>CAVRMI010000007.1:307500-1237271 GCA_963722065.1 uncultured Thermoleophilia bacterium | reverse complement strand
GGAGGCCAGCTCGATCAACGGGCCAGGAGGCCGGCGCGCCTCGGGCGATCGGCCATGAGGCCGCCTTTGTCAACGCGCCAGGATGCGTGCGCCCTCAGAAAGTGATGTTCAAGAGATGCCGCACGGCAGGCTTTGGCTGCGGAAACGGTGGCCGTCAGGAGTCAGGCTGTCGTGTTCTGGGCGTCTCTCCGGCCCTCGGTATCAAGCAGAGGAAGGTGGATCTCGAAGATCGAGCCGTGCGGCCGCGCGGGCCGCACGCTGATCTCACCGCTGTGGGCTGTGATGATCGAGCGGACTATTGCGAGGCCGATGCCCGCGCCGTCGCTCGTGCGGCTGCGAACTGCGTCGGAACGGAAGAAGCGGTCGAAGATGCGTTCGCGTTCCGAATCCGGCACTCCCGGCCCCGCATCCTCGACGGTCAGGACGACCTCGTCGTCGACCGCGGCCAACGAGAGAGAGGCAGGCGACCCGGCTAGGGTGTGCTCACGGATGTTGGTCAGCAGGTTGTCGAGTGCCTGTCGAAGCCGGTCCCGGTCGCCCGCGACGAGCAGTGGGCGCTCGGACACTTCGAACGAGAAGGTTCGGTCTGGCTCAATGACGCGGGCGGCGTTGACGGCCGCTTCGGCGACGTCGTCCAACGCGACCGGGGCTCGCTCGAGCGGGCGCCCATCGTCTAGGCGGGCGAAGAGGAGCAGGTCCTCGACGAGGATGCCCATTCGTGCAGCTTCGTCCTCGATGGCGCGCATCGCCTTAGTGAGATCCTCCGGGCGTTGACTTGCGCCGCGGCGAAAGAGCTCGGCGTAGCCGCGGATCGACGTCAAAGGGGTTCGCAGCTCGTGGGAGGCGTCGGCAAGAAAGCGACGTAGCTTTTCCTCGGTTGCGTCGCGTTGCGCGAACGCCTCCTCGTTCTCGTCGAGCATGCGGTTCAGGGCGGTGGCCACACGGCCGATCTCGGTTCGTCTCGACCCCTTCGGGACTCGCGCCGTGCGATCGCCTGCGGCGATCGCGTCCGCGGTCAACGCGATGCGCCGCAACGGGCGCAGGCTTTGCGTGAGCACGATCGCCGCCACGATCGCGAGGATCGTGAGCACGACCGCCCCGACGAGGAGGTTGAGGCGAACGAGTTGAGCGAGGGTGTTGACCTCGCTCCTGAGAGAGATCGCGGCGATCACCGTGCCGCCGGGAGCGGACACAGCGATCACGCGAAATGCAGGCCTGCCGCCATCCGGAAGGCGGGTTTCCTGCGAGCGCCCCAGATGCGACAGCAAGCCCGGTGGGAGCTTGACGCGCCCAGCCTCCGACGTGCCGACCCGCTGGGTCACGGTTCCATGAGCGTTACGAGTCTCGACCAACACGGGCCGGTCGGCGCCCGCGAAGGTGGCGAGGCTCAATGGTTGGCCGCTTCTAAGAGCCACGACCGCCGTGTGTGCGACTTCTCGTACGTTTGCTTCCGCGCTCGCGTGCACGTCGCGCTGAAGCAAGAGGAACGTCGTCACGTCGGCGGTGCCGACGGCAAGAGCCGACAGGACCACCACCACGAGCGTCATCCGGGAGCGAATCGACATCGCTCCTACTCCGGCAGGCGCAGCGAGTAGCCGACTCCACGCAGAGTATGAATCAACGGCGGCCCGTCGGCATCGATCTTCTTCCGCAGGTAACTGATGTACGTTTCGACGATTCGTCCGTCCCCTCCGAAGTCGTACTGCCAGACGTGATCGAGAATCTGCGCCTTCGACAACACCCGTCGCGCATTGAGGAGCAAGTAGCGGAGCAGCGAGAACTCGGTCGGACTGAGGTGAATGCGCCGCGCGCCGCGCCGAACTTCTCTCGTCTCCTCGTCGAGCTCCAGGTCAGAGAACGCGAGTCGATGCGCGCTCGTAGCCGTGCCTTGCGTTCGGCGGAGAACCGCATTCACGCGGGCGACGAGCTCCGCCAAGCTGAAGGGCTTGGTCATGTAGTCGTCCGCCCCCAGGGTCAAACCGCGGACCCGGTCCTCGACTGCGTCGCGCGCGGTCAGAAAGAGCACCGGGACAGACTGCCCGTCGGCGCGGATTCGAGCCTGCAACTCGAAGCCGTCGGCATCCGGGAGCATCACGTCGAGGACGACGAGATCAGGCGCAAAGTCGCGTACCGCCGCGAGGCCCTCCGCAGCATTCAAGGCCATGCGCACCTCGAACCCCTCGTATCCCAGCGCTGTCGCGATCAGCTCCGCGATGTTCTGCTCGTCATCGACGACGACAACACGGCCCTTCGACGCGGTGCTCATTGAGATTCAGTATTGCGAGAGAAAGCTGAGAGCAAGCTGAGAGTTGCCGCGCGAGCGGTCGGGCGGCATCGGCCGGGCTACTGTCGCGAGCAGTGATCCCGTTCATCGCCCTCCTTGCCGCATTCGGCTTCACGCGGGTGATGGCATCCGATCGGTTGCCGCAGCTCGATCGGGTCCGCGGGCGTTGGCGGCGTCTCTCTCCGCAGATGCGCGGTTGGGTGCGCTCGGCGCCTGCCACGTACACCTATCTCCTCATCCTCCTGGTCACGACCTGGGTGCTCGCGACTTCCAGCTCGTCCGTGGCGCGTCAACTCCTGCTCGAGCGAAGCACGAACCTCGATCAGCTCGCACACGACCCGGTACGCGTGCTGATCGCAAGCGCGTTCTTTGTCACGAGCGCTCCGGAGTGGCTTCTGTGGGTCGCTCTCTTCACGTTGATCGCCGCGCCCCTCGAGCACCGAATCGGCTCAGGACGTTCGATCGCGGTCTTCGTCATCGGTCATGTGGGGGCGACTCTGTTGACTGCCACCGGCCTCTGGCTGGCGCTGCGCGGCGGCGTCGTCCAGAGCTCAGTGGTGCACGCAGTCGACGTCGGCGCGAGTTACGGCTTCGTCGCGCTTGCCAGTGTGCTGACGTACGTGCTACCACGCGCACTTCGTTGGGCCTGGATCGGCGCTCTGTTGCTCGTTCTGGGCGCCGCCCTCGTGTACTCTCCGAGCTTCACCGGCTTCGGCCATCTGGCAGCGTTGCTCATCGGGCTTGCCTGCAGACCTCTCGTCTCGCACTCGGTGCCAGCTTCCTCGTTGCGCGGGCTGATGCACGTCCGAGCTGAGGCCTCGAGCAGGCTTGCTGCAGAGGCTCCCGAGTGAAGCGGAGCGAGTTCGGCGCCGTTCTGATCGGGGTCACGATCGCCCTCGGGCTGGCGATCGTGATCGTCGTGTGGGCCGGCGCCTTCGCGAACAGTCCCTACTCGAACGGTGGCAGCAACCTCCTCGGCATCGTCGGCACCGTGCCTCTGATCGCGGCGCTCGGCGTGGCCGCCTGGACGCGCTGGCACCGCACCTGTGCCGTCCCTTACTGCCTGCGCACCGGAGAGCATCCGGTAGCAGGGACCCTCCAGAAGGTCTGCCACCGCCACCACACGCTCGAGCACCACCGGAATGTCTACGACCTTCACCACGACGAACATGCCGCTTCGGGTCGTCTCGACTTCGGCCAGTCTCACGATCGGGGAGAGACCACAGGCACCTAGGAACGACCGGCGCACGTCGTGCCTGCACTCTCAGGCGGCGTGCTGGAGTTTGTGGTCCGCTTGCATGATCTGTGCGAGTTGCCAGTGCATTTGTTCGATCCGGGCGTTGGTTGTCTGAAACTCCAGGTCGTTCGCGTTGCGAGGCTCGAGCAGTTCAGGGGCTCGGACGAGACCTGTCATACCTAGCAGCAGATCGTTGATTTGAGCCTGCCGCTCGGTCGTGGTTGTCATCTCGGTGGCCTTCATGTTCTAGACGTCACGGCGGCGCAGAAGGACGGCAGCCACCGCGATGGCGGCACCGGCGTAGCCGGCGAAGAGTGCAAGACCCGTCCACGGCGAGAGCGTCCCGGTGTGCGAGGTGACAGTCATGATCGCGCGGCCGGCGTTGCTCGGCAGGTAGGGCGAGATCGCGTTGTTCCAGCTCAACGGGAGAACGTTCATTAGCGGTGGCACCACGAAGAGCACGGCGACGAGTGCCGAGATTCCACCTGCTGTGTTTCGGATGATCGCGCCGAAGCCGAGTCCGAACAGTCCGACCAGAGTCAGGTAGAGCGCACCGCCGACTACGGCGCGACCGACGCCAGGGTCGGTGATCGAAAGAGCGATGTCATGGCCGTTCACGGTGTGTCCCGCGAGGATCGACTGCGCGGCGAAGAAGGCGATTAGCGTCGCCGGGACGGCTAGCAGGAGCGTGACGGCGCCGAAGACGCCGGCCTTGGCCCAGAGCACCGGCAGCCGTCTCGGGACGGCGGTGAGCGTCGAGCGGATCATGCCTGTCGAGTATTCGCCGCTGATGATGAGAACACCGAGGACGCCGATCGCGAGCTGGGCGAAGGTGACGCCGATCAGGCTCGTTCGAAGCGGGTCGAAGCTGAGCTTCTCGATGAGGCTCATCCGATGCCAGCGGCTCGCGTTCACTAGGGCGGGTAGCACTGCGAACACGATCGTCAGCGAGAAGCCTGCGAGCAGGGAGTAGCGCGTCGAGCGCAGCGTTCGGAGTTTCGTCCACTCGGACAGTGCGACTCGTGCCTGGGTGACCCGGACGGCCGGGGCTTCGTGCGCGATGGTTGCGGGTGCGGTGATAGTGCTCATGCCGCGATTGCTCCCTCGTTGTCGGCGTGAGAGGACGGCGTTGCGTGGTATTCGATCTCGTCGTGTGTGAGGCTCATGAATGCTTCCTCGAGCGACGCGGTTTGGGGCGTGAGTTCGTGAAGGACGAATCCGTTCGAGGCCGCCTCGGTGCCGATCTGCTCGGCGGTGAGGCCCTCGATCTCGATCAGCCCGTGCTCGATCGGCCGGACCGAGACGAACGGCCTGGCGACGAGATTGGCGAGTTCGGCTGCGTGTGGTGAGCGAACACGCACGAGGTTCCGAGAATGCCGGTGGATGAACTCAGCGACCGTCACGTCAGCGATCAAGCGTCCTTTGCCGATCACGATCAGGTGGTCGGCGGTGAGCGCCATCTCGCTCATCAGGTGAGACGAGAGGAACACCGTTCGTCCCTCGCCGGCGAGAGTCTTCATCAAGTCGCGTATCCAGCGGATTCCTTCTGGGTCGAGTCCATTCACCGGCTCGTCGAGCATCACGACGGCCGGGTCGCCGAGGAGCGCCGTGGCGATCCCCAGGCGCTGCCCCATGCCGAGCGAGAACTGTCCGGCACGCTTGTTGGCGACCGAACCCAGGCCGACGAGCTCGACCAGTTCGTCGACCCGCCGGCGGGCGATCCCGTGCGTTTGCGCCAGGGCAAGCAGATGGTTGTACGCGGAGCGGCCCGAGTGGGTCGATCGCGCTTCGAGGAGGGTTCCGACCTCGTGCAACGGGGCGGCGTAGTCGGCGTAGTGTTTACCGTTGACGGTGGCGTCGCCGCTGGACGGGGCGTCGAGGCCCACGATGAGCCGCATCGTCGTCGACTTCCCCGAGCCGTTAGGTCCAAGGAAGCCGGTCACGACACCTGGCTTGATCGTGAACGTCAGGTCGTTTACTGCGGTTGTTTCGCCGTAGCGCTTGGTGAGATTCTGTATTTCGATCATCAGCCTGTTTCCTTTGTCTCGCGACGCGATCTGCGTCTATCCACAAGGAAACCAAGTGGGGCTGTGAGGAACCCCAGCCCAAGCTGGGAGTTGCCCGAGAGGTCGGTGCTCGCCTGCGTCCGGTTCGCGACAGCCTCAGAGGACTCGCACGGAATGTGCGGCTGCAAGCGCGCCGAGGATAATGAGAGCGACCGTTGCGGCGCGGAGGACGCTTGAGGCGATCATTGGGTTCGCGGCGCGGGTGAGGGCGAGCGCGACGCCGGCGAGCAGCAGCATGATCAGTGCGGCTGCCAGTTCGACCGGATCGAAGGGTGCACCGACCGCGAACGACGTGGCCGAGATCCCAGGCAGGGAACTGCCGGAGATGAGGTGCAGCGGTCGAGCGACGGCGGCGGCCGCTTCGTCCTGGGTCGTGTAGCCGTTGCGGACCATCGAGCGCAGGACTGCGATCTGCCGGGCTCTGGCCCCGTCCGGGTTTGTTCGTGGGTCATACAGTGAGGGGGCCTGGATGAGACCGACCAAGAGGCTTGCCTGGCTCAAGTTGAGTCGACTTGCGTCGCGGCCGAAATAGCGGCGACTCGCGTTCTGGATCCCGTATACGCCCTCGCCGAGATAGACCGAGTTGAGGTAGGCGTCGAGCACCGCCTCATGCCCGTACCTATGGCCGAGGCGATAGCCGAGGATGATCTCCTCGGCTTTACCCACCACGGAATGATCGTTCCCGCGGAGGTAGAGGATCTTGGCGAGTTGCTCGGCGATCGTGCTCGCACCCTGGGCAAGTGAGAAGTGGCTCACGTCGTATGGAACTGCGCGCAGGAGGGCGATCAGGTCGACGCCGCTGTGCTGGTAGAAGCGTTCGTCCTCGGTCGCCACCGCGCTCTCGCGCACGAACTGGGAGATCTGCGAGAGACGCGCGGGCATCACGTCGTGCTGACGGTCGAACGCGCGGATCCTGGCCGGTAGATCGGCGACCGACGGCGCGCGCGCGAGCCGGCGACACGGAACAGCGTGGCCACGCCGACGAGGGGCGCGAGCACGATCAGGGATACGAGCCACATCGCCCTCCGGCGTGGCAGTCCCGGACGGTGTTCCACGACGTCATGGTAGGCGGACGGTCAGGGATCGGCAGTGAGTCGGCCCGCCGCCACCAAGAGCCAGAGAGGTCACTTCATCGAGCGGCGTGTTGCTACAACATCACGTTGGCGCGGCGACCGACCCTGCCGGTGCAACATGATTGGCTTCGTCTGCGACACGACCACGATCGCGGCGATGATGCGACGGCAGGTAGACGCTCTCGCTCGAGGGCAGCACCGACTCTCGGCCAACTCCCAGCCGGGGCTTGGGTTCCTCGCAGGCTCGCCTGGTTCTCTGTAGGTAGGCGCAGATCGCGCCACTAGACAAAGGAGAAGCCGATGATCGACCTGCGGAGATACGTCAAGCACCAAGCGAGCGGGGACGCGGCCGGTGATTCCACGTTCACGGTCGAGGCGGTTGCCATCCCCGGGGCCGTCGACGCCAACAGCTCGGCGGGGGTCGCCCATCCGATGCCGCGGCCACCGCCTCCGACTTGACGCTGAGCGATGAACCGCCGTGTGTGGCGAATCGCCGAGAACCCTCCGCCGGAAAGGTGCAGTCCGTCGATTGCGTCGGGGCTACGCTAACCGGAGGGTGTTTCGGCGATTCGTCAGTCGAGGTGTGGGTTCCAGGCCTGTGTCCGCTGGAGGACGAGCTCGAAACCAACCAACCCGCCGAGCAGGCTCCAGCTAGAGCGCGCCGACACATCGTCGCCGGAGGAGTGATCCGCAGATGGGTCGCGAGGAGGCCATCTTCTGTCAAACGGTCAGGAGGCCGCCCGGTGATCGAGAACACTTCGGGGTCGAAACCAGGAGGCCAGCTCGGTCAACGGGCCAGGAGGCCGGCGTCGGTTGAACCCTCTTTCGAGCCTCTTGTTTTAGGCCAACCTTTGGAGGATTCCGATCCTCGACTGCACCCTCGCCCCCGAGGTGGGGTCATGTCGTATTGGAGTGCGAAACGACACAAGGCACCGGGTGCTGCGCCGTGTGCTTGGCCCCTGAGCTACTTTGGACACAGGGCGAGTGGATCCCTAGCCTTGTGGATAACTAGAGTCCATCTACTCTGTATTTCGACGGATAAACTGCGGGGCGCGGCCCGGTTCGCGCCAAGAGGGAGAGAAGTATGGCGATAGGCGATCCGCCGGCCACGCGCGAGGACGGCGGGTCGGCGTCACTACGGGACTATTTTGCGGCCCTGCGTCGCCGCTGGCCCGTGATCGCCTTCTTTACGGTGGCGGTCACCGTAGGGGCTGTTGTCTTTTCCGCGCGGCAAAGCCCGCTCTACAAGGCGAGCGCGGACGTACTGATCAGCCAGTCAGATCTTGCGGCGAGCCTCACCGGGGCAAGTCAGCAGTCGGCGACGGTACCTGCCGATCGCTACGCGCAGACGCAGACAAGTCTGGCGAGGGAACCGAGCGTTACGTCCCTCGCCGTTCGGACTGCGGGGCGCGCGAGTGTGGGGGCGGGCGGCCGACCTCTTGAAATCGTCGAGCGTGACGGTCGGGCAGAACAGCGACATTCTGACCTTCACGGTCTCGAACCGTTATCCGCAGGTCGCTGCGGCCCTTGCGGCGAGCTATGCGCGCGCCTACGTCACCTTTCGGAGGCGGCTGGACACTGAGACCCTTGAGGGCGCGCGCAAGGGCGTCTCGGCGGAACTCGATCGCCTCCGTTCGAGTGGGCAGGGAAACACCGCGCTCGCGACCGACCTCGCAGCGAAGGCGCTCGAGCTTCAGACGATGGAAGCCCTTCAGAATGCAAACGCGACCGTTGTGCGGACGGGTGGCTCGGTGACGAAGGTTCGGCCGCGCCCCAAGCTCTACGCCGCTTACGGTTTGGCGGCCGGCTTGCTGCTCGGATTACTCGTCGCTGCTCTCCTCGAAGCGCTCGACACCCGCGTGCGGTCGGAGGCGGAGATGACGGCGACGGTCGGGTTGCCGCTACTTGGGCGAATACCCGTCCTCCGTGGACGGCGCCTGGGTGGCAAGCGACGACTTCCCGTTCTCCTTGCCTCTCCGACATCGCCCGAAGCCGAGGCGTTTCGGAAGCTGCGCGCAGGCGTCGATCTCGCGAACCTTCGCCATAGCGCGCGCTCCATTCTCGTCACGAGCGCGATTGTGGATGAGGGCAAGTCCACCGTTGCGGCGAATCTGGCGGTGGCGTTTGCTCAGGCTGGCCGCGCCGTGACCTTGATCGACTTCGATCTTCGGCTCCCGGCGCTTCTGAACATCTTCGAGCTCTCGTCGGCGCGCGGCTTGACCGACCTCGCACTCGGGACGATCCGCCTCGACGATGCCTTGCAGTCCGTTGCAGTGAGCGGCACGGGGGCTGAAGGGGGTTGGACGGAAGGCAGCCTCGATGTACTGGTTCCGGGCATGTTGCCGCCCGACCCGGCGAGCTTCATCGAGGCGCCTGTGGTGGGACAGTTGCTCGAGGAACTCGGGAGCAGGAGCGACTTGATCCTGATCGATTCACCGCCGCTGCTGAGCGCCGGCGACGCCGCAGCCCTGTTGCCAAAGGTCGACGCGGTCATCCTGGTCGCGAGCCG
The DNA here is from genome assembly GCA_963722065.1 of uncultured Thermoleophilia bacterium. Taxonomy (GTDB): domain Bacteria; phylum Actinomycetota; class Thermoleophilia; order Gaiellales; family Gaiellaceae; genus PALSA-600. The sequence continues at coordinate 1,228,102 of CAVRMI010000007.1, read as the reverse complement.
AAAGAACCTGCGTCGCCCGATGCTCGCTGAAGTCAGACGACTGCTCGACTCGTCGCAGACGACCCCGCTCGGCGTTGTCGCCACGAACACGACAGAGGTCTTCTCCGGGGCGTACGAACCGCCGGCGCTCTCCCGGAAAGCAGCGAGTAAGAAGCAGGCAGCGATTCAGGATCGCGCGAGTGAGGTCTTGGAGTCGAAGTGAGAGACGCGGTCTCCGGAGAGACGACCGTGGAGCCCACGACCGAGCGGCCCGTCCAGCCGAGTCCCGTGTTCAAGGAAGCCTCCGAGAGCTCCTTTTCTTGGGGTGGTCCAGATGGCCAAGGCTCTCGTGGCTGCCGACGTGGTCGGGCTCCTGCTGGCCTTTGCGGTCGCCGAAATTGCCGGTGGGCAGGGCGAGGGCGGTCGGCTCAGCGTCTCGCAGGAGGCGCTGCTCGTCGTCGCGACGCTGCCCGTGTGGCTGTTCTTCGCGCGCCTCTACGGCTTGTACTCCCGTGAGCGCCGCTCGACCTCCGATGAGATCGTTCGGATCTTCAATTTGACGACCACCGGCACGTGGCTCTTGACGTTCCTGTTTTGGGGCACCGGCTCGGCGAACCCCGATTTCGCGAAGATCGCGGTCTTCTGGCTCGCGGCGACTCCCCTCATCATGGGTGCGCGTGTTGCTGTGCGCACGATTGTCCCTCGGATCGTCTCAACGAGCCAGAACGTCGTAATCGCCGGTGCCGGCGAGGCGGGCCAGATGGTCGCCATGAAGATGCTGGCGCATGACGAGTACGGGATGAAGCTGATCTGCTTCCTCGATCCCGACCCGATCAGGTTGGCTCCAGAGCTGTCGGATGTCCCGGTCCTTTCGACGCTCGACGCGTTTTGGGAGCTGACCCGACGAATGCGCGTCGATCGTGTGGTTCTCAGTTACTCCCGCCAACGCGACGATGACCAACTCGACCTCGTCCACTCGTTGCGCACGCGTGGGGTGCGCGTCGACATCGTCCCACGGATGTTCGAGTTGCTTGGAGAACAGGCGGAGCTCCACGACGTCGAAGGGTTGTTGTTGCTTGGTCTCCCGCCGATTTCGCTGCCTGGCCAATCGCGGGCGAAGCGTGTTTTCGACGTCGTGGTCTCGCTCTCGTGCCTTGTGCTGCTCTCGCCGATCTTCGCGCTCGCCGCTTTGGCCGTGAAGCTCGATTCGAGGGGGCCGGTTCTCTTTCGAAGCGAACGGATAGGTGCGGAGGGGCAGCGGTTCCTGGTGACAAAGTTCCGCACGATGCGTGATGGGGCCGAGGACGAATTGCCTGGCTTGCTCAATGAGGTTAACGCTCATCTCGAGTTTCAGCGGACGCACAAGCTCCGGAACGACCCGCGGGTGACGAGGATCGGTTCCTGGTTGCGTCGGACATCCCTCGACGAGTTGCCGCAGTTCTTCGATGTCCTGCGCGGCCGTCTGAGTCTTGTTGGGCCTCGCCCGATAACCGTCGCTGAATACGATCACTTCGTCCTCGGCGGAGGTAGCGACAGGCCGTGGACAGGCGTACGGGGGTACTGGGAGGTTCCAGGTTTGAGGCCCGGCCTGACGGGTCTCTGGCAGGTCAACGGCCGCTCGTCCATCGCATACGCCGAGCGGGTGCGGCTCGACAAGGTCTACCTCTCCAACTGGTCGTTTCGCTTCGACCTGTTGATCCTCGCGAAGACGTTCAGGGCTCTTGCTGCTCGTGCCGGCGCCAGCTGAGCCTCGGGTCGAGGGTTCCGCTGGCGCCAAGTTCGAAGCGCCGCTGCCGGCAGGCCACCTCTCCCTGCCGGCGTTGTCCGTGATCATCGTGAGTTACGAGTGCCGGACGCTGCTTCGCGCCTGCCTTGCATCCCTCGCTTCGGAGCGGTCCCGCCTCGAGCTCGAGGTTCTGCTCGTCGACAATGGCTCCACCGACGGAACGCTCGAGATGGTCGACGAAGAGTTCCCGTGGATCGAGACTGTGATCCGCGAACGGAATTTGGGTTTCGCCAAGGCGAACAATCTCGCGACGAGGGTGGCCCGGGGGGAGCGTCTTCTGTACCTCAACCCGGATACCGTCGTACCGCCGAACGCGTTGGTCCTGGCGGTGAACGAGCTCGACCGACGACCCGAGATCGGAATGCTCGGGTGCAAGCTGGTAAGGCCCGATGGTCAGTTGGACCATGCATCGAAGCGCGGATTTCCGACGCCTTCGTCGGCTCTCTACCATTTCGTTGGGCTTACCAGGGTTCGTCCGCGAAGTCGCCGCTTCGCCCGGTACACGGCCGGCTGGCTCGATCCGGACGAGGTTGGCCTCGTCGATGCCGTCAACGGGGCGTTCATGCTCGTGCGTCGTGAAGCATTAGAGGCGGTTGGTCCGATGGACGAGGACTACTGGCTCTACATGGAGGACCTCGACTGGTGCTTTCGGTTTTGGAGGGCGGGCTGGCCGATCCTCTACTGGCCTGAGGTCGAGGTGATTCACGCGAAGGGTGGCAGCACATCGGGAGGTCGCCCCTGGCGCCAGAACTACGCCTTCCACTGGGGTATGTGGCATTTCTACCGCACACATCAGGCGGGCGAGCGGTCGCGGCTCGTCACTGTCGCGGTTTGGCTGGGCATCTGGACGAAGCTCGGCCTATCCGCAGTTCGAGGCACCTTCGGCGGCATTCGAGGGGGCTGAAGTGCGACACCTGACCACTCCGCAGTCAGCAACCCAACGGACGGTCGTAGCGGTTGCCCTGCTCGCACTCGCCGCAGCGACCTCGTTCGCGCTGACGGCGACATCACCAATCCTCGTCTCGGGTGCTCTTGCGCTGCTCCTCGTCGCCGGCGTGATCCTTCGCAGACCGGAACTTGGCGCCCTGCTGATCATCGTCCTCGTATCGATCGTCCCTCGATCGGTGCTCTTCGACCGTGGGCTCCCGCTCGGCGGTGGCAACCTCAAGGTCACGGATGTGCTGCTCGTGCTGACGCTGGGGGCATGGATCGCCGGCCGTTCGACACAGCCCGCGCGCTTCCCGCTTCCAAGCCGTTCGGTCTCGGCGCTGGTGCTCCTGATGCTCGCGTTCGCGATCGTCGGTGTTGTCACCGCCCACGAAATGGGCTCCTCGTTCAAACTCAGCCTGCTGGAACTGCGTCCGCTCCTCTCGTATCTCCTCGTGTTCCCACTCGTGAGCGGCGTTCGCTCATGGCGCGATTTCGAGCGGGGGCTGACTGTGGTGTTCGTCGCGGCGGCGGCAAGCGCGTGTGTTGCGATCGTCCTCTATGTGAACGGCAACGGCGGTGCGGCGACGTTTACAGGTGGCGCGCTGCGCATCCAGTCGACCGTCTACCTCGCTCCGCTGATCGCACTTGTCTGGGCCCCGGTTGTGATTGCGTACGCCCGAAGCGGGCGGACGAGGGCCGCCGCGCTTGGTTTGGCGGTGCTCGCGTTCGCCGGCGTGTACTTCACGTTTTCGAGAGGAGCGTCGGTCGCCCTGATCGCAGTCCTGCCGATCGTGATTGTCATGCTCCCGCCCCGTCGACGACGACGGGCGCTGCGCTGGCTCGTCGCGCTGCTCGCCGTTGCGGTTTGCGGAATCGTTGCTTTCAATGCGGTTTCCGCTCACGGCGTTGCAAATCCTCTGGCAGCCGGCTTGAAACGCTTTCAGTCGGTCGGGGCGCTCCACGGTGACGTGTCGAGCCGGTATCGGTTTGCGGAGTGGAGCGAGGCTGCCAGGCAGATCGAGCACCATCCCCTGGCCGGTATCGGACTGGGCAACAGCATCACGTTCACCAACCCGATGTTCTCGTCGGACTACAACGCCTACGGCTACACGTTCAGCACGTACTACATCCACAACAGCTACATCTGGTTCGCGCTCAAGCTCGGGCTCCTTGCTGCCCTCGTTTTCGTCGTGCTGCTCGGACGAGTCTGCTGGCTCGCGTACCGCGGTTACCGTGATGCGTTCGATCCACGTGCGCGGATGGTGCTACTTGCGACTCTCGGATCGCTTGTCGCAGTCCTCATCCTTTCGCTGACCGGCCCGCACCTGACCGTCGACAACGCCACTCCCGTTGTTGTCGGACTGGTCGCCTGTGTCGAGATCGCCCGTCGGCTTGAGGGACTCGATCACGGAGTCGGGGCATGAAGATCACGCTCTTCGACTGGACGAGCGGCGGCCACCACGCCGTCTACGTACGCCGGTTCGTAGCGGCGCTGTCACCCGAATCAGACGTGGCGGTTGCGCTGCCGGACGAGGTGCTTGCACAAATCGAAGACCTCGACGTCGATTCGATTCCGCTCGGAGCGGCTCGTCCACTTGTCGATTTCGACCGTCCGCTAGCTCCACAACATCGCCAACTGGCCGAGCGTGAGCTCGATCTGTTCGAAGAAGTCGCACTTCAGTCCGGCGGTGACCATCTCGTTCATCTCTACGCCGACCCCGTCATTCGTCGCCTTGTTTCGCGACCGCCACTTCCCATGCCGGTCACGCTCTGCGTGTTCTTCGCCCGAGCTCACTACCCGACGAGCTACGAGAGCCCGCTCGCGCCGCGCGAATTGCTCCGAGCCTGGTTTCTCGAACATCTTGTCCGGCGGTGGCAGCGGCGGCCCGACGCGCACGCGCTGTTCACGCTCGACGAGGAAGCCGCGCGGCGATGGTCGCGGCGCGGACGTGCGTTCTGGCTGCCAGAGCCCCCGATCGGGCAACTTCCCGAGTCGGATGCTGAGCGTGACGGCTGCCTGCTCTACGGAACGTTGGCTGCACGAAAAGGGCTCGATCTGGTTGCGCGCGCAGTCAGCGTCACACCAACCTCGCTGCACGTCGTGCTCGCGGGAGAGGTCGAGCCGAGCTTCCGACGCGCACTCGACAGAGACGTCGAGACTATGCGAGGCGCAGGCGCCGAGGTCGAACTGCGGCTTCGCCGGCACACCGAGCAGGAAGGGCTGCGGGTCATCGCCACCGCCCGCTGCGTGCTCCTTCCCTACCTGAACCACTACACCGCTTCACGCGTGCTGCTCGAGGCAGCGGCTGTAGGAACTCCGGTCCTCGCCCACAAACGGGGACTTGTGGGCCATCTGGTGCGTCTCCACGGCCTCGGGCTCTCCGTCGACTGCGCGGATCCGCTGGCACTGCGCGAGGCAATGTTGGAGCTCACGAAGGAACAGAGCGTCGGCCGGTATCTCGAGCCGCTTCGCCGCTTTGCCGCGCGGTACTCGAGCGACCGGTTCCGCGCTGCGGTGTCGTCGCCTTTCATCGCGAGGTCGCCTCAGCCGGGATCTTTGCCATACGAACAAGAAGGAGCACACATGGTCGAACGTGAGCGCACGGCGTGAGCCACCTCGTCATCGGCGGCGCCGGCTTCATCGGCGTCAATCTCGCGACGCGTCTCGCCGAGCAGGGGGAGGAGGTCGCCGTGCTCGATGATCTCTCCCGTCGAGGAGCCGACCAGAACGCCGCCTGGTTGGAGACCCACCATCCGGAGGTGCGATTCGTTCGGGGAGACATCCGCACTGATCTGTCGACCCTGCAAGGGCTCGTCGACAAGGCCGAGACCGTCTACCACCTGGCCGCCCAGGTCGCCGTCACCACCAGCGTCGCCGACCCCCGCACCGACTTCGAGATCAACGCCCTGGGGACCCTCAACGTCCTCGAGGCGGTCCGGACCGCCGCCGCGCGGCCGGCCGGCCGTCCTCTACAGCTCGACCAACAAGGTCTACGGCAACCTCGAGCACGTCCGCGTCGTCGAGCGCGACGGCCGCTACGCCTACGAGGACGCTGCCCCCCGGCGTCTCCGAGGACGAGCCGCTCGACTTCCACAGCCCCTACGGCTGCTCCAAGGGCGGCGCGGACCAATACGTCCGCGACTACGCCGCGATCTATCGGCCTGAAGACCGTCGTCTTCCGGCAGTCGTGCATCTACGGGACGCGCCAGTTCGGCGTCGAGGACCAGGGCTGGATCGCCTGGTTCTGCATCGCCGCGACCGGCCAGCCGTTCACGATCTACGGCGACGGCAAGCAGATCCGCGACGTGCTCCGGGTCGAGGACCTGATCGAGCTCTTCGGAACGACCGTCGACCAGATCGAGGTCGCCCGCGGCCGCATCTACAACGTCGGCGGTGGCCCCGAGTACTCGTTGTCGCTCCTCGAGGCCCTCGATCTCCTCTCCGCTCACCTCGACGCTCCGATCGAGCCTGCCTTTGCGCCGGCTCGGCCGGGCGATCAACGCATCTACGTGAGCGATCTCAGCAAAGTCGAGCGTGAGCTCGGCTGGAAGCCGAAGACCGCCCCTCCCGCCGGAATCGAGGAGCTGGTCTCCTGGGTGACCTCGCACCGCGATCTGTTCGTAACGGCCTATTGATTCGCGACGAACTCGTGCGGAGCGCCAAGTGCGGTGCCTGATGCTGACGCCGTTCGTCCCGTTCCCGCCGGTGGACGGCGGCCGCATCAGGATGCACGAGCTCCTCAAGGGTCTCTCGTCGCGAAGCACGGTCGATGTGCTGACGCTCTCCGATGAGACGCCCGAGTCGGTCGCGGCAGCCGAGCAGCTGCGGCGCGCAGGGATCGAAGTCGAGGCGATCCCGTGTCATCCACGGACGTCTGCGTCCCTCGTCCGGTCTCTTCGCTCGGGGCGCTCGCTCTACGGGACGCGATTCACGTCGCGCGCGTTCGCGGCTGCGCTCAACGCACGACTTTGCGATGCACGACTACGACGTCGTGCAGTGTGAGTTCGTCTACACAGCGCAGTACGCGCCCCGGCGGCCGCGGCGAGGTTCGCCCGTATGGGTTCTCGACGCACACAACGTCGAGTTTCGACTCAACGAGACGCTCGCGCAGGACACACGCGGGTTCAAAGGCGCGACGTATCGTGTGTACGCGCGGCGGGAGCAGAGGTTGCGGCGATCGGAGGAACTGGACGTATGCCTCAGGATGGATCGCGTCGTCACGGTCTCGGAAGTCGATCGAAGTGTGCTGCTCGGCGAGCTTCCGGGGCTGAATGCCGCGGTTGTACCGAACGGCGTCAACCTGGAACGCTTCGTCCCGACCGGCCGCGCTGAGAGTGAACGCGCGCCAGGAGCCGTCTTCATAGGGAAGATGGACTACAGGCCGAACGTGCAGGCCGTCGAGTGGTTCTGCGCCGAGATCTTGCCGGTCGTCCGACGTGAGATTCCAGACTTCGTCTTCACGATCTGCGGCGCGCCGACGTCGCCGTCGGTTGCCGCGCTCGCGCGGCAACCGGGCGTGCGCGTGGTGGGGTACGTTGTCGACACACGTCCCTTCCTCGATGAAGCGGCTCTCGTGGTCGTGCCGTTGCGTGCCGGCAGCGGCACGCGCCTGAAGATTCTCGAAGCGTGGGGGATGGGGCGTCCCGTGGTCGCGACCAGCCTCGCCGTCGAGGGGTTGGACGCGGAGGACGGTTCGGATCTCCTCATCGCTGACACGGCAGCTCCTTTGCCGAGCGCGTCGTCGCCGTCGTGCAAGACCCCACCTTGCGTGAGCGAATCGGAGTTGCGGCTCGACGCCAGGCCGAGCAGCGATACGGCTGGGAGAGCGCTGTTGCCCGCCTCGTCGCGGTCTACTCCGACCTGCTGGCAGGGCACCAAGCCGGGGTCCCGCGATGAACGCCGTCAGCCTCGTCGTCACGATGAGGAACGAGCATCGTCCTGGACGAGTTCCTGTCTGCGCTGTTCGACCAGACGAGACAGCCGGACGAATTCGTGTTCGTCGACGGTGGTTCGACTGACGGCACGCTCGAGAGCCTCGAACGGATCGGCGCAGCCGACCCGCGCTTTAGAGTCATCTCGGCGCCGGGGGCGACGATCGCCCAGGGTCGGAATATCGCGATCGAGCACGCGCTCGGCCCGGTCATCGCCGTGACCGACGCCGGGACCATCGCCGAGCCAACCTGGTTGGAGCGACTGGTGGCTCCGCTCGACGCCGACCCGCGGATCGATGTGAGCTCGGGCTTCTTCCTAGCTGGTGGGTCAACCTGGTTCGAGCGCAGCCTCAGCACCGTGATCACGCCACAACTCCCCGAGGTCGATCCAGAGACGTTTCTGCCAAGCAGTCGCTCTGTTGCGTTTCGGAAAGACGCTTGGAACAACGTGGGCGGGTACCCGGAGTGGCTGAGACACTGCGAAGACCTGGTCTTCGACCTTGCTTTGCGGCGAGCCGGCGCACGATTCGCGTTTGCGCCCGACGCCCTGGTGACGTGGCACGCTCGGCCCGAGTTGCGTGCTTTCTTCCGGCAGTCTTCAACTACGCCCGCGGCGACGGTCACGCTCAGCTGTGGCCCCGCCGTCACGCTGCGCGCTATGCCGCATACATCGCGGGAACCGGGCTGATTGTGGCCAGCCGCCACAACGGGGCGTCTCGCGTCACCCTCGCTGCCGGAACGATCTATCACTTCGGACGACATCTCCGGCGCGTCGCTCGCCGGCCCGTCTCGACAAATCCAGTTGCGCAACTCGCAGCCCTGGGAGCCGCGCCCGCGATCGTTGCGGTCGGGGACGTTGCGAAGATGCTTGGCTACCCCGTTGGTCGTTGCGAGCGTGCGTTCGGTCGCGTTCCCTCTGGGCCTGACTTGTGCCGCCGATGATGAGCGCGCGTCGAGATGAATCGCTCCGCATCGCGCATGTCCAGCCGATGACACTCGACCTCTTCGGTCAACGCGACGAAGACTTCGGTGACGGGGTTCGATACTTCCTGCCAAATATCGCCGAGGCGCAGGTAGGGCTCGGCCATCGACCAACCGTTCATCTGCTGACTTCGCAGCGGCCCAGCGGTCGCCGAGTGAATGGGTTCGATGTTCATTTCCACCGCTGTTTGCAACCTCCCGCCAGAACGGGACTCCAGAAGCGCTTTGGTCGGCAGGTCAGCGTTGGCATGTTGCGTGCGCTGAAACCCGAGGAGTTCGATCTCGTCCACTTCTACGGCTTGCGAAATTCGCAGATCATGCTTGCCGGGGTCGCGTATTGGTGCGCTCGCCACGGTATTCCAGTGGTCGCGCACGACCAGGGCAGGCGCCTGGTCGGTGGGGTCGAAGCGGCCGCAGGCCGGCGCGCCCAATCAAAGCTGGGAGCCTGCATTGTCTCGACAGCGGAAACGGCAGAGGAGCTTGCCGCATCGGGCTTCCCGGCGAGATTGACGTATTTCGCGCCCAACGGGTACGACCCGCGTATCTTCTCGCCCGATCCACGCCCGCGGACTGAGCCCGTTCCACTGCGTGTCCTGGTCGTATCGCGTCTGACCGCGGAGAAGGATCCACTCACGGCCGCGAGAGCAGTGGCTGCTCTCGGGACGAGGTTCGCAGTGGAGTTCACGGTGGCCGGAGATGGGCCTCTGAGTGCCAAGTTGGAATCAGTCATCAGCGGGACCGGCGTGTCGTTGCGCCTGCTTGGTCACGTGCCCCAGGAGCAACTCGGAAACATCTATCGGATGGCCGACGTCTTCGTCCTCACCTCGTTGCACGAAGTTTGGAATCAATCGGTCGTCGAGGCGATGGCCTCCGGGCTTCCGGTGGTCGTCACGGACGTGCCGGGACTCCGCGATGCCGTCGGTGACGCAGGGGTACTCGTCCCGAAGGGCGACGACGCGGCCCTCACCGAGGCACTTGCGCGTCTGGCCGAGGATCGCCCGTTGCGGTCCGCGCTGCGAGCGGCGAGTCTTGCTCGCGCCCGGTCGCTGACGTGGGACAAGATCGCGCACACGCTGGACGATGTCTATATGGACGTGCTCGGCAAGAGTCGCTCCGAGCGCACCTCCGAGCTCCGGTGAGCCCCCACCCCGCGGGACCGACCTAGCCTCGTAGATCGCAGCCGGTTTCAGGGCGCCAAGGAAACTGCCCGCGACCGCAAAGTGTCGCGAACCAGGCTTCGCGTCCACGAATCCATCAGAAAGGTTGCGGTCGGCACGAGCACGAGAAAGGCGGCTGCAGCGATCCACGGGCCGGCTGTGTCGGCCGCTAAGAGGCCAAGGCCGAGCGAGCCGGCCGTCGCGAGCGCGGTGGCTGCGAGGGGCCGCGAAAGCTGCAGCAGCATCTCCGTCGACCAGCCGTCTCGGGCGAGGAACAGTGCCGCGAGAAACGCCGCGCCCTGGCCGAGCGTGAAGGCGAGTGCGATGCCCGGAGCGCCATGCGCGAGAGCGGCCAAAGGAGGGCAAGCGCCACGCCAAGCGCGATTCCCTGGGTCAGCAGGGGAGCGCTGGGACGACCAGTCGCGTTCAGGAAAATCGACAGGGCATCTGTCAGAACGCGGAACAGCCCGTAGAAGGCCAGGATCTTCAGCAGGTTCTCCACCGCATGCCACTCGGGACCGAAGACGCGGACGAGCAAATCTGGCACGATCCAAACGAGCCCGGCAGTCGTCGGAAACATCACAAGAGCGGTCGCATGCAAGACGGAAGAAAGACCGCTGCGCAGCCGCTCTGGTGCGGAGCTGGCATTTACAAGAAGCGGGAATGAAACCTTCATCAGCGACCCGCTCAAGAATGTTGGAACGAAGCTCGCGATCGTGAACGCAAGCACGTAGGCGCCAGCGGGCGCCGCTCCAGCTACTCGCGCCACGGAGACCGTGTCCAGGTTCTGGGTTATGACCGCCAGGAGACCTGCGAGGTTGAGCAGGACGCCGTACTTCAGCATCACCTTCAAGATCTGTAGGTGAAACTGTGGTTTGGATCTGGGGTGGACCGGGGCGGCGATCCAGAAAGCAACCGTCCGCACAACGCTGTACAGGGTGCGCGCGACGATCAAGCTCCAAATGCCGGCCCCCGCGGCGAGCAAGAGAAAGGCGAGCGCCGCATAGAAGACAGTGCTGCCGACATCCGGAACAGCACGCCGCCGAAAGGCTAGACGGCGTTCGAGGATTGCTGCCGGAATGCTCTCGAGTGTCGCGAAGAGCAGTGTCACGCTCATCAGCCGCAGGGCCAGTACGACGTCCTGCTCCGAGAAGCCGCGCTTGAAGTAACCGGAGATGAGAGGCGCGAAGAAGAAGCCCGCTAGGCCGAGCGCCAGGCCGAACGCCAGAGTCGCCACAAAGGCGGTGTCGAGGTAATCCTTCTCGCGACCTTGCCGCGAGAAGTAGATCAGAGCTTGTTCGAGGCCGAGTGTCCCAAGGATGCGGGCGTTGAAAAGAATGGCGCCCAGCCCCCACAGCGCATACTGGCTCGGCGACACCGCGGCCGCGACGGAGAGCGAGACGAGCGCAAGCAGCCCCTGGGAGATAACCGCGGTGAGACTCGCCCAGCCGACTGCGACCCGAGGCGTCTCTCGGAGAAGCTCGGACTGGGCTGCGAGTTCGAGTTCGGCCTGGTCTTCCATCACTGTCAGGTCGAGGGTACGGTGCAGGACGAGGGCGCGACTGATATCAGGTCGTCAACCTCGAAGCGACGGGATCGGGCCACACCGCCACGGGATCCCTGGGACGAGGGTGTGGCGGGCCGCCCGCTGCGCCGACTCAGCTTGTGTGTCACATGTACGCGCCTCGCAACTGCGCGCGGGTCTTGCCCTGATCGCTCTTGCCGCCGTAGTCAGCTCGACAGGCGAAGCAGCAGGCGCCCAGACTGCGCTTGGCAAACATCACGGTCAGCCGGTTGGCGTACGGTCGGCGCAACATCCGAGGACGGTCGTCCGCCCAAAGCTACGCGGCAAGGTTGTCAGCGGACAAGCGTTGTCTGCAGTACGGGGCGCCTGGTCAGGGAGACGCCCGCTTCGCTTCTCGTACCAGTGGTTCCGATGTCACGGAGTGCACCGCTGCAGCGCGATCGGCAAGGCGCGCGGCGTGCAATACGTGCTGGCGCCACGCGATGTCGGTGACACGATCTACGTTCGCGTCACGGCGGCGAACTCGGCTGGTCGGGCCAACGCGTCGAGCGCGACCAGCTCGCGCGTCGCCCCGGGCGTGCCTGCAGGTCGGACGACTCCGACAAGCTCTGACGGTTCGCCGGGGCCGAAGTCTTCCCCTGGCGCGAATCCGCCGGTCGCACCAACACCGAAACCCGGCGCCTCGCCCTCACCGAAACCCGGCGCCGCCCCGGTTCTTATGGTCCCGGCAAGCGCCGCGCCCCCGGTCATCTCTGGCTGGCCGCTGACATCGGGCTCAGTCCTGACGGCCACGTCGAGTTGGACCGGGGCCGGACTGAACTTCGCTTACACCTGGGCGCGCTGCGACCCTTTGGGAGTCAACTGCGTGGCGGTCGCGAGCGGTCCGAGCCCGACCTACACGTTGACGCAGCAGGACGTCAACTCGACCGTCACCGTGACCGTCACAGCATCGAACGCGGCCGGCTCGACCAGTGCTACATCGCTGCCAACCGCTCGCATCGCCTCGGCAAGCTCCGCCCCGGCCTCGGGGCCGGTCCTCGGCGTCCACTCGGACCTGACCTTCTACAACGACCCGAGTTTCCACTCGGCAGTCATCGACGCGGACGTGCACCTCCTCCATCCCGCGGTGTCCAGGAACAGTCTTCTCTGGCACAACATCGAAGCGACGAAGGGGACATTCGACTGGGGTACGACCGACGACGTGGTAAACAAGCTCGTCGCTGCCGGGATCAAGCCGGAGTTCACGGTGTACGGCTCACCCTCGTGGGCCAACGGAGTATCGACATCGGTGGATGACTTCTACCTCTACGTGCCACAGGACCCGACCGCATTCCAACGCTGGGTCAGCGACTACGCTGCCTTCCTGCGCGCGGCGGCATCGAGGTATGCGGGCAGGGTCAACTTGTGGGAGTGCGGGAACGAGGAGAACGAACACTACTTTTGGAAACCTGTCCCGAACGTCAACCAGTATTTGACCTGGTACACCGCATGTCGTACCGCGATCCTCTCTGGCAACCCCAACGCCGAGGTCGCGGTCGGCGGGCTCGCCGGTCTGCTCTACTCCGGCGCGGGCGACATCAACGGCAAGGCGTTTCTCCAGCAACTGATCGCGTTCGGCGCGCCCATCGACCACGTCGCCATTCACCCGTACTCGATCCACAACCAGTCGCCAGATCTCCACGTGCCCTGGGATGGCAACTTTGACGACATCGGCCAGATCCGCGACTTCCTCGACTCTGAAGGCCTCCAGAACGTCGACATCTGGGTTACCGAGTGGGGCTGGGATTCGGGAGTCACCGGCTTGCAGACGCAGGCTGACGACGTACTCAGATCGCTGCAGTTGCTTATGACGGACTTCAAGTACGTTTCGTACGCGTTCTACTTCTGCGATTTCGATCGCCCAGGCTACGGTCAGGGGCTGCTCGATTCAAACCTCAATCCGAAGCCAGCCGCCGCTGCCTTCGCGCAGTTCGCGCATGGTGAGGGTGGCGGCCCCGCCGGTTAACGCGCTAGAAACCGCTGAGGAACGACGCCTTTGCGCCCGCCAGGAGGCCCCGTTGGCAACGGCCAGGAGGCCGCGGCCGGCTTCGGTCAAACGGCCAGGAGGCCGCCCCCGCTCAACCCGTCTGTTTAAGCCAAAACGCTAGTATGCGTTTGTCCCTATAAAAAGTGGCCGGGCGCTGCGTGAACAGCCCCGGCCGTGGCACAGGAGGCAGACCTCCCATGCACGACGACCTTAACCGTCCGCTCGACGTCGCGACCGCCGGCACCCGCCACCGCGAGCACAAGCGCTCCCTCGGCCTCAAGAAGTCCACCCTGACGGACTACGAGGGCTACCTGCGGGGGCACCTGGCCCCGTTCTTCGGCAGCACGCCGCTGGATGAGATCGACCTGGAAATGCTGGAAGCGTTCGTCCGCGCGGAACAAGAAGAAGGCCTCGCTCCGAAGTCGATCCTCAACCACCTCGTGTTGCTGAACGGGATCTTCAACCACGCGCTCAGGCGTGGCTGGTGCAAGCACAACCCGGTGCAGTTGCTCGACAAACCACGCAACCCTCGCAACCCTGACATCCGGTTTCTCACGCTGACCGAGGTCGAGGCGATCCTTGCTGCCGCGCCGCCAACTGAACTCGGCCGTATCGACCGCCTCGTCTACCTCACGGCGGTCATGACCGGGATGCGTCGAGGTGAGGTCGTCGCGATCCGCTGGCAAGACATCGACTGGGACACCCGCGTGATCCGCGTCCGACGCAACTACACCCGCGGCGAATTCGGAACACCCAAATCACGCCGCTCGAGCCGCGCCGTCCCGCTCGCCGATCGGCTCGTCGCGGAGCTCCGCACGCACTACGAACTCACGACGAACCACGACGCGCTCGACCTCGTCTTCACCAATCCAGTGAGCGGCACGGTTCTCGACCCATCGAAGCTGCGGAGACGGTTCGTGGACTGCGCGCTGGAAGCTGGCGTTCGCCCGGTCCGCTTCCACGACCTCCGCCACACCTTCGGGACGCAGATGGCCGCGGCGGGCGCCCCTTTGCGCGCTGTTCAGGAGTGGCTAGGCCACACCGACTACCGCACAACTCTGATCTACGCCGACTACGCCCTCGATCCTCACCAAGGGGCGCGATACGCCGAGTTGGCGTTTGGAGCGACACAAGGTTCCCAGAGTGTTGCCGGGCGTCGGTTTCTGAGACGGGGAAGACAAACCTGAGAGGCAACCTGAGGGGCATCTCTCCGGCCTGGTCGCGTCGACGAGCATCTCGAACCGAGGACGTCCCTTTGCCCCAACCAGGAGGCCGGTGCGCAACTCCGACTGACCAATCGCCGCTCACATGAGAGGACACTGCGCGGCTGAGAGTCAGTGCTAGCCGGCGCGGCGGTCAGGACGCTAGCGCGACCGACAGGGGTGCGCCGTTGTCGTGGCGATGGGAGGCGGGTTATTGATGCGTGCGACCGGCGGAGCGGAGCGCCGCTCCGGGGAACCGCGGCCCGGTTCGTGGTCTGCGCGCGCGAAGCCGGCGTGCGGCGGTCCTGTTCCACGACCCCTCGACATTCACTTCAGGAATGGGCTCGTGCACAGTGACGATCACGACGCCGCACCACGCTCGATCTCTCATCGAAGGTGTGTGCTACGCCGAAGCTGGCGTTCGGAGGGGGGGGCGAACACAGAACCGAACCTCCGAGCCTTGGTACTTTTGATCGACCGATCCTCTCTCGTCGGGAGGCGCTACCTCGCTTGGAGATGCATCGAAAAAGAAGTGAGGCGATTGAGGCGATCACTGGGGCGGTTTCCACCGTTCGATGCCCTTTCCCGTAAACGGACGCTGAGAGCCTGGCCTCTCGCTCGGATGAGGGATCGTGCCGGAGTGGTGGGCGGGTCGATCCAGGCAAGTGTGAAACGGATCGCGTTGCCTCTTGCCGCTACTGCGACGATGATCTTCCTCTGACCGTCACGATCGGCGCCGCCGGGATCAACAGGTCTGCACCGCTGCCGCGCCGGGCCCCGACGATCATGGGGCGCGCGATCGAGAATCGACAGTCTGAGAGTCTCCAACGGACACTGGTCAAGCCAAGGCGCGCTCCGGTTCGGCTACCGCTGGATGCGACTGTCCGCGGAGCGGGTCTGTCACTCGCGGGTGTACACGAATACGCGGCGCGACCGCCGAGAGGTATCGCATCGCCTCGGCCGACGTAGGAAAGGCGATCACGGCGTTGGTGATCGCCAGGAATTCGATGGGCGTCGGCGCGCGTCTTCGCCCGCCCAACCTCGTTGGTCAAGCCACTTCCGAGTGGCTCCGGCGCCCGGTGCCGTCGCCCTCGCCCTCGCCAACTCCGGCTTCAGCTCCTTCGCCAACACCCGCGTCCGCAACCCCACCGCTGCGGGCGCCCCTCCGGCCGCCTCAGGCTCGGCGCCTCCGGGCGAGGCAGGCCCGGGGCGCAGGCCGCGGCCAGGCCGTGAATCTCCCTGCTGGCATCTTCGTAGCTCCGACGGGCAGCGATATGAGTGGGGACGGAAGCATTTCAAACCGTTCGCGACGCTAGCCAAAGCGCAAGCGACGATGCGGCTCGGCGGCCCCAGATCGCGTACATCCGTGGCGGCTCTACGCGCTTCCCGCCGTGGCGCAGAACGGCATCAGTTACGGCCTCCATCTGACGGCCGCCGACAGCGGCCAAACCTGGTCGTACTACCCACCCGACGGCTATGACAGCGCGATCCTCGACGGCGGCTCCACCAGTTCGAGCACGGGCATCCAGGAGTTGATCACGATTGACGGCGCCTCGCACGTGACTATCGACGGTCTGCAGCTCCAGCATTTCCGCTGGGTCGGAATCGGATTGCATGGCGGCGGGCAGCTCAGCGATCTGTTCCCGGCTTCCACCGCGATGGCAGACAGCAACACGGTCACGAACAACATTGTTCACG
Source organism: uncultured Thermoleophilia bacterium (assembly GCA_963722065.1). GTDB lineage: Bacteria > Actinomycetota > Thermoleophilia > Gaiellales > Gaiellaceae > PALSA-600. The sequence goes on along the minus strand of CAVRMI010000007.1, from coordinate 1,211,886 downwards.
ACGGCAGTTACGACACGAGTCCCGTCTCCGGTTACGGTGGCGGCTGCCTTCTACAACGAAGGCAATATTCCGAACACGACAGTCACGAACAACGCCGTCTACAACGTCTCCGCGTCCGGTCTCCAGGGGCGCTGGCAATGCCGGCTCGGGCGGCGACATGAATTCGCTACGGATCGCCAACAACGTCGTTCTCTCGACCTGCCTCCTGGTCAGAGATTGCGGATCGATTTACGTCCAGGACACGAACGCGACCTCGACGAACATCCGCATCAGCAACAACTTTGTTCGCGACAGCGGCACCCCCACTCCCAGGCCAGAAGCATCTACCTAGATGACGGCGTCTCCGGAGCAGTCGTCACGAAAACATCTCCGCTGGAGTCTTCAACTTCGCCTTCACGATTCACGGCGGCAGTAACAACACGATCTCGTCAAACATCGTCGACCTGGGCCGTCCAACAATCAGAAGATACTCTTCTACCAAGGAGACGGAGTGAGAGGATGACCGGCAACACCGTGCAGAGCAACCTCATCGTCTCTGGCGGAGGCGGAGGCTGGTACGACGGCAAGTCATTCGGTGCCTCGCCGCCGATCAGGAACAACGTCTATTACCAATACGCGGGAGCCCCTATCTACACCCGCGGTCTCAATGGCCTGAACGGCGACGCCGCTCCTGTCCTCGCTGATCCGCAGCTGTCCTGCTGGACATATGTGCTGGCCAGCCGGCAGTCCGGTCAACGGTCCACCGGTGTCGTTCATTCGCTCCCGCGCGACTGGGGCCCCCCCGGCTACACCGTGCCGAGACCGGCTCGCCTCCTTCGCAGCCGTACCCCTGCGATTAAGCAAGCACGAGCGTCCCTGAGCACCCGCTAGGGAATCAGAGACAGCTTGTGGCGGGAACGTGACGTTGAAGCCGGCCCTTGGCGCGCGGACGTCATCGTGGCGGCAAGGATCTCGGCTAGACGCCAAGGACGGTAAGCGACGCTTCCGACGACGGCGACGGCGACCAGCAGGGTGACCAACGCTGGCAGGGGTCGCCGGGCGCGGCGCAGGTCGACGCTGAGCCTGATCGATCCGGTCTTCTCGTGCTCCTCCAGCAGCAATGTCGTAACGAGGAAGCCCGAGTGCAGGCCAATTACCGCCGTGATAGCGATGGCGCGGACGCCGTCCAGTGCGGGCGCATCCCAAGCGGCCCCTCACGAGCCGATCATTGCTCATTCCGGATCCCGGCGATTGCCGCGCCGGTCCAGGCCCACCCGCACTTTGTCCCATCCTCGGCGCCCTTCAAACAATGGCTGTGGGGGAGGCTCATCGATCTCGGTCGAGCACCTGGTGGTGCCGCCCTTCGATTCATACGGCCAGTCGGCGATATGAGTCTTCGTAGGCGAACGTGTGAATATCCTTCCGATACCGACGTGCGACAGCCTCGACGAGGGCGGGCGACGAGTGATACTCGTGAATGGCACGCTCGCGATTAGACGGATTACGATGTTCGATAGCTGGAAGGTTGAAGCGTGACGACAACCATTCCCAGTCTTGCTCGAACGACTCTATCCTTCCTATGTAATTGGGAATTCTTTTGTGGAGGTGATGTGTCCATGCGTGTTGTGATTTAAAGTGACCATCGGCAAGTGAATCAGGATCTGTACAAACAAGACTGACAAAGTCTTCAAACCACATCTCTTGATCGAAGCACTCTCCAAATAGCTGCTTGATCAAGACGTGGTTATAGTCTGTGTCAAAGTAGTGTCTATTGACCGGTATGTAGATTGGCCTCCTTACCCTGTCTTCATAGCAGGAGACTAAACGGTCGAAGGGATCTCGTACGAAGGCGAACTTGAAGTATCTCCAGTGCTTGGGATTGAGGAGCGTATGCCTGCCAGCAGTGCCAACCTGATGAATTTCCATATACTCGGGATAGGACGCCGCGATGTTCTCCGAGTTAATGAGGGCTGTCTTGATACTGGTTGACGCGACTTTATAGATCGGCATGTAGACGAGGTGCCGATCTTCAAAGACGTAGTATTCCCGTGGGATATATGCACCTTCTACCACGAAATACTTCAGCCGCTCGCATACCGTCGCCAGAGCTGGCATCGCAGCGCCCCTCCTAACCCAATCCCGACACGGATCGGCTACTCATCGCTCGAGCTCTGACGGATGTCCGCTCCGCCATTCCTTCGCATGCCGTTGTCTCGAATCTTTGCTAGTGCCCGATACATTGCAGCCTCAATCCTTCCACCTGCCTTTTGCACTTCACGACTGCGTGCCTCTCGGAAAAGGCTGGCGCCCTTGTCCGGCAACTGGCGCCATGAGTGCCCGTCGAGATGCTGAACACGGCCGACGGGGGTGAACCATATCTCCCAATCGGCTCTACGTAGCCGACGGCAAAGATCCTGGTCCTCACCGAAGAGAAAGATTGTCTCGTCAAACCAGCCGACCTCGTCTAGGGCCTTAACGCGACAAAGAACATACGCCCCAATCAGCGCTTCTGTTTGATGTTCTCGAAGGTGGTCGGCCTCTGAACGCATGACCTGCAGCGATCCGGGCCATCCGAGCGCTTGAAAAGCCATTCGAGCCAGACGGACATCGTGTTGCGAATTTCGATCAATCGAGCCGGCGGCGGTGACCATTCGCGGAGCAACCATTGCGCAGCGGTCATGAGCGGCCATGAAACGAAGAAGAGAAGTGGCTGTGCCGGCATCCTGAATGGTGTCCGGGTTGGCCAGTACGACGTAGGGTGAGGTTACGACGCTCCGAGCAACGTTCACACCGCAGCCGAAGCCGACGTTGGTGCTTGCCTCGAGGTACGTAACCCGGTCGATCCCCTCCAGTGCCGTTGCAGTTGAGTCGTCCGGAGAGTTGTTGACGACGACGATCTGCTTGATGCTGGGATCGCGAAGAAGGCTCATGACACATCCTCGGATGACTGCCGTCGATCGATAGGCCACGACGATGGCGTCTGCTCTAGCGTCTGCGTTCAACGGCTCGATGGCTCGAATGTTGGCGACCCTTAGGCACGATCACAGTGGGTCCGACTGGGTCAGCAAGGTCAGGAGCTTGGACGCCGCCGTGGATGGAGTCTGATCCGCAATGAGCCGCGCAGATGATTCCCCCATAGTCTTGATCAGGGTTGGATCGTCAATCGAATTGCTTCATCGACCACACCAGGGCCGGAACGTCGCGCGGATCGAATAGCAAACCGTTCAGTCCGTGAATGACCGAATCACCGGCATTCCCATCGCCGGTGGAGTCGATGATCGGCATTGCGAACCGCATGGCCTCGAGTACCGCGACGCTCCGATAGTCCGCAAGCGAAGGCATCACGAAGACATCGCAACCGCCATAGAGGTGTCCAATCGCGTCGTAGGGCACAGCTCTTGTAAAGGTCACTGTGTCGTCGAGATTGAGTTCGCTTGCCCGTGCAGCGAGGCCGGCCGCGGACGGCCCGTCGCCTACGATCCGCACGGAGAACCGAAGGCCATCGCTCCGCAATGCGGCTGCCGCCTCGAGGATATTGGTGACATTCTTTAGCTCGACCAGTCGTCCCGTGTATAGAAATATGGGCCGGACGCTCCCCTGTAAGCTGAGTGGGATCGCCCCCCGCATCAGTTGCGATCGCTCGGGGGGAACGAGCAAGGAGAGTCGATGAACGCGGTCCGGATGCGCCCTGAGAGAAGACTTCACGTCCCGACTCCCGGCATCCGTATTTGCGACGGTCCCCCAAGCGAGCGCCGTCAGGGCCCTGCGATAGAGGAGGCGCACGTATGAAAGTCCCGCGGAGTCGGCGTGTTCCTTGAAGATCAGCCCCTTCGATTTCATCAGACGGGCAGCGACGAGTGACATCAGCGTGTGGGGGCCATACTCCGTCGATAAGACGGCTGATGGCGCCGTGCGGAGCAGCGAGAAGACAAACAGCGGAGAGACAATGGGAATGTGGCGGGGCCGGCCACCCCGTTTGTGAGGAACCGAGATTTTGAGCCTGCGAGGCTGATGTATGGCAAGCGCAATTCCTTCCGACTTTAGAGCCTCGAAGAGGGGCGTCCAGTAGAAGTGTGGTAGGGAGCTCTCGTTGCGACCCAACGGCGTCAGAACAAGCGCCAACGTTGGGCTTAGGTGCGCGGCGGTCGGCTCCAGCCTCAGCTCATCCTTGCCGGTCACGGCGACCCTGACCAACGTGGAGCGGTAGCGCCGTCGGCGCTGTGCGTTACGGCCGGACGGTGTCGGGGGGGCGATAGCGCCACCACCACGGTCACAGACGCTCCAGCCATCGCTGCGGCGGCAAACCCCCAAGCTGCTCCCTCCAGCCCGTAGGCGATCGCGAGTGAAACAGGAACGACCAGGGACATCACGGAGGCAACCGATCGCGCAGCGAAGAAAGCACGACCTCGTCTTTGCGCTTTTAGGAGGAGAATGAAACCGATCGCAGCTGCAGCAACGCTTTGTCCGCACCCGAGGGGCCAAACGAGACTTGCGTAACCGCTAAAGCTGTCCCCGAACAACGCACCCAAGAGCCCAGGCGCTAAGCCGAAGATCAGCACGTATCCCGAGGCGATGACGCTGGCGGCAAGCCCGAGTCGTGTAGCCAACCGTGTCGCCTCACCCGTGGACGTCGCACTCGCGCGGGCGAGCGCGGGCAGACCGGGGAGAGACAGAGCCGGCACGATCAACGACAGTGGTGTCATCGCCGAAGGACCGCACGGAACCCTCCGAGGTCCGCCGTGCCGAGCACAAGCCCCAGAATGAGCACACCGGCGTACGAACAGACGGTGTAGACAACGCTTGCGCCCGCGAGCCAACGGCCAAGAGAAACCGCGTTCTCGCGCCACCAGTGAAGCGCCTTCAACGGTCGTTGCGGACGGATTCGCAGGGAGACGAGTCCCATAGTCGCTGCTACAAGCGCTCCAATACCCCACGCGCTAGCAACGGCCCAGTCCGCATCGATCCATACAACGAACGGGATTGAACAAACCAGAATCAACAGCCAAGTGCCATCCAACACGGTTACGAACTTGCCTCGTCCATCCCGAAAGAGAAGGCAGCGCAGATAGTCCTGAACTAGCGCAGGCAAGAGCCACGGACCGAAGACCAGCAGTCCCCGCGTGAAGGATCCGGACGTGAAGAGGCCGACAGCGACCAGAATCCCAGAACCGATAGACCCCACACATCCCACGATCGTCAGCCCGGCCCGGTCCGCCAAACCCTTGGCCGTGGCGGTGGCTGTTGACGACATCGCAATCAGGGGATCAACAACGAACGCTCGCAGTAATCCGAGGGTCACCAGATAGGACGAGAAGCCAATGAAGATGATCCCTAAGCCGCTGGGGCCAAGCAGACGACCGGCTACAACGCTTACAAGCAGATTCCCGGCGGACGATGCACCCTGATCGATGAAGCCCCAGACAAAGGTTCTGGGTGCGCGCTGTCCTACGAGTCGGAGGTATCGCTGCGAGGCAATCACACGGGATCTGAGGTAAGCGAAACCTCGTCAGAGGAACGGCTGAGAGCCAGGCCAGCGAGCACCGCTAGCAACATCGAAAAGGGAGGTTGTTCCCACCAGTCGAAGACGAGCCCCAGAACGACGAACATGCTGAACCCTGCTCCCGCAGCGAGGCCCTCAGGTGATGTGGTTCGGCGAAGGGGGCCGAGGACGGAGAGGAGAAGTCCTCCGTATGCGAAGAGTCCGATGAGCCCAAGATCTCCGAACACGCCCAGCGCACTCGAGAGCCCGCTATTAAGTGACGAGCCTCCTCCGGACGCAGAATGCGCCGACGCCTCCGCTTGCAGAGCAATCTGCGCTGGCTTCAGGTCGAAGACGCGAAGCGGCGAATTCGCCTTGAGCAGCAAATCGGTAGTCATGAACGCCGCTCGACTAACACTCTCAGCCGGACCTTCTCCAAAGACAATAGTCGCGGGGTCCGCCTTAGCCCTGTCCCAAATGACCTTGGTCGACGCTTCCTTTCCCCCGTGCCCTGACAGAGATTCGTTGATGAATCGAATCGAGGTTCGACCGGCGGGGAAGAGGAGTATGAGCGCTGCAATGGCCATGGCGACCCCCGCCACTCGCAGAACTACGTCCTTCAAACTTCCCCACCGGACCATGACGAGGACAGCTGGTAGAGCGAATATCACCTGCTTTGCGTCCGCGAGAAACGGAATCGGTGCGAGGAGCGCGACCAAGACACAGCGCCAGGCCAACGAGTAGCGCTTATTCAACGCGATCCAGATGGCGCCGACAGTTACAACGGCTGACATTGTGTGTGCGCCAGCCCCGGCTCCATATAGCGTTCCTTGGACGGGGTCTCTGGTTCCGAGAGTTGCGACTTGCCAGTAGGCGAACGGTATTTGAGCAAGCACGACTACAAGGACAGTCGCCTTTAGCATGCGTCGTTCTCGGTGCCTTGGAGCATCAATCAAAAGAGCCGCAATTAAGGCGTAAGGCTCGGCAAGCAGCGCAAGGTCAAGAATCGGACGCATCAACTCCGCGTTCGAGAAGGCCCACGAGATCACCATGGCCAGCGAGAGCGCCCCGAGCCAACTCAGGATTCGGTGCGCGTCTTTCGGACGGGTTCGCAGGCCGGATGTCTTTAAGACCGCAACTATGAGCGCGCCCCAACAGAGCGGGATGTCGATGTAGGTGGCGACGGAGGGTAGCGCCCCCAAGGTTACGAGCCCGCGAAACAAGATGGCCGCAACCAATGCGGCTGCGGCCCAGTATGCGACGGGAGCGGCCAGCGCGCCGATGCAGAGGACAAAAAGAACCGCCAAAAAGGCGACCTGCGGTTTTACCACCGCGAGAGCGCCCACGAGGGCAGAAAGACCGAGGACGCCGAATGCCACTGCCAGGCGTCGCAGTGTCGCCAGAGCTGGCTCCGAGAAGACGCTCATTGACGGTCAATCTTCGGTGGGAAGGAGGTACGGGTCGTTGGCGGTTTCTTCGGCCGACGCTCGGCTGCGTCACGATAAAGGGACAACAACCTCGCTGTGGTCACCTCAGGCGCAAACTTCGCCTCAAATGTGGCTCGTGCCTGCTGGCCGAATGTGCAGACGCGCTCGCTGGATGTTTCAAGAACGCGGAGGGCTCTTGCCAGGTCAGTCTTTGACCCAGGCTCGGTCAATAGGCCGTCCTCGCCGTCCGTCACGACTTCGGCAAGTGCTCCAACTCGCGATGCGATGACGGGCGTCCCCACCGAGAAAGCCTCAGCTACGACACGTGAGAATGTCTCGTAACAAAGCGAAGGGATCACCGCAGCGCGAGTTCGTGAGAGCAACTCCACAACGTCGTGTCTAGGGATCTGTCCCAGGAACGCGACGCCCGGGATTGTGGCGGCATAGGACGCAAGTCGGTCCTGAGCAGGTCCCGATCCAATGATGCTAAGGCCCTCACTCCCGTCTGGAAAGGCGTCTTGCCATGCCTCAAGCAGGACATCCACTCCCTTCTCGTCACTAAGACGCGACACGCATACAAAGCCTTTCCTGCATCCTTCGTCGGGAGCTTCGCGCCGAACGACGGTGTTGTACTTAACGAAGAGCTTGTCCGGCGACCAGCCAGCTTCGATGTACTTACCTCGCGTAAACTCCGAGGGAGTTATGAATGCATCGACGCAGGCGGACCAAGTGCCTATTGATCGGTGGAAAGCGTCCATTGCGGCGATCGGAACAGAAGCGAGATGAGAATCTCGATAACAGCCGTGGATGACTGCAGGTAATGGGAGGCGACCGAGGCAGTCCTCACAGATCGTCCCATCTCGAAGAAAGTCACCCGACGGGCAGAGAGGCCTGAAATTGCGGAGCGACTGAACTACCAGTACACCCATCCGTCGCGCCTGCCACAGCACAGCCGGACTGAAGAGAGGGAAGGTGTTGTGGAAATGAACAAGCTGCACGCCCGATTCGACAATCGCCTCGCGCGTTAAGCGGCTGCCTTCCCGTGACCAGACGACGCGGAAGGGTAGACCCAGTTTCTTCCGCAGAGGCCATTCGACGATCTCGTCGCTTTCGAGTTCAAGACGAAACACCTCGCAGCCATGTTCGGCGAGCAGTTGCGCCTCGACATCGAAACTCACATTTTCACCGCTTGGCTGAGCCCGTCGATACCGGTTGTGAACCAGCAAGACTTTCATCGAGCAACCGGACGTGAGGGAAGCGACGCGACCGCTTCTCCTCCCCAACACGATTCGTAGATCGCGAGTCGCGTCCTAACGAGATGTCCGAGCTTCGAAAGCTGCGAGCTATACGCTCCTATCGCCCGGTTCTTCAGCATCCGGGCGCCAACGGAACTGCTGACCCGCTCCCAGGTGCAGTTCCCGGAGATGAGCGTCGCAATGTCGCTGGGCGTTTCGATTGGAGATCCATCGCGTGTCCGTGCCCTTAGGCCGCGTGTTATGCCGCGAATCGGCGACTCAACGCGCATCGTTGAGCCAAAGAAGCGACTCATGGCGTACGGCTGTTCCACGTAGAGATAGGCCGTCGCGGGAAATTCGAGGTTTGCAAGCATGAGCCTTGCTAGCCATCGATGGTCGGGGTGGAGCAATGGAAACCCTGGAAGCAAGACGGCGCCTGCTTCGTGCAGCACACCCGACAACGCGCGAAGGATGGTTTGGACGCTGGCTCCACCCGCGCTGTAGTAGCCGTCCCAGTAAGGGAGCCATAAGGGCTTAGCCCCAACGATCGCGCACGCCCGCGCATCCTCGGCCTGTCGGGCCAAGGCTGCTTCACCTGCGGTGTCGAACCCGCAGCTTCGATCGAATTCGCCAGCTTCGGCGGAATGACCGGGGTCGCCGGCAAGCACCGTCACAACTCGAACCTCAGCGCCGCCTCGCGTCAGTTCGGAGATGGATGCCCCTAGCGAAAGGACGGCATCGTCGAGGTGAGGGGAGACCACGACGATGGTCCGGAGGCGCTCAACAGCGTCTCCGTCGCGCGCGGGACTAGCATCGTCATTCTTCGGTCTCCGGCGGTCGTTGATCAATTCCTCGGGTTGCGCGTACGTCAAACCAAACCGAGGCGGGCGTAGTGCCTTGCTTCTCGTCGTTGGATCTCGAGGAGTACCGCGCGCGAGCGATGTGGCCGAAGGAGCGCAGCAGGAACTCCGAATTGGTGCGAATGTACCGGCCCCCGAGCCTTCCCGGCTCGGAGCCGAAACGATGCAACCACTCAAGTCCTCTGTTCTGCATCCAAAGGGGTGCCCGATTCTTCGTGCCACTGATGAAATCGAAAGCAGCGCCAACGCCGACAAGTAGCGTTCGGGGAAGCTCCGTCACGTTTCGTGCCATCCAAAGCTCTTGGCGCGGAGCTCCGAATGCGCACCAGACGACATCTGGTCTACAAAGCTGAATGCGCGCGGTAACCGTCTTTTGATCCTGCTCGATCTCGTCTCTCGAAGGAGAGTAGGACCCCGCCACTCGAATGCCCGGATGTGCGCGCTCAAGGTTCTCGAGGAGGCGTGCGAGAACCGCGTTTGTCGAGCCGAGAAAGAAATGCCGCAGTTCTCGGGCCACGCCCTGTGAACAAACGCGCGACATGAGATCCGGCCCTCCAACTCTTTGCGCGCTATCTGAGCTGCTTCTTCGCTGCAACCATGCCACCGGCGCTCCGTCCGGGAATACCTCCCATGCATCACCGAGGACCTGGCGCAGTTGCGGATCGTGCTGAGCGCTCACAAGGACATGGACATTTGCTAAGCAGGCGTAGCCGCCGCGGGTCGCGCAAGCTCGCTCGGTGACAAGGGTTGCAGCTTGCTCAAGTGTCCCAGCGAAGCAATCAACATCGAGAACGCCGATGCGAGTTGGCCGAACAGCATCCCATGGCGTGCTTGCGGCCAAACTCGATTTTCTATTCGAAGTCGACATCGTCAGCGACCCTCCGGCGGCATCAAGAAAACGGCCCGGGACAGGTCACCCCGACGCGGAGCGCCGTGGACCGCCCGGGCAACTCATCGCGCGGTTGCGAGCCACGTTCCGCTCACTTCGTCGTTTCCCAGGCTGCCGGGACCTCGGCTGGCTGACCCTGGCCGTAGCCATAAGCACCATAGTTGCCACCAGCAGTCGCTCCGGTGAGCACGAAGCCGAGCTTCATTGTTGGCGCCGCGCTAACGACCCTATGGAGCTCAGCAAGAGCCGATCGCTTAACGAACGGCACGCGCGTAACAATCACGAGACCGTCGACTCGTCCGGACAGGGTCACTGTGTCGCTGAGATCAAGTATCGGCGGCGCGTCGATGAGGACCAGATCCGCACGTTCTTCGAGACCTGCGAGGAGTGCCGCGATTCCGTCGGAGCCCACAAACTCGGCCGGGTTTGGCGGGAGGGGGCCCACAGGAAGAACCTGGAGTGCATCTACTACCCCGTCGTCCCAAGGCGAGTCGTTGGCTGCGCGGAAGTCGTGAAAGGGGATCGAGACAAGTGCTTCATCGAGTGGGACGCGGCCCAGCACCACGTTTGTCAGGCCCTGGTCGCTCGCCGAGTTCGAAAAGTCGGGCGAGGGACGGCTTCCGCACGTCGAGGTCAGCAAGGATGACGCGTCGCCCTGCTCGAGCGAGAGCGACAGCAAGGTTCGCAACCGTAGTGGACTTTCCCTCTTCGCGAGTGGCGCTCGTGAACATGATCTTCACGCGCGTCCCGTTCGAGGTTCACGATCTCAAGATTCGTGGCGAGTATCCGGTAAGGCTCTGCCAGAGGGCTGGAGGGGTTTGCCAGCATCACGAGCCCATTACTTCCCCGACGTCGCCCTTGAGGTTCGGGCATCCGACCGAGTAATGGCAGGCCAAGCAAGCTCTGCACCTCGCCGGCGCTACGAACCCGGGTGTTGAGCGTGTCGCGGAGGAAGGCGAGTCCCGCGCCGAGAAGGAGTCCTAGCACCGCGGCGAGGGCTCCGTTCCGAAGTAACTTCGGCTGCGTCTGCACAGCGTGCTCGGCCGAGCGTACGACGAGTGCGTTCGAGCCCTGCAGGGCCTGCAGTGTCTTCAGTTCCTGGTCCTTTTCGTACAAACTCGCATACACCGCGCCGCTCTCGCCGCCTGAAGCCTTCAGCTGCGTCAGCTGTGCTTCGATTCCTTGCCGAGCGCTTGCGACGGCTGCCGTGTCGAGGTGCCGACGGTACTGCGTATATGCAATGGCGTAGTCGTTCGCGAGTCGCTCGGCGATTTGAGGCCGGTGATCGGTCACGGAAAACGTCAGGATGTCAGCGTTGGTCGCTGCACTGACCGACGACTTCGAGAGGAGCGATCGAGCGTCCCGGCTTGACAGCCCAGCGAGCGCGAGGGCCCGCTCGGCTACGGCGGGATTGCGTGCGAGATCGGCCTGGGTGGCGGCTGCGCGAATCGGGTCGCTCGAGGGCAGTTGGACGTTCGAAACGATCGCGGCCAGATTCTGCGTGCTTAGGAAGACGTCGGCGGATGAACTGTAGAGGGAGGTCTGCCGGGCCGATACGTACGCTGCTGCAGCGATCGTCAGCACAGTCGTGATCACGACGATCCACCAACCTCGGCGCAGTACATGCATGTAGTGCGATCAGACCTGTCTCAGTATGCATCGAAGCAACTCCTGCTCTCAGTTCGGCTCAGCGGTCTCGTCTGCGTCTGACACTCGACGCTGGGTAACAAACCCGGGTGGCCGACATCCGCTGACGGCGCCGACGCAAAAGGCAAGGTACCCATCTCTGGCTCGATCGATACGCCCCATTAACGCCATGCTAAATCAATTGTCCGATGCGTCACGAGGCTGATGATCGCCTTGGCGGCATGCGCAGGATCGAGAGAGGTTGTGTCAATTCGCAGGTCGGGAGTTCGTCGGCGTTTCATAAGGCGAGTCGATGCCGGTGAAGTTGGCGAGCTCGCCGCGCCGCGCCTTCGCATAGAGCCCTTTGGGGTCCCGCTCCTCGGCAACGTGGAGGGGCGCATCGACATAGATCTCGAAGAATTCGCCGGGCTCGACGAGTGCGGTTCGTGCCATTTCGCGCTCGCTGCGGAACGGGGAGATGAAGGCGACGATCACGATCAGGCCGGCGTCCACCATCAGCTTCGCGACTTCGGCGACTCGGCGGATGTTCTCGGCTCGATCGGAGGCCGTGAAGCCGAGATCCTTGTTTAAACCTTGTCTCACGTTGTCGCCGTCAAGGAGGTATGTATGGCAGCCCTCGGTCGTGCAGCTTGCGTTCGACAAGGTTCGCGATGGTCGACTTCCCTGCGCCTGAGAGGCCGGTGAGCCAGATGATGCACGGTCGCTGGTGCTTCGCGGCGCGCGCGCCCGTCTTGCCGACATCGAGCGTCTGCCAGCGCACGTTCTGAGAGCGTCGTAACGCAAATCGAATCAGGCCGGCGCCGACGGTGTCCTGCGTTATCGGGTCGATCAGAACGACGCCGCGAGTGTGTCTGTTCTCGACATGTGGGTCGAAGGCGATTGGCTCGGCTAGCTCGATCGAGCACACTCCAACCTCGCGTCGCTCCAATTGGTTCGCCGCGACGTGCTCGAGGTTGTCGAGGTTCAACCTGTACTTGAGCGGAGCGACAGTCGCGGCAACCGTCGTGCGCCCCAGCGCGCAGCAAATAGGTGCGGCCGCGCAACATCGGCTCGTCGCCCATCCAGAAGACCATCACCTCGAACTGGTCCGCAACGTTAAGTGGTTCGCGCCAGCTACGCGCGAGCCGTCGTCGCTGCGTCGGCACGCTCATCGTGCTCGCCGTTGCGTCCGTGATCTCGAGCATCAGCGGCGTTACGTTGTCGATCGAGAAAGCAGCACGCGGGGAATCGTCTTCGCGATGAGCTTCACGTCGCCGCCGAGCGACCAGGACGTGACGTAGAGGTAGTCCAGTTGCACCATCTCGCCGAATGGGATGTCGCTGCGGCCGAGGACCTGCCAGAGCCCGGTGATGCCGGGCTTGATCCGCAGCCGTTCGCGCGCCCACTCCAGGACGTGGCTGTCCTCCTCGAGGATCAGCGGCCGTGGGCCGACCAGGCTCATCTCGCCGCGCAGCACATTGAAGAGCTGAGGAAGCTCGTCGATCGACGTGCGACGCAGGAAGGCGCCGACGCGCGTGACGCGTGGGTCGGCGGCAGCCTTGAACATCCTCTCGTCGGCGCCGCGGTGCTGGTTCAGGTGAGCGATCTCATGCTTCCGCTGCTCGGCGTCGGCGGCCATCGTGCGGAACTTGAGGATGGTGAATGTCTTCTCGTCGCCGCCCATGCGGGTCTGGCGGAAGAACGCCGGCCCGCGAGAATCCAGCTTGATCGCAAGGGCGATGACCAGGAAGAACGGCGCCAGGACGACGAGCGCGATCGACGAGACGGCGACGTCGAGGAGACGCTTCAGGAATTGGGACGAGCGCGAAAGCCTCAGCTGAGGAAGTCCGACGAGCGGGATTCCCTCGACCGTGTGCAGTCCGACGCCGGGTGAAACGAGTTCGTAGAGGCGTGGCACGACGTCGATCTGGACGTCCAGGTCCTTCAGGGTTCGGATCAAGCTGAAGCGTGTCGACGTCCGAGTCGCCGGAGAAGGCGACGATCACGCGCTCGATGTCGAGCACCTCGACGACCTCGCGCAGGTCGGATGATCCACCGATCACGGTCAGGTGCTCGAGATCGTCGCGGCGCTCCTTTGGCTGGCCGTCGACGAAGCCGACGAGGTTGATCCCGTACTCGGGGTGCTGGAGGAGTTTGTGCGCGATCGTTTGCCCGACGTCGCCGGCTCCGAGGATCAGCGTGTTCTGGAGGTACCACGGGCTTCTTCGGGCCAGCGCTCGTGCTGCGGCCCTGCGCCGAGACCACGCAGACGATTGCGGCCGCCCAGAAGATGACGAGCTTCGGCGTCGTCGGATGGGCGACCCCCGTCACGAAGCTCAGCGCGGCCGCTCCGGCCGTGCACACCGTGACCATGTGGAAGATGCGCGGAGAACTCGTCGGGAGCGGAGTGGTCGGTGCGCTCCTCGTCCTGGTCGTAGAGCCCGTAAGCCCTGGCGACAACGATCCAGACCGGCAGGCTGACGATGAACGCGGCGATCTCAGTCGACTGACTCAGCGTTCCCGACGCCGTTGGGCGCTGCCGACAGCCCATTCCGCGATGAAGAGCGCGGCCGTTAGGCCGACGATGTCCGCGGCGGCAAGAGCTCGCCGCAACATCCAGCCGCGTCGATGGCTCGGCACCTTGGGCTCGAGCAACTGGTCAACCTGACCGGCCGAGAGCGAACGTGGCGCCTTGTTGGGATTCCTTGTCCGCAGCGGCCGGAACGCCGTTGACAGCGGTCGACGCCAGGGCGCCGGCCGATTCCCCGGATGCTGCTGCCTGCTCCCCTCTCTGAGCAAATGCCTCCCCTGAATCCTCTCCCTGTCCTTACCGTTCGTCGCCGCAGCGAATCACTGCGAGCCTCATAGTCGCACGGATCCTGAAAGTCGCAAGGCGCGAGCTCGAGAACCTGTTCGTTTCTAGTGACAGTGAACCGACCAGGTCGGGGTAGCATCGTGGAATCCACGCAGTCGAACGCGCCCGCTGAAGCACTCGCAGGCTTGCTGTCGGCAGCGGCGCCTCCAGGGTACGGCCGACTTGCGGAAGCGGTTGCGATGCCGACGGGGCCGACCTCCTAGTTCCAGCCGACCGACGGGCGCATGACTAACACGGCCTCCTGGCTTGTGACCCGAGGCCCGAACGAATCAGCGGGTTACTCCACGGCTGCGCAGGGGCCGCGGAACGCGAGTCCGTCTGGCATCGGCGTGTAGGGGAAGTGGGCGTTGACGGCACGGGCGGCCGTGTTTCGTTCCTCGTTGCCGGTGCGAAGCTCGACGAGTCCGTTGTCGAGCGCCCAGGCGATCTGAGCGGCCTTGAGTGACTGGGCGATGCCACGGCCGCGCCAGGCTCGGCGGACGGCAAGCATGTCGTGGTCGGCGATCCCCGCCGAGCGGTTGATCCAGCCGAGCTTCCCGTAGCCGACGACCTGCTCGCCTTCGAGGGCGACGAAGGTCGCTTCGGGGATGTATCGGGGCCCGGCGAGTTGCCGGGCTGCGAACTGCTCATAGGTTCCAGGCTGCGGCGGTACGTCGCTGTCGTAGGGAATGTCCGGCAGCGCCTCGCCTGCGGTCTCCCAGACTCCGTAACCGAGATCCGGTCGCTCTGCGAGCGTCGTGATCGTCACTCCCGCAGGAGGCGTCACCTCCGGGCGTGGACAGTCCTCGAGTTTCAGGCGAAGACCCCGGGCGCGCATCACGATGGTGAATCCGTGTCGTGCGGCGAAACCATCGCAGTCTGGATCGTCGGAGAACGAGAACAGCTCCAACTGCTCCCGACCGAGTTCGCGGGCGTACTCGGAGACACGGCGGTACAGCGTCCCTCCGACACCTCGGTGGCGGGCTGCCGGAAGCACACACAACGATGCAAAGACTGCGCTGCTCTCTTCCATCCCGGCGCCGACGCCGCAGCCACCGACACCGACCGGCTCCCCGTCCAGCAGCCCGATCCAGTCGCGCCAGGTCGGACTCGTCGCTCGCATATGCTCGATCGCGTCTGGATCGAACGTCATCCAGCGAAGCACCTCGGAAACGATCCTCGACACGCTCGCGGTGTCTCGCGTGCCCTCGATCAGCTCAATCGTCAATAGAGACCCCTCGGCCGCTCAACTCGACACGCAGCCGACGCTACGCGCTCTCCCGAATGCAAGCAAGTGGTGAGCCGAGTCCAAGTGCCGCGGCGCAATAGGGCGGCGCGGCTACGCACGCTCCCATAGCGCTCGCGTAGCCGCTGCTGCCCCCGGGCCGACGCTCTCCGAGGAAGGGTAAAAGGAGAGAACCGTCGGTCGAGTGAAACTAGTACGGGCGATCGCCTGCGGCTAGAGCGTGGTTTCCAACATGCCATCTACGTTCGGCGAACGCGACTCGACGACGCCGAAGGCGGCACGCGCATCGACTGCGCCGGCGGAGCAATCTGGGTGCTCGAGACGGCTCCCGCTCCGACCGCCCAGGCTTAGAGGTCCTACTCAATGAGGTCTCCAGCCGGCTCCAGCAGATGAGGCAGCAGGTGAGGGCGAGGAAGCCTTCGTGGATGTCGTCGCGGCGGTCGGTGCGGATGAGGAGTCGGCGGCGGTTGTGGAGCCAGGCGAAGGTGCGTTCGACGACCCAGCGGTGGCGGCCCAGGCCGGTCCCGTGTTCCGTGTTGCGGCGGGCGATCACCGGTTTGATGCCTCGCTTGCGGACGAGGCGGCGGTACTTGTCGTGGTCGTAGCCGCGGTCGGCGAGCAGCATCGTCGGCCGTCGTCTCGGCCGGCCGACGCGTCCGCGGACGGGCGGGACGCGGTCGAGCAGCTCGATCAGCTGGGTGACGTCGTTGCGGTTGCCGCCGGTCAGCGTCCAGGCGAGCGGGACGCCGCCGCCGTCTACGAGCAGGTGGTGCTTGCTGCCCGCCCGGCCGCGGTCAACGGGGCTGGGACCCGTTTTCGCGCCCCCTTTTTCGCCTGGATATGGCTGCCGTCCGCGACGGCACGCTCCCACTCGAGCTGGTCGGCGGCGTGCAGCTCGGCGAGCAGCAACGCGTGCAGCTTCTCCCAGACGCCGGCCTGCTGCCAGGCCCGCAGCCGCCGCCAGGCCGTCATCCCGCAACCGAAGCCGAGCTCCTGCGGCAGATGCTCCCAGCCGATCCCGGTGTGCAACACGAACAAGATCCCCTGCAACGCGAGGCGGTCATCGAACGGCTTGCGACCCGGATAGCGGAACCGCCGCGGCCTCGTCGGCAACAGCGGCTCGATCCGCTCCCACAACCCGTCCGGCACCTCCCACGGCTTCGCCCTCATCGACACCCCTCCGAGATTGACGACAGGTGCCGACGGACTTCGCTACCGACGAACGGGTCCCTTCATTCAGTTAGAGCTTCTTAGCGGCCCCCCGATCTGGCGGCCTCCTGGTGCCACGCCCGGCATGTCGGCCTCCTGGGCTATGACCCTGAGCGGCGCCCCCTGGTTTGGTCAACGCGACCACCCCCAACGGACTCGAACCGTCAGCTTGCGCCAGCCTCCCGCGCGGTTGTAGTGGACGTCACGGAGCGGCCTTCTGTTCTTCGGCTCCTGGCTGTAGGTGATCGAACGAGTCGGGCGCTTGGCCCGCGTCGCCCGGCAGCAGATGCAGGTAGGCGTTCAGATACCTGCTGTTCCGGGAGGAGCACGATGTGTCGCGCTCGTCACACACATGGAAGGGGCCTGCGTCGTGGGCCGTCTTGTGGGCACTACGACCGAAGAGGAGATCGCAGATGTCCGCCACGATCCGCAACGCAGCCGCTTTCGTCGTCGTCGGGATGATCGTCGTCCTGGCAGCTGTCTTCGCCGGCAGCGCCGGAGCTGACGTCTCCAGCCACACACAGAAGCCCCCGGTCATCCGATCGCGGCATGGATCGCAGCATGAGCGTCTCCGGTGCGGTGAGTTCAGGTCTAGGGTCACCTCATGCGGTGTTGCAGCAACGGTCATGACGTGGCCGAAGGCGAGTTCCAGTTCAGCCCGGTCTGCGGCGAGCGACTGAGGCGGAGGCACCCCTTGCTGATGCCCAGACGCCGGCGGTAGCTGAGGCGTTCGGATCGCCGCCCGGACTGCAGCGACGCGCGCCTTCATCTCGGCCTAGCGCCGACAGTGGGCCAAAGCGAGCGGTGTTGTGTGTGGCTGCCGGTCTGTGGATGTTCTAGCCTCGGCTGGTGTTGGTCTGCGCGAGCTGCGGTCACCAGAACCCAGACGAGGCGCGGTTCTGTATGTCGTGCGCTGCGGCGCTCGCTGCCGCCTCTCCGGCACGTGAGGTGCGCAAGACCGTCACGGCGCTGTTTTGTGATGTGACTGGTTCGACTGCGCTTGGCGAGTCGACTGATCCGGAGGCGCTGAGGGAGCTGCTTGCTCGTTACTTCGAGCGGATGCAGGGGATCATCGAGCGGCATGGCGGCACGGTGGAGAAGTTCATCGGCGATGCGGTGATGGCGGTCTTCGGGGTGCCGGTGGCTGCACGAGGACGATGCGCTTCGGGCGTGCCGCGCGGCGGTGGAGATGCGCGACGCGCTGCCGGAACTCGGGCATCGCAAGGCCGGATCGGTGTCAACACCGGAGAGGTCGTGACGGGGACGGAGGAGCGGCTTGCTACCGGCGACGCCGTCAACGTCGCGGCCCGGCTGGAGCAGGCGGCGGCCCCGGGCGAGGTGCTGATCGGCGAGTAGACGCACGAGCTCGTGAGCGACAGCGGTCGATGTCGGAGCCGGTGGCGCCGCTGACGCTGAAGGGGAAGGCGCGAGCCGGTGGCGGCGTTCCGTCTGCTCGCGGTGGCGGCCGGCTTGGATCGGCAGTTCGGGACGCCGATGGTGGGCCGCGGCACCGAGTTGCGGCGGCTCGCGCGATGCGTTCGCCGCAGGCGGTGCATGACCACTCCTGTCAGCTATTCACGGTGCTCGGCTCGGCGGGAGTTGGGAAGTCGCGGCTGGCGGCCGAGTTCCTCGCACGGTGTCGACGCGCAGCTTGTTCGCGGGCCGCTGCCTGTCGTACGGCGAGGGCATCACCTACTGGCCGGTGGTGGAGATCCTCAAGCAGCTCGGTGCGCTGCCGCACGGGGACGCAGCGCGGCCGCTGCGGGCGTTGCTGGGCGAGACCGACGAGCTGGCGTCGGCCGAGGAGATCGCCTGGGGGTTTCGCAAGCTGCTCGAACAGCAGGCGCAGACCGCAGCCGCTGGTCTGCGTGTTCGACGATCTCCACTGGGCGGAGGAGACGTTGCTCGATCTGGTCGAGCACGTGGCCGACCTCGCCCGCGACGCGCCGATCCTGCTCCTCTGCATGGCCCGGCCCGACCTGCTGGAGCGCAGGCAGTCGTGGGGCGGCGGCAAGTGGAACGCGACCACCGTGCTGCTCGAGCCACTCGACGCCGCCGAGTCCGCGGAACTGATCGGCAAGCTCGGGAGGTCTCCGGACGAGTTGAGCGGAGCGGATCGTCCAGGCCGCCGAGGGCAACCCGCTCTTCCTCGAGGAGATGCTCGCCCTCGTCCGCGAAGGCACGACGGGAAGGTGGACGTGCCACCGACGATCCAGGCGCTCCTCGCCGCCCGGCTCGACCAACTCGACCCGGCCGAACGGGCCGTGCTCGAGCGCGGCTCGGTCGAAGGCCGCGTCTTCCACCGCGGCGCGGTCGCAGGCGCTCGGGACGAGGCGACGGAGACGTCGACCGGCGGCTCGTCTCGCTGATCCGCAAGGAGCTCGTCCGCCCCGACCAACCGCATCTTCCCCGATGACGACGCGTACCGCTTCCGCCACCTGCTGATCCGCGACGCCGCCTACGAGGCCCTCCCCAAGTCCGTGCGCGCCGACCTGCACCGACGCTTCGCAGGCTGGCTCCAAACCCATGGCCAAGACCTTGTCGAACTTGACGAGATCCTCGGCTACCACCTCGAGCAGGCCGCCCGTTACCTCGGCGAGCTTGGCCGACCGGAACCCGCGCTGACAGAGCAGGCTGCTGCCCGGCTGGTCGCTGCGGGGCGCAGGGCCGAGTGGCGCGGTGACGACCCGGCTGCCGCAGGGTTTCTCGAGCGGGCGCTGACCCTCACCCGGCCCCTCCGGTTGGACGTCCGGCTTGAGCTCGATCTCTCGAACGTGATGCGCTGGCGCGGCGGGTCGACGGCGTCCGCGACGATCGCCGCAGCCGCGGCGGAACGCGCCCACGCCGCCGGCGACGAGGCAGGTGAGTTGCTCGCCCGCACCTGGGCGTCATATGTCGGCCTTCATTCCGGATCAAGCTCGGCCGACGAACTGGAGCGGTTGGCGCAACGGGCGCTCCCGCTGCTCGAAGCGCGCGCAGACCACGCCGGCCTTGCATACATCTGGGGCGCTCTCGCGGGCGTCGCGAGTTGGCGCGGCCAATTCGAGGACATGGCGCGCGCGGCCGAGCACGCGCTCCACCATTCCCAGCTCGCCGGCATCAGAACGACCCACTTCTACGGGCTACCGGTCGCGCTCACACTAGGGCCGCGTCCGGCCGGACAGGCACTGCGAGCCCTCGATGACCTCGTGCCCGGGGAGCCGTCGTTGTCGCCGGCGTTCGATGATCGGCGGGCCTGGCTGCTGGCGATGCTCGACCGTCTCGACGAGGCGTCGCGGATCGCTCGCGCGGCCGCCGAGAGAAGATCCGAGCTTGGCCTTCCCCCGGGCGCCCTACAGCATGAGGTCACACTCCTTGCCGGTGACGACGAGAGAGCGGTCCTCCAGCTACGAGAGTTCTGCGACTACCTTGAGGCGCAAGGCTGGCAGGGCAACCTGTCGGGATACGGGCCGATGCTCGGCCGTGTTCTCTGTAGGCTGGGCCGCCACGGCGAGGCAGAACCACTCGCCCAGCAGGGACGCTCGCTCGCCGACCCCTCGGACATGTGGGCGCGAACGATCTGGCGGCAGGTACAGGCGCTCGTCGAGGCGAGCCGCGGTAGCCACGCAGAAGCCGAACGACTCGCCCGCGAAGCTGTCGAGATCGTGGCGCGGAGCGACGCCCTCGGCCTGAAGGGCGACGCCCTCTTCGACCTCGGCGAAGTGCTTGCAGCTGCAGATCGCCACGATGCGGCCGTGGCTGCTTTCCGCGAGGCACTCGCCTGTTACGAGCGCAAACAGATCATCCCGCTCGCCCGTCGCACCCGCGAGCGACTCGCGGAGCTCAGTGAGCCGTGAGGGATCGAACGGTCGAGCTTGGGATTGGAAGTCCAGCAGGGCGGGTCGCGATACGCCTCAACGCAATCCGTCAGCGCGAACGCCGCGCGCCGCCCTCCTGGTGTTACGTCTGAGCGGTCCATTCCAGCGGCCTCCGGGTGGACGGCCAGGTTCAACGCGGTGGGGCGCCGGGCCTCCTGGTGCCACGCCCGGCATGTCGGCCTCCTGGGCTATGACCAGACAGCCGCCTCTGGTGGGAATCGCGAAGCGGCCAATGTCCGGGCACGGCTGCAGAAACGCCAGCTTCAGCCTGGACTAAGCGCATCTGGGTAGCTTTGATCAGTGGTCTCGGCCCAGCTGCGGCCCGCCTGGAGGCGCTCTAGTTCGCCGAGAGCTCGAGACAGGGAACGTTGGATGTGCGTCTCGTAGCGCGAGAGCTTCGAGAACGCATCGGTTTCCCGTGCATCGGTTAGGAAGGCCCGGCCAAGGAGCGCATCGGGGTGGCTGCGAATTTCCTCTGCTTTGTCAACGCGTTCGAGGGCTGCTGCCTCTTCCGCATCTTTGAGTTCCTCCGGCGTTACTTGTTCTGGATCGATCTCGCTTAGTGCCTTCGCTGCCGGTCGGGGGGCCGAGCCCCACACTCCAAGCCCGTTGAAAGCGTGGTACGCATCTTCGCGGGCGTCTTCTGCGACGTGTCCGTAGACGTATCGGACGAGTAGCCCTTTCTCGACGCGGGCGACGCGCCGAAGTCGCCAGGCGTAGGCTGCGATCAGATCGACGAGGAGTTCCTCGAGTTCTCCGACGGGTTGCAGTTCACGAACCAATCCGAGATTGAACGATCTGAACTCTTCCTCGCTCTCGTTGGGAAGAACGACGTCCCGAGCAAGGGCGCCGTGTTTGAGCGCGTTCATCGATGACCGCGTCTTTCCCTCTGGAGTTCGAGCACCAGTCGATTTCTTGGCATTCAGCCGGTTCGCTTCGATTTGTTTGTTGGTCGCCATAACCGTTTAGGGGTAACCGCTCGGTCGGACTCGGCCTCTCGCCCTGCCTCTTGCTTCGGGGAACGATTGCTCCAAAACCCAGAAGTGGGCACATTCGGCCGATACCACGGCCCTGAAATGCTTCTGGTAAGACCCCCGGTCGGCAAAACGGCCTGCCGGCTTGAGGAGAACCTGACATCGGAGACTCGTAGGCGGCGGTTGTCGTTGCGCGGGAGGGGGGGTCTAGGGTCATGTGGTGACAATCTGCGCGGCCACGGCAACGGCCCGGCCGCGAGATTCTGCGAGTCGTGCGGGTTCTGGTACTTCTCGAAAACACCTCCCTCGATCGAGGGATTCGCATGGCGTGGCGCAGATCGTTGTCAATATAGACAACAAGACCTAGACATCGATTCTGCGAAACGAACCCAATCTTGATGACGTGCAGCATGGAGGCGTGCAGGGCGGCGTGCCACGTAGGCTCAGCATCTTCTGGCCTCCTGGTTGAGTCCCCGAAGCAGCCAGCCTCCTGGTTGCACACCGAAAAAGCGGCGGCTTCCTGGGTTATGACACGAAGCGGATTGACTCTCGCGTTGAATTTCGGACGGTCTCGTGGGAGAGTCTCGAGCGAGATGCTGGCCGGCAGGGAGAAGGGACGATCGGGATGCGTCGGGCTCATGCTCTGATCCTGCCTGCAGTGCTCGCAATCGTTCTTGTCGGTACCGGAAGCGCGGATGCCGTCGGTACCCATGTTTTCTATCTGGCAGTTCATCCGCGGCAGTGTCTGGTTGTTCCGCCACACGGCGCTCCCGGGAAGACGCTGCTCGTCGTTCCGTGTTCGGATCCGGCGCACGATCAGGAGGTGTACGCCATCGGGCACGGTGGTTGGGGCCATCACTCACCTCCGTCCAACAGCAGCGCGAACGCAATCGCCAGGTCGATCTGCTTGTCAGACTTTCAGCGGCTCACCGGTCGCCCAATGGCCAAAACCGAGGGCTGGGCGGCCTCCTGGCCCGATCCTGGCGCCGAGACCGCGAAGTACGGCGACAAGATCATCTGCAAGTTCCGCACCTGGCCGCACATGAACGCGCTCGGCAGCGGCTGGCACGTTCGTTAACGGGGACAGAACCTCGCCCGGGCGGCGTGCCGTTGGCAGCGAGAGCCTAACCCCGTGAATCGTTTGGAGAACTTCGCCCGTGCCGCGTCCTGGTTGCGTCAACTCGCGGCGGCCTTTGGTTCATGACCGGAGATCCGCCCTAAAGGAGGAGCTGGTTGACGTCGCTTCGTTATTACGGGTAGCGGCGTCGGAAGAGGGCGTAGGCGACCCCGCCGACCGGGATCGGGAGCCAGAAGGAGACGAGTCGGTAGACGAGTGTCGCGACGAGGGCGTCGCCTGGGTTGACGCCTGCGAGGGTGAGCGTGCCGACGAGTCCTGCCTCGACGAAGCCGAGCCCGCCCGGCGTGAGCGGGATCAAAGCGAGCAGCACCGCGGCGGTGTAGGCGAGCAGGACGAGCGAAGGTCGTGGCTGAGCGCCGACTGCCCGGACCGCACAGAGCAGCGCGATGTAGTCGAAGCCGATGTTCCCCGCTGCGGAGAAGATTGCGGCCGCCCAGCGCTCGCCGATCGTCGTGCGGATGAAGTCCCGCTCGACGAGTAGCCTCTGCGGCAGCGCGGCGACCTTCCTGCGGCGGCGAACGGTCCGGTTCACGGTCCACTGGATCCCGCGGCCTAGGAGTGCGAGCGGCCGGTC
The DNA here is from genome assembly GCA_963722065.1 of uncultured Thermoleophilia bacterium. Classification (GTDB taxonomy): domain Bacteria; phylum Actinomycetota; class Thermoleophilia; order Gaiellales; family Gaiellaceae; genus PALSA-600. Next base: position 1,188,539 of record CAVRMI010000007.1, on the reverse strand, counting down.
AGCCGCGAAGCCGAGGCCTGCAGCCGCGAGCAGTAGCAGCAGAGCGGCAATGCCGAGGTAGGCGTAAGCGACCAGGCTCGGGTTGACGGGGGCCCCACTGACTATCGCAGGTAGCGCGAGCAGTGGCAGCGCGAGCGTCATGGCGATCTGGAGCGCGGTTGACGCGGCAAGTGCTGCCGCCGCCCGTCCGACCTCGATGCCGGCGCGGCGGAGCATGCCGACTGCGAACACGCTGGCTGTGGCGCCTCCGCCGGGCACGATCCGGCCGAACGCATTTCCGCTCAGCTGCGCGCACGCGACCGCGAACCAGTTTGTGGTCCGTAACGCGACCTGGTCGAGCCTCCAGAGCGAGACGAAGCTCGTGATCTCGGCCAGCAGTGCGAGCTCCGCCCAGTACCAGTTGAGATGCGCGAGCGAATGCCACGAGGAGAAGACGGCGAGAAGGCTCGGAAGCAGCAGGTAGAGCGAGACACCCGTGACGAGTAGCAGCAGCCCACGTCCCGCGTCGCGCATCCACCTCGGGCGACCGGAGCGTCCCGCCAAACGAGGCTCTCCGCTCGGTGGCGGTACCCCCACAACCTCATGTTCGCATCCGCGCTGGCTCTCCGCGCGCGAAGCCCACTCACGGACCGCCGTGTCGACCTCGAAAATTGCCTCCACGACCACCTCACGCGTCGTGAAATGCCGGCGCGTGCTCTGGCAGCCGGCACGGTCACAGTCGACCCACGAGCACCCGAAACGCTGGTCGGCCTCCTGGTGTCCTGCCCGGGACACCCTCTCAAGCGGCCTCCGGGTGGACCCACCGAAGTCGGCTAGGCGGCGGTCCCGGGCTCACGCCGAGCTCGACGCAGCAGTCGAGCTCGACACCGTCCGCACGGGCTGCGCTAGCGCTATTCATTTCCAGAATGGTGAGAGCGGATGCAGTTGGCCTGTTCGGCGAAGATCAGGTCGCTCGGGCATGGCGTTACCACCGGCCGCTGTATGCGGCTGCGGCAGCGCAGCTCGTCCTCGGACTGCTGGTCCTCGCTCTGATCGTCTTCGGCCGACTCGGTGACTGGCTCTTCGAGCCGGTGCGGGGATGGCCCTGGTGGGCGCAGGTTCTCGGGTTCACGGCACTGATCGAGGTCTTGACGACCGCAGTCGGCCTGCCGATCTCGTTCTGGACGGGCTTCGTGCACGAGCGCAGCTGGGGGTTTTCGACACAGAACCTCACGGGTTTCGCCGCCGACCGGGCGAAGTCGCTCGTGCTGGGCCTCGTGCTGTCGTGCATTGCTTTCCTCGGACTGGTTGGATCGGCGCGGCTTCTACCTCATTCCTGGCCTTTGGTTGCGGCCGCTGCTGCGGCGGCGATGGTGCTGGCCCTCGGCTTCCTTGCCCCGCTCCTCGTCGAGCCTCTTTTCAACCGCTTCCTTCCGCTTGACGACTCTGAACTGAGCGCCGAACTGCTGGAGCTTGCCGCGAGGGCGCAGACTCCGATCAAGGAGGTGCTCGTCGCGGATGCAAGCCGGCGAACTCGCAAGGCCAACGCCTACGTATCGGGGCTCGGGCGCACGCGCCGCCTTGTTCTCTACGACACGTTGCTGACGCGCGCCAACCGGCTGGAGATTGGGCTTGTCCTCGCGCACGAGCTCGGGCACCGACGTGCCCATCACCTGGTCAAGGGCACGCTGCTCGGGATGGCCGGCCTCGCGGGCTTCGTCGTCCTTCTCTGGGCGCTTCTGCTCTCGCCGGCCCTCCGCACCTTGATCGGGGCACCCGGCGGCGCTAGCGATCCTCGCGTCGTACCGTTCGTCCTGCTGCTCGCCGCGATCGTGCAGATCCCCGGGGCGCTGCTCGGCGCCGCGCTCTCGAGGAACTGGGAACGTGAGGCTGACCGCTTCTCGCTCGAACTGACTGACGACGTCGCCACGTTCGAGGCGACCCACCGCTCGCTGGCGAATGCGAACCTCGCCGATCTCGACCCGCCCCGGCCGATCTACCTCGCGTTCTTCAGCCACCCTACCCCTGCCGAGCGAATCGAAGCCGCGCGCCGTCGGGCAAGTTGCGCCTAGAGCACTCCGACATTTCGCGCTCCCGATCACGGAATCCAGATCGTCGCGAAGAGGTGCTTTCGACGTCACTCGCGCCGCGACGGCCTCCTGGGCTGCGACCAGCCCATAGGCACATCGGAGTCGGCCTCGGGTGACGGAGACGGAGCGACCTCCTGGTGTTATGCCCGAAGATCCTCCAGCGATCCCGGCTCAGCCAGCGTGACGCCGGTTTGCGTCGGTCGAAATGTCCGTGAAAGGCCCGTGACCGGAACTCCGCGCTCAAAGGTCAGCCCTGAGTAGGAGTGGGCGAGGGTCATAATCGAGTGATGCCGCGGGAGACAAGGCTGGTCGGCAGGGCGGCCGAGCTAGCTGAGCTGGAGCGTGAGCGTCTGCTGGCGGCGGCGGGCGAGTTCCGAGTGGTCCTCCTCCTCGCTGATCCGGGAGTCGGCAAGACGCGTATCGCGCGCGAGTTCTTGGCGCGCAACCGACGGAAAACGATCGGACTCTCTGCGCGGGCTTTCCCGCTTGGTGCTTCCGCATCGTTCGGAGTCTGGTCTGAGGCGTTCGAGTACCACTTCCGTGGACTGCCTGCGGAAGACGTAACCCGGTTGTGTAGTGGGTATCTCGACGATCTGGCAGCGTTGTTGCACAGCGTCGCCGCCGTCCGTGGCTCGGCTCCAGAACGTGAGCCTCCACGTGTGCGGCTGCTTCAGGGCCTTGCCGCCGCACTGTCCAACCTCGCAGCGAAGGCTCCGGTCATCGCGTTTCTGGACGACGCCCATGTCGCCGACGCGTCCTCGTGGGGCGCGCTCGGCTATCTCGCCGGGGCGCTCCCGCAGTCGCGCGTGCTCGTGCTGGTGGCTGCTCGGCCAACCGAGCTCGCAGATAACGCCGAAGCGATGCTGGCCGTTCACGGTCTGGAGCAGGAGGCAGTGCTGCGGAGGCTTCGGCTCGATGTCCTCGACGTCGATGCGCTCGGTGATCTCGCTGCGGGGAGGCTCGGTGAGAGACCACCCCCCGAGCTCGTTGCATGGCTGGAGGAGCGCTCTCGCGGCAACGCGCTCTTTTCCCTCGGACTGCTCGACGCGCTCTTGGACGAGGGGGCCGATCTGGCGGCGCCCATGCTACGACGGCTGCCGGAGGACCTGGCGGAGCGCGTCGAGACACGGTTGCGAGCGCTCGACGAACCCGCCTTGGCAACGCTTCAGTCGCTCGCCATCATCAGCCGCAGTGTCGAGACGCGCGAGCTCGCCGCGGTCACCAGCCTCTCTTCGGACCGGCTCACCGCGGTGCTCGAGCGGCTGGTCCGCTCTCAGTTCGTGACCGAGGCGCAGCACGGCCGGGACTTGAGCTACGAACTAGCCCACCCACTGCTTCAGGAGGCGATCTACCAGCGAATCAGCGAGGTCCGGCGACGGGCCCTGCATCGTCTCGCGGGTCGAGCACTGGTGGCTGCAGCTCGGCTCGGCGAGGCGGCTCCTCACTTCGCCCGCTCCGCCGAAGTCGGAGACGACGAGGCCATTCGAACGCTCTGCGACGCCGTTCGGCAAGCTGAGGAACGTGGCGCCTACCACGAGGCGCTCATGATCCTCGACACCTTGGTCGAGCTCGTCCCGGCCGGCGACGAGCGCTGGCTCGACGTCCTCGAGGCGTTGTCATGGCAGGCGGAGTGGGTGGTAGACCATCGAGCAGACTCGAACGCGCGGCTGGGGATCCAGGCCATGCGGGCGATCGAGGATGTCCTCTCGGGCTCGGTCGATCCAGCCGTTCGCGCGATGGTGAAGTTCCGTCTCGCCAACTTCCTTGCCTGGGGGGTGGCGGATTTCGACGCCGCCGAACGCGCCTGTGAGGAAGCGAGATCGCTCTTCGACGACGCCGGTGTCCGGTCTGGGGCGCTGCTTGCCGAGAACGAGTTGGCGTGGATCCACGGCCTGCGGAACGAGTACCCGGCTATGCAGACCGTTGCGGAGCGCGTCCTCGTCTCGGCGGAAGCGGCAGGTGATCGCTTCGCGACGATTCAAGCACTGACGGTGCTGGCTCAGGCGTCGTTTTTCCGGGGCCGCTTCGCAGAGGCGGAGGAACATCACCGGCGGAGCATCGCGATCGCCACCGAGGAAGCAAAGACGTACAGACTGACGACAAGCCGCGCGCTCCTTGCCTGCTCACTCGCATTCGAGGGACGCCCCGAGGAGGCCGCCGATCTCGTCGAGCAGGCCAAGGAGGCTCCCGAGTGGCGCGAGACCCTCCTACCCGAGTGGGAGGCGATCGTTCAGTGGTTCGCGGGCGACGTTCGTGCGGCGCTCACGAGCTCGCAAGCTGCTGCCGCCCAGCTCGTCGGGGAGCTCAGCAAGCGCCGCGCTCTCGGGGTCACATTTGCCGCGCTTGCGGCTGTCGAGGCGGGTGAACCCGTTCAGGCCCGTGACCACTTGCGTCGAGTTCGGGCGACCCTCGGTAGGGTCGACTTCCTCTGCGCCGGATTCACGGCCGCCCACGCGGAAGCCCTGCTCGACTGGTACGAACGGAGGGCGTCGGATGCGCTCGCAAGGCTGGCGGATGTTGCCGAGGCCTGCCTTGCTGCCGGCGCGACACCGTTTGCCGCTCTTGTGCTCGTCGACCTTGCAGCGGTCGCGGCTGAGCTCGACGATTCCCCGGTCGCTACGGCTGCTTCTCGTCGGCTGCAGACGATCGCCCACGAGATCGATCGCGATCTGTATCACGCGTTGGCGGCGATCGCTTCGGGATGGTCGGCGCTCGCCGCAGGTTCAACCGACGAGGCCGCCGATCGTGCGCGGCGAGCTGTTGAACTTCTTCACTCGTCCGGGTGCCGCGGCTTTCACGGTCGTGCCCTCGATCTGCTCGGAAGATCGCTCGCCACCACTGACGTTGACTCCGCTCGCAAGGCATTCGAGCGGGCCAGGTCGGAGTTCCGGGCGTCTGGCGCGATGTGGCGGCTCGAGCGCGCACGGGAGTTCGAACGGTCTGTCGAAGGCCGTCCCCGCAGGACCGCGGCCGTCCCTGGCGACGATCTCAGCGCCCGCGAACGACAAGTCGCGCGGTTGGCCGTCGACGGTCTCACCGCACGGGAGATCGGCGAGCGGCTCTTCATCAGCCCGCGGACCGTTGAAACCCATCTGGCAAGTGTCTACGCGAAGCTCGGCGTCCGCTCGAAGGTTGAACTGACTCGTCGCGCGTCGGAGCTCGCATTGAACCAGTAACTCGGCTCCGTATCACTACTGATCTCAACCCGCTGGTCGCTTCATAGCCTCGACCTCAAGACGCCGCCGCACGAGTTGAGCGGCCAACCGAAGGAGGCTATGAAACATGCGCCGGTTCTCTGTTGTACTTGGAGCTCTGTTCCTCGTGATCGCGCTCTTTGCGGCCGTCTCCACCGCGTCGCACCAGCGGGCTGTAGGAGTCGCAGCGAGTCCGCAGGTCGCGCTGGATTGGAATGCGACCGCGGTGGCGACGACGATCGCCGCGGGAAAATCTCAGCCCGAATCGGGCCTCTACGTCGGTCTGACGCAGGCGGCGGTCTACGACGCCGTGATCGCGGTCGACGGCGGCTTCCATCCCTACCTGATCGTCCCGGGCGTTCCGCCGGGGTCGTCCGACGAGGCGGCAGCCGTCGCTGCAGCGTACGGCGTCCTCGTCGGCTATTTCCCGGCTCAGAAGCCCGCCCTCGACGCGGCCTACGCGACCTCGCTCGCCGGCATCCCCGACGGGACACCGAAAGATAGGGGCGTCCTCGTCGGACAGCAGGTCGCCGCCGGACTGCTCGCAGCCCGCATCGACGACGGACGCGACGCCAACGTGCCGTTCGTCCACACGCCCGGACCCGGCGTCTGGCAGCCGACGCCACCCGCGTTCCTCCCGGTCCTCACTCCCTGGCTGGGCGCGATGAAGCCGCTGCTGCTCAACAGCGCCTCACAGTTCCGGCCAGGCCCGCCGCCGGCGATCGACAGCCACCAGTACGCGCGCGATTACAACGAGACGCGGCTCTACGGCGCCCTCAACGGGTCGCTCCGGACAACGCAGCAGACGGAGACGGCGCTCTTCTGGACCGAAAACGCGGCCCAGCTGTACAACCGGGCGCTCCGCGGCTTCGTCTCCGCCCACAGCCTGAACCTGCGAGATGCCGCTCGGGCGCTCGCGATGGCCGACACGACAATGGCCGATGCTCTGATCGCGTGCTTCGATGCGAAAGACACGTACGCGTTCTGGCGGCCGGTAACGGCAATCCCGGCCGGCAGCACGGACGGCAACGATCGCACGACGGCCGACCCGAACTGGCTGCCGCTCCGACCGACGCCGAACTTTCCGGAGTATCCGTCGGCACACACTTGCCTCGCCGGAGCGCTCTCGGTGGCGCTGTCGAAGATTGCCGGCAGTGACGCGATCAACCTGGACGTCTCGAGCACCGTCACTGGAACGACTCGGCATTACCGTCAAATCGACGACTTCAAGCGCGACATCATCGACGCCCGCGTGTTCGTGGGCTTTCACTTCCGCACCTCGGGCGAAGTCGGCTTCAAGCTCGGCACCGACGTAGCCCAGTGGGACCTGCGCCACTTCTTCGAGAAGAACTGAAGAGCGAGAGGACGCGGGGCAGGCGCATCGGCGCCGCCCCGCGTCGCCACCCCACGCGTGTGAGAATCCCCGATGTCCGACGCCCGATGTCTGCCACCTCTTCGACCATCGAGCTAGACCCGGCTGCCGTCAGCGAACTCGAACGTTCGTTTGGCGGCCAGGTCCTTCGTCCAGTCGACCCGGGCTACGACGAGCAGCGACGGGTCTGGAACGGTTCGGTCAACCGTTTCCCTGCCCTGATCGCCCGTTGTGCCGGCGTCGCCGACGTCAGGGGAGCCGTGCGCTTCGCGCGCCGGACCGGTCTGACGGTCGCAGTCCGAAGCGGAGGCCACAGCTTCCCCGGGTTCTCGGTCTGCAACGACGGAGTCGTCATCGACCTTGGCTCGATGAGAGGGATCCGGGTCGATCCCGACGCCTGCACCGTGAGAGTGCAGGCCGGTGCCCGCCTCGCAGATCTCGACCGGGAGACCCAAGAGTTCGGACTCGCCGTCCCGGCCGGGATCGTCTCACACACCGGCGTCGCCGGGCTGACGCTCGGAGGAGGCATCGGCTGGCTGATGCGCAAACACGGGCTGACCATCGACCAACTCCTTGCCGTGGATGTCGTGACCGCCGACGGAGAGTTCGTGAAGGCGAGCGCGACCGCGAACGCCGAATTGTTCTGGGGGCTGCGGGGCGGCGGCGGTAACTTCGGCATCGTCACCGAGTTCGAGTTCGGCCTGAACCCTGTCGGCCCGATCCTGCTCGCCGGCCCGATCTACTGGCCGATGGAAAGCTCGCCAAGCGTCCTGCGCTTCTATCGAGACTGGCTCGCCGAGGTGCCAGACGAGCTCACCACAATCGTCTTTCACCGAACGGCGCCATCCCTGCCAAGCGTGCCGCCCGAAATACGCGGCAAGCTCGTCGTCATTGTGGGCTGCTGCTACGCGGGCCCGATCGAGGAGGGCGAAGCAGCGGTCCTGCCGCTCAGGCAGTTCGGATCACCGCTCCTGGACCTCTGCATGCCGATGCCGTTCAGTCGCCTCCAGGCGATGCTCGACCCATCCTTCCTTCACGGCTGGCAGTACTACATCCGCTCCTGCGACGTCGCCGAACTCACGGACGACGTGATCGACATCACCGTGGAGCACGCGCTCCGCATGAGCTCCCCGCGCACAACCTTCCCGATCTTCCACCAGGGTGGCGCTGTAGCGCGAGTCGCCGAGCACGGCACCGCATTCAACGGACGAGCCGCAGGCCACTCAATCAACGTCGCTGCCATCACGGAGACAGTCGACGGGTTCGACGCCGAGCGCGAATGGGCGCAAGGACTCTGGGCGGCGCTCGAACCCCACCAGACAAGCGTCTACGTGAACTTTCTCATGGACGAAGGCGAGGAACGGATCCGGCGCAGCTATGGGCCCGAGACGTACGACCGACTGAAGGCCTTGAAGAACAGCTACGACCCCGACAACTTCTTTCGACTCAACCAGAACATCCCGCCCGGGGCTGAGCGGTGACGCTGACCCCCCTCGACGGTCGCGTGTGTTTCCCGGGCCCCCTGGTTCACGACACGAAGCGGCCTCCTGGTGCGATGCCAGGGTTTCTTGGGCAACCACTCGGCGAAGCCTCTGGCCAGACCTCTCTCTTCTCAGAGATCCAGGACGATGGTTCCGTGCGGCCGTGAGCAGCAGATGAGTGCGCTGCCGTCGGTGGGTGGTTCGACCGGATCGGGGTTGTAGTCGACCGTGCCGGCGATGAGGGCGGTCTCGCAGTTGTGGCAGACGCCCGTGCGGCAGGACCAGCGGACGGGAACGTCGCAGGCTTCGGCGAACTCGAGCAGGCTGGCGTATCCGCTGCTCCAGGGGACGGCGAGGTTGCTGCGGGCGAACTCGATCGTGGGGCCGGTTCCGGCTTGTCCGTGCGGTGGATGTGGCGCTCGGTTTGGCGCTGATGCGATGCCGGGGGTGAGGCCCGGTGTCGGCCCGAACGGCTCGGTGTGGATGTCGACAGCGTTGAGGCCGATCGCGGCCAGACCGGCGCTGACCTCCTCCATGAACGGTGCGGGTCCGCACAGGTATGCCGTGGCGTCGAGAGGTAGTTTGAGTTCGGCGAGCAGCGACCCGGTCAGGCGGCCGGCGTCGTCGAAGTCGCGGCCTTGGAGGTCGTCCGGGTCGGGACGGCTGTAGCAGATGTGGGCGTGACCGTTCGGGAGCGAGGCGAGGAGCGCGCGAGCCTCGGCGGCAAACGGGTGCTCGTGGCCGTTGCGGGCGCCCTGGAGCCACCAGATCTCCCTGTCGGAGTGCTCCGTTGCGAGCGCATGGAGCATGGCGAGCACCGGAGTGGCGCCGATGCCGGCACCGATCAGCAGAACGGGCGCTTGCGTCTGGTCGAGGATGAAGGTGCCGCGCGGTGCAGCGACGTCGAGCCAGTCTCCGACCGCGAGCCGGTCGTGCAGGTAACTGCTGGCGGCGCCGTCCTGTTCGTGCTTCACGGTGACGCGGTAGTAGTCGGCGCCGGGCGGACCGGAGAGGGAGTAGTTGCGGAGCACCGAGTGTCCCTCGTCCCCGGACTGGATGCGCAGAGTGAGGTACTGGCCAGGGCGGGCCGCCGGAAGCGGCGCACCGTCGGGATCGTCGAGCTGGATGGAGATCACAGCGTCGCTCTCGCGCTCGATCGCCGTCACGGTCAACCGACGGAAGCCGGGCCAGGCGGGCGGTGGGCTGGCAGTGGTCAGACCCGCGTTGCCGCCACCCGGCTCACCGTCGAGCAGAGCGCGGAACGAGGCCTGCCAGCCGGGACTGAGAGCGGGGACGCGCAGTGCGCGCAGCAGCTCCTGGCGTGGATGGCCGGGAAGGTAGAGGAGGGCGTCGGTCTCGGCGACCGTCAACCTCTCCGGGCCGGACGCGACTTGGAGGATCTCGTCTCCGGCCTCGACGTCACCTTCTTCGAGGACGCGGAAGTAAAATCCGGGCCGGTGGTGCGAGACGAGCAGAGCGGGGATGCGCGGGTCGTTCATACGGATCCCGACGCGGTAGCAGGTGACGCGAGGCTGTGTGACCTCGAAGAGCGCGCTGCCGATGCGGTAGCGGTCGCCGATGCAGACCTCGTTGTCGCTCAGCCCGTCGATCGTGAAGTTCTCACCAAACTGTCCGTAGACGAAGTCGTCTCGCCCGAGCTCGCGCTCCCAGTAGCGATACGAGTCGAGCTGGTAGACGAAGACGGCGCGCTGCTCGCCTCCGTGGCCGGCAAGGTCACCTTGCCCGTCGCCATCGACGTTGAGCTTGCGCACCCGGCGAGCGCCGGCAACAGGGTGCTTGAAGACGCCGGTGAAGACTGTCTTCCCTTGCCAGGGCACCTCCTTCGGCTTGCCGACGTTGACGGACAGCAAGGCTCCGACGGGTTGCGCTTCGGGCTGGGTCGTCGTGTCGGTGCTCACCGAGCATCGGTACCGCAACTCGAGCAAACGTTCACAGTAAGAGCCTAAACCGTCGCCCGCCGACGGCCTCCTGGATTGCGCGGCGCGCCTTCCTGGCTTGCGACGCGGGGCGTCTCCTCGTGGACGTCACGGAGTGGCGGCCTCCTGGCTTTCGGCCAGGGCCACGCACACCGGAGGCAGCCTGCCGGTGGGCCGCTGGAACTCTCAGGGCGCAAGCATCGACTAGAACTCTCGTGATGCGGGTGGCTCTCTTCTCGCGGGTTCCTGAGTTGGCGGTGCGCCTGGAGGCGGTGCTGAAAATGCTTGGCCACGAGTGCGTCGGGGTGGTGACCACCGAGGGGCCTCGAGGCCGCTATGGGGACGTGCCGCTGTCGAGTCTGATCGACGTTCGACCGCAGAGCCTGGACGTCCTGGTCGCGAGCGGACCGGCGCGATTTGCAAGGTTGTTGGAAGCGCTCGATCCGGATCTGGCGCTGTGCGGCGGCTTCCCGGTGCGAATACCGGCGGACGCGCTCGCGGTGCCGCGACTCGGTGTCGTCAACGGCCACCCGGCGCCGCTGCCGCGCTACCGAGGCCCGAACCCGATCGGCTGGGCGCTGCGCAACGGCGATCCAGAGCTTGGCTTCAGCTTCCATCGCATGGATGCCGACTTCGACACGGGACCAATCCTTGCCCAGGGCTCGGTGGAGATTGGCGGTGCCGAGCGCGCCGATGACGTCCTGGCGGCCCTGTTCAGCCTCTGGGCGTCGCTCCTGCCAAGAGCGCTCAAGCGTGCAGAAGCCGGTGATGCCGGTGACCCACAGGATGAGGACGGGGCGAGTTACGCGGGCTTCTTCGAGCCGGAGTTCGCCGAGCTCGACTGGTCCCGTTCGGCCGAGGAGGTGCACCGGCAGGTTCGTGCCTGGTGGGTCGCCGCGTCACGAGACGGTGTCCGTGGGCCGCTGGCCGAGTTCGCCGGTGAGCGTGTCTACGTTCGTCGAACGCGGCTCGACGACACCGAAGGCGGCACGCGCATCGACTGTGCCGACGGAGCAATCTGGGTGCTCGAAACGGCTCCCGCCCCGGACGGCCAGGCTTAACCCCAGCAGGTCCCGGCCAGGAAAATGAGCCGCGACGGCCATGGGTAGCTTCGCGGATCTCGACCTTGAGTGCTGCCCTACCTTGGTAGCCACACGAAGCGTCTCCTGTGGGGAGCACCTGCCGGTCGAGCGCTAGGAGCAGGTTGGTTCGAAGGATGGCTCGCGCCTTCGGGTAGTTCCGTTTACGCTCAGTCGAGATGGTCGTCTGCCTCGCCTGCGGAGCGGAGAACGCCCTCTCGCGCAAGTTCTGCGGCGAATGCGGGTCGGCGCTCTCGCGCGCCTGTGGCGCGTGCGGATCGCCGAACGAGCCCGGCGTTCGCTTCTGCGGCGAGTGCGGGACGGCACTCGAACCGGCCCCGGCTCGAGCCCAAGACGCCGCCGCGTCCGAGCGGCGCCTCGTCTCAGTGCTCTTCGCTGACCTCGTCGGCTTCACGACGCTGTCGGAGGGGCGCGATCCGGAAGAGGTGCGTGAGTTTCTCTCGCTGTACTTCGACACCGCGCGAACGCTGATCGCGCGGTACGGGGGGACGATCGAGAAGTTCATCGGTGACGCGGTGATGGCTGTCTGGGGAACGCCGGTCGCCCGCGAGGACGACGCGGAGCGGGCGGTGCGGGCGGCGCTCGACCTCGTGGTGGCTGTGGCCGACCTCGGCGGGGACGCCGGGGCCGACGTCAGGCTTCGCGCTGGTGTCGCCACCGGCGAGGCCGCGGTCACGCTTGGCGCCGAGGGACAGGGGATGGTCGCGGGTGACCTCGTCAACACTGCGGCGCGCATCCAGTCGACGGCCGAGCCGGGCACGGTGCTCGTGAACGATGCGACGCGTCGCGCTTCGAGCGCGGCGATCGGCTACGACGACGCGGGCGCGCACACGCTCAAAGGCAAGTCCGACGTAGCGCACCTGTGGCGCGCGCTGCAGGTGACGGCGTCGCGCGGTGGGGCGGTGAAGTCGGCTGCGCTCGAGCCCCCGTTCGTCGGCCGCGACCGCGAGATCCGCCTCCTCAAGGAGCTCTTCCATAGTGCGGCCGACGACAGCGTCTCCAAGCTGCTCACCGTCGTCGGCATCGCGGGGATAGGCAAGTCACGGCTCGCCTGGGAGTTCGAGAAATATCTCGACGGGCTGGCCGAGGAGGTCTGGTGGCACCGCGGCCGCTGCCTCGCCTACGGCGACGGCGTCGCGTACTGGGCGCTCGCTGAAATGGTGCGTATGCGGGCGCGCATCGCCGAGGACGAGCCGGCGGAGCAGGCACTGCCGAAGCTGCTGGCGGTGCTGGCGACGACGATCCCCGATGAGGAGGAGCGAGCATGGGTCGAGCCACGGCTTGCGCACCTGCTGGCCCTAGGCGAACCGCAGTCGTTCGAACGGCAGGATCTGTTCTCGGCGTGGCGGCTCTTCTTCGAGCGCCTTTCCGACATTGCGCCGGTCGCGCTCGTCTTCGAGGACCTGCAGTGGGCTGACGCGAGCCTGCTCGACTTCATCGAGCATCTCCTCGACTGGTCGAGAGCCCATCCGGTCTTCGTCCTCGCGCTGACCCGGCCGGAGATCGCGGAGCGGCGGCCGGGGTGGGGGAGCGCCGGGCGAAGCTCGACGACGCTCTCGCTCGATCCTCTGTCCGACCGGGCGATGGGCGAGCTGATGAGCCGGTTCGTGCCGGGGCTGCCCGACGAGCTCGTCGGTGAGATTCTTCAGCGCTCGCAGGGCGTTCCCCTCTACGCGGTCGAGACGGTGCGCATGCTGCTCGACCGGGGCCTGCTCAAGCCGGAGGGCGACCGGTACTCGATCACGGGACCGATCAGCTCGCTCGAGGTGCCGGAGACCCTGCATGCGCTGATCGCTGCGCGCATCGACGATCTCGCGCCCGACGAACGGGCGGTGGTGCAGGACGCCTCCGTGCTCGGGAAGTCGTTTTCGCTCGCCGGCCTGATCGCGCTCAGCGGCCGTGCCGGCGACGCGCTCGAGCCGCTGCTCGGCTCGCTCGTGCGCAAGGAAGTGCTGTCGGTGCAGGCCGACCCGCGGTCTCCGGAGCGCGGGCAGTACAGCTTTCTCCAGGATCTGCTCCAGCGCGTCGCGTACGACACCCTGTCGCGGGCAGACCGCCGAGTCCGTCACCTGGCCGCGGCGGAGTATCTCGAATCGGTGCTCGAAGCCGAGGCCGCCGAGGTCGTCGCAGCGCACTATCTCGACGCCTACCGCGCCGCTCCGAATGCCGCCGGCGCAGACGAGATTCGAGCCAAGGCAGGCGAGGCGCTCGTTCGAGCCGGCCGCCGGGCGGCGTCGCTCGGAGCGAGCGAAGAGGCCGATCGCGCATTCGTGCAGGCCGCCGACTTGATCGACGATCCGTCCGTCCGGGCGGAGCTGCTTGCAGAGGCCGGCGACGCGGCATTCGGTGGCGGCCGCTACGAGGCGGCGCGCGAGCGCTTCGAGCAGTCGATCGCGCTCCACGAGGAGGCCGGTTCAGCCTCGCGGGCCGCCCGCGTCGCCGGCCAGCTCGGCTGGTCGATGTGGTTCGCGGGCGATCTCACCGGCGGCGCCGAGCGGCTCGAGCAGGCCCTTAAGGTGCTGGCCGACGAGGAGCCGGACGCCGATCTGGCCACACTGATCGAGATCTACGCGCGGCTCCGCTACTTCCTCGGCGACATCGACACCGCGGCCGAGCGGGTGGAGCGGGCACTCGAGATCGCCGAGTCGCTCGTCCTGCGCGACGTCCTCGTCGATGCGCTGAACACGAAGCACCTCGTGCTGGCAACGCGCGGCCGGCACGAGGAGGCGCTGGCGCTCGTCGAGCGGGCAATCGCGATCGGGCGGGCGCACGAGCCGACCCGGGCGTACTCGCGTGCGCTCTACAACCTCTCGTACAATTTCGCAGCTCGCGATCGCCACGTCGACGCGATCGAGATCGATCGCGAAGGACTCGAGGTCGCGAGGCGGCGCGGGGAGCGCGTCGAGGAACTGATGTCGCTCGGTCACATGGGCACGTCGCTGACCGTCCTCGGGCGCTGGGACGAAGCGCTTGCACTGATCGAGAACATCGACGTTGACGCATCGACCCGCGCACCGGCCGACCGCGCGATGCGGGTTTGCATCCAAGTCTGGCGCGGGGACATGGCGGCCGCCCGCAACGAGCTCGACTCGATCTCCGGTCATTTCGACGATGCCGAGCTGCAGATGCTGGCCGGCAGGCTGCACGTCGAAGCGTGCCTGCTCCTCGGCGAGGGTCGTGCGGCGGAGGCGCTCGAGACCGCCCGCCGCGGTTACAGCATCTGCCTCGACAACGGCTTCACCCACTACCACCCGTTCACGAAATGGCTCCTTCTCCGCTCGCTCGAATCGGCGGTCGAGCTCGGCGACCGCGGGGCTCTCCAGGAGCTGATCGAGACGGTTGAGGTGGCGAGCCCGGGCGACCGGACACCGCTGCTCGACGCGATCGAGGTCGTGTCACGGGGACGAATATGCGCGCTCGACGGCGACGTAGAAGAGGCCGAGAACCTGCTTCGCGACGCGGCGCGAAGATTCAGTGTGATGCACATGCCGTTCGAGCAAGCGCGTGCGCTCTACGATCTCGGCCGCGTGTTGGTCTCCGCGGGACGCCCGGACCCCGCCGCAGCATTCGCCGAGGCGCGTGAGTTATTCGTGCAGCTCGGTGCTCAGCCGTGGGCGGAACGGGTCGACGCGGTCGCTCTGCCGGCCGCCGTCCGGATGTAGCGCATCGCTCTCGCGGCAATGGTCGCAGCCCCCGAGTTTTCGAGGCGGTCTCCGGGCGGACGTACAGAGCGGCGGCCTCCTGGCGCACGGCCAGGAGCGCCTTGCGGTGGACGACACGAAGCGGCCTCCTGGCAACCTGCTGCTCTGCCTGCGCCTTCGCGGAGTTCAGGGCCACGGCAGCGCAGCGATCAGGAAGAGAAGCCGCTAGCAATGCGCTCCAGGCGCCTGACCGTCAGAAGAGGGCGAAGGCCGAGGACAGAGGAAAGGAAGGGCGTCACTCCGCCCCCGGCTTCGCAAGCGGCGCCGTCACCCCATGGACACGCCGACTGCGACATTAGCCATGGGGATGGGGTCGACCGAGTGAAGGCTCGGTGACGAACTGGACACATCCAAGGGGGGCGACGTGCCGCAGAGTGGCAGGCAACCCCCTCCGGCTCGTCGCTCTCGACGGGTCGACGTCGATGTGTCTGACCCTGGGCCACGTACGTATGGCGGAGCCGGGAACTCGTTGAACAGTTCGTTAGGACTGTCAAGCGCCCGACAAGTCTCAAGCGAGCCCTGCTGAGAGGCGGACAACAGGTGACCATACGCCTCTCTAGCGGGTGCAAAGCCAAGGGTCGGGTGCCGAGAAGCAAATGTGAGGCCGGGGGACGGGGGAACCGTCAGCCGCCCCGACCTCACAAGACGCCCAGTGACCAACCGTTCTCTCCGATAGTTGGTCAATGAGTCGGAGACGCCTCCCCACCGGTCGCTCCGACCGCTTGTGACCTTAGTTGCGAATTGGGAAGTGCACGTAAAACCTCGGTAATGGTCGAGGTTCAGTGGACGTAACGAGGCGCCCTCGTCGTGGGCAGCTTCTCCGGCTGTGTCCTCACTCGGAAGAGGGGCGGCTGACTGACACGGAGCGGCCGGCCTCGTGGTGCTTTATGCCCGGGCCCGTGCCTTCCGGGCGGCCCTGAGGTGCACCCCACGCAGCGGCAAAGCAGTTCGAGCCCTGTACGTCCGGGGGTAACGATCTCCTGGGTTATGAGAAGGAGGTTGACCGTGTGCCCGGGTCGCGACAGCGTCAGGGCGTCGTTGGGTCCAGGATCATCGGCGAGAGGGGGTCGTTACCTCAGCGTCTCAGCCGGGACCGCGTCAGGCGACGCTTAGCGTGAGCGTCTCGCGCGTCGCCTGCGAACCGATGGCGGCTCGCTCAGTCGAGGTCAATGCCTGGAGCCATTCGTCGAGCGCATCGCGGACGAGTTCACGTGCCTCGTCGAGCGTGGGGGCGCAGGTGATCACTCCGGGTAGCTCCTCGATGGTCGCATGTACCCATCCCTGTTCGTCGGGCTCGAACACGACATGCAGTTCCATGCTGCATAGCGTACTGGGCCTGCCCAGGACGCGGGATACTCCGTATCGTGACGGCGCTTCGCGAGCTCGAGCGGCATCTAATCGAGTACGGCTGCGAGCGGGTGCGGCACGGAGGTCGACACGACGTCTGGCGCAGCCCGGCTGCCGAGCGGCCTGTCACCGTTCCGCGCCATCGCGAACTTCCGTTCGGGACCGCGCGGGCGATCTGCCGTCAGCTCGGCGTCCCTGACCCGCCTCGCTGAACCCGAGCAACTCGGTCAGCCAACGCCCTTTCGGCTGCGTTCGGAGGCGGATCGAGTCACGGAGTGGCGTTGTTCCTCGGCGCGCTCGCGCTGATCACCTGCGCCGCGGTCGAGGTCACCGCCGTTCGGCGGCGGCAGCAAGTCGGATCCTCGCGGGCGTCGCTTTCTTGGTTTGCGACCCCGCGATCCGGCGGCCTCCCGGCATGAAGCTCGAGGGCCCGTTGCTCACGGGGCGGCCTACTGGTTGCATCCCCGAAGCAGCCGTCCATGGATAACGCAAGTGGCGTCAGGGTTGCCCCGTACAGCCTCCACATGTTCCGCAAGGACACCGGCCAGGTACCGAGGCCGAGCTCCAGATCGCCCGGCACCGTTGGACGGACTTCAAGTCGCGCATGGATGCGCGGCGGCGGGCACCACCACGCGCTGCCGGCCACGACGCGCCGTGATCGCCTGGGACGGCAGTTGCGGATCTTATCAATTCTGGTAACCTACGTGGAGTCAGGCGAAGGACGTGATGAATCGTGCCCAAGGCAAAGAGCAAGAGCGTTAGCCCCGCAGGCTCCACGGCCGCCGAAGCGGCGGGACGCCGCGCGCGCCGCAGCCCCGGCTACCAGGCTGCGCGGGAACGGCTCGAGCCCTACGA
This sequence comes from uncultured Thermoleophilia bacterium, assembly GCA_963722065.1. Lineage (GTDB taxonomy): Bacteria > Actinomycetota > Thermoleophilia > Gaiellales > Gaiellaceae > PALSA-600. The sequence continues at coordinate 1,171,483 of CAVRMI010000007.1, read as the reverse complement.
GCAGCTGGCCCGGATCGTGATTCGCCGCCGCACGGAACTCGGCCTGACCCAGCAAGAGCTCGCCCAGCGGATGGGCACCAGCCACTCCGCGATCTCACGCATCGAGAGCGGCCAGCACAGCACCTCCGTGCAGACCTTGCAGCGACTCGCCGCCGCGCTCGAGATGCGCTTCGTGATGGGCTTCGAACACGGACCGGCCGCAGAGCCGGTACGCGAACTCGTACTCGCTTAGCCTCTCGTCCGAGAATCGTCGCCGTGGCGCCGCCTCTGCCCGTGCGCGCCCAGCTCGCCGCTCGCGAGCAGCAGACACAGGCTGAGAGCTTCCTGGCCTTCTGGTGTCACGTCCGGAGCGACGCCCCTGGCTCACGGCTCGAGCGGCCGGCTGTGATCGACCTTTCGACGGGGCAGCCTGAACGACCGTGGTCAGGCGCCGACGCTCATCCCGAGCCCGACGGCGTCTGCGCGTTGCAGATGGGCGCCCGCTGCGAGGGCATCCTCGAGCTCGGCATCGCCGAGTGCCTCACGCAACCGGCTGCGTGTCCGCTCGAAGAGGCGCTCCTCGAACGGCTTCATCGACGCACCGATCCGGTCGAGCAGCGCCGTCGTGTAGCCGAGCATCGCCGCTGCGTCGAGCGAAGCGCCGTTGTCGGCGGCGACGACTGCCAGCGCGATCAGGCACCAGGCGAGGTCCTCGACGTCGCCCACCCGATCCGAGAGCTCGAGGCTCTCGCGCAGAAGCTCACCGGCTTCGTCGCTTCGCCGTTGCTCGACCGCAACTGCGCCGAGGTTGTAGAGGGCGCGTGCGATGTTCGCGGTGTCGTTCGCGGTGCGTAGGAGCGCGAGGCTCTGGGCGAACTGGTCAGCTGCGAGGTCGAGCTCACCCTGCGACAGCGCGACGTCGCCGCGGTTATTGCGCGCGAGGGCCATCAGCCGGTCGTCGTCGACGGACGCGCAGGCGTCGATGCACTCGTCGAGTGTCTCTGCGGCGAGCGTGAGGTCTCCGAGGGCGTGGAGGATCGCGCCGAGGTTGCTGAGCGAGCGGACCACGCCCGCGTCGTCGCCTGCCTGCCGGTACAGCTCGAGGGCGTGCTCGGCTGAAGCTCGAGCGAGCGGGTAGTCGCCTCGCAGCAGGGCGAGCGCGGAGGATGTTCGAAGCGCCTTCGCAACCGTCGCGTCGTCGTCCGCGGCAGCTGCGACGGCTCGTTGCAGGCGCGTCAGGCCCTCGCTCAGGTAGCCGCGCATGTACCAGAACCGGCCGAGGGCGGCGGCGAGCCTCAGCTCCAGGCTGGCCTCGCCTGCTCGCGTGAGCCAGTCGAGCGCGGCCCGGAGGTTGTCGTGGTCGACCTCGAGGCGTTCTAGCCAGTCCGCCTGGCGGGCGCCCGACAGTTCGCCCTCCGCCGCCTCTGCCAAGCGGATGAAGTGGCCTGCGTGCAGGCTCCTTCCCTCTGGATCTGCCGACGGCAGCTCGGCGGCGTACTCGCGAACGACCTCGAGCAGCCGGTGTCGCCCGTCGGTGGACTGGACGATGCTGGCGGAGACGAGCGCGTCGAGCTGCTCGACCGTGGCCTGCGGGCCGCCCACATCGAGCATCGCCTCGGTCGTGAAGCCGCCGCTGAAGATCGAGAGCCGGCCGAGCAGCCGCTGCTCCTCGAGATCGAGCAGCTGGATACTCCAGTCGATCGCCGAACGCATCGTCCGGTGACGCACCGGCGCATCCCGCGCCCCTCGCGCGAGCGTGTCGAGGCGAGAGTCGAGCAACCGGAGCAGCTCTCCGGACGGCAGCGTCCGAAACCACGGCGCGGTCAACTCGATCGCCAGCGGCAGGCCCTCGAGCCGGTTGCAGATCTCGCGAAACTCGGCTCCGTCGGGATCGACCCCGGCGCCCGCGGTCGCCGTTCGGGCGGCGAGCAACCGGCGGGCGGCGTCTCCGTCGAGCGGGTCGACGTCGAAGACCCGTTCGGCGGCCAGCCGAAGCAGGCGTCTGCTCGTCACGAGCACGGTCAGACGCGGAGCAGCATCGAGCAGCTGGGAGACCTGCGCTGCGCCGTCGACGAGGTGCTCGAAGTTGTCGAGGACGAGCAGGAGCTCGCGGTCCCGAAGCTCGTCATCCAGCAGTTCGCGCCAGCTCGCGGAGCCGGTCTCCCGCAGCCCGACGGCCCGGGCGATCGCCGGCAGCAGGAGCTCCGTCTCGGTGATCGGGGCGAGGTCGACGAGCGCCGCCCCGTCGGCGAACCACGGACCGAGCTCGTGGCCGAGCTCGACGGCGAGCCGCGTCTTGCCGATGCCGCCCGGGCCGAGCAACGTCACGAGCCGGGTTGCAGGATCGAGCAGGCGGCCGCCCAACTCCGCCAGCGCAGCCTCACGGCCGATCGTCGCGGTCTGCGGGCGCGGCACCCGAAAGACGTCGGGCTCGGGCTCCGGCTCGGCGTCGAGTGCGGGCTCGTGGGCGAGGATCCGGCGTTCCAGCTCGCGCAGCTCCGCGGACGGCTCGAGACCCAGCTCGTCGACCAGCAGCGTCCTCCCTTCGCGGTAACAGGCAAGCGCGTCGGCCTGCCGCCCGGACCGGTAGAGGGCGGTCATCAGGTGCCCGCGCAGGCGCTCGCGCAGCGGGTGCTCCCGAACGAGCTGCTCGAGCTCGGTCAGCACCTGGTCGTGCCTGCCGAGCCGGAGATCTGCGTCGACTCGGCCCTCGATGCACGCGAGCCGCAGGTCGTCGAGACGCGAGGCCTCGTCCCGCGCGAACGCGCTCGAGGTGAGGTCGGCCAGCGCATCGCCCCGCCACAGGTCGCACGCGCGGGCGAAGAGCACGCGCGCGAGCCGGGCGTTGTTCTCGCTGAGCGCCTGCCTCCCGTCGGCCAGCAGCAGCTCGAAGCGGGCCGCGTCGAGCTCGCCCTCCTCGAGCTCGAGCCGGTAGCCCGGCGGGCTCGTCACGAGGCGGCCGGGCGGAAGCGCACGCCGAATCTGCGTGATGTACAGGCGCAGCACGCTTGCGGCCGACGCCGGCGCGTTGCCGTTCCAGACCGCCTCCGTCAGGGCGTCGACGGAGGTTGGCCTGCCCGCTCGCAGGACGAGGGCGGCCAGCGCCGCTCGCGGACGCTGCGCGCTCAGCTCGATCGGCGCGCCGTCCACGACCACTTCGAATTGGCCGAGCACCCGGACTTCCATCTGCGAGCGATGGATTCTAGGCGTCCGTGCTGGGGCACCCCTTTCGCCGACTGGCTAGCTCGGGCTCAGCCCACCTTTCGCGCGTGGCCGTTCAGGAGAGCACCAGCGAGAGGTCGTCGGCCCCCGCCAGGTTGTAGTTGGCGTGGTCGGTGAACGTGACGATCACGCTGACGCCGGTGGCGCCCTTCGGCACTTTGCCGCTGCGCGTCCGGAAGGCCATGTCCGAGCCGCCGATCGTCGTGTCCGGGCCGATCCTGACCGCCGCCAGCACCTTGCCCGAGCTGTCCGTGAACGCCGCTCGGACCTGCGCAGTGTCTGCGTTGTAGTTGCCGAGCCAGCCGCTGAGCGTCGCCTTGTGCCCCGCGGCGGCCGCCGGGAGCTTGATCGTCTGCGTGCCGATCGTCGCGTGGGCGCTCGTCGCCGCGGTCGACGTCCCGCCGAAGAAGTAGTTCCTGCCGCGGTTCTTCGGCCCCTTGGAGGTGGCGTTGAACCAGCCCACCCCGAACCCTGTGTACGCAGCGGCGCCGAAGGCTCCCGCGGTGTTCGTCCAGCCGGGGACGTTGCCGGTCTCGCCGGCTTCGTTCTGCCCTCGTCCGCCCTCGGCCCCGGGGTTCTTGATCAGGTTCTTGCCGCAGAACGAGCAGGCGGACGACCGGGCAAAGCCGCCGCCGGCGAGCGCCAGCGCTGCGAGCGCGGTTGCAAGCACCATCGCGGCCGCAGGCAGTGCGTACTTGTGCAGGTTCACCGGTCTCCTCCGATCGTGGCTTACGTCAGCGACGATCGTTCCAACCGGCCGCATAGAAACCGCATAGGCCGACTGGGGTGACAGCACCCCGCGACAAGACAAACTCGTCGTACATCAATGCAGCCTGCCGTCTGCGCAGCGTGCGCAGCGCCGAAGCCGAGCGGCCACGATCCAGACGGCCTCCTGGTGAACACCAAGGGCGAGCGCCCCTTTGTGCGTTCGTTTTGGTTCCTGTGCGTTCGCTTTGGTTCTCTGAGCCGTTGAGCTGGTCGGGACTACCGCTTGTAGCCGACGAGGACGGTCTCCACAGCTGCCAGTGCAGTCGCACTCCGATCTCTACTGCCACGTGCCCGCACCGCCTACTGTCTGCTGGCGACGCGCGATCGCGATGCCGGCTTTCCACCCTGGAGCTCTCCCACCGGGGGGAAGCGGGATCGACTCGACGTCGAGTCCGCTACAGGCGAGTAGCCATGAGACCGTCGAGTTCGAGTTCCACATCTCGCCCGTACCTAGCTCGTCGCGCCCCCAGACGGGGGTGGGGACATGGGGGGCGAGTTCGACCAGTCGCTGCGCGTACTCGAGCTCATCGCTGATTCGAAGTGGGCTCTCCACGGCCTCTGCGAGGTCCGGAATGATCCCTTCGTGCCAGCTGCGGATCTCGTAGCGGAAGAGCCGGAAGCGGCCCAACGCCCGCGCTCCGACGGCGCCCTCGGCGACCACGCCACGGCGCGAGCCTTCGCCCCAGGCCGGCGCCTGCTCGATAACGAACCGCCCCTCGGGCACGTACACCTGGAGCGCCGAGTGGTAGAGGTCGCAGCGGGCGCGGTGCCCGAGCCGGGCCGCGAGCCATTCGAAGATCTTTCCGTTCAAGCGGACGGAGTGTCCGCCGGCGCCGAGCGGGAGCCAGTAGAGGTCGATGGCGGCGGGCGTGGGGGTATTCAGCGACGTCGGGTAGGTCTGCCGGTGGCGTCTTTCCGAGAAGTGGGTCGGGCTGAGGCACCCACGGGTCAGGCGTCGATTGGAACGTGGGCGGGCTCGGCGGCGACGCGGCCGAGCCAGGCGTGGATGTTCTCGTAGGGCTTCAGGGATATTTCGGCCTCGTTGGCGGCATGCGTGTACGCGTAGAGCGTGATGTCGGCGAGGCTGAAGGATTCGCCGACCAGCCAGTCACGACCCTCGAGCCCTTCCTCGAGTGCCGCGAGTGCCTTCTCGCCGCGGCTGGTGTATTCGGGAAGCCGCGACTCGTAGCGCTCGCGCGGCCACCCCGAGTAGCTGACCAGCCAGCGACTTACGCCGATGGACGGGAGCAGCTCGTACTGCTCGAAGAACTGCCACTGGAGAACCTTCGCCCGCTCGAACTGTTCAGTAGGGACGAAGCGCGTGCCCTCGCCGAAGTACCAGAGAATCGCGTTCGACTCCGCGAGCGGACGCCCGTCGTCGAGCACGACTGTCGGCAGAGCGCGCGCCGGGTTCAAACCGGCGAGCGACTCGCGCGGGTCTGAACGGTCGACGACGTCGACGAAGCGTCGCTCGTACGGGATGCCGAGGTGCGCCAGCAAGAGACGAACCTTGAAGCAGTTGCCGGAGACGGGGTTGTCATAGAGCAGCATGGCTGGATCCTATGGCTCGATTGCAGGTGGAACCGAGCTCGTGCACCACTCTCATGGGCGGCCTTGGGGGGTGGGCGAGCGTGGGCGCCGCATTTTCGGCCGCAAGGGAATAGGTTCGCTTGAGCGGCCACGACGAAAGGTGATGTCGATGACGAGCTTGGGGTCCGAGGAAGGTTTGCGCGTTGTCCATCCAGACGCGCCGGAATGGGACGAGACGCGGCGCGCTTGGAACCTTGCGGTCGACCAGCGGCCGGCGGCGATTGCGGTTGCCGACTCGGCGCGCGCCATCGCCGAGGGTGTGGACTACGCGCGCGAGCACGGCCTGCGGGTCGCCGTCCAGGGGACCGGGCACGGCGCCGCGTCTATGGGCCCACTCGACGGCACCTTGCTGGTTCGCACCGACCGACTTCGGGGCGTGGAGATCGACGTCGATGCGCGCGTCGCCCGCGTGCAGGCGGGGACGCATTGGGCCGAGGTCATCGAGGCGTCCGCACGACACGGGCTGGCTCCGCTTTCCGGCTCGTCAGCCGATGTCGGCGCGGTCGGCTACACACTCGGAGGGGGCCTCAGCTTTCTCGGACGGAAGTTCGGTCTCGCCGCACACGCCATCGTCGCGGCGGACGTCGTGACCGCCGACGGCGCACTGGTGCGCGCGGACGAGGACGCCAACCCCGAGCTCCTGTGGGGTTTGCGCGGTGGCGGTGGCAACCTCGGCGCCGTCACGACGCTCGAGGTGCGGCTGTTCCCGGTGTCGGAGGTGTACGCGGGCGTTCTCTGGTTCCCGTTCGAACAGGCCTCCGAGGTGCTTCATACCTGGGCCGAGCTGTGCCGAGCCGGACTGCCCGACGAGCTCACGACCATCGGTCGACTGCTCCAGCTCCCGCCCATCGAGGAGATCCCGGAGCCAGTTCGTGGGAAGTCGTTCGCGATCGTGGAGGTGATCCATTGCGGCGATCCGGCCGAGGCGGACAAGTTGCTCGAGTCGCTTCGCCGGCTGAGACCGGTTATGGACACGATCAAGGAAACGCCGATGCCCGTGCTAGGTCAACTTCATATGGACCCCGACCATCCCGTTCCGGCGGTCGGCGACGGGCTCCTGCTCGAGTCGCTGCCCACGGAGGCCGTCGACGAGATCGCCCGAGTCGCCGGACCCGGCTCCGGCTCACCGCTCCTGTCCGTCGAGATACGGCAGCTCGGTGGGGCGCTCAGCGAGCCCCGCCCGGAGCATGCCGTGCTCGCGTCGGTTGCAGGCGACTTCGCGCTCTACGCAGTCGGCTTCGCGATGACAGCGGAACTGGCCGGCGCCTGCATGGCACGACTAGGGGCGTTGAGCGAGGCGCTGTCTCCGTGGACAGCACCTCAGATGTTCGCCAACTTCGCGGAGACGAGACGCGACCCCGCGAGCATCTGGGGCGAGGCCGCGTACCCGCGGCTCCGCGGCCTGAAGACGAGCGTCGATCCGGAAGACGTGTTCCGGTCGAATCACCCGATCCTCCCCTCGACGGGAGCCTGACACCGCCAGGCGCCAAAGTCGGAGCAATCTTGGAAAGTCAGCGAACCGCTCGATAAGCCGCCTCGAGTGAGTCGTCGAAGCCGAGGGCTTGCCCCTCGTTCCAGGCGATCTCGAATGCCTCCTCGCCGATAGCGTCTCGTGCCGAGCTCTTGAGCGTCTCGAAGCGGTTGAGCCAGAACAAAATGTGAGGCCGGGGACGGGGAAAACCGTCAGCCGCCCCGACCTCACAAGACGCCCAGTGACCAACCGTTCTCTCCGACAGTTGGTCAATGAGTCGGAGACACCTCCCCACCGGCCGCTCCGACTGCTTGTGACCTTAGTTGCGAATTGGGAAGTGCACGTAAAACCTCGGTAATGGTCGAGGTTCAGTGGACGTCACGAGGTCGCCCACGTCGCGGGCAGGTTCGCCGGCTGAGTTAGAAGCGTCTCGACGTCCCAGCCGGCGAGTCCAAGGCGAGGCGAGTTGCTAGGCCGGCAGTTGCCGCTGCTGTGCTTCTAGCTGCGCGAAGATCTCGCTGTAGCTGCCTCGCATGTCGTGAGGGACGCGCCAGACATCGACAGTTCCGAAACAGCCAAACGCCCGAACGGAAATCGTCGGCGCGTCGGGGCGGACAACATCTCGGCCCCACTCGCGCAACCGGCCGAAGATGACCGCTCCGGCAACCTCGACGTTGATGCCCTCGGGCACATACAGATCGACGTTGCCGAAGAAGACGAAGAGCCTTGCCGCAACGCGGGGGTCGTGCAATTCCGCCTCGCGCAGGTCGAGGTCGACATCGCCAAAGACGCTGATTGCGAGCGTCCGGCGCCGTAGCCGCAGTCGACCTCGACGAATCACCCTCCCAAACAGCGCCACCGTCAGACGCTTCTGCCGCCGGCCCGACTCGACGTCTGCCGAACGCGGGCTCGGTAGGTCCTGCCGAGCGCGGACCAAGTCCTGACTTATCTGCGCCCGGTAGGCGATCTCGACTCGCTCCGAGAACTCATCAAGCGTCAGCCGGCCCAACAGCAAATCGTCCCGAAGCGCGAGCACAGCTTGCTCCCGATCCTGATCAGAGACACGGCGGGATTCGTCCATCCCAACGCGGACGCTAACCGATCCCACCGAGGGTCTCCCGAACGCCAGCCTTCTGGCTCGCGCGGACGTCACGCAGCCGCGGCCTCTCGGTTAACGGCCAGGGTCCGGCACATCTGAGGCGACCTCCGGGTGTCACGCACGGAGCGGTCGCCCGTCTGGGCTACGGCCAGGTTCCCTCGGCGTCCTCCTGGTTCACGACGAGAGGACGCCCGCAGGCGTTGTGCAGCCCGGTTCAGGTGGAAAGAACGCTGGCCTGGATAGAGCGAACCTATCCCTTCGGTTGTGCCGGCAGCCAGCTCAGAGCACGAGCACGTTCGCGAAGACCTGCCATGCGAGCAGGCTCTTCGCGATCAGGCTTAGCCAGAGGTACCAGCGCTCGCCGTAGCGGTAGTCGCGCCAGCGCCCGACTCGCTTGTATTGCAAGGCCTGGTTCACCGCGAAGCTGTTGAACAGAACAAAGAGCGAGACGAAGATCGCGTAGACGAAGGTCGGCGGTGCGTGTCCTCGTCCCGCCGAGACGCCGATCTGCACCGCGATGGCGATCCATGCGACCGCGCCGACCACGCAGCCGAGCACGAACGGAAGCCAGCGCGTCTGCGCACGGTCCGGTGGGTTGAGCCGCTCCATCAGCCAGCCGAGGAAGATCATCGCCGCGTTCACCGCGAAGAGGGCGAACAACGCGACGTAGTCGGCGATGCCCGTCAGCATCGCGATCAGGACGACCATCAGCGACGCCGACAGGGAGTATTCGAGCCAACGAAACGGATTGACGCCCGCTACGAGACCTCGCTCGTAGCGCGCGCGGCACGGCGGCAGCGCGACGAGAGCATGGTCGAGCGCCGCCAGCAACAGGAAAGCGCCGACGAGCGGACCGAGGCGAAGGTTGAAGAGCAAGTCCTGCTTCGGCAGCCCACTTCCCGGCGGCCCCTCCATGAAGGCGCCCGTCACAGGAAGCGCAAAGTTGGTCGAGAGCGCGAGGATCACCGCCGCCTGCGCCCCGTGGAGCAGCGCAAGCGACGCATTGCCCCGCCGAAGCGCTCTGTCATCCACAGCGGGAGCCTGCCGGGGGTGTCTGGACGATCGTGGCTGCATCAGCAGGCGATTGGCATCTGTCACCTGTCACTCGGAATCCCACCCCCTCTGGTCGTCCCGGGACCCGTACGCCATCACCCGAGGCGCGTTCCCGGCCTGAGCGTCACCAGCCGAGCGTTCCCGGCGCGCCCTTGAACGGGCCCACGAGGTCGCTCGTGATCCAGCCGCCGTAGAAGCCACCCGCCTGCGGTTCGACCCGCTCGCCGTCGACCGTGCATTCGTCCATCAGTCCCGCGTAGAACGCGACCGCACCGCGGATCACCTCGAACCCGGGCGCTGGGTCGCGATACGCCCACGCCGCGCGGTCGGCCCGTCGGCCGTCTCTGCCGATCACATCGAAGTACAGCGCCCAGCCTTTCCATTCGCAGAAGCTGCCACGGCCGGCCGATGGCTCGAGCGCGCCGTCAGCGACATCCTCGATCGGCACGTAGTAGGCAGGTGCGTGGCTCGTTTCGAGGACGCGGCGCGCGCGGATCGTGTCGGCGACCACCACGCCGCCGAGCACGACGCGCACCCACCGGTCCGTCGGCTCGACCCGCGGAGGCCGCGGGTAGTCCCAGACCGACTCCGGCGTTGAGACGGTCAAGCTTGTGCGCCGTGGAAGCGCCGGGACCCGACGTAGGCGGCGATCGCCTCGCGATGATCGCCGAGCGGGGCCGGACACTCGAGGCGGTCGACCGTCTCCTGACCGAGTGCCCGGGGCTGTTGGATCGCCCCCGGAGGGAGTGGCGGGACAACGCTGCTGTACTCGAACTCGCTCATGGGAGCCTGTCTTCTAGCGGAACCGCTCGATTCTGTCAAATATTTGTATAATGTCTGTTCGATCACTGCCATGAATCGCAGATCTCAGCGGCCCCTGGTTTGGGACACGAACGGCTCTGGGTGGTGAACGGGAAGGCGCAACAACGTCGGTGACATTCTGCGCCGGGCGGAGGCGGGCGAACGGTTTGTGATCACCGTCTCCTGGAGGCCGGTGGCTGAACTCGGGCCGGCCGCTCCGCGGCCGGCCCGCCGGCTCTGTAGATACACCATGACATGGTGAACTTGGACGTTCGACGGCCGGCGCCAGGACGTTGGTCCAGGGTCGTCGCTCCGCGCTCCGCCTAGAACCACCCGGACGCGCTGTTTCGCGTCGAACACCAACCAGAAGGGGTCAACAATGCGGAGGTTCAGGACCGTGCGCGTCGCTCTGTGGGCGACGACGCTGGTCGCGATGGCGGGTCTGGTCGTCGCGGCGACGGGCGCCACGGGCGCTTACTTCACGGATACGCACCAGGGCACGATCAGCGGGAACATCGGCTCGATCAAGGTCACGCCATCCGGCGGATCGGGCGCCGACAACATGGATTTCGCCTTCTCGAACATGCTCCCCGGCGAGCCGCAGACGGCCACGGTGCACTTCCAGAACACCGGTGCCAACTCGGAGGACGTGTGGCTCGTCTTCAACAACGCGACGGCGTTGAGCGCGTTGAACAACCTCGGAAGGTACGGTGAGGTGCACGTGTCCAACGGGAACGCGTTGTTCGACAGCGCGAACCTGAACGACAACTCGGGGTCGTGCGGAGCGTTCTCACCGGCCGGCTGCTGGCCGCTGCCGAGCCAGATCAAGGTCGCGAGCAACCTCGGGCCGACGGCGTCCGGCCACGCGTCGTTCACCTTCGACTACACAGGCAAGCTGAAGGATCCTGCGGCCGAGGGTGCGCCGTTCAACATCTACCCGATTTCCGGGCAGTTCACCGTCAACGCCGCCGATGGAACCGGCGCCGGTCTCCCCTACGAGATCGTCGCCACCCAGGTCGGCCAGACGCCGTAAGCCGAAAGTGGGGCGCCGTACCTCGGTGCGGCGCCCCACCTCTGCTCTCAAGGAGGGTCTCCTCATGCTCGGGAAGTCGTTCAGGATCGGCTCACTGCTGCTCCTTCCCGCCGTCGCGGTGACGGTGCTCGCGCTCTACCTCGGCGGCGCGGTTCCCTACCGGGTGTACGTCATCCACACGGGCTCGATGAGCCCGACCATCCCGTCCCGGAGCGCCGTGGTCGTGCGCGACGGGCGCTACCACATCGGGCAGGTCGTGACCTTCCACGTGAACGGCGCGCTCGTCACGCACCGGCTCGTCGCAATCCACCCGGACGGCACCGTCGACACGAAGGGTGACGCCAACCGCTCGATCGACCCGTGGCACATCCGGACCCGGGAGATCGTCGGCGGCGTCGTGCTGGCACCGCACCTGGTCGGCTTCGCGCTCGTCTACGTGCGCTCGCCGCTCGGCGCCGCGTCGCTTTTGCTCGCGTTGCTGCTCGTCTGGCAGACGCTCGGGCTCACAGCACGTCGCGAAGGGAGAGAACCGGCCGGCGGCTGACGTCGGAGAACCCGTTTTCCGGGCCCGACCACGCCCCAGAACGAAGGAGGGGGAATGAGGCGCGAGGCGGCGCGCCTTTCGGGGTGATTCCGCTCCGTCGGCCCACGGCGAGGAGCGCCTTCCGTCGACGTCACACAGCGGCCAGACTCGGCTTTGGCCCCACGGTGACGTCCACGGTGTCCCTCTGCTCACGGCGGACACCGCTGACCTCATCATCATTGAGGATCTTGTGACGCTTCGGCCGCTCGACTGAACTGGCGTCAAGAGAGAGAACCGCCGGGCCGGGCGAAACCAGTACGAGCCGGTGCTCGTGGCGAAACGGCGAAGAAACACGCACCTTCTATAACGAGGCCCACAAACAGAACGCTCGCCCAGCCGATAGTCCCGCGCAGGCGTTTCAGCGAGAGCGGCCTATTCGACCAGGAAACGCTCCAGCCGCTCGAGGGTTTGAGTCCATCCATCGCGATGAAGTTCCCGGCGCGGCTCCGTCTTGAACGATCCCTGATCGACGACGAGGCGCGTCCCGGCTTCTCGGGGCTCGACCGTCACCGTGACAAGTGTTTCCTGGTCGTCGGGATCAGGCTCCTCCCACGCGAACGTAAATGCGAGCCGTCGGGGCGGGTCGACGAGCCGAAACGTTCCAGCGAGATGGAAGACAGCTCCGTCAGGGGGCTGCATGGCGATCCGGTAACGCGCTCCCTCAACGGCGTCGAACTCGAGCCGCGGCACTTCGAATCCCGACGGCCCCCACCAGCGCCTGAGTTGCTCACCATCGACGAACGCGGCGAAAACACGTCCAGGCGACACGGCAAGAACCTTCTCCAGATGCAGTTCCAGCGTGCCTCCCCCCACCGTGTCGTAGGCGCGGCGGTGGTGGACGAGCGCCGCTCCGCTCCCGGAGGACCGCGCAGACTGCACGCGCCCGAAGAAAACGGTGTGGTCCGCGATCTCGATCGCTTCGGTCACCTCGCACTCGAGCTGCGCCAGCGCGCCGGCGACGGTAGGCGAGGGGAGAAACCTGGGGGTTCCGCGGGTGGCCGCGTCGCGGGCCAGAGCGACGTGGTCACGGCCGAGGAGGTTGACCCAGAAGCGCCCATCGTCGGCGATCGCCTCGGCGGCGACCGTCCCCGTGCGGAGCGAGACGAGCACGGTCGGCGGATCCGCCGACACGGACTGGAACGCGGTCACGGTCGTTCCCCAGGGGCGTCCGCCGACGAGGCACGTGACGAGAGAGACGCCGCTCGCGAGCTCGCTCATCGCGTCCGTGAACGCCTTCCGCTCGAGCGGCGGCCGGCTCGAGAGCCGGCCGCCGTCGAGACTGGTGGTCATGCGACGTCCACCGTGATCGCCACGGGCGAGCCGTTCGTGACCGTGTCGAAGACCGCAGACCGCTTCTGCGCGCGCGCCACGATCTCGCGGAGCTTCTCCGCCGGAGCATCGCCCTTGATGCGGAACGAGGCGCGGATCTGCTCGAAGCCGTTCCGGTAGTCGTCGGAGAGCCCCAGTGCGCCCTGCACGTCCATGTCGCCCTCCAGGGTCGACTCGACCTCCGTCAGCCGGACCCCGCGGGCGGCGGCGACATAGACGAGTGAGGTCGTCAGACACGCCGCAAGCGCGTGCAGGAGGTATTCCGCCGGATTCGGCCCGGTGTCGGTGCCGAGTAGGATCGCCGGCTCGCCCGCGTCGAGCACGAACGCCTCGGCGCGCGAGGTGTCCTCCTGCTTCGCGGCGTAGAGGTCGCGGATCGTCGTCCGGTTGTGCGAGCCGTCGATCCACCGGTTCCGCGCCCGGAACTGGAACGTCGCAAGCGCCGGGTCGCCCTTGATCGCGTCGAGCGTGCCGAAGAGCTGCTCCGTGTCGACGCCGTTCCGCACTGCATGTGCGGTCGTGCTCATGGTCCCTCCTTGGTCGTGTCGTCCGCCTGTCGAACGAGCGCCTCCAGAGGACACGCTCTCGGTAGCCCGTCGGCCTACGCGGCGGTAAAGCGCCGGTAGCGGTCGCCGGCGCAGCGCGCGCCTACCGCACATTTACCGACGTACAGCGGTGCCACAACCGGCGTGCGTGAGCCTGCCGGCATGACACTCGAGCTGACACCGAAGACCGAGCCGGGACACCGGCTCGTCGCCCTCGCGGAGACGCTCGCCGAGGATCTGCGTCAGGCGGCCGCCGCACATGACCGGCGCGGCACCTTCGCGCACGAGAGCCTTGCCGCCCTCCAGGAGAGGGGCTTTCTCGGTGCGCCTGTCCCCGAGCACCTGGGCGGCCTGGGCGTCCTCTCGGTCCACGACCTCGTCGTCGCCTCGAGCCGCCTCGCTCGCGGCGACGCGGCCCTCGCGATCGGCGTCAACATGCATCTCGCCTTCGTCATCAGTCTCGTCCGCCGCTGGCGTCAGGCCGATGCCGAGGGCAACGCCCGTCGCATCGCCGCTTTCGCCGCCTCCCTCGAGCAGGTGACGCGCGGACACCTCGTTTACGCGGCGGCGATCAGCGAGCCGGCGCAGGACTTGACACGTCCCTCGACGATCGCCACGCGCACGGACGACGGCTGGACGATCTCCGGCCACAAGGTCTTCTGCACGATGTCGCCCGCGGCCGACCTGCTCTACGTGTCGGTGACCTTCGCTGACGACGCCGGTGGGGAGAGGTTCGGCTACGCGCTCGTGCCGACCGACGCCGAAGGGCTCGTCGTCCACGACGACTGGGACGCCCTGGGGATGCGCGCATCGGGGAGCAACTCCGTCACGCTGGATGGGGTGCGCGTGCCGCGCGAGGCGCTGCGCGGCGGCTTTCCGATCGGCAGCACGGCCGACTACGTCGAGCGCAACCTCGACGCCGGGCTCCTCCACGCTGCCGCGGCCCTCGGGGTGGCGGAGGACGCGAACGCATACGCGACGGGGCGGATACCCGCCGGCGGCCGGGACGCACGCACCGACGCCCTCGCTGCCGAGAACGCGGTGGACCTGTCGGCGTGCCGCGGCATCCTCGGCCGTGCGGCGTCGTTGCTCGACGAGCACTTCGCCCCGGGCTGGACCGCCGACCCGCTTCTCCTCTTCGCCGAGACGCAGGGGGCGAAGACGTTCGTCGGCGAAGCGGCCGTCCGCGTCGTCGACCGCGCGCTTGCGCTCTCCGGCGGCGTCGGCTACCTCAACGGCAGCACGCTTGCCCGCGCGTACCGAGACGTCCGCGCGACGGCCTTCATGCACCCGCTGGGCACCAACCGCGCGTACTCCTACCTCGCCGACGTCGCGCTCGGCGTGACACCGGCCGTCCACTGACCGTGCGCCGCTCGACCGACACCGTGATCGTGGGCGGCGGCCAGGCGGGCCTGTCGCTCGCCCACCACCTCGCGCGGCTGCGGCAGACGCACGTCGTGCTCGAGCGGGGCCGGGTGGGCGAGCGCTGGCTGTCCGAGCGCTGGGACTCGCTGGCCCTCCTGACGCCGAACTGGCTGAACCGGCTCGACGGTGGCCCGGGACACGCCGACGCCGAGGCGTTCCTCGGCCGCGTCGAGTTCGCCCGCTACCTCCGTGACTATGCGCGCGGCGCATCGATCCGGGAGCATGTCGACGTTCTCGCCGTCGAGCCGCTGTCCCGTGGCGGCTTTCGCGTCGCGACCGACGACGGCGAGTGGGTCGCGCGCAACGTTGTCGTCGCCACCGGCGACGCCGCCGAGCCGTTCGTCCCGGCGGTGGCGGCGAGCGCGCCGAGCCGGCTGCACCAGCTCCACTCCAGCGAATACCGCAACCCGGAACAGCTTCGCGGGGGCGGGACACTCGTCGTCGGCGCGGGGCCGAGTGGCCAGCAGATCGCGGCCGAGCTGCGGAGCTCGGGTCGCGACGTCGTGTTGGCGGTCGGCCGCCACGCCCGCGTCTTTCGCCGCTACCGGGGCCTCGACATCTGGCGCTGGCTCGACCTGCTCGGCGACCTCGAGCGGTTCATCGACGACACCCCGAATCCCGAGGCGGCACGCCGCACCCCGAACCTGACGCTGAGCGGTGCGAACGGCGGCGAGCAGCTCGATCTCGGCGTCCTGGGGCGGCTCGGCGTCGCGATCGTCGGCCGCGTCGAACGGTTCGAGGGGCGCAACGTCCACCTCGCCCCGGACCTGAACCTCCAGGTCGCCGCGGCGGACCGGCGCCTGCAGAGGCTGCTCTCGCGGATCGACGGCTACGTCGACGAGGCGCTGCCGCACTGGCCGTACGGCGCGGACGCCGTCCCGCCCGTTCCCATCGAGGAGCAGCCGCCGGTGATCGACCTCGCCGCCCGGGGCATCGACAGCGTGATCTGGGCGACCGGGTACCGGCGCGACGACACCTGGGTGCACGCGCCGGTGACCAACGCGGACGGCGAGCTCGTCCACCGTTACGGGTTCACGGGGATCCCCGGGCTCGCGGTGCTCGGGCGCAAGTTCCAGCGGCGCCGCTCCTCGCACTTCATCGGCGGGGTGGGTGCCGATGCGGCGCTCCTCGCTCGCTGGATCGAGAAGCGCGGCCGCGTCGCGGCGGCGATCGCCGCCGCGCTGCTGGTCGCCGTCTCGGGCGTGGGGGAGGCCGCCGCCAAGCGACCGCGCCCGAACGCCGCCCCTGGAGCGCTGACGACGATCACGCCGAACGGCCTGCAGCTCTACAACGACTACACGTCGCCAGAGCGCACGTACGCGTCCGACCGGGTTGTCGTCCACTACGTCACGCTCGGCATCGACGCACCGCCGTTGAACGACGACGACGCCGACGGTGTGCCCGACTACGTCGAGCGGGTCGGCGAGGCGGCCGACGAGGCGCTCGCCTACTACGTCCGGCGCGGGTTCAACGCGCCGCTCCCCGATGACGGCGGGCCCGATTCGCGCCCAGACGTCTACATCTCCCGCTTCGCGCCCGGAACGCTGGGTGTCGCGTTTCCGTCTGCGAACGCGGACGGCGGAGCTTTCGTCGTCGTGGCGAACAACCTCGACCCGAGTGCCGGGACGAGCTTCGCGAGCGTGTATGGAACGGTCGCGCACGAGCTCTTCCACCTCGTCCAGTTCTCGTACTTCGGCCGCATCGCAGAGCCGGCGATCCCCACGTGGATCCTCGAGGGAACCGCGTGCGCAATCGAGGGTCGGATCTACCCGGATCTCGACGACATCGTCTCGTCGCTCCAGCTGCGCCCCTGGTTCTCGGCGCCGGAGGAGAGCATCATGGAGCAGGACTACGGCGCCCAGCTGCTCTGGCTGTCGCTCGACCGGGAGCAGCCGCGTCTCCTGCCGGAGCTCCTCCGGCGGCTCGCCGACCGGTCGGCTGCGGGCGACCGCCGGGCGGCCGTCGCCACGACGTTCGCGCACGTCGCCGGCACGCCGTTTCCGGCGGCGTTCGACCGCTTTGCGCTCGCAGCCGTCGCCGAGCACGGCGAGGAGATCGAGCCGCTCTTCGCGCTTCCACCCCACACAAGCCGCCGAGCCGTGGTCGCGCCGTTGGCGGTCCACTACCTTCTACCGGTGCTGCCGCGTGGGCCGGACTACTCGCTGACGGTCGTGTTTCCACGAGGGCGCGGCTCCGCCTCCGCGACCTTGACGTACGAGCTCGAGAACGAGATCCCCGGACAGCCGCCGTCGACGACGCGGATTCGCGGACGCTCCACCGACGGCGGACGGAGGCTCACGTTCGGAGTTCCGCGTGCCGTGCGGCGGAATCCGCGGCTCGCGCTGCCCCGGCTCGTCGTTTCGAACGGCGGCGTCCGGCCGGTCGCCTACACGGTGAGTGCCCGCTGAGCGTCCTCGGCCCGCCGCAACGCGACGACGTAGCCGAGCCGGCGGGCCATCCCGGCCGCCACCGCGAGGAGCTCGGACGCCTCCGCCGGGCGTTCGGCCGCCCGCAGCGCCTCTGCCGATTCGACGAGCATGTCGGTCTCCATGCCGCTCTCCTGCCCGCCTGACGCCGCGACCTGGTCGCGTGCCTCGCGCACGAGCGAGACGGCCTGCGCTGTTCGGCCGCGGTGGGCTTCGACGAGCGCGAGCACGACACGCCACCAGACGTCGACCCAGAGACCGCGCAGAGGAGCGTCCCGCGCGAGACACGCGAAATACTCGGCCTCGTCGACCTCTCCCCGGCGCGCGAGCACGAGGCCGAGCCGCCACGCGACGTTCACGGTCGAGTGCTGGTCGGCGAGCGCCGTCACGTCGTCGAAGGCCTGCCTGAGCACACGCTCGGCCGCCGCGTCGTCGTCGGCCAGCATCTCCACCTCGGCGACCGCGATCGCATGCGCGGCCACCGCCTGGCGCAGGCCCAGCTCCTCGAGCTCCCGCCGCGCCTGCTGCACCAGTGCCCGGCCCTCGGCGAGCTCTCCGCGCGCAGCGCGCAGGAGCCCGAGCGCACCGAGCGCCGACGCGTGCAGGTGCGCCGACGGCGACTCGGCGCGAATCCCGGCGACGCGCTCGATCGCCAGATCGACCGGGACGCTGCCGTGCGGCAGCGTGATGCAGATCCAGTCGACGATGCGATCGTGGATCTGAGGTGAGGCCGCCTGCTTCGCATGCCCGAGCGCGATCATCAATCGCTCCTCCGGGCCGGGCAGGCGCGACTGGTCGAGGGCGTGGAAGCGGAGCAGCTCCGCGATCGCCAGCCCCTCGTGGTCACCGCTCTCCTCGAGCACCGGTACGGCGTCCTCGATGTCCCGCAGCATCTGCTCGGGAGGGACGGGCATGTCCGTCCACATCATGGTCAGGTCGGTCATCAGCCGGACGTGCGCCGCGAGCCGCCGGTCACCGAGCTCGCCCGCGACCTCGTGCGCCTCGTCGAGGAGGGCGCGCGTGGCGGCGGCGCCCTCGACCCAGAGCGCCATCTCGCCGAGCTTGGGCAGGAGCTCGACGCGCTCGCGTGCGTCCCGCGGCAGGAGCTCGTTCGCACGGGAGAGGAGCGACCACGCAGCGACGACGTCCCCGCGATCGGAGGCCGCCAGACCGGCGCGGCGCAGTCGTTCAGCGGCCTCGCACGCGAGGCGGTCGACGTCCGGGCCCCGAGCTCCTGTCTCGAGCAACGAGCGCAGTGCCTGGTCGAGATGGAACGCGGCGAAGGCGTCCTGGTCGGGCCGAAGCCCGACCGGGCTCGCGCCGAGGCGCTCGTGCAACTCGGCGCGCCGCCGGCCCGGGATGCTCGCGTAGGCGACGTCGCGGATCAGGCTGTGCCTGAACGACCAGCCGGCGCCGCCCGGGTCGTCCGCCTCACCGGGACGGATCAGCTC
Organism: uncultured Thermoleophilia bacterium; assembly: GCA_963722065.1. Lineage (GTDB taxonomy): Bacteria > Actinomycetota > Thermoleophilia > Gaiellales > Gaiellaceae > PALSA-600. The sequence continues at coordinate 1,152,708 of CAVRMI010000007.1, read as the reverse complement.
GCGCCGGACGAGCGTCACGAGCGAAGGCGAGACGTCGCCGTCCACGAGCGCCTCGACATCCGCGGTGGCGAAGGACGTGCCGCAGACCGCTGCCGCCTCGACGACGACGCGGTCGACTTCGTCCAGCCGGTCGAGACGCCCTGCGAGCAGCGTCTGGATGGAGTCAGGGAGCGTGTCCACCTCCCCTTCGAGGGCGGCGGCGAGGAGCTGCTCGATGAAGAGCGGGTTTCCCTCGGCGACGGAGAGGATCCGCTCTCGTCCCGCAGAGCCGAACGGCTCGTCCCCCGACAGGCTGTCGAGCAGGGCGTCCGACTCCGCGGGGGTCAGCGCGTCGAGCATGATCGTCGAGCTCGAGACCCGGCCGCCGCCCCAGTGCGGTCGCACATCGAGCAGGTCCGGTCGCGCGAGACAGAGCACGAGCAGGGGCGCGTGGGAGAGCTCGACGAGGGACTCGACGAAATCGAGTGCGAACGGCGCCGCCCAGTGCGCGTCCTCGAGGACGAGCAGCAGCGGGTTCCTCCGTGCGAGCCCGGCGATCAGCCGGCGCGTCGCGAGTGCGACATCCTCGGCGTGCGCGGTTCCCTCCGCGAGACCCATGGCGGCGGCGAGCTGCCGGGCGAGCTGCGCGCCTTCCTCCTCGCCAAGGCGGTCACGGGCCCAGACGACGACGTCCCCGTCCGCGAAGGTCGTCAGCAGGTCGCGCAGGGGCGAGTAGGCGGCGGCACCGCTGCCGGCACGGCCGTGGGCGACGGCGGACACCGCCCGTCCTCGCAGACGCTCGACGCATTCGATCCAGAGGCGGGTCTTCCCGAGCCCCGGCGCTCCGAACACCGTCACGAGGTGGGGCCGCCCGCCGGCGACGACTCGGTCGAACGACTCCGCGATCTCGTCCAGCTCGCGCTGCCGCCCGACGAGCGGCGTCTCCAGCCGGCGGGGCACGGGCGCCGCCCTCGCGTCGACGGTCCCGATGTGCCACGCGCCGTCCCTCTGCTCACCCGTCGCCGCGTGCCGCACCGCCCGCCACGCCCTCGCAGTGGCACGCACCTCGCCCGGGGCGGCGCGCTCCTGTAGACGGGTCGCCTCGTCGACCGGGACGCCCGCGACCACGGGGTCGCCCGTCACGACCTCGCCGCTCGCGAGACCGACGCGAACGTGCGCGGCGAGCGCGCGCAGCCCGAGGGCGGCGGCGACCGCACGCAGCGAGTCGTCTTCCTGCGCGACCGGAACCCCGAACACCGCGAGCAGCCGTCCGGCGCCCAGCGGGACGACGCGCGCACCGTACCGGGCCAGCTCCCGACGGGCTTCGCGGAGGCGCTCGTGCAGCACGGCGCGACGCGCTTCCGGGTCGTCAGGGGCATCACGCGGCGTCACGTCGGCGACGAGGACCGTGACCGTCCTGCGCGACTCCGCCGGCAGGCTGTCGGCAGGAGCAGGGGCAGACTGCCCGCGCGCCGGCGCGTCCCCCTTCGCATGCTGCCGCTCCTCCAGAACGAGCTCGAGCGAGGCGTCCTGCTGCAGGACGAGCCGCTCCAGGTCCTTCATTCGCGCCGACGGCTCGATCCCGAGCTCGTCGCGGAGGCTCCTGCGGAAACGCTGGAACGCCGCCAGCGCCTCTGGGTGCCTGCCAGATCGGTAGAGCGCGAGCATCTGCTGACCGCGCAGCCGCTCTCGTAGCGGGTGCCGTCGGACGAGGACGTCCAGCTCCCCGACGAGATCGGCATGGCGGCCGAGGTCGAGATCCGCGTCGATCCGCTCCTCGAGGCACGTCAGCTGCAGCTCGGCGAGCCGGGCCGCCTCCTGTCGCGCGAACGGCTCCTGGAACTCGGCGAGCGGGGGGCCGCGCCAGAGGTCGAGCGCCTGGCGCAGGGTCTCGGCCGCCTGCTCGGCGCCGTCGGCGGCGAGCTCGTCGCGCGCCCGCGCGTGTAGCTGCTCGAACCGGTGCAGATCGAATGTGTGGCCGTCGAGCACGAGGCGGTAGCCGGGCGGGCGCGTCTCGATCGACCCGTCCGGCAGCTGCTTGCGGAGCTGCGAGACGAAGATCTGCACCATCTTGCGCGCGCTCTCGGGGACCTCGTCGCCCCAGAGGTCGTCGACCAGTCGCTCGACCGGCAGGACGCGTCCGGCGTGCAGCAGCAGGAGGGCGAGCAGCGCCTTCTGCTTCCCACCGGTGAGCACGGCGGGTCTGCCGTCGTCCACCGCGTCGAGCGGTCCCAGAATCCGAAACTCCACCTTGCCCTCCGATTATCGAGGTTCGCGGGTGCGCGCGCTGGACCCCTAACCAGGCGGCTACCGGGGCCGAACCGCCCGCCGCTGGAGTTCGTGCTCATGAGCCGCGGCCAACTACATGTGAGCATCACGCTCTTCTGCTCGCCGCCGCTGTGCTGCTCGCGCTGGCGTCGCTCGGCAGCGCCGCCGCGCCCGGGTACGCGCTCCTCGCCCTGGCGCAGGTCCCCGTGGGGATCGCCGCGGCCGGCGACCAGCCTCCGCGCGGCGACCATGCATCTTGGCTACTTCCTCGGTTCGAGCGTGGGAGGCGTCGCGCTCGCGGCCGGCGGCTACCGCGCGCTCGGAGCGGTTATGGGCGGGCTGTTCCTGGTCGGTGCGCTGCTCCTCACTCGCGTCGAAGACGCTCTCGTTCATGGGGCAGCCGGAGATCGGGCCGCGGCCGCGCGGTAGCGTGGGCGGCATGCGCTATCTGGAGCTCGACCTGCCGAAGCGTGTCTCGAAAATCGGGCTGGGCACGTGGCAGTTCGGCTCGCGCGAGTGGGGCTACGACAGACGCTACGCCGAGGTCGAGGCAGGCCGAATCGTCCGGCGCGCGCTCGAGCTCGGGGTCACGCTCTTCGACACGGCCGAGCTCTACGGCTTCGGCCGGAGCGAGCGAATCCTCGGCGCCGCGCTCGCCGACCGAAGCGAGGACGTCTTCCTCGCGACAAAGCTGTTCCCGCTGTTGCCCCTGGCGCCGGTCGTCGAACAACGCGGCGTCGCCAGCGCGCAGCGGCTCGGAGTCCGCCGACTCGACCTCTACCAGGTGCATCAGCCCAACCCGCTCGTGCGCGAGCGGACGACGATGCGCGGCATGCGCGCACTTCAGGACGTCGGCCTCGTCGGCGAGGTTGGCGTCAGCAACTACTCCCTCGCGCGCTGGCGACGAGCCGAGGCCACCCTCGGCCGGCCCGTGCTCTCGAACCAGGTGCGCTACAGCCTGGTCGATCGTCGCCCCGAACGCGACCTGATTCCGTACGCGGAGCAACACGGCCGTATCCTGATCGCCTACAGCCCGCTCGCCCAGGGCTTTCTCGCCGGCCGTTACAGCGCCGCGAACCGGCCCCGCAACCCGGTCCGTCGACACAGCAGGCTGTTCCGTCCCGCTTCGTTCGCCGGCGCCCGGCAACTGCTCGGGACGCTGGACGAGATCGCGCGGGGAAAGAACGCCACACCCGGGCAGGTCGCGCTTGCCTGGACGATCCGCCACGCGAACGTGGTCGCGATTCCCGGCGCCTCCTCGGTCGCGCAGCTCGAGCAGAACGCCGCCGCCTCTGAGCTCGAGCTCGCACCGGCAGAGATCGACGCTCTCGACAACGCCGCCGCGGTCGGCATGCCCCACGGAGCTCAGAACGCCGCGGACCCACCCTCCCGCGAGAACCGCTCGAGCGCGGCGCCGCCGCCGGAGACGACCGGGTCGCCGTGCGCGAGCAGCAGAACCTCGGGGCGCAGCTCGCGCGCCAGTTCGCCGTAGCGCTCGCGGAGGGCGGCCTTGACCGGCTCGGGGTCCTCGCCGATCAGCCGGTCGGGGACGAAGGCGAGCGGGCCGTCGGGCGGATGGCGGATGGCGCCGTCGGCGATCGCCAGTGCGCGGTGGGCGGGGAACCAGAGCGCCGTCTCGTCGGGGCAGAGGTGGCCTACCTCATGGGCCACGGCACCGCCGGGCAGCTCGTCGCCCGGGTCGTAGGGCGTCACCGGACGGTCGGGGCCGAACTCGCGCAGGCCGGAACGCGGCACATGGACCGTCACCCCGAACGCGGCGATCAGCTCGGTGCAGCCACGCCAGTGATGACGGTTCGTCAGCAGGACGTCGGTGGGCGGAGGGTCGCCGAGCACCTCGGCGCCCTTGTCGGGGATCAGGGCGTCCAGCAGCACTCGCTCGGCAGCCAGGCGATAGCTGCTGACCTTCTTGCCGATCGACGGGTGAATCGCCGACCAGTGCCATAGACCGGGCCGGATCTCGCGCATCCGCCGCATCGTACGCTGAAGCGATGCGGCGCTCGGGACTCCGAGGCCGGGCCGGTCGAACGACGCTATTTGTAGATCGCGACCGGCAGGATCACCGCGCCCGGTGCGAGCACGACCGCATCCGCTGTCAGTTCGCCGCCCAGCTGGTTCTCGTCCTTCTGGCTTTCGTCGACCTTCTCGACCGGCCCGGTGAAGGTCGCGACAGACGCGTCGTCGACGTACTCCTGACCCGGCTTCCTGACCGCGCGGACGAGCTTCCCGACCACGGTGACCGGGCCGGCCAGGAGGCTCTGCTCGGACGAGAGGTTCGCGAGCCGGATGGGCATCAGCAGGTCGACACCGCGTGGCTTCAGGCTGATCTTCCCGTCGCAGGTTGAAAGCGGCACCCTCGGGTTCGTGCCGACGGTCTTGTCCAGGTTCTTGATCGCCCGGTTGAGCGCCTGCTCCCGCTGCACCGACTCGATCACTTCTCCCGAGTCGGTCCCCGAATGGGTGTAGCCGGCCCTCATCTTCGCCGCGGTGATCTCGTCGTAGGTGGTCATGTTCGACCCGCTCGTCGCAGAGCTTCCTGTGGCCGCGAGGAACAGGCTGAGCGGTGACAGCGTTCCGTTCGCCGCGCGCGACAGCTGCACGAGCTGCACGTAGCTCGGCAACACCAGCGTGCAGCCGGTCAGCTTCACGAACGACCCTTCCGCGATCCCGGCGAACGCCTGCCGGATCTCCGCCGGAGAACCGGTCTCGTTCACCGTGTGCAGATACCCGTCGCGGCCGAGCAGATCGAGCAGCTGGTAGAAGCGGGCGGTCGCGGTCGGCGTCACGACCCGTTCCGCCTGCGAGCTCGATCCTGTCGAGCCGCCGAGCGACACCCCTCCCGCGGCTATCCCGGCCGACCGGCCCTGCGTCAGCTGCTGGGTCAGCTGCTCGCTCTTTGCGATCCCGCCTTCCAGCTGGCCGAGATACAGGGCCACGCTCGCGTTGTCGAGATACGCGTACGCGGGCGGCGCGATCCCCGGCGCCTGCCCGGAGACCCTCGCGCCCGGGCCGGCCGCGGATGAGCATGATCGTCCGGGTGGCCCTCGGGACCGCGGCCGGCTCCTTGTCGGCCTCGTAGCCGCCGGCGCATGGTGCGACCGGGGCCTTCGTCTGCACCGCCTCGTAGGCGTCGTCGTGGGAGTGACGGCAGCGCTCGTTTTCCTGGTCTTCGCGGCACAGCTCGTGGGCTCCCAGAAGCGGGTCGCGGCTCGTCGTGCCGCCGTCTTCGGGTTGGGGCCGGGCCTAGCGGAACGGCACCGAGTTGCCGCCGCCCAGTCGTGTGTAGACGGCGAAGAAGTCGCGTGCGTCGGGCGTGAGGTAGCGGCTCGAGCTCTGCTGGGCGTTCGGGACCAGCTTCACCGGGTCGCGGCCTCCGCGCCGCTGGTAGGTGATGAAGCTCGGCCATTCGGGGTTGATGTCGAGTTCGACCGCGCGGTACGCGCCGAGTCGCACGAGAAGGCTCGCGAGCGACGCCGCCGTCTGGTTGTCGCCGGCGGCGTAGACAAGATCGCCTCGGCGGGTGACGCCGACTCCGCTGCGCCAGACCGCCGCGCCGCCTCCGAGGGTGATCCCCCACAGTGAGGAGATGGCGGCGCGAGCCGAGGGATGTCCATTCCAGACCAGCGGCGGCAGATTCTGTCTGGCGAGCACGAGCGTTCCCGGGCTCGTCCGTCCCAGCCAGTCGAGGATCGCGACGGTCCCGTCGCGGTAGGCGACGACAGTGCCCATCCCCGGTCGCAACGGCTCCTCGACGACACCGTTGACGACCATTCCGCCCGCGCCCGAATTCGCTTTGAACCCGCCGTTGAACGTCGCGAGCAGCCGCCAGCGTTGACCGCTCGGGATCTGCGTCGGCCCGCGGATCGGAGCACTGGGCGGCTCGGACGAGCCGGGATAGAGCGCGAGGCGCGTTGCCGTGTGGTCGATCCACGCGACGTATGCAGGCCCTGAAGGTGTCGCAAGCGTGGCAGTCGCGACCGGGCTCGAGCCCCGGACCGGGAACGTCGCAGGTTGCCACGCGATCCCAGCGGGCCACGGCTCCTGCGCGGACGCGGTCGCGCCGGAGGAGACGACCAGAACCATCGCCCCGAGGAGTGCAAGCCCACGGGTCAGCACCGCGGCTCCGGGGCGGGCCGAGTCTGCCGACGTGAGTGTGGGAAGTCTCGCGGTAGGGCGCGCACCCCCGGAGCATGCCGAGCTGAAGACTCAGCTCTCGTTCGGGAATTGCCAAATTCCGGATGATCTGTTCGTAAGCTTGGTTTGATGAGGCGCCGGCTCGAACTGATGGCGATGTGCGTTTTCGCCGTCGTGGCACTGGCAGGACCGGCAGGGTCGCCGGCCACACCGGTCGCGCCGGTCGCGCCGGTCGCGCTTCGGGTCTTCCGCTTCGTCGACCACACGCGGCTCGCACATTTCCGGAACGGCACGACCGCAAGCCGCGTACTCGTCACATACGTGCGATATCCACGCAACGGTGAGGGCGGTCCCTACCCACTCGTTGTCTTCGGCCATGGGTTCGCCGCCACACCGGGGCTCTACGCGCCGCTGCTCGACGCCTGGGCGAACGCCGGCTACGTCGTCGCTGCACCGCTCTTCCCGGTCGAAAACCCCAATGCGCCTGGGGGGCCGTACGAGGGGGACCTCGTCAACCAGCCGGGCGACATGAGCTTCGTGATCTCACGTCTGCTCGCCGCGAATGTCCGTGGGAAGAGCCCTCTGCACGGCCTGATCGATTCTGCGCGGATCGCAGTCGCCGGGCAATCCGACGGCGGTGAGACCGCCCTGGCGGTCGCCTACGCTCGTCCCTTTCTCGACCGGCGCGTCGGTGCCGCGATGATTCTCTCAGGGGCCGCTCTACCAGGCAGCCCGCTCGAATTCGGCAGCGGAAGCCCGCCGCTGCTCGCCACCCAGGGCTCGGCGGACACGATCAACCTCCCGCGACTCACCACTGCCTTCTTCCGTGCGGCTCACCGTCCGAAGTTCCTCCTCGCGCTGCTCGGAGCCGGTCACGTCCCGCCCTACACGACAGATCACCGCGAACTTGCAGTCGTCGAGCGGGTGACGATTGCCTTCCTCGATCATTACTTCAAGAACGGCTCGCTCCGACGGCTGATCGGTGCCGGCAATGTTCGAAGCGTCGCCCGGCTCACCGCCGATCCGTGAGGAGGTACCGCGTTGATCGGCGCGACCGCTCTCGTCGGTACCGGGAGCGCGGATGCCCTCGGCGCCCATGTCTTCTACCTGGCAGTGCGTCCGCGGCAGTGTCTGGCCGTCCCACAGCAGGCGGCCGGGAAGACGTTGCTCGTCGTTCCGTGTTCGGATCCGGCGCACGATCAGGAGGTGTACGCGATCGGGCACGGTGGCTGGGGCCATCACTCACCTCCGTCCAACAGCAGCGCGAACGCAATCGCCAGGTCGATCTGCTTGTCAGACTTTCAGCGGCTCACCGGTCAAGATCATCTGCAAGTTCCCAACCTGGCCGCACATGAACGCGCTCGGCAGCGGCTGGCACGTTCGTTAGCGGCGGTCGGCCCGCCCGCGCGGCTCCCCTCTCGAGGGCCAGGGTTGCTCCAGCCGAGCCCCGCGTGCCGTGCAGATCCATCCGAACCTCCTTGGGGTTGAGCTGTCTTGGTCAAGACAGCCCCCAAGGAGGCCCGGACGGAACCAACGTCCCCCGGAACTCGAGCTAACCGACCTGCCCCACGCCTCCGACGTCGATAGTGATCTCCATGCCTGCCGCCGCGTGGCCGTCGTTGTCGCAGAGCAGCGTGTACGAGCCGTGATCCAGGTGGATCTTGACCGTCTCCGTGATAACGGGAGTCACGCCGTTGTCGACCGGCGTGATGTCCTGGTCGAGGCCGTTCGGCCCCTTGAGCGAGAAATTGTGGGCGTTGCTGTTGTCGGTCACCGTGAACCAATAGTTCCCGGGCCTGAGGCTGATCTGTCCCGGTGACCCGTAGTAACCCTGGACGATCTGGCCGTTGAACGTGAGTTGGATACACAGGCCGGGCGGGAACGGGCTCCCGCTCACGGCGTGCGAACAGAACGATCCGTCAAGATTGCGGCCGTCCGCCGATGCCGCCGCGACCGAGCAGGCGGCAATGGCGCCGACCGCGGCGACTGCTGCCAATAGGGCCACGCCACGGTGTCTGATCAGGACGGTCTTGCTCATGGTCATCCCCCTTCTTCTGGTTGCCTCGACCGAGCCGTCCGCAGGCGTAGGTCACAGTGCCTTCCTCGATCTCGCCGGCGGATGATTCGACGGTACGAACTGTCGGCAGACACGACCAGGGGGCCAGCATCCGATTCGAGGGTGGTTGTCCCCCTAATTCGACGACATCACCCGCGCAGCCCCGCGACGCCTATCTCCCGCGGAGCTCAGAACGCCGCGGACTCGCTCTGCCGGGAGAACCGCTCGAGCGCGGCGCGCCGCCGGAGACGACCGGTTCGCCGTGCGCGAGCAGCAGAACCTCGGGGCGCAGCTCGCGCGCCAGTTCGCCGTAGCGCTCGCGGAGGGCGGCCTTGACCGGCTCGGGGTCGCCGATCAGCCGATAGGGGACGAAGGCGAGCGGGGTCGGTGGGCCCGCGGCTAGGCAGCCGCGGAGCTCCATCCGGTGGTGGCAGTGCCTCCGACCGGATGGAGCGGCGGTGTCTCGTTCCGGGTCAGCTCCGGGTCAGCTCGGCGTGCTCCTCGCGTTGAGCGGTCTCGCCGCCCTGAGGGCTGCCAGGTAGTGGCGTCCGCGACGGAGTGACAAGAGGCCGAGGGGGACGAACAGCAGTGGGATGAGGATGAGGTGGCCGCCCGAGACGAGGAAGAGGACGGCGGCGACCCCAACGCCGATCGCGAGGGCACGCATTTCAGTCTCCTTTTGGTTGCGGTAGGTGATCAACGTTCTCCGGGCCACGGTATGACGGGCCGGTCAAAGCGCGTGCTACGGAAAGGCGCGGCTTTCACCAAGTAATCGCAACGGTTCGACTGAACGATCGCGGCGGGCCACCCGGCTGACGGCCCCGAGCGTCCTGGGCCCGGCGGTCGGCCCGCAGCAGGCGACTGGGCGGGTGTCACCGCTTCGTTACATTTCGTGGTCATGGACTGGTCGATCCTGCACGCGCTGAACGGCTCGCTCGTCCACCATGAAGAGGCCCAGGACACCGCCCGGATCTTCAACGCCTGGGCGATTTTCGTCGTGGCCGCCCTGGCGGGCGGGGTCTGGTTCGTGGCACGGCCGGGCGGGTCGAACAGGTCGAAGTTGGCCGCGGTCTCCGCGGCCTTGTCCGGCGCGGTCGCGTTGCTGCTCAACCTGGCGCTCGGCTCGCTCTGGTTCCACGATCGGCCGTTCGTCGACCATCCGCGGGCCGACCTGCTGCTGATCCACCACGCTGCCGACAATTCGTTCCCGAGCGACCATACGAGCGTCGCGTTCGGGATCGCCTTCGCGGTGCTCGCCTTTCACCGCAAGCTCGGAACCCTCCTCGTGCTTGCGGCCGCCGCGATCGGCGTCGACCGGATGCTCATCGGGGTGCACTACCCGGTCGACGTCGCGGCGAGCGTCCTCGTCGGCCTGGCTGCGGCCGCCCTCGTTGTGACCGCAGGGCGCCCGACGGTCAACTGGCTGGTGCGACAACTGAGCCGACTCTCGGACCCGATCATCAGCCGCGCATACCGACTGCACCACTGAGACCGAACGAAATCCAGCGCCTTCGGCAAATGCGAATCGCGCACGCCGACACCGCGAGCGACCGTGCCGCCCGGCCATCCCTGGCGGGCCGAGTGCAGCTCTGGTGCGGGCAGAGCGCGCGCCGCTGAACGACACGGACGGCCTCCGGGCGGACGTCCAGAAATCGGTGCACGGTCGACCTTGGTTAGGTGTCGGCTAAGCATCGGGCCTGGCCCTTCCGGCACCTCGTTCGTGGCGATAGCTTCGCCGCCGTGCGCCTACTCGCCGTCTCGCTCATGAGCCTCGCCCTCGGGACGGGAGCCTGGCTGAAGGCACCGCAGTTGCCTGCCCCGCGTTCCGCGGATGCGGTGGTGGTGGCCGCAGGGGCGATCCATGTCCTGGGCGGGCCGGGAAACCGCACCGTCGAGAGCTTCAACGGGTCCAGGTGGAGTCGGGAGACGACGCTTCCGGGCCCTGCGCTCAACGCCCCGGCGGCGGTCGCGATCGGCTCACGGATCTACCTGATCGGCGGCTTCGCCGGTGTCACCGACCTCCCGACGGCGAGGGTCGAGGTGTTCGACACACGTTCGAAGCGGTGGTCCGCGGCGGCGCCGCTCCCCTCCGCGCGCGGCGGGCACGCTGCGGTCGTGCTCGACGGGAAGATTCACGTGCTCGGCGGCGGCAACCAGCTGTCGACGCTCGCGGACCATTCGGTGTACGACCCGGCGACGAACCGGTGGGCCAGGGCGGCGCCGCTGCCGCGGCCCGAGGGCAGCGTCGCAGCGGTCGCGCTCGGTGGCCGCATCGTGGCGATCGGCGGCCGGAGCGGGTTGGACGACTACGGCGACGTCTACGTCTACGACCCGAAGACGGACCGCTGGACCAGCGGCCCGAAGATCCCGCCGCGCGGAACTGCAGGGGCGGCGGTCTGGCGCGGGTCGATCTACGTCTTCGGCGGTGAGTCCCAGCGCACGGGCTCGGTGCTCGGTGACGTCTACCGTCTCTCCCCGGGCGCGACCGCGTGGCAACGCGTGAGCCGCTTGCCGACCCCGCGCAACTACGCCCGGGCTGTCGCCTTCCACAACCGGATCTACGTGGTCGGCGGCAGCACGGTGGCAGGCTCGGTTCACTCGTCGACGGGCAGCCGCCTTGTCGACGCGTACGTCCCACCGGCGGCATCCTGAACGTCGTCAACGGGACGGGCGGGTCGTCGACGACCGCCAATCCCGACCCCCCGGTGACGGTCGCGAGCTCCCCGTGATGGCCTCATCCTTGAACTCGAGCGTGCGGCGTACTACGTTCACGCGATGTCCGGTCTTCAAAAGGGCGCGTATCAGGTCTGGCGTGTGCTCGTCGCCCTGATCGCCGTCGCGTGCGTCGTCCAGATCTTCTTGGCCGGCCGAGGCGCCTTCGGGATCCATGGCGCGGCGAAGCTCGATGACCAGAAGAGCTTCGACCCCCACCGCGCCCTCGGTGAGGTCATCGGTTTGCTCGCAGTGCTGGCGTTCCTGGCCGCACTGGTCGCCTGGCGCAACAAGCGTTTGATCTGGCTGTCTCTCGCTCTCGCTCTGATGGCCGAGGTCCTGCAGCACCTTTTTGCTCTGCCCGACCATCCCTGGGTCGCCGGCCTGCATGCACTCGACGGAGTCGCGATCCTCGGTCTCTCTGCCTGGCTCGCACATCAGGCGTGGCGCGGGTCAGCCGCACCGCCGGTTGCGACGATCACTCCAGAGACGCCCTAGCGTCGAGCTCCTCATTCCGGCACCGACCGGCCGCCGGCGCGAGCCCAGCACCCGTTAGCTCCGGCGCGGCGCCGCGTCTCGATCGTGGTGGTCGTGGTGGTCTCGGTGCAGATCGACCCAGTGGTGCTGAGCAGGCACCGTCGCCGCGCCGATCAGGAAGCCGCAGACCAGGGCGGCTGCGAGGGTGTACGCACGCCAGCGGGCGCCGGGCACCGACGCACCGTCGGCCGCGCCCAGATCGTCGCTGCTCCTGACGAGGGCGCGCTTGAGATAGACGACCACGTGCACGCCGATCAGGACCACCCAGAGAGCCGACGCAGGGCCATGCAGGCGGCGCGCGGTCTGGAGCGCCTGCCCGTGCAGAACGCCCATCGCGACGCCGCTCCCGAAGAGCACGACCGTCGCGACGACGAGCAGCGGCGCCAGCAGGCGCATCGCAAGTTGCGGTGGCCCGTGCGCCACATAGGGCCGACTCCGCGTGTAGTAGCGGGCGAACCGCCAGCCTGTGGTCCCGAGCTTCAGGAGCACAGCGGGGAGCAGCGCGAGGCCCACGAAGACGTGCAGCGACATGAACGTGTGCACACCGAGAACGATCGTTCCCAGCTCGACGGCGATCGGAATGAGCAGGAGCACTCCGACCGCCGCGGTCAAGCGCTCGTTCCCGTCCGGGTTCAATCGCACCCGCGCCCTCCGCTCGCCCCTGGTCATCGAGACCATTTTCGACGAACCGGCCCAAACCGCGAGCACCTCGCGATGGATTTCGGTCGCCGAGCTACCCTCTCGTGAGGTTGCAGCTGCGCGGAACCCCAGGTCTGGGACGGATCCTTGCGCTGCCGGCCGGATTGCTCACGGCGGCCGCGGTGGCGAACGGCGTGGCGTGGACCGTGCTCCCGCCGAGCCGTTGGCTGCACGTTGCGTCGGTGTCGCTCGCGGTCTTCGGCTGCTACCAGCTCGTGCGTTCGGCGCGCGTCGTGGTGGCGAAGCGCCGGCTCGCCGACAGTTGGCTGCGGTGCGCCTCGGGCTCGACCGTGCCGTCCGCCTATGCCTGGCGGGCCGAGCAGCTCTGCTCGCCGCGCCACCGCCGGACGCTCGCACGCGCGCTGCGGTCGATCGTCGAGTCCGCCCACGAGCGCCCGGTCGGCAGGCGCCGGCCGATGTATCTGCCGGCGGTGCGCCGGCACCGGGGGTCGGTTCTGCTCCTGGCCCGGGTGCTCGAGCAGGTTGACCGGCCGGTGACACCGGCGGGCATGCTGCGCGTCGTCGACCTCACCTGTGACGGTCGAAGCCCGCTGTGGGCGACGAGCGAGGACGAGCTGCTCGGTGAAGTGATCTCGACGACGCTCGCAGTGCTGCAGCCCGGATCGCACGCCGAGCCCGGCGTGGCCGCGGCCGCCTGACCGCGCCGGACGGCGTCAATCCTGCACGCGCTCTACGGCTCGCTTGCCCACCACGAGGGTCAGAGGACACCGCCGAGATCCTCGACGCCTGGGCGATCTTCGTCGTCCTCGTCGGCCGGGCACGCCGCCCGCACCGATCGCGATCTTCAGTGCGTGGTCGTCGCCGTCGTCGTGGCGGTCGTGGTCGTGGTCGTGGTCGTCGTCGTGGTCGACGGTGTGTACGAGGGCTGGGGGTAGCTCGGCTGTGCGATCTCGGGTGTGGCGAACTCCTGGACGGGCGTGTTCGCGAGTGCGCTGCTCATGAAGTCGTGCCAGATGGCGGCGGGGATCGTGCCGCCGTAGACCGGAGCGAAGCCCTCCACGTAGTTCATCGGTTGCTCGCGATGGGGGTAGCCGACCCAGACGCAGGTCACGAGCTGCGGCACATAGCCGCAGAACCAGGCGTCGACGTAGTTCTCGGCGGTCCCCGTCTTGCCTGCGATCGGGCGGTCGAGCGCGGCGCCCGTGCCGGTCCCCTTCTGGGCGACGGCCTCGAGGGCGTAGGTGACTTCATCCGCGATCTGCTGCGAGACGGCGATCTGCGGTGACGAGGTGGGGTAGGGGAGCAGGCTGCCGTTCGCGGTGCTGACGGACTCGACGGCCTGCGGGTCGTGCCGGACGCCTCGGTCGGCGAGCGTCGCGTACGCCGCTGTCATCTCGAGAGGGCTGACCGCCTGCGTTCCGAGCGTGATCGAGCAGACAGGCTTCAGGTCCGATTCGATCCCGAGGCGATGGGCCATGCGGACGACCGCGTCGGGGCCGACCAGTGAGACGAGCTGCGCGAAGATCGTGTTCACCGAATAGGCGGTCGCGTCGATCAGGTTCATCGTTCCCGCAGTCTCGTCCGCGTTGTTGTGCACGTCCCAGGGCTGGTTGTAGCCGTCCTCGCAGCGCGGGTCAGGGATCGTGAGCTCGGGGGGCCCGTTGAAGTAGCTGTAGAGGGATGTGCCGTGCTCGAGCGTCGCCGCCAGCGTGAAGGGCTTGAAGGCGCTCCCGGCCTGGCGGTGACCCTGTGTGGCGAGGTTGAACTGCAACCGCTCGCGGCTCGGCACCCAGACCGCCATCGCGCGCAGCTTCCCGTCCCGGGGGTCGATCGCGACCAGTGCGCTCGCCGGATCGTCGCGTGAGGGCAGATGCCGCGCGATCGTCTGCTCGGCGAGCCGCTGCAGCTTCGGGTTGATCGTCGTCTGAACACGCAGGCCGCCGCTCTCCACGAGCCGCTGCCCGTAGTGCTGGACGAGCTGCTGGTCGACGTAGCCGAAGACGTAGGGCTCGTGGATCGTCTTGTAGAGCGTGCCCGGATGCAGGCCGAGCGGCCGGCTCCGTGCATAGCGCCAGGCCCCGGCCTTGAGGGCATGCGTCGCCAGCATCGCGTCGAGCACTTCGTTGCGGCGGCTGAGCGCCGCGTCGGCATCGCGCAGCGGGTCGTAGAGCGTCGGCGCCTGAGGCAGCCCGGCGATCGTCGCCGCCTGCGCCACGGTCAGCTGCGAGGCATGACGCGAGAAGTACGTCTGCGCGGCCGCCGCGACGCCGTAGGCCTGATTGCCGTAGTAGACGACGTTGAGGTACCGCGCGAGGATCTCGCGCTTCGACAGCCGGTCCGCGAGCTTCAGCGCAAGGCACGCCTCGGTCAGCTTCCGGCCGATCGTCTGCGACGGCCGCCCGATGTAGAGGTTCCGCGCAAGCTGCTGCGTGAGCGTCGAGGCGCCCTGCTCGGTGCGTCCGCTCTCGATGTCCTTGACCGCCGCACGGACGATCGCCGTGTAGTCGAGCGCCCCGTGCTGCCAGAAACGCCTGTCCTCGATCGCCACCGTCGCCTTCGGCAGCCACGGCGACATCTGGGCCAGTGTCAGCTCCTGCCTGTTCTTCTTCGCCGGGATCGTGCCGAGCAACGAGCCGTCGCTCGCCGTCACGAACGAGTTCGTGCCGATGCTGACCGGTTTCAGCGAACTGAGGTCGCACCGCGAACGGATGATCGTCGGGCCGACCGCCGCCCCGACGATCGCAACACCTGCGATTCCCACCAACAAGACCAGGAGCACCGTCAGCCCGCCGACGACCCGGCTGTGGCGCCCCCGACGTCTTCCGGACCGGCGCCGACGGCGCGCCACCGCTGCCACGAGGTCGGCATCCCGGTCGCTGCGGCGCATCACACGACCATGCTGCCCGTAGCAGCCGACCCGAATCGTTAGGAATGCGCTAGGACGCAAACCGTAGGCTTCCAGCAATGAGGGAGGTCGAGACCGACTACCTCGTCGTCGGGGCCGGCGCCTCAGGGATGGCCTTCGCCGACACGCTGGTCGCGCACACGGATGCCGAGGTCGTGCTGGTCGACCGGCGCCATCAGCCTGGCGGTCACTGGCTGGATGCATATCCGTTCGTGCGCCTCCATCAGCCCTCCGCCTACTACGGCGTCGAGTCGCTGCCGCTCGGGGACGACCGCATCGACGAGCATGGTCCGAACGCCGGCTTCTACGAGCGTGCGAGTGCGGCCGAGATCTGCGACTACTACTCGCGAGTGCTGGCCGAGAAGCTGCTGCCGACCGGCCGCGTGCGGTTCCTCGGCATGAGTGAGCACCGTTCGACCGGCGACGCGCATCTGGCCGTCTCGCTGCTCGACGGCTCGAAGACCGTGCTCAAGCCGCGGCGCAAGGTCGTCGACGCGACCTACGTCCAGTCGGAGATCCCGGCCCGTCACGTTCCGGGATTCACGGTCGAAGCAGGGGTGGCGCTCGTTCCGCCCAACGACCTCGTCGATCTCGCCGAGCCCGCAGACCGCTTCACGGTGGTCGGGGCGGGGAAGACGGCGATCGACACGTGTGTGTGGCTGCTCGAGGCGGGCGTGGATCCCGATCGGATCCGCTGGATACGCGGCCGCGACCCGTGGCAGTTCGATCGCACGTTCACGCAGCCGCTCGACCTCGTCGGGTCGTACATGCGGCTCCAGGCCCGCTGGATCGAGGCGGCGGCCGCAGCCGAGGACAGCCGTGACTTCGCCCGCCGACTCGAGGACGCCGGGGTGTTCGTGCGGATCGACCCCACGGTCGAGCCCTTGTCCTTTCGCGGCGCCACCGTCAGCCTGCGCGAGATCGATCTTCTCCGCACGATCGAGCACGTCGTCCGCGCACGTCGGGTGCGGAGCATCGGCCGGACGACGGTGACGACCGATGAGGGTGAACTCCCCGGTGGGCCGGGCGAGGTCTACGTGGACTGCACGGCTGCGGGAGTTCCCTCCGCGGTTCCACGGCCGGTGTTCGAGCCCGGGCGCATCACGATCCAGTACGTCGGGGTGGGCTTCCTGCCCTGGTGTGCCGCAACGATCGGATTCGTCGAGTCGACCGGGGGGCGCGACGAGGAGAACAACCGGCTGTGCCCGCCCGTCGTCTTCTCCGGCGACGTGGACGATCTGGGGTCGCTGGCGTACGCCGCGATGCAGGGCCTGGTCGCGCGAGCCCGTGACGACGTGGTGGGGCCGTGGAACGCCGAGTCGAGGCTGAACCCCGCCCGGGCAGCGCTCGAGCACCTCGACGACCCGGAGGTCGCCGACTCGCTCGGATTCATCTTCGAGCACACCCGGGCCGCGCTGACGAACCTCGAGCGCGCAGCCGCCGTGCGCGGCGGCCTCTAGCCCCGCACTCCCGTCACCCGTCGGTCGGGCCGCAGCGGTGACTCCGCGCTCAGACGGCCCTCTCCTACCGGATTCAACCCGGAACCGGCTCGAAATTACATCACGGTGTTGTTTAAATGACCGCATGGTCTCCCGCGGCATTCTCGTCGCCGGCGTCGGTGCGGCGCTCCTCGCCGGAGCCGTGACCGCGGTCGCCGCGCCCGCGGCCACCATTGCGGCCTCCCTCACCATCAAGGCCGGGCCGTTCTCGATCTACAACCCGTCGACGGCGACGGTCGACGCAACGCTCGACGGCCTCGACCAGACCGTCAGCTACACCGTTCCGCTGACCGTCACGGATTCCCGCAGCAGCAGAGCGGGCTGGAACCTCACGATCACCTCGACCGCCTTTGCCGACGGTTCCGGGCACGTTCTGGCCGATGACGCATCCGCCGTCACGACCGTCTCGAGCGTGTGTGTCACCGGCCAGCGCTGTCGTAAGCCGCGGAACAGCATTCGGTACCCGGTCACGGTCCCGGCGGGCCCCACCGCCCCGGCCGCCGTGAAGTTCTTCAACGCCGCAGCGAGAACCGGGACGGGCCAGTTCACCGTGTCACCCACCGTCGCTCTCCTCATCCCCGGTGACACCTACGCCGGTACGTATACGTGCGCGGTGACGTTCGCCCTCAGTTCGGGCCCGTAGCGGTCGTCGCGCGACCGTGTTCTCGGCCGGTTGCATCGTCGTCATGGTCGGGCTCCTTCCGCTTCTCGTCGTCGTTCAGCCGAGCAGGTGGATCACGAGCGCCGAGCGGTCGCCGCTTGCTCCGAGGTCGGTGAGATCGACCGTGCCTCGGGCTCCGGCGTAGCTGCCGGTGCCGCCGACGATCGGCAGAACGAAGTGGTTCGGCCCCGGCAGCACCTGGACGACGCCGTCGACGCGAAGGGAGCCGCCGTGCAGGAACAGCTGGCCGGAGAGGTCGACCGTCGCCCCGTGCCTCCCGAACGGCGACATGAAGGTGAGGGTCGAGGCGATGCTGCCCGCCCGGGCGCCGCGATGCGACCCGTGCCAGGCGTAGAGCGCGTCGGTCAGGAACACCCGGTCGCCGGGCCGTGGTTCGCCCTGGCCCGCGTCGAACGCCGGTGTCGAGCGGACACTCACGTCGAGGAAGCTGAGCGTCGCGGGACCCGAGGCGCCGCCCGCCCGGCCGACGGCAACGACTGCAGCGACGACGCAGAGTGCGAGCACTGCACGCAGCCGGGTCATGCCGTCACCACCTCGCCGACGCGGGAAGGAGAGCCGGCGGGGTCGCGAGCGTCGAGCACGGTCAGTCCGATGCTCGCGACGACGATCCAGACGCCGGACGCCAGGAACGTGAAGAACCCGAGGGGGGTGAAGGCACCGATCCCGAGCACGAGTGCGGACCATCCGAGCACGCGCTCGAGCCCGCGCTGTGGGATCCCGAGGCCGGCGGCGCCGAGCAGCATGATCCCGATCCCGATCGAGAACGGCAGGAAGTCGTAGGCGTCCAGCTCGTTGAGCGCCTGGGCAGCCGCCGGCGCGATGTGGTGGTGGACGCCCTCGCTCAACGCGAGATGGAGCGTCGACGCCGCCAGGAAGCCGGCTGCGGCGATCGCGGCGCCGGTCACGAAGAGCAGCCGCCAGATACCCGGCGCGGCCTGCCGCCACGCAGCGACCGCGAAGAGCGCGAGGAACCCGACGCCGACTGCGAGCACGTACGCGGCGGCCGTCTGGGCGCCGTTGTGGGCGAGGTAGAACGACGTCACCTTGCCGGCCGACGCGTTGCCGTCGGGGGTATTCCCGCCGAGCGCGGCGAAGGCGACGGCGACGAGCCCGACGAAGACGACGCCGCTCAACGGGAGGAGGCGTTTCAGCATGTCCGTGCTCCTTTCACAGAGGTCGCAGCGACGGTAGGCGCGTGCCGCGCGCGGCACATCGGCGCTGCCCCGGGACGTCCATCCGCGCTGACCCGGGACCATCCTTCGGTGCTGGCCCCTATTGCCTCCGGAGGCGGCACCGCAAAGAATGGAACGATGCGCGGAACCCGCCTCGCCGCCTGGTCGCTCGCGCTCGCGACGCCGCTCGTGGTGCTGCTCGACGCGACGGGCTGGCTGCCCAGCCCCGATATCGGCGCTCCTGGCTGGCTCTGGGGGTTCGCTCTGCTCGCAGTGCTCGCGCCGGCCGCGGTCGGGCTCGGGATCGCGCTCCGCCAGCCGCGAAACACGATTGCCTGGATCATGCTGGTCGGCGCATTCCTCGCAGGCACGTGGCCCGAGCTCGTCGGCTCCAGGGGCTGGTCGCTGCAGATCGGCCGCGCCGTCTGGCCGCTGCTCTACGCCTGGCCCGTCGCCGTAGCCTTCGTGTTCCCCGACGGGCGCCTGCTCAGCCGGCGCTGGCGGTACGTGGCCGGGGCAGGCGCCTTCTGCTTCGTCGGCTTCATGGCGGTTGCGATGTTCGACCGGTCGGCGTTCGACCCCCCGGACGAGAACGTGCGAAACCCGATGGCGCACGTTGTCTTCCCGCACTGGCTCGAATGGATATGGGCCCCACTGTGGCTGGGCATCCTCGGCTCGCTGTTCGCCGGGGCGATCGCGATCAGACTGCGGCTGCGCCGGTCGGTCGGGATCGAGCGGCTCCAGACGCTGTGGCTCGCGTGGGCCTCCTCATTGATCCCGCTCGGCCTGGTGCTCTGCGGAACCACCCACGTGCTGTTCGGCGGGCCTGGGGAGATCCTGTTCGCATTTCTTCTCTTCATGGAGGCCGCGGTCGCCGTTGCGGTCGGCGTAGCAGTCGTCCGCTACCGCCTCTATGCGATCGAGCGGCTGATCAACCGCACGCTCGTCTACGCCACGCTCACCTTCCTGCTCGCCGCCGGGTACGCGGTGGTGGCGCTTGCCGGAGGCGTCTTGCTCGGCCGAGGCTCGCCGTGGGTCACCGCCGCCGCGACCCTCGTCGTGGCACTCGGGTTCCGGCCGCTCCGCGCGCGAGTGCAGCGCGCGGTCGATCGCCGCTTCGACCGGCGGCGCTTCGAGGCTCTGCGCCTCGTCCGAGAGCTGGAGTCGGACGTGCGGGAGGGCAAGCGGGCGCCGGAGGAGATCGGCCCCGTCCTCGCCGAGGCCCTCGCCGATCCGCTCTCGGAGCTTCTCTACTGGCTGCCCTCGAGTGATGCGTTCGCGAGCGTGACGGGCGAGCTCGTCCCGAGCCCGCCCGGCGACGGGAGGGTTGTCACCGAGATCAGCCGCGACGGGCCTCCCGCCGCGGTGCTCGTGCACGACCCTGCGCTCGCCGACCGGCCGGCCTTCCTCTCCGAGGTGGTTCGCGCCGCGACCCTCTCGGTCGAGATTGCGCGACTCCGTGTCGAGCTGCGCCTGCAGCTACAGGAGGTACAGGCGTCGCGTGTGCGCATCGTCGAGGCGGGGTACGAGGAGCGGCGTCGGCTCGAGCGTGACCTGCACGACGGCGCGCAGCAGCGGCTCGTCTCGCTCGGGCTCCGCCTCCGCCGGCTGCAGCGGACGCTGCCCCGCGAGGCGCTCGTGCTCTCGCCTGCCTTCGACGCCGTTGTCGACGAGGTCGGCTCGGCGATCGCCGACCTGCGGCAGATCGCGGCCGGCGTCCGCCCAGCCCGGCTCGACGAGGGCCTCGCGGCCGCGCTCGACGACCTCGCACGCTCGTCGCCCCTGCCGGTCGAGGTCAGCGCACCGGTCGGGCGAGTTGCGGCTGGAGTCGAGGCCGCGGCGTACTTCGTCGTCTGCGAGGCGCTGACGAACGCGGTCAAGCACGCGTCGGCGTCGCGTGTCGCGATTCGCGCCAGGCGCAACGAGGGCGCCCTGTGTGTGGCGGTCTCCGACGACGGCGTCGGCGGTGCGACCGTCCGTCGCGGGTCGGGGCTCGCGGGGCTCATCGACCGCGTCGCGGCACACGGCGGCTCGCTCGACATCGCGAGCCCGCGCGGCGGCGGCACCCTCATCGAGATCGCGATCCCGTGCGAGTCGTGATCGCCGAGGACACCGTTCTCCTCCGGGAAGGTCTCTCGGGGCTTCTCGAGGACGCAGGGCACACCGTCCTCGCCCGGGTCGGCGACGCGGAGAGCCTGCTCGCGGTGGTCGCCGAGCACGACCCCGACCTGGCGATCGTCGACGTGCGGATGCCGCCGACCTACGAGGACGAGGGCATGCGGGCGGCCGCCACGATCCGGCAGAAACACAGGCGCACCGCCGTACTCGTGCTCTCACAGCACGTCGAGGGACGCCACGCCGTCGACCTCGTGGGCTCCGGCGGCGGCTTCGGCTACCTGCTCAAGGACCGTGTCCTCGATGTCGACGAGTTCCTCGACACAGCCGAACGGGTCTGCCGCGGCGGCTCCGCGCTCGACCCCGAGGTCGTGACCCAGCTCCTGGCCCCGTCGCACGACGACGAGACACTGGCAGCGCTCAGTCCACGCGAGCGAGAGGTGCTCGGCCTGATGGCGGAGGGACGGACGAACGCGGGGATCGCGAAACGCCTGTGGCTCACCGAGAAGACGGTGGAGACTCACGTCAGCTCGATCATGAGCAAGCTCGACCTGCCCCCGTCGACCGACGACCACCGCCGCGTGCTCGCCGTCCTCGCCTATCTACGGGCGACGAGCGCGTCCTGATCTCCCGGGCGCCTTGCCGGAGGGTGCGCAGCAGGGGTGTCGCGGCCGGTCAACGAGAGTTGCTGTGTCGAGACCGTGACACTTCGGGTGTCGAGTGGCTGAACGACACAGCTTTCGGCCAGGCCTAGCGTGGTCTCGAGGACGCAGACGCGTCCACCACACCGGCAAGGAGGCCACGATCATGACGAAGCTCACCACATCGACGAAGCTGGCGGCGACGATCCTCGGCCTGCTGGGAGCCGTTTCCCTTCTGCTCGCGACCACCGCCCAGGGGCGCGAGGTTCAACTTACGCCTGTCACCGACAGCCTGGAGTCCGGCATCCTCGGGCCGACGGAGCTGCCGGGGTTCACCTCCGTGCAGTGCCCGAGTCTGCGTACCGAAGCAGCAGACTGGGGCGGCGCCGGCGGCGCGAGCACGGAGAGGTTGCGTGCAAACGGATTCGTCATGGGAATCCGCGAATCGCTTCACGCGAGCGGAGAAGCCGCCACGGTAACGAGCAGCGTCGAGCACTTCCGGACACGCGTCGGCGCCAACAGCGAGATGGCGCAGGAGGTGGCTCTGGCGCTCGCGCCGAACCTGGCTGCGGTCCCGGACGCACGAGGCCTGCATGCCTACCGCTTCTCGAGGGGACGTGACACCGTCGAGCTCGTGACCTTCACGGTCGGGGCCAACGAGTATCAGCTGAAGCTGATCGCTCCCGGCGGCCGCCGCTTCTCGGAGCTGCAGGCCAGGCTGCTCGCGTCCGCCCGGCACCTGTATCGCCGCGTCAACGGCGACCGGTAACAGCGCGTCGGCGGCGGTTCGAGGCTCGTGAACCTGGTTCGGCTGCGCCGAACCAGGTTCACCGGGTTTGCCCGGCGCGCGATGCGTCGGCGAGTATTCGTCTCGTGGAGTGGCGGTTGCTCGAGGGGGTCCCGGCGGAAGACGTTCGCCGTCTGATCCAGGTGGCGCGCCGCCGCAGCTTCCGCCGTGGAGAGGTCGTGTTCCACCGCGACGATCCCGGCGACTCGATGCATCTGATCGCCTCCGGCCGGTTCGCCGTCAAGGTGGTGGCGCCGCTCGGAGACCAGGTGACGATCGCGATTCGCGGGCCGGGAGAGAGCTTCGGGGAGATGGCGCTCGTTGGTGGAGGCCGCCGGTCGGCGACGGTCGAGGCGCTCGATGTGGGGGAGACGTACTGCGTCTACAAGGACGACTTCGCCGTGCTCCGCCGGTCGTACCCGCAGGTCACGGAGCTTGTGATCGCGTTCCTCACGAACGAAGTGCGGATGCTGAACGAGCGCCTGATCGAGGCGCTGTACGTGAGTGCGGAGCTGCGAGTTCTCCGCAGGTTGAGCGAGGTCGTCGCGCTCTACCGCAAGGAGCAGGACAGCGACATCGTCGTGCCCCTCACCCAGGAGCAGCTCGCCACTCTGGCGGGCACGTCCCGCGCGACGGTGAACGCGGCGCTCGGCGACGCCCAGAGGGGCGGGATCATCGAGCTCCGCCGGGGGAAGATCTGCGTGCGCGACCTCGCCGCCCTCCACGCACGTGCGCGCATCGCTCGCTGAGGCTGTCGACCAGTCCGCTGGTTGGCAAGCGCCGGAAGAGCGCGGATAATCGCCGGATGGCGGCTCCGCCTCCCCGCCGGCGTCTCGCGACGGTTCTGTTCATCGACATCGTCGGCTCGACCGCGCTTGCGACGGAGCTCGGAGATGCGCATTGGCGGATGGTGCTGGCGCGGTTCCGCCAGGTTGTCCGCCGCGAGTTGAAGCGCTATCGCGGCCGCGAGCAGGACACGGCGGGGGACAGCTTCTACGCCACGTTCTCCGAGCCTGCCCAGGCGCTGCGGGCCGCCGCGACGCTCTCGGCTGCAGTTCAGGAAGTCGGGCTGGACGTACGTGCCGGGCTCCACACCGGCGAGTGCGAGGAGATCGACGGCAAGCTGACCGGCATCGCAGTCCATATCGGCGCTCGGGTGATGGCGATTGCCGGCGCTGCGGAGGTGCTTGCGACGCGCACCACGCGCGACCTCGTCGTCGGCTCCGGCGCGGGATTCGAGGAAGCGGGCACCCATGAGCTCAAGGGCGTCGAGGGCGACTGGCTCCTCTTTCGCCTGCTCTCGGTCGAGGAGCGTCTGCCGTCGCCGCTCGAGCCGGGAGTCGCCGCGCAGCGTTTGGCGGAGGTCATCGGAGCCGGTGGCCGGCGCCGCAGGTGGCCGCTCGTCGCGGCAGCGGCGGTCGTCGTCGCCGCGGCAGTCGCCGGCTTGTCGGCCTGGGCGTTCGGAGGCAGCTCGAGCGGCGGCGCCGCGAGCCTGCTCCGAATCGACCCGTCGAGTGGCCGGGTCGTCTCGACCGTTCGCGACAACCAGATCGGCTGTGGGTGCGTCGCCAACCTGTGGGTCGTCGACGGAACGCTCTGGGAACGCGGCGGCAGCGACGGCCGGACGATCGCGGTCCGCGCGCTCGCAAGCGGAGAGATCCGCCGCACGTTTCGGCTTCCCGCCGACACCGCCGACTTCGCGATCGGGGCGGGGGCCGTCTGGGTTGCTCGAAATGCGGTTGTGCTCACCGGACAGGACGCAGGCGAGCGTGTCGCGGAGGTGGATCGACTCGACGAGTTGAGTGGGCGCCGCGTGGCGAGCATCCGCCTGCCCGGCGACTTCGGAAGCGGTTCGATCGCAGTTGGCGACGGAGCCGTCTGGGCGCTCGAGGGAGACGCAACACTGGTTCGGATCGATCCGGGCACGAACAAAGTCACGGACCGTTTCGCCACCGGGGCGATCGAAACGCAGATCCTCATTCCGGCTGCCTCGTATGTCTGGATCTGCGAATGCGTGGACCACGCGGTGCTTCGGATCGATCCACGAACGCACCGGACGAAGACGTTTCACTTCGCGCAGCAGCCCTGGCATCTCGTCTCCGCTGACGCGTCGAACAAGCGGACTCTCTGGCTGCTCGACGGGGTCCACGCCACGATCACGCAGGTCGACCCGGGCACAGGCCGTGCCGGTCCGCCGCTCGGTCTCGGCGGAAACCCGACGGAGGCGGCGCTCGCCCGCGGCAGCATCTGGGTGGCTGCCGGCAAGGTCGTCGACCGCGTCCACCTCGCCAGCGGCGTGCGCACGACCGTCGCGCTGCCCAAGGGCACGCACGCGACCGGGATCGCGGTCGACTCGTCGACCGGCACGATCTGGGTCGACAACAATCGCACTGAGCCCCGGGCCTGATCGGTGCGGTAGGCGGCAACCGCCGCGACCTACGGCGAAGAGATCTCTTCTCTGCTCGCTCCTCGCCGATCACCGGCCGAGCGTTCCCGCTTGACAGCTCGTGATGCCCAAGTACTCTTGCACAAGATCTGTTGGGAAATTGGCTCCCCGATGACGACGGCACTGCGCGGGACGCGAAGAGCCTGCGGGCACTTGCCCATCCGCTGCGGCTCCGCCTGCTCGCGGTGGCCGCGTCCGAGGGCACGATCACGACGACGAGCGCCAGCGAGCACACGGGCGAGAGCTCGGCGAACTGCTCGTTCCACCTGCGGCTGCTCGCGCGGTACGGCTTCCTCGAGGCGACCGGCGGTCGTGACCGCCGGGAGCGGCCGTGGCGGCTCGCCGAGCCCCAGCCGCTCGCGCACATCTGGCAGCAGCTCTCCGACGGCGGTTGGCAAGGCACCCCGGCGGTCGAGTCGGAGCTGATGAAGCTGCAGTTGCGGATCTTCGATCCGGCCCCGTTCGAGCTCGCCGCGTGAGGTTCAGCTGCGACCGCGAGCGCCTCGCGGGTGTGCTCGGGACGGTGTCGCGCATCGCCACCTCACGGGGCGGCATCCGGATCCTCGAGTGCGTCCAGCTGAGCACCGAGGCGGGCAGCGACAGCCTCACGCTCGCGGCGACCGACACCGAGCTCTCGTGTCGCTGCTCGGTAGCCGTCGAGGCGACCGAGGAGGGCGTCGTGGTCGTGCCCGCGCGGTCGCTCTTCGACGTCGTCCGGAGCATCAGCGGCGACACCGTGACGCTCTCCGGCGACCCGGCCACCGGCAGGCTGCGCGTGACCGACGGGCTCTCCGATTACCAGCTGAATACGCACCCGAGCGTCGACTTCCCGTCCCCGCCGGGCTCTGACGACGGGCTCGAGCTCGAGCTCGATCGTCCGCTGTTCCTCGAGGCGGTGACACGCGTGCTCGGTGCGGCGTCGACCGACGCCTCACGGCCGGTCTACACCGGCGTCCACCTGAGCATCGGCCCGGGCGAGCTCACCGTCTCCGCCACCGACGGCTACCGGCTCGCGACCAAGACGACGTCGCTGCGAACCTCCGGCGAGCCGATCGAGGCGCTCGTCCCCGCGCGCGCACTGAAGGAGCTGACGCGCCTCGAGGCGGACGACGATTCGATCCGGCTCACGATCACGTCGAACCTGATCGCCTTCGAACAGCGGGACGTCGTCCTCGCGACCAGGCGCCTCGACGGCAAGCCGCAGAGCCATGAGCACATTCTCGGTGCGGCGTTCGCGCACCACGCGCGCCTCGCCCGCCGCGACCTCCTCGCCGCTGTCAACCGTGCCGCGGTGATCGCCCGGCGAAACTCGCCGATCGAGCTCGAGTTCACGGCCGCGGCCCTGCACCTACGGGTGCGCACCCCGGAGCTCGGCGAAGCGAACGAACGCGTCGGCCTGCTGGCGCCCGGCCCGACGATGCGCATCGGCTTCAACACCCAGTACCTGCGCGACGGCCTGGAGCTCGTCGAAGGCGACGAGGTCGGGTTCAGGATGAACGACGGCCTCGGGCCGGTCGTGCTCCACGGGCAGCAGGCCGACTTCGCCTACCTGCTCGCGCCGCGCCGGCTGCCCGAATGAGCGGTCAAGCGGCGTGCGAGGCGCCGGAACGGCGCTCGAACTCGAGCGCGCCGGCGTGCTCCGGTTCGGACCGCTCGTTCCGGTCGAACTTGTCCCAGCTCTTCTCGCTGCGCAGGAAGCCGACCGTGCCGCGGTAGCGCGCCCACATCAGGATCGGCCGGTACACGAGCAGCTCGAGCGGGCCGAGCGCGAGCAGCCGAACGATGTGGCGCAGCCGGTACGCGCGGGTCGAGATGTCCTCCAGCAGCACGGCGGCGCTCGTCAACACGGCGAGCCCGAACGCCATCGAGAAGAAGAACACGACGTAGGTCTCCCACGAGAAGAGGCCCAGCGCGATGCCCGCCACGAGCGTCGCGATCCCGAGCAGCTCGAAGAACAGCCCGAGCACCTCGCTCGCGAGCATCAGCGGCACACCGACGAGGCCGACGAACCCGTACTTCGGGTTGAGGAACATGCGCCGGTAGCTCCAGAACGTCTCGAGGATGACGCGCTGCCACCGCGCCCGCTGCGAGACGAGCGCGCCGATCCGCCCGGGCGCCTCGGTGCGCGCGACCATCTCCGGGATCGAGACGATCCGGTAGGGGCGCCCGGTGCGCCGCATGTGCTCGTGCACCCGGAAGGTCAGCTCGATGTCCTCGCAGCTGAACTCGGTCGACCAGCCGCCGACCTCCTCGACGATGTCGCGCCGCCACAGCCCAAAGGCGCCGCTCACGCACATCATGAACCCGAGGCGGCCCCAGCCGAGCCTCGTGTTGAGGAACGACCTCAGATATTCGAGATGCTGGAAGTTGCTGAGCAGCGTCGCGTCGATCATCTCGCGGTCGTCCGCTCGTGCGCCGATCGTCCGCTCCGGCTGCGAGGCGACCGCGATGTGGCCCGTGATCCCGATCACCCGCTGCGGGTCGGCGGCTGCGAGCCGCATGCAGTTGAGCAGCGCGTCGGGCTCGTACACCGTGTCGCCGTCGAGGAGCAGGACATAGCGGTAGCGCGCGTAGTTGAGCCCGCAGTTGGCGGCATCCGCCTTCGTCCCCCGGTTCTCCTTGCGGATCACCTTCACGTGCCCGTGTGTGCGGCTGCGATAGACACCGGTCACGGGCCCGCACTCGACGATGCGCCGTTCGTAGTAGCCGAACGGCTCGAGGTCGAGCTCGCGCTCGAGCACCTCGAACGTGCGGTCGGTCGATCCGTCGTCGACGACGATCACCTCGAGCTCGGGATAGTCGAACGCGAGCACCGATCGCACTGTGACCATCACCATGCCCTCCTCGTTGAAGGCCGGCACGAGCACGCTCACCGGCGGCGTGAACCGCGAGCGGCCGAGCGCGCCGAAGTCCTCGGCGAGGGTCTCGCGGCTGCGAATCGCGTTGTCGAGTGCCGAGACGATCAGCATCAGCGTCGAGATCGCAAAGAGGCCGAGCATGTAGGCCAGGCAGATCAGCGTGGCCCAGTAGACGGCGGTCTCCATGGCGCTACTGTGCGAAGCCGTCGAGCAGTTCGGCAGCGTGCGGTGAGCCGGAGGCGACCGCGCGCTTCGCAGCCGCGGCGGCGATCGTTTCACCACCGCCCAGGAAGATCGTGCGCAACGTGCGCAGCGCGAGCTCGTCGCGCGGCGACTGCTCGAGCCTCGCGACCAGCTCGTCGATCACTCCGAGATTCTGGAGCACCTCGGCGGCTCCGTCGCGCACGAACCCGTCCTCGCTCTTCAAGGCAGGGAGGATTGCCGGGACGACGCCCTTGCCGAGCTCCTGGAGCGACTCTTTCGCCGCGGTTCGCACCCACCACTGCGGGTCGGCGAGGAGCGCAACGACCTCCGGCGCCTGCTCGACCCGGCCGAGGTCCCCGAGCGCGCGCACGGCATGGATGCGGACGAACCAGACCGGATCGGAGAGCGAGGTGACGGCTGCGGGCGCGGCGAACCGGCTCCCGTTGCGGGTCAGGCTCTTGACCACGGCGGCCCGGACCTGCGGGTCCTCGTCGACGATCAGGGTCGCGAGCTCGAGCTCGATCTCGGCGTCGTGATAGCGGCCGAGCAGCGTCGCGCTCCACTGCCGGATGGACGGGTCCGCATCCTCGAGCAGCGGACGGAGCAGGTCGCCGACCGGGATCGGGAAGGCGTCGAGCTGCGCAGCAACGCGCGAACGCGAGTACCGCCCGTCCCGGAGAGCCGCGACGAGCAGCTCCGCGCTCTCGCGATCCGAGCGCGTGCCGAGCACGGCGACTGCACCGCCGACCACTTCGGGGTCGTTGTCGGCGAGGGCATGGGCGAGCTCGGGCAGCGCTGCGGCCGAGCCCGCGAGGGAGAGGATCCTCAGGGCCGCGAGCCGCCGCCACTTGTCGGTCTCGCTGCGGTGGGAGTGCGCCCGGTCGACGACGTGAGACCACCGGCTCGTCATGAGGCGGCGCGCCGCGGCCTGCGCGATCGGAGCCGGGGTGGAGGCGTCGGCGGCGATTCCGGCGAGCGTCCGGCGGGGGAGGCCCGCCAGCGCCACCTCGGGCGACACCCCACGCGCCAGCCGGCGGTCGAGGACCCGCCGGGCGGTGTGGAACGAGAGCCCCGCCAGGTCGAAGAGGGCCCGGCTGACGATGACGTACACCGAGACGCCGACCCAGACGAGGGCCAGCGCGCCGAGGGCGAGCGTGTAGGAGGAGAACCAGGGACTCATAGCCGCTGTCTCACGTATCGACACGGCCCTGGAAAGCTGAAGCTCGGCGCTCCAGCCTCGAGGTCACGAGTCGCGAGTGGGCTCTCGATCTTCGAACGGCTACTTGTAATTTGCAGCGCTTTCACTAACCTAGATCGTTCTTCGGCCGCAGGCGCGGCGCGAAGTCGAGGGACAACGTCGGTCAGTTCCGGGGAGAGGAGCTGCGATGCACGTGGAACACCCCGTGCTGCGTCGCACGTGGCGTATTTGGCGACCGCTATCGGAGCCGCGAGGCGGCCGCTTGTCGGCCTGGAGTCGGCTCTATGGCCAGGTAGCCGTGCTGGGCGTCGCGCTCGCGGTGGGCCTCACCCTGGCCGCGGTCGCAGCCGCGCCGTCCCGGCTCGTCTATCGGAACACGCCCTTGCACGCGGCGGTGTGGACGGCGGCAGGATTCGCCGCGGTGGCGGCAGCTCAGCTGCTGTTCGTTCGCTTTGCAGACGATTCCAGCCTCCCGTACCTGCTCGCCGGCGCAGGGCTGGCCGTCATCGGTGTCGCCGACATCGCATTTGCCGTTTCGAGCTCCCAGCCCGCGACGAGGTCACTCACCTGGTCCCCGGTTCTGGCAGAGCTGACCGGAACGCTGCTGCTCGCCGCGGCGGCGCTCACACCGGCGCTGCGTGTCGTGCCGGGCCGGCTCGTCGCGGTGCTCGTCGGCGGAGTCGCCGGCTACGTGGTCCTCCTCGTGTGCTTGAGCTGGTTCGCCAGCGCCGGCCTAACGGTCCCGCGCGACCCCGACTTCCCGCCCGCCCTCGGTCTCTCGGCGCCGTCCTCGATTCTCGGGCTCCGGGTGGCGACGACGGCTGCGCTGGCGTTGGCGGCCGTCGGCTTCTTCCACTACGCCGAGTCTCGGCGCGACGAGCTGCTGCTCTGGCTGGGGGCCGGGGCGATCATCGGCTGCGTCGGCCGACTCGACGATCTCATCATCTCTTCCGGCGGCACCACCTGGATCCTCACCAACGACCTGTTGCGGCTCCTCTTCTTCTCCTTCGTCATCGCCGGCGGACTGCGTGCTGTTGCAGCGCACCGTGTGAGAGAACAGGCGGCTGCCGTCGCGTTGGAGCGAGAACGAATCGCACGCGACATTCACGACGGAATCGCACAGGAGTTGGCGTTCATCGCGCTCGAAGCGCGGCTCGTACGCGACGGTGCGGCCGACGAGGCGTGGACGACGCGGATCGTCGACGCCGCCGAAAGGGCGCTCGACGAATGCCGGAGATCGATGAAAGTGCTCTTCGAGGACGAAGCGCCGGGTGTGGCCGCCGTCGTATCGGCTGCACGGGAGGTGTCGGAGCGCGCCGGCCTGCAACTGGCGGTCGAGGTGGACGAGCGAGTGGATCTGTCGGAACGGCAGGTCGAGGTGCTCGCGCGAATCGTGCAGGAGGCGACCAGCAACGCTGTCCGGCACGGCGGCGCGCACAGGCTCGTGCTCGTCGTGCGACAGCAGGCACGCGGTTCGCTCTTCAGCCTCTCCGACGACGGTTGCGGCTTCGACCTGGCAACTCTTCGTCTCCGTTCGGGGTACGGCCTCTCGGGCATGCAGAAGCGCGCCGGCGAAGTGGGTGGGCAGCTGCGGGTGGAATCCGTCCCGGCCCGCGGGACGATGATCGAGGTGACGTTCCCGTGAGCAGTGCCCGTCGCGTGCTCATGGCCGACGATCACGACGCGGTACGTCGCGGCGTTCGGCTCGTGCTCGAGCGGGCCGGCTTTCGCGTGGTGGCGGAGTGCGTGGACGGTCGAACCGCGGTTGAAGAGGCGATCCGGGTCCACCCGGACATCTGCCTGCTCGACATCAAGATGCCGGGCGGGGGGATCGAAGCCGCTGCCCGGATCCACGCCGCCTTGCCCGGTGTTCAGATCGTCATGCTGACCGTCTCGGCCGATAGCGACGATCTCTTCCGGGCGCTGCGGGCCGGCGCGGTCGGCTACCTCCTCAAAGACATCGATCCAGCGCGGCTGCCACACGCGCTGAACGGCGTGCTCGAGGGCGAGGCGGCGCTTCCGCGGCGTCTCGTGCTGCGATTGATCGACGAGTTTCGTGGGCGTGAGGAGGATCTGCAGGCGGCGCTGGCGCCTCGCCCGACCGAGTTCTCCTTGACGACGCGGGAGTGGGACGTTCTCACCTCGCTCGCCTCCGGGTTCTCGACGAACGAGACGGCGAGACAACTGGCGATCACCCCGGTGACCGTCCGCTCTCATGTCGCAAACGTGATTCGAAAGCTCCACGTCGCCGATCGCGACGCGGCGGTCGACCTTGTCCGGAGTGGGCAACCCGGCGGCCGCGTCGAGCTTCCCGGCGCGTAGCGCCGGGCCTGCCGGGTCGAAACTCGCGACTCTGGTCTGCCCGAGCTCCGTGGGTCGACCTCGGGTGGTGGTCCATTGGCGTTTCGTCGGCCCCACGGTCCAACTTCGATGGCTCGCCCGGCAGGCTCATATGCAGGGAAATCGGCTCCGCCCGACCTCGTGAACCGGCTCGAGAACCCACTCCGTTGAGGGCGGGTGGGCCTTTCGGCCCATTGCTCAACGGCGGGCGGTCCGGCCATCGTCTTCACCAGAACGACACGTTGTGATTCCCACCTCGTAACAGGCGGGAGCGCAGACAGCAGGGGAGAGCCATGGGCAAAGGCATTGGCCACGACGAGAGTCGCGGCACCGAGTGGTCGGAGCGCGCCACGGGCCGTGGTGGGCTCACCGGGGTGGTCCCTCTGCCGGATCACGAAGAGCGGCTTCGCGGTCGTGGCCGGCGGGGGCAGGGTCGAGGCGAGAGCCAGTCGGCCACGACCGTGGTCATCGCCGATCCGGACCCTGTCTTCCGCACCGCCGCTCGCACCGTCCTCGCCGAGAGCGGCGGCTTCGAGGTCTTCGAGGCGGTCAACTTGAGCGGCCTGCGTGGCGTCGTCGCGGCGCGGCGGCCGGAGGTTGCGCTCGTCGACATCGGCCTGCCGCCCGCGGGGGGCCTGGATGCGGTCGAGCGACTCGGAGAGTCGTATCCGCTCCGCGTCGTCGTCTGGGGCTACGCGCCTGCGCCCGAAGGGATCCTCGCGACCGTACGCCGCAACACCTACGGCTTCCTGCCGAAGACAGTCACGCCGACGGCACTCGTCAGAGCGCTGTCCGGAGTGGCTGCCGGCGAGGCCTGTCTCTCGCGCGAGTTGACCTCCGAGCTCCTCGAGGAGCTCGCGCGGCTCGCTCGGAGGGAGCGCTCGCGACGCCGCATGGAGGCTCTCTCGGCGCGGGAGCGCGAGGTGATCGAGCTTGCCGCGATCGGCTACGCGAATAGGGAAATCGCCTCGGCGCTCTACATCTCGGAGTTCACCGTGAAGCGCCACGTGCACAACATCCTCGCGAAGCTCGGGCAACCCTCGCGTCGCGCTGCAGCCGCCGTGTATCGGGAAGCCCAGCTCGCCCAGGAAACCCTCGAGGTGCTCGAGACCGCATGAGCCGCAGCAGCAGATTCGAGGCATTCCCCGGCGAGACGCGCACGGCAGTCGTGCTGGTCGTCACCGAATATCCGCTGCTCGCGGAAGGACTCGCCCAGCTGCTCGAGGGTGTCGCCGTGGTTCGCCGGTTTCCGGCGGGGACGCTCGACCTCGCCGGGGTCGTCCGTCACACGATGCCCGATGCCCTGGTCACCGACAGCGGGGAGGACGAGGCGGAGCTCTGTCTCACCGCCGAGGAGTTGTCGATTCCGCTCGTCCGGATCCTCCCGTCGCCGGCCGAGGTTCGTGTCTTCCGTGACGGGCGCTGGGGTGAGGACGTGACGCCGATCGACTCCGCGACGACGACGATCCGCAACGTCCTGCTGGGCGAACTGTACGGGCCGCATGCACACACTCGGACCCTCGTCCCGTCGAGCACCGCCGAACGCCACGACGACGAGCGGAGGCCAAGGTGAACTTCGCCAAGCCAAGCCTGCGCCCACGGCTCGCGCCCGTTCGCGAAAAGCGGCCGACCCGCCGCCGCGCGCGGGGGCCGGTGACGTCCGTCTCCGTCGTCATCCCGACCAGGAACGAAGCCGACAACATCGTGAAGCTGCTCGACGAACTGGGAGCGGTGCTGCCGGGCGACGCAGAGGTCATCTTCGTGGACGACAGCGACACCGCCGACACGCAACGAGCGATCGAGGCCGAATGCAGCCGCCGGTCGCTCCGGATCGTGGTGATCCATCGTCCAGAAGGGGAGCGGCCGGGCGGGCTCTCGGGCGCCGTCGTTCGCGGCCTGGATGCGTCAACCGCTCCGTGGGTCTGTGTGATGGACGCAGACCTTCAGCATCCGCCGGCACTCGTTCCCCAGATGCTGGCCCGCGCGCAGGCGGGCGGGGTTGATGTGGTCGTCGCAAGCCGTTACTGCGGGACGACACCGGTGGACTCCGGCGATGACGCCGCCGAAGCGTTCGGCCCCGCACGCCACCTGCTCTCGCGCGTGTCGACCCGCGCTGCGCAGTTGCTCTTCCCGCGCTCCCTGCGTGGGGTCAGCGATCCGATGAGCGGCTTCTTCCTGCTGCGCCGGTCGGCAGCTGCGCTGGACCGGCTTCACCCACGCGGTTTCAAGATCCTCCTCGAGCTGCTCGTGCGCTCCCGCGA
Source organism: uncultured Thermoleophilia bacterium (assembly GCA_963722065.1). GTDB lineage: Bacteria > Actinomycetota > Thermoleophilia > Gaiellales > Gaiellaceae > PALSA-600. The sequence goes on along the minus strand of CAVRMI010000007.1, from coordinate 1,119,236 downwards.
CCTGCGCGTTGCAGAGATCCCGTTCCGGTTCGGCACCAGAAACGCGGGCGAGAGCAAGGCCTCGGCGACGGAAGCGGTTCACTACCTGGTGCAGCTCCTGGCGCTCCGGGTCGGGGGCACCTTCGGCCGCTTCCTGCTCGTCGGGTTGACGGGGCTGGCCGTCAACACCCTGGTATTTCTCTTCTTCACCGAGGAGCTGCATCTCAACTACCTGCTCGCGGCGGTGCTCTCGACGCAGTTCTCCACGACGTGGAACTTCCTGCTCGCCGAGCACTGGGTCTTCGGCCACCGGGACATCAACGGGCGTCGCGGGGTGCGCTTCTGGACCTTCCTGGCGCTGAACAACCTCAGCCTGCTCCTGCGTGGTCCATTGCTCTACCTGCTCGTGTCGGTCGCCGGGATCCATCCGGCCGTCGCGAACCTCCTCAGCCTGGTCGCGATCACGCTTGCTCGGTTCGCAGTCGCCGACACCGTCATCTGGTCGAGTCCCGACCGGCGCTCGGCCCAGCGTCTCTACTCCTACCGGATTCACGACGAGGTCACCGTGGAGTCGCCGATCGCGCTCCGCGAGCTAGAGCGGTTCCGCGTCCGAGAGTCGATCGGCCGGCCCACGGTTCGGGTTCGGTGCGGCCGCCTGAGCCGCCAGCAGAGCGACCTCGTCTCGGTGCTGATGTCCCGCCTGCGCCACATCCGCTACGACGAGGGCCTCGGTGGGCTCGGGTTCGCGATCGATATCTCGTGTGGCCGGTACGTCGACATCGTCGCCTCGCCGTTGCTCCGGCGCTCACCGCACGTGCTGTACACGAACGTCGTCGAGCCGACGCTCCGCTGGGCCTTCGTGAAGCGGGGCTACGCGCTCGCGCACGCCGCGTGCATCTCGGTCGACGGGCGCGCGACCCTGATCACAGCACTCACCGACACCGGTAAGACGACGACCATTCTGAAGACGCTCGACCGGTATCCGGCGGCGTTCCTCTCGGACGATCTGACGCTCATCTGCCCGGACGGTCGCGTCCTCTCGTACCCGAAGCCGCTGACGATCAGCAGACACACCGTCGCGGCCGTGCAAGCGCCGCTCCTCACTCATCGTGAGCGGCTTGCGCTGGTCTTCCAGAGTCGTCTCCACTCACGGACCGGACGCCAGTTCGGGCAGTTGCTCGCCCGCATGAAGCTGCCCGTCGCGACGATCAACGCGCTCGTTCAGTTCGTCGTTCCACCGCCGAAGTACCACGTCGAGCGCCTGGTGCCCGGCGTCGAAACAGCGTCGCACGCGCAGCTGGGCAACCTGGTCGTCATCGAGCGCGGCGGGACCGGCCGGCAGGATCTCGAGCACGAGGAGGCCGTCGACTTCCTCGTCTCGAACACGGATGACGCATACGGTTTCCCGCCGTATCCGTCGATCGAGCACTTCCTGCACAGCGGGAATGGTCGCGACCTGCGCAGCGAGGAACGCGCGATCATCGCGGCGGCTCTCGAGGGCGTCGTGTGCCTGAAGCTTCGCAGCGAGACGATGGACTGGTGGCAGCGCATCCCGGCGCTGGCAGGGCTCGGCGAAGCTCCACGCGAGCCGCATGCGCCCGACGCGGTCGGAGAACCCGCGCAGTCGGCGATTTGAGCGGCCCTTCCTCGAGCGAGGTCCTCCAGCCAGCACCCGCCGAGCGCTCGCATCGCTCGTGGGCGGCGGCTAGAGAGCGCGCCACCGCGTTCGATGCGGCAACCGTGGCGGAGGCGACGCTCGTCCTGCTCGCCGTCGGGACCGCCACATTCCTCCGGGTCTGGCAGATCAACCGCCTGGGGTTCAACAGCGACGAGGCCGTCTACGCGGGCCAGGCTGCTTCGATCGCGCATGACCCGGCGTACACGCCGTTCTTCCCCATCTTCCGGGCCCATCCCTTGCTGTTCCAGACCCTCCTGTCGTTCGAGTACCGCCTGTACGGCACCGGCGACCTCGTCGCTCGGCTGCTCGCCGACCTCTTCGGCGTGGGCACGGTCGTCGCCACCTTCCTGACCGGTCGACTGCTGTACGGCAGGCGGGCCGGAGCGATCGCGGCGCTCCTCCTTGCCCTCATGCCGTACGACGTGGTCGTCAGCCGGCAGGTGCTGCTGGACGGGCCGATGACGTTCTTCGCAACCGCGGGGCTGTATCTCGTGGCCCTCGCGGTCACGAACCGGAGCTCTCTCTGGCTCTACGCAGCGGGCGGAGTGCTGGGGCTGACGGTCCTCAGCAAGGAGACCGGCATCCTCGTGGTCGGAGCGCTGTTCGTCTTCTTCGCCCTCTCGCCGGAGGTTGGCTTCCGGCTGCGGCAGCTTGCCGCGTCCGCAGGGCTGATGCTGCTCGTCATCCTCGTGTATCCGCTGACTCTGCGCGTCGCCGCGCACACGCGGAGCGGCCAGCAGTACCTCGCCTACCAGCTGTTCCGCCGTCCGAACCACGGCTGGGGCTTCTATCCCAGTGTCGTGCCGGCGGCGATCGGGCTGCTGGTCGTCGCCTCCGCGGTCGCCGGCCTCTGGCTGCTGCGCCGGGAGATCTCCTGGCGAGAGACGCTGCTCCTCTCCTGGATCGCGGTGCCTGCGCTGTTCTTCCAGCTCTACCCCGTGAAAGGATTCCAGTACCTGCTGCCGTGTGCACCGCCGTTCGCCCTCCTTGCCGGGCGGACACTCGGGCGCTGGCAGCCCGGGCAGGCTGTGCAGTGGAGGCGTCTGCAGGTGACGCCCCATCAGCTGATGGTCGCAGCGACCGTCGTCGTGGCCGGCTCGCTGGCGTTCGCGTCGTGGGGCCGGATCGAGCCCGCGCAGTCGGGGACGTACCTCGCCGGCTCAGGCGGCGTGCCCGGTGGGCGCGGGCTCGGCGACTGGATCGCAGGCAACGTGCCGAAGGGCGCCGAGCTGCTGACGGTCGGGCCGTCGCTCGCGAACATCATCGAGTTCTACGGCCACCGGCGTGCCTGGGGGCTGTCGGTCGGACCGAATCCGCTGCACCGGAACCCCGCGTACGATCCGCTGCCGAACCCCGATCTCGCGATCCGGACCAACGAGGTGCAGTACGTCGTCTGGGACGCGTTCTCGGCATCGAGAACGCCGTTCTTCGCGAACAAGCTGCTCACCTACGCGCGCCGCTATCACGGACGCGTGCTTCACACCGAGTCGGTCTCGACCACGGTCGGCGGAGCGAAGGTTCGGAAGCCGCTCATCGTCGTCTTCGGGGTGCGCCGATGAGACGGAGTGCTGTTGCGCTCGCGCTCGGCGTGCTCCTCGCGCTCGTCGCCGGAGCCGGCGGCCGGGCGCAGACCGACAAGGCGCCCCACGAGCCGACGACGCCGATCAGGCACTTCGTGACGCTCCTGCAGGAGAACCACACCTACGACAACTATTTCGGGACCTACCCGCGCGGGGATGGACTCCCCGCGGGAACCTGCGAGCCGGTCGACCTCCGGCATCCCGGCGGCCGCTGCATCCGGCCCTTCCACATCGGCGACAACGCAATCGTCCCGGGCGACCTCGACCACAGTTCCTCGACCGCCCGGCTGCAGTGGGACAAGGGAAGACTCGACGGCTTCGTCAGTGCACTCGGTCTTCGCAATCAGAACGGCGCACTCGCGATGGGGTATCGAGACGGAAGCGACATCCCCTACTACTGGAACCTCGCGGACCAGTACGTCCTCTACGACCACTTCTTCAGCTCCGCGATGACCGGGAGCTTCCTGAACCACGTCTACTGGGTGACCGGCGGGCCGGCGGGCGGCCGCGACGGTTTCCCGTCCGGCGGCTACAGGAACCTCACGACGATCTTCGACCGGCTCGATGCAGCGGGTGTCTCCTGGAAGTTCTACGTCCAGAACTACAACCCGCGGCTCACCTTTCGAACCCTGCGCGAGTTCCCGGGCAACCGGTCCTCGCAGGTGATCTGGGTTCCCCTGCTCAGCATCCCGCGGTATCTCGACACGCCCCGGCTGCGATCGCACATCGTCGACCTGGACGAGTACTACAAGGACGTGCAGGACGGCACGTTGCCGGCCGTCTCGTACATCGTGCCCTCCGGCCCCAGCGAGCATCCGCCCTCGAGCATCACGTCGGGCGAAGCGTTCGTCCGTTCCTTGATCAACTCTCTGATCGCGAGCCCGGAGTGGAAGAGCTCGGCGTTCTTGCTCGCTTATGACGACTGGGGCGGGTGGTACGACCACGTGAAGCCTCCGCAGGTCGACAAGTACGGCTACGGCTTCCGTGTACCCGCCCTTCTCGTCAGCCCGTACGCGAAACGCGCGGTCGTTCATACCCAGCTCGACTTCACGTCGATCCTGCGCTTCATCGAGGACAACTGGCAGCTGCGTCCGCTCACCTCTCGGGACGCCACGGCGAACAGCATCGCGACCGGGTTCGACTTCTCGCAATCGCCGCGGCCGGCGCAGTTCACCTCCTCGATCAGGGGCCAGGCGCTCGAGGCGCACGTCAGGAGAAGCGTCATCTACCTGCTCTACTCGCTGGCGTTCCTGGTTCCGCTCGGTCTGATCGCGCTCGCGATCCTCGCCGGCCGAGACGGTGTTCTGAGCCGGCTGCGACCCAAGGAAGAGCCGACGTGAGAACCGGCCTCATCGTCGCCGCGGCCGTCGTCGCCCTTTCGGTGGTCCCAACGCCTGCGCGCGCAAGCGGCTCCGACACCCTGACGATCGTCACCGTGCCACGCCTGCCGCGGGTGCGGTTGGCCCTCGGCGATCGGATGTTCGCCACCGGGCGGGACGGCACGGCCCGGATCGCCGCCGCGCCGGGCACCTACACCCTTCGGCTGATCGACGTTGATCTGCGCGGCGGCGATGTCCGGTCACGCTTCTCCCGCTGGGGCGACAACTGGTTCAGTGCGGTCCGGACGGTGAGGGTTCACGGCCCGACGAGCCTCACGGTCGGGTTCGAGCAGGCCGCGCGCGTCAGCCTGGCGTTCGTCGATCGGCAAGGGCGTGCGGTCGACAGCCGGCGAGTCACGAAGGTCACGCTGTCGAGCACGGTCGGCAGCCGGGATTCGTTCCGCCCCGACCGGGCGCGCTGGCTGATCGCCGAGCGCGTCACGCGACGGTTCTACGGGCTCGCGCAGACGCGCGTCGAGTATTCGGTCGAGCGCGCGGTCGTTGCCGGCTCGAACGTGGTCAACAAGGCCCAGCAACGGTTCTTTCCGGCGCCGGGCCGCCTCGTCCGGCTTCAACTGCTCCTCTACTCGGCGCGGATCGACGTCCGCGATCTCGTGTTCGGTTTCCCGATCGGGAAGAGCATCGACCTCGTGTATCCCGACGGCAGCGGTACGACGCTCCACCTGTCGGGCGGACAGCTTCGTCTCTCCTCCTTGCCGCGCGGCACCTACGGGGTCAAGGTGCACGCCTGGGGCTACGCGCCGGTCTTCCCGCTCGCGCTCTCGAAGGATCAGACGGTCACGCTGCGGGTCGTCTCGTATCTCGACATGGTCGTGATCGTCGCCGCCATCGTCCTCGCAACGCTTCTACTCGTCCTCGTGCGCCGGCCGCTGCTTCGGACCAGGCTCCTGACGCAGCTGCGTCAGCTCCCCAGGTTCGCCGCGCCGGCCGCGGGAGAGGGGGGCGAGTGAGAGTCTTCGGTGCGACCCTCGCGGTGCTCCTCGTCGCCGTCGCGCTGCCGGCGTCGGCGGGCGCCTCGCCCGCGGGGCCGATCCCGGCGTTCGCCTACTACTACATCTGGTACGACGCATCGTCCTGGGATCGCGCCAAGACGACATATCCGCTCGCCGGGCGGTACTCGAGCGACGACGTCGCCGTGATGCGCCGTCAGGTCGCCCAGGCGAAGGCGTCGGGGCTGGGCGGGTTCATCGTCAGCTGGAAGTCGACGCCGAAGCTGAACCGGCGGCTCGCCGCCCTCGTTCGGGTGGCGGACGCGGCGCACTTCAAGCTGGCCGTCATCTATGAAGGGCTGAACTTCCAGCGCGATCCGCTCTCCGCCGCGCGCGTCGCGGCGGATATCGAGACGTTTGCGCAGAGATACGGCTCCGATCCCGCGTTCGGAGTTGAGGAGAAGCCGGTGGTGATCTGGTCGGGGACGTGGCGCTTCAGTCGCGCTCAGATCGCCTCGGTCGCTCGACGAGTCCGGGGCCGGGTCCTTCTACTCGCATCCGAGAAGTCGGTCGCCGGGTATCGCCGGCTCGACGGCTTGGTCGACGGCGACGCCTACTACTGGTCGTCGGTCGACCCCGACACCCAGCCCGGCTACGGGCGCAAGCTCGCCGAGATGTCGTCCGCCGTCCATCGCCTCGGCGGGCTCTGGATCGCGCCCGCGGCTCCGGGGTTCGACGCACGGCTCGTCGGCGGCACTCGAGTGGTCGACCGGCAGGACGGACGGACGCTCCGCCGCGAGTGGAGCACCGCCCTGTCCTCGTCGCCCGACATGATCGGCCTCATCAGCTGGAACGAGTTCAGCGAGAACAGCGAGGTCGAGCCGACGCGAGCCTTCGGCGGTAGATACCTCGACATCGTCGCTCAACTCGCGGGCGCCCAGCCGTTCGTGACGGGCGACTTCGACTCGAGCGCCCAGCCGCCGCGCGACGTCGGCTATGCGGTTCCGTTTCTCATCGGAATCGTCCTCGTCTTGTTCTGCAGCGTGGGCGCGTACCTGTGGCGGCAGGAGGTGAAGAAGAGCTATGGCCGTCCAGTCTGACCATCGCAGGTCCTGCAATGCCGTACCGGCGTGACTTGAAGGGAGGAACGGTGTCACCACTCATCGGAAGTGGAGTGAAGGTCACGGCGACCGGAGCGCTTGCACTCGCTTTGCTCGCCGTTACCGCCGGGAGCCGGGCGGCCGGGCTCGTCGACTCCGATCTCGGCGTGTCGGTCGCCGGGACGCCCGCGAAGGCAACCGTCGGACAGACCGTCTCGTTCACGGCGTCGGTGACCGCCAACGGTCCCGATCAAGCATCTGGCGTCAGTCTGACCGTGACGCTGTCAGGGGCGCACGGCTCTGTCTCGAACGTCTCGAGCCCGGTTGCCGGCAGCCACTGCACGATCGCGCAGACGCGCCGCAGCGCGCGCTGCCTGGTGGGCTCGCTTGCCGTCGGCGCCTCGGGCCAGATGACCGTCACCGTCGTGACGGCCGGACAGGGAACGATCACCGCAACCGCCAGATCGCGGGAGCAGCAGTACGATCCGATCTCGGCGAACAGCCAGGCGTTCGCGGATGCCTACGTTGCGGGGACGAGCCCGCCCGTCGTCTCGCCGGTGTACGGCGCAGCCTTCGACCAGCCGTTCGCGGCCCATCCACAGATCTTCGTGCGGTGGAGCGCGACCGCCGCGGGAAGCGGGATCGCGCGGTACGACGTCCGCTATCGGTCTGCCTCACTCTCGACCGACTTCGGGCCGTTCGTCACCTGGCTCGCCGCGACTCGAAAGCAGACCGCGACCTTCGCCGGGAAACCGGGCACGACCTACTGCTTCTCGGTGCGGGCGACCGACTTCGACGGGAACGTGTCGCCCTGGGCTGACGAGCGGTGCACGTCGGTGCTCTTGCCGACGGTCGACCTCCAGCACACGTCCTCGTGGCGAAAGTCGGGTGAGAAGGGCGGGCTTCGGACGCGCGTGACCGGCGCCACACTGACGGTCGGCTCGGTCCTCGCCCGCCGCCTCGTCCTGGCGGCAGTGGTCGGCCCCGGCTACGGCACGCTTCGGGTCGCGTGGAACGGCCGGCTTCTTCGTACCATCGACCTCGAGTCGCGCAGCCGGGCCAGGCAGTTGCTGCCGCTTGCAGATCTGGGGGCGGCGCGTCGAGGAACGCTCGTCCTGACGGTGCTCTCGAGCCGGCGCACGGTTGCGGTTGACGGACTTGGAGTGGAGAAGGGTTGAGGCGGCCCGCCTGCAGCGGCCGATCGCCACCCGGGCGGTTACGGTGTCCGCGCCGCCGTGCCTACACGGCTGCGCCCGACCGTGCGATTGCTCCGAGCCCCGATCATGGTGTTCAAATGGCTGCTCGTTCTGGTGGCTGCGTTCGCCTGGATCATCGTCGTCCCGATCGTCGACCTCGTCCGGTCGGGCCTGGGTCGGTTGCGGCCCACGCGCTCACAGCGCTGATCCTCGTCGGATCGGCGGCCTTCGTCCACGCGAGCACCTCGAGCGCAGGGGCGGCTCCCCGCTCGACACAGCCCACGCTGCCGATCCGCGCGGCGTTCTACTACGACTGGTTCCCGGAGGCGTGGCGCCAGCAGGACCGTTCGCCGTTCACGCAGTACACACCCTCGCTCGGGCTCTACGACTCCGGTTCCTCCGTGGTGATCACGAGGCATGTGGCCGCGATGCGATACGCGCACCTCGATGCGGCGATCGTCTCGTGGTGGGGGCCCGCCACCCGGTCCGACCGCCGCCTGCAGCGCCTGTTCGCGGCCGCGACGCCGGACTTCCACTGGGCGGTCTACTACGAGCGGGAGGGACAGGGTGATCCCTCCCCGGCCGCGATACGAACGGATCTGCTCTCGATCCGTGCCCGCGCCGCCTCGCCAGGTTTTCTCCGGATTCACGGGCGCTTCGTCGTCTTCGTCTATGCGCAGCCGAGCGACGGGTGCGGCATGGCGCGTCGGTGGAAGGCCGCGAACACGGTCGGCGCCTACGTCGTGCTCAAGGTGTTTCCCGGCTACCGCAGCTGTCCGGCCCAGCCAGACGGATGGCACCAGTACGCGCCCGCCGAGGCCGAGGACGACCAGTCGCCGTCCGCGTTCTCGATCAGCCCGGGGTTCTTCAAGGCCGGCGAGCAGGCGGCACGGCTGCCGCGCGACCCCGCGGTCTGGTCGAGCTCGATCCGGGACATGGTCCGTTCCGGCGCCGCATTCCAACTCGTCACGACCTTCAACGAGTGGGGCGAGGGAACGGCCGTCGAGAGCGCCCGGCAGTGGTCGTCGAGATCGGGGTTCGGCGTGTATCTCGACGCGCTGCACGACCTGATACCGCCGCGAGTCGTCCGCAGGCCGTGACCGGAATGACCACTCGATTTGGACCTTGTGGCATGCATGACGAACAAGTAAGAAACCAGACATAGCTACACGGATCTCCGAGGCCCCGCTGCAGCGCTTCGCTGAGCGACGTCTCTGCTCTGGAAGGCGGTTCATCGGCACGTTGAACATCGTCGGAGGCATCGGGTGAGGAGGGGGCGCACGAGGGGCCTCATCCGCCGTGCGCCGATTCTCGCGGCTTGCGGCGTCGCACTGCTCGTCGGTGCGCCTGGAGCATCGCCGGGCTCGAGTGTCTCGAAGCTGCTCGCGGCTTCGTCGACGTGCCAGGCCAGCTCTCCGACGAGTGGCGCCTACACGATCACGGTCTGTCTCGCGCCCGGCGCCGGGAGCACCGTCACGGGCACCCAGCCGGTCGCGGTCTCGATCAGCATCAGCGGCACGGATCCTCACACCGCGAAGGTCCTGTTCAATCTCGACGGGAGCTACCTGCTCACCGACTTCCAGGGGCCGAGCCCGTACACCTTCCTCCTGCCGTCCGCCAACTGGGTTGATGGAAAGCACACGCTTCAGGCCCAGGCGATCGAGCGGGACGGATTCACCTCGCAGCCCGTGAATGCGTCGCTGACCTTCTCGAACGGCGTCAGGCGCCCCCCCAAGTGGCCGGGCGGCTTCGCTCCGACGTCGGGCACTGCTCCCGGCTCCGGCAAGCCGTTCGTGCTCGCAGCGGTTGGCGATGGGGCCGGGGGTGAAAACGGCGAAACCGGCGTGACCAACATGATCGCAAGCTGGCAGCCGAACCTGTTCCTCTACCTCGGAGACGTCTACGAGAAGGGAACCGACACCGAGTTCCTGAACTGGTACGGCCAGAGCGGCGGCGCGTTCTACGGGCAGTTCGATCCGATCACCGACCCGACCGTCGGCAACCACGAGTACACCGGTGGCCAGGCGCCCGGATACTTCGACTACTGGAAGAAGCCGCCCGACTACTACAGCGTCAACACGCCGAGCGGTTGGCACCTCGTGTCGCTCAACTCGAACCTCGACGGGAGCACTTCGTCGGCTCAGTACAAGTGGCTGGCCAGCGACCTCAAGAAGAACACGCAGCCCTGCACGCTCGTCTACTTCCATCATCCGTTGTTCAACATCGGGCCGGAGCCCGTGCCGGCGCGCTTCAACGCGATCTGGCCATTGCTCGCTGGAGACGGCGTCGACATCGTGCTCAACGGCCACGATCACGACTACCAGCGCTGGGTGCCGATGAATGGGAGCGGCACACCGGATCCGAAAGGACCAACCGAGTTCGTCGTCGGGACCGGCGGTCATTCGCTTCAGAGCTTCATCAAGACCGACCCGCGCGTCGCGTACAGCCTCTCGGGCTCCTTCGGGGCGTTGCAGGTCGACCTCAACCCGGGCGGGGCGTCCTACCAGTACCAGACGGTCAGCGGCGGGACCGTCGACTCGGGCGGCATCACCTGCAATCGGTCCATCGCCGACACGACGCCGCCGAGCACGCCCGGAAACCTGGCTGCGACGACCGTCGCGCAGACCTCGATCTCTCCCGGCTCGGTCAACCTGACCTGGGACGCCTCGACCGACAACATCGGCGTCACCGCCTACAAGATCTACCGGGACGGCTCGCTGGTCGCGACGGTTGGCGCGCAGACGAGCTACGCCGACCAGTCCGTCAGCCCCTCGACGCAGTACGGCTATCAGGTGCAGGCGCTCGACGCGGCCGGCAACGCCTCCTCGCTCAGCGACTCCCTCTCGGTTCTGACGCCCCCGGCCGCCCCCATCTTCAGTGACGACTTCGAATCCGGAACCCTCGCGAACTGGACGACGGTCGGGGGCCTCACCACGGAGCAGACGGATAGCGTCAGTGGCAGTTGGGCAGCCGAGGGAGTCGGGACGGGGACCAACGTCGCCTACGCCTGGAAGACGCTCCCTGCCGCCCAGTCGAGCCTCTATTACGAGATCCACTTCAAGCTCGTCAGTCTCGGTGCGAACACCGTCTATCTGGAGCGGTTCCGTACTGCCTACGGCGCCCCGAGCGGAAGTGCCGCGTCGATCGTCGGCCTGTTCGTGAGCTCCACCGGGAAGCTCGGGCTTCGCAACGATGTGGCTGCGACCACCGTCACGAGCTCGACGGTCGTCACCCAGGGGGTCTGGCACACGCTCCAGGCGCATGTGACGGTCGCCGACGCGTCGAGCCAGGTCGAGACCTGGCTCGACGGAGCACCGGTGGCTGCACTCACCCTGACCCAGTCGCTCGGCACCGACCCAACCGGGGTCATCCAGCTCGGCGAGAACGCGAGTGGCAAGACCTATGACGTTCGCTTCGACGACGTCTCGGTCGACACCATCCCGCTTCCGTAGGCTTCTGCGGATGCCGACGTCGACCGGTGCCCGGCGCCGCTTCGGCGCGACAGTCGCACTGCTGGTGAGTGCCCTCCTCGTTGCATCGGCCGGCGCGAGGGACCTCGGCACGGGCCCGGAGTCGGCAGCATCCACGCAGACGACGATGCCGCGGCTCGGCCATGGCGCGCTCGTCGTCGTCCCTCATGCCGCCGCGGGGCCGATCGGGGTCGACGCGAACCACCTGGTCTGGGAGAGCGGGCCGATCGAATCCGACGCGTTCCAGCCGCTCCTCCATGACCGCACGCTCTCGACAGGCGCAACGAGGACGATCGCCGGCAACGTGAACCCGCTGTTCGGGGTCGCGTCGACGTCCCGGTTCGTCTTCTACGCTCAGGGCTCGGGAGCGCAGATCTCGTTGATCGAGGTGTCACACCGAGGCGGGAGCCGGGTGACCCTGACGGATGCGCTCGTCGCGCCGATCGCGTCCCGCGGTGATGTGGTCGCCTGGGCCGAGGGTCTGGGGGCGATCCAGCGGGTCGTCGCGTTCGACGTCGCCCGGAACAAGCAATGGGTGGTCGCGCGTATGCCGAGGTGCACCGACGCCGGCTGCTACCGCATCGACGCCGTCACGGTCGCGGAGCGTGGAGTGGTCTTCACTCGTGCTGCGGTCGGTACACAACCCTCGCTCGTCGTCCGTCGCGCATTCGGCGAGCAGCAGGTCCAGTCCCGGGCCATCGCGGGTGACCCGCAGCCGGATCTCATCCCGTCGTCTGCCGGCGCGCTCTACTACGTCCTCGCCCGCGGCTGGTATCGCTGGGACTTTGGGAACGCTCGTCCGATCCAGGTCACGTTCGCGAACCGGCCGGTGAAGTCCCTGATCCGGCATGAACATGGTCACTGGTATTGGCTCGTTCAGCGCGGCTGCAGCTTCGAGGTCGAGTCTGCCCTCGGCGCCGGGGGCACCGCTGGGCCTCTTGTCGCTCAGAAGGAGCTGAAGGGTCTCGCGCCCGGGCCTGGGCCGGCATGCGCACAGCTCGGCGGATCCGCGTGGGCCGGGTCACAGCTTCTGACGTCATGGGCGATCGCATGGGAGCCGTCGGAAGCCGCACACATCGACATGGGACTGCGGGGCGTGATCTTCGCGGGACGACGGGGCGGATGAAGAACGGCTGGAGCGTTGGTGCGAGAGCCGGCGGCGTGCTGCTGGCGCTTCTTCTGGCCGGCGTGCTTTCAGTGTCGGTGACCACAGCGGCGGAGACCAGCCCACTCCCGTCCCCCGCCCGCCCTTGCGGCAGCGCGCGCAAGCCGCCGCTGCACTACCGGCACGTCGTGTGGATCCTGATGGAGAACACGAGCTACGGCCAGGTCATAGGGTCACCCGATGCGCCGTACCTGACGTCGATCGCACGCCGGTGCGGGGTGGCTGCGAACTACTCGGCGGAGTCGCACCCGAGTCTCCCCAACTACATCGCACTCACGTCGGGCTCGACCCAGGGCATCAGCGACGACGACGATCCGTCGGCGCACCCGTTGTCCGTGCCGAGCATCTTCTCGCAGCTCGGCAGCCAGTGGCGGGTGCTCGCCGAGTCGATGCCATCGAACTGCGCGGCGTCCGGCTCGCATCTCTACGCAGTTCGTCACAACCCCGCCGTCTACTACACGAACATCCGCCGGCAGTGCGCGTCGCAGGACGTCCCGCTCGCGGCGGCTCCGGACATCTCCGCGAGATTCACCCTCGTTGTTCCCAACCTCTGCCACGACATGCACGACTGCTCGACCCAGACCGGTGACAGGTGGCTTGCGGGCTTCCTGCCCAAGGTGCTCAACGCGCCGGCCTACCGGTCCGGGACGACCGCCGTGTTCATCACCTGGGACGAGGGGAGCGGCGACAACCATGTGGCGACCGTCGTCATCTCACCATCCATCCCGAGCGGCATCGCCCCGTCCCGGTCCTTCAACCACTACTCGCTGCTCCGCACGACCGAAGACCTGCTGGGCGTTCGAGTTCATCTCGGAGCTGCCGCTTCGGCAGCCGGGATGCGGTCGGCGTTCCATCTCTGAACGTCGGCCTCCGGAGAGGTAGGTTTGGGCGATCGCCGATCGCGACCCGCCGCAGACTCCCGACCCCGACGACTGGTTCGCCGAGTTCGACACTCCCGCGCCGGTGCGGAGCCGGCCGGCCGGACGGGTCGGCGCCCACGGGCTGCGCTATGCCGCGCCCACCGCGGAGGCGGCCGGCGAGCCGACTGCGGAGGCCGTCGAGCCGCACGGCGAGGGCTTCCTCGCGGGCGGGGCTCTCGGCCCACGCGAGCTCAAATTCATCGCCGCCGGCGTCGTCGTCCTGATCCTCGTCCTGGCGGGGCTCGCGGTGGGCGGCGTCTTCTCGGGAAACAAGAAGCACCCCAGCAGCCCGCCGACGACGGCGTCCACGCCGACGACCACCGCGAGCCGCGTGACGACGACCGCCGCGTCGAAGGCGACCACCCCGCCGGTGCTGCCGGTCCCGACGACGAAGCTCCAGGCCGGGAGCCAGGGCACGCAGGTGAAGCAGCTCCAGCGCGCGCTTGCGCACCTCGGGTACGCGCCGGGCACGGTCGACGGTGACTTCGGCCCGGTCACCGAGGCGGCGGTGATGCGCTTCCAGACCGCGGCGAAGCTCGACGCAGACGGCGTCGTCGGCCCGCTCACGCTCGCGGCGCTCGGCAAGGCGCTGCGCAACAACAGCGGCTGACAGCGCCCGGGTCGCTAGGTATTTTCCACGGTGTCGACCCGGACCCGAATGGAGGCACCCTGATGGCAGGCACCGATCGCACTCCCATGCTGTTCGTCCACGGCGCGTGGCTCTCGTCGCAGAGCTGGGAGAACTACGAGCAGTACTTCGGTGAGCGCGGCTTCGACGTGAGCGCGCCCGAGTGGCCGCGCAAGCACGGCGACGTCGCGGAGCTGCGCGAGAGCGCCGACGAGTCGGCCGGCCTCGGGGTGGTGGAGATCGTCGACCACTACGAGCAGCTGATCCGCAAGCTCGAGCAGCCACCCGTGCTGATCGGCCACTCCTACGGCGGCCTGTTCGTCGAGCTGCTGCTCGACCGCGGCCTGGGGCGTGCGGGCGTCGCGCTCAGCCCCGCGCCGCCGAAGGGGATCCTCGCACTGCCGCTGAAGACCCTGAAGTCGGGCGCGCCTGCCCTTGCGCACCCCTCGAAGTGGCACGGCGTCGTGACGCTGACGCTGGAGGAGTTCACGTTCAGCTTTGTCAACACGTTCACGCCCGAAGAGGCTTCCGCCGCGTACGAGCGCTATGCCGTGCCCGAGACCGGTCAGATCTTCTACGAGGCCGGGTTCGCCAACTTCCATCTCCATCCACCGACGGAGGTGCACTTCAAGAACGGGGACCGGGCGCCGTTGCTGATCGTGGGCGCCGATCAGGATCAGACCGTGCCGGCGTCACTCGCGAAGGCGCAGTTCAAGAAGTACGAACGCTCGCCGGCCAGGACCGACTACCTCGAGTTCGCCGGCCGGCCGCACTTTCACATGATCGCCGGCGACTGGCAGGAGGTGGCGGCGGCGATCGACACCTGGCTCGACGGCGTGCTCGAGAGCGCCTGAGCCGCCGCGCTCAGGCCTCCGCGGCCGCCGGCTTGTACTCCTCGTTCATCAGCGGGCTGGAGAGCAGGAAGTCGGCGGTCGAGCGGTTGCAGGCGATCGGGATGTTGCAGACGACGGTGAGGCGAAGGAGCGCCTTGACGTCGACGTCGTGCGGCTGAGGCTCGAGCGGGTCCCAGAAGAAGACGACGAAGTCGATCCGGCCCTCGGCGATCGCCGCGCCGACCTGCTGGTCGCCGCCGAGCGGGCCGCTGAGGAAGAGATGGACCGGCAGGCCGAGCTCGGCGGCGACGAGCGCTCCGGTGGTGCCCGTCCCGTAGAGCTCGTGCCGGGCGAGCGTGCCCCGGTTGTAGAGCGCCCATTCGACGAGATCGGGCTTTCGGTTGTCGTGCGCGATCAGGGCGATCCGCTTGCGAAGCGGCATGACCGGCGCGGGAATCACCGTCACACGCTAGCGGCGGCTACTTCTTCGTGTGGTCGAGGCCGTGCCTCGCCACCGCGACCGTCCCGAGGAGCGCGAACAGCGCAACCGCGACCCCGGAGGGAACGGTGGTGGAGCTGCCGCCGGGGCCCGAGTTGCTCACGATGTCGGAGCCCCACACCGAGGTACAGGCAACGGCGAGCCACATCGCGACGATCGCCAGGCCGGCCCACAGCTCGGTGATCTTGAGGGCTTCGACCCACTGCGGCCGCTGGGGAACGAGCGTCGCAGGACCATGGGAAACGCTTGTCATGGACACCTCCCTTCCCCTCGAGCCTGCCTCGGTCGAGCGGCGTTCGCATCGGGGGAAAACCAGGAGCCGCCCGCCGGTTGCGTGCGGGTCTCGCTTGACGCGCCTCCGCTGCCCTCTATGGTCTCCCGTATGAGCGTCGGCGGCATCCTCGGCGAGTCCTGGGGGCTCTACACGAGGTTCTTCAAGCGGTTCTTCGTGATCGCGATCATCGTCTACCTGATCGTCAACCTCCTGAACGCGCTCGTCGCGACGTTCTTCGGGCACGGCGTCGGCATCTCGCTGCTGCTCGCGCTGACCTCGATGGTCGTCTCCCTCGTCGGCACGTTCTGGCTCGAGGGCGCGCTCGTCTTCGCCGTCGACGACGTGCGGGACGGCAAGATCGACTCCAGCGTCGGGGAGATCTTCGAGCGGGTCCGCCCGTTCCTCTCGACCCTGATCCTGGCCGGGATCCTCGCCGGGCTCGGGATCGCCGTCGGCCTCGTGCTCTTCATCATCCCCGGCCTGATCCTCCTGACCTGGTGGTGCCTGATCGTGCCGGTGATCGTCCTCGAGGGGAAGCACGTCGGCGAGTCGTTCTCACGCTCGCGCGAGCTCGTCCGCGGCCACGCCTGGACGGTCTTCGGCGTCGTGGTGGTCACGGCGCTCCTGAGCGCGATCGCCTCGGGGATCATCCAGGCGATCTTCTCGTTCCTCGGCGCGTTCCTCCGCTACTGGATCGGCGGGGCGATCGCGAGCGCGGTCGTCGGCCCCTTCTTCGCGATCGCGCTGACCCTCATGTACTTCACGCTCCGCGGACTGGGGGAGAGCGCGGCCGCGCCGGCCCCCGCACTCGCGCCCGCTGTCGACGCCGCGCCCGCGGCTCCGGCCGATCCGCCCGCAGCCGGCTGACGCCCGCGGCGCCGGCCGCGTAGCCGAAGGTTCAGGGAGAGCAGCTCCCGGCCGATAAGGGCGTCATGGACCTGGAGGAGCAGACCTCGGGCGGCGTGGTGGTCGGCACCGTCCCGCGCTCGCAGTACTGCTCGGCCTGCTCCCACTACTCGCTGCCGCGGGACTGGACGATGCGCGGCGCCGGGACGGACGAGGCGCAGGAGCAGTGCCCGTGCTGCGGCGCGTGGCGGGATCCCGCCGGCGTCTGGACCTTCCCCGGCCTCTACGCGGCGCACTCGTTCGGCCCCCTCGAAACGGACGACGAGCGAAACGCGGCCGCGGAGGAGCGGCGCCTCGTCCCGCCGGTCGGCACGTCCCCGGGTCCCGTCGGAGACGGTCAGTACTCCTCGCCGCAGACACGGGGCCGCTGGGTGCTCGTCCTCCTGGCGGTGACGGTCGCCGCCGACCTGCTCTCGGTCCTCGCTCTCGGCGCGCAGCGCTCGGTGCTGAACCGCGGCCGCGGCAACATCGGGCTTTCGGAATGGCAGACGAGCGTGCACCGGGTCCAGGACCTGTCGAGCGTCGAGCTGCTCCTGTACATCGCGACGGCGATCGCGTTCTTCGTCTGGCTGCACCGCTGCTACATCAACCTCCCTGCGCTCTCCGGGCGCCGTCCTCGCTTCACGCCGGGCTGGGCGGTCGGCTACTGGTTCATCCCCCTGCTGAACATCGTCCGTTCGAAGCAGATCCTCGACGAGCTGTGGCATTCGAGTGCGCCGGCCGAAGGCGCCGACGCGGAGAAGAAGCCGCTGACCACCGTCTGGTTGTGCGCCCTGCTGGTGGCCGGGCTCACGTCGCGCGCCGCCGCGGCGACCGGCAACGCGACGTTCGGAGACCTGAAGTCCGTCAACGAACTGCTGCTGGCGTCGAGCCTCGCCGACGTCTGCGCCGCGATCCTGCTCTTCCGCGTCGTCCGCGCCGTCACGGCATGGCAGCAGCGCGCCTGAGCGCTACTTGTTGCGCGCGCGCCGCGCGGGCAGCACGCGGTATTTGAGCACGAGCGCGAAGCCCGCGATGCAGATCAGGGTTCCTGCAGACGAGGCTCCGCTCACGATCACGATCCCGCCGGCCAGGATGAGCAGCGCGCCGATGACGGTGCCCGTCGTGGGGTTCTGAAGCCGCTGCAGCAAGGGGACGGCGACTGTACTACGGGCGCTCGAGGTCCGGGAGCCAGCCGTCGCGATACCGCGTCAGCCCGCCGCCGGGGAAGCGTGCGTACGCCTCGCCCGGGTCGCTCGTCTCCTCGCCGACGCCCGCGTCGTGGCGCAGCGCGGCCTCGTCCACCGTGTAGGCGCCCCAGCCGGAGCCACGCGAGCGTTCACGGGCCCCCACGGCGAGGACGACGCACGGCCGCTCGCCGGCGCCGACGATCACGTGGTTCGTCCCGGGCGGGCAGTGCACGAAGTCCCACTGCTTCAGCGGACGCTCCTCGCCCTCGACGATCGCGAGCGCCTGCCCGGCGAGCACGAGGAAGTCCTCCTGGTCGACCTCGTAGTGGTACATCGACATCGGCTCGCCGGGCCCGAGCACGGTGACGTTGATCCCGACCTGCGGGAAGTTCGCCGCGTCCTCGAAGCCGGCGCCCTCGAACTCGCACAGCGCGCCGCGGCCCTCGCGTTCCCACCACTGCGACTCGCGCGCGTTGACGATGAACCAGCCCTGCCCTTTCGGCACGAGCCCGTGCTCGGTCGGGACGAGCTCCGACTCAGTGACCATCGGGGAGCACCGAGCCCGGCGGAGGGATGCCGTCGCGGAGCCACGCGACGTTCTCGGCGATCTCCTGCTCGGGGTCCTCGCCGAGGTGCCCCGCGGTGTCGTCCACCTTCACCACGCAGCCGGGCACGTGGGCGCCGAGCCAGGCGCCGTGTGCCGCCGGAACGAGCACGTCGGACGCGCCGTAGCGGACGAGTACCGGCACGGCGACCTGTGCGAGCTCGAAGCCCCAGGGTGAGATGTGGGCGAGGTCGTCGTCGACCCAGCCGAAGACGCTGCCCTGCGCCTGCTCGCGCACCGACTCGCGAATCACCTGCATCGTCGCGGGCCGGGTCAGCGCTGCGCGATCTGCCTCGCTGAGGTCGAAGCCGGCGAGCACCGCAGACGGGTCGTCGTCCACCTCGGCGGCCATCTTCGCCAGCAGCTCCTCGAGCTGCGGCGCGAGCACCTCTTCGCCCGCCACGGCCCAGCCGAACTCCTTCACGTTCTCGGCGTCCATCCCGGCGAGCCACGCGTCCTGCTCCAGCCCCTGCGGCCCGAGCGGGACGATCCCGACCACGCAGGTGGCCCGGATCAGCCGTGCCGGCGGGATCAGGGCGGCGCAGGCGAGAGCGTGCGGCCCGCCTCCGGATCCGCCCGTGACGGCGAAGCGGTCGAGGCCGAGCTCGTCGGCGAGCAGGAGCACATCGTCGACCTCGTCGGCGATGCAGCGACCGCGGCGCCGGTCCGACCGCGCATAGCCCGCCCGGTCGTGGGTGACGAGGAAGACGCCGAGCTCGCGGTAGAGGTCCTCGCGCGGCCAGCGCTCGAGCCGGCAGCCGGGCGTGCCGTGCAGGGCAAGGATCGGAAAGCCGCCAGGGTCGCCCCAGGTCGCGAACCCAAGGGTGCGCCCGTCCGCGGCGGCGACAGTACGAAGCGTCTCGGCCAACGAGGAGCGAGCATACGACACCGGCCGCCGATGAGTTTCGGTTCGGTCGGCCGTCCAAGAGGAGAACCCGACGAACAGGAGGCCCGACATGGCCAAGACGGCAGCCAAGCTCAATCTCTCCCAGGTCGGCCGCGTCTGCGTGACCGTGGCCGACACGGATCGTGCGATCGACTTCTACGTCGACACGCTCGGCTTCGAGAAGGTGGTAGACGTCCCGATGGGCGAGCAGATGCGGTGGGTCGAGGTCGCGCTGCCGGGAACGGCGACGACCATCGCACTCGCTCCGCCGCCCCAGGGCGAGGAGCCCGGCGGCGGCCAGACAGGGATCTGCCTCGACACCACGGACGTCGATGCCGACCACGCCGCGCTGAGGGCCGCCGGCGTCGACGTCGACGAAGAGGTGACCCGCTGGGGCGGGCCGGTGCCGCCGATGTTCTGGCTGCGCGACCCGGACGGGAACGCGCTGATCGTCGTCCAGCCCTCCGACTAGCCGTCTCGCGGACGCGGCCGGTGCCGCTGCGCCGGCCGCGCATCCGTTTCGCTCGGCTCGCGCCGTGTCATATGGTGGAGCGCATGAGCGATGCGGGGGACGCCACGGGCTGGGCGAACGTGCTCGCCGAGATCCCGCTCTTCGACGGACTCAGTCGGCGGAACCTCCGCAAGGTGGCCGGCACCGCCCGCATCACCCGGTTCCACCCCTCGACCCAGATCGTGCGTTCCGGCGAGCGAGGGAACACGTTCTACGTCGTGCTCGACGGCGAGGTCTCCGTCATGCGCAAGGGGCTCCCGACGCTCTCCCTCGGCGTCGGCAGCTACTTCGGAGAGCTCGCGCTCCTCGACGGCGGCGCGCGCACCGCGACCGTGACGGCCGAGGGGCCGGTCACCTGCCTCACGATCGCGCGACCGCGGTTCCTCAAGCTGCTGCGGAGCGAGCCGACGATCACCGTCGCGGTGCTCGAGGAGCTCGCACGGCGTCTGCGGACGGCTCAGGCGTCGGCGTAACGGCTAAAGCCGGTTTTGGAGCAGGTCGCGCCGCTCCGCGAGCGCCGGTGAGAGCGCGGCCGCGAGGACGAGCAGCGTTCCCTCGAGGATGATCCAGAAGAACAACGCGATGACGATCCCGAACGCTCCGTACGTGGTCGAGTACCAGTTCAGCCAGTGCGTGAAGAGCAGTGACGAGATGAGGCGGAGGGCGACGAGCCCGGCCACCGTGAAGACGGCGCCCGGAAAGAGGTCGCGCGCCGAGACGCGGTGGTGCAGCAGCAGGCGCGGCGCCCAGACGAAGAAGACGAGCAGCAGGGCGAGCCAGCCGATGTCGAGCACCCACCCGATCCAGGACGGATCGCCGCGCAGCGCTCTCGTCTGGACGACGAACAGGACGACCCCGAACACCATCGCGGCCAGCACCGAGGCGTAGCGGGCCTGGTCGACGACCACCGACTTGCGCAGGTCGAGCCCCCATGAGCGCGCCTGCACGAGCTGGAACACGCGCGCGAACCCGAGCCCGAAGAAGAAGAGGTCGATGATCGCGATCAGGACGGCCGAGAACTTGTGCTCGCCGACGCCGACCATCACGGTCGAGAACAGGTCGGCCGTCTGGCCCTTCAGGTTCAGCCGGTGCTCCATCTTGTGGGCGAGGGCGGTCGGGTCGCGGTAGATGTAGCTCGCGCTGACGAGCAGCACGGGGATCATCGTGAGGAAGAAGTAGGCGCTCAGGAGGAGCGCGTAGAGCTGGCCGTCCGCCGCCTGGTAGCGGCGAACCCAGCCGATCGTCGCGCCCTTGCGTGAGTCGGGCCCCTGGTTCTCGATCCAGAGCTGCCCGCGCCTGGCCTTCTCCGCACCCCACTCGTAGGTGTGGCGCGCCCGCGCGGGAACGTGCGAGGTCTTCGCCTTCGGCGGGTCGGGTGCGGCAGGACTGTCGGGTGTGACTGCCATGCAGAAGCGACGATGGCCGTCGCGGGCGGGCCGCACGTCATCTCTTCTGGATGATCTCCCTGCTGCAGACAGCCGGTGCGCCTGAGATGTTGGTCGGCGAATCGTGAGCGACTCAGGCGGCATTCCACTCTCGAGCGACCCGATGGCCCTCATCCGGAGCCGGCAGTACCGCGTCCTGCTCATGCTCGCGGCGGTCATCGGCCTTGTCGTCTCGGTCGCCTCGTGGCTCTTCCTCGAGGGCGTGCACCAGATCGAGGTATGGGTCTACGAAACGCTGCCGCACGACGCCGGCTACGACCACGTGCCGCTCTGGTGGCCGCTCCCCTGGCTGGCGCTCGCCGGCGTCTTGACCGCGTTCGCGATCATCCGCCTGCCGGGGAAGGGAGGGCACGTGCCGGCCGACGGGCTGAAGGCCGGCGGCGCGCCGATCGGGCCGGTCGACCTGCCGGGCGTCCTGCTCGCCGGCGGTGCGACGCTCGGCCTCGGTCTCGTGCTGGGGCCGGAGGGGCCGCTGATCGCGGTCGGCACGGGGCTCGGCATCCTGACGGCGACGCTCGCACGCCGAGACATGCCGAAGCAGGCGCTGGTGCTGATGGGCGCGGCGGGGAGCTTCGCGGCCGTCTCCGCGATCTTCGGCTCGCCCGTGATCGGGGCGGTGCTGATCATCGAGGCGGCCGGACTCGGCGGGCCGACGCTGGCGCTCGTCCTCCTGCCGGGCCTGATGGCGGCCGGGATCGGTTCGCTCGTCTTCATCGGGCTCGGCTCGTGGTCCGGATTCAGCACCGCCGCCTGGTCGCTCAGCCCGTTTCCGCTGCCCGCCTACGGCGGGCCTAGCCTCGGCGACTTCGGCTGGTCGGTGGTGCTGGCGATCGTCACCGCGATCGTCGTATTCGCGGTGCTCGAGCTCTCGCGCCTCGTGCTTCGCGTCGTGCGGAAACGGAGGTTCGTGCTCACGATCGTCGCCGGGCTCGCGGTCGGCGGTCTGGCGATCGCCTTCGCCGAGGCGACCGTCTATCAGCCGAACGCAGTGCTCTTCTCGGGCGAGAGCGCGTTCTCGTCGCTCTTCGCGTCGGCGTCGACGATCTCGCTCGGCGCGCTCGCGCTCCTTCTTCTCCTGAAGGGGATCGCCTGGAGCATCTCCATGAGCAGCTTCCGCGGCGGCCCGACGTTCCCGGCGATCTTTCTCGGCGTCGTCGCCGGGCTGCTCGCAGGGCATCTGCCCGGCTACTCGGAGACGCCCGCGATCGCCGTCCTCGTCGGCGCGGCCTGTGTCTCCGTGCTTCGCCTGCCGCTCTCCTCGGTGATGATCGCGACTCTGCTTTCGCTCAAGGCGGGGCTCGCGGTGGCGCCCCTCGTGATCCTCGCCGTCGTTGCTGCGTACTTGACGAGCGAGGCGCTGTCGGCGTACGTCGACGCACGGGTCGGGCGGGCGGCGCCCGAGCCGCAGCCGGCCTAGGGGCCCGGCGGCTCGCGTTCCTCTGCGAGGAACGCTTGGACCGCACCGCCGACCGAGTCGACGAACGTGACGCGCCCCTCGGCGAGGCCGAAGCGGTGCAGGTCCCCGCGCAGCCGGTGGCTCGCCCTGGCGAGGACGAGCCGGACGCCGGCAGCGTCGAGCTCGTCGACGAGGTCGACGACCACGTCGGCGGCGGTCGTGTCGAGCCTCGGGATGGCGGAGGCATCGAGGATCACCTCGCGGACCGGCGGGTCGGTGCCGACCGCGAGCTTTTCGACCGCGCTGCGCAGATAGGTCGCGTTGGCGAAGAAGAGCTCGCCGCCGAAGCGGACGATCACCAGCCCGGGGAACGTCTCGCACTCGGGATGGCGCTGGAGGTCGCGGAACCTGATGTCCTCGTCCGCCTCGCCCTCGGGCGCACGGCCGAGTGTCGTGACCTTCGGCCGGTAGAGCTTCGCGATCAGCACCACGAGCGAGGCGATCACGGCGATCCCGATCCCGCCGAGCGCGCCGAACACCAGTACCCCGATCAGGGCCACCGCGGCGAGCGCGAAGTCTCCGCGCGGATCGATCCGCCACAGGTGCCGCAACCCTGCGACGTCGATCAGACGGTAGATCGAGCCGATGATCACCGCGGCGAGCGTCGCCTGGGGCAGGCCGTCGAAGAACGGCGTCAGCCAGAGGATCGTGATGACGAGCATCACGAACACCATGAGCCCGTAGAGCGGGCTGCGGACGCCGGTCGAGTCGGCGACCGCTGTGCGCGACAGGCTGGCGTCGGTCGGGAAGCCCTGCAGGACGCCCGCGACCACGTTGCCGCCGCCGAGCGCGATCAGCTCCTGGTTCGCGTCGACCTCGTAGCCGTTTCGCCGCGCCATCGACCGGGCGGCGCCGATCGACTCCGCGTACGAGATGAATGCGAGCGCCAGCCCACCCCCGAGCACGACCGTCAGGTTGTCGAACCCGACGTGCGGCAGCGCGGGCGTCGGCAGCGACGCCGGCAGGTTCGTGACCACGTCCACACCCTTTCCAGCGAGGTCGAAGGCGCGGCTCGCGGCGATGCTCGCCGCGACGACGATCAGCGCACCGGGAAGAGCGGGAGCGAAGCGTTGCAGCACGATCAGCACGGCGAGGCCGGCCAGCCCGACGACGAGCGTCCGCCACTGCGTGTCGGGCAGTTCGCTGACGAGCGTCCACGCCTTGTGGAGCGTGTGGCCGCTCCCCGACGGAACGCCGAAGAGCTTGGGCGCCTGGCCGACGATCACGTCGATCGCGATGCCGGTCACGAACCCGACGAGCACGGGGCGCGAGAGGAAGTCGGCGATGAAGCCGAGGCGCAGGATGCCCGATGCGATCATCACGCCGCCCGAGGCGAGCGCCAGCCCCGCCAGCAGGACCGGCACCTGGTTCGACGCGACCGAGGCTGCGCCGACGATCGACGCAGCGGTGATCGCAGGCGTCGTGCTCGGCCCCACCGACAGCTCCTTGCACGTGCCGAGCAGCGCGTAGGCGAGCACGGCAGCGGTGGCCGCGTAGAAGCCGGCCTCGGGCGGTGCACCGGCGAGCGACGCGTACGCGATCGCCTGCGGCGTGAGCACCGCCCAGACCGCGATCGCGGCGACGATGTCGAAGCGGAGCCATCGTCGCTCGTAGGTGGGGCCCCACCGGACGATCGGCACGTACCTCGCGATCGCCGTGCGCACGGGCCGAGCATACGGGAGCCCCAACTCGGCACTTGGACTGCGGCTGGTCTCCGAACCAGGTTCGTGTGCCTACCTCGGCAACCTGGTTCCACCTGCGGCGGAGCCAGGTTGCGGGCTGGGGTGGGGATCCGACTTGGCGCGAGCGGGTCGGTGCGGGGGCTCTGCGAACCAGGTTCGTGTGCCTACCTCGGCAACCTGGTTCCACCTGCGGCGGAGCCAGGTTGCGGGCTGGGGTGGGGATCCGACTTGGCGCGAGCGGGTCGGTGCGGGTGCTCTCCGAACCTGGTTCGGCGAAGCCGAACCAGGTTCGCGAGTTTCCGAGAGGCGCCTATCCTGCGGGCGTGCCGTCCACCTCCGCCCAACCGCTCCTCGCCGCCGGCGGCCTCGGGGCGACCGTCTCGCGCGACGAGCTGCTCGCGTTCGTGCGCGATCTCGGAGGCGAGATCGCCCGCACGGGCGCACGGCGGGTGCTGCTCGTGCCGCCCGACCAGACCCGCCTGCACTCCCGCGCCGGGGAGATCGTCGCGCAGTTGGCCGTGCTGCTCGCGGGCGAGGTCGAGCGGCTCGACGTCATGCCCGCGCTCGGCACGCACCACCCGCTCGGCCCCGCCGAGTCGCAGCTGATGTTCGGCGATGCGATCGAGCCCGGCTCACTGCTGCACCATCGCTGGCGCGACGACGTGACGACCGTCGGCGAGCTCTCCGCCGAGGAGGTCGACGAGGTCGTCGGCCGGCCGCTCGGCCTGGCGCTGCCCTTCACCGTCAACCGGGCGCTCGTCGACGACAGCTACGACCTCGTCGTGGCCGTCGGCCAGGTGGTGCCGCACGAGGTGGCGGGGTTCGGCGGCTACACGAAGCACGTCTCGATCGGGCTCGGCGGCGGCGAGACGATTCAGCGCAGCCACTTCCTCAGCGCGGTCTACGGGATCGAGCAGACGCTGGGACGCGTCGATGCTCCCGTCCGGCAGCTGCTCGACCGGGGGTTCGACCGCTTCCTCGAGCCGCGCTGCCGCGTCCTGTTCGCGCTCACCGTCGTCGAGGGCCGTCACGAGGGGCCGGTCCTGCGCGGTGTCTTCGCCGGAGAAGGCGGCACGCGGCTCTCGGGCGGTGCAGCGTTCCGCGCGGCCGCAGCGCTCTCGGCGAGCGTCAACATCGAGACTCTGGCCACGCCGTTTCAGTGCTGCGTCGCCTATCTCGATCCGGACGAGTACCCCTCGACCTGGCTCGCGAACAAGGCGATCTACCGCACACGGCTCGCCATGGCCGACGGCGGGGAGCTGTTCGTCGTCGCGCCGGGCGTGTCGCGCTTCGGCGAGGACTCCGTCGTCGACAGGCTGATCCGGCGGCACGGCTATCACGGGCGTGAGGCGGCGCTGCAGGCGATGGCGGACGACCCGGAGCTGGCGGCGAACCTCGCGGCGGTCGCGCATCTGATCCACGGCTCGACCGAGGGGCGCTTCACCGTCACCTACGCGCCCGGGCCGGAGCTCTCGCGCGCGGCCGTGGAGGGCGCCGGCTTCGGGTACCTGGCACTCGACGAGGCAGTCGAGCGCTTCCCGCCCGGCCGTGTCGACATTCCGAACCCGGGGCTCGGGCTGTGGCGGGTCTGAGAGCCGACCGCTACATCGAGGCTCCGCCGGTCGGGCTCGACCTCTACCGCGGTGTCGCCAACCTTCCGATCGTCAGCCCCCACGGGCACATCGACGTCCGGCTGCTCGCCGATCCCGGCGCGCGCCTCGACCCGCCCGGCCGCCTCTTCGTCACGGCCGACCACTACGTCGTGCGGATGCTCCACTCGCAGGGCATTCCGCTCGAGCGCTGCGGGCTCGGCGGGGCCGAGGTCGAGGACCGCGACGTGTGGCAGCTGCTCGCCGACAACGTGCACCTGTTCGCGCTGACGCCGACGGGGCTCTGGCTGCGCGAGACGCTCGCGACGGTGTTCGGGATCGAGCAGCCGCTCGACTCGGCGTCGGCCAAGGCGATCTACGCGCGGGTCGAGGAACAGCTCGCGACAGCCGCATTCGCCCCGCGGGAGCTGCTCGACCGGTTCCGGGTCGAGTGCCTGTCGACCACCGACGCCGCCGGCGCGCCGCTCGTGGAGCACCGCGCCCTCGGCGGCGGGCGGTCAAACCCGCGCATCCGGCCGACCTTTCGACCCGACGCGGTCGTGGCGCTCGACGCGCCCGGCTGGCGCGACGCGGTGTCAGAGCTCGAAGCTGTGGCCGGCCGCGAGATCGGCGACTACGCCACGTTCCTCGACGTGCTGGCCGAGCGGCGGCAGGCATTCAAGGCGCTCGGCGCCACCGCGACCGATCACGCGGCGACCAGCGCCGACACCACGCGGCTCGGTGAGAGCGCGGCGTCTGCCGTGTTCGCCGCGGCGCTCGCAGGCGAGGTCTCGCACGCCGAGGCGCGGGGTTTCGAGGCCCACATGCTGAACGAGTTCGCCCGGATGAGCTGCGACGACGGGCTCGTGATGCAGCTTCACGTCGGCAGCCTGCGCGACCACAACGGCCCGCTCGCCGCACGGTTCGGACGCGACGTCGGCGCGGACATCCCGGTTGCGACCGACTGGACGCGCGGCCTGCGCCCGCTGCTCGAGTCGTGCGGCAGCGATCCTCGCTTCACCGTCGTGCTGTTCACGCTCGACGAGAGCACCTACAGCCGCGAGCTCGCGCCGCTCGCGGGTCACTATCCCGCAGTCATGCTCGGCTGCCCGTGGTGGTTCCACGACAGCCCGGCGGGCATCGACCGCTTCCTCGACCGCGTCACCGAGACGGCCGGCGTCTACAACCTCGCCGGCTTCGTCGACGACGCGCGCGCACTGACCGCGCTCCCTGCGCGTCACGATCTCTGGCGTCGCCGCACGTGCGGCTGGCTCGCCCGAAAGGTCGACGCCGGCTTTCTGCCGGAGGATGAGGCACACCGCCTCGCGCGGGAGCTCGCCTACGGGCTCGTTCGCCGCGCGTACCGGCTGGATTAGACGCCGCTGAACGCGCCGAAGCCGCCGTCGACCGGCACGACGACCCCTGTGACGAACGATGCGGCGGCGCTGCACAGCCAGATCACCGTGCCCGCGAGCTCGTCGGGGTCACCGAAGCGCCCGGCCGGCGTCGCCGCGACGATCCGCTCGCCGCGCTCGGTCAGCGCGCCGGAGTCGTCGAGCAGGAGCGCGCGGTTCTGCTCGCCGATGAAGAAGCCCGGCGCGATCGCGTTCACGCGCACGCCGCGGGGCGCGAGGTCGACGGCGAGCCAGCGCGTGAGGTTCTCCACGGCGGCCTTCGCGGCGCCGTAGCCGACCACCCGCGTGAGCGCCCGGTGAGCCGCGAGCGACGAGACGTTGACGATCGAGCCGCCGTCTCCGAGCTCGGCGCCCAGGATCTGCGTCGGCAGCACGGTGCCCTGGAAGTTGAGCCGGACGACCTCGTCGAGCGCGTCTGTGGCGAGCTCGAAGAACGACCGTTCGCCGGCGGTTGCGGCCGGTACGTTCCCGCCCGCCGCGTTCACGAGGACGTCGATGCGCCCGAAGCGGTCGAGAACCGTCGCCCGTGCGTGCTCGAGCTGAGCGGCGTCGAGCACGTCGGCCTCGAGCACCAGCGCCGACTCGGCGAGGCCTTGCGCCAGCTCCTCGAGCGGCCCGCGCCGTCGCGCGAGCAGGCCGACCTGCGCGCCCGCAGCGGCGAGACCTCGTGCGATCGCGCCGCCGAGCACGCCCGACGCGCCCGTCACGACCGCGACGCGACCCTCGAGGCCGAACAGGTCGAAGAGACGGTCGCCCATGTCCGCGAGTCTCCCACAGGGCCACGTCCTGCCCGCCCATCACAATGGCGGCGATTCCGGCGTGAGGAGGTGCAGGACGTGCCCGAAGGGCTATCGGCAGCGGAGGTCGGCGGGGAGATCGGACACCATTCCCGCCACAGCGGCGGTCACCACGGTGGTGGGCGCCACGACCGCGTGATCTCGATCAGCGAGGCGGTGCTGCTCTCCGTCGTCGCGATCATCGCCGCCTGGTCGGGCTACTCCGCCGCGAAATGGGGCACCGAGTCGTCGCTCAGCCTCGCCAAGGCCTCGGCGACGCGGACGCAGGCGAACCGGGCCTTCCAGGAGTCGCTGACCTATCGGGTCGGCGACGCGTTGACGTTCAACGCCTGGCTCGGAGCGCATCAGACCGGTGACGTGAACGCGGAGCACGTGGCTGCGAGACGGTTCCTGCCGGAGTTCCGGCCGGCGTTCAACGCGTGGCTCGCGACGCAGCCCTTCACCAATGCGAACGCCCCGGCCGGCCCGCAGGCGATGCCGCAGTACCACGCGCTCGGTGCCGTCCAGTCGAAGGTGCTCGATGCGGAGGCCGATGCTCACTACGCCCACGGCGAGCACGCCGCCGAGACGGCGGACAAGTACATCCGCACGACGGTGATCCTCGCGAGCGTCCTCTTTCTCGTCGGGATCAGCACGCAGTTCCCGCTGCGTGGTGTCCGCTACGGGCTGATCCTCGTCGGCGCGGTGCTGCTGCTCTTCGCGGTCGAGCAGATCCTGCAGCTGCCGGGCCCGCCCGCGTAGACCTATGCCGTGCAGATCGCGTAGGCGGTGACGGTCATGGTGTTGCCTGAGCCGAGCGCCGCGCTCGTGGTGGCGACCGCCGTCCATTGCGCGGCGCCGCTCGGGTAGGACGAGGTGAGCACCGCGCGGCTGCTTTGCGACGCCGTCGTCGTCACCTGTGCGCCGCCGCCGAGCAGAACCGTTCCCGCCGGGCAGTTCACAGTCACCGTTGCGAGGGTGTTGTTCGGGAGGCCGGCGGCGGACGTCGTCGCATTGGTGACGATCTGAGAGCTCGCGGGGCCCGCCGGGCCGGTGGCCCCGGTCGCGCCCGTTGCGCCGGTTGGTCCCGTCGGCCCGGTCGCGCCGGTGGCGCCGGCTGGGCCAGCCGGTCCCGCCGGCCCGGCAGCGCCTGTTGCGCCCGCAGGGCCGACTGCGCCGGTTGCTCCTGTGAGGCCGGTTGCTCCGGTGAGGCCGGTCGCGCCCCTGAGCCCGATCGGGCCTGCGGGCCCCATCGGCCCGATCGCCCCGTCGAGCCCGGTTGCCCCGGTGGGGCCCGCCGGTCCGGCTGCGCCGGTTCTGCCGGTCGCGCCTTGCCTGCCCGTCGGCCCCGTGGGGCCGGCCGGCCCTTGCGAGCCCCCGGGGCCGGTCCGGTTCCACGACACGCGGCGCTCCCGCGTCCGGTCACAGCCCAGGCCGGCCCGGACGAGCCTGAGCGCGCCGGTCGAGGTGTCGTAGCAGCCGGCGTAGACGCCGTCCGGTGAGGGGATGCCGGGGAACCGCGTCCGGCTCGGGCCCTGCTCGCGCGCGGAAGCGCCGGCGACGCATGTCGTGGTGAGCACCGCAGCCAATGCGGCAGCGGCCCCGATTGGGCTCAAAGGTCTGATCATCGT
Source organism: uncultured Thermoleophilia bacterium (assembly GCA_963722065.1). Classification (GTDB taxonomy): domain Bacteria; phylum Actinomycetota; class Thermoleophilia; order Gaiellales; family Gaiellaceae; genus PALSA-600. The sequence continues at coordinate 1,089,515 of CAVRMI010000007.1, read as the reverse complement.
CCGCAGTGGCGCTCTCCCGAGACCGCCTCGGTTCGAGCGCTTGCGCTGACGTTCGCCGTCGACCTGGGGATTCCTGCGAGGTCTCGAATTCGCGGTGGCGCCGGGGCTACAGGCCTGTCGGGACCTTGAGCGTGCCGGCGATGATCCTCGCCTTGTAGGCGTTCATCAAAGCGATGAACGACGCCGGAGTCGCCGGGTTGATCCGTCCGACGCCCACACCGTTGTTCTTCAGGTCGAAGACGAGATCGGTGCCCCCCTTGAAGTTCCCGGCCTTGGCCTGGGCGATCGCGTCGAAGACGCCGGTGTCGACCCGTTTGACACCGCTCGTCAGGACGCGTTTGGCGTAGTTGTACTGGTCGACGTCGACGCCGATGCCCCAGAGCTTCGCGTTGGCCGCTGCCTTGAGCGTGCCGAGACCGCAGCCGCCTGCGACCTGGAACAGGACCTTGGCGCCTTGGGCGATCTCGTTCTGGGCGACTGTCTGGCATTTGTCGGTCGCGACGAAGTCGTTCGAGTACTGGACGATCACCTTCGTGCCGGGCACGGCCTTCTGCGCGCAGTACCGGTAACCGGCGATCCAGATGTCGACCGGCGGGATCTTCAAGCCACCGACTGCGCCGACCGTGGTCCGGCCCATCTTCTGCGCCATCTTCGCGGCCAGCACGCCAACGAGACAGCCGGACTCGTTCGCGTTGTACGTCAAACCCTCCACGTTCTTGAATGCCGGGAGGACGTTGCCCTTCTTGTCGGCGAACGGTGCGGTGTGGACCGTGTAGTCGGTGATCGCGAAGTCGACGTTCGGGAACTTCTTGGCGAACGTCGCCTGCGTCGGGGCGAGCAGATAGCCCGCAGCGATGACCAGTTTTGCGCCCTTGCGAATCGCCGAGTTGAAGTTCGGCGCGTAGTCGGTCGTCGAGTTCGACTGCAGCGCCATCGTGCTGACGCCCAGCTTCGACTTCGCCGTGTTCAGGCCCTTCAGCTGGTTCTGGTTGAACCCCTTGTCGGTGAACTTGCCGATGTCGCTGACGAGCGCCGCCGTGAAGTTGCTCGAGCCGGCGGTCGTCGTCGCCGTAGTCGTGCCGGACGACGACTTGCTGTTCCCACCGCAACCTGCCAGCAGAAGGGCGGCCGCGACAACGATTGCAATGCGAGTCATACCGTCCTCAGTTGTTCCACGTAGGCGGCCGTCGGAAACCTACGCTTCAGATGTGAACCGCCTGGCCCGGGAAACCTCTCCGTATCTGCTGCAACATGCCGAAAACCCCGTTGACTGGTTCCCGTGGGGGGACGAGGCGCTCGCCCGTGCGCGCGACGAGGACCGGCCGATCCTGCTCTCGATCGGCTACGCAGCCTGCCACTGGTGCCACGTGATGGAGCACGAGTCCTTCGAGGACCCGCTCACCGCGCGCGTCATGAACGAGCGCTTCGTGAGCATCAAGGTCGATCGTGAGGAGCGGCCCGACCTCGACTCGATCTACATGGACGCGGTCGTGTCGCTGACCGGCCAGGGCGGCTGGCCGATGACGGTGTTCCTGACGCCGGCGGGCGAGCCGTTCTTCGGCGGCACCTACTTCCCGCCCGAGCCGCGGCACGGGCTGCCGTCGTTCAAGCAGGTGCTGCTCTCCGTCGCGGAGGCCTGGGACGAGCAGCGGGAGCAGGTCGAGCACTCCGCCGCGCACCTCGCCGAGCACATTCGCTCCGGCGCCCGGTTGCGGCCGTCGCAGGAGCCGCTCGGCGGCGACCTGCTCGCCGAGGCGCAGCGCAACCTGCGCGGCGGGTTCGACGCGCGGTGGGGCGGCTGGGGCGGCCGGCCGAAGTTCCCGCCCGCGCCCGTGCTCGAGTTCCTGCTGCGGCGCGGGGAGGAGGAGATGACGCGCCGTACCCTCGACTCGATGATCCTCGGCGGCATGTGGGACGTCGTCGGCGGCGGCTTCCACCGCTACTCGGTCGACGAACGCTGGCTCGTGCCGCACTTCGAGAAGATGCTGTACGACAACGCGCTGCTCGCCTCGGTCTACCTGCACGCGGCGCGGCGGTTCGGCGACGGGCGCTACCGGCGGGTCGCCGATCAGACGATCGACTACGTGCTGCGGGAGCTCGCGCTCGACGCCGGCGGTTTCGCCTCTGCACAGGACGCGGACACCGACGGCGTCGAGGGACTGACGTTCACCTGGGCGCCGGGCGAGGGCGCGCCCGAGGAGCTGCTCGAGCCGTTCGAGCACGGCCGCTTCGTCCTGCGCGGGGAGCTCGACGAGGAGACACGCGAGCGGCTGCACGCGCTGCGCGAGCAGCGGCCCAAACCGCTCCGTGACGACAAGGCGATCGCCTCCTGGAACGGCCTGATGCTCGCCGCGCTCGCCCAGGGGGGCCGCGTGGGGCCGGCGACCGCGCTGGCGGACTTTCTCCTCGGCGGGCTGTCCACGCCCGAGGGCCGGCTGCACCGCACGTGGCGAGACGGTGTCGCGAAGGGAACGGGCTACCTCGAGGACTACGCCGACGTCGCCTACGGCCTGATGGAGCTCCACGTCGCGACCGGCGACGCGCGCTGGCTGCTCGAGGCGCACCGGCTCGCGACGCTCGCGGTCGACCTCTTCGCCGACGACGACGCCGGCGGCTTCTTCCAGGCGCCGCGCGACGGCGAGCAGCTCGTCGCCCGCAAGAAGGAGCTCGACGACCACCCGACGCCGAGCGGCAACGCGATGCTCGCGTACGTGCTGCTGCGGCTCGCGCGGATCTGGGGCGACGATGAGCTGGAACGGCGCGGCGTCTCGGTGCTCCGCCTCGTGCGCGACTCGCTGACGCGCGCGCCGTCGGCCTTCGGCTGGCTGCTCGTCGCGCTCGACCAGCAGCTCGCGCCGCACCGGGAGCTTGCGATCGTCGGCTCATGGGACGCGCCGGTCGCCCGTGCGGCGCTCGCGGCCGCCGCCGCCACCGACGTGATCGCCTTCGGGCCGGCGGACGGCATCCCGCTCCTCGCCGGGCGCACGGAGGTGGACGGCCGGACCGCTGTCTATGTCTGCGAGCGGTTCGCCTGCCGGCTGCCGGTGACCGATCCGGCGGAGTTGTAAGCTCAGCGCGATGGCGCTGCTCTCAGTCCGCAACGTTACGCGGCGTTTCGGTGGCATCGTCGCGATCGACGAGGTCTCGCTCGACGTCGAGCAGGGGCAGATCGTCGGGCTGATCGGCCCGAACGGGGCGGGCAAGACGACGCTCTTCAACCTGATCACGCGGCTCTACCGGCCGGATGCGGGTGAGCTCGAGTTCGCCGGCCGGAGCCTGCTGCGGACACCTGCCCACCGGATCGTCCGGCGCGGGATCGCGCGGACGTTCCAGAACGTCGAGCTCTTCAGCACGATGACGGTGCTCGACAACGTGCTCGTCGGAGCGCACACCCGCACGAAGCCGTTCCGGTCGGCGGACATTCGCGCGCGCGCGGGCGAGATGCTCGAGTACGTCGGCATCGCGGAATTCGCGAACAGGCCCGTGTCCGGCCTGCCCTTCGGGACGCTGAAACGCGTCGAGCTCGCACGCGCGCTCGTCGCGGAGCCGCGGCTCCTCCTGCTCGACGAGCCGGCCGGCGGGCTGAACCACGAGGAGGTCTCGGCCCTCGGCACGTTCATCACGAAGCTCCGCGACGACTTCGAGCTGACGGTGCTCCTCGTCGAGCATCACATGGGCCTCGTGATGGGCATTGCCGAGCGGATCTACGTGCTCGACTTCGGCCGCAAGATCGCCGAGGGCGCGCCCGACGAGGTGCAGCGGAACCCCGCGGTGATCGAGGCGTACCTCGGCGCCGAACCGACCGCGGCGTGACACGCGCGCTCGAGTGGGACGGGTGCCTGAACGTGCGGGACCTCGGCGGCGTGCCGCTCGAGGGCGGCGGCCGGACGCGCTACGGCGTGCTGGTGCGCGCGGACAACATCAGGAAGCTGAGCGACGTCGGCTGGCATGCGCTGGCCGGGCACGGCGTCGTGCGCATCGTCGACCTGCGCTGGCCCGAGGAGCTCGACGAGGATCCACCGCAAGGCGTCCACGTCGACGTGGTGCACGTCTCGCTGCTCGGCGAGTTCGACGTCGACTACAAGGACGACATCATCGCCGACTACATGGCCGCCGACGACCCCGTCGGCTACTGGGCCTCGTCCTACAGCCAGATCCTCGCCGAGTTCCACCAGAACTTCGGCCGGGCGCTCGCCGCGGTCGCCGATGCGCCCGACGACGGCGCGGTTGTCTTCCACTGCGCGGGCGGCAAGGACCGGACAGGGCTCATCGCCGCGCTGCTTCTCCGGCTGGCGGGCTCCTCGATCGACGACGTCGCCGCGGACTACGCGCTCTCGGAGACCAACCTGAACGCCGGCCCGCGCAGCTGGATCGAGTCGGCCCCCGACGAGACCGTCCGCCGGCAGCGCACGTTCATGCAGCAGACGCCGGCGGCCGCGATGGTGCGGACCCTCGATCAGCTCGAACGCACCTGGGGCGGGGTGCGCGCGTACCTGCGGGCGGCGGGACTGTCGGAGGGGCAGCTCGAACGGCTGGAGACGCGCCTTGCTGCTCCTTGAGCTGCGCGACCTCGAGGCGCGCTACGGCGAGACCCGCGCGCTGCACGGCGTCACCCTGAGCGTCGAGGACGGCGACTTCGTCGCGATTCTCGGCGCGAACGGCGCCGGCAAGACGACCACTCTGCGCGCGGTCTCCGGCATGGTGAAGGCGACGGGCGAGGTGATCCTCGAGGGCAGCAGGATCTTCCACCGTACGCCCGAGGCCATGGCGCGCCGCGGCGTCGCGCACGTGCCCGAAGGGCGCGGCACCTTCGCCACGATGTCCGTGCTCGACAACCTGCGGCTCGGTGCGTGGACGAAGCGCGGCGCCTCGCAGCGAGATCTCGCGCGCGTCTTCGAGTTCTTCCCGCTGCTCTACGAACGGCGCCGCCAGCGGGCCGGCGGTCTCTCGGGCGCCGAGCAGCAGATGCTCGCACTCGGCCGCGCGATGATGGCGAAGCCGCGGCTGCTGCTGCTCGACGAGCCGTCGCTCGGTCTCGCCCCGCTCGCGGTGCGGGAGATCTTCGACACGCTGCGGCTGATGAACGAGACGGGCACGACGATCGTCGTCGCCGAACAGAGCGCGGTGATCGCGCTCGGCGTCGCCAAGCACGCGTTCGTGCTCGAGACCGGGCGCATCGTGCTGGGCGGGGAGGCAGACGTCGTGCGGGCCGACGAGTCGGTGCGGAGGTCGTACCTTGGCTACTAGCCGATGACGAGCCTCGCGCAGCATGTCGTCGCCGGTCTGGCGAGCGGCGGCATCTACGGACTGCTCGCGCTCGGGCTCGTGATCGTTCACCGCGCGAGCGGTGTGCTCAACTTCGCGCAGGGAGAGATGGCGACCCTGTCTGCGTTCGTCTGCTGGGCGCTCATCGAGCACGGCTGGTCGTTGTGGCCCGCCTTCGTGGCTGCGCTGATCCTCTCGTTCGGCGGCGGCGTCGCGATCGAGCAGGTCTTGATCCGGCCGCTGCAGGGGAGCCCGCCGGTCGCGATCGTGATCCTCACCGTCGGCCTGGCCCTCGCGATCAACGGGCTCACGACCTGGATCTGGGGCGGCGCGCCGAGGCGGCTCGCGAGCCCGTTCTCGACGGCGCCGGTTCACATCGGCGGCGTGGCGTTTCCGACGCGGGAGCTCGGCGTGATCTGCGTCGCCGCCGTCTCGTTCGCGCTCGTCGGTCTGCTCTTCGCGCATACGAAGACCGGGCTCGGTCTCCGAGCTGCCGCCGCGAACCCCGTCGAGGCCCGTCTGGTCGGGATCCACGTCGGCGCGATGGCCGCGGTGGGCTGGGGGCTCGCCGCCGTGCTCGGCGCCGTCGCGGGCGTGTTCGCGGCGCCGTCGCTGCTGCTCGAGCCGAACATGATGCTCAGGGTCCTGCTGTATGCATTCGCCGCAGCCGTGCTCGGAGGGCTCGACTCGCCGGTCGGTGCGGTCGTCGGCGGCCTCGCGCTCGGTGTTGTCCTCGAGCTGGTGGACGCCTACGTCCACTGGATCGACAGCGAGCTGCAGCTCGTGACGGCGCTCGCGGTGATCTTCGGCGTTCTGCTCGTGCGCCCCGCCGGCCTGCTCGGCGACACCGCGGCGAGGCGCGTATGACCGCCGCCAAGCTCTGGGCGTTCTGGCTCGGGGTCGTGGTGCTCGCCGTGCTGCCATTCGTGCTCTCCGAGTCCCGAACCGTTCAGCTCGCGACGGTCGGCGCGTACTTCATCGCGATCCTCGGTCTCGACGTGCTCGCGGCCAGCGGGCAGATCTCGCTCGGGCACGGCGCGTTCGTCGCGATCGGCGCGTACACGACCGCGATCCTGATGGCGCACCACGGCGTGCAGGACGTCAAGACGATCCCGATCGCAGCGGTCGTTGCCGGCGGGATCGGACTCGTCGTGGGTGTGCCCGCGCTGCGGCTGCCGGGGCTCTACCTGGCGCTCACGACGTTCGGCGTCGCCGTCGCATTCCCGACGATCCCGCGGAAGTTCGACCACTTCGCCGGCGGCTCGTCCGGCATCAACCTGCTCGGCCTGCCGACCGAGACGTGGCACGGCAAGGGCTTCTGGTGGCTGACGAACGGCGCGTGGCTCTATGCGCTCACGTGGGCGATCGCGGTCCCGTGCTTCGTCGCCGCGTGGTGGCTGGTCGAGTCGCGCTTCGGCCGGTCGCTGCGCGCGATCCGGGACAGCGAGCTCGCGGCGGCCGCCTCCGGGCTCGACCGCTCGGCGCACAAGGTGGCCGCGTTCGGCATCTCCGCCTCGTTCGCCGGGGTCGCGGGGGCGCTGCTCGCGATCAACGTCGCCGAGGTGAGGCCCGGCGCGTTCCCGGTTCAGGTCTCGCTGCTCCTGCTCGTCGGCGCCGTCGTCGGGCTCTTCGGCTCGATCTGGGGAGCCGCGGTCGGCGCGGTTGCGATCGTCTTCCTGCCGGGCGCGGCCGGGCTCCTGCCGCACGTCGACACCGCGCGGGCCGGTCCGGCCACCTTCTTCTTCGGGGTCGTGCTGATCGTGCTGATGCTCGTGGTGCCGGTCATCCGGCGCGCAAAGCGCGCCTGAGTGGGGAGGAGCCGCGCGGAGCGGCCCGAAGGGTCCTCTCTCGTGCGTCGCTTGCTCGCGCTCATCGTCGCCGTCGGAGCGTTGGCGGCCGTCCCGGTGGTTCACGCCGGTGTCAACCCGCAGATCGCCGGGTTGCAGGTCGCACTGCGTGCACACGGCCTCTATCTCGCGCAGATCGACGGGATCGCCGGCCCGCGCACGTCCGCCGCGGTGCACGCGTTCCAGCGCAAGCATCGACTCCCGGTCGGTCCGGCGGACACGCGTACGCGGCTCGCGCTCGGGCCGCTCGGCGAGCCGCTCTTCGGCTCGCGGATCCTGCGGCGCGGCGACTTCGGCTGGGACGTATCGGTGCTGCAGTTCCTGCTCACGCGGCGTGGGGTGTACTCGGGGGCTCTGGACGGCTACATGGGGAAGCAGACGGCGGCGGCGCTGCGCCGCTACCAGGCGCAGATGCATCTCAACGTCGATGCGATCGTCGGCCCGCGGACGCTGTCGGCGATCGTGCGGCGCGACCGCGTGCCGGTGCGCGTCCATCACGTGGTCGTTGCGGCGTCGGTCGTGCACATCGTGCGGGTCGGCGACACGCTCACGGCGATCGCGAAGAGCAACGGCACGACGATCGCGGCGCTCGCGCGCGCGAACAAGATCGATCCAGCGAAGCCGATCATCCTCGGCCAGCGGCTGCGCGTGCCGGTCGCCACGGCGGGCCTCGTGCCGTCGCGTGCGGATGTGCGCGCGAAGCTCGACGCGTGGTCGGCGACACTCGGCGTCGATCCGCATCTCGTCCGCGCGCTTGCGTGGATGGAGTCGGGGTTCCAGACGCGCATCGTCTCGAACGCAGGTGCGCGCGGGGTCCTGCAGACGCTTCCGGTCACGCGGCAGTTCGTCCAGGACGTGCTCGTCGGGCATGCGCTCCCGCACACCGTCGACGGCGACATCGAGGTCGGCATCCTCTACCTGCGCCACCTGCTCCAGGTCTTCAACGGCAACGAGCGCCTGGCGCTCGCCGGCTGGTACCAGGGCGAGCGCGCGGTGCGCGAGCACGGGCTGTACGAGGTGACGAAGCCGTTCGTGGAGAACGTCCTCGCCCTCCGCGCGCGGATGTAGCAACCGGCCGCGGCCCGTTCAGCCACGTCCGGGGTCTGACCCCCAGCCATGTCCCTCGTGGGCGGTCCTCGCCTGGTTCGCCGGCGGAGGCGGGCGCGCCCTACCGCATCGCTCTCAGGGACCCTCCGCCCTTTCGGCCACGGCTCGGGGTCTGACCCCGGTTGAAGCGCCCGGGGGCGCGCCGGGGTTCCTCGACGCGGCGCTACTCTCCCGTTCCCGTGAGAGCCTTCGCCGTTGTCCCCGTCGCAGCTGCGCTCGCGGCGCCCGTTCTCGCAGCGGTTGCTCTCGCCGCGCCCCTGCCGGGCGTCCGAACGCCCACGCACAACATCACCTGCGCCGTGACGCCCGCCGCGCTCCACTGCGACATCACGCAGGCTGCTTACCGCGCACGCCTCCAGAAACGCTGCATCGCGCCGCCGACCGGGCTCGACTGGCACGGCTTCGAGCTGACGCCCGCCGGCAAGGGCGCCATCACGTGCAGCGGCGGCGTCCTCGTGATGGGGGCCGTGCGGTACGTGACCCTCCGCTACGGCCGCACGTGGCGGAACGGCACCTACACCTGCAGGTCGCGGATCGCCGGGCTGACCTGCACGAACCGCGCCGGGCACGGGCTCTTTCTCTCGCGCGCCGCCTACCGAACCTTCTAGCGCCGGATCAGGACTCGAGCGCGAGCAGGTCGTCGACCGTCTCGCGCCGGCGGATCACCCGAGCGTCGCCGTCGGCCACGAGCACCGCGGCGGGACGGGGCACCGCGTTGTAGGTCGACGCCATCGCGAGCGTGTACGCGCCCGTCACCGGCACCGCGAGGATGTCCCCGCGGTGAGGCGTCGGCAGTTCGACGCGCTCGATCAACACGTCGCCCGACTCGCAATGCTTGCCCGCGATCGAATAGGCCTCCGCCGGCTCGGCGTCGGCGCGATCGACGAGCAGCGCGGTGTAGCGGGCGTTGTACATCGCGGGCCGTGGGTTGTCCGACATGCCGCCGTCCACCGTGACGTACGTCGTCGCCGCGCTCGCGCGCTTGACGTCACCGATCGTGTAGAGGGTGACGCCGGCGCGCGAGACGAGTGACCGTCCCGGCTCGAGGATCAGATCCGCGGTCGGCAGGCCCTGCAGGTGGAACGAGCGCTGCAGCTCGCCGACCATGCCCCCGACGAACTCCCCGATCGTGAACGACGGCTCCTCGAGCACGTGGCGCACGCCGAGCCCGCCGCCGAGGTCGATCACCCGCGGCGTCCAGTCGAGATCCGCACGCAGCCGCGCCGCGAACTGCGCGATCCAGTCGACGGTCATCAATGCCGCACCGAAATGCATCAGCTGCGAGCCGACGTGGACGTGCAGGCCCGCCGCGTCGGGCCCGCGGCGGATCGACTCCACCGCGTCGTCGGGCGGCAGCCCGAACTTCGAGCCGTGATGCGCCGTCTTGATCGCCTCGTGCGTGTCCGCCTCGATTCCCGGCGTGACGCGGATCAGGAACCTGCCCCCGCCGAGCGCCTGCACGCGGTCGAGCTCGTCGAGCGAGTCGACCACGATCAGCGCGTCCACCTCGATCGACCGCTGCAGCAGCTCGTCCTCCTTGTTGTTGCCGTGGATGACGAGCCGATCCCCGGGCATGCCGGCGCGCAACGCGAACTCGAGCTCGCCGACGGTCGAGACGTCCGCGCCGAGCCCCTCCTCGACGAAGAGCCGGAGCACCGCGAGCGAGGGGAACGCCTTCGTACCGTAGGCGACGAGCGCACCGGGCGCTGCGGCGAGGTAGGTGCGCGCCTGGCTGCGCAGCGTCTGCTCGTCGTACACGACGACCGGGGTTCCGAACTCGCGCGCGAGCTCGGCCGCCGGAACGCCGCCCAGGACGAGCCGGCCGCTCTCGACGGCAGCCGTGTCGGGGAAGAGATCGAGCTGGTGCATGCCGTGCATTGTGCGCATGCGAGAGCGAGCTCGCTCTGCCTACTCTGGCGGCGATGTTCCGGGCACTCGCCGATCTCGCCGCACGCCACCCACGCACGATCCTCGCGGTCGCCGCCGTCCTCGGGGTCGTCTCGGTGTTCATCGGCGCCTCGACGGCACATCACCTGAGCTCGAGCGACAACGACTTCCAGGACCGTTCGTCCGAGAGCTTTCGGACGCTGCAGCTGCTCTCGAGCTCGGCCGGGATCGTTCCCGGGCCTTCCATCCTCGTGGTCGCGCGCCCGGCGCAGGCTGCGATCGCCGCGGCGCGGCTCCGCCGCGAGCCCTCGATCGCAGTCGTCCAGCCGCGCGCCGCCGTGTCGCCCGACGGGCGGTTCGTGCTCGTGACCGCGTCGTTCCACGCCGGTACCGGCGACCACCCCGCGGTCGCGAAGCGCCTCGCGGCCACGCTGCCCGGCGAGGTGGGAGGGACGGCCGTCGCGAACGAGGAGGTGCGCGCGCAGTCGGAGCACGACCTCTTCCGCGCGGAGCTGATCGCCTTTCCGCTGCTCTTCCTGCTCGCCCTCTGGGTGTTCCGCGGCGTCGTCGCCGCCGCACTGCCGCTGCTCGCAGGGGGTCTCTCGATCGTGATCACGCTCGCGCTGATCCGTGTCGTCAACGACCTGACGCCGATCTCCGTCTTCGCGCTCAATCTCGTGACGGGCGCCGGCCTCGGCCTCGCGATCGACTACAGCCTGCTCCTGGTCTCGCGCTACCGCGAGGAGCTTGCCCGGCACGGCCCCGGCGTCGAGGCCCTGCGCGCGACGCTGCAGACCGCCGGGCGCACGGTCGCGTTCAGCGCGGTCACCGTCGCCGCCGCATTCGCATCGCTGCTCGCGTTCCCGCTCGGTTTCCTGCGCTCGATGGCTCTGGGCGGGCTGATCATCGCGCCGCTCGCCGGGCTCGTCGCGCTGACCGTGCTGCCGGCGCTCTTCGCGCTGCTCGGCACGAACGTCAATGCCCTCGCGCCCGCCCGGTGGCAGCGGGCGGCCGAGCGGGCCGCACGCCCCGACGAGCGCGGCGGGTGGTACCGGTTCGCGCACTGGGTGATGCGCCATCCGCTGCCGATCGCGGTCGCGAGCGGCACCGTCCTGATCGTGCTCGGCCTGCCGTTCCTGCACGCGCGGTTCATCGGCGTCGATGCAAGCGTGCTGCCGCCGAGCGCACACGCGCGGGCGGCCGAGGACGCGCTGCGCCTCCACTTCCCGCCCGGTGCGGACTCGCCGATCCACGTCGCCGCAGCGGTGGCCGATCCTGCGCCGACGCTGGCGGCTATCCGCCGCCTGCCCGGCATCGCGGCCGTTCCGCCGCCCCGCCGGCTCGGCGCGCGCCTCTGGGAGATCGAGGTGATCCCGCGCGCGTCCGCGATGAGCGGCTCCGCGAAGTCGGTCGTCCGCGGGATTCGCGCGCTTCCTCGAGTCGCGGTGGCCGGCCGCACGGCGTGGTACCTCGACACCGCCTCGAGCCTGGTGCGGCACCTGCCGATCGCGCTCGGTTTGCTCGCGGTCATCACGTTCGGCCTGCTCTACGCCGTGACGCGATCGCTCATCCTGCCGTTGAAGGCACTGCTGATGAACGTGCTCGGACTGTCGGCCGCGTTCGGCCTGCTCGTCCTGATCTTCCAGGACGGACGGCTCGAGGGGCTCCTGAACTACCGCAGCGAAGGGGCGCTCGAGCTGACGCAGCCGGCGCTCCTCTTCGCGATCGCCTTCGGGCTCGCAACCGACTACGCGGTCTTTCTGCTCTCCCGGATCAAGGAGGCGCACGACGCGGGGCTCGAGAATCGCGAGGCGGTCGCGCTCGGCCTCGAGCGGACCGGGCGGGTGGTTACGTCCGCAGCGCTGCTCTTCTGTGTCGCCGTCGGCGCGTTCGCGACGTCGTCGATCGTGATCGTCAAGGAGGTCGGGATCGGGATCGCGCTCGCCGTCGCGATCGACGCGACTCTCATCCGGGCGCTCCTCGTGCCGAGCCTGATGGCCCTGCTCGGGGACTGGAACTGGTGGCCCGACCGTCGACGTGGCTAAGATGCCCGCAATGGAACTGCTGCTTACGTGAAGTAGGAAGCACCGCGGCGCGAGCCGCGTCGGCTTCCCCAGCCTCTCGTTCGAGAGGCTTTTTCGTCTCTAGGGAGCTCATGGACGCATACGACGCAAAGGCAATCGAGCAGAAGTGGCAGGCGGTGTGGGAGGCCGAGCAGGCGTTCCACGTCGAGAACCACTCGCCGGGCGACGCGCCCGACGAGCACTTCTACATGCTCGAGATGCTCCCGTATCCGTCCGGCAGCCTGCATATGGGGCACGTCCTCAACTACACGCTCGGCGACGTGGTCACGCACTTCCGCCGTCGCCACGGCTTCACCGTCCTGCGGCCGATGGGCTTCGACTCGTTCGGCCTGCCGGCGGAGAACGCCGCGATCAAGGACGGCGGCCACCCGCTCGAGATCACCGAGCGCAACATGGAGGCGATCCGCCACCAGATGCGGATCATGGGGTGGGCGATCGACTGGCAGCGCGAGGTCTCCGCGCACGAGCCGACCTACTACCGGTGGACCCAATGGATCTTCCTCAAGCTCTTCGAGCACGGCCTCGCCTATCGCAAGGAGGCGCCGGTCAACTGGTGCCCGAACGACCAGACCGTGCTCGCGAACGAGCACGTCGTCGACGGGCGCTGCTGGCGGTGCGGCGCGGTCGTCGAGGCGCGGAACATGGCGCAGTGGTTCTTCAAGATCACGGCGTATGCCGACGCGCTGCTCGAGGATCTCGCGACGATCGACTGGCCCGACCGCACGAAGAAGATCCAGACCTCGTGGATCGGCCGGTCCGAGGGCGCGGAGATCCTCTTCCGCGTCGAGGAGCTCGACATCGACATCCCGGTCTTCACCACGCGCCCCGACACGCTCTTCGGCGCGACGTTCTTCGTGATCGCGCCCGAGTCGCCGCTCGTGCAGCAGCTCACCGACGACGAGGACGTGCTGTCGTACGCGCGCATCGCCGCCGCGCGGCCGACCGAGGAGCGCGAGCAGCGCAAGAAGACCGGCGCGTTCACCGGGCGCTACGCGACCAATCCGGTCAACGGCGCGCAGATCCCGATCTGGGTCTCCGACTACGTGCTGATGGAGTACGGCACGGGCGCGCTGATGGCCGTCCCGGCGCACGACGAGCGGGACCGCGAGTTCGCAGAGGAGTTCGACCTGCCGATCGTGCCGGTGATCGACGACGACGGGAAGCTGATCAACTCGGGTGAGTTCAACGGGCAGTCGGCGGACGCGGCGAAGCGCGCGATCGTCGAGTCGCTCAGCGAGCACGGCAAGGGCAAGCCGGCGATCAACTACCGCCTGCGCGACTGGAGCTTCTCGCGCCAGCGCTACTGGGGCTGCCCGATCCCGATCATCTACTGCGACGAGCACGGTGCCGTCCCGGTGCCCGAGTCGGAGCTGCCCGTCCTACTGCCCGAGGTGGACGACTACCGGCCGAAGGGCCAGCCGCCGCTCGCGTCCAACGAGGAGTTCATCAACGCGCCGTGCCCGATCTGCGGCGGGCCGGGCCGTCGCGAGGCAGACACGATGGACACGTTCGTCGATTCGTCGTGGTACTTCCTGCGCTACACCGATCCGAAGAACGACCACGCGCCCTTCGACCGCGAGATCGCCGACTACTGGATGCCGATCGACCAGTACATCGGCGGCATCGACCACGCGAAGGGGCACCTGCTCTATTCGCGCTTCTTCGTGAAGGCGATGAACGACCTCGGCATGCTCGGGTTCCGCGAGCCGTTCCAGCGGCTCTTCCACCAGGGCTGGGTGCGCCTCGACGGCAAGCGGATGTCGAAGTCGCAGGGCGGCGTCTCGCCGAACGAGCTGATCGACCGCTTCGGCGCCGACGCGATCCGCATCTACATCCTCTTCCAGGGGCCGGCCGACCAGGACATCGACTGGAGCCCGGACGGGATCGAGGCGACCGTGCGGTTCATCCGGCGGCTGTGGCGGGTCGTGCACGAGGCCGCCGCGCAGCCGGAGTCGCCCGCAGGCGTCAACACGCCGCTCGCGCGCAAGGCGCACGAAACGATCGCGCGGGTCTCCGACGACATCGACCGCCGTTTCGTCTTCAACACGCCGATCGCCGCGGTGATGGAGCTCGTGAACGAGCTGTCGAAAGCGCCGGAGGATCCGGCGGCCCGCTTCGCCGCAGAGACGGCAGTGTCCCTGCTGCAGCCGTACACGCCGCACGTGGCGGAGGAGCTGTGGGGCGTGCTCGGGCACACGTCGCGGTTGTGGACGCTCGCGTGGCCGACGTACGACGAGTCGATGCTGCAACACGACACGATCGAGCTCGTGCTGCAGGTCAACGGCAAGGTTCGCGACCGGATTCAGGTGCCTGCCGGGCTGTCCGAGGACGAGCTGATCGCGCGGGCGCGCGCGTCCGCGCGTGTGCAGGCGCATCTGGCCGGTGCGGAGCGCCGCGTGATCGTCGTGCCCGACAAGCTCGTCAACATCGTCGTCTGAGGCGCCCATCGCGCTCGAGCTCGACCACGTCCTGATCGCGGTGTCAGACCTCGCATCGGCCGGCCGCGAGCTCGAAGTGCTGCACGGGCTGGCGTCGATCGAGGGCGGCCGTCACCCCGGCTGGGGCACGGCAAACCGCATCGTGCCGCTCGGGGAGTCCTACCTCGAGCTGATTGCAGTCGTCGACGACGCCGAGGCCGCGGCGAGCCCGTTCGGGCGCTGGGTCGCCGCCGCGGGCTCGGCGACCTTGCGGCCGCTCGGCTGGGCCGTGCGCACCGAACAGCTCGGCGAGGTCGCCCGGCGTCTCGGACTGACGGTCGGTGCCGGGTCCCGAGCCGCCTCGACCGGCCGCCTTCTCACCTGGCGGTTGGCGGGAGTCGAGCAGGCGGCGGCCGAGGGCTCGCTCCCGTTCTTCATCGAGTGGGGAACAGGAACGCCGTTCCCTGGCGGCGCGCGGATCTCGCATCCTGTCGGCAGCGTCCGGCTCTCGAGCCTGCGGCTGCGCGGGGACGCCGACCGTCTCGCGGCCTGGCTCGGCGAGCATCGTCTGCCGATCACCGTCGGGCCGGGGGCGCCCCCCGTCTCGAGCGTCGTCCTGACGGGTGACGACGGAGAGATCGTCCTCGGCGAGGGCCGGGGCTGAGCCGCTCGGCCAGTTGTTGCACTTTTGTCACGCTCGCGTTTCCCACGCGTGACTGCCGCATCGGCACGGTGGTTTCGTGCTCTCCTTCCCGCTCGGTGTCCCGGCGCGGCGGCTCGCTGCCGTCGCATTGCTCGCGCTCGTCGTGGCCGTCGTCGCCTGGCGACACGTCGCTGCAGGGGGCAGGGCACCCGATGCCCTCCGGGTTGCGCCGATCGACCCCTCCGCCGCGGCCGCTGCTCCTATCCGTGCTCCTGTCCCGGCGCCTGTGCTCGTCGTCGACGTCGCGGGAGCGGTCCGTCATCCCGGCCTCGTGCACCTGCCCAAGGGCGCGCGCGTCGCCGACGCCGTCGCCCGGGCCGGCGGCCTGACGCGACGCGCCGAGCGCAGCGGCGTCAACCTCGCCGCCCTCGTCTCCGACGGCGAGCAGGTGCTGGTGCCCGAGCGGGGCACGGTCGGAGCCGCCGCAGGCGGAGGCGGCGCGGCCCCCGCGGCAGGCCCGGTCTCGCTCAACTCGGCCACCGCCGAGCAGCTCGACACGCTGCCGGGAATCGGCCCTGTGACTGCGCAGAAGATCGTCTCCTATCGAGAGCAGCACGGTCCATTCGAGTCCGTCGACGGCCTCGATGCGATTCCGGGCATCGGCCCCGCCCGGATCTCGGAGCTGCAGGGGCTCGTGGTGCCGTGAGAGGAGTGCTGCCGGCACATCTCGTCGCTGTGGCCGCCGTGGGCGGGCTCTGTCTGGCGAACCTCGTGCGGCTCGGGCTCGAAGCGAGTTGGTGGCTCGCGCTGATCGGGCTGCTCTGCCTTGCGGCGGCCCCCCGGCCGGCCGCGCTCGCGGTCGGTGCCCTTCTCGTCGGCGTCGCGGGCTGGTGGTGGGGCAGCGCCCGGCTCGACGCGCTCGACCGCAGCCCGCTGCGCGCCGACATCGATCGCGCGGCGCGCGTTACCGCCGTGATCACGGCCGAGCCCCGCGTGGGGCCGTTCGAGCAGCGCATCTTCGCCCGGGTGAGCCGCTTCGGTAGCAGGCGGGTCGACGAGCCCGTCCAGCTCGAGCTGCCGCTCGGCCGGGCGCCGCCCGAGGGGGCGCGTGTGAGCCTCCTCGCTGTGGTGCGGCTCCCCCGCGGACCGTCGCACGGCTTCGACGAGCGCACCTGGCTGCGCCGGCAGGGCATCCACGTCGTCCTCAAGGTGGACGAATGGACGGTCACCGGCCGCCGCGGCGGCATCGGCGGAGCCGGCGATCGCCTCCGGCGATGGCTGCGCACTGCGTCGGCGCCCGGTCTCACGGGAGAACGCCGCGCGCTCGTGGACGGCGTGGTGCTCGGCGACGACAGCGGGCTCTCGCCCGGCCTGAAGAACGCGTTTCGGCGCTCGGGGCTCTATCACCTGCTCGCGGTCAGCGGCCAGAACGTGGTCCTGCTCGCGGCCGGCGTGCTCGGGCTGGCGCTGCTGCTCGGCGTGCCGCGCGCGTGGTCGCACATCGGCGCGGTCGCCGCGATCGGTGCTTATGTGCTCGCGGTCGGGCCGCAGCCGTCTGTGATCAGAGCGGCCGTGTCCGGCGCGGCCGTGTCGATCGCATGGCTCGGTGGGCGCCAGCGGGATCCGTGGCACGTCCTGCTGCTCGCCGCGGTCGTGCTGCTCGGGTGGAGCCCGTATGCCCTGTTCGATGCGGGCTTTCAGCTCTCGTTTGCGGCTGTCATTGCGATCTTCCTGGCCGTCGGCCCGCTGGTGAGGATGCTCGAGGGGTATCCGGTGCCGAAGAAGCTCGGGGCCGCAGTCGCCGTCTCGGCGGCGTGCAGCGTCGCGACCGCACCGATCCTCTGGCTGCAGTTCGGGGCGGTGCCGCTGCTCGGCATCCTCGCGAATGCGCTCGTCGAACCGGCTGTCGGGCCGCTCCTCGGTCTCTCCTTCGCAGCCGCGGCCGTCGACCCCGTCGCGCCGCCGCTCGCGGCCGCCCTCGCGTGGGTGAACGGCTGGATCGCGGCCTACATCGCGTTCTGCGCGCGTCTCGTCTCGGCCGTCCCGGCTGCCCAGGCGCGCGGTCCCGCGGCGGCACTCGCAGCTGTCGGATCGCTCCTCGCCGCCGCCTATGCTTGGCGAGGATGGCGGACGAGCTCAAACCGGCCTACCTGATCGCGGGCAGCGACCGCCCGAAGGTCGACCGCACCGTGACGCGGCTCCGCAGTCGGTTCGAGGTCGACGCGGTCGAGCTGCTGCAGGCCGCCGACACGACGGGCGACGACGCAGTCGCGGCCTGCAACGTGCTGGGGCTGTTCGGAGCGGGGACGCGGCTGGTCGTGGTCGAAGGCGTCGAGGCGTGGAAGGCGCCGGACGCCAAGGCCGTCGCCGAGTACCTGAAAGCGCCCGCGCCCGGGACGACCCTCGCGCTCGTCGGCGGAGAGCTGAAGAAGGACTCGCCGCTCGCGAAGGCGGTCGCGGCCAAGGGCGAGCTCCTGATCTGGGACGTCGTGATGAAAGCGGTCGCGCGCTGGATCGCCGACCAGTTCAAGCTCCATCGGACGAAGGTCGAACCGGAGGCCTGCCGCCTGCTCGCAGAGCTCGTCGGCGACGACCTCTACGAGCTCGCGGGCGAGGTCGACAAGATCGCCACGTGGGCCAACGGTGCCGAGGTGACCGAGGCGGATGTCGAGGCGCTCGTCGCTCCGCGGGCCGACTCGCCGCCCTGGACGCTGACGGACGCGTGGGGAGCCCGCGACGTCGGGGGCGTGCTCGGCGCAGCCGAGCGGATGCTCGACCGCACTCCCGACCCGCACTCCCGCACGATCCCCAAGCTCGTCGGCAGTATGACGAACCACGTTCGGCGCGCCCGCATCGCACACCGGCTGGATGAGCAGGGCATGTCGCCGCAGGAGGCTGCACCGCTCCTCGGGCTGCGCCATCAGTTCCCGGCGCAGAAGCTGTTCGGCCAGGTGCGGAACTTCAGCGCGGACGAGCTGGACAGCGCGCTCGTCCGCCTCGCCGAGCTCGATCGTGCGCTGAAGGGCGGCTCGCGGCTCGCGAACGAGCTCGAGCTCGAGCGTGCGCTGGTCGAGATCACGGTGCCCGCCTGAACGGCTGACGAGAAGCCGGCGCCGGAGCGGAACTAACCGGCTGCGAGCTTCGCGGCCTGCGACTTCTTGCGGGCGCCGGCGTTGCGGTGCAGGGCGCCGCGGGCGACCGCGCGGTCGATCAGCTTCGCGAGGGCGCGGTGCTCCTCTTCGGTGGCGGCCGCATCTCCTGCCTCGACGGTCGTTGCCAGACGCTTCGTGAGCGTCTTGATCGTCGACTGATAGCGCAGGTTCTCGAGCCGCTCTTCGGCGGCGGTGCGGACGCGCTTCTTCTGTTGCTTGATATTGGGCATATCGCGAAGAAATGCCCGCTCCGGCGGGCGCGCGAAGGGTAGCAGAGGGGGCCTGCCGCCCGCCTCCGCGCGTAACGTTCGGCTCCAGTGGCCGACGACACGACCACGAGCGGCCCCGGCGAAAGCGAGCCCCCGGCGGCGACGCCGGTCGCCGGTCGGCCGGCCCGCCGGCTCGCCGTCTCGACCGCGATCTTCTCCTTTGCGACCGGGATCTCGCGGGTGCTCGGCCTCTTCCGGGAGGTCGTGGCCAAGAACTACTTCGGGGTCAACGGCCCGGTGAACGCGTTCAACATCGCGTTCCTCGTCCCGAACACGATCCGCGCGCTCGTGGCCGACGCGGCGCTCTCGTCGGCCTTCGTGCCGGTCTTCAGCGACCTCCTCGAGAAGGGCGAGCGCAAGCGAGCCTGGCGCGTCGCCTCCTCGCTCTTCTGGCTCACCCTGCTCGGCCTCGGCGGCCTGAGCGCGCTCTTCATCCTGCTCGCGCCGTGGCTGATGCCGCCGCTCTACCCCGACTACCACCCGCTGCTGATCGGGCTGTCGCAGGTGCTCTTCCCGATCGTCGCGCTGCTCGGCGCCTCCGGGATCGTGGTCGGGATCCTCAACAGCTACGACGAGTTCTCGATCCCCGCGCTGACGCCCGTCGCCTGGAACCTCGTGATCATCGCGGGGCTCGTGTTCGGGGTGCCGCGCGTCGACGGCACCGACAACAAGCTCTACGTCTACGCGGGATCGATCCTCCTTGGGACGATCGTGCAGTTCCTGCTGCCGCTCCCCTGGCTGCGGGGGCGGGACGGCCGCCTGCAGATGGTGATCGACTGGCGCGATCCCGCCGTCAAACGGGTGTTCAAGATGATGCTGCCCGTCACGCTCGGGCTCGGGCTGATCAACATCAACGCGCTCGTCGACGGTGTGATCGGCGGCTGGCTGATCAGCACGAACGCGCCGTCGACGATCGATGCGGCGTTCCGCATCTACATGCTGCCGCAGGGGGTGTTCTCCGTCGCGGTCGCCACGGTGCTCTTCCCATCGCTCGCCCGGCTCGCGGCGCGGCGCGACCTGAACGGCTTTCGGCGCACGAGCTCGCTCGGGCTGCGGCAGATCTCGTTCCTGCTGGTGCCGGCCAGCGTCGTCACCGCGGTCCTGGCCGATCCGCTGACCCGTCTGATCTACCAGCGCGGCGCGTTCACGGCGCCCCAGACGACCGCCGTCGCCTCGTGCCTCGCCGCACTGTGCCTAGGGCTCACCTTCAACGGGACCATGTTGATGCTGAACCGCTCGTTCTTCAGCCTGCAGGACAACTGGGTGCCGACGGCGATCGCGCTCGGAAACCTCTTTCTCAACGCGCTCCTCGACGTCGCGTTCGCGCCGCTCGGGATCTGGGGCATCCCGCTCGCCACCTCGTTCGTCAACATCGCGGGCACCGCGGCGCTGCTCGTCGTCATGCGCAAGAGGCTCGGCCGGATCGACTTCGGCTCGATCGCCTCGTCGTTCGTTCGCGTGCTCGTCGCCGCAGCCGTCGCCGGCGCCGTTGCCTACGGGGTCTGGAAGCCGCTCGACTCGGCGTTCGGCCGTTCTCTGGGAGGGCAGCTCCTCGCCCTCCTGCCCGCGATCGCCGCCTCGGTCGTGGCCTACCTCGGAGTGGCTCGCGCCCTGCATGTGCGCGAGATGCACGCGCTACTCTCCTTGCGCAGCCGCTTCCGCAGCGGCTGAGCTCTCATGGACCAGCAGCACATCCGCAACTTCTCGATCATCGCGCACATCGACCACGGCAAGTCGACGCTCGCGGACCGAATTCTCCAGCTCACGGAGACCGTCTCCGTGCGCGAGATGCGCGACCAGCTGCTCGACTCGATGGACCTCGAGCGCGAGCGGGGGATCACGATCAAGGCGCAGGCGGTGCGGGTGGCCTGGAAGGGACACGAGCTGAACCTGATCGACACGCCGGGCCATGTCGACTTCACGTACGAGGTGTCGCGCTCGCTCCAGGCGTGCGAAGGCGCCCTCCTCGTCGTCGATGCCGCGCAGGGGATCGAGGCGCAGACGCTCGCCAATGCCTATCTCGCGATCGAGAACAACCTCGAGATCGTCCCCGTCGTGAACAAGATCGACCTGCAACAGGCCGACCCCGACGGTGCCTCGGCGGAGGTCGCCGACCTGATCGGCGACAGCGCCGACCGCGTTCTCCGGATCTCGGCCAAGACCGGGCAAGGCGTTGCCGACGTGCTCGACGCGATCATCGAGCGCGTCCCGCCCCCGGCGGGCGATCCGGACGCGCCGCCGCGCGCGCTGATCTTCGACTCCTCGTACGACCAGTACCGCGGCGTCGTCGCGTTCGTGCGCGTGGTCGACGGCGTGTTCCGCCCGCGCGAGCAGCTGCGTGCGATGGCGCTCGGCACGCGGTTCGAGGCGCAGGAGATCGGGTTCATGTCGCCGGGCAACCGGCCGGTCAAGGAGCTCTCCGCCGGCGAGGTCGGCTACGTGATCACCGGGCTCAAGGACGTCTCCGAGCTCCGGGTCGGCGACACGCTGACTGCCGAGAAGAACCCGGCCGTCCAGCCGCTGCCGGGCTACAAGGACGTCAAGCCGATGGTCTTCGCCGGGCTGTTCCCGACCGACTCGGACGACTACCCGGAGCTGCGCGACGCGCTCGAGAAGCTGAAGCTGAACGATGCGGCGCTCTTCTACGAGCCCGAGACGTCGCAGGCGCTCGGGTTCGGCTTCCGCTGCGGCTTCCTCGGACTCCTGCACATGGAGATCGTTCGCGAGCGGCTCGAGCGGGAGTTCGACCTCGACCTGCTCGTGACCGCGCCGAACGTCGCCTACCGCGTGAAGCCGATGAACGGCGAGTG
Source organism: uncultured Thermoleophilia bacterium (assembly GCA_963722065.1). GTDB lineage: Bacteria > Actinomycetota > Thermoleophilia > Gaiellales > Gaiellaceae > PALSA-600. The sequence continues at coordinate 1,068,034 of CAVRMI010000007.1, read as the reverse complement.
GGTCGAGGTGCACACGCCGGCCGACCTGCCCGACGCCTTCGACGAGGTCGAGGAGCCGTACATCAAGGCGTCGATCATCGTGCCGAAGGAGTTCGTCGGCGCCGTGATGGAGCTGAACAACGACCGCCGCGGGCGCTTCGACCACCTGGAGTACCTCTCCGAGCTGCGTGTCCATCTCACCTACGAGCTGCCGCTCGCCGAGATCGTCCTCGACTACTACGACCAGCTGAAATCGCGCACGCGCGGCTATGCGAGCTTCGACTACGACGTTTCGGGCTTCCAGCCCGGCAACCTCGCCCGCGTCGACATCCTCGTCGGCGGCGAGCCCGTCGACGCACTGTCGCTCATCATTCACCGCGACTTCGCGTACGAGCGGGGCAAGCTGCTCGTGGAGAAGCTGCGCGAGGAGATCCCCCGCCAGATGTTCGACGTTGCGATCCAGGCGGCGATCGGGGCGCGCATCATCGCCCGTGAAACCGTCAAGGCGCGGCGGAAGGACGTGCTCGCCAAGTGCTACGGCGGTGACATCACGCGCAAGCGGAAGCTGCTCGAGAAGCAGAAGAAGGGGAAGAAGCGGATGAAGAACGTGGGGGGCGTCGAGGTGCCGCAGGAGGCGTTTCTCGCGGTGCTGAACCTGAACGAGCCGGCGAAGCGGTAGCCGGTGGCCCTGGAGATGCGCACCGAGTGCGAACGCTGCGGCGCGCCGCTCGCTGCGGACGGGGACGCCCGCATCTGTTCGTACGAATGCACGTTCTGCGTCGCCTGTACCGACGCGATGAACAGTGTCTGCCCGAACTGCGGCGGTGAGCTCCTCCCGCGGCCCCGCCGCATCGCGTCGTGAGCGGCGCCCGGCACCTCTACGTCCATCTCCCGTTCTGTTCGTCGCGCTGCGGCTACTGCGACTTCGTCACGGTCGTCGGGCACACCGGTGAGCACGGCGGGTACGTCGATGCCCTCCTCGCCGAGCTCGAGTTGGAGCGGGCGCTGCTCGCTCCCCTGCTGGAGAGTGTCTACCTCGGCGGCGGCACCCCGACGCTGACCGAGCCGCGCGCGCTCGAACGCCTCCTTCGCTCCCTGCCCGCCGCCCGCGAGGTGACGGTGGAGGCGAACCCCGAGACCGTCACGGCGGACCTCGCCGCCCAGCTCGCCGCCTGCGGTGTCGATCGCGTCTCGCTCGGTGCGCAGACCTTTTCGCCACGTCTCCTTCGGACGCTCGACCGCGTTGCCCAACCTGACGACGTCCGACGCGCCTTCTATCGTCTTCGTGATGCCGGAATTGGCAACATCTCGCTCGACCTCATCTACGGCATCCCGGGCCAGAAGCCCGCCGACCTCGCACGCGACCTCGCCGAGGCCATGGCGCTCGAGCCCGAGCACATCTCCGCCTACGAGCTGGAGGCGAAGCCGGGCACCCGCTTCACACACGCCCACGGGGCCGAGCTGGAGCGCCAGGCCGAGTCGCTGGAGTCGTCGTTCGAGCATGTCGTCGAGACGCTGAGCGCGGCCGGCTACCGCTGGTACGAGACGGCCAACTTCTGCCGGGTGGCGTCGCGGGACGCAGCCGGCCGGGATCTGCGCGCACGGCACAACCTCGGCTACTGGCTCGGGCGGGACTACCTCGGCATCGGCGTGGGCGCGGTCAGCACAATCGAGACCCGACGCTGGCGCAACGCGCCCTCGCTCGCCCGCTACGTCGCGGCGCTCGCCGACGGCGAGCGGCCGCCGCGGGAGCTCGAGGAGCTGCCGGCCGAGGTGCGAGCGACGGAGCGCCTGATGCTCGGGCTGCGCCTCGACGAACCACTGCCGCTGGCCGGGCTGGAAGGGGTCGTCGACGCGGTCGAGCTCGAACGGCTCGCCGGGCTCGGGCTCGCCGAGCCGTGCGACGGCTCGCTGGCGCTGACGAAACGCGGCCGCTTCCTCGGCGGCGGCGTCACCGCCCGGCTGCTCGCCTGACGCGCCGCCTACCATGGTGCGGGAATGAACGTCCTGCTCTCAGAGCGGCAACGCGCGATCCTCCGGCTCGTCGTCGAGGAGTATGTGGCGACCGGGCAGCCGGTCGGCTCGAAGACGCTCGTCGAAAGCGCCGGCCTCGGCGTGTCGCCGTCGACCGTCCGCTACGAGCTGGCCGATCTCGAGCGGATCGGCCTGCTCACCCATCCGCACACCTCGGCGGGGCGCGTGCCGACGGAGACGGGGTACCGGCTCTACGTGGACGAGCTGCTGGCCCGGCCCGAGGTGCGCTCGACCGGCTTCGAGCTGGCCATCCCCGCGGCGCGCGCCGAGGTGGAGGAGGCGCTGCAGGCGACCACCGAGATGCTGTCCCAGGTGACGCGGCTGCTGGCCCTCGTCTCCGCCCCGCCGGTCCAGGCGGCGACGGTGCGCCACGTCGAGGTGCTGCTGCTCCAGCCCGAGGTGGTGATGGTCGTCCTGATCACGTCCACCGGCGGAGTGACGGATCTGCGCTTCGCGTTCCCGGAGCCGGTCGACCAGGGCCTCGTCACGTGGGCGGCCGACTATCTGAACGAACGCCTGGCGGGGGCGCACGTCGGCTCGCGCGCGGTCAAGCTCGCGTTCGACGAGCCGAGCCTCAGCCTGCGCGAGCGCACGTTCCTGCTCGTGATCAGAAGCGCGTTCGAGCATGCAGCCGACGAGGATCGCCGGCTGTTCGTCGGTGGGGCCGCGGGCCTCCTCGACGAGATGCGCTCCGAGGAGATCGGCGCCTACCGCAGCCTGATGGACGCGCTCGAGAAGCGGGCAGCGCTCCTCGACATGCTCGCCCAGCGCCTCGACCCGCGCCGGCCGTTCGCCCGCGTCGGCGAGGAGCTGGAACAGCCGGGACTGCGCGACCTCGCGCTCGTCGGCGCCACCTACGGCATGGGGCACCGCACGTTCGGCGCCGTCAGTCTGCTCGGGCCGCTGCGCATGGACTACGAGAAGGCGCTGCGTACCGTGCGCTCCGCAGCGACCGAGCTGTCCCGCTTCGTCGAAGAGGTCTACGCGGACGACTGATGAGCACCGATCGCGACTACTACGAGCTGCTCGGCGTCGCACGTGACGCGGACGACGCCACGATCAAGAAGGCGTTCCGCCGCCTCGCGCGCGAGCTGCATCCCGACGTCTCGAGCGAGCCGGAGACGGAGATCCGCTTCCGCGAGGTGACCGAGGCCTACGAGGTGCTCTCGAGCTCCGAGCGTCGTGCCCTCTACGACCGCTACGGGCATGCCGGGCTCCGGTCAGGCGGGTTCACGCCGACCCACTTCGACGTCGGCGGGTTGAGCGACCTCTTCTCCGCGTTCTTCGGTGACGACGTGTTCGGCGGCGGCATGCGCGGTGGTGCGCAGCAGCGGGGCGCGGACGTCGGCGCAGAGATCGAGATCGAGCTCGTCGAGGCCGCGCGAGGGGCGAAGGTGCAGGTGCCGTTCGAGGTGGCGGCCACCTGCAAGGCCTGCGGCGGCGACGGGGTCGAACCGGGAACGCAGCCGCGGCCTTGTGCTCGCTGCGAGGGAAGCGGGCGCCTGCACCAGGTCTCCCGCAGCCTCTTCGGAGAGTTCGTCCGCGCGCAGGCGTGCCCGGACTGCCGCGGCCGCGGGGAGATCGTCGACCATCCGTGCAGGGAATGCCGGGGTGAGGGGCGCGTGGCGGAGTCGAGAACGCTCGACGTCGACGTCCCGGCCGGGATCCACGACGGTCAGCGCATCCGCGTCTCCGGCGAGGGCCATGCGGGCGCGCTCGGCGGCCGTGCGGGCGACGTCTACGTGCTCGTCCGTGTCAATCCCGACCCGCGCTTCGTGCGAGAAGGCAACGACATCTATTCGCAGGTCGATCTGACGATCGTCGAGGCGGCGCTCGGCGCGACCGTCACCGTGGAGACGCTCGAAGGCCCGACCGAGCTCGAGCTTCCCGCCGGCGTGCAGCCGGGCGAGGTGCGCGTGCTCCGGGGGAAGGGCATGCCGGTGCTGCAGGGCTTTGGGCACGGCGACCAGCGCGTGCTCGTCAACGTCTCGGTGCCGCGGCGCGTGACCGACGAGCAACGCCGCCTGCTGCAGGAGTTCGACGCCGCGAGCGACGAGCACACCTACCGCCACGACGAAGGCTTCTTCGACAAGCTGAAGAGCGCGTTCCGCTGAGCGGCCTGCGCAGAGTCGCGGTCGAGGTGGGGCCGGAGCGGCTCGAGGAGGCGCGCGCGATCATGCTCGAGCTCTTTCCCGAGGGCTTCGAGGAGGTCGACCGTCCGCAGGGGGTCGAGCTCGCGGCCTACACGGATGCGGGCGGCGAGGAACGCCTCTGGCACTTCTTCGGCGGCGCGCGCGCCTCGGACGTGGAGACGGGGTGGGAGGACCGGTGGCGGGCGTTCCACCAGCCGGTGCGCGTCGGCTCGCTCTGGATCGGGCCGCCGTGGGAGGCACCGCCGGACGATGCCCTCGTCGTCGTGGTCGACCCCGGCCGCGCGTTCGGCACGGGCTCGCACGCGACGACCCAGCTCTGCCTGCAGTTTCTGCAGGAGCTCGAGCGCGGATCCCTGCTGGATGTCGGCTGCGGCTCCGGCGTGCTCTCGATCGCGGCCGCGCTGCTCGGGTTCGCCCCCGTGGTCGGCGTCGACATCGAGCAGCCCTCGATCGAGGCGACCCGCGAGAACGCGCGCGTGAACGGCGTCGAGGTCGAGGCGCGGCTGGTTGCGGTCGACGACCGGCTGCCGGCGGCGGGAACCGCGGTCGCGAACATCTCGCTCGCCTCGGTCGAGGCGCTGCCGGAGCGGCTCGACGTGTCGCGCCTCGTCACCTCCGGCTACCTCGCTTCCGAGCAGCCTCGGTTGCCGGGCTTCGACCACGCCGATCGGCGCACGCACGGCGGCTGGGCCTCGGACCTCTACGAACGCGCGTAAGCGCATACGATTCCCGCGTGGCGACGTTCCGCGTCGACTTCCTCGGCTGCAAGGTCTCGCACGCCGATGTGCACGAGGTGCGCGAGGCGCTCCTGCGCGACGGCCATGCCGAAAACAGGACCGGCGGTGCCGACGTCGCGGTCATCAGCACGTGCTGCGTCACGAACGAGGCCGTCGCGAAGAGCCGCAAGGCGGCAGCCCGCGCGGCGCGGACTCACAGCCGCGTCTACCTGACCGGCTGCGGCGCCAACCTCGGCGGCGGAGCCTTCGCCGGTCTGCCGTCGAACGTCACGGTCGTCGCGAAGCGCAGTGAGGAGACGGCGTCGTTCGTCGCGGGCGACGTCGGCGCCATCGGCTGTGTCCAGGCGGACGCGCGCATCGACCGCGTTCGAGCGTTCGTGAAGATCCAGGACGGATGTTCGTTCTCCTGCAATTTCTGCGTGATCCCGCTCGTGCGCGGCGCCTCGCGCAGCCGCAGCGCCGCCGCGGTGCTGGCGGAGATCCGGCGGCGCGCCGACCAGGGCCATCGCGAGGTGGTGCTGACCGGGATCAACCTCGGGTGCTTCCGCGACCGCTCGGCCGGCTACGACCTGGCGCGCGTCGTGCGTGAGGCGGGGGAGACGCCCGGCCTCGACCGTCTGCGGCTGAGCTCGATCGAGATCAACCATGTGAACGACGCGCTCGTGGCCGCGCTCCGTGAGACGCCGGCGGTGAGCATGCACCTCCATGTGCCGCTCCAGTCCGGGGACGACGGTGTGCTCCGCGCGATGCGCCGCCGCTACACGGTCGACGCCTATCTCCGTCGGCTCGAGCCGCTCGCCGGGGAGTTCAACCTGACGAGCGACGTGATCGTCGGCTTCCCGGCCGAGGACGACGCCGCGTTCGCGAGGACGATGCGGACGATCGAGCGCGCCGGCATCACCAAGGTGCACGTCTTCCCGTACTCGCCCCGTCCGGGGACGGCGACGGCGGCGGACGACCCGGTGCCGCCTCGCGTGAAGAAGGAGCGCGGCGCCGCGCTGCGCGCGCTGTCACACGAGCTCTGTGCACGACGGTGGAGCCGCAAGCTGGAGGACGTCGTGCTCGTCGACCGTCCAGGTCGCGGTTACGGCGACGACTACACGCCGTGGCTGGTCGATGCGCCGGTCGGTCAGCTCGTCCGCGTTCGCGCGGGCGTGGTCACCGAGGAGGGCATCCGTGCAGCCGCGTGACGACTGTCTGTTCTGCGTGCTCGTGCGCGACGGCGACCATGTGCACCGCGGAGACGGGTTCGTCGCGATCGACGACATCAACCCGAAGGCGCCGATTCACCTGCTCGTCATCCCGGAGCGCCACGTGGACACGTTCCGCGACGTCGGCGAGTTCGAGGCGGATGAGGCGAAGCGGATGCTCGAGTTCGTCGCGGAGACGGCGCGGGTGGTCGGGCTGGAGGACTATCGGGTGGTCGTCAACGTCGGTCCGGGCGGTGGGCAGACGGTCTTTCACCTGCATTGGCATATCCTCGGAGGCCAGATGCTGGCGGAGACGGATCTATGAGCCTGATCGGGGAGCTCGAGGAAGAGGTCAAGGACGCGATGCGTGCGCACGACAACGAGCGCCGCGACGCCCTGCGTCTGATCCTTTCCAGCCTCAAGTCCGCCGAGAAGGAGCTGCTGCGGCCCCTCTCCGACGACGAGGAGCTGCAGGTGCTGCAGCGCGAGCGCAAGAAGCGCCAGGAGGCTGCCGAGGCGTTTCGCAGCGGCGGCCGGGAGGATCGCGCCGAGCAGGAGGAGGCCGAGCTCGCGGTGCTCGAGGAGTTCATGCCCGAGCCGCTCGCCGAGGATGACCTCGAGCGGATCGTCGACGACGCGATCGCCGAGAACAAGGCAACGAGCATGCGGGACATGGGCCGCGTGATGGCCGACGTGATGCCGCAGATCGCGGGCCGTGCGGACGGGTCGGCGGTCAGCCAGCTCGTGCGCGAAAAGCTCGCTTAGGCCCGCTGCGGGCCGGACGCGACGAAGTCCTGCGGACGCACGAGGGCGGCTGCCAGCACGGCGCCGCAGGCCGCGACGACGGCGCCGATCAGGAGGATGTCGTGCAGCCCTCCGACGAAGGACGCGCGTGCGGCGAGGTCCGGATTCGGTGCGAACGCCCGCGGGTCGACCCTGCTTGCGAAGATCGCGCCCAGCGCCGCGATCCCCGTTGCGATCCCGAGCTGGCGGAAGGTGTTGTTGATGCCGGAGGCCATCCCAGCACGTTCCTGCCGGACGGTCGAGACGGCGGTCGACGCGAGCGGCGCATTCACGAGGCCGATGCCGACGCCGGCGATCAGGAAGCCCGGGAGCAGGACCGTCCAGCCCGAGGAGGACGTGACGCGGCTCATCGACCACATCGCGATCGCGTTCAGGGCAAGGCCGGCCGCGAGCAGGATGCGGATCGGCACACGCGTCGAGAGCCGGCCGGCGATCGGCGCGGCGACGAACGAGACGACGCTGAGAGGCAGGAACACCAGGCCGGTCTTGAGGGGCGACAGACCGAGGATGTTCTGCAGGAAGAGCGTGAGGTAGAGGAACATCGCGAACATCGACGAGGAGATCGCGAACGCCGTCGTTTGCGCCCCGACGAACGCCGGGCGCTTGAAGAGCGCGAGGTCGACCATCGTCGTCCGGTCTCCGCGCTGCGAGAGGATGAACACGACGAGGAGCACAGCCGCAGCCACGAACAGGCCGATGATCCACCAGGTCGACCAGCCCTGCTTGTTGCCCTCGATCAGCGCGAGGATCAGGCAGAAGAGACCGCCGATCAGCGTCACGAGACCCAGCGGATCGAGCCGGCTGTGGTCCGGATCGCTCGATTCGTGGAGCTGCTTCGCCGACAGGATGATCGCCGCGATGCCGATCGGGATGTTGACGAGGAAGATCCAGCGCCACGAAAGCCACGAGGTGAGGATGCCTCCCGCCAGCGGCCCGATCGCGACCGCCGCCCCGATCGTCGCCCCCCACACGCCGAATGCAGTGCCGCGCTCCTTCCCGTGGAACTCCTGTGAGAGCAGGGCGAGCGCGGTCGCGAACATCATCGCTCCGCCGAGGCCCTGCACGCCGCGGGCGATGATCAGGAAGAGGGGGTCGTTCGCGGCGCCGCAGGCCGCCGAGGCGAGCGTGAAGAGCGCCACGCCGATCAGGAAGACCCGCTTGCGGCCGAAGAGGTCTGCCAGCGAACCTGCGGTGAGGACGCAGGTCGCGAGCGCCAGCGCGTAGGCGTCGACGACCCACTGGAGGTCGGAGAACGTGGCGTCGAGGGAGCGCTGGATCGCAGGCAGCGCAACATTCACGATCGTGATGTCGAGGAGGAGCATGAACGTCGCTGTGCACACGGCGATCAGCGTCCACCACTTGCGCGCCATTCCGGCAACCTACACTTGAAGGGCATGCAGGAAACGCTCGAAGTCTCAAATGCGGTCGCGGCCGAGCTGGCCGGGATCTCCGATGGGGTGCTCGACGCGCTGCGCGAACGGCTGCAGTGCACGGTCCGTCTGCGCGGCAACCAGCTGACCCTGGAGGGCGATGACCGGCACGTCGAGAGCGCCCGGGCGGTGATCGACGAGCTCGTCGAACTGGTGGAGGGCGGCCATCAGATCGGCGGACACACCGTGGACGCGGTGCTCGGGACGCTCGAGGCGGGCCAGGACGTGCGCGAGGTCTTCGACGCGGTCGTCTGGCGGCACCGCGGCAAGAAGATCGCCCCGAAGACGGTCACGCAGAAGCGCTACGTCGACTCGATCAGACGCGCGACCGTGACCTTCGGCATCGGTCCCGCCGGCACGGGCAAGACCTATCTTGCGATGGCGCTCGCCGTCGCGGCACTGCACGAGCGCGAGGTCTCGCGGATCATCCTCACGCGCCCCGCCGTCGAGGCCGGCGAGCGGCTCGGCTTCCTGCCCGGCGACCTGATGGCGAAGGTCGACCCGTACCTGCGGCCGCTGTTCGATGCGCTCTACGACATGCTCGACCCCGACAAGGCGAACAACCTGATCGAGCGCGGGACGATCGAGGTGGCGCCGCTCGCGTTCATGCGCGGCCGCACGTTGAACGACAGCTTCATCATCCTCGACGAGGCACAGAACACCTCTCCGGAGCAGATGCAGATGTTCCTGACGCGGCTCGGGTTCGGCTCCAAGGTCGTCGTGACCGGTGACATCACCCAGATCGACCTGCCCCGCGAGCAGCGGTCGGGCCTCGTGCACGTCCGTGACGTGCTCACCGAGATCGACGGCATCCAGTTCATCGAGTTCGACCATAAGGACGTCGTCCGCCACAAGCTCGTGCAGCGCATCGTCGAGGCCTACAAGGAGCACATCGACGAGCGCAACCGATGATCTCGGTCGAAGTCGAGAACCGAAGCGGCGCGGAGGTGGACGACGGCGGCGCGGTCGAGCTCGCCGGGCGCGTGCTGCATGCAGAGGGGATCGACGATGGTGAGCTCGGGATCGCATTCGTCGGGCTCGAAGAGATGCGCGCCCTGAAGCGCGACCACCTCGGGGTCGACGAGCCGACAGATGTGCTCTCGTTCCCGATCGACGGCCGGGACGACCTCCCCGCGGGCGTGCCGCGCGCGCTCGGCGACGTGGTGCTCTGCCCCCAGGTCGTGGGCGACGACTGGCGCTGGCCCTTGACCCACGGCTTGCTGCACCTGCTCGGCTACGACCACGGGAAGGAAATGGAAGCCCGCGAGGAAGAGCTACTCGCATGACGGCGCGCCGCTCGCCCACGATCATCGACTCGTTCAACAACGCGTTCGAGGGGATCATCCACGTCCTTCGCACGCAGCGGAACATGCGCATCCACTTCGCGGTCGCGTTCTTCGTCCTGATCGCCGCGCTCATCATCAACGTGACGAAGCTGGAGCTGATCGCGCTCCTCATCTCCATCACCTTCGTGCTGATCGCCGAGATGCTGAACACGGGGATCGAAGCGGCGATCGACATCGCGACGACGTCGTTCGACCCGATGGCCAAGCTCGCCAAGGACATCGCCGCCGGTGCCGTCTTGATCGCCACCGTGAACGCCGTCTTCGTCGGCTACCTCGTGTTCGCCGGCAAGATCGCCGACCGGTCGTCGACCCTGCTGGAGCGGCTGCGCCAGGCGCCCGCGGAGCTGACCCTGGTCGCGCTCGTCCTGACGGTGATCATCGTGCTGGCGACCAAGGCCTACACCGGCCGCGGCACACCGCTCCGTGGAGGCCTGCCGTCGGGGCATGCCGCGATCGCGTTCGCCGGCTGGATGGCGGTCACCTACGTGGCCGGCAGTTCCGAGCGCTTCCTGGTCTCGTCGATCGCACTCGCGATGGCGTTCCTCGTCGCCCAGACGCGCGTCGAGTCGGGTGTGCACTCGGCGCTCGAGGTCACATACGGTGCCGTTGTGGGCGCCCTCGCCGCACTCGTCGTCTTCCAGGTGTTCTCGTGAGCGAGCTCGTCGTGCGCGCCGAAGAGGTGGCCCGCCGGGCCTACGCGCCCTACTCGAACTACTTCGTCGGCGCCGTCGTCCGCACGAACGACGGCCGCGAGTTCACCGGGGTGAACGTCGAGAACGCGGCCTATCCACTCACGCAGTGCGCCGAGAAGACGGCGCTCGGCGCTGCGGCGACCGCCGGCTACCGGCCGGGTGACATCGCCGCCGTCGCGATCAGCGCATCGCCCTGCGGAGGCTGCCGGCAGTGGCTGTACGAGTGGCGCGTGCCCGAGGTCTCCTACCGCCGCGCCGACGGTTCGATCGGCACCGCGACCGGGGCGGAGCTTCTGCCTGACACGTGGGAGCTGCCCACCGGCGTAGGCTCGACGGAGCCGGCAGAGAGCGAAGGCGCCGGCTCTGCCGGCGCCGGGAGCGGGGAACCGTGAAGTCGGGCTTCGTGGCCGTGGCGGGCCGGCCGAACGTCGGCAAGTCGACGCTGGTCAATGCGTTGACGGGAACGAAGGTCGCGATCGTCTCCGACAAGCCGCACACGACCCGCCACCAGATCCGGGGTGTCTATACGACGGATGATGCCCAGCTCGTCCTGGTCGACCTGCCGGGTTGGCAGAAGCCGATCGACACGCTGACGGAGCGGATGCAGGGGCGCGTCGACGAGACGATCGCCGGTGATGTCGACGTCGTCATGGTCGTCGTGAGCGCACGCGACCGGATCGGAGCGGGGGACCGGTTCGTGGCGCGTCGGGTGTTCTCACTCGGGGTGCCGGTGATCATCGTGGTCAACAAGGTCGACCGCCTCAAGGCCGGGCACATCGCGTCGCAGATGAAAGAGGCTGCCACGCTCGGCGAGTTCCACGCGTTGCACCCGGTCAGCGCTGTCACGGGCGACGGCATCGACGAGCTGCGCTCGGATCTGATCTCGCTGTTGCCGGAAGGCCCGATGTACTACCCGGCCGAGACCGACACCGATATGTCGGACGAGGCGCGGATCGGAGAGCTCGTCCGCGAGCAGGCACTGCGGCTGCTCAAGGAGGAACTGCCGCACGCGATCACCGCCGAGGTGGTCGAGATCGAGGGCAAGCACGTGCACGTGCGGCTGTACACCGAGACCGAGAGCCAGAAGCAGATCCTGATCGGCAAGGGCGGCTCGATGGTGCGCGAGATCGGTCGCACGGCCAGGCCGTTCGTCGAGCAGCTGCTGGGGCATCCCGTGTACCTGCAGCTGCAGGTGAAGGCGTCGCCGAAGTGGCGGCGCAACGAGACGATGCTCGAGCGGCTGGGCCTCTGATGGCGATGCTGAGACGCGTCGGCGACGAGCTCGTCGTGACGCTGAACGACCTGGAGAAGGCGGGCGCCCTGCGCGGCGACGTGCACGTGCCGGCCTCCGCGCTGCGGTCGGTGCGGGTCTCGGCGAGCCCGTTCGCGGAGCTGCAGGGGCTGCGCGCGCCCGGGACGGGGATCCCGGGTGTGATCGCTCTCGGCACCTGGCGGTCGAAGGGCGCGAAGGTCTTCGCCGCGGTGTACCGGGGCGGCCCGGCGGTCGTGGTCGAGCTCGAGGGAGCGGAGTTCGGGCGGCTGATCGTCTCCGCGCACGACGCGGAGACCGTCGCGGAGTCGCTGCTCGGCTAGGTTCGGACCGCCGCGAGCAGCTCGCCGAGCCGTTCGCGGTCTGCCTCGCCCCAGATCGTCCGCAGCGCGCCCTCGGCGGCCTCTTCGGCCGTGACGAGCGCCTCGCCGGCGATCCGCCGCCCCGCGTCGGTGAGCGTGACGAGGGCGAGCCGCGCGTCGCGTGGGTTCGACTCGCGCCCGACGAGCCCGATGCGCTCGAGCGGGCCGAGCTGGCGCGCGACGCCGGAGGTCGTCACCCCGAGGCGGGCGGCGAGCTCCGCGCGGCGGAGCTTCTCGCCGGGCGCCTCGCGCAGCTCGAGCAGGAGCGCGAGGTCGGACAGGCTGAGCCCGTGGTGGTGCCCGAGCGGCGTGTCCACGTAGCGCAGGACGAGCGTCCGCGCGAGCGCGAGGTCGAGCACGGTGTCGAGAGAGGTCGGCATGAGCAATCAACAACATATCATCAATCGCTCAACGACTCCTCACACTGGGGTCAGACCCCAGACGCGTCTGGTCGGGACACGTCCGGGGTCTGACCCCAGACGCGTCTGGAAAGGACGGTGCCCGGCGCGCTACTCGACCTCGTGGAACCGCTCGATCTCCGCGATGACCGCCGCCGGGGGTGTCAGCAGGTCCATCAGCGAGACCTCGACGGCCCCGCCCTCGTGAAGCGTGATGCGCAGGAAGTGGAGGGTGCTGTAGCGGGCCGCGCGCGTCGTGTGCTCGATCGACGCGAGCTCCGGCCACGCGAGCGCGCGCGGCAGCCTGGCGCCGCCGAGGCCGTCCTCATCCACCGTGATCTGCGCCTCACCCGTCACGGCGGCCCGCACGAGGATCGCGGCCAGCGCGAAGAACACCACGGCGAGCGGGCCGCCGATCCACCAGTTCGCGCTGCCGATGAGCACGCTGAACAGTCCCGCGCCCGCGCAGATGGCCGCGTATTTCGCCTGCCTGCGCTTGTCCGCGTGGAATCGCACCGGGGCTACACTCGCATGATGGCCCAGGCGCCGGCACTCCCGAGGGGCTTCGAGCTGCCGCTGAAGCAGCGGCTGCCGCGAATCGGCTCGATCGACCAGGTCGCTGTGGAGCAGCGCGCGGCCGAGCTCGCGAAGCGCTCGATCAAGAAGGACGCGAAGGTGTGGGCGCTCGAGCTCGCCCTGCGCTGCTGCGATCTCACCACGCTCGAGGGGCAGGACACGCCCGGCAAGGTCGCCGCGCTCTGCTCGAAGGCGATTCGCCCCGACCCGAGCGACGCGAGCGTCCCGTCGGTCGCGGCGATCTGCGTCTACCCGAATCTGATCGCCACCGCGAAGCAGCGCCTGGCCGGCAGCAGCGTGAAGATCGCCAGCGTCGCGACGTACTTCCCGTCGGGCCAGGCGCCGCTCGACGTCAAGCTTCGCGACGTCGAGGACGCGGTCGCGCTGGGCGCAGACGAGATCGACATGGTGATCGATCGCGGTGCGTTCCTCTCAGGTCGGTACGCCAAGGTCTTCGACGAGATCGTGAAGGTGAAGGAGGCCTGCGGCGCCGCGCACCTCAAGGTGATCCTCGAGGTGTCGGAGCTCGGCACCTACGACAACGTCCGGCGGGCATCGCTGCTCGCGATGGCCGCGGGCGCCGACTTCATCAAGACGTCGACCGGCAAGCTTCCCGGCGCCGCCACGCTGCCCGTGCAGCTCGTGATGCTCGAGGCGATCCGCGACGTGCACGGCGAGACGGGACGCAAGGTCGGGATGAAGCCCGCCGGCGGCATCCGCACCTCGAAGAACGCGATCCAGTACCTCGTGCAGGTGCATGAGACGCTCGGCCCGGACTGGCTGACGCCCGACCTGTACCGCATCGGCGCCTCGAGCCTCGTCAACGACATCCTGATGCAGCTCCGCAAGGAGAAGACGGGCGCCTACCAGTCGAAGGACTACTTCACGAATGACTGATGTCGAGCGCCGCCAGGACCGCTCACCGGTCCCGAAGGACTGGACCTACGCGCCGGCGCCGGAGTCGACCGACGTCGTTCGCCTGCAGGACCGCTACGGCCTGTACATCGGCGGCGAATGGCTCGAGGCGAAGGAGCACTTCACGACGATCTCGCCGCGCGACGAGGCGCCGCTCGCCGAGGTCGGGCAGGCGAGCGAGGCCGATGTGCACAACGCCGTCGCCTCCGCCCGCGAGGCCTTCGGCACGTGGTCGGCGCTGCCGGGCTCGGAGCGGGCGAAGTACCTGTTCAGGATCGCGCGCATCCTCGCCGAGCGCTCGCGCGAGTTCGCCGTGCTCGAGTCGCTGAACGGCGGCAAGCCGATCAAGGAGTCGCGCGACGTCGACCTGCCGCTCGCGGCCGCGCATTTCTTCTACTACGCCGGCTGGGCCGACAAGCTCGAGTACGCATTCCCGAATCGTGTGCCGAAGCCGCTCGGCGTGGCCGGCCAGATCATTCCGTGGAACTTCCCGCTGCTGATGCTGTCGTGGAAGATCGCGCCTGCGCTCGCCGCCGGGAACACGGTCGTGCTCAAGCCGGCCGAGACGACCCCGTTGACGGCGCTCCTCTTCTGCGACGTGCTGCGCCAGGCCGAACTGCCGCCGGGCGTGGTCAACATCGTCACCGGCGACGGCTCGACCGGCTCCGCGCTCGTGGACTCCGACGTCGACAAGATCGCGTTCACCGGCTCCACCGAGGTGGGCAAGGCGATCCAGCGCCGCCTCGCAGGCACCGGCAAGAAGCTGACGCTCGAGCTCGGCGGCAAGGCGGCGAACATCGTCTTCGACGACTGCGCCGTCGACCAGGCGGTCGAGGGCATCGTCAACGGCATCTACTTCAACCAGGGCCACGTCTGCTGCGCAGGCTCGCGCCTCTTCGTCCAGGAGTCGATCTACGAGCCGGTGGTCGAGAAGCTGAAGCAGCGCATGGCCACGCTCCGGGTCGGCGATCCCCTCGACAAGAACACCGACGTCGGCGCGATCAACTCGCGCATGCAGCTCGAGAAGATCGAGGCGCTCGTCGCCGCCGGCAAGGAGGAGGGCGCCGAGATCTACCAGCCGCCGTGCCGGCTGCCGGAGCAGGGCTACTGGTTTGCCCCGACCGTGTTCACGAACGTCGCGCAGAGCTACCGCATCGCGCAGGAGGAGATCTTCGGCCCGGTGCTCTCGGTGCTCACCTTCCGCACCCCCGACGAGGCGGTCGAGAAGGCGAACAACACCCCGTACGGCCTCAGCGCCGGGGTCTGGACCGAGAAGGGCTCGCGCATCCTCTGGATGGCGCAGCACCTGCGGGCCGGCGTCGTGTGGGCGAACACCTTCAACCGCTTCGATCCCACGAGCCCCTTCGGCGGCTACAAGGAATCGGGCTTCGGCCGGGAAGGCGGCCTGCACGGCATGGAGCCGTACCTCGACTTCGAATGAGCGGTGTAGGCTCGACGGAACCGCCCAGGAGCGGAGGTGCCGGCTTTGCCGGCGCCGGAGCGGGCAACAGCCGCCTGCCCGTCAGGAAGACGTACAAGCTCTACATCGGGGGCGCGTTCCCGCGCAGCGAGAGCGGTCGCACCTACGAGGCGCAGGGGCAGAACGTCGCGCGTGCCTCGCGCAAGGACGTCCGCGACGCGGTCCAGGCGGCCCGTGGCGCGCAGCCGAAATGGGCCGGAGCGACCGCGTACAACCGGGGCCAGGTGCTCTACCGCATCGCCGAGATGATGGAGGCGCGCGTGCCCGAGTTCGCACAGCTCTGCTCGGGCGAGGACGAGGTGCATCGGGCGATCGACCGCTGGGTCTGGTACGCGGGCTTCGCCGACAAGCTCTCCCAGGTGCTCGGCGGCACGAACCCCGTCGCCGGCCCGTACTTCAACTTCACGATCCCCGAGCCGACCGGCGTGGTCGCGACGATCGCGCCCGACGAGCCGCCGCTCCTCGGCCTCGTCTCGCGGATCGCGCCGGTGCTCACCGGCGGCAACGCGGTCGTCGCGCTGGCGTCCGAGACGAAGCCGCTCGCTGCGATCGAGCTTGCGGAGGCGATCGCCACGAGCGACGTCCCGGGCGGCGTCGTCAACCTGCTCACCGGCCATCGGGCGGAGCTCGCGCCCTGGCTCGCGAGCCACATGGATGTCAACGCGATCGACGTCACCGGCGCCGACGGCCTGCGCGCCGACCTCGAGACGGCCGCCGCGGAGAACGTGAAGCGCGTAGTCTCGGGCAAGGCCGACAGCCAGTCGCTCTACGAGATCTCCGCGTTCCTCGAGCTGAAGACGGTCTGGCACCCGATTGGAGTGTGAGATGACGGCATTCGACAAGCTTCAGGACATCTCCCCGAACGTGATCTGGGACGGCGTGGTCGGCCGTTCGCTCCACGGTGCGGAGGCGACGCTCTCGGCGATCGAGCTCGCGCCGGACACCGACGTGCCGGAGCACGCGCACGTCAACGAGCAGATCGGGATCCTGACGAGCGGCGCGCTGACGTTCAGGATCGGCGACGAGCAGCAGGACCTGGAGCCCGGGGCGACGTGGGTCATCCCGGCGAACACGCCGCATTCGGTCCGGTCGGGCCCCAACGGGGCCACCCTGATCGAGCTGTTCGCTCCGCCGCGGACGGACTGGGCGGGACACGAACGGCTCCCGCCGAGTGTTCCGCGGGGCTTCTAGCCAGTACGCTTCCGCAGAGCAGTGCCCGGGCCACGCCGACTCAGCCACCACATCTCCGAGGGAGATGGAATCGCGATCATCGTTTGCGTCGAGGACGCGGGCGCCGCGCGAGACGCCGAGGAGCAGGGCGCGAAGGCGCTGGCGGTCTCCTCGGCGATCACCGGGATTCGCGAGGCGACGAGCCTGCCGCTGCTCTGGATCGGCCGCGGGACGCCCGCCGAGGCCGACGCCGTGATGATCCGGCCCGAGGACGAGCACCGGCACGGCCACCTGGAGTCGGTGGTCGACGTGCGCGACGAGGAGGAGCTCGAGCTCGCGCTCGAGCGGCTCGATCCCGAGATCTTCCTGCTCACCGTGGGCGAGATCGACGACGACGTCGATCCGCTGGACGCGGTGCTGGAGCTGCTGCCCGATGTCCCGGCCGGGAAGCTCGCGATCGCACAGGTCGACGTGGAGAGCCGGGACGAGGTGCTCGCCCTGGAGCGGGCCGGGATCGACGCCGTGCTCGTCTCCGCCGGGGACGTCCGCGGGCTCGTCGGCCATCAGCCGGTCGACGTCTAGCCCGAGCTACCATGGGCGCCCTGGTGAGAGGGCTTCTGACGTTCTCCCTGCTCCTGGGACTCTGCGCACTGCTCGCGACGGGCTGCTCCGGCGGCGCGAAGAAGGCCGACGCCGCCCCCGTGGCGGCGCCGAAGCCGCACTGCCCCGACCGCGCCGGCTGGCAGAGGCTCGCCAACCGGATCAAGGCGCCCGTCTACTGCCCCGGCTGGCTGCCCGACCCCCTCGTCGGGAAGCTCGGCGGCCAGTGGAACAACATCAACTCCGTCTCGCCCGATCGCAGCTACCTCGAGAGCTTCGTCTGGCAGGAGACGGGCGGCGGCGCGGCGGGCGGCGAGCTGCACGTCAACCTGCGCGCTTATCCGGGACGCACCACGATCCCGACCTGCCGCACGGGCGGCGTCGACAGCCGCAACGTCCCCTGCTTCGACCAGCCCGCGCAGTCGATCACCGAGAACGGCATCAAGACGCGCCTCTACACCGTGAACCAGGACGCCGACCAGTGGCACGCGGCGCTCGTCTGGCGCGCGAACGGCAACCTCTACACGCTGTCCGAGCACGTGGCGCCTCCGCTCACCTTCGATCACGTCGTGCGCTACCTCAAGCAGGAGCTGAAGGCGCTCGTGCGGATCAGCCCCGCCGTCTGATGAAGCTGACACGGAGGCAGCTGATCGCCGGCACCGTCGTCGGCGTCGTCGGCGCGGGCAGCATCTACGAGCTCGTCGATCAGCTGAGCGGCGGCGCGCCGCCGCGGGCGGCCGGCGGGCAGCGGCTCCCCGAGCAGCATCTGCTCGACGGCATCCGCGTCGTCACGAGTGACGGGGTCGAGGTGCTCGTGCCGCCGCTCCATCACGAGATCCTCACCGCGCGCGTCGTCGCCGGCCGTGCCGATCTGCCCGACGCGCAGGCGTCGCTCGCGGAGGTGCTCCGGGGGATCGACGCGGACTACGAGCCGACCCCCTCCGGGCTCGGCGTGACGGCGGCGTGGGGCCTGCCGTACTTCGAGCGCCTGACCCCGGATGCCCTGCGCCGCTATCTGCCGCACGACCGGCGCGCGGGCAAACCGGTGCTGTTCGACGCCGAGCGTTTCCAGAGCGATCCGGGCAATACCCGGCTCGAGTCCAACGACGTCGCGTTCCTGATCCGCTCGGACGTGCGAGCGCACATCGACGACGCGACCAACCGCCTGCGCGACTCGAGGCTGTTCGACCTGACGTCGATCCGGCGCGGCTTCGCGGGCGGAGGCTTCGACGGCAGCCGCTCACTGCCGAAGCAGATGGCGGAGGCCGCCCAGATCCCCGGCGCCGACCTCATCCCCGAGACGGCAGAGCTCTATCTCGGGTTCACCTCGACCCAGCGCGGCGGGATGGGCCCCGGTCAGATCGCGAACTTCGAGACGCTCGGCTACGTCGACTTCCGCGGCAGCGACTACTTCGTCCACGGCACCCATATGCACCTCTCGCACATCCACGAGGACGTCGAGGCGTGGTACCTGAACTTCGACTTCGACGAGCGGGTCGCGACCGCGTTCCGCCCCAACCTCGACGTCAACGAGGGCACGCAGACGGTGCGGCAGGGCCCGCAGGACGTCTCGAGCACCGCCGACGTGCACAAGGACTACAGGAGCTCGGGGCGGATCGGGCACAGCGCCGCGATCCAGACGACCTCCCGGCTCGACCGGGACGTCGCGGTCGAAGGCCTCGTCTACCCGAAGGGCACGGCGGTCCCGGTGCGCGCCGACTTCAACACGCTGGACAATCCGTTCATGTGGTCGGTGAACCTCGACGAGGTCGGCGAGCTGCCCGCCGCCGGCGTGCACTTCGTCGTTTTCAACCCGACCGGTGACGACTTTCGCCGCAACCGCCGCGCGATGGACGGACAGCTGCCGGATGGGACGATCGCCTTCACGCCGCAGGATCGCAACCAGGGCTTCAACTCGATCCTCTCGACGACGCACCGCCAGAACTTCCTCGTGCCGCCCCGGCGTCACCGCAGCTTCCCCCTCGCGGAGCTGTGATCTCGAACCTGGTTTCCGCGAAGCGGAACCAGGTTCGCGAGTTTCAACCGAAGAAGGTCCGCGCGACGTCGTACCATTCGGCGGGAACGGTCTTCAGCTCTGCGGTCGCCTCTTCGAGCGAGACGGAGATCACGTCGTCGCCGCGCAGCGCCGCCATCTGGCCGAACTGCTTCTGCTGCACGAGGTCGGCTGCCTTCAGCCCGAAGCGCGTCGCGAGGATGCGGTCGCGCGCCGTGGGGGAGCCACCGCGCTGGACGTGGCCCAGCACCGTGACGCGCGTCTCGAAGCCGGTGCGGCTCGCGATCTCGTCGCCCAGCTGCTCGCCGACGCCGCGCTTGGCGAGCAGCTTGTGGCCGAACTGGTCGACGTCGCCCTGGTCCTCGGCCGCGCCCGGGAGCTCGCAGCCCTCGCTGATCACGACGATCGAGAAGTTCTTGCCGCGTCCGTGCCGGCGGCGGATCTCGGCCTCCACCTCGTCGAGCACGACCGGGCGCTCGGGGATCAGGATCACGTCGGCGCCGCCCGCGATGCCGCTGTGCACGGCGATCCAGCCGGCATGCCGGCCCATCACCTCGACGACCATGACGCGGTTGTGCGACTCCGCCGTCGTGTGGATGCGGTCGATCGCCTCCGTGCAGATCGCGACCGCGGTGTCGAAGCCGAACGTGTAATCGGTGCCGGACAGGTCGTTGTCGATCGTCTTCGGCACGCCGACCACCGGCAGGTCGAACTCGCTGTAGAGCCTCGCAGCGACGCCGAGCGTGTCCTCGCCGCCGATCGCGACCAGGGCGTCGAGCTGCTCGAATCCCCTGCGTACCTTCTCGACGCCTCCGTCGACCTTGTAGGGATTGGTGCGCGAGGTGCCGACGATCGTGCCGCCGCGCGGGAGGATCCCGGAGATCTCGTTCGGGCCGAGCGGCTCGAACAGGTGCTCGACCATGCCGCGCCAGCCTTCGCGCACGCCGATCACCTCGTAGCCGTTGGCCCACGAGCGCCGCGCGACCGCGCGGATGACCGCGTTGAGGCCGGGACAGTCGCCGCCGCCGGTGAGGACTCCGATGCGCATCGGCTTCGAGTTTACGTTCAACCTCCTCTCCGTCGAATCCGAGGCGGATCGGCTCGCCTCCGGTTCGGGCCCTCGGCCGGGCCTCCGGCGCGTCTGACGGCTGCCACGATCTCCTGCTCGGTGCAGCCCGCTCTGCTCATCGACTCGACGAGCACCTTCAGGTGGTAGTCGCCGTCCACGCGGCTCATGCCGCCCGCTCCCCGAAGCGGAGCATGCCGTCGGATTCGACGACGTGGTGGTGGACACCCAGGACCTCTGCGGCCGACAGGAGCCCCGACACGTCGAAGGGCCGGCGCGAGACGCCTGCCCGCGCGAGGTAGACGCCGATCTCGTCGATCCGGATCGGCGCGAGCTCCTCGACCAGTCTGAGCGCCGTGCGGGTCGAGCTGCACGGCGCCTTGGCGTCCCGGACGTGGGTGCGGACGCGTTCCTCGAGCTGGCGCACTCTTTCCCGTGAATAGCCCTCGGCCGCAGCGGCGACGGCGAGGGTGCAGACGCCCTTCCCGTCCCAGCCGAGCCGTGCCGCGACGGCCCGGGCCTGCCGGTCCTTCAGCTTCGCCGCGCGAAGCAGCCCTTCGAGCTCGTCCTCGAGCGTCGGCTCGGTCCTCCGGTTGGGTGAAAACGTCATGACATCGCCTCCTGGTGGTCGTGCTGGGAAGGCGGCGTCGCCTCGGCGCGGACGTCAGAGTCCGGCGGGAAAACAGCTCGGCCTGCGGCCGACCTGCGCAGGCCTTACGACAGGCTGCTCCACGAGGGTAGCCACGGCGTCGGCGGGCGCGCAACAACGTGAGCATGCGCACGTGCTCGTCAGCCGAGCGCTGCGACGATCGCGTCGGCGATCACCTTCAGCGATTGGCCGCTGACCTGACTGGCGCGACGCAGGCGCGCGAAGGCCTCGCCCTCGGACATTCCCTCGTGCTCCATCAGAAGCCCCTTCGCCCGTTCGATCGACTTCCGCGCCGCGAGGGCGTCACCCAGTGTCGCCACCTCCTCGCGCAGGGCGGCGAGTTCGTCGTGGCGCGCAACAGCCGTCTCGATCGCGGGGATCAGCTCGTCGGCGTTGAACGGCTTGACGAGATACGCGAACACGCCGGCCTCGGCCGCCTGCCGGACGAGCTTCTCCTCGGTGTAGGCGGTCAGGAGCAGAATGGGCACCGACCGGTCCCGCATGATCCGCCGCGCCGCCTCGATCCCGTCCAGCACCGGCATCTTCACATCGAGCAGCACGATGTCGGGCTCCGCCGACCGCGCCAGCTCGACCGCCTCCTCGCCGTCGCGGGCCTCGGCACAGACGCGGTATCCCGCCGCTTCGAGCTGCTCTTTCAGATCGAGCCGGATGATCGTCTCGTCCTCGGCGATCAACACGGCTGCTTGTCTCTCCACGCTTCGATCTCTCCGTTTCCGACCAAAAGAAAAGGCGCCCGGAAGCCCAGTGCTTCCGCGGCGCCGTCGCCAGGACGCGTTGCACGCGTCCGCCCTCGATCATAGACGCGGAGGCGCTTGATCCAGATCGCGACTCAATCGAGCCCGCTCTGCGGCGGCGGCAGACACTTTGGCCATGCGCTTCGCGCTCGCCACCGCCCTTGCCGGGTGCCTCGGGGTCGTGTGTGGCGGGTCGTCGGCGTCCGGCCCCGGGCTGACGACGGAGCCCCACGCCTGTGCGAACGCGCCCGGGTTCACGTGCTCGACGCTGACCGTTCCGCTCGACCACTCGGGCCGTCGTGCCGGCACGCTCGCGCTCGCGGTCGCGACCGCCGACAACGCGACCGCGCCGCGCGGCGTGCTCCTGCTCCTCACCGGCGGCCCCGGTCAGCCCGGCGTTCCCGCCCTGTCGCGGGTGCCGGAGATCCTCGGCGCCGAGCAGAACGCGTATCGCATCGTCATGTTCGACCAGCGAGGCACCGGCGCCGGGGCACTCGACTGTCCCGCGCTGCAGGCGGCGATGGGAAGCTCCGACCTCGCCGCTCCGCCGGCCGCCGCGGTCCGCGCGTGCGCAGCCCAGCTCGGCGACCGGCGGAAGTTCTTCGGGACGGACGACGTCGTCGCCGACCTGGAGTCGCTGCGGCAGGCGCTCGGCGTCGACACGTGGGTCGTCGACGGCATCTCGTACGGCACCTACGTCGGCGAGCGCTACGCGCTCGCCCATCCGGCGCACGTGTCGAAGCTCGTGCTCGACTCGGTCGTCCCGCACGAGGGGGAGACGGATCTCGGGCTCGACGAGTTCCGCGCAGCCCGGCGCGTCCTCCACGACGTCTGCGGCAGCGATGTCTGCGCCTCGGATCTCGCGGACGCGGTGCGGCGGACGGGCAGAGGCCCGGCGATCTTCGACGCATTGACGTTCGAGAGCATCGTCGACCCGACCTTCCGTTCCGCCTTCGACCTGCCCCGGCTGCTCCACTCCGCGGCGCACGGCGCTCCGTCCGGGCTCCTGCGGTTCCTCGCGGCCGCGAAGGGCTGGGAGCAGACGCCGGCGCAGGCGCTCGACCAGGGCCTCCATGCCAGCGCGCTGTGCGCCGACTGGCGCTATCCCTGGGGCGACTCGTCAGCGCCGCTCGCCGGGCGCGAGGCGAAGCTGCGCGCCGTGGTCGCTCGTCACCCGGCGAGCGCCTTCTTCCCGTTCGATCGCGCAACCGCGCTCGGCAACGGCTTCGTCCGGCAGTGCCTGCCCTGGTCGCCGACGCCGCCGACCCCGTTGCCGCGCCGCGGGGCGAAGCTCCAGGTGCCGGCGCTCCTCGTCAACGGCGACCACGACCTCTCGACCCCGCTCGAGTGGGCGCGCGAGGAGCTGGCCCTCGCGCCGCAGGGGACGCTCGTCGTCGTGCACGGCGCCGGGCACTCGGTGCAGTCGCGCGCGGTCAGCGATGCGGGGCGTCAGGCCGTCGCGCGATTCCTGCTGCGATGAGCTCGGCCTCGACCGCGTCGAGCACGTCGTTCACCGCGCCGTCGCGTTCCTCGGGCTCGCCCCAATGCCACTGCTCGAGGTAGGCGTCGCTGCCGACGAGGCCCTGGTCCATCGCCACGCGGTCGATCTCCTGCTGGAACGAGTCGGGCAGCTGGCGCGAGACCTGCGTCTCGTCGTCGGCCGTGGCGCGCAGGAGCGAAGGGATCTCCTGCCAGTAGAGGATCTGGACCCTGGTCAACGTCGCCGTTTGCGGTTCTGCACGAACTGGAAGCCGAAGCGGCCCTTGACGCACAGGTTCCCGCGCGTCACGTCGTGGTCGTCCGGCGAGGTCACGTTGACGATCTCGCTGCCCTGGACGTGCAGCTCGAGGTTGCAGCCGACCCCGCAGTAGGGACAGATCGTCGTGACGACGTCCTCGCCGGCCTCGTCCCAGGTGCCGGTCTCGCGGCGGTCGTACTCGCTCTTCGACATCAGGGCGCCGGTGGGGCAGACGGCGATGCAGTTGCCGCAGTACACGCACGCCGACTCGGGAAGCGTGACGTCGAGCTCCGTCGAGATGTGCGCACCGAAGCCTCGTCCGGCGACTGCGATGGCGAACGTGTTCTGCGCGTCCTCGCCGCAGGCCGAGACGCACTTGTAACAGAGGATGCAGCGCGAGTAGTCGCGCACGTAGAGATCGTTGTCGATCTTCACGTCCTGCGCAACGGTCGCGGCATCGGCGCCGAACCGCTCGGGCTTTGCGTCGTAGCGCTCGATGTACTCGAGCGCGTCGGCCGCCAGCGAGAGATCGACCGACGATCCGAGCAGCTCCAGCACGAGCTTGCGGCTCGTGCGCACGCGCTCGGAGTCGGTGCGCACGACCATTCCCGCCTCGGCCTTGCGCGAGCAGGCGGGGACGAGGGTCCGTGCGCCCTCCAGCTCGACCACGCAGACCCGGCAGACGTTCACCGGTGTGAGCGTGTCGCCGTAGCAGAGGGTCGGCGTGTCGATCCCGAGCAGCCGGCAGGCGTCGAGGATCGTCGAGCCTTCGAGGACGCGCACGGTCTCGCCGTCGACGGTCAGCTCGAGCATCTTCTTCGGCGCGGCGAGCAGCGTGGTCGTCGTCATTCCGCAAAGACTCCCAGATTCACCATCGCCGACTCGATTGCATTCGCCGCAGTCTGTCCGAGGCCGCAGATCGAGGCGTCGCGCATCACCTGGGCGAGCTCGGCGAGTGTCTCTCGCTCGTCCACGTGCGGTGCGCCTGCCACGAGGCGCTTCAGCGCCTCCTCCTGGCGCACGGTGCCGACGCGGCAGGGCACGCACTGGCCGCACGACTCGTCACGAAAGAACTCCGCGATCCGCAGCAGGGCGGGAACGAGCTCGGCCTGCTCGTCGTAGACGATGACCACGCCCGAGCCGAGCGTCACACCCGCGGCGCGCGTGTCCTCGTGCGTCAGCTTCAGATCGAGCAGCTCGGGGCCGACGAACGCGCCCGCCGCCCCACCGAGCAGCACGGCCCTGGGCGGCGCAGCTCCCGCGAGGTCGAGCAGCTCCCGCAGCGTCGCGCCGAACGGCAGCTCGTACAGCCCGGGCCGCTCGACGCAGCCGGAGACGCAGAACAGGCGCGTGCCGGCCGAGCCGTCGGTCCCGGTTCGCGCGTACTCCGTGCCGCCGTGGCGCAGGACCTCGAGCACGTTGAAGAGGGTCTCGACGTTGTTCACCGCGGTGGGCTTGCCGAAGAGCCCGACCTCGACCGGGAAGGGAGGCTTGTTGCGCGGCTCGCCGCGGTAGCCCTCGATCGACTGGAAGAGAGCGGTCTCCTCGCCGCAGACGTAGGCGCCGGCGCCGATGCGCAGCTCGATCTCGAGCCCGTCGAGGTGGGGACCGCTCTGCGCGACCGCGTTCCGGATGCGCTCGTGCGCCAGCGGATACTCGGCCCGGACGTAGATGAACGCCTTCGCGGAACCTGTCGCGAACGCCGCGATCGCGATCGCCTCCACGAGCGCGAACGGGTCGCTCTCCATCAGGACGCGGTCCTTGAACGTCCCTGGCTCGGACTCGTCGGCGTTGCAGACGACGTAGTGCGGCTGAGCGGCCTGCCCGGCGACCGCCTCCCACTTGACGCCCGTCGGGAACGCCGCGCCGCCGCGGCCCAGCAGGTGCGACTCCTTCAGCTCGCCGATCACCGCCTCGGCGCCGAGCTCGCGTGCGCGCCGCAGCTGCGCGAAGCCCCCGGCCGCGACGTATGCGTCCAGGGACGCCGGGTCGATCCCGTCGCCGATCCTGCGCAGCAGGCGCAGCGACGGATCGCCTGCCTGCGGCAGCGGCGGCGCCTCGGCCGGCAGTTGCAGCTCCCGCGGCTCGGCGCCCGCGATCGTGCGGTACGAGGCGGGCGCGCGCTCGCAGAGGCCGAGGCACGGGCTCGGATGCTCGCCGGGGCCGACCCGCGCGCCTTTCAGCGCGCACGACAGATCGGTGCAGACGTGCGTCACGTCGGCGGGACGCTCCTCGAGTGCGAGCAGCGCATAGAAGCTCGCGACGCCGTAGGCGTCCGCCGGCGGGACCGAGAGCCGCCGCGAGGCGTAGCCGAGGGCGCCCTCGCTCACCCAGCCGACGCGGAGCTGCGCGGCGCGGAGCGCGGGGAGGAGGAGCTGCCGCCGTGTCCGGTCGGCGCGTCCGACCCGGTTGCTCGAGCCGGGCTCCTCACCGATGACCGTGTCGATCGCCTCCCGCTCGGCGTCGGTCGGCGCGGCATCGAGGAGGTTGAGATCCACTAGACGGCCTCCACGCGGATCGCCGTCGCCTTGAACTCGGCGGTGCCCGAGAGGGGGTCGGTCGCGTCGATGGTGAGCACGTTCGTCTCGACGAGGTCGGGGAAGTGCAGGTTCATGAAGGCGAGACCGGGTCGGAGGTTCGAGGCGAACGCAACCGGTGCCTCGACCGCGCCGCGGCGCGACGTGATCAGCGCGCGGCCGCCGTCGACCAGCCCGTAGCGCTCGCCGTCCTCCGGAGAGACGAGCAGGGCCTCGCCGCCGGCGTGGAGCGGCGAGTCGAAGCCGCCGGTCTGGACACCCGTGTTGAACGACTCGAGGCGGCGCCCGGTGGTGAGCCGGAGCGGGAAGTCGTCGTCGAGCAGGTCGACGGGGGGAGAGTGCTTCACGGGCATGAACGGCGCGCGCTGCTCGACGACGTCGTCCCAGAGGCGCGCGTGCAGGAACTGGTCGCCGGGATGCTGCTCGTCCCAGCACGGCCACTGCAGGCCGCCGAGCTCGTCGAGGCGCGCGTACGTCATACCGGCGTGCATCGGCGACAGCGTTCGCACCTCGTTCCAGATGTCCTCGGGCCGTGTGCTGCCGAGATCGGCGCCGAGGCGCTTCGCGAGCTCGTAGACGATCTCGATGTCGTCACGCGCCTCCCCGGGCGGGTCGAGCGCCTTTCGGACGCGCTGCACGCGCCGTTCGCTCGAGGTGACCGTCCCCTCCGACTCGGCCCAGCCGGCGCAGCCCGGCAGCACGACGTCCGCCAGCTCGGCGGTCTTCGTCAGGAAGATGTCCTGCACGACGAGACAGTCGACCTCGGAGAGCAGCTTGCGCGCCCGGGTCTGGTCGGCCTCCGACTGCGCCGGGTTCTCGCCGACCACGTAGAGCGCGCGCAGCTCGCCATGCTCCATCGCCTCGAACATCTCGGTCAGGTGCAGCCCCTTGCGCGGCGGGACCGCGGAGCCCCAGGCGTCGTCGAACTTCGCGCGGACCGCGGCGTCCTCGATGTCCTGGAAGCCGGGCAGCTTGTTCGGGATCGCTCCCATGTCGCCGCCGCCCTGGACGTTGTTCTGGCCGCGCAGCGGCTGGAGGCCGGCGCCGTAGCGGCCGACGCCGCCGACGAGCAGCGAGAGGTTGATCAGCGCGAAGACGTTGTCGACGCCGTTGTGGTGCTCGGTGATCCCGAGCGTCCAGCAGATCTGCGGGCTCTTCGCGCTGCCCCAGGCGAGGGCGAGCTCGCGGATCGCCTCGGCCGGGACGCCGGTCGCGCGCTCGGCCGCCTCCAGCGTCCACGGCTCGACCGACTCGCGGAACTGGTCGAAGTTCACCGTCGCGCGCTCGATGAACTCGTCGTTTCCGAGGCCGTTGTGGATGATCTCCCGGGCGATCGCATTCGCCAGCGGGATGTCGCTGCCGACATCGAGGCCGAGCCAGAGATCGGCCCACTGGGCGGAGACGGTGCGGCGTGGATCGACGACCATCAGCTTCGCCCCGCGGTGTACCGCCTTCAGCACGTGGTGGAAGAAGATCGGGTGCGCCTCCCGTGCGTTCGAGCCCCAGAGCACGATCAGGTCCGCAGACTCGCGCAGCTCCTCGTAGGAGCTGGTTCCGCCACCTGCACCGAACACCGTCGCCAGACCGACGACGCTAGGAGCGTGTCAGGTGCGGTTACAGCTGTCGACGTTGTTGGAGTGCAGGACGACCCGGCTGAACTTCTGCGTGGCGAAGTTCAACTCGTTCGTGGTCTTGGAGCAGCTGAAGATGCCGGTCATAGCGCCTTCGTCGAGCACCTTGCGGAACCCCGACGCGGCGCGGTCGAGCGCCTCGTCCCAGGTCGCGGGCCTCAGCTCTCCGTGCTCACGGACGAGCGGCTGGGTCAGCCGTTGGTACTTCGGGGACATCCTCCGAGTCTAGTCCCGAGAGCCACGCCGTCGTGCGGCGGCGCAGCACGTCCTCCTCCGTGCGCGCCCACTCGTGCTCGCGCGCGTAGAGCTCCTGCGCGCGCAGGTCGGGCCTCCCCGGAACGAGCGGCTCGAGCAGTGACGGATCGTGCAGCGCCGGCTCGAGCACCTCGGGCGCGAGCGAGCCGTACAGGTGCAGCAGGTGGGTGCGTGTGGCGGGGTCGAGGTCGACCGGCCACGGGATCTGCGCGAGCCCCTCCGCGCCGGGCAGCGGCCGCGGCGCGCGATCGAGGTTGCGCACGCCGAGCTGCTCGAGCGCGTCGAGCGCGATGCGCCGGTAGGTCGTCAGCTTGCCGCCCGCGACGCTCAGCATCCCCGTCGGGCCGGTGGTGTAGACCGTCTCCCGCCGTGCGTTCGCGGTGGCGCCCGGGCCTCCCGGGAGGACGCGCAGCCCCCAGAACGACGCCCGTACCTGACCGAGGTCGCGCACGGCGTCGCTCGCCTCGAGGAGGATCGTCCGGACGTCGTCGTCGGTGACGCCGCCGGTCTCGGGCTCGCCCTCGTGCAACGTGTCGGTCGTCCCGAGGAGGAGCTTGCCCTCCCACGGGATCGCAAAGCTGACGCGGACCTTGTCGTGCGGGATCGTGACCGCGGCGGTCCAGCCCTCGCCGCCGTCGACGATCAGGTGAACGCCCTTGCTCAGGCGCACCGACGGTTCGGCGTTCGGATCCTCGAGCCGCCGGATGCGGTCGAGCCACGGTCCTGTCGCGTTGACGATCTTGCGTGCCCTCACCCGAACGGTCTGCCCGTCGACGGCCACGTCGGCGCCGTCGGGCCGGATCGCCGTGACCTCGGCGTAGTTCAGGACCACTGCATCGCGGTCCGCGGCGCCGCGGACGTTGGCGATCGTCAGCCGGCCGTCGTTCGTCCAGGCGTCCGCGTACACCGCCGAGGAGTGGAGGCCCTCGGTGCGCAGCTGGGGGACCATGCGCACCGCGCGCTTCGTGCTCACGCGGCCGTTCAGCTTCGCCCGGGCGAGCGCTGAGTAGACGAGGACGCCGGTGCGCACGACCCACGGCCGGTGCGGGCCGCCCCGGTACAGCGGGAAGACGAAGGGGAGCCGCTCGACCAGGTGCGGCGCGACGACGCTCATCAGGTAGCGGCGCTCCTGGTGCGCCTCGCGGACGAGCCGCACGTCGCCCATCTGCAGGTAGCGCAGTCCTCCGTGCACGAGCTTCGACGACGCGCTGGACGTGGCGCCCGCGAAGTCGCCGCGGTCGACGAGAGCAACGGACAGGCCGTGCGCGCTCGCAGCCTCCGCGATCCCGGCTCCGATGATCCCGCCGCCGATCACGAGCACGTCGAACGACCGCGCCGCGAGCTGCTCGATGCTCGCTACGCGGTCCACAGCGGGTTCGTCCAGGCC
The DNA here is from genome assembly GCA_963722065.1 of uncultured Thermoleophilia bacterium. Taxonomy (GTDB): domain Bacteria; phylum Actinomycetota; class Thermoleophilia; order Gaiellales; family Gaiellaceae; genus PALSA-600. The sequence continues at coordinate 1,038,866 of CAVRMI010000007.1, read as the reverse complement.
CGGTGGCCGTTTCGGTCTGCGACCTCGATCCGCCCATAGGGCTGGCGGAACGGCCGCTCCAGCCGCACGGCGGTGATCAGGCCGTCGTCCGTCCGCTCGAGCACCTGCGCATTGTGCGGGTAGCCGAGCCGGCCCGCGTTGACGCGGGCGCCGCGACGACGGCCCGTGTAGAGGGTGATGCTCGCCGCCGGGCTGCAACGAACCGTGACGTCTCCGTCGGTCACCGCCACCTCGTCGATCCGCGGGCCGGTCGAGCCGTAGAACGCCCCCTCGCGCAGTGCGTCGAGCACGGCGGCCTGCGTCCGCTCCCGGGCGCGAACCCATGTCCACGCGAAGCCGCTGTCGTAGCCGGGGTGGTGAGAGTCGTCGGTCGCGAGCCCGTAGAAGCACCGGCCGCGCTCGAGCGCCTCGTCCCAGTGCAGGGACGCGTCGCCGCGCCCGAGCTCGAGCTCGCAGCCGGTGTTCCAGACCTCGATGCCGAGCAGGCCTTCGCACGCCTCCCACTGGTCGGTGCGCAGACCGCTCCAGTACGTGTGGGCGAGGTACGGCACGCCGCCGTTCTCGAGCACCCAGCCGACGACCTCCTGCAGCGGGGCAAACTCGAGCTCGGGCACGACCGGGTCGACCTCGAGGCCCAGCGCCAGGAGGTGGGCGTCGTTCTCGCGGGTCGGGGCGATCGCGTTCAGCTCGGCCGAGGGGATCACGAGCAGCCCATCGGTCGACGGCGCGACGCTCCTGGCCCAGTGGTCGGTGATCGCCAGCACGTCGTATCCGGCCCAGTCGTAGTGCCGGGCCAGCAACTCCGGCGCCAGTTCGCCGTCTGAGTTGGTTGTATGGGCATGCAGGGCGCAGCGAAGCCACTCGCCCGGCTCGTCGAAAGGGGACACGAAAACGAGCCTACTCCCTCGATCTGGGCGAGAGTTCCGGTGACGATTCGATGACAGTTTGGTGAAATGGCGCATCGGGCCTATTGAAATCGACCCGCTCTTCATGATCTTCTACTGACACCACAACCTTGAGGGGGAAAGCATGGAGGACTACGAGGCCCAAGAAATCGAGTTCTGGGCCAAGCTCGAAGAAGAGGGACTCAGCCGCTCGTCGATGCTGCGGCGCAGCGCGGCGGCAGCCTTCGGGCTGACGGTGCTCGGGAGTGCCAGCACGGCACTCGGCGCAACTCGTGCTGGGCTGGCCGGTCCGCCGTCCGTCGAGACCGCGGCGGGTTTGCCCGCTCTGGTCAAGGCGGCGAAGAAGGAAGGGCACCTGAACACGATCGCCCTGCCGCCCGACTGGGCGAACTACGGCGAGATGATGTCGACCTTCCAGAAGAAGTACGGCATCAAGATCTCCAATTCCAATCCTGACGGCAGCTCGGCGGAAGAGAACCAGGCCGTGTCGTCCCTCAAGGGCGACTCTCGCGCACCTGACTGCGTCGACGACGGTCCCGCGTTCGCGATCTCGGGCACCGGCCAAGGTCTCTTTGCGAAGTTCAAGAACTCGCACTTCAACGACGATCCCGCGTGCGATGAAGGACACGCGCGGGTTCTGGGTCGGCGACTACTGGGGCGCCGTTTCGATCGGCTACAACGCGAGCCTGATCAAGACGCCGCCGAAGACGTGGCAGGATCTGTTGAAGTCGGACTACAAGGGCAAGGTCGCCCTGAACGGCAGCCCGCTCACCTCGGGCTCCGCGGTCGCGGGCGTGTTCGCCGCGGCGCTCGCAAACGGCGGCTCGCTGAACGACGTCGGGCCGGGCATCGACTTCTTCGCGAAGCTGAAGCAGGTCGGGAACTTCATCCCGGTGCAGTCGACGCCGCAGACCGTCGCTTCGGGTCAGACCCCGATCTCGATCGACTGGGACTATCTGAACCTCGGGTACACCAAGCAGTTCCGGCGTGCGAACTGGAAGATCGAACGTGCCCTACCGACGGCGTCTACGGCGCCTACTACTGCCAGGCGATCAACGCCACTGCGCCGCACCCGTACGCAGCGAGGCTCTGGCAGGAGTTCCTCTACTCCGACCAGGGCCAGCTGCTCTGGCTGAAGGGGTTCTCGCACCCTGCCCGCTTCCAGGACATGACGGCCCGGAAGGTGATCCCGAAGTCCCTGCTGGCCGCTCTCCCCGCGGCAGTCGATCTACTCCAAGGTGAAGTTCGCGAGCTCTGGCCAGCAGACGAAGGCCAAGGCGCTGATCGCGAGCCACTGGCCCAGCAAGGTCGGGGCCTAGTCTCGATCACGACGAACCTCGCATCGGAAGCCCTCCGGCCGGACATTGCTCCGGCCGGAGGCGCTCTCAGCTTCGTCTGGCTCCCCACGCTGCCGTTCTTCGCCTACACGGCCCTCTTTCTGTTCCTGCCGGCGGGCTCCGTGCTCGTCGGGGCGTTCAAGAACAACCAGGGCGACTGGACGACGTCGAACGTCACCAGCTCTTCCACCACCCGTACCTCCACGCCTATCAGGAGAGCATCGAGGTCAGTGCGTCACCGCGCTCCTCGGCGGGGCTCTGGGCTTGATCATCGCCTACGCGATGATCCGCGAGTACACGCCGGGCTGGATCCGCAGCGTGATCACGACCTTCTCGGGTGTGGCCGCGAACTTCGGAGGCATCCCACTCGCGTTCGCGTGGATAGCGACGCTCGGCACGCTCGGGATCGTCACGACGTTCCTGCGCAACCAGCTCCACTTCGACCTGACGGACCATTTCCAGCTCTTCACGAAGACGGGCGTCGAGTTCGTCTACCTCTATTTCCAGATTCCTCTGATGATCCTCGTGATTGCCCCGGCACTCGACGGACTGAAGCGCGAATGGCGCGAAGCAGTCGTCGAATCTCGGAGCGAGCTCCTATCAGTACTGGCGCCACATCGGCGTGCCAGTCCTGATGCCGTCGATTCTCGGGGCGATGATCCTGCTGTTCGGCAACGCCTTCGCGGCGTACGCGACGGCCTATGCCCTGACGTCGGGGACGGTGCCGCTCGTGCCGCTCCTGATCGGCGCGTACTACACGGGGAACGTGCTTGACAACCCGCATCTCGCCCAGGCGATGGCGTTCGGAATGTTCGTCGTCCTCGCTGCGATGATGCTGCTCTACGTCCCGCTGCAGCGGCGGGTAGCGAGGTGGGCGAAGTGAAGTTCCGCAGGCCGCGCATGTCCATCTCGGCGTTCATCTGGCTTCTGCTGGCCGCGATCTACTTTCTGATTCCTCTCGTCGCGACGCTGCTCTTCAGCCTGCGCAGCATCCAGACGAAGCCTGCTGCTCGCTCGCCGCTTATCACTTCGTGTTCCACAACCCCGACTTCTGGCACACCCTGCGCGTGTCATTCGTGATCGCCCTCGAGACGATCGTGATCAGTCTCCTGCTCTTCGTGCCGACGGTGTACTGGGTGCACCTGAAGCTGCCGCGGCTGCGTCCCGTGATCGGGTTCCTTGCCCTGTCCCATTCGTGGTCCCGCCGATCGTGATGGTCGTCGGGTTGCTGAAGTTCTACAAGGGGTCGCCGGCGTGGTTCTACGGCAAGCCGAACGGGATTCCTCGCCGCGGCCTATGTGATTCTCGCATTCCCCTACATGTTCTTCTCCCTCGACGCCGGCTTCCGCGCGATCGACGTTCACACCCTGACGGAGGCCTCGCAGAGCCTGGGCGCGAACTGGGTGACGACGTTGGTCCGCGTGATCCTCCCGAACATCAGGGCTGCCGCCCTCGCGGGCTCGTTCCTGGCGCTCGCAATCGTGATGGGCGAGTTCACGATCGCGAACCTGGCCCAGTTCCACACGTTTCCGATCTTCCTTCAGTACGTGGGCGAGACGGAGCCGTACGGTGCCGCTGCCCTCACACTGATCAGCTTCGGCATCACCTGGCTTGCCATGCTGAGTTTCCTGTTCATCGGTCGGCAGCGTCGCGGCCAGACCCAGTTCGCCGAGGTGTCCTGATGGCGTACCTGGAACTGCAAGGCCTCCACCGGAACTTCGGCCCGGTCAAGGCGCTGAACGGCATCGAGATCGCGCTCGGCGAAGGGGAGTTCCTCTCGCTGCTCGGCCCGTCAGGGTGCGGCAAGACCACCGCCTTGCGGCTAGTCGCCGGATTCGACCGACCGGACGCCGGGCGCATCGTGGTCGACGGCAAGGACGTGACGGGCGTCTCGCCGTCCAAGCGCGATTTCGGCATGGTCTTCCAGGCCTACTCGTTGTTCCCGAACATGACTGCGGCGCAGAACGTCGAGTTCGGGCTGAAGATCCGCGGCAAGTCGAAGGGCGACCGCGGCAAGCGGGTCAACGAGTTGCTCGAGCTCGTCGGCCTGAGCCATGCCGTCGGCCGGTATCCGCACCAACTTTCGGGCGGCATGCAGCAGCGGGTCGCGCTCGCCCGGGCGCTTGCGATCGAGCCGCGCGTGCTGCTCCTGGACGAGCCGTTGTCGGCCCTCGACGCGAAGGTGCGCGTGCAGCTGCGGGAAGAGATCCGCCGCATCCAGCTCGAGCTAGGGATCACGACCCTCTACGTCACGCACGATCAGGAGGAGGCGCTCGCAATCTCCGATCACGTCGCGGTGATGTACGGCGGCGTGATCGAGCAGATGGGCACACCGGCCGAGATGTACACCGCGCCGGCGACGCCGTTCGTGGCCGAGTTCATCGGCACGATGAACCGGCTCGACGCGGTTGTGATCGACGGCTCGACCGGCGAGGTCGAGCACGTGGGGATCCGGCTCCAGGTCGATGCTGCGCGGGGCAGGCGGAACAGCGAGCGCGTTCTCGTGCTGATCCGGCCCGAGTCGCTCGAGCTGGAGGCGCACACGAACGGCACCGCGCCGAACTCGTTCTCGGGCGAGGTGCTGACCCAGACGTTCCTCGGGCCTGTGACGCGGGTGAAGGTCACCGGCAGCGGAACGAGCCTGATCGCGGACATGTCGACTGCCCGCGCTGCTGCGCTGCCGGTCGGTTCTCAGGTCGCCGCACGGATCCCGTCGGAGGGCGCGAAGCTGATCAGCCTGCCGGACGACGGCCCAGCACTGCCCGTGCTCGATCCGGACAATCCGTGAAGACGCCGCTCACCCCGAGGCGGGCGAGCTCGGCGATCCGTGCCTCGTCGTTGACCGTGTAGACGGTCGTCTCGAGGCCGTATCGCCGTGCGGTCTCGAGCCCGCGGGCGGTCACGCGGTCGTTGCGGAAGCCGACCGCCCACCCGCCGGCGGCTCGTCGGATCGACACGCCGAGTCCGACGTGCTGCACCGTGCGGATCGCTCTCCGCAGTGTGCGCGCCTCCTCGATCGCCCGGCGCTGAAAACAGACGAGCACGTCGTCGTCGCGCATCAACCCGAGGGCGCGGCGGACGGTGTCGCCGCGCGGGCGCTTCAGCTCGACCATCACGCCGATGCGGCCGTGGCAGAGGTCGAGCACCTCGGCGAGCGTGGGGTAGCTCACCCCGCGCCGGGGCGCATCGTGAGTGACGCTGAGGTCGTCGTGCACGTCGAACTCGACGAAGTCGGCGCCCTGCTCGATCGCGAGCTCGAACGCGGGCAGCGTGTTCTCCGGCAGGTAGGCCGAGGCGCCGCGGTGGGCGATGACGAGCATCAACCGAGGAGGCGCCGCATGACGCCGACGTCGATGCGGTCGATCAGCTCGTCGGCCTCGGCGAGACGGGCCGGATCGAGGGTGCCGCGGACGGCGAGCACCCGGCCGACGCCTGCCGCTCTCGCCGATGCGATCCCCGCCTCGGTGTCCTCGAAAACAGCGGTCTCGGCCGCATCCGCGCCGAGCGTCGCGAGGGCCTTCAGATATCCCTCGGGGTCCGGCTTGCCCTCGACGACGTCGTCGGAGGAGACGATGGTCCGCAGCAGCGGTGAGAGGCCCGCGGCCGCGACGACGGGCTCGATCTCCGCGCGAACCGCTCCCGAGCAGATTGCGAGCGGCACACGCTCCGCTGCATACCTGACCGCCTCGCGCGTGTGCTCGCACACGGACGATCCGTCGGCGACCGCGGCCCGGTAGCGCCCGACGCGCTCCTCGATCACGGCGTCGACGTCGGGATGGTCGCGACCCAGCCACGTGCGCACGATCTCGGGGTCGGAGAGCCCGGCCAGCTCGTCGAAGTACTCCTGCGCCGACATCGGCCTGCCGTGCTCCGCGAAGAGGTGGATGAAGATCTCGCAGAGAATCGGCTCGTCGTCCGAGAGCGTGCCGTTGAAGTCGAAGATCAGAGCACGCGTGGCCACCGGGTGGAGATCGTAGTGTTGCTGCATGACGACGACGGCGTTGCTGCTGGCGCTCGCCGCCGCGGTCGTGCATGCAGTGTGGAACGTGCTGCTCGCGCGGGCACGCGACCCGCAGTCCGCGACGGCGGTCGCGCTGCTCACGGCAGAGGTCGTCTTCGCGGTTCCTGCGTACCTCGCCTGGCACATGGGGCCGGCGGTCTGGCCGTATGTCGTCGCCAGCGGCGCCCTGCAGCTCCTCTACTTCGCGCTGCTCGTCACCGCCTACCGGCTGCTGCCGTTGTCTGTGGTCTATCCCGTCTCGCGCGGGGTTGCGCCGGTGCTCGTGCTCGTGATCGGCATCGCCGTGCTCGGCCACTCGACCTCGGTCGGCCAGGTGCTCGGCGTCTGCCTGGTCGGCGTCGGGATCCTGCTCGTCCGCGACCTGCGCCCGACCGCGGGAGCAGGGGTCGTCTTCGGGCTCGTGATCGCCTGTGTGATCGCCACGTACACGCTGGTCGACAACAGCGGGATCACCCACGCAGCTGCTCTGTCCTATCTCGAGGTCTCGATGCTTGCACCCGCGCTCCTCTATGCGTCCTACGTCGGGGGCACGAAGGGGCTGCCGGCGTTGCGCGCCGAGATCACGCCGTCGACGCTCGTCGCCGGCGTCGCCACGTTCGGCGCCTACTGCCTCGTGCTGCTCGCGCTACAGCGCGCCGCCGCGGCGCCGGTTGCCGCGGTGCGCGAGACGAGCGTCGTCGTGACGGCCCTGCTCGCGGGCCGCTTCCTCGCCGAGCCGGTCGGCCGGCGGCGCGTCGCGGGTGCCGTGGTCGTCGCCTGCGGGATCGCGCTCGTCTCGCTCACGTAGCTGCCCGTGGTGTCTGACACCTGCGGTGTCAGACACCTTCTCGGCGCGCTCGCTAGTCCTCCCGCTGCACGTCCGCGAGCAGCTGCTCGAACTCGGGGCCCTCGAACTCGATCACGGCGCGGTCGTACTTCTCCATCGACCAGCTCCAGAAGTCGAAGTCGAGCTCGGAGATCCCGTCCTGGATCGAGCCCCAGAGCGTCCACCCGTACTTCGACATCAGGCCCCACAGCCGGGCGCGCGCGACCCTGTTCCGCAGCGGGCGGCCGTAGTAGTGCGCGACCAGCTCCTCCAGCTGGGCGAGCGACAGGTTGGACTCGCTCCAGATGTTGCCGAGCTCGAAGGCGGGCTCGTTGTTCCCCGAGTACTCGTAGTCGATCACCCGCATGACGCCGTCGACCTCGATGAAGTTCTCGGCGAGCAGGTCGTTGTTGCACGGGACGGTCGGCTCGGGGCGCACCCGCATCGCGCGCTCGAGCTCGCGCACTGCCGGCTCGAACTCGGCGTACCGGTCGGGCAGCCGGAAGCCGTGCTCCTCGACGACGCGGGCGTATCCGCGCTGGATGTCGAACATGTCGAAGTCCTGCAGGAACCGGCGCCCGCCGTGCAGGCGGCGGCAGGCCGAGGCGATCGACTCGAGCCGGTCGCCGTGCCTCAGTTTCTCCGCGTTCATCACCTCGCCGTCGAGGAACGCGAGCACGAGCGCGTCGTGCGCCGGCAGGACCGCCACGACCGGGGCGCCGACCCCGGTCTCGGCGGCCGCGATCGTGTTGTGCGCCTCGTTCTCGCGGTCGATCGCGAGGAGCCCCGTGTCCCTGCCCGCGATCCGGACGACGTAGCAGCCGCCCGGCGTCGTGACCTTGTAGTTCGTGTTCGTGAGGCCGCCCGTCAGCCGCTCGACGTCCCGCTCGCCGCGCAGTTCCGGCACGGCCTCCAGGACGTCCTCGAGCGCCATGCGCGCGATCCTACAATTGCGCCGTAGGCTTGACGGAGGCGCGCAAGGAGCGGAGGTGCCGGCTTGGCCGGTGCCGGAGCGGGAATTGGACTAGACCGAATCCTGGCAAGCTGATTTACTCGGCCGCGTGATCCCGGAGCGCGCGCGGGCGGTGGTGATCGGGGGCGGCGTCATCGGCTCCTCGATCCTCTACCACCTCGCGAAGCTCGGGTGGACGGACTCCGTGCTCGTCGAGCAGTACCAGCTGACGCACGGCTCGACGTGGCATTCCGCCGGCCTCGTCGGCCAGCTTCGCTCGTCGATCTCGCTGACGAGGATGATGCAGTACTCGGTCGGCCTGTACGCCGAGCTCGAGCAGCTCACGGGCAACGACCCGGGCTGGCACCAGCTCGGCGGCCTGCGGCTCGCGTCGTCCCGGCCCCGGCTCGAGGAGATCCGGCGCCAGGCCGCCTGGGCGAAGACCTTCGGCCTGCCGATGGAGATCGTCTCCGCGCAGGAGGCGCAGGAGCGTTTCCCGCCGATGAGCACGGACGGCGTGCTCGCCGCCGCCTTCATCCCGGACGACGGCTACCTCGACCCGTCGCAGCTCACGTTCTCGCTCGCCGACGCGGCACGCCGCCTCGGCGCGCAGATCGAGACCCGCGTCCGCGTCACCGGCATCGAGACGAAGGACGGGCGGGTCACCGCGGTCGAGACGGATGCCGGGCGGATCGAATGCGAGGTGGTCGTGAACGCCGGCGGCATGTACGCGCCCGAGGTCGCGCGCATGGTCGGGGTCGACCTCCCGATCATCCCGTACGGCCACCAGTACCTGATCACCGAGCCGTTCGACCCGCCGCTCGAGCCCCTGCCGACGCTGCGCGATCCCGACAACCTCGTCTACTTCCGCACCGAGGTCGGCGGTCTCGTCATGGGCGGCTACGAGCGCAACCCGGCGTCGTGGGCGCTGGACGGGATCCCCGAGGGCTTCGAGGCCAAGCTGCTCCCGGAGGAATGGGACCGCATGGAGGAGCTGTTCGCGAACGCGATGACGCGCGTGCCGGCGATGGAGACCGCCGAGGTGAAGATGTTCTTCAACGGCCCCGAAGCGTTCACCCCCGATGCGGACTTCCTGCTCGGCGAGACCGACGTCGGCGGCTTCTGGGTCGCGGCGGGCGGCTGCGCGCACGGTCTGGCGGGCGCGGGCGGCATCGGCAAGGTGATGGGCGAGTGGATCGTCGACGGCCGGCCGGAATGGGATGTCTGGCCGCTCGACCTCCGCCGGTTCGGGCGCCAGTACAGGAGCCAGGCCTACACGCTCGCACGCTCGTACGAGGCGTTGTCGCAGTACTACGACATCAAGTACCCGGGAGAGGAGAAGCTCGCCGGACGGCCGCTGCGGGTCTCGCCCGTCTACGCGCGCCATCGCGAGCTCGAGGCAGCGTTCGGCGAGAAGGGCGGCTGGGAACGCGTCAACTGGTACGAGTCGAACGCGGCGCGCGGCGACGAGGCGCTCCGGCCCCGCGGCTGGGCCGGCGAGAACTGGTCGCCGGCGATCGAGGCGGAGGCGAGGGCGGCGCGGGAGTCGGCGGCGCTCTTCGACCAGTCGTCGTTCTCCAAGCTCGAGGTCCTCGGCCCGGGTGCGCTCGCCTTCCTCGAGCGGCTGTGCGCGAACAGGATCGACCGGCCCGTCGGCACGATCGTCTACACGCAGCTCCTGAATGCCCGCGGTGGCATCGAGGCGGATCTCTCCGTGACACGGCGCGCGCCCGATCGCTTCCTGCTCGTCACCGGCACTGCCTTCGGCACCCACGATCGCGCCTGGCTCGAGCGCAACGCCCCTCGCGACGGCTCGGTCTACGTGAACGACGTGACGTCGGCGTACGCGTGCCTCTGCCTCTGGGGGCCGAACGCGCGCGAGGTGCTGCAGCCGCTGACGAAGACGCCGCTCGTCTTCCCGTACATGACGTCGCGCGAGCTCTCGGTGGGGAACATCCCCGTCGCCGCCTCACGCGTCACGTACGTGGGGGAGCTCGGGTGGGAGCTCTACTGCCCGAGCGAGTACGGGCTGCAGCTCTGGGACGCGATCGTCGCCGGAGGCGGCGTGACGCCGGGCGGCTACCGGGCGATCGACGCGCTCCGGCTCGAGAAGGGCTACCGCGCCTGGGGGAGCGACCTGAGCGCCGAGACCACGCCGGACGAGGCCGGTCTCGCGTTCGCGGTCAAGCGCGACAAGGGCGATTTCATCGGGCGGGCCGCGCTGCACGCGCAGCAGCAGACGCAGAAGCTCGTCTGCCTCGTGCTCGACGATCCCCGGGCGATCGCCCTGGGATCGGAGCCGGTGCGCGCAGCCGGCGGCGAGATCGTGGGCCGCGTGACGAGCGGCGGCTACGGCTATGCGGTCGACGCGAGCATCGCGTTCGCCTACGTCCCGCTCGCCCACGGCGAGCCGGGCACGGCCCTGGCGGTCGACATCTTCGGCGACTGGGTGAACGCGGAGGTGCGTGCCGAGCCTCTTTACGACCCGAAGGGAGAGCGAATCCGGGCATGAAGTACGCGCGGATCGTCGCGCAGGTCGAGCAGGCGATCGCGGAGGGACGGCTCGCGCCCGGTGACCGGCTTCCGGCCGAGCGCGAGCTTGCTGCCGACCACGGCGTCAGCCGGATGACCGTTCGCCAGGCGCTGCAGACGCTCGAGTCGCGCGGGCTGCTGCGGCGGGCGATCGGCCGGAGCGGCGGCTCGTTCGTCGCGCAGCCGAAGCTCGAGCGCGACCTCGGAACGTTCAGCGGGCTGTCCGAGCAGCTGCGCAGGCAAGGGGTCGCGGCGGGCGCGCGGGTCCTGTCGGCTCGCTCCTCGGACGGGGCGATCGAGATCAAGCGCATCCGGCTGGCCGACGGCGAGCCCTTCGCGCTCGAGCGCTCGAGCTTCCCGGCGGACCGCTTCGCGGGGCTGCTCGAGCTCGACCTGACGGGGTCGCTGTACGACCTGCTCGACGAGCATTTCGACGCGGCGCCCGTCCGCGCGGTCGAGCGGATCGAGCCCGTGCTCGCGGACGGCGAGGAGGCCGATGCGCTCGGACTGCCGGCCGGCTCGCCGCTGATGCTCGTCGACCGCACGGCCTACGACTCGGCCGGCCTCGTCGTCGAGGTTGCGCGCGACGTCTTCCGGGGCGACCGCACGCGCATCGTCGCGTGGACGTCGCAGTTGCGGGAGCCGGTGTGAGCACCGTCGTGATCGGCGGCGGGATCGCCGGCGTCAGCTGCGCCTACCACCTCGCGAAGGCGGGCGTGCAGGACGTGCTGCTGGTCGAGAAGGGCGAGCTGACGAGCGGCTCGACGCATCACGCGGCCGGGCTCGTGACGCAGTTCAACCCGTCGCCGACGATGATGCGGTTCCGCCGCTACAGCGTCCAGCTCTACCAGAAGCTCGGCGTCTTCGAGACGGTCGGTTCGCTGCGGATCGCGTCGAGCCCCGAGAGCTTCCTCGAGCTCCGCCGCGGCGTCAGCCGCGCCCACGGGATCGGCCTCGATGCGGAGCTCGTCGGCCCGCAGGAGGTTCGTCGCCTGCTGCCGGCCGCGACGTCGAAGTCGCTGTACGGCGCCGTGTGGATGCCGGGCGACGGGTACGTCGACCCGCACATCGCGACGTATGCCGTGGCGGGCGCCGCGCGCGAGCTCGGGGTCGAGATCCGGATCAACACGCGCGTCACCGGCATCGAGCTCGGGCCCCGCCGCGAGGTGCGGGCGGTCCTGACCGACCGGGGCCGCATCGAGACCGAGACGGTGGTCAACGCGGCAGGGATGTGGGCGCCGCAGATCGCCGCGATGGCCGGCACGTTCGCGTGCTCGATCCCGGTCGACCACCAGCACATCGCGCTGCACGCGGTCGAGGGCCACGAGCTCACGCGCGAGACGCCGTGCTTCCGCGACACCGACAACCTGATCTACGGCAAGGCCGAGAGCGGGGGCGTCCTCTTCGGCGGCTACGAGCCGAACCCGGTGTCGCGCTGGCACGACGGCGTGCCGTGGGAGCACGGCTCACGGATGCTGACGGCAGACCATGCGCGGTTCCAGCAGCTGATGGCGGGGGCCGTGAGACGCTTTCCGTTCCTCGAGGACGCCGGGGTGACCGCGCTCGTCTGCCACCCGGACGCGATGACGCCCGACGGCAACCCCTTGCTCGGCCCGATGCCGGGCGTGCGCGGCTTCTGGCTCGCGGCCGGGCTGTCGCTGAACGGCTTCGGCGGGGCCGGCGGGCTCGGCCGGGCGCTGGCCGGGCTCGTGACGACCGGCGCCGCCGAGGTGGACGTGCAGCCGTACCGGCCGTGGCGCTTCGGCGGCCCGTATCGCGACCCCGGCTTCGCCGCCGCCGGGGCCCGGGAGGTCTACAAGTACTACTACCGGCAGCGCTACCCCTACGACGTCTCCGAGGCGGGCCGGCCCCGGCGGCTCAGCCCGCTGCACGGCCGCCTCCAGGACCTCGGCGCCGTCTTCGGGTGCAAGAACGGCTGGGAGCGCGCCGACTACTTCCGCCCGGGCGGGCAGTGGCGCCGGGCAGGCGAGGATCAGCGCGCGTACGGCTGGGCCCGGCCGCCGTTCCACGACCGGATCGCGGTCGAGCACGCCGCGATGCGCGAGCGTGTCGGGATCATCGACCTGACCTCGTTCGGCAAGCTCGAGGTCTCGGGAGCCGACGCGCTCGACCTGCTGGAGCGCGTGTGCGGCAACCGCATCGACCGGCCCGTGGGCTCGGTCGTCTACACGCAGCTGCTCGACGAGCGGGGCGGCATCGCCGGCGACGTCACGGTGACGCGGCTCGGCGAGGATCGCTTCCGCATCGTCACCGGCGCCGGGGCCGTCGACGGCGACCGCGGCTTCCTCGAGCTCAACGCCGCAGGCGACGTGGCGATCGACGACGTCAGCGACCGGCTCGCCGTCGTGGGGATCTGGGGCCCGGCGGCCCGCGAGGCGCTGGCAGCGGTGACCGGCGCCGACCTCTCGAACGAAGCGTTCCCGTTCAGGACGGCGAAGGAGATCTCGATCGGGAGCGCGCCGGTGCTCGCACAGCGGATCACCTACGTCGGCGAGCTCGGCTACGAGCTCTACACAGCCCGGCGCGATGCGGTGCAGGTGTGGGACGCGCTGGTACAGGCGGCCTCGCCGGAGCCGGTCGGCTACACGGCGCTCGACTCACTCCGGATCGAGAAGGGCTACCGCTACTTCGGCGTCGACCTGACGGGCTCCGACACGCCGTTCGAGGCGGGCCTCGGCTTCTGCGTCGCCGGAGGCAAGCGCACGGAGCTCGACCGTTCGCCCGCCGAGCGGCTGCGCACGCTCGTCGTCGGCACCGATGACTACCTGACGCTCTACGGCGGCGAGGCGGTGCACCGGGACGGCTCCGTGATCGGCCGCGTGCGCAGCGCGGCCTACGGGTTCACCGTCCGGCGGAACATCGCGCTCGCCCGGCTGCCGTCGGAGCTCGAGGAGGGGGCGAAGGTGCAGGTCGACGTCTTCGGCGAGCTCGTCCCTGCACGCGTCGCTCCCGACTCGTTGTACGACCCGGAGAGCGTACGCGTGCGAGGCTGAGCCGGCCCGCTAGAAGAGCCCGACCGTCTCGCCGCTGTCGTCGATGTCGACGCTCATCGCGGCAGGCTTCTTGCCGAGGCCCGGCATCGTCTGCATGTCACCGCAGAGGGCGACGATCCAGCCCGCCCCCGTATAGGCGCGGAGGTCGCGCACGTTCACGGTGAACCCGGTCGGCGCATTGGCGAGGAGCGGATCCGCCGACAGCGAGAGGTGGGTCTTCGCCATGCAGATCGGCAGGTTGTCGAGCCCGGCCTCGTTGAAGGCCTTGATCTTGGCGCGTGCGGCGGGCATCAGCGTGATCCCGTCGGCGCCGTAGACGCGCTTCGCGATCGCCTCGATCTTGTCCTCGATCGGGGCGGTGAGCGGATAGACGAAGTCGAACTTCGACGGCTCGTCGGCGGCTGCGACCACCGCTTCGGCGAGCGCCGCGCCGCCTTCTCCGCCCTGCATGAAGCCGTCGTTGATCTCGGCGGCATAGGCGCCGTGCTCGAGCGCGATCCGCTTCACCAGGTCGACCTCGTCACTCGTGTCGCCCGGGAAGGCGTTCACGGCCACGACGGCGTTCAGCCCGAACTCCCGGATGATCCCGAGGTGGCGGGCCATGTTCGCGGCGCCCGTCTCGATCGCGTCCGTCCCGCCGTCGGGATCGCCGGCGTGATGCTTGAGCGCCTTCACCGTCGCGACGAGCACGACCGCGTCCGGCTTGAGGTTGCCGAGCCGGCAGACGATGTCGAAGAACTTCTCCATGCCCATGTCGGAGGCGAAGCCGCTCTCGGTGACGACGTAGTCGGCGAGCTTGAGGGCGACGCGATCCGCCACCACCGAATTGTTGCCGTGGGCGATGTTCGCGAAGGGGCCGCAGTGCACGAACGCCGGCTGGCCTTCGAGGGTCTGGACGAGGTTCGGCTTGATCGTCTCCTTGAGCAGGACGGCCATCGAGCCGGCTGCCTGCAGCTGCTCCGCCGTGACCGGCTCGCCGCCGTACGTGTTCCCGACGGTGATCGCGCCCAGCCTGGCGCGCAGGTCCTTCAGGTCGGATGCGACGGCCGCGATCGCCATCACCTCGGACGCCGCGGTGATGTCGAAGCCGGTCTGGCGCGTGTAGCCGTTCGCCTTCCCGCCGAGACCGACGACGATGTCGCGCAGCGAGCGGTCGTTGATGTCCATGCAGCGCCGCCAACTGATCGACAGCGGGTCGATCCCGAGCGCGTTCCCGTGCAGCAGATGCGCTTCGAGCATCGCGGCGAGCAGGTTGTTCGCGGCGCCGATCGCGTGGATGTCGCCGGTGAAGTGCAGGTTCATGTCCTCCATCGGCACGACCTGCGTGTAACCGCCCCCTGCCGCGCCGCCCTTGATCCCGAACACGGGGCCGAGCGATGCCTCTCGCAGGCAGAGTGCGACGCTCTTGCCGAGGTGGCCGAGCCCCTGCGTCAACGACACCGACGTGGTGGTCTTTCCCTCGCCGGCCTTCGTCGGCGTGATCGCCGTCACGTCGATCAGCTTGCCGTCCGCGCGGTCGGCGAGCCGGTCGAGCACCGAGAGCGAGACCTTCGCCTTGTAACGGCCGTAGGGATCGATCTCGTCGGGCTCGAGCCCGGCGGCAGCTGCGATCTCGGTGATCGGCTTGAGCACGGCCTCCTGGGCGATCTGGAGGGACGATGGCATCGTTGAGGTCACGGGGGTTTCCCTTTCGGTCGAAGAATCAGCCGAAGGATACGCCCAGGTCCAGGCCCCTTGACGCGCCTGCACGCTCGATGAAACTCTTGTGGCCATGAGAATCGCAGCGACATGACGTCGCAGGCTGAGGTGCTGTCTCCGAGGACCGGCACGGGCGGCGACGTCCAGGTGTCGTGCCGCGACGTCTGGAAGGTGTTCGGCCCGCACGCCGACAAGGTGATCGGCGGCAGCGACGCAGATCTGCCGAGGGCGGAGTTGATGGCGAAGACGGGCTGCACCGTCGCCTCCAGGGACATCTCGTTCGACGTCGGCCGCGGCGAGGTGTTCGTGATCATGGGCCTCTCGGGGAGCGGCAAGTCCACCCTCGTCCGCTGCATCACGCGGCTGGTCGAGCCCACCTCCGGATCGATCTCGATCTGCGGCGAGGACGTGCTCGGCGCTGACGCGAAGAAGCTGCGCGAGATCCGCCGCACGAAGGTCTCGATGGTGTTCCAGCACTTCGGCCTCTTCCCGCACCGGACGGTGATCGACAACGTCGCCTACGGGCTCGAGGTGCAGGGAGTCGACAAGACGACCCGGCACGCGCGGGCGCGCGAGCTGCTCGGCGTCGTCGGGCTCGCACCGGTCGAGCGCTCGTACCCGGACCAGCTGAGCGGAGGGATGCAGCAGCGTGTCGGCCTCGCGCGTGCGCTCGCCGTCGATCCGGAGGTGCTGATCTTCGACGAGGCGTTCTCGGCGCTCGATCCGTTGATCCGCCGCGAGATGCAGGACGAGGTCCT
Source organism: uncultured Thermoleophilia bacterium (assembly GCA_963722065.1). Lineage (GTDB taxonomy): Bacteria > Actinomycetota > Thermoleophilia > Gaiellales > Gaiellaceae > PALSA-600. Next base: position 1,022,844 of record CAVRMI010000007.1, on the reverse strand, counting down.
GCGCCTGCAGGCACGGCTGCACAAGACCGTTCTCTTCGTGACGCACGATCTCGACGAGGCGCTGAAGATCGGTGACCGGATTGCGATCATGAAGGACGGGAAGTTCGTCCAGGTCGGCCTGCCGTCCGAGATCGTCGGTGCGCCGGCGGACGACTACGTGCGTGAGTTCGTCCGCGACGTGCCGCGCGGGAAGGTCCTGACGGCGTCGTTCGCGACCCAGCCGCACACGGGCGCCGTCACGCCCGAGAACGTCGTGCAGCACGACCAGCGCCTGGGTGAGCTCCTCCCGGTCATCTTCGGCTCGACCGGGCCGATCGGCGTCGTCGACGCGAGCGGCGAGCTCGTCGGGGTGCTCGACCGCCGGATGGTCGTCCATGTGCTCGCCGGCCGTGATGAGCACGACGTCCCGGAGGAGCCCGCCTTCGACGCAGGCCCGGCCGGGCCGGCCTGAGGCTCGCAGCGATGTCGGCGTCGAGCGCGACGGAGGCCGGCAAGGCACGCGCAGCCCCGGCCGGGCGTGCCCGCGCCGCTGCGGGAACCGGACAGACCATGCTGCGGCGCTACGCCCTGCCCCTCGCCGGGGCCGCGGCGATCTGCGTGATCGGCATTCTCACGAGCGGGCTCCACAGCGGCTTCCCGACGAGCTGGGTGCTCGGGGGCGGCGTGCCCAGCTGGTTCGACCGGCTCAGCAACTGGGTCACCGACAACCAGCAGACGAACTTCTTCCTGCACCACGTGATCGGCGGGTTCGCGAACCTCCTGAACGATACGACGAACTGGGTGATCGATCTCCTCAACTGGATGACCTGGGTCGGGGTGCTCGTGGTGGCGACCGTCGTGGCCTGGCTCGTCGGCACGTGGCGCACGGCGCTCTTCGCCGCGCTGATGGTCGCGTCGTTCGGCATCCTCCAGATCCCGAACGGCGGCCCCGACGGCATCGCCGTCATGTGGTCGAGCGCGATGACCACGCTCTCGCTGATGGCGGTGTCGATCATCCTCTCGACGATCGTCGGCATTCCGCTCGGGATCGCGTGCGCCGTCTGGCCGTCCGTGCACAAGGCGCTGCGGCCGGTGCTCGATCTGATGCAGATCATGCCGGCGTTCGCCTACCTCGTCCCGATCGTCGTGCTCTTCTCGATCGGCAACCCGGCCGGGATCGTCGCGACGTTCATCTACGCGGTCCCGCCGCTCGTGCGGTTCACGGAGCTCGGGATCCGGTCGGTCCGGCGCGACGCGATCGAGGCCGCCCAGTCGTTCGGCGCGACGCGCAGCCAGGTGCTGCGGCGCATCCAGCTTCCACTCGCCGGGCAGTCGATCATGCTCGGCCTGAACCAGGTGATCATGATGGCCCTCTCGATCGTCGTGATCGCGTCGATGGTCGGAGCGGGCGGTCTCGGCGATCCGGTGCTCGCCGCGCTCCAGAACCAGGAGATCGGCGAAGGAGCGGTGGCCGGGCTGCTGATCGTCTTCATGGCGATGTGGCTCGACCGGACCTCGGGCGCGTTCGGGCTTCGCTACGACCGCGCCCACGGTGGCTCGACGTCGCGGCTCCCGCGCCGGGCGCTCCTCGTGCTGTGGGGCGTCGTACTCATCGTCATCCTCGTCGCGCAGTACGGTCTCGACCTGGGCGACTGGCCGTCGTCGTGGGGCTTCTCGATCGTCACGCAGGTGACGAACGGGATGAACTGGCTGACCGAGCACCTCGCCGGTGTGACCGAGCCGATCTCGAGCTTCCTGACGCTCGAGATCCTCAACCCCCTGCAGCGCTGGCTGGGCGACCTGCCGTGGTGGCTCGTCGCCGCGGCCGTCTGCGCGATCGGCTGGGCGCGCGGCGGTGCGCGCCGCGGGATCCTCCTCGCCACGTGCGTCCTCCTGCTCGGCCTGATGCAGGCTCCGGTCGGCTACACGTTCCAGGGCACGACTTCCTACGATTTCAACGCGTGGACGAGCGCGATGATCACGCTCAGCCTCGTCCTCGTCGCACTCGTCCTCGACCTCGCCGTCGGCATCCCGCTGGGGATCGCCGCCTACCGCTGGCGTGCGGTCGACCAGGTGCTGCGGCCGATCCTCGACTTCCTGCAGACGCTGCCGGCGTTCGTCTACCTGATCCCGGTCGTCGCGCTCTTCGGGGTCGGCAACGTGGCCGGTCTCCTCGCGTCGGTGATCTACGCGCTGCCCGCAGCCGTCCGGGCGACGACGCTCGGCCTGCGCGCGGTCCAGCGCGACGTCGTCGAGGCGGGCCAGGCGTTCGGGTCGAGCCGCTGGCAGCTCCTCTTCAAGATCGAGCTGCCGATCGCGCGTCCGTACGTGATGCTCGCGGTCAACCAGACGATCCTGCTCGTCATGGCCGAGGTCGTCGTGGCGGGACTCGTCGGGGCAGGCGGTCTCGGCCTCGACGTCGTCACCGGGTTCTCACGATCCGAGGTCGGCCTCGGCGCGGCGGCCGGGCTCGCGATGGTCCTGATGGGAGTCGTGCTCGATCGTCTCAGCCAGTCCAGCCCGAACCGCGGCCGCCCGGCCGCGTCTTAAGCCGTAGAGCGTTAACGTCCACCGCAGGCACACAACGACGGAGGGAACATGACAGTGAAGGAGCAACCCAGGAGGAACTGGCGCCGGCCCGGCCGGCTCGCTGCAATTCTCCTGGTGGTCGGTCTCGTCGCGGCCGCGGTCGCCGCGACGTCCTCGGGCGCGCTCACCCGCGGCAAGTCGAGCAAGCCGACCATCGTCCTCGCCGACAACTCGTGGGAAGGGTCGACGGCCAACGACGTCGTCGCCCAGTACGTGATCCAGAAGTACCTCGGCTACAAGGTCAACCTGCTGACGATCGACGAGATCCCCGCCTGGCCCGCAATGACCCAGGGCAAGGTCTCCGCCGTGCTCGAGGTGTGGGGCCATTCGCCGCTCTACAGCAAGTACGTCCAGGGCTCGCACCAGGTCGTCAACGCCGGGCTCGAAGGGCCGAACGGCAACATCGGCTGGTACGTCCCCACGTACCTGATGCAGCAGCATCCGGAGCTGAAGACGTGGCAGGGCGTCAAGAAGGACTGGAAGCTGTTCGTGACCCCGCAGTCGTCGCCGCAGGGCCAGTTCCTCGACGGCTCGCCGAGCTACGTCACGAACGACCAGGCGCTCGTGAAGAACCTCGGGATGAATCTCAAGGTCGTGTTCGCAGGCACCGAGGCGGCTCAGCTCACCGAGATCGAGACCGACTACAAGGCGAAGAAGCCGGTGCTCTTCTACTGGTACACGCCGCAGTATCAGAACACGATCTACAAGTTCTCACAGGTGGCGCTCCCGCCGTTCACGGCGAAGTGCGCGAAGCTCAAGCCGGCGGACATCAACTGCTCGTATCCGCCGTACCCGCTGTACAAGGTGATGGACAAGAACCTGGTGAAGAACGCTCCGACGGTTGCGAACTTCATCAAGCGGTTCAGCTGGACATCCGACGAGCAGAACCAGGTTTCCTACAACCTGGCCGTCAAGAAGATGTCGAATACTGCAGCAGCGGAGGCCTTCGTGAACGCTCACCAGGCGCAGGTCAAGTCCTGGCTGAGCAGCAAGACGCCGTTCACCAAGCCTCAGGCCCCGGCTCCGGGGACGTGAGCTTCGGAGGTGGGGCGCACGGGCTCGTCCGTGCGCCCCACCGGGCTCTGCCGGTGAGCGCCGACGAGGCGCGGTAATATATCTCTGTGGCTCGTACGCTTCCGGCGCGCCCGCTGGCCGCGCGCGACGACGAAGGGCTGTCGCTCGCAGATCAGGCGTACTACGCGATTCGCGAGCTGATCGTGTCGCTCGAGCTGCCGCCCGGCTCGGCGGTGCGCGAGCCGGAGCTGACGATCGAGCTCGGAATCGGCCGGACGCCCGTGCGCGAGGCGCTGCGCCGGCTCGCCCAGGAGCGGCTCGTCGAGGTGTTCCCGCGGCGCGGGATCTTCGTGACGACCGTCGACGTGCGCGATCTCGCGCGCCTCTGCGAGGTCCGCGTGGTGCTCGAGCCCGAGGCGGCCAGGCTGGCGGCGGAGCGGGCGACCCAGGCCGACCTGGATGAGGTGAACGACCTGCTCGCGCTGCTCGGCCCCCGGAGGCGCCGGGACGACCGTGCGCTGATCGAGCTCGACCAGCGCATCCACCGGGCGGTCTACCGCGCGAGCCACAACCAGTTCCTGTCGGAGACGCTCGAGACCTACTACGCGCACGCCCAGCGGATCTGGATGCTCGCGCTCGCCCGCACCGACCTCGGCGCCGCGGTGCGCGAGCACGCGGGGCTGCTCGAGGCGATCCTGCGGGGAAACGGCGAGCGCGCCGCCGAGCTGATGCGCCTGCACGTCGAGACCTTCGAGGGCGAGATGCGTGACGTGTTGCTCGCATCGTGATATATCAGTGCCATGACTGAGACCTCCTCCTCCTGGCCGGCGACGGCGCGCGCGGTCGTGATCGGCGCCGGCATCGTCGGCAACAGCCTCGCGGGCCATCTCGCCGAGCTCGGATGGACCGACCTCGTCCTGCTCGACAAAGGCCCGCTCCCGAATCCCGGTGGCTCCACCGGCCACGCGTCGAACTTCATCTTCCCGGTCGACCACTCGAAGGAGATGACGCAGCTGACGCTCGACTCCGTCCGCCAGTACCGCGAGGCGGGCGTCTTCACCGAGAGCGGCGGCATCGAGGTCGCGCGCACCGAGGAGCGGATGCAGGAGCTGCAGCGCCGCATGTCGTCGGCGAAGGCGTGGGGGATCGACGACGTGTCGATCGTCACCCCTACCGAGGTGAAGGAGCTCGTGCCCTTCATCGACGAGTCGGTGATCGTCGGCGGCTTCTACACGAGGTCGGTCGGCATCGTCGATTCGCTGCGGTTCGGCACGATCATGCGCGAGCGGGCGCAGGAGAAAGGCGCACTGAGCGTGTTCGCGAACACGGAGGTGCTCGGGATCGACGTCGAGCAAGGCCGCATCACCGGCATCCGCACGTCGCGCGGCGACATCGCGACCGAGATCATCGTCGTCTGCTGCGGTGTCTGGTCGCCGAAGATCGCGCGCATGGCCGGCGCGAGCATTCCTTTGACACCGGCGGTGCACCAGATGATCGACGTCGGTCCCGTGCCGCACTTCAAGGACACGAAGGGCACGATCGAGTTCCCGATCGTGCGCGACATGGACACGAACATGTACGAGCGCCAGGACGGAAGCGGGCTCGAGATCGGCTCGTACGCGCACCGGCCGATCCTCCACGACCCGGAGGAGATCCCGTCGAACGAGGAGGCGGCGCTGTCGCCGACCGAGTTCCCGTTCACGGAGAAGGACTTCCAGCAGCAGATGGAGGACGCGCTCGAGCTGATCCCGGACGTGCTGAACGACGAGTCGGTCGGAATCAAGTACGCGATCAACGGCATCCTCTCGCTCACGCCCGACGGGCTGCCGCTGCTCGGCGAGACGCCCGAGGTGAAGGGGCTTTGGTCGGCAGCCGCCGTGTGGGTGAAGGAGGGGCCTGGCGTGGGCCGCGCCGTCGCCGAGTGGATGACACGGGGCGAGTCGGAGATCGACCTCCAGTCGTCCGACATCGCTCGTTTCTACGACTGCCAGCGCTCGAACCGGCATGTGAAGGAACGCGCGGCCGAGGGCTTCAACAAGACGTACGGCATCGTTCACCCCGCGGAGCAGTGGGACTCGAACCGGCGGGTGCGGCTGTCGCCGTTCTACGAGCGCGAGCGGGAGCTCGGGGCGGTCTTCTTCGAGGCTGCGGCCTGGGAGCGTCCGCACTGGTACGAGTCGAACGCGAAGCTGCTCGACGAGTACGGCGACCGGATCACGAGGCGCGAGGCGGAGTGGGAGTCGCGCTGGTGGTCCCCGATCATCAACGCCGAGCACCTGGCGATGCGCGATCGCGCGGCGATGTTCGACCTGACGGCGTTCTGCATCTTCGACATCACCGGCCCGGGCGCGCTCGAGACGGTGCAGACGGTCTCGATGCGCCAGATGGACGTCGCGAACGGCAAGGTCGTCTATACACCCGTGCTCTCGCCGAGCGGGACGTTCAAGAGCGACCTGACGGTGATGCGCCTCGGCGACGAGCAGTTCCGCGTCGTCACGGGCGGGGCGCACGGTATGGCCGACATGAAGTGGTACGCGGATCACGCGCCGGCCGACGGCAGCGCGCAGGTCACCGACCTGACGTCGGCGTGGACGACGCTCGGGCTGTGGGGGCCGCGCTCGCGCGACATCCTCGCGAGCCTGACGTCGGACGACGTGTCGCACGAGTCATTCGGCTTCGCGAGCTGCCGCACGATCGAGATCGACTCGCTGCGGGTGCTGGCATCGCGCATCTCCTACGTCGGCGAGCTCGGCTGGGAGCTGTACGTCCCGATGGAGCAGGGAGCAAAGCTGTGGGACCTCGTCCGCGAGGCCGGGGAGCCGCACGGTGTCGTCCCTGCCGGGATCGGGGTCTACGGCACGACCGGCCGGCTCGAGAAGTGCTACCGCGCGTTCGGGTTCGAGCTCGACGCCGACTACAACGTCGTCGAGGCGGGCATGGCGTGGGGCAGGGTCAAGACCCCCGACTTCATCGGCAAGGAGGCGCACGTCGGCCACCGCGAGTCCGAGCCGGCCGCCGTGCTCTGCACGCTCACCGTCGACGACCACACGTCGGCCGACGGGACGAAGCGCTACATGCTCGGCCGCGAACCGGTGCTCTCGAAGGACGGCAAGCCGCTGGTCGACGCGCACGGCCGCCGCTCGTACGTGACGAGCGCCGGCGCGGGGCCGTCGATCGGCAAGCACATCCTGCTCTCGTATCTGCCGCCGGAGCAGGCGGTCGTCGGCGAAGAGCTGCTCGTGGAGTTCCTCGGCGAGCGCTACCCGGTCACCGTCGCCTGCAACGACTCGACGCCGGTCTTCGACCCCGACAACTCGCGGGTCAAGGCATGAGGATCCTTTGCCTGGTGAAGCGGGTGCCGATCACAGGCGGGAAGATGGTGCTGACCGCGGACGAGCAGGCGATCGAGACGAAGCACCTTGGCTTCACGATCTCGCCGCATGAGGAATGCGGCGTCGAGGAGGCCGTGCGGATCGTCGAGGCCCAGGGTGGGGAGGTGGTCGTGCTCACGCTCGGCCCGCCGGAGGCGGAGGAGCAGCTGCGCGAGTGCATGGCGCTCGGCGCTGACCGCGCGATCCATCTCGTCAGCTCCGAGGAGTGGGACGCACAGGCGACGGCGGCCGCGCTCGTCGAGGCGATCCGCACTGCATCCGAAGAGGCAGGGGAAGCGTTCGACCTGATCGTGTTCGGCAACGAGTCGGCGGATGCCGGCAACTACCAGGTGGGCATTCGCGTCGCCTACGCGCTCGACCTGCCCGTCGTGACCGGGCTCAAGGGCCTGACGGTCGCCGACGGGCGCGCGCGCTGCGAGCAGGAGGTCGCCGCCGGGCGTGACGTCTACGACGTGGCCCTCCCCGCGGTCGTCACGGTCAAGGAAGGGCTCAACCTGCCGCGCTATCCGTCGGTCCCGGCGAAGCTGCGCGCGAACCGCAAGCCGGTGGACGCGCGGCCGGTGGAACGGCCGGCGTCGCGGCTCGAGAAGCTACGCCTCGTCGTGCCGGAGGGCGTCGGCAAGCAGGCCGAGGTGCTCGGGCACGGCCCCGACGCCGCGCCCGCCGTCGTCGAGGTGCTGCAGAAGCTGGGCGTCGCATGAACGTTCTGGTCTTCGTCGAGCCGGACGACGAGCTCTCGCTGCAGGCGGTCACGCTGGCGCAGTCGCTCGGCGACGTGCGCGCGGTCGCGTTCGACGGGCCGTATGCGCCGGGCGCGTGGGCCGCGGCGCTGATCGATGCGGCCGCAGGCGACACGATCGTCGCGCCGGGCTCCGACCGGGGCAACGAGGTCCTTGCCCACGCTGCGGCCCGCCTCGACCTGCCGTTCGCCGCGAACGTCACCGATGTGCGCGGCGACGAGGTCACGCGCCAGCGCTGGGGCGGCACGCTTCTCGAGGAGGCGCGCGTCCACGCCGGGCAGAAGCTCTTCACCGACGGCGCCGTTCGCATTCGAGGCAGGCGAGCTGCCTCCGGTCGAGGTGCTGCAGCCCGACGTCGCGGGCGCGGTGCAGGTCGTCGAGCGCGTCACCCCCGACACCGGCGGGAAGGTCTCCCTCGCGGACGCGAAGGTGGTCGTCTCCGGCGGGCGCGGAGTGGGCTCGGCCGAGGGCTTCGCGATCCTCGAGGAGCTCGCCGGGCTGCTGGACGGCGCAGTCGGTTGCTCTCGCGTCGTCACGAGCGCGGGCTGGCGACCTCACACCGACCAGGTCGGGCAGACCGGCACGAAGGTGTCCCCGGACCTCTACATCGCCTGCGGGATCAGCGGCGCCACGCAGCACATCGCCGGCTGCAAGGGCGCGAAGACGCTGCTCGCGATCAACGACGATCCGGAGGCGACGATCTTCACGCACGCCGACTACGCGGTGATCGGGAACCTGCACGAGATCGTCCCCGCGATCTCCGCCGAGCTCAGGAAGGCCCGGGAATAACGACGCTCGCCGGCGCGGTCGCGCTCGCGGCGGCGCTCGCCGTCGCGGGAGCGCTCTTCGCGCGGCGCGCGCTGCTGCTCGTCGGTCTCGTCCGCGCGGCGAAGCCGGTCGAGCGGTACGACGACGTCCCCCGGCGCGTCCGCAACGAAGCCGTGATCGTGCTCGGGCAGCGCAAGCTGTTCCAGCGGCTGCTCCCCGGCGCGATGCACGCGGCGATCTTCTGGGGCTTCCTCGTTCTCTTCCCCACGATCGTGATGGCGATGATCTCGGCGGTCGACCGCGACTGGTCGTTCCCGTGGCTCGGCTCGCAGGGCTGGTTCATGGCGCTCGTCGACGTGTTCGCGATCGCGGTCCTCGCCGGTGTGGCGACGGCGTTCTGGATCCGCAAGGTCGTTCGCCCCGCCCGCTTCAAGGGCTCGCACATGGGTGAGGCGGATTTCATCCTCGCGATGATCGCGCTGGTCGTGCTGACGCTGCTCGGCTGGCATGCATCGCGCATCGCCGCCGGGATGAACGAGTGGCCGGCCTCCGCGTCCTTCCTCTCGAACTGGATCTCCGGTGCGATCCCCGACCCGCGTGTCGCCGAGCGCTTCTTCGTCTGGGCGCACCTGATCGTGGTGCTGACGTTCCTCGCGTATCTGCCGTACTCGAAGCATCTGCACATCGCGACCGCGGCCGTGAACGTCTACTTCGGCCGGACGCGCAGGCGCGGCCGGCTCGAGCCGCTGCGCTTCGACGTGCCCGACGACGAGATGCGCTTCGGCGCGGCTACGGTCGGCGATCTGACGTGGAAGGAGATGGTCGACTCGTTCTCGTGCACCGAGTGCGGGCGCTGTCAGGACGTCTGTCCCGCGTACGCGACCGGGAAGACGCTTTCGCCGAAGCTGCTGATCATGGGCATCCGCGACCAGTTGCTCGCCGAGGGCCCGAACCTGATCGCCGGCGGGGAGCTGACCCCGATTGTCGGGAACGGCGTGCCCGAGGAGATGGTGTGGGACTGCGTCACATGCGGCGCGTGCATCCACGAGTGCCCCGTGTCGATCGAGCACGTCGACCACATCGTCGACCTGCGTCGCAACCTCGTGATGATGGACTCGAGCTTCCCGCAGGAGGCGGAGTCGATGCTGCGCGACGTCGAGCGGGTGGGCAATCCCTGGGGCAAGCCGCAGGGCGACCGCGCCGCCTGGGCCGAAGGGCTGGGTGTGCGCGTCGTCGAGGAGGGCGAGCCCGCGCCCGAGATCCTCTACTGGGTCGGCTGCGCGGCCGCCTACGACGAGCGCGCGCGCCGGGCGGCCGAGTCGACGGTGAAGCTGCTGCAGAAGGCCGGGGTCGACTTCGCGATCCTCGGTGCGCGCGAGGCGTGCACGGGCGACCCGGCTCGGCGGATGGGCAACGAGTACGTGTTCCAGTCGTACGCGGAGCAGAACGTCACGACGCTGAACGACGCCGGCGTCACGAAGATCGTCGCCAGTTGCCCGCACTGCCTGAACTCGCTCGGCAACGAGTACCCGGACTTCGGCGGCCGGTACGAGGTGATGCACCACACCGAGCTGCTCGCCGAGCTCGTGCGGTCGGGAAAGCTCCAGCCGAAGGCGGGTGAAGGCGAGGTCACGTATCACGACTCCTGCTACCTCGCCCGCCACAACGACATCCGCGACGAGCCGCGGGAGCTCGTCGCCGCGGTCGGCAGGCCCGTCGAGATGGGGCGAAACCGGCAGCGGACGTTCTGTTGCGGAGCGGGCGGCGCGCACATGTGGATGGAGGAACGCGGCGCACCGATCAACGAGGAGCGTGTGCGCGAGGCGGTGGAGACGGGCGCCGAGACACTCGCGGTCGCGTGCCCGTTCTGCACGGTGATGCTCGACGACGGCGTCCGTTCGATGGGCAAGCAGCTCCGGGTCGTGGACGTCGCCACGCTGCTCGTCGAGTCGATCGAAGACTGATCTTTCGGGACGAGCCTGGTCGGGACCAGTCTGGTGGCAGCCACCAACCAGTGCGCTTTGCCTGAACGACACGGTAGAACGGGGCAAAGTGCCCGCTCTGGACGAGCCTGGTCGGGACCAGTCTGGTGGCAGCCACCAACCAGTGCGCTTTGCCTGAACGACACGGCCGAACGGGACGAGGGGGCGCGGTGCCTGTCAGCCGAACAGGCTCTGCAGGCTGAATCCTCCGCGGACGAGCTGCTCGATCGGCGTGTTCCGGATCAGCTTCTCCAGGAGCGGCGCCGCGAACGACGGGACGTCCCCGCGGCGAACCGCCTCCGCCAGCGATCCGAGCAGCCCCGCCCGGACCGCCGCGGTGACCTTGGCCTGCGTCCAGTGCGGTCCACCGCCGGCGGAGCTCCCCGCGATCGAGAGCACGACCGCCTCACGCGAGGCGCCGAGGTTGCACGCTGCGCGATCGAGACCGGCGAGGACGACCTCCTGCACCGTCCCGTCGAGGCCGCTCGCAGCCGGCAAGGTGCGCGGCAGGCAGGGGTTGGCGATCCGAACCGGATGGGTCGAGCGGCCGCGCACCGCCTCGAACCCGATCAGGAGCAGTGCACCGGCGAGCAGGACCGCGAGGACGCTCGTGGCCGCGTTGAGCCTCACGTGTGCACTCGCCGTCGCACGAGCGCGGCGAGCAGGAGCGCCGCCGCAGCGAGGGCCGCCGAGAACAGGAACGCCGGCCTGAACGCGCGGGTGATCGTCTCCTCCACCGCGCCGACGAGCCGGTCGCGCGTCTGCCGCAGCACGGCATCCGAGCCGGCGCCGTTCTCGTCGAACGGGCCGCGGAGATCGGGCACCTGACCGGCCCGCGCGCGGTCGAGCTCCCGCGCGACGCCGACCGCGATCGGGATCTTCTTGGTGATCGGGACCGGGGCGTCGAGCAGGACGGCCGTTGCCTGCAGCGTCGCGTGGTGGCCCGCGGACGGGAGGTTGTGCGCCAGGAGCGGTGCGATTACCGCGAGCGCGAGCACGAGCCCGAGATGCCTGATCCCGACCGTGAGCGTGCCGCTCCGGGTCGCCCCCGCGGTGAGGTCGAGCGCGTCGGCGGAGAGCAGCGGCACGGCCAGTCCGAGGCCTGCGCCGCAGAAGACGAGCGCGAGCACCATGTACGCGACCGTGGACGAGGGCAGGAGCGCGAGCGCGACGAGCCCGAGCGCGAGCAGCGCAGAGCCGCCGCAGATCGCCACCGTCGCCGTCAGCCGCCGCGAGAGCGGGCGAACCGCGAGGGTCGCCGCCGGCAGGGCGCTGACGATGACGGCGCCGCCGAGCGGCGAGTAGCCCCAGACCTCGATCACGAGCAGGACGGCGAGGAACAACACGCCGACGAGCGCGCCGAACAACAGGCCGAGACAGACGTTCGCGGGGACCGTCCGCGTCAGCGACGGCCGCCAGCCCTCCTCGAGCGTCACCGTTCCCGGCGTTCGGGCCACGAGCACCGCGACGAGGCCGGCAGCCGCGAGGGGCGCCTGGACGGCGAAGATCGCGCGCCAGTCGAGCGCCTGGGTCACGATTCCGCCGAGCGCCGGCCCGAGCGCCGCGCCGAGGGTGCCGGCGAATGTCCAGACCGCCGCGCCGCGCCCGGGCGACCCCGTCAGCCCGCCGAGCACCGGCAGGGCGCCGGCGAGGAGCAGCGCGGCGCCCGCGCCCTGCACGCAGCGCGCCCCGATCAGGAACGCCAGGCTCCCGGCCGCTGCGCATGCGAGCGAGGCCGCGACGAAGACCACGATCCCGGCGGTCAGCACGCGGGCCGCCGGAGCGCGATGGACCACGAAGACGAGCGCGAGCGCGACGACCGCGACGGCCAGGTTGTAGGCGGTCACGACCCAGGAGACGCCCTCGATCGTCGTGTGGAAGCGCCCGTACAGGTCGGGCAGGGCGAGCACGACGACCGACGAGTCGGCAAACGCGATCGCCACGGCCACGGCGACGAGGCCGGTGGCGACGGTGAGCCTGCGGTCCCGCTGCCCGGCGGCCATGCGGCGATCCTAACCACCTGCCCGTCCGGAGCCGGCGGCGCCGCCAGCTTGACAAGTGTGGAACTCGTGTTCCACCATATGGGAGGGATGGCCTCCGAACCGGGGACACAGGCGATCGACCGCGCGGCGGAGCTGCTCGTCAGCGTTGTCGAATCGAACCGGCCGCTCGGGGTGGGCGAGCTCGCGGCGAGCTCGGGCCTGCCCAAGTCGACCACCTCGCGGCTCGTGGGTGCCCTCGAGCGACGAGGGCTCGTGCAGCGCGCGGGCGACCGTCGCGTCGCCCCGGGCCCGGTGCTGCTCCGCTTCGCGCACCAGGACCGGTCGGTCAGCCTCGTCGAGCTGGCGCTCCCGGCGCTCCGCACCCTCGCCGAGCTCTCCGGCGAGACGATCAACCTCGGGGTGCCGACGCCGCTCGGCGTCGAGCACCTCGCGCAGGAGGACTCGCGGCATTTCATGGGCGGGACGAACTGGGTCGGGCGGCGCGTCCCGTACGAGACGACGGCGAACGGCAAGGTGCTGACGGCGTTCAACGCGGCCACTCCGGACGGCGCCGCCATCCGGGACCGCGGCTACGCCTCGGCCGTCGACGAGCTCGAGCAGGGCCTCGCCGCGATCGCCGCACCGGTCTTCGGCCCGGACGGCGACGCCGTCGCCGCGCTCTCGATCTCCGGCCCGACCATCCGACTCACCCGCGCGCGCATGATCGAGCTCGCGCCTCATCTGATCACGCAGGCCGCTCAGGTCTCTGAGCGACTGGGACACCACGACAAGCGAGGTGCCGCATGACGCACGAAGAGATCTTGAAGGGGCTCTACGACGAGACGCTCGTCGGGAACGCACCGGAGGTGAAGGACCTCGTCAACCGGGGGCTCGAAGACGGTCTCGGGTGCGAGTCGATGCTCTACGACGCGTTGATTCCGTCGCTCGAGGAGGTCGGAGCCCGCTTCGAGCGCGGCGACTACTTCGTGCCGGAGATGCTGATCGCCGCCCGCGCCATGCAGGGCGCCCTGGACATCCTGCGCCCGCTGCTCGCCGAGACCGGTGCAAAGCCGATCGGCACGTACGTGATGGGGACGGTCAAGGGCGACGTGCACGACATCGGCAAGAACCTCGTGAACATCATGCTCGAGGGTGCCGGCTTCACCGTTCACGATCTCGGCGTCAATGTGGCCCCCGAGACGTTCGTGCAGCAGATCCAGGAGCACAAGCCCGACGTCGTCGGCTTCTCGGCGTTCCTGACGACGACGATGCCGATGTTCAAGGCCAACATCAACGCGCTCCAGAAGGCAGGGATCCGGGACGAGGTGATCGTGATGGTCGGTGGTGCTCCGGTGACGCAGGAATACGCCGACGCCGTCGGTGCGGACGGATATGCCGCGGACGCCTCGACCGCCGTTCGCCTCGCGAAGGACCTGATCGAGCGGCGCCGGGCCGCCGTCACCGCTTGATGCGCCCGCCGGCCGTCGTCTCGCGGTCCCAACCCGAAGAGAAAGGGCACTGAGTGGAGACAGTTCTCGAGTCGCCGTCCAAGACCGTCGTGATCGGTCCCGACCGCCCGTTCTGTGTGATCGGCGAACGGATCAACCCGACCGGTCGCAAGAAGTTCCAGGCGGAGCTGCAGAACGGCGACCTCTCGCGCATCGAGGTGGACGTCGCGCAGCAGGTCGCGGGCGGCGCCGACATGCTCGACGTCAACGTCGGTGATCCCCTCGCCGACGAGATCGAGCTGATGCGGTCGGCGATCCCGCTCGTCCAGGGCCTCACCGATCTGCCGCTGTGCATCGACTCGTCGGTGATCGAAGCGCTCGAGGCCGGGCTCGGCGCGTACCAGGGCAAGGCGCTCGTGAACTCCGTGACCGGCGAGGACGAACGGCTCGAGGCGATCCTGCCGATCGTCGCCCGGCACGGTGCTGCCGTGATCGGGCTTGCGAACGACGACGAGATCCCGATGGAGCCGCAGCGCCGGCTCGAGGTGGCGCGCAAGATCGTCTCCGCCGCCGGCGACCACGGCATCCCGCCCGAGGACGTTCTGATCGACCCGCTGGCGATGCCCGTGGGCGCCGAGCCGCGCGCGGTGACGCTGTTCCTCGAGACGGTCAGGCTGATCCGCGAGGAGCTCGGCGTGAACATGACGTGCGGTGCGTCGAACACGTCCTTCGGCCTGCCCGGGCGCGAGACGCTCGGTGCCGCGTTCCTCGCGGTCGCCGCGAGCCACGGATTGACGAGCGCGATCATGGACGCCCGCTCCGAGGAGATCGTCGAGGGCGTGCGTGCGACCGACTTCCTGCTCGGCCATGACGAGTGGGGCGCCGCCTGGATCGCGGCCTACCGCAGGAAGCGGGCGGCAGCCGCACCGTGAGCGTTCCCGAGCCCGTGATCGACGAGATCCACCCGGACCGCGTTCGGCTCGTCTTCCAGCAGGCGGACGGCGCGACGAAGGAAGCGCGCGTTCCGGCCGGCACGACGCTCTTCGACTGTGCGAGCTGGAACGGCGTCGCGATCGACTCGACCTGCGGCGGCCACGGGACCTGCAAGAAGTGCAAGGTGCGCGTCGCATCCGGCCGGCAGGAGCTCTCGACGGTCGATTCGCGCGCGTTCTCGCCGGATGAGCTGAAGGCGGGCTGGCGGCTCGCGTGCCGGGCGCAGGCGGAGGAGGATCTCGTCGTCGAGGTGCCGCCGCTGCAGACGCGGCCGAAGGCCGCGCTTGCAGGCGTGGGGCGGCACGTGATCCTCAGGCCGGCCGTGCAGAAGCGCCATCTCGAGCTGATCGAGCCGACCCTCGAGGACCAGGTCTCGGATCTCGAGCGCGTGACGAACGCGATGGACGATCTCGAGCTGCGCGTGCCGCTCGAGCTCATGCGGGCGCTCGGGAAGACGCTGCGCGACGCGAACTGGGACGTGACCGCAGTCGTGGTCGACGACGTGCTGCTCGACGTCGAACCGGGCGACACGACGACCCGGCGCCACGCGATCGCCTACGACCTCGGCACGACGACCTGCGTCGCCACCCTGCTCGACCTCGAGACCGGCCAGCCGGCCGCCGTCCGCTCGATCCTCAACGCGCAGCAGCCGTTCGGCGCGGACGTCATCTCGCGGATCAGCGCCACGATGCTCGACCCCGGCGCACTCGACGTGCTGCGAGCGAAGGCGCACGAGACGCTCGCCACGCTGACCGCCGAGGTCTGCGAGGAGGCAGACGTCGCCCCGGCGGAGGTCTACGAGATCGTCGTCGCCGGCAACGTCACGATGATCCAGCTCGCGCTCGGGATCGATCCCGAGCCGCTCTCGATGGCGCCGTTCACCATTGCCGCGCGGCAGCTGCCGGCCGCAACCGCCGCCGATCTCGGCGTGCGGGTGCACGAGCGCGCCCCGGCCGTGCTCTTCCCGGCGCTCGGCGCGTACGTCGGGCCCGACATCGTGGCCGGGATCCTCGCCACCGGCCTGACGCTCGACAAGCGCCTGCGCCTCTTCATCGACGTCGGCACGAACTCGGAGATCGTGCTCGGGTCGTCCGCCGGCGCGCTCGCGACGGCCGCCCCGGCCGGGCCTGCGTTCGAGGCCGCGCAGATCCGCTGCGGCATGCGCGCTGCCGACGGGGCGATCGAGGGCGTGAAGATCGTCGACGGCGCGGTCGAGCTGACGGTGATCGGGGACGTGGCGCCGGTAGGCCTCTGCGGCTCGGGCCTCGTCGACGCCGTGGCCGAGCTCGTCGGCGCGGGCGTGCTCGACCACTCCGGCCGGTTCGTGCTCGGCTCGTCGGGACGTCTCGGCAAGATCGGCGAGGAGAACGTCTTCTACCTCTCCGATGAGGTCTTCCTCTCACAGCGAGACGTCCGGGAGCTCCAGTTCGCGAAGGCGTCGATCGCGACCGGCTGGCAGATCCTCTGCAACGACATGGGCATCGACCCGGCCGAGATCTCGCAGGTGCTGCTCGGCGGCTCGTTCGGCTCCTACCTGACGGCGGCGAGCGCGGTGAAGATCGGGCTCGTCCCGAAGCTGGCCCTTGCGCGCATCGTCTCTGCCGGGAACGTGGCAGGTGAAGGCGCGAAGATCGCGGCGCTGTCCGTGACCGAGCGCGCGGCCGCGAGTGCCGTGCTCGACGAGGTCGACTACGTCGAGCTCTCGGGCCGCACCGACTTCAACGACCTTTTCATCGACCAGCTCCGGTTTCCCGATTGACCACTGTCGTCGTGGCCTGCGGAGCGCTCGCGCTCCATATCGACCAGATCGCGAAGCGGCGTGGCTGGGAGATCGAGGTGCGCCCGCTGCCGCCTGAGCTGCACAATCGCCCCGAGCGGATCCGCGCCGCGGTCGACGCAGCACGGGGAGACGTCGTCGCCTACGCGGACTGCGGGACGCGCGGCGCGCTCGATGACCTGCGGCGGCTGCCGGGTGCCGACTGCTACCAGCTGTTCGGTGGGCTGGAGCACGAGACCGGGACGTACTACCTGACGGACTTTCTCGTGCGCTCGTTCGACCGGGTGGTGTGGCGTGGGCTCGGGCTCGACCGCCACCCGGAGCTGCGCGACGACTACTTCCGCCACTATGAGCGCGTGGTCTGGCTCGCCCAGTCGCCGACCCCCGAGCTGCGGGGAAGAGCGGAGGCCGCCGCCCGCCGGCTCGGGCTGCCGCTCGAAGTTCGCGAGACCGGCGACACCGGTCTCGAAGTTGCCCTCGAACAACTCCTCCAGGAGGCCTAGTCCATTGCTGATCAATGAGCTCCCGCGCTACGAGATCCTCGACGAGCACTCCATGCAGGAGCTGGAGCGCGGCTGGCGCCGCATCGTCTCCGACCTCGGCGTCGACTTCGGGACGTCCGAGCCGCATGAGGAGACGGTCGCCGTGCTCGAGGCTGCAGGCCAGAAGGTCGAGGGGCAGCTCGTCAAGCTCGACCCGGACTGGATCCTCGAGCAGGTCGCAAAGGCGCCGCGCGAGTTCGAGCTGCAGGCGCGCAACCCGGCCAACAACATTCACATCGGCGGCAGGCACATGGCGTTCGGCGCGGTGTACGGGTGCCCGTTCGTCCGCGAGGGCATCGAGCGCCGCGAGGCGACCTACGCCGACTTCGAGAATCTCGTCCGCCTGTCGCAGGCGTTCCCTCAGCTCGACACGCCCGGCGGGACGATCTGCGAGCCGAATGACAAGCCGCTCGACTCCCGCCATCTCGACATGGTCTACGCGCTGATGACGCTGTCGGACAAGCCGTTCATGGGCTCGGTGACCTCGGGGCCGAACGCGGAGGACACGATCGCGATGGCCGAGATGGTGTTCGGGCGAGAGTCGCTCGAGCAGACGCCGGCGGTGATCAGCCTGATCAACGTCAACTCGCCGCTTCGCTACGACGAGCGGATGCTGGAGGCGCTGCACGCGTACGCGAAGGCGAACCAGGCGATGGTGATCACGCCGTTCCTGCTGATGGGGGCGATGTCGCCGGTCTCGGTCGCCTCGACGCTCGCGCAACAGGTGGCGGAGGCGCTCGCGGGCATCGCGCTCGTCCAGACGATCAGGCCCGGCTGCCCCGTCGTCTTCGGCTCGTTCCTGTCGAACACCGACATGCAGTCCGGCTCGCCCAGCTTCGGCACCCCGGAGTCCGCGGTCGGTCTGCTCTGCACCGGTCAGATCGCCCGCCACTACGGGCTGCCGTTCCGCGGCGGCGGAGCGCTCACCTCGTCGCAGACGGTCGATGCGCAGGCGGCGTACGAGGCGGCGATGACCCTGTGGCCGACGTTCCTGGCGGGCACGAACTTCGTCATGCACTCGGCGGGCTGGCTCGAGTCGGGCCTCGTGTCCTGCTATGAGAAGTTCGTCGTCGACGTCGAGTTGCTGCGCATGCTTCACCACGTGTTCCAGCCGCTGCAGATCAACGAGGAGACGCTCGCCTACAGCGCGCATCAGGAGGTGGGGCAGGGCGGCCACTTCCTCGGCGCCGTGCACACGCTCGAGCGGTTCCGCGAGTGCTTCTATCGGCCGCTCCTCTCTTCGACGGAGAACTACGAGCGGTGGTCGCGTCTCGGCGGCAAGGATGCAGCGGCGCGGGCGTCCGACATCTGGCAGAAGACGCTCGAGGAGTACGAAGAGCCCGCGCTCGAGCAGGGGCTGAAGGACGAGCTGAAGGCCTACGTCGACCGGCGGAGGACCGAGCTTGGCGACTAGAGCGGAGATGTTCATCGACGGCGCCTGGTCGTCTGCGCAGAGCGGCGCGACCTTCACGGCCGATTCGCCGGCGACGGGCGAGACGATCGCAGAGGTCCCCCAGGGAGACCGCGACGATGCGCGGCGTGCGATCGATGCTGCCAACGGCGCCGCCGACGCCTGGGCACGGACGACGGCGTTCGAGCGCGCCGCGTTCATGCACCGCATTGCCGACGGGGTCGAGAAGCGGCGCGAGGCGCTCGCGCGGACACTGACGCTCGACCAGGGCAAGGCGCTACGCGAGTCGCACGACGAGGTGGAGGAACTGGTGCAGTACTGGCGCAACGCCGGGGAGGACGGCAAGCGCCTCGAGGGCCGGCTCGCGAACTCGTTCACGCCCGGCAAGCGCGTCCTGCTCGTGCGGCGGCCGCGCGGTGTGATCGGAGTGATCACGCCGTGGAACTGGCCGTACACCATGCCGGCTGAGCTGATCGCACCCGCGCTCGCCGCGGGAAACACCGTCGTGTGGACGCCGGCGTCGTCGACGGCGGTCGCGGCCGTGGCGCTCGCCGAATGCATCGTCGAGGCCGACCTGCCGCCGGGTGTCTTCAACCTGGTCACCGGCCCCGGCTCCGTCGTCGGCGACGAGATCGCGCGCAACCCCGGCACGCACGGCGTCGGCTTCATCGGCTCGACCGAGACCGGTCGCAAGGTCGCGGAAGCGGCTGCGGGCAAGGCGGCGGTGCTCGAGCTGGGAGGGAACGGGCCGGTCGTGGTGCTCGCGGACGCCGACCTCGAGCTCGCCGCGGCGGCGACGGTCACCGCCTGCTTCATGTGCGCGGGTCAGAGCTGCACCGCAGGGGAGCGACTTCTCGTCCACCGCGCTGTGCGCGAGGAATTCGTCGCGCGCGTCGCGGCGCTCGTCGGTGAGCATGTCGTGCTCGGCGATCCGTTCGCGGACGCGACCACGATGGGGCCTCTGAACAACGCGGGCGTCGCCGAGAAGATGGACGAGCACGTCGAGGACGCGCTGAGGCGCGGCGCGACGGTCGTCGCCGGCGGTGAGCGCCAGCCGGGGCACCCGACCGACCTCTACTGGCAGGCGACCGTGCTCGACGGCGTGCCGGCCGACTCGCTCGTCGCGCAGGAGGAGACCTTCGGGCCGATCGCCCCCGTCGTCGAGATCGGCTCGCTCGACGAGGCGATCTGGCTCGCGAACGCGTCGCCGTACGGGCTCCTCTCGGCGATCTTCACGCGCGACCTGTCCGAGGGGCTGCGGTACGCCGACGCCGTGCGCACGGGGTGGGTCAACATCAACGACTCGTCGAACTACTGGGAGTCGCACCTTCCCTTCGGCGGCCGCTCCGGCACCGCGAGCGGGATCGGGCGGGTCGGCGGCAGCGCGCCGATGGAGTCGTTCACGGAGCTGCAGACAATCGTCGTCGCGTGACCGAGTGGGACTACCTCATCGTCGGCGGGGGCTCTGCGGGCTGCGCGCTCGCCGCGAGGCTGACCGAGGACGCGGGCACGCGCGTGCTCGTGCTCGAGGCGGGGCGGACGGACTCCTGGTGGGACCTCTACATCCACATGCCGGCGGCGTTCTCGTTCCCGATCGGCAACCGCTTCTACGACTGGAGGTACGAGTCCGAGCCTGAGCCGTTCATGAACGGGCGGCGGATCTACCACGCGCGCGGCAAGGTGCTCGGCGGCTCCAGTTCGATCAACGGGATGATCTTCCAGCGTGGCAACCCGCTCGACTTCGAGCGCTGGGGGCTCGAGGACTGGGACTACGCGCACTGCCTGCCGTACTTCAAGCGGATGGAGACGTGCCTGGCGGGCGCCGACGAGTGGCGCGGCGGAGACGGGCCGCTGCTCCTCGAGCGCGGACCGGCCGAAGGACCGCTGTTCCGCGCGTTCCTCGCGGCGGCGCAGGAGGCGGGATACGAGCCGACCGACGACGTGAACGGGTACCGGCAGGAGGGCTTTGCACGGTTCGACCGCAACATCCACCACGGCCGACGGTGGAGCGCAGCGCGCGCGTACCTCCATCCGGCGATGTCGCGACCGAACCTCGAGGTGCGGACGCGCACCTTCGTCGAGCGGATCGTCTTCGACGGGCCGCGAGCCGTCGGGGTGCAGGCCGCCGGGAAGACGATTCGCGCCCGCGAGGTGATCCTGTGCGGCGGTGCGATCAACTCACCCCAGTTGCTGCAGCTCTCGGGTGTCGGAGACGCAGGCGACCTCACCGCGCTCGGGGTCGAGGTCGTGCACGACCTGCCGGGGGTCGGAGAGAACCTGCAGGACCACCTCGAGGTCTACGTGCAGTGCTCGTCGAGGCTGCCTGTGACGGTCGCGCCGGCGTTCAAGTGGCGCAACCGGCCGATCGTCGGCCTGCGCTGGCTCATCGCGAAGTCGGGCCCCGGCGCATCGAACCATTTCGAGGCGGGCGGCTTCATCCGCTCGAACGACGCTGTCGCGTACCCGAACGTGATGTTCCACTTCCTGCCGATCGCGGTTCGCTACGACGGCACCGGGCCGCAAGGTCATGGCTACCAGCTGCATGTCGGCCCGATGTACTCGGACGCGCGCGGCTCGGTGAAGATCACGTCGCCCGACCCTCGGGTGCATCCGGCACTGCGCTTCAACTACCTCTCGACCAACCAGGACCGCCGCGAGTGGGTGGAATGCGTGCGCGCGGCCCGCTCGATTCTCGGCCGGCCGGCGTTCGAGCCCTTCAACGGCGGCGAGCTGTCGCCCGGCGCAGGCGTGGAGACCGACGAGGAGATCCTCGACTGGGTGCGCCGCGACGCCGAGACGGCGCTGCATCCGTCCTGCACGTGCGCGATGGGAACGGTCGTCGACCCGGCGACGATGCGCGTCTACGGGCTCGAAGGCCTCCGGGTCGTCGACGCGAGCGTCTTCCCGAGCATCACCAACGGGAACATCTACGCGCCGGTGATGATGGTCGCGGAGAAGGCGGCGGACCTGATCCGCGGGCTGACGCCGCTCCCTCCGGCCGACGTCGAGTTCTATCGCCATGAGGCTGAGCGAGCTTCCAGTCGGTGACCTGCTCGCGGCGCTGGGCGAGCGAACGCCCGCGCCCGCGAGCGGTGCCGCGACCGCGGTGACGGCGGCGCTCGCGGCCGCGCTCGCCGAGCTCGCGGCCCGGTTCGCGGGCGACGACGAGTCGGCGGCGCGCGCGCGCCTGCTCTGGAACCGGCTCACGGAGCTCGCCGACGAGGATTCGGCGGCCTACGCGGCCTTCATGGCCGATCGGAAGGACGAGACGCGCGCGCGGACGATCGCCGTGCCGGAGGAGATCGCTGCGCGTGCCGACGAGGTCGTCGGGCTCGCCGAGCGCGTTCGCGGGCGGTTGCGCACAGCGGTGGTCGGGGATGCGGAGGCCGCAGCGGAGCTCGCGCAGGCGGCGGCGAAGGTCGCCCGTCGGCTGGCCGACCTCAACCGTGGCTAGCCGGGGAGGCCGGTCGGCCTGCCCCGGCGAGCCGCTGATTCAGGACGCGCTCTCCGCCTCGAGCTCGGCGACCTCGAGCTCCAGCTCGAGCGCCTTCACGATGTGGCCCAGCGCCGCGGCGACGCGGGCCGTGCCGACGATCGGCGCCACCGCCGCGAGAACGCCCGCGACCTGGTCGGCGTCGACGTCGAGGTCGCTCGCCGCCCCGAGGTTCAGGACATAGGAGATGGGCGGAGCATCGACCGCGATCAACGCGGCGATGCGGACGAGCAGGAACGTCTCCGGATCGAGGCTCGACGCCTCGACCGAGCCCGCGGTCATCGCCGCGAGCAGATCCAGGACGGGGGTCTCGGTTGAATCTGCCATGGAAGCTCCTTCGGTTGGTGGGCTCAGATCCGCCTGCGCTCGCGCCTGCGCTCGCGCCGTCGCACTCCGCAGACAGAGACAGGTGAGAGCGGACGACCGAACGGGTCGATGAACAACGTCGTCGGGCCGGCCTGCGCAGGAACGGTCCCTTCGAGGACGTCGATCGTGTACGTGAGGCCGTCGTCGGTCAGGCGCGGCTTCTTGATCACGATCACCGTGTCCTCGGGCACCGTGTCGCCGGGCTCGATGAAGGAGAGGACGGCATTCGGCGGATCGGACTCGAAGCTGTTCTCTCCCTCGGCCCACAGCTCGACGAAGTCGGAGGTCGCCATGTTCCCGACGATGCGCTGCGGCCGGTCCGAGAAATAGAGCGTCGATGGTGTGACGCCCTGCAACGTCAGCGTCCCGTTCTCGCTCTTGATGCTCGCCGCGGTCTGTACGAACATCGATTCCTCGGCTTCGAGCTCGGCAATCAGTTTCTGGTCCATCGGCTGCACTTCCTTCCGTGTCCGAGAGCAGGCTGCACCCACGAGCGTGCCCGAGGGGCGGCGTGCCGGTGTCATCCGATCTGGATGACCCGGCCGCGGCAGCGGTTCAGCCGTGCGAGTGCCGGCGGTGCCGGAGGATCAGATAGACGGGGATCGCGATCGGCGCGACACAGGTGAGGAAGAGGAACCAGGCGATCTTCGCGAGCACGGAGATCGAATCGACCACGAGGAGAAAGAGCGAGACGACCCAGGCGATCAGGAGCGCTCCGAGCACGAGGATCGAGATCACGAGCCCGAAGCCCGAGGTCACCTGGAGGGAGGCGATGAGGGTGAAGTTCATGGTCCGATTCCAGCAACGGCCCGGCCGCCGGACTTCATCCCAGCAGGATGACCGGCAGGAAGAGCCGCGGCACGGAGCAGGCCGCGCCCGAGCGCTCACTGTCGCTCGGTCGCGGCCCCGCCGCTCGTGCCGGACGCGGGACGGCGCTTGCGCGCGGTCAGCCCGCCAGTGCCTTCTGCTTGATCGCGTCGAACTCGGCCTGTGTGATGGCGCCGCTGTCGAGGAGGGCCTTGCCCTTCTCGATCTCTCCTGCAGCGCCGCCGGTGCCGGCGGTCTTCCGGACGTAGTCGTCGACCTCCGCCTGCTGGGCCTTCATGTCCTTCTGGCGGCGATCGTTCATCCCGTCGTTCTGGGTGATCAGATAGATGAACACCCCCAGGAAGGGAAGGATGATCACGAAGATCAGCCAGCCGGTCTTGCCCCAGCCCGAGATGTCGTGGCGGCGGAAGATGTCGGCGAACACGGTGATGAGGAGCCAGAACCACAGGATCCAGACGAAGAACACGAGCATCGTCCACATCACGTCGAGGAACGGGTAACTACTTGCGAGCACCTAGCGTCTCCTTTAGTTGGTTTCGAACCAGACTAAGTTGCACGGCGCACAGGGCGCAAGTCGTATCGGGGAAACCCCCCGGTGAAGGTGCGAGCCACCGCGCGCCGTAAGGTTCGTTCGATGGGATGGAGCGATCAGGGCTGGGCTCAGGTCGAGGAGCCGGAGTGGGGGCCTGCCGACGACCCGGCCGCACCCGGCGCACCGGTCTCGAGAGCCGCGCACCTCGCGCTCGTGCTGCTGCTCGTGGCGGCACTGGCGGCCGTCGTCTGTGTCGCCGCCGGGCAGTTCCCCCGGCATCACCCGCTCGTCCCGGCGTTCGCCTTCAAGCTCCCGCATCTGGGCTCCACCGCCGACGACGGCTCGTCCGCCGCCGACGCGTCGACCGGACGCGGCCGGATCGTCCGGCTCACCGGGCCTTCCGTCGCCACCGACCCGTCGACCTACACGCTCCACGGTCGAACCGCCGCGACGGACGGTCTCCACAACACGGGGAAGGTCGTGCTGCGCGGTCGCTGGGACGGTGGGCCCTGGCTCGTGCTCGCACGCACCCGGACCGACGCGGCCGGCAACTTCGAGGTGACGACCAACCTGCACCGGCGCGGACTGCTCGAGCTGCGCCTGATGCTGCCCGACGGGTTCGTCGGGACGAAGACCGTGCGCGTCGAATGACCGTCGGTCAGGCAGTCGCCGGTCGTTCTGCGGTGACGCGCTCGTGCAGCCGTCTCGCGAGATACGCGACGATTGCCAGATTGACCGCGATGCCGCCGGCCTTGAGCAGCGTCGGCTTGCGCGCCAGCTCGTAGAGCTCGACCGGCACGAGGAGCGACGTCGCGATCACCGTCAGGTATTCGGCCCAGATCCGGTCGAGCCACAGCCCGACGCCCTCGACCAGCTCGAGGAGCCCGTAGGAGACCGCCCCGATCCCGGCCAGGAGCAGGGCGCCCGGGTGCAGTTCATGTAGCCGCTCGATGATCCGGTGCAGGAACGGCCGGCGGGGGTCGAGCTCGACCGCGCGCATCACGCGGTCGGCGAGGCGGCCGAAGTCGCTGCCCAGATGGGTGACGAGGTAGCCGCCCGCGACGAGCAGGACGAGCCCGCGGGCAATTCGCTCGACCGCGATCAGGCGGATGATCGTCCGGCTGCGTACCGGGTCGCGTGCCTGTGCCACCGCGGAACAGTCGCACGTCCACGGTTTCGCTCTGCAACCGGTGTCTGACACCACTTGTGTCAGACACCTCTTCGAGCCTCGCCGCGGTCGGGCCCCCTGGGGCGTCCCGAGTGCCGAAGGTGGGAATCGAACCCACACTCCCCGAAGGGAACCGGATTTTGAGTCCGGCGCGTCTGCCAGTTCCGCCACTTCGGCCCGAGCGGGATCGTACCGCCGTTCCTTCAGGCATCACGCCGGGCGTAGGACTTTTCGACCGGACGCAGTAAAGTCGCCCTGAACCTTGGCCGCTGATGCCTCCGCACCGACCCTGGCGACCCGCTTCAAGCGGCCCAGCGTGATCTCGACTTTCGGGCTGGCCTTCGTCGGCCTGCTGCTCTTCTGGCTGGCCGTCAACTTCGTCAAGACCCCGTCGACGTTCATGACGGTGTTCCTGATCGGGATCACGACCGGGTGCGTCTATGCGCTCGTCGCCCTCGGCTACACCCTCGTCTACGGCATCCTCGAACTGATCAACTTCGCGCACGGGGACGTGTTCATGCTCGGCGGCATGTTCACGATCACCATCAGCACGCACTTCTTCAACCTGCACCACGGCCAGGGCGCCGTCACGATCCCGATCGCGCTCGCGACCCTGGCGCTGACGATGCTCGCGTGCGGGCTGCTCAACGCGTCGATCGAGCGCATCGCGTACAAGCCGTTGCGCAACGCACCTCGCCTGGCCCCGCTGATCACGGCGATCGGCGTCAGCTTCATCATCGAGGACGTCGGGCTGGCGTGGAAGGGCCCGAACTACATCACGGCGCCGGATGTCTTCCCGCACTCCCAGATCTTCAACTTCTACGGGGTCGCTTTCGAGTGGAACAAGCTGATCGTCATCATCGTCACCATTCCGGTGCTGCTCGCCCTCACGTATCTCGTGCAGCGGACGAAGCAGGGGAAGGCGATGCGCGCGACCGCCCAGGACAAGGATGCCGCCGCGATCATGGGCATCAACGTCAACCGCACGATCTCGTTCACGTTTCTGATCGCCGGTGCGCTGGCCGGCGCGGCCGGCTTCCTCTACTCGCTCTACGTGACGACGGTGCGCTTCGACCAGGGCTTCCAGCTCGGACTGATCGCGTTCACGGCGGCGGTGCTCGGCGGCATCGGCAACCTGCCCGGCGCGGTCCTCGGCGCGATCCTGATCGGCCTCATCCAGGCCTTCAACGAGGGGCTCAACTGGCACGCGCCGGGCTCGGACTGGACCGAGGCGATCGTGTTCTCGATCTTGATCCTGATTCTCGTCTTCCGGCCGGAGGGGCTCCTCGGCGAACGCACTCCGGAGGGCGGATGACCGAGGGCGCGACGACAGGGTCCCCCGAGATGGTGGGCTTCCGCAACCAGCAGCGCGCTCGCTGGGACTCCCTGCCGGAGGGGCAACGGGCTGCGATCTCGATCGCGCTGGAGCTCCTGCTCGCCTTGGCCCTCTTCTTCATCGACCACTCGCTCGGCTTCGCGGTCGTGGTGATCTCCGCGCTCTACTGGATCCACCGCCTGCCGCGGCTCCCATGGCAGCTCGTGGGGCAGGCTGTGATCGTGCTCGCGTTCCTGATCACGGGCCCGCGCTCACTGGCCGTGACATTCGCGATCGCGTTCGGGATCTTCTGGATCCCGCAGCGGTATCGCCGCTGGGCGTTCCCGACCGCTGCGATCGTGTTGACCGTCCTCTATCCCTTCTACCAGTCGAAGATGTTCACGATCCCGGTGTTCGGCGTGTGGCCGGACGTCGCAACGGGCGTCTACATGATCGTGTTCGTGATGATGGCCGTCGGGCTGAACATCGTCGTCGGCTACGCGGGCCTGCTCGACCTGGGCTATGTCGCGTTTTACGCCACCGGCGCGTATACGGCAGCTTGGTTTGCCTCGCTGCAGTTCGCTCATCACACCTGGCACCTCGGTGCCGTCGGCATCGACCCGAAACTCCCCGGCATCCATCTCTCGATCTGGATCGTGCTGCCGCTCGCGGGCGCCATCACCGCGCTGTTCGGGATCCTGATCGGCCTGCCGACTCTGCGGCTGCGAGGTGACTACCTCGCGATCGTGACGCTCGGCTTCGGCGAGATCATCTACGACGTCGCCCGCAACAGCGACAACTTTCTCGGCACGGGCTTCAACCTCACCAACGGGCCGAACGGCATCACGCCGATCGACTCGATCGGTTTCGGCAACCACCTGTCGAACTGGACCGGCGGCTTCCTGCCGGCGAACTACCTCCAGTGCTGCAGCGCGAACTATCTCGGGCACCAGATCCAGTCGACCGACGTCTTCTTCTGGACCGCGGTCGTCCTGCTCCTGTTCACGGTCTTCTGCTCGCTGCGGCTGCAGTACTCCCGGCTCGGACGGGCCTGGATCGCGATCCGCGAGGACGAGACGGCAGCGGCCGCAATGGGGATCCCGTTGATGAAGACCAAGACGTGGGCCTACGCGAGCGGCGCGTTCTTCGGCGGCGTCGCGGGCGCGTACTACGCCGTCTTCAAGAGCGCGACCTTCCCCGGCGACTTCTACTTCAACATCTCGGTCTTCATCCTTTGCATGGTGATCCTCGGCGGCATGGGCAACATCGCGGGCGTGATCGTCGGTGGCGCCTTTCTCGCCTATCTCAACGAGGAAGGGCTCGCAAACACCGGAGCGTGGATCAACGCGAACGTCCATATCGGCAGTCATCATCCGAACCTCGACGTCCCGCTGTACGCCTCGGGCATCTACGGACTGATCATCCTGCTCGTCATGCTCTTCCGGCCGGAGGGGCTGATCCCGTCGAAACGCGTCGCCGCCGAGCTGCACGAGGGCGTGCACGACGAGCCGCTCTACGACATCACCGCCGACAACCGGGTCGTGACGGAGTGAGCAGCGTGGGCGTGGGGGCCGGAACGGGAACTGACAGCGTCGCCTCGAACGAGACCGACGTTCTCGTCGCGACCGGCCTGCGCAAGGAGTTCGGCGGGCTCGTCGCGGTCAACAGCGTCGACTTCACCGTGCCCCGCGGCAAGGTGATCTCGCTGATCGGGCCGAACGGCGCCGGCAAGACGACGTTCTTCAACATGCTGACCGGCGTCTACAAGCCGACCGCCGGCCAGGTGCTGTTCCTCGGAGAGGACGTGACGGGCAAGCCGCCGCACGCGATCACCGCACGTGGGGTGGGCCGCACCTTCCAGAACATCCGCCTCTTCCAGAACATGACCTCGCTCGAGAACGTGATGGTCGGGATGCACTCGCGGATGAAGGCGAACATCTTCAACTCGATCCTCCGCACCCCGTCCGTCAAGCGCGAGGAGAGGCAAACGCGTGAGCGCGCGCTCGAGCTGCTCGAGTTCACGGGCCTGCGCAGGCAGGCACAGGCGACCGCGCGCAACCTCCCTTACGGCGATCAGCGCCGCCTCGAGGTCGCCCGCGCGCTTGCAACCGATCCTCAGTTGCTCCTGCTCGACGAGCCGACCGCGGGAATGAACCCGCAGGAGTCGGCGGAGTTCACAGCCTTCGTCAGCAATCTGCGCGAAGAGCATCACCTGACGGTGCTGATGATCGAGCACGACATGCGCGTCGTGATGGGTGTCTCGGACCGCGTCTCCGTCCTCGACTACGGCGAGAAGATCGCGGAAGGCACGCCTCGCGAGGTGCAGCAGAACGAGCGGGTGATCGAGGCGTACCTCGGCAAGGCGGCCGTCGAGGACATGAAACGGCAAGGGCTCTCATGAGCGCCAACGGCAAGACCCCGATCCTCGAGATTCACGACATCCACACCTACTACGGGGCGATTCACGCGCTGAAGGGGATCTCGCTCGAGGTGCAGGAGGGCGAGATCGTGACGCTGCTCGGTGCGAACGGCGCCGGCAAGTCGACGACGCTCCGGTCGATCAACGGGCTCAACCACCCGCGGCAGGGGAGCATTCGCTTCCAGGGCCGCGACATCACGGCGGTGGCCGCACACGAGATCGTCAAGCGCGGGATCGCGCAGTCGCCCGAGGGGCGGCGGCTGTTCCCGCGCATGACCGTGACCGAGAACCTGGAGATGGGTGCGTTCCAGCGCACCGACCGGCAGGGGATCAAGAGCGACATGGACCGCGTGTTCGAGCTGTTCCCGCGCCTCCAGGAGCGGCGCACCCAGAAGGCGGGAACGCTCTCGGGCGGCGAGCAGCAGATGTGCGCGATCGGCCGGGCCCTGATGGCGCAGCCGAAGCTCTTGCTGCTCGACGAGCCCTCGCTCGGTCTCGCTCCGATCTTCGTCGAGCGGATCTTCGCCATCATCAAGCAGATCAACGAACAGGGCACGTCGATCCTGCTGGTCGAGCAGAACGCCCTGATGGCGCTCGACCACGCCCACCGCGGCTACGTGCTCGAGACGGGTCGCATCGTGCTCGCCGACGATGCAGCGGCGCTGAAGACGAACGAGCAGGTCCGCAAGACCTACCTCGGCGAGGGGTAGGCCTTCGAAGACAGCGCACTTCGGGCCACGGCCGGGGTCTGACCCCGCGCAGTGTCCGGAGGAGCCGATGACCGGAAGCCGGGGCGCGGGCGAGGCCGCATCGAGCCACGACTAGTTGTCCCCTTCGAACATGACCGGGGGTCTGACCCCGGCTGTGTCCGAGCCGGACGCGGCCGATCGGTCGGGACCCGACACGTCGCGATGCGATGCGATGCGACGCGACGCGCGCGACTCAGGCGTCGACGCGGTTCGTCCACCAGCGGCCGGCCCACAGGAAGATCCCGGCCCAGACGAGCAGCACCAGCACGGCGGTCACCGTCGACATCGCGATCTCGGCGTTGCCGCTCTCTCGCGGTAGGAAGTGCTCGGCCGCGCCCACGTCGATCAGCTTCCGGGCTCCGCCGAGCACCCTGATGCTGATCAGGATGTGCGAGACGATCGCGTTCCAGGCGATCAGCACGCCCACGACCACTCTCGAGCTTGCGAACGAGGCAAGACCGACCGCGATCACGATGTTGACCGCGGAGATCGCGAGGGCGTACTCGACGTACTTCACGATGCTGGAGACCGAAGGCGTCGGCAGGCTCCCTGCGAACACGTATGCGACGACGACTGCGATCGCGAACCCGATCGCGAGCATCGGCAGGAAGACGAGGAGCGCCCCGGGCGCCCGGACGTTGAAGAGCGTCGACCGCTTGCGGCCCGTGACCACGAGGTCGCGAAAGACGCCGTTCGCGACGTCCTGTGTTCCCGCCGTTGCGCCGATGATGATCGCCGCGACGGTGCCGATCCCCGTCAGCAGCAGCGTGACGCCCTTGAAGTTCTCGGTGCCCCCGGCCGGGCCGTGGTGCGCGCTGTTCACGGCGTGGAGCACGAGCAGCACGATCTCGGCGACCAGGACGGATCCGACGGTGAGGATCAGCGACCACGCCATGAGCCCTCGCCGCCGGACGAGCTTCAGCACCTCGGCGCGCACGAGCCTCATGCGTTTCCCTCCAGGCGCGAGGTGATCTCGAGGAACTTCTCCTCGAGCGTCGCGCGTGCGGGCTCGAGCCGCGACACGGCGATCCCCGCCTCGACGAGTGCGCGGTTGATCTCCGCCGCGGAGCGTCCCGCGGTGAGCTTGATGCGCAGCGCACCGGCTTCCACCTCGATCGACGCACCGTCGAGCACGCGCCGCGCCGCAGTCTCGTCGTCGACCTCGATGAGGAGCGTCGGATCGCCGCTGGAGGCGATCTCCTCGACGCCTCCCTGCACGACGATGCGGCCCTGGTCGACGATCGCGACCTGGTCGCAGGTCTTCTCGACCTCGTCCAGCAGATGCGAGGAGAGAAACACCGTGCGCCCCTCGCCGACGAATGCGCGGATCAGATGCCGCATCTCCAGGATCCCGGCGGGGTCGAGGCCGTTCATCGGTTCGTCGAGGATCAGCAGCGCGGGGTCGGCGATCAGGCACCGCGCGATGCCCAGCCGCTGCCGCATGCCGAGCGAGTAGGCCTTCACACGCTCGTCGGCGCGCTGGGCGAGGCCCACGCGCTCGAGTGAGCTCGGGATTCGCGCCTCGGCCGCGCGGTCGCGCGCGGCCGCGACGATCTTCAGGTTCTCGCGGCCCGTCAGGTGCGGATGGAACCTCGGCTCCTCGACGATCGCGCCGACCCGGGCGAGCGCCTCCGCGCGCTTCGACGGCTGCGGCAGTCCGAGCAGCGCGACGTCGCCGGAGGTGGGCTGCGTGAGCCCCAGGAGCGTGCGGATCATCGTCGTCTTGCCGGCGCCGTTCGGGCCGAGGAACCCGAATGCGACCCCGGCCGGCACCGTCAGATCGACGCCGTCGACCGCAGCACGGTCGCCGAAGCGCTTCGTCAGCGACCTCGTCTCGATCACCGTGTCCATGCCTGGAGGCTACGGTCAGGACCCGACGACGAGCGGGAAGAACGGCGGCGTCAGCAGGTAGCCGATGCGGCGGGCGCCGCGGCCGTGCGCCATGTCAAGCGCCGCACCGAGGCCGTGCACCGGCACGAAGCCGAGCTGCCGGGCGGCGAACGCGTCCCGGCAGCCGGCGATCAGAACGGCACCGAGGCGGTGCGAGGCCGCATCGCAGGCGCTCCACTCGACGAACGGCTGCAGCGGATGGCAGGCTCGTCCGGAGCGGTAGTCCTCGAGCGCGGCCTCGTCGAGGACCGCCGCCAGCTCGGCCTCGCGCATCGCGTCGACATCGCGTGCCGTCCTCGGTTCGTAGAAGAGCGCCCGGTAGGGCGTCTGGGTCGGCCGCTGAAAGCGGCGCGGCAACGGGTGAATCAGGATCACCGTGCCGCCTGCTGCGATCGGCGGGGCGTTTCGCCAGAGCCGCAGGGCGAGCCCGAGGCCGAGGTAGGCGGCCGTGATCGGGTTCGGACGCTCGCGGGGAAGCCAGGGCGTCGTCGGCGGGATCCCGATCACCAGCGCGTCGACGGGCTCGCTCAGCGAGACGCCCTTGAGGACGGTCGCCCGCAGGAGGGCTTCCGTGTGCGCCACCGAGGGCGTGCCTGCGTACACCGCCGCCGCGGTCAGGTCGCGGGGCAGGCGCTCGAGGACCCGCTGCCGTACCCGGCCCGGCGCGAACTGGAAGAGCCGGCGCACGCGTGAGCCGATCACGCGGTCGATCGCCTCCTGATCGTGCGGATACCCGGCGAACGGGCCGCCCAGCCGCGGTGCGTTCAGGGCGAGCGAGACGCCGGTGACGGGGACGCGCCGGCTCAGCCGCCGCTCGATCTCGACGGCGAGGTTCCAGCCCTGCGACGAGCTCGTCTCGAGCAGGGACAGTGCTCCGGCGGCCCGCAGCGACTCGCGGCCGCTCGCCGCGAGGAGCGCCGCCGGGCCACCGTGGAGGACGGTCTCGGCCGCAGTGACGGTCACGACCAGGTCGGTCTCGACGAGTGCCGGGTTGACGCGCAGGTCGACGTTGCCCGCGCGGCCCAGGTCGACGAGATCTTCCGCCTCGGCATCGTGCACGCTCACCCGCCCCTTGAACCGCCGGCGGAAGTCGGGCGGCACGAGCACGCCGATCTCCCGCGGCGTCGTCCGGCGCGAGAGCCCGCCGGCGACCAGGATCGTGATCTGCTTCACGCCGAGCCGCACGAGCTCGTCCGCGACCGTCGCGATCGCGGTGTGCCGCGCCCCGGTGCCCACCGACGGGATCGGCAGCGACGGCTGCTCGATCACGATCGTCGCGCTGCCGCCCGGCCGCACGAGCTTCGCCAGAGGCTCCCCGGCGAGCGGGAAGGAGAACGCGTCGAGGACCGCCCGGTCGACATCCTCGAGCGATTCGCGCTGCGGCTCAGGCCGCAGCACGAGGTCGCCGTCGTCGGTGTCCACGACCACGAGGCGCGCGTCGTTCAGCAGCGGGATCCGCGTCACGAAACCCGGCGGGCGGTCGCCGCGGTCACGCCGAGCGCGATGAAGATGCCGCCCGAGACCCAGCGTCGCACCCTCGCGCCGGTGCCGCTGCGCCGGAGCTTGCCTGCGAGCAGGTCGGCGAGCAGTGCGTACATCGCATCCGACGTGAACGCGATCACCGCGAACAGCACACCGAGCAGGGCGACCTGCGCGGGCGCCGAGCCACGGGTTGGGTCGACGAACTGCGGCAGGAAGGCGAGAAAGAACAGCGCTGTCTTCGGGTTGAGCACGTTCACGACCGCTCCCTGCGCGTACAGCTTCCGGTGCGGCGTCGGCACGACCTGCACCTCCGTGTCCTCCTCGCGGCTGAAGATGCGCCGGATCCCGATGATGATCAGGTACGCGGCCCCGACCAGCTTGACCGTGGTGAACGCGGTGGCCGAGGAGGCGATCAGCGCTGAGAGACCGACCGTCGCAGCAGCGACGTGAACGAGCCCTCCACTCGCGACGCCGAGCGCGGAGACGAGGCCCGCGCGGCGGCCCTTGTCGATGCTCTGGGTGACGATGTACGTGACCGCCGGCCCGGGCACGACGGCGAGCGCCACGGACGCAAGACAGAAGAGCGCGAGTGACGACCCGGACGGCACTACGGGACCGCCCGGTAGAGGCGGAGGTACTGCGCGCGGAAGCCGCGGCGCGGCCAGAAGCGCGACGAGAGCAGGTTGACCGAGCGCCAGTCGACCGTCATCGAGCGGAACCCGTGGTCGTGCGCCCAGTTCATGGCATGCGCGGTCAGCGCGAGACCGGCACCGGTCCCGCGAACGTCGTCGCGGGAAGCGGCAAAGGCGAGGTCGATGTTGTTCTCCGGCACCCGCAGGTCGCCGACGGGGCGTCGATAGAGCAGCAGGAGCGAGATGACCCGCCCGTCGCGCTCGGCGACGAACGCGACGTAGGTCTCGGAGCCGTCCCACAGCTCCGCCGCCTCCGCCCGGAGCTGCTCGCGGGGCGGCGCGACGAACTCGGAGAAGCTCGGGGTTGCGGCCTGATGCTCGTACAGGCTCTCGTCGAGGTCGTTGACGCTCTCCATGTCGTCCGGTGTCGCGGGCCGGATCGTCCCGCCGAAGTCGACGGGCTCGACGCGCTCGACCTCTCGGACCGCCCAGACCGCCTGGCACCCGAAGGCGAGCCTGAACCACGCGTCGATGAGAGCCGGGTCGCCGGCCGGCACGGTGACCATGAAACGCGACACACCGAACTCCTCCGCCTGGACGGCGAAGAGGTCGCGAAGCGCTTCAGGCTCGCGCGCAGCGTGGCCCCCGAAGAGCCACCGCGCGATCCTCGTCTCATGGTCGACCGCCCCGGCGAGGTAGGCGAGCGCCCGTCCGTCGCGCAACGCGACGTGCCCGTCGGCGGGAAGATGAGCCTCGAAGTCGTCGATCTCGGGCAGGAGCGGCTCGAGGGCACGCTGGCGCGCGTAGCGCTCGGCGAGCAGCGTCGCCGCCTCCGCGCGAAGGCCGGAAAGTGGGTGAATCTCGAGGCTCGCCATGGGGTCAGGACGATACCCTCGGGCTGTGCCGAAAACACTGACCGGAGCCGAGCTGGAGCTGGACGACGCGCCGGCGCGCGAGTGCGATCTCTTCATCGTCGACGGCAACAATCTCGCCTATCGCGCGTTCTTCGCCCTGCCGGAGGAGCTGGCCACGACCGATGGTCAGCCGACGGGCGCACTGCTCGGTTTCACGAACATGCTGTTCAAGCTCCTCGCGGACTACCGCCCCAAGGGTGTCGCGGTTGCGTGGGACTCCCGGCCGGTGCATCGGGCTGCGGTCGCCGAGGCGGCGGAGGTGGTCTACAAGGAGGGCCGCAAGCCCATGCCGGACCTGCTCCGCGAGCAGTTCCCGCACTTCCGGCCGATCGTCGAAGCATTCGGCTACCGGAACCTCGAGTTCGAGGGCTGGGAGGCGGACGACGTGATCGCCACGCTGGCGACCCGCGCTGATGCGGCCGGGATCAAGACGTGCGTCGTCTCCACCGACCGTGACGCCTTCCAGTTGTGCAGCGACAACATCTGCCTGATGATGACCCCGCGCGGCGTCGCCGACGTCAACGTCTACACGCCGGAGCGCGTCGAGGCCCGGTACGGCGTGACGCCCGAGCAGGTGCCCGACTTCATCGGCCTCAAGGGCGACACGTCCGACAACATCCCGGGCGTCCCGGGCATCGGCGACAAGACAGCCGGACAGCTGATCGCGCAGTACGGATCGCTCGAGTCCGTGATCGAGCACGCTCCGGAGCTCTCGCCGGCGCGTGCGCGCAACATCACCGAAAACGCGGAGCTCGCGCGCACGTCGAAGGAGCTCGCGACGATGCGCCGCGACCTCGACATCGACTGCGATCCGGCTCAGCTCGTGCTCGACCCGCCGGATCGCGCGCAGCTGAAGGAGATCTTCCGGCGCTTCGAGTTCCGCAATCTGCTGAACCGCGTGGACGAGCTCGACGCAGCTGTGCCGAGCGCGCCGATGCAGGTGACGGGCATCGAGGTGCCGTGGCGGGAGGGCGAGCTCGATTTCCGCGGCGTCGTCGGCTTTGCGGCAATCGGCGACCGGACCGCCGTCGCGACCGGAGAAGAAGTGATCGTCGGTGCCGCTGCCCCGCTGGATCAACTGCGGGAAGCGCAGTTGATCGTCCATGACGCGAAGGAGCTGAGGGTCGACGCCCGCGACGACACGCTGCTCGCGGCGTACCTGATCGATCCCGGCCGCGCCGGCTACGAGCTGGACGACCTCGCCGCCGAGTACGGGGTCGAGCTCGTGCCGAAGCCCGAGGCCGAGGAGGAGACGACCGCGCTCGTCCGGCGGGCGGAGACGCCGCGCCGGCTGATCGGCCCGCTCCTGGAGCGCCTCGAGGAGCGCGGTGTCACCGATCTCTACCGCGCCGTCGAGCTGCCGCTGACCGGCGTGCTCGCGGCGATGGAGAGCGCCGGCGTCAAGATCGACACCTATCGGATGGGCGAGATCACGGCCCGGCTCGCCGACCGCGTCGAGGAGCTCGAGTCGCAGGCCTACGAGCTCGCAGGCGAGGAGTTCATGCTCGGCTCGACCCAGCAGGTGGGCAAGGTCCTGTTCGAGCAGCTCGGGCTGACCGCCGGACGGAAGGGCAAGACCGGCTACTCCACCGACGCGAAGGTGCTCCGCTCGATCCGCCACGAGCATGCGATCGTCGAGGTGATCGAGGAGTGGCGCGAGCTGTCGAAGCTCCTGAACACCTACCTCGGCCCGCTGCCGTCGCTGATCTCGGACTCCGACGCGCGCCTGCACACGACGTTCAACCAGACCGTTGCCGCAACCGGGCGGCTCTCGACGTCGGACCCCAACCTGCAGGCGATCCCCGTGCGCACCGAGCTCGGTCGCGAGATCCGCAGCGCATTCATCGCCGAGGAAGGCCACCGGTTGCTGAGCGCCGACTACTCGCAGATCGAGCTGCGCATCCTCGCGCACGTCTCCGGGGAGCCCAAGCTGCGCGAGGCGTTCGAGCGCGGCGAGGACATTCACACCGCGACGGCGGCCGAGGTGCTGGGCGTCGAGCCGGCGAAGCTGACCTCCGCGCAGCGGTCGATCGCGAAGATGATCAACTTCGGGATCGTCTACGGCATCTCCGCCTACGGCCTGTCGGAGAACCTCGAGATCCCGCGCGACGAAGCGCAGCGCTACATCGACGCGTATCTCGCCCGCTTCCCGCACGTCCAGGACTTCATCGCGCGGACGATCGAGCAGGCCGGGGCCGACGGCTACGTGACGTCCCTGCTCGGCCGGCGCCGGCCGGTGCCCGAGATCCGCGCGTCGAACCGGCAGACGCGCGGGTTCGGCGAGCGCATCGCCGTCAACTTCGTCATGCAGGGCTCGAACGCGGACATCATCAAGGTCGCGATGATCCGCATCGCAGCGCGGCTGCGCGACGAGGGGCGCGGCGCCCGTCTCGTGCTCCAGGTGCACGACGAGCTGCTGCTCGAGGTCCCGGAGCCGGAGGTGTCGACGGTGCGCGAGCTCGTCCGGGCCGAGATGTGCGGCGCCTACGACCTCGACCCGCCGCTCGCCGTCGACGTGGGGGTCGGCGACAACTGGGCGGAAGCCAAGTCCTGAACCGGCTCGCCGCCCGGCCGGGCCGCCAATCCGTGCAGGTTGACGGAGCGTAATCCCAACGTGGCTATACTTCGCGGCCGCTTTGGCTTCCAACGATCTCATGCAGCTTGAGCCCGGTGTCTGGGTCGAAGGCCCGGACGGCGAGCTGATCCCCGACTACGACTCCACCTTCCCCGAGATCAACGAGGGGCAGGTCGTCCACGGGACGGTCGTCCGGGTCGACAAGGACGAGGTGCTCGTCGACATCGGGTACAAGTCGGAAGGCGTCATCCCGGTCTCCGAGCTCTCGATTCGCCGGTCCGTCAACCCCGCCGACGAGGTCACGCTCGGCGACGAGATCGACGCGCTCGTGCTCACGAAGGAGGACGCCGAAGGGCGCCTGATCCTCTCGAAGAAGCGCGCGCGGTTCGAGCTCGCCTGGAAGGCGATCGAGCAGGCGGCCGAGTCCGGAGACCCGGTCAACGGCCGCGTGATCGAGGTCGTCAAGGGCGGCTTGATCCTCGACCTCGGCGTCCGCGGCTTCCTGCCGGCGTCGCTCGTCGACATCCGGCGCGTGCAGGACCTCGACGAGTTCATGGGCCAGGAGCTGCGCGCGAAGGTGATCGAGCTCAACCGTTCGCGGAACAACGTCGTGCTCTCGCGCCGCGCTGTGCTCGAGGAGGAGCGCAAGGAGCAGCGGCAGCAGATTCTCGACAAGCTCCAGCCCGGCGACGTGGTCGAAGGCCAGATCTCGAACATCGTCGACTTCGGCGCCTTCGTCGATCTCGACGGCATGGACGGCCTCATCCACATCTCCGAGCTCTCGTGGTCGCACGTCAACCACCCGTCCGAGGTGCTCGACATCGGCCAGACCGTGGAGGTCAAGGTCCTCGACATCGACCGCGACCGCCAGCGCATCTCGCTCGGCCTGAAGCAGACCCAGAGCGATCCGTGGCAGCAGGTGATGGAGAGCTACCACGAGGACGACGTCGTCGAGGGCCGGGTCACCAAGGTCGTCACGTTCGGCGCCTTCGTCGAGATCCTCCCCGGTGTGGAGGGGCTCGTGCACATCTCGGAGCTCGCCCAGCACCATGTCGAGAACCCGCGCGAGGTCGTCTCCCAGGGCCAGCCGGTCAACGTGAAGATCATCGAGGTCGACGGCGAGCGCCGCCGGCTCTCGCTCTCGCTCAAGCGCGTCGAGGACACCGACCCGGTGCAGCCTCGCGCGGACGGGGCGGAGTCGGTGCACACGCGGCCGGCGATCGACCTGTCCGAGGACGTCTTCGCAGACGAGGCCCCGCCGCTCGAGGTGGGCGAGGATCTGGCCGCCGAGCCCGAGGAGGCCGCCGAGGATGATGCTCCGGACGAGCTTCCGGCAGCCGAGGCCGAGCTCGCGGTTGTAGACGCCGAGGAAGCTCCGGCCGCCGAGGCCGAAGAGGCCCCGTCGGCCGAGGCCGACGCGACCGGCGTGGGCATCGAGCCCGCCGCCGAGCCAGAAGCGTCCAGCTCAGAGGAGTGACCAAACCGGTAGCCGTCGCGATCACCGGCGGCATCGGAGCCGGTAAGAGCGAGGCGCTGCAGGCGTTCGCACGGCACGGCGCGGCGACGGTCTCGAGCGACGAGATCGTGCACCACCTCCTGCGGCGCGAGGATGTGCGCCGGGCGGTCGTCGAGCGCATGGGCAACGGGGTGGTGGCGCCCGATGGGGAGATCGACCGCGGCGCATTGGCAACGGTCGTCTTCAACGATCGGGCGGCGCTCGGGTGGCTCGAGGAGCTGCTGCATCCGCTCGTCTCGCTGGA
Organism: uncultured Thermoleophilia bacterium; assembly: GCA_963722065.1. Lineage (GTDB taxonomy): Bacteria > Actinomycetota > Thermoleophilia > Gaiellales > Gaiellaceae > PALSA-600. The sequence continues at coordinate 984,104 of CAVRMI010000007.1, read as the reverse complement.
GTACCTGCAGTGGCGCGAACGCCTCGCCGAGCTGCCGCAGGCGCCGGCAGTCTCCGTGACCGAGGTGCCTCTCCTCTACGAGACCGGCGGCGACTCGCGGTTCGACAAGGTGGTCGTGATCACCGCGCCGGAGAAGCTCCGCCGCGCCCGCTCGATCGTCGCCACCGAGGACCGTGAGGCTCGGCTGATGCCCGACGCCGAGAAGGTGAAGCGGGCGGACTTTGCGTTCAAGAACACGGGCTCGCTCGAGGAGCTGGACGCGTTCGTTGCGTCCGTGATGCACGAGCTCGCCTCGTGAGGCGGCTCGTCTGGGTCCTGCTGATCGCGGCTGTCGCCGTCGGCGCATTCGCCTATGTGAACAAGACGAGCCCGCCGTGGTACGAGCGGATCCGCTATCCGCTGCGCTACTCGCAATACGTCCGCGTGCACGCTCGTGAGCACGGCCTCGACCCGTCGCTCGTCGCCGCCGTCATCTACCAGGAGTCGAAGTTCCGGAGCGATGCGAAGTCGTCGTCCGGCGCGATCGGTCTGATGCAGATCACTCCGGCGACCGCGCGTGGGATCGCGATTCGCACACACGGGAGCGCGTTCCACACCGACGACCTCTACAACCCGGAGATCAACATCCGCTACGGCGCCTGGTATCTGAAGAATCTCTTCGAGAAGTACGGCAGCGAGCAGCTCGTGCTCGCGGCCTACAACGCGGGCCAGGGAAACGTCGACAGGTGGCGCGCGAACGGAGAGCCGATCCAGTTCGCCGAGACGCGCGCCTACGTGAAACGCGTCGAGCAGCTGAAGACGATCTACCGACGGGCTTGGGGGACGGCCCTCGGTTACTGATGAACGCCGGCCGACAACGCCCTGCTCGACAAGGTTGCGTAGACCGCAGCACAATGCTCGCGTGAGGGTCTCGGCGAAAGCTGACTATGCGATCCGGGCGGCGGTCGAGCTGGCCGTGGCGGGCGAAGGCCCGGTCAAGGGCGAGCGGCTCGCGCGGGCGCAGGAGATTCCGTCGAACTTCCTCGAGAACATCCTCTCCGATCTGCGGAACGCCGGGATCGTGGCGAGCCGCCGCGGGGCCGACGGCGGCTACTGGCTCGCCCGGCCGGCCGCCGAGGTGAGCCTCGCGGACATCATCCGGGCTGTCGACGGCCCGCTTGCGAATGTGCGCGGCGTTCGCTCGGAGCAGGTCGTCTACCAGGGCAGCGCGGAGCAGCTGCGCGACGTGTGGGTCGCGGTCCGCGCGTCGTTGCGTGGCGTGCTGGAGAACGTCACCCTTGCGGATCTCGCGAGCGGCGAGCTGCCGGAGAGCGTCCGCGCCCTGGCCGCGGACCCAGACGCCTGGGCGCCGCACTGAGACGAGTTGGGAATCTGATTCGCGCAGCGAACCAGATTCCCGAGCTGCTGGTCTCGGCGCCGAACGCGATGTTGTCGCGCACGGTCATGTGCTTGAACGCGGCAGGATCTCGCCCTCGTCGGCTGCGAGCGCGACCACGGCGGTGATCAGGAAAGCATGATTCGATTCGTCAAATGAGAACAGCGTGCCCTTGTGCGGCGTGCTCCGATAGGAGAGTCTCTGGGGGCGGCGTCGCTGCCCGGCCGGGCGAGCTATACTTGCGGGCGCAACCACTATGAGCGCACAACCCATCTCACCACCGCAACAGCTCGAGGCCTGGGTCTCGTTTCTCCGCTCGCATGCTGCGATCACGCGGGAGCTGTCCGCGCAGCTCCAGCGCGAGCACGGGTTGACCCTGAACGACTACGAGGTGCTGCTGCACCTGTCGCATGCCGAGGGCCAGATGCTGCGGCGGGTCGACCTGGCCGAGCGCGTGCTCCTGACGGCGTCGGGGATCACCCGCCTGCTCGAAGGGCTCGAGTCGTCGGGCTTCGTCTCGAAGGAGACCTGCGCCTCCGACGCCCGCGTCTCCTACGCGAAGCTGACCGACAGCGGAGCGCTCAAGCTGAGGCGCGCCGCGGTCACGCATCTGCGGGGGATCGACGAGCTCTTCGTCGGGCGCTACTCGGGCTCCGAGCTCGCCACTCTCGCCGAGTTGCTCGCGCGGTTGCCGGTCACCGGCGCTGCTTGCAAGTCGGAGCCCGAAGCACCCTGTAGCTGACCGTCGGCGCCCTCCAGCTCTTTTGCGAGCCGCCTGAACGGGCCGTCGGCCCGAAGCAGCTCGTCGAACCGGCCGCGTTGCGACACGCGCCCGTGCTCCATGACCAGGATCTCGTCGGCGCGACGGACCGTCGCCAGACGGTGGGCGATGATGATCGACGTGCGGCCGCGCAACAGCCGGTCGAGAGCGCGCTCGATGAGGATCTCCGTCGGCCGGTCGATGTTCGACGTCGCCTCGTCGAGGATGAGGATGCGCGGATCGGCGAGGAGCGCCCGCGCGATCGAGATCAGCTGGCGCTCGCCTGCAGACAGGCCGGCGCCTCCCTCGCGCACCGTGTGTGCGAGCCCGGCGTCGAAGCGGCGCGCGATCCGGTCTACGCCGACCGACTGCGCCACGTCGGCGACCATCTCGTCCGTCGCCTCGGGCCGGGCAAAGCGGATGTTGTCGGCGATCGTCCCCGCAAACAGGAAGGGATCCTGCAGGACGACGCCGAGCTGGCGGCGGTACGAGCGCAGCTGCAGCTCGCGCAGGTCGTGGCCGTCCACGCGGATCGCGCCGTCGTCCGGGTCGTAGAAGCGCCCGACGAGCTTCGCGGTCGTGGACTTGCCGCCGCCCGACTCGCCGACGAGCGCGAGGCAGCCGCCGGCCGGAACGTGGATGTCGATTGCGTGGAGCACCGGCTCCTTGCCGTACGCGAAGGTGACGCGATCGATGTGCAGATCGCCCTCGATGCGCTCCGCGCGATGCGAGCCGGGACCGTCGGTGATCTCAGGCTGTGTGTCGAGCACCGTGGTGATCTTCTCCATCGCGGCGCCGGCCGATTGCACCTGCCCGTAGAGGTCCGAGAGCTCCTGGAGCGGCTGGAAGACGAGGTTGAGCATGAAGACGGCTGCGACGAGCGTGCCGATCGCGAGCGACCCGCTGCCGATCATCTGGCCGCCGACCCAGAGCACCGCCGTCATGGCGACGATCCCGAGGAACTCGATGCCCGGGAAGAAGAGGGAGTTCAGCCACTGGGCGTGTGTGTTCGTGTTGCGGTTCGCGTCGTTGCCGGCCTCGAACTCGCCGAGAAACGCGAGCTCACGGTTGTAGGCCTGGATCACGGCCATCCCCGAAACGGATTCAGCGATCTGCGCCGTCATCGAAGCGATCGTCTCCCGCACGCGCAGGAACGCGGCGTGCGAGCGCACCTGGAACCACCGGGTGAGGATGAGCGTCGGCGGCAGGATCACGAGCGCGACGAGCCCGAGGCGCCAGTCGAGCACGAAGAGCCCGACGATCGCCGCGATCAGCGTCAGGGTGTTGACGACGAGCGTCGTCAGTCCCTGGGAGAGGACGTCGGAGAGCGCGTCCACGTCCGACGTGATCCGGGCGATGATCCAGCCGGCCTTCTGCTGCGAGAAGTACTTGAGCGACAGCGTGGTCAGATGGTCGAACAGGTCCTCGCGGAGCCCGAGCACGACGTCCTGGCCGACCCGGGCGAGGCCGCGCACGAGGGTCGTCTGCAGGATCCACGCGAGGGCGTTGATGATGAGGTACACGATCACGTCACGGGTGAGGCGGGACTCGTCGTGGGCCTGCATGCCGTTGTTGATCGCGTCCTGCACGACGAGCAGCGCCGCGACGGGTGCGGCCGCCGAGCACACGCCGACCAGCGAGAGCAGCGCGACGCGCAGCCAGCGGCCGGAGAGGTAGCGGGTCAGCCGCGTCAGGCCGATGCGCCGCTTCGGAGCGGGCCGGGCGGGCGCCTGCGCGGTTCCGAGGGCCTCGTCGATCCTCCGCCTATGCAGCCGCACTGATCTCCTCTCCGAACAGCGACCAGAAGACACCGCGCTGGGCGAGCAGTTCCGTCGGCGTGCCGGCCTCGACGATCACCCCGTCGTCGAGCACGACGGCACGATCGGCGACCTCGACGGTCGAGAGGCGCTGGGTCGCAATGAGGACGGTCCGTCCCGCGAGCGCGGGGCGGAGGTTCTCGACCAGATGCCGCTCCGTCTGCGTGTCGACGGCCGACATCGGGTCGTCGAGGACGACGACGCGTGCGCCGGCGACGAGCGCCCGCGCGAGCGCGACGCGCTGCCGCTGGCCGCCCGAGAGGTTGACGCCTCGCTCGCCGATCAGCGTGTCGTAGCCGTCCGGCAGGTCGGCGGCGAAGTGCGCGACGCCCGCGGCCTCGGCTGCGGCGACGACCTCGTCCCAGGGCGCATCGGGCCGGGCGGCGGTCAGGTTGTCGCGCAGCGGGATCGAGAAGAGGACAGGCTTCTGGGTGACGATCGCGACGGCGTCGCGTAGTTCCGCGATGGGCAGGTCGCGGACATCGACGTCGCCCACGAGGACCCGCCCGTCGGTCGGGTCGTAGAAGCGGGGCAGCAGATTGAGCAGCGAGGTCTTGCCGGCGCCCGTCGGCCCGCAGACCGCGATCACCTCTCCCGGCGCGATGTCGAGGTCGACGCCGGAGAGGACCTCGGACCCCGTCCCGTATGAGAAGCGCACGCTCTCGAATCGCACCGCCAGCTCTCCCGCCGGCAGGGACGTCGGATACGCCGGCTCCGGGATCGTCTCGATCCCCTGCAGCCAGGCGAAGCTGCGCGAGGCCGATGCGGTCGCGCGCTGGGCCAGCGAGAGGATCCACCCGAGCGCCTCGAGCGGCCAGACGAGCTGGAGGAGCAGCTGGTAGAAGAGGAAGAACTCTCCGTAGGTCAGGGTGCCGCCGATCACGTCGCGGCCCCCGACGAGCACCACGGCTGCGATCGAGAGCGTCGGCAGGAACAGCAGCCCCGGCAGGAACGCCGCTTCCACACGAGCCTGGCGCAGGACGCCGTCGCGGACGAGCTCGGCCTTCCCGGCAAAGCGCGCCTGGACGTCGTCCTCGCGGCCGAACGCCTGCACCATCTCGATCCCGACCACGGCCTCGTCCGCCGCCTCGGTGACGTCGGCCTTCAGCTGCTGCACCTGGCGCGAGATCGGCATCACCTTGCGCGCGAACGTGAAGGCGAGCACGAAGACCGCCGGCATGGCGATCAGCGCGACGGCCGCCAGCTTGGGGTTGACGAAGAAGAGGACGACCGCGATCCCGATGATCATCATCACCGACTGGATGCCCTGCGTCATGCCCCAGCCGATGAAGTAGCGGATGGGGTAGAGGTCGTTGGTCGCGCGCGAGACGACCTGACCGGTCGCATGCCGGTCGTAGAACGCGCGCGGATAGCGGAGGTAGGCCTGATAGAGGAGCTCACGCATCCGCGCCTCGACGCGGATGCCGGTGCGGGCCGTGGCGTAACGGCGGGTGAAGTTGAGGGCGAAGCGCAGGGCCCCGAGCACGACGACGATGACGAGGTAGGGCCACAACGGCTTGGAATGGCCGTTCGTGGGCGCGATCGAGCCGTCGATCGCGTGCCGGATGACGATCGGGATCGCGATCGAGAGGCCGGAGTAGAACAGCGCGCAGGTCAGGCCGATGATGACGAGCCGCTTCTGCTCGCGCCAGAGCTTCGCCAGCCCCTTCGACGTGGGCCAGAGCCCCAGATCCGGAGGATCGACCGAAAGTGAGCGCCTCGTCACCACGGCAAGCTACCAGGGGTTGTTAACCAGGCTAACGATCCTCGGGCACCCGGTTTGGCTAGCGTCGCCGCCGTGAACGTGTCGCCGATTCCCGGGCTCGCCCACCTGCCGTTCGCCGAGGTCTGGTTTCACGACGTCGACGCCGCACGCCTCCAGGCGGCCTCGGCGAAGGCAAGGGCGCTCGGCAAGACCGGTCTCGAGGTGTGGACGACGACGCGGACTCCGGCGGTGGCCGCGTTCCTCGGACAGCGGGGCTACGAGGAGGTGCGCCGCTACGCGATCTCGGAGCTCGACGTCGCGGCGGCGCCTCCTCCGCCGGAGCCCCGGTTCGCGCTCACCACGTTCGCGGAGCGCCCCGACCTGGCCGGTCCGCTGTTCGAGCTCGCCCGGGTCGCCTATGCCGACCAGCCCGGCCGCTCCGAGACGGTGGTCGACGAGGCCTGGTACGAGTGGGGGCTCCGAGCCCATCCGGCCGACGCCTTCTTCATCGCCCTCGAGGACGGACGGCTCCTCGGCTACGGCTACCTCGAGCTCGACGACGGGCAGTGGAAGCACGGGTTCGCCGCCGTCGCACGAGGCGCGCGCGGCCGCGGCGTCGCCGGCGCGATCAAGCGCGCGCAGATCGCCTGGGCGAAGGCGAACGGCGTCGCGACGCTGCGGACGGCGAACGAGACGCGTCTCGAAGGGATGCTCGAGCTGAACCGCCGCCTCGGCTATCGCGCCCTGTACGAGGAGATCGTCCTGCGCGGCCCTCTCTCCTGAGAGCGCGGAACCTGGTTCTCGCCGCAGGCGACGCCGTATTTGATCTCGTAGCGCGAGCGCGCGCGTCTACGATCGGGTTGTGTCGTTCGCCTCGGAACTGCGCGACTGTCTGAGCGAGATCGTCGGCGGGCCGGTGCCGGCTGTACCCGCCGGCTTCGAGGATCCGCAGCGGTTCTTCCGGCAGTGGCTTGCGGAACGCAATCTCGGGCTCGTTCCGATCGACGATGCGGGCTCGTTCGACTGGGCGGGCCGGTGGATTGCGCTGATCCGAGGGGTCGAACGCATCCACGCCGTCGTCATGTTCGGCTCGCCGTCCGGTGTCTGGCTCGATCCGGGCGGCGCCCACCGCGACGGGGTCACGATCGAGGCGGGCTTGATGCTGTCACCGCTCGACCTGCACCTTTCGACCACCGCGCCCTATGGGAGAACGGACGCGATCGGCACGGTGGCAGGGGTCCTGATCGCTCCACGCGCGGAGGCTCCGCTCACCAGAGTCGAGTCGGTCTCCGCGCTTCCGGGACGCGGCCTCGAGGGTGATCGCTATGCGGACGAGCAGGGCACGTTCAGTGCGCCTGGGCGCGGCTATGAGCTCACACTCGTCGAGGCGGATGTGCTGGACGCAATCCAGCTCTCCTGGGAGGACGCGCGCCGCAACATCGTCACGAGCGGTATCTCGCTGAACGCGCTCGTCGGCGAGCGGTTCGACGTCGGGCCGGTCACCTGCATCGGGAGAAGACTGGCCGAGCCCTGCTCGCACCTCGAGAGGCTTGCGCGCACCGGGCTCCTGCGGCCGCTCGTCCACCGCGGCGGCCTGCGCGCCGACATCCTCACGGCCGGCACGATCACGGTCGGCGACAGAGTCGCCGTCGCCGACTGAAGCCTGCGCCACGCGGTTCGAGGAGGTGTCCGACACCACAGGCGTCAGACACCGGTTGGCTCGCAGGCTCAATGGCTTCACGCCGGCCGGTTGTCTTTGCTGCTCGTAGAGTGTGTTGGCGTGACGTCGCGTGCGCGGGCCGATGAGACGCCGCCGTATCCCGAGCACCTGCTTGCGCGGGAGCCAGCGCCGTCGTACGAGGGGGAAGAAGGCTTCGCGCTCTGGCATGTCAGCGAGGACCCGCAGCTCTCCAGCTTCAGTCTTCTGGCGCCGTGTCGCTGATTCGACTGTCTCATTCAGCGGCTCACGGTTGCGCAACGTGGCGCAGCATCCAGAGCAGTTCACTTGACTCCATTGGGAGATGCTGATGACGCGTAGGTTCCAGTTCTATGGGGAACCAACGGATCAGGGCTGCTGAGCCCGACGACGTGCCTGCGCTTTCTTGCTTGGCGAAGCGCACGTGGTCCGATGCGTTCGGGGATGGAGTCAGCCTCGAGGACGAGCAAGCTGAGCTGGAGGCGGGACGTTCGGAGACCTACTTTGCCCGCGCTCTGAAAGAGAAGACCATCCTCGTCGCGGAGGAGAACGGGTTGCTGCTCGGCTACCTGGAGATCGGCGAGGTGACGATCTCGGAAGTCGATCGTCAGCCAGGGGACCAAAGCCTCAACAGGCTCTATGTCGAGACGGCCGCTCAGGGGCAAGGGCTCGGTCGAAGGCTGCTCGAGGCTGGTCTTCGACATCCTCGGCTTGCGCACGCGAGCCGTATCTACCTCACGGTGTGGGACGAGAACGAACGCGCCGTCCGCCTCTACGAGACTGTCGGCTTTCGACGCGTTGGCAGGACCCGATTCCGGATCGGCTCCGAAGTAGTGGAAGACCTCGTAATGCTGCTCGACAAGACCGCCGCGGAAGACACCCAGAGTCCGACTCGTACGGACGCCTGAGGCTAGGGCAGGCGGAGGACGTACGCGACGGGCTCGACCTTTCCCATCAGGAGGTAGGCGAGCCAGTGAAGCGAGGCTTCCCACAGGTTGTATTTGTTCCTGCCGAATCGTTGGATCACCTCTTCACGACGTCGGCGGAGCCGCGCGAGACGCAGCAGGCTCTCGGAGACGGGCTGCGTCCGCTCCTCCTCGTATTCACGGAACTCCGTCCCGATCTCTTCGAGCTGTTCGACGACGAAACCCGAGTCTTTGAAAGTCTCCTCGACCCACGCACGGTCGAGGTTCTGCGGCACGATGCCGATGGGCTGATTGAGCGCAGCAGCTTCGCGGGGCTCCAGGAGCGGCGTCGCAAACACGGTGTAGACGACCGCGGAGCCGCCCGGCTTCAGGACGCGTGCAATCTCGGACAGGCCTGCCTGGAGGTCAGGGATGACCTCGAGCACGTCGCGGCACCAGACGACATCGACGCTGCCGTCGGGCTCGTCGGTCTTTTCCATCACACCGTGCCGGATCTCGATCCGTCGATCAAGATCTGCTCCGGTGACGGCGGCCCGCGCGCGGTCGATGTTCCGCTCGACCGGGTCGATGCCGACGCCGGTGCACCCCGACCGCATGACAAGGGGGATCAGGTGCCGCGCGTCGCGACAGCCGACGTCGAGGAGCCTGCTGTCCGGCGTCAGGAGCGGAAGAGCGAGATCCAAGAGGAAGTCGGGTGGCCGTGGAGCAAGGCTTTCGTCGAGCAGCTCGACGAGCTCGGCGTCATCGTCCCCGTACACGAACCTCATCCGGGCGATCTGCTGCGGGTTCTCCATCTCAGGCATCTTGGCCGAAAGGCCGCCGGGCTCGACTGCTGCGAGCGGAGCCTGCGCCGGCGTTCCCGACTCTTACAGACCCTGAGCAAGCAGGCGGTTCGAAGAATCGGCACCCGGTACCGGTTGGCCCGGCGACCTCGTAGTTTCCGGATCTCCCGAAGAAGTGGAGCGTGCCGGGATCGAACCGGCGACCTCCGCCTTGCAAAGGCGGCGCTCTCCCAGCTGAGCTAACGCCCCGAAGCGCTCGCAGTGTAGCTCTCGCCAGGGCGGCGAGTGCCGGTGCAAACCCGTAGGTCGTCCCTTCCACGATGCGGGCTTTGCCGCACGGGGTCACAGCGGCCGCCCCGATGCTCGTTCTCCGCAGGGCGACGAGCATCAGCCCCAACTACTGGGACCACCGAAAGGGGCAGACCGTGAAAAAGCTTTCCATCCTCGCAGTTGCGTTACTGGCCTTGATCATCGCCTCGGCCGCGGCGACCGCCGTGAAACCGAAGCCGATCGCGTTCATTGGGAAGTACGCCGGGACCGCGACGACCCAGGCGGCGGACAACACAGTGACGATCACCGCGAGCGGTACCGGTGCAGGTACCAAAATCGGCAGCGGGAAGGTCGCCGGCAAGGGCACGGGCGACAGCTCGGTTCAGCCGTGTGTGCCGTTCACCGGCCTCGGCACGATCACCGGAGCGAAGGGCACGCTGACCTTCAAGGTCAACCCGGGCTCCACCGGCTGCGGCGACGAAGCCGGACAGCTGTTCAGCGTTTCCGGGAAGGCGACCGTCCTCAAGGGGACGGGCCTGCTCGCCAAGCGGAAGGGGACCCTGCGCATGTCGGGCACCTTCGACCGCTCGAGCGGCGCCTTCACGGTCAAGTTCACCGGGAGCCTGACGGCGTGACCGCCGAGCGTCCCCTGAGTCCTCTAGGAGGAGCAATGCGCAAGACCCTGACGCTCGGCGTCGTGCTGGCCGGATTCGCTGCGATCGCATCGACAGCAATTGCGGCCAACCCGATCGCCGCTCCCTTCCCCGCCACGTCGGTCGGGCCTGTGTTCGTCGCGGCGCAGACGGTGACCGCGACCGGCGCGATGCAGAACCAGTTCGCACCCGGCTCGGTCGTTCTCTTCCGCGCCTACGCGACGGATTCGAAGACCAAGAAGATCCTGGTCGCGAAGGACGTGAAGTACTTCTACGTCACGATCCCGAATCAGCCGAACGTCAAGCTGACCTATCAGCCGAAGGCTCCCGGAGCCAGCGGGCAGATGGCGTGGATCGGGCTCTGGAAGGTCCCTGTCTCCTACCCGGCAGGCCTGGTCGACTTCAAGGTGCTCATCAAGGCCGAGAGCAAGCGGACCGGCTCGTTCGTGCAGATGCCGGTCTCGACCTCGCAGCTGACGATCGCCGCGAGCCCGCAGCTCTCGCCCGCCGCCGGACCGGCAGCGCTGGCCGTTCCCACGGCCACCGACGCCTCCGTCTCCCTCTACGCGGACACCGTCAACGGCACGCAGCCGGTCGGCGCACCCAAGCGCGCGGTCGGATGCTCGCAGACGAACGTCTACAAGCGCGGCGAGCAGGTCGTCGTCCGTGTGTGGGGCTTCGACCTCACGACCGGAGCGACGCTCTCCACCGACAACGTCGACACCGCCACCTACTCGATTCCCGGCCAGCCGGTCGCGCCGATCACCTACGGCGCCCACGGTGCAGTCGGCAACAAGGTGTTCTTCTGGTCGGCGCCGTGGATCGTCCCCGCCACGTTCCCGCTCGGCGACGTGACGATTCACGTGACGGTGAAGACGACCGGCGGCAAGACAGGAACGTTCGACTACCCGATCACGATCATCCCGTAAGGGATCAAACAGCAGGAAGGGACCACCTACCATGACCATCACCCTCAAGCGCGTCGTCGGCACCGTTGTCGCAGCAACAGCGCTGCTCGTGCCGTCGTCCGCCTTCGCAACCGTGGGCCCGGTGACAGCACCGGCGATCCCCGGGGCCACGGCGTTGCCGGGGCCGATCGTCGCTCCCGGCAGACCTGCTGCGACGATGCTCACGCTCAAGACCATCCCCGACATCGCAGTGGCGGGGACGATGACGACCATTTCCGGCACCGGGCTGCCCGCCAACAAGCAGGTCAGCCTCACCTGGAGCACCGCGAACGTCGACTGGCTGGTCGATGCGCGTCCCGACAGCGTCGACTATCTCGGCCGCAAGACCACGAAGTTCCCGGTCCTGCTGGCCACGGCGCAGACCGACGCAGCCGGCGCGTTCAGCATCAAGCTCCCTGCCCCGCACGACTGGGGCGGCCTGCACGACATCTACGCCGTCGTCGACGGCATCCAGGTCGCGAAGGGCGGCTTCCTGATCGCCCGCTCCGCGACCATGACGCCGAAGAAGGGCCCGATCGGAACGCCGATCACCATCACCTACTCCGGCCTCGGCTCTTCGCTCTACGAAGGATCTGTAGCGCTGAACTACGACAACAAGTTCGCCGGACAGTTGACGGCGAACTGGTCCCGCGGCGTCGCGGTTGCGCACATCCGCGCATCCGGCCCCGTCGGCAAGCATGTGATCTACCTCGACGACTCGGTCACCTTCGGCTACATGAACATCCCGCAGTCGCCGAATCCGTGGGCGGTGAGCAAGAAGTTCATCTTCACCGTGACGAAGGACGACGGGCGGCCGGCCGCACAGATCGACTGGCCGATGAACATGAAGCCGACGATGTCTCCGACGACCACTCTCAACGCCGTGAAGATGGCCGCAGGCGCAACGACCGCCAGTGCGTCGTTGAGCGTGACGAGTGGCCAGATCTTGACCAAGGTGGACGTCTCCGCCGGAGGCCTCACCCCCAATGCTCCGGTCAGCCTGCAGTGGGCGACCGTCGTGGGCAACCGCGTGAACTGCACAGGCACCTGCTGGGCATTCTCGTCGATCCCCCTCGGCACCGCGACCGCGGCGGCGGACGGCACGCTGAACGCGAAGATCACCGTCCCCGACGGCCTCGGCGGCTGGCATGCCGTGCAGCTCGTCCAGGGCTCCACGACGATGGCCCAGGTGCCGTTCTTCGTCAAGCGCAGCTTCGCGTCGGCGCAGCCGATCTCCGACCTGACGCTCCACGCAGGCCAGCACTTCACGATTCACCTGAAGGGGCTCGGCTGGACGCAACTCGACAACACGATCGCGGTCGACTACGACAACGCCTACATGGGCTATGGCTGCGGCTTCAACAGCCAGGGCGACACCGTGCTCGACATGGTCGCGACCGGAGCTCCCGGTACACACCTGATCGACATGTATCCGCTGCTGTACACCCAGCAGCCTTCGTATGCGAATACGCCGTACGGGATGATCCCGATGCTCTCGTACGCGTCCGACCTTCCCGGGCTCGCGCTCGGGTATCAGTTGCCGGCGATGCGCTTGGCGATCACGGTCGTCAAGTAGGTGGTCCCGGCACGTGGGGGAGTGGTGCTGCAGCACCGCTCTCCCACGCCCTCTCTGGACCGTCACTGGTTCGCTTCGCCGAATCAGCTGCGGAGCTTCGGCAGCCACCAGTTCCAGCGGCCGAGGACGGCCATCGCGGACGGAACGAGGATCGCCCGCACGATCGTCGCATCGAGTGTGACGGCGACGGCCAGGCCGACTCCGAACTCGCGCAGGCCCTCGATCCGGCCGGCCGCAAAGCCTGCGAACGCCACGACCATGATCGCGGCGGCCGCGGTCACGATGCCTCCCGTGCGTTCGAGCCCATGTGCGACGGCGTCGGTGTCCGACTCGCCCGCATCGTGCGCTTCGCGGATGCGCGAGACCATGAACACCTCGTAGTCCATCGAGAGCCCGAACAGCGCAGCGAAGAGAAACACCGGGATCCACGCCTCGATCGGATGGGGGAAAGCGAGCGCGAGCACGCCGAAGGCCGCCGCGACCGAGAGGGCGTTCAGCACGAGCGCCTTCAGTGGGATCACCGCCGAGCGAAACGCGCGCAGGAGCACGAGATACGTGAAGGCGAGCACGCACAGGACGAGCCACGGGACGGCGTCGTAGGTACGCGTGACGAAGTCCACGCCTTGCGGCGGCGCGCCCCCCGCGTAGACCCTGGCCCCGGCCGGGAAGCGCGCGTCCGGGATCAGTTGGTTGCGGAGCCGTTCGACGTACCGACGGGTCGCGGGCGCGCCCCACTCATGGCGGTTGGCGGCGATCACCTGGCGGTAGTGCCCCCCGCCGCTGACGTACGGCGGCCGGGTGCCGCCGGCCACGAGGAGCGTCTCGGGGTCGTGGGCCAGCTCGTTCGTGAGCCGCCGGGTCGCGCCGGCGCCGCCGCCGACGATCACCACGTGCGTCGGCGTCACGAGGCCGCCGCCCAGGGCATCCCGGAGTGCGTCGTAGCCGCGAACGGACTCGGTCGACGCCGGGATCCCCGTCAGCGATCCCGGCGTGAGCTCGAGCGATCCGGCGGGGAGCGCCAGGACGACGAGCACGAGGCTGCCGCCGGCGAGGAACATGCGCGGCCGCCGCATGATCGTTCGTGCCAGGCGGCCCCAGAAGGCGCCGCCGCGCGTGGGGCCGGCGAGCCTCGAGCCGAAGCATGAGAGAAGCGCCGGCTGCAGGGTGAGACCGGCTGCGACGGAGACGACGGGGATCAGAAGGCCGCCGATCCCCATCGAGCGGATGAACGGCACGGGCACGACGAGCAGGAGACCGAGCCCGACGGCGACGGCGCCGCCCGAGAACGCGACCGCCCGACCTGCCGTGGCGACCGTGCGCACCACCGCGTCGTTCGGAGCGGCGCCCCGCCGCAGCTCCTCGCGGTAGCGGTGCACGACGAGCAGCGAGTAGTCGACTGCGAGCCCGAGTCCGATCAGCTCGACGAGGTTGCGGACGTACGCGACCATCGACACCTCGTGAGCGATCAGGTAGAGCAGCCCGAGCGTCCCGGCGATCGTGCAGCCGGCGACGAGAAACGGGATCGCGACCGCGATCGAGACGCCGAAGACGGCGACCAGGATCAGCAGCGTCAGCGGGATCGCAATCGCCTCGCCGCGACGGAGGTCGCCGGAGAAGATCGGGTCGAGATCTGCCTGGACGGCCGGCTGCCCTGTGACGAGCGCCCGGGGGCTGCCTGCGAGAGCCCGCCGCAGCGAGGAGGTGTACCGCTTCGCGTGCTGCAGGTCGAGTGAGGTGGTCACGTCCGCGAAGACGATCCCGCCGGCCGACCGGAGGACGCCGGGCCGCCCCGTCGGGACGACCTGCGCGGCGCGGGCGACCCGGGCGGCGAGGCCTGCCTTGCTGCGCGTCCGGAAGACGACCGTGAACGTTCCGTCGGGCCGTTCGCCGAAGTGCGCCTGCAGCAGCCGGCGCGCCTGCTCCGAACCTGTCCCCGGGACGGAGAACGAGTTCGCGAGCAGCGGGGAAAGCCGCGCCGACGCGAGGATCCCCACGACGAGGATGGTCAGCCAGGCGACGAGAACGGGGACGCGGTAGCGAACGACACCTCGGGTCCACCGTGCCAGCACAACGGGTATTTACCGATTCCCGCGGCGTTGCGGCGTTCTACGGTGTGGCCATGAAGCTCCTGGCCCTCGTCTCCGCCGTGTTCGCCGTGGCCGCGCCGTCGAAGACGGTGCAGCTCGCGATCGTCCACACCGTGAGCGGCTGCCACATCTGGCAGGGGACGCATGCGCACGGCGCGGCAACGGTCCTGAAGCTGAAGCAGGGCGACAAGGTCACCGTCCATGTCACGTGCCCGATGGACTTCACCCTCGTCCAGCTGAAGGGTCCGCGGCTCGTCCTGGGCGACCCGACCCTGCACACCGGCACCCAGAGGACGATCAGGTTCGCGAAGCGCGGCGTCTACGTCCTGCAGGCCACGAACATCCAGTCCTCGACCGAGATGGGCATGCAGACCCTCGGCCCCGACAACGTGCTGAAGCTGACCGTCACCGTCTCCTGAGGCGCCCCCCGAGGCTTCGGGGGCGCCTCACCAGGTGAGGTTGCCGCCCTTAGGCGGCGCGTGAGAGCCGCTCGTCCTGGCGCGCTCTCTGGATGATCAGATCACGGTCGCCGTGCCGGAGCATGGCGCGTGCGTGGCGCTGCTCTTCCCAGAGCTGGGCGATCCGCTCCTCGAGGTCCAGATGCTCCGCCTTCAGCGTCGCGTCGTACCCCTCGGAGAGCGCTCGCATCACGTCCACCCGGCGTTCGGAGAGCCGATCGATCTCCTGTCTGATGTCGTTGAGCGTTCGCATAACCCCTTCAACGCCTGGCCCAACCTCGATATTCCTACGAGTATCCGAGCTCGTCCAGGCGTTCCTCGTCGATGCCGAAATAGTGCGCCAGCTCGTGGAGCACCGTGATCCTGATCTCCTCTTCCAGTTCCTGCGGCTCCGGAAACGTCGAGGTGAGCGGACGGCGGAAGATCGTGATCTTGTCGGGCATGAACTCGCTGGATTCCCAGAGGCCGAAGAGGTCTGGATCGTCCGGATCCTCGTCCTCGACGACGACGGCGACGTTCTCGAGCGCCGCAGCGAACTGCGGCGGCAAGCCGTCCAGCACCCTCTGGACACGCTCCTCGAACCTCACGCCCCTGACCGCCCTCGGCTCTCGCCCGGCAGAGCCGGGCTTCGCCGGCGGCTCCCGTCCCTGGGGCAGTCCGGCCTTCCGGGCCCGTGCGGAGCACTGTTCCCTCCGGCCGGCCGGCCCCAGAGCCGGGTCGGGAATGTGAGGAAGGTCATTCGGCGAGGAGATCGCGGAGCTTGCCGAGCCCGGCGAACATGCGGCTCTTGACCGTCCCGAGGGGGACGCCGAGCCGCTCGGCGAGCTCCGACTGTGTCAGGCCGCCGTAGTAGGCGAGCTCGAGGGCCTCGCGCTGGTCGGAGGGCAGCTGGGCGAGCGCGGCCTGTACGCGGCGCCGCTCCTCGCGCACGGCCGCCTCCTCGTCCGTCGTCTCGTGCGAGGCGATCGGCGCGTCGTCGAGGACGTCCGTCTTCCGCCTGTCCTCGCGCCGGACCAGGTCGACGGCGCGGCGGTGGACGAGTGTCATGAGCCAGGTCGAGACCGTGCCGCGCGTGGAGTCGAAGGCGGCAGCCGTGCGCCAGGCGCCGAGGAAGGCGTCCTGGACGGCGTCCTCGGCGAGCGTCCGGTCGCGCAGGACACGCACCGCGAGCCGGTAGGCGACCCCGCCGAACCGGTCGTAGAGCTCCGCGAGCGCCGGCTCGTCGCCGAGCGCCATCCGCGCCGCGAGCGCCTCGTCAGGAAGTTGTGCGAGCGGGGACGGCATCGGCGCCCGACAAGCCTATGACCTGGCGTGGGGCGGCGAATCAGAACATGGTCGGGACGACGGCCAGGGCGCCGAGCGCGTACCAGGCGCCGAAGCACAGCCCGAAGGCGGCAAATGCGGGGACGAGCCGCCCGAAGGCGCGCTGCGCCCACGGGGTGCCGAGCACCCGGCCGAAGCCGGTCGAGAGCACCGCCATCGAGATCGCCGTGCAGCCGGCGAAGAGCACGAGCGCCGCGAGAGCGACCGGGCGGCTCGAGATCGCTGCGAGGAGCAGCACGCCGACGCCGCCGCTGCCGCCGATGCCGTGCACGAGGCCGATCCCGAAGGCCTGCCAGGGCGTGCGGGTCGGCGGCACCCGCAGATGTGTGTGGGAGTGGGCGAAGGCCCCTCGCCGCCAGCGCCGGAGCAGCCACACCGCGAGCGCCGCGATCACGAGCCCGATCGTCACCTCTGCACCCTGCTCGACCGGCGCGGGGAGATACGCCTCCCAGAGCACGATCGGCACCCCGAAGACGAGGAGCGACGATGCGTGGCCGAGGCCCCACGCGAGCCCGAGACGGGTCGCGCCGCCGCGGTCGTTGGCGACGAGCGTGGTCACCGCCGCGAGGTGGTCGGGGTCGCTCGCGTGCCGGAGGCCGAGCAGTACCGCAACACCGAGCACGATCATGAGCGTCGTGCCGTCGGAGAAGTGCATGAGCCATTGGTCGAGACCGAACATCGGCTCTGTCAGGCTAGAGGCTCGGGGCCGCCACTACCTCGGAGTTTCCACGGATCAGGCGGCGAGCCCCTCGCGGATGCGCTCGGTCACCGACGCCATCTCGAGCGTCGCGCCCGTGACGTCCTTGAGCAGCTCGTCCGCGGTCGGGCCCTGGCCGAGCGACCAGAGCTCGCGCAGCAGGTCGCCTGCGTCGCGCTTGGCGAACCAGTCGTTCCCGAGCTCGCCCCGCAGGAACTCCCGCAGCTGCGCCTCGAAGGCCCAGGAGCGGAGATAGCCGGTGACGTAGAAGCTGCCGTCGATGTCGTCCAGGTAGCTCTCGGGGTTGACCGGGAGCTTCAGCGCATCGCCGAGGATCTCGGCGTAGCGGGCGCGCATCGGCTTGACGTCCTCCGCCTGGAAGAACTCGATCTCGTAGATCAGCTTGGCGGCGTAGCGCCGCACGAAGTAGAGGAGCGACACGGCGCCGTCGTGGGCGAGCTCGGCCGGCCGCGGCACGTCGAGCCGGCGGTTCAGCCAGGCCGGCTCGGTGACGAGGTGCTGCAGCAACATCGCCCAGCCCTCGGTCACGGCCATGTCACCGAGCCGTTTCGCCTCCATCGGCAGCGACGCGCTCGTGTGGGCGTAGTGCTCGGTGTGGCCGGCCTCGTGGAAGAGCGCCTCCCAGTCGTCCTTGCCGCCGATCGGCTGGATGACGAGCATCACCTTCCCCGGCACCTCGATCGGCGCGCAGAATGCGCGCGGCGTCTTGGAGGGGCGCGCCTCGAGGTCGAGGTGGACGTTCTCCTGCGACCGCAGGTCGACGCCGAGATCGGTCAGGGTCGCCTCGAGTGCCGGCAGCATGCGGTCCGGCGGGTACAGCTGGTCGAGCTCGGGCGCCCGGAAGAGACGCGAGACGTCCCACGGCCGCGCGTCGGAGAGCCCGATGCCGAGGCGGGCGCGGAAGAGGCGCTCCCCTTCGCGCTCCCAGAGCTTCTCGGTGTCGTCGAGGACGGCGCTGCATTCGTCGCGCAGCTCGTCGAGCCGGAAGCCGAAGCGCTTGTACAGCTCGTAGTAGTTGTCCGAGCCGAGGGAATGCACGGCTTCGCGATCGATCTCGACCGCGTCGAGGTACACCGGGTTCAGGTGCTCGTCGAGCAGCTGCAGCCGGGTCGACTCCAGCCGCTCGCGCTTGCCGCGATCGGGCTCGTTCGACATCACGACGCGCAGCATTCGGTAGGGATGCGTCTCGCCGTCGACCGTCGCGACGAGCTCCGCCTCGACCTTTGCCATGCGTGCCTGGTGCTCTCGGGTCAGATTGCCGAGGAAGCCCTCACACGCGAACCGCCACAGCTCGACGGGTGCGCCCTCCATCTGCTGCGCCGTGTCGAGCGTGGTCAGCTCGTGGTAGCGCTCGTAGACCTGCTCGACGTCGAGCGTGTCCTTCAGGCCGGCGAAGTGCAGGTAGTACTCCTCGTCGATGTCGGCGACGAACCGGTCGGCCTGGTCCCTGAATGCTTCGATCTCGCGCGGTTCTGGAGTCACCGGTCCCTAGGATACGGCCCCGTGGACAGGCTGACGATCGAGACCGAGCGGCACACGCAGCTGCTCGACATCACCAGGGAGGTGCGGGAGGCGGTCAGAGGCGCGGCCGGCGCCGCGGTGCTGGTCTACGTGCCCCACACGACAGCGGGGCTCACGATCAACGAGCACGCCGATCCGATGGTCGCGCGCGACTTCGAGATGGCGCTCGAGCGGATCGCGCCCGAGGGGTGGGGCTGGCGCCACATCGAGGAGGGCGAGGAGAACGCGCCCTCGCACATCCGGGCCGCGCTGATGGGCCCTCAGGTCGTGATCCCGCTGGTGGACGGGGAGCTCCAGCTCGGCACCTGGCAGGGCATCTTCTTCTGCGAGTTGGACGGGCCGCGAACCCGCTCGGTGCTCGTGTCCGTCCTGCAGTAAGGCCGGTCCGCGGGGGCGACGGTTCCCGGTTGCAGCGCCCGCGGCCGAGTGCAACGGTGGAGGCTCACAGTTTCGAACCAGGGGAGGTGCCTCACGTGAATTCCACACCAAAGCGCCGTCCGCGCTTCGTCCGCACGGCCGTCCTCGCGGCCGTCGTCGCAGCGTTCTTCGTCATCCTCGCGCTGCCGGGCTCGGCAATCGGCCTGATCCGCACGGCCGTCGCCCCGCCGCCGGCCAACCCGACGAGTGCCGACCAGATCCAGAACATCGACCAGGTGAAGACGGCGATCAAGGGCTACTACGGCGACATGATCGACCCGAGCCGCGTCAACCCGATCGACGGCACCCCGATCCACACGTTCTCACCGAACGGCGCGTACGCCAACGAGGTGGGGGGGATCGTCACGGGAGCCGAGCGAGATCTCACGAAGGACGCGGGACGCTCGAACCCGCACGGCGGTAAGCCGGCCGTCGTGTTCGATGTCGACGACACGACGCTCAACACCTACAGCTACGAGATCTACAGCAACTTCGTCTACAACCCGACCAGCAATGCGGCATTCGTGAACAGCGGAGTGTTCCGCGCCGTGCCGCACATGGTCGACCTCGAGCACTACGCCGAGGCGAAGGGCTTCGCGATCTTCTTCCTGACCGGCCGCCCCGAGTCTCAGCGGACCGGCACGATCGCGAACCTGACGAGTGAAGGCTACGACGTGCAGAGCAGCAAGCTCTATCTGAAGGACTACACGGTCGACACGTGGCTCAGTCCGTGCGCGACGTCCTGCACGACGACCCAGTACAAGTCACTGACTCGGGCGCACATCGAGTCGCTCGGCTACAACATCGTCGGCAACTTCGGCGACCAGTACAGCGACCTGAACGGCGGCTATTCGGATCTGACGTTCAAGATGCCGAACCCGATGTACTACCTGCCGTGAGCTGAACCGGTTGACCTCTTCCCGGGCTCGGCGCCATTGCGTGTCGAGCCCGGGAAGCGGAGCCACCCGATGAATCGGTCCTGGTGTCTGTGCGCTGAGGCCTACGCGCGCGGCGCGTACTCCACGCTCGCGAACGGCCAGTCCGATTCGAGCCAGTCACTCACGGTGCGCCAAAGCGAGGCGTCCAGGTGCGCTCGGCTCTTTCGCACCCACGAGTGTGCGCAGGCGCCGTTGTCGCTGTCGCGTAACGGGTAGATGTAGACGCAGCCGATCACCTCCCGGTTGACCGGATCGAGCACCGTGTAAGTGAACCCCTTCCGGGTGCGGAAATCGCCGGCGTGGCGCTGCAGGTCCGCGCGGTTCTCATCCGGCGTCATCGCTCGCGGCCAGGAGCCGCCGGGATAACCGGGCGTCGCCGCGATGTGCTCCATCGACGACGTCCAGGCGTCGTAGTCCAGTTCGTTGTGCTCGGGCCCGAGCGGCTCGAGGAGGAACTCGGAAGTCTCGAGACCGAGCGGGACCTCGAAGTCGGGCGGAACGAACTCGGCCAAGCGGCCAATTGTAGAACGTCTCGAGAGGAGCTCGGCTCGAAGGATCGGACCTGGGTGCCGAAGGCACCAGGTACCGGACATGTGACGCCGCTCACCGACGTATTCGCTCCGCCCGTCGATCGGTGTGTTGCCTTCGCTTGCGTCAGGCACGATAAGGGACTTCATGTCCGGCGAGCAGTTGTACGACACCATCGGAGCCACCTATACCGTGACGCGGCGCACCGAGCCGCGGATCGCCGCCCAGGTCTGGGCTGCGCTCGGCGATGCGCGGACCGTGCTGAATGTCGGGGCCGGCACCGGCTCGTATGAGCCCTCCGACCGTGACGTCACCGCGGTGGAGCCGTCGGCTGTCATGCGTGCGCAGCGCCCCGCAGGCGCAGCGCGGTGCGTGGCTGCCGGTGCGGAGAGCCTTCCGTTCGAGGATCAGTCGTTCGACGCCGCCATGGCCTTTGCCACCGTTCATCACTGGCAGGACCCGATTGCGGGCCTGCGCGAGATGCAGCGCGTGGCTCGCCGCGTGGTGGTGTTCACGTGTGACACCAGTGACCGGAGCTGGCGTCGCCGGTTCTGGCTCACTCGCGACTACCTTCCCGAGCTTGCTTATTCCCGTGTCGGCCTCGCCACCGAGTTGGCCGGCGCGATCGGAGCCCGGATGGAGCCGGTGCTCATTCCGTGGGACTGCGCCGACGGCTTCTTCGAGGCCTACTGGCGCCGACCCGAGGCGTACCTGGACGAGCGCGTCCGTCGCGGAATATCGATGTGGGCGAAGGTCGGCCCGGACGCCGAGCAGAGGGCAGTGCGCAACCTCCGTGGCGACCTCGCATCCGGCCGATGGGCCGAACGCAACGGCGACCTCCTCGATCTCGAGGCGGCAGAGCTCGGCCTGCGCCTGCTGATCGCCTAGACCCCATAACCTCCGGCTGCTCGTATCCGGCCGAGGAGCTCTGCGCCCATGCGGCGCCCGTTCGGGAAGTCGTCGTCCCGATCCGCTCGCCATGCTGCGACCATGGCGAGCACGAGGATCCGGCAGTCGCGAAGCAGGAGCGGGTCGGCGGATGCGTAGTGATCGCCAACCTCGACCGGCGTATGGGCGAGGTCGAATTCGACCGGCCCGTAGCAACACGTCTCGAGGTCGATGAACCGCATGCCGCTCGTCGTTCTCAGCAGATTGCCGGCGTGCGGTTCGCCGTGCAACAGCTGCTCGTCCGCGCCGCGGTCGACGACGGCCCGGCGAAGGCTGCTCAACGAGTCGGCGAGGAGCTCCCGATCTGCGTCGATGAGCTCCGGGCTCTGCGAACGGTCTCGGACGATCGATTGCGCCTCTTCGACTCGATCCGTGAAGTGTGGTGCGGGCGCGTCGATCTGCCGCATGCCCGCATGCAGCCGTTCGAGCGTTTGCGCGTACCCGGCGATCGTGGTGTCGGCCGCAGGCAAAGGCTCGTAGTACGTCCAATATGTGATCGCGAAGCCGTCGCGGACATGAACCCGAGGCTCCACCCGAGGCTCGAGCACGGCGATCGGGCAGTCGGCCTCCTCGAACCGTCGTGCCATCTCGACTTCGAATGCTGCAGCTTCCTGGTTCCGCCGGACCCGGGCCGTGACGCGGGCAAGCACACGACACGGCAGTAGCCGCACCGCGAGCCGGTTCGAGTTCTGGATGACGCCGGCGTCGTCAACGCTCAGACCAAGCTCCGACGCAGACGACACAGCCGCGTCCACCGCGGGCTGAATCTGTGACGTGTGCATGGCCGTATCGTGCCCTGCGCCCCGCAGTGCGTGGTAGGGAGGCCGTGCCGGCATGGGCGAGCGCCCTGACGCTCGGAGGACCGTACCGAGGTCACACGGGAGCCTGGTTCGGCCGTCGTGAACGAACCAGGCTCCCGGAGCTCCAGGCTCCCTATGCGTACCCGCCCATCGTCAGGGCCATCAGGGCCTTGGCCGTGTGCATGCGGTTCTCCGCCTCGTCCCAGACGATCGAGTGCGGGCCGTCGATCACGGCATCCGTCACCTCGCGGCCACGGTCGGCGGGCAGGCAGTGCATGTACAGGACCTCGGGGCTCGCCAGTGCGAGCTTGCGCTCGTCGCAGATCCAGTCGGCGTGGTCCGCCGACTCGGCAAGCGCGGTCGAGCCTTCGCCGAACGCGTCGAGCCGTCCCCACGACTTCGGATAGACGACGTCGGCGCCTTCGAACGCCTCCTCCATGCTCGGCGCGAAGGTGACCGAACCGCCGCCGGCCGCCGCAGCCGCCTGTGCGGCCTCGAGCACCTCGGGCATCAGCTCGAAGCCGGGCGGGTGCGCGAGCACGACGTCCATGCCGAAGCGGGGGAAGAGCGTCGCGACGCCCTGCGGAACCGAGAGCGGCCGCGCGTACGACGGGGCGAATGCCCAGGTCATCGCGACCTTCAACCCCCGCAGGTCGCCACCGCGCTGCTCGCGCAGCGTCATCAGGTCGGCGATCGTCTGCGTCGGGTGGTCGACGTCGCACTGCATGTTGATCAGCGGGATCGTCGCGTGCTTTGCGACCTCGCGCATCCAGAGGTTGCCCTCGTACGGAGCGAGGTCGTGGCGGATCGCGATCCCCTCGCCGAAGCGCGAGAGCGTGTTCGCCGTGTCCTGCGGTGTCTCGCCGTGCGAGACCTGCGTCTTGTCCGCATCGAGGAAGATCGCGTGCCCGCCGAGCTGCGTCATGCCGGTCTCGAACGCGTTGCGCGTCCGGGTCGACTTGTCGAGGAAGAGCAGGTAGATGGTCTTGTCGACGAGCAGGCGCGTAGGCAGGCCGTTGCGCCGTGCCTCCTTCAGCTCGGCCGCGACCGCGATCGCCTCGTCGAGCTCGTCGACGCTCCAGTCGAGCGTCTCGATGTAGTCACGACCGATCAGCGAGCGCCGGTCGATCCGTGCTTCGGTGGCTGTGTCCATCACTCCTGTCCTTTCATCAGCTCTTGCTGTCCGAGGTCGAGTCCTGCGTATTCGGGAACCGGCTGCTGGCCCGGCACCTCCGGCACGATCGCGCGGGGGCGGGTCGACACGGGACGCAGGCCGAGGAGGTCATCGGGGCGCACGGGCAGCCGGTTCAGCGCCCGTCCGGTCGCATGGCGCAGCGCGGCGACGATCGCCGGCGCTGCGACGACGGTCGGTAGCTCTCCGATGCCCTTCACTCCGTACGGCGCGCCCGGCTCCGCGTGCTCGATGAAGTCGACCACGATGGGAGGGATGTCGAGCGCGGTCGGAACGAGATAGTCGGTGAACGAGGCGTTTCGGATCAGCCCGTCCTCCACCTGGATCTCCTCCATCAGGGCGAAACCGAGCCCCTGCGCTGTGCCGCCTTCGACCTGGCCCTCGGCGCCGAGCGGGTTGATCGTATGGCCGACGTCCTGGGCGGCGGCGATCTGAACAACGCGCACGAGCCCCAGCTCGGTGTCGACGTCGACCACTGCCCGCTGCGCCGTGAAGGCGAAGCTGACGTGGATGTCGCCCTGGCCCTCTGCGTCGAACCGGTCGGTGGGGCGGTGGTGAAACTCGCGCGTGCAGCTGATCGGCCCGCCGGTCAGGTCGCCGCCGCGCTCGGCGAGCTGGGCGCGCACCGCCCGGCACGCCTCGAGCACGGCGCCGCCGGTCATCGTCGTCTGCCGTGACGCGGACGTCGAGCCGGCCGAGCCTGTCTCGGTCGACGCCGGATGGATGATCACGTCGTCCACGCCGAGCTCGGTGCGCACGATCTGTGCCAGCACGGTGTAGAGACCCTGGCCGTAGTCGACCGCCGAGGTCTTCACCGCCGCGACCGGCCCGCCGGGGCCGTCGGAGAGGATCACCGTGGCCTCGGCCGCGTCGTCGAATCCCTCGCTGTAGGCGACGTTCTTGAACCCGACGGCGAAGCCGACTCCGCGGTGGATGTGCTCGCCGCGGTTCACGTGGCCGGCGCCGCCCGGATAGTCGAGCGGATCACGCCCGAGCGGCTGCTCCCGCGGCGGCAGGGGGATGGCGCGGCAGCGTTCGATCACCTCGCGCACCGGGGCGCTCCCGGTCAGCACCTGGCCCGTGGGGAGCACCGAGCCGTGCGAGACCACGTTGCGGAGCCGCAGCTCGAGCGGGCTCAGCCGGAGCGCATCGGCGAGCTCGTCCATCGCCGACTCGTGCGCGAAGCAGACCTGGGGCGCGCCGAAGCCGCGCATGGCGCCGCACGGCGGATTGTTCGTGTAGACGACGGTGCCTTCGATCCGCACGTTCGGCACCTCGTACGGGCCGGCGGCGAACGTGGAGGCGTTGGCGAGCACGGCCGGCGAGGAGGAGGCGTAGGCGCCGCCGTCGAGCAGCAGGCGCACGTCGGCGGCGACGAGCTTGCCGTCGCGATTCGCGCCGTAGCGGATCCAGACGCGGGACGGATGGCGATGGACGTGCCCGTGGAACGACTCCTCGCGCCCGTAGGTCATCTTGACCGGTAGTCCGGTGCGCAGCGCGAGCAGGCAGGCGTGGATCTGGACGCTGACGTCCTCGCGCGCGCCGAAGGCCCCGCCGACGCCCGCGAGCGTCACGCGCACGAGGTGTTCGGGCAGGTCGAGGCACGGCGCGATCTGCCGGCGGTCGACGTGCAGCCACTGGGTCGCGACGAAGAGGTCGACGCCGCCGTCGCCGGCCGGCACTGCCAGCCCGCCCTCGGTGGCGATGGGCGCCTGATCCTGCATCCCCGTCTCGTAGAACCCGCTCACCCACACATCTGCGGTGGCCGTCTCGATGTCCCCTCGCGCGATGTGGACGTGGCGCAGGACGTTGCCGAAGTCGTGCAGCCGTCTCGCCTTCGGGTCGAGTGCAAGCTCCATGTCGCCGAGCGCCTCGAGCGGCTCGTACTCGACGCGAATCAGACGCAGTGCTGCACGCGCGTGGTCGACGCGGTCCGCGGCGACCAGCGCGATCGCCTCGCCCTCGTACCGGACCTCGTTCCCGGCGAGGACGGGCTGGTCGGCGATCTCGAGCCCGAAGGTCTTCCGCCCCGGGACGTCCGCTGCGGTGAGGACAGCGTGAACGCCCGGGGCGGCCAGCGCTGCAGAGATGTCGATGCCCCGGATCCGCGCTGCGGCGTGGGGGCTTCGCAGCGTGACGCCCCAGAGCATTTCGGGCGCCGAGAGGTCACCGGCGTAGACGTACTCGCCGGTCGTCTTCGGTGCCCCGTCGATCCTGCGCGCACTTTCACCGACGCGGCCCGGCTGCCGCGAGACCGCGGTCATGTGCGCCTCGCTTCGGCGAGGCGGACAGCGTCGAAGATCTTCCGGTAGCCGGTGCACCGGCAGACGTTGCCCGAGAGCGCCTCGCGCACCGTGTGCTCGGACGGATGCGGGTCGCGCTCGAGCAGGTCGGCGACCGCGACGACGAAGCCGGGGATGCAGTACCCGCACTGCACCGCGCCCGCGTCGAGGAACGCCTCCTGCAGCGGATCGAGGGCGCCGTCGGCCAGCGAGGAGGCGGTGCGGACGGACGCGCCGTCGAGCTGCGCAGCCGGAACGAGGCAGGCGCAGACGAGCTGGTTGTCGAGCCACACGGTGCAGGAACCGCACTCGCCCTGCTCGCAGCCGTTCTTGACCGAGATCATGCCGAGCTCGTCGCGGAGGAGGGCCGACAGGCTGAGCGAGGGATCGACATCCGCGATGCGCGGCGACCCGTCGACGGTGAGGCGAACGATCATGCCGCGACCTTCGTCCTGGCGGCGAGCGTCCACCCGAGTGCGCGCCGGACGAGCACCTCGACCGCCTGCCGCCGGTAGGCGGCCGAGCCGCGGAGGTCGTCGATCGGGTGCGCGTCCGCTGCTGCGAGCTCGCCTGCCTCGCGCAGGGCGCGTTGGTCCGGAGCGTCCCAGTCGACCTGGGTGAAGAGCTGCTCGGCCCTGGTCGCGCGGAGCACCGTCGGTCCGACGGAGCCGAGCGCGATGCGGACATCGTGCGCCGGCTCGTCGAGCTGCACGCAGACGCTCGCGACCGCGATCACCATGGCGCTTCGAGGCCCGACCTTCGCGAACGTGCCGGGGCCTTCGATCGGCTCCCACTCGGCGGCGACGACGAGCTCGTCGTCGGCGAGTGCGGTCCGCTTGGGGCCGAGGAAGAACTCCTCCCACGGAATGCGGCGGTCGTTCTGCCCGTGACGCGCGACGACGATCGACGCGTCGTAGGCGGCGAGCGCCGCGATCCCGTCCCCGGCGGGCGAGGCGGTGACGATGTTGCCTCCGAGCGTCGCGCGGTTCCTGATCTGCGGCGATCCGACGGTCGCCGACGCTTCGGCCAGCGCGGTCAGGTCGTCCAGCTCCTGGACGACGCGCGCGAACGTCACACCCGCGCCCACCGAGATGCTGTCCTCGTCGCGGGCCCAGGCTGTCAGCTCTTCGACCCGGGACAGGTCGAGCAGGCACGACGGCTCCGTGCGCCCGAAGTTCACTCCGACCATCAGGTCGGTCCCGCCTGCCACGACGGTGGCCTCGGGATGCGCCGAACGCAGCGTCAGCGCCTCGTCGAGTGTGCGCGGCTGCAGCGCCTCCGTCACGCGTGCACCGCCGCGAATGCCTCGATCATCGCTTCGACATCGTCGCCGAGCGGGTAGAGCACAGGGCAGGTGCAGCCCGCGTCGATGTACTCGTCGACCTTCGCGCGGCACTCGTCGGCCGTGCCGGAGGCCGTGATCAGCTGCACGACCTCGTCGGGGACGAGCCCCATCGCGCGCTCGATCTGCTCGTGCGTCGCCGGCCAGGTGAGGATGGCGCCGATCTCCTCGAGCAGTTCGGGCGCCACGCCGCTCGCCTTCATGATGTGCGGCTGCTGGCCGAGATACTGGGTCACGAGCTCGCGGGCGCGGTCGAGCGCGAGCGAGCGGTCTTCGTCGAGGGAGCAGACGATCAGCTGCGGCCGGTCGACGTCCTCGACGGTGCGGCCGCTGCGCGCGGCGCCGAGCGCGAGGTGCTCCATCGCCTCTGCGTTGTACGCCGGGCCGACGAGATAGTTGAGGACGACGCCGTCTGCGAGCTCGCCCGCGAGCTCCATCATCTTCATCGCGGTCGCGCCGATGTAGATCGGGACCTGCTTCGGCGACCGGTCGCCGTGCACGATGTCGATCTCGACGTCGTCGAGGTCGACGAACTCGCCGTGGTACGTGACGCGCTCGAGGGCGAGCAGGCGGCGCACCGCCTCGACCGTCTCGCGCATCGCGGTCAACGGCTTGCGGCGCGTGATGCCGACCTTGGCCGCGAGCGGGTCCCACCAGGCGCCGATCCCGAGCTTGATCCGCCCCGGGGCGAGGTCGTCGAGCGTCGAGAACGTCGCTGCGAGCAGCCCTACGTTGCGGGTCCAGTTGTTGACGACGCCGGACCCGAGCTGGATGCGCTCCGTGACCGCCGCGTACGCGGCCATCGGCACGGTCGCCTCGCGGACGAGGCGGCTCTCCGCCTGCCAGACGGCCTCGAACCCGCACGACTCCGCGACCTGTGCGTAATGCATCCCGTCGCGGATCGGATGTTTGTCCTGGAGATACAGCGCTACGCGGCCGTGGTCTGCCACCGACGGCCTCCTTTCGGCTCGAAGGGATGCGGCGGAAGCTCGTCGAGTCGCGCCCACAGACGCTGCGCTTCGCGGCGTGCGTCGTGCGCGAGCTGCGCCTGGTCGATGTGAACCGGCTTCCGGTCGAGGACGACCCACTCGCCGGCGACCATCACATCGCGAACGAGCCGCGACCCCAGCCCGAACGTCCAGTGGCCGGCGAAGCTCGCGGCGTCGAGACGGGTGGGGGCGTCGTAGTCGAGGACCACGAGATCGGCGGGCGCGCCGGGCGTCAGGGTGCCGAGCTGCGGCTCACCGAAGATCTGGCCGGCGAGCCGTGCTCCGTCGGCGAGGCGGGCGAGCGGCCAGTGGGCGGCGGTCCCGCCGTCGTCCTCGCGGAGGCGGAAGTATGCGGCGTGTGACTCTTCGAACATGTCGGAGCCGATCCCGTCGGTGCCGAGCGGCAATCTTCCGCCGTAGCCCGCGATGTGCGCGCGGCCGACCGAGTTGTTCATGTTCGAGCGCGCGTTGTGCGCGAGCCAGGCATTCGACCCGGTGACGAGCTCGACTTCGCGCTCGTCGAGATGGACGCCGTGCGCGAGGAGCGTGTGCTCGTCGAGGCCCTGCAGCGCCGCCAGCCGCTCCACCGCGTGCACGTCGATCGCGTCCTCGGCAGCGTGGACATGCAAACCGACGCCGAAGTGGTCTGCGATCTCGACGCACGCGGCGAGCGTCTCGTCGGAGAGGGTGAACGACGCATGCGCACCGACCAGGCCGCGGGCGAGCGGCAAGTCGCCCCGCTCGAGCCGCGCGAGGAACCGGCGGTTCTCGGCGAGCCCGGCCAGCGCGATGTCCGGCCCGTCGCGGTCCGAGGTCTCGTAACACAGGGCGCTCCGCAGTCCCAGGCCGGCGAGCGACTCGGCGATCACGTCGAGCGAGCCGTCGACGGCGTTCGGTGAGGCGTGATGGTCGATCACGGTGGTCGTCCCGGCGAGCAGCGCCTCCATTCCGCCGACCAGCGCGGATGCGCGGGCTCCGTCCAGGTCGAGTGCCCGGTCGAGCCGCCACCAGATCCTCTGCAGCACCTGCAGGAAGTCCTCCGGGGCCTCGAGCCGGTACGGCATGCCTCGCGCAAGCGCGGAGTACAGGTGCGTGTGGGCGCAGATGTTGCCCGGCACGACCACGCACCCGGAGCAGTCCCGCGTCACCCCGGAGCGCGCGGTGCCTTCGCTGATCCGTCCGCCGGAGATCCCGAGTGGACGCCGCGCGACCGACGCCGGGTCGAGCGACTCGACGACGGTTGCGCCGGCGAGCGTGACGGTCACGTCGCCACCTGTTCACGATGGCCGACGAGGTGGGGGACCGCGGCGCGGGCTGCGGGGGAGTCCTTCATCGGCAGCTCCCGGCGGCGGATCCCGTCGAACGCGTAGAGCGCTGCCGCCGTTGCGGCGGCGGTCGGGACGAGCGCGGCCTCGCCGACGCCCTTCGCCCCGAACGGCCCCTCGGGCTGCGGCTCCTCGATCATCACGATCTCGACGTCGGGCATGCCGGTGGGCGGGATGATGTGGAGCGACTTGAGGGTCTGCGTGACGGGGAGCCCGTCCGCGACCACGAATTCCTCGGAGAGCGCCTGGCCGAGCCCCATGTGCACCGCGCCCTCGATCTGGCCCTCGAGCAGCGTCGGGTTGATCGCCCGGCCGACGTCGTGGGCGGCGATCACCTTCTCGATCCGGCCTTCGGCGTCGAGCAGCACGACCTGCGTGGCCCAGCCGTAGGCCAGATGGGTGATCGGCTCGGCCGCGTCGTTCGGGGTCGTCCAGTCGATCAGGATCTCGCCGAGGAACTCCCGCCCTGCGAGCTCCTCGATGGTGTGCTCCCCGAGTGCGGCGCGGAGCTTGCGCGCTGCGTCGACGACGGCGTTGCCGCCGAGCACCGTCGCGCGGGAGGCGGTCGTCTGACCGGTCTCCAGCTCGCGCTCCGTGTCGACGAGCACGCGGATCCGGTCGGCCGGCACACCGAGCTCCTCGCAGGCGATCTGGCGCAGAACGGTGTGCACGCCCTGGCCCATCTCGGTCCAGGAGTGGTAGAGCGTGATCATCCCGTCCGTCTCGGGGCGCAGGATCGCACGGCCGTGCTCGGGGACGCCGTTGCCGATGCCCGTGTTCTTCAGTCCGCAGGCGATTCCCGCGAACGGTGCGCCGCGGTAGGCGTCCCTGACGGCCTGCAGGGTGCGCTTGAGCCCGACACCGGGGCCGAGCAGCTGCCCGGTCGTCGTGCGGTCTCCCGTGTCGAGCGCGTTGCGCCAGCGGATCTCCCACCCGTCGATCCCGACGAGCCCGGCGAGCTCGTCCAGCACGCCTTCCATTGCGAAGTTCGACTGGTTCACGCCGAAGCCGCGCATCGCGCCGCACGGCGGATTGTTGGTGTAGACAGCCGTCGCCTCGACATCGACGTTGTCGACCCGGTACGCGCTGCAGGCATGTCCTGCCGCGCGCTCGAGCACCTTGTCGCCGACGCTCGCGTAGGCGCCCGTGTCGCCGACGATGCGGGCCCGCACCGCGAGGAGGCGGCCGTCCGGGTCGCAGGCTGCCGTGTAGTCGAGCCACATCGCGTGGCGCTTGGCGTGGAAGCGCAGGCTTTCCTTGCGCGAGAGGGTGAGGAGCACGGGCCGCTCCGTCCGGACGGCGAGCAGCGCGGCATGGCCCTGGACGTTCAAGTCCTCCTTGGCGCCGAACGCGCCGCCCGAGGAGACCTGGGTGACCCGCACGCGCTCGACGGGAACGTCGAGGTACTGCGCGATCTGCCGGCGGTCGTCCCACACGCCCTGCCCCTGCGAGTAGACCCGCAGCGGCTCGTCGGCGGACGGGACCGCGAGCGACGCCTCCGGTTCGAGGAAGGCATGCTCGATGAACTGCGTGCGGAAGCTTCGCGTCACGACGTGCGCCGCGCCCGCAATCGCGGCGTCGGCGTCGCCGCGCTGCACGACCGACGAGGAGAGGATGTTCCCTTCCGGGTGCAGCTGCGGTGCGTCGGCGGCGAGCGAAGCAGCGGGGCTGGTGACCGGCTCGAGCACCTCGTATTCGACCTCGACGAGCTCCGCCGCCTCACGGGCCGCGTGGCGCGTCTCGGCCGCGATGCAGGCGATCACATCCCCGACGTACGAGGTGGTCTCGCCGACGGCGACGAGCTGGCGCCAATCCTGTTTCAGCGATCCGAGCATGCGCCGGCCGGGCACGTCGGCGGCCGTCAGAACGGCGACCACGCCGGGATGCGCCTCCGCCTTCGCCGTGTCGATGCCGATCACGCGCGCCCGTGGATGATCCGAGAAGCGGAGCGCGCCGTGCAGCATTCCCGGCGCTCGGAGATCGGCCACGAAGGGCTTGTCGCCGAGCGCCAGCTGGTCGGCGCGGTAGCGCAGCGCGCGCTCGCCCACGCCGTCGCCGCCCGGCTCCGGGAGCGGCTCACCGCGGCGCGCGGCCGCGGCGAGCAGCACCGCATCGATCACCTTCACGTAGCCGGTGCACCGGCAGAGGTTGCCGAGCAGCGCATGCGCGACGTCGTCGCGCTCCGGGGTGGGGTTCTTCGCGAGGAGGCCTTCGGCCTTCATCACGATCCCCGGCGAGCAGAAGCCGCACTGCGACGCGCCGGCGACGGCGAAGCAGTCGGCCCACAGCTTTCTCGTCTCGGTGGAGAGCCCCTCGTGCGTGACGACGTGCTTGCCCTCGACGCGCGTCGCCTTCTGGGCGCACGAGACGACCGCGCGACCGTCGATGAGGACGGTGCACGCGCCGCAGGAGCCTTCCGGCGCGCACCCGTCCTTCATCGACCGCAGCTCGAGCTCCTCACGGAGGAGCTCGAGCAGGCTCTGCCCGTCGCGAGGGGCGACGTCGACGGGCTCACCGTTGAGGGTGAAGCGCACCGGTTACTCCATCGCGCCCAGAACGAGGGAAAGGAGGGCCATGCGGAGGACGACTCCGTTGAACGCTTCCTGCCAGTAGCGCGCGTGGCGGGTCTCGTCGACGTCGGTCGGCAGCTCGTCCATGCGTGGGAGGCTGTGCAGGATGATCGATCCGGTTTTCGCCTTCTCGCGGAGGAGGTCACGGGTGACGCGGTACGACGGGGCGGTGACCGCCAGGCCGCCGCCGCTGTCCTCGCGTTCGACCCGGGACTGCGTGTAGTCGGCCTGCACGACCGGCTCCATGTAGATGACGTCGCACTCGCCGATCACTTCTTCGGTCGACTCGGCGGCCTCATACCGCACGTTGCGGGCGTCGAGCTCGAGCATGAACTCGTCGGTCAACGACATCTCGGGCGGCCCGACCACGTACGCCTTCGTGTCGAACTGCGAGAGCGCGTAGAGGATGGAGTGCATCGTCCGCATGCGCATGTCGCCGACGAGCAGGAACGTCTTGCCGTCGATCGAGCCGAGCTCCTTCTCGATCGTGTACAGGTCGGTCAGGACCTGAGTGGGGTGCTCTCCCCAACCGTCGCCGCAGTTGATGATCGGGATCGAGGCCCAGAGTGCGGCCTCTGCCGGCGCGCCCTGCTGGAAGTGCCGCATCGCGATGACGTCGGCGTAGAACTCCAGCATGTGGATCGTGTCCTTCATCGACTCCTGGTAGAAGTCGCCGGCCCGGGTCATCTTCGAGTCGGCGAAGCCAAGCACATGCCCGCCGAGGCGGTGCATCGCGGCTTCGGTCGACATCCGGGTGCGCGTGCTCGGCTGGTAGAAGGCCGTCAGCAGCGTCTTGTCCTTCAGCAGATCGGTGTTGCGGCGGCCTTTCGCGATCGGTGCGAGCTCGTCGCACGTCTCGAAGACGCGCTCGAAGTCGGCCCGCTCAAATTCCTTGAGCGACAGGATGTCGCGGCCTAGAAAGCTCCTCATGGCTCCTTCTCCTTGCGTTGTTGTCGTGTGAGCGGTCGATTCCGGTGAAGAGGACGGCGACCCGCTCGTCGTCGCCGATGACTCCCTCGTGACGCAGCTCGAGCAGTCCGGCGAGGCCGGACGATCCGGTCGGGTCGGCGGCGATCTCCGTCGCGTCGCGCGCAAGCTCGTTGGCTTGCACCAGGAGCTCCTCGCCGACGACGACGGGCCTGCCGCCGGTCGTGAGCATCGCCTCGACGACCGCGGCCCAGTCGTAGGCCTCGTCGTCGAGGATGCCGTGGGCGATGCTGTGCGGCTCGGTCTCCCAGGGCCACATGAACCTCCGGCGGTGCGTCCGCGCGTAGGTGAGGCCGCCGGGGTGCTCGCAGACGGCGTCGTAGGCACGCTTGAGCGGCCAGGCGCCTTCGGTCTGGACGGTGTCGATCCGCGGTCGGTGCCCGATCGCGCCGAGCCGGAGGGCCTCGTTCAGTCCTCCTGCCACCGCGCTCGCAAGCGCGCCGCCGCCCACCTGGACGACGATGCGGTCGATCTGCGCGCCGGCCGCTGCGATCTCCCAGCCGAGCGTGTGCCCGCCTTCGATCGCGAGCCCGTTCAGGTCTCCCTGGCAGGTGAAGGGCAGCGCACCGTCGGCGATCGCCCGGCGCAGGCGCACAACGGTCGGATCGCCCTGCGAGCCCGCATGCCGCTCGCAGACGGTGATCCCGGCGTCCAGCGCGCCGAGCCGCTCGAGCACCGCCGGCTCCGCGTCCTCGGGCACGAACACCTGCAGCGGCCGCCTGCCCGCGGCCGCGACGACCGCGGCTGCGAGGGCCGCGTTGCCGCAGCTCGCGATCGCGAGGTCGGGCCGGTGGAGGGGGTCGGCGAGGCCGAGCTGCTCGGCGACCTCGAGCTGCAACAGGACGCCGAAGAGGTGGCGTGCCTTGTGAGACCCCGCAACCCCGCCGGTCTCGTCCTTGATCCAGACGCCGCCGGCCTCGGTGAAGCCGAGCCGTTCGCTCAGGGACGCCGACCGTGCGAACGGGGTCACCCGGAAGCCGTGCCCGTCGACGGCCGCGACCTGCTCGTCGAGGCGGTCGATCAGGCTGCGGAGCTGGTCGTCCGCGAGACCGCCGGCCTGCCCGAGCCGGTAGGAGTGGAGGAGCCCGCGGTAGCGGACGAACGGGTTGGGCTCGTCGCCGCCCGGGAACTCGCCGCCGGCCAG
The DNA here is from genome assembly GCA_963722065.1 of uncultured Thermoleophilia bacterium. Taxonomy (GTDB): domain Bacteria; phylum Actinomycetota; class Thermoleophilia; order Gaiellales; family Gaiellaceae; genus PALSA-600. The sequence continues at coordinate 950,028 of CAVRMI010000007.1, read as the reverse complement.
ATCCAGGTGCCGCTGGAGGACGTGGTCGACGTCGCCCACGCCCGAGTTCGGGCAGCGGAACGGATACGGCTCGCCGGGCGGCACCACAGCGCCGCACCCGGCGCAGACGAGGGCGCTGGACGGGGTCACAGCTTCTCCAGCACGCCGGTCCGTTCGTTCACCTCGCCGATGAGCTCGTCCCAGCCCGCCGCACGGGCACGTTGCGCCTCCCAGAACGCCTGGCGGCGGCGCGCCTCGAACTCCTCGAGCGTTGTGCCCTGCTGCTCGACCCAGGTGAAGTAGCCGAGGTTGAAGATGCGCGACCGCTCCTCGTAGGTGAGCTCGCGCAACAGGTCGGTCGCGGCGCCGAGCAGGTGCTCGCCGTAGATCTCGGCTGCGCCGACGGTGTCGAAGCCGGCCGGGAAGTGCCGCGCCTCCGCGAGCGCGCGCTCGCTGTCGTACATCGCGGCGCCGTCGGTCGCGACCGTGACGATCACGTCCTCCGAGCCGAGGTCGAACTGCTTCGCGACCTTGATCGCCGCGAGGATGTTGCAGATGCTCGAGAGGCCGAGCGACGGGAGCGCGTTCAGCACCTCGTCCGCAACGCCGCGCCGGCGCAGGAGATCCCTGCCCGTCGAGGTACCGAAGAGGAGGCCGACACGATCGGTCGCGCGATCGGAGACCGCGAGCGCGACGTCGGTGTTCATGACGTTGTGGATCAGCGGGATGTGCTTGTCGCCGATCCCCTGGATGTTGTGCTGGCCGAAGCCGTTGGCGAGCATGGTCGGGCACTCGGCCGCTTCGACGGCGACGATGAGCGAGCCGTGGCGCTCCTTCAGGTAGTCGCCGGCGCCGATCGTGCCGGCGGAGCCTGTCGCGGAGACGAACGAATGCAGCTTCAACCCGGGCTCCTGCTCGCGCAGCGACCCGAACACCTTGTCGAGCGCAGCGCCGGTCACGGCGTAGTGGACGATGTGGTTCCCGAACTCGGAGAACTGGTTGAGGATCACGTTGGCCGGGTCGAGCTCGAGCTCGTGGCACCGGTCGTAGATCTCCTTGACGTTGCTCTCGGTCCCGGGGGTGCGGATCACGTCGGCCGGGTCGGCGACCCAGTGCTCGAGCCAGTCGAACCGCTCCTGGCTCATCCCCTCCGGCAGCACGGCGACGCCGCGGCAGCCGAGCAGATGCGAGATCGCGACTCCGCCCCGGCAGTAGTTGCCGGTCGACGGCCAGACGGCGCGCTGCGTCGTCGGGTCGAATTCGCCGGCGACGAGCCGCGGCACGAGGCAGCCGTAGGCGGCGAGCACCTTGTGCGCGTGGATCAGGGGGAAGCGGTCGCCGAAGGCGACCACGATCTGCGCGTCGACGCCGGTCAGTTCGCGCGTGAGGACGACGTGCTCGGGCACCTCGGCGATGCCCCGTCTCGACGCGTCGTTGTGCCAGTGGACGCGGAAAAGGTTGAGTGGGTGCGGCGCATCCGGGTCGATGTCGCGCAGGGCGACGCGCACGCGGGCGGGGATCGTGGTCGGGTCGGCGAGCTGGGCGAAGGTCGGAAGTGCGACCTCCGCCTCGCGGAGCCGGTCGATCGCGTGAGTCAGGGTCTCGGTGGCGAGGTTCCGCTCCAAGTCCAGGCTTTCCATGGTCATCAGCAGCCTCCGGGTCGGTGTTTCGACCGTAGAGACTCCTCATTCGGGAAACGACGGGCTTTCCGCGTAGGAGCAGTCGGTGGATTCCCTGCTTCGACTACCTTCCGCGTGTGGCCGCACCCGTCCAGCGAGACCAGGAGCTCGAGCTCACCGTCGACTCCCTCGCGTACGGGGGCAACGGCGTGGCGCGCCTCGACGGCTTCGTCGTCTTCGTCCGCCGGGGGCTCCCGGGCGATACCGTGCGCGCCCGGGTCACCAAGGTGCAGCGCCGCCATGCGGAGGCGCTCGCCACCGAGGTGCTCTCCTCCGGCCCGCAGCGGGTCGAGGCGCCCTGCGCGCACTACCCGGCCTGCGGCGGCTGCCGGTTCCAGGATCTCGACTACGAGGTCCAGGTCGCGACGAAGGAGCAGTGGGTGCGTGACTCGCTCCAGCGGCTGGCCGGGCTCACCGAGCTCCCGCTCGAGCCGATCCTGCCCGCGGCGTCGCAGTTCGGCTACCGCAACAAGATGGAGTACTCCTTCGCGGAGCTCGAGGACGGGCCGACGCTCGGGCTGCACAAGGCCGGCCGCTGGGACGAGGTGCTCGGGATCGAGAAGTGCCGGCTGACGACCGACCTCGGCAACGCGATCCGCAACCGGGTGCGCGACTGGGCGCGCGAGGAGAAGCTGCCCGCCTACGACCAGGAGACGCACGAGGGCTATCTCCGGCACCTGTTGATCCGCGAGGGCCGCAACACCGGCCAGGCGCTCGTGCAGCTCGTGACCAACAAGGGCGAGCGCTTCGACCGCGAGCGGCTGATCGAGGTGCTGACCGAGTTCCCCGAGGTGCGGTCGATCCACTGGTCCGTGAACACGGGCGTCTCCGAGGTCACGAACCTGCCGACCGAGCTCCTGTGGGGCGAGGACGCGATCGAGGAGAAGATCGGCGGGCTGCGGTATCGCGTCCGCCCGAACGCGTTCATCCAGACCAACACGGAGATGGCCGAGCAGCTGTATGCGCTCGCCCGCGAGTTCGCCGGACTCACCGGCGGCGAGACGGTCTACGACCTCTACTGCGGGATCGGGACGATCGGGCTCTCGATGGCCGCCGAGGCCCTGACGGTATGGGGGATCGAGATCTCCGAGGAATCCGTCGCGTGCGCGATCGAGAACCAGGAGCTCAATGCGATCGGTAACACGGCGTTCTTCGCCGGCAACGTCGGGGAGGTGCTCCGCGAGCTGCGCGACCGCGCCGGGGCGCCGGACGTGGTCGTCGTCGACCCGCCGCGCGCGGGGCTCGCCGGCAAGGCGCTCAAGCGCCTCGGAGAGCTCGAGGCGCCGCGCATCGTCTACGTCTCCTGCAATCCGACCACGCTCGCCGGCGACCTCAAGCGCCTCGGCGAGGACTACGGCTACCGGCTCGTCCGGGCGAAACCGGTCGACATGTTCCCGCACACGCCCCACGTCGAATGCGTGGCCCTGCTGGAGCGATGACGTTGTATCTCTGCCAGGCCTGCGCCACGCAGTTTCCGCCGGGTGATCAACCGCCCGGCGCCTGCCCGATCTGCGAGGACCCGCGCCAGTACATCCCGCACGACACGGGGCAGCAGTGGGTCGAGTGGGCGGAGTTCATCGGCGGTCACAAGGCGGAGATCCGGCTCGACCACGACATCCTCGGGATCGGCTGCAAGCCGTCGTTCGCGATCGGCCAGAGGGCGCTGCTCGTCAAGTCGGGCGCCGGCAACGTCCTCTGGGACTGCATCCCGTACCTCGACGACGAGATCGTCGGACGGATCGGCGCCGAGGGCGGGCTCGCGGCGATCGCGATCTCGCACCCGCACTACTACGCGTCGATGGTCGAGTGGGCGCACACGTTCGGGTGCCCGATCCACCTGCACGAGGCCGAGCGCAAGTGGGTGATGCGTCCCGATCCGGCCGTTCGCTTCTGGACGGGCGAGACGAACGACCTCGGCGGCGGGTTGACGCTGATCCGCTGCGGCGGCCACTACGAGGGCGGGCAGGTGCTCCACTGGGCTGAACGCGGCGCGCTGCTCTCGGGCGACATCGTGCAGGTGATCCCCGACCGGCGCTACGTGAGCTTCATGTACTCGTACCCGAACCTGATCCCCTTGCCGCCCTCGAAGGTGCGGCACATCGGCGAGGCGCTCGCGCCGTACTCGTTCGACACGATCTACGGCGCATGGTTCGACCGCGTGATCGAGCGCGACGGCTCAGCCGTCGTCCGGCGGTCGGTCGACCGGTACGTCCGGGCCGTCACGGAGCCCGGGCTGCCGTCGTAGCTCGCGCCAGAGCAGGTCCACGTTCGGGAGCAGGAAGCCGATCGAGATGGCCGGCAGCGCCGGCAGGCCGCTGAGGTTCAGCCAGACCGTCAGGGCGATCGTCGTTCCGAGCGCCGCGACGAGCGTCACCCAGGTCCAGTAGACCCGCAGCCCGAAGCGGTCGGCGGCGCCGAGGAAGAGCGCGAAGAAGAGCAGATCGGGGACGCCGAGGTTCGCGGCGGCGTGCTCGCCCGGCACCGGGAAGGCGAACGAGAGCACGCTGAAGACGTGCTCGTGGTGTGCCACGATCTGCTTGGTCGGCCCCCGCCAGACCGAGTAGGCATCGACCCACGGGATGATGCACGCGACCAGGACGACCCACGCCAACGTCTCGAAGTAGCCGAGGAACCACCAACCGAGGCATGTGGTCGCGCCGAGGCGCGCGAAGTTCGCCCAGACATCGAAGTTGGCGTACGTCAGCACGGCGGCCAGCACCGCGAATGCGAGCCCGGCCGGCAGCAGCCCGCGACGGGTGCGCAAGGGCAACGCGACGAGCACGAGGCCGAACACGCACGGCATCAGGACGAGCGCGATCCACGCCACGTCCCACCAGACGCCCGTCCGCCAGAGGTCGGTCGAGACCTCGTAGTAGACGATCAGGGGTACTAGTAGGGCGGCAATTCGGCCCACCAGGGGCCAATTGACTTGAACGCGTTCCAAAAGGCGGTCTTCGCGGGCGCCTCGTCGAGGGAGGAGTCGATGTCGGGGACGGCGAGCGCTTCGATCGTCGGCGTGAAGCGCTGCAGCTCGCTCACCTTACTGTCCACCGTCTGCGCGAGCGGGAAGCCGGCCCCGTTCAGGAACTCGACCGCGTCCTCGCCCATCACGACCACGAGCTTCGGCTCGACGATCCGGAGCTCGCGGCGGAGCCATTCCGCGGCCAGGGCGAGGTCACAGCCGGCGAACTTCACGCAGTTCGTCCCGTAGACCTCCATCGGGTCGACGTGGAGCCGCTGCAGCGACTTGATCAGCGCGCTGCCGGCGCGCCCGTGGAACGCGACCCCCTCCTGCAGCTCCTGGGCCTGGGGCCCGTACTTGAGCAGGAACATGCTGGCGAGCGGATGCCCGGTCGGCAGGGCGGTCGGCGCTCCGTCGGCCGCTTGCGCGATCTCGTGCGACAGGCGATTGATCTCGGTGATCGCCTTGCGCAGGTAGCGCTCATAGATCTCGTCTGTCGTCACGGTGGAGGCCACGCGGCAGGGGGACCTTTCGCGCCGCAAGGACCTTCTCCTAGCGGACCTTTTCCTTCGCCTGGGCAACCCACTTGAGCGACTGGAGGTAGGCGAGCGATTTGGGCCGGCGCAGGATTTCGGCCGTCCGCAGCGACAGGAGGAACTCCTCCTGGTCGTGGAAGGCCCGCATGCGCAGGGCTCCCGTGCCCACCCCCTGGAGGACGTGCGCGTCGGAGCCGGCGCCCATCGTGAGGTTGTACTTGCGCGCGAAGCGGAGAGCCTCGTCGTTGTAGCCCTCGAACAGGAGCCGGGCGTTGTAGACCTCGAGGACGTCGATGTCGGCGAGGTGGCGGTGCAGGGTGCGAGGGTCGGGGATCGCATGCATGCGGTCGAACGGGTGCGGCACGTAGACGATGCCGTCCTGGTCGCGGATCGCCTCGATCGTCTCGGCGAACGTGAGACCGCGAGGGATCTCGCGTTGTAGGAACAGGCCGATCACCTCGCCCTGAGTGTCCGTCTTGACCTCCTCGCCGGGAATGACGACGAGGTCGCGCTCGCGGGCGTAGTCGGCGGCCTCGAGGGCCCCGCCGAAGACGTTGTGGTCGGTGACCGCGATCGCACCGAGGCCCTCCGCCTCGGCATGGTCGACGAGCTCCGCTGCGTCGATGCTGCAGTCGTGCGACCACGAGGTGTGCATGTGCAGGTCGGCGACGATCCACGGACGGTCTTCGAGCGGTGCCGTGCCCGTTCGCCGGCTGCGGCGGCGGGTGCCGACCGACGCGTAGATTCGCTCCAGCTCGCCGGCCACGGCGGCGAACGTGTGCAGCTCGGATTCCGCGCGGGCCCCCGCGCCCTCGCGCTCGCGCAGTGCCTGGTCCTCGGCGAGGCGTGCGGTTGCGGCCGCGGCGAGCTCCGGCTGCAGGTCGACACCGCGCGGCCGCACGAGCGCGCAGCCGGCCGCTGCAGCCTCGAGCGTCACCCTCCGCAGGCCTTCCACTCCCGGAACGAAGATCGCAGCCGTGTTCAGGATCGCCGCGCGGCTCGCACCGTCGCGCTCGGTCCTCGTGTGCACACGACCGGTCAGGTCGCGCGGGATCGCGGGACGGCCGATCAGCGAGCGCGTGCGCAGGAGGACGACATCCCAGCCGGGCAGCTCACGCAGCATGCGGATGACGCCGCGGGCGACAACCCGTTCGTTCGGGCGCAGCTCCACGACGATCGTCTTGTTCTTCCGTCCCGGCGTGAACAGCGTCGTGTCGACCCCCGGGGAAAGGACGTGGTAGTCGCCGGGGAACCGCTCCTCCGCCGCCGCCCGAACGTCGTCCGACAGGGCGATCAGCGCGTCGAGGCGGGCGAGCAGCTTCTCGCGCTGCGAGCGCGCCGGCGGGTAGCCCAGTCGATCCTCGGACGCGAAGGTGGCGACGGCGAGAGCGTCCGCGTCGCGCAGCGCGAGGTAGGAGAGCGAAGGCAGCCCGGGATCGAAGCCGTGGACGACGTCGTAGTTCCCCTGGGCGAGGGCCTGGCGCAGGTTCGCCTGCACCCCGACGGGCACGCCGAGCTGCGACCGGCGCGACACGGGCACCGCCGGCCCGAGCGCGATCACCTCGGCAGGCTCGCCGTGCTGCAGCGCCCGCCGCCCGGCGAGCAGGTCGGCGGCCCGGGTCGAGGGCGCCAGCACCGTCACGGAATGCCCCACGGCCCGGAGGGCCGTGGCCACCCCGGCCACATGGTCATTCACGTCGTGCGGCTGCGACCACGCGAACGGCGTCACCAGGCAGATGCGCATCGTCCCCGAGCTTAGCCCGGGGACGATGCGGACTGAGGCGTTCTAGACCTGGGCGGGCGCAGGCGCGGAGACCTCGCGCCGGTTCCGCTCGATGAACTCCTCGACGAGCTCGGCGGCGTCGTCGTCCTGGATCTGCCGCGGGGGCGACTTCATCAGGTAGGAGCTCGGCCCCTCGAGGGAGCCCGAGATGCCGTTGTTCAGCGCGAGCTTCGCGAGCCGGACGGCGTCGATCACGATCCCGGCCGAGTTCGGCGAATCCCACACCTCGAGCTTGAGCTCGACGTTCAGCGGCACGTCGCCGAAGCTCGACCCCTCGAGGCGGATGTAGGCCCACTTGCGGTCGGTCAGCCACGGCACATAGTCGGACGGGCCGACATGCACGTTCTTCGCGCCGAGGTCGTAGTCGAGCATCGAGGTGACGGCGTTCGTCTTCGAGATCTTCTTCGACTCGAGGCGCTCGCGCTCCAGCATGTTCAGGAAGTCCGAGTTGCCGCCGACGTTCAGCTGCATCGTCTTGTCGAGATGCACGCCGCGCTCCCGGAAGAGCGACGTGAGCACCCGATGGGTGATCGTTGCGCCGACCTGCGACTTGATGTCGTCGCCGATCACCGGGACTCCGGCCTCCTGGAAGCGCTTGTTCCAGTAGTCCTCGCGGGCGATGAACACCGGCATGCAGTTCACCATCGCGCAGCCGGAGGCCATGATCTGCTCGGCGTACCAGCGGACAGCATCCTCCGAGCCGACCGGAAGGTAGTTGACGACGACGTCGACCTTGCGCTCCTTGAGGATCCCGACGATGTCGTCGGTCGGGCTCGGGTCCTTCTCCACGACCTCCGAGAGGTACTTGCCGATGCCGTCGAGCGTCATCCCGCGATTGACCTTGATGCCGGTCGTCGGCACGTCGGCGAACTTGATCGTGTCGTTCGGGTGCGCCCACATGGCCTCGGCGATGTCGACGCCGACCTTGCCCTTGACGACGTCGAACGCCGCGACGACTTCGACGTCGCGGATGTGGTAGCCGCCGAGGTCGACGTGCATCAGACCGGGGACGAACTCCTCGGGCTTCGCGTCCTTGTAGTAGGTCAGGCCCTGCATGAACGAGTTCGCGCAGTTCCCGACGCCGATGATCGCGACGCGGACCTTGTCCTGCTGCCGTCCGCGACCGTTGCCGTTGTCACTCACTGGATGCCTCCATCAGTTGCTTGCGGACGTGCAGGACGCGCTGGCCGACCGTGATCCAGGCCGTGCAGGCGAGGAGCACGAGTGCCCATGGGAGCACGCCCCACGGTGCGAGAACGAGACCGGCGGTGATCACGACGACGCGCTCGGCGCGCGAGCCGATGCCGACATCGCCGCGCAGGCCGATCGCTTCGGCCTTTGCGCGTGTGTACGAGACGAGGAACGAGCCCGCGACCGCCGCGACAGCCACTGCCACGAAGACCGACCGGCCCTGCGTCGCGAGCACATACGCGATCGCCGTCAGCATGAAGCCTTCGCTGACCCGGTCGGTGGTGGAGTCGAGGAATGCGCCGAAGGGCGTCGTCTTGCCGCCCGCGCGGGCGAGCGCGCCGTCGAGGATGTCGAGCAGGGATCCGACGACGAAGACGACGGCGGCGAGCCAGTAGAAGAGAATCTCGTTGCGGTCCTCGAAGAGCACGAGCACCGATGCCGCACCGCAGAGCAGGACGCCGGTCGCCGTCAGGGCGTTCGGCGTGATCCGCGTGCGCGTGAGGCTCGTGACCGAGCGCGAGGCCAGCGTGCGCGCGCCCGTCGTGTAGCCCTGCTTGATCGCAGCTGCTCTCGTCACGGGCTTGACCGTACCACCCTCCATGCCGAGGTTCTCGCTCGCGTCGGCAGGCGGTCGGTTACGCCCGACGAGCGGCAAACACTCGGCGAGCGCCGCCGCTGTAGACGACCGCCATCGAGAGAATCGCCACGCCCATGCCGGCGAGGCAGTCGAGCCAGAAGTGGTTGCCGGTCGCCATCACCGAGAAGCAGACCCAGGCCGGCCACAGCGCCCAGAGAGCCTTCGCCCACCACCGGCGGCAGACCGTGAACAGCACCACGCCGACGATCAGCGCGTCTGCGGCATGCAGGCTCGGCATCGCCGCATACGGGTTGGCCGCCAGGTTGACGAGGCCGTCACGGTGCGTGTCGACGAACCCGACGCCGAGCAGGCGCGGCGGCGCGGTCGGCACGAAGATGTAGCCGAACAGCCCGATCACGTTCGCGAGCAGGATCGAGTTGCGGAAGCCGACGAACTGCTCGTGGCGTCGCAGGTAGACCCAGAGCACCGCGAGTCCGAGGACCGCGAACTCCGACAGCCAGTACGTCCACGAGACGGCGGTCTCCAGGATGTGCCGCTGGTCGACGAAGTTCTGGAACGTCAGCTCGTAGAGCCGGTTCGCGATGCGCGTCTCCAGATGGACGACGTGGTAGCCGTTCGCGAACGCCTTGGTGGGGTTGCGGTCGGCGAACCCGCGCGCCAGCTGATAGAGCACGGCGAAGCCGAACCAGATCGCCAGCTGGCGACCAAGGTCCGCCCACCCACGCGGCAAGTGACGCCGCCCGACTGCGACCACGGTGGACATGCCCTGTCATTCTAGACCTTCCACCGGGGGCTGAGCTAGCCGCCGATATAGCTCATCTCAACCTTGGGGGAGGATTCCGTGGCTTCGGAGCGAAGCTCCGAATACCGGTCTTTGCGGGCTCTCCACACGCCCTGAAGCGCCTCTGCGAGCCCGTCATCGGTGGCTCCGCCCCGGATCAGCGCCCGCAGGTCGTGGCCGCGAACGGCGAACAGGCACGTGAAGAGCTTCCCTTCCGCGGACAGGCGCGCCCGTGTGCAGTCGCCGCAGAAGGGCTGGGTGACCGAGGCGATGACGCCGAACTCGCCGCGGCCATCTTTGTAGCGCCACCGTTTGGCGACCTCGCCGCGGTACCCGGCCTCGACCGGTTCGACGCCGAACGCCGTATCCAGCGCGGCGACGATCTCCCCGGCCGGCACCACGTCGTCGAGGCGCCAGCCGTTCGTGTGCCCGACGTCCATGAACTCGATGAAGCGCAGCGTCTCGCCGCGGTTGCGGAAGAACTCCGCCATCGGGACGATCTGATCCTCGTTCGCCCCGCGCTTGATCACCGCGTTCACCTTCACGGGCAGGCCGGCCGCCTTCGCCGCGTCGATTCCCTCGAGCACGCGGGCGACGGGAAAATCCACGTCGTTCAGCGCCCGAAACTGCTTGTCGTCGAGCGAGTCGAGGCTGACCGTGATCCTGCGGAGGCCTGCCTTCGCGAGCAGTTCTGCCTTCTGGGGCAAGAGAGAGCCGTTCGTGGTCAGGGTCAGATCGACGCCGAGCCCGGACAGCTGCGCGATCAGGAGCTCCAGCTCCCGCCGGACGAGCGGCTCCCCGCCCGTGATCCGGATCTTCCGCACGCCCCGGTCGACGAAGACGCGTGCGACCCGGGTGATCTCCTCGAACGTCAGGAGCTCGCGGCGCTCGAGGAACGGATGGTCGCGGCCGTAGACCTCCTTCGGCATGCAGTACACGCAGCGGAAGTTGCAGCGGTCGGTGACCGAGATTCGCAGGTCGCGCAGCGGGCGGCCGGACGTGTCGAGCAGGTCCACCCGGGAACCGTAGCCGTCGCCGCCCGCCAGGCGGTGCCCGACGCCTCCCGGTGTGAGACACCGTTTAATCTCGCGGGTGCGCCCCCTGATCGTGCTCGTTGCCGTGACCGCCGTCTGGGGGGTGACATTCGTCCAGGTCAAGGATGCGGTGGCGCTGTATCCCCTGTTCGCCTTCCTGGCGGTGCGCTTTGCGATCGCGAGCTGTGCGCTCGCTCCGATCGGGGCGGGGCGCCTGCGGGCGCTCGGGCCGCGCGGTCTCGGGGGCGGCGCCCTGGCCGGCGCGCTGCTCGGCGCGGGCTATGCGCTCCAGACGGCCGGCCTCGAGCGGACGTCGGTCTCGTCGACCGGGTTCATCACGGGCATGTACGTCGTCCTGACGCCGCTGATCGCCCTCCTGCTCTTCCGGGTTCACGTGCCGCGCGCAGCCTGGGTCGGCGTGCTGCTCGCGACGGCCGGTCTCCTGCTGCTCTCGGGCGGCGTGCACGCGGTCGCCGTCGGTGGAGACCTGCTCGTGCTCGCCGGTGCAGCCGTGTACTCGCTGCAGATCGTCCTGCTGGAGCGGTTCGCGCCGCTCTACGACGCGGTCGCTTTCACCCTCGTCGAGATGGTGGCGGCCTGCGCGGGCCTGCTCGTGATCGCGATCTCGGCCGGGCAGCTGCAGTGGCCGCACGGCCTGACGGTGTGGGGTGCGCTGCTCGTCACCGGCGTGTTCGCGAGCGCGCTCGCGTTCCTCGCGCAGACCTGGGCGCAGCGGCGGGCAACGGCCACGCAGACGGCGCTCGCGTTCTCGCTGGAGCCGGTCTGGGCGGCGTTCTTCGGGCTCACGCTCGCCGGTGACCGGCTCGGCGTTCTCTCGTGGCTCGGCTGTGCGGTGATCATGGCCGGCATCGTCGTCGCGGAGCCTGCCGCGGGCCACGCGCTCAGGCGGATCGTGCGGAGGCCGCGTCTCGCATGACCGCCGTGCTGCTGGCGCTGGCGTCTGCAGCGCTCTTCGGGGGGATGACGATTGCGGTTCGCGTCGGCCTGCGCGACGGCGGCGACGCGGGCGGAGCCGCCCTCGCGACCGTGCTTCCGGCGCTCGGCGTCGCGCTCGTCGCGGCGACGTTCCGCCACGACGTGCATCACGCCTGGCCGTTCTTCCTCGCCGGGCTGCTCGCCCCCGGCGCCTCGCAGATCCTGTTCACGCTCGGAGTCCGCGAGATCGGCGCGTCGCGCACTTCGGTCACGGTCGGTGCGGCTCCGCTCGTCGCCGTCGCGATCGCGCTGGTCTTCCTCGGCGAGCCGCTGCGCGTTCCGCTCGTGATCGGGGCGCTCGCCGTCGTGGCGGGCGGGGTGCTGCTGGCGGCTGAGCGCGGCCGGCCCGGCCATCTCCGCGGCCGGGGCCTGCTCTATGCCGCGGCGGCCGCTGTGCTCTTCGCGACGCGCGACAACATCGTCCGCTCGCTCCATGCTCATGCAACGCCCGAGACGGCTGCCGCCGCGACGCTCGTGGCCGGCACGTGTGTCGCTGCGCTCTGGGCGAGGCGGGCCCCGACCAAGCGCGAGCTCAGACGGCTGGCGCCGGCCGGCGTCCTCTTCGGCCTCTCCTACGTGTGCCTCTTCGAGGCCTACTGGCGCGGTCGCGTGACCGTCGTCTCGCCGCTCGTCGCGACCGAGTCGCTCTGGGGGGTGCTGCTGGCGGCCCTGCTGATCCGCCACACCGAGGGGATGGGGCGGCGGCTCGCGTTCGGAGCCCTGCTGATCGTCGCGGGCGGCGCCCTCATCGGCGCAACTCGCTGACGACGAAGACGATGGCGAGGGCGGCGGCGGCCGCCACGATCCCGAGTGCGCCGCCCCAGATGCCGGCGAAGATGAAGATCGGGATGAAGATGCCGAGGTCGGCCCGGTGGCCGCCCAGGCGGGCGTGGGAGAGCCTCTCGTCGACCCGGCGGTCGATCTCGGTCTCGATGCGGTCGAGGAACCCGGCGACGAGCTCCTTGTCGTGGCCCGGCCCCAGCTCCTCCCGGGCGGCGAGCGTCGCGTCGAGCTCCTGCTGGGTCTCGGGCTCCATGCGGAAACTATGGCACAGGGCCGTTCCGAAGATCTGATATGATCCCGCTTAGATTTTCTCTCAGTATCACCAGAAGGAGACGAACACGTGGCAAAGACCATCGGTATCGACCTCGGGACGACCAACTCGTGCATCGCCACCCTCGAGGGCGGCGAGCCGGCGGTGATCCCGAACGCGGAAGGCGGCCGGACGACCCCGTCCGTGGTCGCCTTCACGAAGGACGGCCAGCGGCTCGTCGGCGCTCCGGCGCGGCGGCAGCAGGTCACGAACCCGGAGAACACGGTGTTCTCCATCAAGCGCTTCATGGGGCGCAAGTTCGACGAGGTCAACGAAGAGATGACCATCGTCCCGTACAAGGTCGTGAAGGGCCAGAACGACGACGTGCGCGTCGAGGCCGGCGGCAAGCAGTGGGCGCCGCCGGAGCTCAGCGCGATGATCCTCCAGAAGCTCAAGGCGGACGCCGAGGCGTTCCTCGGCGAGTCGATCACCGACGCGGTGATCACCGTCCCCGCCTACTTCAACAACGCGCAGCGCGAGGCGACGAAGGACGCGGGCAAGATCGCCGGGCTCAACGTGCTGCGCATCATCAACGAGCCCACCGCGGCCGCGCTCGCCTACGGCCTCGACAAGGAAGGCGCCGATCAGACGATCCTCGTCTTCGATCTCGGCGGCGGCACCTTCGACGTGTCGGTGCTCGAGTTGGGCGACGGGGTGTTCGAGGTGAAGTCGACCAACGGCGACAACCATCTCGGCGGCGACAACTTCGACAAGGCGATCGTCGACTGGATGATCGCCGAGTTCAAGAAGGACCAGGGCATCGACCTGGGCGCCGACCCCATGGCGCTCCAGCGGCTGTACGAGGCAGGCGAGAAGGCGAAGATCGAGCTCTCCTCGACCATGACGACGCAGATCAACCTGCCGTTCATCACGGCCACCCAGGACGGCCCGAAGCACCTCGACATGCAGTTGACGCGGGCGAAGCTCGAGGAGCTCACGCACGCTCTGCTCGAGCGGACCGTGGCGCCGACGAAGCAGGCGCTCGCCGACGCCGGCCTCTCCGCGTCGGACATCGATCATGTGGTTCTCGTCGGCGGCATGACCCGGATGCCCGCGACGCAGGCGAAGGTCAAGGAGCTGATCGGCAAGGATCCGCACAAGGGCGTGAACCCGGATGAGGTCGTCGCGATCGGCGCGGCCATCCAGGGCGGCGTGCTCAAGGGCGAGGTCAAGGACGTGCTCCTGCTCGACGTCACCCCGCTGTCGCTCGGCATCGAGACCAAGGGCGGCGTGATGACGAAGCTGATCGAGCGCAACACGACGATCCCGACCCGGAAGACGGAGGTCTTCTCGACCGCCGAGGACAACCAGCCGTCCGTGCTCGTGCACGTGCTGCAGGGCGAGTCGGAGATGGCCACCTACAACAAGACGCTCGGCAAGTTCGAGCTCGTCGGCATTCCGCCGGCACCGCGCGGCATGCCGAAGATCGAGGTCGCGTTCGACATCGACGCGAACGGGATCATCAACGTTTCTGCCAAGGATCTCGGCACGGGCAACGAGCAGCAGATCCGCATCGAGGGCGGCTCGGGGCTCGATCCCAACGAGGTCGATCGCATGATCAAGGAGGCCGAGGCGCACAGCGACGAGGCGCACAAGCTGCGCGAGCTGGTCGACACGCGCAACAACGCGGAGTCGCTCGCCTACCAGATCGAGAAGTCGCTCAAGGAGAACCGCGAGAAGCTCGACGAGTCGCTCGCATCGACCGTCGAAGGGCGGATCATGGAGCTGCGTGCGGTCCTCGAGTCGAGTGACACCGGCGAGATCAAGGCGAAGACCGATGCGCTGCAGGAGGCCTGGACGCAGGCGGCGCAGGCGCTCTATGCGCAGGCTTCCGCGTCGCAGCCCACGAACGGCGCCGACGGCTCAGCTGCGCCCTCCGACGACGAGGTCGTCGAGGACGCCGAGTACGAGGTCGTCGACGAGTGATGGAGGACCGGAACGTCGGGCAGGGCGTCGAGCGTGAAGAGGTCGTCGACGTGCCTGCCCGGCCCGAGCCGCTCGACGAGCTCGCCGAGGCCCGCAAGGAGCGTGACGAGTACCTCGACGCGCTGCAGCGGCTGAAGGCCGAGTTCGACAACTACCGCAAGCGGGTGGCGCGCGACCAGCAGGAGCTGGCCGCCCGCGCCCACGAGCGGCTCGTCAAGGAGCTCGTCCCGATCCTCGACGACCTCGAGCGCGCACTCGCGCATGCTCCCCGCTCCGGGGCCGGCGAAGCCGACCCCTCCGCTCCTGATCGGCTCCGTCAAGCCTACGCCGATGAAGGCGATCTCGACGAGGGCATCCGGCTCATCCACCGTCAGTTCTCCGACGCGCTCGCGAAGGAAGGGCTGAGTGAGATCGAGACCGAGGGCAAGTTCGACCCGCATACCCAGGAAGCACTGCTCTCGCAGCCCTCCGAGGCCGAGGAGGGCGACGTCATCCAGGTCCTGCAGAAGGGCTACCGCCTCGGCGACCGCGTGCTGCGGCCGGCGCGGGTCGTGATCTCAGCAGGGACGAATGGCTAAGAGCCTCTACGAAGCGCTCGGCGTCTCGAAGAACGCGTCCCAGGACGAGATCAAGAAGGCGTACCGCAAGCTCGTGCGCGAGGTGCATCCGGACACGAACCCCGGCAACGAGGAGCGGTTCAAGGAGGTGCAGGGCGCGTACGACGTGCTGTCGGACCCCGACAAGCGCAAGCAGTACGACCGGGTGGGGTCGACGAACGGCCGCGTGTCTCCCGGCGGGACGACGTTCGACTTCGGCGACTTCGATCTCGGCGACATCTTCGGCGGGATCTTCGGCGGCGGCCGCGGCGGCGGCCAGCAGCCGCAGCGCGGCCAGCGCGGAAACGACGTCGAGGTCGAGGTGCGCGTGTCGTTCGAGGATGCGCTGCGCGGCGCGCAGGTCACGGTCCCGGTTCAGCTCGAGCTCGCGTGCCACACGTGCCACGGGACCGGTGCGGCGCCCGGAACGGCGCCGACGACCTGCCCGCAGTGCAACGGCTCAGGCGTCGTCGCGACGTCGCAAGGGCTCTTCGCGCTGCAGCAGCCGTGCCCGCTCTGCCACGGCATGGGCTCGATCGTCGAGACGCCGTGCCCGACGTGCCACGGCTCCGGTCGTGAGCGCCGGACGAAGCGCTACACCGTCAAGATCCCGGCCGGGGTCAAGGACGGCACGAGAATCAAGTTGAAGGCGAAGGGCGAGGCCGGCTACGGGGGCGCCCCGGCCGGCGACCTCTATGTCGTCACGAGGGTCGAGCCGTCGAAGATCTACGAGCGCCGCGGCGACGACCTGATCATCACCGTGCCCGTCTCGTATTCGACCGCCGCGATGGGCGGCACCGTCGAGGTGTCGACGCCGGAGGGCGCCGTCTCGCTGAAGGTGCCGGGCGGGACGGAGGACGGCAAGCTCCTGCGCATCAAGGGCCGCGGCGCGCCGCGCCTCAAGGGGTCGGGCAAGGGCGATGTGCTGGCGCGGATCAGGATCGAGGTCCCGAAGCGCATCTCGAAGAAGCAGCGCGAGCTGCTCGAGCAGCTTCAGAAGGCGGGTGGGTAGGCCGTGCCGGACCGTCCGCGCTACATGATCAGCGTCGCTGCCGAGCTGGTCGGCATGCATCCGCAGACGCTGCGCATCTACGAGCAGCGCGGGCTCGTGCGCCCGCAGCGCACAGCGGGCAACACGCGCCTGTATTCCGACCGCGACGTCGAGCGGCTGCGGCTGATCCAGCGCCTGACGACGGAGCTCGGGCTGAACCTCGCAGGTGTGGAGCGCGTGCTCGCGATGGAGGACGAGCTGTTGCGCATGCGCCGCCGGCTCGAGCGGATGGAGCAGGAGATGCGCCGCGCGCTCGACGAGGTGCACCGCCAGTACCGCCGTGACCTGGTGCTCTACCGGCCGACCCAGCTCCCCGCGCAGCCGGGGGCCCACCACTGACCCAAATGGACGAGTCGCGCCGAGACCAGTCTGGTGGCAGCCGACCACCAGTGCGCTCGCCCTACGAACCGGACAAGGACTGAACAGACATGGATTTCAACAAGCTGACCATCAAGGCGCAGGAGGCGGTTGCGGCGGCCCAGGAGCTCGCCCGGCGTCGGGGGAACCCCGAGATCACGCCCGACCACCTGCTGCTCGCTCTGCTCGACCAGGAGCTCTTCGCCGACTGGCGCGCGTTGCGCGCCGAGGCGGAGCAGAAGGTCGAGGCTCTCCCGACCGTGCAGGGCGGCGCGCAGCAGCCGAACGTCTCGGCGGCGTTCTCGCGGGTGCTCGACCGCGCCGACGACGAGCGGCGCAAGCTCGAGGACGACTACGTCTCGACGGAGCATCTCTTCCTCGCGATCGAGCCCGTGCCGCGTGCGGAGATCGTCGCGTGGATCGAGAAGGTACGGGGCGGGCAGCGCGTCACCTCTCAGGATCCCGAGGGCAGCTACCAGGCGCTCGAGAAGTTCGGCCGCGACCTCACCGAGGCCGCCGAGGCAGGGAAGCTCGACCCGGTGATCGGCCGTGACGAGGAGATACGCCGCGTGATCCAGGTGCTGAGCCGCAGGACGAAGAACAACCCTGTGCTGATCGGCGAGCCCGGGGTCGGCAAGACCGCGATCGCCGAAGGGCTCGCGCAGCGGATCGTCGCAGGCGACGTTCCCGAGGGCTTGAAGGACCGCCGCGTCTGGGGGCTCGACCTCGGCGCGCTGCTCGCCGGCGCGAAGTACCGCGGCGACTTCGAGGAGCGGCTGAAGGCCGTGCTCACCGAGATCAAGAACTCGGAGGGCCGGATCGTCCTGTTCATCGACGAGCTGCACACGATCGTCGGCGCGGGCGCCGCCGAAGGCGCGGTGGACGCCGCGAACCTGCTCAAGCCGCTGCTCGCGCGTGGCGAGCTTCGGTGTGTCGGCGCGACGACGCTGGACGAATACCGCAAGCACATCGAGAAGGACGCGGCGCTCGAGCGGCGCTTCGCACCGGTGTACGTCGGCGAGCCGTCGGTCGCCGACACGATCGCGATCCTGCGCGGCCTGAAGGAGCGCTACGAGGCCCACCACGGTGTCCGGATCCGCGACGCGGCGCTCGTCGCCGCCGCGGTGCTCAGCCACCGGTACGTCGCCGACCGGTTCCTGCCCGACAAGGCGATCGACCTCGTCGACGAGGCTGCCGCGCGGCTCCGAATCGAGATCGACTCGAGCCCGCTCGAGCTCGATGAGGCCAATCGGAGAGTGATGCAGCTCGAGATCGAGCTCGCGGCGATGGCGAAGGAGAACACCTCGGTGCGTGAGCCCGTCGAGCGTGCGCTGGCCGAGGCGAAGGAGGAGCGGAATGCGCTCGCAGCACGCTGGGCCAAGGAGAAAGAGGCGCTCGAGCGGGTCAAGGAGATGACGCGCCGCATCGACGAGCTGCGCCAGGAGGCGGAGCGCGCCGAACGGGAAGGAAACCTGCAGCGCGTCGCCGAGATCCGCTACGGCGAGATCCCACAGCTGGAGAAAGAGCTCGCTGAGCGCGACACGACCGTGGAAAATCCCATGGTGAAGGAGGAGGTCGACGAGGACGACATCGCAACGACCGTCTCCCGCTGGACGGGCATTCCCGTCGACCGGCTGCTCGAGGGCGAGACCGAGAAGCTGATCCACATGGAGGATCGGCTGCACCAGCGTGTCGTCGGCCAGAGCGAGGCTGTCGGCGCGGTCGCCAATGCGCTGCGGCGTGCGCGCACCGGGCTGCAGGATCCCGACCGGCCGATCGGCTCGTTCGTGTTCCTCGGACCGACCGGTGTCGGCAAGACCGAGCTCGCGCGGGCGCTCGCCGAGTTCATGTTCGACGACGAGAAGGCGATGGTCCGGATCGACATGAGCGAGTACCAGGAGCGGCACACCGTGTCGCGCCTGCTCGGTGCTCCCCCGGGCTACGTCGGCTACGACGAGGGCGGCCAGCTGACCGAGGCGGTCCGCCGGCGCCCCTACAGCGTCATCCTGCTCGACGAGATCGAGAAGGCACATGCCGAGGTCTTCGATGTGCTGCTGCAGGTGCTCGACGAGGGACGCCTGACCGACGGCCAGGGCCGCACCGTCGACTTCCGCAACGCCGTGCTGATCATGACGTCGAACATCCGCAGCGCCGAAGCGCTGAGCGACCACTTCCGGCCGGAATTCCTGAACCGCATCGACGAGATCGTCGAGTTCAAGGCGCTCTCGCGCGAGCAGCTCGCCGACATCGTCGAGCTCCAGCTGGAACGCCTGCGCGGGCGGCTGGCCGAGCGCGGTCTGTCGCTCGAGCTCACCGACGCCGCCAAGGAGACGATCGCCGAAGCCGGCTGGGACCCCGCCTACGGCGCCCGCCCGCTCAAGCGCGCGATTCAGCGGCTGCTCGAGAACCGGCTCGCCCTGCGGCTGCTCGAGGGCGACTTCGGCGAGGGTGACACGATCCGGGTCGGCGCGCAGCACGGCGACCTCGTGTTCGAGCGGCTCGAGTCCGCTGTTCCCGCCTAGTCGCCGCGCCGCGGGGGGCGGAGAGCGTCGCGCCGAAACGCGAGGCCGGTCTCGACGAACGCGAACAGCACCACGTAGCCGACGAGCAGGAACGCCGTCAGCACGACGAGCACGGCGACCAGCCGCGGATGCCGGAAGGGATCCTCGAGCTGGTTGCTGATCACGTCCGCGACCCGGCCCGGCCGGAGGAGCGCATCCCAGCTGTTGAAGCGCACGAACCGGCCGAGGTAGACGCCGAAGCTCGCGAGCGCCAGCGCCAGTCCGACGACGATCCACGACCACACAGCACCGAGCGTGCTCCGTGCGATCAACTGCACGAGATACAGCGACGCAAAGCCCAGCAGCAGACCCGTCCACGCGAACGACGAGAGCATCAGCGCGTCGTACCAGAGCGGCACCGAGGGACGATCGCCCACGTGGATGAAGTCGGTCAGCAGGTAGGGCGCGTTCGGGAAGAACAGGAGCCAGAGCACGAGCAGCACGACGACGACCGCGTCCATTCGCCTCCGCGCACGTGCGTAGGCGGCAGAAGCACACACGAGCGGGACCCACGCGAGGAACAGGTTCCACAAGAGGAAGCGGTAGTAGGGGTCGCCGGTCCGCTCGGTGCGGAACTCGAGCGTCGCGACGCAGAGCGCCGAGGCGGCGAGCAGCGCCAGGACGGCCAACGATCGAGCGTCGCGGAGCCTCACTCGCTTGAGCGTAACGGTCAGTACAGAAGTGTGATCAGGATCTGCGCGACGATGATCTTCGTGAACATCGCGAGCGGATAGACCGTCGCGTACCCGACGCTCACGTCCGGGTCGTCGTCGGTCGTTTCGCTCGCGTGCGCGAGCACCGCCGGCTGCGTATGCGTTCCGGACACGATCCCTGCGAGCATCGCCGGCGAGAGCTTCAACACCCGGCGGCCGACGAGGACGACGACGACGAGCGGTGTGAGCGTGACGAATGCCCCGGCGGCGACGATCTTCAACGAGCTGGGATCGGCGATCGTCTGGGAGACGGTGCTGCCGGCGACCGTGCCGATGCCGGCAAGGAAGAGAACGGTCCCCAGCTGACGCAGCGTCAGGTTCGCGGTGTACGGCATCTGCCACACGAACGGCCCGGTCCGCCGGAGCGCGCCGAGAACGAGGCCGGCCACCAGCGGCCCGCCGGCCACGCCGAGCGCGAAGTGATTGCCGCCCGGAAACGCGATGCTCAACGATCCGAGCAGCAGCCCGAGCGCCATACCGAGGCTGAAGGTCAATGCGTCGACCTCGCCCAGCGCCCGCAGCGAGTCGCCGAAGAACCGGGCGACGTCGGCCATGCGCGGCCGTGAGGCGACGATGCGGATCTGGTCGCCGAGCTCGAGGGTCATGTCGGGGTCGGCGACGAAGTCGAGATCGCCGCGGCGGACGCGCGTGGCGGTCGCGCCGAAGCGCTCGTCGAGCGCCAGATCGCCGAGCCGCCGTCCGGCAATTGAGTGATCGGAGACGGTGATGCGGCGGAAGTCGACGTCATGGCGGTCGAGCTCCGCCTGCTGCTCGCTCTCGAAGCCGACGTCCGAGATCACCTGCTGGACCGCGGCGTACTCGCCGACGACCGTCAGGAGGTCACCTTCGCGCGGGTGCAGGTTCGGCGTCGCCGGCACCGGGCGGCCGTCGCGAACGAGACGGCCGAACGTGACCGGCCGCCGATGGGCGTGTGCGAGCTCCGCGAGCGCAGGCAGGCCGTCGCGCTCGACCTCGGCCGTGCGGGCGACGAGCCGTGTGCTCGCGACCTTCCGGTCGCGGAGGACCAGGTGGCAGGCGAGCAGCGGCAGCAGCACGCCGAGTGGATAGGCGAGTGCGTAGCCCACCACCGGCTGTGCGGCAACCACATCGAAGTTGGAGGCCGGCACCAGGCCCTTCAAGGAGTCGAGTGCGGCTGCGAGCGCCGGCGTGTTCGTGAGCCCGCCGGCGAAGATCCCGGCCGCGGTCGGCGCAGACAGGCCGACGACCCAGACACAGGACGCCGCGACGAGTGCCGCGAGCAGGATCGCGGCGAGGATCATGGCGTTCACCCGGAGGCCGCGGCGCCGCATCGCCGCGACGAAGCCGGGGCCGCTGGCCAGTCCGATCGTGTAGACGAGGATCGACAGGCCGAGCGTCCAGACGGGCTCGGCGATCTTGAGGCTCGGCTCCGCGGCGCCGATCGCGATACCGGCGAAGAGGACAGCCGCGATCCCGAGGCTGAAGCCTGCGATCCGGATCCGCGCCAGCAGGAAGCCGCATGCGGCGACCACGAAGAGCAGCAGCGTCGGATTCTCGGCGAGCCGGTTGACCACGGCCTCAGCATCGGCCCGGCGGCCTACGTCCGCATCGGGAAGATCCCCAGAGGGGCCGGTGGAAGCTACCCCCGGGGCGGGAGCTCGACGTCGTCGAGGAAGTCGGCGCCCGCCTGCTCGGGCGGTGCGCCGTAGGCGAAGACGACGAGCTCCTCGTCGGTCTCGTTGCGCATCTGCAAGGGCGTCATCGGCTCGACTGCGACAACACCGCCGGGGCCGAGATCGACCCGTTCCGGTGCGTCGCCGAGCAGCATCGTCAGCGTGCCGGAGAGGACGACGAACACCTCTTCCTGGGCGTGGTCCTGATGGCGGCGCCCGGTCGAGTGCGGGGGGTACCGCCAGAGCCGCGCGCGAGACTGCTGGAGCGCGACGGCGGTCGTGAGGTCGCCCGCGCGGCGCGGCTCCTCGCCGGGGTTCGGCGGCCGCTCCGCATACGCGAGGTCGTCGACGGAGACGTAGTGGTAGCCCACGCCCGCAGTCTAGGCGGATACCGTGCCCGCGTGATTCTCGTCGTGGCTGCCACCCAGGATGAGCTTCGGGGCGCCGGTGGAGCCTCGTCGCTCGTGTGCGGCGTCGGCCCGGTCGAGGCGGCCGCGCGCACGGCGGCCGGGCTGCAGGCGCTGCAACGGCTGAAGGGGGTCCTGAACGTCGGGATCGCGGGCTCCCGGACGTTCGGCGAGCCCGAGGCGGTCATCGGGACCGAGGCGGTGTACTGCGACGCCGACGACCCACGCTGGATCGAGCTGCACACGCCCGCCGACCGGACGCTCCTCGAGGCCGCCTGCCGCGCCCTGCCGGGCGCACGTGCCGAGCCGATCGCAACCTCGGCCCGTGTCGGCGGCTCGACCGGGTGCGAGGTCGAGGCCATGGAGGGCTACGCCGTGCTGCGGGCGGCGGCGCTCGCTGGGGTGCCGGCGATCGAGGTGCGGGTGCTCGCGAACGCGATCGGCGAGCCCGACCGCCGGCGGTGGCGCTTCGACGAGGCCAAGGCACTGCTGGCCGAGCTCCTGCCGGGGCTCATCCGGGAGCTCGCGCATGCCTGAGCTGCCGCCGCCGCTCCCGCCCGCAGAGCGCACGGTCGGGCAGCTGGTCGCCGAGACGATTCGCGCCTACAGCAGCAGCTTCTGGCGTGTCCTCCCCCTCGGCATCCCGATCGCCGTCTCGAGCCAGATCTCACTCGGGTACGACGCCAACGTTCAGACGGTGGTGCTGTTCGCGTTCGGGCCGGTGATCGCGCTCGCCTACGTCTATGCCTGCCACCTGGTGCACCACGTCCGGATCACGCCGACCGCCTACCTCACGGCGGTCCTCATCTTCGCGCCGGTCCCGCTGCTCGAGCGTGGCGCGGTGCTCCCGGCGGTGGCGTGGCTCGCCCTGTTCGGGCTCGCGCCCGCGGCGGCGATGGTCGAGCGGCTCGGATTCCGCGCCTCGCTCGACCGCGGCCGGCGCCTCGGAACCGCCGACTACGTGCATGCGCTCGGGTCGCTCGCCACGCTTGTGATCGTCGTCGTCGTTGCAGAACTGACCCTGATCGCGCTGCTCCGGTCGCAGGGCGACAACGGCCAGCGGGTCGCGCACGTGCTGGCCGATCTCGTGCTCAGCCCGCTCCTCTACCTGGGCGGAGCTCTCCTCTATACCGACCAGGCTGCCAGGGTAGGCTCCGGCCGACCACACCGAAGGAGCTCCCGAAATGCCGATCTTCATCCTCCTGTCGACGCTGACGCAACAGGGCGTCCAGACCCTCAAGTCGAATCCTGAGCGCCTGCGCCAGGTGAACCACGACGTCGAAGAGCTCGGCGCCAAGGTGCTGCACCAGTGGGCGACGCTCGGAGAGTTCGACTTCGTGAACGTGCTCGAGGCGCCCGACATCGCGACGATCGCAAAGGTCTCCGTCGCGCTCGGCGCCCGCGGCTCGACGAGAATCGAGACGCTGCCGGCACTGGAGATCGAGGACTTCCTGCGGACGCTCGAATAGTCCGAAAGGTCAACTGTGCCACGGCCCGGGCACGTATAGGACTTCGACCATGCGCGACCCTCGTGTCGACGAGTACGCCCGGCTGCTCGTGGAGCGATCCGTGGGGATCCAGCCCGGCTGGCAGGTCTCCGTCCGCGGGACGCATCTTGCGCGGCCCCTGATCGAGGCGGTCGTCGAGCAAGTCGCCCGGATCGGCGCCTACCCGATCCTGCAGCTGTCGTTCGAGCAGGTCGGCGGGCCATTCGCCCGCGAGGCGCCGCTCGACGTGCTGCGCGCGCCGGCTCCCCTGCAACGGCAGATCTGGCAGGACGTCGACGCGTTCATCGTCATCTGGGCGCCGGAGAGCGCCCGGGAAGGCGCGGACCTCTCCGACGAGCGCCGCGCTGCGCTGCAGCAGATGTCGACGGTGATGCGGGAACGGACGATGGCGATGGCCGCTCCGTGGGTGATCGCCGAGTATCCCGTGCAATCGCTGGCGCAGGGCGCCGGTATGACCTTCGCGGAGTACGAGCAGTTCATCTTCGATGCGGTCCTGCGCGACTGGGACGCGGAAGAAGAGCGCATGCGCGGCATCGCCGACGTCTTCGACGCCGCCGAAGAGGTGCGCCTCGTCGGCGCAGGCACCGACCTGACGATGTCGCTCGCGGGACGGGCGGGCGCGATCGACGATGGGCACGTGAACATGCCTGGTGGGGAGGTCTTCTATTCCCCCGTCGAGGATTCGGCCGAAGGCGTGATCGAGTTCTCCGAGTTCCCGGCCGTGTACTACGGGCAGGAGGTCGAAGGGGCGCGCTTCGTGTTCGAGGCGGGGCGGATCGTCGACGTCACGGCCCGCGTGGGCGAGGCGTTCCTGATCGACACGCTCGACACCGACGAGGGCGCGCGCAGGCTCGGTGAGCTCGGTATCGGCTGCAACCCCGCCATCCAGCGGTTCATGAAGAACACCGCGTTCGACGAGAAGATCGACGGCACCGTGCACCTGGCCGTCGGCAACTCGTACGCGTTCACCGGTGGAACGAACAAGAGCGCGATCCACTGGGACATCGTCAAGGACCTGCGCGACGGCGGCCGTGTGTATGCCGACGGGAGGCTGGTCCAGGAGAACGGAGCCTGGCTGCTCTGACGCACGAAACGCGCGACCCTTGTTCAGCGTCGCTGAATCAGGTTCGCGAAGCGGCGATCTCGCCGGCGAGGCGGGCATTGCCGACGATCAGGTCGCGGTTCGCCGCGAGCGTGCGCCCGCCGCTCTCGCGATGGAGGTACGAGAGCACGAACGGCGTCACCGCCTGTCCGTGCGCCCCGGCCGCCGCGGCAGCGGCGAGCGCCTCCTCGATCAGCGGCTCGATGTCGTCGAGGCTGTCGTCGGGCGGCCGCCCGAGCAGCAGTCCACCGCGGTCGAGCTCCCAGTGGGCCTGTGCGATCCCGGCTGCTTCGTCCGCCGACTCGACTCGCGCCGAGACCGGCGGGCCGCCTCGGGCCGCGTAGAAGAGCGGCAGCGAATCGGTGCGCCAGCCGAGCACGGGCACACCCAGCGTCTCGAGCAGCTCCGAGGTCGCCGGCACGTCGAGCAGCGACTTCACGCCGGAGGAGACGACGAGCGCCTGCGTCTCGGCCAGGGCCTGCAGGTCGGCCGAGACATCGGGGGGCGTCGGCCAGCCCCGATGCACCCCGCCGAGCCCGCCGGTCGCCATGAACCGGATCCCGGCGGCTCTGCAGACGGCGAGGGTGCCGCCCACGGTGGTCGCTCCCACGGCGTGCTGGACGACGGCGGCCGCCAGGTCGCGCGGGCCGAGCTTGCGTGCCGTCGCGTCGAAGCGCTCGAGCTCTGATTCGGTCAGCCCGACCCGGAGCTCGCCTGCGATCACCCCGATCGTCGCGGGCACGGCTCCGCCGTCTCGCACCGCTCGCTCCGACGCGCGTCCCACCTCGGTGCCGTCGCCGGCAGGGAAGCCGTGCGCGATCAGCGTCGTCTCGAGCGCGACGACGCCTCGCTCCTCGCGAAGTGCCTGTGCGATCTCGTCGGAGACGATCACGGCATCGCCCCGAGCCGAGCGCAGCAGCGCGCGGCCGCGGCGAGGCCGAGCTCCACGCCGCCCACGAGGAAGCCGGCGGCCAATGCGTCACCCGCGCCGGTCGTGTCGACAACCTCTGTCGCCGCCGCGGGATAGTCACGGCCGTCCACGCTCAGGCCTTCTGCGCCGCGCTTCAGCACCCATCGCGTATCGAGGTCGCCCACGGCGGCTCGCTCCCGTTCCGTCGCGAAGACGACATCCGGTGCGAGCTCGCGCAGCTGCATGCGGAACGCCTCGTCGACCAGCGACCAGGTGGAGACGTCGGCAGCGACGATTCCCTGGTGCCGGCGCGTCGAGCGTGCGGCCGCAACTGCGGCCGCGCAGATCGGTTCACGGAGCAGCGAGTAGCCGGACACGTGCAGCACGTCGCAATCGAACCACGACTCGTCCAGGTCCTGCGGCGCGAGGTCGGGCGCGCTGCCGCGGTCCGAGGCCATCGTGCGGTCGCCGGCCGACGCGATCGAGACGACGACGCCTGTCCTGCCCCAGACGGGGCCGACGACCTGGACGCCCTGCGCGGTCAGCGCGCGACCGACGATCTCGCCGGCGGCGTCATCTCCACGGCGTCCGACGAACCGCGCGTCGGCCCCGAGCGCGCTCGCCCACGCAGCGACGTTGGCGGCCTGCCCGCCCGCCACCACACGAGTCTCTGCCATGCGGTCGTCGCCGGGCACGAGCGGATCGTCGAGCCGGACGATCACGTCGAGGAGCAAATCGCCGAGGGCGGTCAAACGCATGTCGAGTACGATCGTCGCATGGACGGCGCAAGTCGCGGGACCAGGCTCCGTTCGTTCGCGATCGGAGGCCTGGTGGGCGCTGCGGGCGCGATCGCGGCGGTGCGGCGCTCGTCGAACCGGCCGCGCAGGCCGGGGAACGCCTCCGTCGGCCTGGCGGCATTCGAGGACGCGCCGTGCTTCCTCGAGCTCGTCGGCGAGGAGGCACAGCGCTACCGCGAGGGTGGAGAGACTACGACCGGCCCGTCGAACTCGACGTAGCGGTCGGTCATGAAGTGCGCCGCGGCTGTCATGTGCATCAGCGCGGGCAGCTTCCCCGCCACCGTGACCCGGAACCAGGCCGGCACGCGCGGATCGAGGAACGTCAGAATGCCGGGAGCCACGAGGTGCACGTTCGTGGCCGTCTGCCAGTAGGGCTGCGTCACGTCGAGCGGCGTCTGCTGCGAGCGGAGCCACGGCTCGCCGGCCCGGTCACGGTCCCAGCGCACTGCGCCGATCACGATCGCGGAGGGTCCGCGGGCGATCGCGTACGAAAGTCGATCGGGAGCGACGATGTCGAAGCGCGACTGCTGAACCTCGGTCGGCGACGAGGCGAGGGACTCGTCGAAGACGATCGACTTCGCGGCGCGGTAGCGCCTCGTCACGGTGCGTAGGAGCGCGCTCGCATCCGGCGCGCGGGCCGGCAGGTGGAACGTCAACGTGCGGCCGGTCACGCTCACCCGGAGTGGCCCGATCGGTGCCGGTGCGCGATAGCAGCCTGCGCCGCAGCCGGCAGCGCGGGCACCGTCGACGAGAACCGTGCGACCGGAGACGCCGGTCCCGTCCGAACCGAGCAGGGTGATGGTCGCGCTGCCGGGCGTGCGCGCGACTGCGACGGCCAGCGTTCCGAGCTCCTTCGCGTCGACGACCGCGTCGAGCGGGGGGAGCACCGGCGGCTGCGCGAGCTGCTGTGCGGGCCTGGCGGCGAGCGCCCGCGACACGTCTCGTCCGGGGCGAAGCTCCGTCAGCACTGCCACGGCGACGACGATCCCCGAGATGATCGTGATCTCGACGAGCGCCGACCGGCGCAGACGCGCGAACACGGCCAGCAGGAGGGCTCGGTTCAGCCAGCCGAGCCCGAGGAGCGGGATGAAGAGCACCGTCTTCGCGATCAGCGCACGGCCGTAGGAGGTCGACCAGATCTGGTGCACCGCCGAGAGCTCGGTCGATGCGCGCGCGACCCCCGTGACGCCGATCACGAGCACCGCGGTGAGCGCCAGCTTCGAGAACCGGCGCGCCGCCGCAACCCGCGCCGGCTCGTCGCCGGTCGCGCGCGGGACGACGTAGAGCAGGAAGAGGAGCCCGCCGAGCCAGACGGCCGCCCCCGCGAGGTGGGCGAAATCGGCGGCGGCCGAGAGCAGCCGCGGCTGGTTCCGGTCGAGCGCATGGCCGGAGAGCGTGGGCGCGAGCAGGAGCAGGAGCGACGCCGCTTCGGCAACCGGCAGGAGGATCTGGACGGTCGGCGCGAGCGCTGCTGCGGCTCCGCCCGCAAGCGCGAGTGTCAGTGCGACCTCGAGGACGAAGGCGTAGCGGGTGCCGGGCGGCGCCGAGTGGACGATCCCGCTTCCTCCGAGGAACACCAGGAGCAGCGAGAAGAAGAGCAGCTGCGCAAGCGGCTTGCACAAGCCGGTGCCGAGCAGCTTCTTCGACGCCAGTCCGAAGACGGCGGCTCCGGCGCCCGCGAGCAGGCCGAAGTAGTAGAGCGTCCGCAGCAGGATGTCGTTCCAGGTCAGGGTCGCGCCCGCGCCGAGCACCGAGTGCGGCGCCGGGCTGCCGGCCCCGACGGCGAAGGCGATGACGCCTTCCTCGCGATGGCCGTCGTCCGAGACGATGCTCCAGCGCACGCTGTAGTCGCCGTCCTGCAAGCCGGCGTGCAGCGGCAGCTTCAGTTCATGGCCGTGCGCCACGGGCCGGCCACCGAGGACCGAGCCGCTCGTCACGTTCGAGACGACCTGGTTCCCGGGCGCGACCTGGATCGTGTCGTCGAACTCGACTCGTACGACGCGCGGAGCCTTCGCGAGGACGGCGCCGTTCTCCGGTGTCGTCGCGATCAGCGTCGCGTGCGCGGCGGCGCCCGCCGGGAGCGCGAGCGCGACGAACGCGAGCAGAACAACGGCGGCGGCGCGCTTCACGTGGGGCGAGGCTACCCGGCAGGGTTGCGTGCAGGCCCCGGTGCTAGCCTTGCCCGTCCCATGCCGATCTACGAGTACAAGTGCCCGAACGGGCATCTGTTCGAGGTGTTCCACGGCATGACGGAGGCAGGTCCGGCCGCGTGCGAGGTCTGTGGAGAAGGGCCGCTGCAGGTCGTCCTCCATCCGGTCGCGGTCCACTACAAGGGCTCGGGCTTCTACTCGACCGACTACGGCCGCAAGTCGAAGCAGCCGCCCAAGGACGGCGGCGGCTCCTCGGACTCGTCGTCGTCGGACTCGTCGTCCGCCTCGACCTCATCGTCGGACGGCTCCGCCTCGGGCGGCGACTCCAAGAAGGCCGCCGAGGCGTAGGCGGGTCCGTTGCACTACTACGCCCGACGTAGTAGAGTGTGGGCGTGCGCACGAACGATCCGCCGTTCCTGATCCTCACGAGTCTGTCGTCGGGGCCGAAGCACGGCCATGCGCTGCTGCTCGACATCGAGTCGTTCGCAGGGGCCCGGCTCGGTCCGGGGACGCTGTACGGGGCGATCACACGCCTCGAGCAGCGTGGCCTGATCGAGCCGCTCGACGCCGACGACCGGCGCCGCCCGTATCGGATCACCGCGGCCGGCTCGGCCGCGCTGAGTGCCGCGCTCGCCGATCTGCGCAGGCTGGTCGACGAGGGGACCTCGCGCTTGCGGGCGGCGCGAGCGTGAGCGACCGGCTGCTTCGAGCCTATCCACCCGACTGGCGCGAGCGCTACGGCGAGGAGCTTGCGTGTCTGATCGAGTCCGGCTCCGGTGGCGGGCGGGTCTCGGTCCGCGTGGCGCTCGACGTGATCAGGGCCGGGCTGGCGCAGCGGCTGCACAGCGCGGGGCTGCTCGGCGACGACGTGCCGCCGGAGCAGCGGCTCCGGGCCGGCCTGCTGCTCGTTCTCTCGGCCTGGGCGGTGTTCGTCGTCGCCGGGCTCGGCTTCGCGAAGACCGCCGAGCAGTGGCAGGCGGTGACGCCGCTTCCGGACCAGGGTGTGCCCGCTACAGCGTACGACTGCGTCCTGCTCGCGGCCGAGCTCGGGACACTGGCCGTCCTGCTCGGGATCGTCCTGACGGCTCGGCCGCTGGCGGCGTTCCTGCGCGCAGGTGGGTGGCAGGTGATCCATCGCCCTGTTCTTCGTGCGTTTGGCGCCACAGGATTGACCGCCCTCGTGCTGCTCGGCGTCGTCTCATGGGCACACGGGCTGACGAACGAGCAGCGCAACGGCGGCGACCTGCTCTACGGCGGGGCGTGGCTCGTGCTCGTCCTCTGCTGCATCGCATCGATCGGCCTGGCGACGCGGGCGGCCGTGGTGACGGCGAGAGAGCTCTCGCTCAGCGGTCGGTCGCTTCGGTTGGAGACGTTCCTGGCGGCGGTGACGACGTTCACGATGGCGGCGATGACCGTCTCGTCGACGATCTGGTGGGCGTCAGTCTCGAGCGCGTCATCGGTGCGCATGTTCGGCCTGACGCTTCTCATGGTCGCGGCCACGTCGTCTGCGACCGCGGGCACGGTCCGCTCGGTTCGCGCGCTGCGCGCGTGAGCGTCGCGGTCGTCTTCGAGACGCACTCGACGAGCGTCGACAACGAGCTCGGGATCGCGACGGGGTGGAACGAAGGCGCACTCTCCGAGACGGGCCGGCAGCAGGCGCGGGAGCTCGGTGAACGGCGCCGCGACGACGGCATCGCGACCGTGTTCACCTCCGACCTGCGCCGGGCGGTGGAGACGGCGGAGCTCGCGTTCGCCGGCTCGCCGCTCCCGGTCGTCCAGGACCCGCGCCTGCGCGAGTGCAACTACGGGACGCAGAACGGGATGCCGCGGACGCTGCTCGACGCCGAACGCCGCCTGCGGCTCGACACGCCGTATCCCCGGGGCGAGAGCTGGCGCGAGGCGGTCGATCGCGTCGCCGGCTTCCTGCGCGGGCTGCCCGGTTCGCACGACGGCCTGCGAGTCCTCGTCATCGGGCATGTCGCGACGCGATGGGCGCTCGATCATGTTGCCGATGGGGTGCCGCTCGATACGCTCATCGCGGCGCCGTTCGAATGGCGCGAGGGCTGGGAGTACACCCTGCACACCGACGAAGGAGCAACAGCGTGACCCTTGAACGCCCGCAGATCGAACCGCCGTCGGGGGAGGTGCCGTTCGAGCTCGGCATCGAAGACCTCGTCGTCGGCGACGGCGACGAAGCAACGGCCGGGAAGAAGGTGTCGGTGCACTACGTCGGCGTGTCGTTCGCAAGCGGTGCCGAGTTCGACGCGTCGTGGAACCGAGGCCGGCCGTTCGAGTTCAAGCTCGGCAAGGGCCAGGTGATCCCCGGCTGGGACGCAGGCGTGCAGGGGATGCGAGTCGGCGGCCGCCGCAAGCTGACGATCCCGTCGGCGATGGCGTACGGCGCCCGCGGCGCCGGCAGCGTCATCAAGCCGCACGAGCCGCTCGTGTTCGTCGTCGACCTGCTGTCGGTGGCTCCCTGATGAGCACGAACCTCGAACGGGCCTTCACGGAACGGCCCGAGGTCTACGCGGCCTGGGCGCAGCTGAACGGAGCGATCAAGGCGGGCATGGACCTCCGGCGCTACGAGCTCGCGACGCTCGCGGCCGCCCGGCGGCTCCGCTCGAGCTACTGCTGCCTCGCACACGGCAGCGTGCTGCTCGAGCGCTTCGGCGAGCCGGTTGCGGCGATCGCGCGAGACCACCACACGGCGGGCCTCGACGAGATCGATGTCGCCGTCATGGACCTCGCCGAGCGCGTCGTCGACGATGCGACCTCGATCGGCGACGACGACCTGAGGCACCTGCGCGAGCTCGGGCTGTCGGAGACGGAGATCATGGACGTCGTGCTCGCCGCGACCGCCCGCTGCTTCTTCTCCAAGACGCTCGATGCGCTCCAGGTGCGGCCCGACGCGAGCTACCTCGAGCTGGACGCGGATCTGCGTGACGCCCTCGTCGTCGGGCGCCCGATCGCAGAGCCTTAGAGGTGGTCGAACGCGGCGGGGTAGACGATCCGGCCCGCGAGGCTCGGGTCGTAGCCGGCGAGCCGCTTGATCATGAACGCCTCGTCGGGGATCGTGGCGGACGGCGGGATGAAGCCGAGCGTGCTCGCCTGTTCGAAGCCGAACCGGGGGTAGTACCCCGGGATCCCCTCGACCATGACCGCGGGCTCGCCGGCCGCCTCCGCGCGCTCGAGGACCGCGAGGATCAGCTTCGAGCCCAGGCCCTGCCGCTGACGGTCCGGCCGGACCGACATCGGGCTGAGATTCAGGATCCGCTCGCGCGAGCCGTTCTCGAGCCCGACCCAGCTCAGCATGGTATGCGCCAGCACGCCCGAGTCGTCCACCGCGACCACGGCCAGGTCGGGGACGTAGTTCTCCGACGCACGGATCCGCTCGACGAGGAGCGACACGTCGTCGGGGTGCCGCACGAAGGCCGCGCGAACGACTGCGTCGATCTCTGCCCTGTCCGAGGCGCGCTCGGAACGAATGACGATGTTCGCCGGCATCGCAGCCGATGGTGCCAGCTGGCAGGATCACGCGATGTCCGATGCGGCGTTCTCGATTCGCCCCGCGGTCGAGGGCGATCGTCTGCCGCTCGCCGTCCTGTTCGCCGCCGTCGCAGAGGAGCGAGACGGAATCGCGAGCGAGCCGCCGGTCGATCTCGCCGAACGGGCGGCTCGCTGGACGCTCGAGGAGACACTCGTCGCGGTCGCCCGGGAGGAGCTGATCGGCTCGGTGCACGTCGGCCGGAGCCGTCACGGCTTCGGGGAGCTCGGCATGCTGGTGGCGCGGGAGTGGCGTGGGCGAGGAGTCGGGTCGGCGCTCCTCGCGTCGGCGATCGAGTCTGCGCGGGCAGACGGGCTCCACAAGGTGAGCCTGAGCGTGTTCGCGCACAACGACCGGGCGCTCGCGCTCTACCGCAAGTTCGGATTCGTCGAGGAGGGCCGTCGCGTCAAGCAGTACCGGCGGTCGAGCGGCGAGCTCTGGGACGCGATCGACATGGGGCTCCTCCTCTAGCCGTCTCTCGTAGCCGCCACCAATACTTCAATTCGTATAGTGGCAGGACAGCCAACTCGAAGGAGGTCTCATGACAGCGACAGAGGACCTGCTCAAGAACGCCGAGAACTACGCGAAGACCTTCGACCGGGGGGATCTGCCGCTGCCTCCGGCCAAGCATGTCGCAGTCCTCGCCTGCATGGATGCACGGCTGAACGTGTACGGCCTGCTCGGCCTCGAGGAGGGGGACGCGCACGTGATCCGGAACGCCGGCGGCGTGGTCACCGACGGCGAGATCCGCTCGATCGCGATCTCACAGCGGCTGCTCGGGACGAAGGAGGTCGTCCTCATCCACCACACCGACTGCGGGATGCTCACCTTCAACGACGAGGACTTTCACCGGCAGCTGCACGAGGAGACCGGGGTCGAGCCCGAGTGGGACGCCGAGGCGTTCGCCGACCTCGAGATCGACGTGCGAAAGGCGATCGCACGCATTCGGGACAGCCCGTTCATCCCGGAGAAGGGAAGCATCCGCGGCTTCGTCTACGACGTGCACACGGGGCGCCTCGACGAGGTGACGTGAGCCCGCGCGGGGCAGAGCACAGGGCTACTGCTGGAGCGGGTGCCCGGTGACGCAGCCCGGGTTGAACGGCCCGGTCGGCGGCTGTGGCGCCGACCGGCCGAGGAACATCGCGATCGTGGCCGGATCGTCCTCGCTCGGGCTGCCCGTGCCTCCGCCGCCGAGATCGCCTCCGAGCCGACAGTGCACCGAGCCGGAGCTCGAGGCGCGGAACTTCACCCAGCCGAGCTGCACGAGCTGGCTCGCCGTGAGGTCGGTGGTCAGCGGCTTGGCGAGCGAGCTGCCGTCGAACGGCACGCCGATGAGGGTCCCGAGCGAGGTGAACTTCGCCGCGGTCGCGTCCAGCACGGCCTGCTGCCGCGCGCCGCGGGTGACATCCGTCTCGGACGGGTCGAGCAGGTTCTCGCGGATCCGCGAGTAGATCAGCGCGCGCTCGCCGTTCATATGCTGAGGGCCCTTGTGGAAGCGCCAGCCCTGCCAGCGGTCGCATCGGGCCTGCGTCGGGAACGGGCAGTCGAACCGGTTCGAGCGGATCGGCTTCGGCACGTCGACGGTGATGCCGCCGAGCCGGTCGATCAGATCCTTGAAGTCGTCGAAGTTGACGACCATCACGTGGTTGATGTCGAGGCCCGTGAACTGGCGGATCGTCTTGATCGCGAGCGCAGGGCCGCCGATCTGGAACGCGGCGTTGATCTTCTGCGTCGTCGACCCGGGGATCGCCACCTGGAGGTCACGCGGGATCGAGAGGTAGTACAGCCGGTGATGCGACGGGTCGGTGCGCAGGAGCAGGATCGAGTCGGAGTGCATGTCGCCCGCCCGGCTCGCGAGCTTCGCGTTGTTGTCGGTGCCGAGCATCAGGATGGTCGTGGAGTGCGAGAGCAGGAGGCCGCTCTGCGGGGTGAGCGCAGCCTTGGCGTTCGGATCGAGGCGCTTGTTCGCATCGGAGACGCCGCTCGAGAACGCGAACCAGCTCGCGACCGCCCAGACGATCACGAGCACGAGCAGCACGAGCACGCCCAGGCCGATCCGGCGGCCCCAGCGCGGCTTCCCGCGGCCGGGGCGCGCGCCCGGTCCGCGGTACTCGGCAGCCGCTGCTTCGCCGCGGCCTCCGGCCGCGGCCCCTCTCTGGCGGCCCGCACGGGGCACCGTCGGCACCTTCCCCTTGGCACGGCCACCCCGATAGACGCGATACGGCTTTTCGTCCGGCGCCATTCGGCGGGGTAGGTTACCCGCCGACCGTGACCAACCACCGCGTGATCGGCGTCGACCTCGGCGGGACCAAGATCCTCGCAGGGCTGATCGAGGACGGGCGCGTGCTGCAGACGGTGGCGCATGCGACGCCGACGACGTCGCAGGATGCCCTGTTCGACGGCCTCGCAGCCGCGGTGCGCGAGCTGCCGCTCGACGGCGTCGACGCCGTCGGCTTCGGGATCCCGTCGCGGTTCGACTACCGCACCGGCCATGCGCTCGGCGCGGTGAACATCCCGCTGCGGGAGGTCGACTTCATCGAGGCGATGAACAGGCGGCTCGATCTTCCGATCGGGGTCGAGAACGACGCGAGCTGTGCTGCGTATGCCGAGCATGCGCACGGGGCGGGGCGCGGGACGTCGTACTTCGGGACGCTGACCCTCGGCACCGGGGTCGGGGGCGGGATCGTCTTCGACGGGAAGCTCCTGCACGCCTGGAGCGAGCTCGGGCACATGGTGATCGTGGCCGACGGCGTTCCGTGCCAGGGCGCGTGCGCCGGGCGGGGGCATGTCGAGGCCTACTGCTCCGGCACCGCCGCGACCCGCGTCGCCCAGGAGGAGATCGGGCCTCATGCGACCGCCCACGATCTCATCGAACAGCGCCATCCGGCCCTGGAGACGATCGGCCACTATCTCGGCGTCGCGGTCGGCTCGCTCGTGAACATCTTCGGCCTCGAGCGGATGGCAATCGGCGGCGGCTTCGGCCTCGCCGCGTTCGAGCAGCTTCTGCCCGCGGCGCGCAGCGCGGTCCTGCGTGAGGTCCTCGGCGACGGCGGCCGCGCGCTGCAGATCGAGCGGGCGCTCCTCGGCGAGGCCGCCGGGATGATCGGCGCAGGGCTGATCGCCCGCGAGGCGCTCTAGTGCCTCTCGCCGTCTGTGCAACGCCGATCGGGAATCTCGACGACATCACACTGCGTGTGCTCGCCGAGCTTCGCGAAGCCGACGTCGTGCTCGCCGAGGACACGCGTCACACCCGCGGTCTACTCGAGCGGCACGGGATCAAGGCGCGGCTGCTCTCCTACCACGAGCACAACGAGGCGGCGCGGGTCGCCGAGCTGGTCCCGCGGCTCGAGGCAGGCGAGCGCATCGCACTCGTCACCGACGCCGGGATGCCGGCCGTCTCCGACCCGGGAGCCCGCCTCGTGCGCGCGGCGCTGGCGGCCGGCGTGGAGCTGACGGTGCTGCCGGGGCCCTCGGCGGTCGAGACGGCGCTCGTTCGCAGCGGGCTCGCGGCCGGGCGCTACGCGTTCGTCGGGTTCCTGCCGCGGAAGGCGGGAGAGCTTCTCGCTCTCTGGCGGGAGACCGCGCGGTGGACATGGCCCGTGGTCGCATTCGAGTCGCCGAGGCGCCTGCCCGCGTCGCTTCGCTCCCTCGCCGCGTTCGATCCGGAGCGCGAGGCCGTGGTGTGCCGGGAGCTGACGAAGCGCTTCGAGGAGATCGCCCGCGGGAACGCGGCGCAGCTGGCCGCGCGCTTCGCGGAGCCGCCGAAGGGCGAGATCACGGTCGTCGTCGGCCCGGGCTCGGCCGTGTCCGACCCGGGGGAGGCCCGTGCGGCGGTCGCCGAGCTGGTCGACGCCGGAACGCCGCGCCGAGTGGCGGCCGACGTCGTCGCGCGGCTCACGGACAGCTCGCGGAACGAGCTCTACCGCGCATCTCTGTGACAATTGTGTAATCTCGTTTGACAACACTCGAGCGCCGTCTCTACCGTGATCTGAGCGTTCTCTTCTCAGACAACAGACCAGACAGCAGAGGTGGTGTCGATGCGCCGAGCCTTTCTTCCAGTGGTTGTGGCTGCGCTCCTGCTTGCCCCCGGGGCAAGCGCCTGGACATGGCCCGCGGGCGGTGCCGTGCTCCAGCCGTTCCTGTTCGACCCTGGGCATCCGTATGCCGCAGGCCAGCACCGGGGCCTCGATATCGGCGGGGCCGACGGCTCGGCGGTGGTCGCTCCCGCGTCGGGCACCGTGAGCTTCGCCGGCACGGTCCCGTCCTCGGGAAGGAGCGTCACGATCGAGACGCCGGATGGATACTCGGTGACACTCACGCATCTCGGCTCGATCACCGTGGCGAGGGGCGCGGCCGTCGCCGAAGGCGCTCCGGTGGGGACGATCGGCCCGGGCGGCGACGGCGAGGTGGCGGAGCCCTACGTGCACCTCGGTGTGCGCGTGACCGCGCAGGAGCAGGGCTACCTCGACCCGGCGACATTCCTGCCGCCGCGCGGCGCCGCGCCGCCGGCCGAGGCTGCGCCTGTGCCGAGCCCGGCGGCTGCCCCGGCAGCTCCGGCGCCCGCTCCCGCTCCGGCGCCCGCCCCACCGGTCGCCCCACCGGTCGCAGCGCCGGCGCCGGCGGCAGTCCCTGCCCCTGCCTCGGAGCCGGTCGCTGCGACGACGCCCGAGCCATCGCCTTCGATTCCCGCCGATGCACCGCCGGCCGTCGTGGCGGCTGCTCCGAGCGGTCGGTCGACGGCGCCGGCCCATGTCGCCCGGCTCACGGTCGAGCCCGCCGCCGGGCCTGCGCTCCGGCTCGGTGCGCAGCCCGCCGCGACGAGCACAGCGCCGAGGCGGGCGCCCCGTGTCGAGCCCGCACGGCCTCACGCGAACGCGGCAGCCACCCGAACCGTCCACACTGCGACGGGGAAGCGGCCGCGGCGCCCGGGCGCGCCGCACGTCCCGCGTCCGGCTCCGTCCCTGCCGCTCGCGACGACTGCCGGGCGCTCCGCCGTGCCACGCAGGGTGGAGCAGCCCCGGCTCCGGCACGCGGTTCCTCGCACCGCCGCTCGCGGCGCGTCGACGCAGCCGTCCGGACGCCGGTTCTCCCTCACGAGCCCGGCCGGCTTCCTCCTCGCGCTGCCGCTCGTCGTCGGCGCGCTGGGCCTCGCGGCCGGCCTGCGAAAGGGCGCACCTATCATTGCTCCCGATGCGCTTCTACGTGACCACCCCGATCTACTACGTGAACGACAAGCCGCACATTGGCCACGCGTACACCACGATCGCTGCGGACATCCTCGCGCGGCATCACCGCCAGCGCGGCGAGGAGACCTTCTTCCTCACCGGCGTCGACGAGCACGCGACGAAGGTCTGGCGAGTCGCTGAGAGCCAGGGCCTCGGCGCTCAGGAGTACGTCGACCAGATCGCCGAGGCCTGGCGCAGCCTCCCGCCGCGGCTGAACGCCGAGACGGACTTCTTCATTCGCACGAGCGACGAGGGTCACAAGCAGTTCGTCCGCGAGTTCTTGCAGCGGATCTACGACAACGGCGACGTCTACGAGGACGTGTACGCGGGCCTCTACTGCGTCGGCTGTGAGGCGTTCAAGACCGAAGAGGAGCTGGTCGACGGCCTGTGCCCGCTCCACAACACGAAGCCCGAATGGATCGAGGAGAAGAACTACTTCTTCCGCCTCTCGGCCTACCAGGACCGCTTGCTGGAGCTCTACGCCGAGCGTCCTGACTTCGTGCAGCCGCCGTTCCGGTTCAACGAGGTGAAGAGCTTCGTGTCGGGCGGGCTCCGCGACTTCTCGATCAGCCGCGCCGGCCAGCCGTGGGGGATCCCCCTGCCGTGGGACGAGGGGCAGGTCGCCTATGTCTGGGCGGACGCGCTCGTCAACTACCTGAGCGCGCTGACGTTCGCCCGGCCGGGCGAGGACCTGCGCGAGGAGTTCTGGCCCGAGGTGAGGCACCTGATGGCGCAGGACATCCTGCGGTTCCACTGCATCTACTGGCCGGCAATGCTGCTCTCGGCCGGGTACGCGGTGCCGAAGCAGATCTTCATCCACGGCTACCTCCTGCTCGACGATCTGAAGATCTCGAAATCCCTCGGCAACGCGGTCGACCCACTCGAACTGATCGAGACGTACGGCGCCGATGCGCTGCGCTTCTGGTGCGCGCGTGCAGTCTCGTTCGGGCAGGACGGCAGCGCCTCGCTGTCCGGCATCGCCGACCGCTACGAGCGGGAGCTCGGCAACGACCTCGGCAATCTGCTCTCGCGCACGACCGCGATGATCGCCCGCTATCGCGGTGGCGCGATCCCCGGCGGCCCCGCAGAAGGCTCCGAGCTCGCGGCCGTGATCGCCGACGTCCACGACAACGTGCCGCGCGACCTGGATTCCTTCGACATCACGGGTGCCGTCGACCGCATCTGGTCGCTCGTGCGCCATCTGAACCGTCACGTCACGGAGCGTGCGCCCTGGACCCTCGCCAAGGACGACGCAAAGGCCGCCGAGCTCGACCAGGTGCTCTACGACCTCGCCGAGGGGCTGCGGGTGAGCGCGATCGCACTCTGGGCCTATCTCCCCGAGACCGCGCCGAAGATCCTCGCTGCACTGGGGCAGCCGGCCGTGTTCGACTGGGATCTGGTCGCTTACGGCCGGCTCGCACCGGCCACGACCGTCGAGGCCGCCGCGCCGCTCTTCCCGCGGTTCGAGCAAAGCCCGGCGTGATCGACACGCACGCGCACCTGGGCGACGACGCGCCCGAGGTGCTCGCGCGGGCGCGGGCAGCCGGAGTCGACCGCGTGATCGACGTTGCGACCACCGTCGACGGCGCCAGGACGACGCTCGCACGCGCGGCAGAAGAGCCGGGCGTCTATGCCTGCCTCGGCGTTCATCCGCACGAGGCGGGGGAGCCGGGCGACCTCGACGAGCTGCGAGAGCTGCTCGGGCACCCGAAGGCGGTTGCGGTCGGCGAGACCGGGCTGGACTACTACCGCGACTACGCGCCGCGTGAAGCGCAGGGACGGCTGTTCGACCGCCAGCTCGCGCTCGCGCGCGAGGTCGGCAAGCCCGTCGTCATCCACACGCGCGCCGCCGACGACGACACGCAGGCACGGCTCCTGCAGCACGACGGCGCCGTCGTGCTGCACTGCTTCTCCTCGCCCAACCTGCTCGACGCTGCGCTCGAACGCGGGTGGTACGTGTCCTTCGCCGGCAATGTCACCTACAAGAACGCCTACGACCTGCGCGCGGCCGCGCGGCGGGTGCCCTTCGACCGGGTGCTCGCCGAGACCGACAGCCCCTATCTCGCCCCGCAGCCGGTGCGCGGCCGGCGCAACGAGCCGGCGTACGTCGCGCACACCTACGACTTCCTGGCGGAGCTCCACGGCGACGCGATCCGCGCCCAGATCGTCAGCAACGCCGAGGCGGTCTTCGCTCTGTGAGCGTCACGCCGAAGAGGTCGCTCGGCCAGCACTTCCTGGTCGACGAGAACATTCTGCGCGTGATCGAGCGGCTCGCCGAGCTCGGCCCCGATGACGTCGTGCTCGAGGTCGGGCCGGGGCTCGGAGTGCTGACGCGCTTCCTCGCCGAGCGGGTCGCCCACGTGCACGCGGTCGAGGTCGACAGGCGCCTGGCGCCGCACCTGGCCGGGATCGAGCGGACGACCGTCCACTGGGGGGACGCGATGCGGCTCGACATCTCCCGCCTCGCTCCAGCGCCCGCAAAGCTCGTCGCGAACCTGCCGTACAACGTCGCGACGCCCATCGTCGCCGAGAGCCTGAACCACGAGCAGCTCACGAGCTGGTGCGTGATGGTGCAGCGCGAGGTGGCAGACCGCTTCTTCGCCCGGCCGTCGACGAAGGCCTACGGGAGCGTGTCGGTGCTGGTGCAGCTCGCGACCGAGCGCACCGGTTTCCATCCCGTCTCCCGCGAGGTGTTTCGCCCGCGGCCGAACGTCGACTCGGCGCTCGTCGCGTTTCGCCGCACTGCTCCCGGCGCGACGCTGCCGGTCAAACGCATCGTCGAGGGCGCCTTCGGGCACCGCCGCAAGACCCTCGCCAACTCGCTGTCGCTCTCGGGGCTCGTCACACGGGAGCGTGCGGTCGAGGCGCTCGAGGCGATCGGACGGGACACGAGTGTGCGCGCCGAGGCGCTCGAGCCCGAGGAGTTCGTCGCCCTCGCCGAGGCGCTCACGTGACCGGCCCGGCGCCGGCGAAGATCAATCTCGCGCTCGTCGTGGGGGCGCGCCTCGCCGGCGGCCGCCACGAACTGGGCACGGTCTACCAGCGCGTCGATCTCGGCGATCGCATCAGCGTCGAGCCGGCAGCCGAGACGACCGTCGCAGGCTTCCCCGAGGACACGATCGTCCGTACGGCGCTCGACTTGCTCGGCGCCCCCCACGGTTGGCGGGTCAGGATCGAGAAGCACACCCCGGTCGCGGCGGGACTCGGCGGCGGGAGCTCGGATGCCGCGACCGCGCTGCGGCTCGCCAACGCGCAGCTGGATCTCCCGCGGAGCGACGCCGAGCTGTGGGAGCTCGCAGGACGAGTGGGGGCGGACGTGCCGTTCTTCCTGTGCGACGGGCCGCAGCTCGGGACCGGCGACGGCACCACGCTCGAGACGCTCCAGCTCCCACAGGACTTCGTCGTCCTGCTCGTGCTGCCAACGGGGGAGGAGAAGCGCTCGACGGCGGAGGTCTACGCGGCGTTCGACGAGCGTGGGGGCGAGCAGGGCTACGAGCAGCGGCTCGACGCGCTACGTGTGGCACTTGCTGCGGTGCGCCGGCCGCGTGACCTCGCCGCACTGCCGCCCAACGACCTCGCCTCGTCGCCGCTCGCGGCCGAGCTGCTCGCGTCGGGCGCGTTCCGGGCCGACGTCAGCGGGGCCGGGCCGGGCGTGTACGGCCTCTTCCACTTCTCGGCGGACGCCGAAGCCGCAGCGCGCAGGCTGCGGCGTTTCGGGCGCGTTTGGGTGACCGTGCCTGCGTGGTACGGTTGATTTGCATGGTCGGTACGACCGCAATCGAGCATGGTTCCAGCCGCTCCGGCCGCTGGCTCCGGGAGCGGCGGATCCGGTTCACGCTCTGGATCGCGGCCATCGAGGGCCTGCTCTATCTCTTCGGTGTCCTGCACTGGTGGGCCGCCTTCGTGCTCGCCGTGATCGCGGTCGGTTTCTGGTGGTTCGTCGGGCGTGGCAACCGCAACGACTCGGTGCGGCACGTCGCGTGGATCTTCGCCGCCTCGCAGCTGCTCGTGCTCTGCGTGCCGATCGCGCTCTCGCTCGTGAAGGCGGTTGCGATCGCGGTGATCGCCCTGCTGGCCATCGCCGCTCTGATCTTCCTCTTCACCGAGCGTTCCTAGCGGGCTTGGCGAAAATACTGCGCCAGGTCGCAGGCCGAACGCGGTCCCGCGGAACCCTCCTAGACTGTCGCCCATCGGTGGGGCGTAGCCAAGCGGTAAGGCAGCGGGTTTTGGTCCCGCGATCCCAGGTTCGAATCCTGGCGCCCCAGCCTCAGTGAGCACCACGCCCCTAGCAGCGGTCGTCATGGCCGGCGGCCTCGGCACGCGGATGCGGTCGTCCGTTCCGAAGCACCTCCACGAGCTGCTCGGACGCCGGATGGTCGACTGGATCATCGAGGCCGGCAGGTCGGCAGGTGCCGATCCGATCGTGGTCGTCGCGTCGCCTGCCACGCGGGGAGAATTCGCTGCGAGCCCAGTCTCGGTCGCGATTCAGGAGACCCCGCTCGGCACCGGTGACGCGGTCAGGTGCGCGCGCGAGGCTCTTCAGGGCCACGACGGCGACGTGCTCGTGCTCTCGGGTGACACGCCGCTGCTCACTGCAGGGCTCCTCGAGGAGCTCGTCGGCACACATCGTCGCGAGGGAGCCGCGGCGACCATTCTCAGCGCGGAGCCCCCGGATCCCCGTCTCTACGGCCGCATCGTGCGCGGCTCCGACGGGTCGGTGCTGCGCATCGTCGAGGGCACGGACGCCGACGAGGAAGAGCAGCAGATCGGCGAGATCAACTCCTCGATCTACGTCTTCCGCTCAGACGTGCTCTGGGGGGCGCTGGAGCGGATCGAGCCGCACAACGTCCAGGGGGAGCTGTACCTCACCGATGCCATCGAGATCGTCGTCGCGGACGGGGAAAAGGTGGCCGCCCACATCGCGGCCGACTCACGGGAGGCAGACGGCGTCAACACCCGTTCCGAGCTCGCCCGGGCTGCCGCCGTCCTGCGCGACCGGATCAACGAGGCGCACATGCTGGCGGGTGTGACGATCGTCGATCCGGCGGCGACGTGGATCGAGCCGACAGTCGAGCTCGAGCCCGACGTGACGATCCAGCCGTTCGTGATCCTGCGCGGCGAGACCCGGGTGGCGGGCGGCGCGGAGATCGGGGCCAACACTGTCGCGGTCGACGCCCACATCGGGAACAACGCGACGGTCGGGCCGTTCTGTTACCTTCGCCCTGGGACGGTCCTCGGCGACTCCTCCAAGGCGGGCACCTTCGTGGAGATCAAGAACTCACGTATCGGCGACCGCACGAAGGTGCCTCACCTGTCGTACATCGGTGACGCCGACGTCGGCGCCGACACGAACATCGGCGCCGGAGCGATCACCGCCAACTTCGCGCACAAGCCGGGCGAGCCCAAGCGGCGCACCACGATCGGGAGCAACGTCAGGACCGGCATCCACAATGGCTTCGTCGCGCCGTTGGAGGTCGGTGACGGAGCATGGATCGCTGCCGGATCGGTCATAACGCAGGACGTTCCGGCCGATGCGCTGGGAATCGCCCGACCCCGCCAGGAGAACAAGGAGGGCTATGCAGCCCGGCAGCGGGACAACTGAGCTCGTTCTCCCCGGTCTCGGGGCACCGGACGTGATGACGCAGGACCAGCCGGGCCACTGGATCGAGCGCGGGCCGCAGAAGCGGCTGATGGTGTTCTCCGGCCGCTCGCACTCCGATCTCGCCAACCGGATCGCCGACCAGCTCGGCGTCCAGCTCGGCGAGGTCGAGCTGAGCACGTTCGCGAACGGCGAGACCTACTGCCGCTTCGACGAGTCGATCCGCGGAGCCGACATCTTCATCGTCCAGACCGGCTGCGAGCCCGTCGACCGCAACGTGATGGAGCTGCTGTTCATGGTCCAGGCGGCCAAGCTCGCCTCCGCGAAGCGGATCACCGCCGTCATTCCGCTGTTTCCCTACGCCCGGCAGGATCGCAAGGCGAAGCCGCGTGAGCCGATCTCGGCCCGGCTGATCGCCGACATGCTCCAGCTCGCGGGCGCCGACCGCGTGCTGACGATGGACCTGCACGCCGGCCAGATCCAGGGCTTCTTCACCATCCCTGTCGACCACATGACCGCGGTGCCGCTCTTCGCGCGCCACTTCAGGGATCTCGGCCTCACCGGCGAAGGGGTCGTCTCGGTCTCGCCCGACGCCGGCCGCGCCAAGCAGGCCGTCC
Source organism: uncultured Thermoleophilia bacterium (assembly GCA_963722065.1). Lineage (GTDB taxonomy): Bacteria > Actinomycetota > Thermoleophilia > Gaiellales > Gaiellaceae > PALSA-600. The sequence goes on along the minus strand of CAVRMI010000007.1, from coordinate 906,681 downwards.
GCTTCGCGGAGATGCTGGACGCCGACTTCGCGCTGATGCACAAGTCGCGCCCGGCCCACGACGTCGTCGAGGTGACCGAGGTGACCGGCCGCGTGCGCGGCAAGACGGCGATCCTGGGCGACGACGTGATCATGACCGGCGGCACCTTGCTCGCGAACGTGAAGGCGCTGCAGGAGCACGGCGTCGAGGACGTCTGGGTGTTCGCGACCCACGGCCTCTTCTGCGGCAACGCCCTCCAGAAGTTCGACGACTCCGACATCAAGGGGATCGTCGTCACGGACACCGTCCCGATCGATCCGCTCGCGCGGCCGGACAAGATGACCGTCCTGCCGGTCGCTCCACTCCTGGCCGAGACGATCATGAACGTCTTCGCCGACGACTCCGTCTCCGCCATCTTCGGCGGCGAGAACCAGCTCTTCTAGAGTCGCCACCCGGCCCCGGACGCGATCCCGGGTCGTACGTCGGCCCGAGCTCCGGAGGACGCCTGCGAGACGATCTCGCTACACTCGTGCGTCGTGGCTGGAGAGCGCGTCAAACTGTTGGTCCAGAACCGAGCCGTCCTCGGCTCGGCCGAATCGCGCCGTCTGCGCCGCCAGGGTCTGATCCCGGGCGTCCTCTACGGTCGTGAGGCACCCGTGGCGATCACGATCGCCGACCGCGATCTCCGCACCGCGCTGACGTCGAAGGGCGGACTGAACGCCGTGCTGGATGTCGTCGTCGACGGCGGGAAGGCGCATTCGTCGGTGCTCAAGGACTACCAGCAGGATCCCGTGCGCGGGCTGATCACCCACGTCGACCTCCAGGAAGTGCGTCTCGACCAGCCGATCCACGCCACCGTCCCGCTCCATCTGCAGGGCGAGCCGGCCGGTGTGAAGGAAGGCGGCGTCCTGACTCAGGTGACGAACGAGCTGAACGTCGAGGCGCTGCCGATGGAGGTGCCCGAGCACATTGCCGCGGACGTCTCCGAGCTCGGGATCGGCGACTCGCTCCGGCTCTCCGCGCTCACCGCGCCCGCGGGCGTGACGCTGCTCGACGATCTCGACGAGACCGTTCTCGCGACCGTCACCGCTCCGACCCGTGAGGTCGAGCCCGAGCCCGTCGAGGGCGAAGAGGCCGCCGAGGGCGAAGAGCCTGCCGCTGAAGGCGAGCCCGCCGCAGGCGACGACGCCGCCGGCGACAGCGCCGACTCCGGCGCCTCCGAGGAATAGCCCGCTGCCATGCGGCTCTGGCCGCGCCGCCACGGCACCTCGTACGACCTGCTCGTCGCGGGTCTCGGCAACCCGGGCCGTGAGCACGCGGGCAACCGCCACAACGTGGGGTGGCTCGTCGTCGACGAACTGGCACGGCGGCACGGCGGCCAGTGGCGTGCGAAGTTCAACGGCAGGCTGGCCGAGGTCCGCATCGACGGGCACAAGGTCGCCCTGCTCAAGCCCGAGACCTACATGAACGACTCGGGCCGGGCGGTGCAGGCGGCCATGCGGTTCTTCAAGCTCGAGCCGGACACCGTCCTCGTCGTCCACGACGAGAGCGATCTCGACGTCGGCCGGCTGCAGGCCCGGCTCGGTGGTGGCACCGCCGGTCACAACGGCGTGCGCTCGGTCGCCGAGCACCTCGGCACCCGGGACTTCCTGCGCCTGCGCGTGGGTGTCGGCCGGCCGGGCCGGGGCGACCCGCGGCCGCTCGCCGACTGGGTGCTCTCCGACTTCGCCGCCGCCGACGACGCGGAACGGGTCGTCCGCGACGCTGCGGACGCCGTCGAGGTGCTCGACGCCGAGGGGCTCGAGGCGGCGCAGCGCGCCGTCAACTCGAAGCGCTCGTAACACCCGGCACACGGGCCGGAAACGGCCTCGATGCAGCGGAAACCCGCTTCGGCCGGTCGAACGAGCCATCCGGCCCGGTTGTCGCCTCCGCTGCGGCCTACCCCTTTCGAAGGACGCCGCATCCGTCGAAAGGGTGATAGCCGGGGGCGGCCCGGGCTGCCTAACTGCGCCGGCCAACGACAGCCGGGCGCGTCCTCCTTCTTTGCGCGCCGCCTCTGCCGGAGGGCCCTCTCCCATGACCGACCGCATCCGCTCTGCGCTGCTTCTCCTCGCCGTTCTCGGCTGCACGGCCCTGCACGCCGGCGGCGCCCTGGCGGCGCGGGAGCACATCGTTCACGGCAACACCGTCGAGCTCAAGCAGGCGGAGATCGTCCGCTTCGCCCGGCGGTACGTGGGCGTCCCCTATGCCTACGGGGGCACGACGCCCGCGGGTGGATTCGACTGCTCGGGCTTCACCCGGTTCGTCTACGCGCACTTCGGGATCGACCTGCCGCACTACTCCGGCGGCCAGTTCGACCTCGGGCGCAGCGTCTCGCGCGGGGAGCTTCGCCCGGGCGACCTGCTCTTCTTCGACGGTGTCGGCCACGTCGGCCTGTACATCGGCCACGGGCTCTTCATCCACGCGCCGCACTCCGGCACCCGTGTCTCGATCGATCCGCTCGCGGGCTGGTACGCGGGCACCTACGACGGCGCGAGGCGCCTGCTCTAGCGGCGCCAGTACCATGGTGACCCGGCCGAACGCCCTGTTCGGCCCATCGTCATGGACCGGCCCGTTCTCTACAGCCTCGTCGAACGACTCCGCGCAGAGGAGCGGCTCCAGGAGCTCGCCGCCGCGCTGCCGTCACGCGCCCGCATCTCCGAGCCGGTCCTGCCCCTCGTCCTGGCGGCGCTCCACGACGAGCTGCAACGCGGGCTCGTCGTGGTCCTCCCCGAGGACGCCGACGCTCGTGACGCCGCCGAGGCGGCCGGCTGGTTCCTCGGCGACGAGAGCGTGGCGCTGTTCCCTTCGCGCGGCGTCCACTGGGAATCGGGCCTCGAACCGCCGCCGCATCTCGTCGGCGAGCGCGCCCGCGCTCTCGCCGTGCTCGGGCGCGGCGGGCTCGTGTGCGCGTCGGCGACCGCAGTCGCGGAAGGCGTGCCGCCGGCGTCCGACCGGGCAGCGGTCATTCGCGTCTCCCCCGGCGACGAGAGCGGGATCGACGCTCTCGCCGGGGACCTGGCGTCGGCGGGCTACGAGCGGGTCGAGCGAGTCGAGGACCGTGGCCAGTTCGCGGTCCGCGGCGGGCTCGTCGACGTGTTCGCCACCACCGGCCGCGAGCCGCTCCGGATCGAGTTCTTCGGCGACGAGATCGAGCAGATCCGGGCGTTCTCGCCGTTCACCCAGCGCGCGCTGCGTGCGGTGGTCGAGGCGACGATCTATCCCGCGGCCGAGCGGCGGCGTGAGCTCGTCGAGATCGACCTCGGCCCGGAGGAGGGCGAGGCGCCGGCGCTCGAGGCTCCCGCCGACCTCGTGCAGGCATTCGACCGGGCTCCCGACTTCGTCTGGTCGCTCGACGAGGTCCAGGCCGTCTGGGCCGAGGAGGGATTGACGCCGGTCTCGCTGGACGGTGTGACGGAACTGACGCCGCTGCCGCAGGGGCAGCCGTACTCGTTCGACGCGCAGCGTCCCGCTCTGGCCGCGCGCGGGCTTGCGGAGGCGGAGAACGAACTGGGCGGGCTGCTGCGCCAGGAGCTCGACGTCGTCGTGACGTTCCCTCACCGCGGGGAGGCGCTGCGCCAGCAGGCGCTTCTGCGGCGCGTTCAGGCCGGGCTGCTCGACACGGGAGAAGCACCGAGCGGTCTCCGGTTCGCGGTGTCGCCCGCGCGCCGTGGGTTCGTCTGGCGCGAGCTCGGGCTCGCGCTGCTGCCCGACACACAGGTCTTCCGCAAGCGGCCGCCGCGCGCATCGACCTCGCCCGGGCGCGCGTTGCAGAGCTTCTCCGATCTGCGCACGGGGGACTACGTCGTCCACGAGGACCACGGGATCGCCCAGCTGCTCGGGTTCGAGACGAAGGAGGTCGCCGGCGTCACGCGCGACTACCTCCTGCTCGCCTACCGGGGAGACGACCGCGTCTACGTTCCGCACGAGCAGATCGGCAAGGTCAGCCGTTACATCGGCGCCGACTCGAAGGCGCCGGCGCTGTCGAAGCTCGGGGGCAAGGCGTGGGACAACCTGAAGACGCGGGCGCGCGCTCACCTGCGCGAGATGGCCGGCGAGCTGCTGCAGCTCTATGCGCAGCGGCAGACGCAGCCGGGAATCGCCTACGACGTGGAGCACGAGTGGGTCGAACAGCTCGAGAACGAGTTTCCGTATCGCGAGACGGACGATCAGCGCACCGCGATCGAAGCTGTCAAGGAGGATCTCGAGTCGCCGCATCCGATGGACCGTCTGGTCTGCGGCGACGTCGGGTTCGGCAAGACCGAGGTCGCGCTGCGCGCGGCGTTCGCCGTTGCGGTCGGCGGCAAGCAGGTCCTGATGCTCGTGCCGACGACCGTGCTCGCACAGCAGCACTGGAACACGTTCAAGGACCGGTATCGCGACTTCCCGGTCCGCGTCGAGATGGTCTCGCGCTTCCGGACCCGGCCCGAGGTCAAGAAGGCCCTTCTCGACTTTTCCGAAGGAAGAGTCGAGGTGCTCATCGGGACGCACCGCGTGCTGTCGAGGGACGTGATCCCGAAGGAGCTCGGGCTCGTGATCGTCGACGAGGAGCAGCGGTTCGGGGTCGCGCAGAAGGAACTGCTGCGGCAGCTGCGGCTCGAGGTCGACGTGCTCGCGATGAGCGCCACACCGATCCCGAGGACACTGCACATGTCGCTCGCGGGCCTCCGCGACATCTCGGTGATCGAGACCCCGCCCGAGGGGCGCCGCCCGATCCGCACGTTCGTCGGCGAGTACGACGAGGAGCTGATCAAGCAGGCGCTCGACCGTGAGGTGCAGCGGAACGGCCAGGCCTTCTATCTGCACAACCGCGTCGAAACGATCGAGGAGACGGCTGCGAAGCTGCAGCAGCTCTGCCCCGACCTGCGATTCCTGGTCGCACATGGTCAGATGCGCGAGCACGAGCTGGAGGAGCAGATGATCTCGTTCCTCGCCGGCGATGCAGATGTGCTCGTCTCGACGACGATCATCGAATCGGGCCTCGACATCCCGCAGGCCAACACGTTGATCGTCGAGCGCGCCGACATGCTCGGGTTGAGTCAGCTCTACCAGATCCGCGGTCGCGTAGGCCGCAGCGACGTGCTCGCGCATGCGTACCTCTTCTATCCGGACGCTCACGAGCTGACGCCGGAGGCGCGCGCGCGGCTCGCGACGCTCGCCGACCACACGGAGCTCGGTGCGGGCTTCGCGATCGCCATGCGCGATCTCGAGATCCGCGGGGCAGGCGACCTGCTCGGAGCGGAGCAGTCCGGGCACGTGGCGGCGCTCGGCTTCGAGCTGTATGTCGAGATGCTGCACGAGGCGGTCGCCGAGCTGTCGGGTCAGCGTCGCCTCGCCACGCGTCCGGTCCGGGTCGACGCGCGGGTCGACGCGTACGTCCCCGCGGCGTACATCGCGGCCGAGGCACTCAAGATCGATCTCCACCGGCGGATCGCGCTGAGCGAGACCGAGGACGACCTGCACGAGTTGCGGGTCGCGACCGAAGACCGCTACGGGCCGGTGCCGGAGCCGGTCGAGAACCTCTTCGCGATCCAGGCGGCGAAGCTCAAGCTTGCCCAGTTGGGCGCGGACTACCTGGTGTTCAGAGGTGGTCGTGCGTCGGTCGGGCCGGTCGTGCTCGGTTCCACGGAACTGCGCGATCTTCGCGCGCACATCGACACCGCGGTCTACTCGACAGGGAATCGTGAAGTGACGTTAAGGGGCGATGAATTCAAGGGAGCGCTCGATTTGGTCGATGCTATGCTGGCCGCCCGCCGGGCTGCTTAGCCGGCGCTTTCTTATGAAGAAGCTCACATTTCCGCTCCTGCTCGTCCTCGTCGCAGCCCTGCTCGCAGGGTGCGGTGGCAGCAGCGCGAGCCTGAAATCGGACGACGTCGCGACGGTCGGGAAGGTGCACATCAGCAAGGCCGCGTTCGCCGCGCTGCTCGTCCAGGCGAAGAAGAGCTACGCGGCTCAGACGCCGCCGAAGGTCTTCCCGAAACCGGGCACGGCGGACTACGAGACGATCAAGGGCCAGGCCGTGGCGCTGCTCGTCCAGCAGGCCGAGCGCGAGCAGAAGGCTGCTTCTCTGGGGATCAAGATCTCGAACTCGGACATCCAGAAGCGACTCGACCAGATCAAGCAGCAGTACTTCGGCGGCAGCGAGACGAAGTACCAGGCCCAGTTGAAGAAGCAGAGCCTGACCGACGCGCAAGTCCGCGAGGACATTCGCCAGCAGCTCATCTCCGAGGCGCTCTTCGCCAAGGTGACGAAGAACACCAAGGTCACGGACGCCGCAGTGCATGCCTACTACCTGGCCCACCAGTCGAGCTACACGCAGCTGCCGTCGCGCAACGTCCGGCACATTCTCGTCAAGTCGCCGACGCTCGCGCAGACGATCTATGCGCAGCTGAAGTCCGGCAACGACAAGGCGTGGTGCACGCTCGCGAAGAAGTACTCCCTCGACCCGAGCTCGAAGGACGCCTGCGGCAAGCTCACGGTGACGCAGGGCCAGACAGTTCCGGAGTTCAACAAGGTCGCTTTCTCGGAGAAGACGAAGGTCGTCCATGCGCCCGTGCACAGCTCGCAGTACGGCTGGTTCGTGATCGAGCCGCTCTCGAGCGTCAAGCCGAAGTCCGCGACTCCCGAGAAGAGCGTCGCGGCCAGCATCAGGACCCAGTTGCTCCAGACCGACAAGAACCAGGTGATGACCGACTGGGTCACCTCGCTCACGAAGAGCTTCTGCTCGGGGTCGAAGATCAAGTACCAGGTCGGCTACACGCCGAGCACCAGCACGGATCCCTGCGCGTCGACCACCAACGCGACGACGACCTAGCGACCCGCCGACGTGTCTCTCGCGGAAGCGCTCGTCGAGCTCCAGGAGCTGACCGAGCGGCTGCGGCGCGAGTGCCCCTGGGACCGTGAGCAGACGACGCGCACGATCGTCCCGCATACCGTCGAGGAGGCGTACGAGGTCGCGGACGCGGCGATCGCCGGCGACGACCCGAAGCTCCTCGATGAGATCGGCGATCTCCTGTTCCAATGCGTTTTCCTGGCGCTGCTGCTCCAGGAAAACGCTAGTGGAGACCTCGAGCAGGCGATCCGGATCGTGATCGCGAAGCTCGTTCGGCGCCATCCGCACGTCTTCGGGACGGCTGACGCCACGAGCCCTGCCGCGGTGCGGCAGGGCTGGGAGGAGATCAAGCGCGAGAACGAGGGGCGCCAGGGCATCTTCCACGACGTGCCTGAGGGCCTGCCGGCGCTGCTGCTGGCCCGCAAGGTGCAGCTCCGTGCCAAGTCGGTCGGCTTCGAGTACCCCGATCTCGCCGGAGCTCTCGCCGACTTCGACGACGAGCTGCGCGAGCTGCGGGCCGAGCTGCCGGCCGAGGATCCGCCGGAGGAGACCGAGCCGGACGCACGGACGGCCGCGGAGCTCGGCGACGTCCTGTTCGCCGCGGTCAACGTCGCGCGCAGGTTGAATGTCGATCCCGAGCTCGAGTTGCGGGCTGCGGCGAAGCGCTTTCGCGCCCGGGTGGAAACTGCGGAGGCGATCGCCGCGGCCGCTGGCAAGGATTGGACGACGCTTCCGCTCGCCGAGCAGGACGCCTACTACGACGAGGCAAAGGGGACGAACCCGTGACAACCAAGATCGCTGCCGTACAGGGCCGCCAGGTACTCGACTCGCGCGGCAACCCGACCGTCGAAGTGGATGTTCGGCTCGAATCCGGCGCGGCCGGCCGCGCGATCGTCCCCTCGGGCGCCTCGACCGGCGTGCACGAGGCTGTCGAGCTCCGCGACGGCGCCCCGGAGTGGGGCGGCAAAGGCGTCAGCCGCGCCGTCGGGCACGTGAACGGCGAGCTCGCCGCTGCCGTGAAGGGGCTCGACGCGCGCGACCAGGCAGCACTCGACAACACGCTGATCGAGCTCGACGGCACCCCGAACAAGGGCCGCCTCGGCGCGAACGCGATCCTCGGCGTCTCTCTCGCCTCGGCGAAGGCGGCGGCCGGCGACACACCGCTGTGGTCGTACCTCGGAGGCCCCGACGCTTCGATCCTGCCCGTCCCGCTGATGAACGTGATCAACGGCGGCGTGCATGCGGCGAACTCGATCGATCTGCAGGAGTTCATGGTCGTCCCGGTCGGCGCGGCGTCGTTCGCCGAGGCGCTCCGGATCGGCGCCGAGGTCTACCACGCCCTGAAGAAGGTCCTGGCCGACCGCGGGCTCGCCTCGGGCGTCGGCGACGAGGGCGGGTTCGCGCCGAACCTGGAGTCGAGTGAGGCAGCGATCGAGGCGATCCTCGACGCGGCCGAGCGGGCCGGGCACCGCGAGCAGATCGCGATCGCGCTCGACCCGGCTGCCAGCGAGATCTTCAGCGACGGGGTCTACCGGTTCGAAGGGCGCGAGAAGTCGAGCGACGAGATGCCGGCCTTCTGGGCGGAGATCGTCGAGCGCTACCCGGTCGTCTCGCTCGAGGACGGCGCGGCCGAGGACGACTGGGGCTCCTGGGAGGCGCAGACGCGCCTGCTCGGCGACCGCCTGCAGCTGATCGGTGACGACATCTTCGTGACCAGTCCCGAGCGCCTTCAGCTGGGCATCGATCGCGGCGTCGCCAACTCGATCCTCGTCAAGGTCAACCAGATCGGCACGCTGACCGAGACGATCGCGGCCGTGCGGCTCGCCCAGTCGAACGGCTACACCGCCGTCATGTCCCATCGCTCCGGCGAGACCGAGGACTCGACGATCGCGGATCTCGCGGTCGCGCTCGGCACCGGGCAGATCAAGACCGGTGCGCCGGCGCGCTCCGACCGCGTGGCGAAGTACAATCAGCTGCTGCGCATCGAGGAGCAGCTGGGCGCGAAGGCGGAGTACCCGGGCTGGGATGCCTTTCCGCGCGCGCGCCGCTGACCGGATTCATTGATCGCTACGCTGAGGCGAGATGGCGGCGGAGCGCAGGAGAACCAAAATCGTTGCGACGATCGGCCCGGTGTCGTCGAGCCATGACGTCCTGCGCGAGCTGGTCGAGGCGGGCGTCGACGCGATCCGCCTCAATCTCTCCCACGGGACCCAGAAGGATCACGCCGCGAGCGCGGGTGTCGTCCGCGAGGTTCAGGAGGAGACCGGCAAGCCGCTCGCGCTGATCGCCGACCTCCAGGGCCCGAAGCTCCGCATCGGCGACCTCGACGAGCCCAGGATCCTCCTCAAGGACGAGGAGATCGTGATCGTCGGCGAGCAGCACGCGCTGAACGGCGCTCTGCCGATCGCGCCGGCCGTGATCGGCGAGGTGCTGCGTCCCGGCCACGACATCCTGATCGACGACGGGCTCGTTCGGCTGGCCGTCCAGGAGGTCGAGCAGGGGCGGGCCCGCTGCCTCGTCGTCGTCGGCGGCGAGGTGAAGTCGCACAAGGGGGTCAACCTGCCCGGCGTGCCGGTGCCGATCCCGTCACTCACCAAGAAGGACCTCGACGACCTCGAGTTCGCGCTCGGGCTCGGCGTCGATTTCGTCGCGCTCTCGTTCGTGCGCGCGGCCGCGGACGTGCGCGACCTGCAGGCGATCATCCGCCAGCACGGTTCGCCGGCGCGCGTGATCGCGAAGATCGAGAAGGCCGAGGCGGTCGAGGCGCTCGAAGAAGTGCTCCTCGAGGCCGACGCCGTCATGGTCGCTCGCGGAGACCTCGGGGTGGAGATCGGCGCGGCGACCGTCCCGCTGCTGCAGAAGCGGATCATCCTGCGCTGTCTCGAGGCGGGCAAGCCCGTGATCACGGCGACGCAGATGCTCGAGTCGATGATCGAGCACGCCGAGCCGACACGGGCCGAGGCGAGCGACGTCGCCAACGCCGTGCTCGACGGAACCTCGGCCGTGATGCTCTCCGCCGAGACTGCCACCGGGAACTATCCGGTTCAGGCCGTGCAGATGATGGACCGGATCGCACGCGCGGTGGAGCCCTCGATGGGCTACCGCCACCAGATGCCGGAGGCAGGGGAGGACACGACCGTCGGCCGCGCCATGTCGAACGCCGCGTGCGACCTCGCCGAGGCGCTCGGGGCCCGCGCGATCCTCGTCCCGACCTTCACCGGCCGCACCGCCTCCGGGGTCGCACGCCTGCGGCCGCGCCGGCCGATCCTCGGGCTGTCGCATCACCGTACGGCCGTCCAGCAGATGGCCCTGGAGTGGGGTGTCACGCCGGTGCTGATGCCGCCGAGCGACGACGTCGAGGATCTCTGGTCGCGCTCGCTCGAGTCGGCGCTCAAGTCGGGGATGGTCGACGCCGGCGACCGCGTCGTCCTGACCGCCGGGACGGCGGTCAACCTCCCCGGCTCGACCAACGTGATCAAGGTCGACGTCGCCTGATCGACACCGATCCTGATTCGCGCAGCGAACCAGGATCGCGAGTTCTGATCGGGGCTCGTGTAGGGATCCGTCAGGTCGTGCCGAAGCAGTCGCCGTGCTTCGGCTTCGTCCCACGCGGCTCCTCGCGATCGGCGGGATCGTGCTCGTCGCCTTCCTCTACTGGAAGCCGCTGCACACCTATCTCCATACGAAGGGCGAGCTGCAATCCCGCGTCGCCGAGGTGCACGCGCTGCAGGTCGAGAAGAAGAAGCTTCAGGCGCGCATCGCGGCAGCAGACACCGGGGAACAGCTCCTGCGCGAGGCACGCCGCATGGGCCTCGTGAAGCCGAACGAGCAGCTCTTCATCGTGCGCGGCATCGACGCCTGGCGCCACAAGAACCACTAGCGTCTCCCCGTGGGCGATGAGGAGGTGGTGGCGCGGCAGATCGGCCGCGCACCGCGCGCGTTCAGGCGCGTGGCTGTTCGCTGCCCGTTCGGCCGGCCCGCGGTGACCGAGCAGGCACCGTTCGACGCGAACGGCCGCCCGTTTCCGACGCAGTTCTACGTGACCTGCCCGTTCCTCGTCGCGGCGATCTCGCGCCTCGAGGCCGCAGGCGGCGTCGAGCGCTGGACACGCGCCGTCGAGGCCGACCCGTCGCTCGGCCGAAGCCTCGACGAGGCGAACGCGGAGCAGCGCCGGCTCCGGCCCGAGCTCGACGCCGGGATCGGCGGCTCGACGCGCACCGGGACCCTCAAGTGCCTGCACGCGCACGCCGCGTTCGCCCTGGCACGGCCCGGCTACGAGCTCGGCGACCGGATCGTCGCCGAGCTGCCCGCTCTCTGGCCCGAGTCCTGCTGTACTCCGTGACATGGACCTCGACCTTGCGCGCCATCAGTGGCAGGACGGGATCCGCCGGGTGGAGAGCATGCGCGCCGACGGCCACCGCTACGCCGACCGCATGGCCCAGGTGGACGTGCTCGTGAACGCGCTCCGCCAGCGGGTCGGGCAGGTCTTCACGCTCGAGGAGCTCGCGGACTCGTATGACGGCGCCGACGACTGGGCCCGCGCCGTGCTGGACGACGCCGACCCCGAGGCCCCGCCCGTGGCCGAGGCCGGCACGGTGGCCGACGCCGCGTTTCACCTCTACGCCCGCGGGGCGACGGACTACCGGCCGTGAGGCGGATCGTGCTGCTCGCGGTCGGCGCCGCAGTCGTCTTTGCCGTCGGCATCGCCGTCGGCGAGACGCTCAACGACAATCCAACGCCCGGCGGCACCCAGTCGATCGTCCGGACGCTGCAGCCGCTGCCGCTCGCGCCGGCCGCGCGCACAACGGTGACCGTTACGGCCCAGAACCCATAAACCTGTTTAGGAAGCGGAAGCTTTGGCTACGTTTGGCCGGTGACCGCGTCCGGAAGACGAGCTGTGACCGACGAGCCCGACTGGCTGACGCTCGGCCAGGCCGCGAGGTTCCTCGGCGTCGCCCAGTCCACGATTCGCAAGTGGTCCGACCAGGGCCGCGTGCCGGCGTTCTACACACCGGGTGGCCACCGACGCTACCGGCGCCGCGACCTGGAGACGTTCCTCGACCGGTCGGGGCCGGGCGGCAGGGCAAACGGGCCGCTCGTGCTCGTTGTCGACGACGACCCGCGCCTGCGCGAGTTCGTGCGAGTCAATCTCGAGCTGGAGGGGTACACGGTGCGCGAGGCGTCGAGCGCGGAAGACGCGCTCGACGCGATCGAGGACCAGGCTCCTGCGCTCGTCCTGCTCGACGTCGTCATGCCGGGCGTCGACGGCTGGCAGATGCTGCAGCGGATGCAGGAGCGGCACGGGTCGATCCCGGTGATCATGTTCAGCGGCAAGGTGGACTCGGCCGCGGCCGACGCCGAGGAGCGCGGAGCCAGCGGCTTCGTGGGGAAGCCGTTCGATCCGCGTCAGCTGATCGAGCGCGCGAAGCAGCTCGTGCCGGCGTGATCTCCTAGCCGCCGCTGATCGCGGCGATCACGTCGACGCGCGACTGCGGAGCGAGCGGCGTCTCGAGCGCCGCCCGCTCACGGTCGACGTACACGTGGATGTGGGGCCGGATGACCGGCCCCGGCTCGCACAGTCGGTCGCGCACGCCGGGCCAGCGCGCGTCCAGCTGGTCGATCGCCTCCTGCACCGTCGCGGCGTCCACGTCCATGCGGCGCGGCAGCTCGGGGAAGAGCGGCGTCAACGTCATCGGCAGGTGCAGCTCCGCCACGGCGTCAGTCGAGCACCGCGACCTCGACGGACGAGATCGCCGGGAGGTAGCTCGCGATCTCGGTCCAGGTCTCGGCGTCGTCGGCGCTCGCGAACAGCTGCCCGGTGCTCGTCCCGAAGTAGTAGCCGGGGACGTCGTAGCTGTCGTTCGCCATCGCCTCGCGCAGCACCCCGAGGTACGCGTCGCGTTGCGGGAGCCCGTTGTCGGCCCGCTGCCAGCTCGAGCCGCCGTCCCGCGTGCGCCAGACCGAAGCCTTGCCGTCGGGCATCGTGCGGCCGTGCCCGGCATCGAGCGGGATGACGAAGAACGTGTCGCGGTCGTGTGGATGCGCGGCGGCCGCGAACCCGAACTCGCTCGGCAGGCCCTCGGTGATCTCGTTCCAGCTGGCGCCGCCGTCGTCGCTTCGATGGACTCCCACGTGGTTCTGCTGGTACATCCGGTCGCCGTCGGCCTTCGAGCGCACGAGCTTGTGCACGCAGAAGCCCACCTCCTCGTGCGGCCTCGGCCAGTCGGCGCGGAGACCGCGGTTCCGCGGTGTCCACGAGGTCCCGTCGTCGGTCGTCTCGAACACGCCGACGCCCTGCACGATCGCCCAGAACCGCTTGCGGTCGGCGGCATCGGCCATCAGCGCCGAGATGCCGAGGTGGCCCGGAGGCTGGTTCCCCGGGTCGTCCCACTCCTCGCTGCCGGGCTCGCCGGCCAGCGTGCTGAGGAGCGACCAGGTTGCGCCTTCGTCGGTGCTCTGGAAGATCCCCGGCGCTTCGACTCCGACGAGCAGCCGTCCGTGCGCGGCCGAGAGCGTCGAGACCTTCGACAGCTTCTTGCTGCCGTCGTCGTCGTAGGAGAGGCCCTCGCTCGAGTGCGTCCACGTCTCGCCCAGGTCGCCGCTCCGCCACACGGCCGAGCCGTGCCACTCGCTCGCGGCGGCCGCGTAGATCGCGCCTCCATCCGCGTCGAAGACGGCGTGGTAGACCGGCCACCCTTCGCAGAATGGACCGCGGATCTGCCAGTCGCGACGATCCTGGTCGCTCTCCATCAGAAAGCAGCCCTTCCGAGTCCCGATCACGAGCACAGTGCGTGGCACGTTCCCTCACCTCCGGCGACGACAGCGTGGTCCTAGTCTCCCAAAGACGCCCGCCGGTCACGAGATTCATCGGTGATCTGGATGAGGAGAGCTGTGATCTGCGTTGAAATCGGGCGGGATGGCCGTCGAGCCCCGTCACCACATGTCCCTGATCGACCGCCGGGTCAGCAAGATCGTGAACGCGCGCTCGGTCACCCTGGGCCTCGCGACCACGTTCTTCCTCCTGTCCCTCGTCGGTGCGATCGTGATCCGGCTCTTCGACCACCACGACTTTCCGACGCTCGGGCTCGCGATCTGGTGGTCGCTCCAGACCGTCACGACGGTCGGCTACGGCGACATCGTGCCGACCACCGAGATCGGCCGGGTGATCGGCGGGGCAGAGCTCGTGCTGGGCATCTCGTTCATCGCCTTCCTCACCGCCGGTGTGACGAGCACTGTGATCCACAACCAGGAATCACGTGCCCAGGCGGCCGACCGGGCCAAGCAGTCGGACGACGCCCAGGCGGTCCTCGAGGCGCTGACGCAAGTGCGCGAGGCGATCACGGCGCTGGACTCGCGGGTTGCCTCGGTCGAGGCCAGGCTGCCAGGCTAGAGCTCTTCCGCCGCCCGCACGAGACCGCCGAAGATCACGCCCAGAGCGGCGACGAGGCTGATCCAGATACCGATCCCGCGGCCGTCCGCGGGAAGCACCGCGTCCGGGATCGAGATGATGCGGATCAGGACGAAGACCGCCGCGAGGGCGCCGAGGCCCAGCATCACCAGGCTCTCCGGGATCGCCGGCGGCAATTCGAAGCCGGCTTCGCGCAGCACGACGATCAGGACGACGGCGAGCCCGATGAAGAAGACGAGCTTGCCGAGGATGCCCGTGTGCCAGCCGATCACCGCGAGCTTCACGCCGACGCCCGAGCCGGCGTACCAGCCCATGAACGACGAGAGCGCGAGCACGAGGCCCGCCACCCAGGTGATGCGCTCGCCCGCCGCCCAGAGCCCGCCCGTGGCGGCCTGCGGATAGTCGGGCTGCGTGGGGCCGGGCCCGCCGGGGCCGGCGGGCAGCTCGAGCTCGATGAACTCGGGGGTCTCCACGCCGGTAAGTATGCGGGTCTTTGCGGTCGGAAGCTGCCGGAACCGGCCCGGGAGCCTAGACGCCGAAGAGCGTCTGGATCTGGTTCCAGGCTGCGACGAGGGCGAAGGCGGCGGCAAACGCGAGCACGAGGAGACTGACCCAGAACCGGACGTTCGAACGCTTCACCGCGCTCCGGCGCTCGGTCCTCGCCCTGCGGCGGGCGCGCTCCCGGCGATAGTTCTGCTCGATCGCCCGCGGGTCGAGTGACGGCGGGTCCTCATCGAGGACCGCCGTGGCCTTGTGGGCTGGCGCAGGCATCCCTGGATTGTAGGCAATACTTCTTCCCGGATGGTCGTCGATGCCCATCGCCTGCCGGTCGAGCGCCTGGCAGAGGCGGCGGCCCAGGTTGCCGAAGCCGCGGAGCTGCGGGTCGCTCTGGAGGCGGTCGCCGCGGCAGTCGCCGACGCGACGCGCGCCGATCTCGCGGTTCTACGGGTCATCGACGACGACGGGCGCCTCGCCACGCGCGCGGTCGCGCCCGCCGGCTCGTCGCTCGGGGCCGAGGTGGCCGGGACGCGGGGGCTCTCCGAATCCCTCGCGGCCGGGGAGGCGACCGAGCCGACCCGCCGGGCGGCGAGGCAGGCCCGGGCAGCCGGCCTGCTCGCGCTGCCGGCGAGGGCCGGCGGTCACATCGTCGGCTCGGTCGAGCTGATCCGGGTCGCCGACGGGTTCGACGACGACGAGCGCGCGCTGGCGGGACTGGCCGCCGGGCAGCTCGCGCTCGCCGTCCGGACGCTGGCTCCGGAGGTGGCCGCCCCGCGCGTCCGCGCCTACCGGCTCGAGCTCGCCGGCGAGGCTCTGGCAGCCGGCAGCGATGCGCGCCGGGCGGCGCAGCAGGCAGTTCGCATCACCGTCGAGACGACGGGGGCACGCGGCGGGGCTCTGTGGCGCCTCGGCGACGAACGGCCGGAGCTCGTCGCCTCGCTCGGTGCCGTCGAGTCGAGTCTCGGCCGTGCCGCCGCGATCGTCGTCGAGGCGGTCGAGCAGCGGCGCTCCGCCGGCATCGCCCACGACACGGGCACGGCGCAGATCGCGACGCTGACGCTGGGGCAGCCGCCGTTCGCTGCGCTGCAGCTCTTCTTCCCGGAGGATGTCGCCGCGCCCGAGGCCGACCTGCCCGCGCTCGCAGCGTTCGCGGCCCGCGCGGCTCACGCTCTGCGCTCGGCCGAACGGGCGCGCGACGTCGAGCTCGAGCTCGAACGGACACGTTCCCTGCTCGAGGTGGTGGCCGAGGCGATCTCGCGGCTCTCGCTCGCACACACGCTCGAGACGGCGGTCGAGCGAATCGGAGAGCTCTTGCAGGTCGACCAGGTGGGTGTGTTCCTGCAGGAGGACGGCCGGCTGCGCGCGGCGGCGGGGCGAGGCCGCGGGGCTGCGGACGGCGACGTGGCCACCCGGCTCCTCGAGGCGCTCCACGGGCCTTTGCGCGCTCGCGGAACGCTGTACGCCACCGTGCAGGGCCGCGAGCCTGCCCTTGCGGCGGTCCGCACCGCGCTCTCGGCCGCGGGCCGCGACGCGGTGCTCGGCGTTCCGCTGATCGCCCAGGAGGAGCCGATCGGCCTGCTCGTCGCGTATCCCGGCGGCCGCCGCCTCGGCGAGAGCGAGACGGCGCTCGTCGCCGCCCTCGCAGCACCGCTCGCGGTCGCCGTCCAGAACGCTCGCCTCCACGAGCGCGCCCGGGCACAGGAGGACGAGCTGACCGCCGTGCTCGAGACCGAGCGCCTCGTCTCACGGCGCGTCAACGCCCTCTACGAGATCTCACGCTCGTTCGCCCAGACACTTTCGCTCGAGCGCACGCTCGCGGCGGTCACCGAGACGCTGGTGAACGAGCTGAATGTCGATGCCGCCGTGATGCGTGTCCCGGACGAGCGAGGAGACCAGTTCGTCCCGCGGGCCGTTCACGTCGCCGACGCGCGGCTCGCGGACGCCGTGCGGGCCATCCTGGAACAGCCACAGCCGCGCCCGCCGCGCACACAGGAGCCCCTGATGCTCGATGCCGGGCTGGCAGAGCGGCTGGGCGGCGCGCATTCGCTCCTGCTGCCGTTCCTGCTCGGCGGCGCGACGGCCGCGCTGCTCCCGGTCGCGACGGCCACCGAGCTGCTCGCCCAGCTGACCATCGTCTCGCTCGATCCTGCGGCACCGATCACCCGGGAGACACTCGCGACCGCGCGCACGATCAGCCAGCAGGCCGCACTTGCAATCGACAACGCCCGCCTCTACCAGCAGCAGAAGGAGTTCGCCGAGACGATGCAGCGGTCACTGCTGCCCCGCGAGCGGCCGTCGACGGCCGGGCTCGAGGTCGGTGCGGTCTACGAATCCGCCGCGCAGGTCGACGTCGGCGGAGACGTCTTCGATTTCCTCGAGCTGCGGGACGGCCGGCTCGCGGTCGTGCTCGGCGACGTCACCGGGCACGGGATCGATGCCACTGCCGACATGGCGATGGCGAAGTTCGTGTTCCGGTCACTCGCGCGCGAGCACTCGGAGCCTTCGGCGTTCCTGGCCGCCGCGAACGAAGTCGTCGTGGGGGAGATCGCGATCGGCAAGTTCATCACGATGGCGTACGTGACGGTCGACTCGGAGGGCGAGGTGCTCTGTGCGAGCGCCGGGCACCCCGAGCCTCGGCTCGTCGGGGCCGACGGACGTGTCACCGGGCTCGCGTGCGGGGGGCTCGCTCTCGGCATCGACGCGCCGCAGGTCTACGAGCAGGTGAGCGCGAGGCTCGCGAGCGGGGGGATGGTGGTGCTCTACACCGACGGTGTGATCGAGTCCCGGTCGGGGCGTGAGCTCTTCGGGCTCGAGCGGCTGGACGAGGTGCTGTCGGCGCATGCGTCGGAACCGGCTCAGGAGGTCGCGGACGCCGTGCTCGCAGGCTGCCAGGAGTTCGCAGGCGGCGACCTGCCCGACGACTGCGCGATCGTCGTGCTGCGCCGGACGTGAACCTCCTGCGGGGCGGGCACGGCCGCCCGCTCGTGATCGGTCATCGCGGTGCGGCTGCCGTCGCCCCCGAGAACACGTTGGCCTCACTGGAGGCGGCAATCGCCGGCCGGGCCGACATCGTCGAGTTCGACATCTCGCCCGGTCTTCGCCTGGGGCACTCGCTGGGCGAACTTCCCACGGACGAGCTCTCGCTGGACGAGGCGCTCGAGTTCCTCGGCGGCCACGACGTCGTGCTGCACCTCGACGTGAAGCTCCCCGGCTACGAGGACGCGGTCCTCGAGGCCGTGCGCCGGCACCGGCTCGAGGATCGCGCCTACCTGTCGACCGCGTTCGCGCTCACCGCCCGCCGCTTCGCCGCCAGGGCGCCCGGCAGCACGATCGCGATCGGCTATCCCCGTGACCGGGTCGGAATCTCGAAGCTCCGGTGGCCGCAGGCGCTCACCCGGACCGGGGCCGCCACCCTGCGCCAGGTGATGCCGCTTCGGGTGCCGGTGCTGCTCCGCTGGGCCCGGGCGAACGCCGTCTCGCTGCACCACACGCTCTGCTCGCGGGCTGCCGTGTCGGTCGCGCACCGCCTCGGAGCGCCGGTGCTCGCCTGGACTGCGAACGATCCGGCCACGGTCGAGCGCCTCGTCGCTGTGGGAGTCGACGGCATCGCCTCCGACGATCCCGGAATGGTCGTGGAAACCCTGGCTACACTGCTTGCGCAGTGAAGCGTCTGCACGCAGTCGTCCTCTTCGTGCTCGGTTTCGCGGCAGCGGGTGCGTTCTCCGGCGCCGTGATCGCCGACGTCACCACCTCGACGACCACGTCGACGGTGGCGACGACGACTGCCGCAACGACCACCACCGCAGCCACCACCACCGGCGAGACCACCACCACGACCGAGACGACCCCGCCGGCCGGGAAGACGCTGCCCGCCGGCGTTCGCGTCGCGGGCGTCCGGGTCGGCGGCCTGCCTCCCGCCGAGGCCGTGGCCGCGGTGCAGGCGGCCTTCCGCCGTCCACTCCCGGTCGTGGTCGACCGCAGCAAGCTCTTGCTCGACCCCGCCACGGTCGCGTCTGCCTACAGCGCCACGGCCGTCGCCCGCGCCCGGATCGCGGCGCCCGGCTCGAGTGTGCAGCTCGTCGTTGCCGTGCACGGCCCGGCGCTGCGCACGTGGCTCGCAGCCGCGTCCCACCGATTCGCACGTGCTCCGGTCGACGCATCGCTGAAGCTGAAGGACGGCAAGCCGTTCCTCACCACGGACGAGCCCGGGCGCCGGCTCGATACCGCCCGGCTGACGGAGAAGATCGCGGCGGCCCTGCGGGCGAACTCGCGGCTGCCCGTGCGGGCGCGGACGAAGAAGATCGCCCCAAAGGTGTCGGTCGATTCGTTCGCCGAGACGATCGTCATCAACCGCTCGACGAACCGGCTCTTCCTCTACGACACGGGCAAGCTCCGCCGCGTCTTCAAGGTCGCGACCGGGCAGGCGATCTATCCGACGCCGGCCGGTGTCTGGCACATCGTCGTCAAGTGGAAGAACCCGACCTGGTATCCGCCGGTGCAGGACGCCTGGGCGAGGGGCCTGAAGCCGGTGCCGCCCGGTCCCAACAATCCGCTCGGCACGCGCTGGATGGGCCTCGATGCGCCCGGCGTCGGGATCCACGGCACCGATGAGCCCGCCTCGATCGGCTACAGCGCTTCCCACGGCTGCATCCGGATGCAGGTCCCGGACGCCGAGTGGCTGTTCGACCATGTCGACGTGGGGACGACGGTCTACATTCTCTGATGCGCATCGTTCGCGTCGCTGTCGCCGCCGGAGTGCTCGCCTTGCTGGGGCTGCTCGTGTGGGACGTCGCGCACGGCAGCGGTTCCGGGGTCGCGCAGAAGGTGGACAAGGGCAAGGTCGTCGCGGCCCCGCCCCTCGACCTGCCGCGCCTCGACGGAAAGGGCCGCCTCAGCCTCGCGTCACTGCGCGGCAAGGTCGTGGTCGTGAATTTCTGGCAGTCGGACTGCCTCCCGTGCAAGCAGGAGGCGAAGACGCTCGACGCCGCCTCCCGATACTGGAGCTCGAAGGGCGTGGTGTTCCTCGGCGTGGATGCTCTCGATTTCAAGGGCCCGGCGCGCGCCTACCTGAAGCGCTACGGCGTCACTTACCTCAACGTCAGGGATGCCTCGGGCAATACCTATCCCGGCTGGGGCGTGACGGGCACGCCCGAGACGTTCTTCATCGACCGGCGCGGCAACGTCGTTCCGCCGCACATCGTCAGCGTCGCGTCGCGGGCGAAGCTCGACGACGGAATCCGGCGGGCGCTCGGCTCGTGAGAGCTCTCGCGGTCGTCGCGGCGGCGCTCGCGCTCGCCGGGCCGGCGGCCGCGTGTACGACACACGCAAGCCAGTCGCACCTCGAGACGCTGCTCGTCTGTCTCGAATGCCACACCACGCTCGACGAGTCGAACTCCCCGTTTGCAAACGAGATGAAGGCGGACGTGGCGCGGCGGATCGCGGCGTGCCAGTCCGAACAGCAGATCCTCGACGCGATGGTCGCCCAGTTCGGCACCCAGGTGCTGTCGACGCCGCAGACGCACGGCTTCGACCTGATCGCGTGGCTGCTGCCGCTCGGCGGGATCACCCTCGGAGCGGCGGTGATCGCCGGGGGCGCCTGGCACTGGTCACGTCGACGCGCGGGCGGTGACCCGACCGCGGCCGCGGCGCTCGATCCGAACGAGGAACGCCTCGTCGACGACGCACTCGCCCGGTTCGATGATTGAGAAGCTCCCGATCGCGTTCGCCGCCGGGCTCATCTCCGTGGTGACACCGTGTGTGCTGCCGTTGATCCCGGGCTACCTGTCGGCGATCTCGGCGGTCGAGATCGACCGGCTCGGCGATCGCGGCGTGGGCCGCAGGATCGCCCTCGCGAGCGTCCCGTTCATCGTCGGCTTCACGCTCGTCTTCGTCCTGCTCGGTGCAGGCGCCGCCGCCGTCGGGAGCGCGGTCGACAAACCCACCCAGCTCAAGATCGCCGGCTTCGTGCTGATCGTCCTCGGGCTCGCGTTCATGGGCCTGCTGCCGTGGCCCGAGCGGGCCGTGGCTCCCGGGCTCCTGCAGCACGCGCGCCGCCGAGGCTCGAAAGCGCTGCTCGGAGGTGCCTTCGCCGTCTGCGCGGCTCCGTGCATCGGCACGGTGCTCGCCTCGATCCTCGTCCTCGCCTCCGGCTCGGGCTCGATCGCGCGGGGCATCGTCCTGCTCGTCGCCTATTCGCTCGGGCTCGGGGCGGCGTTCGTCCTTGCCGGCATCGCGTTCGCGCACGCGATGACGGCGTTCAGTTGGGTGCGCGACCACTACGGCATCGTGCGGTTCTGCTCAGGGGCGACCCTCGTCGCGCTCGGGCTCCTGCTCTTCTTCAACCGCAACTGGTGGCTGCAGGTCGCGCTCGACCAGGTGCTGACGAAGATCGGGCTCAGCTCGCTCTAGCCCGCCGAGGAGCCCGGCCACGTCGAGGCCGCGGTGCGCCGGCGCGAACGGCCCCAGTCGCCGCAGTGCCTTCACGCGCTGGCGCTCGGCCGCGACCGGCCTGCCGCGGCTGGTCTGATACGCCGACACGACCACGTGCACGAGGCCCTGGAAGAAATCGCGCTCCTCCGCGGCGCACGCGCGCCAGGCGGTCTCGAACGCCTCATGCGCGTCGAAGTAGGCACCCTCACGTGCGAGCAGCAACCCTTCTTGGTAGGCCGTCACGACGGTGCTAATGTCGCGCTCAGGCATGGCGACGATCCTGCTGTGTGGGGTCGACCTCTTCATCCGAGGGAAGCTCGAGGCACTTCTCCCCGAGCATCGCTTCGAGACGTCGGATGGGGTCGAGCCGCCCGATCTCGTGATCGCGGATATCGCGCGCATCGACGCGAACGACGTTGCGGACAACTACCCTGAGGTGCCGATTCTCGGCTACACGAATCACACCGACACCGCCGGCCTGCGCCGCGCTCATGCCGCCGGTTTCGACCAGGTCGTCGCGAAATCTGCGCTCTTCGAGCGCACTCGTGAACTGATCGACCCTCTGCTCGCGTCGGTAGAGTAGGCGCCCGTGACGTACATCATCGCCGAGCCGTGCATCGACATCAAAGACCGCTCGTGCGTCGACGTCTGCCCCGTGGACTGCATTCACGAGGCGGGCCGCATTCTCGTGATCGACCCGGAGGAGTGCATCGACTGCGGCGCCTGCGAGCCAGAATGCCCCGTCGAGGCGATCTTCCCCGAGGACGCGCTGCCGGACAAGTGGGCCCCGTTCGTGAAGATCAACTACGCCTACGCCGACGGAATGGACGTCGTGGACCGGCTGACGGACGAGTACGCGACCGAGCACAACGTCCAGAACGAGCCGCTGGAGTAGGTTCCGAACCGACCGGAGGCGTCGGACGAATCCGGTTTTGGATCCGTATGGTCGAAGACCCTCACGAGCTCTCAGCCCTCTATGCCCTCGACGCGCTGACGGGGGAGGATCGAGAACGGTTCGAGGCGCATCTGGCCGAGTGTGGGCCGTGCCGCCGAGAGCTGGCCCGGTTCCAGGGAACAGCCGCGTCGCTGGCGTTCGCGGTGGAAGGCCCTGCCCCGCCGTCGGCGCTGCGAGGGCGCATCCTCGAGGCTGCGCACGCCGAAGGTCAGAACGTCGTCCCGATACGGCCCCGCCGGACGGCCGCGGCTGCGATCGCCGCGGCGGTCGCAGCCGCCGCGTGTGCCGCGGCGATCGTGCTCGGCATCTGGGCGGCGTCGCTGCATCACTCGCTCGCCCACGACCGCGCCGCGTTGAACGTTCTCGGCGATCCGAACGCGCGCCACGTCGCCGTCTCCGGTGCTCCGGGTCAGCTCGTCGTGACCTCGTCCGGTGCAGCCGTGCTTGCAGTGCAGCTTCCGCGGCCGCCGCAGGGGAAGACATACGAAGCGTGGGTTGTCGACGGTGCGGTGCATCGCGCCGGTCAGTTCACCGGCAGGACGTTCGCATTGCAACATCGTGTTGCGCCAGGTGCGCAGGTGATGGTGACGCTCGAGAAGTCAGGCGGAGTCGACGCACCGACGTCGAAGCCATTGCTCAGCGCACGCGCGTAATGTGTGCGTAAGAAGGGAACGTTTCCCTTTCCAGCAACGTGCGGAGGAAGTTGTCCGTCCGCGTTGCACGTTACAAACGAACATGGTAGGGAACCCTGCACGCGCAAAGCGACCCAGGAGGTCAGTTGTGACCCAAGAGGATTGGAGCGAGACCGGCGAGTCGTCACAGACGTCAGATGCCGGCTTGTTGAGCGAACCGTCGGCGCACGCCGCCGATACGTGGGGAGAGTCCGCCGCCGGCGACTCGCAGGAGATCGCAGAGCCCATTGCGGCCATTCCGGCTCGCACGCGCTCTTCGTCACGCTCCGGCTCGCGTAGCTCCTCCAGAAGCTCGACGTCGCGCACGTCTTCGGCCAGAAAGTCAGGCGCCAAGAAGACTGCGGCAAAGAGGAAGACGGCCGTGAAGAGAAAGGCTGCACCGAAGCGGAAGACCGCTGCAAGGAAGACGACCGCCCGCAAGACCGCGGCGCGGAAGACGACGGCGCGGAAGACGACCGCTCGGAAGACCGCAGCACGGAAGACCACGGCTCGCAAGGCGTCGACGGCGCGCAAGAAGACAACCGCGCGCAAGAAGACGACAGCCCGCAAGAAGACGACCGCCCGCAAGACCGCGGCGCGGAAGACGACGGCGCGGAAGACGACGGGGCGGAAGAAGACCACCGCCCGCAAGAAGACGACCGCGCGGAGAAAGACGACCGCCCGGAAGGCTTCGACGGCGAAGCGGGCTCCTGCTCGCAAGAAGACGACGGCGAGGAAGAAGACCACCGCCCGGAAGGCTGCTGGTGTCAAGCGGAAGACCACAGCCCGCAAGGCCGGGGGAGCTCGCAAGAAGACGACGGCCCGCAAGGCCGGCACCGCCCGCAAGGCCAGCCCGGCCCGCAAGAGCGGCACGCGCAAGTCGGCGTCTCGCTCCCGCACGGCGCGTCGGAGCTCTCGGTAGTCGCGCATCGCGTCCGGGCCCTCTGCGTGCGGGGCCCGGACGCGGCGCTCTCCTCCTGTTTCGGCACCCCGGTGGCGGTCGATAACGTTCGTGACCGGTGCAGCCGAGGACTCTCGATCACGTTGCCTTCTGGGTCGTTGACCGCGTGCCCATCGTTGCGTTCCTCGAACGCCACGTCGGCATGCACGTGATCGCCCAGGAGGAGAACTTCACGCTGCTCGGGAGCGATGCGCGGCGCGGCAAGCTGACGTTGTTCGACGCTGAAGGCACGCGTGAGCCCGGCGC
Source organism: uncultured Thermoleophilia bacterium (assembly GCA_963722065.1). GTDB lineage: Bacteria > Actinomycetota > Thermoleophilia > Gaiellales > Gaiellaceae > PALSA-600. The sequence goes on along the minus strand of CAVRMI010000007.1, from coordinate 882,663 downwards.
GCTCAAGCACGTCGCCCTGCGCGTCTCCGATCTCGCCGCGGCTCGTGCCTCCTTGCCTGCCGGCACGCCGGACGTGTTCGAGGCCGGCGAGGGGATCTGGCTGACCCTCGTGCAGGCGGCGACGGATGTGGACTACGACCTCGATCATGTCGCGCTGTGGTCGTCCTCACCGGCGGAGACTGCGCGGGAGTACGAGCGGTACGGCTTCGCGCCGGCGGGGGAGGGGCGCGTGGAGGTGGGCGGTGCGTTCGTCGTCTTCCACGAAGGAGACCCCGGTGAGCCGGAGCGGCCGCTCCTGAATCATCTGGCCGTGCTGGTGGACTCCGCGGACGTCGTGATCGCCGATGCGGACGATCTCGGAATCGAGGTCGAGTCCGTCGTCGATGCGGCGAACACGTACGCGGCATTTCTCTGGGGGCCGGAGCGCGTACGCATCGAGTACGTCGAGCACAAGCCGACGTTCTCGCTCACGTAGTGCAGGTCGCCGGTGCGGGCATGGCGGGGCTCGTCGCTGCCGCGCGCTTGCGCGAGCTCGGGCGCACGGTCACGGTCAGCGAGAAGGGCGCGCGGATCGGAGGCTCGATGCTGCTCTCGTCCGGCGTGATCTGGCGGCATCGGGAGTGGTCGGAGTTCCGGCGCGAATGCCCCGGCGGCGACGAGCAGGTCCAGCGCGCGGTGTGGGAGCGCCTCGACGAGGCGATCGAGTGGCTCGAGTCGAAGGGCGCGCCCGTCGTCTGGGAGGAGACCGGCAATCCACGCACGGTCGGGAAGCGCTTCGAGCCGCGCGGCCTGGCGGCCGCCCTCGCGGGTCGTGTCGAGCTCGGTGTCGACGGCTGCGGCGACCAGCCGCTGATCCTCTGCACGGGCGGGTTCGCGGCCTCTCCGGCGCTGGTGGCGCGCTACGTCGCGCCTGCGGCGTCGTTGCGGCTGCGGGCCAACCCCTGGTCGGAGGGGGACGGCCTGGGCTGTGCGCTCGGCCGCGGGGCTGCACTGACGTCCGGGATGGACGAGTTCTACGGCCGCAACATGCCGGATGCGACCTGGGACGAGACCGAGCTCGTGCCGCTCGCCCAGCTGTACGCGCGCTTCGCCCGGATCTTCGACGAGGACGGGATCGAGTTCTTCTCGGCGGCGGACGTGTCGTGGTCGGAGACGAACGTGGTTCAGGCGACCGCGCGCCGCCGAGGCGCCAGGGCGTATTACCTGGTGGACGAGGCGGCGCTCGAGCAGCGGGTGCGAGATCGCACCGTCGCGCAGCTCGTCGAGGCCGCGCCCGCGGAAGCTCGTGTGCAGCCGGCTGGCCTGCCGTTCGACCCACCGGCGGGCACGGTGGCGGCGGTGCGAGTGATCGCCTCGATCACGCACACGATCGGCGGGCTCCGCATCGACGAGCGGGCGCGTGTCCTGCAGGAGGACGGCTCGCCGGTGGAGGGGCTGTGGGCTGCGGGAGTCGACGCCGGCGGCGTGTCGACGGGCGGCTACGCGAGCGGTCTCGCGCAGGCACTCGTGCTCGGCCTCGCAGCCGCCGAGGACGCAGCCCGCTGAACCCGCGCAGTTGTCGAACCTGATTCGGCGCAGCCGAACCAGGTTCGCGAGCGTCACTTCCCGACCGAGAAGACGCACTGGCGGGTGTCGCCGGGAAGCGGCGAGGCGCCGATCTTGTTGACGACGAGCAGCCGGTCGCCTTCTTCGAACTCGCTGCCGACCTCCGGCAGGTCGCCCTGCTGCTCCCGCAGCGAGTAGCCCGCCGGCGACCAGACGAAGAGGAGGTAGCCGTTCCCGTCACCCATGGGCGCGGAGCTTACCGTCGGGTCGCATACGGCGGCAGCGTCACGACGATCTGCGTCCCGGCCTCGCCCGCATCGACGGAGATCGTGCCGTGGAGCTGCTTCACGCGCTCCTCGATCGCCTCGAACGAGCGGCGCCTGCGTTCGGGCTCGGCGTCGTCTGCGATCGTCGTCGCTGCGCCCCCGTCGGCCGTCTCATGGATGCTCACCGAGATTCGGCTCACCGGCCCACGCCGCACCGCCTGGTCGAGCAGCTCGCGGATGATCGTGTAGATGGCGACCTGAGCCGTCTGGCCGATGTGCGCGGCCGCCTCGACGTCGAGGTCGACGCGGATCTTGTTGGTCGTGCCGAGCTGCTCGGCCAGAGCATGAAGCGCCGGCTCGAACCCCTGGTCGCGAAGGACGACGGGCTCGAGCGCGAAGGAGAGGTCGCGCAGCTCCCTGATCGTCGCCCGCTGGCGCTCGAGGGCGGTCTCGACGACGTTCGCAGCGTCGTCGAGCTTGCCCGTCTGGACCGCGTGCAGCGCGGCGTCGAGCATCAGCGCGATCCCGGCGAGGTTCTGCACCGGGCCGTCGTGCAGGAAGAGCGCGATGCGCCGTCGCTCGTCCTGCTCGGCTGCGATCAGCCGGTCGAGCCCGTCATCGGTCAATCGATGATGGCTTCGCGCAGCGCGATCGCGACCGCGTGCGTTCGTGTGTCGGCCTCGAGCTTCGTGAGGATGTGGCGCACGTGGCTCTTCACGGTCTCCTGCGAGATGAAGAGCCGCCCGGCGACGTCGGCGTTCGACATGCCGTCGGCGAGCAGCTGGAGGATCTCGCGCTCCCGGCCGGTGAGCATGTCGGTCTGGTCCTTGCCGGCGAGGAACGCGGGCATCAGCGCCGGGTCGACGTAGCCGTCGCCCTGCGCGACCTTCTCGATCGCGCGAACGAGCGTCTGGTGCGGGGCCTCCTTCAGGATGTAGCCCTTGGCGCCCGACTCGAGGCCGCGGCTGAGCAGCGAGCGCTCGGAGTACGCGGTGAAGATCAGGACCTTCGACTCGGGCACGCGCTCCGTGAGCAGCTTCGTCGCCTCGAGCCCGTCCATGCCGGGCATGCGCACGTCCATGATCACGACGTCCGGCTTGCGGCGCTGCGCCATCTCGACGGCCGACGCTCCGTCCGAGGCCTCGCCGACGACGCGGATGTGCGGTGCGCGCGAGAGTGAAAGGCGCAGGCCTTCGCGCACGACCTCGTGGTCGTCGACGATCAGCGTCGTGATCTCGTCGGGCATGGGCTGCAATCCTATGCTGAAAGGAGCGAAAGTTGTTCAGCGCGCTCCGGCGGCCGCAGCGGCTCCGGCCTGCGGTCGCGGATCCCGTGCGCCCGGGCGAGACGGCGCACCTCGTCCCGGGCAGGCTGAGACTCGCTTTGCGGCAGGTACGCACGGCCCGCGTAGAGGCGCTCGTACTCGGGCAGGAGCTCAGGCCAGTCGCGGGCGAGGCACGTGAGGAAATGCTCGCGCGTCCCCGGGCGGAGGTAGAGCAGGTTCGCCCAGACCCCGCACGCGCCGGCCTCGCGGGCCGCAGCCACGACCCGGGCGAGCTGGCTCGGGTGGTCGGAGAGGCCCGGAAGGAGGGGCGCCATGCCGACTCCCGCGCGCACCCCGGCGCGGACGAGCTCGGTGAGCGCCCGGAGTCGCTGGCGGGGCGGAGCCGTGCCGGGCTCCGTCGTGCGCCAGACGTCGTCGTCGAGCGTCGGCACCGAGAACGTCACCGACACGTCGGCGCTCCGCGATGCCTCGACGAGGACGTCCACGTCGCGGACGATCAGCGGCCCGCGCGTGATGATCGAGAACGGCTGGCCCAGGTCGCGCAGCACCTCGATGCACGCCCGCGTGAGCCGGTATCTGCCCTCGGCCGGCTGGTAGGGATCCGTGGCCGCGCCGATCGCGATGCCTTCGTCGTGCGGCCCCGTGCGTTGCAGCTCGCGTCTCAGCACCTCCGCGATGTTCGGCTTCACCCGGATCGACGTGCCGTAGCGGTGGTCGGACGGACGGTCGGCGCGGTGCTCGAAGCCCCTCACGTAACAGAACGTGCAGCGGTGCACGCAGCCCATGTACGGATTGAGCGACCAGGCGAAGGGCATCCCCTTCACGCGGTTGAGCGCGACCTTGCACGGCTCTTCGCGGTAGACGGTACGCATCCGGTGATGATACGAACACCCGTTCGCACTGTCCAGTGCACGGCTATACTCCGCTCACTGATTCGCGTGGACGACGATCTGCCGCCCAGTACGCGCGCGCCCGATTGGCGCCAACCCCTGTGACCTTCCTCCTGCAGATGCTGGCCCTGCTCGGGCTGGTGTTCCTGAACGCGTTCTTCGTGGCGGCCGAGTACGGGCTCGTGACCTCGCGGCGCACGCGGATCATGGAGCTCGAGCACGAGGGCAACCGCCGCGCCCGGGCGGTTCTGCGGATCACGAGCAACCCGCCGCGCTTCATCGCCGCCATGCAGCTCGGCGTCACGATCTCCTCGCTCGCCATCGGCGCCCTCGGCGAGCAGGTGCTCGCGCGACGGCTCGACACCGTGATGGCGTCGGTCCTCGCCGTGATCCTGGCCCTGCTGATCGTCACCTACCTGCACGTCGTGATCGGCGAGCTCGTGCCGAAGGGCATTGCGCTCGGCCACCCGGAGCGCACCGCGCTTGCGTTGTCGACTCCCGTCCACTGGTTCTTCCTCGTCTTTCGGCCGTTGATCTGGGTGCTCCAGGAATCGACCGCACTGATCCTGCGCGCGCTCGGGCTCGAGCCCCCCGGGGCCGAGCACGAAGCGCACTCCGAGGCCGAGCTGCGCATGCTGCTCAGCTCGTCCGCCGATCAGGGCGAGATCGAGCATGAGGAGCAGGAGATGCTCTACAAGGTCTTCGACTTCGCCGACAAGGAAGTGTCGGACGTGATGGTCCCACGCCCCGAGGTGGTCGCGATCTCGATCGCTCTGCCGGCCGAGGAAGCGCTCCGGGCCGTGCTCGAATCGCCGTACACCCGCTACCCCGTCTATCGCGAGACGCTGGACGACATCGTCGGCGTCCTGCACATCCGCGACCTGATCGAGGCGATGCACGATCGTGGGATCAGCCTCGTCGACGTCGAGGCGCTCGTCCGCCCCGCCTACATGGTCCCGGAGACGAAGGACCTCGGCGCGCTGCTGACCGAGTTCCGGCGCACGAACCAGCATCTGGCCGTCGTGATCGACGAGTACGGCTCGATGGAGGGGATCGTCACGCTCGAGGATCTCCTGGAGGAGATCGTCGGCGAGATCGAGGACGAGTTCGACCTGCCCGACGAGACCGTGGAGCGGGTCGACGACGACACGATCCGGATCGACGGCACGTTCCCGATCGACGACTTCAACGAGCGCTTCCACTGCGGGCTGCCGCAGGAGGACTACCACACGATCGCCGGCTTCGTCTTCGGGGAGCTCGGCCGCGCGGCCGAGCCCGGCGACGAGGTGGCGCACGACGGGCTCCGCTTCCAGGTCGACTCCGTCGAGGGTCAGCGGATCGACCGGCTGACGGTCACGTTCAAGCCGTGGCATCACCGTGACGAGGAGACCGCCGGCGACGAGCCGAGCGGTTGAGCGAAACCTTCCGCGGTGTCTGACACCCCACGTGTGTCAGACACCTTTCCGGCCGGCCGGGACTGCCGGGCAGACCTGGACTACCCCCAGGACGTCTCGGTCATCGGGCGGAGAGCGGTCTCGAGCATCCGGAAGTGGCGAGGGCGCTCGAGCACGAACACGCACACCTCGGCCACGTCGTCGGCGGTCATCATCCCCGGCAGGACGTCCGGGGTGCGGCCGCGGCCCGCTTCGAGGGCGAAGTCGGTTGCGACGCCTCCGGGGCACACGTTGGTGCAGCGAATTCCGTGCTCGCGCAGCTCGTGGTCGAGGGCTCGCGTGAACCCGACCTGGCCGAACTTCGACGCGCAGTAGACCGCCTCGTTGGGGAGCCCGCGCCGGCCCGCCTCGGATGCGAGCGTGATCACGTCGCCCTCTCGGCCCGCCATGTGCGGAAGCGCAGCACGGATCGCATAGAGCGTGCCCTTCAGGTTGACGTCGATCATCTCGTCGAGGTGCTCCCTGGACAGGTCGAGGAACGCGCCGTACGAGCCCACACCGGCATTTGCGACGACGATGTCGATCCCGCCGAACGCGTCGGCGGTCGCCTGGCAGAGGCGCTCGAGCGCCTCGAGGTCGCGCACGTCGCACGGCTGCGCAACCGTACGGTCGAGGCCGAGGTCGTCGGCGCTGCGGGAGGCGAGCCCGAGGTTCACACCGCGCGCATGGAGCTGCTGCGCGAGCGCTGCGCCGATGCCGCGGCTCGCGCCGGTGATCACTGCCGTCTTGCCCTCGAGCGTCATCGTCGTTCCTCCAGTGGGAGCAGAGTGGGGTAGAGGGAGCGGTACCGGGCGTAGCCGTGCTCGTAGGCCGCGGCCCAGTCCGGATCCGGCTCGAGGCGGTCGCGGACGCGAACGCAGCGGGCGACGGCGTCGTCCGCGTCGGCGAAGACGCCGGCGTGCACGCCGGCGAGGAGCGCTGCGCCGAATGCCGAGCCTTCCTCCGACACGGTCCGCTCGAGCGGCAGGCCGAGCACGGCCGAGACGATGCGCAGCCACAGCTCGCTGCGCGCTCCGCCGCCGGAGACGCGTCCCACCTCGGGCTGCACGCCCAGCGAGCGCAGCAGCTCGAGCGAGTCGCGCAGGCCGTAGGCGACGCCTTCGAGCATGGCGCGCCAGAGCGCACCGCGGTCGTGGCGGACGGAGAGCCCCGTGAAGGCCCCGCGGGCGTTCGCGTCGGCGTGGGGGGTGCGCTCGCCGGCGAGGTACGGCGCGAAGAGGAGCCCCTCCACCCCCGGCTCCCAGTCGGCAGCCTCGGCATCGAGCGTCTGCAGTTCGGCGCCGAGAGCGCTGCCGGAGCCACGCGGCGGAACCGGCGGCGCTGAGCATCACGCCCATTGCGTGCCAGGTGCCGGGCACGGCGTGGCAGAACACGTGCACACGCGCCTCGGGATCGGGAGCGTACGCAGGCAGTGCGGCGAAGACGACTCCGGAGGTGCCGAGCACGACGGACACGGGGCCGGGCGCGGTGATGCCCATGCCGAGTGCCGCGGCCGCCTGGTCGCCGGCACCGGCGATCTCCGTCGATTCGTACGCCGTCGGCAGCCAGTCCGTCGGCACCTCGAGCACCTCGCAGACCTCCTCCGACCAGCGTCTGCCCGCGACGTCGAAGAGCAGCGTCCCCGACGCATCGGCGGCGTCGATCGCCTGCTCGCCGGTCAGCCTGAGCCGGACGTAGTCCTTCGGCAGCAGTACGTGGCGGATCCGCGCGTAGGTCTCCGGCTCGTGCCGGCGGAGCCAGAGCAGCTTCGGAGCGGTGAACCCCGTCAGGGCGCGGTTGCCGGTCAGCTCGATCAGCCGTTCGAGGCCGACGCGGGCCTCGATCTCCGCGCACTCGGCCTCCGTTCGCTGGTCGTTCCAGAGGATCGCCGGGCGCAGCACCTGCTCGTCCGCGTCGAGCGTGACGAGGCCGTGCATCTGGCCGGAGAGCCCGACCGGCCCCTCCGGCAGCCGCCGGAGGCAGGCCTCCGCGGCGCGCCACCAGTCCTCGGGATCCTGTTCGGCGAAGCCGGGTTGCGGGGTCGAGAGCGGATAGCTCTCGTCGGCGGTCGCGAGGATCTCGCCGTCGGCCGAGAGTGCGATCGCCTTGACGCCCGACGTCCCGACGTCGATCCCGATGAGCGGCTGCGTCACGCGCCGAGCGCGGCGTACACGAGCTCGTACGCCCGGACGGCATCCTTGGAGTGCTGTGCCTCGCGCAGGGCGGCCTCGTCGATCTTCGCGGCGACGCCGTCGATGAACCGCCATTGCAGGACCGAGCGCTTCACGGCGCCGACGGCGTCCTCGGTGTAGGGGTAGAGGTCGAGACCGAGCCGTTCGCCGTTCGAGCCGTAGCCGACGCGCCGCAGTTCGACCGCGAGCTCGAGCGTCTCCATGAACGCCGTCGCGCCGACCATGTTGTCGTCGTCGAACGTGCCCCAGCCGGAGTTGCCGTGCTGGTGCCCCAGAAGGCCGTCAGCGGCCAGCAGGGCCGCGTACTCGGCGAGGTTCTCGCCGTTCATGATCAGGTGCTGCCAGTCCATGTTGACCTTGATGTTCTCGATCCCCTGCGCGCGCAGGGTGTGGATGACATGCAGGGTCATGCCGATGTTGCGCATGAAGATCTTCATCGCCGGCTCGGAGTTCTTGTGCTCGAGGAACACCGTGACGCCGCGCCCGTTCGCATGCTGGGCCGCCTCGCCGACTCCGTCGATGAAGCGCTTCCACGAGTCCGCATAGCCGGTCTGGAAGGGGTAGTTGTAGCCCTCGATCCCCGGCCAGATGATGAAGTGGGCGCCGACGTCGGCGGCCAGGTCGATCCCATCCGTCGTCAGCCTGAGCGCCTCGGCACGCGTTGCGTCGTCGGGCGACGAGAAACCTCCCTTGGCAAAGAGGGGGTTGAGGTGCAGCCCGCTCGCGATGCAGTACATCCCGTGCCCGTCGAGCGCCTCCTGGACCTCCGCCAGGTTCTCGCGCGAGACCTCCTGGGGGTAGTGGAACTCGTAATCGTCGATCAGATCGCCGAGCCCCTCCACGGCGGTGCGCACCTTGCTCACGGTCGACGCGCCGGCCAGTTCGGGTTTGTAGCCGCCCGGGTTGAAGCGGGTCGCCATCGCGCCGAAGGCCCAGATACCCAGTGAAGTCTTCATGGGCTGCGAGCCTATCTCACTGCAGTTGTTGAAGCCACAAACTTGACTTCCGGCCCCAAATTCGCGAACTTGACGGGTACTGGCCCCCCGTCAGCCAACCAAGGAGACCATCTTGAAGAAGCATTTCCGCAGGTCGGCGGTCCTGGCGCTCGTCGCGCTCTCGACCGCCAGCCTCGCCGTGTTCATCGTGGCGAATGCCACGGCGAGCACCAAGAAGAAGACGGCAAGCATCCAGGTCTGCGTGCTGCTGCCGGACACGAAGTCGTCGGTCCGCTGGGTGCAGTTCGACGCGCCCGACATCGCCAAGGCACTGAAGGCAGCCGGCGTGACGTACTCGATCAACAACGCCCTCAACGACCCGCTCAAGCAGAAGGCACAGGCGCAGGCCTGTATCGCTGCCGGCGCGACGGTCGTCATCGAGACGGCGCTCGACAACGGCTCTGCCGCGTCGATCGAGAAGCTCTTCACCTCGAAGGGCGGCAAGGCGATCGACTACGACCGCCAGGTCACCGGTGGTAGCGCGTCGATCTACGTGACGTTCGACGGCAAGAAGGTCGGGGAGGCGCAGGCGAAGGGCGTCCTCGCCGGGATGAAGGCCAACGGCACCTACAGCAAGAGCGCCGTGGTAGCCCAGCTGTGGGGCGGCCAGACCGACCAGAACGCGTTCTGGTTCCAGTCCGGCAACCTCGCCGTCTTCAACCCGCTCTTCAAGGTCCACGCGATCAAGAGGGGCCCGCAGCAGTTCGTGCCCGACTGGGATGCGAACAACGCGGCGACCATCTTCAACCAGATGCTCGTCAAGACGAACAACAACATCCAGGGCGTGCTGGCGGCGAACGACAACATCGCCGGCGCCGTCGTCGCCGACCTCAAGGCGAAGCACCTGAAGCCGCTCCCGCTCTCCGGGCAGGACGCGAGCGTTCAGGGTGTCCAGAACATCATCTCGGGCTGGCAGACGGGCACCGTCTACAAGTACGTGCCCCAAGAGGCGAAGCGCTGCAGCAGCAGCTGCGGTCGCGCTCCTCAGGGGCAAGAAGCCGGTGTCGAACAGCACCCGGCCGAACGGCAAGCATCCGGAACCGACCAATGCACTGCCGGTCGTCTGGATCAACAAGGCCAACTACACGCGCCTCTTCAAGGACAAGTTCCTGAAGCGGAGCGATGTGTGTGTCGGCACGTACAAGCAGTACTGCAAGTAAGCAAGTAGGATCGCGCACGAACCGTGGTGGAGGCGCCTCTCGGGGCGCCTCCACCACGACTAAACGACGATGAGCGAGACCCCACTCCTCCAACTCCGCGGCGTATCGAAGACCTTCGGTTCGGTCGAGGCGCTCACCGACGTCGACTTCGAGGTCGGCTCCGGCGAGGTGATGGCTCTGGTCGGCGACAACGGCGCCGGCAAGTCGACGCTGATCAAGTGCATCGCCGGCACCCACGCGTACGACAGCGGACAGATCTTCTTCGAGGGCCGGGAAGTGCACATCCACGGCCCGAAGGACGCGGCCCGCCTCGGGATCGAGGTCGTCTACCAGGATCTCGCCCTCTGCGACAACCTCGACGTCGTCCAGAACATGTACCTCGGACGCGAGGTCAATCGAGTGGCAGATCCTGAACGAGGCGGCGATGGAGCACACCACCGCGTCGACCCTCAAGAGCCTGGCGGTGACGACGATCTCCTCGATCCGGCAGCCCGTGGCCACCCTCTCCGGCGGCCAGCGCCAGTCCGTCGCGGTGGCGAAGGCGGTCCAGTGGAACTCGAAGCTCGTCATCCTCGACGAGCCGACGGCCGCGCTCGGTGTGGCGCAGACCGAGCAGGTGCTCGCGCTCGTCCGGCGTCTCGGGGAGCAGGGACTCGCCGTCGTGATCATCTCGCACAACCTCCACGACATCTTCGAGACGGCGGACCGGATCACGGTGCTCCGTCTCGGCCGTAACGTCGGGATCTTCGATCGCCGCACGACGACGCAGCAGGCCGTCGTCGAGGCGATCACCGCCGGTGTGCCGACGAAGGTCTCGGGCATTCCGACTGCGCCGGCTGCCGGGGGCGGCGCGTGACGTCGGTCGACGTCGTCGGGCCCGACGGCCCGAAGGCCGCGCCGGAGGAGGAGACTCCGGGCGGCCTCGCCGGCTTGTACCACCGGGCCTGGTTCAACGTCAGGACGGGCAACCTCGGCTCGGCGCCGATCATCGTCGGCGAGGTCCTCGTCGTCATTCTCTTCGGCCTGACGGCGACGAACTTCTTCACGGCCGTCAATTTCACCAACCTGATCAACGAGATGGCCGGGACGGCGATGCTCGCCTACGGGGTGGTCTTCGTCCTGCTGCTCGGCGAGATCGACCTGTCGATCGGGTACCTCGCGGGCATCGGCGCACTGATCGTCGCCGAGCTGCAGCTGCCGGGGAGCGGGCACCAGCTGAACGGCATCCTGGCGATCGTGATCGCGGTCGCCGTCTGCGCGCTGATCGGCGGGGTCCAGGGGTCGATCGTCGCGTTCGTGGGTGTGCCGTCGTTCGTCGTCACGCTCGCCGGCTTCCTGATCTGGCAAGGGCGTGATTCTCAACAAGCTCGAGCAGCGCGGCACCATCATCATCCAGGACCGCTGGATCAACTACACCGACAGTTACGCCTTCTCGCACTTAGGCGGCTATCTGATAGCCCTGATCATCTCGGCGCTCTATCCGCTCAGCGTGCTGTACAAGCGGATCGCCGCGCGCGGCACGCAGATCGCCAAGGTGAACTGGACCTCCTTCGCGCTGAAGACGGCGGGCATTGCCATCGCCGCGTTCGGCACGGTGGCGATCGCGAACCACGGCAAGGTGATCGCGACGTCGCTCGGCATGCCGCTCTCGGGTGTGATCCTCATCGTCTTCCTGATCGTCTTCACGTTCCTCGCCAAGTGGACGACCTTCGGTCGCCACGTCTATGCCGTCGGCGGGAACGCGGAGGCCGCCCGTCGCGCCGGCATCAACGTCCCGCGCATTCGCGTGTTCGTGTTCATGATCTCCGGCGCCACGGCAGCGATGGGCGGCGTCATCTTCGCCTCGCAGGTGAACTCGGTCGCGCTCACCTTCCCGCCGGGCAACCTGCTGCTGAACGCGATCGCGTCGGCGGTGATCGGCGGTGTCAGCCTCTTCGGCGGTCGCGGCGAGGTTCGCGGCGCGCTGCTCGGCGCGATCCTGATCGGCACGCTCCAGAACGGGCTGAACACGCTGAACGTGTCGAACGGCTGGATCTACATCATCACCGGCCTCGTGCTCCTCGCCGCGGTGACGCTCGACACGGTCGCCGTCCGCCTCCAGGCCCGCTCCGGCCGCTAGCTGGACGCGAGCGCACCGTCGGACCGGCGCGAGAAGCGAGTCCCGCACCGACGCGGCTCCCGCGCGGATCGGGAGCGACCGACATTCCGACGAGATAGACCGAAACGGCGTCGGCGCCGAAGAATGCACCGTCAGCTTCGCACAGGCATGGTTCGACCGCAGACAGCGAACCGCCACCGTCTCCGCGGTGTCGCGCCCGGCGGCGCCGTTTGTTCGCCGTTTGCGATGGGCGGTAGTGCGTGTGTCGTAGTCTGCGAGCGCCGTGGAAGATCTGTCCATCGTCCCAGCGGGCCAAGCGGATGCTGCAGCGGTGACCGAGATCGTCGCCGCGCTCGAGTCGTCGCTCTATCCGCAGGCCGCGAGCTCGTTCTCACAAGAGGACCTCGTCGATGAGTGGTCCGGCCTCGACCTCGAGCGGAACACCTATGTGGTTCGCGTCGGCGACCGCGTCGTCGGCTACGGCGCGGTCCGCGACCGAGGGGAGCTGTACCGCGCGGAGGGATATGTGCATCCTGCCGCCCACGGGCGCGGGATCGGGAAGCTCCTCGCGTCGGCGTTCGAACGCGATGCGGGGGCCCGCGGGGCACACAGGATCCAGAACGGCGTGTACGAGCTCGACGCGGCCGCCTGCGGTCTGCTGCAATCGCTCGGCTATCGCGCTGTGCGCGTCTTCCGCGAGATGCGGATCGAGCTCGCCGAACCGCCGCCGGTGCCGACCTGGCCCGAGGGGCTGCGTATCGCCGCATTCGACCCGGAGCGCGACGCGCGGGCCTTCCACGCGGCCCAGGAGGAAGCGTTTGCGGACCATTGGGGACACGTTCCCCGCGAGTTTGAATCCTGGTCGACGAGTCACCTGACGAGCGCACGGTTCGACCCGGGCCTGTGGTGCGTCGTCAAGGCCGGAGACGAGATCGCCGCGGGAACGATCTGCACTGCCAATACGTACGGCGGCGGCTTCGTCCAGATCCTCTTCACGCGCCGCCCCTGGCGCAGGCAAGGCATCGGCGCGGCGCTCGTCGCGGACGCGTTCCGTAGGCTCTGGGAGCGGGGCGAGCGTAGCGTCGGGCTGGGCGTCGACGCGGAGAGCAGCTCTGGATCGTTTCGCCTCTACGAGCGCGCGGGCATGACGCCGGTTCTCGGCTGGGTGCAGTACGAGAAGGAGATCCTGGCAGGAGTGGCTACTGCGCATGGCCAGTCGGTAGCCGATCGATGACGAGCGTCAGTGTTCGGCAGCCCACCTGGCGGCGTAATCGATGAACTGCCGCGTGCGACCAAGAAGCGCGGGGTCAGCGGGCTGATGCACCTTCGTCCACGGGTCGGGGCGGTCGTCGAGCGCCCAGCGGATCAGGGGCGTCCACTCCGGGTCGAGCGCATGGAGTGCCCATTCGCCCGCCTTGCGCTTGGAGCCGACCTCGCCGATCGCCAGCGTGTGCAGGATCCGGGCGTGCGTCAGCACCGCCACGGCGAGCGCACGGCGGCTGATCGAGCCGATCGACCGGAACCACGCTCGCCAGTGACCCAACGCCCAGCGCATCTCGGCGCGTAGCGTCTCGGCTGCGATCGGCTCGACCAACTCGCTCGGGTCAGGCCCCGCAAGAACCACGCCGTGCTCCCGAAGCGACCAGCGGACGACGGCGGTGTTGTCGTGGTCGTCGAGCGCGAACTCGGTTGCGCCGTTGTCGAGATAGAGGAGTGGGCGGCGGTCGGGGTCCGGTAGCCGGAGAACCTCCCGGGAGATGTAGGAGCCTTCCAGATGCTGTGCCCATGAGGTCGGGCGGGCGTAGAGCGTCTGATGAAGAGCCTGAAGTCCCGCTCGCTGTTCGGGCGTCACGTCGTCCCTGGTGACGACGATGAAATCGACGTCGCTATACGCGTCGGCGTCGCCGACCGCGAACGATCCCTGGAGGTACGCGCCGCAGAAGCTGTCGCCCAGAACCTCCTTGGTCCCGACCGCGAACTCGACCAGCAGGTGGTTCAGATCCTCAAAGGGTGTCGCGTGACCGTGCTCTCGCTTGCCAGGAGACCGGGCGTTCACCCGCCGGATCGTAGAGATCGTTGCCTAAGATCCGACAAGTGCTTCCCGAAGGCGTGTACCACTGGACCGCGACCCATCCCGAGTGGGAAGGCCCGGTGTCGGCGTACGCAGTCGACGACGGCGCGCGGTTGGTCCTCATCGACCCGATCGCCGTCCCGGACGAGGTGCGCGCGCTGTTCGGAGCGCGCGAGGTGGTCACGGTGCTCACCTCCACGTGGCACGAGCGCGACGCCGCAGCGCTCGGGTTTCGCGTGTGGGCGCCTGCGCCCGATCGCCCCGAGGAGCAGCTCGTCCCGGCGACGCGGTATGCGATCGGCGACTCGCTGTTCGGAATGGAGGCCTATCCCGGCCGTGAGGGCCAACTCGACCTCGTGCTCTGGAACGAGCGAATTCGCGCCGTGATCGCCGGCGATACGCTGATCGACCTCGGCAACGGGCTCGAGATCCCCGCGAGCTGGCTGCCGGAGGGCGTGACGGTCGAGCAGGTCGCGACCGGGCTGAGGCCGCTGCTCGACAAGCCGGTGGAGATCGTGTTGCCGACGCACGGTGAGCCCGCGGACCGCGCTGCTCTCGAACGCGCGCTTGCCTGATCCGCGCGCCGCCGCCGGGTAGCTCTCCGAGCCACGCTGACAGGCCCGCAAGCCTGGCAAGTCGGGTGCCAGGTCTCAACCCGAGGGCGTGAGCAGTTTCCAGTGCCCCTCGGAGACGATCTCGACGGCCCCGTCGATCACCTTGATGGCCGTCTCGTCGTTGATCGCGTACGCCGGGCCCGACAAGCCGCTCGCCCAGCGCTCCGCGTTGGCCATCGTGTTCGACGGCAGGTACTCGTTGTCCAGGTGCGGGAAGATCGAGAAGTCGACGACCCCAAGCGCCTCGTCGCCGCCGGTGGGCGGCTTCCAGCCGACGAAGTCGTCCCCGATCCTGGGCGTCATCACCATGCTCCCGGCGCTCAGCCCCACCCAGACCGTCTCGTTCAGCGACGGCAGCAGGTCTGCCAGCCCGGAATGCCGCATCCAGTGGCAGAGGTACAAGGCATCGCCGCCGGAGGCCAGCAGGACGTCGGTCTCCTGGACCAGCGGGACCCAGCGTTCTTCGTCGATGCTGGGCAGTGCCGTCAGCTCCAGCACTCCCAGGGTCTTCCAGCCCAGCTCGCACATCGGGCACTGAGGTTCCTGTCCACTGATGAACTGCCATGCCTTCTCGCCGGGGCCGACCCAGGGGTGGCCGTACATCGCGGTGGGGATGCAGAGGGCGCTGGACTCGCCGATCGGCTTGCCCAGTAGCTCGACCAGCGCGGCGCGGATGCTCGCGTTCTTGATGCCGGCGGACGTGAGAAGAAGCTTCAAGGTGCCTCCCGAATCGGTTGTGGTGCCGGCGAGGGCGTTCTCGGCTCTAACGGGTCCGTACGCGGTAGAGACTGGCACGCCGGCGAAAACTCATCGGCTCCGGGCCGCTCCAGCATCAATTCTCCAGGAACAGTTCCCAGCACCGGCGCAGGTCACCGCTTTCGGTGCACTACCCGGCGGCGAAGAGCGTCCTTGCGGCATCCGCGAACGAGCCGACGGCGGTGGGGTCGAGCTGCTCGCCGCGGGCGAACATGCCGACCTGGAGACCCGGGCCGTAGGAGCCGACCGAGTCGATGTCCGCCGTCGTTGCCGGTTGCACAACCCAGTGGATGTGGACTGGCGTTCGCCCTGCGTGCGACCACTGGCAGGTGTAGACCTGCTCGGGTGCCACCAGGCGATCGACGACCTCGGCGGTGCGTTGCAGGAGCGTCCCGAGCTCGGCGGCCTCCATGGGGGTCAGTTCGGCGACACGCGTCACGTGCCGACGCGGCACGACGAGCAACGTGCCAACGCCGAGCGGCCCGATGCAGTGCTCGACGAACCAGTCGGCCGACTCGTGGATGACGCCCCCCGGGAGCGGGAGCCGCCCTTCGATGAGGTCGCAAGAGAGGCAGCCCTCCACGTCGCCAACACTACGACGGTGTCGGCGGAGACGAGCGCAGAACCGCTGCCTCAAGAAGCTGCCGCACCCGCGCCGCCGGCTAGGTGCTCTTCGATCGCTTCACGGATGATCGTGGGGAAGTCGTAACGCACGGCGAGTCGCCACTGAGGCTCGACGATCCCGCCGTAGTGCTCGAGCTCGAAGTCGGTTGCCGCGACGACATAATCGCGCTCGGCGTCGAGAGCCTGGAGGCCGGCGACGTGGAGCGGGCCGCGCGGCCTGCCACGCAGCGCATTGGTCGAGGTTCGCTGAAACTCGGGATCGCCCCCGCGCTCCAGCATCCGGGCAAGCTGAGCGCCGGTCAGTTCGGTCACGCCGGGATTTGCGGTCGAATGACACGCCTCCCAGAGGTCGCGCCGGCGAAGCCGGCCGGACGGAAGCGGCCGGTCGAGCACGACTGCGGATGTCGCGAGCCCGACCTCCGCCCCCATCCGCACTCGCAGGATCTCGGCGACCGATTGCGCATCGAGCGGTTCGTCGAGGTCGGCGATCACTTCGTCCAGCGAGGCGTCGAGGGCTGACTCTGCCTCGGCGGCCGCCGCGAGCACGCGCGGGTGTTGCGGGATGTCCTCGGTCACCTCGATCAGCGATGCACGGATCTCGCCGTCGACGACGTCGATCCGTCCAAGCCGCTCGGCGAAGCAGCCCGTTTGGGCGATCGTCACGGAGCCGACCCGCTCGCCTTCCGGCAGGACGTCGTGCGAGTGCGCGCCGATGATCACGTCCACCTCGCCCTGAACGAGCTCCGCCAACTCGGGATCGATCACGGCCGTGGCGCCGGAGTCGTCCGGCCGCCGGTAGCCCAGATGCGAGAGGCAGACGACGAGCTCAGCTCCTTGCTCGCGCACCACACGAGCGCCCTCGCGCACCGCCTCGACCTCCTCGAGTGCCCGCAGCCCATAGAGACCACCGTCGATGAAGGAGTGGAATGGATCGGTCACGCCGACAAAGCCGACTCCGTCAACGAGCGCGGTCGCCTGCACACCCTCGACCGGCGCGAGGTTCGCGAGCAGCAGTGGATAGCTCGCCGCGCGCGCCTGCTCGGCGATCACCTGCGGGCCGTACCGCAGCCAGGTCGCGTTCCCGACCACCGCCACCTCGCAACCGGCCGCCGAGAGCAGGCGATGCATAGCGACCCCCTTCGTCAAGTTCGACAAGCGCGTCGTCGTCTCCTCGACATCACCCGCGTCCACATAGATGACCCGGTGGGGCGTCTCCTCCCGCACCCGCTCGACCAGCGTCGCGACCCGAGCGAGCCCCTCGATCCGACCATGAATGTCGTTCGTGTGCAGCAGCGTCAACCGCATCGGCCGCCGACACTATGCAATGAACGTGAGCGTGCTGCAAAGTGAGCTCGAGCCGTGTACGAGTTGCGAGCGCACGGGTTCGCTCGCGCGTCGGCATCACCACGTCCCAGTTGCGATGTTGCTCAACACCATCGTTCGACATTGCCTCAGGCTCGATCGTTTCGAAGAGCCGGGCGACGACGATCCACCCATCTAGCTCGCGCTGCGCGCTCGTCAACCAGGGGCTACGGCGTCGTCGATGAGCTGAGCCGGTGCTCGAGCCGACGGAGGTACGCGTCGAGTATGTGCCGTGGGACGAGCCCGGGCCGGATCCCGCAGGCGACGGTCTTCAGTTCGCCCTCACGGATCAGTGCACGAACATCGTCCTCGGAACAGCCGAGCTCCGCGGCAACCTCGCGCACTGTCAGGGGAGCGGGCCACTCCATGGCCTGAAGTATCGCTTCTGGCGGCAGCGTCGCCGGGCGCTGAGGTGGCTCGATGGGAAGGGTGGCCGCCGGCGTGCTGTACGTGGTCGCGATGGTCGCTGTCGTGGTCGGGGCGGATCTGCTGTTCTTCCGCAGCCACTTCTGGGAGCGCCTCGCGGCCAACATGGGCATCGTCCTCGTGTTCGGGGCGTTCTACTTCAGGTACCTGCACCACACCTAGAGGCCTGATGTGGAATGCACGCGCGCTCGCGGCTGGTGGCTGAGACGCGGCGCATCTGCTTGGTCTGAGCCATCCCCGCGAACAGCAATTCCACATCGACCTCTCGGCGAAGCAGGCCCTCCTAAGACTTCGGTGCGTTCTTGAGCACGCGGCGGAGTGCCCGGGAGAGCTGCTTTGCCTCTCGGCGGCTGAGTGCCGCCATGATGTGCTTGGTCGCGTCGTTGACGATCCGGACGGTGCCGAGCTCGTCACGCGCAACGCTGAACTGCCGATAGTGCGAGGTTGGTTCGGTCATGCCGGTGAGATCGGCACTGCCCCGAAGCGGCTTGAGTCTCAACTCAGTGAATCCGGTCAGACCCCGGAGATCGATCTCGTCTGCATCGGGCGGCGTCCGGTGAGCGGCACAGACTTCCGACGGCGGTGGTGCTTCTGACCGAGCGGTTGTCTCTGCGGCCTCTCGAGGACCGCGACCTCGACGCATGGGCGGCGTTTCTCGGCGATCCGGAAGCAACCCGGCTCGTTCACTTCCCCGAGCCGGTCGATCGCCGCCTCTCGAAGCAGTTGCTGAGCCGTACGATCGCAAGAGCAGACGGCGTGAAGGCGATGTACGCCGTTGGCGTTCGCGAGACGGGCGAGACGGCAGGGTTCGTCGGCTACTCGCCTCGCGAGCTCGAGTGGGGGCATGAACTGGAGCTCGGCTGGCTCTTGCTGCCCCGCTTCCACGGTCGCGGCTATGCAACCGAGGCAGCACGGAGGATCCGCCGGCTCGTGCCGGGAAGGGTGATCTCTCTCATCCGCGTGGAGAACGCTCCCTCGATCAACGTTGCACGGAAACTCGGCATGCAGCTGGAGCGAGACATCGAATTCGTGGGCTACCCGACCCATGTGTACGTCAGTACCGGATGCCCGCACCTAGAATCGCGCACGTGAACGTCTCGCTTCGGCCGCTCGAGGACCGGGACCTCGACACGATCTATCACCAGACGACGGATCCGGAGTCGATCCGGATGGCGGCCTTCACCTCGGAGGATCAGACCGATCGCCGCGCGTTTCTCGACCGGATGGCACGCGTGCGGGCCGATCCAGATGCTTCGAACCGGGTCATCGAGGTCGACGGAGCAGTCGCCGGGACGATCGCGTCCTTCCGAATGGACGGTCGGCGTGAGGTCACCTACTGGGTGGACCGAGCACAGTGGGGGAAGGGGATCGCGAGCACGGCACTCCAGCTGCTAGTCGACGAGACAGCCGAACGTCCGCTGTACGGCCGAGCGGCCTCGGACAACGCCGGTTCGCTTCGTGTCCTGGAGAAAGCCGGGTTCCGTCGCGTCGGTGTCGACCGCGGCTTCGCGGCCGGACGCGGTGAGGAGATCGAGGAGACGATCCTGCGCCTCGACTGAGGTGCGGACCGTGGCCGCGCAACGTGAAGCGATGATGCTCGCAGACCTGAGCCGGCTCACCGCCCAACTCGACGGAGTCACCGAGCGTTCACGGGACGGCCTGCTCGACTGGCGGTACCACGGCCGGCTGGTTGTGCGACAGCTCGACGACGACCACGTCGTCATCCGAGCGACGTTCGAGTTCAGAGACCTCCTGCACCGGTCGTTTCCCGAGACATTCTCGATTCCTGAGGCGATTTGCCAAGCACATGATGATCGTCGCCGATCTCGCGAACGGCAACGCCGACGCGATCGAAGACGCGGTCATCGGCGCCTGGGAGCTCCAGTCGGGCAGGCAATCAGGTCGATCCTGACGCTCGCAGTGGGAGAGATGTCCGCGCGAACGCACCGGGTACAGTCGGCGCCGTGAAGCAAGCGGCGGGGATCCAGCTCGTGCGGCCGGGGCAACTCGCGTCCGACGTCCCCTATGCCTACGCGGCGGTGGTGAACGGGGCGGCGAGGCTCATCTTCACGGCGGGAGCCTGCCCGCTCGACGCCGCCGGGAACGTCGTCGCCCCCGGTGATGTCGCCGGCCAGGCAGAACAGGTGATGCAGAACCTCGAGGCTGCGCTCCGCGCAGCGGGGTCCGAGCTCGGGGACGTCGTCAAGACGGCCGTCTATGTCGCGACGCAGGACCGGGCCGACCTCGTGACCGCCTGGGAGGTGGTGCGGCGCCACTTCGGCGACCACGATCCGCCCGGCACGCTCGTCGGGGTGACGGTGCTCGGCTGGCCGGACCAGCTGGTCGAGGTCGAAGCGGTTGCCGCGCGAAGCTGATCCCGAGGCTGCAACGCCCGGCGATGATTCCGGGCCGCCGAGGCAGTCAATACTGGGACACGCGATCGAAAGGAGCTCGCCATGGAGAAGCTGACGACCTGGCTGTGGTTCGACACGGAGGCCGAGGAAGCCGCCCGGTTCTACACCTCCGTCTTCCCGGACTCGCGGATCACCGACGTCTCGCACTACGGAGAGGCCGGGCCGCGAGAGGCCGGGTCGGTGATGACCGTGAGCTTCGAAGTGCTGGGACGCACGTTCGTCGGCCTCAACGGCGGCCCGGAGTACAAGATCGGCGGTGTCGGGATCTCGTTCATGGTCACCTGCGAGTCGCAGGACGAGCTCGACGGGTACTGGGCGAGGCTTGCCGAGGGCGGCGAGGAGATCGCCTGCGGCTGGATCACCGACCGCTACGGCGTCACCTGGCAGATCGTCCCGACGCGACTGCAGGAGCTCTTGAGCGACCCAGATCCCGACAAGGCCAAGCGGGCAATGGGCGCGATGCTGAAGATGAAGAAGCTCGAGATCGCCGAGCTCGAGCGCGCCGCCGCCGCGGCGTAGCCAAACCGCTCAGCCCGCGAGCTTGCCCAACACGAGCCGGCCGACCTTCGTGCCGAGGGCACGGCCGGCGGTGACGTCGCCCGGGAGCTCGGTGCCGCGGTCGACGCCCTGCGTCGCGGCGCGGGCGGCCCGCTCGGCGACGGAGCGGCCGGTGAACGTCGTCAGCACCTCGGCGGCTGCGTAGGCGAACGCTGCGTCGCCGGAGGCCCAGGCGGGCGACGGCGGTGTCGGGGCGAGCGGGCTCCAGTGCACGCCCGGGATCCAGCGGCCGGCGCGGAGCACGAGCTGCTGCGAACCGACCCGCTTGATCAGGCCGGGAACGAGCGGCAGCTGGTCGTTGAACGCGAGATACCGGATCATCGAGATCGGCCGGGGCGCCTGGTAGGCACGCTTGGCGCCCCAGGCCGAGACGGCCGCGTCGTTGAGGGCGGCGTTCAGGGCGACGTCGAGCCGGACGTCGCGCGCGAGGCGCGCGCCGCCGCCGCCGGTCCCGGCCGGCAGCCCCCCGGCGATGCGGTTCCAGGCGAGCGGCGAGCCGTCGACCGCAGGCCGGGCGCCCGCCTGCGAGGCGGCCCGGATCGCTGCGACGGCCGCCTGCTTGAACGCGGCGCTCGAGGGGTCGCCGAGCCTCGGCGCACCGGCGGCGACCCGGGCCGCAAACGTGCGCACGTGGCCCCACTGCGAGTTCTCGAAGGTCTGGACGTTCGCGGGCACCGAGCCGCCGCCCTGGGCGGACTTCTGCGAGAGAGCCAGCGGCTGCCAGAACGTCGCGTCGTGCACGGTCGAGACGCCGGTCGCGACGACGAGCGGCTCGTTCACGGGCGTGTAGCTCGGATCGGCGTAGTGGAGCGGCTCGTTCGAGCCGTCGCTCCGCCCGGCGGCGATCGCCGCCGCTCCGATGCGGTTCCCGAGCTCCGCCGCCGAGCCGCCGGTGGCCCGCGTGAAATCGGGTGACAGACAAAGGCTGCGGAGCCGCGCCGAGAGGAGGTGGAAGGTCCGGTCGAGGTTCGCTCCGTACGACGCACGCCAGACGAGCAACCGGTATGCCGCAAAGCTGATCGCCGTCTCTCGGCTCCGCTGGCCACCCGTCGCGCGCCAGGCCTGTGAGACCGCCGTCGAGAGGTCGAAGAGGTCGCGGGCCTGGACGGGCTCCGACACGCCTGCGACCCGGAGCACGTCGACCGCCTCGTCGTTCCAGATCCGCGCGACCGAACGGCCCCGCCGCGGCACGGGCGTGCAGTTGGGCAGTTCGGGAGCCGCAGCGGTCGCGGCCAGAACGCGGCGTGGCGGCGGAGCAGCGATCTGGACGACGCGGTTCGCGGCGACGCTTGCTCCGCCGGCTCTCCCCGCCCCACGGGTAGCGCACGGTCAGCGACCGGACCGAGGTCGCGGCGCCGAGGCCGAAGTGGATGCGCTGGTCATCCGACGAGAGATAGCTGCCGCCCGCCTGCACGATGCGCGTCAGCCGCCGGCCGTTCGGAAGCGTCGCGGTGACGACGGCGCCCGGTGCGAACCGGGACAGCTGCACGTCCAGCCAGTGACCGCCGGGGCCGGAGGGGTGCAGGAGCACGAGCTTGCCGCCGATCGTGTTGATCGCGACGTCCATCCGCCCGTCGTTGGCGACATCCGCCGCGGCGGCTCCGCGCCCGTTCAGGCTCAGGCCCTTCGCGGCGATCACGCCCTTGGCGTCGCCGAACGTCGTCGCGCCGCCGACCGGCGCCAGCACGCGGACCGCTTCCGCGTCGGCCGAGAGATTCGTGACCGGGATCGCGCCCGCGGTGAGCAGCAGGTCGGGTGTGCCGGAGTTGGCGAAGTCGACCCACGTCGTGCCCCAGCCGGCGAAGCCCGTCCCCAGGGCCGGGTCGAAGCGCGGCCGCAAGCTCGCGAACCGTTCCGGCGGCGGTCTGGACGTACGCAGCCGAAGGCTCGTTGCGCGAGTTGGTCACGAAGAGCCCGAGGCGGCCGCCCGCAGGTGACGTTGGCCGCGACGCCCATCCCGGCATACGGGTCGGCGACGCCCGCGGCCGCCGCGCGCTCCTCGAAGCGGAAGCCGAGCCCTGCCGGATCGGCGCTCGCGCCGCCGGGCCAGGGGACGTTGACGTAGAGCTGGTTCGGATCCTCGTCGTTCGCCACGTAGATGTCCGGGCGCCCGTCGCCGTTCACGTCGACGAACGTGGCGCCGAGCCCGTGGCGGAAGTTCGACGCCTCGAGCCCGGCCTGGTCGCCGACCTCCTCGAAGCGCCCCGCGCCCTCGTTCAGATAGAGCAGGTCGCGGACGCCGGCCACGTTCGTCGGGAAGCCGGCGAGGGAGTTCTGCACCGGGTCGTTCAGGTCGGAGTAGCCGGCGACGAAGATGTCCGGGCGTCCGTCGCCGTTCACGTCTGCGACGGCGGCTCCGGTGTACCAGCCGTGCTGCGGGAGCTGCGTCTCGGTGAACGTGCCGTGGCCGGTGTTCCAGAGCAGGTCGACGCCGCTCGTCGTCGTCACGACCAGGTCGGGGTGGCCGTCTCCGTTGAGATCCGCGGCGACGCAGCCGTCGCCCTGGACCGGCAGGTCGGCATGCGCGGCGGCGCTGACGTCCTTGAAGGTGCCGTTCACGTTCTCGAACAATGCGGTGCGGGGGAGACCGCCGTGCTTCTCCCACTGCTGCGTGTCGGCGCTCGAGTAGGAGTTGACGACGAAGAGGTCCTGCCAGCCGTCGCCGTTGTAGTCGAGCCAGCAGACGCCGCCGCCCATCATCGCCTTCGTGTCGCTCGACATGCCGTAGTGGAAGGCACCCTGCTGGAAGCCGAGCCCGAGCGACGGCGCCAGGTCGGTCAGCCGCAGGCCTGCGAGGGCGGAGCTCTCGGGGCCGTCGGCGGTGACGTGCGCAGGTGCCGAGACGGCGAGCGTCCAGTGGCCGGTCACCGCCTGGTTCAGCTGGTAGGTCTGGCCGGCGAGCTGGGCCACGGCCACCGGCGGGCTCTGGCCGCGGCCCGGGGCCAGATGCAGTGTCAGCCGGTCGGCGGCGGTCGCGTGCACCGTCGCAAGCAGGTCATGCGCGATCAGCTGCGCCGTGTGGAGGTCGAGCTTCGTCTGCACGCCCTGCGAGGACTCGATCGTGATCGGCGGCAGTGTGCCCGGCGGGAGCGGCCGGAACGCCGTGGCGGTCGTGGAGCTCGAGAGGGCGATCATGCCGGCGAAGGCGGCGAGCACGACCGGCGTCGCGACCAGTGCCAGTCGCCGGTCGACGGGAATCGGCCACCGGCGAAGGACCGGGATGGCGACGCACACGATCGCCAGCGAAGCGAGGAGCGCCACCTTGCTCGCGAACTCCGTCGTTGCCGCCGCGATCATCAACGACGCGAGCAGCCCGAGGGACACCGCGTAGACGAGCCGGTGCGTCTGAGAGCGCGGCGCCGTCTTCGGGTCGGTGATCATGAAGAACAGGAACACGAGGACCTCCGGCGACGTGACGAGCACGAGCCAGAAGTGGAAGCCGGTGATCGGGCCGAGATGCCAGCGCGCGAGCATCACGTGGCCCGAGATCGCGAGCACGCCGATCCCGGCCGCGAAGGTGACCCAGAAGGCGATCGCGAGCCGCAGGAGGTTCAGGCGCGAGAGGATCAGGAACCCGCCCGCGAGAATCACGCCGAGCGCGAGGACGAGCCAGACGGACATCGGGCCCCACCAGAAGTCCAGTGGGTTGGCGCGCCCGCGGCCCAGGATCAGGAAGCAGAGCACGAGGCCGAAGTTCGACGGGTTGAAGATGTGGTTTCCCCGCCACTTGATCAGGTACTTGGAGAGCAGCGAGACCGCCGCAGTCCCGGCGAAGATCCACCACCCGTTCATGCTCCACCAGTCGCCGTGCCGGGTGCCCGGGACGCGCAGGATGAATGCGACGCCGTTGCCGGTGAGGAGGGCGCTCGCCGGCCACATCAGCACGTGCTGCTTGCGCACGGTGATCGCGACCTCGAGCACCGCGCAGGTGATGAGCGAGACGAGGATCTGCGCGATCGAGAGCTGGAAGTGGAAGCCGACCTGCCCGATCACCTGCAGCGAGGTGATCGTGAACGCCAGGTGCAGCCGCGGGTCGCTCAGCTTCGGGAGGACGACGGGGTACGGCGTGCCCCGAATCACGACCGCAGTCATCCCGTCGAATCGTAGCCCGCGCCTGCGAGTCTTTACGATTAAGCCATGAGGCTCGAACGCGCCCTGAGGATCGTCGACCACGTCGTTTCCGAGGCTTCCGGGCCGGTATCGGTCTTCGTCGCCGACGGCCACGGCGAGCTCGTCGCAGCCGCGACGATGGACGGGGCGGCGCCCGACACCCGCCTGAACGCGCAGCGGAAGGCCTACACGGCGGCGCGGAGCGACGCGCGGACGACGCGCGAGCTCGCGGAGAAGGTCAAGGACGACCCCGTAGAACGTGCGAGCTTCGATCCGTTCTTCACGTTCTTTCTCGGCGGCGTCGCGGTGTTCGAGGGCTCAGAGCGCGTCGGAGCAGTCGGGGTCAGCGGCCTGCCCGGCGAGGACGACGAGCGGCTCGCGCTCGCGGCTGCCGAACGATCCGCGGATCGCTGAACGCGCCGCTCACAACGGGACGGGACTGCCGCTCGTCGCGGACTCGTGCAGCGCTTCGAGCGTGCGCGCCTGCCCCATGGCGTCCGCCCGCCCGAGCAGCAGATCGCCCTCGCCGCGGATCGCAGCGCTGACGTTCTCGAGCTCGAGCCGATAGGAGTCCTCGTGCGGGACGTCGATGCGCTCGACGTCGCCGTCACGGCGGAGCTCGATCGTCGGCGAATTGCAGTGCCACGGATCGTCGAGGAAGAGCGAGCCTTCGCTCCCGATCACCTCGAGCTCGTCATGGTTCGGCAGGGCGGTGCCGCAGTGGAAGACCGCGAGCACGTCGGCGGGGAAGCGGAGCGTTCCCGCGAACACCCAGTCGGTGCCGGACGGGCCGAACCACGCCTCGCCGAAGGCCCGCTCCGGCTCACCCCCGAGCAGGCGTGAGCCGCTCACGTTGTAACAGCCGACGTCCATCAGCGCACCGCCTTCGACATCCGTCCGCAGGCGGATGTTGTCGTGGTCGTAGAGCGAGTAGCTGAAGACCGAGCGGACGAGGCGGAGCTGCCCGATCGCGCCGTCGGCGACCAGCTGCTGCAGGCGCTTCGTCTGTGGGTTGTGGCGGTACATGAACGCCTCGCTGAGGTGCAGGCCGGTGCGGTCGGCCGTGTCGAAGGCGGCGGCCACTTCGTCCGGATGCCGCGAGAGGGGCTTCTCGCAGAGCACGTGCTTGCCCGCCTCGAGCGCCCGGATCGACCAGTCGCAGTGCATCGTGTTCGGCAGCGAGATGTAGACCGCCTCGATCTCGGGATCGGCGAGCAGGTCCTCGTACGTCCCGAAGGCGCGCGGGATCTCCCAGTGCTTCGCGTACTCGTCGGCGCGCTGCCGGTCGCGGCTCGCAACGGCGACGAGGTCGATCTCATCCGATGCATGCGCACCGGGAATCACCTTCCGGTTGATGTCGGCGGTGGAGATGATTCCCCACTTCACGGGGTTGGCCATGTGCGTACTATCGCCGAATGGAAGAGATCGGTGTCGGCATGCTCGGCTACGCGTTCATGGGCAAGGCCCACTCGAACGCGTTCAAGAAGATCGCCTACATGACGTGGCCGCCGCCGCTGATGCCGAAGCTCGTCGGGATCGCCGGGCGGGACACCGGGGCCGTCGGGGAAGCCGCGGAGCGGTACGGCTACGACTACGCGACCGGCGACTGGCGAGACCTCGTCGCCGACGAGCGGATCGGCCTGTTCGACAACGGCGGCCCGAACTCGCTGCACGCCGAGCCGACGGTGGCCGCCGCCGAGGCCGGCAAGCACGTGGTCTGCGAGAAGCCGCTCGGCCGCGACGCGGGGGAGAGCTTCGACATCTGGCAGCGGGTCGCCGCGACGGGCGTCAAGCACCTCTGCGCCTTCAACTACCGCTTCGTGCCCGCCGTGCGGCTGGCGCGCGAGCTGATCGAAGCCGGCGAGCTCGGCGAGATCCGCCACTTCCGCGGCCGGTACCTGCAGGACTGGGCCGACGACGCGACACTCGACACCTGGCGCTTCCATCCCGACGAGGCAGGCTCCGGTGCGTTGGGAGACATCGGGACCCACGTGATCGACCTCGGCCGGTTCCTGAACGGGGAGATCACCTCGGTGTCGGGATTCGTCAAGACATTCGTTCCCGGCCGCTCGGTCGACGATGCGCTGGAGGCGGCGGTCGAGTTCGAGAACGGGTCGGTCGGCACGATCGAGGGCACGCGCCTGGCGCTCGGCCGCCGCAACGCGTTCCAGTGGGAGATCAACGGCTCGAAGGGCTCGCTCGCGTTCGACATGGAGCGGCTGAACGAGCTGCAGGTGTTCCGCGCCGACGGCGACCGCGCGCGCGGCTTCAAGACCGTGCTCGTCTCGGAGGCGAACCATCCGTTCTGGGAGCACTGGTGGCCGCCCGGCCACATCATCGGCTGGGGCGACACGTTCGTCCACGAGCTGCATCACCTGCTGAAGGCGATCGCCGACGACACCGACGTCGCTCCCTACGGCGCGACGTTCGAGGACGGGTATCGCGCCTCCGAGGTGGGGGACGCGATCCTGCGCTCCAGCGAGACCGGCGAGCGCGTGCGCATCTCCTATCGAACCTGATTCGGCGCAGCCTGCCTCTGATCCGAACCTGGTTCGGCGCAGCCGAACCAGGTTCGCGGGTTTCGGACTGCGGACGCCCCTCGAGAACTCGTGAACCTGGTTCGCCTGCGGCGAACCAGGTTCAGGTCTTCCTCAGTCGGCGAGGACGAGCGTGGCCTTCCCGCCCCGGTGTGCGAAGGCATCGTCGAAGCGGTCGAGCGGCACGCGCAGGCCGACGAACTGCTCGAGCTCCGCGGGCCAGCGCTCGCGCACGCGGTCGAGATCGGCGACGGCGGCGAGCCAGTCCTCGCGGGCCGCGTTGACGCTGCCGAAGATCACGCGGTTCTCGAGGATCGCGTCGAGCGCGAGCGTCCGGCCGTCGAGCGCGACCTGCTGCTCGCGCGGGTCGATGCCAAGGAGGCAGGCGACGCCGCTCCGGCGCAGGAGCCCGAGTGAGTCGGCCATCAGCTGGGCGTCGCCGGCCGCCTCGACGACGAGGTCGAAGCCGCCCAGCTCGGCCAACGCCGTCTCGGGGAGCGAGACGTACTGCGCTCCCGACGCGGTCACGAGCTCGTGCGAGGGCTCGAGCGACGCCGTCCACACCTCGACTCCCGCCAGGCGCAGCAGGTAGGTCGTGAGCGTCCCGACCGCGCCCGCGCCGAGGACGAGCGCGCGCTGCAGGTCCCAGGGCTGGCGGCCGCCGATCGCGCGGGCGTGGCGCAGCGCCCGCTCGCAGATCGACGCAGGCTCGGCGAGGACGCCGAGCCTGCCGAGCGAGGGCGGGATCGGAACGAGCTGTCCGGGATCCTCGACGACGAGCTCGCACGCGAACCCGTTGAGCCGGGTGATCCCGCGCTCGACGTAGTCGCCGGTCAGGCACGAGTCGGGAAAGCCCTCGTCGCAGGCAAGGCAGTGCCGGCAGGACCGCCGCACGGTCGCAGTGACGAGGTCGCCCCGCGCGAAGCCGTGGCCGTCACGCTCGACCATGCCGAGCACCTCGTGCCCGAGCACGAGCTCCGCTTCATCCTCGGGCGCGATGCCGAAGAGCCCGTGTGAGATCTCGCGGTCGGTGCCGCAGACTCCGACCTCGAGGACGCGGACGAGCACTCCGCTGCCGGCTGCATCCGGCAGAGCGGCGACGCGCGTCGATCCTGCGACGCCCGGCTGCACGACGAGAGCCTGCACTCGCTCATCGTCGCACGCTCAGCGCTCGCGGAGCACCGCACCTTCCGACGCCGAGCCGACGAGCAGCCGGTAGCGCGCGAACACCCCGTGCTCGTAGGGCAGCGGGGGCGGCTGCCAGGCCGCGAGCCGTGCGGCGATCTCGGTGGGATCGAGCTCGAGCGTCAGCGTCCCCGCGTCGACGTCGATCTCGATCTGGTCGCCGTCGCGCACGATCGCGAGCGGCCCGCCGCGCGCGGCCTCGGGCGCGACGTGCCCGACCATCAACCCGCGCGTCGCCCCCGAGAAGCGGCCGTCGGTGACGAGCGCGACGGACTCGCCGAGCCCGGCGCCCACGACCGACGCGGTGACGCCCAGCATCTCGCGCATTCCCGGGCCGCCGGCAGGCCCCTCGTAGCGGACGACGAGCACCTCGCCGTTCTGCACGATCCCGCCGCGCACAGCCGCCGTGCACGTCTCTTCGCTGTCGAAGACCCGCGCCGGTCCGCGCTGGTACCGGCGCACCGACCCCGAGGCCTTGACGAGGCTCCCGTCCGGCGCGAGGTTGCCGTGCAGCGCGTGCAGCGCGCCAGTCTCCTTGAACGGCTGCTCGACCGTGAACACGACCTTGCCGTCCGGCGGTGCTGCGTCGAGAGTCAAAGCAGCGAGCGTGTCGCCCGTGACCGTCGGCGCGTCGCCGTCGAACAGCCCGCCGCGAACGAGCTCGGCGATCACGGCCGCGGTCCCGCCGGCGCGGTGCAGGTCCTCCGCTGCATAGGTGCCCGACGGCGCCAGGCTCGCGATCACCGGGGTGCGGGCTCCGATCTCGGCGAGCTCGTCGAGCGTCAGCGGCACGCCCGCCTCGCGCGCGATCGCCAGGAGGTGCAGGACACCGTTCGTCGAGCCGCCCGTCGCCGCAATCCCCGTCATCGCGTTCAGTAGCGCGCGGCGGTCGAGGAAGCTGCGCGAGGTCGCAGGCAGCGAGGCCGCGAGGGTGCCGGCGCGCTCGGCGGCGCCGCCCTTCGCGTCGAGCTCGTCTGCCGGGATCAGGCCGTCCCCCAGCACGGTGATGCCGAGGCAGTCGAGCGCCACTGCCATCGTGTTGGCCGTGAAGTGGCCCGCGCACGTCCCGGCGCCGGGACACGCGAACCGCTCGAGCTCGTCGAGCTCGGCGCGCCCGATGAGGCCGCGCTCCTCCGCGCCCACCCCTTCCCACACGTCCTGGATCGTCAGCTCGCGATCGCGCAGACGGCCAGCCCGCATCGGCCCGCTGTAGAGCACGACGGCCGGCTTGTCGAGGCGCGCGAGCGCCATGAGCGCGGCGGGCACGGTCTTGTCGCAGCCGACCAGGCAGACGACGGCGTCGAAGTCGTGCGCGTGCACCATCAGCTCGATCGAGTCGGCGATCACCTCGCGCGAGATCAACGAGGCGCGCATCCCGGGTGTCGCCTGTGACTGGTTGTCGGAGACCGCGATCGTGTTGAACTCGAGCGCGATACCGCCGGCGGCCGTGACGCCGTCGCTCACCCGGGCGGCGAGCTCGCGCTGGTTGAGGTTGCACGGCATCGTCCCCGTCCAGGTCGAGGCGATGCCGACGATCAGGCCCCCGAGGCGCGCCGGATCGATGCCCATCGCACGGAAGTGCGCGCGTGCCCCCGCGCGCTCGGCGCCGGTGGCGAGGCCCTCCCGTGCGCGCCGTCGCAAAGCGTCCTGGCTCACGGCACGAGAATACGCGTCACGTGACGCGTATCCGGCGCGGCCGTCTGTCGACTGCGCGCATACGGGGCGATCCCGGCCGACGCTCAGCGCTTCTTGCCGGGGTTGAGCAGGCCCTTCGGGTCGAAGGCCTGCTTGATCCGGCGGTGCAGGTCGTAGCCGGTCGCACCGAGCTGGTGCTCGAGCTGGCCGCGCTTCAGCCAGCCGATCCCGTGCTCGCCGGTGACCGTCCCGCCGAGTCGCAAGGCGAGGTCGAAGAGCTCGTGGCACGCGGCGTCGGCGCGTCGCTCCTCGTCGGCGTCGCCCGCCGAGAAGAGGAAGGTCGAGTGGATGTTGCCGTCACCGGCATGACCGAAGGAGAGCGAGGGCACTCCATGGCGCTCTCCGATTGCGAGCGTCTCGCGCTCGACGTCGCGCAGGCGATCGAGCGGGACGGCGATGTCCTCGCTGTACGCGCCGCCGCGCTGCGCGAGGATCGCGAAGCCGACGCCACCGCGCCAACGCCACAGCTCTGCCACCTCGGACGCCTCGACGGGTGCGTGCACGGCAACCGCGTCGTCGGCGAGCGTCTCCCGCAGCTCGGCGGCGACCCGGCGAGCCTCGCTCGCGGCGCCGTCGGCCTCCGTGATGACCATGAAGGTGGCTCCTTCGGGAATCCCGAGGGGATAGGCGTGGCCGGAGTACGCCAGCGTGACCGCGTCGAGGTACTCGACCGCGGCCGGGACGATCCCCGATCCGAGCACGCGCTCGATCGCGCTGATGCCCGCCTCCGAGTCGCGGTAGAGCCCGATCACGGGCAGCTCGAGCTCGGGCGCAGGGATCAGCCGCAGCCACGCTGCCGTGACGACTCCGAGGGTCCCCTCCGAGCCGACCAGCAGGCTCTTCAGGTCGTAGCCGGCGACGTCCTTGCGGAGGGGGCCGCCGATGTGGACGATCTCGCCGGGCGGGATCACTGCCTCGAGCCCGGTCACCCAGTGACCGGTCACCCCGTACTTGAAGGCGTGCGGACCGCCGGCGTTGCACGCGATGTTGCCGCCGATCTGGGAGATCTCCGCGGCGCCCGGATCGGGCGGAAAGCGCAGGCCGCTCTCGCGCGCGAGCCGCTGGACGTCGGCGGTCGTGACGCCCGCCTCGACGTGCATGCGCCACAGGAGAGGATCGAACCGGCGGACCCTGTTCAGGCGCTCGAGCCCGAGGACGACGCCGCCCTCGACCGGGATCGCCCCGCCTGCAAGGCCGGTGCCGCCGCCGCGCGCGGTCAGGGGGACGTCGTGCTCGTAGCACCAGCGCATGACCGCTGCGACCTCCTCGATCGTGCCGGGAAGCACAACCGCGTCGGCTGTGCCCTGCACGCCCCGGCCCATCAGGTCGGCGAGATAGCGCCCCTGGGGCTCCACGATCGACTCGGCCGAGACAACCTCTGCGAGCTCCACGTGCGCGAGCGTACCCTGCCGGGGGCAGGGCAATCGAACGATTCGAGGAGATCAATGAAGCTCGTTGCACTTGCGGTGCTCGCCGCCGCGCTCGTCGTACCTCAGGCATTGGCCGCCAAGCCGACCCTGAACGGCACCGTCGGCCCTGGGTTCACGATCACGCTCACGCAGGCCGGCAACAAGGTGTCGAAGCTGAAGGCCGGGACCTACGTGTTCAAGATCGCCGACAAGTCCTCGGCGCACAACTTCCACTTGACGGGGCCCGGAGTGAACAAGAAGACGTCGGTGGGAGGGACGGGCACCACGACGTGGACGCTCACCCTCAAGAAGGGCAAGTACAAGTACATCTGCGACCCGCATGCGTCGTTCATGAAGGGCGCTTTCACCGTCAGTTGATCGCCTCGGGGGGCCGTGTCCGGGGAGCCTGGACACGGCCGGCCTGGCTACGCCGAGGTCAGCGGCAGCTCTTCGACGCCGTCGCGGGCGATGCGCCACGCGCGCAGTTCGTCCAGCTTGAGCCCGTAGATCAGGAACGGCCGGCCCGACCAGAGCCCCGCCAGCTCGCGGTCGGTCCTCGACGGGATCGGCTCGGTCTCCGGATGCGAATGGAAGACCGCCAGCTCGTACCCCTCGTCCTCGAGGAACCAGAGGCTCGGGTCGATCTCCAGCTCGTAGCGGTACGGCGATGCGAGCGTGTTCCTGCCGCGTTCGTAGCGCTCCGCGACGCCGTCTCTGAAGATGAGCAGGCCGCAGCACTCGTTCGGCGCCTCCTCGGCGGCGTGCGCGCTCAGCTCGTCGCGAATCGCGGCCGGAACTACCACCAGAGCACCGCCTCGTCGATCTCCTCACCGGTCCAGAACGGGGCCGAGAGATACTTCCACCCACCGTCCGCGAGCACGGCGACGACGACCGCGCCCTCGGGCAGTTCGTCCGCGATGCGCCTCGCGACGTGGACGACGGCGCCGGCCGAGACACCGGCGAACAGCCCCTCGCGTTCGAGCAGCACGCGGGCCGCTGCGGCGGCTTCGGTGTTCGACACGAGCAGCTTGCGGTCGAGCTTCGCGACGTCGAGCACCGGCGGCACGTAGCCGTCCTCCAGCGAGCGTAAGCCCATCACGTGCTCGCCGGGCAGCGGCTCGGCCGCGACGATCTGCACGCCGGGAAACGCCTCACGCAGGCGCGCGCCGGTCCCCATCAGCGTCCCACCCGTCCCGAGGCCCGCCACGAGGGCGTCGACCCGCGGCAGCTCGCGCGCGATCTCGAGGCCCGTCCCCTCGTAGTGCGCCCGCGGGTTCGCCTCGTTCGCGTACTGGAACAGCATCACGTAGCGGTCGTCGCGTCCGGCGATCTCCTGCGCGAGCCGCACCGCGCCGTTCGACCCTTCCTCGCCCGGCGAGTCGATGATCGTCGCGCCGTACAGCTCGAGGAGCGAACGCCGCTCCGGCGTGGCGTTGGACGGCATGACGCACGTCAGCTTCAGCCCCTTGAGCTTCGCGACGAGCGCGAGTGAGATGCCGGTGTTGCCACTCGTCGGCTCGAGCAGCTCCTGGCCGGGCTGCAGATCGGCCGCCTCGACCATCGCCAGCGCGACCCGGTCCTTGATCGAGCCGGTCGGGTTCTGCCCTTCGAGCTTCACGTAGATCGTCCGGCCCGGCGGCGAGAGCGCCCGGAGCTCGACCAGCGGCGTGTTCCCGATCAGGTCGAGCAATGATTCGGCTACCACGTTTCCCTCACGCCCCTGATGACCCGCTGGGCGTGCGGGGCCGGAGGGGACAGTGTGACCGACACGGCCCCGGAAGGCCCCGTGCGGTCAGCGGGGCAAGGCGACCGCGGAGGGCGGCTCCGCCGCCCGTGAGCGGTCGCCGGTCAGGGACGAGAGGGAACCACCGGCCATCGCCGGTAGCAAGATGACGGTGCTCGAGTCCCGTACCGGCGTGTCGAGCCCGTTGCGGGTGCGCACGTCCTCACCGTCGACGTAGACGTTCACGAAGGACTGGATCTCTCCGTCTCCGTAGACGCGCGACCCGAGCGCCGGGATGCGTCGCACCAGGTCTTCGAGCAGTTCGCGCACGGTCGCGCCCGACGCCTCCACCTCGCGGGCGCCGCCCGCCTCGCTGCGCAGCACCGGGGGGACCCTTACAACACTCATCGTTGACTCACCTCGCGCAGAACTCGACGTAGTCGATGTACTCGGTGATCGTCGGGTGCTCGCCGCAGACGGGGCAGTCCGGGCGGCGCTCGATCTTCACCTCGTTGAACTCGGCTGCGAGCGCGTCGAGAAGCAGCAGCCGGCCGACGAGCGGTTCGCCGATCTGCGCGGCCAGCTTGATCGCCTCGTTCGTCTGCAGCGTGCCGATGATCCCGGGCAGCACGCCGAGCACACCGCCCTCGGCGCACGACGGCGCCAGCTCCGGCGGCGGCGGCTCCGGAAAGAGGCAGCGGTAGCACGGCCCCTCGTGCGGCTTGAACACCGTCACCTGTCCTTCGAAGCGGTAGATCGAGCCGTGGACGACGGGGATCCCGCGCCACACGGATGCGTCGTTGACGAGATAGCGCGTCGGGAAGTTGTCTGCGCCGTCGACGATCAGGTCCCAGCCGTCGTCGAGGATCCGGTCGATGTTCTCCGAGGTGAGCCGCTCGCGATAGGCGACGACCTCGACGTCGGGGTTGAGCGCCGCGATCGCGCGCTTGGCGGAGTCGACCTTCGGCGTGCCGAGGGTCTCGAGCGAGTGTGCGATCTGCCGCTGGAGATTCGTCTCGTCGACGATGTCAGCGTCGACGATCCCGAGTGTCCCGATGCCCGCGGCGGCGAGATACAGCGACGCAGGAGAGCCGAGCCCGCCCGCGCCGATCAAGAGGATCTTCGAGTCGAGGAGACGCAGTTGACCCTCTTCACCGATCTCGGGAATCAGCAGGTGGCGTGAATAGCGCGTGCGCTTCTCCGGCGACAGCGTCCGGGGCATGACGGTCTCGAGCCCGTTTCGCTTCCAGTCGGTGAAGCCGCCGGCGAGAGAGTGGACGTCCTCGTAACCGAGGTCCGCCAGCGTCTTCGCGGCGAACGCGGACCGGTTGGCGACGGCGCAATAGAGGATGACCGGCCGCGTCTTGTCGGGAGCGACCCCTTCGATGCGGCTCTCGAGGTAGCCCCGAGGCACATGCACGGCCCCCGGCAGGTGGCCCTCCTGCCATTCGTCGGCCTCGCGGACGTCGACCCAGACCGCATCTGGAGTCGCCCGGGCGGTCTGGGCGTCGATCTCGGAGATCTCGCCCTTGGTCTGCTGGAGGAGCTCGCGATAGGTCGGCATGGCTACATAAACGGTAGCGGGACCTTCCGTATTTCCAGCTACGTTGCGCGCGATGTCGGCGGCGAAACGCGTGCGGCTGCTCGTTGCGGCGATCGCCGTGGTGGCTGCCGGGGCGGTCGCCGGGATCGTCCTCGCGACGCGCCAGGATCCGGCCCAGCCGGTGGCCGAGTGCAAGCAGCGGCCGGTCCCGCTGATCGTGCCGGGCGTCCCCTCGGCCCACGTGGCCGCCGTCCGGGCGGCCTTCGCCCACCAGCCGAAGGAGGCGGCGCAGATCCTCGAGCCGATCTCCCAACAGGCTCCGAATGACCCGGTCGTGCAGTTCAACTTCGGCACCGCGCTCTTCTGCGCCGGGTACGGCGCCGACGCCGCGCAGGCGTACCGCCAGGCGAAGAAAGCCGGCTACGACACCTACTACGAAATGCGTGCCGACGAGATCCTGCACCTGCAGTACTTCCAGCCGGCGGACGGGCTCTATCCGGTCTTCCAGCCACAGCATCCCGATCCGCTCTTGATCCAGGGCGTGATCCTCCAGCGGCGCGGAAAGGAGCATTCCGCGGAGAAGCTCTACGCACGGGCGGCGCGGCTGCAGCCGGGAAACGACGAGGCACAGGTCGCCGCCGCGGTCGGCCGCTTCAACGAGGACGACCTCGCGGCATCGTTCTCGCGGCTCGGCCCTCTCGTCGAGCGGTTTCCACGCAGTCAGTCCGTGCGCTACCACCTCGGCCTGCTGCTCGCGTGGACCGGGCAGCGGGACCAGGCGATCAAGGAGTTCCGGAGGGCACGGGCGTTGAATCCGAGCAGTACACTTGGCAAGCAATCTGCCGCGTTCCTGCGCGGCCTCGCCGGAGGTGGGTCCAGCACGACGAAGAAATGAGCCGAGCGGCCTATGGCGTCCGTCCGGTTCTCTTGCGACAGTTCCGCATCCGTTCAGGGCATGCTCGGTCACCGAGGGGGATGAGTGGGCAAGAACACGATCGACGTTGAGGAGACCGGCTTCGAGGAAGAGACCGAAGCCGAGGTCGTCGTCGACGTGAGCTCCGACGAAGAGGTCACACCGCTCGATGCAGTGGAGGAGGCGCACGCCGACTTCTACGCCGCCCAGGCGGATGAGATCGAGGAGCGCCCGGATCTCGAGTTCTCGGCCGACTCCCTGCAGCTCTTCCTCAAGGACGTCGGCAAGGTCGAACTGCTGACCGCCGCCCAGGAGGTCGAGCTCGCGAAGCGCATCGAGCGCGGCGACCATCGGGCAAAGCAGGAGATGGTGGAGGCGAACCTGCGTCTCGTCGTCTCGATCGCCAAGCGCTACCGCAACCAGGGCCTTCCGTTCCTCGATCTGATCCAGGAGGGAACGATCGGCCTCGTGCGCGCTGCTGAGAAGTTCGACTGGCGCAAGGGCTACAAGTTCTCGACCTACGCGACCTGGTGGATTCGCCAGGCGGTCGCGCGGGCTCTCGCCGACAAGGCGCGGACGATCCGCATGCCGGTCCACGTCGTCGAGAAGCTGAACAAGATCATGCGCACGGAACGCAAGCTGCGCGCCGAGCGCGGCCGTGAACCGACGAACGAGGAGATCGCGGCCGACCTCGAGATGACCGTCGAGGAGGTCGAGTCGATCCGGCGCACGTCGCAGACCCCCGTCTCGCTCGAGAAGCCGGTCGGCGACGAGGAGGAGTCGGAGTTCGGCCAGTTCCTCGAGGACGAGCACACGCCGCCGCCCGACGAGGCCGCCGACACGGCGTTCCGGGCCGCGGCGCTGGCGAAGTGCCTGGGTGCGCTCAGCTACCGAGAGCGCCGCGTGCTCGAGCTTCGCTACGGCCTGAACGGCGAGCAGCCGTGCACGCTCGACGAGGTGGGCCGCGCGTTCCAGGTGACCCGCGAGCGGATCCGCCAGATCGAGAACCAGGGCCTGAAGAAGCTGCGTGCCCTGGCGGACTCGCAGAAGCTCCGCGACGTCGCCTAGCGCGTCTTCAGGCTGCTCGCGATAGCCTCTCCAGCGGATGGAGTGGTTCGACGAGCTCGCGGAGTTCCTCCGCATCCCCTCGATCAGTGCTGACACGGCGCACGCCGCCGACGTCATGCGGGCGGCGGGCTGGGTGTGCTCGCTGATCACCGCCGCCGGTGGCGAGTGCGAGGTCGTCGACTGGCACGGACAGCCGCTCGCGATCGGCGAGCTGCGCGCTTCGAGCGGCGCAGAGAGCGCACCGACGGTGATCTGCTACGGCCACTTCGACGTCCAGCCGCCCGACCCACTGGAGCTGTGGGAGAGCGACCCGTTCGAGCCCGAGATTCGCGGCGACTACCTGTACGGCCGCGGCACGGTCGACGACAAGGGCCAGCTCTACATGCTGCTCGCGGCCGCCCGCGAGCTCGCACGCGCCGGCGAGCTGCCGGTGAACGTCCGCTTCTGCTGCGACGGCGAAGAGGAGACCGGCGGCCACTCGATCGTCGAGTTCCTCGAGGCCGACGAGCGCGGCGCAGACGCGGCGATCATCTTCGACAGCGGCATGATCCGCCGGGACGTGCCGGCGTTCAATGTCGCGACCCGCGGCATGGCCTACTTCCACGTCACCGTTCGGACGGGCGAGCGCGACCTGCACTCGGGAGTGTTCGGCGGCGCGGCGCTGAACGCCGCGCACGCGTTGATCAGGACGCTCGACGGGCTGATCGCCCACGACGGCACACTTGCCGACGCCCTGCGCGTCGGGCGCGCGGCGCCGACGGACGAGGAGCTCGCAGGCTGGCTGGAGCTGCCGCCCGGCGCCGACGAGCTCGCCGAGCAGGGTGCGCGGCCGAAGGACGCGGCGGCGGCGGCGGACTTCTATCTGCGCACGTTCGCGGAGCCTGCGATCGACGTCAACGGCATCGCCACCGGCTCGCCTCTCCTGCAGAAGACGGTGCTGCCCGTCGAGGCGGTTGCGAACGTGTCGATCCGGCTCGCGCCGGGACAGAGGGTGGAGGAGGTGGCGCCCGTCGTCGAGCGGCTGCTGCGCGAGAGCGCTCCCGCCGGCGCGGACGTCGACGTCGAGCTGTGGTCGTCGTCTCCGCCGGGCCTCGTGCCGCCCGACTCGAAGGTGATCCAGCTGGGCCTCGACGCCTTCGAGCGCGCGCTCGGCCGCCGGCCGGCGCTGGTCCGCACCGGCGGGACGCTGCCGATCGTGCCTGCGCTCTCCGACCAGGGCATCTCGACCGTCATCACCGGCTTCGGGCTGCCCGACTCGCAGATCCACTCACCGAACGAACGCCTCGTCGCGGAGTACATCCCGGCCGGGATCCGTGCTGCACGGGAGCTCCTGCTCGCGTTCGCGCAGCTGACCCCCGGTTCCTGACGCGTCGGGTCGGGGGCCGGGGTGATCGACCTCCACAGTCATGTGTTGCCCGGCCTGGACGATGGGGCGGCGGACCTCGAGGAGGCGGTGGCGATCTGCCGGGACGCGTTCGCCGACGGGATCTCGGTGCTGGCGGCGACGCCGCACGTCCGCGACGACTTTCCGACGACGCCCGAGCAGATGGAGGCTGCGCTCGCCGAGCTGCGGCAGGCGGTCGGCGACGCGCTCCGGCTCGTTCCCGGCGGCGAGCTCGATCTCGGGCAGCTCGACCGGCCTCACCCGGAGCTGCTCCGCTTCGCGCTGGCCGGGAACCCGGGCTACCTCCTGGTCGAGACGCCGTACATCGGCTGGCCGCTCGACATCAGCGACCGGCTCTTCCGGCTGCGGGCGGCAGGGATAACGCCGGTGCTCGCCCATCCCGAACGGAACGGCGAGGTTCAGCTTCGCCCGGAGCTGCTCGAGCCGCTCGTCGCGAGCGGTGTGCTCGTGCAGCTGACGGCGGGTGCCGTCGACGGCAGCCTCGGCCGCGCTTCGCGTGCGTCGGCGTTCGAGCTGCTCGAGCGCGGTCTCGCGCATCTGATCGCGAGCGACGGACACGCGCCGGCGATCCGGCGGATCGGGATGAGCGGTGCGGCCGCGGCGCTCCGCAACGAGACGCTGGCCCGCTGGCTGACGGTCGAGATGCCGCGAGCGATCGTCGACGGCCTCCCGCTGCCGCCGCGGCCGGGACAGGCCCGGCCGGGACGGCAACGGCGGTTCGGCCGCTAGGAGCTCAGTTCTGGGTCATCGGGTCGCCCGGCTCGTGGTCGCCCACGTGGGCGGCCGGGATCGACTCGACCTGCTGGAGCGTCGCGGCGCGTGCGGCGCGGACGCGAATCGTGATCCGGTCGCCGGACTTCAGCTGCGACGGATCGATCACCGTGGGCACCTTGCCCTGCCAGAGCAGGAAGATCGTGCCCTCGTCGTACGTGAACGTCTCATCGAGCGACTGGCCGAGCATCGAGCGCAAGCCGCGCCAGTTGCCCCCGGTGACGTGCAGGGAGATGTGGCCGCCGGCCTGGCCGCCGGCAACGGTCCCGACGTACAGGAACAGCGCGCGGCCGTTGCCGCCCGAATTGTTGCCGTGGTCTCCGACGAGCGCCGCGGCGGTCGCCTCGATGTCGGCGAGCGACGCTCCGGCCTTCGCGCGAATCGAGACCTGGACGTTGTCGCCGGCCTTCAGGTCGCCGATCGAGATGACGTGCGGCACGCCTGCCGTCCAGCCGAGGAACTCGGTCTTGGGGCCGGTCGTGAACGTCTCGTTCTGGCTCTGCCCGATCAGCGCCTTGAGCGCGGCGTGGTTGCCGCCCTCGACCTGGATCTGGACGGAGTTGGTGCCGGTCGCGAGCAGCTCGCCGCGGAACTGGTAGAGCCTGCCCTTGCCGCTGCCGGCCGCGGCAGCTGCAACGACGGCGCAGGCGAGTGCCGCGAGGGCGATGGTGGCGATCAGACGGTGCTTCATGGTCGTTCCTCCTGGGTCATGCGAGTGGACGAGCTGAGGTTCCTCCGCGATCGGCAGCTGACCGTCTCGCCCACGTAAGGCGCACGCAAAACCGGAACTCGTGAACCTGGTTCGCCGGCGCGAATCAGATTGAATCTTCGTGAGTTGTCTTCCTCGAACCTGGTTCGGCGAAGCCGAACCAGGTTCGCGAGTTCCGGTCAGGACCAGGGCGGCGGGTTGTGGACCCAGCGGCCGGCGACCATGGTTGCGACGACCTGCGCGTCCAGGTCGTCCCACGGATCGCGGTCGAGGACCACGAGGTCAGCCTGATGGCCCGGGAGGAGCGTGCCGCGGCGCCGCTCGTCACGGGCGAGCCAGGCGGGCGCGACACACGTTGCGTGAAACGCCTCGTCGACGGTCAGCGTCTGCTCGGGATGCCAGGGCGGTCGGTCGTCGATCGTCCGGCGCACGCCCGCTCTGATCCCGGCGAGCGGGTCGAGCTCCTCGATCGGTGCGTCGCTGCCGTTCACCACGACCGCGCCGGAGTGGAGAAGCGAGCGGAACGCATACGCCCCGTCTGTCTTGCCGGCCCAGTGCTCGTCGGCGAGGTCGCGATCAGATGGTGCATGCGTGAACTGCACGGAGCAGGCGACGCCGAGCTCGGCGAAGCGGCCGAGATCCTCGGGCGCGAGCAGCTGTGCGTGCTCGATCCGGTGCCGAAGCCCGAGCGGTTCCCACACATCCCTGGTTTCCGCGAACGCGTCGAGCGCTTCACGATTCGCGCGATCGCCGATCGCATGCACGGCGACGGGGAAGCCTGCGGCAGCTCCACGGCGCACGATCTCGGCGAGCTCGTCGCCGCTCGTGATCTGCACCCCGCTGCCGTCGAGCATCCAGGCGGTGCGTGAGCCGAGCGTCCCGTCCATGAACACCTTCAGGTAGCCGAGCCGGACGAGCGGGCTGCCGAACCCGGAGCGCAGGCCGACGGACACGGCGGCGTCGAGTGCATGGTGAGGGATCGACTGCCAGACGCGCAGGCTCAGCCGGCCGCGCTCGTCGAGCTGCTGCCACAGTCGCAGGGCGCCGAGCCAGCCGTCCTTGTCGTGGACGGCGGTGACCCCGCGCGAGTTCGCGAGAAGCACACCGGTGCGCATCGCCTCGAGGTAGTCCGAGTCCGAGACGACCATGTACCGCTCCTTGAACTGCCAGGCGGCCTCCTCGCGCAAGATCCCGGTCGGCTCGCCGCCGTCGTCGCGCTCGACGACGCCGCCGTCGACCTCGAGCTCGCCGTTCGCCAGTGCGAGCGCCGCCGAGTTGAGCCAGAGCGAGTGGTAGTCCTTGGCGATCAGCCCGGCGGGTGTCTCGCCGGTGATCGCATCCAGGTCCTGCCGGGTCGGGTCGCGCTGCGGCAGCCAGTCGCCGCTGCGCCAGCCGTAGCCGCGGAGCCAGCGCCCGGGCGCGAGCTCGACCCCGCGAATCCGCTCCAGCGCCTCGTCGAGATTGGCGCAGCCGTCGAGATTGACCTCGTCCTGGGCGAGCGCCCATGTCGGGAAGTGCACGTGCGAGTCGGTGAAGCCGGGGAGGACGACGAGGCCGCCCAGGTCGATGACCTCGGGCGAGGCGAGCGCCGTCTCGTGGACGCCGACGCCGCCCGCGATCAGCTCGCCCGCGATCGCCAGCGCGCGTTGGGTCGGCACCTGGGGGTCGAGCGTGCGAATGAGCCCGTTCGCGAGGATCATCGGTCGCCAGAATCTACTCTGCGCGCCGAACTACACTTCTCCCCCGAATGAGCGCACTCGACCCGCTTTCTCCCGAGCAGCGTGAGATCCGTGAGCTGGTGCGCGCGATCGCGCGCGACCGGGTGGCGCCGCGGGCGGCCGAGATCGACAAGTCGGCGGAGTTTCCCTGGGATGTGGTGGAGGCGTTTCGCGAGAACGGCCTGTTCGGGGTGCTGTACGACGAGGAGTTCGGCGGGATCGGCGAGAGCGCGCTGCTCGCGCTCGTGGTGATCGAGGAGCTGTCGAAGGTCTGCGCGACGAGCGGGCTGATCATGGCGGTGCAGGAGCTGGGGTCGCTGGGGATCAAGCTGGCGGGCAGTGCCGAGCAGAAACAGCGCTTCCTGCCCAGGCTCGCCTCGGGCGAGTGGCTGGCGGCGTATGCGCTGACGGAGGCGGGGTCGGGGTCGGACAGTGCGGCGATGCGCACCACGGCCGTTCGTGACGGCGACGAGTACCTGTTGAGCGGCGGGAAGCGGTTCATCACCAACGCGGGCGTGGCGTCCATGTACGTGGTGTTCGCCAAGACGAACCCGCAGCAGGGGCACGGCGGGATCTCGGCGTTCGTGGTCGAGGCCGATTCACCCGGGCTGGAAGTGGGGAGGATCGAGCCGAAGATGGGGATCAAGGGCTCGACGACGGGTGAGCTGTTCTTCAACGACTGCCGTGTCCCGGCCGCGAACCTGCTCGGTGAGGAGGGGGAGGGGTTCAAGATCGCGATGCGGATCCTCGACCGCTCCCGGCCGGGGATCGCCGCACAGGGGCTCGGGCTGGCGCAGGGGGCGACCGACTACGCGGTCGACTATGCGCGGACACGGGAGACGATGGGCCGCCCGATCGGCCAGCACCAGCTGATCGCGGGGATGCTGGCCGACATGGAGACCAGGTGCGAGGCCGCGCGGGGGCTGCTCTACAAGGTCGGCCAGATGATCGACGAGGGCGACACCGGGCCGGAGCTGACCAAGCTCTCGGCGATGGCGAAGCTCTACTGCACCGACGTCGCGATGGAGGTCACCACCGACGCCGTGCAGGTGCTCGGCGGATACGGCTACATCCAGGAGTACCCGGTCGAGCGGATGATGCGCGACGCGAAGATCACGCAGATCTACGAGGGCACGAACCAGATCCAACGCCTGGTGATCGCGCGCGAGATGCTCAAGGAGAACCGAACCTTTCTGCTCGCCGGCGTTGGCTGAGCCCGGCGCGATCGATCCTGCCCGCAGCTTCGACCGCGCAGCGGCCGAGTACGAGCAGGCCCGTCCCACGTACCCGTCCGGGCTGCTCGATCTTCTGCCGCTCGGTGCGGGCGCCGATGTCCTCGATCTCGGCGCGGGGACCGGAAAGCTCACGCGGGTGCTCGTCGAGAGGTACCGCCGCGTCGTCGCCGTCGAACCGCTCGACGGGATGCGCGAGATCCTCGAGCGGGTCGTGCCCTCGGCCGAGAGCCTGACCGGCACCGCGGAGGCGATCCCGCTGCCGGACGGAGCGGTGGACGGAGTGTTCGCCGGACAGGCGTTCCACTGGTTCGCGAACGACGAAGCGGTCGGCGAGATCGCGCGGGTCCTGAGGCCGGGGGGCGTGCTCGCGCTCGTCTGGAACGAGCCGGGCGAGTCGTCGCCGCTTCCCGGCGCGTACCGCACGTACCTCGAATCGCTCCATGCGCCTTCGCTCCAGGCCGTCCAGTCGGGGCTGTCGTGGTCCGAGCTGATCGCGCGCGGCCCGTTCGACGCCCTCCGCGAGGGGAGCGTGACGCACGAGCAGGCCCAGGACCGCGACGACGTGCTCGCCTTCGCCCGGTCGGTCAGCTGGATCGCGCACCGGCCCGATGCCGAGCGAGCACGCATCATGCGCGACCTCGACGAGCTGCTCACTCCAGGGCCGTTCGTCTTCCCGATCGTCGCGCACGTCAACTGGGCGGTGCGGGCGTGACGCACGAGGTGAAGCTCAGCTCGCCCGATCGCGTCCTGTTCCCCGACGACGGGGTCACGAAGGGCGATCTCTTCGCCTACTACGACGCCGTCGCCGACACGATCGTGCCGCACCTGCGCGACCGGCCGTTCACGATGAAGCGCTGGCGCGAAGGGCTCGCAGGAGAGGCGTTCTTCCAGAAGCAGGCGCCGAAGGGCATCCCGGCCTGGATCCCGACGCGCGAGTTCCGCACGTGGCCGCGGGGCGGCAAGGGAGAGTCGCGCCTCGTCGACTTTCCGCTCGTCGACTCGCGCGACGCGCTCCTCTGGATGGTGCAGATGCACTGCATCGACATGAACGCGTGGTACTCGCGCGTCGACCGGCCGGAGCGGCCCGACTGGGTGCTCTTCGACCTCGACCCGCCGGAGCAGCCCGATGCGTTCCCGCTCTGCGTCCGCGTGGCGCACTACCTGCACGACGCGCTCGAGGAGCTCGAGCTCGAGTCGT
The DNA here is from genome assembly GCA_963722065.1 of uncultured Thermoleophilia bacterium. Taxonomy (GTDB): domain Bacteria; phylum Actinomycetota; class Thermoleophilia; order Gaiellales; family Gaiellaceae; genus PALSA-600. The sequence goes on along the minus strand of CAVRMI010000007.1, from coordinate 838,755 downwards.
TCGTCAAGACGAGCGGCGCCGACGGGATCCACATCCTCGTCCCGATCGCGCGGCGTTCGACGTACGAGGAGACCTACGAGTTCGCCGAGCTGCTGTCACGCAAGCTGGAGGCTCAGCATCCCGGGGAGGTGACGACCGAGTGGCTGAAGCGCAAGCGCGCGGGTGTGCTCGTCGACCACCGTCAGAACGGATGGGGGAAGACGATCGCGTCGGCGTATTCGGTGCGGCCGAAGACCGGCGCCCCCGTGTCGACGCCGCTGCACTGGAACGAGTTGACCGAGGAGGTCAGTCCCGCCGACTTCTCGATGCAGGTCGCGCTCGACCGAGTGGCGAATCACGGCGACCTCTTCGAGCCGGTGCTGCATGGAAAGCAGCCGCTGGGGCCTGCTCTCGAGGCGCTGCGGTGACCGCACCGCGCGCGGGCTAGGAGCTCCAGCCAGCCTTGGTGTCGCCCGCCCGCACCTTCGCCTTGTAGGCGCGCTTCGCGGCCTGGTACTCGGCGAGCGACTCGGGGGAGGTGACGTCGCCGAGCGTCGGGTGGTCCGGCGCGAGCCCCTCGGCTGCCTTCACGCCGAACTGCTTCGCGAGCACGGCGGCCAGTGACTTGATCTTCATCTCGCCGAATCCCGGCAGTGCTCCGATCCGCTTCTTCAGGTCGGCGCTGTCGCGTGCCTCCGACCAGAGCCGAGACGCATCACCGCCGTACTCCTCCGTCACGGCCGCGGCGAGCTCGCGCACGCGATCCGCCATCGCGCCGGGGAAGCGGTGGATCGCCGGCTTCTCTGCGAATGCCGGCCGCAGGTCGAGCGCGGCGAGCTTCTCCGGCTCGAGCGTCCCGACGCGCTGCTTCAGCACGTACGGCCCTGCGAATGCCTTCGGCACCGTCACCTGCTGGTCGATCGCGAACCCCACGAGCAGCGCGAAAGGATCCTCGGCGAGCAGCCTGCACGCCTCGGGCTCGTCGGTGAAGTAGAGCGCGGTCGGCATGCAGCGATCCTAGTCGCGCGGCCACCGCCGAGGCGCGGATTCCAGGCGTGCGCGCCCATCGCGATCGTGCCCAGGTAGCCCGCGCCGCTCTTCGCCAGGCGTGCACGCCCATCCAGTACCGGCCGCCGTTCACGAAGATCGCGCCGGGTGACTGATTCGTCGAATCTCATGGGCCGAACCCAACCAGGCGACCCATGGGTTTCCTACGAGGCCGCTGTGGCGCCGGCAGGAGGCGCAGGGCGGAGCGGCGCGAGTACGCTCCAGCAGGTGGACCCGCTGAGCGTCTTCTCGCCGGCGACGCGGGCCTGGTTCGAGCGGGCCTTCGACGCGCCGACTCCTGCGCAGGTGCAGGGCTGGCCTGCGATCGCGACCGGGGAGCACGTGCTGATCCAGGCGCCGACCGGTTCCGGCAAGACGCTGACCGCCTTCCTCTGGGCGATCGACCGTCTGAACGCGGCGCCGGGCGGCGGGCTGCGGCTCCTCTACGTCTCGCCGCTGAAGGCGTTGAACTACGACATCGAGCGCAACCTCCGAGGCCCGCTCGCAGGCCTCGAGTCGAACTTGAGGGTTGGCGTTCGCACCGGCGACACCTCGCAGAAGGAACGCCGGGAGCTTCTGAAGGAGCCGCCGGACATCCTGATCACGACGCCCGAGTCGCTCTATCTCATGCTCACCTCGCAGGCGCGCGAGTCCCTCCGCGGCGTCGAGACGCTGATCCTCGACGAGGTGCACGCCGTCGCAGGCTCGAAGCGCGGTGCCCATCTCGCGCTGTCGGTCGAGCGCCTGCAGTCGCTGGCCGACGGTCGGATCCAGCGGGTCGGGCTGTCGGCGACCCAGCGCCCGATCGAGGAGATCGGCCGGTTCGTGAGCGGTGGTCGTCCGATCACGATCGTGGATGCGGGCACGCGGAAGGAGCTCGACCTCGAGGTCGTCGTGCCGGTCGAGGACATGCGCGAGCTGAGCTCGACCGCGTCCCTCTCACAGCCCGTGCCGGCCGACGGCCAGGAGATGGACAGCGGCGCCGAGCACGGGGCGCAGTCGATCTGGCCGTCGATCTACCCCGAGGTGCTGCGGCTCGTCGAGGAGCACCGCTCGACAATCGTCTTCGTCAACAACCGGCGTCTGGCCGAGCGGCTCGCGCTGCGGCTGAACGAGCTGGCGGAGAAGGAGATCGCGCGCGCACACCACGGCTCCCTCGCACGCGAGCAGCGCGTCGTCGTGGAGGAGGACCTCAAGGCGGGGCGCATCCCGTGCCTGGTCGCGACGTCGAGCCTCGAGCTCGGCATCGACATGGGGAGCGTCGACCTCGTGATCCAGGTGGAGTCGCCCAAGTCGGTCGCCCGCGGGCTGCAGCGGATCGGCCGCGCGGGCCACGAGCTCGGCGCGACGTCGAAGGGGCGCATCTTCCCGAAATTCCGCGCCGACCTGCTCGAGTCGGCGGTGGTTGCGCGAGCGATGCGCGAGGGTGAGATCGAGGAGACGAGGATCCCGCGGAACCCGCTCGACGTGCTCGCGCAGCAGATCGTCGCGATCTCCGCGGACGCAGAGATCACCGTGGACGACCTGCACGAGCTCGTGACGCGGGCGTACCCGTTCAAGGACCTGAGCCGCACACAGCTCGAGAACGTCCTCGACATGCTCGCCGGCCGCTATCCGTCGGACGAGTTCGCCGAGCTGCGGCCGCGCATCGTCTGGGACCGCACCGCGGGCGTGATTCGCGCGCGTGACGGCGCGCGGCGGCTCGCCGTCACGAACGCGGGGACGATCCCCGACCGCGGCCTGTTCGGCGTCTTCCTCGCCGACGGCGGCGGACGGGTCGGCGAGCTCGACGAGGAGATGGTCTACGAGGCGCGGGCGGGGCAGACGTTCCTGCTGGGCGCCTCGACGTGGCGGATCGAGGAGATCACGCGCGACCGCGTGCTCGTCTCGCCCGCGCCGGGGCTTCCTGGGGCCGTTCCGTTCTGGAAGGGGGAGGGGGTCGGACGGCCCTACGAGCTCGGCCAGAAGATCGGCGCCGCCTCGCGCGAGCTGTCGGCGCTCTCGGACCGGCAGGCGGCGAAGCGACTTCGCGGCGAGTTCCACCTCGACGAGCGCGCCGCCAACAATCTGCTCATCTTCCTCCGCGAGCAGGAACGCGCCACCGGAGTCGTCCCGTCCGACCGCACCATCGTGATCGAGCGCTTCCGTGACGAGATCGGGGACTGGCGTGTCTGCATCCTCTCCCCGTTCGGGGGCCGGGTGCATGCACCGTGGGCGATGGCGATCGCCGCACGCCTGCGGGAGGCGCACGGGATCGAGGCGCAGTCGATCTGGTCCGACGACGGCATCGCGCTCCACTTCCCCGAGTCGGATGTGCCGCCGCCCACCGATGATCTGATGATCGACCCCGGCGAGGTCGAGGACCTCGTCGTCGCGGAGGTCGGTGAAACCGCCCTCTTCGGCGCGCGCTTCCGCGAGAACGCGGGCCGCTCGCTGCTGATCCCGCGCCGGCGCCCGGGCGAGCGCACACCGCTCTGGCAGCAACGGCTCAAGGCGCAGTCGCTCCTGCAGGTCGCGCGGAAGTACGGCAGCTTCCCCGTGATCCTCGAGACCTACCGCGAATGCCTGCAGGACGTCTTCGACCTGCCCGCGCTCCGCGGGCTGCTCCACGGCCTGAAGACACGAGACGTCGACCTCGCCGAGGTGGAGACCCAGAGCGCCTCCCCGTACTCGGCCTCGCTGCTCTTCGACTACATCGCGACGTACATGTACGAGGACGACACGCCGCCGGCCGAGCGGCGCGCGCAGGCGCTCTCGCTCGACCGTGACCTGCTGCGCGAGCTGCTTGGCCAGGAGGAGCTCCGCGACCTGCTCGACGCGGACGCGGTCGATGAGGTCGAGCGGCAGCTGCGCGGGGATCCGAGGACGCCCGACCAGCTGCACGACAAGCTGCGGCTGCGAGGCGACCTGCGCGCGGAGGAATACGACGCCGGTCTCGCCGCTCCGCTGCTCGAGGAGCGCCGCGCGCTCGTGGTGCGCATCGCCGGCGACGAGCGGCTGATCGCCGTGGAGGACGCCGGCCGCTATCGCGACGCGCTCGGGGTGATGCCGCCGTCCGGCCTCCCGGACGTGTTCCTCGAGGGTGGCCCGGAGTCGCTGCGGCAGCTCGTGCTCCGCTTCGCGAAGGGTCACGGGCCGTTCACGACGGCCCAGGTGAATGAGCGCTTCGGACGTGCGGTCGAGGACGTCCTCCTCGAGCTCGAGCAGGCGGAACAGCTGGTCCGCGGCGAGCTCAGGCCGGGCGGAGTGGAGCGCGAATGGTGCGACCCCGACGTCCTGCGCAGGCTGCGGCGGGCCTCGCTCGCGGCGCTGCGCCGCGAGGTCGAACCGGTGGACCAGGAGGCGCTCGCGAGGTTCCTGCCCTCCTGGCACGGGGTCGACCGGCGCGCCTCGCTTCGCGAAGCGCTCGTACCGCTGCAGGCGCTGCCGCTGCCCGTTGCGCTCTGGGAGTCCGAGGTGCTGCCCAGGCGCGTCCCCGGTTACCGGCCGGAGCATCTCGATGCGCTCACCGCGAGCGGCGAGGTGGTCTGGGTCGGAGCGGGCCACGACCGCGTCGCCGTCTACTTCCGCGAGGACGCCGCGGCACTCGGCGCGGTGCCGGCGGCGGCGAGACCGGAAGGCGCCGAGCACGACCGGATCCGTGCGGCGCTCACCGGCGCGCTCTTCTTCGACGAGCTTCTGCTCGAGACAGGGCTGGCCGACGCGATCGCGCTGCCCGCGCTCTGGGATCTCGTCTGGGCCGGCGAGGTGACGAACGACGCGTGGACGCCGCTCCGGGCAGCGCGTCGCTTTGCGTCACCGAAGGTCGAGCGCCGGCCGCGCCGTTTCTCCCGGCGGCGGGTGCAGGGGCCGACGGCGACCGCCGGGCGCTGGTCGCGCACCGAGCGCCTCTTCGGCGGGGCACCCGACCGTCGCGCGCTCGCCGAGCTGCTGCTCGAGCGGCAGGGCATCGTCACCCGCGACGGCGTCCGGGCCGAGGGCATTCCGGGTGGATACGGCGCCGTCTACACGGAGCTGCGGGCGCTCGAAACGCTCGGCCTCTGCCGCCGGGGCTACTTCGTCGAAGGCCTGGGCGGCGCGCAGTTCGCGCTCGGCGGCGCGGTCGAGCGCCTGCGCGAGCTCCGCGACCGGGACCAGGACGGCGACGCACTCGTCCTCGCGGCGGCGGATCCCGCCCAGCCGTACGGCGCCGCACTGCCGTGGCCGCGTCGAGCTGGAGCGCGCGCAGCGCGCGTCGCGGGCGCCTATCTCGTCTCGCTCGGCGGTGAGCCGGTGCTCTACGTCGAGCGCGGCGGTCGTTCGCTCGTCCCGCTGCGCGACCCGGATGACGCCTGGCTGCGGCCCGCGCTCGCCGCGCTCGTCTCGCACGTCAGGGCAGGCGGGGTCAAGCGCCTCGCGGTGGAGCGGTTCGACGGCGAGCCGGTCGTCGAGACGGACGCGATGCAGCTGCTCGTGGACGCCGGGTTCCTCGCAGGGCCGCGCCGCGCAGTCCTACGCGCCTAGCGCCGCGACGATCTCGCCCGCGGGCCGCGCCTCCGCGCGACGGAACTCGGTGCCTGCCCAGAGATTGATGCGCTGTGCATCGCCCGCAGCCCGCGCCGCCGCGCGGAGCGGCGCAGTCAGGTGATTGATGTGCGGGTACCCGCGCGGCGCTGCCGGGTGCGAGCGCATGAACTCGTTCACGATCCCGCGTGCCCGGCGCCCGGTGAACGCGCGCGTGATCGCCGTCTCGCCGCCGGCCGCGATCGCCTGCCGGTGCGGCTTCGACGTCGCAGCTTCGGGACAGAGCAGGAAGGCGGTTCCCGCCTGCACCGCCGTCGCCCCCGCCTGCAGGGCTGCAGCCGCGCCGGATGCGTCTGCGATCCCGCCCGCGGCGACCAACGGCAGTGACACGTCGATCGCCGAGAGCAGGGCGGTCAGCTCCAGATCGGGGCCGTCGTCGTCGGCCCACGAGCCGCGGTGGCCCCCGGCCTCCGCGCCCTGCGCGATCAGGACGTCCGCGCCGGCCGTGCGCGCGGCCCGTGCCTCGGCCGCGTTCGTGACGGTCGCCCAGACCTCGCCGCCGGCCCCGTGCACGCGTTCGACCAGGTCGGGCGGTGGGCCCGAGAACGTCGTCGACACGACCGGCACCCGTTCCGACACGACGAGATCGAGCTTGGCTGCGAACGCATCGTCGTCGTAGCGCGGCTCCCCGAGCACGACGCCGTAGCGTTCGGCCTCGCCCGCCAGTTGGCCCGCGTAGTCCGCGATCGCGCTCTCGTCCACCGGCTCCTCGTGGAGCACGAAGAGGTTCACCCCGAACGGCCTGTCGGTCAGCTCGCGCGTTCGGCGAATCTGCTCGGCGAGCGCGGGGCCGCTCAGGTAGCCGGCCGCCACGAACCCGAGCCCGCCTGCGTTGGAAACCGCTGCGGCGAGCTCCGGCGTCGAGGGCCCGCCGGCGAGCGGAGCCTGGACGACCGGGATCTCGAGGTCGATCATGTGCCGGCCAGGCGCCCGAGCACGATCCCGAAGAGCGCGTGCCGCGCTGTCGCCTGCACGAAGGCGCGCCCGCCGAAGACGCGCTCGAGGCCGGGCTCGCCTCGCGCCGGGTGGTACCGGTCGACCAGGGCGCCGAGCGGGAACAGCGCGAGGTGCTCGGCGAGAGCCAGCCCGAGCGCAAGCTGCCGCGCCCGGGTGGAGGTGTGGCTGCGCGCGGTCTCGAACGCGAGGCCGAAGGCGGCACCGTTCGCCGCATGCAGAGCGACGCCGGCGGCCGGCCAGGCGCGCGAGCGGGTGATGAACTTCCCGAGCAGCGCGACATCGGTGTAGTCGTTCGCGAAGACCTTCCGGTCGATCCGCTCCGCGGCCGCCCAGACGAGGGCGGCGGTCGCTCCGGCTGCGGCTGCGCGCGTGCGGCTCACCCACCCACTGTGCCAGTCGTTACCGTGGCGGCCGTGCCCGAAGGGGACACGATCCATCGTGCCGCGAACCGACTCCAGGTACTGGTCGGCCAGCGGATCGCCGCGGAGTCGCCGCACCCACGCGCCCGCGCGGGGCGGGTCGCGGAGCGGATCGACGGCCACGTGCTCGAGGCGGTCGAGGCGCACGGCAAGAACCTGGTCTTCCGCTTCGACGGGAAGCTCGTGCTCCGGTCTCATCTGCGCATGTCCGGTCGCTGGACGGTCGCTCCGGCCGGCGGCCGCAGGCGCGGCAAGCCGTGGCTCGTCCTGCGGGGCGAGCGGGCCGAAGCGGTGCTCTGGAACGGGCCGGTGCTCGAGCTGCACGCGCGGGCGATCGCCCGGCTCGGCCCGGACATCCTCGGGCGGCCGCCCCGGATCGACGCGATGCTGGGACGAATGCGCGCAGCCGACCAGACCCGCTGGTTCGGCGAGACGCTGCTCGATCAGTCGCTCGTGGCCGGCATCGGGAACATGTGGCTCGCCGAGACGCTCTGGCGCGCGGAGCTCTCGCCCTGGCTCCGGCTCCGCGCCGTGCCGGAGGCCGACCGCCGCCGCGCGCTCGAGGCGGCGGCCGAGCTGATGCGGGCGTCCGTCGACGGCGGCCGGAGCGGCGGCCACCGGGTGTACCGCCGCGTCGGGCGGCCGTGCCCGCGCTGCGGTCTGCCGATCCGGTCGTTCGGCCAGGGGGACGACAACCGGATGACGTACTGGTGTCCCGGCTGCCAGGCAGGAGACGACCCGCCGCGCGTGTAACTCCGCAGGCGATGGCGCTTCGCGCACCGCATCTCTACGAGTCGCTGCGCGCGTTCTGCCTCGCCGCGTTCGCGGCCGAGCGCGGCGCGCAGATCCCGTTCGCGTTCGAGGAGCATGCGACGCGGGCAGGGCCGTCGCTCTACGAGTACCGGCCGCTCGTTCGCGGGTTCGTCGAGGAGCAGGCCCCGACCCTGCGGCGGCTCCCGGATGCGCGCAACGCGATCGACGATCTGAAGCGCGAGCCCGCTGCGGCGATCTTCGCGCGGGCCCACTCCGGCATCGGCGACACCGGCGACGAGGCGCTCTTTCGGTCGATTCTCGTGCCGATGCTGACGTGGACGGCCGAGCGGAGCGGCGGATTCGACTGGCACGACGACGCCTTCGACGCCGCCTACGCCGATCTCGAGCGGACGCTCTTCGGCAGCGCGCGCACCTATGTCGCGCTGGCGCCGGTGATCGGGCTGTCGTCCGGGAACGACGCCGACCTCGGCGGCGGCATCACGCTTCGCCCGATCGTGTCGGGTGAGATCTCCCATCTCTGGCCGGAAGCGCAGGGCCTGATGCCGCCCGAGTTCGGGCGGGACACCGACCGCATGCTCCTGCTCGAGCTGAAGCGCGAGCTCGAGCCGGACGAGTCGGAGCCGCCCGATGCGGCCGCTGAGCTCGCCGACGCGATCACGGCGCTGCGGCTCGCGACTGCCGGCGCGATCGCGGCCGGCCCGGTGGTCTTCGAGCGGCTCGACTTCAGACCGCTGCGCATCTCGCCTCTCCTGCCGATCGCGGCGACCCAGCCGCGCGGCGAGGCGACGCGGCTCGACCGGCTGCGCGCCGGGCTGACCGCCGACCTGCGCGAGCGGCTGACGCTCGCAGACACCGACCGTGAGCTCGGCGAGGCGCTCGACCGCTGGGAGCTGTCGCTCTTCTCGGAGGAGCCGTTCCGCTCGGCCCAGATCCGGGAAGGGCTCGTCTGCCTGCTCGGCGGTGACGGCGGGGCCTGGGCGGCCACGATGCGGGCCGCCGTCCTCCTGACCGAGAAGGGCCGTGAACGGGAGGAGCTGCTCGAGACCCTGCGTGCCGAGCGGCTCGGCCGTGACGCACGCGACGCCGTTCGCCGGGCGCTCGTCGAGACCCTGCTCCGCGGGAGCAGGGACGAGCTCGTGCTCGCCCTCGACGACACCCTGCTCGGGATCCGGCCGAGGCCGGAGTCCGTGCTCCGCGTCGCCTAGTAGCGCCGGCACGCCCTTTTCACAGAACCGCCACAGACACGTCACAGACCTCCGGCTACGGTCGTGGCATGGACGAGCAGAGCAGTGGAGCGGCGGGCGTGCTGGCCCGGCTCGAGCGGATCGAGGCCCTGCGGGCGGCCGGGACGACGAGCCAACTGCTGGGCGAGCTGCGCGCGCTCGTGCCCGAGGCCGAGGCGTGGGCGAGAGTGGAGGGGGACGCGCGGGCACGGGCGGCGGTGGCGAAACTTCGAGTGGAGACGAAGGAATGAGCTGAGCCAACCCGAAATGGCGCTTCACATGGGTCTCGCGCGCCTCCTTCCGCGTCCCAACGTTCGCCCTGCGAGCGTGCCTTTGGCTGCCGAGACGCAGGTGATCGCACTCGCGAACCAGAAGGGCGGCGTTGCGAAGACGACGACGACCTTGAACCTCGGGGTCGCGTTCGCGGAGCAGGGCTACAAGGTGCTGCTGGTCGACCTGGATCCGCAGGGGAACCTGACCATGTCGCAGGGGCTGAACCCGGACACCATCGAGACCTCGATGTTCGATGTCCTGGTCCACCGCCTGCCGATCACGCAGGTGATCGAGACCGTCGAGGTCGACATCGCCGTCTCGTCGATCGACCTGGCCGGCGCCGACATGGCGCTGTCGAGCCAGATCGGCCGCGAGCGCGCGCTCGAGAAGGCGCTCGCGCCGATCCTCGGCGACTACGACTTCATCATGATCGACACGCCGCCCTCGCTCGGCCTGCTGACGATCAACGCGTTCGTCGCGGCCACGGGCGTCGTCGTGCCGGTCCAGACGGAATACCTCTCGCTCCGCGGGCTCGTGCAGCTCGAGAACACGCTCGCGATGGTGCGGGAGAACCTGAACCCGAAGGTCGAGATCATCGGCATCGTCCCGACGATGTTCGACAAGCGCATCACGCATTCGCGCGAGGCCGACGAGATCCTCCGCGAGAGCTTCGGCGATCTCGTCTACAACACCCGGATTCGAAAGACCGTGCGTTTCGCCGAGGCGCCGGTCAAGGGAGCATCCGTCCTCGCCTACGAGCCGTCGGGCGAGGCGGCCCGGATGTACCGTGACCTTGCGAAGGAGGTGCTCAGTGGCCAGAAATCGCGCCAGCATGCGTGAAGGGCCGCTTGCCGACCTCTTCCGGGCAACGGAAGCGGCGCAGCGGCAGTCGAAGAACGACCAGGGTGAGCAGCAGCAGCTCCCGACCGAGCCGCCGGCGCCCGTCGCCGAGGAGCCGGCCCCGCCCGAGCCGACCCCGATCCGCGCGGTCTCGCCCGCGCCGGACGTCGAGGCCGAGAGCGCTCCCACGGAGCATCACAATCTGGCGCGCTGGCTCGATCCTCTGCCCGAACAGCCTGCACGGCTCGAGCGGGCGCGCGACAGCGCGTCGTACCTCGCGGTCATCCGCGTCGTCGGGGTGGGCGGTGCCGGCCTGAATGCCGTCGACCGCATGATCGACGCCGGGATCAACCAGGTCGACTTCATCGCCGTCAACACCGACATCCAGCAGCTGCAGATGAGCGACGCCTCGACGAAGATCCACATCGGCAGCGAGATCACCGAGGGCCTCGGCTCCGGGGCGGACCCGGAGATCGGCCGTCGCGCCGCCGAGGACGGCTACGACGCGATCAAGCGCGCGCTCCGCGGCTCCGACATGGTGTTCGTCACCGCCGGCGAGGGCGGCGGCACCGGCTCCGGCGCTGCGCCCGTGATCGCGCGCGTCTCGCGTGAGATCGGCGCGCTGACGGTCGGGATCGTGACGCTCCCGTTCAAGTTCGAAGGCACGCGGCGGAAGAAGCAGGCCGACGACGGTCTGCAGGCGCTGCGCGAGGCGTGCGACACGCTGATCGTGGTGCCGAACGACCGTCTGCTCGAGGTGCTCGACAAGTCGACCTCGATGCTCGACGCATTCCGCATCGCCGACGACGTGCTCCGCCACGGCGTCCAGGGCATCTGCGACCTGATCACCAATCCGGGCCTGATCAACCTCGACTTCGCCGACGTCCGCACGATCATGGCGGACTCCGGTTCGGCGCTGATGGGGATCGGCTATGCGACCGGTGAGAACCGTGCGAAGGAAGCCGCGGAGCGCGCACTGCGCAGTCCGCTGATCGAGACCGAGATCACGGGCGCGCGGGGCATCCTGCTCTCGATCGCCGGCGGCGACGATCTGACGCTGTACGAGGTCAACGAGGCCGCCGAGGCCGTGCGCGAGGCGGCGACCGACGACACGAACATCATCTTCGGTGCGACGATCGACGACCGGCTCGAGGGACAGATGTGGATCACCGTCGTCGCGACCGGCATCGGCGGGCGTTCGGCTTCGTCGAAGCGCGGGACGTTCGTGACCGCAGCGTCGGCCGGGTTCGGCGAGGTGCTCGAGCCTCCGTCGTTCCTGCGCGAGCCGTAGTCGGCAGGGCCTGCTAGAACGCGAGGAAGACGGCGACGCCGACTCCGGCCGCAACGGCGACCGATGCGCCGACCGTCGCGATGCGCAGTGTCCAGCGGCGGACGGTCGACCCCGAGCCGGCGAGGTAGATCGCGCCGAGCGTGCCGGCGCTGACGCTCACGAGTGTCTCGACCGCCTGGATCGCGAAGCCGACCCCCAGGGCCTCGTTCATGCCGATCCCACGGCTCGCGAGGGCCACGGCGACGGCGCCGCTCCCGATGCCGATCGAGCCGGGGGTGATGGGGAAGGCCGACGCGACGTCGAGCACCGGGAGGATGAGCAGGGCCGCGAGCACCGGATGAGGGATGTCGAGCGCGGCGGCGACGGCCATCGTCGCACCGAGACGGGCGAGCGCCATGCCGACCGTCCAGCCGAGGACGGTGAGGAGCGCTCGCGGCGAACGCTCGAGCGCGGCGAGGCCGGCGAGCATCTGGGCGATGCGCGGGTGACGGCGGAGGCGGCCCGAGAGGGCGCCTGCCAGGGCGAGCGCGGCGACGCTCCCGCAGAGCACGAAGACGGGCCAGAGCGGCAACGCGCCCGTCGCGGAGGCGGCGACCAGCAGTGCGGCGAGCACCAGGGAGCGGGCAGCCGCGAGGGCCGCATAGACGCCCCCGGCCGTCCAGATCCGCCCCGGCGCGTCGATCGCCTTCGAGAACAGCGCGATCTTCACCGCGTCGCCGAGCTTGGCGGGCGCGAACGAGTTGACCATCGCGCCGACGCCGAGGCTCGCAGCGGCCCGGCGCGGGCAGATCCGGCCGCCGGCGGCCGCGAGCGCCGCCCGCCACGCGCCGACGGTGCAGGCGAACGCCGCCACGAACCCGAGTGCCGCCACCAGAAGCCAGTGCCGCTCGGCGCCGCGCAACGACTCGAAAGCCGAGGCGACGTGCGCGCCGAGCAGCTGCGGCGACGAGGCCACGCCCAGAACGAGAGCGAGAGCCGCCGCGGAGATGAGGAGTTTCCGGCGGGAGAGGATCATGACTGGGGCCTTCGTTGTATGGACCCCAAAGGATCGCGGCGAGTTAGTGCGGAAACGGTGAAGATTCGGAGAGGAATGCCCAACACGTTGTCGTCATCGGCCGTAGGCGGCCATCCATGAAGGGTGCTGTTGCCGCGGGGCACCCGCTCACCGCTGCCGCGGGCGCCCGGGTGCTCGCGGAGGGCGGCAACGCCGTCGATGCCTGCGTGGCCGCCGCGTTCGCCGCCTGGGTGGCGGAGAGCCCGCTCACCGGGCCCGGAGCCGGCGGCTTCGCGCTCGTCGTCCCGTCGGATGGGCGGCCGCCGCGGGTGGCGGACTTCTTCGTCTCGACCCCCGGCATCGGCAGCCCTGCGCCCACCGAGGCGGAGATGCACGCGATCGACGTCGCGTTCGGCGGCGACAGCGAGACCACGCAGGTCTTCCGGATCGGAGAGGCCTCGTGCGCGGTGCCCGGTGCGGCGGCGGGCCTGGAGGCCGTTCATCGCGCCTACGGCCGGCTGCCCTGGCAGATCCTGCTCGAGCCGGCGATCGAGCTGGCGCGTACCGGGCTCGAGGTCTCGCGCCCGCAGGCGCACCTGCACGCGATCCTCGATCTGATCCTGCGGCACACCGAGGAGGGCCGGCGCGTGTACAGCCGGCCCGACGGATCACGGCTGGGGCCCGGCGACGACCTGCTCCTGCCCGATCTCGGCGGGACGTTCGAGCAGATCGCCGTCGAGGGCTCGGCAGCGCTCTATCGGGGCGAGCTCGCGCGTTCGATCGTGCGCACCGTGAGTGACGGAGGGGGCGCGATCACCGAGCGCGATCTCGCGGACTACCGTGTCGCGTGGCGCCGCCCGGTGCGGGTGGACTATCTCGGGCACGAGGTGATCTCGAATCCGCCGCCGTCGTCGGGAGGGATCCTGATCGCCTACGGGCTCGCCCTGCTTGCGCGGGCAGGGCACGGCGACGCCGGGAGCGCCGAGTCGATCGCGTCGCTCGTCGAGGTGATGCGCGAGCAGACCCGGGTTCGCGAAGAGGGCTTCACGAGCGGCCTGCACCGGGGCGGGCTCGCGCGGCGGCTGCTCTCCGACGAGGGGATCGCCCGCGGGCTCGCGCGAATGGAGGAGGGAGCCCCCGGCCTCCTCGAGCCGGCGCCCGCCGGCACGACCCATGTTTCCGTGGTCGATTCCGACGGCACCGCGGCGTCGCTCTCATCGTCCACCGGATCCGGCTCCGGCGTGATCGTGCCCGGCACCGGCATTCATCTGAACAACATGCTCGGTGAGTACGACCTCGTGGCCGGCGGCCCGACCGCTCCCGGACGGCGGCTGACGAGCATGATGGCGCCCACAGTGGTGGTCGGCGCCGACGGGCCGCGCCTGGTCGTCGGCAGCGCCGGATCGGTACGGCTGCGCGGGGCGATCATGCAGGTGATCGCGCACGTGGTCGCCCGCGGTCTCGACGTCGCGGCTGCGATCGACCATCCGCGCGTGCACCTCGACGAGCCGCACGTGCATTGCGAGGGTGGCTTCGATCCGGAGGTGCTCGACCGCCTGGAGTCGTTCGGCTACGACGTCGTGCGCTGGCGCAGGCGCAACCTCTTCTTCGGCGGCACGAACGCGGTCGAGCTGAAGCACGGCTCGCTCGCCGCCGCCGGCGACGCCCGCCGCGGTGGGGCCGGGATCGTCACCGGGTCGTGAGCTCGATCCAACCTGATTCGCCGCAGCCGAACCAGGTTCGCGGGCTGCGAGCGGCGCCCCGGCGGTCTACGCGTCGGGGTCGAGCGGTGTGACCTTGCCGTTCCGGCCTGCGCGCTCACGCAGGAGCTGTTCTGCCTGAAGCGCCTCGAGCGCCGTCTCGAGCACCTCGACGAGCCTCGCCATGCGACGGCGAGGCGAGGTCATCGCGAGGATCTCCTGCTTCGGATCGACGCCGAAGTCGACACGCGCCGAGAGCTCCCAGTCGAACGTGGGCGACGCCGGATCGGGAACGTCGACGTCGCTGTCCGCGAGCGTGGCCAGGTCGCCGAACAGCTCGAGCGCATGCTCGACGTCGGCTCCGTCGGCTGGGTCGTCCTCGTCCTCGAGTTGCTCGACGATGCCGGTCGTGAACGCGCGGCCCGTCGTCAGCTCGAGCAGGCGGAACCGGTCGCCGCCCTCCACGATCACGTTCATCCGTCCGTCCTCGAGCACCTCGAGCACGTCGGCGACCCGGGCGCGCGTCCCGACCTCGTGGACCGCGCCGTCTCCGGTCGAGAGCGCGAGCCCGAACTCCGAGTTCGTCGCGACGCACTCGTCGATGAGCTCGCGGTACCGCGGTTCGAAGATGTGCAACGGGATCCGCTCGGTCGGAACGAGCACGATCGGCAGCGGGAAGAGACCGAGCTCCGGCATGCCTGCAGCCTAGGCACATCGCGCGGTGTCCGGGTGTGGGAGGCTCCGGGGGCGACCCCGTCCCGGCCAGAGAATCGGAGGTGCCCGACCGTGCTGATCACGACCGCGAACGACATTCCGGGCTACGAGATCACCGACGTCTACGGCGAGGTGTTCGGCCTCACCGTTCGCTCGCGCAACGCCTTTTCCCAGTTCGGCGCAGGCCTGAAGTCGATGATGGGCGGGGAACTGAAGGGCATGACGAAGGCGCTCGTGGACAGCCGGAACGACGTGATCCAGCGCATGACCGACGAGGCTGAGGCCAAGGGCGCAAACGCGATCGTCGCGATGCGGTTCGACACCTCCGAGATGGGCGACACCTGGACCGAGATCTGTGCGTACGGGACGGCTGTGCGCATCAACAAGGCGTAGGGCGCCGGTAGGGTCTCGCAAGGTGACGAGCGGGTCAGAGAGCTACGGCGACGCCTTCTTCCGGCCCAGCGTCGACGGGCTGACGCCGTACCAGCCGGGGAAGCCCGTGGAGGACGTTCAGCGCGAGCTCGGGCTCGACCGGGTCGTCAAGCTCGCCTCGAACGAGGGGCCGTTCGGGCCCTTCGCGACGGCGCTCGAGGCGCTCGACAGCACTGCCCGCGACCTCAACCGCTACCCGGACGGCGGCAGCTACCGCCTGCACGAGGCACTCGCCGCCCGGCACGACGTCGCGATCGAGGAGATCTGTGTCGGAGCCGGCGCGGACGGATGCATCGACATGATCAGTCAGGCGATCCTGGATCCCGGTGATCGTGTCGTGTGCGGCTGGCCGTCCTTCCCGAGCTATGTGATCTACGCGCGCAAGCAGGGCGCCGAGGCGACACTCGTCCCGCTGCTCGATCATCGCTACGAGCTCGGTGCTCTGCTCGAGGCGATCGACCCGCGGACGAAGCTCGTCTACATCTGCCATCCCAACAATCCGACCGGGACGATGAACACCGCCGATGAGCTGGATGCGTACTTCGAGCGCGTCCCCGGCCATGTGCTGACCGTCCTCGACCAGGCGTACTTCGAGTACATCGACCGGCCGGACTACCCCGATGCCGTCGAGCGCTACGTGAAGGCGGGGCATCGCGTGGCGGTCCTGCGGACGTTCTCCAAGATCTACGGCCTCGCCGGGCTCCGGGTCGGCTACGCCGTCGCGCCACGCCCGGTGTGCGCCGCGATGGCGAAGGTTCGGCGTCCGTTCGACGTGACCACGTCGGCGCAGGCGGCGGCGATCGCGAGCATCGGCGATGTCGCGGAGATCGCGCGCCGGCGCGCGATCAACGCGGCGGGGCTGGCGCAGCTGCAAGAGGCCCTGGCCGGCCAGGGGCTGGAGGCCGTGCCGTCGGTCGGCAACTTCCTGTATGTGGACACCGGCACCGACGCGAACGAGCTCTTCGACCGGTTGCTGCGCGAGGGGATCATCGTGCGGCCGCTGGCGGGCTTCGGCGCTCCGAGCGCGATCCGGATCTCGGTCGGCACGCCGGAGGAGCTCGACCTGTTCGCAGCAGCGCTCGGCCGGGTGCTGGCCCGCGCGTGAGCGGCCGCCTCTCGCTCAGCCGGCACCTGCCGGCACTCCGCTACGACAACTTCCGACTGCTCTTCTTCGCCACGCTCGGTTCCGGGATCGGGACCTGGATGGCGACGATCGCACTCACGCTCGACGTCTTCGACCGGACAGGCTCGACGTGGTGGGTGGCCGCCCTCTACGTCGTCACCTTCGTGCCGTCCGTGATCGTCGGGCTGCTTGCAGGCCCGCTGGTCGACGTGCTCTCGCGCAAGCGGCTGGTCGTGACCGCGGACCTCGTGCGTCTCGCCGTGTTCTGCGCCCTGCCCTTCGTCGGTGCACCGATCGCGATCATCCTGCTCGCGGGCGTCGCAGGCACGGCCAACTCGTTCTTCCGGCCCGCCGTTCTCGCCGGCTTGCCGAACCTCGTCTCGGAGAACGACCTCGCCGGTGCGACATCCCTCCTGCAGGCGACCGACTGGCTGGCGACCGCCCTCGGCCCGATTCTCGGCGGGGCGATCGTCGCCTGGTCGAGCCCGGACGTCGTCTACTGGATCAACGCGGCCACGTTCCTGTTCTCCGCCCTGCTGCTGGTCCGGATCCCGGCCCAGTTCCTCCAGAGCGAGCAGGGCATCACGCGCGGCCGCCTGCACGATCTCAGAGACGGGTTCGACACGTTCAGGCAATCTCGCGCGCTCGTCATCGTGCTGGTCGCCTTCGGGCTGACGATGCTCGCGTCCGGGCTCGTCAATGTCTCCGAGGTCGTTCTCGCAAAACGCTCGCTCGGCTCGGGCGCCTTCGGCTACGGACTGCTCTGGACGGCGAGTGGGGTCGGGCTCGTCGTCGGCAGCCTGATCATGGGCACGCTCGTCGGGCGGCGCAGGCCGCTGCGCGTCTACCCGCTCGGGTTCGTCCCGTGGGCGGCCGGGATCACGGGCGCCGCCATGGCGCCGAACGTCTGGGTGGCCGCGCTCGCAATGGGGGTCGCCGGTTTCGGCAACGGCGTGACGTTCCCGCTCACGGTCCTGATCATCCAGGAGCACACGATCGACCGGTTGCGGGGCCGCGCCTTCACCCTCGTGATCAGCGCGCACAACGCGCTGCTCGGGCTCGCGATGATCACCGCAGGCGCGCTGGCCGACGCCGTCGGCGCGCGGTGGACCTTCGGCGTCGCCGGTGTGCTCGTCGCGTGCGGCGGCCTGACGGCGTTCCTGCTCGCGCGAGGCGTCAGGGCCCGGGCTGTTCTGCCCCGTGAGCTCGCTGCGTAGCATCCCGGCGTGAGCGAGCGGCGCAACTGGACGCGCGAGCGCCTCGTCGAGGCGGTGCTGGCGGGCGACCGGCGTGCGCTCGCGCGGGCGATCACACTCGTCGAGAACGGCGACCCGCTCGCGTACGAGGTCGTCGGCGACATCTATCCGACGACGGGTCGGGCGTTCGCCGTCGGGCTGACCGGACCGCCCGGTGTCGGCAAGTCGAGCCTGGCGTCCGCGCTGATCCGGCTCGTGCGCGCCGAGGCACGGACCGTCGGCGTGATCTCGGTCGATCCCTCGAGCCCGTTCACCCAGGGGGCGCTGCTCGGGG
Source organism: uncultured Thermoleophilia bacterium (assembly GCA_963722065.1). Taxonomy (GTDB): domain Bacteria; phylum Actinomycetota; class Thermoleophilia; order Gaiellales; family Gaiellaceae; genus PALSA-600. The sequence goes on along the minus strand of CAVRMI010000007.1, from coordinate 820,896 downwards.
ACCGGATCAGGCTCACAGACCACTTCCTCGACCCGGACGTCTTCATCCGCTCGATGGGCACCCGGGGACATCTGGGCGGTCTCGCGGAGACGACCTTGCAGGCGCTGCTGCTGCTCGACGCGGCGGGCAAGGACATCGTCTTCCTCGAGACGGTCGGCACCGGGCAGAGCGAGGTCGGCGTGCTCTCGATCGCCGACACCGTGGTGCTGGCGCTGATGCCCGGCTCGGGCGATTCGATCCAGGCGCTGAAGGCCGGGATCATGGAGATCCCCGACGTGATCGCGATCAACAAGATGGATCACCCGATGGCGAAGACGATGCTGAACGAGGTGAGGCAGGTGCTCGCACTCGGCCCGCGCGAGGGCTGGCGGCCGCCGATCGTGCTCACCGAGGCGATGCGCGGCGAGGGAGTCGAGACGCTATGGGAGAAGATCAAGGAGCATCGTTCCTGGCTCGAGGCAGAAGGCGAGCTCGACGAGCGCCGCCGGCGCAACCTCGCCTCCGAGGTGTTCCAGGTCGCCTCGAACCGCGCGCGCAGGCACATCGAGCGGGCGGTCCGGGACGATCCCGAGCTGAGGCGGCTGCTCGACGAGGTCCAGGCACGCCGGCTCGACCCCCTGACTGCAGTCCGTGAAATCCTTCAGAAGGTGTTCCACGTTGGCGACCCGGGCAGCTCCGACACTCCCTGACCTCCAGGCGGCGCGCGAGCGCATCGCCGGTCACGCGCGTGCGACCCCGGTCTACGGGTCCGACACGCTCTCGCGGCGCGTCGGCCGCCGGGTCTGGCTCAAGGCCGAGAACCTGCAGCGAACCGGGTCGTTCAAGATCCGCGGCGCGGTGAACAAGCTGACGGGGCTCGGCAGCGCCGAGCGGGCGGCGGGGGTGATCGCCGCGAGCGCCGGGAACCATGGGCAGGCAGTCGCCTGGGCCGCCCGTGAGCTCGGCATCCGCGCCACAGTCTTCATGCCCCAGGACGCGCCGATGGCGAAGGTCGACGCGACACGAAACTACGGGGCCGAGACCGTCCTCGCCGGCGCGACGTTCGACGATGCCCTGGCCGAGGCGATGGCGCGCGCCGAGGCGGCCGGTGCGACGTTCGTGCACGCGTTCGAGGATGAGGCCGTCATCGCAGGGCAGGGAACACTCGGGCTCGAGCTCGCCGAGCAGCTGCCCGAAGCCGAGACGTTCCTCGTGCCGATCGGCGGCGGCGGGCTCGCGGCGGGGATCGCGATCGCGCTGCGCTCGCACCGTCCGGGCGTGCGTCTCGTCGGCGTCCAGGCCGGCCGCGAGGGGCAGGGGACGATCGCAGACGGCATCGCGGTCAAGCACCCGGGCGAGCTGACGATGTCGATCCTCGACGAGCTGCTCGACGAGGTCGTCCACGTCGACGACGAGGAGATCGCCGAGGCGATCACGCTGCTGCTCGAGCGTTCGAAGCTCGTCGTCGAGGGCGCGGGAGCCGCCTCGGTGGCGGCGCTGCTGCGGGGGGACGTCGGCGGTTCCGGCGGGGTGTGCGCGCTGCTCTCCGGCGGCAACATCGACGCGACGCTGCTCATGTCGGTGGTGCGGCACGGGCTCGCGCGCGCGGGACGGTTCCTCGTGCTGCGCACGAGCGTCCCCGACCATCCGGGCGAGCTGTTGAAGCTCCTTCAGCTCGTCGCGGACCAGCGCGGGAACATCGTCGAGGTGAACCACCGGCGGGAGGGGATGGGCATCGGCCTCGTCCGAACCGGCGTCGAGTTGACCCTGGTCACTCGCGACGAGGCGCATTGCGTCGAGCTGTGCAGCGCGCTCGCGGCGGCCGGCTACGAGTTCGAGCGCCTGCGGTAGCCCGGCGTCAGACGCCGAGCCGCTCGGCGGCGAGCGCCGTGCCCTCGATCCGGGCGCGGATCTTGGCGAAGGCGGTGTCGCGTGCGGTCGAGGCATCGTCCGCGAACGGAGAGAAACCGCAGTCGTCGGTCGTTCCGAGCTGGGCGACCGGGATGTGGTTCGCGGCGAGCAGGATGCGCTCGCAGACCTGCTGGGGGGTCTCGACTGCCGGGTCGATCGGATCGGTGACGCCGACGAACACGCGCTGGCCGGGTCGCACGCTCGCGGCCACCGCTTCGAGCACCGCCTCGGGGTCGGCCTCGCCGGCGAGCTCGAGGAAGAACGCGCCCGCGTGGAGCTCGAACAGTGTCGGGAGCAGTGCGGCATAGTCGACGTCGGCGCTGTGCGTCGAGTCGTGGTCGCCGCCGGGGCAGGAGTGAACGCCGATGCGCCGGCTCCGCTCGTCGGCCGGGAAGCGGTCGAGCACCTGGTTGTTCAGTTCGACGAAGCTGCGGAGCAGCCCGCCGGAGGGATCGAGCTTGAGCGAGAGCCGTGCCTCCGTGAAGTCGATCTGGACGTTGTGGGCACCGGCATCGAGGCAGCGGCGGATGTCGGCCTCGGCCTCGTCGACGAGATCGGCGAGGAACTCGTCGCGCTCGTACCCGTCGATGCCGTCGGCGGGGTAGAGCAGGCTCAGCGCCGAGGCGGAGATCACCGCCTGCTTCACCGGCCGCGTCGCCACCTCCTGCGCGACGGTGAGGTACGAGTCCGCATACGTCGCGTACCGAAACGGGCCCGCGGTCAAGACCGGCAGCTGCCGCGTGTGCCCGTCCGCAAAGGGGATGACGACGCCGTCGGCTGCGAGTGTCTCGAGACCGGCAATGGGGTACGTCGCGAAGCTCGGCTTGCGCTGCTCGCCGTCGGTGATCACCGGCGATCCGGTTGCCTCCAGCTCGCTCACGGTGCTGCGGACCGCCTGATCGAACAGGCCGGCGAGATCGGCGTCGGAGATGCTTCCCTCGGCGGCCCGCTGCATCCCGGCGATGAGCTCGGGCGGGCGGGGGATGCTTCCGATCGGCTCGGTCGGGATGGCCATGCCGGCCACCGTGCCAGCGGCCGGGCGTGGAGTCAAATCTCGAGCTGCGCGCGGAGCTCGTCGATGCGGCGATGGAGGGCCTTCCGCTCGGCGGAGACACGGCGCTCTTCGATGACCGCGGCCTCGCTCGGAAATCGGTCGATCCGCTCGTGGATCTTCCGCCGGTAGGCCGAGATCTCTCGCTCCTCCTGCTCGAGCCGTTCGAGCTCGGCCCGCTGGGCGGCGACATCTGCGGAATCGGAGATCATGAGGGCAGTTATCGGCATTGACAACGCCTGCCTCAATCCGGAAAAACCCCGTATCCAGCCGATCTAGCCGCCGCAGCGGCGGAACGACACCGTGTCGGTGAAGTCGGCGGTCCCGCCCTCGGCGACGGCGCGCACGTCGAAGCCGTCGCGCTGCAACAGTGAAGCCGCGATCGCCGCCCGCGGGCCGCTCTCGCACACCGTCACCACCGGCTTGGAGCGCTCGAGTGCGCCGCAGCCGAGCTTGCGGATCAGCCGGTAGGGAATGTTGCGGGAGCCCGGGATGTACCCGTCGTCGCGCTCGGTCGTCTCGCGAACGTCGACGAGCTGCACCTCCGCGGTCTCGAGCAGCCGCTTCAGCTCGGTCACGTCCACCGTAGCGAGCGTCTCCGTCGCATGAGGCGACAGGACGTATCCCACGAGGTCGAGCCGGCCGATCGCCCAGAGCCCCCACGCAGCGGCGAGCGCCTCGTCCCGTGTGCGGGCGTGCAGGACCACCGGCTCGTCCGCGACGAGCACGAATCCCGCCTTCGTCCCGAACGACGAGCCGCTCACGGGCACGCTGATCGCCCCGGGGACATGACCGGCGGCGTGGTCCGCGAAGGGGCGAACATCCAGGACGGTGGCCCCGCCGGGCTGGGTGAGCTCGACGAGGTCGTCCGGCCGGGCAACCCACGGTCCTCGGTTGAGAGAGACGACGAGCGCAGTCGTCGGCGGTCGAGGCGTCGACACGGAAGCGGAGACGAGCACGAACTCCTGGACGTCTCGGAACGAGAGCGCGGTGTTCGTCGCGCGCTCGTGTGCGATCGTGGACGAGCGTTCGCTGCTCATGTTGCCGCCGCACAGCGACCCGGCGACGTGGCCGGGGTAGACCTCGACTCCGTCGCCGAGGCCGGTCAGCCTCGCCAGCGAGTAGAAGAGGTCCTCGGCGCCTTCGCGGGCGGCCACGGCGAGGTCGGGCCGTGCTGCGTCGCCGACGAACAGCGAGTCACCCGTGAGCGCGATGCGGTCGTCGACGACGAACGCGCAGTGCTCGGGACGATGGCCCGGCGTGTGCACGACCCGGACCTCCGCCGCACCGATCTGCACAACCTGTCCGTCGGCGAGCGGCTCGAACGGATAGACGGGCTCGGCGATCGAGTGGATCGCAACCGGCACGCCGTGCTCGAGCGCGAGACGCCCGTGACCCGACAGGTGGTCGGCGTGAGTGTGTGTCTCCAGAACCCTTTCGATCCGCACCCCGGCGGCTGCCGCCGCAGCCAGGTACTGCTCGATGCGAAACGACGGGTCGACGACGACGGCGACGCCCGCTTCGGGGTCGCCGACCAGGTACGAGGCGCACCCCAGATCGTCGTCCACGAACTGCCGAAAGAGCAGCACGGCTCCCGAGGTTAACTCACGGGGGCGGCGGTCGCAGCCAGACGTAGAGGGCGACGAACATCGCTGCGAGAGCCAGTCCGGCCCCGATCACCGCAACGACGAGCGCCGCCTTGCCGAGCGAGCGCGCTCCGTTGTCACGCGGGCCGTGCGCGATCACCTGGATGCCGACCCGGTAGGAGAGCGACCTTCCGGTCCGGTCGGCGACCAGCACGTTGAACAGGACGGTGCCGGCCTGGGACGGGGCGGTGCCGCGGATCCCGAAGCGGGCGTACTGGCGGAGCGGGATGTTGCCGTCGTTCCACGTGAGCGTCTGGCCCGTGCGCTGCTGCGTCCACCCCGCGACCGCCTGGCCGTCGTCGAGCACGAAGCCGGGCGGAGCAGCGATCGTCACCCTGTCGATCCCCCTCGTGTCCGCGGCGTTCGGCACCGAGAAGACGAGGTCGACGAGCGCACCGGTTCTCACCGTTTCCGGGTTGATGGACAGGTGCGCACCGGCCGGCGCCGCGAAGATGAGGGCTGCGCCGAGGCTAGAGACCGAGATGGCGAGCGATGACCATCCGCTGAACCTCATTCGTCCCTTCACCGATCTCCAGGATCTTCTGGTCGCGGTACAGCCGCGAGATCGCGTATTCGTCCATGAAGCCGTAGCCGCCGTGAATCTGCAGCGCCCAGTTTGCGGCTCGGTGTGAGAGCTCACCGGAGAAGAGCTTGGCCATCGCGGCGGTCTTGCCGAAGTCACGGCCCTGGTCCTTCTCCCAGGCCGCCTTCCACACGAGGTTGCGCGCGGCTTCGATCTCGGTCGCCATGTCGACGAGCATCGCCTGCACCGACTGGAACTTTGCGATCGGGCGACCGAACTGCTCGCGCTCGAGCGCATATTGGTGGGCGAGGTCGTAACAGCCCTGCGCGAGCCCCACACCCATCGCGGCCACGGAGATGCGTCCGCCGTCCAGGATCTCCATGAACTGGCGGAAGCCCTCGCCACGCGGGCCGAGCAGGTTCTCCTTCGGGACGCGCACCGACCGGAACGACAGCTCGCGGGTGTCGGAGGCGCGCCAGCCGAGCTTCTGCATCGGCCCGGAGACGGTGTAGCCGTCGGTGCCGTTCGGGATGATGATGTTCGAGATCTCTCCCTCGCCGGTGACCGCCGTGATCGTCACGCACGCGGTGATATCCGTGCCGGCGTTGGTGATGAAGATCTTCGAGCCGTCGACCACCCACTCGCCGCCGTCGAGTGTCGCCGTCGTGCGCGTTGCTCCCGCGTCCGAGCCGGCGTTCGCCTCGGTCAGCCCGAAAGCGGCGAGCGCCTTGCCGGACGCGAGATCGGGCAGCCACTGCCGCCGCTGTTCCTCGGTCCCGAAGTAGTAGATCGGCAGCGTGCCGAGCGAGTGGTGCGCCGCGACGGTGATCGCGACCGACGAGTCGATTCGCGTGAGCTCTTCGATCGCGATCGCGTACGAGAGCGTGTCGGTTCCACCGCCGCCGTAGGACTCCGGGATCGTCATGCCCATCAGACCGAGCTCGGCCAGCTCCGCGACGAGCTCGTACGGGAACCGCTTCTCGCGGTCGAGCTCTTCGGCGACCGGCGCGATCTTCTCGAGCGCGAACTCACGAACCGTGTCGCGTACCAACTTGTGCTCGCGCTCTACGTCGAAGTTCACGCCGGCGCCCTCAGCTTGGCACGCATCGGGGGGCGATGGTACCGAGGAGCAGAGGGTGGTGTGTCGAAACCCCCTTTCGTGGCATGAGTGAACCGTGGCAGCGGCCGATTGGCCTAGGAGACAGATGCATGTGGCACCTGACCAGAGAGCGGTACGGCATACGGTGGAGACGCTGACCGAGGAGATCGGTCGGATCGTCGCCGAGCGCCAGGAGCTGCGCGCCGCCGGTGCCGGGCAGGTCGAGCTCGAGGAGAACCGCCGCCGGCTGGCCGCAGCGCAGAGCCGGCTCTCGGATCTCCTGATCGAGCGGCACTTGCCGCAGGCAGGCGCAGCCTAGGCCGCCGCTCCGGTAGGTTGACTGGCGAGTCAACCTACGACCCAAGGAGCGGATGCAGCAGTGGCAGCCAAGGAATTCTTCGACACCCTCGAGTCGCGCGCAGACGCATCGAAGCTCGCGGGAATGACGAACTCGTACCTGTTCGACATCGACGGCGAGGGCAAGTGGCTCGTCAATGTAGCCGACGGGTCGATCGCCGTCACCGAGGGCGACGGCACCGCGGACGCGACGATCGAGACGTCCTCCGAGACGTTCGAGAAGATCATCAGCGGCGAACAGAATCCAACGACGGCGTACATGACGGGCAAGCTGAAGATCAAGGGCGACATGGGCGCAGCCATGAAGCTCCAGAAGATCTTCTAGTCCGCGAGCTCGACGAGCACTGCGCCGCCGCTCACACGATCACCCTCCTGCACGTGGACGGCGCGCACCGTCGCGTCGTAGGGTGAGAGGAGAGGCGTTTCCATCTTCATCGCCTCGAGCACGACGAGCGGGTCGCGGGCGCTGACGACCGAGCCCGCCCGAACGTTCACCTTGATCACGGTGCCGGGCATCGGCGCGACGATCGTGCTCGATTCGTCTGCAGTCCCGTGGGCGTGCGCGGCGGAATCGACGTCCGGCGGCGGCATCGGGGCCGGACCGGGGAGGTTGAGGCGGAACGCGCCGCGCCAGACCGGGTCCGGCAGCGCGGCCGGCGGAGCCGACAGCGGCGGGTGCTCGACGAGGAACGCGGTGGTGGCGTCGCCCGCCCGCAGCACGGGATGCGCGACGAGCCAGCGGAGAAACGGGAGGTTGGTCGTCACACCGCCGACCACGGTCTCGGCGAGCGCCGCGGCGAGGCGGTCGAACGCCTCGCCGCGCGTTGCGCCGCCGGCGATCAGCTTCGCGAGCATCGGGTCGTAGCCGGTGCCGATCTCATCCCCTTCGGCAACGCCCGTGTCCACGCGGACGGAGGAGGGCAGCCGGAGGACCTCGATCCGGCCCGCCTGCGGCAGGAACGTCCTCGGGTCCTCCGCGTAGAGCCGCACTTCGACCGCCGCACCGTTCGACTCGGGCCGGACATCGAGCTCCTCGCCGCGTGCGATTCGCAGCTGCCACTGCACGAGGTCGATCCCGGTGACTGCCTCCGTCACGGGGTGCTCGACCTGGATCCGGCCGTTCAGCTCGAGGAAGAAGAACTCGTGTCCGTCGAGCACGAACTCTGCGGTGCCTGCTCCGACGTAGCCGATCGCGCGCGCGAAGCGCACGGCGGCATCGCTCAGCCGGTCGCGCAGGTCCCGGTCGAGACCGGGAGCCGGTGACTCCTCGAGCACCTTCTGGTGGCGGCGCTGCACCGAGCAGTCACGGTCGCCGAACGCGAGCACCATGCCGTGTCGGTCGGCGAGAAGCTGAATCTCGACGTGCCGGGGCCGTTCGAGGTAGCGCTCGAGGTAGACGCGGTCGTCGCCGAAGGCGGACCGGGCCTCGCGTCGTGCTGCCGCGACCGCATCGTCGAGCTCGGCGGCCGTGCGGACGATGCGCATCCCGCGGCCGCCGCCGCCAGCGGCCGCCTTGACGATCAACGGCGGCTCACTCGTCTCAGGGATCGTCGGCACTCCCGCGCCGGCTGCGATCTGCTTCGCCGCGAGCTTGTCGCCGCCGGTGCGCAGTGCCTCCGGCGGCGGCCCGATCCAGGTCAAGCCCGCCGTCGCGACCGCCTCCGCGAAGTCGCCGTTCTCGGCGAGGAAGCCGTAGCCGGGATGGATCGCGTCGGCGCCGAGCTCCCGGGCAGCCCGGAGGTGCTCGGCGGGGTCGAGGTACGAGCCGATCTGGATCACGTCGTCGGCCGAGCGCGCATGCAGCGACCCGCGGTCGTCGCTCGCGACGACCGCGACCGCACCGAGGCCGAGCCCACGCGCCGCACGGAAGACGCGCAGGGCGATCTCCCCGCGATTGGCGACCAGCACCTTCTGCACGCGCGGACCCTAGCCGCCGGAGCGGAGGCGCCTCAGGGAGGCGAACGTCAACGCGCAGACGGCGGACAGACCGAGGTAGGGCACGGCGTCGCGCGTTGCGTGAGCGACTGCGCCGCCGCCTGCTGCGCCGAGCGCCTGGCCGGGCGCCCAGGCGAGGTTGACGAGGGCGAAGGTGTAGCCGTGGTCGAGCCCCCGCTTCTCCGAGAGGTTGGTGAGAAGGGTCATGCCCGGCGTGAAGAACGTCCCGAAGGCGAGACCGCCGCAGATCACGACCACTGCGAGCACGTAGGGGTTGTCCGGCCACGGATAGACCGCGGCCACGACGACGGATGCCACGAGGCCGATGCGGATCGGGTAGAGCGGGCCGCGCCTGTCTGACAGTCTCCCGACGACGATGTTGTTCCCGACCTCGAACGCCGCCGAGACGAGGAACACGGCACCGATCGCGACCGCTCCGAAGCCGAGCATCGAGAGCCGCAGCGGCGCGAGCACCGAGACCGCGCCGAAGAGCAGTGCAGGCAGCACGACGAACCAGAACGCCCCGAGCACGCGAGGGTCGCGAAATGCGCGTCCGAGCATCCGGAGCGGCTGTGGCGACTCCGGGCGGGCAGCCGGGGTCGACGCGGCCCAGGCGACCAGGCCGAGGGATGCAACGCCCACGGCGCCGAACGTCCGGCCCGTGCCGGCCACCGCTGCGACACCGCCGAGCACCGGGCCGAAGAGCGCGCCGCCGACGGCCGCTGCGAAGGCGGTTCCGATCAGGCTCCCGCGCCTGCCTGCGGGGGAGGCGGCGACCAGCCAGGCGAGGGCACCGGTCCACGAGAACGCGCTCGCGAGGCCCTGGAGGAAACGTGCGACGTCGAGCTGCCACGGTTCGCTCGCGATCCCGAAGAGCACAGTGCACGCAGCGACCGTCGTGAGCCCGATCAGCACGGTGGGCTTAACTCCGGCGCGCGAGGCGACGATACCGCTGGGGATGGCTCCGAGGAAGGCACCGGCGGGGTATGCCGCGGCGAGGACGCCTGCGCCGGTCTTGCCCAGGCCGAGCTCGGATGCGTACCGCGGGAGCAGCGGAGTGAGCGCTGCGAAGAACAGCGTGTCGAAGAAGACGATCGCGCTTGTCAGGAGCAGGAGCCTGCGCACGCAGCTACTCTGCCGATCCGCGATGAGGGTGTGGATCGTGTTACTTGTCGCTCTTTCGTTTCCCGGCTTCGCGCACGCCGGCACGGTGTTCCTCCTCGACGGCAGAGGATGGGGCCACGGCGTCGGGATGAGCCAGTGGGGCGCGGAGGGCTACGCGCGTCACGGCTACGGCTATCGCGAGATTCTCGCGCACTACTACCCGCACACGCACATTGCTCCGGCAGCGCCGAGGACGGTGCGCGTGCTGCTGCGTCAAGGGCAGCCGTCGCTCCGCGTCGGTTCGGCTGCGCCGTTCCTCGTCGTCGACGCCCGCGGGAGCAAGGTGCATCTGCAGCCTCGGACGGTCGTCGTCTCCGCCGGGTTCAAGCATCTGTCGTTCCCCCTCCGCTTCGAGCCGGGGGCTCAGCCGCTACGGCTCGGCGGCGCCGGCTACCGCGGCGCGATCGTGGTCAAGGCGAAGCCCGATGGGTTGATGGCGGTGAACGTGCTGCCGCTCGATCGCTACCTGCGCGGCGTCGTGCCCTGGGAGGTGCCGGTCGGCTGGCACACGCAGACGTACGAAGCACAGGCGGTGGCCGCCCGTTCGTACACCCTCGCGATGCTCAAGCCGGGTGAGGACTTCGACCTGTTCCCGGACGATCGGTCTCAGATGTACGGCGGCGTCGCGGCGGAGCGCCCCGAGACGAACCTCGCGATCGGCGCGACCGCGGGGCAGGTGCTCGAGTACGGCGACACGATCATCCCGGCTTACTACTTCTCGACCTCGGGGGGCAGGACCTCGTCGATCCACGATGCGTGGCCGCAGATGCAGCAGGTGCCGTACCTCGTCTCGGTCGCCGATCCCTACGACTACATCTCGCCTCACCATGTGTGGCCGACGACCGTGCTCACGCCTGCCGAGGTTGCCGCGGAGCTTCATGTCAGCGACGTCCGCGACCTGCGCGTCGTGCACAACTCGTCCGGCCGCGCCGAGGCGGTGCGGGCGCTGACCGCAGCCGGGTGGCGGGAGTTCCCCGGACGGGTGATCCGCACGAGATTCAAGCTCGGGTCGACCGACTTCGACATCCATGCGATGACCCTCGACGATGTCGCTGCTCGGCTGGTCTACGCCAGTCACGTTCGAGTTCAGGGCTGGGTGCGCGGGCTCGGCAAGGCGCGGCTGCAGGAGCTCACCGGAGCGGGCTGGCAGACGATTCGCCATGTCCAGCCGGCGCCGTCCGGGCACTTCACCGTGTCGATTCCCGCCGTGCGCTCGACGGAGCTGCGCCTCGCGTACAACGGGGTCGCCGGGGACTCGGTGCCGATGCAGGTCGTCCCGCGCGTGTCGCTGAGCACGCGCAACGGTGATCTGCACGCGCTGGTCTCTCCGTCGCTGCCGCTGCAGGTGCAGCGGCTCACGAACAGCCGCTGGCGTCTCGTCGCCAGTTCGCGCGGTGTCTTCAACCGCACGCTGCGCCCGGGCAGCTATCGCGTCGCGGTACCCGGCGGCTCGGCGTTCGCGTCGACCGTCTCGCGCCCGGTCGCGGTGCGTAACTAGGTCGCGACGGGCTGCCGCCTGGCCTGTCGCTCCCGGGCGTGGCTCCTTCGGCCAAGGCCGGGGTCTGACCCGACGCCCTGTCCTTTGTAGACGGTCGCGGGGCCGAGACGCATGTGACGCGGGCGCCGTGCCGGCTCAACTCCCCGGGTTTCGACCGTTCGACCCGTCCTTCGGAGACACGGCTGGGGTCTGACCCCGTCCGTGCGCGCCCGGGTGCGCACGGCGTGCGCAGAAGCGCTCTCGCTGTCTACGGGCCGGTCCAGCCGGGTGCGCGCTTCTCCAGGAACGCCCGCAGGCCCTCCTGGCCCTCGGCGCTCGTGCGATGCGCGGCGATCCGCTCGGCCGTCTCCTTCGCCGAGAGCGAGGCGCGTGCGAGCTGCTTCGCCGCGCGGGCGGCTTCGGGCGCCGCCGAGAGAAGCTCCGCCAGCACCCGGTCGACCGCTCCGTCGAGGTCCTCCGAGACCTCGTGGACGAGCCCGATGCGCAGCGCGACGTGGGCCGAGAAGCGCTCACCGGTCACGAAGTAGCGGCGGGCGGCGCTCGCGCCGATCTTCGCGAGCGCAAACGGCGAGATGACCGCCGGCACGATCCCGAGCTTCACCTCGCTGAATGCGAACTGCGCGCCGGGATCGGCGACGACGATGTCGGAGGCTGCGACGAGCCCGCAGCCTCCGCCCAGGGCGTGCCCCTGGACGCGGCCCACGACCGGGACCGCACAGCCGTCGATCGCATCGAGCATCGCACGGAGGCGCAGCGCGTCGGCGACGTTCTCGTCGTGAGTCAACTCGGCCGAGACGCGCATCCACTCGACGTCTGCACCGGCGGAAAACGACGGACCGTCGCCCGTCAGGAGCACGGTGCGCACGTCGGCTCCGATGCCGTCGAACGCGTCGGTGAGCTCCTCGATCAAGGCAGCATCGAACGCGTTACGGCGCTCGGGCCGGGCCATCGCGATGCGAAGCAGCCCGTCGTCCCGCTCCACCCGTACGGCGCTCATTCGAACGCGAGCCCGAGTCGCCGGAGCTCCGCCGCGACCGACACCGACGCCTCGAGGTCGAAGATCTCGACGACGTCCGGGTCCTTGCCGATCAGCGCGCGCGCCCGGGACGGCAGCTCCTGCTCGGATGCCTCACGCGACTCGAACACGTACACCGCCCCCCAGCGCTCCGTCACCTCGTCGGAGAACCACGCCTTGAAGAGCAGGCCCGGCACCCGCTCGAACGCATCCACCGCTTCGTCCTGGAGGTAGCGCCGCAGCTCGCCGATCGAGCTCAGCGAGTCTGCGAGGTTCCACAGGACGATCCGGACTAGAACGGCCCGTGCGCCTCGTAGCTACCGCTGCCGCAGACGATCACGTTGACCTCTTCCTGCCCGGTGTCCACCTCGTCGATCTTCACCATCGAGTAGCCCATCTGCGAGACCCTAACGCCGCGCCTCGGTCACATGCGGAAGACGCCGAACGACGATTCCGGGATCGGTGCGTTCAGAGCGGCGCTGATGCCGAGGGCGAGCACCCGGCGGGTGTCGAGCGGGTCGATGATCCCGTCGTCCCACAGGCGGGCCGTGGAGTAGTAGGGGCTCCCCTCGAGCTCGTACTTGGCGCGGATCTCGTCCGGGTCTGTGTCGCCGACCATCGCGAGCACGGTGGCCGCCTGCTCGCCGCCCATCACCGAGATCCGTGCGTTCGGCCACATCCAGAGCTGGCGTGGGGAGTAGGCGCGGCCGCACATGCCGTAGTTGCCGGCGCCGAACGAGCCACCCGTGACGACCGTGAACTTCGGTACGTCGGCGCAGGCGACGGCCGTCACGAGCTTGGCACCGTCGCGCGCGATCCCACCCGCTTCGTACTCCTTGCCGACCATGAATCCTGTGATGTTCTGCAGGAAGACGAGCGGCACCCGCCGCTTGCAGGCCAGCTCGATGAAGTGCGCGCCCTTCTGGCCGCTCTCGGCGAAGAGGACACCGTTGTTCGCGAGGATCCCGACCGGGAAGCCCTCGATGTGCGCCCAGCCGCAGACGAGTGTCTCGCCGTACAGCATCTTGAACTCGTCGAAGCGCGAGCCGTCGACGATGCGAGCGATCACCTCCCGCGCGTCCATCTGCGTGCGGTGGTCGTCCGGGATCAGGCCGTGGAGATCGGACGGGTCGACCGCCGGAGCTTCCGTCGGCAGGCGTGTCCACGGCGGGTCCGGCTTGCGGCCCTGCGTGTTCGCAACGATCCGCCGGGCGATCGCGAGCGCGTGCTCGTCGGACGTGGCGTAATGGTCCGCGACCCCCGACCGGCGCGCATGCACGTCGGCGCCGCCGAGCTCCTCGGCGGTCACCTCCTGGCCGGTCGCCGCCTTCACCAGCGGCGGGCCGCCGATGAAGATCGTCCCGGTCCCGCGGACGATCACCGTCTCGTCGCTCATCGCCGGCACGTATGCGCCCCCGGCGGTGCACGAGCCCATCACGACCGCGATCTGCGGGATGCCCTTCGCCGACATCCGCGCCTGGTTGAAAAAGATGCGGCCGAAGTGCTCGCGATCGGGGAACACGTCGGCCTGCAACGGCAGGAACGCGCCGCCCGAATCGACGAGATAGAGGCACGGCAGGTGGTTCTGCTCCGCCACCTCCTGCGCCCGCAGGTGCTTCTTCACCGTCAGCGGAAAGTACGACCCGCCCTTCACCGTCGCATCGTTCGCGACGATCACGCACTCGCGCCCCTCGACGACCCCGACGCCGGTCACGATGCCGGCGCTCGGCGCCTGCCCGTCGTAGACGTCCCACGCCGCGAGCGCGCTCAGCTCCAGGAACGCCGTCCCCGGATCGACCAGCCGGTCGATCCGCTCCCGGGCGAGCAGCTTGCCGCGTGCCCGGTGCCGCTCGACCGCCCGCTCGCCGCCGCCGGCGGCCACCGCCGCCGAGCGAGAGCGCAGCTCCTGCACGAGCGCCTCCACCCGAGCCCGCCGACGGGCGAAATCGTCCGTCTGCTCGACCCGGCTCTGAAGGAGCGCCACGGGAGGAGCCTAACCGTCTGCTCCTTCTGTGGGTTTCCACGGAGCAGTGAGGCCGATGGCTCGGGCATGCTGTGCACGTGGACCGGTCGCGTCTGTATCTGCTCGGCGCCGCTGCGGGCGCTGCCGTGGTGGTCGCGGTCATCCTCATCATCGTCGGCACGGGCGGCGGCTCGTCCGGGACGACCACGAGCGCCGGCACGACAGCGACGGGGACGACGAGCACCGCTACGAGCGTGTCGCTCGCCGGTATCCCGCAGAAGGGCGACACACTCGGCCGCGCGTCCGCGCCGGTCACGATCCAGGTCTTCGAGGACCCGCAGTGCCCCTACTGCAAGGAGTGGAACGTCGACACGTTGCCCACGGTCGTCAAGGACTACGTCAGGACCGGCAAGGTCAAGCTCGTGTACCGCGGCATCAACATCATCGGCCCGAACTCCGAGTACGGCCTGCGTGCGAACTACGCCGCCGGGCTCCAGAACAGGCTCTGGCAGATGGCCGACGAGCTCTACGTCCGTCAGGGCCAGGAGAACAGCGGCTGGATCAACGATTCGACGATCGCGAGCGCCGCGAAGGCCGCCGGCGTCAACGTCAACTCCCTGTCCGCCGCCTTCCTGACGGCGCCCGTCACCAACATGTGGAAGAAAGCCGACGCGGCCGCGACCAAGTACGCCGTCCACGGGACGCCGACCTTCGTCGTCGAGCATCCCCCGGCGGTGCCGACCCAGCTGCAGCTCTCCGCCCTGGACCCGGCTTCGTTCGCGCAGGCGCTCGATCCATTGCTGCAGTGAGGCTGCGGGCATCGATCGCCGCGGCTGCTCTCGTCGGTGCGGCGATCGCCGCGTATCTCACCTACGTCCACTACTCGCATACCGCTCCGATCTGCGTGAACAGCGGCTGCGAGACCGTCCAGAAGTCGAAGTACGCAGAGCTCGCGGGCGTTCCGGTGGCGCTGTTCGGTCTGTTCGCCTACATTGCGATCATTGCGACGACGGCCGTGCGCGGGACCGTCGCGGCATTCTCGGCGGTACTGATCTCGCTCGTCGGCGTTGCGTTCAGCGGGTATCTCCTCTGGGCTCAGCTCGGACCGATCGGAGCGATTTGCCAGTGGTGCCTCGGGAACGATGTGGTGATCACGATCGTTGCAGTGCTCTGTGTCGTGCGGATGCTGACCGAGCCCCAGCCGGCTGAATGAACCGCCGCGGGGCGCTGCTCTTCGCGGCGATGTGCGTGATCTGGGGCGTTCCGTATCTGATGATCCGTGTCGCGGTGCGCGAGCTCGCGCCCGTCACGCTCGTCTTCGGGCGCACGGTGGTGGCTGCGCTGCTGCTCACGCCGGTTGCCCTCTACCGCGGTGACCTGCGGCCGCTGCTCCGCTGCTGGCCGGCGCTGCTCGCCTATACCGCCGTCGAGGTGGCGATCCCCTGGGTGCTGCTGGCCCGCGCCGAGACCAAGCTCACGAGCTCGCTCACCGGCCTCCTCATCGCAGCCGTGCCGCTCGTCGGCGCGGTCGTGGTGACCCTCACCGGCGAACGCGACCGGCTCGGACGCCGCAGCTGGCTCGGTCTGCTCGTCGGCATCGTCGGGGTTGCCGCGATCGTCGGGCTCGATATCGGCCAGGTGAACGTGCCCGCGCTCGTCGAGGTCGGCTGTGTCGCCGTCGCCTACGCGGTCGGACCGATCATCCTCGCGCGCCGGCTCGGTGACGTGCCCGCGCTCGGAGTGGTCGCCGCTTCGCTCGC
This sequence comes from uncultured Thermoleophilia bacterium, assembly GCA_963722065.1. Lineage (GTDB taxonomy): Bacteria > Actinomycetota > Thermoleophilia > Gaiellales > Gaiellaceae > PALSA-600. The sequence goes on along the minus strand of CAVRMI010000007.1, from coordinate 804,995 downwards.
CATCTCGGCGCTCGTCTATGCGCCGTTCGCGGCGTCGCGCTGGCCGTCGTCGCGGCCGTCGGCGCACGTGCTCGAATCGGTGGCAGGTCTCGCAGTCGTCTGCACGGCGCTCGCCTTCCTCGTGTTCTTCGCACTGATCTCGGAAGTGGGGCCCGTCCGCGCGACCGTGATCACCTACGTCAACCCGGCTGTCGCGGCGATCCTCGGGGTCGCAGTGCTCGGGGAGCACATCACCCGCGGCATGGTGATCGGGTTCGCGCTCGTGCTCGTGGGCTGCGTGCTCGCGACGGGGCGTGGCCCCGAGCCTGTCGCCGAGTCCTAGACCTCGACCGCGACGGGCGTGCGGGAGATCAGCGCGCCGATCTCCTCGCTCCATGCGTCGATCGCCTGCCAGTCACGCGCGTCGCTCCGCTGGATCCGGCTGAACGGGAAGTGCAGCCCGGCGGGGTCGATGACGCCGCCGAAGATCTTGCTGAGCTCCGGCTCGATCTTCAGGCGCGCGAGGGCCGCGTCGAGCTGTTTCCTCGACTCGGCCACGGCGCCTTCCTCGAGCGTGCGCGGGCCGAGCGCGAACACCGCGAGCGGGAGCTCGACGACGGCGTCGTGATGACGGCGGACGAACTTGCACGCGTCGGGGTGCCAGCGGCCGCGGTAGAGCGAGCCACCGAGGACGACGCTGTCGTAGCCGGCAGGCCCGGCGACGGTGGCGGCACCGGCGGAGAGGAGGTCGACGTCACGACCTGCCGCGCGCAGGTCGGCGGCGATCGCCGTCGCCACCTCCTTGGTCGAGCCGTGCTTGCTTCCGTAGGCGACGAGCGTGCGGGTCATTGCTTCGCCCTTTCGAGGAGCGGCGGTGCTGCCGATTCGACGGCGGCGTGGTCGGCCCGGACGACGAGCACGGGGCAGGGGGCTTCATGCAGGACCGCGCTCGACACGCTCCCGTGGAGCAGCCGGCGGACCGTTCCCCATCCGTGGGCGCCGATCACGATCAGGCGGGCGTGGTGCTTGGCTGCGGCGGCGCAGATCTCCTCGGAGATGGAACCGGTCGCATGGAGCACCTCACAGCGAACTCCGGCCTCCGCAGCGACGGCCTTCGCGTACGCCAGCACGTCGTCCACATGCTCATGCTCCATCCTCGCCAGCTCCGTGACCACGTCTGCGTAGCCGTAGTAGCCGTACGAGGGGACGGTCACGTGCTCGACCGCGACGGCGACGAGGGTCGCATCGAGGGCGCCTGCGAGCTCGACGGCGCGCAGCGTCGCCTCTGCGGCAGACGGTGAACCGTCGGTAGCGAGAACGATCGTCTTCATCGTTGGACTCCTCTCCGATCGACACCCGGATCGTGCCGCGGCCGGCGCTCCCGTGAATCGGGGCGCGGTCCCTGGCAGATACGTAGTTCCCCGCACCATTGCAACGGCCCTCGTCGGATGGCTTCCCGGTCGGGCTCCTCCTACAGTGGCGTCGTGGTTGCAATCGCCGACCGGGAAGACGTCGTCCTGCGGGACGGTTCGACGCTGCGCCTGCGTCCGACCGGCGCTGCGGACGAGCAGGCGCTGCTCGAGTTCTTCGAGCGGCTGACGCCCGAAAGCCGGTATCTGCGGTTCCAGGGGGCGGTCCGGGTCGACTCGCACCTGATCGCCTCGTTCCTGCGCAGTGACGGCGACGAGAGCCTGTCGCTGATCGGAGAGCTCGTGGACGCGGACGGTGCCGTGCGCGTGATCGGGCTCGGGACCTGGATCCGCCTACGCGATCCGTCCCGCGCCGAGGTCGCGTTCGTCGTCGCCGACGAGTTCCAGCACCGGGGCATCGCGAGCCGTCTGCTCGAGCGGCTCGCCGCGCATGCCCGAGACGCAGGGATCGACCGCTTCGTCGCACAGGTCCTGCCGGAGAACGCCGCCATGCTGCGCGTCTTCGGGGACACCGGCTTCGAGGTTCGCCGCCGCTTCGTGGGCGGCGTCGTCGAGGTCGAGTTCGCGCTCAAGACGTCCGCCGAGGTGCTCGACCGCATGGCCCAGCGCGACCACTCGGCCGTCGCGGCCTCCCTCGAGTCCTTCTTCAAGCCCGCCTCGGTGGCCGTGATCGGCGCCTCAGCCCGCCGTGGCACGATCGGCGGCGAGCTCTTCCGCAACGTGATCTCCGCCGACTTCTCGGGTGCCGCATACCCGGTCAACCAGAAGGGCGAGCCGGTCGGCGGCGTTCCCGCCTACCGCTCGGTCGAGGAGATCCCCGGGCCGGTCGACCTCGCGATCGTCTGCGTGCCCGGCGATCAGGTGCTCGACGCGACCGAATCGGCGCTCCGCGGCGGTGTCCGTGCGATCTGTGTCATCTCGGCGGGCTTCGCCGAGACCGGCTCCGAAGGCCTCGAGCGCCAGGTGCAGCTCCTCGCCCTCGTCCGCCGGTACGGCGCCCGCCTGATCGGGCCGAACTGCCTCGGAGTGGCCTCGGCCGCCTGCCACCTGAACGCGACGTTCGCGCGGAGCGCCTTCCCGACCGGCCGCACCGCCTTCTCGTCACAGAGCGGCGCGCTCGGCCTGGCGCTGCTCGAGCAGGCAGACGCACGGGGGCTCGGCCTGTCCGCATTCGTCTCGATCGGCAACAAGGCGGACGTCTCGTCGAACGACCTGCTGGAGTACTGGGAGGACGATCCCGAGACGGACGTCGTCCTGCTCTACCTCGAGTCGTTCGGCAACCCGCGGAAGTTCGCGCGGGTCGCGGGGCGCGTGGCCCGCTCGAAGCCCATCCTCGCGATGCGCAGCGGCACCAGCAGCGCCGGTGCCCGCGCGGCCGCATCGCACACCGCTGCGCTGGCGGGCTCGGATGCCGTCGTCGATGCGCTCTTCCGCGAGGCGGGCGTCCTGCGCGCGACGACGCTGCAGGAACTGCTCGACACCGCTGTGCTGCTCACGTCGCTGCCGGCCCCCGCGGGAAACCGCGTCGCCGTCCTCACGAACGCGGGCGGCCTCGGAATCCTCTGCGCGGACGCGTGTGAAGCGCACGGTCTCGTCCTGCCGGAGCTGACGCCGGAGACCCGGGCCGTTCTGAGCGAGGGCGTGCCGAAGGAGGCGAGCGTCGCGAACCCGATCGACCTGCTCGGCTCCGCCAACGCGGCGACGTACGAGCGGACGATCGGCCCGATCCTCGCCGACCCCAACATCGATGCAGTGATCGCCCTCTTCGTGCCCCCGGTCGTCGAGGACCCGCAGGCGGTCGAAGAGCTGCTCGCGCGCTACGCCAGAGAGTCCGACAAGCCGCTGCTCTCGGTCGTGATGAGCGCCGACGGCTCGGCGCACGGAGGCTTCGAATACCCCGAATCCGCCGCGCACGCTCTCGGCCTCGCCGCGCAGCGGGCGGCCTGGCTCAGGCGACCCGCCGGCACGACACCGGACGTCGAGGTCGACTACGCCCGTGCCCGTGAGATCGTCGATGCGGCCGGCGAAGGCTGGCTCGACGCCGACGGCGCACACCGGCTCCTCGAGGCCTACGGGATCCCGCTCGTCCCCGAACGCCGCGCGGAGACGCCCGACGAGGCCGCGGCGGTCGCCGAGGAGCTCGGCCTACCGGCGGTCGTCAAGACCGCTGCGGCCGGCGCGCACAAGACCGAGTCCGGCGGCGTCGCGCTCGATCTGCGCACCGCCGACGAGGTTCGCGCGGCAGCCGCTCGAATGGGCGGCCCGGTGATCGTGCAGCAGTTCCTGACCGAGGGCGCGGAGCTTCTCGCAGGCGTCGTGCAGGACCCCGTGTTCGGGCCGCTCGTCGCCTTCGGCCCGGGTGGCGTGCTCGCGGAGCTGATCGGCTCTGCGAACTTCGCCCTCGCACCCCTGACGGACGTCGACGCCGCGGAGCTGCTCGGCACCGGGAAGGCTGCCCGGCTCGTCGACGGCTGGCGCGGAGCCCCGGCGGCCGACAGGACCGCTCTCGCAGACCTCCTCCACCGGCTCTCACGGCTCGCCGTCGACCTGCCGGAGGTCACCGAGCTCGACCTGAACCCGGTGCTCGCGGGGCCCGACGGCTGCGTCGCGGTCGACCTGCGGATCCGGATCGGCCGGCCCGCGCCGGCGGCTTCACCGAAGACCTGGTGAATTCTGCGACGATTGCCCGGTGGAGACCGAGCAGTCAACCCGGCTGCGGACGCTCTTGCAGACCGGGCTCGCGATCAGCTCGGAGCTTTCGTTGGACGGCGTCCTCCAGCGGATCGTCGAAGCGGCCGCCCTCGTCACGGGTGCGCGCTACGCGGCACTCGGCGTCATCGACCCGACCGGGACGAGCCTCGAGCGGTTCGTCACCCACGGCATCGACGACGACACAAGCGCGTTGATCGGCGATCTCCCGCGGGGCCGCGGGATCCTCGGCGCGCTGATCACGGACGCGCGGACGCTTCGCCTGCACGATCTCGCCGACGATCCGCGTTCCGTCGGCTTCCCGCCCGGCCATCCACCGATGCACACCTTCCTCGGCACGCCGATCGTGCTGCGCGGCGTCGCCTACGGCAACCTCTACCTGACCGAGAAGGAGGGGGGCGGCGACTTCGACGAGGAGGACGAGGAGCTCGTCGCCCTTCTGTCGGCGCAGGCGGCCGTCGCGATCGAGAACGCGCGTCTCTACGAGTCGGCGACCGCGTGGTCGCGTCAGCTCGAGTCGCTGCAGGAGATCAGCGCCGCGCTCGCCGGCGAGCTCGAGCTGCCGCGGCTCCTCCAGCTCGTCGTGGAGCGTCTCCGCGAGCTCATCAACGCGCGGATCGTTGCGATCGCCCTGCCGACGCCCGACGGCCTGCGGATCGAGGCAATCGCCTCGGAGCAGCCGAACGAGCTGCTGCACGACGTGATCCCCTACGAGACCAAGGTCGGCGCAGTGCTGAAGCGCGCCCGCAGCGAGCGCGTCGACGCGGTGCTCGACGATCCCGAGGTCGTGCAGGAGGTGGCGCGCCACTTCGGTGCGACGACCGGCCTCTATGTCCCGCTGCTGATCCGCGACGGATCGATCGGGATCGCCTTCGCGCACGACCGGGAGGGCCGCGACCCGCGCTTCACCAGCGCCGACCTCCGGCTCGCCGAGCATTTCGCCCAGCGTGCCGCGGTTGCGGTCGATCTCTCGCGGCGCGTGCAGCGAGACTCGCTCCGGCGGCTGATCGAGGGCCAGGAGATCGAGCGGCGCCGGCTCGCGCGTGAGCTGCACGACGAGACGGGCCAGGCGCTGACCTCGGTCCTGCTCGGGCTCAAGTCGGTCGAGCAGGCGGAGGACAAGCCCGCAGCGCTGGCGGAGCTCCGCGAGCTCGTGGTCGCGACGCTGCAGGATGTCCGGCGGCTGGCCGTCGAGCTGCGGCCGAAGGCGCTGGACGATTTCGGCCTCGTGCCCGCGCTCCAGCGGCTCGTCGAGACCTTCGTCGAGGCGACCGGGATCCACGTCGACTTCGAGTCGCAGCTCGGCGAGGAGCGTCTGCCGTCCGAGGTGGAGACCACGCTGTACCGCATCGTGCAGGAATCGTTGACCAACGTCGCCAAACATGCGGGCGCGCGGCGCGTGAGCGTGCTGCTCGTACGGCGGGCCGGCGCCGCGACCGCTCTCGTCGAGGACGACGGGCACGGGTTCGACGCGGAGGACGAGCTGCGCGGTGGGATCGGGCTCTCCGGGATGCGCGAGCGCCTCGCGCTGCTCGACGGACGCCTGACGATCGAGTCGACCCGCGGGGCGGGGACGAGCCTCGTGGCCGAGGTGCCGCTCTCATGATCCGGATCGTCGTGGTCGACGACCATGCAGTCGTCCGCTCGGGCCTCAGGCTCCTCCTCGAGGCCGAGAAGGACATGAAGGTGATCGGGGATGCCGGGAATGCGCGCGACGCGGTGTTCGAGGTTCGCGCCGGCAAGCCGGACGTCGTGCTGCTCGACGTCGTCATGCCGGACGAGAGCGGCATCGAGGCGCTGCCGAAGCTGCTGCACGAGGCTCCGACCGCGAAGGTGCTGATGCTCTCGATGCAGGACGACCCGAGCTACGTTCGCGAGGCGTTCGCCGCGGGGGCGAGCGGCTACGTCCTGAAGGAGGCCGCCGACGCGGAGGTGGTGGCTGCGATCCGCGAGGTCGCGGGCGGCAACCGCTATGTCCACCCCGCGCTCGGAGCGCGAATGGTCGCGGCCGACGCGGCAGCCCAGGAGGCGGCGGCATCCGATCCGCTCTCCGATCGCGAGCGCGAGGTGCTGCGGCTCCTGGCGCTCGGCCACACGAACCAGGAGATCGCCAAGCAGCTCTTCATCTCGGTGCGAACAGCCGAGACCCACCGCGCGCACATCATGCGCAAGCTCCAGCTCTCGACGCGGGCGGAGCTCGTCCGCTACGCGATCGAGCACGGACAGCTCGAGCCGCCCGCCTGACGCTGCCGCGAGCTATCCGGCGCGGAGCTTCCGGGCGAAGCCGTCGAGATCGAGCGGGCCTTCGGCGAGCGGGCGGATGTAGATCGGCTCCTCGTCGCGGAGCTCGAGCACGACGGTCTGCCCGCCGTCCACGAGCTCGCTGCTGCCGTTCCCGACGCGGACGCCCTCGATCGCGGTGTGGGGGATGGACAGGGAGACGTCGATGCCCGTCGCCTCCTCGCGGCCGACGAGCCGGACGCTGCTCTCGGTGACGGTGGCGTAGCCGACGTAGTGGCGCTGCGCGTACTGCCGGCGCCAGGCCACCTGTCTCGTGTCGAGGACTCCGAGCATCACGCCTCCCGGGCGAGCAGTTCGAGAACGGTGGCCGAGGATTCCATTCGCCTTCCCTGATCGAGGAAACAAAGGCGGGCCGCCTGCAGGCGGCCCGCCTTCGGAGATGCGCAGGTGTTACGCAGCGGGAACCGTCGTCGTTCCCGCGGGCTCCGGCTTGCGCTTGCCGAAGGGGTGAGGCTGTTCGCGGCCGCGGAGTGACCCGAAGAGCACGAGAATCCCGAAGCCGATGCCGGTGAGGAGGAACGCGATGCCGGTGACGATGCCGAACAGGGCCACGTTCTCGGCGAGGAAGCTCGCGTTGAGCGCGGTGGACAGTGCCGTCTCGGTCACCCAGGTGTTGCGGGCCGCGTTGTCGAGCGGCTGCCCGTTTGCACCCTTCGTGGCCTTGGCCGCGTCGTTCGTCCCCTTGCCGTCGGCCGACGCATAGCGCGGCATCTGCGAGTACGTGAGGCCGCCGCTCGCCTCGAGCGCGTGGATCCTCATGTACTCGGCGAAGTCACGGGCGAGTGCACCTGTCGTGATCGCCTTGCCGGCGAGGTTCGCCGTCGGCAGCTTGATCGAGGCGGGCAGTCCTGCTGCCTTGGCCTCGGCCGCGATGCCGGCCTTGGTCATGTCGGGCGTGCCGACGATCTGCTCTGCCTTGAGGCTGTCGCGGACCGTGTTGCGGCCGTTGACGCCGAGTGCGATTGCGACGACGCCGAACACGATCAGCACGACCGTTGCAATGGCGCCTCCAATCTCCAGGTACTTGCGCATCTCTGACTCCTTTTCGCTTGAGCCGGGGTGGTCATCCGGCCTTTTCGAGCACTTTGAGGGTGCGGGCTTCTCCCGCCATCGGGCTTCGTGCGGAACCGCACTGCGGGAAACCCACACGCCGGAAAACGGCGACCCCGGCCCGCACGAGCGTCAGCGCCGGACCGGACGATTCGTCCGTAAAGCCACCGATGCCGTCCGCGGCGCCCCGTCCGACGATGGTCCCGTAGACCCGACTGCGCCGCCAGCTGACGCATCGAAAGGAGCAATCATGAGACGCGTCGTGATCATGGGCGCCGGCGGGCGCGACTTCCACGATTTCAACACGGTGTTCCGCGAGGACTCGGATCTCCAGGTCGTCGCCTTCACCGCGGCCCAGATTCCGGGCATCGACGACCGCAGGTATCCGCCGTCGCTCGCAGGGCCGCTCTATCCCCGAGGCATACCGATCGTCCCCGAGGAGGAGCTCGCCGACCTGATCCTGCGCGAGGACGTCGACGAGGTCGTCCTCGCCTACTCGGACCTCTCTCATGAAGCGGTCATGCACAAGGCATCGATTGCGCTGGCGGCCGGGGCCGACTTCACCCTGCTCGGCCCGAGGTCGACGATGCTGAACAGCGTCAAGCCCGTGATCGCCGTGACCGCCGTTCGCACAGGCTGCGGGAAGAGCCAGACGAGCCGTGCGGTGGGCCGGATCCTGCGCTCACACGGCCTGTCGGTCGCGCTCGTGCGGCATCCGATGCCGTACGGCGACCTCGAGGCGATGCGCGTTCAGCGCTTCGGCTCGCTCGCAGACATCGATGCCGCGAACCCGACGGTCGAGGAACGCGAGGAGTACGAGGCGCCGGTCGAGCTCGGCATGGTCATGTACGCCGGGGTCGACTACGCGCAGATCCTCGAGCGCGCCCAGGCTGAGGCCGACGTGATCATCTGGGACGGCGGCAACAACGACTTCCCGTTCTACGCGCCCGACGTGCACATCGTCGTGGTCGATCCGCTCAGGGCCGGGCACGAGCTGACCTACCATCCGGGTGAGGTCAACCTCCGCATGGCCGACGTCGTCGTCGTCAACAAGGTCGACACGGCGGAGCCTGCCGACGTCCTCCGTGTCGTCGCCGACGTCGAACGCGCCAACCCGACTGCGCGAGTCGTCTACGCGAAGTCCCCCGTGCAGCTGCAGCCGGGTGAGGACATCCGCGGCAGGCGCGTGCTCGTCGTGGACGACGGGCCGACGCTCACGCACGGCGGCATGGCCTTCGGGGCCGGGACCGTCGCCGCTCGGAACGCGGGCGCCGCGTCGCTCGTCGATCCACGCCCGTTCGCGGTCGGGACGATCCGCGACACGCTCGAGCAGTGGCCGCACCTCGTCGACGTGCTGCCTGCCATGGGCTACTCGGGCAGCCAGCTCCACGACCTGCAGGAGACGATCAACGCGGTCGACTGCGACGTCGTCGTCACCGGCACGCCGATCGACCTGAGCAGGCTGATCGAGTCGCGGCATCCGATCAGGCACGCGACCTACGACCTCGAAGAGGTCGGGCGCCCGACGCTGGAGGAGGTGCTCGCTCCGATTCTCGGCACGTTGCACCTGATGACCACCGTATGAGGGAGGAGTAATGGCCACCGGAACACGCACCAGGCATCTGCTCCGGGTCGCCGATCTGCAGGTGACCGAGCTCGAGCAGCTGCTCGACCTCTCCGCGCGGATGAAGGAGCACCCGTACGGGTGGCTGCACACGCTCGAGGGCGACATCGTCGTCTCGCTGTTCGACAAGCCGTCGACCAGGACTCGCATCTCGTTCGCCACGGCTGCCTCGCGTCTCGGGATGGAGGACCAGGTGATCCGCCCCGACGAGCTCCAGCTCGGCCGGGGCGAGACCCTCGCCGACACGGCACGGACGCTCTCGAGCTATGCCGCGGCGATCACCGTGCGCACGTTCGCCCACTCGACCGTGGAAGAGCTTGCCGCGTCGGCGACGGTTCCCGTCGTCAACGCCCTCACCGACGAGCACCACCCCTGCCAGGCACTGGCCGACCTGCTCACGATCAGAGAGGCCCACGGCAGGCTGGACGGGGTCAAGCTGACGTTCGTCGGCGACGGGAACAACGTCGCCAACTCGCTCGTCGAGGCCGCGGGCCTGACCGGGCTCGAGCTGACGATCGCCGCCCCTCCGGGGTACGAGCCGTCGGTGGCCGGTGACGTGACCGTCGTCCACGATCCGCAGCGCGCGGTCGAGGGCGCGGAGGTCGTCTACACCGACGTCTGGACGTCGATGGGGGAGGAGGACGAAGCCGCCGAACGCGAACGCGTGCTCGCTCCCTACCAGGTCACCGAAGAGCTGATGGAGCGGGCCGCTCGGAACGCGGTCTTCATGCACTGCCTGCCGGCGCACCGCGGCTGCGAGGTCCAGGCGGAGGTGATCGACGGGCCGCGATCGGTCGTCTGGCGTCAGGCGGCCAACCGCATGCCCACCGAGCAGGCGCTGCTGTACGCGCTGATCACCGGCGACTGGGAGGGTTGAGCCGGCGCCGGTCAGGCGCCGGTGAGATCGCGCCGGCGAAACGACCAGATGCTCGCGATCGCGGCCACAGCCGCGATCGCGAGCATGACCGCGGCGGGACCGGCGCGAAACGCCTGCGCCGGGACGAATGCGAAGTGCTGGAACGGACTGAGATCGAGCAGGAACTGCGGGGCTCCGAGCAGTGCGCCGACGAGCTGCCAGAGAAAGGCGACGGTGACGAGCCCGTAGGCGACGATGACGGTCGCCCGCGGGATGACCGCGAAGACGAGTGCTGCGAGCGCGAGGAAGAGCAGCACGACCGGCAGGCAGTTGGCGCCCGCTTCGAGCAGGCGGGGCAGCGCGACGTGGGCGGACTCGGCAGCCGATCCGGCCCACGCGCAGAAACCGGCGACGAACGCGAGCAGTGTCGAACCCGCCGCGGCCAGGAGCAGGCGGCCGGCCAGGAAGCTCAGCCGGTCGACGGGAAACGCGAGGAGCGTCTCCAGCCGCTGTTCGGCTTCGTCTCGGCGCAGTGACGCGATCTGGGAGCACGCGAACAGGCTGATCGCGAGGACGAACAGCAGGAAGTAGAAGCCGAGCGCCCCGCGTGGCGTGGTGATCGACCCGGCGCCGAGCTTGTGCAGCTGCCGCTGCAGGTTCGCCGGGAGGTTCGCCGCCGTGAAGCTCGTCGAGAGGACGCCGACCACCGTCGCGAAGACGCCGAGCGCACCGGCCCAGACGACGATGCTGCCGAGGTCTTCACGCAGCGCGAGCGCGAGCGGGGACGAGAGGAGGCGGAGGTGGGGCTCGGCGCGGTCGCGGGCCGGCAGCAGGCCGGTCCCGACGTCGCGCCTGCCCGCGATCAGCCCGGCGCCGGCGAGCAGCACCGCGCCGGCCAGCACGGGCAGCGCGAGGACGACCGGACGCGGGCCGGCGAACGCACGTGCCTCTTCGCTCCAGCCGAACGGCGTCGTCCAGCGGATCCACCCGGCCGACGCCGAGAGGTCGCCGACCACCCGCAGGAGATACGCGAGCACGAGCGTCGCCGTCGCGAGCTCGAGGGCGATCCGGCGCGTCGGCGCCAGCTGGGAGACAAGCGCCCCCGTTCCTGCGAAGACGATGACCGGCGAGACGATCGCGAGAGCGAGGAATGCCGAGCCCCCGGGCGGGAGGCGGGTCAACACGAAGCTCGCGAACAGTGCGAGCCAGAGGACGGCGGCCCCGGCGGCGATCGCCGCGAGCGCGCCCAGGTAGGCGGAGCTGCGGCTGATGCTGCCCGCGAGCACGAGCTCCTGCCGGCCGGCGTCCTCCTCGGCGCGCAGGGCGCGCACGGCTCCGAGGAGGCCGAAGACACCGGCGATGATCGCGCCGACCCCGCCGACGCGCCAGGCGGCATACCCGCCGACGCTCAGGAGGTCATGCGGCGAGCCGTAGAAGAGCTCGACCGCCTTGTTCGCGCCGAAGCTGCGCGCGAAGTTCAACCGCTCGGCGATCGTCGGATAGCTTCGCCGGTAGCCGACGACGTTCGCGGCCGCGACGAACACGAAGAGGGCCGCGAACGATCCGGTGCGCACCCGCGCGTCAGCGAACGAGCGCCGGGCGACTGCGCTAGCGACGGTCACCGTGCTCCGAGCCGTCGTAGTGGTGGAGAAAGATCTCCTCGAGTGAGGGCTCGCGGCTCGTCAGTCCCGTGACGTCGAGGCCGGCGAGGGCGGCCAGGAGCGCCGTCGGGTCGCCGCTCACCTCGAGCCGCAATGCGCTCGGCGCCGCGTCCACGACATGCACGCCCGGGACGCTCGTCAGATCCGGCGGCGGTCCGGCGAAGGAGACCTCCACCGTCTGCGACTTCAGGTGCCGCAGCTGCGCGAGCGTGCCCTCGTCCACCAGCCGTCCCTCCCGGAGGATCCCGACCCGGTCGCAGAGCGCTTCCACCTCGCTGAGGATGTGCGACGAGAGGAACACCGTCTGTCCGCGCTCCTTGGCCTCCAGCACGGTCTGGCGAAAGGCCATCTCCATCAGAGGGTCGAGGCCGCTCGTCGGTTCGTCGAGGATCAGCAGGTCGGCGCGCGTGGCGAAGGCGGCGACGAGCTGCACCTTCTGCCGGTTCCCCTTCGACAGCGCGCGGATCTTCTTGTCCGCGTCGAGCTGGAACCGCTCGACGAGCAGGTCGCGGTAGGCGGTGTCGGTCGAGCCGTGCAGACGCTCCAGGAACGCGAAGGTCTCCGTGCTCGTCAGCGCGGGCCAGAGATACGGCTCGCCGGCGACGTACGCGATCTGCCGGTGCGCCGCGACCGGCCGGCGCCAGGCGTCCAGGCCGAACAGCTCGGCGTGCCCGGCGGTCGGCCGGTGGAGGCCGAGCAGCAGCCGGATCGTCGTCGTCTTGCCGGACCCGTTCGGACCGAGGTAGCCGAAGATCTCGCCTCGCTCGACCGCCAGATCGAGGGCGTCGAGAGCCAGGGTGCTTCCGTAGCGCTTCGTCAGCCCCTCGGCGTGGATCGCGTGCATCGGCCTGATCTTCGCGAAATCAGGCCGTGCCGGGCGGCTTGCGGCCGCGCCGTGTCTCGTCGCGCGGCTTCCACTCGAGACGCTTCTTCGACAAGCCGGCGAGCAACATGAGGACCGTTGCGACGATCATGCCGAGCGCGTTGATCGTTGCCGGGGTCATGCCGCAACTGTTGCGCGGGCCGTACCGTTCCGCATCGGGATAAACCCCGAGGCGGGCTTGCGGTCGCCTACGGCGTCCGGCGGCGCAGGGTGGCGGCTGCCAGAGCCAGCGCTCCGAGGGTCGCCCCGATCACGACCACGACGTCGAGCACGAACGTCCCGCCGAGCGGCCCGGCGTGCGTAGCGCGGCTGAGCGCGTCGAACGCGTACGTGAGGGGGAATGCGTACGCGACGTACTGCAGCGGCACGGCCATCGCGTCCCGCGGCACGAAGAGCCCGCAGAGGAGCAGCTGCGGAAAGACGATCGCGGGCATGAACTGCACCGCCTGGAACTCCGTGCGCGCGAACGCGCTCGCGAAGAGGCCCAGCGCCATCCCGAGCAGCGCGTTGCCCACGGCGAGCAGGCCGACGAGCCACGCCCCGTGGGCTGCGGCGAGACCGAGGAAGGCAAAGCCGACCGTGCAGACGATCGCAGCCTGCACGGCAGCGAGGAATCCGAAGGCGAGGGCATAGCCGGCGAGCAGAGCCTGCTTCGAGATCGGCAGGGACATCAGGCGCTCCAGCGTCCCGGACGTTCGCTCGCGCAGCATCGCGATCGACGTGATGAGGAACATCAAGATGAAGGGGAAGAGGCCGCACATCGGCGCTGCGATGTGCTCGAACGTCGCCGGCTGCGAGTCGAACACGTACTTGAGCAGCGTGAGCAGGCCGACCGGCACCCCGAGCAGGAGCGCGATCGTGCGCGGGTCGCGGCGGATCTGCCAGAGCACCCGGCGGCCGGTCGCCGTCATGAGCCGCTCCGCCGCACGACGGCGAGGAAGGCTCGGCTCAGGTCGCTCTCACCGGTGAGGGCGCGGAGCTCGTCCGGGGTCGTGGCGGCGAGGATCGCGCCGTCGCGCATGAGGAGCAGGTCGTCACATTCGGCCGCCTCTTCCATCGAGTGGCTCGAGACGAGCAGCGTCGCCCCGGCGGCCGTGAGCTCCCGGAACGATCCCCACAGGTCGGCGCGCAGGACCGGATCGAGCCCCACGGTCGGCTCGTCGAGCACGAGCACCGTCGGGCGGTTGACCAGCGTGGTCGCGAGCGACACGCGTGTCCGTTGGCCGCCGGAGAGCGAGCCGACGATCTGGCGCGCGGCGTCCTGCAGGTCGACCTGCGAGATCACCTCGTCCACGCGGCTCGGAGCGGCGCCCGTCACCGCCGCGAAGTAGCGGAGGTTCTCGGTCACCGTCAGGTCCGCGTACACCGACGGCGACTGGGTCTGGTAGCCGACCTCGTGCCGCAGCGACGGCTCTCCGGCCGGGCGCCCGAGGACGGTCACGCTGCCCGACTCGACCACCTGGACGCCGACGATCGCCCGCATCAGCGTCGACTTCCCGCAGCCGCTCGGCCCGAGGAGCCCGGTCACACGGCCGGGCAGCACGGCGACCGTGAGGTCGTCGATCACCGTTCGCCCGCCGCGCACCACGTGGAGGTGCTCGGTCCGGATCGTCGCGGTCACGTGTCGAAGCGTAGGCGCCGGCGTTGTCGGCACGGCGCCCACGCCGGATCTACCGGGCCGCGAGCGTTCGTCGCTCGGCGGCCTTCTCGGACACGACGATCACCGGGCACGACGCCAGATGCGGGAGGCGCATCGCGACGCTTCCGGCGACAGCCCCGGCGACGAGGCCGAAGCCGCGCGTGCCGCACACGATCACGTCGGCACCGTGGACCTCGGCGGCCTTGGCGATCTCGCCGGCCATGTTGCGGTGAGCCGTCTCGACGACCAGCTCGGCGTCGATTCCGTTTGCCTGCAGGCGCTCGATCTGCGCGACGAGCTTCTCGCGCCGCTCGGACTCGTCGGCGAGCACCGGCAGGCCGCCCGCACGCCCGCCGAGGAGCCGTTCGTCGCAGTGGAACGCGATCAGGTGCCCCCCGGGCTGCAGAAGCCGGAGGGCCTCCGCGAGTGCGCCGTCAGCGATCGGAGACGCGTCGGTTGCCCAGAGCACGATCTCGTACACGAGAGCCTCCTTTCTCCAGGCTGCGTACCTCGATCATGAACCAGGGCGCGCCGCCGGCAATCGGCGAAGCCCCGGAGGAAGCTGCGGGAAAACCCCGGTGCGGGCGGGCCGGGCCGGGTGCAATCTGGAAGCGACATCAGAGAGAGAGCGAAGGAGACAGCAAATGACCGTTCGTGTGGGGATCAATGGATTCGGCAGGGTGGGACGCTGCGCGTTCCGCTCGGCCTACGAGAGCGGCGCCGGGATCGAGTGGGCCGCGATCAACGATGTCGCGGATGTCGCGACCCTCGCGCACCTCCTGCGCCACGACACGGTGTACGGCCCGTTCCCGGGCGTGGTCGGAGTCGAGGCGGGTGCGCTCGTCGTGGACGGGACCCGCATCCCGGTGTTCTCCGAGACCGCGCCGCAGGCGATCCCGTGGCGGGACGTCGGCGCCGAGGTCGTGCTCGACTGCACCGGCAAGTTCCGCACGCGCGACGAAGCGGCCGGGCACCTCGCCGCCGGCGCCGAGAAGGTCATCATCTCCGCCCCCGGCAAGGACGTCGACGCGACTCTCGTCCTGGGTGTGAACTTCGACACCTACGATCCGGCCGTTCACGACGTCGTCTCGAACGCGTCCTGCACGACCAACTGCCTCGCTCCTGTCGCCAAGGTCCTGCACGAGGGGCTCGGGATTCGCACCGGGGTCATGACGACGATCCATGCCTACACGGGCGACCAGCGCCTGGTCGACCTCCCGCACAAGGACCTGCGGCGCGCCCGCGCTGCCGCGTGGAACATCGTTCCGACCTCGACCGGGGCTGCGACCGCCATCGGCCTCGTCATTCCCGAGCTCGCCGGCAAGCTGCAGGGCTTCGCGACCCGCGTGCCGGTGCTCACGGGCTCCCTCGTCGACCTGACGGTCGACGTCGAGCAGCCGACGACCGTCGAAGAGGTGAACGCGCTCTTCGCCCGCGCCGCGGCAACCGACGAGCTGGAGGGGATCCTCCAGTACAGCGACGAGCCGCTCGTCTCGTCCGACGTGATCAAGTCCCGGTTCTCGTCGGTCTTCGACTCCGGTTTGACCCTGGTCGGAGGCGGCACCCAGGTGAAGGTCGTCTCGTGGTACGACAACGAGTGGGGCTACTCGACCCGGCTCGCCGAGCTCGCGCAGCGGGTGCTCGTGCCCGTCGCCCAGCCGGTCTGAACAACGTTCCCCTCCCCAGAGGCGGCCGCCCTGCGCGGCCGCCTCGCCTTTCCCGATCCCCGTTCGAGGCCCCTGCGGGAATACCGCGGCCCGATCGGGGATCGCGCCGATGCTGCCTTCCCGAGGGAAACCAAGACTCGGGGTAATGAGTGTCACCGTCGAGCCGATGGCCAACCTGCCCGTCGAGGCCGACAGGGACGACCTTCACGGGAGGTGCGCAAGATGACTGCCAAGCTGATCTACGACTTCGACGAATACTGCGAGGGCGGACGCGACGTGCTCGGGGGCAAGGGGCTGGGGCTCGCCGAGATGACCGCGCTCGATCTACCGGTCCCGTTCGGGTTCACCGTCACGACCGAGGCCTGCCGCCACCACCTCGCCCATCCAGGGCCGCTGCCGGCCGAACTGCGCACCGAGATCGAGGAGCACCTCTCGGTTCTCGAGGAGCGCACGGGCCAGCGCTTCGGTGACCCCGAGCGCCCGTTGCTCGTCTCCGTCCGCTCCGGCGGCCCGGTCTCGATGCCGGGAATGATGGAGACCGTCCTGAACCTCGGGATGAGCGACGCCGTCATCAGGCAGGCCGACCCGGCCTCCGTGCACTTCCTGCTCGACGACTACCGCCGGCTGATCCAGATGTACGGCGAGGTCGTCGCCGGCATCGACTCCTCGCTCTTCGCGAAGGAGCTGGACTCGTTCGAGGCCCGCGAGACGAACTCGACCACCCATGACGACCTGTTCGAGCTCGTCGACGCGTTCCGCGGCATCTACCTGGCCGCGACCGGCACCGACTTTCCGCAGGATCCGAAGGAACAGCTCTTCGCCGCCGTCGCGGCGGTCTTCGACTCCTGGAACGCTCCTCGCGCGCAGGTCTATCGCGCCACTGCGGGAATCTCCGAGGACGCAGGCACCGCGGCGAACGTCGTGCAGATGGTGTTCGGAAACCGTGACTCGCACTCGGCGACCGGCGTCTGCTTCAGCCGTGACCCCGCGACCGGCCAGCCGGGCCTCTACGGCGAGTTCCTCTCCGAGGCTCAGGGCGAGGACATCGTCGCGGGCACCAGGACACCTCTGCCGGTGGCCGAGATGCGCGCGGTGCTGCCCGAAGCTCATGCCCAGCTCGAGGCCGCGGTCGCCGCGCTCGAACGGCACTACCGCGACATCCAGGACGTCGAGTTCACGATCGAGAGCGGGCGCTTCTACCTGTTGCAGACGCGGGGCGCCAAGCGCACCGCGACCGCTGCGCTCCGCGCCGCGGTCGACATGACAGGTGAGGGCCTGCTGACGCGCGACGAAGCCGTGCAGCGGATCGACGCCGCGCAGCTCGAGCAGCTGCTGCATCCGACGATCGACCCGCGCGCCGAGCTCCAGGTGGTCGCGACCGGCCTCTGCGCCTCTCCCGGAGCGGCCTGCGGCCTCGCGATCTTCGACGCGGACACGGCAGCCGCACGGAGCGCGGACGGCGAGGACATCATCCTCGTCCGGCCCGAGACGACCGCGGACGACATCCACGGCCTGTTGCCCGCCCAGGGCATCCTGACGGCACGCGGAGGCATGACCTCCCATGCGGCGGTCGTCGCACGGGGCCTCGGCAAGCCGTGCGTCGCCGGCTGCGCCGCGCTCGACATCGACGTCGACGGGCGCACCGCCCGGATCGGCGACGTTGCCATCCGCGAAGGCGACGCGCTGACGATCGACGGCAGCACCGGGCGCGTGATCCTCGGCCTGGCGCCGCTCGTCGAGCCGGAGCCGGATGCAAATCTGGCCACGATCCTCGAGTGGGCCGACGAGGTCCGCCGGCTTCGCGTCTACGCCAACGCCGACACGCCGCTGGACGCCGAGCGTGCGCGCAAGCACGGGGCGGAGGGAATCGGCCTCTGCCGGACCGAGCACATGTTCATGGCCGCGGAGCGCCTCCCGATCGTGCGCGAGATGATTCTCGCCTCGACCGTCGAGGAACGGGCTGCGGCGCTCGCCCAGCTCCTCCCGATGCAGCAGTCCGACTTCGAGGGGATCTTCGAAGCGATGGTCGGTCTGCCGGTGACGATTCGGCTGCTCGACCCGCCCTTGCACGAGTTCCTCCCCGATCCCTCCGAGGTCGAGGATGTGCGGATTCGCGAGCGGATCGAGTCGCTGCGCGAGGCGAACCCGATGCTCGGCACCCGCGGCTGCCGGCTCGGGATCGAGCGGCCGGAGATCTACGAGATGCAGATCAAGGCGATCGTCCGCGCCGCACAGGCGGTCGAGCAGAGGACGGGCGTCCTGCCGATCGTCGAGATCATGCACCCTCTCGTCGCGTTCGCCGCAGAGCTGAAGTGGCTTGTCGAGCTCACCGCTCGAACGGTTGCGGAGGAGGGCGGGCTCGAGTACAAGGTCGGCACGATGATCGAGCTGCCGCGCGCGGCGCTCCGCGCCGGCGAGCTCGCCGCACACGCCGACTTCTTCTCCTTCGGCACGAACGACCTGACGCAGACGACACTCGGCGTCTCCCGCGACGACGCCCAGGGCCGCTTCCTGACCTTCTACCTCCAGCACGGGCTGCTGGCCGACGACCCGTTCCAGACGATCGACGTCGAGGGAGTGGGCGAGCTGGTGCGCACCGCCGTCGAACGCGGCCGGGCGACGCGCCCGTCGATCGAGATCGGGATCTGCGGCGAGCACGGGGGAGACCCCGCCTCGATCGCATTCTGCGAGGGCATCGGCCTCGATTACGTCTCCTGCTCGCCGTTCCGCGTCCCGGTGGCGCGGCTCGCGGCTGCGCAGGCGGTTCTCGCCGCCGGGGCGAAGTACGTGCCCGCGGGCGGCTGAGCCGAGAGGCCTCGAGATGGCGACGATCGGGAGCGTTCTGGGGGCGCTCCCACGTCGTCTTCTTCGATCCCGGGGCGGGTTTGCCGCAGCCCGATCAGCAGCCTCCCCGATGGCCCGCCGCACGGTCCCGGCCAGGGTTCGGGCATGAGCCTCACCGCGACGGCCCGCGCGATCTCCGGGACGCTCCGCCAGGACGTCGAGATCGACGGCCGGCACCGTCTCGTCACCGACGAGCCGGAGGCGATCGGCGGCGAGGGCAGCGCACCATCGCCACACGAGCTGCTCCCGGCCGCGCTCGCCGCGTGCATCTCCACGCAACTCGTCGTCTACGGCCGGACCAAGGGCTGGGACCTCGGCGCCGTTTCCGTGGAGGTCGAGTACGACCACCGGTCGACACCCAGGCACTTCGAGATCGACGTCACGATCGGCGCGGAGCTCACCGCCGCCCAGCTCGCACGCCTGGAGGCGGTCGCGGCCGCCTGTCCCGTTCGCCGCGCGATCGAGGGCGGCGCCGAGTTCACCGAGCGAATCGGCACGACGGCGTCCACCACGGTGTAGCCCGGGTCAGGCGGGCCGTGGCGCGGGGCGAGGCTTGCGCGCCGGTGCACGCCGCTGCACGATCTCGACGTCGCTGCCGGGGTAGAGCACCGAGCTGTGCCCGTCCTCCCAGCGCACCTCGAGATGCCGGCTCGGCGCACTGCCGACCACCTTCGTGATCGTGCCGCTGCGGGGTGCATCGCCGACGCGGTGTCCCGGGATCCGGACCCGATCACCCGCGTGTGGCACTGCGGTCGTCGCCTTCGTCATGGGAGCTCCCTTCTCGAGCCTGCACGGCCGCCGCAGGAGTCGTGCGACGCCGCGCAAGATGCAGCGGGAGTGTCGCTCGGGCCTCGGCGCTGCGAATCCGCGGATTTGCGGATCTCCGGGCCGCCCGGAGCGCAGGAACCACGGCCTGCGGCGCGAAGAGCAGAAGGCTGTGCGGGCCGCGGGTCCAGCCACTCGACGGACAGGCGCCTGTGCGACACTTGGCCCGGCGACGAAAGGGGGAGTCCATGATTCGAGCCAAGTGGCGGCTGGTGACGCTGGGGGCAATCGCGTGTCTGCCGGTGGCGCTCTTCACGGCGCTCGGCGCCGCCAACGGCGCCACGGGGCCAGCCCAGATCCGGATCACGGACATCCAGGTGACCTATCGCATGAGCCACCCGGTCCACGGCGGTGCTCCCGGCACGATCGAGACGATCACGCAGCGGCTCTACAACCCGAGCCTCTCGCAGAAGCCGATCGGCCGGAGCGTCATTGCCTGCACGTACATCGATGCGCGAAACCGGACGTGCGCGGCGACGTACCTGCTGCCCAAGGGCTCGCTCGTCGCCACCGGTGCACTGCAATCGAGGCTGTTCTACGAGATCCCGATCGTCGGCGGGACGGGGCTCTACGACAACGCTCGCGGTACCCTCACGGTGACGGCGACGCACCTTCGGCCCCGCCACGAGGTGCTCCTCTTCCGGCTGGTCGGGTGACGGACGAGCCGGGTGACGACCGTCCACGCGTGCTCGTGGTCGACGACGAGGCGCCGTTGCGCGAGTTGCTCGTCGTGACGCTCGGGGACGCGTTTCGCTGCGAGGAGGTTGCCGACGGTGAAGCCGCGCTCGACCGACTGCGTGAGTCGCCGCCGGACCTCGTCTTCCTCGACGTGATGCTCCCCGGGCTCGGCGGGATCGACGTGCTGCGCGAGATCCGAGCCGATCCCGCGCTGCGCGACGTGGGCGTGGTCGTCGTCTCGGCCTGGCAGGCGCAGGAGAACATCGACGATGCCCTCGAGAACGGCGCGGACAGCTTCCTGGCCAAGCCGTTCCGCGTTGAGGATGTGTTGTCGATCGCCGAAGAGCTCGTCGGGCGGCGTGCGTGAGGCGTTTCTCGCTCGTTCAGCGAGTCGGCCTGTTCGCTGCGTGCGTCGCGGCGCTCGTCGGTGTCCTGTTCGTCGCCGCGCTGTTCGCGATCCTGTCGCTCCGCCAGGCCGAGTCGCAGGAGTCGCAGTCGAAGGACGTCACCGTCGCGGCGCTGCATGTCCGGACGCGCACCGCAGATCTCGAGTCGGCGCTGCGCGGGTATGTGCTGTCGGCGAACCCCCGCTTCGTGGGCCTCTTTCGCCAGACCCGGGCCGGGGCGCCGGGCGACATTGCGAACCTCCTGAGGCTCGTGCAGAACGATCCGCCGCGGCGGGCGCTCGCGAAGACGGTGGCGAACGAGCTCCGCGGTTACCTGGTCGACTACGCCGACAACGTGTTCCTGATCGCGAAGGTCTCGCGCGGCGCTGCTGCCGGCCCGGCAGCCGGCAGCGAGGCGAAGCGGCGGATCGGCGAGATCAACGGCACCCTCGATCAGTTGCTCGCGGCGGAGAACGAGCGAGCCCAGGCGGCTTCGGCGCATGCGCGGAGGGTCGTCGACACGGCCGTCGGGGTCGGGATCGCCGCGATCATCATCTCGTCCGCCCTCGTCCTGTTGTTCGGTGCGTGGGTCGCGAGCGGCGTGGCGCGGCCGGTGCGCCGCGTGGCGGAGGCGGCTGCGGAGGTGGCCGGCGGCGACCTCACGGTGCGGCTCGAGCCGGACGGCACTGCGGAGGTCGGCACGCTCGTGACGGCCTTCAACTCGATGACCCGGAGCCTCGAGCTGGGGCGCCACGAGCTCATCCTCCAGAACGAGCAGCTCCGTGAGGGCGAGCGTCACAAGCGCGACCTGATCAGCATGGTCTCGCACGAGCTGCGCACCCCGCTCGCGGCAGTGCTCGGTTTCACCGCCCTCCTCCTCGAGCGGGACTTCCCGCCGGACGAGCAGCGCCGCTACCTCGAGATCATCGATGCTCAGGCCCGCCGCCTCGCCTCGCTCGCGGGCGACTTCCTCGACGTGGAGCTCCTGGCCGGAGGCGACCTCACGATCGTGCGAACTCCCTTCGACCTGGTGGAGCTCGTGCACGAGCAGACGGAGCTCTTCTTCCTCCAGCCTGCAAGCCATCGCCTGGCCCTCGAGACGCCCGGTGAGCCGCTCGTGGTCGACGGCGACCGTGACCGGCTCTCTCAGGTCGTCGGCAACCTGCTCTCGAACGCGATCAAGTACTCGCCGCCGGAGGGCGAGGTCAGGGTGTCGGTGCGCGCCAACGGTCGCGATGCCATCGTCGCGGTGTCCGACGACGGCATCGGCATCAGTCCAGAGGATGCGGAGCACGTGTTCGACAAGTTCTTCCGCGCGCCCGACGCAGCCGCCACCGTGGGCGGCACGGGGCTCGGCCTGGCGGTCGCGCGTGACATCGTCACGTCTCACCAGGGGACGCTGGAGGTCGAGTCGACCCCGGGCAAGGGCTCGACCTTCGTGGTCAAGCTCCCGCTCGGGGTCCAGCAGCCGGCGACCGCATCAGTCAACCAGTGACGAGCGAAGGTCGTCCGGGACGATCGGGCGCGCTCACGCGCAGCCGCCGCCCTCGACGACGTCCCCACCGGCGACGGGAGCAAAGCCGCGAGTCGCGTGCGCTTCCTTGCCGCCGACCGTCTTGGCGATGCAATACGTCCTGGAGTCCGTTTCGATCATGACGCTGTCCACCTTGATGCCCTGGTCGTTCAAGGCCAAGCTCGGGAGATTGATCCCCTTGTAGCTGCCGTTGCTCGCGTAGTACGCCTCAGCCGATGGGAGCGCGGCCCGGACGTCTGCATCGGCCGCCTTCTGGTCGGCGCGATCCTTGAAGATGAGATACGAGGGGACTGCAATCGCGAGAAGGACGCCGATGATCACGATCACCACCAGCAGTTCGATGAGTGTGAATCCGTCGGCAAGACCGAGGCCCGGCCACAGGTCGACCAACCTCGCGTCCGCAGGTGCACGGGTCGATGGCGATTCCTCGCTCACGGCCCGGTCCATCGGCGGTTTCCAAGGGCAACTTGAGCGTTCTGATCTCGGGGCCCCTGCCCGACGGCACGAACCCCGCCGGGAGCGGGGTTTCGGCCTGCACGACCGAGCAGGGGCGACAGGACTCGAACCTGCAACCCCCGGTTTTGGAGACCGGTGCGCTACCAATTGCGCCACGCCCCTCGGCTTACGGGTCGGATTGTATCCGCGGTCTCCGCAGTAGCATCCTCGCGTGCCCCTCGCCGCGCTCTTCACGCTGATCACCGTGGCATTTGCGGCAATCGCGGTCTACAGCGCGACGGCGTCGCAGTGGCCGATCGCGGTCGCCTCGGCCGCTCTCGCCGCCTGGATGGGCTCTCTTGCCTACTCGGCACTAAGGAGAACGCGGTTCTAGCGCGTATTCTCAAGTAGTGGTGGGGGAGGACACACAAACACTCTGGCTGGAATACCGGCGGACGAACGACCAGGCGATCCGCGACCGGCTGATCCTCACCTACGCGCCGCTCGTCAAATACGTGGCGGGACGCCTCGGCTCCGGCCTCCCCGCCCATGTCGACGAGGGCGACCTGGTCTCCTACGGGCTGCTCGGCCTGATCGGCGCGATCGAGCGGTACGACCCGGGACGCGACATCAAGTTCGAGACCTACGCGATCGCGCGGATCAAGGGCGCGATCATCGACGAGCTGCGCGCGCTCGACTGGGTCCCTCGCTCGGTGCGGTCACGCGCGCGTGAGATCGAACGCGCGATCGCCGAGCTCGAGGCCAAGCTCGGGACCGCTCCGAGCGATGAGGAGATCGCCGCGAAGATGGGCATCACCGTCGGCGAGCTCGAGGACTCGCTGACCGACATCTCGCGCTCCTCGATCGCCGCGCTCGACGAGCTGTGGTCGGTGTCGGGCGAGGGCGACCAGGTCTCTCTCCTCGACACGATCGAGGACACGACTGGTCCGCGGCCCGCCGAGGTGCTCGACGAAGCCGAGATGCGGGAGGCGCTCGCCGACGCGATCGCGCGGCTGCCCGAACGGGAGAAGCTCGTCGTCACGCTCTACTACTACGAGGAGCTGACCCTGCGCGAGATCGGCGAGGTGCTCGGCGTGACGGAGTCGCGGGTCTCCCAGCTCCACACGAAGGCGATCCTGCGCCTGAAGTCGCGGCTCGCGGGCGCAGCCGCCCGCGTCTGAATCCACAGGCAATCTGAACGAAGGCCTTAGCCCCTGCTTAGGCCCGTTTGGCAGGCTTGGGAGCATGAACCCCGCCTCCCGCATGGACTCCGCGCGCCGCCGCGTTCAGGTCACCCGCTATGCCGTCGGGGTGGTCGCAGTCGGCGCGTTCGCAGGCGGCGTCGCGATCGCCCGCGCAGCCCACCCGGGCGCCGCCCATCATTCCTCGTCGTCGGCCCAGGCTGCAGTTCCGGGCGAGTCGGACGCGGTGGCGGCGGCCGCCCAGTCGAGCGTGTTCGGGACACCGAGCGGTGGCGACGACAGCTCGGGCAGCTCCGTCAGCCCGGCGCCCGCTACGAGCCCTCCCGTCGTCCAGAGCTCCGGGTCGTGACCATGTTTCGCTCGATGGGCTGCGAGGTGCTGCTGTCGCCCGGCGCGCCGGTTCGGGGTGTCCGCCGGCTGTTCGACGAGCGCGACCGCCGCTACAGCCGTTTCATCGAATCTTCCGAGCTCAATCGCATCAACGCCACCCCCCGCGGCGTGGCGGTCGTCTCGGAGGAACTGGCATCGATGCTCTCCCTGGCACTCGACGCCGCTCACGCCACCGGCGGTCTTGTCACCCCCGCCGTCGGTGGCGCCATACTCGCCGCCGGCTACGACCGGGACTTCGCGCTGCTCTCCCCCGACAGCACTCCGGTCGAGCCGGCGGCGGTGCCGCCCCTCGAATCGATGGTCCTGCGCGGCAGGATCCTCCTCCGCGTCGAGCCGCTCATCCTCGATCTGAACGGCGTCGTCAAGGGCAGGACGGTCGATGACGCCCTCGCGCTCGTCGGCGAGGGCTGGGTCTCGGCCGGCGGCGATCTCGCGACGACCTTCCCGATCGTGGTCGGCCTGCCGGGGGGACAGACCGTGACCCTCGATCGCGGCGGTCTCGCGACGAGCAGCGTGGCGCAGCGTTCGTGGCTGCGCGGCGGCCGGCTCCAGCACCATCTGATCGATCCGGCGAGCGGACTGCCGTCGCAGGTCCGCTGGCGGGACGTCACGGTCGCGGCGCCCACCTGCCTCGCCGCCGACGTCGCTGCCAAAGCTGCCCTGCTGCTCGGCGACGACGGCCCTGCCTGGCTCGACGAGCGCAGGCTCGCGGGCCGGTTCGTCGACCGCGACGGTGCGGTCACCACGAACGCCGGCTGGTCGGGCAGCGTCCCGCTCGAGGTCGCAGCTTGACCGCCCTCACCTGGTACGTCGCCCGCTCGGCGGGGATCGTCGCGTACCTGCTCCTCTCGACGTCGGTCGTGCTCGGCGTGCTCATGTCGGCCCGCGCGAGGTTCACCTGGCCGCGCTTCGCAGTCGAAGAAGTGCATCGCTTCCTGGCCATCCTCACCGGCGTGTTCCTCGCGCTCCACGGGATCGCGCTGCTCGCCGACCGTGTCGTCCCGATCTCGATCGTCCAGCTCGTGATCCCCTTCCAGACGAGTTACCGGCCGCTCGGAGTCGGGCTCGGAGTCACCTCCGCGCTGCTGCTCCTCGCGGTGTCGCTCTCGAACCTCGTCCGCAAGCGGCTGCCGTTCCGAGCCTGGCGGCGCATCCACTACGTGACGCTCGCGGTGTGGGTCACGGCGACCGCGCACGGCTTGCTCTCCGGCACCGACCGCCAGGACTTCTGGTTCATCGCGCTCGTGGGGGTGGCGGTGTGCACGGTCGGGCTCGCCTTTCTCGGGCGGTTTGCGCGGACGGTCAGCGTCGGGGCTGTCGGCGGCGTCGCGGCAGCCGCGATCGTCGCGGTCCTGGCTCTCGGGTTCGCGCCGCAGCCGAAGGCGCCCCACAAGCAGGCGGCGGTCGCCGCAGCGCCGGCCGCGACCGTTCCCACCGCGTTCACGGGCACGGTCGCGGCGCAGGTGGTGAGCACCGGGTCCTCGCCGGTCCTGTCGGTGGTGGGCCACGCGGGCGGCGCCGGCTTGCGAATCGATCTGCTCGTCGATCAGGGCCAGGTCGAGCAGACGTCGCTCGCATTGAACTTCCCGACCGGCGCTTCGTGCCGCGGAACGGTGACGTCGCTCGCCTCGGACGGGCTGAGCGGCTCCTGCGGCTCCCACGCGGTGCGGATCGACTGGACGGTCGCCTCCGACCACACGGTGACGGGACGCCTCGCCCTGGGCTCGGCCGGGGCATAGGATTCGCGCGACCCGTTCCACGCGCCTCAGGAGGACTCGATGCCCATCGAAGCCGGGAAGATCCGCAACGTTGCCGTCGTCGGACACCGCGGAACGGGCAAGACCTCGCTCGTCGAGGCTCTGCTCTTCCAGGCGGGCAAGACGAACCGGCTCGGAACGATCGAGGCCGGGACGACCGTCTCGGACTGGGACGAGGACGAGCAGAGGCGCCAGATGTCGCTGTCCGCGTCGCTCTGCGCGTGTGAGTGGCAGGGCCGCAAGCTCAATCTGATCGACACGCCGGGCGACTCCGGTTTCCAGGCCGACACGGTTGCCTCCCTGCGCGTGGTCGAGGGCGCGCTGGTCGTCGTCTCCGGTGTGATGGGAGTCGAGGTGAACACCGCGCGCGTGTGGAACAGGGCGGAGGAGCTCGAGCTGTCCCGGGTCGTCTACGTCAACATGCTCGACCGCGAGCGCGCCGACTTCTTCCGGGTGCTGGCCGCGGTGCAGGAGCAGCTCTCCGACCGCTGCGTCGCCATCCAGCTGCCGATCGGTGCCGAGCACGAACTGACCGGCGTCGTCGATCTGCTGCACAACTGTGCGTACCTCGATCCCGAAGGCGAGCGCGAGGGCGATCCGGTGGCGATCCCGGACGAGCTCGCCGCGACGGTCGAGGAATACCGCACGAAGCTGCTCGACGCCGTCGTCGAGACCGACGAGGCCCTGATGGAGCGCTACCTGAGCGGTGAGGAGATCCCGGCGGAGGACATCGCGGCCGCCCTCAAGAACGCGGTCACGCGGGACGAGATCTATCCGGTCGCCTGCGGTGTCGCGACCAAGAACCTCGGCGCTCACGCCCTGCTCGACCTGATCGTCGAGGGCGTTCCGAGCCCGGTCAAGAAAGGCTCCCCGATCGAGACCGACGCGAGCGTCGCAGCCTTCGTCTTCAAGACGGTCGCCGATCCGTTCGCGGGCCGGATCTCGATCTTCCGGGTCTATGCAGGCGAGGTGAAGAGCGACACCACCCTCGTCAATCATCGCGACCACTCGAAGGAGCGCCTCGGCTCCCTGATGACGCTCGAGGGGAAGGAGCACGAGAAGGCTGCCGGCTTCGGCGCAGGGGACATCGGCGCGGTCGCGAAGCTCAAGGAGGTGCAGACGGGCGACGTGCTCGTCGACGCCGAGCACGACCTCGAGCCTCCCGCGCTGGGCTTCCCGGAGCCGGTGATGAGCTTCGCGGTGTCCGCGAAGACGAAGGGCGACGAGGACAAGGTCGCCCAGGCGCTCCGCCGCCTCGGCGAGGAGGATCCGACGCTCCGGCTCTCACGCGACCAGCAGACCGGCGAGGAGCTGCTCTCCGGCATGAGCCAGGTGCACGTCGAGGTCGCGGTCGAGCGGGCGCGGAGGCGCTTCGGCGTGGAGATGGAGCTGCACCAGCCGCGCGTTCCGTACGTCGAGACGATCAAGGGCGAGGCGCGCGCGCACGGGCGCTACAAGAAGCAGACGGGCGGCCGCGGCCAGTTCGGCGACTGCCACATCGTGCTCGAGCCGCTCGACGACCACGTCGGCTACGAGTTCGTCGACAAGATCGTCGGCGGCGTCATCCCGCA
Source organism: uncultured Thermoleophilia bacterium (assembly GCA_963722065.1). Taxonomy (GTDB): domain Bacteria; phylum Actinomycetota; class Thermoleophilia; order Gaiellales; family Gaiellaceae; genus PALSA-600. The sequence continues at coordinate 777,574 of CAVRMI010000007.1, read as the reverse complement.
GGGCTTCCGGCCCGCGGTGGACAAGGGCATCCAAGAGGCGCTCCAGCACGGCAACCTGGCCGGCGCCCCGGTCCAAGGCGTCAGAGTGACCCTCGTCGACGGCAGCTATCACAACGTCGACTCCTCCGAGATGGCGTTCAAGATCGCCGGCTCGATGGCCTTCCGCTCGGCGTACGAGCAGGCGCAGCCGGTACTGCTCGAACCGATCATGGAGCTGGAGGTGACGGTTCCCGACGAGGCGGTGGGCGCCATCAACGGCGACCTCAACTCGCGCCGCGGGCGCCTGCACGGGATGGAGCCGAAGGGCGGGATGACGACGATCAAGGCCGAGGTGCCGATGGCCGAGGTCCTGACGTACAACCAGGCCCTGACCTCGCTCACGGGCGGTCGCGGCGACTATCACATGCAGTTCCTGCGTTACGAGGAAGTCCCCACTCACATCGCCCAGAAGCTGATCGAGGCGGCGAAGAAGGAGAACGAGGCCGTCCCGGCCTAGAGGCATCGCTACGCTTTCGCGATGACACGCATCACACGGGTCACCGTGGAGCGTGCGTGCGCGATCTGCGAGCGCACGTTGCTGATGGGGGAACGGGCGATTCGCTTCTCGCCGAACGGCGGCACCGACTACGTCGACGTCTGCCCGCTCTGCGCCGACGCGGCTGTGGAGTACGGCTGGGTGCGCGAAGGGGCCCCGACGTCTCCGACCGTGCCCGCGGAGCGGCGCCGGCGCGGCAGCAGCTTCCTCTCCGGGATCCTCGGCACCCGCTCGCGCGGGCCGGAGGAGACGATCGCCTCGGAGCCGATTTTGCGCCGGCTCTCCGAGCACGAGCTCTCGATGGTCGAGGCGGCCGACATCTTCAACGCGTCCCAGTACCGCCGCACGGTGGGCGGGATCGGGAAGTCGCTGGGGCCGCCCAAGGTCTCGGTCGTCGTGCTGTCCGGGGTCAACGCAGAGGTCGTCGTCACCGTCGCCTGGGACATCTCCTGGTACCAGTACCGGGTCTCGCTCGACTCCGACAACCCGGTCAGGCTCGAGGAGCGCGGGCATGACCCGGACGAGCTCGAGGGGCCGATCACGGAGTGGAACTCGCACATGGAAGAGGACGGCCGGATCGTTCCCAACATCGCTCGCCTCTAGACCTCGCCGCTCCTCTGCCTACACTGAGCCGGTGATCTACTGCGTGATTCCAAAGGAGCTCGAGGCGGAGCTCTACGACAAGATGGTCGAGTACTACCGGGACAACCCGAATGTGACGGTGATGATCGACCGCCGTGAGGGCCCGGATCGCCGTGCGGGCCAGGACGATTCGGAGTTCAAGGAGCGCCGCGTGGTCCGCGACCGGCGGCGTGCCCGGGTGACGGGGACCTTCCCCGACACCGCCGTGCCCGACGCCTGACGGCCGCTACGATCGCCGGATGGCGACAACCACCTTCGAATCCCTGAATCCGTCCACCGGCGAGGTCATCGAGACCTTCCCGCGCTCGACGGCGTCCGACGTCGAGCGCGCCGTCGCGACGGCACGCGCGGCCTGGGAGGACTGGCGCCTCGTCCCGGCGCCCGAGCGAGGCAACATCCTCTTCCGCTTCGCGCAGCTGCTCGAGCAGCGCAAGCCCGAGCTCTCCGACCTGATGACCCGCGAGATGGGGAAGGTGAAGGCAGAGGCCGGCGGGGACGTCCAGGAAGCGATCGACATGAGCTACTACATGGGCGGCGAGGGCCGTCGGCTCTTCGGCCAGACGACGCCGTCGGAGCTCCGCGACAAGTTCATGATGAGCGTCCGGATGCCGGTGGGCGTGGTGGGCGCGATCACCCCGTGGAACTTCCCGATCGCGATCCCGGCCTGGAAGCTCTGCCCGGCGCTCGTCTGCGGCAACACGGTCGTCCTCAAGCCCGCCGAGGACACGCCGCTGCTCGCGCAGCGTTTCGTCGATCTGCTGCACGAGGCGGGGCTGCCCGAGGGGGTCGTCCAGATCGTCCACGGGTTCGGCGAAGAGGCGGGCGACGCGCTCGTCCGCCATCCGGACGTCCCGGTGATCACCTTCACCGGTTCGCGTGAGACCGGCGTGCTGGTGACGAAGAATGCAGCCGACCAGCTCAAGCACGTCCACCTCGAGCTCGGCGGCAAGAACGGGATCATCGTGATGGAGGACGCCGACGTCGATCTCGCGGTCGACGGCATCCTCTGGTCTGCCTTCGGGACGGCCGGGCAGCGCTGCACCGCGGCGTCGCGCGTGATCGTGCATCGCGCCGTCTACGAGGAGCTGCAGCGGAAGCTCGTCGCGGGAGCGGAGAAGATGCGCATCGGGGCGCCGTGGGAGGACGACACGCAGATCGGGCCGGTGATCAACGAGACCGCGGTCGAGAAGATCCACTCGTACACCGAGATCGGCAAGGGAGAGGGCGCCAAGCTGCTCACCGGTGGAGAGCGGGTCGAGGGGCACGGTTTCTACTACCGTCCCACCGTCTTCGCGGACGTCGATGCCGAAATGCGGATCGCCCAGGAGGAGATCTTCGGCCCGACGACCGCGCTCATCCCGGTCGACTCGTTCGAGGAGGCCGTCCGGGCTGCGAACAGCGTGAAGTACGGGCTGTCGTCGTCGATCTTCACGCGCGACGTCAACAAGGCCTTCAGGGCGATGCGCGACCTGCAGACCGGGATCACATACATCAATGCCGGCACGACGGGCGCCGAGGTGCATCTCCCGTTCGGCGGCATGAAGCAGACGGGCAACGGCCACCGCGAGGCGGGGCAGGCGGCTCTCGACGTCTTCACCGAGTGGAAGTCGGTCTACGTCGACTACAGCGGCAAGCTGCAGCGCGCGCAGATCGACAACGCCGAGTAGTTGAGGGCGCGCCTGTTCACGGACGGCGGGGCGCGAGGAAACCCGGGCCCCGCGGCCTACGGCTACGTGCTGGAGGCCGAGGACGGGACAGTGCTCGCCGCGGAAGGACAGGCGATCGGTTCGGCGACCAACAACGTGGCCGAGTACAGCGGTCTGATCGCCGGGCTGCGCAAGGCGGCTGAGCTGCACGTGCCCGACGTCGAGGTCGTCTCCGACTCCGAGCTGATGGTCAAGCAGATGCGCGGCGAGTACAGAGTGAAGAACGCTGCCCTGCGCGCGCTCTCGGTCGAGGCGACCGCGCTTGCGCGCAGGTTCGCGAACGTCGAGTATCGGCATGTGAAGCGCGCGCACAACGAGCTCGCCGACCGTCTGGTCAACGAGGCGCTGGACGCAGCGTGAACGTGCAGCATCCGTTCGGGATCGCCGTCCTCGCCGACGACGAGAAGGCCGCACTGGCGACGATCGCCGACGACGTCGTCTTCCGCAGCCCGGCGGTCCACAAGCCGTACGAGGGCAAGGAGACCGTCGAGCAGATCCTTCACCTCGTCGCGACGGTGTTCGAGAACTTCCGCTACACGAACGAGTGGCGTGACGGTCGCACGACGATCCTCTTCTTCGAGGCGAACGTCGGCGACCGAGAGCTGCAGGGCATCGACATCCTCGAGGAGAACGACGACGGCCTGATCGAGCGCTTCACGGTGATGATCCGTCCGCTCTCGGGGCTGCAGGCGGTCGCAGCCGCGATGGCGGCCCGCCTGGGCATCGCCTGAGCCCGCAGCGGGCGCGGCTATACTGGCGGCCGTCCGCGGATGTAGCTCAGTTGGCTAGAGCGTCTGCTTGCCATGCAGAAGGTCGTGGGTTCGAGTCCCATCATCCGCTCTACCGAAGGCCCTGGAAACGGGGCCTTTTGTGTTCACGGGTCAGCGGCCCCCCGACGCGCGTTGCAGCGCGGCAAGCCGTCTGGCTGGTGAGGAGATAGGTCGGTGTGGCACACCGATCCGCCTTAGCACCGTCTGTCAAGAACTACGTGGTTTCGCGGATGTTTTTCGCGATCCAACCGCAGATGCTGGACCGGCGTTGTCGAGGCGAATGTCCACGCTGCCCCGCTGAACCTCCTAGGTCGTTCCGGGTCAGGGCAACGCGATCGAGGATTGGCTTGGACACGTTCCACTGGAGCGGTGATGCGTTGAACGTATCGAGAGGAGATTGATGATGGCTGAGACACCGACCGACGTTCTGGTGGGCGGCTACCCGGATATCGACGAGGCGTTGAAGGACTTCGATGCGCTCGCGAAGCTCGTCGAGGACAAGCGGGTTGAGATGGAGGCCGCGATCCTCATTACACACGCCTCTGACGGGACCGTGACAGTGGCTCAGACGGCGGACCATCGCGGTCGTAAGGGTGTCGAGTGGGGCGGGGGCGTGGGTTTCCTGGTGGGCTTGGCGGCGCCGCCGCTGCTCGCGGTCACGGCTGCGGGTGCGGTTGCGGGCGGCCTGGTCGGGAAGTTCGTCGACAAGCGGCTCGAGACGGAGATGCACGACAAGATCGGCGAGAACTTGCCTCCTGGCACTGCCGGCATCATCGCGGCATTTGACGACTCTCAGCGGCTTGCCGTTGAGCAGGCGCTGCCGGGCGCGCTTGCCAAGTCGGTCGTGCAGACGGACAAGAAGGGCGTCAAGGCGCTCAAGGACGGGCTCGCGGAGGCGATGGGCAAGTTCGTGCCCGACCGGACCGTCCTGCCGATTCCCGACAAGAACTTTGGCGGCACGATCGGGCGGACGATCGACCAGTCGGTCCCCGACTGGACGATCATTCCAGGCCCGAAGGCGCCTGACGGCGCCCCGAACGTCCTGCTCATCCTGATCGACGACGCAGGGTTCGGCCAGCCCGACACGTTCGGGGGGCCGGTCGCCACTCCGAACCTGACCCGCATCGGAAAGATGGGCCTCTCCTACAACCGGTTCCACGTGGTCGCGCTCTGCTCGCCGACCAGGGCGGCGACGCTCACCGGCCGCAACCAGCATCGCGTCGGCATGGGCTCGGTCGCAGAGTTCCCCGGCCCGTTCCCGGGCTACACCGGTGCGGTGCCGCGCACTTGCGCACCGTTCCCGAAGGTCTTGAAGGAGAACGGCTACGTGACAGGCGGCTTCGGGAAGTGGCACATGACCCCGGACCGCGAGCAGGGTGCCGCGGGACCGTTCGACCACTGGCCGCAGTCCTGGGGCTTCAACCACTACTGGGGCTTCCTGAGCGGCGCGGCAGGCCAATGGGATCCGCTGGTCACACAGGACAACACGAACGTCGGCGTGCCTGAGGGCTCTGACGGGAAGTCCTACTACTTCCCGGACGACCTGACGGACAAGTCGGTCGAGTGGCTGCACGCAGTGCGCGCGCAGGATCCCGAGAAGCCGTGGTTCCTCTACTACTCGACCGGCTGTGCCCACGCGCCGCACCACGTGGCGAAGGAGTGGGCCGACAAGTACAAGGGCAAGTTCGACCAGGGCTGGGACAAGCTGCGCGAGGAGGTCTTCGAGCGGCAGAAGAAGCTCGGCGTGATCCCACAGGACGCGGTGCTGACCGAGCGGCCCGATCTGTTCGACGCGTGGGACTCGCTCGATGACGCCTCGAAGAAGCTGTACACGCGCCAGATGGAGGTCTACGCCGGCTTCATGGACAACGCCGACTGGAACGTCGGCCGCCTGCTCGACGCAGTCGAGGAGATGGGTGACCTCGACAACACGCTGATCCTCTACATCTGGGGCGACAACGGCGCCAGCCTCGAGGGCACCACGACGGGCTCGTTCAACGAGATGACGTTCCTGAACGGCGTCGACATCGAGCCAAAGCAGCAGCTCGAGCTGATCGACAAGTACGGCGGCATCGAGGCCTGGGGCAACGACCACACGGCACCGCATATAGCGGCTGCCTGGGCGTGGGCCGGCAACACGCCGTTCCAGTGGGGCAAGCAGATGGCGAGCCACCTCGGCGGAACACGGAACCCGATGGTCGTCGCCTGGCCGGCCAAGATCAAAGCGGGCGGTGACCTACGGTCGCAGTTCACACACTGCATCGACATCGGGCCGACCATTCTCGAGGCGGCCGGCATCCCGGAGGCGAAGGTGGTGGACGGGATCGAGCAGGAGCCGATGGACGGCACGAGCTTCCTCTACACCTTCGACGACGCGAACGCCGAGGAACGGCACACGGTGCAGTACTTCGAGGTGATCGGCTCGCGGGCGATCTACAAGGACGGCTGGTGGGCCTGCGCTCGCCTGGACAAGGCGCCGTGGGAGTTCTCGCCGGAGGCGCTCGCTCCGTTCGCCCCGGGCAAGTGGGACCCCGAGCAGGACACCTGGGAGCTCTACTACCTGCCGGACGACTTCACTCAGGCGAAGGATCTGGCGGCCGAGAAGCCGGAGAAGCTCGCCGAGCTGAAGGAGCTGTTCTGGCAGGAGGCGGAACGCAACCGCGCGCTGCCACTCCTCGGCTCCATCTGCGTCTTCTTCGGCATCCTTCCGCCGCTGCCGACGGTGACCCGCTTCACGTTCGCGGGCGACGTCCAGAACATCCAGAAAGGGCTCGTCCCCCGGATCGCCGGACGCTCCTATGCAATCGAGGCGGAGCTCGAGATCCCGGACGGCGGCGCAGAGGGAGTGATTCTCGCCAACGCCGACTTCATCGGCGGTTTCGGTCTCTGGCTGGACGAGCAGGGAAAGCTCAATCACACCTACTCGTTCCTCGGCGTCGAGAGCTACCGGCAGACGTCGACGAAGCCGCTTCCCGCCGGGGAGGTCTCGGTCAAGATGCTCTTCGAGGCCGACGAGCCGAAGCCGGGCAGCGGCGGCAACGTCACGCTCTGGGCAAACGGCGAGCAGATCGGCGAAGGGCGCGTCGAGAAGACGGCGCCGATGATGCTGACCTCCTACGCCGGCATGGACGTCAGCCGTGACAACGGCCTTGTCGTCGACCTTGCCTACGAGGACAAGGCGCCGTACCCGTTCACGGGAACGGTCAAGAAGGTCGTCTTCGACCTGAAACCGAAGCCGACTGAGCACGACGACGAGATGGAATTGCACAAGCAGGAGAGCCTCCACGCCGTCGCGCACGGCGTCGGAGCGTGAACTCGGACACAACGAAGCTCCCCGAGCCTCGGGCGACCGCACGCCGGTCGTCCCAGGCTCGTGCGCAAGGGAGCCGAGCCCGGTGATCGAGCTGATCCAGGGACTACCCGACGGCGTCGTCGGGCTCGAGGCTGTCGGGGAGGTCAGCTCCGACGATTACGCCGCCGTGGCCCCCGCGATCGAGAGCGCCTTCGCGGCCCACGAGAAGATCAGACTGATCCACGTGCTCGGAGACCGCTTCACGGGCTTCACGGCCGGGGGGATCTGGCAGGACGGAAAACTCGGGCTATCCCATGTTTTCTCGTTCGAGCGGATCGCGGTTGTAACGGACCTCGACTCGGTTCGCACGCTCGTCAAGGGTGGTGGCTGGACCATTCCCGGCGAGATACGGCTGTTCTCGAACGCCGAGCGCGACGCAGCGGTCACGTGGGCAGTCGAAACGCCAGCCTAGGAGGAACACGATGAGCACGGACACCAGGGCAGAAGACCGGTCGAGCAAGGCAAAGCGCGTCGACCATCCGACCGAGGCCGAGCGCAATGCGAAAGGCAAGGCTGCGCGCGTCGAGGTTCCCCGCTCTGCGCACGCGGCGTGGGAGCCGCAAAGGGACCGGCCGAGTCCGGTTGAGCTGTTGGAACAGCAGGCGCAGACGCGGGTGCCGGAGCTGGTGCCGATCCGCTATGGACGAATGCTCGTCTCGCCTTTCACGTTCTACCGCGGTGCCGCCTATCTGATGGCCTCCGACCTGTCGGGCCTGCCGAAGACGTCCCTGCAGGTTCAGCTTTGCGGCGACGCGCATCTCTCGAACTTCGGCGTCTTCGCAGCACCGGACCGCAGACTCGTTTTCAGCATCAACGACTTCGACGAGACCCACCCGGGTCCATTCGAGTGGGACGTCAAGCGACTGGCGGCGAGTTTCGCCGTCGCCGGCCGCGATCGAGGCTTCGACGACAAGCAGCGAGAACATGTCAATCTCGCGGTCGGACGCTCGTATCGGGAGGCGATCGCTCGGTACGCCGGGATGCGGAACCTCGATCTCTGGTACACGCGCATCAACATCGACGAGCTGCTCGCCGAGCTCGGCAAGTTCGCGACCGCGAAGGAGCGCAAGCGGGCGGACAAGAATCTCGCCAAGGCGCGTAGCAAGGACAGTCTGAAGGCGTTCTCGAAGCTCACCGAGATCGTCGACGGCGAGCCCCGAATTGTGGGAGACCCGCCCGTCATAACGCCGATCGAAGACCTCCTCGGTGACCGCCTGGACGAGTTCGAGACGTTCCTGCACAGTGTCCTCCGCTCGTACCGCCGGACACTGAGCGGTGACCGGCGCCGATTGCTCGAGCGCTACCGCTACGCCCACGCGGCTCGCAAGGTCGTCGGTGTCGGCAGCGTCGGCACCCGGGCATTCATCATGTTGCTGCTCGGCCGCGACAACGACGACCCTCTCTTCCTTCAGTTCAAGGAGGCGGAGGCCTCGGTGCTCGAGCCGTTTCTGGGCAAGAGTGATTTTGCAAATCACGGTCAGCGCGTCGTCGAGGGACAGCGCCTGACCCAGGCGGCCAGCGACATCATGCTGGGCTTCATCCGCGCGACAGGCGTCGACGAGGTAGAGCGGGACTACTACGTCCGCCAGCTCTGGGACGCCAAGGGCTCGGCCCTCATCGAGCTGATGGCGCCAACGGTCATGGGACTGTACGCACGGGCCTGCGGTGCGGAACTTGCACGGGCACATGCCCGCTCGGGTGACGCGATCGCGATCGCGAGCTACCTCGGCACGAACGACAGCTTTGACCGAGCGATTGCGCTCTTCGCCGAGTCATACGCGAACCAGAACGAACGCGACTACCAGACGCTGACCAACGCCGTTACCGACGGACAAATCACGGCCGAGGCGGGGATCTAGCGAAAGCCGTCGCTGTTTCCGAGAGTGCTGTGGGCAACTACGGACTCGGTCGTCGTAGCAGGATCAGCGTCAACCCCGATTGCGGCGCCCGTCGAGGGGCGGATCCTCGTAGCGGATGAAACTTCCTTGAATCTAGGAGAGGAGTAGCCCATGAGTACCGTTCCCGCACCGACCGCGATCAAGGCGAACGGGCGCGGTCAGTACGTCGAAGATGCCGGCGGCACCGAGCTGAAGGGCGCCGGCTGGCTCGGGTTCGCGGCGATGATGTTGACGATCGGAGGCATTTGGGCGGTCTTCGAGGGGATCCTTGCGATCTCGTCTTCGAAGATCTACACCGCCCATGCGACCTATGTGTTCAGCGATCTGCACACCTGGGGCTGGATCGTCTTGGGCCTCGGTGTTCTGACCCTGTTCGCGGCTGCAGGAATTGTCAGCGGCAGCCAGTTCGGCCGCTGGTTCGGAGTCGCGATCGCCTGCCTGAACCTGTTTGGCCAGCTGATGTTCCTGCACGCGAATCCGTGGTGGAGCGTGACCATGATCGTCGTCGACATCTGCGTCATCTATGCCCTCGCGGTCTATGGCGGTCTACGGCTGACCAACGACTGAACAACGGCAGAGAAACAACTCGGACGAAAAGGAGGAGCGATGGCAATCGGACCGGTTCAGCTGCTTGTGCTGGGCTTCGAGCATCCGGACTTCCACGGTGAGATCATCGAGGAGCTGGAGAAGCTCCGCGAGAGCGACACGGTGAAGGTGATCGACTCCCTGGCGGTCTACAAGGACGCCGCAGGCGAGATCGAGGTGATGCACCTCAGCAACCTCAGCAGGGACGAGGCGATCGAGCTCGGCAGCAAAGTCGGCGCCCTGATCGGGCTCGGCATCGAGGGCGAAGAAGGCATGGAAGCCGGCGCGCTCGCCGGTGCAGAGGCAACGGCTGAAGGCGTGGACTTCTTCCACGACGAGGAAGCATGGGACGTGCTGGAGGAGATCCCGAACGACTCCGCCGCTGCGTTGATCCTGATCGAGCACCACTGGGCGGTGCCGCTCCGCGACGCAATCGCGCGCGTCGGCGGATTCCGGATCAGCGACGGCTTCATCAGCCCACTCGACCTCGTCGAGATCGGCTTGCTCACCGCCGAAGAGGCCAAGGAGCACATGGTCGTCGAGAAGACACCGCAGACGGCCTAGCCGGCCCTGCTGCAGACGAAAGGAAGGTCGAACATGTTCGGAGCACGCAGAGTCGCACGACGCACCTCCCGGCGCACCGCCCGCCGCCGGTAGGCGCGCGCTTCACTGGCAGACGGCGTGGACGCAAACCACGCCGTCTGCTCGACTCAGGCCAACTGGTGAATGGATCGTGATGTTGGGGCTGAGCTCGACTCGGAGATCGGGTCAGCACCGGGTCAGCGAACCATGAGCGGGAGTGAAGATTGTCAGTCGATCCGTCTCTCGGCCAGCGCGATCGCGGCCGCGTCCCAGAGGTCGAGCTCCCGTCCGCGCTCGCGGCCGGCGAGGAACGGTTCTCGAGCTTCTTCGACCAGGGCGCCACCTCGGCGAGCCCGCTCGTCGGGCCAACGGGGAAGGCGCTCGCCCTCCTTCTCCGCCGCCCCCCACAGCTCGCCCGCCCGTTCGAGCTCGCCGCGCGAGTGGGTCAGCTGGGCGAGGCCCGCGAGCGTGTACAGCGCCCAGAGCCGGTTCTCCTGCCCGACCTCCATGCGGAGCGCGGCCAGGCCCTCTCGCTCGGCTTCGCCGGCATCGCCTCGGCGGAGGGCGAGCATGAGGAGCTCGTGCCTCTGGCCCGACTCCCACCAAGCCCAGCCGACGGCGTGTGCCGTCTCGGCGCTTCGGCGGGTGAGGTCGGTGGCCTTGTCGAGGTCGCCCTCGGCCAGCGCGAGCTGGCCGAGCAGCCAGTAGTTCGCGGTCTCGATGAAGATGAACCGGCCGCGGGCAAGCTCGAGCGAGTGGTGTGTCAACAGCCGCATTTGCTCCCAATCGCTGCGACGCCAGGCTGCAACACCCAACATGTGCTCGGCGGTGGCGATTCCCCGATCGTCGCCGAGGTCGCAAAAGAGCCCTAGGGCGTCGTGCGTCAACCGGTCGGCCTCGGCGTCGTGGCCGGCCAGGTCGGCTGCGCCTCCCTGGGCGAGCAGCGCCCGCGCCCGCAGCTCCGGCGGAATCGCATCGGCACTGTTGAGCAGCCGTTCGAGCCGGTGCATTCCTTCTTCGGGGGCGGAGGCATTCCAGAGCTGCCGGGACGCGACCGCAATCTGCAGGCCGAGCTCGACGTCCTTCCTCTCGGCCCAGTCGAGTGCCGCACGCAGATCTTCGCGCTCTGCCAGGCCGGACGAGAGATCGGGCACGGTGTCGCCTTCCCCGTCGAGCCGAGCGGAGCGGACTGTCGCAAGCATGTGTTCCGCGTGCCGCCGGCGCAACTCCTCCGCCTCGCCCGACTCCTCGAGTCGCTCCAAGGCGAACTCGCGAATCGTCCCCAGCATCCAGTACCGGTCCTCGCCGGCGCGGCCGGTGCGGCGGCGAAGCAGGCTCTTGTCGAGCAGAGAAGCGAGGACGTCGAGCTCGGTACGGCAGACGATCTCGGCAGCCTGCAGCGTGGAGCCCGCGCGGAACACGCCGAGTCGCGCGAACATCCGCTGTTCTTGGTCGTCGAGCAGATCGTAGGACCAGGCGATCGTCGCCCTGAGCGTGCCGTGCCGCTCCTCCGCATCGCGCGTCCCCTTGAGTGCGTCGAGCCGGTCGCCGAGCCGCTCCAGCAGGACCTCGGGCGCCAGCAGCTTCGTCCGGGCGGCGGCGAGCTCGAGGGCGAGCGGCAGGCGATCGAGCCGCTCGCAGAGCTCCGCGACGCTCGGAGTCGGCCGAACATCAGGCCGCACCGCCTGCGCCCGTTCGCAGAAGAGCGCGACCGCCTCCTCGCTGACGAGCGGCGCGAGGTCGAGCTGCACCTCGCCCTGGACGCGGAGAGCCTCGCGGCTCGACACGATCAGCCGCAGGAAGGGAGTTGCAGCCAGCAGGTCCGCCAGCGCGTGCGCTGCCTTCGGAAGCAGGTGCTCGGCGTTGTCGCACACGACGTGCGTCCTGCGCTCGCCGACGCGAGCCGCCATCGCCGCCGCATCGGGAGAGGAGGCCCCGAGGCGCTCCGCGATCGTCGCGGTCACCAAGGCCGGATCGCGCAGCGGAGCGAGCGCGACGAAGACGGTTCCGCCTTCCGCCTCCTCGGCGAGAAGGCGCGCGAGCTCGATGGCGAAACGGGTCTTGCCGGTGCCTCCCGGCCCCACGATCGTGAGCAGGCGGGGGTTGCGCTCGTATACGAGCGAGACCGCGTCGAACAGCTCCTGCTCGCGGCCGAGGAACGTGGTGGCGGCCGTCGGGAGGTCCACGCTTCCGGGCGTTCTGAGCGGTGGGAACTCCCTCTCGCCGAGCTGGTAGAGCGGGACAGCTGTGTCGAAATCCTTCAGGCGATGGCGACCGACCTCGCGAAGCGGTTCCGAGTCGAGCAGCGCTGCGGTCGTCGGCGAGACGAGGACCTGCTCGCCGTGCGCGAGCGCGGCGATGCGAGCTCCCCGGTGCACGTCGAGGCCCACATACCCCTCCGCCGCGAGAGTCGGCGAGCCCGTGTGGAGACCCATCCGCACGCGAATCGGGCCCTCGGCGAGAGCCTCCAGCGCGATCCGCGCAGCGGCCGCTGCTCCCCCCGCCGTCGGAAAGGCGAGGAAGAACGCATCTCCCTGCGTGTCGACCTCGACTCCACCGTGGGAGGCGACCGCATCGCGCAGTATCCGCCGGTGCTCCGCGAGGGCCTGCGCGTAACCAGCAGGGCCGAGGCCGTGGAGTAGCCGTGTCGACCCCTCCACGTCCGTGAAAAGGAAGGTGACGGTGCCGGTCGGAAGCTGACCCCGCATTGGCGGAGCTTGGACGCTACCTCAGCTCGGTCCTCAGACGCGACTGATCCCTCGCAGCTGGAGTGAACGGCACGTGAGCCGAGCGCGACCGGGAGGCGAGGCATCGCCGCGCCGCGGGGAGACAATTCAGAGCGGCTGACGCCTCGAGCCTCTACCGGCCGGGCCGATCGTCCGCCCACTTCGATTCGGAAAGCGCCGAAAAGTTGGCGGCGCCACCGCGCGCCGGAAGATCTGGTCCGGTGCACCCGTCTAGTGGGTGAGGGTCCAGCATTGGCGAGACCGGTTCTGGGGGCAGAGACGGTCGGCCGGGCTGGCGGCGGCCCTTGGGGGCAGTCGGTAGGGCGCTCGGCATGAGCAGCCCTGCTGAATGTCTCCGCCGGGGTGGCGTGCCGGCCCTCGCCACCGTAATCTCCGCACATGCCGAGCCCCGACGGCGCTTGACCGAGCGCAGCGCAGACGTCGTTGTCGTCGGCGGGGGCTCGGCCGGCGCGGTCGTCGCACGCAGGCTGGTGGACACCGGCGCTGCGCGTGTGCTCCTGCTCGAGGCCGGCGGGCGCGACGAGCATCCTGCGATCCACGATCCCGGCCGGCTGCACGAGCTCTGGCTCTCCGAGGTCGACTGGGCGTACGAGACCGTGCCGCAGGCGCACGCAGCGGGACGCCGCCTCGGCTGGCCCCGCGGCCGGGTGCTCGGGGGCTCGAGCTGCCTCAACGCGATGATCTGGGTGCGCGGCGCCCCCGCGGACTTCGACACCTGGGCGTATCTGGGCGCCGACGGCTGGTCGTGGGAGGACGTCCGGCCGGTCTACGAGCGCATCGAGCGCCGAGAGCCGGGCGGGCCGGGCACGGTGAGCCTGCTCACGTCGTTCCAGCCGGACGCGATCCACGCGGCGATCGCCGAGGCGGCGCAGGAGTGCGGGATCCCCCTGAACGGGGACTACAACCGAGCGTCGCAGGACGGCGTGTCGTTCATGCAGTACAGCATCGAGGACGGCGTCCGTCACAGCACCGCCGCCGCCTACCTCCGGCCCGTCGAGAGCGACGAGAACCTCGAGCTGGTCACGGGCGCGGTCGCGCGGCGTCTCCTCTTCGACGGAACGCGCTGCGTCGGGGTGGAATGGTCGCAGGACGGCCGCGTCGAGCGCGTGCGGGCCGGGCAGACCGTCGTGTGCGGCGGGACGATCGGGTCGGCGCAGCTCCTCCTGCTCTCGGGGCTCGGCCCCGCGGACCACCTGCGCTCGGTCGGGATCGACGTCGTCGCAGACCTCCCGGGGGTCGGCGAGAACCTGCACGACCACCTGCTCTCGCCGGTCATCTTCGGCGCGGAGCGCGAGGTGGGGCCTCCGTCCGCCGGGCTGCCCGCCTGCCAGACCCATCTCTTCTGGCGCTCGCGGCCGGGGCTGCCCGTGCCGGACATCCAGCCGATCCACTTCATGGTCCCGATGGTCGAGCCGTGGATGGAGGGGCCCGAGAACGGCTTCACGCTGATGGGCGGGATGGTGCGGCCCGCAAGCCGCGGCTCTCTGCGTCTCACCGGCCCGGCGCCGGAAGACCCGGTCGCACTCGACCCGAACATCCTCGCCTGCGAGGCCGATGTCGAGAGCCTCGCTGCCGCCGTCGAGCTGTGCCGCCGGATCGGGGCTGCGCCCGCGCTTCGCCAGTGGGGCGCGGCGGAGCAGTATCCCGGTCCGTCCGTCGGCACGCCCGAGGCCCTGCGTAGCTACGTGCGCGAGACGGCGATCACCTACCACCACCAGGTCGGCACCTGCAAGATGGGGATCGACGCCGCGGCCGTCGTCGATCCCCGGCTGCGCGTTCGCGGAGTCGACGGCCTGCGGGTTGCCGATGCATCGATAATGCCGTCGGTGACGACCGGGAACACGAATGCTCCGACGATCATGATCGGGGAGCGCGCCGCGGAGTTCCTGCTGGCCGATGCCTGAGGTCGGCGCAGTCCTCGAAGCGGCTGGGCTGCCGCCGTCCGCGGTCGACGAATGGCGCGCGGGCGAGCCCGCGGTGGCCACCGCCTTCGCGACCGCGAGCGCCGACACCTGTTCGTACCTCATCCGCGGGGAGGAGCTGCTCGCCCACCTGCCGGACCGGCCCGCGCGGACCGAGGCCGAGGCGGCGGCGGCGGCAGTCCTCCAGACGCAGCTCGATGCAGCCCGCGCACGTTTCCTGCGCGCCCACGCCGACGCGGTCTACGCGGCGCTGACGGACGACCTGCGGCTGGCGGTCCGGGACGAGGAGCTCGTCTACGCCGCCGGCGACCGCTTCCCCGGGCTCGTGCCGACGCGCGCGCAGATGGCGGCCGAACGGGCGAGAGCATTGCCCGACAAGGAAGGCATCGAGATCGCCCAGGGCCTGTTCCTCTCCTTCGTGCTCGCGTCGCCTCGCTGCGGCGCACATCTCGTCTGGTCGATGCTGCGCCCGACGGAGGGGGCCCTGGCGAGGCTCGACGAGTTCCGGGCAACGGGTGTCGCCGACCTCGGCGGGACGTACCTCGAGCGCCGCGGACGGGCGGCCTATCTCGAGATCCGCAACGATCGGCATCTGAACGCCGAGGACTGCGAGACGCTCTCGACCACCGAGACGGCAGTCGACCTCGCGCTGCTCGACCCGGAGGTGGAGGTCGGCGTCATCCGCGGCGCCGTCGTCAGCCATCCGCGCTACGCGGGCCGCCGGGTCTTCGGTGCCGGCCTCAACCTCACTCATCTCTACCACGGCCGCATCGACTATCTCTTCTTCGTCACGCGCGACCTCGGCTACGTGAACAAGCTCTTCCGCGGGCTGAGTCACGAGGAGCACCGGCCGAGGGAGCCGGAGGAGACGACCGAGAAGCTCTGGGTGGCCGCGGTCGAGACCTTCGCGATCGGCGGGGCCTGCCAGATCCTGCACACGGTCGATCACGTGATCGCGGCGCGCGGAGCGCGCCTCTACCTGCCGGCCCGCAAGGAGGGGATCCTTCCGGGTGCGTCCAACCTCCGTCTGCCACGCTCCGTTGGAGACCGGCTGGCGCGGCAGGCGATCCTCTCGGGGCTCGAGTTCGAGGCGGGCACGCCGCATGGAGATCTCCTCTGCGACGAGATCGTCGAGTCCTCCGGCGAGATGGACGCGGCCGTCGCCCGGCGAGTCGAGGCGCTGACGAGCTCCGGGCTCGTGAACGCGGCGGGCAACCGACGCGCGCTGCGCGTCGGCGCCGAGCCACTCGACCTCTTCCGGCAGTACATGGCGACGTTCTGCCGCGAGCAGGTCCATTGCCATCTGAGCCCCGCGCTCGTTCGCAACCTCGAACAGCACTGGAACGCCCACGAGCGCCGCGTCTGAGCCGGTGATCTGGAGCCCGGCCGAGCAGCTGCCCCGCGCCGAGCTCCGCGAGCTTCAGCTCGAGCGCCTGCGAGTGGCGTTCGGGATCGAGCTCGAGTCGCTCGAGCAGGTCGCAGACCTGTCGTTCAGCGGCAAGGCGTCTCTCCGCGACGCCTATCCCTACGGGCTGCTGCGGGTGCCCGTCGCATCGCTCGCGCGCCTGCACGCCTCGAGCGGGACGCACGGCAAGCCGACCGTGGTCGGCTACACGGCGGCCGACCTGGCGTCCTGGACCGAGCTGATGGCGCGCTGCATGACGCTGGCCGGCGTGCGGCCGGGGATGCTCGTGCACAACGCGAACACGTACGGCCTGTTCACGGGCGGGCACGGCTTCCAGCAGGGCGCGGAGCTGATCGGAGCGCCCGTCGTCCCGGTCTCCGGAGGCTTCACACCACGGCAGGCGACGCTCCTTCACGATCTCGGCGCACAGGTGCTCGTGTCGACCCCGTCGTACGCGCTCGTGATCGCGCAGGCGGTGCACGACGCCGGCATCGACCCGGCGGCGCTTCGGCTCGAGTTGGGCCTGTTCGGCGGTGAGCCCTGGACCGAGGGCCTGCGCGAGGAGATCGAGCGTGCACTGCCGGGGCTTCGGGCGATCAACTTCTACGGGCTCTCAGAGATGTGCGGCCCTGGCGTCGCGGCCGAATGCCTCGAGGTGCGCGACGGGCTCCACGTGCACGAGGACCACTTCATCGTCGAGGTGGTGGATCCGGAGTCCGGTGCGCCGGTTGAGGAGGGAGTCGAGGGCGAGCTCGTCTTCACGACGCTGCTCAAGGAAGCGATGCCGTTCCTTCGCTACCGCACGGGCGACATCGCCTCGCTCACGTTCGAGCCGTGCGCCTGCGGACGTACGACGGCGAGGATCCGCGGCCTGCGCGGCCGGCGCGACGACATGGTGATCGTGCGCGGGGTCAACGTCTATCCCTCCAACGTCGAGCATGCGCTCCTCTCCGTTCCCGATGCGGCCCCGCACTATCAGCTCGTCGTCGAGCGAAACGGCCTGATGGACGAGCTCACGGTCCAGTGCGAGCCCACGAGCGCGATCGTGGACCCTGCGCTCCTGCGATCGGCCGTCGAGCGGGTCCTGCGTGAGCAGCTCGGGATCCGTGTTCGCGCGGACGTGCTCGAGTGTGGGGCGGTGCCCAGAAGCGAAGGCAAGGCCGTGCGCGTCGTCGACCGGCGCCGGGCTCAGGCGCGCGCGAAGTAGCGCTGCGGGTTGGCCACGAGCATCTGGTCGATCTGCTCCTGCGTCGCTCCGGCCTCGAGGAGCGCCGGGAGGATGTGCGTGGAGATGTGGAGGTAGTCCGGCCGCTCGTCCACGAAGAACGGGTTGCCGACCATGAAGTCGTTGAAGCACGCCGCGTCGTGACCAAGGTGCACCTGGCCGGTGTACCCCTCCGCGATCAGCGCCACGAGCGTCTCGATGCGCTTCTCGTCCGGATTGAAGTGCTCGATGTTGAACCGGTCGCAGCCGAGGGCAGCACCGGTGTCGGCAATCGCGCGGAGGTACTCCAGGTCGTTGCTGTCGCCGGCGTGGGCGATCACGATGCGCGCCGGATCGACGCCTGCCCTCGTCAGCGCGTCGAGGGCGGGCAGGCCTGTCTTGGCGATCGCGTTGGTGTGCACCATGACGGGGGCGCCGGTCTCGATGCTCGCTGCGGCGACGGCGGCCAGGATCCGGGGCACGTCACCGACCAGCCCGTACATCTCCACCGCGCACTTCAGAAAGGCGGCCTTGACGCCCGTGTCGTCGATCCCCTCGCGCAGCTCCCGCACGAACAGCTCGACGATCGCATCATCCGACCGGTAGGCGAGGAAGGACGGCAGCTCGAGGAAGGCGTAGACGCCGGTTGCGACCACGATATTGAGGTCGACCTCCGCGTTGATCCGCTGGATACGCGGGATGTCCCGGCCGAGCCCGAGCGCGGTGGGGTCGACGAGGGTCTGGATGCCGCTGCTGCGAAGCCGTTGCAGCTTCGCGATCGCGTCGGCGATCCGCACGTCCTCGTCCCAGTAGCGCGGTCCCCAGACATGTCCGAAGTTGATGAGCGCCTCGGGGTCGAGCACGAACACGTGCTCGTGCATCAGCGTCGGTCCGAGCTCCGTGAGCTCGACAGGCCCGCGAACGGTTTCGACGATGCTGCCCACCGGGGCGAGCCTAGCCTCGACCGCGGCAGCGTGCTCTCAAAAGGCGACGAGCCGGGGAGTGGCAGGCAACGACTCCCCGGCCCGGCGCAATCGACGGTCGACGTCGATGCGCGGAACGCTAGTCGGCAGAGATTTGGTGAATTGTCGAGGAGCCTAAAGACTTGGTTAACGAGCACGGCCGTCGGCGGCGGCGCGTAGGGTCGAGCTCTGAGCGCCTGGTCACTCGCAACCGCCGCCGGAATCGTGCTCGTCTACGCGGGCCTCTCGCGCAGGCTGGCCAGAACCTGGGTCTCCGCGCCGATCTTCTTTCTCTCGGCCGGCCTGATCGTCGGCAGCGAGGGGCTCGGCTGGATCGACCTCGCTCCGAGGAGCGAACAGGTTCGGATCCTCGCCGAGGCGACACTCACGCTCGTCCTGTTCTCGGATGCCTCGAGGATCGACCTGCCGGCCCTCCGGCGCGAGTACAGCGTGCCGGCGCGCCTGCTCGGGATCGGGCTCCCGTTGACGATCGCGGCGGGCTGGCTCGTGGGCGTGGCCCTCTTCGGCTCGTTCAGCCTGGTCGAGGTCCTGATCCTCGCGGTGATCCTGGCACCCACGGACGCTGCGCTCGGCCAGGCGGTCGTGACGGATCCACGCCTGCCTTCCCGGATCCGGCAGGGGCTGAACGTCGAGTCCGGGCTGAACGACGGCATCTGCGTTCCGCTGCTCTTCATCGCGCTCGCGATCGCCGAGGCGGACGAGGGCTCGCAGACGACCCACGGGGCGTTCGTGCTCGTGGTGGATGCGATCGGCTACGGGCTCCTCATGGGCGCAGTCGCCGGCGTGGTCGGCGGCCTGGTCGTCCGGCTCGCCCGCCAACACGGCCTGATCAGTCCGGGCTGGAGCCAGATCCTGCCGGTCGCGACCGCCGCTCTGGCCTACGGGCTCGCCGCGCCGCTCGGCGGCAGCGGCTTCATCGCCGCATTCGTCGCCGGGTTCGCGTTCGGCAGGCTGCACCGTGACCGCGACGGAGAACTGACCTACCTCCTCGGCCAGCTCGGCGACCTGACGAGCGGCGTGACCTTCCTCGTCTTCGGCGCGGCGATCGCCGGGGCCGTGCTCGTCGATCTGACCTGGCGGACGGTGCTCTACGGCGTGCTCAGCCTCACGGCCGTGCGCATGCTGCCCGTCGCCGTCGCCCTGTTCGGCACGCGTGCCAGGCTGCGAACCGTGGCGTTCGTGGGCTGGTTCGGTCCGCGCGGCCTCGCGTCGATCGTGTTCACGGTGATTGCCCTCGAGCAAGGCACGCTCGCCCACGCATCCGAGATCACCCTCGCAGTCGTCTTCACGATCGTGCTCTCCGTCTACCTGCACGGCCTCTCGGCGAAGCCGTTGACCGACCGCTACGCCAGGTGGTACCGGGCGCACACACCCGACCGGCTGCCGCCGATGGAGAGCGTGCACGTGCCCGACCAGCGCTGGCGGCCCACCGAGACCGTCCCCGTTTCGGGCGCGGGAGACCGCTCCGCCTAGATGGTTGAAGCGGCTTTCGGCCCGGCGCGCATCCCCTGGGCGGGGGATGCCCGCTGCCCGCACCCGACCGATGACACCGATTGTGCGTGCTGCGGACCCCGCCCGCGACTCCGAGCCCGATCGCGTTCCTGCGCTCCTGCAGATGCAGCGGGCCTTGCTCGGGCAGGCTGCCTCCGGGGCGCAGACACGTGACGTGCTCGAGTTGCTCGTCGGGCTGATCGAGGCCTACGCGCCCGAGGCGGTCGGATCGGTGCTCCTCGTGGACCGCGAGACCCGGACGCTCCGAACGCTCGTCGCACCAAGGCTGCCGACCGCGTATTGCGACGCGATCGACGGAGTCGCGATCGCCAGGGGCGCAGGGTCGTGCGGGACCGCGGCCGCCTGCAAGCAGACGGTCGTCGTCGAGGACATCGCCTCCGACCCGCTCTGGGAGTCGTTTCGCGAGCTCGCTCTCGAGCACGGGTTGCGCGCCTGCTGGTCGACGCCGATCGTCGACAGCGCCGACGAGGTGATCGGGACGTTCGCTCTGTACTACGACGCCGTTCGCCGTCCGGCCGAGGGTGACCTGGAGCTGGTTGACGTGGCGGCAGGTATCGCGAGCATCGTGCTCGAGCGCGAGCGAGCAGTCGCCTCTGCGGCCCGGCAGGCAGCCGAGCGCAGCGAGATCGACCGCAGGTACCGCACGCTCGTCGAGCAGCTTCCGCTGGTCATCTACGCCGACGCGCTCGACGCTGTCAGCTCGAACATCTTCACCAGCCGCCAGATCGAGGACATCCTCGGCTACTCCGTCTCGGACTGGCAGTCCGACGAGATGCTCTTCGTCAAGCTCCTGCATCCCGACGACCGCGACCGCGTCCTCGCCGCGCATGCCAGAACACACCGGTCGCACGAGCCGTTGAGCGTCGAGTATCGCCTCCGCGCGCGCGACGGCCGGTGGGTCTGGATTCGAGACGAGGGAGTTGTCGTCACCGACGAGGACGGAGTGCCCCTGCACCTGCAGGGCTACCTGCTCGACATCTCGACGGAGCGCGAGGCAGAGGAGCAGCTGCGGCGCCAGGCGCTCTACGACCCGTTGACCGGCCTTGCGAATCGGGTCCACTTCACCGAACGGCTCGACCATGCGGTGGCGACCCGGAAGAGATCCGGCCGGCAGACGGCTCTGCTGTTCGTCGATCTGAACAACTTCAAGAGCATAAACGACCGGTTCGGGCACCCTGCCGGCGACGCGGCACTGCAGACGCTGGCCGAGCAGCTCGAGTCGGTCATCCGAACGGGAGACACCGCAGCGCGCCTCGGCGGTGACGAGTTCGGGGTCATCCTCCAGAGCGTCCACGACCCGGCCGAGGCCTCGAGCGTCGCCCAGCGGCTGCACAGCGCATTGGCCGAGCCGCTCGAGATCGAGGGCCGTCAGATCAAGGTCGAGGCGAGCATCGGCATCGCGCTCGGCGACGATCCGCAGGTGCTGCTGAAGGAAGCCGACGCGGCGATGTATCGCGCGAAGTCCCATCCGGGCCTCGGGTTTGCGTTCTTCGATCCGGCCCTCGATGAGGCTGCCCTGGTCCGGTTTCGGCGGGTCGCCGAGCTCGGCGACGCGATCGACCGCGGGGAGTTCACGCTCCACTACCAACCGATCGTCACCCTTGCCTCGGGCGCGACGGACGGCTACGAGGCGTTGATCAGGTGGCGGCATCCCACGCTGGGTGAGCTGGCACCGCTCGAGTTCATCCCGCTCGCGGAGGAGTGCGGCCTGATCGTCCCGATCGGCCAGTGGGTCCTGCGAGAAGCGTGCCGTCACATCGCCCGGCTTGGCGGGAGCACGGGACGGGGCTACGAGATCGCCGTCAACGTCTCGGCGCGCCAGCTACAGCATCCCGACTTCGTGACGCACGTCGAGGACGCCCTCGGGGAGTCCGGGCTCGCCCCGCAGCAGCTCGTCCTGGAGATCACCGAGAGCGTCGTCATCGACACCGGTGACGTCGAGACGCGCCTCGCGCTGCTCAAGCGCAAAGGAGTGCAGATCGCGCTCGACGACTTCGGCACGGGCTACGGGTCGCTCGCCTACCTGCAGAAGCTGCCGGTCGACATCGTGAAGATCGATCGGAGCTTCACGGCGACGATCGACGAGGAAGACGGGGGCGAGGCTCTCCTGCGGGCGATCATCGGCCTCGGTAGCGCTCTGGGGACACGGCTCGTAGCAGAGGGAATCGAACGGGCGGCCCAGAGCGATCTGATCACCACGCTGGGCTGCGAGCGCGGACAGGGCTACCACTACGGCCGGCCGGCGGCCATGGAGTCGTTCGACCCGGCGGACGTCAGCGGCCGCGTTTCTTCCTGAACTCGTCCTCGGTCGGCAGCTCTCCGCGCTTGCGGGCTGCGAGCACGCACTCCATGTGCGCGTGGCGTCTGCGAGAAAAGTCGCCCTCCGGCGCGATCAGCGCATGCTCGCTCGTTGCGTGCAACATCCCGTCGCACAGCGGGCAGACGTAGCTCGCCGGCTTGAGGTTCTGCGCGGGCCGCATCGCCCACCACCGGGCCTCCACGTCGTCCTACGGTGTCACGCGGTAGATCGTCCCACCCTGGTCGCCGGTGTACAGCTTGCCGCCGGCCGTGCCGACGGCGATCACATTCGCCGGGTAATGGGTCAGGAAGGGCGTCAGCCGGCCGCCGGCTGCCGGCATCGACACGACCTCCGACCCGTCACCCAAGCCTCCGTAGAGCGCGACGTAGAGCTTGCCCCGGAGGAAGCCGAGGCCCATCGGCGAGGCATGAGGCGCGAACGTGACGAAGGGCGGGGCGTAGTTCACGCAGGTGCTGGGCGTCGCCGGGCACGCGGGGTAGCCGTAGTCGGCGCCGCGCGTGATCGCCAAGAGATAGTCGGGTGGGCGCTTCGGCCCCAGGTCGTCCTGGCCGAGATCCGAGACGAGCGGCAGCGAGTGGCCCGGGAGAAAGAGCGGCTGCCAGGCCTGGCGGATGCCGGTCGCGATGACCGTGATCGTTCCGGACGAGGGATCGACGGAAACGAATCTGTTGGCGAAGGCCGGATTCGTCGTGTCGGCGTTCGCTCCGACGTAGATCTTCCCATCGGGACCGACGGCCAAGCCGTTGAACAAGCCCCATCGGCCTGGGGAGGTCGCGACGACGCGCGTCGTCCGGAACCGGTTCCCATCCCAGCCGCTCCAGGCGAGAATCGCCGGGCCTGTGCTCAGGTAGAGCGTGTGGTTCGCGGACGCGATCCCGTAAACGTGTGCCGGCGATCCGGGAACCTTGACTGCCTTACCGCCGCCCAGCAGGTACACGCCGCCGAGGACCTTGGTGTCGTTCTCAGCGCCGTACCCGGAGACGAAGAGCCGGCCGGCAACGACGGCGAACTCCGTGGGAGTCGGTACGCCGTGAGCCACGATCGTCACGGCGCGGCCGCCTGCGGCCCGCGGCGCCGGCGCCGGGCTCTTGGCTGCTGCTGCACCTGCTGCGGCTGCCACCAAGGCGGCGGCAAGCGATGCCGCGAGAGCGAGACGGTCCATTCCGGTGGTGACCCTAGTGAATCGTGAGGACGACCCGTGGACGGCCCCTCAAGGCTCGGCCGTTCCGGCCGATACCGTCGAACAGGCAATGAACGAGGAACGCGACGAATGATGCGAATCGACCGGAAGCCCGCGGCCGCGCTCCTCGGCGTCTGCGCTGCGGCGCTGCTGCTCGCGGGTGTCGCGGCGGCGGACCGGGAGCAGATCCACCTGACCGCGGCCGGGCAGGCCGCCGCGAGAGCTGCCGTCATGCACCGGGCCGATCTCGGTGGGGCCGCCGGTTGGACCGGAGGGTCGAAGAAGCCCGACCTGTCCCCCGGGACCGGCTGTAGGAATTTCACGCCCAAGCAATCCGACCTGGTTCTCGTCGGCGCCGCGGAAACAGTGTTCAAGCACCCCGGCCTGGAGTTCGACAGCGAGGCGCAGGTGCTGGAGACCCCCGCGATGGTGCGCCTCGACTGGCAGCGGACGGTGCTCGCACCGCAGGTGATGCCGTGTCTGCGACAGAACCTTCAGAAGAACCTGACTGCGTCCGAACGGCTCGTGTCGGTTCGCCGCATCCCCTTCCCCGCGGTCTCTGGGTACACGCGCGCATATCGGACGATGGTGGACGTCAAATCCGCTTCGGGAACCGTGCGCGTCTTCGTCGATCTCGTCCTGATCGGTCGCGGCAGCACCGAGCTCACGCTGACGACGACGGCGCCGATGGTCGCCGAGCCGGCAGTCCGGGCAGCAGAGCTGCGGCTCGCGCGCATCCTCGTCGCGCGTGCGGCGCCCTAGGCCTCTGGCTCGAGGGCCTGCCTGGCGTAGTTCGCGTGCAGCACGTGCAGCGCCTCCGCCAGATCGGGTGAGGTGAGCGCGTGCTTGTGCAGGAACCCGACGGCGCCGGCGGCGTCCGAACGTGCGACGTCGTCGTATTCGTCCGAGCCGGTGTAGATGACGACGTGCTGGGCGGCGTCATGGGCGTGAATCGCACGCGTTGCGTCGATGCCGTCGAGACCGGGCATGCCGATGTCCATCAACACGATGTCGGGCCGGTGCTCGGCGCAGAGCCGAACGGCCTCGTCGCCGTTCGCGGCGCGGCCGACGATGACGAACCGCCCGTCGTCGTCGAGGATGCTCTCGACGAGCTCCGCGAGTTGCGTGTCGTCTTCGGCAATGAGAACGCGAAGCGGTTCGCCGACCACTACGGGAGCGTGTCACAGGGGCCCGTAGGATGCGGCGGTGATCATCGACGGCCACAACGACCTCGTCCTGCATCGCTGGCGAGGATCGCCGACGGAGCATCTCGACCTCGAAGCTGCAGCAGCCGCGGATTTTGCCGGAGGCTTCTTCGCGCTCTACATCCCGTCGCCCCAGGTGCCGGATCCGACCGAGACGCCGTATGCGGTGCCGCTTCCCGAGCCGATTCCGCACGAGGAGGCGGCGCGCATCGCCGAGGAGCTGTTCGACGCGCTGTGCGGCCTGCCGGTCGTTCGCGCGACGTCGGCCGACGACTTCGGTGACGGTCACATCACCGCGATCGTGCACATGGAGGGGGCAGAGGCGATCGCGGCGGATCTGTCGAACCTCGACCGCTGGCACGAACGTGGGCTCCGGTCGGTCGGCCTCGTGTGGTCGCGGCCGAACGAGTTCGCCGAAGGTGTGCCGTTCCGCTTCCCCTCGTCGCCCGACACCGGCGAGGGGCTGACAGCCGCCGGGCGTGAGCTCGTCCGCGCGTGCAACCGGCTCGGGATCCTCGTCGACGTGTCGCACCTGAACGAGGCGGGGTTCTGGGACGTCGCGGCGCTCTCCGACGCGCCGATCGTGGCCACGCATTCGAACGCGCATGCCCTCTGCGCCGCCTCGCGGAACCTGGTCGACTCGCAGCTCGACGCGATCCGGGACTCGGGCGGCATCGTCGGCGTCAACTTCGCCGTCACCTTCCTCCGCGCGGACGGGCTGCTCGTGCCCGAGACGCCGATCGGGGAGATCGTGCGCCACGTCGACTATCTCGCCGAGCGCATGGGCATCGACCACGTGGCGTTCGGCTCGGACTTCGACGGCGCGGTCGTTCCGGCCGCGCTCGGCAGCGTCGCCGGGCTGCCCAGGCTCGTCGGGGCCCTGCGGGAATCCGGCTACGACGACGAGGCCGTGGCGAAGATCACGCACGAGAACTGGCTGCGCGTTCTGCGCGCGACGTGGCGCTGAGCCCACCGGTGTCTGACACCTTTGGTGTCAGACACCTCGTCGCGCGAAGAAGCTGCGTGCGATCAGCCGCATGACGAGCACGCCGTCCTGGTTGAACACCTCGTTCTTCGTGAAGACGGTTCCCCGTCGCGGGTCCTTCGACGACGGCTGCACGTCGACGATCGTCGAGCGTCCCGTCAGCGTGTCGCCCGGCCGGACCGGCGCAGTCCAGCGAAGTTCGTCGACGCCGGGCGACCCGAGCGAGGCGGAGTCGAGCAGGACGGCGCGCACGAACATCCCCATGAACAGGGCCGTCGTGTGCCAGCCGCTTGCGATCAGGCCGCCGAACGGCGACTGCCGGGCCGCCTCCGCGTCGATGTGGAACGGCTGAGGGTCGTACCGCGACGCGAAGTCGACGATCTCCTCCTCCGTCACCGTCACCTGTCCGACCTCGCTCACCTCGCCGACCTGGAAGTCCTCCCAGTAACGCATGACCCGGGACGCTATCGCTAGCGTCCCGCTGTGCGCACACGGAACCTCGGCCCGCTCTCGGTAAGCGTGGTGGGCCTCGGATGCAACAACTTCGGCGGCCGGATCGACGAGGCGGCGACGCGTGCGGTCGTCGACGCCGCGCTCGACGCCGGCGTCATGTTCTTCGACACCGCCGACATCTACGGGAACAAGGGCGGCAGCGAGGAGCTGCTCGGCCGCATCCTGCAGGGCCGCCGCGACGAGGTCGTGCTCGCCACGAAGTTCGGCAAGGAGATGGGGGACGGCGCCCAGCGTCGCGGCTCGCGGGGCTACATCCGGGCGGCGCTCGAAGCATCGCTGCGCCGCCTCCAGACCGAGCGCGTCGACCTGTACCAGCATCACGAGGAGGACGCCGAGA
This sequence comes from uncultured Thermoleophilia bacterium, assembly GCA_963722065.1. Classification (GTDB taxonomy): domain Bacteria; phylum Actinomycetota; class Thermoleophilia; order Gaiellales; family Gaiellaceae; genus PALSA-600. The sequence goes on along the minus strand of CAVRMI010000007.1, from coordinate 751,191 downwards.
CGCCGCTCGAGGAGACGATCGGCGCACTCGACGAGCTCGTCGCGGAAGGGAAGATCCTCGCCTACGGCACGTCGAACTACAGCGCGGCCACACTGGAGCGTGCGAAGGCGATCGCCTCGACCGCCTACGTCTCGGAGCAGAGCGAGTACTCCTGGCTCCGCCGCAAGGCCGAGGCCGAGGTCATTCCCGCCTGCGATCGGCTCGGTCTGGGCTTCATCCCGTTCTTCCCGCTCGCGAGCGGCCTGCTGACCGGCAAGGTCTCGCCGGGCGCTCCACCGGCGAAGGGCACGCGCCTCCACGGCCGGACGATCGACGACGCCGACCTCGAACGCGTCGAGCGCCTCCGTACGTGGGCCGAGGCGCGCGGTGCGTCGCTGCTGGAGGTCGCCGTGGGCGGCCTCGCTGCCGTGTCGCCGGTCGCATCGGTGATCGCCGGCGCGACGAAGCCGGAGCAGGTGCGCGCGAACGCCGCGGCCGGAGAGTGGGTGCCTTCGGCCGCGGAGCTCGCCGAGTTGCAGAGCCTCTGAGGTTCAGTCGATCTTGACGACGACGTGCTTGATCTGCGTGTACTCCTCCATGGAGTAGATCGACATGTCCTTGCCGTAGCCGGACTGCTTGTAGCCGCCGTGCGGCATCTCCGAGGCGATCGGAACCAGGTGATCGTTGATCCACACCGCGCCGAACTGGAGCTTGCGCGCCGCGTTCATCGCGCGGCCGACGTCGCGAGTCCAGACGGAAGCCGCGAGCCCATAGCGCACGCCGTTCGCCCAGGCGATCGCCTGGGCGTCGTCGGCGAACCGCTGCACGGTGACAACGGGGCCGAAGACCTCGTCCTGCACGATCTCGTCGTTCTGGTCGACGTCGGTGACGACCGTCGGCTCGACGAAGAAGCCCCGGTCGCGGCCGGCTTCGCCGCCGGTCAGGACGGTTGCTCCCTTGGCGCGTTCGAGGAACCCGAGCACGCGGTCCTGCTGATCCTTGGTGATCACAGGCCCCATCTCGATCTCCTCGCCCTCGGACGGGTCGCCCATCTTGATCGACTCGACTGCGGGCACGAGGCGCTCGAGCAGCGAGTCGTAGATCTTCGGCCCCGCGAGAACCCGTGAGCCGGCGGTACAGTCCTGGCCGGAGTTCGCGTAGCCGGCGATCTTGATCCCCTCTGCGACGGCGTCGACGTCGGCGTCGTCGAAGACGACGAGCGGTGCCTTGCCGCCGAGCTCCAGATGCATCCGCTTCAGGCTCGCCGCTCCGCTGCGCGCGATCGTCTTGCCGGTCTCGATGTCACCGGTCAGCGAGACGAGGCGGATGTCCGGGTGCTCCACGAGCCGTGCGCCCGTCGGCACGCCGTCACCGGTCACGGCCTGCAGGACACCCGCGGGGATCACGTCCTTCGCGAGGTCGATGAACCGCAGGAGCGACATCGGGGTCTGCTCCGACGGCTTGAGGATCTGCACGTTGCCGGCCGCGAGCGCGGGCCCCATCTTCCAGACGGCCATCATCAGCGGGTAGTTCCACGGGCAGATGCCGGCCACGACCCCGAGCGGCTCGCGCCGTACGAGAGAGGTGTAGCCCGTGATGTACTCGCCGGCGGACTTGCCCTCGAGGTTTCGCGCCGCGCCGGCGAAGAACCGCAGGTTGTCGACGCTGAACGGCATCTCCTCCCGGGCGAGCCCGATGGGCTTGCCGACGTTCCTCGACTCGATCTGCGCGAGCTCCTCCGCGTTGTCCTCGAGCACGTCCGCGAGCCTGTGCAGAAGCTCCGAGCGCTCCTTCGGCGTCGCGTCGAGCCAGCCGGGGAGTGCCTGCTTGGCCTGCTCGACGACCTCGTCGACCTCCTCGGCCGACATGGAGGGCACCGAGTCGATCGTCTCGGCGGTCGCTGGGTTGATGACATCGATCGTTGCCACTGGAGTCTCCTATTCGGTGCGAAGGATCCCGCTCTCGCGGGTGAGGCGTTGCGCGAGCGCAACGGGGATGATCGTCAAAGCGAGGATCAGGAAGACGACGACGTTGACCTCGGGCAGCTGCTGTCCGAGCCGGATCTGGCCGAAGATCCAGATCGGCAGCGTGTTCTGCGCGCCGGCCGTGAACGTCGTCACGATCACCTCGTCGAAGGACAGCGCAAATGCGAGCAGGGCGCCCGAGACCAGCGCTGTCGAGATCGACGGGAAGGTGACGTAGCGGAAGGTCTGGATCCCGTCCGCGCCGAGATCCATCGACGCCTCGGTCAGCGATCCCGGGACGCGCCGAAGGCGCGCGATCACGTTGTTGTAGACGACCACGACGCAGAACGTCGCGTGGCCGATCACGATCGTCCAGAGCCCGAAGTTGATCTTCCAGAACGTGAAGTACGAGTTGAGCGCCATCCCGGTGATGATGCCGGGGAGTGCGATCGGCAGCACGAGCAGGAACGAGATCGACTCGCGGCCGAAGAACCTGAAGCGGTGCACTCCGAACGACGCCAGCGAGCCGAGGACGAGCGCAACGAGAGTGGCGAGCAGGCCGGCCTTGAGCGAGAGCCTGAGGGCCTGCTGCATGTCGCCGTTGTGGATCGCCGGCGAGAACCACTTCGTGGTCAGCCCCGGGGTCGGCCAGCTCTGGATGTTCGACGAGTTGAAGGCGTAGAGGCAGATGATCAGGATCGGGATGTACAGGAACGCGAGCACGAGCAGCACCCACGCCCCGAGCACGATCCTCGTTCGGCGTCTCTCCATCAGAGCGCCTCGAACGCGCCAAGCCTGCGCGCGATCATGAGGTAGATGCCCATCACGAGCATCGGGACCACCGCGAATGCGGCTGCGAAGGGCAAATTGCCGGAGCCGTTGACCGAGTCGTAGACGACGTTCCCGATGAACTGCGACGACGGGCCGCCGACGAGCAGTGGTGTGATGTAGTCGCCGAGCGTGAGCGAGAACGTGAAGATCGAACCCGCGACGATGCCCGGCAGCGCGAGCGGCAGGATCACGGTGCGCAGCGTCCGGCCGCCTTTCGCGCCGAGGTCGCGCGAGGCCTCGATGTAGGAGTGGGGGATCCGCTCGAGCGCTGCGTAGACCGGCAGGATCATGAACGGCAGCCAGATGTACGAGAAGACGAGCCAGACGGCGGTGTTCGAGTAGGCGATGTTCGCCGACGGGAGACCGATCCTCTGCAGGCTCCAGTTGAGCAGGCCGTCATGGTTGAGGATCAGCTGCCAGGCGTAGACCCTGGCCAGATAGGAGGCCCAGAGGGGCAGCAGCACGAGCACGAAGAGGATGGCGCGGACGCGCGGGCCGGCCAGCCTCGCCATGAAGTACGCGAACGGGAACGCGATGATCGCGTCGGTCAGCGTCACCGCCGAGGCGATGAGGACGGTGCGGAGCGCGACGGTGCGGTAGGTGGACTCGTTCCAGATCTCCTTGTAGTTGTCGAGCGTCCAGCTGTGGATCGTCAGGCCGGTGAACGGATCGACCGTCCAGAACGACGAGATGAACAGGGCGACCAGCGCCGCGACGTAGACGACGAGGAACGCGACGACCGGCGGGGAGAGGAGCGAGACCGCCTTGAGCCAGCGCCTGCGCCAGAGGGCGCCGCCAAGACGGCGGCGCCCTCCCGGGCCGTTGCGGGTCAGCCCTTGAGCTGCGTCCAGGCCTGCTGCCACTTCGTGTAATCCATGCAGTTCTTCTGGCCGTTGCCGCAATCGGCGAGCGGTGTCTTCCAGAAGTAGATCTGCTTGAAGTACTTGAGCGGCGCGTTCGCGTGGTACTGCGCGCACGAGCCCTTCGCGAGCTTGTTCATGATCGGGCACGCCTTCGAGTTGACCGGCGTCTCACCGTAGTTCGTGGCCTGCTCGGCCTGCACCTTCGGCGTCGAGATGTAGGCAAGCCACTTGTAGGCGCAGTCGAGGTTCTTCGTGTGGGCCGAGACCATCCAGGTGTCGAGCCACCCCGTCGCGCCTTCCTTCGGGATCGTGTCCTTGACCGGAGCCTTGTCCGCGAGCAGTTGGCTCAGCTGGTAGGGCCAGGCGGCACCGATCACGACGTTGCCGTTCTTGAAGTCGCTGATCTCCTGGCCGCCGGACGGCCAGTACCGCTTGATCAGCGGCTTCTGCTGCTTCAGCAGGTTGATCGTTGCGTTGAACTGAGTCGAGTTCAACTCGTACGGGTCCTTGATGCCGAGCGACGGCTTCGTCTTCATCAGGTACAGCGCCGCGTCGGCGATCTGGATCGGGTTGTCGGGCACCGTGATCTTGCCCTTGTACTTCGGGGTGTAGATCGACGACCACGACGTCGGCGCCGGTTTCACCTTCTGCGTGTTGTAGAGCAGGATGTTCGGGCCCCACTGCAGCGAGATGCCGTAGTGCTTGCCGCCGACGGTGTTGTTCGGGGGTGACTGGAACGCCTTCCCGAAGTCCTTGAACGACGGGATCTTCGACGGGTCGACCGCCTGCACGTCCTTGCCGTAGATCAGCCGCAGCGACGCGTCGCCGGACGCCGAGACCATGTCGTACTGGCTGCCGCCGCCCGAGCGCATCAGCGTGACCATCTCGTCGGAGGAGCCTGCGTACTTCGGATGGATGGTGCAGCCCGACTGCTTCTCGAACGGTGTCACCCACTCTGGTTGGAGATAGCCCTCCCAGGCAATCATGTTGAGGGTGCCGCCGCTCGCCCTCGTCGCGCCGGCCGCGGGGAACGCGGCCGCGACCGCGAGGGTCGCCAGCAGCGCCCACATGCGCTTCGTCATTTGACCTCCTGCTCGAGAGTGTGATGGGGGGTGATCTCGTAGGCGTCCTCGTCCCGCCAGCGGACGTGGACGCGGGTGCCCGGCTCGACCGCCGAGCCGTCGTTCTGCCTCACGAGCGTGAGCTGCTCGCCGGCGTCGGTGTCGACGAGGATGCGTGTGAAGGCGCCGACGAAGATCACGTTGGCGACGACTCCCCCTTCGCCGCTGCCGTTCAGCTCGATCCGCTCCGGGCGGACCGAGAACCGCTTGCCGCCGCGCTCGAGGATGTTCGACGTGCCGACGAACCCCGCGACGAACTCTGTCGCGGGGTGCTCGTAGACCTCGTTCGGCGAACCGATCTGCTCGATCTTCCCCTCGTTGAAGACGGCGACGTGGTCGCTCATCGTCAGCGCTTCCTCCTGGTCGTGCGTGACGTAGAGGAAGGTCATCCCGAGCTCGCGCTGCAGCGACTTGAGGAAGACCTGCATCTCCTGGCGGAGCTTCAGGTCGAGCGCCCCGAGGGGCTCATCGAGGAGCAGCACCTTCGGCCGGTTGACGATCGCCCGCGCGAGCGCGACCCGCTGGCGCTGGCCGCCCGAGAGCTGAACGGGCTTGCGTTCGCCGTACGCGTCGAGGCGCACCATGCGCAGCACTTCTTCGACCTGGCTCTTCCGCGGGGCGCGCGCGACGCCCTTCACCTTGAGCCCGTACCCGACGTTCTCGGCGACCGTCATGTGGGGGAACAGCGCGTAGTCCTGGAACACGGTGTTGACGTCGCGAGAGTACGGAGGCTGGTTCGTGATGTCCTCGCCTCCGAGCGTCACGCGGCCCGTGTCGGGCTGCTCGAAGCCGGCGATGATCCGCAACGTCGTTGTCTTGCCGGACCCCGACGGCCCGAGCAGCGTGAAGAACTCGCCGTCGCCGACGGCCAGGTCGACGGTGTCGACCGCGACGACGTCTCCATAGCTCTTTCGGATTCCCGCGACCGAGACGTCAGCCGCCAAGTGCGCTCTCCAGGATGTCGAGCCCGCGCTCGAGCTCCTCGTCGCCGACCGTGAAGGGCACGAGGATCCGGATCACGTTCCCGTAGAGCCCGCACGAGAGGAGCATGAGGCCCTGTTCGCGTGCGGCCGCGATGACCCGCCCCGTCTCGTCTCCGGTCTGCTCCGCCAACTCGATCGCGACCATCGGCCCGAGCCCTCGCACCTCGGATCCGGCCGGGGCCATCGCCTCGAGGCGCTCGCGCAGGTGCGTGCCGATGTGCTCGGCGCGCGGGCGCTGCTCCGCCAGCGCGTCGAGGATCGCGGCCGCGGCCGCGCAGGCGAGCGGGTTGCCGCCGAAGGTGCCGCCGAGACCGCCGGGCGGCACCGTGTCCATCACCCCAGCGCGGCCGGTGACGGCCGCGAGCGGCAGGCCGCCGCCGAGCGTCTTGCCGGAGACGAGCAGATCCGGTTCGACCCCGTAGTGCTCGATCGCCCAGACGGGGCCGGTCCGGCCGCAGCCGCTCTGCACCTCGTCGTTCACATAGAGGATCCCGTAGTGGTCGAGGAGTTCCTGCAGGCGGCGCGGGAAGTCGGGAGTCATCGGGATGAAGCCGCCCTCGCCCTGCACCGGTTCGAGCACCGCGCACGCGACCGAATTCGGGTCGACGTCTCCCTTGAAGAGCCGTTTGAGGCCGTCGATCGCGTCGTCCTCGCTCACGCCTCGGAAGGGATACGGCGCCGGCGTCCGGTACACCTCGGGCGCAAAGGGGCCGAAGCCCGCCTTGTAGGGGACGACCTTCGACGTCATCGTCATCGAGAGAAGCGTCCGGCCGTGGAACGCGTTGTCGAAGACGATCACCGCCGGCCGGCCGGTTGCGACCCGCGCGATCTTGACGGCGTTCTCGATCGCCTCCGCGCCGCTGTTCAGCAGGACCGACTTCTGGTCGGCGCCGCGGCACGGTGAGAGCTCCGCGAGCCGCCGGCACACGTCGACGTACGGCTCGTACATCCCGACCATGAAGCACTGGTGCATGTAGCGGTCGACCTGAGCGTGCACCGCGCCGACGACCGCAGGCAGGTTGTGCCCGAGATTGGCGCACCCGAGGCCTCCGGCGAAGTCGATGTACTCGCGCCCCTCCGCGTCCCAGATCCGCGCACCCTCGGCGCGTTCGACGACGAGAGGCGGAGTCGAGATCCCTCGCGCGACGTAGCGCTCGCGGGCCTCCTGGACGCGCTCGGACGCACTGCGTTCCTGCAACGACACGGCAACCGCGACTGTATACACGTCATTCAGCCGGCGAAAGGCTTCGGGCTTCTCCGGTCCGGAGCCGACCCGGGCGGCCCGATACCATTCCGCCCCCTGGCGCCTTGGCCGAGTGGTTAGGCAGCGGCCTGCAAAGCCGTTTACAGCAGTTCGAATCTGCTAGGCGCCTTGCGAAGCGACGGCGTTCGCGTGTAAGACGACTGCCACGATGGCGTCCCACCAAGCCGTTGCCGCCGCCGCCTCACCGACCGGTCAGGCCGCCGAGGAGCCGCCGGAGCTCGCCGAGCCGCGCTGGCCGCCGCTGACCGCGCTCGCGGTCCTGATCGTCCTCAACATCGGCCTGCGGCTCTGGCTTCCCCACGAACCGCTGATCGGCATTCCGTGGCTCGTGCCGGTGCTCGAGGTCGCGCTTCTCATCGTCCTGCTCGTCGCGCACCCGAGCCGTCATATCGGGAGACGGGCCAGAGGGGCGCGTCGTGTGGTGATCGCCCTCGTGTGCCTGCTCGTCGTCGGGGCGCTGGCGGCGACCGGGCTCCTGATCCACGACCTGATCAAAGGCGCGAAGGTCGCCCAGTCGCCGTCGACGCTGCTCGCCGACGGCGCGTTCGTCTGGGTCGGCAACAACCTCGCGTTCGCGCTCCTCTTCTGGTTGATGGACGGAGGCGGGCCGATCGCGCGACTCCGGCAGCCGGTGCCGGTCGACTTCGCCTTCACGCAGCAGCTGAGCCCGGAGATCGCGCCGCTCGGCTGGCGGCCGTTCTTCCTCGACTACCTCCACCTGGGCTTCACGAATGCGACGGCGTTCAGCCCGACCGATGTGATGCCGCTCACCTACCGCGCCAAATACACGATGCTGGTGCAGTCGACCGTCGCCATCGCGCTCTTCGGTCTCGTCGTCGCGCGCGCCGTCAACGCTTTCACCTGACGCTTTTCGGCCGGTTCATCCGGATCGGATGAAAGGGGCGCCGCGTTCCTGGGAGAAGTTGCCGCGGAATGATCGTCGCCCGAGAACAGAGGAGCTGAGCTGTGGATGAGCCGCTGAAGCGCGCGGAGTCGGGAGTCCTGGGCTGGATCGACCGGGACATCACCGAGCCGATGGCGAACTTCCAGGATCCCAAGCAGGAATGGCGTCGCCTGTTCTCGGAGCTCTACGGCACGTTCCTGCTCGTGATCGTGGCAGCGGGCGGCGGAATGATGGGCGAGGCGTTCCCGAACACGATCACCCGCAGCGCGGCGGTGGTGGCACCCGGGCTGATGGTGATGGGCGTCATCATGTTCATGGGCAAGGTCTCGGGCGCCCACCTCAACCCCGCAGTCAGTGTCGCCTTCTCGCTGCGCGGTGACTTCCCGTGGCGCCGGGTCCCCGGGTACATCGTGGTGCAGCTGATCGGAGCGTCGCTTGCGGCTCTCTTCCTGCACGAGGTGATCAAGGTCTCGGCGAAGTTCGGCTCGAACTACCCGGCGAGCGGGTACTCCGGCTGGCAGGCCTACCTGATGGAGGCGCTCCTGACGCTCGGCCTCGTGAGCGTGATTCTCGGAACGGCCTCCGGCGCGCAGAACATCGGGATCTTCGGTGCGATCGGCGTCGGCTCGTACATTGCGCTCGCCGGCCTGTGGGGCAGCCCGATCTCGGGCACGTCGATGAATCCGGCCCGCACGTTCGGCCCCGACCTCGTCGGCAGGGACTTCGGGAGCTACTGGGTCTACGTTGCCGGGCCGCTGACGGGCGCAGTGATCGCGGTCGGGTTCGCCTACGTCCTGCGCGGTGCGGGGGGCGGCAAGTCGGGCTCGGCTGCGGCGCAGGGCGACCTCTACACCGAGGACAAGCGGCCGGACCAGGCTTGACGGAGCGGCAGCGTCGGGAGAGGCAGGTCTAGGATCGTGGGATGAGCTTCTCAGGGGCGCTCGTCCAGAACGCGATCTATATCGCGCAGGAGCCGCCCGAGTGGCCGATCACCTCGGGTGACTGGGAGCGCGCAGCAGAGGAGCGGCTCGATCCGGGGGCCTTCGGCTACATCGCGGGCGGCGCAGGGTCGGAAGCGACGATGCGCGCGAACCTCGAGGCATTCGAGAAGTGGCGGATCCGGCCGCGGATGCTCACCGGGAATGCCGTGCGCGACCTCTCCGTCGAGGTGCTCGGCACGCGTTCCCCGGGGCCGTTCCTGCTGGCGCCGGTCGGCGTGCTCTCGATCGCCCATGCAGACGCCGAGGTGGCGGTCGGCGAGGCAGCGGCGTCGTCGGGCGTGCCGATGGTGCTCTCGAGCGCGGCGACCCACTCGATCGAGGACGTCGCCGCGACGAACGCGCCGCGCTGGTTCCAGCTCTACTGGGTCAACGACCGCGAGATCTGTGCGAGCTTCGTCCGCCGGGCCGAGCAGGCCGGGTACGGCGCGATCGTCGTCACGCTCGACACGCTGAACCTCGGCTGGCGGCCGCGGGACCTCCGCCGGGCGTATCTGCCGTTCATCCGCGGTGAGGGCTGTGGCCAGTACTTCTCCGACCCGGTGTTCCTGTCGCGGCTCGACCGACCGCCGCACGAGGATCTGCTCACCGCGGCGGCGACGATGCTCGCGACCTTCCCGAACCTCGGTTTGACCTGGAGCGATCTCGAGTGGCTGCGCGGGCAGACGACGCTGCCGCTGCTCGTCAAGGGCGTGCTCACCGCCGACGACGCACAGCGGGCGCTCGCCTGCGGCATGGACGGCATCGTCGTCTCGAATCACGGCGGACGTCAGGTCGACGGCGCCGTGGCAGCCCTCGATGCGCTCGTCGAGGTTCGCGCTGCCTTGCCCGAGGCGGTCGTGCTGATGGACGGCGGCATCCGCTGCGCAGCCGATGTGCTGAAAGCGGTGGCCCTCGGCGCGGACGCGGTCCTGCTCGGCCGCCCCTACGCGTATGCGCTCGCCGTCGGCGGCCGTCGCGGCGTCGAGGAGCTGATCCAGAACCTGCTGGCCGAGATCGACCTCAACCTCGCGCTCGCGGGCGGAACGTCGATCCGAGAGCTCGACCGTTCGTGGCTGTCGACCGCGGCGTAGTCCTCTCGGCGCCGGGCGCGGTCGCGCTGGAGGAGATCCGCGTCGATGCGCCCGGGCGCGGCGAGGTGCTCGTCCGCATCGAGGCAACCGGTGTCTGCCACAGCGACCTGCACGTGATCGAGGAGGACGGCTGGGGGCACGCCTTCCCCGTGCTGCTCGGGCATGAGGGTGCCGGCAGCGTCGAGGCGATCGGCGAGGGGGTCGAGGGGCTTGCGACAGGAGACTCGGTCGTGCTCGGGTGGAAGACCTCCTGCGGGCAGTGCCCCACCTGCTTGCGCGGCGAGCCCCGCCGCTGCACCCGTCCCCCGGCGGCAAAGGGGCGGCTCTTCCGCGCCGGCGGCGACGAGCTGACGCCGGTTCTGCGCACGGGGACGTTTGCCACCCACACGGTCGTCCCGTCGGTCGCGGCCGTGAAGATCTCGCGAGAGCTTCCGGCCGACCAGGCCTGCCTCATCGGCTGCGCGGTCGCGACGGGGGTGCTGTCGGTGCTCGAGACGGCCCAGGTCTGGGAGGGCGCGCGGGTCGCGGTGATCGGGTGCGGCGCCGTCGGCCTGTCGGCGATCCAGGGCGCCCGCATCGCGGGCGCCTCCGAGATTCGCGCGATCGATCTCGACGAGCAGAAGCGCGAGCAGGCCCTCCGGTTCGGCGCCACGCACACGGAGCCCGGGCGGGTCGACTTCGTGTTCGACGTCGTCGGGCGCCGCGCCACGTTCGAGCAGGCGCTCGGGATGATCGCCACGGGCGGCACCGTCACCCTGATCGGTCTCTCTCCCCGTGGCGAAACGGCCGAGGTCGATCTGCCCGGCCTCTTCGGGCGTCGCGCGCGGATCCTCGTCTCGCACGGCGGCGACCACCTACCGCAGGAGGACTTCCCGCGGCTCGCGCAGTGGGCGCTCGAAGGCAAGCTCGACCTGGCGGGGATGGTGACGCGCACCGCGCCGCTCACCGGCTGGCAGGATGCCATCGCGGCGATGCAGCACGGCGACGTGATTCGCACGGTGCTCACACCGTGACGCTCGCTCTGCTGCAGCAGATCATCGCGGGCGAGATCCCCGGGGCGCCGGTTGCGGACCTGCTCGGGATGCGGATGGTCGCCGCAGTGCCCGGGCGGGTGACCTTCGAGCTCGATGCCGGCCCGCAGCATTCGAGCCCGCCGGGGACCCTGCACGGCGGCATCCTCTGCGACCTCGCCGACGGAGCAATGGGCTGTGCGAATCTCTCGCGGCTCGAGGAAGGGGAGTCGTTCGCGACGGTGGAGCTGAAGATCAACTTCCTCAAGCCGGTCTGGGCCGGGCGGCTCACGGCGGTCGGAGAGGTGATCAAGGCGGGCCGCACCCTGGCGCTCCTGGACTGCCGGATCACCGACGACTCGGGGTCGCTCGTCGCGTACGCGACGTCGACCTGCATGACGCTGCGCGAAGGCGAGGATTAAGATCGCGGCAATGGAGCTGCGCGACACCCAGGAGGAAGCTGCATTTCGGCAGGAGGTGCGCGACTTCATCGCGGAGAACCTGCCGTCGGGCGCGAAAGCGCGCGGGGCCCGGCGCTTCGAGGATGCTGACCGCGACTGGAGCCGCAAGCTCGGCGCCGCCGGCTATGCGGGGCTCACCTGGCCGACGGAGTACGGCGGGGCAGGAGCGCCGTACAGTCACCAGGCGATCTTCCTCGAGGAGCTGGCGCGGGCCGAGGCGCCCTCACATCTGGGCGTGATCGGGCTCGGCATGGCCGGCCCGACGATCATCGCCTGGGGGACGCCCGAGCAGAAGGAGCGGTACCTCGCGAAGATCCTCACCGCCGACGAGATCTGGTGCCAGGGCTTCTCCGAGCCCGACGCGGGCAGCGACCTCGCCGCGTCGCGGACCCGAATCGACGACCGCGGGGACCATTTCCTCGTCAACGGACAGAAGGTGTGGTCGTCGTTCGCGCACATTGCAGACTTCTGCATCCTCGTCGGTCTGGGCCTGCCCGACGCGCCGCGCTACAAGAATCTGACCTACGTGATCGTCGACATGCACGCACCCGGCGTGGAGGTGCGTCCGCTCGTCCAGATCACCGGCCATCCCGAGTTCAACGAGATCTTCTTCACCGACGTCCAGGTGCCGAAGGAGAACGTGCTCGGCGGCGTCGGGGACGGCTGGCAGGTGGCGATGACCACCCTGCTCCACGAGCGGGGCACGCTCGGCTTCGCGCTCTCCGCCACGCTCGACGTCGCGGTGCGCAAGCTGTTCGCGCTCGCGAAGGAGCGGAACGTCACCGATCCGATCCTCCGCGACCGCATCGCCCGGGAGTGGATCGAACTGCAGGCGCTCAAGTACACGAACTACCGGTCGCTGACGACCTTGACGAAGACCGGGATCCCCGGTCCCGAGGGGTCGGCGTCGAAGCTCGTCTGGTCCGAGAACAACCAGCGGCTCACCAAGCTCGCGCTGGAGATCCTCGGTTCGCACGCGCAGCTCACGAACGGCGGCGGTTATGCCGACGGCTACTGGCAGTACCAGCAGCTGCGTTCGCGCGGCAACACGATCGAGGCCGGGACGAGCGAGATCCTCCGCAACATCGTCGCCGAGCGGGTGCTGAACCTGCCGAGGAGCAGGTAGATGGACTTCTCGTTCACCCCGGAACAGGACGATCTGCGCCGCGAAGCGCGCGCGTTCCTGGAGGCGAACGCCTCGCCGTCGATGGAGCAGCTCGCCGAGCTCGGCTGGGTCGGGATCCTCCAGGGAGACGACTTCACGTTCCTCGACGCCGCCGTGCTCTTCGAGGAGCTCGGGCGCGTGCTCTACGACGGTCCGTACACGTTGAACGAGGTCGCCGCCCAGGCCGGTGACGACGTCTGGTCGATCGAGATCGACGGATTCGTTCCTCACCTGGACCAGGTCGGCCGGGTGCTCACGCCGGACATGCGCGGCGCGAGCGCGCAGGGTGAGACCGTGGCGACGGTCGACGAGACGCTCGGACTCGGGCGGTTGTCGCCGAATGGTGCCGAGACGGCGCAGGGCGAGTGGGTCGATGTGCGGCGGCGGTTGCTCGCTGCGCTCGCGCTGGAGGCGGTGGGCATCGGCTCGAAGGCGATCGAACTGGCGCTCGCGTACGTCTCCGACCGCGAGCAGTTCGGAAAGAAGATCGGCTCCTACCAGGCGATCTCCCACTCGCTCGTCGACGGCTATGTCGCCGTCGAGCTCTCCCGTTCGCTCGCGTACTGGGCGGCCTGGTGCGTCGCCGAGAACGACGAGCAGGTCGATCTCGCGGTCGCCGCGGCCAAGTCGCAGGCCGCCGAGGCGGCGGTGCTGGCCTGCGAGAAGTCGATCCAGGCGCACGGCGGCATCGGCTTCACCTGGGAGCACCCGCTGCATCGCTACTACAAGCGAGCGCTGTGGCTCGAGAGCGCGCTCGGCTACGGTCGCGAGCACCGCGCGGAGATCGCCGCATCCCTTCTGTCGTCGTAACCGGCACGTCCACGGGAATCGGTGCTGTGACAGCCGCGCACCTGCGCGACACCGGGTGGAGCGTCTACGCCTCGGTCCGGCGCGCGGGCGAAGCGCCCCCGGGGACGACCGAGCTCGTGTTCGACGTTGCCGACGCCGAGGCAATCGCTGCCGCCGCGGCAGCCGTCGAGTCGCTGGACGCCGTCGTCGACAACGCCGGCATCGCGATCGCGTCCCCCCTCGAGTTCCTGCCGCCGGCGGAGCTGACACGCCAGCTGGACGTCAACGTCGTCGGTCAGCTGCGCGTGCTGCAGGCGTTTCTGCCTGCGCTGCGGAGGGCGCGGGGCCGCATCGTCCTCATGGGCTCGATCGGCGGGCGCTCGGCGCTCCCGTTCCTCGGCGCCTATGCGATGTCGAAGTTCGCGCTGGAGGCGATGGCGGATGCGCTGCGTGTCGAGCTCGCCCCGTTCGGGCTGCAGGTCGCCATCATCGAGCCCGGGACGATCGCCACACCGATCTGGTCGAAACCGCAGCGCGCCGTCGACGAGCTCCCGGGCGGTGCCGCCGAGCTGTACGGACCGCGTCTGGCGAAGTTCCGTGCGCTCGCTGCTTCGCGCGCCTCCCAGGCAGTCTCGCCGGTCGAGGTGGCGAAGGCCGTCGAACACGCGCTCAGCTCCGCCAAGCCGAAGACCCGCTACGTCGTCGGCCCCGATGCGAAGCGCCGCGCCCGGGTGCAGATGCTCCCTGACCGGTTGCGCGACCGGGTCCTGACCCGCTATCTGTTCGGCTCGTGAAGATGCTCAACCTGATCGTGCGGTTCGGCTGCGAGCTCGCGGCGCTGGTGGCATTCGTGTGGTGGGGCTGGCCGCTCGTCGGCTGGCTGGTGGCGCTCGCGGTCGCGGTGATGTGGGGCCTCGTGGTCGCACCGAAGGCGACGCACCGCCTGCCGGATCCGTCGCGCCTCCTCGTCGAGCTCGTGATCTTCGCCTCTGCGGTCGTGGCGTTCTACGAGGCAGGCAGCGAGACCGCCGCGGGCGTCTTCGGTGTCCTGGCCGTCGTGAGCGCGGTGCTCGTCCGCATCTGGCCCGAACCGGCGGCCTGACGCCGGCCCGCGGGTGGACGTGTCGCCTTTCGCGGCCGACGTCTGCGGCCTAGGATCCAGCGCATGAGCTATTCGATCTCCTCACTCGACGCGCTCGGCGAGGGCTACGGCTTCCGCAAGATCCGCCAGCCACTCGGTGTCAGCGCGTTCGGCGTCAACGCACTCGTTTTCCCGCCCGGCTACGAAGGGCCGAATCACTACCACGATCAGCAGGACGAGCTCTACTTCGTCCACCGCGGCACAGCGACGTTCTCGTTCGAGGGCGACGAGCACGAGGTGCCCGAGGGCGGCATCGTCCACGTCGAGTCGACCACCCACCGGATGATCTCGAACCGCACCGACCACGACCTCGTGCTCTTCATCGTCGGCGGCAAGGGCGGTTACATCGAGCGTGACGGACAGCTCGTCGGCCCGGATGACCTCGCAAAGCGAATCGGGATCAAGGAGATGCAGAAGTGAACGGCCTGATGATGGACTACCAGCTGACGCTCCCCTCGCTGCTGCAGCGGGCCGAGCAGTACAACGGTGGCAAGGAGATCGTCACCCGTCTCCCCGACAAGAGCTTCCATCGCACGACGTATGCCGAGAGCTGCCGGAGGGCGCGCGCACTCGCAGTCGGGCTGCAGGAGCTCGGTCTCCAGCGGGGCGATCGCGTGGCGACCCTCTGCTGGAATCACCACCAGCACCACGAGGCGTACCTCGGGATCCCGAGCGGTGGGTTCGTGCTGCACACGCTGAACCTGCGCCTGCATCCGAACGATCTCGCCTACATCGCGACGCACGCCGGCGACCGGGTCGTGATCGTCGACCAGAGCCTCGTGCCGCTCCTCGAACAGTTCGTCGACCGAACGCCGATCGAGCACGTGCTCGTCGTCGAGGACTCGTACGAATCGCTCGTCGACGGAGCGGATGCCGACGCCTGGCGCGATCCGCAGCTGAACGAGAACGAGGCGGCGGCGATGTGTTACACGAGCGGCACGACCGGCCTGCCGAAGGGCGTGCTCTACTCCCACCGGTCGACGATGCTGCACACGCTCGGCGTTGCCGCCGGGAACCCGATGGGGCTCGGCATCTCCGAGTCGGACACGATCCTGCCCGTCGTGCCGATGTTCCACGCGAACGCCTGGGGGTATCCGTACCTGGCCGCGATGATCGGCGCGAAGCTCGTCTACCCCGGGCAGCATCTCGACCCGGAGAGCCTTCTCGACGCGTTCGTGGACGAAGGCGTGACGTGGACTGCGGGTGTGCCGACGATCTGGCTCGGCATTCTCGGCCTGCTCGATGCGAATCCCGGCAGGTGGGACCTCTCGAAGATGAAGGGGATGCTCGTCGGCGGCTCGGCCGCTCCCCGTGCGATGATCGCCGGCTTCAAGCAGCGGCACGGGATGAGCGTCGTCCACGGCTGGGGCATGACGGAGACCTCACCGGTCGCCTCGACCGCCCAGCTCCCCGGTGAGCTTGCCGAGGCCGACGAGGAGACGCAGTTCGACTACATCGCGATGCAGGGGCGGCCGCTGCCGCTCGTCGAGCTGCGGAATCGCGATGCCGAGGGAACCGTGCTGCCCTGGGACGGCGAGTCGATGGGGGAGCTCGAGATTCGCGGTCCGTGGGTCGCCGCCGGCTACTACGACACGCCCGACCAGGCCGAACGCTGGACCGAGGACGGGTGGTTCAAGACGGGCGACGTGGTCGCGATGCATCCACGTGGCTTCATCATGATCAAGGACCGCTCGAAGGACGTGATCAAGTCCGGCGGCGAGTGGATCTCGTCGGTCGAGCTCGAGAACGCGCTCATGGCCCATCCTGCCGTCGCCGAGGCGGCGGTGATCGCCATCCCCGACCCGAAGTGGGACGAGCGGCCGCTTGCCGCGGTCGTGCTGCGCGAGGGGAAGACGGCGTCCGCGGACGAGCTGCGTGAGTTTCTCGCGCCGAACTTCGCGAAGTGGTGGCTCCCCGAGCGATTCGAGTTCGTCGCCGAGATCCCGAAGACGAGCGTCGGCAAGTTCCGCAAGACCGAGCTGCGTGAGATGTTCGCCGAGCAGCCGGCGGCGACCACATGATCGAGACCGTCTGGCTCGACAATCCGCCGGTCAACGCCGTCGGCCGAGCGATCATCGACACGCTCTGGGAGGCGTTCGAGCACCTCGGTCCCGACGTCGGAGCGGTCGTCCTCCGCGGCAGGGGGGAGCGGGCGTTCTCGGCCGGAGCCGACATCAGCGGCTTCGTCGGCGGAGCCGACGACGGAGAGCGTCCTGCGGGAATCCAGCCGGTCGCAGACCTGATCGAGCAGGCGCCGGTGCCCGTCGTCGCCGCGATTCACGGCTACTGCCTCGGCGGCGGCCTCGAGATCGCGCTCGCGTGCGACTTCCGCATTGCGCAGCGCGGCGCGCAGCTCGGCTTCCCCGAGGTGAACCTCGGGCTCCTGCCGGGCGGCGGCGGCACCCAGCGCGCTCCCCGGCTGATCTCGCCCGGGCGCGCCCGCTGGCTCGTCATGTCGGGTGAGCGGATCCCGGCCGAGACAGCCGAGGCGTGGGGGCTCGTGGAGTTCGTCGTCGACGATCTCGACGAGGGAATCGCCCGCTATGTCGAGCCGCTTGCGAAGCAGAGCCCGCATGCGATCCGCCAGATCAAGGAGCTCCTCCTGGACACGCGCGACGATCGGAGCGATGACCGCGAGATCCTCGCGTTCGCGGCCTGCCTCAACTCGGACGACGGGCAGGAGGGTGTCGCCGCGTTTCTCGAGAAGCGCGCCGCCAACTGGACCGGCCGGTGAAGGCGATCGTGCTGCGCGAGATCGGCGGCGACCTCACGCTCGAGGACTGGCCCGAGCCCACGGGGAGCGTGGTCGAGGTTCGCGCGGCCGGCATCAACTTCGCCGACATTCTCATCCGGCGTGGGCTCTACCCGCAGGCTCCCGAGCTTCCGACCGTGCTCGGCAACGAGGTTGCGGGCGAGCTCGACGGCCGGCGCGTGATCGCCCTGCCGCGCGCGGCGGGCGGATACGCCGAACGGGTCGAGGTCGACCCGCAGTGGACGTTCACACTCCCCGACCAGGCGTCGTTCGCCGCGGGAGCGTCGTTCCTCACCACCTATCTCACCGCCTACATCCCGTTTCGCCACCAGGTGCGCGTCAGTCCCGCGTCGACCGTGCTCGTGCACGCCGGCTCCGGGGGCGTCGGCTGCGCGGCGATCCAGCTCGCGAAGCACCTCGGCGCCAGGGTGATCGCGACCGCGAGCTCCAACGAGAAGCGCGCGTTCGTGCTGGAAGTCGGCGCCGACGAGGCGCGCAGCTACGACGAGCTCGACGACCTCCGCGTCGACGTGGTGATCGATCCGGTCGGCGGCGACGTCTTCACCCGCTCGTTGTCGCTCCTGAACCCGCTCGGGGCGATCGTGGCGATCGGCTTCGCCGGCGGGCTGTGGACCGACCCGAGCGTGCAGTGGCTCGTCGGTCGCAACGCGAGCGTCGTCGGCGTGTACCTCGGCCGCCTGATGAAACTGCAGCCGCAGCTCGTGCACGAATCTGCGATCGAGCTGCTCGCGCTGTGGGCGAGCGGTGAGATCGACCCGGTCGTCGGCGCGACCTTCCCGCTGGCCGACGCCGCGGTGGCCCACGCGTCGATCGAGTCGCGACAGCACGTCGGCAAGGTCGTGCTCGAGCCGTGAAAGCGCTCGTGACCGGTGGTGAAGGCGGCCTCGGCCGTGCGATGCGCGCGCTGCTGGAGCGCGAGGGCTACGAGGTCTCGTCACTCGACCTGGCGACCGGCTTCGACGTCACCGACCCCGGCGCCTGGGAGCAGGTCGGGACCGTCGACCTCGCCTGCCTCAACGCCGGCATCCTGACCCCCGGGACGGAGCTGCGCAGCCTGTCGTACGACGACTACCGGCGCGCGGTCTCGGTCAACGTCGACGGCGTCGTCCTCGGTGTGCGCCGCCTCGCGCAGGTGATGGACCGGGGCACGATCGTCGCCACCGCCTCGCTCGCGGGGCTCGTCGGAATGCCGCTGGATGCGATCTATTCGCTCACGAAGCATGCGGTCGTCGGGTTCGTCCGCAGCATTGCGCCGCAGATCGCTCCGATCAGGATCAACGCCATCTGCCCCGGCATCGCCGACACCCCGATGCTCGACCAGCACGGCCAGCGGGCGATGTTCGCGGCGTCCGGGTTCCCGCTGCTTCAGCCCGACGAGGTCGCGGAGGCGATGTGGCTCGCCGCGACGAGCGAGACGTCCGGCGAGTGCTGGTTCGTGCAGCCGGGCCGAGCGCCTGCGCCGTTCCGCTTCCCGAACGTGCCGGGGCCGCGACGCGGGGGAGAGACGGTTGGCCTACCGCCGATCGGCAGCTAGCGGCTAGTTCAGACCGGGGTCGAACGGCATGTCGACCATCAGCTCGAACGGGCCGCCCTTCCGGTGCAAGACCGTGCGCCACAGGGCCTCCGGATCGTCGGCAAACGCGTCCTCCGTCAGTGCGTCGACGACGATCCACGACGACTCCTCGAGCTCCGCCTCGAGCTGGCCGATGCCCCAGCCGGAATAACCGGCGAAGAGCCGCATTCGCCGGATGGAGAGATCCTCGGGCTCCGACTCCGCCGCCATGAAGCCAAGGTGCTCCATGATCGGTGCGGCCGCGTCGTCCAGGTCGTTGAACTCCGCGAGCACCATGAACGCGTCGGGCTGCACCGGCCCGCCGACGAACACGGGATCGGTCGCTCCCGGAAGCCCCTCGAGCGCAGGCACGGCGTCGACGGCGGCAACGTCCGACGGCCGGCTGAGCACGAGCCCCATCGCACCCTCCTCGTCGTGGTGCGCGACCAGGACGACGGTCTTGCGGAAGTTCGGATCGTGCAAGGCCGGCGACGAGACCAGCAGCTTCCCCTGGAGCGACTCCACCTACTGGAAATGCCACCCGTCGCCGTCGACAAACGCGCGCAGGATGCGTTTGGCGACCACCTGGCGGTGCACCTCGTCGGGCCCGTCGTAGATCCGGCCGCCGCGTGCCATCATCGCCATGTGGGCGAGCGGTGTCTCGTCGGTCAGGCCTTTCGCGCCGTGCACCTGGATCGCGCGGTCGATCACGTCGTTCAGCACCTTGGCCGCGAAGAACTTGATCGCCGAGACCTCGACCCGCGCCTCGTCTCCCGTGTCGATCTTGTGCGCCGCTTCGAGCGTCATCAGCCGGCACGCCTGGATCTCGACGTAGCTGTCGGCGATCCAGTTCTGGACGGTCTGCTTGCGCGCCAGCGGCTCGCCGAACGTCTCGCGCTCGAGCGAGTAGCGGCACATCAGGTCGAACGCCCGCTGCATCTGTGCGAGCCAGCGCATCACGTGGTGGATGCGCCCGGGCCCGAGGCGCTTCTGGGCGATCTGGAACCCGGCGCCTTCTGCACCGAGCGTGTTCGTCACCGGCACGCGGACGCCGGTGTACCGCACCTCGCAGTGGGTCGACCAGCCGCGGCCGGCGTGCCCCATCACTGGTACCGGCCGGACGACGTCGACGCCCGGTGTGTCCACCGGCACGATGATCTGGGTCGCTCTCGCGTGAGGCGCCGCCTCGGGGTCGGTGACGGCCATGACGATGCCGAACGCCGCGCCCTGGGCGCCCGACGAGAACCACTTGTGGCCGTCGATCACCCAGTCGTCGCCGTCGCGCACCGCGCGGGTGCGGAGCGTCGTCGGGTCGGACCCCGGCACCTCGGGCTCGGTCATCGAGAAGAACGACCGGATCCGGCCGGCGACGAGCGGGAGAAGCCAGCGCTCCTTCTGCTCGTCGGTGCCGAAGAGGTGCAGGATCTCGGCGTTGCCGGCATCCGGCGCCTGGCAGCCGAAGACGAGCTGGCCCCACACGGTGAGGCCGATCTGCTCGTTCAGGTACGCGTAGTCGAGGAAGCCGGTCCCGGTGCCGCCCGCCTCGGGTGGGACGTGCGGTGCCCAGAGTCCGAGCCCGCGCACCTCCTCGCGGAGCGTCGCGACGAGCGCGTCCGCCTCGTCGTCCTCCCGGTCGAGGATGTGCTCGTTCGGGAGCACGCGATCGGTCATGAACGCGCGCACCTGCGCGAGCCGTTGAGCCGGAGGGGCGAAGGTCGACGTGGTCATCTGTATAGCATCGCAGAGGAGTAGCTTTGACCCCACATGAAGCTCGGCTTCTACATGGGGTACGCGCAGCCCGGCACGAGCCCGCTGGAGCTCCTCGAGCTGGCGCGCGTGGCGGAGACGCTCGGCTACGACTCGGCCTGGGCCGCGGAGGCCTGGGGCGTCGATGCGATCACGCCGCTCGCCTGGCTCGGCGCGCAGACCTCGACGTTGAAGCTCGGCACGGCGATCATGCAGCTCCCGGGGCGCTCGCCGGCGAACGCCGCGATGACCGCGGTGACGCTCGACCTGCTCTCGGGCGGCCGCTTCCTGATGGGGCTCGGCACCTCGGGACCACAGGTCGTGGAGGGCTGGCACGGCCAGGAGTGGGGGAAGCCGCTCGGCAAGACCCGCGAGTACGTCGAGATCGTGCGGGCGATCGTCCGCCGCGAGCGGCTCGAGCACCACGGCGAGCACTATGACATCCCCGTCCAGGGCGGCACGGGCTTCGGCAAGCCGCTGAAGCTGATGGCGCGGCCGCTGCGGCCGGAGATCCCGATCTACCTGGCCGCGATCGCGCCGAAGGCGGTCGAGCAGGCGTTCGAGATCGCCGACGGCTGGCTGCCGATCTTCTGGTCGCCCGAGCAGGCGGGCAGCGTCTTCCCGCTCGAGCGGGCGCGTGACGGCTTCGACATCGCGCCGTCCGTGCCGGCGATCGTCACCGAGGACGTCGAGTCCGCGCGCGCGTTGCTCAAGGAGTACTACTCCTTCTACATCGGCGGCATGGGCGCCCGCGGGAAGAACTTCTACAACGATCTCTTCACCCGCTACGGCTACGAGGCGGAGGCGCGTGAGATCCAGGATCTGTTTCTCGGCGGCAACCAGCGCGAGGCCGTCACGAAGGTGCCGGACGCGTTCGTGGACGAGGTCGCGCTGATCGGCCCGGTCGAGCGGATCCGTGACCGGCTCGCCGCGTGGCGCGAGAGCGGCGCAACGACGCTGCTCGTCTCGACGCGCGACGCGGCGACGCTGCGCGGCGTCGCCGAAGCGGCTAGCTGATCGCTTCGAGCGCTGTTTCGGCGAGCAGCGGGACCGCATGCTCGAAGAGCGCGGCACGTGTGTCCTCGCGTCCGAGCTCGCCGCGGATGAAGCGGCCGTAGATCGCTTCGCAGAACACCGCCGCCTTCCAGAGCGCGAGCGCCTCGAACCAGGCGAGCGGCTGCACGTCGCGGCCGCTCCGTTCCTCGTAGCGGGCCACCAGCTGCGCGCGGGTGGGGAAGCCGGACTCGGCGGTGACCGGCGATGACCCGAGTGCGCTCGCCCGGCCGTTCGGCTCCGAGTAGGTCGCGAGCAGGTAGCCCACATCGGCGCGCGGGTCCCCGATCGCGCCCATCTCCCAGTCGAGCACCGCGACGATCCGCCTGGGGTCGGACGGCGAGACCATCATGTTCCCGAGGCGGTAGTCGCCGTGCACGACGGTCGACGGCAGGGGCTCCGGCAGGTTGGCCGCGAGCCACCCGCCCACCTGCTCGACCGGCGGCAGCTCGCGCGTCTTGTTGATCTCCCAGAGCTGGGAGAAGCGGCGCACCTGGCGCTCCAGGTAGCTGCCGGGGCGCGCGAAGGCTGCGAGCTCCTCACGTGTCACGTCCGCCGAGTGAATCTCCACGAGTGTGTCCACCAGGTCCAGGCCGAGAGCCTGGCGCGCCTCGTCCGTCTCGAGCCCCGGCGGCAGGGCGCTCGTGATCACGTGCCCCTCGATGTAGCGCATCACGTAGAAGGGCACGCCGAGCACACTCTCGTCCTCGCAGACGGCGAGGATCTCGGCGAGCCGCTCGAAACCGGCGGCGCGGATCGCGGTCTGCAGGCCGGCCTCGCGGACCATGTCGTGCGCGCTCGGCGGCAGAGGTGGGCGCGGGGGCCGGCGCAGCACGAACCGCTCGCCGCCCCGTTCGATCAGGAAGCTGAAGTTCGAACCTCCTCCGTCGCCGATCCGGGTCGCGGTGGCCGGCCCGGCACCGAGACGGTAGGCGTCCAGGAACGCCTCGACGCTCGCCTCGACGATCAGCGGGGGCTTGTCGGCCATCGCTGCGATGCTACGCACCGTGCGTCGCCGGCTCTACCTGATGCGGCATGCCGAGGTCTCGTACGTCGGTGAACGCGACCCGGAGGTCGTGCACCTCACGCAGCGCGGGCTCGAGCAGGCTGCCGCCGCGCGCCGTGCGCTGGCGGAGGTTTCGTTCGACCTCGTCGTCACGAGCGGCTTGCCTCGGACGCTCGAGACGGCGTCGGTCGTCGTCCCGGACCGGGAGGCCGAGCAGTGGCCGGCGTTCGCGGAATGGCGCGGCGGGCGGCTCGACGATGTACCGCTCGAGGAGCTCGAGGCGCTGTTCGTCGGGTCGCTCCAGGTGCGCAGCGAGGCGGCGCGGTTCCTCGGCGGCGAGTCGCTCGGCGAGGCGCTCGACCGCGTGCTGCCGGCGCTCGACGAGCTCGTGGCGCGCGAATGGCAGACGGCCCTCGCCGTGTTCCACGGCGGCGTGAACCGGATCCTCCTCTCGCACGCGCTGGCCGGCGGCCGCGCCTACTTCGGGACGTTCGAGCAGGCGCCGGCGTGCATCAACCTGCTCGATCTCGGCGGGGACGGCACGTGGATCGTCCGGACGGTCAACTACATCCCGTACGACCCGCTCCACCCGTCGCGCGAGACGACGATGGAGCACCTCTGGTCCGAGCTGAAGCCGTGGCTCGACGAACGAAGCTAGCCCGTCAGAGGGCCACCGTCACCCGCCCGCGATCGCGGCGACGCCGGTCAGCGCGACGGCGACACCCGCCTGCTGGACGCGGGTCAGGCGCTCGCCGAGCAGAACGTGCGCGAGCAGCACCGTCACCACGGGGTAGAGCGAGCCGAGCACCGAGACGAGCGCGAGGAGCGCATGACCGGCCGCGAAGGCGAACAGCACGTTCGCCGTGACGTCCGCGAGGCCGACCGCGGCGACCGCGAGCAGCCACTGTCGCGGAACCCGGATCGGCGCGCGCCGCACGCCGGCCACGGCGACGAGCAGTGCCAGCGAGCCCACTCGTGCGCCGAGCAGCGTCGAGAGCGCATCGCCCTGGCGGCTGCCGAGGCCGAGGAAGTAGACGAACAGGCCGAGGGCGATCGCCGCGACCACGGCGAGCCCGATCGCGCGCGCCCGTGCCGGTGCTGATGCGCGGCGCTCCTCCACCGACGCGAGCACCGCGCCCGCGAGTGCCGCGACAGCCCCGGCGAGCGCGAGGGTCGACGGCCGCTCGCCGGTCGCGATCGAGATGGCGAACGGGACGACCGCGCCGCAGGCGACGACCGGCGAGACGACACTCATCGTGCCGAGCGACAGCGCCCGGTAGAACGCGGCGAGCCCCGCTCCTCCGCCGAGGCCGGCGAGCAGCCCGAGCGCGAACGACCGGCCCCCGACCTCGCCGTGGAAGGCGACCACCACGACGAGCGCCGCGAACCCCGCCGCCTGGGAGACGACGGTGACGGCGAAGATCGGCAGCCGCTTCGTCAGCGAGCCGCCGCAGAAGTCGGCGGTCCCCCAGACGACCGAGGACCCGAGCGCGAGAACGAGCGCGAGCGCGCTCAGAGCTAGCTCAGCCGCTCCACGAGCATCGCCATGCCTTGCCCGCCGCCGACGCACATCGTCTCGAGGCCGACCGTCCGGTCCATCGTCTCGAGGTCGTTGAGGAGCGTGTTCATGATCCGGGCGCCGGTCATGCCGTAGGGATGGCCGACCGCGATCGCGCCGCCGTGCGGGTTCAGCTTGTCGCTCCACGGATCCACGCCGAGCTCGCGGCAGACCGGGAGCACCTGCGCGGCGAACGCCTCGTTCAGCTCCATCACGTCGACGTCGTCGATCGTCATGCCCGCCTGCGCCAGCACCTTGCGCACGGCCTCGATCGGTCCGACGCCCATGATCTCGGGGGCGATGCCGGAGACGCTGGAGGCGAGGATGCGCGCGCGCGGCTGGATCCCGAGCTCGGCGGCGCGGTTCGCCGACATGACGACGACGGCGGCGGCGCCGTCGTTCAGCGGGCACGCGTTGCCGGCCGTGACCTTCCCGCCCGGCTTGAACGCGGGCTCGAGCGCGGCGAGCTTCTCGTAGGTCGACGTTCTCCGCGGGCCGTCGTCTGCCTCGACGCCCTCGTACGGCGTGATCTCTCGCGCGAAGAACCCCGAGTCCTGTGCCGCGACGGCGCGCTCCTGCGACTGCTGCGCGAACCTGTCCATGTCCTCGCGCGAGACGCCCCAGCGTTCGGCGACGTTCTCGGCCGTGAGGCCCATCGGGATGTAGACATTTGCGATCGGAGCGTCGTCTCCGAAGAGCGCGGGGTGGAGCTCCTCCTCCGACTTCGGGTACCCGCTCACCTGGGACGTCGATTCGACGCCGCCCGCGACGAACGCCTCGCCCTCGCCGGCCTTGATGGCATGGAAGGCCATGCGGATCGTCTGCAGGCTCGACGCACAGAAGCGGTTGACCGTCGTTCCCGGGACCGTCTCCGGCAGCCCGGCGAGCAGCGCGACGCGCCGCCCAAGGTTCATTCCCTGCCGCTCCTGCGGGAAGCCGCAGCCGATCATCACGTCGACGATCTCCTCGTGTGACAGCTGCGGCACCTTCGCGAGGGCGGCCTCGACCGCGAACGCGGCCAGGTCGTCCGGGCGGGCGGAGACGAGCGATCCTTTGGCGGCGCGGCCGATCGGTGTGCGCGCGGTTGAGACGATCACGGCGTCGGGCATGCGCCAATATTGACTGATGGGTCAAATGCAGGTTGACTGACCGACCGCATGGGGGCGCTGCTCGAACTCCGCGACGTCGATGCCCGCTATGGCCAGGTGCACGTCCTCCGCGGCATCAGCCTCACGGTGGACGAGGGCGAGATCGTCGCGATCCTGGGTGCGAACGGCGCGGGGAAGACGACGACCCTCCGCGCGATCTCCGGCACCGTGCGGCGCACCGGAAAGCTCGAGCTCGCCGGACAGTCGCTTGCACGCCGCGGCCCCGAATCGACCGCCAGGCTCGGTGTCGCTCACGTGCCCGAGGGGCGCGGCACGTTCGTGGAGCTGACCGTCTGGGAGAACCTGCGGCTCGGCGCGATCATTCGCCGCGGCTCGCTCCGCGACGACTTCCGCCGCGTGCTCGAGTACTTCCCGTGGCTCGAGCAGCGGCGCGCGCAGCAGGCAGGCACGCTGTCGGGCGGCGAGCAGCAGATGCTCGCACTTGCGCGGGCGGTCATGCAGCGGCCGAAGCTGCTGCTGCTCGACGAGCCGTCGCTCGGGCTCGCGCCGCTCGTCACGGCCGAGATCTTCCGGATCGTCCGTGAGCTGAATGAGCGCGAGGGCACTGCGATCCTGATCGTCGAGCAGAACGCCCGCACCTCGCTGGCGACCGCGGGGCGCGCCTACGTCCTCGAGGTCGGACAGGTCGCCTTCGAAGGGACGAGCGAAGAGCTCCTGTCGCGTGACACGATCCGCCGCAGCTACCTGGGCTACTGATGGCGACGCTCTCCATCAAACAACGGGGTCCGGTGTTTCGCCCGACCTCCGGCTGGATCGTCCCGTCCTTGATCCTCGCGGGCTGTATCTGTCTGCTGATCGGTTCGCTGCGGAGCTCGCTGTTCGCACAGCAGACCATCTCCGGTCTCGCGAACGGCGGCATCTACGCGAGCCTCGCCGTCGCGCTCGTCCTCATCTACCGCGCGACGGAAGTGATCAACTTCGCCCAGGGCGCGCTCGCGACGTTCACGACCTACATCGCGTGGCAGCTGATCGACTGGGGCCTCACCTACTGGCTCGCCTTCGCCTGCACGCTGGCGATCGCATTCGTCGGAGGCTCGCTCGTCCAGGTGGTCGCGATCCGTCCGGTCGAGCGGCGCGGCAATCAACTGACGGTCGTGATCGCCTCGATCGGGCTGCTGATCCTCGTCGAGGGATCGATCGGCTGGATCTGGGGCAACGAGATCAAGTTCATGCCCACGCCCTTCCCCGCGCACATCTACCGGGTCGGCGGCGTGGCGTTCTCCCGGCAGGACATCTCGACGATCGCGATCTCGATCGCCGCCGTCTTCGTCCTCCATCTCCTGTTCCAGTTCACGAAGCTCGGCCTCGCGATGCGGGCGGCGGCCGTGCGGCCCGCCGCGGCCCGCCTGGTCGGAATCAGGGTCAGCTGGATGCTGTCGCTGGGCTGGGGGCTCGCGGCCGCGCTGGGAGCGGTCGCCGGGATGATGGCGGCCGCCAGTCCGAGCGTGCTGCTGCAGCCCTCGATGATGGACGGCGTCCTCATCTACGCGTTCGCGGCCGCCGTCCTCGGCGGGCTCGAGAGCGCCGCGGGCGCGGTCGTCGGCGCTCTTGCGATCGGGGTCGTGCTCAACCTGCTCGGCAGCTACGTGAGCTGGGTGACACCGCAGCTCCTGCTGCCCGCCGCGTTCGTGCTGATGCTCGTCGTGCTGCTCGTGAAACCGTCAGGCCTGTTCGGCCGTACGAGGGTACGGCGGGTATGAGGCGCCACGCGGCAACGACGATCGGCGGCACGGCGGCGCTCGTGGTGGCGGTCGCGATCGGGCTGCTGTCATTCACGCTCTCCGACTACCACCTGTCGACGGGCGCGCTGGTCGCCGTCTTCTTCATCGCGATTCTCGGGCAGAACATCGTGACGGGCTATACGGGCCAGATCTCGATCGGCCAAGGCGCGTTCATGGCCTTCGGCGGGTACACGACGGCGATCCTGACCCACGACCACGCCTGGAACGACCTGGCCACCCTGCCGGTGGCGGCGCTCGTCGGGTTCGGCGTCGGCATCGTGGTCGGCCTGCCCGCCCTGCGCTTCCACGGCGTCTACCTCGCTCTGACGACGTTCGCCGTCGCGCTCGCCGTGCCCCAGATCGCGAAGAACTACCCGAACTTCACCGGCGGGACGGAGGGGCTCGCGCTTCCCACCCACAGCGGCCTGTGGCTCTACCGCACGACGTGGATCGTGGCCGGGATCGTCTTCGTGCTCGCGTGGCTGATCCTGCAGGGCCGAACGGGCCGCGCGTTCCGATCCGTGCGCGACAGCGAGATCGCCGCCGCCTCGTCCGGGGTGTCGCTCTCGCTGTACAAGACCCTCGCCTTCGGGATCTCCGCCGCCTTCTCGGCCGTGGCCGGGTCGCTGTACGTGCTCGTGAACAACTTCGTGAACCCGGATGTGTTCGCGCTCACGCTCTCGCTGTACATCCTGATCGGGGCGGTCGTCGGCGGGCTGGGCTCGCTCTGGGGCGTGCTGGTCGGCGCCTGTTTCGTCGAGCTGCTCCCGATCGGCCTAACCACCACCCACATAAGTTCGTCGCAATCGGTACCGGTGATCTTCGGAGCCGTTGTCATCGCAGTCATGGCCCTGCTTCCCCTGGGCGTGGCCAACTTGCTGCGAGCCTTGCATTTCGGATCCCACATCGGTCAGAGTTCAGACGTTCCCCAAGGCACGGAGGGCAGATGACTAGAAGGTTGAACGGAGCGCTTGCGCTCGCCGTACTGGTGCTGGCCGCGGTCGTCGTCTCGGCTTCGTTCGCCGCGACCTCCGCGACCCCCGGTGTCACCAGCAAGACGATCACGATCGGCGGGACGTTCCCGCTGACCGGGCCGGCTGCGCTCTACGGGGTGATCCCCAAGGCCGAAGCCGCCTATTTCTCCTACGTGAACGCGCACGGAGGCGTCAACAAGCGCCAGATCGTCTTCAAGTACTACGACGACCAGTACAACCCAGCCAACACGGTCCCGCTGACCAAGAAGCTCGTGCAGCAGGACCACGTCTTCGCCGTCTACGGCAGCCTCGGCACCGCGCCGACGCTCGCGACGCGCGACTATCTCAATCAGAGCAAGGTCCCGCAGGTCCTGGTCGCGACCGGAGACTCGTACTGGGGCGCCCAGTACAAGAAGTACCCGTGGACGATCGGGTTCCAGCCCGACTATCCGGGTGAGTCCCGGGTTTACGGGCAGTTCATCAAGAACAAGATCCCGCAGGCGAAGATCGGCGTCCTCATGCAGGACGACGCCTACGGCCAGAACTACTACAACGGTCTCATCGCCGGCCTGGGCTCCGCCAAGTCGAAGATCGTCGATGTAGAGAAGTACGACGCGACTGCGACCGACGTGAGCCAGCAGGTCGTGAAGCTCAAGGCAGCCGGCGCGAACGTCTTCGCGCTGTTCGCGCTGCCGACGCAGACGATCACCGCGCTCGTCGTGGCGACGAAGGTCGGCTGGGCGCCGACGACGTTCATCAACAACGTCTCGTCTTCGCCTCTCTTCATGGGCCTCGCCCAGAAGAGCGGCGCCAACGTCCAGGGCGATATCTCGGCGACGTACGTCAACGACGTGTGGAACAACCCGAACACGGCGTCGGCGAAGCTCTACAAGTCGATCATCGCCAAGTACGACTCGGGCGCTGACCCGCTCGACGCGAACGTCCTCTACGGCGTCGCGAGCGCGTGGACGATGGTGCAGGCTCTGAAGCAGGCCGGGGCCAACCCGACCCGCTCCGGTCTGATGACCGCGCTGACCAACATGAACCAGGTCAACCCGTTCCTCTACCCGGGCATCAAGATGGTCACGACGCCCAAGGAGCGGTTCCCGATCGACCAGCAGATCCTCGAGCAGTACAAGGGATCCGCCTGGCAGCCCTTCGGGCACATCTTCTCGAAGGCCCGCTAGCGCACTTCACGGCCGGAGGTGGTGCGGGAACGCGCCGCCTCCGGCCGTCGACTACCGTCCCGGCATGGTCGAGGAGCTCGAGAGCGGGATCCACCGCGTGACCTTCGCTCTTCCCTTCGGCATCGACCACGTGCACTGCTACTTCCTGCGGTCGACGACCGGCGGCTGGATCCTCGTGGACACGGGCCTCGGCTCACGGGATCCCGAGGCGCGCTGGCGTTCGGTGCTCGACGAGCTCGACGCACCGGTCGAGCGGATCGTGGTGACGCACATGCACCCGGACCACGTCGGCGGTGCGCGGGACATCGCCGAGCTGACCGGCGCCCCCGTGTTCCAGGGGCGCGAGGACCACGTCCAGTGCGTGCGGGCGTGGGGGCAGCGAAACCCGGAGGAGTTCGCCGCGTACTGGACGGCCCACGGGCTGCCCGAGAGCCATGTCCGGGGCCTCGCCCAGGAATCCGACCGGCTCATCGCGGCCGTCCACTGGGTCTCCGGCCCGGAGCTGCTCGACGCCGGCGACGAGCTCGACGGTTGGCGGATCGAGGTGCTGCGCGGCCACGCCGACGGCCACATCGTGCTGGCCCGCGACGGCGTTTTGATCGCCGGAGACGTGATCCTCGGCGGGATCACGCCTGCGATCGGCCTCTACCCGAACTCGCGCCCCGATCCGCTCGCCGACTACTTCGAGACCCTCGGCCGGATCGAGGAGCTCGCCCCGCGGATCGCCTATGCGGGGCACAAGGAGCCGGTCCGCGATCCCGCGGGGCGGGCCCGCGAGATCCGCGCGCATCACGTGGAGCGCCTCGAGCGTGCCGCGGCGTCGCTCGGGCCCGAGCCGCGCTCTGCCTACGAGGTCTCGCTGTCGCTCTTCGGAGCCGATCTGTCGACGACGTTGCGCCGCTTCGCGACGGCCGAGGCCCTCGCGCACCTCGAACGGCTCGTGCACGAGGACCGGGCGGTGCGCGTGGGCCTCGGCTACGTGACTCCCGTCTGAAGCGCGTGAATCGGGCCGATACCATCTGACGCATGGAGCCGCTTCGGATCGGCGTTCTCGCCGTGCAGGGCAACTTTCGCGAGCATGCGCAGATGCTGCGCAGGCTCGGTGCGGATGCCGTCGAGGTGCGCAAGCCGGACCAGCTCGGCGGGCTCGACGGCCTGATCATCCCGGGAGGCGAGTCCACCACCTTCACGCGGCTGATGCACCTGTACGGTCTCGACGAGGCGATTCGCGGCTTCCAGGGAGCGGTCTTCGGCACGTGCGCCGGGATGATCGTGCTCGACCGCAATCACCTCGGGCTCGTCGACATCGCTGTGCGGAGAAACGCGTTCGGCCGGCAGGTCGCCTCCTTCGAAACGGATCTCGACGTCGCCGGGCTCGACGTTCCGGTGCGCGCGGTCTTCATCCGCGCGCCGTGGGTGGAGGAGGTCGGGCCGGGGGTCGAGGTCCTCGCCGAGGTCGACGGCCGCCCGGTGCTCGCGTGCGAGGGGCGCTTCCTCCTCGCAGCTTTTCATCCCGAGCTGACCGACGACACGCGACTGCACGAACAGTTCTTGGAGCTCGTCAGGGAGGAGCAACGTGTCGGGGCATAGCAAGTGGTCGTCGATCAAGCACAAGAAGGGCGCCGCCGATGTGAAGCGCGGCAAGCTCTTCTCGAAGCTCTCGCGCGCGATCATCGTCGCGGCGAAGGAGGGCGGACCAGACCCTGCCAACAATCTCGCGCTCCAGAACGCGATCGAGAAGGCCAAGTCGTATTCGATGCCGAAGGACAACATCGACCGTGCGGTCGCCAAGGGCTCGGGCGCCGACGCCGACGCCGACGCGTTCGAGACGATCGTCTACGAGGGCTACGGCCCGGAGGGCGTGGCCGTGATCGTCGAGGCGCTCACCGACAACCGCAACCGGACGGCCGCGGACGTCCGTCACCTCTTCGCGAAGAACGGCGGCAACCTCGGCGCGACGGGCGCGGTCGCCTGGCAGTTCGACCGGCGCGGCATCGTCGTCGTTCCGGCCGACGGCGTCGACGACGAGGAGCTCCTGCTGGTGGCGGCCGACGGCGGCGCCGACGACCTCGAGCGGGACGGCGACATCTTCCAGGTCACCTCGGCCCCGGAGTCCCTCTCGGCGGTGCGCGGCGCGATCGAGGCGGCCGGTTTCGCGGTCGACTCGGCCGAGCTGATGCTCGTCCCGAAGACGACCGTGGCGGTCGATGACGAAGCGAAGGCCCGCCAGGTGATGCGCCTGATCGACGAGCTCGAGGACAACGACGACGTGCAGGAGGTCTTCGCGAACTTCGACATCCCGGAGCAGGTGCTCGAGGCGGTCGCCGGATGACCCCCGACGACCTGCTCCTGCTCGGCACGGTCGGCGCCGAGACCGCGATGGCCCCCGGCCAGGTGCTGATCGAGCGCGGCCAGCACGGGGCCGGCCTCTACGTGATCCTCGAGGGCACGGTCGTCGTCGAGGCGCCGGAGGGGACGCGCGAGCTCGGGCCGGCCGCAGTGATCGGCGAGCGGGCGCTCCTGTCCGCCGACGGGCTCCGAACCGCGCGGGTCCGGGCGGTCAGCGACGTCCGGGTGCTCGCGGTCGAACGTGCGGACTTCGACCGGCTCTGCGAAGACGATCCCGAGCTGGCGCTCCGCCTCGCAGCTGCCGCCGGCTGAGCCGCCGCAGTTGGCGTAGGCTCCGCCCGAACCCCGAGTCAAGGAGGACGGCATGTCCGAGTACTCGCGCGTCGTCACGTTCGAAGCCGACAGCGCTGCAATCGACGCGCTCGCCGCCGAGATCGACTCCGCCGGAGGCCCGCCCCCGGGCGTCGATGCGAAGAGGATCACGGTGCTCGCCGACCGCGCGGCCGGGACCGTCGTCGTCGCCGTCCGCTTCCCGTCCGAGGAGGCCCTCGAGGCGGGCGCTGCGATCTTCGAGGCGATGAGCCCTCCCGAGGGCGGAACGATCCGGCGCGTCTCCGTCGCCAAGTACGAGGTCGTGGTCGAGCGAGACGCCTAGCCGGCCCGCCGGTGGGCCGGCGAAGGAACGTCCGGGGCGGTGCCTAACGTGTCCGCGTGAAGGTTCTCGGCATCGACCCAGGGACGGCAGCGTGCGGGTACGGAATCGTCCACGAAAGCGGCGGGCGCCTCAGGGCCACGTGCCACGGGTGGTGGCAAACATCTCCGCGCGATCCTCCGGCGGCTCGTCTGCTCACGATCTTCACGGGCGTCCAGGAGCTGATCGCGGAACACGGCCCGGATGCCGTCGCCCTGGAGGAGTCGTTCGTCGGCGCAGACGCCCGCATCGCACTCTCCGTCGGTCAGGCACGGGGAGCCGTGCTCGTCGCCGCGTCGTCCGCCGGCGTCGCGTGCGCTGAGTACGCGCCCGCCCGGGTCAAGCAGGCGGTCTGCGGGTACGGCCGCGCCGACAAGCAGCAGGTGGGGAAGATGGTGAAGGCGATTCTCGGGCTCGACGAGGTGCCGGCGCCGAACCACGCTGCCGACGCCCTTGCGGTTGCGATCTGCCACGCGCTCGTCCCGCCGCTCATGAGGCTCACGGCATGATCGCCCGGCTTCGTGGACGCATCGCCGGCCGGGCCGGGCAGGGGCTGATCGTCGACGTCAACGGTGTCGGGTACCTCGTCAGCGCCACACCGTCCGTGCAGCGCCTCGGCGACGGCGAGGTGACGATCGAGATCCACACGGTGGTGCGCGAGGATGCGCTCGCGCTCTTCGGCTTCGCGACGGCGGAGGAGCGGGAGCTCTTCGAGCTGCTGCTCGGCGTCTCGGGCGTCGGACCAAAGGTCGCGCTCGCGATCGTCTCCGGCTCGACGCCCGTGGAGCTCCGGCGGGCGATCGCCCGCGACGACGTCAAGCGCTTCCAGGCGATCCCCGGTGTCGGGCTGAAGACCGCGCAGCGCGTCGTGCTCGAGCTCAAGGAGAAGCTTCCCCCCGTCGCCGAGGGGACGGCGGCCAGTGAAGAAATCGTCGCTCGTGATGCGCTGGTCGAGCTCGGCTGGTCACTGCTCGATGCCGAGCGCGCGCTCGCCGACCTGGATCCCGGGTTGACCGTCGAAGAACAGGTGCGCGCCGTTCTGCGGAGGGCGGCATGACCGAATTGCTGGCCGCTGCCGTTCACGACAGCGGCGAGGAAGAGCTCGAGCGGTCGCTGCGGCCACGCGAACTGTCCGACTTCGTCGGCCAGGAGCGCGTCAAGGAGCAGCTCTCGATCGCCTTGTCGGCCGCCAAGGCCCGCGGGGAGGCGCTCGACCACGTGCTGCTCGCGGGGCCGCCCGGGCTCGGCAAGACGTCGCTCGCGCAGATCGTGCGCAACGAGCTCGGTGTCGGCATTCGCCAGGTTGCCGGGCCGGCGCTCGAGCGCAAGGGCGACATCGCCGCGATTCTCACCTCCCTCGAGCCCCGGGATGTCCTCTTCGTCGACGAGATCCATCGGCTGAACCGCGCCGCAGAGGAGATCCTCTACCCCGCCCTCGAGGATTTCCGGCTCGACATCATCGTCGGCCAAGGCCCGGCCGCCCGCACGCTCACTCTCGATCTGCCGCCGTTCACGCTGATCGGCGCAACGACGCGCACGGGGCTCTTGACGACTCCGCTTCGCGACCGGTTCGGGCTGACGTTCCGGCTCGACCTCTACACGCCCGGCGAGCTGGCGGCGATCGTGCGCCGGTCGGCCTCGATCCTCGGCGTCGACATCGCAGACGACGCGGCGGAGCTCGTCGCGCACCGGTCGCGCGGCACGCCGCGGATCGCGAACCGCATCCTGAGGAGGGTCCGGGACGTGGCCGAGGTTCGGCACGAGGGGAACGTGACCATGGCGATCGCGGAGGAGTCGCTGACGCTGCTCGAGGTCGACGGAGCAGGTCTCGAGCGGTTCGATCGCGAGCTGCTGCGCTGCGTCGTCGAGAAGTTCGGCGGCGGCCCTGTCGGGCTCTCCACGCTGGCCGTTGCGCTCGGAGAGGAGCCCGAGACGATCGAGGACGTCTACGAGCCGTTCCTGCTTCAGCTCGGCTTCCTGCAGCGGACGCCGCGCGGCCGGATCGTGACCGACCTCGGCCGGGCCCATCTGGGCGCGCGACCCGACTCGGCGAGGCTGTTCTAGGCTCCCGCCATGAGCACGACCGCCCCTCGCTCCGATGCCGCAGCCGCCTCAGTCGGGGCCTGCGACCTGTTCGTGCTCCGCCGGGTCACGGGCAACCAGTTCGTGCATTTCGGCGGAAGCGGCAGGGGCGCCGGCTGGGCGGGGCTGATCGAGGTCTCGACCGACGAGGAGGTCTCCCTCGGTGAGGCGCTGACCACGCGCAGCACCGTGAGGCTCGCGCACGGCGGCAAGGAGCTCGTGTTCGGGCCGTACTACGCGCACGCTGCCGCGTTCGTGCCGGTGACGAACGACGTCGTCGTCGTCTTCGGCGCCGAGGACGACGCGCTCGATTCTGCGAGCGACGACTCGCTCGCCTCGGCGGCCACGATGGCCGCGGATGCCGTCGAGTCGGTCACGCCGGCCAAGCGGCTCGCCGACGAGCTCGAGGAGCTCGAGGCAGTGCGTTCGGCCATGGCCGTGGAGGGAGAGGACGTGATGTCGGTCATGCGTGCGCTCGGACTGATCGCAGCGGAGTCGCTCTCCTGTGAGATCGCCGCGGTGTACCTCGCGGAGGGCGAGCGCGTCGAGCTCGTCGATCGCGGATGGACGCTGGGTGCGCGGCCGCCCCAGGTCGGTGCGGCGCTGAAGGGCGTCCTGGAGGACGGCCGTTTTCCGTACTGCGTCCAGGATGCGAGCATCGTCCCGCTGCCGTCTCCGCTCGACGAGGAGCAGGGCATTCGCTCCTACTACCTGCTCGAGCTGCACGGCCTGGCCCGAGGGGTGGTCCTCGTCGCGCACACCGATGCAGGCCCACGAGGATTCACGCTGCTCTGCCGCCGGCTCGGCCTGCGCCTCGCAGACGTGGCGTCGGCCCAGCTCGGGGTCGCGCTCACGCAGGAGTGGTGCTCGAGAGAGGCCGATCGGCTTCACTCCGAGTTCGGGAAGCTCGACGCCTCCTGACGAGGCTCAGCGCGAGCGGCGCCGTCAGGAGCGCCATCACGTCGAACCACACGTAGCCCGAGGCCACGCCGCTCGGCGGGTTCCCATCCGGGATGCCGAGGCCCGGCAGCTCACGCTGCCAGTGCCAGGTGCCGATCGCGGTGCCGTACAGCTCGAGTGACGCGACCACGAGGAACACCCCTGCATAGACCGCCCGGTTGCGGCTGCGCAGGAGGAACAGCAGGAGCAGGGGCACCCCGATCGCGCCCGCGACATCCCGCTGCGGCAGCACCGTGAGGCCGAGGACGCCCCAGGCGGCCGCTGCAACGCCGGCGACCCACACGAGCCGGCGGGCATGTCGCTGGAACAGCAGCGCCACCGACAGCCCGGTCAGGTACACGAGCCCGTGGGCGGGAGGCACGAAGAGGGGCAGGTTGTGCAGCCGGTAGGTGTAGACGCCCCAGATCAGCGAGCCGGTGACCTCGCCGATCGTCGCGAAGACGACGACGGCGAGCGCCTGCGCCCGGCGCTCGGGCGAGACCTGCGCGAGCGCCACGCCGAGCACGGCGAACGTGAGCACGCCGAGGGCGAGCTGCTCCGGATAGGTCGCGTAGTGGTCGAGCGCGAGCAGCAGCGCCAGATAGGCGCAACCGCCTATTGCCGGAACTGCAGCTCGTGCCACGACGGCACCGGTGCGAGCTCGAGCAGCGGCCGGCCGCCGCCGCCCGGATGCTGGTAGGCGAACTCCGCCTCGCCCTCGTCCCACACCACCTCGAGCGCTCCGCGCTTCACCTGATGATCGAGCCACGCACCGCGGAAGATCAGCTTGCGCAGCCAGTAGACGAGCGACTCGCCCTCGACGAGTGACACGCGCTCCCAGTTGCGGACGAGGTAGCGCCCGAGCCGGGAGAACGGCTCCTCGACGACACCCTGAGCGGCCAGGGCGACGAGGTCTGCGATCTCGTCCTCGTCGAGCTCGGAGCTCTCGACGACGCCGAGCTTGACCGCCGCAGCGACGACCCGTCCCTCGAAGTCGGTACTGCTGAACGAGAACCGGTAGCCAAGGAACTCGACGACGTAGTCGTTCCCGGAGCTGTAGTTCGAGTCGGGCGAGGGGAGTGATTCGGGCACGATCCCAATGGTAATGACTGTCATCGTCGCCACCTCCAACTGGGAGCGCCTCGTCATCTGGCTCCCCGCGCTCGTCGTCGGGATCGGCCTCGTGGGGGCCGTGATGATCCTGCTCGGCCGCGCGTTCGTCGCCTCGGTGCGCGAATCGGGGCACCCGAAGTGGATCTACGGCGGGCTGGTGGCCCTCGTCGGCGTGGTCGTGGTGCTGACCTGGCTCGGCGTGTCCCTGCCTAGAGAATGACCACGGGCGTCCCGACGAGGACGTGCTCGAAGAGCCACTCCGCGTCGGGGACGTGCATCCGCACGCACCCGTGCGAGGCGCTGTAGCCGATCGACGTGGGGGCGTCGGTGCCGTGGATGCCGACCCCTGGCGCGTTCAGCCCCATCCAGCGGGTGCCGAGCGGGTTCGAGGGGCCGGGCGGCACGGGCTTCAGGCCCTTGGCCCAGGCGTCGTAGGTGGGCGGGTACCACCATGGATCGCGCTGCTTGTCCATGATCCGCCAGACACCCGCTGGTGTCGGGTAGATCGCCTGTCCCGTCGCGACCGGGAACGTGCGCACGAGCCTCCGTCCCTCGTAGAGGCGCAGTGTGTTCGTGGCCCGCGTCACGACGATCACGGGGCCGAAGTGCGCGACGGTGCGCCGTGCCGGCACGGGCCGCGTGATCAGCTGGAGTGGCGCCCGTGCCGCATCGCCCAGCAGTCGTGCCAGGGCGGCCTGCATCGCCTTCACGTCGACCGTGACGCCCGGCCTCGAGGCGGTGAACAGCGGGCCGCCCGAGGTCGCCCCGATCACCCGCGCCGCGACCGGTGGACGGTCGACGCGTTCGGCGAGACCGGCGACGATGCGCGCCACCCGCGCGGTGGAGTAGGCCACCGGCAGGGCGATCCGGCTGTGGGGTGTCGCCGCGAGCGCCGAGCCCACAGCCGCGTCGGCGTCGATCCGCGCGCCGACCTGTGCCGGATCGACGATCGTCTGCCTGTTGTCGTAGGCGATCGTCACGGGGCGGGTGAACGCCGCGTCGACCGCCGCGCGTGCCGGTTCGGCGCTCAGGCCGGCGACCGGCACGCCGGCCACCGTGACCCCCGGCGGGATCGTGGTCGTTCGCTCGGAGGCAGGCGCCGCCGCGCAGGCCAGTCCTGCGGCGGCGACGAGCGCGGCGAAGGTCCGGAGCACGAGGGCCGCAATTCAACCAGTTTCCAGGGCGTTCTGTCCGACCGCGTCCGTACCGTCGCGCTGACATGGCCTCCGGAACCTGGCACCTCGAACCTTGTTCGCACGCCCGCGTGCGGGCGCTCGCCGACGCGTTGGCGCTCGACGAGGTGACCGCATCGGTGCTCGTCCGCCGCGGCTACGGCGATCCCGACGAGGCACGCCGCTTCCTGGAGGGCGCGCTGCCCGGCCATGACCCGTTCGCCCTCGGCGACATGCGCGAGGCGGTCGACGCGATCACCGCCGCGGTCGCGGCGGGGCAGCGGATCTGCGTGCACGGCGACTACGACGCCGACGGGATCTGCGCCACCGCGCTCGCCGTGCTCCTGCTCCGCGAGTTGAAGGCCGAGGTCGCGTGGCATCTGCCGTCGCGGTTCGAGGAGGGCTACGGCCTGAACGCAGGCACGCTCACGCGGTTGGCGGAGGAAGGCTTCGATCTCGTCCTCACGGTCGACTGCGGCATCACCGCGGTCGCCGAGGTCGAACATGCGCGCTCGCTGGGGCTCGAGGTCGTGGTCACCGATCACCACCGGCCCGGCGACGACTTTCCCGCCTGTCCGGTCGTTGCACCGCTCAAGGGTGACTATCCCTTCGCCGGGCTGTGCGGGACCGGGGTGGTCTGGAAGCTCGCGCAGGCTCTGCTCGGCGCCGATCATCCCTTCCTCGAGCGGCACCTCGACATCGTCGCGCTCGCCACCGTCGCGGACGTCGTGCCGCTCGTCGACGAGAACCGAGCGCTCGCGCTGCTCGGACTGCGGCGCCTCGCGCAGACGCAGAAGCCAGGGCTCCGCGCGTTGATGCGCGTCGGGCACGTCGATCCGGCCTCGATCGACGAGTCGTCGATCGGCTTCCGGCTCGCACCGCGCATCAACGCCTCGGGACGGCTGTGCCGTCCAGAGGCAGCGCTCGCGCTGCTGCTCACCGAGGACGAGCGCGAGGCGCATGCGCTGGCCGAGGAGCTCGAGGCGCTGAACCGCGAACGGCAGGCCGTCGAGGAGCGCATCCTGCGCGAAGCGATTGCGCAGGTCGAGGCCTGGCCCGAGGCGCGCCGCCGCCGCCGCGGCTACGTCGTCGCCGGCGAGGGCTGGCACGAAGGCGTGATCGGGATCGTCGCCTCGCGCCTCGTCGAGCGCTACAACCGGCCCGTTGTGATGATCGCCGGCACCGACGGCGACTGGAAGGGCTCAGGGCGCTCGGTGCCGGCCTTCGATCTCCATGCCGGTCTCGGCGCGTGCGCCGCGCACCTCGAGCGCTTTGGAGGCCATCGCGCCGCAGCCGGCCTGACGATCGCCGGCGACAGGGTCGAGACGTTCGCGGCTGCGTTCGCCGCCCACGCCGACCAGGCCCTGACCGAGGACGACCTGCGGCCGGTGACGCGGGTGGACGCGATCGTCCCCGGCAGCAAGCTGAACCTCGATCTGTGCACGGAGCTCGCCCGCCTCGCGCCCTTCGGGCTCGGCAACCCGGGGGTGCTGCTGCTCGTCGACGGCTGCGAGCTGGCCGACCTCTCGACGGTCGGCGACGGCAAGCACCTGCGCTTCCGGGTGCGGCAGCGCGGCCGCGACTCGGGGTCCGCGATCGCGTTCGGCATGGGCGGCCAGCTCGATCGCTTCCGGCGGGAGGGCCGCTACGACGTGGCGTTCCGCCTCCAGGAGAACCGCTGGAACGGCGTGTCGTCGCCGCAGCTGGTCGTACGGCGCGTCTTCGATGCGGTCGACGGGTTCGAGGAGCTGCGCGACTGGCTCGGCGGCCAGTGGAAGGCGGGCGAGGCGGCGTGGACGCCGCAGGCGCGCCTGATCTTCGAGGAGCTCGAGCTGGCCGACGGCGCCCGCCGGAGCCTGCTCGAGTCGCCGGCGTTCAGGGCGTTGCTCGAAGAGAAACCCGCGCTCGCCGCGGCCGCCTAGGCGCAGTCGCAACCGCGTCCAGCTCGTGCAGCATGCGGGCGATCTGGATCAGTTTCTTGGTCTGCCGCCGGCGCTTGAACATGGCTCCTCTCGTTCATCGGC
Source organism: uncultured Thermoleophilia bacterium (assembly GCA_963722065.1). Lineage (GTDB taxonomy): Bacteria > Actinomycetota > Thermoleophilia > Gaiellales > Gaiellaceae > PALSA-600. The sequence goes on along the minus strand of CAVRMI010000007.1, from coordinate 711,536 downwards.
AGAACGGCGTTTCCTCCTGAGGGGGCACGGATCCCTCGGAAGAGCGGGGGTACACTGGATTGATGGCCGTTCTGGAACGCCATCAGGATCTCGTCGACGAGCTGATCGCCGATGTCGAGGCCTATAAGCCCGACGTCGACCGTGAGCTGCTGACGCGGGCCTTCCAGTACGCCGCGGACGCGCATGCGGGCCAGGTGCGCCAGTCGGGCCAGGAGTTCATCTACCACCCCTGGGGCGCGGCGAAGATCCTGGCGAGCCTGCAGCTCGACGAGGCGACTCTGTCGGCCGCGCTGCTCCACGATGTCGTCGAGGACACGGACAAGGACATCGACGAGATCCGCGTGGAGTTCGGCGACGAGATCGCGCAGCTCGTCGAGGGCGTCACCAAGCTGACCCGCGTCCGGTTCCAGAGCCGCGAGCACGCGGAGGCCGAGAACTACCGCAAGCTGATCGTGGCGATGGCGGAGGACCTCCGCGTGATCCTGATCAAGCTCGCGGACCGTCTGCACAACCTGCGCACGATCGAGTATCTCGGCAAGCAGAAGCAGTTGCAGAAGGCGCGCGAGACGCTCGAGGTGTACGCGCCGCTGGCGCATCGTCTCGGTATCCACGCGCTCAAGTGGGAGCTCGAGGATCTTGCGTTCCAGACGCTGCATCCGCGCAAGTACGAGGAGATCAAGCAGATGGTCGCGGAGCGGCGCACCGATCGCGAGGAGCATGTGCGCGAGGCGGCGCTCGTCCTGCAGAAGGAGCTCGACAAGGTCGACATCCCGGCGGAGATCTCGGGACGCGCGAAGCACTTCTACTCGATCTACGACAAGATGGCCAAGAAGGGCCGTGAGTTCAACGAGATCTACGACCTGACGGCGATGCGTGTGATCGTCGAGCGGGGCGCCGACGAGGGGACGCGCGACTGCTACGGCGCGCTCGGTCTGATCCATTCGCTCTGGAAGCCGATGCCCGGGCGCTTCAAGGACTTCGTCGCGATGCCGAAGTTCAACGGCTACCGCGCGCTGCACACGACCGTGATCGGGCCGCAGGGGCGGCCGCTCGAGATCCAGGTGCGCACGCGGGAGATGCACGAGACGGCCGAGTTCGGCGTCGCCGCGCACTGGCTCTACAAGCGCGGCAAGAAGGACAAGGACGCCGAGTGGGTGGCGTGGGTCAAGCAGCTGATGGACGAGGGCACGACGGACGAGGCCGACCCCCGCGAGTTCATGAAGACGTTCCGCACCGACCTCTTCGACGAGGAGGTGCACGTCTTCACGCCGAAGGGCCAGGTCAAGACGCTGCCGGCCGGCGCGACCCCGATCGACTTCGCGTATGCCGTGCACACCGACGTCGGCCACCGCACCGTGGGTGCGAAGATCAACGGCCGGATCGTCCCGCTGCACTACACGTTGAAGAACGGCGACTTCGTCGAGATCCTCACGTCGAAGCAGGGGCGGGGGCCGTCACGCGACTGGATGTCGCTCGCGAAGAGCTCTCGGGCGCGAAACAAGATCCGCCAGTGGTTCTCGCGCGAGACGCGCGAGGACGCCGAGCACAAGGGCCGTGAGGCGCTCGAGCAGGCGCTGAAGGCGCAGAACCTGCCGTATGCCAAGCTGCGCGGCTCCGCGACGCTCGCGCAGGTGATCCGCGAGACGGGGTTCAAGAAAGCGGAGGACTTCTACCTCGCCCTCGGCTCGGGCAAGCTCCAGCCGGGCGCGATCGTCAACAAGGTCGTCCAGCGGCTGAAGACCGAGCAGGTCGCCGAGGAAGCGCCCGTCATCACCAAGGCGCCGAAGACGCAGCCCGTCTCCGGCTCCGACATGGGCGTCGTGGTGCCGGGCGTCACCGATGTGCTGATCAGGCTCGCGAAATGCTGCACGCCGGTGCCCGGCGACCCGATCGTCGGCTACATCTCGATGGGCAAGGGGATCACGATCCACCGCGACGACTGCCCGAACGTCAAGGCGCTGCGGCGCAGCCCGGAGCGGTTCACTCCGGTCGACTGGGACGGCGCGGCGTCGGCGAAGAGCTTCCGCGTCCAGATCGCGGTCGACTCGTGGGACCGCCCGCGCCTGCTCGAGGACGTGGCGCGGACGTTCGCCGAGCACGGTGCGAACATCGTTGGCTACGGCGGGGTCGTCGAGGATCAGCTGGCCAAGAACTGGTACACGGCCGAGGTCGGCGACGTGAAGGGGCTGCGCACGCTCCTGACGGCGCTGCGCAACCTCGAGGCCGTGTTCGACGCGTATCGCGTCACCCCCTCGTGAACCGGATCGATCCCGTTGCGGCCGCCGGCTTCGCGCAAGGCGCAGACGTCTACGAGCGCGCGCGGCCGTCGTACCCCGCCGAGGCGGTGGACTGGATCGCCGCCGAGGCCGGGCTCGGGCCGGGTCGCGTCGTCGTCGACCTCGCCGCCGGCACCGGGAAGCTGACCCGGCTGCTCGTGCCGACCGGTGCCCGTGTCGTCGCCGTCGAGCCGGTCGCCGAGATGCGTGCGAAGCTCGCGGAGACGTCGCCGCGAGCGGAGGCGCTCGACGGAACGGCGGAGTCGCTGCCGCTCCCCGACGCGTCGGCTGATGCGATCACGGTCGCTCAGGCCTTCCACTGGTTCGACCACGACACCGCGCTGCCCGAGTTGCACAGGGTGCTGCGGCCCGGCGGGACGCTCGTCCTGATCTGGAACATGCGTGACCTCGAGGACCCGCTGCAGGCGGCGATCGAGGAGCTGTTGCAGCCGGTACGGCGGTCGGTGGTCGCGCAGCAGTACGGCGCCTGGCGCGGGCCGCTCGAGCGCTCGCCACTCTTCGGGCCGGGCCGGGAGGCCGCCTTCCGCCACGACCGCCTCTCGACGGCGGACGACCTGTGCGATCGCGTCGCCTCGACCTCGTTCGTGGCGGCGATGAGCCCGGTGGAACGTGACCGGCTGCTCCTCCGCGCGCGGGCGTTGGTGGACGGGCGCCCGGAGCCGTTTCCGTTTCGCTACCGCACCGAGGTCATGGCGTTCCCTCGAACGAGTGATCAAGGCTCCGGGCCGGGTGTCTCGGACGGGGGATAGCGGCCGCGCAGCCGCCGCTCAGACGGGATCCTCGAGCGCCTCGATCTGCCGGCGGAACGCCTCCGGCACCGGCACCGCCCGGCGCACGTCCAGCGCGATGCAGACGAGTGTCGCCTTCGCCGTCGCCATCAGCGTGTCGCCGCCGTCGTCGTCGATGCGATAGGCCGCGTGGTCGTACGTGATGCTCGTCGTCCCGATCCGCTCGACGCGGACGAAGATCTCGAGCAGGTCGTCGAAGCGCGCGCCGTCGACGTACTCGACGTTGACCGCGCGCATCGCGAAGTCGACACCACCGAGATGCACGCGGCCGAGGTGACGGTGGTACTCGGTGCGCGCGACGTCGAAGTACGGCATGTAGCGGCCGTAGTAGACGACGCCCTGCGCGTCGGTCTCCGAGAACCCGACCCGCTGGTAGGCCGCGTAGCGGTACGGCGGCTTGCGGTCGGTTACATGTCCGAGCTCGATCATCCCGGGCGATCGTAACGAGCGCTCCGGAAGCCCCTTTGGACAGTCCGTCATACTTCGGGCCTGTGGACGACTCGTGCGTCAGGCGCCGCGGATGACGCCGAGCACCTCGTCGCGCTTCTCGTCCATCAGTTCACGCGAGCTCGCCTCGAGGTTGAGACGGAGGAGCGGCTCGGTGTTCGACGGGCGGACGTTGAAGTGCCAGTCGTCGAAGTCGACGGACAGTCCGTCGAGATGCGTGACCCGTCCGTTCGCACCGAATCGATCCTCCAGCTCCTGCAGCTTGCCGGGGACGTCCGCGACCGGCGTGTTGATCTCGCCGGTGATGAAGTACCTCGTGCGGAACGGAGCAAGCGCCTCGCTCAGCTTCCCGCGGCGCGAGACGAGCTCGCACATGAGCAGGAACGGCACCGTCCCCGAGTCGGCCTGCGAGAACCCGCGGAAGTAGTAGTGCGCGGACACCTCGCCGGCGAACACCGCGTCCACCTCGCGCATACGCTGCTTGATGAACGCGTGACCGACGCGGTTGATCAGTGGAACGCCGCCGGCCCGTTCGATCGTCTCCGGCACGGCGCGGGAGGCCCGCACGTCGTAGATCACCTTCCCGCCGGGCTCGCGTGCGAGGATCGTCTCCGCGAAGAGAGCCGTCGTGAAGTCGCCGGGGACGAAGTCGCCCGTGTCGTCCACGAAGAAGCAGCGATCGGCATCGCCGTCGTAGGCGACCCCGAAATCTGCTCCCTCACTGCGGGTCTTGGCGATGATGAAATCGCGGTTCTCCGGCAGCAGCGGGTTGGGCTCGTGGTTCGGGAACGTGCCGTCCGGATCGAAGTAGCACGTCACGATGTCGAGCATCGGGAGGCGCGCGAGCACCGGCGGCAGCATGACGCCCGCCATGCCGTTCGCGGCGTCGATGACGATGCGAAGCGGCCGTAGCGCGTCCAGGTCGACGAACGAGAGGACTCGGTCGACGAACCTCTCCCAGATGTCCTCCTGTGCCACCCGGCCGCGGGCAGTTGCTCGCCAGGCGGCCGAGACCGCCCGGTCGCGCACATCGTGCAGGCCCGACTCTCCTCCGACGGGCAGCGCGCCACGGCGCACGATCTTCATCCCCGTGTACTCCTTCGGGTTGTGCGACGCGGTGACCATCACGCCGCCGTCGAGGGCGAGCTCGCCGACCGCGAAATACACCATCTCGGTGCCGACCATCCCGAGGTCGAGCACGTCGGCGCCTCCGTCCGCGGCACCCTCGATCACCGCGGCGGCCATCGCGGGGGACGAGAGCCGAACGTCTCTCCCGACCGCGATCGAGACAGGCTCGAACTGCTCGACGAAGGCCCGTCCGATCGCATACGCGCCTGCTTCGTCGAGCTGGGACGGATACAGCCCGCGGACGTCGTAGGCCTTGAAGGCGTTCGGGTCGAGCACGGGCGGAGCCTAGCGACTACGCGCCGAGGATCTCCTTGATCGCGTCGGTCGACTCGGCGGTCGGTGACTCCGAGATGACCGTTGCCGGACGCTCGAAGCGGGCGAGGGCGTCGCGCAGGGGCTCGGCGCGGAGCGTGCCCTCGCCGTAGGGCAGGTGCTTGGTCTCGTTGCGGTTGGCGAACTGGATGTCCGAGAAGTGGATGTGGAACGGGGCGCCCGGCTCGATCACCGCGTCCGCCTGCCCGAGCGCCGAGGCGAACGGCTCCACCGACAGGAACTCGCCGTCGGAGGTCGCGTGCATGTGTGCGAAGTCGATCACGGGACGAACCCAGCCGAGTCGCGAGGCGATCTCGCACACGTCGTCGATCGAGCCGAGCTCGCGTACCCGGCCCATCACCTCGACCCCGAACGGAACAGCGCGATCCTTCCCTTCCAGCCGCTCCCGCAGCTCGCCGAGCTGCTCGACGACCGCGTCGATCGCGTCCTCGCGCGTCCGCCCGAGCAGGAACCCTGGATGGAAGACCACCACCTCGGCGCCGGCAGCCTTCGCGATGCCGGCCGAGTGATCGAGCATGCCGACGGCCATGTTCAGCTTCTTGCCGCGCTCCGCGTGGCCCATGAACCCGGCGATCGGAGCGTGGACGGAGACCGCGATGTCGGCCGCTGCGCAGCGCTCGCCGAAGTCGGCGGCGAAGTCGTAGTCCATCCAGAAGCGGCCCTCGAAGTCGATCTCGCACGCCGAGAGCCCCCGTTCGAGCAGGGCGTCGACCGCCGCCGCCGGCGAGTCCCGGGAGGGCACCCGGGCCGGGCCGAAGTGGAGCCGCCGTGCCATGCCCGGAGGGTATCGCCGGGTGCCCGGGCCGCCACCGTGGAGCGGGCGGGAGGTCCGTCCGACGCGATTCCTACTCTGAAGGCGCAATGACAACGGGGCCCTCACGGATCGATCTGCTCGAGCTGGACATCGACCTGCGGCTGGCCGATCTCTGGCGCGAGGCGGCGGGGATCAGCGAGTGGTCGCTGGACGTCGTCGCCGCGTTCATGCGCGCCGCCTACGGCAAGGGCTACTGCGACGCCCTCACCGAGGATCTGCCCGGCTCACTTTGTGCCGATCACGGCTATCGGGTGCCGGCGCGGAAGCAGACCGCGAACGCCGACGTCTAGCTAAACTCGGGGCCGTGCCCACGCGCAGTCCCGCGCGGCTCGTCGTCGCCCTCGCGGTGGCGGCCGTCCTCGCCATCTTCCTGCTCTACACGGCGGTCGCAGGCAACTCGACGCCGACGCTGACGCCGCACCAGATCGCCGGCCACACGGGCAAGCTCGCGGTCGTCGGGGTCGTCGTCGGGCCGGTGCGCGGAGATTCACACTCGGCACGTGGCCTTCGCTTCAGGCTGAAGAACATCGACGGGCAGAGCGGCGTCGTGCCGGTCGTCTATCGCGGCGAGGATCCGCCGCCGCTCTTCAGGGTCGGCCGGAGCGTCGTCGCGAGCGGCAGCCTCGCGGCCGGCCGGCTGAACGCCACGGACATCCTGACGAAGTGCCCGTCCAAGTACACGGCAACGACATCGACCGCGAAGTAGATGGCTGACCTCGGCCGGGCGGCCCTCGTCGTCAGCCTCGGGCTGTCGGTCTACGCGCTCGTTGCCGGCACGATGTCTGCGGTCACGAATCGCCGCCGCCTCGCCGCATCTGCGCGCAACGCGCTCTACTGCAGCTTCGCCTCGACGCTGATCGCCGCGGTGGTGCTGGCCTCCGCGCTCGTACGTCACGACTTCACCTTCACGTACGTCGCCCAGCACACGAACCGCACGCTGCCGACGGCGTACACGCTGAGCGCCTTCTGGGGCGGGCAGGAAGGGTCGCTCCTTCTCTGGCTCCTCGTCCTGACCGGCTACGGCGCGTTGGCCGTCGCGCTGAACCGGAAGCTGATGCGCGACCTCACGGCGTGGGTCGTGCCCGTGCTCGGCGGGATCGCGACGTTCTTCGCATTCGTGCTCGTCGCGGTCGCGAGCCCATTCGGCACCCAGTCCGCACCGATCGACGGTGCGGGCCTGACGCCGAGCCTCCAGAACCCGTACATGGTCGCGCACCCGCCGATGCTCTACCTCGGCTACGTGGGCCTGTCGATCCCGTTCGCATTCGCCGCCGGCGCGATGCTCTCGGGGAAGACCGACGAGCGCTGGATCGTCGCCACGCGCCGCTGGACGCTGGTGGCCTGGGCGTTTCTCGGCTTCGGTCAGCTGCTCGGCGCCCACTGGGCGTACGTCGAGGTCGGCTGGGGCGGCTACTACGCGTGGGACCCGGTCGAGAACGCCGCCCTGATGCCGTGGCTCGCGGCGACCGCGTTCCTGCACTCGGTGATGATCCAGGAGCGCAAGGGGATGCTGAAGGTCTGGAACATGGTCCTCGTCGCGCTCGCGTTCGAGCTGTCGGTCTTCGGGACGTTCCTCACGCGCTCGGGCGTCGTGAACTCGATCCACTCGTTCGCGAAGAGCCCGATCGGCTCGTGGTTCCTGGCGTTCGTCGTCATCTCGACGGTCTTCTCGCTCGCGCTGATCATGTGGCGGCTACCGCTTCTGAAGGCGCGCACGAAGCTGGAGTCGGCGCTCTCGCGCGAGGCCGCGTTCCTCTACAACAACCTGCTGCTCGTCGCCCTGTGCCTGACGGTCCTCTGGGGCGTCCTCTTCCCGATCGTGACGCAGCTCGTCAAGGGCGAGACGCGCACGATCGGCAGGCCGTACTACGACTTCTTCCTGCGGGCTTTCGGCCTGCCGCTGCTGCTCCTGATGGGCATCGGCCCGCTGATCGCGTGGCGGAAGACGAGCGTGCGGGCGCTCGCGCGCACGCTCGCCTGGCCGGTGGTCGTCACCGTCGTCTGTGGCGTCGCGCTCGCGTTCGCGGGCGCAGGCTCGTCGAAGCCCGGGCTGATCGCCTACACCTTCTCGGCCTTCGTCCTGGCGTCGATCGTGCTCGAGCTCGTCCGCGGCACACGGGTGACCGGATCGGTGTTCACGCTGGTCGCGCGCAACCGCCGCCGCTACGGCGGGTACATCGTGCATGCGGCGATCGTGCTGCTCGCGATCGGCATCGCGGGGTCGAGCGCCTACGGCAGCTCCAGAGAGGTGCGCCTGATCCCGGGCCAGAGCACGTCGATCGGCGGCTACACCCTGACGCTGCGCGGCGTGCGCCGAACGCCGACGCCGAACGCGATCGAGACGCGTGCCGTCTTCGACGTCAGCGGCCGCTGGCACGGGACTCTCTCGTCGGGCGACAACCAGTACTTCTTTCCGCCGGAGCCGTCCCGCGAGGTAGGGATCAAGACGAGCTGGCTGAGAGCGGAGGACCTCTACGTGATCGCGGACGACGTGAACGTCAAGACGAATGTCGTGTACGCCAAGATCCTCGTGAAGCCGCTCGTCAACCTGATCTGGATCGCCGGCATCGTCTTCCTGCTCGGGGCAGCGGTGACGCTCTGGCCGGATGCGCGCGAGCAGCGTCGGCTTGCGACGCGACTCGTGCCCGCATGACCCTCGTCCTGGGGATCGTCCTCGCTGCGGTGGTCGTCCTGGTCGTCGCCCTGCCGTTCCTCCGTGAGCCCACAGCGGCGGACGATCGCCTCGATGCGCGCAGTGAGGACGAGCTGCGGCGGCTCGCGCTCCTCGAGGAGCGCGACCGTGCGCTCGCGGCTCTCCAGGAGCTGGAGTTCGACCACCGTGCCGGTGGGATCGGCGACGACGACTATCGGGAGCTCGTCGGGCCGCTGCGGCAGGCGGTTGCGGCGGCGCTGCGGGCGATCGATCGGGACCGTGGCTCGACGCAAGCTGCCGAGAAGCACGGCCGGCTGCCCGAGCAGGTGCCCGAGCCCGACCGGGCCACCCTGCCGCAGGAGTAGTCCCCGCCGACGGCGAAAGCGTCCATTCATGGGGCGGATCACGCTCGCTCTGGCCGTTGCGCTCGTCTGCGTCACACCCGCGCTCGCGTCCGACATCGGCCGGAAGCAGCAGATCGACACCAAGATCTCCTCCCTGCAGGACCGGCTCGCCGTGCAGAAGCAGCAGGAGCAGTCGTTGCGCAGCGAGGTGGACGGTTACACACGCCGGATCCGGTCGCTCGAAGCCAGGGTCGGCGACGTCTCGCTCCGGCTGGCGACGCTCGAGTCCGACCTCTCGCTCCATCAGCGGCGGCTGGACACGCTGACCGAGCTCTTCCGGCTGCAGACGACGCGGCTCGATTTCCTGAAGCGGCAATATGCGACCTCGATCGAGACGTTGAACCGGCGGCTCGTCGACATCTACGAATCCGAACCGGCCTCGCCGCTCGAGGTGGTGCTCGGCGCGCGCTCCATCCAGGACGCGCTCGACCAGGTGCAGTACCTGAACGAGATCGGAGAGCAGGACCGCCGGATCGCTGCCCAGGTGCGGTACGCGAAGCTCCAGGTCACGGCTGCGCGCGCGAAGACGAAGAAGCTGCGCACGACCGTCCAGGGCGAGACCGCGGTCATCTCGGCCCGCGCCGCCGAGACCCGCGATGCGAGAGACGAGCTCGCCGGCGCGGCGAGCGACCTCTCCGCGACGAAGGAGCAGAAGGTCACCGATCTGTCGAAGCTGACGTCCGCCGAGCAGGCGGAGGCGGGGGAGATCGATGCGCTGCAGGCCGCCTCGAACGACATCGCGGCGCGCATTCGAGCCGCGCAGGTCGGTCAGACCTCGACGCCGTCCTCCGCCGGGCTGATCTGGCCGGTCAGCGGGCCGATCACGAGCCCGTTCGGCTGGCGGTGGGGACGCATGCATCAGGGCATCGACATCGGCGTGCCGATGGGCACACCGATCGAGGCGGCGGCCGCGGGGACGGTCATCTACTGCGGCTGGGAGTCGGGCTACGGCAACCTCACGGTGATCGACCACGGTGGGAACCTCGCGACCGCGTACGGTCATCAAAGCTCGATCGCGGTCAGCTGCGGCGAGCAGGTCGCGCAGGGGCAGGTGATCGGGTACGTCGGCTGCACCGGCCACTGCACCGGCCCGCACCTGCACTTCGAGGTGCGGATCGGCGGCAACCCCGTCGACCCGATGGGCTACCTCTAGGTGGCTGATCGGTAGATGCCGTCGTTGCGGGGAGGGTCTGCACCAAGCCGAACCGCGAGCCGCCGGCGATGTTGGTGGCGAAGTTGCCCGGGTCGATGTGGGCGACGCAGGCGATGAACGCGGGCTCCAAGAAGGGCAGGACGCGGAAGCGTGTGCGGTGGAGAGCCTCGGCGACGGTGCGGTGGCCCTCCGGCAGCTCGGCTCGGGAAGCGATCGCCGGCCAATTCAGCCGGACCTGGACGTTGTCAGCGGACGAGGCGCAGGTCGGGCAGGTTGCGGTAGCGCTCGTCGAGCTCGAAGCCGTAGCCGACGAAGAACTCGTCCGGGATCGTGAAGCCGATGTAGCCGACGGGCAGGTCGTCGACCAGCCTGCGGTAGGGCCGGTCGAACAGCGTGACGATTCGCAGTGAGCGTGGGCTCCGGATCGCCAGCGAACGGACGAGATAGTGCATCGTCAGGCCGGTGTCGATGACCGCGTCGACGAGCACGACGTCACGGCCCTCGATCTCGACGTTCAGATCCTTGAGGAAGCGGATGCCGTCGCCGTCCTCGCCGTAGCCGGCCAGCTCGATGAAATCGAGATGGTGGTGGACCGGGACTGCGCGCGAGAGATCGCAGACGAACGGGATGCACGACTTGAGCGAACCGACGAGCAGCGCCTCGGCCCGCTCGTAGTCGCGCGCCAGCTCCGCACCGAGCTCGCGCACCCGTCCAAGGATCTCGTCGGCGCCGAGGAAGACCTCGCCGATTCGCTCGTCGAGCTCTGCCAGCGCGCTCAGGACGCTTTCCGCAGCCCGTAGCGGGCCGCGAGCCGTTCGAAGTCCCGCTCGTAGAAGAGCTTGCACTTGACCTCGGGATAGAGCGCCCGCAGCTTGCGCAGCTTCCGGTTCTTGCGGGTGACGAGCGACTGCTTCATGACGGTCACTTCGAGGTAGAGATCCTGGTCCGGCAGGTAGAAGTCGGGCGAGAACGCTTCGGTCACGCGCCCTTCCTCGTCCCGCTCCAGCACGAAGGTCGTGGGCTCGTATTGCCACGGAATGCCGTACCAGTCGAGGACCTTGGCGTACTCGAGCTCTGCGGGGTTGGCAAAACGCGGCGGCTCGGAGCCGCAATATGCCTGGAAAACGGGTGTTTCCGGCACCACTGGGGCCAGAGTAGCAGTGGCCCCGGATGCCCTAGACTCATTCGCATGGATGTGACGATCGCCCATCTGTCGGATCTCCACTGCGGAGATCCGCACTTCGTGCCGGATCTGATGGACAGGGCGATCGCCGAGATCAACGACGTGAAGCCCGACATCGTGGTGTGCTCGGGCGATCTGACCACCTTCGGCTTCAAGGAGGAGTACGCCGAGGCGAAGCGCTACCTCGACCGCATTCAGTGCGAGTCGCTCGTGGTCGTGCCCGGGAATCACGACTCCCGCAACGTCGGCTACGTGCACTTCGAGGAGCTGATCGGCGAGCGCAGCTCCGTGCTCCGCAAGGGCGGGACAACGGTGGTCGCCATCGATTCGACCGAGCCGGACCTCGATCACGGGCAGATCGGCCGGGGACGGTATGGCTGGATCGAGGAGGAGTTCGCGGCCGAGCCCTCCGAGCTCCGCGTCTTCGTGCTGCACCACCACCTGCTCCCGATCCCGGGCACGGGCCGGGAGCGCAACGTCGTGTACGACGCGGGGGACGCGATCGAATGCCTGCAGCGCGCCGGCGTCCAGCTCGTGCTCTCCGGTCACAAGCACGTGCCGTACGCCTGGAAGCTCGAGAGCCTCTTCGTGGTCAACACCGGGACCGTCTCGACCCTGCGGCTTCGCGGTAACACGCGGCCCTGCTACAACGTCGTCGAGGTCTCGGGCAACCACGCGGCGATCTGGCGGCGGTATCCGTTCCACGGGCAGGAGCGGATCATCCAGTTCGACCTCGTCACGGGCGAGTACGAGAAGTACACCGGGCGGATCGAGCGCGAGGTCACGGCGCGCCGGTGAAAGCGGTCGCGCTGATCGACGGGGAGCACTACGCGCCCGTGGTGCGCGACGCGCTGCGGGCGCTCCCGTACGACTGGGTCGGCGCGATCCTGGTGGGCGGCACCGAGAAGCTGCGCGGCGACGCGGACTACGGCGTGCCGCTCGTCGACGACTTCGCGGGAGCGGAGGTCGTGATCGACCTCTCCGACGAGCCCGTGCTGGGGCCGGCCGAACGGATGCGCTGGGCCTCGAAGGCGCTCGCCCAGGGCCTGCCCTACATCGGTGCCGACTTCCGATTCGACCCACCGCCCCTCCAGCCGTTCGAGCTGCCCTCGATCGCGGTCATCGGCACCGGAAAGCGCGTGGGGAAGACCGCGGTGACCACCCATCTCGCGCGGCTCCTCGCCCGGGACCGGAGCGTCGTCGTCGTGGCGATGGGCCGTGGCGGCCCGCCCGAGCCGGAGGTCGTGGAGCTGCCGCCGTCGCTCGAAGAGCTCCTCCAGCGGTCGCGGGCGGGCCGGCACGCTGCGTCCGACCACCTCGAGATCGCCGCGCTCGCCGGTGTGCCGACGATCGGCTGTCGGCGGGCGGGCGGGGGCCTCGCCGGTGCGGTCTTCGTCTCGAACGTCGCCGCGGGCGCGAGGCTCGCCGCCCGGCGCGATCCGGACGTGGTGATCTTCGACGGAAGTGGTGCGGCGATCCCCCCCGTGGACGTCGATCGCCGGGTTCTCGTGGTCGGCCGCGGACAGTCCGGCGACGACTACCTGAACACGTATCGGCGTCTCATCTCCGACGTGGTGATCGAGGACTTCGAGCTGCGGCTCGGTGCGTCGGCGCCTCTCGAGGGCCGGGTCGCGGTCTTCACGGCGGGGTCGCGCGACGTGTCGCAGCTCGACGCGGACATCGTCCACGTCTCCGCGAACCTCGCGAATCGCGAAGCGCTGCGCCGCGACCTCGTCCAGGCCGACACGTATCTGGTCGAGTTGAAGGCCGCCGCGATCGACGTGGTCGTCGAGCACGCGCTGGCTCACGGCGTGCGCGTCGTGCTCGCGACCAACGACGTGGTCGCACCGGGCCTCGACGAGCAGCTCCTCGGGCTCGTGCCGGTGGAGGCGTGATGCAGCGCCGGCACGGCGAACCGCTGCCGCTCGGCGACGACGGGCTCCCGTACTCGAAAGGGCTGATGGCGCGCGCGCTGATCGCGGCGGGCGTCCCGGCCGACCACGCCTATCAGCTCGCGCGGAGGATCGAGCTCGATCTCGCCGAGCGCGGCATCTCCGCGATCGAGGTCGAGCGCCTGGAGGAGCTGGCGCGCGAGGTGCTCGGCGAGCAGGAGGCCGAGCGGGCGGTCGGCCGGCTGCGGAGGCTCGCCGACCTGCAGTCGCTCGACGTCCCCATCGTGCTGCTGATCGGCGGTTCGACCGGCACGGGCAAGTCGACCGTCGCCGCCGAGGTCGCCCACCGACTCGGCATCACACGCGTTGCGTCGACGGACTTCATCCGCCAGACGATGCGCGCGTTCTTCTCACCGGCGTTCATGCCGACGATCCACTTCTCGAGCTTCGAGGCGGGCGAGGCGCTCGACGACGAAGTCACCGGCGACCCGACGATCGTCGGCTTCCTCGATCAGTGCACCCACGTGTGCGTCGGCGTCGAGGCCGCCCTGCGCCGGGCGCTCACCGAGGGCTGGTCGATGGTGCTCGAGGGCGTCCACCTCGTTCCCGGGCTGCTGCCGGCCGAGCTCGAAGGCGCCCTGATCGTCCACGTCGTGCTCGAGATCGCCGACGAGGACGTGCATCGGCTGCATTTCCACGTGCGCGACTCCTCGACCGGCGGCGTCAGGGCCATGGACAAGTACCTTGGGCAGCTCGATGCGATTCGCAGGGTCCAGACCTATGTCGTCAGCCGCGCGCGGCGAGAGGGTGTGCAGGTGATCGAGAACGCGAACGTGGAGCGGACGATCGACCAGGTGATCGAGCACGTCATGCTGGCGGCCGAACGGACGCGGCAGACCGCGTGACGCAGGCAGCGGACGACACACGAGCGCCGTGCCAGTGCGAGACGTTCGCTCGAGTGACCGAGCGCGCCGCGCTCGCGGGCGCACGCTGGCTCGGGCGCGCGGACATGCAGGCGGCGGAGGACGCTGCCTTCTCGGGTGCACGGCTCGCGCTGGAGCGCATGCCGATCAGCGGCCGCGTCGTGATCGGAGGGCACGAGGAGGCCGAGCAGCTCGCTGCCGGAACGAACATCGGCCTGGGCGGCGAGGAGTACGACCTGGCACTCGATCCGCTCGAAGGGCGCTCGGTGGTCGCCCGGGGCGGCACGAACGCGATCTCGATGATCGCCGCGGCGCCGCGTGGATCGCTGCCGTCGCTGCCGGACATGTACATGCGGAAGATGGCGGTCGGCCCGCGCGCCCGCGGGCGGATCTCTCTGTCCAGCCCCGTGGGCGACAACATCCGCGCGATCGCCGAGGCGTTCGACCGCATGGTCAACGACGTCACCGCGATCGTGCTCGATCGTCCGCGCCACCACGACCTGATCGAGGAGATCCGGGCATCGGGGGCGCGAATCAAGCTGATCCAGGACGGCGACGTGACGGCGTCGATCAGCGCGGCCGTTCGCGGCACGAACGACCACCTGGCGATCGGGATCGGCGGCACGCGGCAGGCGGTGCTCTCGGCGGCGGCGCTCCGCTGCCTGGGCGGCGAGCTCCAGGCGCAGCTCTGGCCGACCCGGCGCGCCGAGATCGCCGAGGCAGCAGAGCACGGGATCGACGACATCGACCGGATCTTCACGATCGACGATCTCGCGCCCCAGGAGGTGATCGTCGCGGCGACGGGAGTCTCGAACGGCGACCTGCTTCGCGGTGTCCGGTTCCTCGCCGACTCCGCCCGGACCCACTCGCTCGTGATGTGCACGCGCTGCAACTGGGTGCGCTTCGTCGACGGCATCCACTTCTTCGCGCGCGACCGCCGCGAAGAAGTGCGCCTCAGCTAGCCTGGCGGCATGCCGTCGAAGGAAGAGGTCGTCGAGGCTCTCCGCGGGGTCGAGGATCCTGAGCTCGGCATGGACATCGTCGAGCTCGGGCTGTTCTACGACGCGGAGATCGAAGGCCCGAACGTGCGGGTGCAGTACACGCTCACGTCGATGGGCTGCCCGGCCGGGGCGATGATCCAGGAGGACATCGAGCGCGTCGTCGGCGAGATCCCGGGTGTCGAGGCGGTCTCGAGCGAGCTGACCTTCGATCCGCCTTGGTCGCCGGACAAGATGTCCGACGATGCCAAGTTCATCCTCGGCTTCGGCTAGCCCTTTCGTCCCACTCGGGCTCGCGGCGGCCGACCGCCACGACGAGCCCGCAGACGTCGGCGATGTGGGACTTGAGCAGATAGCGCGCAGCGCCTGCCGCGTGGGCGCGTTCGATCGCCTCGGGATCGTTCGAGCCCGTCAGGACGATCACCGGTGGGCCGGCCGCGTGCCGCGCGAGCTGCGTGATCGCCTCGAGCCCGTCCATTCCGGGCATGTCGAGGTCCATCAGGACGACGTCCGGGGAGAGCTCGAGCGCCGCATCGACGGCCTGCCTGCCGTCGGCGGCCTCGCCGATGACGTTCAGGCGGCGATCGGTTTCGAGGAGCGCCCGAACAGCCAGCCGAAAGAGAGCATCGTCGTCGACGACGAGGACTCCGAGCGGGTCTCGCGGCTTCGAGGGGTGAGCGGCTCTGCGCAGCAAAAGCACCGTCCTTCGTCATTTGATGGGAACCGACGAGGCAGGGACAGGGCCTCAGTTGCGAATGACGGGAATCTACCAGGTGAGCCGCGGGTGCGACGGGACGCCGTTGTTACAGTTCCGGGGTCGCGCCGACCGACTGCTCCTCCCGGCGAGGCAGCCCGTGGCTCCGGGTCACCGCGAAGCGAGAGGAGGTCCGGTGGCAGACACGAGTGTCGACGCGAACGACCCGAGGGACGAGCAGATCGCGCAGCTGCAGCACGCCCTGGCGGCGCGGGTCGTGATCGAACAGGCGAAGGGGATCATCTTCGAGCGGTTCGGAGTGACCATGGAGGACGGCTTCGAACTGCTTCGGCAGGCCGCTCGCTCACATCAGATCAAGATCCGTGAGCTTGCCGAACGGCTCGTCGAGACCCGCGAGACACCGGCGGCGATCACCGACGCGCTCGTCAAGCTGGACCACGCCTATCCGGAGAACTTCGCCGCGCGGGCCGCGCTGACGGAGAAGCTCTTCGCCGAGCTGAACGACTCGCTCGTCGCGGCGAACCGGCAGGCCGGCTGGTCGGAGTTCATCTGCGAGTGCGCCAACCCGCTCTGCGAGGAGCGGATCGACGTGACCCCGGAGACACTCGAGAAGATCCACAGCCGCCCGGACCACTACGTCGTCAAGGCAGGCCACGAGATCGACGCCGTCGAGACCGTGGTCGACCGGGGCGAAGGACTGGTCATCGTCAAGAAACGCGTGCAGGTCGATCAGACGCGGCCCATGGCCGAGAGATAGCCGATCGTCGTTGACCGCCAGGCGTTCTCGGAGTAGAACGGGATGAGGTCGAGCGAGAGGGACGATGTTCAGGCGGGCGGCGGCGATCGGCTTCACAGGCATGGTCCTCGGCATGGGCGTCTATGGCGCGTCGGCGGCAGCGACCGTCGGGACTGCCGGTAGCGCTCGGCCCGGTCCATGCGCTCTGCGGCGGCGGGTACGTCGACGCGGTCGTCGGGGGTGCGCACAAGTGCCTACGCGCGGGCGAGTTCTGCTCGCCGGGCCACGAGGCCGACTACGAGCGATACGGCTTCGCCTGCGTCGCCGGTCACCTCGAGGCTCGCTCGGCGGTCGGGCCGACCGAGCCGTCGAGCACCTCGCAGCCGGCGACGGTGCTCGGCCGGACGGTCAAGCTGGCGAAGCGAACACAGACGAGCAGTTGCTCGCGCGGCTTGCTCCCGGACCGCCAGTGCTCGCCCGGGGCCTACTACAGCGGGCTCACGAGGGCGGTGCTCTGCTCGTCGACATTTCGGACTGCGTCCATCCGCAACGTCCCCGACTCGGAGAAGCATCAGGTCGAGATCGAGTACGGGATGGCGCCGAAAGGCTACGGCCGGACGATCGAGATCGACCACATCGTGTCGCTCGAGCTGGGCGGCTCCAACGACATCGCCAACCTCTACCCGGAGCCGGGGTCCGGCCCGGCGAGCTACCACGTCAAGGACAGGCTGGAGAACAGGCTGCATGACCTCGTGTGCGCCGGGACCATCACCCTCCGCGCGGCTCAGGCAGGGATCGCATCGAACTGGGAGGCGCTGTACCTGCGCGTCTATGGAGTCATGCCGTGAGCTCGGCTCTCGGCTCCCGCGCCGGCCGCGCAGGAGCCTGGGCTCGAACGCAGAATCCGAGTTTCCCTTTCCGGAAAATCGGCACGGCGACGTAGGAGGCGGTCAAGAATGCCTGGAAGTGCACAGCGCACCATCGGCGGCGCGGTCGGATTCGCGTTCGCGGCAGTTTGGGCGACGGCAGGGCTCGGCTCGGCCCTGGTCTGCATGGTCGCCGCAGTGATCGGCTACGCGGCGGTGCGGCTGTCCGAGGGCCGCGAGCTGGGCGCGATCTCGGCCGGCCGCGATGCCGTCCGCGAGCTTCAGAGCCGGCGCGGCGAGCCCGCGCCCGTGGCGGCCCGGAAGCCGTCGATCCGGAAGCCGTCGGCCGGCGCCGCCCAGCAGATTCGGCCGCAGAAGCGCGTTCCGGCGCGTGCGATCGTCGATCCGGAGCCCGCAACCTACGGCTGGTAGGGGCCAAGGGCGTACCCTCCGGGCATGAAGCGGAGGCGGAACCGGCGGGCGCTGCTCGCGGCGGCGGTCCTCGTCGAGGTCGCCGCCCTGCGGGCTCGCGGCTACCGGCTCGGTGGGAACGTCGTGGTGAGGTGCCGGCGAGGGCACCTGTTCACGACGATCTGGATACCCGGCGCGTCGTTCAAGTCGGTTCGCCTCGGCTGGTGGCGGCTGCAGCGGTGCCCGGTCGGCAGGCACTGGACGCTGGTGACGCCCGTGGACAGATCCGAGCTCCCGGAGGCCGAGCTGCAGCTCGCGGCCGAGCGGAGGGACGTGCGGATTCCCTGACGCGTTCCGTCACTCCGGCCGGATGCTCTGGGCGAAGTGGAACAGGTTGTGCGGGTCATAGGCGCGCTTCACCTGCCGTAGGCGGGCAAGGTTCGGGCCGTAGTAGGCGTGCTGCCAGTTCGCGAGGTCGGGGTCGATGTAGTTCACGTACGCGGCGCCGGAGGTCGAGGGGGCGAGCGTCGCGCGCGAGGCGTTCACCCAGGAACGAGCGGATGCAGCGTCGCCGCTCGCGACGTACTGAATCGAAGCGAGCTGGTTGCGGTGCGCGAAGGCGGTCGCCCCGGCCGGCACGCGGTTGAGCGCGCCGCCGTAGGCATCGACAAGCAGCGCGCCCTGCGCCGTTCCCCGCGCTTCGATCACGTGCCTGAAGGACGCGAGGCGCGACGCGGCCGGAATGTGGGCGATGTAGTCGGAGGCGCCGACGAACACCTGGTGCCCCGGCGCTGCACACGACGGGAGCGTGTGACCCAGGCAGCCGGCCCAGCGGCGCACCAGATCGAGCCACGACGAGCTTCCCGTCACGAGCTGCTGTGCCGGCGGCCCCAGCGTCGAGAGAGCCGTCTTCAGCCTGGCCTCGCTGCCGAGGAACTGGCCGAACACCTGCAGCGTCGGTCCGCCGGGACCGGTGGCCAGGCGGCAGAGGCTGCCGAGTGCGTCTGGAGCGGCAGGCGCCCAGTGGAGGAAGCTCGCGAGCACCTCCTCCACCTGCGCCCACGGCCACGTCCCGATGAAGTACGAGCCCTGAGAGACGGCGTGCGGCCGGAAGACGAGCCGCGTGACGATCCCGAAGTTGCCGCCGCCGCCCCCGCGGCAGGCCCAGTAGAGATCGCTGTGGTGCGTTGCATCCGCTGTCCGGATCTCGCCGTCGGCGGTGACGATCTGCAGCGAGCGGAGGTTGTCGGAGGCGAGGCCCCAGGCGCGCGAGGCGAGGCCGAAGCCTCCGCCGAGTGCATGGCCGCCGATCCCGACGCTCGGACAGGTGCCGGCCGGGATCGCGAGCCCGTGCTGGGCGAGTGTGTTGTAGATGTTTCCGAGTCGCGCGCCCGGGCCTGCCGTCGCCCTTCCTGCGCCGACGTGCACGGCGGCGAGCTTCGAGAGATCCACGACGACTCCCGACGTCGTCGAGTAGCCGCCGTAGCTGTGCCCGCCGGAGCGGGCGACGATGTGCACGCCCGAGGTGCGCGCCCAGCGAACAACCGCGCTCACATCCGCGGCGTCGAGCGGCTGAGCGATCGCGAGGGGGTGGACACCGTCGTAGGCACTGTCGAAGACGAGGCGCGTGCTCTCGTACGCCGTCGACCCGGGTGTGATCACCGGTCCGCGCAGCGTCCTCGCGAGGGCCCGGGCCCGCGGGTCGACCCGGGCTCCCGCACGAGCCTCGGGCTCGAAGCGGAGGGCGGGCACGGCCAGGGCTGCCGACAGCGCAGCGGCGCGGACGACGAGATCCCGGCGCGTCATGGGCCGCGAGTCCGGATCCCAGGGCACGGGAGCAGGGTAGGTGGTGGGGAGCTTGTGGGGATTGACACAACTGTGCCGACCTGCAACCGTGTGTTGCGGTTTACGGTGCCGAGACGCGAGCGCCGCGTGCGGGTTGCGCCGTCCTCCGTCCGCGAGCCGAAATCGAGGGGCACGCCGGCTGGCGCTGCAACCTCGGCGAGTCGCGCCGCGCGCGCAAGGGACGGTTCGTCCCTTCCTTCTTCATACCGTGAGGCCCCTGTTGTTCCGACGCACCGCGGCGAAGGTGCGTCTGGCGTAAGAACACCCTTCGGATTCAGGAGAGAACACGATATGAGGCAGCGGATCTTGATCATCGGCGGAATCGCGGCGTTGGCGCTCGTGACGGCCACCGCGGCGTTCGCCGGCACGCTCACGGCGACCGCCACGGTTTCCGGTACGGCGGGCGTCTCGCTCAACCTTCCGTCCAACCCGTCCGTCTCGGCCACGCTCGACGGCACCGACCAGACGGTCTCGTACGCTCCCGTGCTCGGCGTGGTCGATGCACGCGGGACCGGCGCGGGCTGGAACCTGCAGATCTCGGCGACGAACTTCTCGGACGGTGCGGGACACACCCTCGCCCCGGGCACGGTCACGGCCGCCGTTCAGGCCTGCCACTCCGGCTCGAGCTGCACCGCGGCGACGAACTCCGGCATCACGCTGCCGCTGACGATCACCGGCACCGCGGCGAAGTTCTTCAACGCGGCCGTCAACACCGGCCTCGGCAAGGTCGACGTCACCCCGACGATTCAGGTTGCGATCCCCGGCAACGCGTTCGCCGGGACGTACACGTCGACGGTCACGCTCGCAGCTGCGACCGGCCCGTAAGCCTCACAAGACGACGACGCTGCCTCGAGTGCCCCGGCCGTCCGCCGGGGCACTCGTCGGTTCAGGACGGAATCGAGAGCACGATCTTGCCGAACTGGTCGCCGGCCTCCAGGCGCTCGTGCGCCGTCCGTGCCTCGGCCAGGGGAAACACGCGGTCGACGACAGGGCGCGCCCGTCCGGCCGCGACCATGTCGTAGACGCCCTGGAAGTCCTCCGGCGTCCCCATCGACGAGCCGAGGATCGACAGCTGCTTCCACCAGAGGCGGTGCAGCGCCGCCGGGGGATTGGGGCCGGTCGTCGCGCCGCAGACGACGATCCTCGCCTCGGCCCGCGCCGACTCGAGCGTGCGCTTCCAGGTCGCCTCGCCGACGTCGTCGACGATCACGTGCGCGCCGCCGCCGCTCGCCTCCTTGACGGCGGCCACGACGTCGCCGGTCGCGTGGTTCACACCGAGGTCGGCGCCGAGCTCGCGTGCGCGTGCGAGCTTCTCGTCGCTCGACGACGTGACGGCGACGTGCGCACCGAGTGACTTCGCGATCGTCAGTGCGGCCGTTGCCACCCCGCCGCCGATGCCCCAGATCAGGACCCATTCGCCTGGCTGCAGGCGCGCTCGGGTCACGAGCATCCGATAGGCGGTCACGAAGACGAGTGGGAACGCCGCCGCCTCCTCGAACGAGAGTGAGGCTGGGATGGGATGCACGTAGTCGCGCGGGACCGCGATCAGCTCCGCGTGCGTGCCGTCCATGGTCTCGCCGACGATGTGCATCCTCCCGTCGCTCATGATTCCCGGGTTGATCACGACGCGCGTCTCGGTGCCCGCGATCACGCCGGCCCCGTCGGCGCCGAGAATGCGCGGCTTCGGCACCGACGGCAGCCCCTTGCGAATCCACACGTCGAGATGGTTGAGCGACGCGGCCCGCAGCTCGATCAGCACCTCGCCGTCGCGGGGCACCGGATCCGGCACGTCCTCGTAGCGGAGAACGTCCGGGCCGCCGTCCTCGTGGATGCGGATCGCCTTCATGAGGGCACAATCCTCGCATGACGGCCGACGAGATCCGCCGGTTGGCTGCAGAGCTCGGGCTCGCGGCCGTCGGCGTGACGCGGGCCGAGGCCTACGTCGACACCGAGCGCCACATCGTGGAACGCCGGTCACGCGGCCTGTTCGCGGAGATGAAGTTCACGATGGCGCAGCCCGAGCGCTCGTGCCACCCCGAGTCGCTCCTGCCCGGCGCGCGCAGCGTCGTGTCGGCCGCGCTCTGCTACTGGGAGCCGGAGGCGCCGCTCGCCGACGGCGCAGGCCGCCTCGCGCGCTACACCTGGTCGGACGCATACGCCGAGCTTCGCGAGCAGCTCGCTGAGCTCGGCCGGGCGATCGGAGGTACCTACCGGGTGCTCGTCGATGCGAACCAGCACGTCGACCGCGAGGCCGCCGCGCGGAGCGGAGTCGGGTTCTACGGCAAGAACACGATGTTGATCACGCGGAGCCACGGGTCGTGGGTCGTGCTCGGCACGCTCATCAGCGACAGCGAGCTCGAATCGACGCCGGCGCTCGACACCGACTGTGGCGACTGCAGGATCTGCATCGACGCGTGCCCGACCGGTGCGCTCGACGAGCCGGGCACGCTCGACGCCACCAGGTGCCTCTCGTACTGGACGCAGTCGCCCAGAGCGATTCCCGAGGACTACCGGGCCCGGCTCGGTGCGCAGGTGTACGGCTGCGACATCTGCCAGGACGTCTGCCCCTGGAACCGCGGCGTGGAGAAACGGAGGGCTGATCGTGCGCCGGACGGCTCGGGGCACGTCGATCTCGTCGAGTGGCTCGAGTCCGAGACGCTGGTCCAGGACTACGACCGTCTGTACGTGCCGCGGAACGACCCGAGCTTCCTGCGCCGCAATGCGCTCGTCGCGCTCGGCAACACCGGTGGGCCCGAGCACATCGAGGTGCTCGAGCGGTACGCGGACGACGAGCACGCCTGCTGGGCGATCGAGCGGATACGTGAACGCGCGAAGCTCGACGCGTCGTCGGCCTAGGCGGACGCCGGGCGCCGGGGGCGCAGCTCGGCGGCGAGCGTGCGTGCGCGGAGCGCCACCTGGGCGCGCAGCTCGGCCGGTTCCAGCACGATCGCCTCGCCGCGATAGGAGACCACCTCTCCGACGAGCCATTCGGCGCTGCCGACCGACTTGTCGGCGAGTGCGGCGCCGTCGACCAGCGGCCGCGCGCCTTTCTCGACCTCCCACCGCGCGACCGCGGGCGAGTACCAGATGCGCGCAGTGGTCGCCGAGTGGAGCTCGGACGGGTCGAAGCCCTCGCGCGGTTTGAAGCTCTTGCGAAGGACTCTCGCGTTGCGCATGCGATCGAGACGGTAGGACCGCGGCTGGTCGCGGTCGATGTCCCACGTGTGCACGTACCAGTGGGGCAGCCGGCGCTCGATCGAGTACGGCTCGACGCTGCGCGTCACCACCTCCTGCTCCTCCGGTTTGAGGTACTCGATCTCGACGAGCTTGTGGTCGTCGATCGCATGGGTGAGCGTGTCGACCAGCCCCTCCTCCTCGCCGACGTGCGGCGCAGGGGTCTGGGTCAGCTCGAAGGCGCCGAACGTCTCCTCGAGCTTGGCGCGCACCCGGTCGAGCGGCGAATGCGTGCCGGCGGCGACCATCGGGCCGACGAACTCGAGCGCGAGCCGAATCGCGCGGGCCTCGAGCGGCGTCAGCCGGGGCGCGCGCCGGAAGGTGTCTCCGAAGAGCTCCTTGTCGACGTGCACCTCGTCGCCGTGCAACTCGGCGTAGACCGCGTAACAGCCGCCGCCGAAGTTGACGAGGTTGAGGAGCGACAGATGCTCCTCCAGCTGCTCTGCCGGAATCGAAAAGCGATTGACGAGCTCGTGTGCGGGGATGATCCCCTCACGCTCCTCGCCGCAGGCGGCGAGGAGGTAGGCGAGCAGCGACTGCAGCACGCCGAAGCGCTCGGGTGCCACAGGGCCGGCGAAGCGCTCGACGACATCGGACGCGCCGGGGACGATCTCGGCGGCAGGCGTTGGGGGCGCGCCCTCGTGGGCGGCGCGCGCCGCACGGGCGCCTTCGACGACGAGGCGGCGAAGCTCCGAAGGCTCGAGCGGGACTGCGCGGCCGTCCTGCCGCAGGATCCAGCGCGCCAGCAGGTTCGACGAGGCGTACTTGGTGACGAAGACGTCGCCTTCGACCAGATTCCGCTCGCCGCCGTAGGCGCGCTCGACCCACCAGGCGGTATCGGGCGCCACCTCGATCCTCGCCTCGCCGACGATGTCGCCGAACTGCCATTCCGCCCGGCCGCGGTAGTTCTCGACATCGAACTCGGGCGGCAGGCGGAAGTCGCGCTCGCGGCGGGTCGCGAAGCGGATGTCGGAGCGAATGCGCGAGACGCGGAACGTGCGAATGTCGTCCCGCTCGAGGTCGTGCCCGATCACGTACCACGAGCCGTTCTCCGGTAGGAGCGCGAACGGGTTGAGCGTCCGTTCCTCCTCCTCGTCGCGGTAGATCGACCAGTACCGGAACCTGACGGTCCGCTGTTTCGAGATCGCGCCCTCGAGCTTGCCGAGCCGGCCCTGCAGCTCGGGCGAGTAGTCCGGATCGCGCACCTCGACGCGGGAGGCGGTGCCGGTCGGGGCGGCGGCGAGCGAGCCGGCCGAGCGGCCGAGTGCCAGGTTCTGGAGCGCGAGGCGAAGCGGCTCGGCGTACGCGAAGCGTCCTTCGAGCAGGAAGAAACAGGTCTGCAGCGCCGCGAGCTCCTCGTCGTCGAGCTCGAGCTCCGGCAGGAAGTAGCGCTCCGAGCGCAGGGTGTAGAGCTCCTCGCCGGTGAACTCGTCGCGCTGCGAGTCGAGCGGGACGCCGAGCGACACGAGCTCTGCGCGGTCGGAGTAGAAGCGGCGCGCGAACGCCTCGTCGCTCATCTCCTGATAGCCCTCCACGTTCGACTTGATGTCGCGCGCGGTCAGGGGGCGGCGCTCCGCCATCAGGAACGCAACCAGCGAGAGCTGACGAATCAGCTTGTCGGTGTCATGGCTCATCTGATCTCTCCGGCCGGCTCCGTCGAGCCTACGCCGGCGAGGGCGAGCTTATCCGACAACTATGCGGCGGCTTTGCTGCGCTCGAGATGCTGGTGGCTCGGGCAATAGTCCCGATCCGGCAGCGGGGTCCGCTGGCAGGCCTTGCCCTTGCGGGTCGTCGCTCGGCAGCGGGCGACCCCGCCGTCGAACGCGCCGGCCTCGATCTGGTCCTCGACGAAGTCGACTGCGGCATCGACGCCGTGGTTCACGGCCCAGGCGACCTGCGCCTGGACGTTGATCGGGAAGTACCGCCGGATGTCCTGGAAGAGAGCCCGGTCCGGCTTGGCGAAGTAGTGCGGATCCTGCGCGAGGCGCTGCATCGTCCCTTCGCAGGCCTGGAGCACTTCCCTGCGGTACTCGAGCTGTGTCTCCTCGTCGACGTAGGGGTCGATCAGGTCCTTGATGGAGCGATAGATCGCTCGCGAGTACTGATACATGCAGTGCTGAATATGCAGGATCCGTTCATCCATATCGCCGTCTATCTCTCCTCGACTGTAGTCGCCAGCCCTTTAAGAAGCAGTAAATCCTCCCTTGCCGACGCGACCCGCGAACGACTCTACATGCTCGGCGGGGCTGTTACAAATGTTTTCATCTGAGTAAACGGCCGGCACCATTTTCGGAGGTTCGTTACCCGTCCGGCGGAGGCTTACACCTCCTGAAAACTCCTGCTTCAGCGGGCGATTTGGCGGGAGTAGGCGCCCGCGAAGCCGGCCTGGCGGGCGGTCGAGACCGCCGCGTCGGCATCGGCCTTCGACGCGTAGACCCCCGTGAACACGACCAGATACCCCGGTTGGAGGCTCGCGTAGTTCGACGAGTCCAGCACCCCTGCCTGCGAGAGGCCCGACTTCGCAGCCTGAGCGGCCTTGGCGTGGGCGGAGGCGGCTCCGGTCGTCTTCGGGTAGGAGACCAGCACGATCGTCCACCCGTTCTCGTTCGAGGGCCAGGCGAAACGCCCGTTCCGCCGCCCGGCGCCCGCACCCGCGGGCTCGGGCGCTCGCGGCAGGGTGGAGGTCCCGACCGTTGCCGGCTCGGCCGGAACAGGCGCGGGCTGGGCGAGCGCCACGGCCGTGGCGCCGGCGAGGGTCGGCCCGGTCGCACTCGCGTCGGAGGCTGTGAGCGCGATCGCCGCCGCGCCACCGCCCACGGCCACGACGAGCGTCAGCAGCGAAGCCCAGACCCAGTCGCCCGGGTACCAGCCGAAGCGGCGGATCCAGCGCCGGCGGAGGGCCGCCAGCCGGCCGGTCACCGCGGGCAGTTGGAGGCCGCAGTCGAGGCAGTAGCGCTGGTCCTGCGCCCGCCTCGCGCCGCACCGCGGGCAGGTCTCGTCGGCCGCCGCGATTGCCGTCTCGCGCTCGGCCGTCCTGGTGCCCATCAGGCGTCGGGAGCCGGTTCGATCACCGTCTCCTCCGACGAAGCCTCGCTCCCGAGCGCGCGCCCGCAGCTCGGGCAGAACCGCGATCCGCGCAGCACGGGCGCGCCGCACTCGCAACGGGGAACGTGCCGGTGGACGTGCAGGAGCTCCTCGATCTCCGCCAGGCGTGCATCGATCCCGATCACCCCCGCAGCCTGCTCCGCGAGCAGATCCTCGCGGAACCCGCCGCGCCGGTACATCTCGACCAGCAGGCCGCCGAGGTCGCGCAGCGCATCCTCGCGGGCCTTCAGGAGCGCGCGGCGTTCGCGGCGCAGCACACCGGCCTGGGGCCGGCGCGGAGCGATTCCTTCAGCGTCGTGTGCCCGCCGGCGAAAGGGTGCGGCCATTGCCAGGCGAGTGTAACGAGCGGTTCGGCGTGGAACCCGGCTACAGCTGCAGGACGACGAGCCGCTCTTCGGTCATCTCGTGGACGGCCCACGCCGGGCCTTCCTTCGTGTTGCCGGAGGCCTTGACCCCGCCGTAGGGCATCTGGTCGGCGCGGAACGTGGGGGCTTCGTTGACCGTCACGCCGCCGAACTCGAGCTCCCGCGCGGCCCGGAGGCACGTCGGGAGATCGCGGCTGAAGATCGCCGCCTGGAGCCCGTACCGCGTGGCGTTCGCTCCGGCGATCGCCTCGTCGAGGCTCGCGACACTCGTCAGCGTCACGACCGGTCCGAAGACCTCCTCGCACTGGACATGGTCGGTCGGTGCCGGCCCCGCGATCACCGTCGGGCGGATCAGGCCGTCGGAGGTCACGTCGCCGCCCGTCAGCACCTCGCCCTTCGAGGCGCGGATCCACTCGAGGATGCGATCGCGCTCGCTCTCCTCGATCACAGGGCCGACGTCCGTGTTCGGATCGGCCGGATCGCCGACCTGGAGAGCTTCCACCGCCGGGACGAACTCGGCGACGAAATCGTCCCAGGCGTCCAGGAGCACGAAGATCCGCTGCACGGAGATGCAGCTCTGCCCGGCGAAGGAGAACGCGTTCGCCGCGAGCTTGGCTGCGGTGCCGGGCGGCGCGTCGTTGCAGACGATCGCTGGCGTCGCATTGCCGAGCTCGAGCTTCACGCGCTTGCGATGCGCGCGTTCGGCGATTCCCCAGCCGACGGCCCCGGAGCCGGTGAACGTGATGAGCTTGACCCGGTCGTCGTCGACGAGGACGTCGCCGATCGGCCCCGCCGATCCCGACACGACGTTGATCCAGCCGGGCGGCAGGCCAGCCTCCTCCTCGAGGTTCGCGAGGAAGAGCGCCGACAGGGGGGTGGCGGACGCAGGCTTCAGCACGACCGCGCACCCGGCGGCGAGCGCGGGCGCGATCTTGTGCGCGACGAGGTTCAGGGGGAAGTTGAACGGCGAGATCGCACCGACGATCCCGATCGGCAGCCGCAGGGTGAAGGCGAGCTTCCCCGCGCCGGCTGCCGATGCTTCCATCGGCACCATCTCTCCGGCGAGCTTTCGCGCCTCGACGGCGGCGAAGGTGTAGGTCGACACTGCGCGCTGCGCCTCGACCCGCGCGGCCTTCAGCGGCTTCCCTGCCTCGGCGGAGACGATCCGCGCCGCCTCCTCCCGCCGCTCGTCCAGCAGCCGGGCCGTGGCATCGAGGATCCGCGCCCGCTCGTGGGCGGGCAAGGGCTCGCTCATCGCTCGCTCCGCCGCATCGAGTGCCCGCCGGGCCTCATCGGCGCCTCCTCGTGCGATTCGGGCGACGGTGGCGCCCGAGAAGGGCGAGCGCACCTCCGTCCACTGGCCCGTCTCCACGGGGCCGCCGTCGATCAGGAGCGAGTGGTCGGTGTTGACGGCCGTCATCGGCGTCAACTCTAATCTTCTCCCGTGAGCTTTCGGAGAGCAGCACGGATCGGTGCCCCGACGCTGTGGGTGCTGGCGTCGATCGCGATGATCGTCAGCGTGGGGGTGCCGACGTCGCACGACCTCGTCTTCTTCTGGTTCGCCCTCGGGATCATCGCGTTCTCGGTGACCGACGTCCGGCGCCGAACGTCGCGGCTCGTCATCGAGTGGTCACCGTTCATCGGCGTGTTGTTCATCTACGACCGCCTGCGGGGCTACGCGGACGGCCTGCTCTTCCACGCGCGTGAGGTTCCGCAGATCAAGGTGGAGGCGGCGATCTTCGGGCGGCCGATCCCGACGGTGTGGCTGCAGGCTCATCTGTGGCACGGTGCCGGCGACCTGCGCTGGTGGGACTACGCCACGTGGTTCGTCTACCTGACGCACTTCTTCGCAACGCTTGTCGTCGCCGCGATCCTTTGGAGATGGGCGCACGACCGGTTCTTCAAGTTCGCGACGATGGTGTGCGTCCTCTCGCTCGCGGGGTTCGCAACGTACGTGCTCTTCCCCGCGGTGCCGCCGTGGCTCGCCGCCCGGCACGGCGCGATCGGCTCGGCGAACAGGACGATCGCCATCGTCTGGCACCACGTGCCGATCGCCCACTTCGGGTCGCTGTTCGAGAAGGGCCAGACGTACGCGAACAACGTCGCTGCGATGCCGTCTCTGCACTCCGGTTACTCGTTGTTGATCGCGCTGTATCTCTGGGGTCTCGTTCCACGCTGGTGGCGGCCGCTGCTCGCGCTCTACCCACCGGCGATGGCGTTCTCGCTCGTCTACACGGGCGAGCACTACGTGGTCGACTGCATCGCCGGCTGGGCGTATGCCGCGGCCACGTTCGTCGCGGTCAACCTCGTCTTCGAATATCGCTCGCGCCGCGTCACGGCGCTCGAGCCGGCACTCGCCGATTGAGCGACGTTCGCCGGCTCGGCCTCCCGGTCTAGAGTGACTCCGATGAACGGCTATATCGTCGATGCCGTCCGGGCGCCGATCGGCCGCAAGAACGGAACGCTGTCGGTGCTGCGGGGGGACGATCTCGCCGCCCAGGTCCTGAACGGCCTGCTCGGCCGGCACGACCTCGATCCGGCCGAGATCGAGGACGTGCAGATGGGCTGCGTCACCCAGATCGGGGAGCAGGGATGGAACGTCGGCCGCATGGCGGTGCTCGCGGCCGGCTGGCCGGTCACCGTCTCCGCCACGACCGTCGACCGGCAGTGCGGTTCCTCGATGCAGACGAACTTCAACGCCGCCACGGCTGTCATGGCAGGGCAGCTGGATCTCGTCGTCTCGGCGGGCGTCGAGATGATGTCGCGCGTCCCGATGGGCTCGAACGGCGGCTCGATCTCCGAGCGCGTCACCGAGCGCTACGACATCGTGATGCAGGGAACGTCGGCCGAGCTGCTCGCCGACGAATGGAACCTGACGCGTGAGGAGCTCGACGCCTACTCGCTCGAGTCACACCGGCGGGCTCTGGCCGCTTCGGACAGCGGCGGGTTCGACCGCGAGATCATTCCGGTCGAGCTGCCGGAGCCTGCGCAGCCGTCGTTCGCCGTCGACGAGGCGCCGCGGCGTGAGACGTCGGCCGAGGCGCTCGCCGCGCTGCCGCCCGCGTTTCGCCCGGACGGGGTCGTGACCGCCGGCAATTCCTCCCAGATCGTCGACGGGTCGGCAGCGGTGCTGATTGCGAGCGAGACGGCCGTCCAGCGGCTCGGACTGGAGCCTCGGGCGCGCTTCGTGTCCTTCGGGATCGCCGGGGTCGATCCCACGCGGATGCTGCACGGGAACCCGCGGGCGATGGAGAACGCCGTCTCGAAGGCCGGTCTCACGATGGACGACATGGCGGTGATCGAGGTCAACGAGGCGTTCGCGTCCGTCGTGCTGCAGACCGTGCGGGATCTGCACCTCGAGGAGCGGATGGACGACGTGAATCCCAACGGCGGGGGCATCTCACTCGGGCATCCGCTCGGCGCGACCGGGGCTCGGATCACCGCGACGCTGTTGTCGGAGCTCGAGCGGCGCGATGCGCGCTTCGGCATCGCGTCCATGTGCGTCGGCTTCGGGATGGCGATCGCCGGCGTGGTCGAGCGGCTCTAGCGGGGTCGCACCGTCCGGCGCCCTGACTACGGTGGGCGGGCAGATGGCGATGTGCCAGGTCTGCCGCCGCACACTGCTCGCGGGCGAGCGCTACCGCACGTGGCGCTTCGAGCGCCGGGACCAGACGGTGTGCGTGGTCTGCGAGCCCGCCGTGCACGACGCGGGTGCAGTGCGCGTCGTCGATGCGTACGAGAGCGTTCGCGTGACCGGGCTCACGCGAACCGTCCGCCGCGTCGCGTAGTCAGAGGCTCAGGCCTCTAGTCCTCAGGCGCCCGTTTCTCGACACCGAGGCGCCGCGCGGCGACGCCGATCGTTCCGCCCTGCACGATCACCGAGGCGAGCACGACGATGAAGACGGTCTCGTAGATGCGCTGCGCGTCGGTGACGTGGCGTCCGAGCGCGAACGCAGCCAGGAGAATCGGAACGGCCCCCTTCAGACCGCCCCAGATCACGAACAGGCGCTCGCCGCCCTGAAGACGCGCCGGGGCGAGCAGCAGGCCCGCGGCGAGCGGACGGGCGACCAGTGCGACGAAGCCGGCGAACAGCAGGCCCTCGATCCAGCGGTCGGACGTGAGACCGGAGAGATCGATCGTCAGGCCGAGCGCGACGAACACGACGATCTCGGCCAGCGCCGCGAGCCCATCCTGGAAGACCTGGATCTCCTTGCTGAACGGCGCCCGCAGGTCGCCGATCAGCAAGCCTGCGACGAAGACCGCGAGGAATCCGGAGCCGTGCGCGACGGTGGCGACGCCGTAGACGAGCCCCGCGAGTGCAAGCGTTCGCAGCGTGTAGAGGCCCGACGACGGGAGGGCGATCCGGCGCATCACGTAGCGCTCGATCAGGCCGCCCGCGATCCCGATCGCAAGCCCGATCGACATCTGCTCGGCGAAGACGCGGACCACGATCCAGAACGAGGCGTTGGCATGCGTGGCGAGCTCGATCATGCCGAGCATCAGCGCGATGCCGACGGGGTCGTTGGCGCCGGACTCTCCTTCGAGGATCGTCCCGGTGCGACCTGAGATCTCGCGTTCTCCGAGCACCGAGAACATCACCGCAGGGTCGGTGGGGGCGATCGCCGCCCCGAGCAGGCCGGAGGTCACCCAGGACAGTCCGAACGCCCAGTGCGCGAAGACGGCGACGAGCCCCGCCGAGGCGAACGTCCCGAAGACGCCGAGAGAGGCGATCGGCAGGAGCGACGGCCGCAGCCGGCGCCAGCCGATCGACGAGCCTCCGTCGAAGAGGATGACGATCAGGGCGACGGTGGCGATTCGCTCGACCGTGACGATCGAGAGCACGAGTGACGGCCAGAGGTCCGACGCAACTGCGGCGGCGATGAGGAAGAACGCGGCCGAGGGGATCGACGTGCGGGCACTGACCTTCGACGCGAGCAGTGCCGCGGAGAGCGCTCCCGAGACG
This sequence comes from uncultured Thermoleophilia bacterium, assembly GCA_963722065.1. Lineage (GTDB taxonomy): Bacteria > Actinomycetota > Thermoleophilia > Gaiellales > Gaiellaceae > PALSA-600. The sequence continues at coordinate 680,283 of CAVRMI010000007.1, read as the reverse complement.
ACGAGGATGGTCAGGCCGAAGCTGGTTACGTCGTGCACGCGGTGGACCGTATAAGAGAGGTTGGTACAAAACTCCTTACATACCCCTCATTCGAGGCATAATTCGGCAGGAAAGACTGTTGATGTCGATGCGCCGGCTCTGCCTCATCCTGCTCTGTGGCCTTGTTGCCGTCCCCGCGGCCCTGGCAGCTGCGACCGCGCCGGGCGACGGTGTCCTCGAGTTGAGCAAGGTCAACGGCACCGTGGTCGTGACGGGCACGCGCGGGACGCTCTGGGGGCAGATCGACAAGGGCAGGCTCGTCGTCTTCGACCCGATCATCGGCGACGGCCAGGTGCTCGTCAGCGGCGCAGAGACCAAGCGCGCCGGCGTGCTCGACGGGACGACGGTCTACGGCGGCACCGATATTCGCTTCCGCGTCACCGGCGGGCGCTACCGGCTGTCGCTCAAGGGCAGCGGCATCGACCTCACGGCCGTCGGCGTGGGCACTGCGCAGCTCGCGGGCGACCTGCTCGCCGAGACCCCGGGCAACTACGCGCTCGACAGCGGCAAGTGGATACCCGTGCCGTACTTCCCGGCCTCGCGGCTCGTCCTGTTCGGCGTCCAGCCGACGCCGGCCGGCAGCCCGTCGGCGATCCCGTAGCGTGAGCTCGCCGACCTCGAACATCCTGGTGGTCGAGGACGAGAGCTCGATCGCCAGCTTCGTCTCTCTCTATCTGAAGAACGCCGGCTACGGCGTCCGGACCGCCTCGAACGGGACCGATGCGCTGTCGGAGGTCGCGCAGGAGATGCCGGGGCTGATCGTCCTCGACCTGATGCTGCCGGACATCGACGGCATCGAGGTGACGAGGCGCATCCGTCAGACGAGCGACGTTCCGATCCTGATGCTCACCGCCCGCGACGAGGACGTCGACAAGATCATCGGCCTCGAGGTCGGCGCGGACGACTATCTGACGAAGCCGTTCAACCCGCGCGAGCTCGTCGCGCGCGTCAAGTCGATCCTCCGCCGGGCCACACCGGAGCGGCGGGAGCGGGAGAGCGAGACGATGGATCACGGCGATCTGCATATCGATGCGGGCCGGCGCGAGGTCAGGGTAGGGGACGAGGAGATCCAGCTCGCGCCGAAGGAGTTCGACCTGCTCTGGGAGCTGCTCGATCACCGCGGTCTCGTGCTGACCCGCGATCAGCTGCTCGAGCGCGTCTGGGGCTACACCTTCGCGGGCGACACGCGGACGGTCGACGTGCACGTCCGCCAGCTGCGCCGCAAGCTCGGCGATGCGTCACCGATCGTCACGGTCTGGGGGGTCGGCTACAAGGTGTCGCCGGCCAAGGACACGAAGAAAGACCCCGCAACCTCGTAGGCTGTTCGCGATGCTCGGGTCGCTACGCGTCCGGCTGCCGCTCGTCTTCCTCGCGGGGGTCGTCCTCGCGGGCGTGATCACGACGGCGATCTCGATTCGCCTGTTCTCGCAGTTCACCGAGAATCAGACCCTCTCGAAACTGACCCGCGAGGCGCACGGGATCGCCGAGCTCTATTCGCGCGCGGTGAACGCCGGCTACGGCAACAAGAAAGACCAGAAGGCGCCGACGTTCGCCGGCAAGACGCTCGAGAAGGCGACGGGCGACCGGATCTATCTGCTCGGCCCGCGTCTCGGGCTCTTCCCGGGCCAGATCACCGGTCTGCGGCCGCTGCCGCAGGAGCCGATCGACTGGCACATCGGCAAGTCGGTCACGTTCGAGTTCACTCCGCCGGGCCAGCACCGCCGCTGGCTCGCGGTCGCCAACCCGATCGCCTCGTCCGGCACCACGATCGGCGCGATCGTCGTCGCGACTCCGAAGGCGGACATCCGCCAGCAGGTCAACTCGCTGATCGGCCGGCTCGCGATCGCGGGCGCTCTCGGCCTGCTCGTGGCCGCGCTGCTCGCGTGGTACCTGTCGCGACGCATCGTGCGGCCGATCCTGCAGCTCTCCGATGCGGTCGACGAGGTCGCGAGCGGCAACTACGACGTCACGGTGCCGCAGAACGCGCCCGGCGAGCTCGGTCATCTGAGCGCGCGCGTCGGCGAGATGGCCGACCGGCTCGGCGTGGTCGAGCAGATGGAGCGCAACTTCCTGATGTCGGTCTCCCATGAGCTGCGCACGCCGCTCACCGCGATCCGCGGCCACGTCGCCGCGTTGCTCGAAGGCGTGATCGCCGACCCGGAGCTCAGACGCAGCTCGCTCGAGACGGTCGAGGCCGAGACGCAGCGGCTCGAGCGGCTCGTCGGAGACATCCTCGACCTCGCGAAGCTGGACACGAACCGGTTCACCGTCACGACCGAGGAGGTCGACATGGCCGCGCTGATCGAGCAGGCCTACGACCGGTATCGCGATGAGGCCCAGCGCCGATCGATCGACTATCGCCAGAAGCTCGACGCGCGGCCCGTGATCATCTCGGACGGCGACCGGGTCCTGCAGGTCGTCGGCAACCTGCTCTCGAACGCGTTCCGTGCGACGCCGGACGGCGGGCGGATCACGCTCGAGCTGGCTCAGCGGAACGGCACCGTGCACGTCGCGGTCGAGGACACCGGGCCGGGGATCCCGGCGGAGGCGCGCGAGCGGCTCTTCCGCCCATTCGTCTCGAACGTGAGCGGCGGCACCGGCCTCGGGCTCGCGATCGCGAAGGAGCTCTCGATGGCTCTCGGCGGCCGGATCGACCTCGAGTCCGCCGTCGGTGAGGGCTCGCGCTTCGAGCTGCTGCTGCCCGCCTAGCGGCGGCGCTAGGCGCTCTCGCGGAGCTTCACGACGTTCGTCTCCGGCGGCGTCAGCGCGGCCTCGATCCGGTCGAGACGCGCATTCAGGCCACGCCAGCCTTCGGTGAGCAGGTCCACCATGAGGGCGAGGTCGTCGACCCGGGCGTCCCGCTCGGCGTCGATCGTGTGCTCGAGCCTGTCGAGCCGCCGGATCAGGTTGTTCGAGAGGCCCTTCACCTCGGCGAGGCGGCGCGCGATCGGAGCTGCTTCTTCGCGGAGGCCGTCGCGGAGCGCTTCACGGATCTCTTCCATGAGTGGCGAAGCTACCGTCCGCACCGGATGGAGGCCCGTGAGCTCGAGTACGACCTGCCGCAGGAGCTGATCGCGCAGCATCCGGCGCCGCAGCGGGACGAGTCCCGGCTGCTCGTCTTCCGCCGCGCGACCGGCGAGGTGTCGCACCACGCGTTCCGTGAGCTGCCGGGACTGATCGACTCCGCCCTGGTGGTCGTGAACGACACGCGGGTCGTTCCGGCGCGCATTCCGATCGAGCAGCCGCGCGGCGAGGTGCTGCTGCTCGAGCCGGTCGGTGGTGAGATCTGGGAGGCGCTCGCGCGCCCGACGCGCAAGCTGCGCGCGGGCGACCGGCACGGCGCGGTCGAGCTGCTGGAGCATCTGGGGGAGGGGCGCTGGCGGGTGCGGCTCGACGGCGAGCCCGACGGGGCCGTGCCGCTGCCGCCCTACATCACCGAGCCGCTCGGCGATGCGGAGCGGTATCAGACGGTCTATGCGCGCCGGCCCGGCTCGGTGGCAGCACCGACTGCAGGTCTTCACTTCACTCCGGACGTGCTCGCGCGGGTGGACGTGGAACGGGTGACGCTGCACGTCGGCCTCGACACGTTCCGGCCGCTGAACGAGGAGGTCCTCGAGGAGCACGCGATGCACGGCGAGCGCTACTCGGTCGAGCCCGCGGCCTGGAAGCGAATTCGGGCGGGCGAACGCGCGCTCGCGGTCGGCACGACGACGACGCGGGTGCTCGAGACGGTCGCGGCGGGCGGCCCGTGCGCCGGACGGACCGAGCTCTACATCACGCCCGGTTTCACGTTCCGGCGGGTCGATCATCTGCTGACGAACTTCCATCTGCCGCGCTCGACGCTGCTCGCGCTCGTGATGGCGTTCGCCGGCGTGGAGGAGACGAAGCACCTGTACGACCTCGCGATCGCGGAGCGCTATCGCTTCTATTCGTTCGGCGATGCGATGCTGATCCTGTGACCTGTGGATCGTTTGTTGCACTTCCGTTACGTCGTTCCGCGCCGGGACGGCTCTTGCGGCGCCCTGTCCGCCCGGTGCAAAAGGCCCGCTAGGGAGGACTGATGGTCGAGCCTCCTCGCTCCGAGGGCCGTCGTTTGGCGACGGGCCACGGCCCGGCAGGGCCTGTCTTCGAGGTGCACGCGACCGACGGGGCGGCTCGCGCCGGCGTGCTGCGGACCGCGCACGGTGAGGTTCGCACGCCCGTCTTCATGCCCGTCGGCACGAAGGCGAGCGTGAAGTCGCTGCATCCGGACGAGGTGCGCGACCTCGGCGCGCAGATCCTGCTCGGCAACACCTACCACCTGCATTTCCGGCCCGGCGACGAGCTGATCCGCGAGCTGGGCGGGCTGCACCGGTTCATGGCCTGGGACCTGCCGATCCTCACCGACTCCGGGGGGTTCCAGGTCTTCTCGCTGCGGGACACGATCGCGCGCGTCGACGACGAGGGAGTGACGTTCAGGAGCGTCTACGACGGAGCAGCCACGCGGTTCACTCCCGAGCTCGCGGCCGGGATCCAGGCGAACCTCGGCAGCGACATCGCGATGTGCCTCGACCAGGTGCCGCCCGCCGGCGTGCCCCGGCGGGAGCTCGCAGAAGCCGTGCGCCGGACGACGCTGTGGGCGGAGCGCCAGCGCGACGCGCCGCGGCCCGGCGGCCAGCTGCGTTTCGGGATCACGCAGGGGGGCGTCGACCCCGAGCTCCGGCGACGCTCGACCGAGGAGATCGCCGCGCTCGACTTCGACGGCAACGCGATCGGCGGCCTGGCGATCGGCGAGGACCGCGAGGCGATGTTCGAGACCACCGACTGGGCCGCCGCACTGCTCCCCGCCGGCAAGCCGCGCTACTTCATGGGGATCGGCGATCCCGAAGGGATCCTGGAGGTGATCGAAGCGGGGGTCGACATGTTCGACTGCGTCCTGCCGACGCGGACCGCCCGCACCGGCAGCGCGCTCACCCGCGACGGTCGCATCAACCTGCGCAACGCCCGGTTCGCCCGCGACCAGGAGCCGCTCGACGAGACCTGCGACTGCCCCGCCTGCTCGCGGTTCACGCGGGCCTATCTCCGCCACCTCGTGAACCAGAACGAGCTGCTCGGTCTCCGCCTCCTCTCGCTCCACAATCTACGCTTCCTGATCGAGCTGACCCGTGGCGCGCGAGACGCTATCGATCGCGGCGAATTCGCGTCTTACAAGCGTGACCGTATTGAAAGGCTCCAGTGGGCGGATTCCTGATCTTGATTCTGATCTTCGGCGCCGTCTGGCTGCTCTTCCTGCTGCCCGCCCGCCGGCGCCGCGCATCGCACTCGGCGATGCAGGAGACGGTCGCGGCCGGTGACGACGTGATCACGGCCGGCGGGATCCACGGCTCGGTGCGCGAGGTGGTGGACGATCTCGTCCGGCTCGAGATCGCTCCCGGCGTGGTGGTCGAGGTCGACCGGCGTGCGATCGCAGCCGTCGCGCGCGAGGTCGAAGTCGAGGTCGAGCCGGAGGCGGACGCGGAGCCCGAGGCAGAGCCGGAGCCGGAGCCGGAGGCGGAGCCGCAGGAATCTGCCCGCGGAACGTCCGAGGAACCAGGCTAACCTTCCCCGCGCGTGTCGTCTCGGCGCTCCAATCTGATCCTGATCGGCCTGATCGCTCTCGCGCTCGTCGGCGTGGCGTTCCTGGCTGTCCCCGGCTCGCCGTGGCACCGCGGGGTGAAGAAGGGCCTCGACCTCCAGGGTGGACTGGAAGTGGTGCTGAAGGCGCAGCCGCCGAAGGGCCACAAGCTGACCTCCTCCGACCTCGACCGCTCCGTCTCGATCATGCGGAGCCGCGTCGACAAGCTCGGCGTCGCCTCGCCGGAGATCCGCAAGCAGGGCTCGAACCAGATCGTGATCCAGCTGGCCGGTGTGCACGACCCGGCGCAGGCGGCGGCGATCATCGGCACCACCGCCCAGCTCGAGCTGTACGACCTGGAGGTCGCGCTCGTGCCGCCGTCGATCACCGCGAGCGGCAGCCAGCCCGTCGCGTTCCGCAACCTCTACCAGCTGCTCGCGCGAGTCGAGTCGCAGGCGAAGATCGGCACCCCGACCGGCTACGTGCTCTTCAAGCCCGTCAAGGTCAAGACGACGACGGGGATCCTGAAGAACAAGAAGGTCAAGACGACCACCGTCTGGGTGAAGAAGGCCGGCCCGATCGCGACCCTGCACCGCGATCCCTCGACCGGGAACGAGGGCCTCCTGGATGCGTACAAGGGCAAGATCCCGGCGGGTTGGAAGGTGCTGGCGGTGCCGGCGCGCACGGTCGTGATCACGTGCTCGCAGCCGGGCGCCGTCGTCTGTCCTGGTGACAACCAGGGCGTGCCGCCGGTCGGCCTCACCGACTACTACCTGTTCAAGAACGGCGCCTATCCGGACAACCAGTACGCGACGAACGGCAAGTTCCCGAACATCACCGGTTCCGAGCTGAACCTCTCGGGGACGCGGCAGGACTTCGATCCGCAGAGCGGTGAGCCGATCGTGCTCCTCTCGTTCAAGGGCAAGGGGAACAAGGCATTCGCGCAGGTGACCAAGAACGAGGCCGTTCGCGGCTCGATCCTGAAAACGCCGCAGCACTTCGCGATCGTCCTGGACAACGAGATCCGCTCCTGGCCGCAGATCGACTACACGCTGTACCCGAACGGGATCGACCCGACGGGGACCGGCGCGCAGATCACCGGCATGTCGAGCCTGAAGGAAGCTCAGAACCTCGCCCTCGTTCTGCAGACCGGTGCGCTGCCGGTGAACTTCGTGCCGCTGGAGCGCACCGACGTCTCGGCGACGCTCGGCAAGGACTCCTTGAAGCAGGCGCAGAACGCGGCGATCGGCGGCCTGATCGTGGTCTGCCTCTTCCTGCTCTTCCTCTATCGCTTCCTCGGCCTCGTCGCCGTGATCGGCCTCGGTATCTACGCGGCCTTCATGTACGGCGCAATCCTCCTCTTGGGCGTCACGTTGACGTTGCCCGGCTTCGCCGGCTTGATCCTGACCATCGGCGTCGCGGCCGATGCGAACGTGGTTGTGTTCGAACGCATCAAGGAGGAAGCACGTGCGGGCAAATCCGTGCGCGCTGCGATCTCCGCCGGGTACGCGAAGGGCTTCCACACCATCATCGACGCGAACGTCGTCACGGCGATCACCGCCCTGATCCTGTTCGCGGTCGCGACCGCCGGGGTCAAGGGCTTCGCGCTGATGCTGCTGATCGGCACCGCGGTCTCGCTGGTCACGGCCGTCGCCGCGACCCGGGCGATGCTCGGCCTGCTCGCCGGCTTCCGCTGGTTCGAGAACCCGAAGTTCATGGGCGCGAACCACTCGCAGCGGGGCCGCTGGCTGCAGATCGACTTCATGAAGCGGACGCTGCTCTGGTTCTCGATCTCGGGCGCGATCCTGATCATCAGCATCGGCTCGCTCGCGATCCGCGGCCTGAATCTCGGCATCGACTTCAAGGGCGGCGCGCAGATCACGTTCCGCACGGCCAAGCCGACCTCGATCGCGCTCGTGCGCGCCCAGACGGCGGCGATCGGCCGCGGCGACGCCGTCGTCCAGGGCCGCGGCACCGCCTACGGAAGCGAGAGCTACAAGAGCTTCCAGATCCGCCTGAAGAAGCTCACCGAGCAAGAGCAGAACAAGCTGTCGACGCGCCTCGACAACAACGTCCATGCGATCGCGAAGGGCACGACGAACGTCTCCTCCAGCTTCGGCAGACAGATCGCGAGGGCGGCGCTCCTCGCCATCTTCTTCTCGATGCTGATCATCACGCTGTACATCACGATCCGCTTCCGAGGGCTTGCGTTCGCGGTCCCGGTGATCGCGGCGATGCTGCACGACGTGCTGATCACCGTGGGCGTTTACTCGATCACGGGGCGTGAGGTGACCGAAGCGACGGTCGCGGCTGTGCTGACCGTGCTCGGTTACTCGATCTACGACACGATCATCATCTTCGACCGTATTCGCGAGAACGTGCCGATCATGCGTCGTGCGTCGTTCGCGACGATCACGAACATCTCGCTGTGGGAGACGATCCGCCGCTCGCTGGCGACGACGTTCATCACCCTGCTGCCGGTCGCTGCCCTGTACTTCTTCGGCGGGGCGACCCTGAAGGACTTCGCCTTCGCGCTGCTCGTCGGCGTCACCTCCGGTGCCTACTCGTCGATCTTCATCGCGGCGCCGCTCCTCAACCTCTGGAAAGAACAACGTGACCCCGAGTACGCACGGCGCAAGGGCCAGGACATGCCGGAAGGCGACAAGGCCGAGCGCCTGCTCGAGGACGCCGAGCAGGCCGCAGCCGACGAGCCCAACCCGGAGACGCCGCTCGACGGCTTCGCCCCGATCGTCGAAGAGGATCCGGATGCGAAGCGCGAGGCCCGCCGCCAGCGGCGCAAGTCGCGTCCGCACGGCCGTGCCAGATAGCGACCTCGACCGGCTGCTCGCCGTGCTCGGGCCGCGCCTCGACGAGCTCCGCTCGATCTTCGACGATCTCGGCGGCCGCTGGCGCGGCGACGCGATCCGCGTGGGGGAGGGAACGAAGCGCCGCATCCAGGAGCTCGCCCGTGAGGTCGGCCTCGTGACGCGGGACGAATGGGACGAGCTCGAGCTTCGCGTCGCCCAGCTCGAGCACCGGTTGCGACTCGTCGAAGACCGGGACCCCGGCGCCGGCTGAGCTGTCCGCCGGACGGCCTGCTACCGTGATCTCTACGGAACGCGGATAGGCCGCGCTCCCGTGAGATCGCGTCTCCTTCGTCGGACACACGATCTCGACGTCCGAAGGAGTTGAGACAAGTGACAGATTTCCGTCCCCTCGGGGTGTCCGAGGCCGTGTGCCGGTTGTTGGCCGCGCGCGGCATCGAATCCCCGTTCCAGATCCAGTCGCTCGTGATCCCGGAGGCGCTGCGCGGCGGCGACATCCTGGCCAAGAGCCCGACCGGATCCGGCAAGACGCTCGCGTTCGCGATCCCGATCCTCGAGCGCCTCGACCCGGCCAAGCCGCGCCCCGCGGCGCTCGTGCTGGTCCCGACCCGTGAGCTCTGCGTGCAGGTGACCGAGGAGTTCGCCCTGATCTCGGGCGACAAGATCAGGGTCGCGTCGGTGTACGGCGGGGTGCCGCTCAAGGCACAGGCGAACGAGGCGAAAGCCGCGCACGTGATCGTCGCGACGCCCGGCCGGCTGCAGGATCTCGTCGACCGCAACCTCGTCTCGCTCGATGCGGTGCATGTGCTCGTGCTCGACGAGGCCGACCGGATGCTCGACATGGGCTTCAAGCCGCAGGTCGACCGCCTCGTGCGGAAGCTGCGGGAGGACCGCCAGACGATGTTCTTCTCCGCGACGCTGGACGGCGAGGTCGGCGAGCTCGCCCGTCGCTACACCCACTTCCCCGCGCGCTTCGAGGGCGAGCTTCCGGCCGACCGCCGCAGCGGCGACATCGACCACCGTTTCGTCCCGGTGACGAACGAGACCAAGGTCTCGACGCTGGTCGAACTGCTGAACGACGCCGAGCGCGGGCTCGTGCTCGTGTTCGTGCGGACCAAGGCGGGCGCCGACCGCCTCGTCGAGAAGCTTCGCCGCCACGACGTCGATGCGATCGCGATCCACGGCGACAAGGGACAAGCGCAGCGCGAACAGGCACTCGCGCACTTCGACACGGGCCGGGTCAAGACTCTCGTCGCGACGGATGTCGCCGCGCGCGGACTGGATGTCGACGACATCACGCACGTGATCAACTTCGATCCTCCCGAGGAGCCGGACGTCTACACGCATCGCGTCGGCCGCACCGGCCGCGCGGGCAAGGGAGGGGTCGGCATCACGCTGGTGCTTCCCGAGCAGCAGGCGGATGTGTCGCGGGTGGCGCGGCTCCAGGGCCACGTCGAGAAGTTCCAGGAGACCGGCATGCAGGTCGCCAAGCCGCGCGTCGTCTACACGTCGCGCCGCCGTGGAGGGCGCTCCAAGTGGTAGAGCGCCTCACCGAGAAGCAGGCGGCCGCCCTGCGTGAGGAGCTGGCCGGCCTCGAAGGCCCGCGCCGCACCGAGGTGGTCGCGGCGATCAAGAAGGCGCGCGAGTTCGGCGACCTCTCCGAGAACTTCGAGTACCACGCCGCGAAGAACGAGCAGGGCCTGCTCGAGGCGCGCATCCGGACGCTGCGGGCGCGGCTCGACGGCGCCGAGATCGTCGAGGACGCGGGCACGGACGAGGTCGGCGTCGGGTCGATCGTCGACATCGCGGGCGACGGAGGTCAGTCGATGACCGTCGAGATCAGTGCGATCGGCGGTGCGGGCACGGTCTCGCCGACGTCACCGCTCGGTTCGGCGCTGCTCGGCATGAAGCTCGGCGACAGTGTCGACGTCCAGGCCCCCAAGGGTGCCTGGAAGGCGACGATCAAGCGCATTCACTAGCCGGAGGCGGGGTCTGCCGGCCCTGCATGCAACACTTCGGCGGTGGCAGCCCGCCCCAAGCAGCGCAGTCTGGGCCGTTTGAGCGAGATCGCCCAGGTCGCCGTCCGGCACGGCTTCGGCTATGCGATCGAGGGTCACAAGGCGTCCGACCCGGCGGTCGAGGGGACCGCGCGCGGCAGGCACCTGCGCGAGATGCTGGACGAGCTCGGGCCGACGTTCGTCAAGTTCGGCCAGCTGCTCTCCACCCGGCCCGACGTCGTGCCGCCCGACATCATCGCCGAGCTCCGCGGCCTCCAGGACGACGTCAGGCCGTTCCCGTACTCGGACGTCGAGCGGACGATCGCGGAAGATCTCGGCCAACCGATCGAGCGTCTGTTCACCGAGTTCGACCACGAGCCGCTCGCGGCGGCATCCATCGGGCAGGTGCACCGCGCGATGCTTCCGAACGGGCGCCGCGTCGTCGTCAAGGTGCAACGGCCGGATGCGCCACGGACGATCGAGGCGGACATCTCGCTGATGTACCAGGCGGCCCGGCTCGCGAAGGAGCGGATCCGCGCGCTCGACTTCGTCGACGCGGGCGAGATCGTCGACGAGTTCGCCCGCTCGATCCGCCAGGAGCTCGACTACCGGCTCGAGGCGCGGAATGCCGACGCGTTCCACAAGGATTTCGCAGGTCATCCGCATGTCGCGGTGCCGCGGGTCTACTGGACGTACACGCGCTCGCGCGTGCTCACACTCGAGTATCTCGACGGCGTGCAGCTCGCCGACCTGGAGCTCGATGCGTGGTCGCTCGAACAGCGCCGTCATCTCGCCTACCTGATCACGGAGACGTGGATGACGATGATCTTCCGCAACGGGTTCTTCCACGCGGACCCGCATCCGGCGAACATCCTCGTGCTCTCGCCGGAGCGCATCGGGCTCGTCGACTTCGGCCTGACGGGGAAGCTCACCGACGACGACATGACGCGGCTCACGCGGCTCTTCATCGACGCTGCGTCGGAGAACATCGAGATGCTGCCCAGCCGCCTCTTCGATCTCGGCGTTCGCTATCCGAAGGAGCGCGAAGAGGAGTTCGTCGCGGAGCTGCGCGACCTGTACTACCGCTACTACGGTGCGAGCCTGAAGGAGATCGACCCGCTCCAGGTGATCCGCGAGGCGTTCGGGCTGATCTACTCGATGAACCTGCGCCTGCCCACCCGGTTCGTGATGCTGGACAAGGCGATCGCGACCCTGGGGTCGGTGGGGATCGAGCTGTATCCGGACTTCAATGTGTTCGAGGTCGCGAAGCCGTATGCGCGCGACCTGATGCTCGAGCGCTTCACGCCGCGGCGGATCGCGCTGCGAGCTCGGCGCGAGAGCTGGCGCTATACGCAGATGGCGCTGGAGCTGCCGTACCAGATCCACGACACGCTCGAGCAGGTGCGCGACGGCCAGATCGAGGTCGGGTTCGTGCACAAGGGGCTCGACGACCTGATGGCGAAGCTCGACACTCTGTTCAACCGCCTCGTGATCGCGCTCGTCGTCACCGGCGGCCTGATCGGTTCGAGCCTGATCGGTATCTTCGCGAAGAGCGGCCCGCACCTGCTCGGGCTGCACGTCGTCTCCGTCCTCGGTTTCCTGCTCTCGGCGATCCTCGGGGTCTGGCTGCTCTGGGGCGTCATCCGGTCCGGCAGGCTCTGACCCGCCGCCGACGTGGCCGCACCGGCCGGTTGAGGATCGATCGGCGCAGAATCGTGCGAATGGACAACTAGTGGCCCCGGACATTGCGGGCTACGGTCGAGTCGATGGCCGCTGCACTGCTCCTCGCCGACGCCGAGCCCGAGACCCGGGGGTTCCTCGAGCGGCACCTCCCGCGCGACGGGTTCGAGCTCGTGCCCGACCACGGGCAGTTCGACCTCGTGCTCGCGGGCGACGTCGAGCGGCTCGACCGCTGGGTCGAGCGGGCACCCGTGATCGTCCTCGGGCGCGAGCAGGCCGGTGCCGTCGACCGGATCCACGCATTCCGGCGCGGCTGTGACGACTACGTCCCCCGTCCATTCGACTACCAGGAGCTCGTCGAACGGATCCGTGCGGTGCTCCGACGCGCGCGGCCGCCGCTGGAGGACCTCGTCGAAGCGCCGCCGGTCCGCATCGACACGCGGACCCGCGATGTCCGCGTCGACGGCCGGCGCGTCCAGCTCGCCCAGAAGGAGTACGAACTGCTCGTCTGTCTCGCACGCGAGCCCGAGCGCGTGTTCACGAAAGGCGAGCTCCTCCGGGATGTCTGGAACTATCGCGTCGCCGGGCGCACGCGAACGCTCGACTCGCACGCGTCGCGCCTGCGCCGCAAGCTGCGTGAGGCGGGCTCGCAGTCGACGCTCGTCGAGAACGTCTGGGGCGTGGGCTACCGGCTGCGCGGCGTCGTGCCCGAGGAGTGATCCCGGCCGGCCGAGGTTGAACGGATGCGCCCAGGAGCCTACGATCGGCCGGGGCGGCCCAAGGCGGCCGTGGAGACGCAACCGGTGAGAGGGGACATCCGACATGAGATTCAAGACGGCCTCGCTCGTGCTCGTGCTCGTGCTGGCGACGGCCGCCGCGGGCTGTGGCAGCAAGAAGACGGCATCCAACGCGGCGAGCTCCGGCACCACGACGACCACCGCGGCTGCGACCACCGACTCGGGCGGTGGCAGCAGCAGCTCCAGCGCCGGCAGCAGCTCGAGCACGGTCAACACCCACTCCTTCGCATCGGTGAAGAACTGCGCGCAGCTGGCCGGGGTCGGCGAGAAGTTCGCGCAGGCGATGGCCGCGGCCGAGGCGCACGGAACGACGAGCCTCACCGACGTCGCGAATGCGTACCAATCACTGGCGAGCCAGGCGCCGTCGGCGATCCGGTCCGACTTCGAGACGATCGCCACGGCGTTCCAGAACTTCGCCAAGGCAGTCCAGAAGGCGGGGTTCACGCCGGGCAAGGTTCCCACCGCGCCGCAGATCGCGGCGCTCGCCCAGGCGTCGAAGTCGTTCTCGGCGCCGAACCTGAAGACCGCCGAGCAGCACCTCAGCACCTGGGCAGGCAACAACTGTCACGGCTGACGGTCGCGGGAGCCGACATGGATCAACGTGAGAAAGCAGCGGCGTTTCGGCGCATGCACCTCGGGCCGCCGCTGCTCGTGCTCCCGAACGCGTGGGACGTGGCGAGCGCCAGGGCGTTCGCCGCCGTGCCCGGCTGTCGTGCGCTCGCCACGACGAGCTCCGCCGTCGCGCGTTCGCTCGGCTGGGAGGACGGGGAGCGGGCGCCGCGCGACGAGATGGTCGAAGCGGGGCGGCGGATCGCGGCCGCGGTCGACCTGCCCGTTTCCGCCGATCTCGAGCGCGGCTACGGCGACCCCGTGGGCACGGCGCAGGCGGCGTGGGCGGCAGGCCTCGTCGGGATCAACTTCGAGGACTCGACCGGCGCCGGCCCCGTGCCGCTCGACGAGCAGACCGCGGCGATCGCCGCGATCCGCGAGGCCGAGCCCGAGCTCGTCCTGAACGCCCGCGTCGACGTGTTCCTGCGGGGCGGCGACGTCGAGACTGCGGTCGAGCGTGCGAACGCGTACCTCGCCGCCGGCGCCGACTGCGCCTACCCGATCCTCTGCCCGTCCGCCTCGATCGCCGAGCTCGCGCGCCGGATCGAAGGCCCGATCAACGTGATCGCCGATACAGGTGTGCCCGGCCCGGCCGAGCTGGCGGAGCTCGGCGTCGCCCGCCTCACGTGGGGCGGCGGCCTGGCGGCCGTCGCCTACGCCGCCGCGGTGCGCGTGGTGGCGGAGGCCGCTGCGCGCTAAGGGCGGTGGATCACGCGGGCGCCGCGGCCGCGCGTGAGGTAGCTGAACGTCCACCTCGTCAGGACGAGCAGCCGGTTCTGGAACCCGACGAGATAGGTGATGTGGATCCCGAGCCACAACATCCAGGCGACGAGCCCGCTCACGCGAAAACCGCTGACGACGCCGACTGCCCGTGACCGGCCGATCGTCGCGAGCTCTCCCTTGTCGTGGTAGTGGAAGGGCTCGCGCGAGCCCGCGGCGATCGAACGGGCCGCGTGTCGCCCTTCCTGCATCGCCACCGGCGCGACGCCGTGCAGCTGCTGCCCGCGCACGGTGACCATGTCTCCGAGACCGAACACCTCGGGATGTCCCGGCAGGGTCAGGTCGGGCTCGACGGTCAGGCGGCCCGCCCGGTCGGTCTCCGCGCCCGTCGCCGCAGCGAGCAGCCCGGCGAGCGGCGATGCGGTCACCCCCGCGGCCCACACGACGGTGCGCGCTGGTATGCGTGAACGTGTGCCGTCCCCGGCCTCCACCTCGACCGAGGCTTCGTCGATTCCGACCACCGTCGTCTCGAGCAGAGGCGTGACGCCGAGCGACCGCAGCTGCCGCTCGCCGCTCGCCGACAGCGAGGGCGGAAACGCGCCGAGCACCCGGCCGGTCGCCTCGACGAGCAGGACGCGCGTCCTGCGCGTGTCCATCGCGCGATACTCGCGGTGCAGGACGTCCTTGCCGAGCTCGGCGATCTGGCCGGCCATCTCGACGCCCGTCGGGCCGGCACCGACGACGACGAACGTGAGCCACTCGGCCCGCGCCGCCTCGTCCTGCTCGACCTCCGCGGCCTCGAAGGCGCGCAGGATGCGGTCGCGCAGGTCGAGCGCGCCCTCCAGCGTCTTCAGCTCGGGTGCATACGGGGCCCAGTCGTCATGGCCGAAGTACGAGTACCGGGCCCCCCCGGCGACGACGAGGACGTCGTACTCCAGCGACAGGCTGCCGCCGCTGGGCAGCCCCGTCACCGACACGCGCCTCGCGTCCAGGTCGAAGCCGTCGACCTCGCCGAGCACGACGCGTGCGTTTCGCTGGCGTCTGAGGATCTGGCGCAGAGGCACTGCGACCTCGGCCGACGAGAGCGAGCCCGTCGCGACCTGGTAGGCGAGCGGCTGGAAGAGGTAGAAGTTCTGCCGATCGACGAGCGTCACCTCGACGTCGGCACGCCGGAGGCCGCGGACTGCGAGCAGCCCGCCGAACCCACCTCCGACGACGACGACCTTCTGCACCTAGACCAGTGTTGCGCCTTCGAGCCGCAGCAAACGTCGCTTCACGTCGAGACCTCCGGCATAGCCCGTCAGGGAGCCGTCGGCGCCGACGATGCGGTGGCAGGGCAGCACGATCGGGATCGGGTTGCGGTTCATCACCGTGCCCACGGCGCGGGCTGCGCGCGGCCGGCCGACCTTCGCCGCGAGCGACCCGTACGTGTCGGTGCGGCCGTACGGGACGAGCGCGAGCTCTCGGAGCACATCGGCGTGAAACGGCGCCACACGCAGATCGAGCGGCAGGTCGAACTCGCGCCTCGTGCCCGCGAAGTACTCGTCCAGCTCGCGGCGGACGTCGTCGAGCGGTGTGCGGAGCACGCGCACGCCGAAGGTGCGGGCGAGCGATTCCTCCATCCCGTCCGGCTCGTACGAGATGCGGGCGAGCCCCCGGTTGGTGGCTGCGACGAACAACTCGCCGACGGGGGAATCGAGGATGTCGAAGCGCACGTCGACGAGCCCCGCACGCAGTGCGGCCTCGCGGAAGCGGCTGTCGAGCTCAGGCGTGACGCTCATGGGTTCTCCTCAGTCTGCGGACCCCGGACGAGGCCGCGGCGCGGGCGGCGTCCTCGGACGAGCCGAGCACAGTCGCGATTTGCGTATAGGGCAGGTCGTAGCCGTAGCGAAGCACCACGGCTGCGCGCTCGGTCGGGGGCAGCTCGCCGGTCAGATGCTCGAGCTCCCGGAACGCTTCCCGCCGGAGCTCGACCGCGGGCTCGTCGGTTGCCCGCAGCGGCTCCGGCCTACGGGCGCGGAGCTCGTCCATGGCGACGTTCGTCGCGATCGTGAACACCCAGGCGCGCAGGTGCTCGCCGTGCTCGAGCCGGTCGTACGCGCGGAGGGCGCGCAGGAAGGTCTCCTGCCAGGCATCCTCGGCGCGCGGGCCGAGCAGCCGTCGCAGGTAGCCGAGCACCTCGTCGCGGTGCACGAGGTAGAACCGCTCGAAGGGCGGGATCGACCCGGTGGTGGCCATGCTCCCCATCATCGAAGCAAACGTGGCAGGGTGCGAAATCGTGAGATGCGCTGTCGTCGGTCACGTCGAGTGGGTCGAGTTCGCGCGGGTGCCGAGCGTGCCCGCGCCGGGCGCGATCGTCCACGCGAGCGACGTGTGGTCGGAGCCGGCCGGCGGAGGCGCTGTCGTCGCGCGCCAGCTGGCGTTGCTCGCGGGCCGGTGCGAGCTCTTCACGGCGCTCGGGAGCGACGACCTGGGCCGCGCCTCCCAGCGCCGGCTGGCCGGGCTCGGCATCGACGTGCACGTGCAGTGGGGCGGCGAGACGCGGCGGGCCTGGACCCACGTCGACGGTGAGGGCGAGCGAACGATCACCGTGCTCGGCGACAAGCTGCTGCCTCGCGGGCCCCTGCCGCTCGACGGCTACGACCTCGTGTTCTTCGTCTCGGGTATGGCCGACGTGCTCCGAGCGGCCCGCGCAGCGCGCTTCCTCGCGGCGACTGCCCGCGAGCTCCCGACGCTGCGCGAGGCGGATGTGCCTCTCGACTTGCTCGTCGGCAGCCTGAACGACGCCGGTGAGCGGTACGACGGCTCGCTCGAGGCGGGGACGGTGGTGCTGACCGACGGCGCGAACGGCGGCACGGCGAACGGGGTGCCCTACGCCGCGGCTCCGGTCGAGCAGGTCGTCGACACCTACGGGGCCGGCGACTCGTTCGCCGCTGCGCTCGCGTTCTCGCTGGCGAGCGGCGATCCGGTGGAACAGGCGCTCGAGCTCGCGGCCAGGGCGGCCTCAGCGGTGATCGGGGGTCCAGGGCCGTACGCGGCGCAGGCCGGTGGAGACCGGTGAGCGGCCGCGTCGCCTGGATCTCGCGGGCGCCCGTGAAGGCGACCGCCCTGCAGCACGTCGACGAGGTCGAGGTGCGCGAGACCGGTCTCGAGGGCGACCGCCGCTTCTACTTCATCGGTGCGTCGGGTCGCCTGATCAACAACAAGGACTGCGGCCCGCTGCAGCTGGTGCACGCGGAGTACGACGAGCGCGCCGACGTGCTGCTGTTGCGCCTGCCCGACGGTGAGGTCGTCGGCGGTCGAGTCGAGCGCGGGGAGGACCTGGAGACGCGGTTCCACTCGCGCGTACGCGGGGCGCGGCTCGTCCGCGGCCCCTGGGCGGAGGCGGTCTCGAGCCTGGTGGGCGAGCGCGTGCGGCTCGTCGAGCCCCCGCACGGAGCGGCCGATCGCGGCCGGACGGGCGCGGCGACGCTGCTCGGGACCGGCTCGCTGGCGGCGCTCGGCGCGGTGCTCGGTGCCGACCAGGTCGACGGGCGCCGTTTCCGCGTGAACTTCGGGATCGACGGTCTCGAGCCGCACGCCGAGGACGACTGGCTCGGCCGGCGGGTGAGGATCGGAGAGGCGGTCGTCGTCCCGCAGGGGAATGTCGGCCGCTGCGTCGTCACCACCCAGAGCCCGGACACCGGTCGCACCGATCTGGGCACGCTGAAGGCGCTCGCGGCCTACCGGCAGGACGTCGAGACGACCGAGCCGCTGCCGTTCGGCGTGCACGCAGCGGTCGTCGAGCCCGGCCGCGTCCGGCTCGGCGACCCCGTCGAAACCCTGTAGCCGCCCCCTGAAACCTGCCCGGACGGCCGCAGCGTGGTCCGGGGGGTTTACAGGTGGGGGAAAGTGGGATAAAGTGGGGATTAGTGGACCCCCTGCTTGGCGAGCATGAGCATTCCCTCGACGAGAAGAACCGCCTCACACTGCCCTCCAAGCAGCGGGCGGCCTTCGAGGACGGCGTCTTCGTGACCCGGGGCCTGGACGGCTGCCTCTTCGCCTACCCGCGCCCGGCGTGGGAGCGCATGGCCGAGCGGATCCAGAGCCTCGATCCACTTGCACCGGGGTCGCGGGTGATGCAGCGGCACTTCTTCGCGGGCGCCGCGCAGACCGATCTGGACAAGCAGGGGCGCGTGGTCATCCCGGCGGGCCTGATCGAGCAGGCCAACCTCGGGCGTGAGGTCACGGTGGCCGGCGTCTTCGACCATCTGGAGATCTGGGATCGAGCGAAGTGGCGTCAGCAGCTGCACGAAGTCGAAGGGAGCGCGGAAGATGTTGCCGAGCGTCTTGCCAACTGAGTCCGATCACGTCCCGGTCCTGGCCGAGGAGGTCGTCTCCCTCCTCGACCCCAGGCCGGGCGAGACCATCGTCGACGGCACGTTCGGTGCCGGCGGCCACTCGCTCCTGCTCGCCTCGTGCCTACGGGGCGACGGGAAGCTGATTGCGATCGATCGCGACCCGACGGTCGCGCCCTTCTTCCAGCGTGTCCGGCGCGAGACCGGCGTCAAGGCGCGCCTCCACCACGGGGAGTTCTCGGCGGTGCTGGAGCACCTCGGCGAGAACGGCGTCAAGGCGGACGTGATCCTGCTCGATCTCGGCGTTTCGTCGATGCAGCTCGATCGTCCCGAGCGGGGCTTCTCGTACGCCGTCGACGCGCCGCTCGACATGCGCATGGACCCGGGCGCGCCGTACTCCGCCCGCGACCTCGTCAACGAGGCGGACGAACGGGAGCTCGCAGACATCTTCAAGCGCTACGGCGAGGAGCGGTACGCACGGCAGATCGCGCGTGCGATCCTGCGGCGCCGCACGTCGCAGCCCTTCGAGCGGACAGCCGACCTGGTGGAGGTGATCAAGGCGGCGATCCCCGCGCCGGCCCGGTTCGGCGAGGGCCATCCCGCGAAGCGCGTCTTTCAGGCGCTCCGGATCGAGGTGAACGACGAGCTCGGCGCGCTGGAGCGCGCGCTGCCGGCGGCGCTCGAGATGCTACGGCCGGGCGGGAGGCTCGGCGTGATCTCGTTCCACTCCCTCGAGGACCGGATCGTGAAGCAGTTCCTCCGCAAGCAGGAGCACGGCTGCACGTGCCCGCCCGATTTCCCGGTCTGCGTCTGCGGCTCGGAGGCGGCGATGCGCGCAACGCCGCGCCGCGCCGTGCGGCCCACCGCCGCCGAGGTCGCCCGCAACCCGCGCGCTCAGTCCGCGCGCCTTCGCGTCGGGACGCGCGTCTGATGGCCAGTCTGACCCACGCCCAGGCGTCCACGATCGCCGAGCCGGTCGCGCGGCCGCGTCCCCGCTCGAGAAAACGCACGCAGGCGAGGACGAGGGGCGGAATCCTCTGGATCGCCGTCAGCGGGATTCTGCTTGCAGGCGTCGTATTCGTGAACGTGGCCGTGCTTCAGCTCAACCTCTCGCTCGACAAGACGAACACCGAGCGCTCGAAGCTGGTCGCCGACAACGCCGCTCTGCAGTCGCAGTACTCCTCGCTCGTCGCATCTCGGGCGATCCAGCAGGAGGCGGTCAAGCAGTTCGGCCTCGTCTATAGAGGCCCGTCCGGGTACGTGAACGTCTCGAAGTGATGCGCGACAAGCAGGCAAACCGGCGCATCCGCCTGCTCCTCGCCATCTTCGCTCTCGTCTTCGCTGCGACGCTCGCGCGGGCCGTGTGGCTGCAGGGCGTCCGCGCAGCAACGCTCGGGCACATGGCCGAGCGGCAGCATCGCGAGTCGGTCGTCATCCCTGCCAACCGCGGCACGATCTTCGACGCGAACGGCGTCCAGCTCGCGATCGGCGAGCAGACGAAGACGATCTACGCCGACCCACGCGAGCTGTCCGACCCGCGGGCGGTTGCGATCGCGGCGCACCGGATCCTCGGCGTCGACGCGAACCAGCTCTATCCGCAGCTCCTGAATCGCAAGTCGGCCTTCGTCTACGTACAGCGCTTCGCCGACCCGGCGAAGGCAGCGGCGCTGATGAAGAAGGGCTTCACCGGCGTGAACGACTACCCGGAGGAGAAGCGCGCGTACCCCCAGGGCACCGTCGCGTCCCAGGTCGTCGGCTTCGCAGGGACCGACAACAAGGGTCTCGGCGGGCTCGAGATCGAGTACGACAAGCAGCTCGCGGGCAAGCCGGGCCGGCAGACGATCGTCCGTGACCCGTTCGGCCAAGCGATCGACGTCGTCAGCGCGACCCCGGAACGGCAGGGCCACGACGTCTTCTCGACGATCGACAACAAGATCCAGGCGAACGCGGAGGAGGTGCTCCGCGAGACGGTCGCCAAGTGGCACGCGCGGTCGGCGACGGCGATCGTGCTCGACCCGCACACCGGAGCCGTGCTCGCGATGGCCCAGGCGCCCGGGTACAACGCGAACGACTCGTCGCGGGTGCCGCAGTCGCTCCTGACCAACCATGCAGTGACGGACGTGTTCGAGCCCGGCTCGGTGTTCAAGCTCGTCACCGTTGCCGGGGCGCTGACCGAGGGGCTCGTGACCCCGCGCTCGACGTTCCGGCTGCCGCCCTGCATCCAGGTCGCCGACAAGTGCATTCACGATGCGGAGCTGCGCGGCACGGAGACGTTGACCGTCGCGAAGATCCTGTCGTACTCGTCCAACGTCGGCGCGATCACGATCGCCGAGAAGCTCGGCGCGCCGGATCTCATGAAGTGGATCGGCCGGTTCGGCTTCGGCAAGCCCACCGGGCTCGACTTCCCCGGTGAGAGCGGTGGGATCGTCCCCTCCTATCCCGGCCAGTGGTCGGGCACGACGATCGGCAACGTGCCGATCGGCCAGGGCATCGCGGTGACGCCGATCCAGATCGCGTCGGCCTATGCGGCGATCGCGAACGGCGGCGTCTGGATCCAGCCGCACCTCGTCGCGCGTGTCGGCGGCCGCACGCTGAACAGCTTCAAGCACCGGCGGATCGTCTCGCCGGCGGTCGACCGGGAGCTGAAGACGATGCTCACCGGCGTCGTCGACGAGCACGGCGCGACCGGGAACGCGGCGCAGATCGCCGGCTACACCGTCGCCGGCAAGACCGGCACCGCCCAGATCCCGGGCCCGCACGGCTACACAACCGGCAAGTACGTCGCGTCGTTCGTCGGCATGGTGCCCGTCAAGAGGCCGCGCCTCCTCGTGCTGGTCAGCGTCGAGGAGCCGCACGGCCAGATCTACGGCGGCGTGGTCGCGGCCCCCGCCTTCGCCGACATCGCCAAGTTCGACCTGCAGTACATGTCGGTGCCGCCGAACGTGCCCGTCTCCTCCGCGCACCCGTAGCAGCGAAGGCTCGCGCGGCCGGCCGCTAGGCTCAGCTCTCGATGGATCTGACTCGACTCGGGATCGCCGGCGCGCCCTCCGTCGAGATCAGCGACCTGGCGTACGACGCGCGCTCGGTCACGCCTGGGGCGCTCTTCTTCTGCATCAAGGGCAGCAGGGTCGACGGGCACGACCTGACCGGCGCCGCCGTCGCCGCGGGCGCGGCCGCATTGGTCGTCGAACGGCACGTCGACGTCGCGGTCCCACAGGTGCTCGTGCCGAGCGTCCGCGCGGCGATGGGGCCCGCCGCTGCACGTTTCTTCGGCGACCCGTCCCGTGCGCTCGAGATTGCGGCGGTCACGGGGACGAACGGCAAGACGACGACGGCCTTCCTGCTTCGCTCGATCCTCGAGTCCGCGGGCCGGCGTCCGGCGCTGCTGACGAACATCGAGCGCCGCGTCGGCGGCGAGGAGCGCCCGACCGGCCTCAACACGCCCGAGTCGATCGACCTGCAGCGGCTGTTCCGGGAGATGCTCGATGCAGGCGACCGTTCGTGCGCGATGGAGGCGACGTCGATCGCAAGCGCCCAGGGGCGTCTCGCCGGCACGCGGTTTGCTGTTCTGGTCTTCACGAACCTCACACAGGATCACCTCGACTTCCACGGCACGATGGAGGACTACTTCGAGGCGAAGCGCGCGCTCTTCCCGCAGGCTGCTCGCGCCGTCGTCAACGTGGGCGACGAGTGGGGGAGGAGGCTCGCAGCAGATCTGCCGAATGCGCGGACGTTCACGCCCGACGACGATCTCGAAGGCGCGGATCTGAAGCTGCGCGGCCGCTTCAACCGGGCGAACGCGCTCGGCGCGATGTGGGCCGCCCGAGAGCTCGGGATCGACGAGGACGCGATCCGCAGCGGGATCGCGGCGGTCAACGGCGTGCCGGGCCGCTTCGAGTCGATCGAGGCCGGACAGCCGTTCGCCGTGATCGTCGACTACGCGCACACCCCCGATTCGCTCGCCAACGTGCTCGAGTCGGCGCGGGGCCTCGGACGCGGCCGGCTGATCGTCGTCTTCGGCGCCGGCGGCGACCGCGACCGCGAGAAGCGGCCGCTGATGGGCCGCGCAGCCGGTCGGCTCGCCGATCGCGCGATCGTCACGACCGACAATCCGCGCTCCGAGGATCCCGCGGAGATCGCGGCCGAGGTCGCGGACGGCAGGTTGGAGATCGTGCTCGACCGACGGAGCGCCATCGAGGCGGCCCTCGCCGATGCCGCGCCGGGGGACGTCGTCGTGATCGCCGGCAAGGGCGCCGACTCCGGTATGGAGCTTGCCGGACGCACGATCCCGTTCGACGACCGTGCGGTCGTGCGCGAGGTGCTCTCCTGATCCCCCTGAGCCTCGATGTGGTCGAGCCCCTCGGGCGGCTGATCGCTCGACCGTGGGCCGACACCGTCACCGGGATGCAGGTCGACTCGCGCCGGGTCGACGAGGGCGACCTGTTCGTCGCCGTCGGCGGTGGCGAAGACTTCGTCGAGCATGCGCTGGCGCGCGGAGCGTCGGCCGCGCTCGTCCCGGTCGACGCATTCGCGGCGCTCGCGGCGATCGCCGGAGCCGTGCGGGGCAGGTCGCAGGCGCGCGTCGTGGGCATCACCGGATCCACCGGCAAGACGTCGACGAAGGACATCTTGTTCGCGCTCTGCGCACCGCACCGGCGGACGATCGCGAACGAAGGCAATTACAACACCGAGGTCGGCGTGCCGTTGACCCTCTGCCGGATCGAGGAAGACACGGAGCTCTGCATCAGCGAGCTGGGCATGCGCGGCCCCGGGCAGATCAGGTGGCTGGCGTCGTTCGTCAAGCCCGACATCGGCGTGATCACGAACATCGGCCCGGCGCACCTCGAGTTCCTCGGCTCCATCGAAGCGATCGCTGCGGCCAAGGCCGAGCTGATCGACGAGCTGCCTGCCGGTGGCGTTGCGATCGTCCCGGACGAACCGCTGCTCGAACCGCACCTCGGCCGCACGGACATCAGCGTCGTTCGTGTCGATGACGCAGCGCCGATCCCGTTCACGACCAACTACGGGTCGAAGCACCAGCTGGCGAACACGCGCACCGCACTCACCGTGGCCGAGCAGCTCGGAGTACCGTTGCCGAGCGAGCTGCAGGTCGAGTTCTCGAAGAACCGTGAGGAGGAGCGCGAGCTGCCGGGCGGCGGCCTGCTCCTGAACGACTGTTACAACGCGAATCCGGTGTCGATGCGTGCGGCGCTCGAGAATCTCGCGGCGCGGTCGAACGGCCGCCGGAAGGTCGCGGTGCTCGGCGACATGCGCGAGCTCGGCCCGGAAGGCCCGGCCTACCACCAGGAGATCGGGAGGCTCGTCCGTGAGCTCGGCATCGAGCAGGTGATCTCGGTAGGGGAGCTCGCCCGCGACTACGGCGGCGACTGGGTCGCCACTGCGGGCGAGGCAGCGGCGGCGCTGAAGGCCGCGATCCGGCCGGGCGACGTCGTCCTGATAAAAGGCTCGCTGGCGGTGGGACTCGCGGTCGTGGCGGAGAATCTGAGCGACTAGTGGCCAGAGTCCTCGTTGCGGCGCTCGTCGCCATGATCATCGCCATCCTCGCCGGCCCGAGCTTCATCGCGTTCCTGCGGAGGAAGGAGATCGGCCAGCACATCCGCGAGGACGGCCTCGGACACCACGTCGCCAAGCAGGGGACCCCGACGATGGGCGGCCTGCTGATCCTGATCGCGGCGACCGTCGCATTCCTGCCGCTTTCCGACTACACCTTGCCCGCGCTGACCGTGTTCGGCACGACACTCGCGTGCGGCGGCGTCGGGTTCCTCGACGACTACCTGAAGCTCCACCACAAGCGGTCGCTCGGGCTTCGCGGGCGCTGGAAGATCCTGATGCTCGCCGGCATCACCGTCGCAGTGAGCTTTGCGGCGCAGCATCAGCATCTCAGTCATTCCGTCTTCCTCCCGATCGTCGACCATGCGGTGCCGCTCGGGCCGTTCTGGTACGTGCTGCTCTTCCTGATCATCGCGGGCACGACGAACGGCGTGAACCTGATCGACGGCGTCGACGGCCTGGCGGCCGGGACGGGGCTCATCGCGCTCGGCACCTTCACCGCGATGGCGGTCACGATCTACATTCGCTCGGCGACGCCGACGCACGGCCGCATCGAGAACCGCCTCGATATCGCGTTCATCGGCGCGGCGTTGATCGGCGGCGCGGTCGGGTTCCTGTGGTTCAACGCGTTCCCGGCCGAAGTGTTCATGGGTGACACGGGGTCGTTCGCGATCGGCGGTGCGCTCGCGGCGATGGCGATCATGATGAAGGTCGAGCTGCTGCTGCTCTTCGTCGGCGGCATCTTCGCGGTCGTCGCGCTCTCGGTGATCCTGCAGGTGGTCAGCTTCAGGTACTGGGGGCGACGCATCTTCCTGATCGCGCCGCTACAGCATCACTTCGAGATGAAGGCGTGGTCGGAGACGAAGATCATGGTGCGCTTCTGGATCGTCACCGCGATCTTCTGTGCCGCCGGTTTCGCGCTCTTCTACAAGTACTACCTCCCCTTCCGGGCACATAGTTGAGAGCGCTCGTCTACGGCCTCGCGCGCTCGGGGCGCGCGGCGATCGAGCGGCTCGACGCTCCGGTCGTCGTCGACGCTTCGCTCGGGAACGAGGACGACCTGTCGCTCCTCGACGGCATCGACGTCGTGGTGAAGTCGCCGGGCGTTCCGGGGGGCGCGCCGCTCGTGCTCGCCGCCCGCGCGCGGGGGATCCCCGTCTGGTCCGAGGTCGAGCTGGGGTTCCGGCTGCTGCCGGGCTCGAGGTTCGTCGGCGTGACGGGCACGAACGGCAAGACGACCACCACCGAGCTTCTCGGCGCGATCTTCCAGGCGGCAGGCCGTGACGTTGTCGTCGCGGGGAACGTCGGCACTCCGTTGACGTCGGTGCGCGAGGCGGACTGGGTCGTCTGCGAACTCTCCTCGTTCCAGCTCGAGGACGTGCACGACTTCGCGTGCGACGTCGCCGTTCTGCTCAATCTCGAGCCCGACCACCTCGACCGTCACGGCTCGTTCGCCGCCTACCGGGATGCGAAGCTGCGCGTCTTCGAGCGGGCGCGGGCGAAGATCGTGCCGCGCGGGCTTGGGCTCGAGGGGATCGAGTTCGCCGCCGATGATCCCCTGCCGGCGGAGCCGCTGATTCGCGGGGCGCACAACCGCGAGAACGCAGCCGCGGCCACAGCGGCTGCGCGCGCGGCCGGCATCGACGACGGGGCGATCGCAGAGGCGCTGCGATCGTTCCCCGGCGTTCCGCACCGGCTCGAGCTCGTCGCCGAACACGACGGCGTGCGCTACGTCAACGACTCGAAGGCCACGAACGTCGCCGCCGCCTTGCGGGCACTCGCTGCGTACGGCGACGAGCCCGTGCATCTGATTCTCGGTGGCTCCCCCAAGGGCGAGGACTTCGCTCCGCTGGCCGCTGCGATCGGCCCCAACGTCCGGTCGGTGCACCTGATCGGTGCGGAGGCGCCGCGCCTGGCCGAGGTGATCGACGGAGACCGCGACGAGACGCTGGAGGCGGCTGTCACCCATGCGGCGCGGCTCGCCGGGCCGGGGGACGTCGTCCTCCTCAGCCCCGCGTGCGCGAGCTTCGACCAGTTCGCGAACTTCGAGGAACGCGGCGAGACGTTTCGGGCGCTCGCCGCGGCGGTCCCCTAGGTCGACGGCGTCGAGAGCCGCTGCCAGAGGTTCGCGAGCAGCTGGGCAGTCTGCTGCCAGAGCAGCACCTGGCCGCCGAAGTCGAGCGCGCCGGCGCTGAAGACCCGTGCGCCGCTCGCATGCTCGTAGTAGGTCATCTCGGCGGTGCGGCCCGGCCCGAAGAGGTCCGGGATCGTCGCCAGCACCTGCGTCTGGGGTGGCGACGACGGGCCGCGCGCGTCGATCTCGATCCCGTAGAGACCGAACGTCGAGCCGTTGCCCAGGCCGGTCCCGGCGAACGCCCAGGGGGCGATGTCGGCGCCGACGACGGTGAACGGCGCGCGCCGCTGGCCCCGGTCGCTCGCGATGTAGCGGTTGCCGAGCAATGCGTCCTCCGGGCGGCCGAGATCACGCCATTCGTCCACGAGCGTGAGCACATGCTCCCGCCGGTCGACCCGGCGGAAGAAGTTGTTCGCCGACAGGAACAGCAGGTTGCCGCCGAGATCGCGGTAGCCCTGAACCAGGTCGTACAGCCGCTTCGTCACGTACTCGGTGTGGCCGGGGAACACGATCAGGTCGTAGGCGGCGCGCAGCGCCGCCGGCGACGCGAAGAGCTCGAGATCCTCGTCGGCATAGGTGTCGACGGTCTTCCCCGTCTGCACCACCCAGTGCTGGAAGGCGAGGTCGTAGCTGCGGTAGCGATACGGTACGCCCCTCGTCGCGTGCGGCCGGGTCAGGTCGGCGTGCTTGGTCTTCCAGCGCGCGTACCACGTGTCGCCCCAGCCGTCGCGGTCGGCGTCGTAGAAGTTGTACGCGCCCCACGTGCTCGTGGGGATGGCCACTGCGACCCGCGCCTGAGGCGTGGCGGGGTGAACGACGATCGGCGCAAAGCCGACACGGCCGTCGTCCGCATCGAGCCGGGCGGCGTAGATGCCGGTCGGCCAGTCCGTCCCGATCTCGACGGACAGCGGTGCCGGCGCGTTCGCGTGCGCCCGCCAGTCGACCTGGACCGGGTCTCCGACGGGGACACCGTTGATCTCGTTGTTCGCGTAGGTCGGCCCGGTTTCCGGGCCGCTGCGCAGCATCTGCACGGTGAGGGCCTTCGCGTCGGTCCGGACGACGAGCGTGCAGCGGTCGCCGGGCAGTGCGCTGCGCGTGGCGAACGCCGCCTCGACCCCGAGCACGCGCACGACCGCGTGCATGGTCTGGGCGGGCCGGCCCGGCGCGCGGGCCGTGACACGGGCGATGTACGTCCGGGCCGGCAGTGAGGCGGGGGGCGTCCACCGCAGCGTGCGGTAGCCGGCCGACGCGACGACATCCTGCTCGCGGAGGGTCGTCTCTGCGACGGCGGACGGCTGCTCGGACGCGGCACCCTGACCGGTCTCGAGGATCGAGAGCGAGACGACCGCCCGGCGCGCGAGCTGGAAGTCGAAGCGGGCGGTGGCGCGCGAGGCGCGAGTGCTCACGGTCGCGAACAGGGGGCCGTCGCCGGCGTAGGGCAGGCCCTCGTTCACGACGCTCAGCCCCCGGAGGACGCCGCGCGAGGCCGCCTCGGCCCGGCCGCGGGTGAGCAGCCAGAGCGCGCCGAGGCCGCCGAGGCCGAGCACGCGGCCGCGCGAGCCGCGCCATGGCCGTCCGGACGGGTGTTTTGCGACTTCGCTCATCTGTGTAAGGGGCACCTTACAACCGAGGGCATTTTCCGGTATCGTGCCGGGCCGTGAGGCAGTCCTGCCCGACCACCGAGGAGCTCGCGCGGCGCAGGCTCATCCTACGGCGTTCGGCGTGGTCGATCGTCGCCGCGCTCGCGCTGGCCGCGCTGACCTGGAAGGCGATCACGGCACCCGACGGGGTGGCCGACCCGACCGCCCCCGGCGCCCACCTCTCACCGGGCGCGGTGGTCGTCAACAGCGGCCTGCTCGTCTTCCGCGAAGGGCTCGAGGCGGTGCTGGTGCTGGCTGCGTTCACCGCGAGCTTCGTCGGCCGCGACCGGAAGCTCCGCCGGCCGGTGGCCGGAGGCGCCGTCCTCGCACTCGTCGCGTCCGTCGCCACGTGGTTCGTCGCGATCGGCGTGATCGGCGCGCTCGGCGGGCCCGGCCTCGACGTCCAGGCGGCCACGGGCCTCCTCGCGGTCGCGGTGCTCCTCGTCGTCATGAACTGGTTCTTCCACAAGATCTACTGGACGGGGTGGATCTCCGCGCACAACAAGCGGCGCCGCAGCCTCACGAACGGCCCCGACGCCGGTCGCCGCGCGCTGCTCGGGCTCGCGCTCCTCGGCTTCACCGCCGTCTATCGCGAAGGCTTCGAGGTCGTCCTCTTCCTGCAGAACCTGCGGATCACCGCCGGCTCCAGGGCGGTGCTCGAGGGTGTCGCGCTGGGGCTCGCACTGACCGTCGCGGTCGGCGTCGTGACCTTCTCGCTCCAGCAGCGGCTTCCGTACAAGCGCATGCTCGTCGTGACGGGCGCGCTGCTCGGGTTCGTGCTGCTCGTCATGGTCGGCGAGAGCATCCAGGAGATGCAGCTCGCGGGCTGGCTGCCCGCGCACTCGATCGGGGTCGCCTTCCCCGGTTTCGTGGGTCTCTGGTTCGCCGTCTTCCCGACCGTCGAGGGCATCCTCGCCCAACTCTTTGCGGCCGTGCTCGTGCTCGGCTCGTACTTCCTCGCCGAGCACCTGCGCGTGCAGCGGCCACGCGCACGCGCCGAGCAGGCGCGCGCGCCGCAGCTCGAAGCGCTCTCCGAGCACCACTGAGCCGACCGGAGGCGCGCCGCCCTCAAGGAGTCGGAGTTGCGCCGGAGAACTCGCACCCATGAGGCGGGGAGAGCTCGACTCCAGACTGCTGATCCTCGTGACCCTGGCGCTCGTCGCGTTCGGGCTCGTGATGGTCTACAGCGCGACCTCCGCGGCTGCCGCGGTCGGCGGCCGCAACCCCATGTACTACCTCGAGCGCCAGGGCATCTACGGGGCGCTCGGGATCGTGCTGATGATCCTGGCCCAGCGCGGGGACTACCGGCGGCTCAAGTCACTCGCGCCGGTGCTCGTCCTCGTGTCATTCGTCCTGCTCGTGGCCGTCCTCGTCGTCGGGCCGCCGATCAACGGTGCGCGCCGCTGGATCGCGTTCGGGCCCGCCGTCTTCCAGCCGTCCGAGCTGGCCAAGCTCGCGCTTGCGATCTGGGCTGCGGCGTATCTCTCGCGCAGGAAGGCGCCGCGCACCCTCAAGCAGCTGTGGCGGCCGCTCGGCGCGATGACCTGCGTGTTCGCCCTGCTGCTCGTGCTGGAGCCCGACCTCGGCACGACGATCGCACTGATGCTGATGCTGGCCGGCATCCTCGTGGTCTCCGGGACGCCGGTCCGGGTGCTCGGCGCGGCGCTGGGGATCGCCTCAGCGGCCGGGTTCGCGGCGATCTGGATGAAGCCGTACAGCCGCGCGCGTTTCTTCGCGTTCCTGCATCCGACCCATGATGCGGCGGGCACCGGCTACCAGATCCTCCAGGCGGAGATCGGCATGGGCTCCGGCCACTTCTTCGGGGTCGGGCTCGGCCAGGGTGTGCAGAAGATCTTCTACCTGCCCGAGGCGCACACCGACATGATGCTCGCGAACATCGGCGAGGAGCTGGGGCTGATCGGGGTCACGGCGGTGATCGCGGCGTATGCGCTGTTCGCCTATGCCGGGCTCGACATCGCGATGCGCTGCAAGGACCCGTTCGGCAAGCGCCTCGCCACCGGGCTCACGGTGCTCGTGTGCGGGCAGGCGGCGATCAACATCATGGCGGTCATGGGCAGCGCGCCGCTCACCGGGATCCCGCTCCCGTTCCTCTCCTACGGAGGCTCCAGCCTCGTCGTTCTTCTCGCGGGCGTCGGGATTCTCCTTAACATCGCTCATCGTGGCAGCACAGCGGCAGTGTCGGTGCCTGATCGCAGCCGGGGGGACGGCAGGACACGTGCTGCCGGCGATCGCAGTCGCGGAAGCGCTGACGGAGCGCGGCGTGCACGTGACGTTCGCCGGGTCGCCGGATCGCGTCGAAGCGCGGCTCGTTCCTGAGGCGGGCTACGAGCTCGACACGTTCCGCGTCAGCGGGCTCCCGAGGAAGCCGTCGATCGAGCTGCTCCGTTCACTCCTGCTCGCAGGGGCCGCGCCGCACGCGTGCCGCCGGATCCTGCGCGAGCGACGGCCCGACGTCGTGCTCGGCGGCGGCGGGTTCGTGGCCGGGCCGATGGTCTTCGCTGCCCGGACTCTCGGCATCCCGGCGGCACTGACGGAGGCGGACGCTCACTTCGGCCTCGCGAACCGGCTCGCAGCACCGTTCGCACGGCGGATCTTCCTCTCGTATCCGGTCGCGACGAGACATCGCGCGAAGACGCGCGTCGTCGGGCGGCCGATCCCCGGGCGCTCGCGTGCAGTTCCCCAGGAGGCGGGACGTGCCATCTTCGAGCTGCCGCAGCACACGCGCGTCCTCGGCGTGTTCGGTGCACTTGCGGGTGCCAGGGCGCTCAACGAGTTCGTGGCCGACACCTGGGGCGCCGACGGGCCTGCAATCCTCCATGTGACCGGGGAGCGCGACTTCGACCTCGTCCGGCGGCGCGCGCGCCGTGACGACTACCGGGTGGTTGCCGAGACCGAGCGCTTCGGTGCGGCGATCTCCGCGTGCGACCTCGTGCTCGCTCGCTCCGGTTCGACCGTGTGGGAGTTCGCGGCCGCCGGAAAGCCGGCGATCCTCGTGCCGTACCCCTTCGCCACCGGCGACCATCAGGCGCTCAATGCGCAGCACTTCGTCGATGCCGGGGGCGCGATCATGGTGCGGGAGCTCGATCTCGACGACGTCCCCGAGCTCGTGCGCTCGCTGCTCGGCGACCCCGCGCGCCTGGAGCGAATGGGCGAGGCGATGCTGCAGGCGGCGCGGCCGCACGCCGCGGACGAGATCGCCGACGAGCTCGTCGCGATGGCAAGGCGATGAAGGGCCGCCGCCTCTGGTTCGTCGGGATTGGAGGCGCCGGTCTGTCCGGGTACGCCCAGCTCGCGCGGGCGTGGGGAGCTGAGGTCGGCGGCTGGGACCGGGTGCGTACGCCCTACCTCGACGCGCTGGGCGATGTCCGGATCGAGATCGCGCCCGAGCCCGTCGTTCCGAACGGGTGGGAGGCGGTCGTGTCCTCGGCATATCCGGACGTTCCGGGCCTGCGGCGCAAGGAGCTGCTGCGCGAGCTCGTCTCGGCACGGCGGTCGATCGTCGTCAGCGGGACGCACGGGAAGGGGACGACGGCGGCGATGATCGCGTTCGCGTTGCGCGAGACGGGGGGAGACCCGGCGTGGTTGATCGGCGCCCCGGTCCCCCAGCTCGGGTCGAACGCCGGCTTCGGGCCCGGGTACCTCGTCGTCGAGGCGGACGAGTCGGACCGCACGGTGTTCGAGCTGCCGGCGGAGATCGCGGTGATCACGAACCTGGAGCTCGACCACCACACCGAGTACGCATCCCTCGCCGAGCTCGAGCGGGAGTTCGACCGTTGGCTCACCGGTGTGCCGCAGGTCGTGCGCGCTGCACCCCCCTACGAGGGTCGGCTGGCCGTGCCCGGGGAGCACAACCGGCGGAACGCGGGTGCAGCAATCGCGGCGCTCGGGCTCGCCGGTGTCGCGCAGGAGGATGCCGCCGCGGCCCTCGAGCGGTTCACCGGCACGGGCCGGCGCTTCGAGGTGCACGAGGGCGAGGTCACGATCGTCGACGACTACGCCCATCACCCGACCGAGATCGCCGCCACGATCGCCGCCGCCAGGGAGCGGTTTCCCTGTGCTCGGTTACGCGTGCTCTTCCAGCCCCACCTCTACTCGCGCACCCGGCACCTGGCCCGCGAGCTCGCGGAGGCGCTCGCGGCCGCGGACGACGTCACGGTGACGGACGTCTACCCGGCGCGCGAGCAGCCGCTCGAGGGCGTCAGCGGGAAGCTCGTCGTCGATGCGCTCAGCGACCTCGGCGTGCTCGCGGCCTACACGCCGACGGTCGAGCAAGGAGCCGAGCGGCTCGCCCGGCGGGCCGAGCCGGGGGACGTGCTGCTCGTCGTGGGCGCGGGCGACGTCGACCGGGCTGTCGGCCTGCTTCGCCGCTAGCGTGGCCGGCGTGGAAGAGAACGTCCCACTCGCCCGCTATACGACGATCGGAACCGGGGGGCCTGCCCGCTGGTTCGCGCGGCCGGCGACGATCGAGGAGCTGCAGGATGCGCTCCGCTGGGCGAAGCAGCGCGATGTGCCGGTCGAGACGATCGGGCTCGGCTCGAACGTGCTGGCCCACGACGACGGCGTCCAGGCGCTTGTCCTGAGACTCGACGGTGACCTGATCGCCGCCGAGGTGCAGGGCGACGTGCTGGTCGCGGGTGGAGGTGCACCGAACGCCGTCGCGCTGCATCGCGCGCGAGCCGCGGGCCTCGGCGGGTTCGAGTTCGCCTCTGCGATTCCCGGGACAGCAGGCGGCGGGGTGCGGATGAACGCGGGCGCCTACGGGCAGGAGTGGAAGGACGTGATGATCGACGCGGTGATCGTCGACGCCGACTACGTCCGCACGCTGACGGCTGTGGAGCTGGGGCTCTCGTACCGGCACTCGGCCCTGCGAGCAGGCGAGGTCGTGGCGCAGGTCCGCTTCCAGCTCGCACCGAGCTCGACCGAGGCGGTCAAGGCACGCGCGGCCGAGCTGCTGACCCAGCGCAAGGCATCGCAGCCGACGAACAGGCGCACCTTCGGCAGCGTCTTCAAGAACCCGGAGGGGGAGCGCGGGGCCGGCCGGATGATCGAGGAGTGCGGGCTCAAGGGCCACCGGATCGGCGGCGCGCTCATCTCGCCGCGTCACGCGAACTTCATCGAGAACTCCGGCGGTGCGACGAGCTCGGACTGCCTCGCGCTGATGGCAGAGGCACGCGGGCGGGTGCGGGACCGGTTCGGTGTGGTGCTTCGGCACGAGGTGCAGTTCCTCGGGCCGCTCGAGCTTCCGCCGGTGTAGGGGAAGCGCCTGCCGCGGCGAAGTGGGCGTCGTGGCTGCCCCGAAGAGGTCGACCGCGCGCACCGCGGCGCTGTCCGCGCGGCGGGCCATGCCGGATCTCAGTCGGGTCGCGCCGTCGGGCCGTTCGGTCCTCGTGGGGCTTGCCCTGGTCGCGTTTGCCGTCGGCGCGTACGTCGTGGCGCGCGAGACGTCGGTCTTCGCGGTGCAGACGATCGACGTTCGCGGCGGCACGCCCACCCTGCGCGCGCAGGTGCGGGCGGCGCTCGCGCCCTCGGTCGGGACGAGCCTGCTGAAGGTGGACGGCGACACCGTCGCCCACGCGGTCGCGCCGCTGCCGGGAGTCCGCTCGTACTCGTTCGATCGCTCGTTCCCCCACACGCTGCGCGTGGTCGTCCGCCAGGAGCAGCCCGCGTACGTCCTGCGCCGAGTCCCGGGCACGAGCGCGTTCCTGATCGCCGGGAGCGGGCGCGTGATCCGGCAGCTCGCGCATCCGCGGCTCTCGGGCCTGCCGCGCCTCTGGGTCACGAAGCAGGTGCCGGTGGTCGTGGGAGAGCGGCTCGGCGCAGCGCCCACGGAGGCCGCGGCGGCGCTCATGCTGCTGCACGGCGCACCGCTCCCCGGCGGCGTGCATCTCATCCGGGCCGGCCCGAAGGAGCTGACGCTCGTGCTCGGCGGCGGGCTCGAGCTGCGCCTGGGCGACGGGGGCGACCTGCGCCTGAAGCTCGCGATCGCGCGCAAGATCCTGCGGCGGACCGGGGCGGTGGGCGTGGGCGGCGGGTATCTCGACGTGAGCGTTCCCGAGCGTCCCGTCCTCTCCGTCAACTCTCAACCCGGAGGTTGAGCTTGACGGTTATGGAGGTCGAGACTCGGGGTTTACGCGTTGACAGGGCAGGAAACCACCCGTACCCTCACGAAGGAAGGAGGCGCTCGACAGCCCCACCCTGCACTCGAGCTTGAGGTCGAGCCCACATCAGATGAGAGACCGCTCCGGTAACTACCTAGCTGTGATCAAAGTCGTCGGCGTCGGCGGCGGCGGCACGAACGCCGTCAACCGCATGGTCGACGCGGGGCTGACGGGCGTCGAGTTCGTCGCCGTGAACACCGATGCGCAGGCGCTCCTGATGTGCGAGGCCGACGTGAAGATCCACA
The DNA here is from genome assembly GCA_963722065.1 of uncultured Thermoleophilia bacterium. Taxonomy (GTDB): domain Bacteria; phylum Actinomycetota; class Thermoleophilia; order Gaiellales; family Gaiellaceae; genus PALSA-600. Next base: position 645,917 of record CAVRMI010000007.1, on the reverse strand, counting down.
TCGGGGCCAAGGCGACCCGCGGCCTCGGCGCCGGCGCGGACCCGACGGTCGGCCGCGAGGCTGCCACCGAGTCGCGTGACGAGTTGAAGGAGGCGCTCAAGGGGGCCGACATGGTCTTCGTCACGGCGGGCGAGGGCGGCGGCACCGGCACGGGTGGTGCGCCGATCGTCGCGGAGATCGCGCGCGAGCTCGAGGCGCTCACCGTCGGCGTCGTGACGCGGCCGTTCGCCTTCGAAGGGAGGCGCCGCTCGCAGCAGGCCGAGCAGGGGATCAGCGAGCTCGCCGACAAGGTCGACACGCTGATCGTGATCGAGAACGACCGGCTGCTGCAGGTGGTCGAGAAGAAGACGCCGCTCTCCGATGCGTTCAAGCTCGCCGACGACATCCTGCGCCAGGGCGTGCAGGGCATCACCGATCTGATCACCGTTCCCGGTATCGTCAACCTCGACTTCGCCGACGTCCGGACGATCATGCGCGATGCAGGCTCGGCGTTGATGGGGATCGGCACCGGCTCCGGCGAGAATCGCGCGGGTGAGGCTGCCCGGCATGCGGTCAGCTCGCCGCTGCTCGAATCCTCGATCGAGGGCGCGACCGGGATCCTCCTCAACATCAGCGGCCCGCCGGATCTCGGTCTGTTCGAGGTGAACGAGGCGGCTGAGGTCGTCACGAGCGCCTCGGACCAGAATGCGAACGTGATCTTCGGCGCCGTGATCGACGACCAGCTCCGCGACGAGGTGCGCGTGACCGTGATCGCGACCGGGTTCGGCGCCCAGCGGCGCCGCCTCCGGCGCACCGCGGCCCCGGAGACCGGCTCGCCGCTCGGGTCGAGAGGCCCGGAGTTCGATCCGGGCGACTCGCTCGACGTCCCGTCCTTCCTGCGCGACGAGTAGAAAGCCGGGGCGACCGGCGACCGGGCGCGGGGCGGCGTGCGACTCGGCGACCGGGCATCGGCGTGTCACGAATCTCACCTTGAGGCCATGGCCGTGCCGGACACGTCTGGTGGCAGCCACCGTCGCACACCGTCCACAGGTCGGACATGTCCTTTGGTCCCGTTCCGGGGTGAATCGCGGGCGTTTGCCGGACGGATGGGACAGGGGGCTGGGGAGAACGCACAACCGGTGGGACACGTCCGCGGCCGGATCACGAAGTCGCGACGGCCCGGCGCGCTTTCGGTTTCCCTCGGAAAAGCATCACCTGAGAAATCCGGGAGCACCCTGACGCCCCCGCGCTCCGGGGACGGTTAGCATCGCCGGCGGATGCAGACGCTCCGGCGTACCCCCTTGCACGATCGTCACGTGGCCCTCGGCGCCCGGATGGTCCCGTTCGCCGGGTGGGAGATGCCGGTGCAGTACGAGGGCGTGATCCAGGAGCACAAGGGAGTGCGCACCGATGCGGGCGTCTTCGACGTCTCCCACATGGGCGAGTTCGAAGTGGAGGGGCCGACCGCGCGCGACCTGCTCCAGGCCACGCTCTCGAACGACGTCGACAGGCTGCAGCCGGGCCACGCGCAGTACTCGCTGATCACCAACGAGGTGGGCGGGATCGTCGACGATGTGATCGTCTACCGCCTCGACGGGCACCGCTACTTCGTCGTCGTGAACGCGTCGAACCGCGAGGCCGACCTCGCCTGGTTCAGGGAGCGCGAGCTGCGCGGCTCCGACGTCCGCGACGTCTCCGATGAGTACGCACTGCTCGCCGTGCAGGGCCCTCGTGCACTCGAACGGCTCGGGCTCGCGAAGGGCACGCCGTTCACGTTCGAGCTCGGCGCGCTCGACGGCGTCGAGGTGATGATCAACCGCACCGGGTACACCGGCGAGGAAGGTGTCGAGCTCGCCTGCATGGACGAAGATGCGGTGCGCCTCTGGGACGCGATTCTCGCGCGCGGCGTCGCGCCCTGTGGCCTCGGCGCGAGGGACACGCTGCGTCTCGAGGTCTGCTATCCGCTGCACGGAAACGACATCGGCCAGGACCGTGACGCGATCTCGTCGGGGCTCGGCTGGGCGTGCGCGCTCGAGACGGACTTCACCGGCGCCGGCCGCCTGCGCGAGATCAAGGCGCAGGGGCCTGCCCAGAAGCTCGTTCCATTCGTGATGACCGAGAAGGCGATTCCGCGCCAGCACATGCCGATCGAGGGCGGCGGCGAGGTGACGTCCGGATCGCATTCGCCGATGCTCGACATCGGGATCGGAATGGGCTACGTCCCGGCCGAGGGTGCGAAGGCGGGCAGCGGGCTGGTGATCGACGTGCGCGGACGCGCGCGTAAGGCGGAAGTCGTGAAGAAGCCCATCTACAAGAAGGAGCCGTGACGTGGCCTCGAGCGAGTCATACCCCGACGATCTGCTGTACCACCCCGAGCACGACTGGGCCCGCATCGAGGGCGACGAGGCGGTGCTCGGTGTCACCTGGTACGCGCAGGACGCGCTCGGTGAGCTCGTGCACTACGAGGCCCCGGACATCGGCGCCTCGATCAGCAAGGACTCCTCGTACGGCGAGGTGGAGTCCGTGAAGGCGGTCTCGGATCTGATCACCCCCCTGTCGGGCGAGGTGCTCGAGGTCAACCAGAAGGTCGTCGATGCGCCGGAGACGGTCAACGAGGATCCCTACGGCGACGGCTGGCTGATCCGCATCCGCCTGACGAACCCCGGGGAGCAGGCGGACCTGCTCGACCTCGCCGCGTACACCAAGGTGCTGGAAGAGGGGGCGTAGGCTTGACGGAGCCCCAGAAAGAGCGGAGCCGTCGGCTCGGCCGGCGGCGGAGCGGGGCCCAATGAGCTACCTCTCGCTCACCGATGCCGACCGCGAGGAGATGCTCGCCACGATCGGCGTCGCATCCATCGAGGAGCTGTTTCGCGACATCCCGGCGGCCATGCGCTACGCACGCGAGCTCGACGTTGCGCCTGCGCTCACGGAGCCCGAGCTGCAGCGTCACCTGGAGGAGCTCGCCGGCAAGAACGCCGTCGACGAGATCTGCTTCCTCGGGGCCGGTATCTACGACCACTACGTTCCTGCCGTGGTCGACGCCGTCCTGCAGCGCGGTGAGCTGCTGACGGCGTACACGCCGTATCAGCCCGAGATGAGCCAGGGCGTGCTGCAGTCGATCTTCGAGTACCAGACGGCGATCTGCGAGCTCACGGGGATGGACGTCTCGAACGCATCGGGCTACGACGGCACCACGGTGGCCGCCGACGCATGCTTCGTCGCCAAGCACGCCACCGGAAAGTCGAAGATCGTCGTGACCGAGGCGACCAACCCGCAGGTGCGCCAGGTCGTCAAGACGTATGCGCCCGGCTTCGGTCTCGAGGTCGTCGAGGTGCCTCACGAGGACGGCGTGACGGACCCCGCCCGCGTGCGCGACGCGGCACAGGATGCGGCGGCCGTGATCTTCCAGCACCCGAACTTCTTCGGGAACCTGGAGAACGCGCCCGAGCTCGCCGCCGCCGCAAACCTCGCGGAGGCGATGCCGATCGCGCATGTCGACCTCGTGTCGCTCGGCGTGCTGGAAGCGCCGGGCAACTTCGGCTGTGCGATGGCGATCGGCGAGGGCCAGTCCGCCGGCAACGCCATGAGCTACGGCGGCCCGCACTACGGCTTCCTCGCGGCTCGGTCCGAGTTCATCCGACGGCTGCCCGGCCGGATCGTCGGCGAGACGGTCGACGCCGCGGGTGATCGCGGCTATGTCCTGACCCTCCAGACCCGCGAGCAGCACATCAGGCGCGAGAAGGCCACCTCCAACATCACCACCAACCAGACATTGCTCGCCCTGGCCGGCCTCGTGCACCTCAGCTTGCTCGGGCCCCGCGGGCTGCGTGAGCTGGGGGAGACCTGCATGGCCCTCGCCGCCTACGCGAAGGAGCGGCTGGCCGCTGCCGGCTTCGAGTCGGTGTTTCCCGATAAGACAACGTTCAAGGAGTTTGCAGTGCACACCGGACGGCCCGCGCGCGAAGCGCTGGCGGCTGCCCGGGCGAAGGGTGTCTACGCGGGCTACCCGCTCGGCCGCGACTACTCCGGCCTCGACGACGCCCTGCTCGTCGCGGTCACCGAGAAGCGAACGGTCGGCGAGATCGACCGGCTCGTCGAGGCGCTGTCATGAAGCTGATCTACGAGAAGTCGAGGTCCGGCCGGCGCGGAATCGGTGTCCCGAAGCCCGACCTGCCCGTGCCCGAGGTGCCGACGGAGTTGGCGCGCAAGGCCGCGCCGCGCCTGCCGGAGCTTGCCGAGCCGGAGGTCCTCCGCCACTTCACCGAGCTCTCGACCCGCAACTTCGGGATCGACACCGGCTTCTATCCGCTCGGCAGCTGCACCATGAAGTACAACCCGCGGATCAACGAGCGGCTCGTGGGCCTGCCCGGCTTCGCCCGGCTCCATCCCCTCGTCGAGGACGACGCCGCCCAGGGCGCGCTCGAGCTCGAGTGGCTCCTGCAGGAGATCCTCCTCGAGGTCACCGGCCTCGACGCGGTCAGCCTGCAGCCCGCTGCGGGCAGCCAGGGCGAGCTGACGGGGCTGATGCTCTTCCACGCGTATTTCAGGGACAAGGGAGAAGACGAGCAGCGCCGCAAGGTCGTGATCCCGGACACCGCGCACGGCACCAATCCGGCGAGTGTGACGATGGCGGGGTACGAGCTGACGCCCGTCAAGACCGACGAGCGCGGCAACATCGACGTCGAGGACCTCCGCGCCAAGGTCGACGAGCACACTGCGGGCCTCATGCTCACGAACCCGTCGACGCTCGGCCTCTTCGACGAGAACATCGAGGAGATCCGCGACATCTTCCGCGCGGCCGGAGCGCTCATGTACTACGACGGTGCGAACCTGAATGCGGTGTGCGGCATCTCACGGCCGGGCGACATGGGGTTCGACGTCGTGCACATCAACCTGCACAAGACCTTCTCGCAACCGCACGGCGGCGGCGGTCCCGGAGGCGGCCCGATCGCCGTGCGCGACATCCTCGAGCCGTTCCTGCCGGTCCCGGTGATCGTCAAGGACGGCGCGACCTTCCGGCTCGACTACGACCGCCCGAAGACGATCGGCCGGGTGCGGGCGTTCAGCGGCCCATTTGGGGTCTTCGTCCGCTCCTACGCGTTCATGCGGTCATACGGCCCGGGCCTGCGCGAGATGAGCGAGGCCGCGGTGCTGAACGCCAACTACATGCTCGCGCGGCTGAAGCGCGACTACGACGTTCTCTACGACCGTCTCTGCATGCACGAGTTCGTGCTGAGCGCCCGCAACCTGAAGCGGGAGCACGGCGTGAACGCCCTCGATGTCGCCAAGCGGCTGATGGACTACGGGTTCCATCCGCCCACGGTGTACTTCCCGCTCGTCGTGCCCGAGGCTTTGATGATCGAGCCCACCGAGTCCGAGGCCAAGGAGACGCTCGACGCGTTCTGCGATGCGATGCTCGCGATCGCGCGTGAGGCCGCCGACGAGCCGGAGCTCGTGCACGGAGCGCCCCATTCGCGCCCGGTGAAGCGCCTCGACGAGGTGCGGGCGGCAAAGGACCAGATCGTCCGGTATCGGTTCGAGGAGCATCCGGCCGAGCAGGGAGGAGCCGACCGCGAGCTCGAGGTGCAGAAGGGCGCCTAGCCGAGCTCGTCCCAGAAGCTCTCGAGCACCTCGGCCTCGCCTGCCTCTCCGGCGCCGAAGACGAGCAGCTCGAGCCCCTCGCCGGCCGACTCGAATGCCCGCGCGGTCTGCGGTGCGACGCGGATCGCGTCCCACTGGCGGATCGTCTGCGTCTCGTCTCCCAGCGTCACCTGCCCGCCGCCGGAGAGCACGATGTAGAACTCCTCCTGGTCGCGGTGGCGGTGGCCGAACGGCTGGCGGAAGTTCGGTGCGAACCGCTGGTAGCTGAAACCCCCCTGCTCGGCGCCCGTCGCGGCGCGCCCGAACCGCGCCTCCATGCTCGGCGACATGCCGAACTTGACGGCCATGTCCTCGAGCTCCTTGATGTTGACGATCTTGTATCCGGCCATGCCCGGATCCTAGGTGGTCTGGTGCAGCTCCCGCCGCGCTTCCTCCTCCATCCGCTCGAGACGCGTGTAGTAGTCCGGGAACTCGTTCAAGTGGGCGCGGGCGATCTTGGCGGTGACGAGCGGGTCGTCACCGGTCACGTCCGTCTCGGGATCGTGCAGACCGTGCTCGAGCTCGACGTCCATACCGGCGCGGAACTGCTCCACGTCGAAGGGCGAGATCGTCCAATCGATTCCGATCTGCGTGCCGTAGAGCCTTGCTTCCTCAGTGGTGAATCCCTCTCCTGGCATGTCGAACCTCCCGTCGTTGACCCCCGGATGGTCCCGCGGCCGAGCGCCGTTTCGCATCGGGGGGAACTCGCATGTCCTCGACGCGGTGTGCGCCTCCTCTGGCACGGTTCGGTGAGCCCGTAACGCTTCGCTCGCGAACGAGTCAGTACAGGCGTGAAGAACAAGACGATCAAATCAGAGGCCGAGTGGCGCGCCGAGTTGACGCCCGAGCAGTACCATGTGCTGCGCGAGAAGGGCACCGAGCGGCCGTTCACCGGCGAGTACGACCACGTGTTCGAGCCCGGCCGCTATCACTGCGCGGGCTGCGGCGCCGAGCTCTTCCAGTCGGAGGCGAAGTACGATTCCGGCTGCGGCTGGCCCGCCTTCTACGCGCCCGCGTCCGGCGATGCGGTCGACGAGGAGACGGATGCGAGCTACGGGATGGTGCGGACCGAGGTGATGTGCGCCGCCTGCGGCGGCCACCTCGGGCACGTGTTCCCGGATGGGCCGCAGCCGACCGGGCTGCGCTACTGCATCAACTCGGCGTCCATCAAGCTGGAGGAGGAGTAAGTGGTTGAGAAGAAGGCAACATTCGGCGCCGGCTGCTTCTGGGGCGTCGAGGCTGCGTTCCGCCGGATCGACGGCGTGGCGGGCACCCGGGTCGGCTACGCCGGCGGCCAGGTCGACAACCCGAGCTACGAGCAGGTCTGCCGCGACAGGACCGGCCACGCGGAGGTCGTGGAGGTGACCTACGACGAGGAGAAGGTGCCGTACGAGCAGCTGCTCGCGACCTTCTGGGCGGAGCACGACCCGACGCAGCTGAACCGGCAGGGGCCGGACGTCGGGGAGCAGTACCGCTCGGTCATCTTCACCCACGATCCCGAGCAGCGCGCCGCGGCCGAGGCGTCGCGCGAGCGCGTCCAGGCGCGCCTCTCGCGCCCGGTCGTGACCCAGATCGAGGACGCGCCGCCGTTCTGGGAGGCCGAGGACTACCACCAGCGCTACCTCGAGAAGCGTGGGCTGGCGAGCTGCACCCCGCGGCTTGCCGCCGTGTCCTGAGAGGGTAGGGCGAGGCCCCGCCGCACAGGGCCTCGCCCCTCACTCTGCACCATCGGCCGGGCGTTTGCCAGCGGTCGACGGGTGGGTTTTAGCGCGCCGGCTGCCCGGCGGTCTCGCGCTTGCGCTTGGAGGCGCTGCTCGCCCGCTTCGACGCAGACAGCTCGACCTTGCGGAGACGGATGCTTTTCGGCGTCACCTCGACGCATTCGTCGTTGCGGATGAACTCGAGCGCCTGCTCGAGCGAGAGCGGCCGCGGCGGGATCAGGCGGATCAGCTCGTCCGCCGATGAGGCGCGCATGTTCGTCAGCTTCTTGGGCTTCGACGCGTTGACGTCGAGATCCTCCGCCCGTGAGTTCTCGCCCACCACCATCCCTTCGTAGAGCTCGTCGGTCGGGGCGATGAAGAGCGATCCACGCTCCTGGAGGTTCTCGATCGCGAAGCCGGTCGCCTGGCCGCGGCGGTCGGCGACGAGGCTGCCGGTCGGGCGCGTCCGCAGGTCGCCGAACCACGGCTCCCAGCGGTCGAAGATGTGGTGCATGATCCCCGACCCGCGGGTCTCGGTCAGGAACTCGGTGCGGAACCCGATCAGGCCGCGCGCCGGTACGAGGTACTCCATGCGGGCCCAGCCGGTGCCGTGGTTGACCATCTGCTGCATCCGTCCCTTGCGAAGCGCGAGCAGCTGCGTCACGACGCCGACGAAATCCTCCGGAACGTCGATTGCGACCCGCTCGACCGGCTCCTGCCGTTTCCCGTCGATCTCGCGCACGAGCACCTCCGGCTTGCCGATCGTCAACTCGAAGCCTTCGCGCCGCATGATCTCGGCGAGCACGGCGAGCTGCAGCTCGCCGCGGCCCTGGACCTCCCAGGTGTCGGGCCGAGGGGTGGGGAGGACGCGCAGCGAGACGTTCCCGACGAGCTCCTGGTCGAGGCGCTGCTTCACCTGGCTTGCGGTCAGCCTGTCGCCTTCGGTGCCGGCGAGGGGCGAGGTGTTGATCCCGATCGTGATCGAGAGGCTGGGCTCGTCGACGACGGTCACGGGGAGGGGCCGCGGATCGTCGGGATCGGCGATCGTCTCGCCGATCGTCACCTCGGGCAGACCGGCGAGGGCGACGATCTCGCCCGGGCCCGCCTCGTCGGCCGGGACACGGTCGAGCGCCTCCGTGATCAGGAGCTCGGTCACCCGAGCGTTCTGGATCTCGCCGCTCGCGCGGCACCACGCGATCTGCTGGCCCTTCCGGAGGACGCCGTGGCGGACCCGGAGCAGCGCCAACCGGCCCACGTAGGGCGAGGCGTCGAGATTCGTGACGAGTGCCTGCAGCGGATGATCCGGGTCGTACGACGGTGCGGGGATCGTCTCGAGCAGCGTCGCGAAGAGCGGTGCGAGGTCGTCCGCCAGGGCGCCCGGGTCGAGCCCCGCCTTCCCTTCGCGGGCAATCGTGTAGACGATCGGGAACTCGATCTGCTCCGCAGTCGCGTCGAGGTCCAGGAAGAGCTCGTACACCTCGTTGACGACCTCCTCGATGCGTGCGTCGGGGCGGTCGATCTTGTTCACGACGAGGACGACCGGCAGCCGGGCTTCGAGCGCCTTGCGGAGCACGAAGCGGGTCTGCGGCAGCGGGCCCTCGGAGGCATCCACCAGGAGCAGCACGCCGTCGACCATCGTGAGCCCGCGCTCGACCTCTCCCCCGAAATCGGCGTGGCCCGGCGTGTCGATGATGTTGATCTTCGTGCCGTTGAGCCGGACCGAGGTGTTCTTGGCGAGGATCGTGATGCCCTTCTCGCGCTCCAGGTCGCCCGAGTCCATGACGCGCTCGGCGACGTCCTGGTTCTCCCGGAACGAGCCGGACTGCCACAGCATGGCGTCGACCAGGGTCGTCTTGCCGTGGTCGACGTGGGCGACGATGGCGACGTTCCTCAGGTCGTCACGGTGGGCAAGGGGCCTCGACACGGCCCGGCAGGGTAGCGAGCCGGTCGACGGCGCTCACCGGCTGTCGCGCCAGCGTCCGACCGCTCGCGCGAGCTGTCTGGCCTCGATTCCCGCCTGACGGAAGGTCCCGCCGAGCACGACGCGGTATCCGACGAAGTGGAGGCCGGGCGCTCCCGGATGCTCCTCGCCGCCGTGCACGAGCGGCACGCCGTTGCCGCCGAGCACGCCGAGGTGGCCCACGAGCCCTGTCAGGCCCGGCCGGAAGCCGGTGGCCGCGACAACGGCGTCGAACTCCTCGCGCGAGCCGTCGGCGAAGATCGCGAGACCGGGCTCGAACCGCTCCAGCGCGGGCACGACGCGCACCCGGCCGGTGCGGACCGCTTGGACGATGCCGACATCGAGGATCGGGAGATTCGGCCGACGCAGGAAGTCGGTGTAGGGATGGGCCGGCGCCGGCAGGCCGTAGTGCTCGAGGTCGGGCACGGCGACGCGACGGATGGTCGCGGCGATCGTGTCCACCGCTGGGACCGGCAGGTGACCGCTCGCGATGCCGAGCAGCTGCGTGGGGAAGCCGAGCACGTCGCGACGCACGATCGCCGGCGGTGTTCTCACCGACAGCACCACGGCGCCCGCGCCGTGCTCGACGAGGTCGACCGCGATCTCCGCGCCGGAGTTCCCCGAGCCGACGACCAGCACCCGCCGGCCGCGATACGGCTCGCCGTTCCGGTAACCGGCCGAATGGACGAGCTCGCGGCCGAGCTCGCCCGGCCAGTCGGGCATGAAGGCGACATTGTTGTATCCCGCCGCGACGACGACTCGCCCGGCGCCGAGCTCGCCGTCCGAGGTCGTCGCGGTCCAGCCCTCGTCCGAGCGGTCGACCGAGCTCACCTCGACCCCGCTCCGCACCTCCAGCCGGTGGAAGGCGGCGTAGCCGCGCAGGTACGCGGCCACCTGGTCACGGGAGGGCCACTTGCCCGCAGAGCGGGGCATCGGCAGGCCCGGGAGCCCCGACAGCCAGCGCACCGTGTGCAGGTGGAGGCGGTCGTAGCGCGAGGCCCAGAGCGCGCCCACCTCGAGCCGTTCGAGGACGACCACCCGCTCGCCCGCGGCCTGGAGCATTGCCGCGGCTGCGAGACCGGCCGGGCCCGCACCGATCACGACGACCATTCGAGAGTCATAGCGCGGAGCGGGGCCCTTGTCAGCATCCCTCCGCCGGGTCCCCGGGCTGGCGTCGCCTGGCTTCCCGCCTCAGAGCGTGTGGAGCGGGACCTCGTAGAAGTCGACCGAGGAACGGCTGCCGGCGTTGCCAGGTCCCGCGTTCATCGCCTCGTCGCCCCGGCGCAGCGCCTCTTCGCTCTCGAACAACGCCACGCCGAGCATTCCCCCGGAGGTTCGGTCGACGAGCAGCAGGAGCTTTGCGTTCTCCATCCCGACGGGCAGCTCGTCCGCCTCGATCAACCCTCGCAGCTTCTCCACGCGTGCGTCCACGTCAGCCGGATCGCCCTCGAACCTCGCCACACGTGCCCACATGACTCCTCCTCCAAGACAGATCGACGTCGGAGCCGTGACTCTCTCACGGGTCGGCGGAGAGGCGTACGATGTGCGTACTGGCCCTGCCAGGCCGGGTTCCTGGCTGAAGCCCGCAGTTCAGCCGCCGCGCTCTTCCTCTCCCGGAGTGCGCGATACGACTAAGAGCCGAAGCGAGGAGGTCCGCTTGCAGGGCCAGCTTTGTCACGCGGCTTCGCGAGCGGCGAGCTGGCCGCACGCGGCGGCGATGTCCCGTCCGCGCGTGAGCCGAAGGGTCGGCGAGAAGCCCAGCCCGTGCAAGGTGTCCTTGAACGCCGCCATCGTGTCCCGCGCGGACCCGTCGTAGCCGGCGCCGGTCGGGTTGTACGGGATCATGTTGACCTTGAAGACCCGCGGATCGAGCAGCTCCGCGAGGCCGCGCGCGTGGGCGAGCGAATCGTTGACGCCGGCGAGCATGACGTACTCGACGAATACCTTGCGCCGACGCTGCTCGTAGTAGCGCCGGCACTCCTCGATCACCTGGTCCAGGGGATAGCGGTCGTTCACCGGCATGATCTCGCTGCGCAGCGCGTCCGTCGGTGCATGCAGGGAGAGCGCGAGCCGGATCGGCTCGTCGACCTCGTCGACGAAGCGGCGCAGTCCCGGCAGCCAGCCGACGGTCGAGATCGTCGTCCGACGGTGCGTCACGCCGAGATCGGGGAGCCGCCTGGCGGCAGCGGCGACCGAGTCGAAGTTGAGCATCGGCTCGCCCATCCCCATGAAGACGACGTGCGAGATCAGGCCCCGGCGGCGGAAGTGCAGCGCCTGGTCGAGGATCTCCCACGCACTCAGGTTGCGGCGGAACTGCATCTGGCCCGTCGCGCAGAAGGCGCACGTGAGCGGACAGCCGGACTGAGACGACAGGCACACCGACTGCCGGCCGTCGCGGAAGCGCATCAGCACCGCCTCGACCGGATGTCCCTCTGCCGTGTGGAAGAGCGCCTTGACCGTTCCGTCGACGGATTTCGCCTCGTGGACGAGCTCGAGGGTCGAGAACGGGACGGTCTCCTCGAGCCGCTCGCGCAAGGCGAGCGACAGATTGGTCATCTCTCCGAACGACGTCGCGCCCCGCGCGGCCCACTCCCAGACCTGGCGGGTGCGAAAGGCCGGCTCGGGAGCGAGCACCTCGGTGACAAGCTCGAGATCCATCCCGACACGGTAGCTCTCTGCTTTCGGAGCCAGCCCCGGGCTGGTGCTCCCTGCACATGCGTAGGATCGCACGGTGATCGATCTTCGTTCGGACACGCAGACGAGGCCCTCACCGGGCATGCGCGAGGCGATGGCGAGCGCGGAGGTCGGCGACGAGCAGGAGCGCGAGGACCCGACCGTGCTCGAGCTCGAGCGCCGCGGGGCAGAGCTGCTCGGCCAGCAGGAAGCCGTCTACCTCCCGACGGCGACGATGGGAAACCAGATCGCGCTCGCGATCCTCGGCGAGCGCGGCAGCGAGCTGTTCGTCGAGGAGCGCGCCCACATCATGGTGGCCGAGCTCGCCGGTGCGGCGTTCCACTCGGGGCTGCAGACGCGAGGGCTCCCGGGCCACCGGGGGCGCCTGACGCCCGCCCAGCTGCGCGAGGCGAGCTGGACCGAGGGCGGTTTCTGGGGGCCGCGAGGCTCGGTGCTCGCGCTCGAGAACACCCACAACACGGCCGGCGGCACCGTGTGGCCGCCGGAGGAGCTCCAGGCGGTCGTCGCGACCGGGCGCGAGCTCGGGATGCGCGTGCATCTCGACGGCGCACGGCTCGTGAACGCGGCCGTGGCCTCCGGGGTCCCCGTGCCGGAGCTCGCGGGCGGCTTCGACACCGCGACCCTCTGTCTCTCGAAGGGGCTCGGCTGCCCGCTCGGCGCGCTCATCGCCGGCTCGCGCGACCTCATGGTCCACGCCCGCCGTGAGAAGCACCGCTTCGGTGGCGCAATGCGCCAGGCGGGCATCGTCGCCGCGGCGGGCCTGTACGCCCTCGACCACAACCTCGACCGGCTCGCCGACGATCACGCCCGCGCGCGCCGGCTCGCCGAAGGGTGGGCCGCGGCCGGGCTGCCCGTCGACCTCGAGCTCGTCGAGACCAACTTCGTCCAGCTGAACGTCGCGGCTCTCGAGCTCGACGAGAACGAGGCGATCGCGCAGGCCCGCGAGCACGGCGTCCTGCTGTCGCAGACGAAGGCTGGCACACTGCGCGCCGTGACCCACCTCGACATCTCGGACGACGACATCGAGCGCGCGATCGAGCTCGTCCCGCAGGCGCTCCGGGCACATGTCGACGTCTGAGCCGCTCGATCGGCTCCTCCAGGAGCGTCAGGCCGATCGGCTGCCGTCGGTCGCCGCCGCCGTCACGCGCAAGGGAGAGCTTGCGTGGTCGAACGCGGTCGGTGCTGCGAGCTACGACGAGGACCGCGAGGCGACACCCGGCACGCAGTACCGCATCGGCTCGATCACGAAGACGTTCACCGCGACGGCGATCATGCAGCTGCGCGACGAGGGCGCTCTCGACCTGGACGATCGGCTCGGCCGGCATCTCCAGGGGCTCGCCGACGGGTCCCCGACGATCCGGCGGCTGCTCGCGCACGTCTCGGGCATGCAACGAGAGGTCGGCGAGATGTTCGTCGACGCCACCACGCCGACGGAGGGCGATCTCGACGTCGCGTTCGCGCTCGATCCCGCTCGGGCCCACCACTACTCGAACCTCGGCTTCGGTCTCCTCGGCCGGGTCGTCACGGCCAGGTCGGGGATGCCGTACATGGACTACGTCGACGAACGGATCCTCCGGCCGCTCGGGCTCGAGCGGACGACCTGGTACGCACAGGAGCCGAAGGCGCAGGGCTACCTGGTCGACGAATACGCACGGACCGTCTGGAGGGAACCGGAGACCGATCTCGGGGGAGTCGCGGCGATGGGGCAGCTCTGGTCGACCGTCGAGGATCTCGCGACCTGGGCAACGTTCCTCGCCCGCGGCGCCGACGGCGTGCTCGCGCCGGCGACGATCGAGGAGATGTGGTTCCCCCAGGTCATGTACTACCCGGACAGCTGGGTGCTCGGCTGGGGGCTCGGCCTGATGCTCTACAACCAGAACGGGACGATCTTCGGCGGCCACGGCGGCGCGATGGCGGGCCACCTCGCCGGCGTCTTCGTGCACCGGAAGTCACAGATCGGCGCTGCTGCGCTCACGAACTCGGGGACGCGCGGGAACATGGAGCTGTTCGCCGTCTCGCTCGTCGAGAAGGCGATGGAGCTGTGGCCCGAGCCGGTCGAGCCGTGGCGGCCCGAAGCCGATCCGCCCGACGACGTGCGTGAGCTGCTCGGCCGCTGGTGGTCGGAGGGGAACGAGTTCGTCTTCTGGTGGGAGCGCGGCGCGCTGCAGGCGAAGGTCGTCGGCACACCGCCTGGACGGGCCGAGACGACGTTCGAGCGCGACGGCGACGGCTGGCGCGCCTCCGCCGGGCGCGAGCGGGGCGAGCGCCTCCGCAGCGAGGACGGGCAGCTCGTGTGGGCGGGCTACCCGTTCACACGCACGCAGCAGCCCTTCAAGGCCTAGGAGACGTAGTAGACGCCGACGACGCCGACGTAGGCGCCGACGAGCAGAAAGCCCTCCCAGCGCTTCGACGTGCCGTCCTTCGTGACGAGCCAGGCCAGGCCCGAGGCGAGCGCCATCGTCGCGATCTCGACGGGCCGGAAGGCGAGCGAGAGGTGGTGGGGGAGCAGCAGCGAGACGATCGCCGCCACCGGGGCGACGAACAGCGCGACCTGCATCGACGAGGTGATCGCGATCTCCGTCGCGAGGTTCGTGTTGCCATGCTTGGCGATCACGATCGCGCCTCCGTGCTCCGCCGCATTTCCGACGATCGCCACGATCACGACTGCGATGAAGAACTCGTCCAGGCCGACCGACTTGCCGAACGCGTGCAGCGAGTGAACCAGGACCTCCGACACGAACGCGGTCGCGAGTGTTGCAACCCCGAGCGTGGCGAGCGATGCCGACAGCGGCCAGGCGTGCGCGTCGGGGGCAGCGCGCGCCGCGTCGTGATGGATCCGCAGGTTCTTCACCGTGATCCAGAGGTACACAGCGAGCAGGGCGAGGGCGACCGGGATGCCCGCGACCACGAGCGAGTCTCGATTCGGCGAGCCGTGCCAGCCCGGCACGGACGTGACCAGCAGGAGCACAACGGCGATCGCGACGCCGGCGAGCTGCCAGCGCAGCGAGCGGGCGTTCACCGTGCCCTTGCCGCCGGCGATCATCGCGATCCCGAGCACGAGGAGGATGTTCGAGACGACCGATCCGGTGATCGTCCCGCGCACGACGCCCGGCAGCCCGTCCGCGATCGCGAGCAGCACGATGATCAGCTCGGGAGCGTTGCCGAAGCTCGCGTTCAGGAACCCTCCGATTCCGGGCCCCGTGTGCTGGGATGCGTTCTCGGTCGCCTCGCCGATCAGCCACGCGAGCGGGATGAGCGCCACGGCCGCGAGCACGAACGACGCCGTCGCGTCCAGGTGGAGGGCGTAGCGGGCGATGACGGCGATCGGAGCGAGGGCGAGCGATGCCCAGAGGATCCTCCGCGCCACGGCGTTACCCTAGCCAGGGCTGTGATCGAGGCCGTTCTCTTCGACTGGGGCAACACCCTGGTCCAGTTCACCTGGGACGACGAGCTGCTCGTCGCCGGGCATCGAGCGGCTCTCGGCCGCGATGACCCGGAGTTCACCGAGCGCTACCGGGAGCTGATGCTCGGTGACGGCGTGGAGGACCGCCCCTACGCCGACGTGCTCCGCGAGCTGGGCGTCGGCGACCCCGACGCGTTCATCGACGCCGAGCACGAGGTCTGGCGGCCCGCCCATGCCGTCCTCGGCTCGGCGACCGCGCTCCTCGGCTCGCTCCGTGCGCGCGGGCTCAGGACGGGCCTCGTCGCAAACTCCTGGCCGGAGCCCGCACGCCTGCTGCGGGCGGATGCCGCCGCGTTCGGGCTCGCGCCGCTCCTCGACGTGATGGTCTTCTCGGAGGAGGTGGGCGCGGCCAAGCCGGCCGGCGAGATCTTCCTGCACGCGCTCGCGGAGCTCGGGGTCGAGCCCGCCGCTGCAATGTTCGTCGGGGACCGGCTCGAGACCGATGTGCACGGAGCGGCGAATCTGGGCATGACGACCGTCCAGGCACTGTGGTTCACAGCAGACGACACCTCCGTTCCGGTCGAGCCGGACTTCATGGCGTTCACGCCGATGGACGTGCTCAACGCGGTGCGTCGCGTAGCGCTGTCGGGGTGAAATGTCAAGTCTTGCGGCCGTCCGTAAACGCTCGGACAATGCAGCCATGACACCCGAGCAGACCGCCGCCGCGCCGGCCCTGCCGCTCCATCCTCAGGACGAGCTGGAGTGCCGCCGCTGCGGCGTCCACTGCGACAAGGTCGTCCATCCGGGCGCCTGTCTCTCGCGCGGCTGCCCCTTCGTCTACTCGTACGAGGCCTGGGGCCACACCTACGTCGGCTGCATGCAGAAGGTGTACGACGTCGAGATCGACATGGACATGCTGCGGGCGGCGGAAGCCCGCAAGCCGGGGTTCGGGGCGATCCTCGCCCGGCGCCGGCCGCTGCCGATGTGCAAGGCCGAGATCGAGCGGACCTACGAGTCGCGGCTCGACGAAGAGCTCGGGTGCGTCAATCCGGAGTTCAACGAGCTGCCGGTCGGCGAGCCGACGTTCCGCATCTTCGCCCAGATCAAGAACGGCTGAGCAACGCGTCCTCGCGGCGCCGGCGGATCGCCCGGGCGGCGAGCCAGACGAGCCACGCGACGAGCAGCAGCGGCACCCCGAGGGCGAGCGCGTAGACGGCGCCGATCCCGAGCCAGCGGAACACGACGCGAAGGCCGTGCAGCGGGCCGTGATGTGACGGGGCGGGCTTGGGAGCGGCGGTGCCGAGGTGCAGGCGGACCGTGGCGTACCGGGCCGTCCGGACCGTGGCCGCCTCGGCCCGCTGCAGGCTCTGGATCCGGCGGACGAGTGCTGCGCTGCGCGCGTCGTTCCCCGCAGACGGCGGCTGGGCGCGCAACGCCGCCAGCTGCCGCTGGAGCCGCGCGATCGTCCGGTCGGTCGCGTCGAGGCCGGTCTGGAGGTCCTGGACGTCGACCTGCTCGGCGGTGATCGTTCCGAGTGACGAGAGCCGGGCGACCGCTTCCTGGACTTGCGCGCGCGGGACCTTCAGCGTCAGGTCGGCGCTGCCGGAGGTGCCGGCGGTGGTCGCGTGCACCGAACCGGCATAGCCGCCGAGCGACCGGGTGATCTGTAGGGCGCGCTTGACGCCCGTCGAGACACCGTCCGGCTCCGGCACGCGCAATGCGAGATACGCCCCGTAGTGCTGGATGCGCGTCGTCGACGGCGCCGGCGCGAGGGGAGCCGGCACCGAGGGGGTCGAGAACGCCTTGCCCTGCGTGGCCGACGACGACGCGGCGCCGTGCACGACCCCTCGCTCGACGGGCACGGCGGTGGGCGGGCTGTGGGCCGGGCGGGTTAGCACGATCGCGGCGGCGACAGCCGCTGCCACCGGCACGGCGACGACGAGCGCCCGGCGCCAGGTGAGCGTGCGGCGTTTCTGGGCAGTCGTGTCGGCGGCTGCGATCAGCCGCACGCGGGCACGAACCTCGGCCGGTGCTTCGATGCGCGCGGCGCGCAGTTCCGCGACGAGATCACGCTGCGACATGGAGCGCCTCCTCGAGCTTCTTGAGCGCCCGGTTCAGGCGCGTGGTGCAGTTCGTGGACGAGATCCCGAGCACGCTGGCGGCCGCGCCCGCGTCGAGGTCGAGCAGGATGCGGAGGGCGACGACCTCGCGCTCGCCGGCGGAGAGCGCCCGAAGAGCCGCCTCGAGCTCGGGTGAGAGCCCTTCGGCGAAGCGCTCGTCCATCCGGTCCTGCTGCGCGGCCAGCTGCTCGCGCCGGGTGCGCCGGCGCTCGGAACGGAAGTGGTCGAGCGCGACCGTTCGCGCGACCTGGCAGAGCCAGGTGCGGGCGGAGCCCCGGTCGGGGTCGAAGCGGTGCCAGAGCCGGAGCGCGCGCTCGAACGTCTCGCCGGCGAGGTCGTCGGCGGCCGCGCGGTCGCCCGTGAACCACGCGAGGTAGCCGTAGACGTCGTCGAGGTGCGCTTCGGCGGCCTGGGCGAATGTCATCTCACAAGAACTACGCCACAGGTCGGCTGTGCGTCACATCGCGGTCCAGCGCGCATGCAGGTCGCGCAGCTTCTGGATCTCGGCCGCGTTCGGGCCCTTCTTGTTCACCCCCGGCACCTCGAGGTAGGCGCTCAGGTGCTGGAACGCCGGATGCGCGATGAACGCCCCGAGATCCTCGCCCATCAGGCCCTCGCCGATGTTCGCGTGGCGGTCGAGGTTCGAGCCGAGCTCGGCCGAGCTGTCGTTCACGTGCAGTGCCCGCACCCGGTCGAGCCCGATCCCGCCGTCCACCACGGTCACGAGGTCGTCGACGATCCGCGGATCGGTCACCTCGTAGCCGGATGCGTAGAGGTGGCACGAATCGAGGCAGATGCCGAGACGGGGATGCCGGTCGAGCCGCTCCAGCAGCGTCTGTAGCTCCTCGAGCGAGCGGCCGATCGTCCCTCCGGACCCGGCCGAGTTCTCCATCAGGACCCAGGTGTCGCTCGTGCAGCGCTCCAGGATCCGCTCGAGCGCCGCGCAGGTGCGCTCGAGGCCGACCCCGAACCCGGCTCCGAGGTGCGAGCCGACGTGGAAGATGACGCCGTCGGCGCCGATCGCGGTCGCCGCATCGACGGTGCTGCGCATGGTCTGGATCGATTTCTCGTAGATCGCATCGTCGGGCGCCGCGAGGTTGCAGAGGTAGAGCGCGTGACAGACGACGCCGCCGATGCCCGCCTCGGCCCGCCGGGCCCGGAACCGCTCGATCGCCTCGGGCTTGTGATTCGTGGGCCGCCACATGCGCGGGCTCTGAGTGAACACCTGCACGCAGTCGCCGCCGACTGCTTCGATGCGGTCGATCGCCTTGTCGATTCCGCCGCTGGACGACATGTGCGCGCCGAATTCCACTGCGGCCCTACGATAGAGAGATGACGAACGTCCGCGTCCGCATGGCTCCGAGCCCGACCGGGCTGCTTCACATCGGCAATGTCCGGACGGCGCTCTTCAACTGGCTCTTCGCGCGGCACGAGGGCGGCGAGTTCCTGCTGCGGATCGAGAACACGGACACGAACCGCGAGGTCGAGGCCGCCACGGCGCAGATCCAGGATTCGCTTCACTGGCTCGGCCTCGACTGGGACGGGCCGGTCACGTTCCAGCTCGACAACCTCGAGACCTGCCAGAGGCTCGCCCACCAGCTGCTCGACGAGGGAAAGGCCTACGAGGACGAAGGCGCGATTCGCTTCCGCATGCCGGACGAGGGCGCGACGGTCTGGGAGGACGTCGTCCTCGGTCGCATCGAGTATCCGAACAAGGAGATCGAGGACCTCGTGATCCTCCGATCCGACGGGCGGCCGACGTACAACTTCGCGAGTCCCGTGGAAGACGTGCAGGACCGCATCACGCACGTGCTGCGCGGCCCCGACCACGTCGCGAACACGCCGAAGCAGATCCACATCCTGCAGGCGCTCGGCGCCGAGCTGCCGGTGTACGGGCACGTCCCGAACGTGAACGGCGCGGATGGGAAGAAGCTCTCGAAGCGCCACGGCGCGGTGACGGTGGACGAGTTCAAGGACGACGGCTACCTGCCTGCTGCGCTCCTCAACCACCTGGCGCTGCTCGGCTGGAGCTACGACGACAAGACGACGATCATGTCGCGCCACGAGCTGATCGAGCGCTTCACGCTCGACCGGATCGGGGCGAGCCCCGCGACCTTCGACTACGAGAAGCTCGACTGGATGAACGGCGTCTATCTGCGCGCCCTGCAGCCGGACGAGTACGCGCACGATCTGCTCAGGTGGCTGCACGACCATGAGCTCGACTGGCCGGAGACGCGCGTGCGCGCGACGGTGCCGCTCGTCCAGGAGAAGATCGAGAGGTTCTCGCAGTACCCGGACTTCGTCCGCTTCCTCTTCGAGCCGGTCGTCGCACCGGCGGGCGCCGACCCGGAGATCTGCCGAGCCGCCGCCGAACGGCTCGTCACGGTCGAGCCGTGGGAGGCGACCGCGATCGAGGAGGCGCTGCGTGCGCTCGCGGCAGAGCGCGGCCTGAAGCCGCGGGACGCGTTCGCGCCGATCCGGCTGGCGGTGACCGGTTCGAAGGTCTCACCCGGGCTGTTCGAGAGCATCGAGCTGGTCGGCCGCGAGGAGAGCCTCGCCCGGCTCGGCGCAGCCGTGGCCGCCTGAGCGCCCGCTCTACGGGCGGTAGGCGACGACCGAGCCGCACACCGCGACGAGCCCCGTGACCCAGAGCGGCCACAGCTGAAGCGTCGCCCCGGCGACGAAGGCGAGCGCTCCGATCAGGGCCAGCATGAACGCGGCGAGCGGCCAGCCGAAGTCCCGCTTGAAAGGCTCCTCCACGACGACGGCGCGTGGCGCAGGCGCAGCGAGGCGCATGCGGGCGAGCCGCACGCGGAACAGCGCGCCGCGCCACTCGTGGAGGAGGGTGTCGACGCCCTCGCCGCCCCAGATCGAGACGGCCTCGGCGACATCGGCGGTGGCATCGCGGGCGCAGACGAGCGCATCGGCGAGCTCCGCATGAGCGCTGGCGGCCGCGGGCGGCGGCTCCAGCC
Source organism: uncultured Thermoleophilia bacterium (assembly GCA_963722065.1). Lineage (GTDB taxonomy): Bacteria > Actinomycetota > Thermoleophilia > Gaiellales > Gaiellaceae > PALSA-600. Next base: position 625,449 of record CAVRMI010000007.1, on the reverse strand, counting down.
CGTAGACGTGCTCCGAGGCGAGATGGAGCGAGTACTGCAGCCGCCGGAGCGCCGGCGCTGCGCCGGACTCGTCGAGCCGCTCGGGCTCCGCCGCCGTCACGTCGAGCCGCGACAGCGTGCGGGCGAGCCCCGACCACAGATCGCCCAGGGCGACCGAGTAGCGTTCATCGGTGCCGGTCTTCGGCCCCACACGCCGATCCTACCGTTACCATCCTGCGCCGATGGATCGACCTGCGGCCAGGGTGCTCGTCGTCGACGACGACGTGTCACTGCGCTTGCTCTGCCGGGTGAATCTCGAGCTCGACGGCTTCGCAGTGCGCGAGGCGGCAACGGTCGCCGAGGCCGACCGCTCCGTGGCCGAGGAACGGCCCGACGTCGTCCTTCTCGACGTCCATCTCGAGCAGGGAGACACCCGCGACCTGCTCCGGCGGCTGCGTGAGTCGGGGATCCCGGTCGCGCTCGTCACCGGCTCGGTCGACCTCGACGACCTGCGGGACACCGCCGACGCCGTGCTCCGCAAGCCGTTCGAACCACGCATGCTCGTCGACACCGCCCGCCGCCTCGCTAGGGTTGGGGCATGAGCCGTAGGCTTGACGGAGGCGATCGGGCATGAGCTCGACTTCAGTCCTCAGCCCAACCGAGTTCGAGGCGCGCCTCCAGCGTTACCTGTTCGAGCGCTCCGAGGAGTGGCGCGCCGTGCGGGTGGGGGAGAAGGAGGTCTCCGAGCAGGCCGAGATCGTGCGCCGATACGCCGACCTCTTCAGCCGCGAGCAGCTCGATGCGCTCGGGGCCGCGGAGGAGGGCTCCGGCGGCGACGAGCGCGAGCTCCTGTACCGCCTGCGCAAGACCTGCGAGTCGGGGCTGATCTCCGCCCAGCTCGCCGAGCGCGAGGACGAGCTGGAGAACCGCGTGCTCGCCGCGCGCGTGACGTTCAAGGGCGAGGAGATGCCGCTGCGCAACGCGCAGGCGCAGCTCGCCGTGCTGCCGGCGTACACGGACCGCGAGGAGCTCGGTGCGATCCAGGCCGCTGCCAGCGCGGTGTTCAACGACGACCGTCGTGAGCTGCTGGCCTCGAGCGAGGAGCTCGCCGCCGACTACTCCGGGATCGCGGACGCGGTCGAGCGCAACGAGGAGGAGAAGGACATCTCGCTGCGGGATCTGTCCCGCGCGCTCAAGCAGGCGAGCGACGACTCGACCGCGGCGTACGAGGGACTGCGCGAGCGCTGGTTCGCCAAGCTGCTCGGCGAGGAACGCGAGGCGATTCCCTCCAGCTATCACACGTCCTGGATGCGGCGGCTCTCGCCGCTCGAGTCGACCTACACCAAGGACCGCGCCACCGAGATCTGCCTCCAGACCCTGGAGGCGCTCGGGTTCGATCTCAACGCCCAGCCGAACATCAGGCTCGATCTCGACGACCGCCCGCAGAAGTCGCCGCGTGCCTGCGTGATCGCGAGCGACCCGCCGCAGGTCGTGCACCTGATCACGCGTGCCCAGGGAGGGCTGCACGACTACCAGGCGTTCCTGCACGAGGCGGGGCACGCACTGCACTACGGAGGCTGCGACCCCGAGCTGCCGTACATCTTCCGCCGCATCTCGCGCGACCACGCGCTGACGGAGATCTACTCGTACATCGTCGAGGCGATCTCGCGCGAGCCCGAATGGCACGAGCTGTACTTCGGACTGTCACCCGAGCAGGCACGCGAGAACGCCGAGGCGACGACGTTCCTCGAGGCGCTGCTCTACCGGCGCTACGAGGCGAAGCTGCGGTTCGAGCTCGACTTCTGGTCGCGCTTCGACGGCGACGGCGGCGACGCGGGCCTCTACGAGCAGCTGCTGACCGAGGCGACGGGCGTGCGCTACCGCCGCGACAACTATCTCTCGGACATGGACGCCGGGTTCTACTCGGCGGACTACCTGCGAGCCTGGATTCGCTCGGCTCAGCTTCGCCATCATCTCGTCGACCAGGTGGGCGCCGACTGGTGGCGGAGCCCGCGCACCGGTGAGCTCCTCCGGGAGCTCTTCCGTGAGGGCACGAAGCCCACGAGCGAGGAGATCGCCGGCCGCCTCGGCTTCGACCCGCTCGACACGAAACCGCTGCTGCACGAGATCGGCGTCTAGCAGCACGACCCCGCGAGGGCCTTTCGGTACACTGGCCCGCGTTCTTCGTGGCCCATTCGTCTAGTGGCCTAGGACACCGCCCTCTCACGGCGGCGGCACGGGTTCGAATCCCGTATGGGCCTTCTGCACGCAGGCATGCACGTTCATGAAAGCCCCGCGCAGCGGGGCTTTTTTGTGCACAGACAGCACGGACAAAGGGGGTTGTGATGACGTCTCAGGTGACCGCTGACGGCCGCAGCTGCATCCTCGCCGACGGCAACGAGATGCCGATGCTCGGGCTCGGGGTCTGGCAGATCGAGGACGGCCAGGTCTGCGTCGACGCCGTGCGCTGGGCGCTCGAGCTCGGCTATCGCCACATCGACACGGCTCAGGCGTACGGCAACGAAGAGAGCGTCGGCCGCGGCCTGCGCGAGAGCGGCGTTCCCCGAGACGAGATCTTCGTCACCACGAAGTTCCATCCCGGGCGCAAGGACCCCGTCGCCGAGGCTGAGCGGAGCCTCGAGCGGCTCGGTCTCGACCACGTCGATCTGTACATCATCCACTGGCCCCAAGGTGGGCCGACCTGGGCATGGCCGGGGATGGAGGCAGCTCGCGAGCGGGGGCTGACGCGGTCGATCGGCCTCTCGAACTTCGACGCCGGTGAGCTCGAGCAGCTGCTCGCCGGTGCGTCGACTGCACCGGTCGTGAACCAGGTTCAGTTCAGTCCCTACGAGTACCGCCGTGGCCTGCTCGAGGCGTGCGGCGAGCACGGGATCGCGCTGGAGGCCTACAGCCCTCTCGGCACCGGACGCCATCTGGGGAGCAGCACCGTGGTGGCGATCGCCGACCGTCTCGGTCGCACCCCGGCCCAGGTGCTGCTCCGCTGGTGCATGCAGCACGACGTGCCCGTGATCCCGAAGTCGACCCACCGGGATCGGCTCGCGGAGAACGCGAACGTCTTCGACTTCTCGCTCTCCGACGGGGACATGGCCCAACTCGACAAGCTCGACGAGACCGGCGGCACCGAACGCGCACTCGAGCGGAAGTGGTGGCGCGGCTAGCCGAGGGCATTCCGGTGCGCGCTACGCTCGTCGTATCTCGAGTTCCGTCGTCGTTCGTGTGATCGTGATGCTCGTCGTGGTCGCCATCGTGGGAGGCTGGCTGCACCTCTGGTGGCTCGCGCTCATCTACGCGGCATTCTGGGGGTACATGATCCTCCGCGTCCAGCGTGGCAGCCGCAGCCGGTGAAGAGGCCTGCATCCCTGCTTGGGCCGGTCGGATTGCGGGAAAGGGGAAAGGCAGTTCCGTCATGCCCTGACGGAGGCCGGTCCACCTCGTTGATGAAGAGGGAAGGATGAGAACTCGGCGTTGGCACAAGCAGGTGTTCGTCTCGGTCCTGGCGGCGGTTGCGACTGCCGTTGTGCTTCTGGTCAGCGGTGTTGCGACGCAGGCGTCTCCAGGCCGTCCCTATCTGGCGCTCGGCGACAGCGTGTCGTTCGGCTACATCACCCAGGCCGGGTTCCAGTACCGCAACCCCACGAACTTCGTCGGCTTCCCCGACTATGTCGGGTTGGCGCTCGGGATGACGCCGACGAACGCTGCGTGCCCCGGCGAAACGACTGCCGGATTCACGTCGGCGACGGGCGCCGACAACGGCTGCCGCCCTTACAGGGCGCACTTCCCGCTGCACACGAACTACAGCGGGACACAGCTCGCGTTCGCGACCTCGTTCCTGAAGACGCACCCGAACACGAAGCTGGTGACGATCCAGCTGGGCGCGAACGACGCCTTCCTGCTCGAGAACCAGTGCAATGACCAGCCGGCGTGCATCTCCGTCGGCCTGCCGGCGCTGCTCGCGACCGTCAGCAGCAACATGGACGGCATCTATCGCGCGATCGAGGCGGCCCACTTCCACGGCCGGCTCATCGTCGTCAACTACTACTCGCTCGACTACAGCGACGCGGCCGGGACCGGGCTGACCCAGCTGCTGAACCAGGCGATCACGAGCCATGCCCACGTGGACGGCGCGATCGTCGCCGACGCGTTCACCGCGTTCAAACAGGCGGCCGCGTCCGCAGGCGGCCAGACCTGTGCGGCCGGGCTCCTGAACACCACGCCGGGCGACCAGCTCACCTGCGATGTCCATCCCAGCCAGTCGGGCGCGCAGTTGCTCGCACGGACCGTCGAGACCGCCTACGCCGGGCCGACCGGGCACTGAGCTCCCTCACCGAGCGGCGGCGCGCGGGGCACAGGTGAGATCCTGGACAATCGGGCCATGCCACGTGCGCTCTGGACGACGGCGCCGTGGGCGCTTCTGCGGCATCGAGTCGGGTTGCTCGCGGTTCTGTGCGCTGCTCTGCTCGTCGCACTGGGTGCGGCGGCCGGTCCGTTGCTGAATGCGGGCGCGCAGAGCGAGGAGCTGCAGAGCAAGCTGGCTCAGCTGACCCCGCTCGGGGCCGGCCTGATGATCGACCGCCCGCCGGGAATCGACACCGGGGACGAGCAGGCGATCGCGACGGCCGACACGCGGCGCCGGTCCGCAGCCGCCGCTCTGGGCCGTCGGCTCCCGTTCGTCGGCAAACCGGTTCTGACGACGACGACCCCGGCGCAGTTCTCAGGGCTGCAGTTCTACGAGGGGAACCCGTCGCTCGTGGCAATGGCGCGAACGGGGGCGCGAGCTCACGTGCATCGGCTCGCCGGTGAGGGCCGGGGTGTCTGGCTCTCCAATGCGATCACGCATCGAGCCGGCGGGCGAGTGACGCTCGTGTCGACCGTGCCGGGGACGAACAGGATCAGCTTGCCTGTCGGTGCGGTGTACCGCCGTCTCGACAGCGATCTCGCAAATCCGTACTGGGTCAACTTCACTGCGCTGATCCGTGCGCAGCACGCAGACTCGTCGCCGCCGCCCAGCTTCGCGCTCGTCACGAACGCGCAGATCTACCGGATCGCTCACACCCTCAGCGGGAACGAGTTGGCCAACGTCTTCGAGTATCCGGTCGACGCCCGTTCGATGACTCCGGCGCGCGCGAAGCAGATCGCGCGCGCCTTTACGGATGTGAGGCGGCGAATCGCCGCCCGTTCAACACTCGCAGCGAGCCTTGGCTGCGCCGACCCGGCTTTTCCCTGCCGTATGTCGAGCGAGCTCTCGGATGCCGTCTCGCTTGCGGGCGCCAACAACTCCAGCCTCAAACCGGTGATCGATCTCCTGACCGGCTTCTGCATCCTGATCGCGCTCGGTGCAGCGATCGTCGCCGGTGCGTTCACGGGCCGCCGTCGGGCAGCGGAGGCGCGGCTCTCGCTGGTCCGCGGGGAGCCGCGCGGGTTGTTCTTCGCGCGGTCGGCGATCGAAGCCGGCCCGCCCGCGGTGTGCGGCGCCGCGGCGGGCTTCGCGATCGCGGTCGAGCTCGGGCGCCTCTTCACGCCCCAGGGCTCGGTCGACGCAGGCGTCGTCAGGCAGGCGGCTGTCCGGGCGGCTGTCTCGGCTGCGTTGGCCATCCTGGCTGTCGCGGTCGGCGTGACAGCCGCGCGCGGCCGGTTCAGCTCGGGGAGATCTGCGTCGCGGTCGGTCATGAGCCTGCCGTGGGAACTGATCGTCGCGGCAGCCGCGATCGCATCGTGGCTCGTCGTTCGCTCCGGTGGCGGCCTCGTCAAGGACCCCGTCTCCGGTTCGCATCCTCGGCTGGTCGTCCTCTTGCTGCCGGCGCTCGTGGCCGTCCCACTGACCGGGCTGGTCGGCCGAGCGTTTCGATCGACGGCTGTCCGGCGGGCCCGGATCGCGTCGACGGCCGGCTACCTCGCGGCGCGACGGGTGACGGCAGCGCGCGGCCTCGGCGCCGCGTTGACGGTGACGGTCGCCGCCGGGGTCGCCTCGCTCGCCTTCGCCGAGATCCTGCAGTCGTCCCTTTCCGCGAGCAGCACCGAGAAGGCGTTCGTCGCGAACGGCTCCGATGTCCAGGGGATCATCGATCCGACGAAGTCGCTCCCACGGCACTTCCCCTACCCGCTGACGAGGGTGGGCGAGCTCGTGGGCGCGGGCCAGCTCTCGTCGGGACGGTCGGTCGACCTGATGACGGTCGATCCCGCCGGCCTCGGCCCGGTGCTGGCGGCGCACTGGCCGCGCAACGTTCGCGCCGCCGTCGCTGCGCTCGGCGCCGCCGAGGACGCGCTGCCCGCCGTCGCCGTCGGAACGGGAGGCGGACGGCAGGTCGTGGTCCTCGGTGGCGCACCGACCAGCGTGCAGGTGGTCGCCCGGCTCCGTGCATTCCCCGGGATGCGGCCGTCCCAGCCGCTCCTGATCGTCCCTGCCGACGCGCTCCGGAACGGCACGAGCGCATCGTTCGATTACATCTGGGCGAGCGGACCGCCACGCCGGGTCGAGGCCGCACTTCTGCGGTCCGGCCTGTCACCGCAGTACCTGACCACGGCCACCGACCTCTCCCGAACATCCGACGTCCGGAACATCACCCGGACCTACGGCTTCCTCCGAGTCATTGCCTCCGCGATCGTGCTGCTGTCCCTCGTCGCGCTGATGCTCTACCTGAACAGCCGCGAGCGGGCGCAACTCGTCACGTCGGCGTTCCTGCGCCGCATGGGTTTCTCACAGCGGAGCCAGGCCTGGTCCGTTGCGCTCGAGTCGATCCTGCTCGTCGCGTTCGCGACCCTCAGCGGTCTCGCGGGCGCACTCCTGAGCGCCGGCGCGATCGTTCGCAACGTCGACCCCCTGTCCGAGTACGCGCCCACACCGGTCCCACACGTTCCGTGGGCGCTCCTGTCGGCCTCGGCGGTCGCCGTGACGATCGTTGCCGGCCTCGTCGGAGCGATCGTCACATTGCTCGTGCGTCGTTCGAATGTCGGGGAGCAGCTTCGTGTCAGCTGAGCCGCTGATCCGGTACGAGGCTGCGAGCAAGCACTACGCGACCGCTGCCGGCAACGTCGACGCGCTTCCACCGCTCGACGCGCACATACCGGCTGCCGCGGTGACTGCGGTCGTGGGCGTCTCGGGCAGCGGCAAGTCGACCCTGCTCCGTCTCACCGCGGGGCACGAGGCGCCGTCGTCAGGCCGGGTGATCGTCGACGGACATGACCTCGGTGCGCTCTCCGGCCGAGAGCGAAGCCACTTCCGACGACACAGCGTGACCTACGTCTCGCAGCGCGCTGCCGACAACCTCTTCCCACAGCTCAGCCTCGCCCAGCACCTGCCCCCCGGTGCATGCCTGCACGCGCTCGAGCTGCTCGGTCTCGAGGCCCGAATGTCGGCGCACGCGAGGGAGCTGTCGGGCGGCGAGCTCGCCCGCGCGTCGTTCGCCGTCGCGCTCGCACAGGCAGCGCCGCTCGTGATCGTCGACGAGCCGACTGCCGAGCTCGACCACACCACCGCACGTGCCGTGCTGGCTGCGATCCGCGACGGTGCGGAGCGTGGACAGACGTTTCTCGTCGCCACGCACGACCCCGATGTGATCGCGCTCGCGGACAACGTGCTCGACCTCACGCGGCAGGGGCCGGCAGCCGTCGCGGCTCCGGCTCGCCGAGAGCTGCCGGGGGAGATCCGGCTCCAGCTGCGCGGACTGACGAAGAGCTACGGCGGCGGCGTCGTCCTGGACCACGCATCGGTCTCGGTGCGTGCCGGAGAGCTCGCCCTGATCGTCGGCCGGTCGGGGTCGGGCAAGTCCACGCTGCTCATGCTCGCAGGCGGCTGGATCCAGCCCGACGGCGGCACCGTCGAGCCCGGAAACGCTCATTGGGCACAGCTTGCATACGTCCCGCAGCGCTTCGGCCTCGTCCCCGAGCTGAACGTCGCCGAGAACATCGAGCTGCCCGCGCGGCTCGCGGGAGCACCACCCGCCGAAGACATCTACGAGCGGCTCGGTGTCGCCGAGCTCCGCACCCGGTATCCCCAGGACATCTCGATCGGCCAGCAACAACGAGTTGCGATCGCCCGCGCGCTCTGCCTCAACCCCGCGATCCTGCTCATCGACGAGCCGACCTCGCACCAGGACGTCCTGAACGCGGAGCTCGTCTGGACCGCGATCGGCGCGGCGGCCGTCGACGGATCGGCGTGCCTCGTCGCCACCCACGAGCTCGACGCTCGCCATCGCGCCGACCATTGGTGGCAGCTCGAGGACGGTGTGCTTCACCGGGGACAGATCTAGGTACGCGCCGTACGCCGCCCGGCCGGTCAGCCGGGCTTGCGGGCGAGGATCACTTCGGTATCGCCGGGCCAGTCCCAGAAGATGCCCTCGGGCGAACGCGACGAGAGCAGGGCCCGCACCTCACGGGCGAATTCGTCGACGCGGTCGCCGAACAGATGCGGTGCCGATGAGGACAGCGAGAAGTAGCCCGACAGCACGCTCTCGCTGTCCCGCAGCAGGTCCGGGATGCCCGGGGCGAAGATCACCTCTGGCGCGCCGAACCGGGTGCGAACGAGCACGTCCTCGAAGCGGTGGGCCCGCACGGGTGCGATGCCCTGCCCGGCGCGCCGGGTCGGCCCGAGGTACCTCTGCACCACGGTCCTGATCTCTGCGTGCGGGATCGGCGGCGGCCCGGGGCTCGGCGGTGCGGGCCGTCCCTCGACGGTGTGGACGATGAGAGCGAGGGCGCCGCCCGGTTCGAGCAGGTCGTGCACCGCCTCGGCGACACGGGCCTCGTCCGTCCAGTGGAAGGACTGGCCGAACGTGACCAGCCGGTACGGTCCCGGCGCTGCCCCCGGGAGGTCCTCGGCCACGGCCTGGGCCCAGCGGATGTTCGCGATGCCGCGTTCCTCGGCGGCCCGGCGGCCCTCGGCGAGCATGGCCGGATCGGGATCGAGGCCGACTGTCTCCTCGAACAGGTGGGCCAAACGGACGGTGAGGATGCCCGGGCCGCAACCTCCGTCCAGGAGCCTGCCGGTCCCGTCCAGGGCGAGCGCCTCGGTGAGCACACCCTCGAGCTGCGGCGAGTAGGCCGGCCTGCCGGGCCGGTAGTGGGGAGCGGCGCCGCGGTAGATCGTGGAGTCGTACGACACCGTCGCGAAAGGATGCCCGTGATGCCGCCCGGAGTTTGCGATTTCGCCTCGACGGGGTGATGCGCCCGCCGTTCGGGTCTGCTCAAATGGTGTGCGCCACCGGGAGTCATGCCTGTGGCTTGGTCGGATGGGCTCGTGGTGCAGCGTGGCTTCGTTGACACCCGCCGCGAGCCCAATCCGACAACGGACCGCCGGCGCCGTTTCTGCCGGCGTCGGGACGGGAACGGGGGAGGACATGACCACACTCGAGCATCGGAAGAACACCGCGCTTCTCGTGGTCGACGTCCAGAACGGCGTCGTCCAGGGGGCGCACGGGCGCGACGCCGTCGTCGCGAACGTCGGCAGCCTGGTCGACCGGGCGAGAGCGGAAGGGATCCCCGTCGTCTGGGTCCGGCACTCCGACGAGCAGCTGGCGGCCGGGAGCGACGAGTGGCAGATCGTCCCCGAGCTGAGCCCCGGCGAGTCCGAGCCGCTCGTCGAGAAGAAGTACGGAGACGCGTTCGAGGACACCACCCTCGAAACGGTGCTCTCGGGCCTCGAGGTCGGCCGGCTCGTCGTCGTCGGAGCGCAGACCGACGCGTGCATCCGCTCGACGCTCCACGGCGCCTTCGCACGCGGGTACGACGCGACCCTGGTCAGCGACGCCCACACCACCGAGGACCAGACGGCCTGGGGAGCGCCTCCGCCCGACCAGGTGATCGCGCACACGAACCTGTACTGGACCTACCAGTCGGCGCCGGGACGGACTGCCGGAACGGTCGAGACGAAGGATGTCGAGTTCGGCGGCACCGACTGACGGCGGGCGACCCGCGGGCGAGTCAGCAGACGTTCTACGAGACGGGTGGCTGCTTGTCGAGCGGTCCGGAAGGCCGCCCATCGCCGAATGTGCGATTCACCCGTTTCAGGGAGTGCGATTCGGTGTGGTCTGTGTGACGCTTTGAGTACTCCGATCGACGACGAGGGGGAAATGATGGAACGTCGCGTGACTGGGACGGGGAGTCCCGACGGCATGGACGATGTGTATGCCGCGCTCGATGTACTACGCCACCGGCAGCTCGATCTGCAGCGTCGTCATGAGGTGCTGATCGAGTACGTGGCGCGATTCCCGAATGCGGTCAATTGCCGCCAGGAGCGTGAGATCTCGAGCGCCAGGTCCGCAGTGGCGTCCGGTATCGGCACACTCGAGCAGTGGCTCAGCCGCCGGGAGGTCGTGCCCGCCTACCAGTGAGGTACGGCCCGGCTCGCAGGCGCGAGCCGGGCGCCCTCACCCCGGTCCGACCGAACGCGCCGGATAGCCTTCAGCGATGCGGGTCTATCTGGCAGGGCCGCTCTTCTCCGAGGCGGAGCGCGAGTGGCTGGACGGGCTCGCACGACGGCTGCGTGACGAGGGCTTCGACTGCTTCGTCCCCCACGAGAACTTCGACGCGATCCAGGAGCTGACGCCCGCCGAGGTGTTTCGGGTCGATGCTGAGGGACTGCGCTCTGCGAACGCGGTCGTCGCCTGGCTCGACGGCCCGGTGGTCGACGACGGCACCGCCTGCGAGATCGGCCTGTTCGCGCAGCTCGTCGAGGGCGGCGATCCCGCCTATCGCGGCATCGTCGGGATCGTCACCGATCTGCGCCTGCGGCGCCGGCGGGGCCACGCCGTCGGCGACGGGATGAACCTCTTCGTCATCGGCGCCATCGAGCGTGTCGGGCGGGTCTGCTGGTCGGTCGACGACGCGGTTGCGGCTCTGGGCGAGCTCGCCTAGCGCCGGCGGCCGAGGTCGGCCTCCGCGTCGGCGAGCTCCGCAGCCGCCCGTTCCGCCTCGCCGCGCTTCTCGGCCGCCTCGTTCCCCAGGATCTCCGCTGCGCGGGAGGCATCCGCTGCGGCCTGCTCGGCCTGGCGGGCCTCGGTCTCCAGCCTCCGCGCCTCCGAACGCAGCGCCTTGACCCGTTCGCGTGCGACGCGGGCGACCTCGTCGCCGCCGCGGCGGGACGGCGTGACCGCCTCGAGCGGCCCGAACCCGGCGGCCTTCAGCTCCTCGGTCAGCCGGCCGCGCTGCAGGAGCGCACGTGCGTGGTCGTCGATCGCAGCCGCTCGCAGGGTCTGTGAGAGCCGTTCCAGCAGCGGCGCCGCCGCCCGTGCCCCGAGCTCGGTTCGGGCCGACGTGAGCAGCCCGCGCAGGGCCTCGCGCTCGGCGGCCGAGGCCTCGCCGACCTCGTCGGCGCCGGCCTGGCCCGCGAGCGAGCGCTGCTGCGCGTCCCGGAGCTGCTCGGCCGCCCTGAGCAGGGCGTCGACCTGCTTCGGCTGGTCGCGGGCGAGCCGGTTTGCGACCCACGCGACCGTGCTCGGCTTCTTCAGCGCCCGGACCGTGGCCGCGGCCTCGTCCTGATGTGCCTTGCGCAACCGCGCCACCAGGTCGTTCCGCGCCTTCGTGAACTGCGCGAGCGGCAGGGCGTACAGCCCGTCGAGCTCGCTCTCGAGATTCGGAACGGCAGCGAGTGGCATGGGTAGAGCATAGGAAGAGGGGGAGAGCTCACGCTCTCCCCCTCTTTCATGATCTCGTTCTGGTGAGGCTGGGGGTCCCGGCTAAGCGGCCTTCACCAGGGCCTTGGGCGGCACGATCACCTTGTACGGCGGGTACGTGCTTCCCTTGACCTTGTAGATGGTGACCGGGTTCGAGGTCACGTCACCGTTCGCGTTGAACGACACGTTGCCGAGGATGCTGCCCTTCAGATTGACCTTGAAGAGCTGCTTCGCCACGTCCGCGCGAGTCCCGTTGGACTGGGCGATTGCCTGGATCATGACGTCGGCGGCCTGGGCCGCGTACACCGCGTACGGGTCCGGTGCCCTGTGATCGGCCTTGGTGAACGCTGCGACGAACGCCTTGCCTGCACCCTTGAGCGCGTTGTTCGGCAGACCGGCGACCGAGACGGTCATGCCGTTCGATGCCGTGCCTGCGCCCTGGATGACGGCCGAGACCGGGGTGAAGCCGTCAGGGGCCATGATCTTCACGCCGGGAGCACCCGCCGAGAGGTCCTTGATCAGCTTGCCGCCGTTCTCGCAGATCAGGCCGCCCAGGAACATGCCCTGCGCCCCAGACGACTTGACCTTGACCGCAAGTGCCTCGTACGAGGTCGCCTTGCCGTCCCACGCGGTGAACCCGACGACCTTGATGCCGAGCTTCACTGCGGCGTTCTTGAAGTTCGTCGCGACGCCGAGGCCGTACGCCTCCTTGTCGTTCAGAATGAACACCTTCTTGACGCCGAGCGACTTGGCCAGGAGTGCGTCAGCCGCGCCCTGGTAGTCGTCCGCCGCCACGACGCGGGCGTAGTTGCGCTTCCCGGTCGGGTAGTACTTGCCGGGCTCGCCCGCCGCCGTGCCTGGACCGGGGTGGGTCAGGCCGACATACGTGTTCGCCGGGCTGACCATGGCCACGGGCCCGTTCGGGGCCCGGTTGAGCACCGGGACCATGATCTCGGCCGCACCCGAGTTGAAGGTGCCGATCACGCCGATCACGCTGGAGTTCTGCGCGTAGGCGTTCGCGTTCGCCGAGACCTTGCCCGAGTCCCACTTGCCGGCCTGGGCGGTCGCATCGTCACAGCTCTGGTAGGCGAGCGAGTACTTGCCCGCCTTCCAATGGTGCGCCTTCAGAATGAACGTGATGGCACGGCCCATCTGTGTCGTCTGGGTCCGGCCGGAGCCCTCGAGAGGCAGGTCGGACGCGATCAGGTATTGACCGCTTGGATTCTGGATCGCCGAGCACGACGACGCCGGCAGCGGCGAAGCACCGCTCCTGGCGATTGCGCCGCTCACCATCGTCGCCAGGGCGACGATTGCGATCAGCGCGGACGCTCCCGCGCCCACGTAGATGCGCTTTTTCACTCGTCCTCCTGTCTGGGGGGTCAGGGGAATGTCGGGAGAGCATAGAGACGTCGCCGGGCAACGCCAACTCTCTTGACGAATTCTTGCCCGGCGGCCGGGTCGATCAGGGGCGCCGGTAGCGGTAGCCGAACCCGCGCACGGTCTCGATCGGCGCCGTCTGCGGGGCGTCCGGGACGAGCTTGCGCCGCAGATAGCCGACGTAGAGCTTCACCTGGTCGCCCGAGACGCCGTAGGGATCGCCCCAGACGAGCTCGAGCAGCTGGTCGCGTGAGAGCACCTGATTCGGGTTCTGCACGAAGGCCGAGAGCAGCTTGAACTCGAGTGGCGTCAGCTGCACGTCGCGGCCCTCGACCTTCACCTGCCGCTGCGCGTAGTCGACCTGCGCGAACGCGTCGCTGTAGGCCTCGACCACCTCCGATTTGCCGCCGCTTCGGCGGAGCAGGGCCTGGACCCGCGCGAGCAGCTCCTGGCGGCCGAACGGCTTGGCGACATAGTCGTCGGCGCCCGACGAGAGGCCGCGGACCTTCTCGAGCTCCTGCGTGCGCGCCGTCAACATCAGCACGGGGACGTCCGAGAGATCGCGGATCCGCTCGAGCGTCTGGTAGCCGTCCAGCTCGGGCATCGTCACGTCGAGGATCACCAGGGAGGGTGCGTTCGCGAACAGCTTCCTGAGAGCGGTCTTGCCGTCCTCCGCCTCGTCGACCGTATAGCCGATCCGTTCGAGCAGCTCACGCAGCAGCTGGCGGATGTCGGCGTCGTCGTCCACCACGAGGATCCGCACGCGGGCGTTCATACCCTCTTCATACCACCCGCGCTCTCAATCCCTGCGGGGTGGCTCGATCCTACGGCCATGGCCCGAGTGCTGATCTGTGAGCCCCACGACGACATCAGGGCGCTGCTCGAGCTCGTCGTGCGCCGCATGGGCCACGAGCCCGAGACGTACAAGGGGCCGTCCGTCGGGAACCTCGGCGTCGACGTTGCCGTGATCGAGCCGGGCGAGCTGAACGTGGTCCGTCTCGCCAAGAACCTGCGCGCACAGAACGTGCCGGTGCTGTTCACGAGCATCTATCCCGCGACCGACGACCTGCTGCAGCTGGGGCCGTCGGCGTATCTCGTCAAGCCCTTCCCCCTCTACACCCTCGAGCGCGCGCTCGAGCAGGCGCTGGCGCCGGCCGGGGCGGAGGCGGCGGGCCAGCGCCCGGAGTCATGAGCGCAGCGGCTCGGCGGGGGAGACGGTCACCTCGCCCCGGTCGTCGACCGAGACGACCTGGCGCCCCCGGCCGCCCGAGCGCCTGAAGCGGCCGAGCACCGAGCGGACACCGGTGGGGGCGATGATCGCCTGGGTGACGCCACGTGTCTCGATGCGGTAGCCCGCTGCGACCCGCTCGTCGAGGTACGCGCTCAGCGCGTCTCTTCTGTGCTCCTCACGGGCTGCGTTCGAGACCTTGGTCATTCGAGGCCGGTGGTTCCGATCGGAACGGACCGGGCCGGGACCTGAACGCGAACCTGCTCGTTCCAGCGGCTGAGGAGCGTCTCGTCGAGCGCCTTGCCGAACGTCTCGACCTCGCCGACCGGCAACGGCGTGCCGTGCGCGCGGGCATAGAGCGCGGCCTGCGCCGCCGGCTTCCCCACCCGGCCCTTGATCCCAATCGTCTTCTGGCCTGCGACGGTCTTCGCGGGCAGGAACGAGAGCGGCCCGTCGAGCTCGAACTCGTCGATCGTCGACCGAAGCGTGACCGCGGCCGAGACCGGCGCGTACGCGCGGTCCGAGTGGGGAATGCGAATCCACTTGCCCGCGGACCTGGCGGCTCCCACCGGGTTGAAGCCCAGATAGGTGCTGAGCACGAAGCTGTCGCCGCGAATGTAGGCGGTGCCGGCGTTCACGAGAACCGTCACCTTCCCGGTTCGGCCGCCCTCCTGATAGGTGATGCGCTGGATGCCGGAGGTCGTCGCGACGTCGCAGACGAGCCGCGTGCGCGAGGTGCCGTTGTCCGCGATCGCGACGTAGTGGACGGATCGCTGGGCCCGCCCGGCCGCGAGAATCGCCGCCAGGGACGCGCGCGGGGAGGCGGCAGCGCCGACCGACGACGGCACGAGCAGAAGACACGTCGCTCCTACCACGAGCGCCCGAACCGACGACCTCATCCGACCCCTCTCTCCTGCGCGCCCGGCGCTGACCGGAAAGTCCCACCTGAGCAGGGCTTTCGTGAGACTGCGGGACCCGTGCCCGAGATCAGACTACCGGAGCCCTCTGTTGCCTTGACCGAAAACCGCAAAATGGTCAGAATCGCTGCGTGTCGACGAGTCGCTCCGAACTGACCGACCGGCGCCTGCTCGAGGCGCACAAGGCAGCGGCGTCGCGGCGCTGGCGAATCCAGCGCCGACATTACGAGCGGGACACTCGCCGCGACATCGACGCAGCCGGGACGAAGATCGAACGGCATCACCTGACTGAACGCGCCTAGCACTTACCTGCGGAAGGGGATGGTCTCATGACGGGGCTCGACATCAAGGCGCTCGACAATCCGGACGAGGTACGGCCGTTCGCGGATGGGAAGGGTGCGGCGCACCTCGTCAATCTGAGCTCCGGGCCGGTCGGCCGCGGCGTGTTCGAGCCCGGGTGGCGCTGGTCGGAGCACGTCAAGCCGATCGCAGGCACGGACAGCTGCCAGACGGCCCATCTCGGCTACGTCGTCTCGGGACGGATGCACATCGTGATGGATGACGGAAGCGAGGGGGAGTGCGGCCCCGGCGACGCTGTCTACATCGCCCCCGGCCACGACGCCTGGATCGTCGGCGACGAGGCGTGCGTCTTCATCGACTTCGGCCAGATCCAGAGCTACGCCAAGCCGCATTGAGGCACGGGCGGCCGGGAACGTCGTCAGCTCTGAAAACGAAAGCCCTGCAATTGCAGGGCTTTCGCGAAGGCTGCGGGACTAGGACTCGAACCTAGACTACCGGATTCAGAGTCCGGCGTCCTACCATTAGACGATCCCGCAGGGCGTCCGGATTGTAGCCGCCCTCCAGGCCTACAGATCGAGTTGATACAGCGGCACGAGGCGCTTCTCCGCCTCCGTGTCGATGTGCGCGATCACCTCGACGTACGGCTCGAGGCCCGAGCCGCGCAGCTTCGCCTTCAGCAGGCCGTCGACCTGGTAGATGCCCGACGAGTTGTTCATCCGGATCGAGATCCTGATCGGCTTCTCCTCGCCGTCGGAGATCTCGACCTCCTCGATCGCCGCGGCGGAGAGCGAGTGGATGCCCACCCGCCCGCGTTCGAACGCGATACGCGAGCGGCCCTGCTCCATGTCGAGCGCGTCCGCGACCCGGAGGATGCCCGCCTCGAGCGTCAGCGGCTCGCCGTCGGAGCGGTGGCTGATGATCCCCTGCAGCACCTCGGAGACGACCACGGTGAGGTCGGGCTCGTCGTACAGGCCGGTCAGCAGCTCGCGCAGCTTCGGCTCGGCGAGGAAGAGGCTGAAGTCCTCGTGGCCGTGGCGGTGGACCGACATGCCGATGCAGTGCGTGAGGGCGGTCAGCGCCACGACGAGCTCGGCATCGTCGCGGGTCATCCCGTAGTCCTTGACCATCGCCGGCTCGATCCCGTGCTTCGTCAACTGCCGCAGCAGCTTCAGCGCGATGTTCGTCACGATCTGGATGTGCACCCAGGAGTGGTCGTTGATCTCCATGCGCGCCACCGCATTCACGTTGGCGACGTGCCACCAGCCCTTGATCTGGTCGTCCTTGTTCACGCGGTCGATCACCGTGCGCAGCTTCCGGTTCGCGCGCACGGGGACCCGGATGCGCATCTGCTTGACCGCCTCGGCCGGCGTGAGCCGCGTCTCGCGCTCGGCCTCCTTCGAGACGGGATCCGCGATCCGCTCGCGCGTCTGGGGATCGAGCTGGTTCCGGTCCTCCGGCACGGAGGACACGATACGCCTCGCTCTCAGGCGGCGTCCGCCGCCCAGTCGCCGTAGAGCGACAGGTAGAGGCCCCGCAGGGCGAGCAGCTCGTCGTGGGTCCCCTGTTCCACGACCTTGCCGTGCTCCAGCACGACGATCAGGTCTGCGTCGCGGATCGTCGACAGTCGGTGCGCGATGATGAAGGCCGTGCGGCCGTGGAGGAGCCGTCGCAGTGCACGCTCGATCTTGCGCTCGGTGCCGATGTCGACCGAGCTCGTCGCCTCGTCGAGGATCAGGATGCGCGGGTCGGCGAGGAGCGCGCGGGCGAACGCGACCAGCTGCCGCTGGCCGAGCGACAAACGCGAGCCGCGTTCGCCGAGCTGGGTGTCGTAGCCGTCCTCGAGCTGCTCGACGAACTCGTCGGCTCCCACGGCACGGGCCGCGGACTCGATCTCCTCGCGCGTTGCCTCCGGCCGCCCGAAGGCGAGGTTCTCCGCGACGGTGCCCGCGAACAGAAACCCTTCCTGCGGCACGATGCCGAGCTGCTGTCGCAGCGAGGCCTGGGAGACCTCGCGCAGGTCGACGCCGTCCATCCTGATCGCGCCATCCGTGGGGTCGTAGAAGCGGGCGAGCAGCTTGGCGATCGTCGACTTGCCCGCGCCCGTGTGCCCGACGAGCGCGACCGTCGTGCCGGCCGGGACCTCGAGGTCGATCCCGTGCAGCACCTCGGGGCCGCGGCCGTAGGCGAACCGAACGTCGTCGAAGACGACGTGGCCTTCGATGCGGGCGAGCTCGACCGCGCCGGCGGCATCGCGCACCTCCGGTTCCTCGTCCATCAGATCCGTGATCTTGTCGAGCGCGGCCACGGCCGAGAGGAAGGTGTTGTAGAGCTGGGACAGCTGCTGCACCGGATCGAAGAAGTTCGTCAGGTAGGCGAGGAACGCGATCAGGACGCCGATCGTCAGCTCGTGGTTGAACGCGAGATAGCTGCCGTAGCCGA
Source organism: uncultured Thermoleophilia bacterium (assembly GCA_963722065.1). Taxonomy (GTDB): domain Bacteria; phylum Actinomycetota; class Thermoleophilia; order Gaiellales; family Gaiellaceae; genus PALSA-600. The sequence goes on along the minus strand of CAVRMI010000007.1, from coordinate 607,582 downwards.
GCACGACGGCGGTCGCCGCCGACGAGATGAAGTCGACGACCGGGAAATAGATGCCGCTCAGCGTGACCGTCTGCATGTTCGAGTCGCGGTAGCGGTCGCTGACCGCGCGGAAGTTCTCGCGCGCCGGCCGCTCGCGCGTGAAGGACTGCAGCACGCGCATGCCGGCGATGTCCTCCGCGAGTGTGGCGGTGACGGCTCCCAGCGTCTCTCGCACGTCCCGATAGGCGCGGCCCGACCGCTTGCGAAACCAGGCGGTCGAGAACGCCATGACCGGCATGATGATCAGCGCTGCGAGGGCCAGCCGCCAGTCGAGGAAGAACAGGACGACGGCGGTGCCGACGAGCAGCAACGTGTTCTGGACCAGCGTGGTGACACCGTCGGTCACGAGCTGGTCGAGCGCCTCGACGTCGTTCGTCAGGCGGCTGATGATCACGCCTGCGCGGTTGCGCTCGTAGAAGCCGAGCGAGAGCCGCTGGAGATGACCGAAGAGCAGGCCGCGCAGGTCGGCGAGCATCCGCTCGCCGGTCCACCCCGTGTAGAAGGTCTGGAGGTAGCTGAAGGCGATCCCGAGCGCGCCCGCCGCGATGAAGGCGGCGACGAGCCAGCCGAGCGTGTCGGTGTTGCCGTGCCCGACCTCGTCGATCGTCCGGCCGAGGAGATACGGCGGGAGGAGGGAGACCGCGGTCGCGCCGAGGAGCGAGAGGATCGCGATCGCCGTGCGCCCCTTGTACGGCCTGGCCAGCCGGTGGAGCGCCTTGAGGCGCCGCTTCGACCGTCCCCAGGACCAGTCCTCGACCTGCGCCCGCCCGCCGCGCGTGAGATGGCTGCCGGGTTGATGGACCCTCATGCCGCTCCCTCGAGGCTGCGCCGCCGCATCAGGCCACCTCCTCGGTGAACACGCGCTCGAGCTGCCCGTGCTCGTAGATCTCGCGATAGACGCCGTTCGTCCCGACGAGGTCGCCGTGCGCACCGCGTGCTGCGACGCGTCCGTCCTGGAGCACGATCACCTCGTCGGCGAGCGCGATCGTCGAGAGCCGGTGGGCGATGATGATCGTCGTGCGGCCGCGCATCGCCTCGCGCAGGCCGTCCCGGATCCGGGCCTCCGTCGAGGCGTCCACCGAGGCGGTGGCGTCGTCGAGGATCAGGATGCGCGGGTCGACGACGAGCGCCCGTGCGATTGCGACGCGCTGGCGCTGGCCGCCCGAGAGCGTGATGCCGCGCTCTCCGATCACCGTGTCGTACCCCTCCGGCAGCGCCTCGACGAAGTCGTGCGCCTGCGCGAGGCGCGCGGCACGCTCGATCTCGTCGTCGGTTGCCTCCGGCCGGCCGAAGGCGATGTTCTCCCGAACGGTCGCGGAGAAGAGGAACGGATCCTGCGCGATCACGCCGATCTCGCTGCGCAGCGACGCGAGCGTCACGTTTCGCACGTCGACGCCGTCGATCGAGACCCTGCCCGCCTGGACGTCGTAGAAGCGAGGCACGAGCGAGGCGAGGGTGGTCTTGCCGGCGCCTGTGTGGCCGATCAGCGCGACGACCCGGCCCGCTTCGAGGTCGAGGTCGACGGCGTTCAAGACCGGGCGCGCCGGGTCGTAGCCGAACGTGACGCCGTCGAAGGTCACGCGCCCAGGGCCCGGCGGAAGCTCTGCTGCGCCGGGTGCGTCGCCGATCTCCTCCGGCTCGTCGATCACCTGGAAGATGCGCTCGCCCGAGGCGGTCGCGCGCTGCGCCTGGCCGATCCACATGCCGAGGGCGCGCAGGGGCAGGACGAGCATCGCGAGATAGAGGTTGAAGCGGACGAAGCTTCCGACCGACAGCGACCCGGCGGCCACCATGCGCCCGCCGACCAGCAGGATCGCCGCCTGCGAGAGGAGCGGCAGGAAGCTGAGCATCGGCACGTAGAACGCGCGCTGCCGGTTCGCCTTGACGCTCTGCCCGAAGACCTCCTCGGAGCGCCGCTCGAACTTCACCTGCTCGGCGTCCTCCTGGGCGAACGACTTCACCACATGCACGCCGACGATGTTCTCCTCGGCGACCGTCGCGACATCCGCCATCTTCTGCTGGACGTCGCGCAGGAGGGGATGCGAAACGTGGCTGTAGCGGTAGGCGACCGCGATCAGGAACGGGGCGATCGTGAGCGAGATCAGGGCGAGCTTCCAGTTGATCAGGAAGATGACGAGCCCGACCCCGAGGATGGTGAAGATGTGCTGGAAGAAGAAGATGAGGCCGTAGCCGAGGAAGAACCGGACGCCCTGCAGGTCGACGGTCGCACGGCTCATCAGCTGGCCCGTCTGGTGCCGGTCGTAGAAGCCGAAGGAGAGCCGGACGAGCTTCGCGTAGATCGCGGTGCGCATGTCCAGCTCGACGTCGAGCGCCTGTTTGCCGGCGATCAGCCGGCGGCCTGCCATCATCGCCGCCCGCGTGATCCCGAGCACCACGATCGCCGCGATCAACCACGGGATCTCGCTTTGCTCGTTCTTCGTGAGGGCGTTGGCGACCGAGCCGGTCAGGTAGACGCCGATCAGCGCCGCAGCCTGCGAGCCGATCGCGAGCGCGACCGAGATCGCGGTCGACCACTTGTACGGCCGCAGGAACCCGAGCAGCCGAACGAACGTCGTGCGATAGCGAGGCGCCTGGGTCACTCGACGAGGGTACCGGGCGTCACCCTCGAGTCAGCTCAGCGCGAATCGACTCGACGGCCTGCGCAACGCGCGCGCGGTTCTCGGGCGCGTTGAGCCAGCTCGAAGCGCCCGACGGATGCGGCAGCGGGATCGCGACGGCCCCGTCGAGCTCGTAGCGGACGCCGACGCTCTCGCCGACGCTGCGCACGCCGAGCAGCCGGCGCGCTGCGAGCCCGCCGACGGTGACGATGAGGCTGGGCTCGAGCAGGCGGAGCTCCTCGTCCCGCCAGCGCTCGCAGAGGCGCTGCTCCGCGAGCGAGGGCGTGCGGTCGCCTCGACCCGACGCCGGCCTGCCCGGGTAGCAGCGCGTCACCGACGCGCAGTAGAACGTGGCGTAGAACTCGTCCTCGTCCAGGTCGAGCCAGCGGCGGAGCGTCTTGCCCGCGCGGCCCCGCCACGGTCGCCGCTCCACTCCCTCGACGACGCCGGGGGCCTGGCCGAAGAGGTAGGCGCGCTGCCCCGAGCCTGGGGCGATCACCGGGAGGGACTCGAGCGGGTAGCCGGCCTCGGCGCACGAGCGGCAGACGGACTGCTCTCGCTTCAGGGCCGCCAGCGAGCGAAAGCTCACGTCGTCGAACAGACGACGACGAACCAACGGCCCGCGTGCAGCACGTCGCCCCCGAGCTCGCCCGCCAGTGCCTCCGGCTCGAAGACGCGTTTGAACACCGGCCAGTGTGAGCCGTCCTGAAGGACGCGCTCCTCCCACCGCTCGGCGGGCTCGTCGGGGCCGCCGGGGCGGCTGGCGAAGATGATCAGCTCGGGTGCGACGCGGCGTGCCTCGGCGACGAAGCGGAGCCGCTCCGGCTCTTCGAGGTGGCAGTAGAAGAAGCTCGCGTGCACACGCTCGAAGCTCGCGCTCGGGAAAGGCAGGGCGAGCGCGTCTCCCACGACGAACTCGGCCCGTGGAACGCGTTCGCGGGCGATCGCGAGCATCGCGGCGCTCTGGTCGAGGCCGACCACGTCACCGGGAAGATGGCGGGTGATGAAGCCCGTGCCGCAGGCGATGTCGAGCGTCCGCACCGGCGGGAGCGCTCCGAGCCGCGCGGCGACCTCGTCGAGCTCCGCCTCCCAGCCGGGCCGCTCGCGGGCGGCGAACGCACCTTCGCCGAGCCACCAGTCGTCGTATTCCGGCGCCCGCCGGTCGTAGTACTCCTTCACGGCTCCTAGAGTACGAACTGTGCTGCCCCTCGAGTCGGTTCCGAACTTCAGCGCGGGTCGCGACCGGGCGACGATCGACGCGATCGGGTCGGCGCTCGGCGCGTACGCGCGCTTGCTGGACGTGCACGCCGACCCCGATCACAACCGCTCGGTCTTCACGCTCGTCGGAACCGAGACCGAGCTGGGAGACGCTCTGCTCGCCGGGATCGCGGTCGCCGTCGAGCGGATCGACCTGCGCAGCCACGAGGGAGCGCACCCGCGCATCGGCGCAGCCGATGTGGTGCCGATCGTGCCGCTCCGCCCGGAGGATCTGGAGCGCGCGCGCGTCGCGGCGCAGGACGTCGGCGCCCGGATCGGGGCCGAGCTCGGTCTCCCCGTGTTCATGTACGCACCGCCTGGTCGCGGTCCGGCGCACTACCGGCGCGGCGGGCCGGCCGAGCTGCAGCGGCGTGTCGATGCGGGCGAGCTCGCGCCCGACTTCGGGCCTTCGCGCCTGCACGAGACGGCCGGCGGGGTGATCGTCGGCGCCCGCAGGCCGCTGATCGCCTTCAACGTCAACCTGCGGGGGGACGTCGGCGTCGCGCGCGCGATCGCGGCCGTCGTGCGCGAGCGCGGCGGCGGGTTCCCAGGCGTCCGCGCGCTCGGCCTCGACCTGCCGAGAGCGCAGCTCGTCCAGGTCTCGATGAACGTCGAGGACTGGGAGGCCTCGGCGCTGCACGAGATCGTGGCGCGCATCGACGCGGAAGCAACGGCGCGCGGCGCCGAGGTCGTCGGGTCGGAGCTCGTGGGCCTCATGCCTGCAGGCGCCGCCGCGGCGGCGGCCGGGGCGATGCTCCGGATCGACGGCTTCGATGCGGCGCACGTGCTCGAGCTGCGCGCGGCTTCGCCGTGGTCGCCGAACTAGACTCGGGCCGTGACCGCGACGCACGCGCTGACGGGCGACGACCTCTCCCTCGACGACGTCTGGGCGATCGCCGTCGAGCGGCAGTCGGCGTCGATGCTCTCCGACGCGGCGCGCGACCAGATGCGGGCGGCCCGCGCCGTCGTCGAGGCGGTCGCACACGGTGCTCACGAGCACACCTACGGCGTGAACACGGGCTTCGGCAGGTTCGTCTCGCGGTCGATCCCCGAGGAGCAGACCGAGGAGCTGCAGCTGCGGCTGCTCCGGTCGCACGCGTGCGGCGTGGGGGAGCCCTATCCCGACCCCGTCGTGCGCGCGGCGATGCTGCTGCGCGCGAACGCGCTCGCGAAGGGGAACTCGGGCGCGCGGGTCGAGACGGTCGAGCTGCTGCTCGAATGTCTGAACCGCGGCGTCCTGCCGTTCGTGCCCGCCCGCGGCTCGGTCGGCGCCTCGGGCGACCTCGCCCCGCTGGCGCACCTGGCGCTGCCGCTCGTCGGCGAGGGCCGGGCGTGGTGGGAAGGCGAGCTCCTCGACGGCGCCGACGCGCTGAGGCGCGCCGGCCTCGAGCCCGTGCGCCTGCTTGCAAAGGAAGGCTTGTCGCTGATCAACGGGACGCAGTTCATGGCGGCTCAGGGCGCGCTCGCGCTCGTCCGCGCCCGCCGGCTCGCGCGCGTTGCCGACTGCGCGTGCTCGCTGTCCCTCGAGGCGCTGCAAGGGTCGCGCAACTCCTTCATCCCGCAGGTGCATGCTCTGCGGCCGCTGCGCGGGCAGGCGGCGTCCGCCCGCAACGTCCTGCGCCTGCTCGACGCGTCGGCGATCAGCGAGTCGCATCGCTGGTGCGACAAGGTTCAGGACGCGTACTCGCTCCGCTGCGCGCCGCAGGTGCATGGAGCCTCGCGCGACCTGCTCGACTACGTCGACTACACCGTCTCGACCGAGCTGAACTCGGCGACGGACAACCCGCTGGTGCTCGTCGACGACGAGATGCTCGTCTCGGCCGGGAACTTCCACGGCCAGCCGCTGGCGTTCGCGCTCGATGCGCTCGCGATGGCGGTTGCCGAGCTCGCGAGCATCTCCGAGCGGCGCGTCGAGCGTCTCGTCAACCCGAACCTGAGCGACGGGCTGCCCGCGTTCCTGACCACCGACGGCGGGCTGAACTCGGGGTTCATGATCCCGCAATACGTCGCTGCGTCGCTCGTCTCCGAGAACAAGTCGCTCTGCCACCCGGCGTCCGTGGATTCGATCCCGACGAGCGCGGGGCAGGAGGACCACGTGTCGATGGGAAACGCGTCGGGGCTGAAGGCGTGGCAGGTTGTCGCGAACAGCGAGCGGGCGCTCGCGATCGAGCTGCTCGCCGCGACGCAGGCGGTGGAGTTCCTGGCCCCGCTCGAGCCGGGGCGCGGCGGCCGCGCGACGCACGCCTTCATCAGGTCGTTGTCGCCGCGTCTGCGCGACGACCGGTCGCTCGGCTCCGACATCGAGGCCGTCGCGGATGCGATTCGCGACGGGTCGCTGCTGGCTGCGGTCGAGTCGGAGGTGGGTGGGTTGGAATGAGCCCCCGCCTGCACTGGGGGCTGCCGGAGACGCCGCCGCCGAAGCACCCCTACCGCGACACGCTGATCGTCTACGGCACGCTGGCCGTGCTGATCGTCGTGGTGGCGTGGCTGACCAACGGAGCCGTGGGCAAGGCAGCTGTGATCGCCGCGTTCTTCTTCGTCGTCGCATCGGCCTGGAGCGTCTACCGGTGGCACCGGCGGCTGCGGGCCGAGGCGGCCGCGCGGCGCGCCAGGGAGGCCGAGCTGTGACCGTCGCCGAGTCGACCGAACGGCTGGTCGAAGCGCTGTGCGGCGACCTGTCTTCGATCCGCGCGCCGCACGGGACCGCGTTGAACGCACGCTCGTGGTCGACGGAGGCGCCGCTGCGCATGCTGCTGAACAACCTCGACGCCGCGGTCGCCGAACGTCCCGAGGACCTCGTCGTCTACGGCGGCAGTGGGAAGGCGGCGCGCTCACACGACGCGCTCAAGGCGATCGTCCGTGCGCTGCTCGAGCTCGATGCCGACAAGACGCTGCTCGTGCAGTCGGGCAAGCCCGTCGCCGTGTTCCGGACGACGGTCGACGCGCCGCGCGTCCTGATCGCCAACTCGCTGCTCGTGCCGAAGTGGGCGACGTGGGACGAGTTCCGGCGGCTCGAGACGGAAGGCCTGACGATGTTCGGCCAGATGACGGCCGGATCGTGGATCTACATCGGGACGCAGGGAATCCTGCAGGGCACCTACCAGACATTTGCGGCCGCGGGCGAGAAGCACTTCGGCTCCCCGTCGCTCGCCGGGCGGACCGTCCTCACCGCCGGCCTGGGCGGCATGGGCGGCGCCCAGCCGCTCGCGGCGACGCTCGCCGGCGCGGCGATCCTCTGCGTCGAGGTCGACCAGTCCCGGATCGACCGCCGCCTCGAGACGCGCTATCTCGACGAGGCGACGGACTCGCTGGAGGACGCGCTCGCCCGGGTGCGGGCCGCTGCCGGGTCGAGCCGAGCGCTCTCGGTGGGCCTGCTCGGGAACGCGGCGGACATCGTGCCCGAGCTCGCGCGGCGCGGGGAGCACTTCGATCTCGTGACCGACCAGACCGCCGCCCACGATCCGCTGACCGGCTACGTGCCCCGGGGTCTCTCGGTCGCGGAGGCCGACGCGCTGCGCACGTCCGATCCGGACGAGTACCTGCGGCAGGCCCGGGCGTCGATCGCCGTCCATGTGGAAGGGATGCTCGAGTACGTCCGGGCCGGAAGTTATGTTTTCGATTATGGCAACAACTTGCGAGGTGAGGCCAGGGACGCCGGTGTAGCGGATGCCTTCTCATACCCGGGCTTCGTCCCGGCCTATATCCGGCCGCTCTTCTGTCGCGGGATCGGGCCGTTTCGCTGGGCAGCGCTGTCCGGGGACCCGGCCGACATCGCCGTGATCGACGAGGCGCTGCGCGAGCTCTTTCCGGGCGACGAGCTCCTGCAGCGGTGGCTCGCGCTCGCTCCCGAGCGGGTCGCCTTCCAGGGCCTCCCGGCCCGCATCTGCTGGCTCGGCTACGGCGACCGAGCCAGGGCGGGGCTCGCGATCAACGACCTGGTGCGCACGGGCCGGGTCAAGGCGCCCGTCGTGATCGGGCGCGACCACCTGGACGCGGGCTCGGTCGCCTCCCCGTACCGGGAGACCGAGGCGATGCGCGACGGCTCCGACGCGATCGCCGACTGGCCGATCCTCAACGCGCTCGTCAACGTGGCGGCGGGCGCGACCTGGGTCAGCGTCCATCACGGCGGCGGCGTGGGCATCGGCCTCTCGATCCATGCCGGCATGGTGGTGCTCGCGGACGGCACGACGGAGGGCGCCGAGCGGCTCGGGCGCGTCCTGACGACCGACCCGGGAATGGGCGTCGTGCGGCACCTCGATGCGGGCTATCCGGAGGCGGCAGCCGCGGCGCACGAGCACGGCCTGTCGACGCCGATGTTCGACGCCTAGCCGATGACGCGGCTCCTGGTGCGCGACCTCGCGCAGCTCGCGACTCCCGCTCCCGGGCCCGTGCCACGGCGTGGCGCGGAGCTCGCGGCGGTGGAGGTGATCGAGGACGGGTTCGTCCTCTGCGCGGGCGACCGCATCGAGGCGGTGGGTCGCATGCGCGAGCTTCCGACGCTCGACGGGGAGGTCGAGGAGCTCGACGGCCGCGGCCTCTGCGCGGTCCCGGGGCTCGTCGACTGCCATACGCACCCCGCCTGGGGCGGCGACCGGGTCGACGAGTTCTCGCTCCGCGCCGCCGGTGCGGACTACGAGGAGCTGCACGCTGCGGGCGGTGGGATCCTCTCGACCGTCCGGGCGACGCGGGCGCTCGGAGCCGACGGCCTGCGCGCCCGGGTCGAGCGCCATGCCGGGTGGTTCCTCGGCCACGGGACGACGACGTGGGAGGGCAAATCGGGCTACGGCCTCGACCGGGACACCGAGCTCGCATCACTCCGAGCGGTGCGCGCCGCCGGCGGTTTCCCGACCTGGCTCGGCGCGCACGCCGTGCCGCCCGAGTTCGACGGCGCCGACGCCTACCTCGACTTCGTGCTGGCAGAGGTGCTGCCGCAGGCAGCCGAGCTCGCCGGATCGGCGGACGTCTTCCTCGAGCGTGGAGCGTTCGACGCCGGCCAGGCACGCCGCTACCTGAGGTCGTGTCGGGGCGCCGGGCTCGCCCTGCGCCTGCACGGCGACCAGTTCACCGAGAGCGGGGCGGTCCCGTTGGCGGTCGAGCTCGGCGCACGTTCGGTCGACCACCTCGAGGCGACCGGGGAGGCCGGGGTGCGGCTGCTCGCGGAGCACGACGTCGTGGGCGTCCTGCTCCCTGCGAGCGCGCTCTTCCTCGACCGGCCGATGCCGCCGGCCCGCGCCCTGGCCGACGCCGGCGCGCCGGTCGCGCTCGCGACGGACTTCAACCCCGGCAGCGCGTTCACGGCCGGCATCCCGCTCATCTGCTCGCTCGCGTGCACGCAGCTCCACCTGACCCCGGAGGAAGCGCTCACCGCCGTGACGGTCAACGCGGCTCACGTGCTCGGGCTCGCGGACGACCGCGGGCGCCTCGCGCCCGGCCTGCGCGCCGACCTGACCCTGATCGAAGCGCCCGACTGGCGCTACCTCGCATACCACCTGGCGGGTGACGTCGTCCGGGGCGTCGTGCGCGGCGGCTCGCTCGTTCTCCGGCGCTAACCTGCGGCATGCCCACGCGCAAGCAGCGGCGCCGCCGCAGCAAGGACTTCAGGCACGACGTCCGCGTCTTCGAGGTCGACGAGGAGGGGAACGAGGTGCCGATCGCCGAGCTGCGCGCGCGCGAGGAGAAGCCGAAGGCGGCCCCGGTGAAGGGCAAGCAGAAGCAGCCGGCGCGCACGAAGAGCGGCCGGGCCGTCCGCGAGGTCTCGCCGCCCTCCTGGGAGCGCGCCTTCAAGCGCGGTGGACTGATGGGCGCCCTGATGCTCGTCGCGTTCCTCTTTCTGTTCAAGAGCGCCCCGATGGGCGTGCGGGTGGCGTGGGGCGCCTTCTACGCGCTCGCGTTCATCCCGCTGACGTACTGGATCGACCGCACCGCATACCGCACGTACCTGCGACGTGTCGCGCGTCAGTCCGGCAAGAAGCCCTAGTCAGTCCGAACCGCGGTAGTGGCCCGCTCCCGGCCACGGAGCGAGCAGCAGGAGCACGCGCGCGCCGCCGTCGCTGCGGAGGGAGTGCCGTTCGTCCGCCTCGAAGCGCGCCAAGGTGCCGCTTCGGGCGGCGATCGTCTCGGCCCCCGCGGTGATCTCGACCTGGCCCTCGAGCACGGCGATCCACGCGTTCTCCTTCACCTGGTGCTCGCCGAGCGACTGGCCGGGACTGAGCACGATCAGGATGGCGCGCGCGCCGTCGTCCGAATGGAGAACGATCGGATCGCGCGTCCCCTCGGGAGCATCGAGGTCGAGGAGGTCCCAGCGCTGCACCGGGAGAAGCGTATCCACGCGCCGATACACTCAAACGCTGCTCATGCCGCTCGTCGTCGACAGCTTCGTCATGGGGCCCTTTCAATCGAACTGCTACGTCGTTCGAAGCGAGCGCGGGGCGTCCGAGGCCGTCGTCATCGACCCCGGCGCGGACCCGACCGAGCTGCGGCTCGAGCTCGCGCGACTCGGCTCGCGCACCGGCGGCATTCTCGTCACGCACACCGACGTCGATCACATCGGCGGCGTCGCAGCGCTCGCCGAGGGCACCGGCGCCGAGGTCTGGGCGCCGGCGGGCGAGGTGGAGGCCCTCCGCACCGGTGAGACGCGCGGCTCGATGCGCGTCCCGCCCCACGAGCCCGCGCACACCGTCACCGGCGGGGACCAGGTGGTCGCCGCGGGTCTCACGTTCGACGTGATCGACGTCCCCGGCCACTCTGCAGGGCACGTCGCGTTCCATTCGGACGGCGAGCTCTTCTCCGGAGATCTCCTGTTCGCGGGCTCGGTCGGCCGCGTCGATCTGCCCGGAGGCGACTGGGAGACGCTGCTCGACTCGGTGCGCGCGCTGCTCGACCGCTTCCCGCCGGAGACGGTCGTCCGTCCCGGACACGGGCCGGCGACCACGCTCGGCGCAGAGCTCGAGACGAACCCGTTCCTGCGCGACCTCCGCGCCGAGCGCAGCAACCCCGCGACGTAGGCTTGACGGAGTCGCGCAGCAGCGGAGCCGCCGGCTTGGCCGGCGGTGGAGCAAAGAGGTTCCAGGCTCCGCGGGGCACGCACGACGTGCTGCCGAACGACGCAGCATGGTGGCAGCTCGTTCGCACGATGGAGGAGGTGACGGCGCTCTACGGGTGGCGACGCATCCAGACGCCCGGCTTCGAGGACACCGGGCTCTTCGCGCGCACGTCCGGAGAGGCGTCGGACGTCGTGCACAAGGAGATGTACAACTTCACCGACCGCAGCGACCGGCCGCTGACCCTGCGCCCCGAGGGCACGGCGCCGATCTGCCGCGCCTACCTCGAGCACGGCATGCAGCGCGAGCCGCAGCCGGTGAAGGCGTACACGATCGCGCCGATGTATCGCTACGGCGCGCCGGGACGCGGCCGCTACCGCGAGCACTACCAGCTCTCCGTCGAGGCGATCGGATCCGCCGACCCGGCGATCGACGCAGAGATCATCCAGCTCTACCACGAGCTCCTGCGGCGTCTGGGCGTCACGAAGTGGGAGCTCCACCTGAACTCGATCGGTGACGGGAACTGCCGCCCCCGGTACGTCGAGCGCCTGGATGCGTGGCTCGACGAGCACGCCGGCGTCCTCGACGACGACGCGCGGCACAAGCGCGCGACCAGCCCGCTGCAGGTGTTCGACGTCAAGGCGCCGGCGGTGCGCGCGGCGCTCGAGGGCGCACCGAAGATCGGAGAGTCGCTCTGCGACGACTGTCGCGCGCATTTCGACGCCGTGCGCAGGCAGCTCGACCTCTACGGCGTCCCGTACGTCATCGACCCGACGCTCGTCCGCGGCCTCGACTATTACTCCCGCACGACGTTCGAGTTCATCGGGCCGGACGAGAACGCCAACTCGACGATCTGCGGCGGTGGGCGCTACGACGGGCTCGTCGAGCAGATCGGCGGACCGCCGACCCCGGCGATCGGCTTCGGTGCCGGGGTCGAGCGCCTGCTGCTCGCGCTCGAGAACGAAGGGATCACCGCCGCGCACCAGGGCGTCGACGTGTTCTTCGTCGTCGACGATCCCACAGCACGTGACGACGCTCTGCAGGCGCTCGCCGCGCTGAGGCGGGCCGGGGTCTCGGCCGACACCGACTACGCCGGCCGCTCCTTCAAGGGCCAGATGACGCAGGCCGGACGGAGCGGCGCGGGCACGGTCGTGATCGTTCGCGCCGGTGGCACGACGATCAAGCGCGAAGGACGCGGCGAGGAGCCGGTCGCTCTCGCTGAGGTCGTCGCTACGCTCACGGCGTGAGCTGGCGCGACCTCTATTGCGGAGAACTCCGGACCGATCACATCGGCACGCGGGTCACCGTTGCCGGGTGGGCGGACACACGCCGCGATCACGGCGGCCTCGTCTTCATCGACCTGCGCGACCACACCGGCAAGCTCCAGCTCGTCGTCAATCCGGAGCGCGCGCCCGAGGCGGCTCAGTCCGCGCGTGAGATCCGCAATGAATTCGTGCTGCAGGCGGAGGGGGAGATCGTCGCCCGTGCGCCGGAGGCCGTCAACCCGAACCTGCCCACCGGCGCCTTGGAGATGCAGGTCGACAGGCTCAGTATTCTGTCGCGCTCGACCCCGCTGCCGTTCCAGCTCGAGGAGGAGAACGTCGACGAGACGCTGCGCCTCAGGTACCGCTGGCTCGACATGCGCCGCGACCGCATGCAGCGCAACTTCCGCCTCCAGCACACCGCGATCGCGGCCATGCGCGGCGCGATGGACGCTCAGAACTTCATCGACGTCTGGACGCCGAGCATGACGCGCGGCACACCGGAGGGCGCCCGTGACTTCCTCGTGCCGGTGCGCCTGCAGCCGGGGAAGTTCTTCGCGCTGGCTCAGTCGCCGCAGATCTTCAAGCAGCTGTGCATGGTCGGCGGCTTCGACCGCTACTACCAGATCGCCACGTGCTGGCGTGACGAGGATCTCCGCGCCGACCGTCAGTTCGAGTTTCGCCAGCTCGATCTCGAGATGGCGTTCGTCGAGCGCGAGGACGTGCTCGACGTGATGGAGACGGCCGTCGTGGCGTCCTTCGAGGCGCTCGGCCGCGCCGCCCCGTCGCGCCCGTTCCCGCGGATCTCGTTCGACGAGGCGATGACGCGCTACGGCTCGGACAAGCCGGACCTCCGTTTCGGTCTCGAGATCCAGGATGCAACTGCGGTGACGCGCGAGTCCGAGTTCGGCGTGTTCAAGAACGCAGAGTCGGTTCGCTTCATCGTCGCGCCGAGGGCGTTTTCCCGCAGTGAGATCCAGCGCCTCGAGGACCTGGCGAAGGAGTGGGGCGCAAAGGGGCTCGCATATGTCGTCGTGGACGACGACGGCGAGGTGCGCTCCCCGATCGCCAAGTTCCTCGCGCCGGCCGAACTGGCGGCCCTCGAGGCGCCCCCCGGGTCGACGGTGCTCTTCGGCGCCGGCAGCGCTCCGGCGGTGCTCCGGGTCCTCGGTCTGCTGCGCCTGCATCTCGGCCGGGAGCTCGGCCTGATCGACCCGGAGCTCGACGTGTTCCACTGGGTGCTCGACTTCCCGCTCTTCGAGCAGGACGAGGAGACCGGCGCCTGGACGTTCATGCACCACGCGTTCACGGCTCCCGTCGCGGGCACCGAGGTCTGGGACGAAGCGAACCCGGCGGACGTGCACGGGCAGCACTACGACCTCGTGTGGAACGGCTGGGAGCTCGGCTCCGGCTCGATCCGGATCCACGACGTCGAGCTCCAGCAGCGCGTGTTCCGCACGATCGGCCTGACCGAGGAGGAGGCGCAGTCGAAGTTCGGCTACCTCCTCGAGGCGCTCGCGATGGGCGCCCCTCCGCACGGAGGCTTCGCGATGGGCATCGAGCGCTTCATCGCGCTGATGGCCGGCGAGCCCGACATCCGCCAGGTGATCGCGTTTCCGAAGGTCTCGAGTGGCTCGGACCCGCTGACCGGCGCGCCGACCCCGATGCCGGACTCGGTTCTGCGAGAGCTCGGGGTTCAGGCGGTTCCCGGGGAGACCTCCGGCTGAGGCGCGATGGCTGATCGTCGGGGCTCGCGGTTCGTCCTCGAGGTGCTGTTCCTCGTCGGACTTGCGGTCGCCGTCACGCTGGCGAAGCTCGACGCGCTCGAGATCGCCGGAGTCATGCTGCTCGGCTGGCTCGTGGTGGCGATCCTCGAATGGGCCGCGTGGCGCGGCGAGCCGCACTACGGCAGCGGCCTCCCGCCGAGGTACTACGTCCCGAAGGTGAACCTGCCTCCCGCCCAGCCCCTCGAGCAGGTCCGGGTCGGCTATCCGGAGGCGCAGCGGGACGAGGCGCCGACGTGGATCGCCTCGGCTGCTCTCCGGGAGGAGGTGCTCGGCGAGTGGCCGCACGCGACGCCGCTGCCGGTCGAGCTGCCGGCCGAGCCGGAGGCGGAGCAGAGCGAGCCGGAAGCCGAGGCGTGGGCTCCGGTCGTGCTCCCCGCCGTCCAGCATGAAGATCCAGGCCTGGAGCCGGAGCCCGCGGCCGCCGGGCCCCTGCCGCCGGCGCCGAAGCCGTTGCCGGCGGCGCGAGCAGGGCGAGGGCTCGCGCGCTACAGCCTCGACCCGCTCGGCGACCCGCCGCCTCGCCGGCGGTTCGGCCGCGGCGGAGCGGCCGAGCCGCAGACGGTCGACGTCCCGGCCCGTCCGGCAGGGCCGCGTGCGCTTCCGGGCCGGGCGAATCGCCAGGAGTAGCGCGTGAGCCGGCTCGGATGAGACCGAACCTCGCAGTGCGCGAAGTCGCGCTCGCCGGCCTGGCGCTGCTCGCGGCTGCGGTCTCGCTCGCGGTGACCGCCCAGACGAAGGCCCACCACAGCGCCGGGCCGACGCCGGTGGGCTCGTTCGTCGCGCTCGCCGGCTCCAGCGGCCCCGGCGTCTACGGTCGCGTCACTGCGTGCGGTGGCGTTCTCGGCCCCGACACCGAAGGGGTCGCGCAGCCGACGCTGCCGTGCGGAGTCCGGATCTTCATCACGTTCCACGGGACCACCGTGCTCACCCAGGTGATCGATCGCGGGCCGTACGAGCCCGGCCGCCAGTTCGACCTGACCGATGCGCTCGCCCGCCGTCTGGGCCTGCGCGGCGTCCAGCAGATTCGCTGGTCGTACGCGCGGGCCGGGTGATCGTCGCTAGGGTCTGGAACGAGTGCTCGACCTCGTTCGTGGAGCCGCGTACATGTAGAACCAACACCATGTGAAAGGGAGCCCGGGTCGGGCCTAGGCATCTGATGCCGACGGTTCGCACGGCACCCACCTGGCTTGTCCAGGTTCACGTGGACGCGGCACGTGCGGCGGGGTCGGAGCATGGTGGGGGGAGCCTCGGCTCCCCCCACGACTCTCCGCCAGTACCCTGGCCCGATGCAGGAGCTGTACGGCGATTCGGCACGCGGCACCGATTGGGCCGCCGTTCGGCTGCGCGTCCAGGACGGCCGGATCCTCGACGCCGACGCTCCCGGCATCGACACCGACCTCCGCGGCTTGACCCTGCTCGAGGCCTGTGCCGTCGGCGGCGAGACGCTCCCGGTCGATGCACTGGCGAACGCGCTCGCACCCGCGGTCCGCGCTGCCCCGGATCCCGCCCGCGTCGCGGTTGCGATGAGCGGCGGCGTCGACAGCGCCGTGACGCTCCTCAAAGCAGGCCCGGCAGCGGTCGGTGTCACGCTGCGCCTCTGGCTCGACCCGAACGGGCCGGACGCCGAGCGCGCCTGCTGCTCGCCCAGCGCGGTGCTCGCCGCCCGCGCGTCGTGCCACGCACGAGGCATTCCGCACGTCACTCTCGATCTGCGCGACGCGTTCCGGCGCGCGGTCGTCACGCCGTTCGTCCGCGGGTATGCACGCGGTGAGACGCCGAACCCGTGCATCCGCTGCAACGGGGGCTTTCGCTTCGCCGAACTTCTCTCGTTTGCGCGCCGCGTCGGTGCGGCCCGCCTCGCGACAGGCCATTACGCACGGATCGTCGAGCACGAGGGCCGGCTGCTGCTCGCCCGTGGCCTCGACGAGCACAAGGACCAGAGCTACATGCTCGCGCGCCTGGCGCCCCGGCATCTGCCGCGGATCCTCTTCCCGCTCGGAGCGCAGAGCAAGGAGGAGACTCGCGCCGAGGCGGCCGCGGCAGGGCTTGCGGCGGCGCACCGCGCGGAGAGCCAGGAGGCGTGCTTCCTCGCCGGCGACGACTACCGCTCGTTCCTCGACCGCCAGGGGCTCCCGGCGACGGCCGGCAAGATCGTCGACGAAGCGGGCCGGCAGCTCGGCGGGCACGGGGGCTACTGGCGGTTCACGCCCGGTCAGCGTCGTGGTCTCGGCGTCGCCGCCGCCGAGCCGCTCTACGCCCTCTCGACCGACGCCCGGACGAACACGGTCGTGGCCGGGCCGCGCGCCTCGCTTGCCCGGACCCGCGTCTCTGCCCGCGGCCAGGTCTACGCGCCGGTCAGCCGGGTGACCGCGAAGCTCCGCTATCGCTCTCCTGCGGTGCCTGCCACGGTCGAGGCGACGGCGACCGGATTTCGGCTCCAGCTCGACGAACCCGCCTACGGTGTGGCCCGTGGCCAGGCCGCCGTGCTGTACGACGGCGACGTGGTCGTCGGTTCCGGGTTGGTCACGTCCGCCGCCGCGGGCTAGTCTGGTCAGCGGTGGTGGTCGCCTTTTCCTTCGGAGATCTTGCTGATCTCGCGCTCGCGGTGTTCCTCGTCGCCGTCGGCCTCGGGCTGTCCTGGGCCTTCCTGCGGCTGGCCGTAACGTTTGACCGGCTTTCGTCGTTGATCCGGGGGACAGAGCGTGAGGCTCTGCCGGTGATCAACAAGGTGGGGGGGTCGGTGGACCGGGTCAACCATCAGCTCGACAAGCTCGACACGGCGACGGACAGCGCAGTCGATGCGGTCGAAGCGGTGGACGAAGCCGTCCGGGCAGCCAGCTTCGCCGTCAAGCGTCCCGTGCAGAAAGCCGTCGGCCTGTCGGCCGGCGTTTCGCACGGGTGGGCGTCGCTCAAATCGCGCCGAAACTGGTCCGACGCTGTCGCCGAGGCCAAGGATGCCGCGCAGCGGCGGGAGCGAGATCTCGACGAAGAGTTGAAGTCGACGCATGGGCCATAGCCCCGTGCCGGCCCCAGCGGCGCCGGAGCGGAAGCGGGCCGACGAGATCACCCTCACACTGCCGCGCGCCCCGGAGTTCGAACGGGTTGCGCACCTCGTTCTCGGCGGGCTCGCCGCCCGGCTGAACCTCACGGTCGAGAACCTGGACGATCTGCAGGTTGCGCTCGACGCGGTGCTCGGCCGCCTCGCTCCGGGCGCGGGGGAGGTGACGGTGCGGCTGTCGCTGCTCGACGGTGAGCTCGAGACGCGCATCGGACCGCTGCCGGCCGCACTGCTGGACGAGATCGAGTCCGAGTCCGACCGGGGGGAGCTTCGCATCCGCCGTATCCTCGACTCGACCGTCGACGACGTGCACGTCGACGGGGAGTGGGTGCGCTTGACGAAGAGGGTGGCGACCGTTGGCTGAGAACGACAAGGTTCTCCTGCGGCGCTACCACGAGGAGGGCGACCTGCAGGCGCGGGAGCAGCTGATCGAGCAGTACATGTCGCTCGTCCGCTCCCTGGCCCGGCGCTACAGCTACCGCGGCGAGCAGCTCGACGACCTCGTTCAGATCGGGGCGATCGGCCTGATCAAGGCGATCGATCGCTTCGACCTCGACCGTGGCGTCGAGCTGACGACCTACGCGACGCCGAACATCATCGGCGAGATCAAGCGCCACTTCCGCGACCGCGGGTGGGCGGTCCGCGTGCCGCGGGGACTGCAGGAACTGAACGTCCAGCTTTCCAAGCTCGTCGAGCAGCTGACGGTCGAGAACGCGCGCTCGCCGACGATCGCCGAGCTCGCCGAGGCGGCCGGGGTCGAGGAGGAGGACGTGCTCGAGGCGCTCGAGTCGGGCCGGGCCTACACCTCCCTCTCGCTCTCGTCGGGCGGAGGCACCGAGGACGGCGAGGAGCTCGACCCACTCGAATCGCTCGGTGAGATCGAGCACGAATACGAGGTGTCGGAGGATCGCGCGGTGCTCGCACCGGGGTTCAAGGTGCTCGACGAGCGCGAGCGGGCGATCCTGCACCTGCGCTTCTTCGAAGGGCTGACGCAGTCGCAGATCGCGCAGCAGGTCGGCATCTCGCAGATGCACGTCTCGCGGCTGATCCGCCGCGCGCTCGAGAAGATCAGGGACGAGATCGCCGCCGACGAGTTCGACCCGGAGCACGCGGCCTGATCGAGCCTGCCGATCGGCGGGCACGGCGTCGTCGACCTCGACGAGTTGCACCTCGCACCGGTTGCGGAGCCGACGTCACGGAAGTGTGACGAACGTTCCACAGGGCGTCCGTACACTGTTCGTCCGTGGCGATGACGACGAACGAGTTGCGCGAGGCCTTCCAGCGGTTCTACGAGGAGCGCGGGCATCTCCGCGTGCCCGGGCACTCGCTGATCCCGCCGGCGGAGGACCAGACGACGCTCTTCATCATCGCCGGGATGCAGCAGTTCAAGCCGTACTTCCTGCGCACGCGCGAGCCGCCCTGCGAACGCGTGGTGAGCGTCCAGCCGTGCCTGCGCGCGGGCGGCAAGGACAACGACCTCGACGAGGTCGGCCGCACCGACCGGCACTGCTCCTTCTTCGAGATGATGGGCAACTTCTCGTTCGGGGACTACTACAAGGACGAGGCGGTCGACTTCGCGTGGGACTGGGTCACGCAGGTGCTCGGCCTCGAGCCGGAGCGCCTCTGGGCGACCGTCCACGAAGGCGACCCGATCCTCGAGTTGGAGGAGGACACCGTCGCGATCGAGGCATGGCAGCGCGTCGGGATCCCCCCCGAGCGGATCGTCCGGCTCGGGAAGGACAACTTCTGGCAGGCGGGCGAAACGGGGCCGTGCGGCCAGTGCACGGAGATCTTCTACGACCGCGGCGAGGCCTACGCGTGCGGCGACCCCGACTGTGGGCCGGGCCATTGCGACCGGATCATGGAGATCTACAACCTCGTCTTCATGGCGTACGACCTGCAGCCGGGCAATCTGCTCGTGCATCTCCCGACGCCGAATGTCGACACCGGCAACGGCATCGAGCGGACCGCCTGCGTGCTCCAGGGCGTCAGCTCGGTGTTCGACACCGACGGGTTCCAGGTGATCATGGACTGGATCGAGCGCGAGTCCGGGGTCGCCTACAACGACAGCCAGGTCTCGCAGCGCGCGCACCGCGTGCTGGCGGATCACGGCCGCGCCGTCACCTTCCTGATCGCCGAGGGCATCGAGCCGACCAACGAGGGCCGCGGCTACATCTGCCGTCGCCTGCTTCGCCGGGCGATCTATCAGGCGAAGCGCATCGGCCTGGGCGGCGTCCACCGCCTGCCTGCGGTGGTCGTCGAGCAGATGGGCGACGCATACCCGATGCTGTGCGAGCACGCGGGCCAGATCGAGCGGATCGTGCGGGCGGAGGAGGAGAAGTTCTCCGAGACGCTCGCGCGCGGCATGAAGGTGTTCGAGGACCTCGCCGGCCAGGAGTCGATCACCGCAGACGATGCCTTTGCGCTCGTCGCGACGTACGGCTTCCCGATCGAGCTCGCCCAGGAGCTTGCCGAGGAGCGGGGCCAGGCGCTCGACATGGACGGCTTCCGCGACCTGATGGAGCAGCACCGCGAGGTCTCGCGGGGCGGCGGTGACGACACCACGCAGCAGAGCGCGGCTCAGCTCGTCGGCGGCGGCAAGCCGGCCACGGAGTTCGTCGGGTACTCGAAGACCGACGTGCTGACCGCAGTGCTCGAGACGGCACCGGCGGGTGGGACGCGCCAGTTCGTCAAGCTCGAGCAGAGCCCGTTCTACGCGGCAGGCGGCGGCCAGGTCAGCGACCGAGGGACGATCACCGTCGAAGGCGAGACGGAGAAGCTGGACGTCGTCGACGTCCTGAAGTTCGGCGACGACCAGGTGCTCGTCGTCGACCTCGGGACGCGCGCCGGACTGCTCACCCCGGGCACGCGCATCAAGGCGGTCGTGAACTGGGGCGACCGCTTCCCGACCCAGGCGAACCACACCGCGACGCATCTGCTGCATCAGGCGCTGCGCGACGTGCTCGGCGATCATGTGAAGCAGGCGGGCTCCGCCGTCCGTCCCGACAAGCTGCGCTTCGACTTCACGCACGAGCAGGCGTTGACGGCGGAGGAGCGCGACCGTGTCGAGCGCATCGTCAACGACCGTGTGTTCGAAGCGATCCCGGTGCGCACATACGTGACGCCGATCGAGGAGGCGCGCAAGCTCGGCGCGATGATGCTGTTCGGCGAGAAGTACGGCGACGAGGTGCGCGTCGTCGAGATCGGCGACTACTCGGCGGAGCTCTGCGGCGGCACGCATGTCCGCTCGACCGCGGAGATCGGCCCGTTTCTCATCCTCAACGAGGGCTCCGTCGGGTCCGGGGCAAGGCGCATCGAGGCGGTCACCTCGGGCGAGGCGTGGACGATCCTCGAGGGCCGGTCGAGAGAGCTCGACGACGTCCGCTCGGAGCTCGATCAGCTCCGGCGCACGGCGAAGAAGCCGAAGGAGCCCGAGAGCGGCCCCAACATCCTCTGGCAGGACAAGCAGGGCAAGGTCTTCGTCGCCGAGGTCGAGGGGGCCCGCGGCAGTGTCCTACGCGATCTGTCCGACCAGCTCCGCCAACGCGAAGGGGCGGACGCCGTCGTGCTCGCCTCCGCAGACGACGGCAAGGTCGCGCTCGTCGTGAACCTCGACAACTCCCTTGCCGGCCTCGACGCGGTGGCGATCGTCCGCGAGCTCGGCCCCCTGATCGGCGGCGGGGGCGGGGGACGGCCGACGCTCGCCGAGGCGGGGGGCAAGAACGTCGACGGCGTCCGCGACGCGCTCGCCGCAGGGCGCGACCGGCTCACCGCAGCGCTCGCGTGACGAAGGTGCTTGCGCTCGACTACGGCTCGGCGCGCACCGGCGTGGCGGTCTCCGATCCGACGGGCACCGTTGCGCGCCCGGTGACGACGGTGGAGCGCGCCTCCTCCGACGCCGGCTTCGCGAGGCTCCTCGCGGTGATCGCCGCCGAGGAGCCCGACGAGGTCGTGGTCGGCATGCCGCTGACGCTACGCGGCGAGCACGGCGAGCAGGCCCGGGAGACCGCGGAGTTCGTCGAGCGTCTTCGCGGAGCGCTCACGGCCCCCGTCGAGACGTACGACGAGCGGTTCACCTCCGTTCTCGCGGGCGGCGACGACGCCCGTGCTGCGGCGCATCTCCTGTCGAGCTACCTCGAGTGGCAGAGCGCCCGGAGGTGAGCCCCCCGCGCGGCCCGAGAGGGCCGTCGCCGGCGCAGATCCGGCGGCGACGCCTCGCGGCGCTGACCGCAGGCGTGGCCGCTTTCATCGCCGTCGTCGTCGCGGTCGTCATCGCCTTGCCGCACGTGCATCACCACCACGCGGCCCCGCCGCTGCCGCCGCCGCCTCCGAAGCCGTTTCGCATCGTCTTTCCCGAGGGCTTCACGCGCGCGCAGATGGCCGGCCGCGTCCACGATGTCGCCGGGATCGCACGGCGCAAGAGCCACAAGCCGGTCAAGCTGACCTCTGTCGGGTATCTCGCCGCATCGCACCACGCATCGATCCCGTGCTTTCGTCCCCGTGCGCAGCGGAACCTCGAGGGGTTTCTCTTCCCCGCGACGTACGACTTCCTGAGCTCGACGACGAACGTCCAGCTCGTCCGAGACCAGCTCACCGCGTTCTGTGAGAACTGGGCGAAGGTCGACCTCGCCTATGCGCGGTCAAAGAACCTGACCGATTACGACGTGCTGGTGATCGCCTCGATGATCGAGAAGGAGACGGTCGTGCCTGCGGAGCGGAGGCTCGTCTCCGCGGTGATCTACAACCGACTGCACGCGCGCATGCCGCTCGGGATCGATGCGACGCTCCGCTACGGGCTGCACATCGCGCCGACCCAGTCGATCCTCGAGTCGCAGCTCCAGAGCGACAGCCCGTACAACACGCGCAAGACGACCAAGCTGCCGCCGACGCCGATTGCGAACCCGGGCCTGGCGTCGATCCAGGCGGCGGCGCATCCTGCGCACGTGAACTATCTGTACTTCGTGCGCAAGCCGGACAAGATCCATCAGTTCTTCACTGCGAGCGCGAGCGCGTTCGCCCAGTACGAATGCGCTCACGGGTACGGCTGTTGAACCACGTTGCTCTCCTCGGGAGCCCGGTCGCTCACTCGCTCTCGCCGCGGATGCAGAATGCGGCGTTTGCCGCGCTCGGGCTCGACTGGGACTACGCCGCCTTCGACGTCGCCGATCCCGTCGTCGCGGTCGGCGCGCTGCGGACACTCGGCTTTGCCGGTGCGAACGTGACGATCCCGCACAAGCGGGCCGTCGTCGCAGCCTGTGACGAGGCGGACGGCGAGGCTGTCAACACGATCGTGTTTCGGGACGGCCGTGTCCTCGGCTTCAACACCGACCGCGAGATCCTCGCGGGGATCGCCGCGCGCCGGGCGTGCCTGATCGGCGCCGGGGGAGCCGCGCAGGCTCTGCTGCCTGCCCTCCCGGAGGACACCCGCGTCTTCACCCGGTCGGGCACCTGGCCCCCCGATGCGACGGACTGCGACCTCGTTGTCAATGCGACCCCGGAGCGGGCCGCCCTCCTCGTCCGGCCGCAGCCGGAGCAGACGATCGTCGACCTCGCCTACGGCGACGACGACACCGCGCTCGTGTTGGCGGGACGGGCTGCCGGTTGCACGGTGATCGACGGCCGTGAGGCGCTCGTCCGTCAGGGGGCCGCGAGCTTCCGTCTGTGGACCGGGCTCGAGCCGCCGCTCGACACGATGCGCGCCGCGATCACGCTCTAGCCCACACCGCGAGCCCGGCGGCCGCGGCGAGGAGCAGCCCCGCGGCGACGGCGATCGTCTCCGGCCAGTCCCGCCCGTTCGGGGCCGGCTGCACGGCTGCGGGAGGGCGCGGGGGAACGGCGGTGCGGTAGCTGTAGACCGTGCTCGACGGCCCTGCCGGGTCGGGATTGGCGAGGAAGCGCTCGAACTGGCGCAGGCGTGCCTCCGTGAGCGCGAGCGTCGTCGCTCGTGCGAGCGCCTCGCGGCCCGAGAGACCGGCGAGCGTTCCCGCCGCGGGGGGCTCGGGCTCGACCGTCACGGCGATCCTGCCCCGCACCGGGACGGTCAATCGCCCCGTGACCCGCGCGTCGATGCTGCGGCCGCCGACCGTGCCGCGGACGACGAGCGGCACCGTGATCCAGGCCCGGGTGGCGCGGGCCTCCCCGGTCAGAGCGGCGGTGCCCTCCGGAAGGGGCAGTCCGGCCGAGACGGCGTGGCGCAGCTTCCCGATGTAGCCGATGAGCGGAGCCGGTTCGGCGTCGCCGGTGAACGATGCGGCCGTGACACCGGTCGTGTTCACGAACGTCGTCGAACCGTTTCGCACCTCGATGCGCAGCGGCAGCACGGGCACGGCCTGGGCCGCGACGAGCCGCGCCCGCGACTTCAGCGTGCGCCGGCCCGGGTTGAAGCCTGCCCAGACGATCGCGTTGCTCCTGAGCCCCGGCGGTCCCTCCGACCCGGGCAGCGCCGTCACGCCGAGCAGCGGCGCTCCGACCGTCAGGAAGTAGTCCCCCTCGACGTTCACCACGAGCGTCTGGTCGGCGGTGACCGCGAAGGGCGCGCCGCTCGGCAGGATCGAGACGTGCACCCGGACGGCCGAGTGGATCCGGTGCCGCACCCGCTCGGTCAACGAGGTTGCGGCCCCGAGCGGGGGCGAGGGCGAGAGCGGGGCGAGCGGCGACGGCAGCGCCACGGTGCGCGCCGCGGCGGCGGGCGCGGCCAGGGCGAGCCCGGCTGCACCTGCTGCGAGCGCGATCCTCAGGCGGGGCGAATGGTGATCGTGACCTGGGTGCGGTCCTTGCACGTCTGGAGCATCTTGACCTGCCCGCTGTTGCCGGCTCCCGTGAAGTTCACCTCGGAGTCCGCCACGTCCTGTTCCTCGTGCGTGACCTTGTACCCCGGAGCGTTCGTCACCGCCGTGACGTACGCATCGTGCGCGGGGCCGATCGTGTCGGGGAGATACCCCGACGCGATCGTGGACGGGCCGTCCTTCTTGACGCCCGTGTAAATGATCCCCTGCGCGTCGGGGAAGTTGCCCGGGAGCGTCGGTGCGGTGGCCATCGCGGCCGGAGCGGTCGGGCAGTCCTTGCTGAGGCCTTCCTTGTCCTTGTCGTCCCCGCAGGCGGTGAGGGCGAGCACCAGCACGGCGACGAGTGAGCTGAGCGTGAGCTTCTTCATCTGGTCTGTGGGATCCTCGGGAGGGTCGCTGACAGAGGGTCGTCCTTCACGGGTGCATAGGTCATGTCCCGGAAGCGCGCGAAATAGACGTCGTCGTCGACCACCCCGTCGTGGCTCACCTTGTTGAACGACCGCTCGTCGCCGTTCGCGCCCTCGGTCGTGACCTCCTCGAGCGCCGTGGAGATCTTCCGTGGATCGGCGGTCCCTGCCTTCAGGACCGCGGCGGCGAGCAGGTTGACGAAGTCGTAGGCGTACATCGCCGTCTCCGGCGGCTGGATCACCTCCAGCCCCGCGCGCGTCTTCACCCCGACGCGGTCGACCCCGAACGCCGCCTCGTACTTCTGCTCGAAGGCGTTGAACGGCCCGCTCCCGACCTCTGCGGTCAGCCGGCCTGCGGCGAACGTGAGCCCGTCGACCCACGACGGGTGGTCGGCCAGCTGCTGGCGGACGAAGGGGTCGTCGCCGGAGGGAGGCGTGAAGAAGGGGACATTCCAGCCGGCCGAGCGTGCCGCGGTGATCGCCGCCGCGATCGTGGCCGGTTGTCCCCACACGACGATTGCCGTTGCGTGGGCGCGGCGCGCACGCAGGATCTGCGGGGCGAGATCGAGTGCGTTCGCCGGCACCGTCTCGTTGAGGGCGACCGACGACTCGTTCTGCGAGAACGCCTCCTGCAGCGCTGCGCCCCCGGCCGAGCCGTAGCCGGAGTCGTCATGGACCAGCCCGATCTTCAGTCCCTTCGGGATCAGGTACTCCGCCAGGCGAAACGCGATGCCGTGGTCGGTCGGCGCGATCCGGAACACGTTCGGCCGCATCGCCGGGTCGACCTGCTCCTTGCCGCCCTCGAAGACGATGCAGATCGGCATCCCGCGCGCGACCCGCCAGGAGGCGTCGATCCCCGTGCCCTCGTCGACGACGGCGATCGCGTGCTCGTTCGCGGCCCGTCGCACGTTCGCGAGCGCCTGCGCAGGTGAAAGGGCCGAGTCCATCGTCTGGACCTCGAGGTCGTAGGTGGTGCCTCCGACCCGCAGGCCGCCCGCGTTCACCTCGCTCGCCGCCAGCCGGACGCCGTTCTCGATCGTCTGCCCGAGGTAGGGCGTGTGCGAGAACGGGGCGTCGACGACGACGATCAGGTGCTTGTGCACGCTGCTTCTGGCCGAACCCCCGCAGCCGGCGAGCAGCGCCGCGAGCAGCGCCACGAGCGGCACGAGCCTGGGGGAGAGGCGTCGGCTCACAGCCGCCCTCCGTCGAGGACGAGCACCCTGTCTGCGATGCGCTGCACGAGGCGCACATTGTGCTCGACGACCAGCAGTGCCAGCCCCTCGTCGCGCAGCGAGCGCAGCAGGGCGGCGATTCGCTCGGCCTCGGCATGCGAGGCGCCCGCCGTCGGCTCGTCGACGAGCAGCACCGACGCGCCGGTTGCATAGGCGGTCGCGAGCATCAACGCCCGCTGGTCGTTCACCGGCAGCTCGCCGGCCGGCGTGCCGTGCGGCAGGCCGAAGCGGTCGAGCACTGCCTCGGCCCAGGAGACGAAGACGGCGTCCTCGGCGCGCATCCGGGGTGTCGAGAACAGCGACCGGGCCGCCCCACTGCGAGAGCGCCGGCCCGCCGAGGCCGCGAGCAGGTGCTCGAGCGGCGATTGCGACGGGAACACGGCGGTCGCCTGCAGCGTGCGAACGGCCGCTCCGCCGCCCAGGTCGATCCGGCCGGAGTCGGGCGCCACCCGTCCCGCGAGCATGCGGAGCACCGTCGTCTTCCCGGAGCCGTTCGGCCCGACGAGCGCCGTGATCCGCCCGGCCGGCACGTCGAGGTCGACGGCGTCGGCGGCGACGACCTCGCCGTATCGCTTGCTGAGCCCGCGGGCCTCGAGGCTCGAGGGCGGGGCGCCGCCGGGGACCGTGCCGGCCGGGGCCGCGCGGCGCCTGCGCCTCCCGGGCCGCACGATGCCGTCCCAGCCGAGCGAGACGACGCCGAGCAGCATGACCGCCGCGAGGAGCGTGTGCGAACGGGAGGCGGCCACGTGCTCGAGCGAGCCGATCGCGTCGGCGGCAACCGACAGGGCACCCAGCACGAGCTCGCCGACCAGGCCGCCGAGCGCCGACAACGGACCGCCGATCAGGACGACGACGAAGAGCTTGAAGGAGAGAAACGGGCTGAATGCCGCAGGGTCACCGACGCCCGCGAGATGCACCGCGAGTGCGCCTGCGAGGCCCGCGACGAGGCCCGACCCGCCGAGCGCCAGAGTGCGCAGGCGGAGGATCGGCATGTGCAGCGCGGCGGCCGCCGGCTCCCGTTCGCGCGCGGCGGCGAGCTGCAGGCCGATCGGTGCGCGTGCCAGGGCGGCGTAGGCGAGGACCGCGAGCAGGGTGAGCAGAAGCGCGAGCTCGTAGTGCTCGGACGGCGACAGGCCCGCCGCGACGACGATTCCCTGGGTCCCGCCGAGGAGCCAATGGATCGACTGCAGGGCGAACGCGACGAGCCACGAGACAATCCAGCTCGCTGCGGCGAAGCCGGCAGGCGGCAGGCGCGCGAAGGCAGCCCCGATCACCGCTCCGGCCGCGGCGCCCGCGGCCCCCCCGGCGACCGCTCCGAGCGCGGTCGAGCCGATGTGCGCCGCCGCCACCGCGCCGATCGCGACGAATGCACCCTGGGCCAGCAGCGGGAGCCCCGCGACCCCGACGGTGAAGGCGAGGCCGACCGCAGCGGCTGCGAGGTAGAGGCCGCCTGCGAGGTCGGCGACGCGCGACTCACCGACGACGAGCGGCGCGAACGCGGCGACTGCGAAGGCGAGCGCGACGACCGTCGTGAGCGGGCGCCAGGCGTCGCGTGCATCCCGAGCCGCAGCGGCGAACACGCCGTGGTCCTTCACTCGATCACCTGTGGAGCCGACCGCGCGCGCCGGGCGAGGAGCGCGAGCCCGACGGCGAGCGGCAGCACATCGGGGTACGCGGCGGCGCCGCTCCAGTGCACCGAAGCGATCGTCGCCTGGAGCAGGCCGAGGAGCACGCCGGCGACGAACGCCCGGCGCGGCTCGAACCACACGACGACCGCCGCGGCGAGCCCGTAGAGGCCGAGGCGCGCGGCCGCGTCGACGTCGAAGGCGCCTGAGGGAGCGGCCAGGATCGCGGCGAGCCCGGCCCAGGCTCCGGCGAGCGCGAAGGCGATTCCGACGAGGCGCGACACCGGCAGGCCGACGAGCACCGCCGCGTCGAAGTCCTGGGCGATCGCCTCGAGCGCGCGGCCGAAGCGCGTGCGCTGCAGGATCGTCGCTCCCAGTGCGGCCAGCCCGACCGCGACCGCCGCCACGACGAGCGAGCGCTGCTGGATCGTCGCGCCGCCGAGGCGCCAGACCCCGAACGGCAGCGGATCGGGGAAGACGTAGGCGGGACGGTCGAAGAACACGAGCAGCAAGGCCCGCACCGCGAAGGCGACGGCGAGCGACGCTCCGACCCAGCCGATCACCGACCCGCGCGCCCGGTACGGCTCGATCGCGAGGAAGTACGAGGCGGCGCTCGCAGCCGCCGTCACCGCCAGCCCGATTGCGAGTGCGAGCAGGAACCGTCCGCCGCCGACGCTCGTCTGGGAGACGGGCCCGGAGCCTGCCGCGACGAGCAGCGTGATGAACACACCGAGTGCGATCAGCTCGCCGAACGCGAAGTTGACCACCCCGGTCAGCCGGAAGACGATCGACTGGCCCGCGCCGACCAATCCGTAGACCGCACCCGCGGCGAAGCCGCTCGCGAGGATCTGAAGGGCGACCGCCACGACGCTGCACTCTAGGCTTCGCCCCATGACGCTTCGCCTCTCCTCGGCCGGCGAGTCGCACGGGCCCGCGCTCGTGGCGATCCTCACCGGCCTGCCTGCAGGGCTCGAGCTCGACCGCGCCGCGATCGACGCCGACCTGAAGCGCCGCCAGGAGGGCTACGGCCGTTCGCCCCGGCAGCAGATCGAGCAGGACCGGGTCGAGGTGCTCGCGGGGCTGCGGCACGGCCGCACGCTGGGGACGCCGCTCGCGCTCGTCGTGCGGAACGTCGACCACAAGAACTGGACGTGGGGGATGGCGCCCTGGCAGCCCGAGGACGAGCCGACGGGCAAGGGCACGCGGCCGGTGACGCTGCCGCGGCCGGGCCACGCGGATCTGGCCGGCGTGCAGAAGTACGGGCACGCGGACGTGCGGAACTCGCTCGAGCGGGCCTCCGCACGGCACACTGCCGTGCACGTGGCGGCCGGCGCGGTCGCGAAGGCGCTGCTCGCCACGATCGGTGTCGCAGTGGCCGGCTCGACGGTCGACGAGGAGGGGCTGCGCGCCCGGATCGACGAGGCGCGCGCCGAGCGCGACACGGTCGGCGGGCTGGTCGAGGTGCGGGCGACCGGCGTGCCGCCGGGGCTCGGCTCGTACGCGTCCAGGGACGACCGCCTCGACGGGAGGCTGGCCGCTGCGGTGATGGGCATCCAGGCGGTCAAGGGCGTCGAGATCGGCGACGGGTTCGCGCTCGCACGGCTGCGCGGGTCGGAGGCGCACGACGAGATCGACACCTCGAAACGGCGTACGTCGAACCGCGCCGGCGGCATCGAGGCCGGCATGTCGAACGGAGAGGAGATCGTCGTACGTGCGGCGATGAAGCCGCTGCCGACGCTGATGAAGCCGCTCGGCTCGGTCGATCTCGTGACGGGGGAGCCCGGCGACGCGCTCGTCGAGCGCTCGGATGTCGCCGCCGTCGAGGCCCTCGCGGTCGTCGCCGAGGCGGCGGTGGCCTGGGAGCTCGCCGCCTCGGCGCTGGACAAGTTCGGCGGCGACGCGATCGGGGACTTCGTCGCCGCGCACGCGGCCTACCTCGAGCGCATATGACCCTGAACGCACTCGACCGGCATGTCGCCCTGATCGGGTTCATGGGCGCAGGCAAGACGACGCTCGCGCGCGAGGTCGCCTCGCGGCTCGAGCGCACCGCGGTCGACGCGGACCGGCTGGTCGAAGGGCGGGTGCAGGTGCCGCTCGGAGAGTTCTTCGCGAAGCGCGGTGAGCTCGAGTTTCGCGTGGTCGAGGCGTCGATCGTCGGCGACACGCTCACCAAGACGGCGCCGGCCGTCGTCGCGCTCGGGGGCGGCGCGGTGAAGACGGCTTCCGTGCGAAAGGCGCTCGCGGACCACGCGCTCACCGTGCTCGTCGAGATCGACGTGGACACCGCCTGGCAGCGGGTGCGCGGCAGTGGCCGGCCGCTCGCACAGGACGAGACCGAGTTCCGCAGGCTCTACGACGAACGCGAGCCGCTCTACCGCCGAGCGGCGGACGTGGTTGCAGGCGACGCCGACGGCGTGATCCTCGCCGCCGCGGGTGTCCACCACGAGCTCGGGGCGCTCGAGCGCCTCGGCGAGCTCGTGCCCGGCAGCGGGCCGGTCGCACTCGTCACCGACTCGACGGTGATGGGCATCCACGGAGCGGCTGCGCAGACCGCGCTCGGGGACCGGCTCAGATCGACCCACGAGCTGCCTCGCGGCGAGGCTGCGAAGCAGCTGCACGTCGTGGAGCGCCTCTGGTCGGAGCTGCGGCTCGATCGCGCGGGCACGATCGTGGCGCTCGGCGGCGGTTCGCTGACCGACACCGCCGGTCTCGCCGCGGCGCTCTACCTGCGCGGTGTCCCGTGGGTGGCCGTGCCGACGACGCTCGTCGGCCAGGTCGATGCCGGGATCGGCGGCAAGACCGCGATCGACATCCCGCAGGGCAAGAACCTCGTCGGGGCGTTTCACTGGCCGGCCCGCGTCGTGATCGACGAGGCGCTGCTCGCGACCCTGCCGGAACGCGAACGGCGCCAGGGCGAGGCCGAGCGGATCAAGACGGAGCTGCTCGCCGGCCGCCCGCTCGACGTGCGTGCGGCCGCGGCGTACAAGGCGGCCTTGTGCCTGCGCGACCCCTACGACCGTGGGCCGCGGCAGTGGCTCAACCTCGGCCACACGTTCGCGCACGCGCTCGAGGCGGCGGCCGACTTCGACCTCCCGCACGGCGAGGCCGTCGCCCTCGGCCTGCTGGCCGCGCTGCGGCTGAGCGGCCGCGATCCCGCGCCGGTCGTCTCCGGGCTCGACCCGCAGCCCGTCGCGGTCGACCGCGACCGCGCCTGGCAGGCGCTGCTGCGGGACAAGAAGCGCAGCGGCGACTCGATCAACCTCGTCCTGCTCGGCGACCAGGGGCCGTACGTGGATGCGCGGTCGCCTGACGAGGTTCGAGCTGCCCTGGATACGCTGATTTCCTGATGCAGGTCCTCGTCCTCAACGGCGTCAACCTGAACGTGCTCGGCCGCCGCGACCGGACGATCTACGGCGGCCTGAGCCTGAACGAGCTCGAGAGCCGCATCTACGGCTGGGCGCACGAGCTCGACATCACCGCGCGCTGCCGCCAGACGAACAGCGAGGGCGAGTACATCGGCTGGATCCACGACGCCTATGACAATGTGGACGCGCTGATCGTCAATCCGGGAGCGTGGAGCCACTACAGCTATGCGATCCGCGATGCGCTCGAGCTCCTCACCGTCCCGATCGTCGAGGTGCATCTCTCGGACATCGATCACCGCGAGGAGTGGCGGCGGACGAGTGTGGTCGCGGAGCTCGCGGCGCACCGCGTGATCGGCAAAGGCCCCGACGGCTATCGCGAGGCGTTCGAGTTCCTCGCCGGGAAGGAGCCCGAATGACTGCACGGCTGAACGCGTTGAGCGAGCGCCTCGAGGCGCCGCTCCTGGTCACCAACCTGACGAACGTCTTCTACCTGACCGGCTTCGACAGCTCGAATGCCGCGCTGCTCGTCGAGCCGGGCGGCAAGGCGACGCTCTACACCGACTTCCGGTACATCGAGTCGGCGCACGAGGTTCAGGGAGTCGACGTGCAGCTTGCGAAGCGCACGCTGATGCTGGACGTCGGCGAGCGGCTGAAGGGGCGCGTCCAGTTCGAGTCGGACGTGCTTCCACACGCCGAATGGGAGCGCCTGCAGGCAGGGAGCGCGAAGCTCGTGCCGACGCGCGGTCTCGTCGACGAGGTGCGCGCGGTCAAGGACGCAGAGGAGGTCGCGAAGCTGGGCCGGTCGGCCAAGATCGCCGACCGCGGGCTGGAGGCGCTGACCGCCGAGACGTGGATCGGCCGCTCGGAGCGCGAGCTCGCGTGGCGGCTGCGTGAGCTGCTGCACGCGCACGGCGCGGACGAGCTCTCGTTCGACTCGATCGTCGCATCGGGCGAGAACGGCGCCAGACCGCACGCGCATCCCACCGACAAGATCGTGGAGCGCGGCACGCTCGTCACCGTCGACTGGGGCGTGCGGGTCGACGGCTACTGCAGCGACTGCACCCGCACCTTCTCCACCGGGCGGCTGCCCGACCGCCTGCGCGAGGCCTACGACGTGTGCCTCGACGCGCAGCAGCAGGCGTGCGCGGGCATCAAAGCCGGGCTGACCGGGGTGGAGGCCGATGCGCTCGCGCGCGACCCGATCGAAGCCGCCGGCTTCGGTGGCGCGTTCGGCCACGGCCTGGGGCACGGAGTCGGCCTCGCGGTCCACGAAGCGCCCCGTCTCTCGACCGAGTCGACCGACACGCTCGTCGCGGGACATTGCGTCACGATCGAGCCGGGCATCTACCTCTCGAGTCTCGGCGGCGTGCGGATCGAGGACCTCGCGATCGTCCGCGACGACGGCGTCGACCTGCTGACGAGCTTCCCGAAGGAGCTGATCGAGGTTTCGTGAACCACCCGAACCTGGTTCGCGCAGCGAACCAGGTTCGCGAGTTCGCTACCCTCCTGCGCCGATGGCAGAGGTTGTCGCAACGAACCAGTTCCGGAACGGGATGCACATCGAGCTCGACGGGCAGACCTGGCGCATCGTCGAGTTCCAGCATGTGAAGCCGGGGAAGGGCGGTGCCTTCGTGCGCACCAAGCTGAAGTCGCTTGCCTCCGGATCGGTGGTCGACAAGACGTTCAGGGCCGGCGAGAAGTTCCCGCGGGTCCGCACCGAGCAGAAGAACATGCAGTTCCTCTACGACTCGGGCGACGAGGTCGTGTTCATGGACGAGTCGACCTACGAGCAGCTCTCCCTGCCGCACGCGCTGATCGAGGACGAGCTGCCGTTCATGCAGCCCTCGTCCTCGGTCCAGGTGATGTTCGTCGGCGGCACCGCCTCCGGCATCGACCTGCCCGCCTCCGTGATCCTCGAGGTCACCGACACCGAGCCCGGTGTGAAGGGCGACACCGTCTCGAACGTCACGAAGCCGGCCACCCTCGAGACCGGTGCGGTGATCCAGGTCCCCCTGTTCGTCAACGTCGGGGACAAGATCAAGCTGGATCCCCGCGAACGTCGCTACATCCAGCGAGCCTAGGCCCGGTAGGGTCCTGAGCCATGCCGCGCCTCGTCGACACGACGATCCGCGTCCTCAGTCAGGAGCCGCTTGCCGGCCTGATGCCGACCGCGGACCTGCTGCGCCTCGCCGAGCTGCTCGACGGGGCGGGCTTCGCCTACCTGGAGGTGTCGGGCGGCGGCGTCTTCGACAACGCCGTGCGGCGGGGCGTCGAGAGCCCCTGGGAGCGCATCCGTGCGCTCAAGGCCCGCACGACGACGCCGCTCGCGCTGGCGCTGCGCGGACGGTTCCTCGTCGGCTCGCGCCCGGTCGGCGGCGACTTCGCCCGCCGGTTCGTCGCGAGCGCGGCACAGAGCGGCATCGAGGTCTTCCGCCTGCACGATCCGCTCAACGACGTCGGCAACCTGCGCGAGGCGGCCGAGGCGATCGTCGACTCCGGCGCCGAGTTCGAGGCGGGCCTGCTCTACGGGAGCGGCAAGCACGAGGCGCTCGTCGAGGCCGCGAAGCGCCTGCCCCAGCTCGGTGCGGCCCGCATCCTCCTGAACGATCCTGCGGCCGTCCTGCAGCCGCACCGCGCGAGCGAGCTCGTCGCCGAGCTCCGCGACGTGTCCGGCCTGCCGGTCGGCCTCTATGCACAGGGTGCGGGCGGGAATGCGCTCGCCGCCGCGATCGAGGCGGCGCGGGCCGGCGCAGACGTGATCGCGACCTCGGTCTACCCGGTGGCGCTGACGATGCACCGCGTGTCCTCCGAGGCGGCCGCGCAGGCGCTCGCCGGCCTGGGGCTCTCGACGGGGGTCGACATGGACACGCTCTGGGCCGCTGCCGATCTCGTCGACGAGCACATCGGCGACGAGCCGGTCTCACCGGTCGCACCGCGAATCGCGGTGCGGGCCGCGCAGCGGAAGCTGCCGGTCGGGCTCGTCGCTGCGCTCGACTCGCAGCTGCGCACGCAGGCGGCGGGTGACCGGCTCGACGAGGTGCTCGAAGAGGTGGACAAGGTCCGCATCGAGGTCGGATCGCCGCCGCTCGCAGCCCCGATCGGCAACATCGTCGCGTCGCAGGCCCTCCTGAACGTGCTGACCGCCAACCGCTACTCCACCATGGTCGACGAGCTCCGCGACCTCGTCGAAGGCCGGTTCGGGCACACACCGGCAGCCGTCGACCCCGCGCTCGTGCGCGCGGTCGACCTGATCGGCGCAGGACGTGACGAAGACCCGGCCGTCGACCTCGACGAGCTCCGTGCGGATGCCGAAGGTCTCGCGTCGAGTGAGGAAGAGCTGCTCCTGCTCGCGCTCTTCGGCGAGGAGGCGGAGCCTCTGCTCCGCTCGATCCGCGAGCGCTCGGGCGGCGACGAGTCGCTGGGCGCGCGAGGCGTCGACCAGGCGCGCGCCGAGAAGATCCGGGAGGTCGTGCGCATCGTGCAGGAGACCGGTGTCGGCGAGATCACGATCGAGGAGGACGGCATGCGCGTCAGCGTGCGCCGCACCGCAGAGCAGGCACAGGCCCCGGCTTCCCCGGGGCCGGTTGCGCCGGGAGGCGAGGACGAACCGCCGCCCGTCGCACCGCGCGACCACTCGCTCGTCCGCGTCGAGAGCCCGATGGTGGGCACCTTCTATCGCGCGCCCGCACCTGGTGCGGCCGTCTTCGTCGAGGAGGGTGACCCGGTCGCCGCCGGTCAGACGCTCTGCATTCTCGAGGCGATGAAGCTGATGAACGAGGTCAAGTCGGAGGTCGAGGCCGTCGTGCGGTCGATCCACGTGGGGGACGCCGAGCCGGTCGAGTACGGCCAGCTCCTCTTCGAGCTCGAACCGGTCAACGGCCGACCGCTCGACGCGGTGGGGTGATGTTCACCAGGGTCCTCGTGGCAAACCGGGGCGAGATCGCCGTCCGGGTGATCCGCGCGCTCCACGAGCTCGGGATCGAAGCGGTCGCGATCTACTCGACGGCCGACAAGGACGCCATGCACGTGCGCCTCGCCGACCACGCGGTCCACGTGGGGCCCCCGCCGGCCACCGAGAGCTATCTCCGGATCCCGAGCGTGATCGCGGCCGCGACCACCACCGGCTGCCAGGCAGTGCATCCGGGCTACGGCTTCCTGGCGGAGAATCCCGCGTTCGTCGAGGCGTGCGTCGCCAACGACCTGGTCTTCGTCGGGCCGCCCGCGGACGTGATGGCGACGATGGGCGACAAGATCTCCGCCAAGCAGGCGATGCGCGCAGCGGAGGTGCCGACCGTTCCCGGCACGGAGGCCGCCACGAACATCTCTGCGGCCCGCGCGGCCGCGGAGGAGATCGGCTTCCCGATCCTGCTCAAGGCGTCGGCCGGGGGCGGCGGCAAGGGCATGCGGCTCGTCAAGCAGCCCGACGAGCTCGAGGACGCCTTCGGGATGGCCGCTGCCGAGGCGGAGGCGGCGTTCGGCGACGCGACGATGTACGTCGAGAAGGCGCTCGTGCCGGCCCGGCACGTCGAGATCCAGGTGCTGTGCGACCAGCACGGGAACGTGCTCACGCTCGGCGAGCGTGAATGCTCCATTCAGCGGCGGCATCAGAAGCTGATCGAGGAGTCCCCGTCGGCAGCGCTCGACCCGGAGGAACGCGAGGCGATGGAGCTCGCAGCGGAGCGCGCCTGCCGCGCCGTGGGCTATCGCAACGCAGGCACCTTCGAGTTCCTGCTCGGCCCCGACGGGAGCTTCTACTTCATCGAGCTGAACGCGCGGCTGCAGGTGGAGCATCCGGTGACCGAGCTCTGCACAGGCATCGATCTCGTTCGCGAACAGCTGCTCGTCGCGGCGGGCGAGGAGCTGAGCGTGACCGGTCGCGCCCCGCGGCGCGGCCACGCGATCGAGATCCGCCTCAACGCCGAGGA
The DNA here is from genome assembly GCA_963722065.1 of uncultured Thermoleophilia bacterium. GTDB lineage: Bacteria > Actinomycetota > Thermoleophilia > Gaiellales > Gaiellaceae > PALSA-600. Next base: position 572,182 of record CAVRMI010000007.1, on the reverse strand, counting down.
CCCCGAGCACGACTTCCGCCCCTCGCCGGGGCGCATCAGCCTCTTCGAGCCGCCGCTCGGGCCGGGGGTGCGCGTCGACACGTTCGTCGAGGACGGCTCGGTGATCTCGCCGTTCTACGACTCGATGGTCGCGAAGCTGATCGTCTGGGACAACGACCGGCCTGCCGCGATCGCGCGCGCCGAGCGCGCGCTGCGAGAGACGATCGTCGAGGGCGTGCCGACGACCCGCGATCTCGCGCTCGAGGTGCTCGGGAGTGAGCCGTTCCGAAGCGGTGAGTACTCGACGTCGACGCTCGAGGCGCTGCGGGCGCCGGTCGCGTGAGCGTCTCCCGCCGGCAGGCGCGCCGGCAGGCGCTGTTCCTGCTCTACCAGTGGGATCTCTCGGGCCAGGAGATCGGCTCGCAGTACGCGGGGGAGATCGATCCCTGGGCGCGGGGGGTCGCCGAGGCGGTGGCCGGCCACGCCGCCGAGCTCGACCTGCGCATCACCTCTGCCTCCGAGGGCTGGACGGCCGACCGGCTGGGCGTCGTCGAACGCAGTGCCCTGCGAGTCGCCGTCCACGAGCTGACGACGCGCGAGGTGCCTGCCGAGGTGGCGATCAACGAGGCCGTGGCGTTCACCAAGCGCTATGCATCCGACGACGGTGCGAGGCTCGTGAACGGCATTCTGGGCCGCATCCAACGAGAGGAAGCCGCATGATGCGTAGGCTCGACGGAGCATCAGAAAGAGCGAAGGTGCCGGCTTTGCCGGCGCCGGGAGCGGACATGATGCGTAGGCTCGACGGAGCATCAGAAAGAGCGAAGGTGCCGGCTTTGCCGGCGCCGGGAGCGGACATGATGCGTAGGCTCGACGGAGCATCAGAAAGAGCGAAGGTGCCGGCTTTGCCGGCGCCGGGAGCGGACATGATGCGTAGGCTCGACGGAGCATCAGAAAGAGCGAAGGTGCCGGCTTTGCCGGCGCCGGGAGCGGGGAGAGCGGAAACACTGGGGCGGAAAACATGAGCGCCGAGGAGTCGCTCAACAACGCCGAGCATCTGCTCGCGAGACTGGAGGCTGCCCGCATCCGGCTGGACGAGACGCAGGACCCCGACCAGGCGATCGAGATCCTGCAGGAGCTGGCCGAGCTCGCCAAGGAGGTCGAAGGGGAGCTGCAGCGGGCGAAACGGGCCGCCGAGACCGAGGCTGCCGCGCCTCCAGGCCCGGATGCAGCAGCGGATTGAGCAGCTGCAGGAGCTCGTCGAGGCGTATCTCGCCGAGCTGGCACTGACCCCCGAGCTGGGGTCGCTCGAGCCGGCGATGCGGCACGCGCTCGGCGGCAAGCGCGTCCGTCCGGTGCTGTGCCTCGCCACGGGGGATGCGGTGGGCGCGCGGGTGGAGAACCTACTGCCCGCCGCCGCGGCCGTCGAGCTCGTGCACTCGTTCTCGCTCGTGCACGACGATCTGCCGGCGCTCGACGACGACCGCGAGCGCCGTGGCGCGCCGTCGGTGTGGGCGCACTACGGGGAGGCGACCGCGATCCTCGCAGGTGACGCGCTGCTCGCCGAGGCGGTCCGGCTCGCGCTGTCCTACCCCACGCCGGTGGTCGCACGCGAGCTGATCGAGGCGACGCTCGCGATGATCGCCGGGCAGCAGATCGATCTCGAGGGGAGCGGCCCGCTCGACCGGCTCCATGCGCTGAAGACCGGCGCGCTCTTCTCGGCCTCCGTGATGTGCGGGCTCTGGGCGGCCGAGGTCCCGGTGTCCGAGCACGGGCCGTGGCGGGCGTTCGCGGGTGAGCTCGGGCTCCTCTTCCAGATCGTCGACGACGTGCTCGACGGCGACGGCTACGTGCTGGAGGTGGGCGCGGAGCACGCCCGCCGCCTCGCCGACGAGGCGGCCGACCGGGCGCGTGCACGGCTCGCCGACCTCCCCGCCGACACGAGCGTCCTCGAGGCGATCGTCGGAGAGCTCGCCGTCCGCACGGCATGAACCGAGCGAGCCGGCTCGGGGCGCTCGCCGAACGCAACTTCCGTCTCGTCTTCACCAGCACGACGGTCTCCGCGCTCGGGGACGGCGTCGCGTCGATCGCACTCGTCTTCGCCGTCCTCGAGATCTCGGGCAACTCCCCGACGGCCGTCGGGATCGTGATCGCGTCGCGTCAGGCCGCGGCGGCGGCGATCACGCTCGCCGCCGGGGTCTGGGCCGACCGCCTGCCGCGCCACCTCGTGCTCTTCACGGTCGCCGGGATCCAGGCGGTCGTGCAGACGCTGGCCGGGGTCTCGATCGTCACCGGGCACGGGACGGTTCCCCTGCTGGCGGCGCTCGCCGTCGTCTACGGGCTGGCGGACGGCTTCGTCATTCCCGCCTCGCAGGGCCTGATCCCGCTCGTGGTCAGCAGGAGCCGGCTCCAGCAGGCGAATGCGCTGCTCGGCCTCAGCCGCTCGCTGCTCGGGTTCCTGGCGCCGGCGATCGGCGGGCTGCTCGTCACGCTCGGGAGCCCCGGCTCCGCCATCCTCGTCGACGCCGCGAGCTTTGCGATCGCCGCGGCCCTGCTCTTCCGCCTCTCCGTCCCGCAGCGTGGCGACGCCGTCGAGCCGGAGCGCTTCCTCGACGAGCTCCGCCAGGGCTGGGGCGAGTTCCGCAAGCAGACGTGGATCTGGACGACGATCGTCTTCTTCGGCATCGGGAACTTCGCCGGAGCCAGCTACGGCGTGCTCGGCCCGCTGACGGCGAAGGAGCACTACGGCGGCGCGGGGGCCTGGGCCGCGATCGTCAGCGCATCGGGGCTCGGCGCCGTGCTCGGGGGCATCGTCGCCCTGCGCTTCAAGCCGCGACGACCGCTGGTCGCGTCCTGCGTGGCGGCAATCCCCTACGGCTTCCAGACCCTCGCGATGGGACTGCAGCTCCCGCTGTGGGCGCTCCTCGTGAACAGCGCCTTCGCCGGCTTCTGCGTCGCGCTCCACATCACCCTCTGGTTCACCGTGTTCCAGCGCGAGGTTCCCGAAGCGGCGCGTTCGCGCGTCTCCTCGTACGACGCCCTCGGCTCGTTCATCCTCATCCCGGTCGGCGCCGCCCTGGCCGGCCCGGTCGCCTCCCAGATCGGTACGTCGACGACGCTGATCGCGGCCGGGGTGATCAGCCTCGTGTGCAGCGCGATCGTGATCGCACAGCCGAGCGTCCGGGCGATCGGCGACGGGCCGGTTCCGGCTACCGCCTGAGGTAGCCCTTCGTTTCACCGAGACGTCGGCGAGGACGCCGCCCGCCGCCTCGCGGTCGAGGCGGCGGGCGGCGTCCGGGCGCGGGCTCGGCGAGCCCGGGCGGCTGTGCCGGCCGCCGCCTACGCCGTCGTCGTGCGGCGCCAGACGCCGCGCCCGAGCGCGGCGAGAGCGAGCACGATCAGCGTCAGAACGCAGAGCAGGAAGCCGAGCCAACCGATCCCGCCGAGGATCCAACGGATGCCGTGCTCGTCGTTTCGGAACGGATAGCTGAGTGCCAGGAGGACGACGGCCAAGATGCCGATGCCGCCCATTGTCTTGTAGAGCTTCACGAGATCCTCCTTCGTGGATGACTGACCCCGACGACGGTAGGCGCGGCCGCGAGCTTTGTCGTCGGCGCCGGGGTTGATCGTGAATCGACCCCCGGGTTGATGCTGCGGGCGGTGCCCCGCGATACCGTTTGCGCCGTGAAGAAGATGGACATCGCGATTGCCGCCGGGCTCACCGTGTGGATGGTCGCCGAGGTCTGGGCGGAGAATCTGCACCCGGCGGGAGTTGCTGTTCCGCTGACGATCATCGCCGGCGCGTCGCTCGCGTGGCGGCGGCTCTACCCGATCCCGGTGGCGCTCCTCGTCGCCGCCGTCTCGATCGCGGAGGCAGCGGCGGGCATGACGTTGCACAGCGCGGTGTCCCCCGTCGTGGCGCTGTTTCTCGTCTCGTGGTCGATCGGCGCCTACGAGGAACGGCGACGCGCGATCCTTGGGCTGACGCTGCTCGTCTGCGGCGTCTGGATCTCGATGGCAGTCGACCTGTACCGCGGGACGGACCACTACGTGGGCACGGACTTCCCGTGGATCGGCGCTCTCGTCCTGGCGCCGGGCGTGCTCGGCATCGCGTTCGGAACGCGTACACGGAGCCTCCGGGCCGCCGAGGCTCGGACACGCGAGCTCGAGCTCGAGCGGCGCGAGGCAATCGCGTCCGAGCGCGCGCGGATCGCCCGGGAGCTGCACGACGTGATCGCCCACTCCGTCTCGGTGATGACGGTTCAGGCCGGAGCGGCGGAGGCGATGCTGAAGACCGATCCGGAGCGCGCCTTCGAACCGGTGCGGGCGATCCAGGAGACCGGACGCGGCGCGCTCGTGGAGATGAAACGCCTTGTCGGCGTGCTGCGGGACGATGATGAGGACGCAGGGCTCGCACCCCAGCCGGGCCTCGGTGATCTCGACCGGCTGCTCGGCCAGATGCGCGATGCGGGCCTTCGGGTCGATCTGCGAATCGAAGGAACGAAGCGCCCCCTGCCGGCCGGCGTCGATCTCTCCGCGTACCGCGTCGTCCAGGAGGCGCTGACGAACGCCCTGAAGCACGCGGGAGGGGCGCCTGCCGTCGTCACGGTGCGCTACGGCGACGACGCCCTGGAGGTCGAGGTCACCGACGCTGGGAGCGGTCCACGCCAACGCCGTGACGGCGGACACGGGCTCGTCGGCATGCGCGAACGCGTGGGGATCTTCGGCGGAACGTTCGACGCCGGGCCGAGTGAGGCCGGAGGCTTTGCGGTGCACGTGCTGCTTCCGATCGAAGTGGCCACGTGACGTCCGTCCTGCTTGCCGACGACCAGGCGCTCGTCCGAGGCGGGTTTCGGATGATCCTCGATGCCGAAGAGGGCATTCAGGTGATCGCGGAAGCCGCGGACGGCCGGGCGGCTGTCGAACGCGCGCGCGAGCTTCGCCCGGATGTCGTGCTGATGGACGTGCGGATGCCGGTGCTCGACGGCATTGGTGCGACGAGGATCGTCGTCGACGAGGGTCTCGCGAGTCACGTCCTCGTCCTGACGACATTCGACGAGGACACCGTCGTCTACGACGCGTTGCGGGCAGGAGCCAGCGGCTTCCTGCTCAAGACGGTGCCGCCGGCGCAGCTCGTCGACGCGGTTCGCATCGTTGCGGCCGGCGAGGCGCTGCTTGCGCCGGCGGTGACCAGGCGGCTGATCGAAGACTTCGTCCGACGACCCCCGCCGGGTGAACACGTCCCTGAGCCCCTGGCTGCGTTGACCGACCGGGAGCGAGAGGTGCTCGTGCTGATCGCACAGGGCCTCACGAACAGCGAGATCGCCGCACAGCTCTACCTGAGCGGCGCCACCGTCAAGACGCACGTCAACCGGATCCTCTCGAAGCTGGCCGTGCGCGATCGCGTGCAGGCTGTCGTGCTCGCCTACGAGACCGGTCTCGTGCGGCCCGGCGACTAGATGGCTTTCCCTTGACGAAGAAACGGCTTGACGTCCTGCTCGTCGAGCGCGGCCTCGCCGAGTCGCGGGCGCAGGCGCAGGCGCTCGTGATGGCCGGCCGCGTGCCCGGCCACGGGAAGGCCGGAGAGCAGGTCGACGAGGACGCGGTGATCACGGTGCTCGAGCCGCCGCCCTACGTCTCGCGTGCGGGGCACAAGCTTGCGAACGCCCTCGACGCCTTCGAGATCGACGTGGCCGGGCTCGACGCGCTCGACGTCGGCGCTTCCACCGGCGGGTTCACCGACGTCCTCCTGCAACGCGGTGCCGCACGTGTGATCGCTCTCGACGTCGGCTACGGGCAGCTGCACGACAAGATTCGCCGCGACCCGCGGGTGACCGTGCTCGAGCGTGTCAACGCGCGGTCGCTGACCGGCCTGCCGTTTGCGCCGCAGCTCGTCACATGCGACGTGTCGTTCATCTCCGTGAAGCTCGCTCTGCCGCCGGCGCTGCAGCTGGCGGCGCCCGGCTGGCAGGCGCTCGTGCTCGTCAAGCCTCAGTTCGAGGCGGGCCGCGCCGAGGCCCCGAAGGGCGTCGTGCGCGATCACGCGGTGCGGCGCCGCGTGGTGCGTGAGGTGGCGGAGGCGCTGATCGCGGCCGGAGGCGAACCGCGCGGAGTCATAGACTCGGGTCTGCCAGGCCCGAAGGGAAACCATGAGTTCGTCCTCCACCTCGTCCAGCGCCAGCCCGCAGAACGCCCAGCCGGTCTCGACCGGTGGATCGACGATGCCGTCGGTTAAGCGCGCAGCGGTCGTCACGATCGAGCGCGACGGCGTCGGCGACGCGCTCACGCGGCTCGAGGCGGTCGCCGAACGCTGCGGCGTCGAGCTCGTCGAGAGCGATGACGCAGACATCGCGATCGTCCTCGGCGGGGACGGAACGATGCTGCGCGCGCTCGCGCGCTTCCTCGGCACGAACGTTCCGGTGATCGGCGTCAACTACGGCCGCGTCGGCTTCCTGACCGCGATCGCAGGCGCCGAGCTCGACGCGGCGATGACCCGTGTCTTCGCGGGCGACTACCGCACGGTCGAGCTCGCGACGCTCGAGGTGACAGTCGCCGGCAAGACGAGCATGGCGATCAACGACGTCGTCGTGGCCGGCGGGACACTCGGGCGCATGATCGAGGTCGGATACTCGATCGGCGGAGAAGAGCTCGGCTCGCAGCCGTGCGACGGCCTCATCTGCGCGACGCCCGCCGGCTCGACCGCGTACAACCTCTCGAACGGAGGCCCGGTGCTCGTGTGGGGGATCGACGCGATGGTGCTGACGTTCGTCGCTCCGCACGCGCTCGTGATCCGGCCGCTCGTCGTCCCACGCGGGCCGGAGGTGACGATCACGAACCTGACCTCGGATCTCGAGACGACCGTGCTGGTCGACGGCCAGCAGGTCGGGAAGCTCGCGACCGGCGCGGAGGCCGTCGTGAGGGTCGGCAGCCGCCCGAGCCTGCTCGCCACGCTGCCAGAGGTGACGTTCTTCCGCCGGTACGCCTCAACCTTCGGGCGATAGGAGGGCGACAGCCGCCCGCCGTACGATGGGGCGGTGCTGCTTCGCCTGCGGATCTCGAATCTCGTGCTCATCCGGGAGGCCGAGCTCGAGCTCGACGCCGGCCTGAACGCGATCACCGGCGAGACCGGTGCCGGCAAGACGATCCTCACGAACGCGATCGGCCTCCTGCTCGGGTCGCGCGGCGACGCAGCGCTGATCGGCGCGGCAGGCGAGGAGGCGTACGTGGAGGCGGAGTTCGACGGCGTCGACGACGAGATCCTCGGCTCCCTCGCGGAGCTGCGGCCGGACGGCGAGGACGGCCTCGTGCTGGCGCGCCGGATCTTCGCCGACGGGCGCACGCGGGCCTACGCCTGGGGGCGCAGCGCGGCCCGGGAGGACGTTGCGGCCGCCGCGGAGGAGCTGATCGCGATGAGCGGCCAGTTCGAACAGCGGCGGCTCGCGCGGCCCGCGTACCAGCGAAGCGTCCTCGACACGTTCGCGGGGCTCGACACACAGGCTGCGGCGCGCGCCTGGCGCGAGCTGGGAGCCGCGCGGCGCGCCCACGACGAGCTGACCCGTGACGCCGCCGGAGCGCGGGCGCGCCTCGAGGAGCTGCAGCGGCTCACGGCCGACACCGAAGGCCTCGCGGCCGATCGTGAGGACGAGCTGCTGGCCGAGCGGGAGCGGCTGCGGCACCTCGGAGAGCTCGCAGAGGGAGTCTCGGCCGCGGCGGCTGCGCTGTCGCCGGACGAGGGCGAGGGCGCAGCGGAGCTCGTCGCGCTGGCCGAGCGCTCCGTTGCACCGGTGGAGCGGCTCGCGCCCGAGCTGCAGGCCGTCGGCGAGGCGCTGCGCCAGGCGGGGCTGCAGCTTCGCGAGACCGTGTCGGATCTGCGCGCGTTCCTCGCTTCGCTCGAGGCGGAGCCGGGCCGGCTCGAGGAGCTCGAGGGCGAGCTGGAGGCCTACTCCGACCTGAAGCGGCGCCACCGCACGGCGACGTTCGCCGAGCTGCTCGAGCGCGGGGAGGAGGCACGGGCCGAGCTCGAGCGTCTGGCCGACGGTCACGACCCGGTGCGGGCCGCCGCCGAGGCGCTCGCGGCGGCGCAGGCGGAGGTCGACCGGGTGCACGCCGAGCTGCGGGCGTCGCGCCGGCAGGCGGCCGCCCCGTTCGCGGCCGCCGTGGCGGCCGAGCTGCAGGCGATCGGCCTCGGCGACGGTGAGTTCCGCGTCGTGCTGAGCGAGCGCGATCCCGGCGCCGCCGGTGCCGACGACGTGGCGTTCCTGATCCGGCCGAATGCCGGGCTCCCCTTCGGGCCGGTCGCGGAGACCGCGTCGGGAGGCGAGCTGTCCCGCGTCGCGCTCGCGATCGCCGCCGTGGCGGGCGGAGCGACGATGGTCTTCGACGAGATCGACGCCGGCATCGGCGGGACCACCGCGCACGCAGTTGCGGAGACGCTGCGTCGCCTCTCGGCCCGCGCCCAGGTGCTGACGATCACCCACCTGCCGCAGATCGCGACGGTCGCCGACCGGCACTTCTCGGTCGAGAAGATCCCCGGCGACCCGACCCACACGCGGATCGAGCCGCTGGACGACGCTCAGCGCCGCGACGAGCTCGAGCGGATGCTGGGCGGAGCGGACTTCCTGGCGAAGATCGACCGCGGTGCCTGACGCCCGGTGAGCACGGCGACCCGTGAGCTGCTCGCCCCGCGGGAGGACGTCTGGAAGTTCCTCGCCGAGCCGTACCACCTGTCCGACTGGTGGCCCGGCATCACCGGCGTGCAGCCGGACCGGCGCGGGTTCGCGCCCGGAGCGCGCTGGCAGGTCCAGGGATCCAAGCGAAACGTCTTCACCGGGCGCAGGCGCGTCGAGTCGATGCTGCTCGTGCGCGAGATCGACCTCTACGAGCGCTGGACCTGGCACCTGCTCGAGCCGGAGACCGACACGGAGATCCGGCTCAAGGCGACCGCCGCAGACCGGACGCTCGTCACGGTCACCACCTCCGGCCGCCTCGCCGGCGCGGCCCTGCAGCGCCTGTACGACCTCGTGCAGACGGCCGCGCAGCTCTAGATCGGCGGCCAGCCGACGGGGCGCCTAGGATCCCGCGAGTGATCGAGGCGGGCGCACTGGTAGGATGGAGTTCCGTGAAGCTGTTCACGGAGAGATGCACGTAGGTGGCCAAGTTCGTCTTCGTCACCGGCGGCGTCGTCTCGTCTCTCGGCAAGGGCATCACCGCGGCTTCGCTCGGGCGGCTGTTGAAGGCGCGCGGGCTGAAGGTGCAGGTGCAGAAGTTCGACCCGTACATCAACGTCGACCCGGGCACGATGAGCCCGTTCCAGCACGGCGAGGTCTTCGTCACGGAGGACGGCGCCGAGACCGACCTCGACATCGGCCACTACGAGCGGTTCATCGACGAGAACCTCTCGCGGGCCGCGAACCACACCGCCGGCGGCGTCTGGGACCGCGTCCTTCGCAAGGAGCGCAAGGGCGAGTACCTCGGGTCGACCGTGCAGGTGATCCCGCACATCACGAACGAGATCAAGGCGCGCATCCGTTCGGTCGCCGAGGCGACCGACACCGACGTCGTGATCACCGAGATCGGCGGCACGGTCGGCGACATCGAGTCCCAGCCGTTCCTGGAGGCGATTCGCCAGTTTCGCCGGGAGGTCGGGCCCGAGAACGTCATCTACCTGCACGTCACCCTCGTCCCGTTCATCGACACGGCCGGCGAGCTGAAGACGAAGCCGACGCAGCACTCCGTGAACGAGCTGCGGCGCATCGGTATCCACCCCGACGTGCTCGTGTGCCGCTCGACGGAGTCGCTGCCCCGCGAGATCCGCGAGAAGATCGCCCTCTTCGCCGACGTCGACGTCGACGCGGTGATCACGAACCCCGACGTCGCGGACGTCTACCTCGTCCCGCTCGCGCTGCAGGAGCAGGGGCTCGACGAGCTCGTCTGCCGGAAGCTCGGGATCGACGCTCCGCCGGCGGCGCTGGGCGAGTGGCTGGAGCTGACGGAGCGGATCAAGGGGCGCAAGGAATCCGTCGAGATCGCGCTCGTCGGCAAGTACGTCAAGCTGCACGACGCCTATCTGTCCGTGCACGAGGCTCTCAAGCACGCGGGCATCCACAACGGGTGCCGTGTGCATGTGCGCTGGGTCGACGCCGAGGAGATGACGCTCGAGGAGACCCGCGCCGAGTTGGCCGGCGTCGACGGCGTCCTCGTGCCGGGAGGCTTCGGCTCCCGCGGCTGGGAGGGCAAGATCCTCGCCTGCCGCGTCGCGCGCGAGGACCGGATCCCGTATCTCGGCATCTGCCTCGGCATGCACGTCGCCGTCTCCGAGTACGCCCGCCACATCTGCGGGCTCGAAGGCGCGAACTCGACCGAGATGGACCCCGAGACGCCGTTCCCCGTCATCGACCTCCTGCCCGAGCAGAAGGAGATCGAGGATCTCGGCGGCACCATGCGCCTCGGCGCGCAGGCCGTCGAGCTCGCCGAGGGCACGCGCACGCGCGCGGTGTACGGCGACGAGACCGTGATCGCGGAACGCCACCGCCACCGTTACGAGGTGAACAACGCTTTCCGGCAGCAGCTGATCGACGCCGGGCTCGTCGTCAGCGGCACGTTCCAGGAGGGGCGGCTCGTCGAGATCGTCGAGCTGCCCGATCATCCATGGTTCGTGGCCTCGCAGTTCCATCCCGAGTTCAAGTCGCGGCCCACCCGGCCGGCGCCGCTCTTCCGCGAGTTCGTCGACGCCGCGCTGCAGCGGTCGCGTGCCCGGGTCGACGCCGGCGTCGAAGTCGCCTGAAGCCCGGGGTGCCGCCGGACGTCCTCGACCTGTTCGTGGAGCTGGCCGCGGTCGCGAGCCCGCCCGGCGAGGAGCGCGCGGTCGCCGATCTCGTCATCCGCTATCTGCGCGACTGCGGCCTCGAGGTCGATGAGGACGCCTGCGGCCCGGGGATCGGCTCGACGATGGGGAACCTCTACACGCGGATCGAGCCGACCGCGGCAGGTGAGCCGCTCCTGCTCTGCGCTCATCTCGACACCGTTCCACCGACGACCGTGATCGAGCCGGTCGTCGACGACGGGGTCGTCCGCAATGCCGCCGGGACGATCCTGGGCGCCGACGACAAGGCCGCCGTCGCCGCGATGCTCGAGGCCACGCGGGTGCTCCTCGCCGAGCGCCGCCCGCACGCCGGCATCGAGCTGCTGTTCACGCCGAAGGAGGAGGTCGGGCTCGTCGGCGCATACGCGTTCGACCACACGCGCCTGCGGGCGCGCACGGGCTATGTCTACGACCAGGCGGCGCCGATCGGCGTCGTGATACTCGGAGCGCCGTACTCGCAGTCGCTGGAGGTCACGTTCCACGGTCGTGCTGCCCACTCGGGGATGCATCCCGAGGACGGCCGCTCGGCGATCGCGGCGGCGGCGCGAGCGATCTCCGAGTTCCGGCTCGGGCGCATCGACGAGCACTCGACCGCGAACGTCGGGACGATCTCGGGCGGCACCGCGACGAACATCGTCCCCGAGTGGTGCACCTTCGTCGCGGAGGCGCGCTCGCAGGACGAGCGGAAGCTTGCCGACCTGATCCAGGAGATGCAGGACGCGATCACCTTCGCAGCCGAAGTTGCCGACTGCGACGTCGAGACGAAGGCGCGCAAGAGCTATCGCGGCTATCGCTTCGCGAAGTCCGACCGCGCCGTCACGCTCGCAGCGGCCGCGCTGGCCGCGCGCGGGCACGCCGTGAGCTACGAGCTCTCGGGCGGTGCAGCGGACGCGAACGTCTTCAACGAGCGCGGTCTCGAGGTCGTGAACCTCGCGAACGGCATGGCGGACATCCACACGCCTGCCGAGCACATCTCGGTCGCCGACCTGGAGGCGATGGTCGATGTGACGTTCGCCCTGGTCGAAACCGCGCTCGCGGTGTGATGGACGAGCGTCTCGCTCGTTCGGTCGTCGACTCGGCCTTCGCGGCCGGCGTGCGCTTCTTCGACACCGCGCCGATGTACCGAGGCCCCGAGGGCGCGCTCTCGGCGGCCCTCGCCGGGCGGCGTGACGAGGCGATCGTCGCGACGAAGATCTGGGCCGGGTCGGTAGCAGCGGGCGCTCGTCGAGCGGCTCGCTCAGTAGAAGACCGATGTCCGAACGCGGCTGCGCAGCTCGCCGCCGGCGAGATAGCGCCGCAGGTTGTCGGCGAAGAGCTCGATGATCCGCTCGTTCTCGTGCCAGGAGAGCGCGGAGGTGTGCGGGCTGATGATCACGTTGTCGAGCGCCCAGAGCGGGCTCGTCTTCGGCAGCGGCTCGTCGGCGAAGACGTCGAGCGCGGCGCCCCGGAGCTTGCCGGAGGCGAGCGCCTCGACCAGCGCCTCTTCGTCGACCACGGCGCCGCGTCCCACGTTGACGACGATCGCCCCGTCGCACATGCGGCCGATCGTCCGGCGGCTGATCAGCCCCCGCGTCTCGTCGGTGAGGGGGAGGGTGATCACCACCGCCTCGACCTCCGCGACGAGCTCGTCGATCGCGGACGGGGGATAGAGAGCCTCGACGTGCGCGACCGGGTCTTCCACGTCGCGCTTCACGCCGAGCACCCGCATCCCGAACGCGCTCGCCAGGCGGGCCACCTCGGCTCCGATCTCACCGACGCCGATCACGAGCAGGGTTCGCCCGCGGAGCTCGTCGACCGGATAGTGGTCCCACCGCCGCTCCGCCGTGTCGCGGCGAAGCCGTGGGAGCCCCTTCGTGAAGGCGAGCAGGCCGAACAGGCTCCATTCCGCGAGGGGCACCGCATGGACCCCGCTGGCGCTCGCGATCGCGACCCGGCCGAGCTCGCCCGGCGACAGGCCCGCCGCCCGGACCTGCTCGCCGGCGCCCGCAGCCGTCGCCTGCAGGAAGCGGAGCCCGGGGGCGGTGCGGACCGCCCAGGCGATCCCTTCGGGCGTGTCGCCGGGAATGCCGTACAGCACCTCCGCTCCTTCGACGAGCCGGCGGAATCGCTCCTGGTCCTCAGGCGACCGCTCGAAGTCGAGTGCGCCGCGATGGTCGGACGGGAAGCGCGGCGGCGGCAGCAGGTCCGGCTCGAAGTGGACATCGATGCGGTCGTCGACAGCACCGAGTCGGGCAACGAGCTCCGCCTCGACCGGGGTCGCGATCACGACGGGGACGAATTCCATGCGGTGGTTTCTATCCGTCTCGGAGACCGCGCGCCGCCGGTAGGCTTCCGCCGCCATGAGGATCGGAGTCGCCAAGGAGATCAAGCCCGACGAATACCGGATCGCTCTCACCCCGGCGGGAGCGCTCGAGCTGATCAATCACGGGCACGAGGTCGCGATCGAGCAAGGCGCGGGCGTCGGCAGCGCGTTCCCCGACGAGGCCTTCGCGCGCGTCGGTGCCGAGATCGTCTCGGTCGACGACGTGTGGGAGCGCAGCGACCTGGTGCTGAAGGTGAAGGAGCCGATCGCGGTCGAGTACCCCCGTCTCCGTGAGGGGCTCATCCTCTTCACCTATCTGCACATCGCGGCCGACGAGCCGTTGACCCGCGCGCTGATCGACTCCGGCATCACCGCCGTCGCGTACGAGACGGTCGAGGTGGGCCGATCGCTGCCGCTGCTCGCACCGATGTCGGAGGTCGCCGGCCGGCTCGCACCGCAGGCGGGCGCCTACCACCTGGAGAAGCCGGTCGGCGGCCGCGGCCTGCTGCTCGGCGGTGTCCCCGGAGTGGCGCCGGGCCGGGTCGTCGTCGTCGGCGGCGGGGTCGTCGGCTACAACGCCGCGGTGATCGCGCTCGGGCTCGGGGCACAGGTGACGATCCTCGAGCGCTCGATCGACCGGATGCGCCATCTCGAAGAGGTGCTCTCGGGGCGGGTCTCGCTCCTGATGAGCTCGAGCCTGCAGGTCGCCGCCTCCGTCGAGGAGGCCGACCTCGTGATCGGAGCGGTGCTGATCCCCGGAGCCGTCGCGCCCAAGCTCGTCACGCGCGAGATGATCGCGACCATGAAGGAAGGCGCGGTCGTCGTCGACGTTGCGATCGACCAAGGCGGTTGCTTCGAGACGTCGCGTGCCACGACTCATGCGGAGCCGGTCTACGTCGTCGACGGTGTGACGCACTACTGCGTCGCGAACATGCCGGGCGCCGTCCCGATCACGTCGACCAAGGCTCTGACGAATGCCACGCTCCCCTATGTCGAGGCGATCGCGAACAACGGCCTGCGCAGCGCCGTCGCGGACGATCCCGCGCTCGCGAAGGGCGTGAACGTGATCGAGGGCAAGCTCACCTACGAGGCAGTTGCCGAGGCGCACGCGCTCGACTACACGCCGCTCGGTGCCGTGCTGCCCCTGAGCGCTGTCTAGCTCGCCGCGGCGTCGGCCTTGGCTGCTTTGGCCTTCTTCTTCGCCGGTGACGGGCTGATCTGCACGACGAGCCACGTGACGCCGGCGGCCAGCGAGATCACGAACACGATGAAGACGGCGATTCCGAGCAGCCCGAGGATGTTCTCCAGCACGGGTCTAGGATAGCGGGGTGGCCCGGGCGTGCGTCATCGTGCTGGACGCCGTCGGAGCGGGCGAGCTACCGGACGCTGCCGAGTTCGGCGACGCAGGGTCGAACACCCTGGCCAACGTCGCCCGTGCCGTCGGCGGTCTCGACCTGCCGACCCTGGAGGCGCTCGGCTTCGGCAACATCGAGCCGCTCGAGGGCTGCGCGCCCGAGCCGGGCGCGCCCGCGGTTGCCGGACGCCTGCTCGAGCGTTCGAAGGGGAAGGACACGACGACGGGCCACTGGGAGCTGATGGGCATCGTCACGCCGCAGGCGATGCCGACCTACCCGTACGGCTTCCCGGACGAGGTGATCGACCCGTTCATGAATCGGACCGGCCGTGGGGTGCTCGGGAACAAGCCCGCCAGCGGCACGGAGATCATCCAGGAGCTGGGCGAGGAGCATCAGCGCACGGGCAAGTGGATCGTCTACACGAGCGCCGACTCGGTCTTCCAGATCGCCGCGCACGAGGAGACCGTCCCGCTCGAGGAGCTCTACGACGCCTGCCGCACGGCGCGCGAGCTCCTGACCGGCAAGCACGCAGTCGGCCGTGTGATCGCCCGTCCGTTCTCCGGTGTGCCGGGGTCGTACGAGCGGACGGCGAACCGGCACGACTTCTCTCTGGTGCCCCGGCGGCCGAACTACCTCTCGCTCGTCCGCGAGGCGGGCCGGAAGGTGTACGGCGTCGGCAAGATCGGCGACATCTTCGCCCACCAGGACATCGACGAGGAGTTCCCGACGAAGTCGAACGTCGAGGGGATTCAGAGAACCGAGGAGCTGCTCCGCACGGTCGACGACGGCCTGATCTTCGTGAATCTGGTCGAGACCGATTCGCTCTGGGGCCACCGCAACGATCCCGTGAACTTCCACCGCTGCCTCCAGGACTTCGACCGGCGGTTGCCGGACCTGCTCGACGCGCTGCGCCCCAACGACCTCTTCATCCTCACGTCGGACCACGGCTGCGACCCGACGACGCCGTCCACCGACCACTCGCGGGAGCACGCGCTGCTGCTCGTCTACGTCGAAGGACGCAACGCGGCCGGCGCCGTCCATGAGGCGGGCGAGTTCGCGGACGTGGGGGCGACCGTGAACGCGTGGCTCGGCGGGCCGGCGCCCGGCAGGGGCATTCCCGGGGCTCCGATCGTCGAGCGGGCCTGACCGGAGGAGCGGCGGGCTGGCCCGGCTCGATGACCCGGCACTCGTCGCGGGTGAATATGCGGATGACGCCCGTCTGAGGCGGCGGGCGGCGGCGTTCACCGGCTCGGCGACCGGCGCGGACGCGCGGGTGCCGCTCGTCGAGGCCGTCGTCGAGGCGAAGCCCGGCCGGGTGCTCGAGGCGGGCTGCGGCTGGGGCGAGCTCGCGGAGTGGATCCGGCGCGGCACGGGCGCGGAGGTCGTCGCCGTCGACCTGTCGCCGCACATGGTCGACCTTGCGCGCGAGCGAGGCGTCGACGCGCGCATCGCGGACGTCCAGGAGCTGCCGTTCGAGGACGGCGAGGTGATCCTGTCGCGCCGCTTCGAGCACGTTCGGCGCGTGGACATCGACGGCAGCCTCGAGTTCGCAGACCGCGCCGCGGTCGAGGAGTACGTGCGAGCATCGATCTCGATGTCGCCGTTCGCGAGCAACCTCCCTGCCGTTGTCCCGGAGCCGTTCTACGCCCGCCGTGCAAGCTCGATCTTCGTGGCGGAAAAGGCCTGATGGCGTTCGACGACCAGGCTGTCGTGCGCGAGCAGTACGCGGACGAGGCCAATCTCCGAGCCCGCAAGGCCCTGTGGGACGGTGCCGAGGGCTCCGACCTGAAGCAGATCCTCTGGCGGACGCTCGAGGCGTGGCAGCCTCGCCGTGTGCTCGAGGTCGGCGGCGGTGAGGGCGAGCTCGCCGAACGGATGCAGCGCGAGCTCGGCGCCGAGGTGTCGTTCGTCGATCTCTCGCCGCGGATGGTCGAGCTGGCACGGGCCCGGGGAGTCGACGCCCGGGAAGGCGATGTCCAGCTGCTCCCGTTCGCCGACGGCTCGTTCGACACGGTCGTCGCGGCCTGGATGCTCTACCACGTGCCCGATCTGGACGCGGGCCTCGCCGAGATCGCGCGCGTTCTCGTCCAGGGAGGCGCGCTCATCGCGGTCACGAACTCGGTGGATCACATCGCAGAGCTGCGCGAGCTGCTCGCGTATCCGCCCGGGGCGTTCGACCTGTCGTTCAACAGCGAGAACGGGGATGAGCACCTGCGGCGCCATTTCTCCGGTGTCGAGCGCTTCGACGGGGTCGTCACGGCGATGGTGCGCGACCGCGAGACGCTCGTCGCCTACCGGGACTCTGTGTCGGTCCCGGCCGGCGACGTGCCCGAGGACGTCGAGCTGCCGTTCGTCGTCCACGGCCGCAGCACGATCTTCGTCGCGACGACATGATCCGTGCCGCCGATCTGATCCAGCGGAAACGCGACGGGGAGGAGCTTCCCGACGACGAGCTCGCCGAGCTGATCCTCGGCTACGCCCGCGGCGACGTCCCCGACTACCAGATGGCGGCGTTCTGCATGGCTGTCTTCTTCCGGGGTCTCTCCGAGCGCGAGACCTATGTGCTGACAGACGCGATGATCCGCAGCGGCGAGACCCTCGACCTGGGCGCGCGACTCGGCCGCAAGGTGGTCGACAAGCATTCGACCGGCGGCGTCGGAGACAAGACGTCGCTGGCGGTGGCGCCGGTCGTGGCGGCCTGCGGCGTCCCGCTCGGGAAGATGAGCGGCCGCGGGCTCGGGCACACGGGCGGCACGCTCGACAAGCTCGAGTCGATCCCCGGCTACCGGACCGAGCTGAGCCTCGACGAGTTCGTCGAGCAGGTACGCGACGTCGGGGTCGCGATCATCGGCCAGACCGGCGATCTCGTGCCGGCCGACAAGCTGCTCTATGCCCTCCGCGATGTCACGGCGACCGTCGACCAGCTGTCGCTGATCGCCGCGTCGATCATGTCGAAGAAGCTCGCCGGGGGCGCCCAGGCGATCGTGCTCGACGTCAAGGTCGGCGACGGCGCGTTCATGAAGACGCTCTCGGCCGCGCGCGAGCTCGCCGAGACGATGATCTCGCTCGGCCGGCAGGCCGGCCGGGAGGTGGTCTGCCTGCTGACCGACATGGATCAGCCGCTCGGAGCCGCCGTCGGCAACGCCCTCGAGGTCCGGGAGGCGCTCGACACCGTGCGTGGCCACGGCCCGGCGGACTTCACCGAGGTGGTGCTCGACGCGTGCGCCAAGCTGCTCGCGCTCTCCGATCTCGGGGTCGACGAGGCCGAGGGCCGCCGCCGCGCCGAGGCGGCCGTGGCGGACGGCAGTGCCGAGGCCGTCTGGCGCCGGTGGATCGAGGCGCAGGGAGGCACCGCCGACGAATCGGCACTGCCGGTCGCCCCGGTGATCCGCGCCGTGGCCTCGCCCGCAGCCGGGTACGTCTCCGAGCTCGGTGCGATCGCCATCGGCAACGCGGCCATGCACCTCGGTGCCGGGCGGACGACCAAGGACGACGTCGTCGATCACGCGGTCGGCATCGTCTGCCGCGCGAAGCGGGGAACGCACGTCGAGGCCGGCGACGAGCTGGCCATGGTGCACGCGCGCACCGAGGCCGGGGCCGACGAAGCCGTCCGCAGCGTGCTCGCCGCGTACCGGCTGGCGGAGGAACCGCCGGCCGAGCGCCCGGTGCTGCTCGAGGTCGTCGGCTAGACACGCACGGTACGGTGGCCGCGTGCCCGAGCTGCCCGAGGTCGAGACGGTCCGCCGCCGGCTTGCGCCGGTGCTCGAGGGGCGCGTCTTCGACGAGGTGGAGATCGGCGACGCGCGTCTGACGCGGCCGTTCGACCCGGTGGAGATCGCACAAGAGCTCGAAGGCGAGCGGGTCGCCGTGGTCGATCGCCGTGGCAAGTATCTGATCGTTCGGTTCGAGTCGGGTCGGTCGCTCCTGGTTCACCTCCGCATGACGGGGTCGTTCCTGCACGACGCACTCGGACAGCTGCCGGACGATCCTCATCGCCGTGCTGTTGTCAGGCTAGACGACGGATCGGGCGTCGCATATCGCGATGTGCGCCGGTTCGGCACGTGGCTGCTGCTCGAGCCGGCCGAGGTCGGCCCGTATGTCGACGCGCGCGTGGGGCGGGAGCCGTTGGCAGCGTCCTACCGGGCCAGGCACCTGGCCGAGGAGCTGCAGGGCAGGAAGGCGCCGGTGAAGGCGGCGATCCTCGATCAGCGGACCGTGGCCGGCGTCGGCAACATCTACGCCGACGAGGCGCTCTGGCGGGCGCAGATCCATCCGCTCACGCCGGCCGCCGCGCTCGGGCCGGACGAGGTCCACGCTCTGTATCGCGGCATTCGCCGGGCCTTGCAGGCCGGGCTGCGGCGGCAGGGCTCCACGCTGCGCGACTACCGCCTGCCCGACGGCGGCACGGGTGGGGCGCAGCACGAGTTCAAGGTCTACGGGCGCGGCGGCGAGCCGTGCGATCGCTGCGGCACGCCGATCGACAAGATCCGCGTCGCCGGCCGCGGCACGTGGTACTGCCCGAACTGCCAGCGCTACGCCGCGAGCAGGTCGTCGAGCCGCCCGTCGCGGTCGAGGCGCCAGAGCTCCGCGTAGCCGCCGATCGGCCGCTCGCCGATCATGATCTGCGGCACGGTCCAGCCGCCGGTCAGATCGTGCAGCGTCGCGCGGAACCCGGGGTCGTCGTCGAGCGGGATCTCCTCGTACTCCAGACCGAGGTCGTCGAGGAGCACCTTCGCGCGAACGCAGTAGCCGCACCAGCGCGTCGTATACATTCGAATCCGGGGCATCACCTCTTACAACGAATAACCCCCCGATCGGGATTCCCCGGAGCCGTCTCTAGACTGGCCCGGAATGGCCAGCCGCACCTACAAGAGCGACGCGATCGTCCTGCGCTCGCTGCGCTACTCGGAGGCCGACCGGATCCTGCACCTCTACACCGCCGAGCGCGGTCGGATCGGGGCGATCGCGAAGGGCGTTCGCAAGACCAAGTCGCGCTTCGGGGCCCGGCTGGAGCCGCTCTCGCACGTCGAGCTGATGCTGCACGAGGGAGCGGGCGAGCTCCAGACGATCACGGGCGTCGAGCTGCTGCGCTCCCATCATGCGGTGCGCGAGGACAACTACCGCCTGAACGTCGGCCTGATCGGGGCCGAGGCGATGCTCCGGCTCTTCGGCGAGCCCGAGGCGAACGAGCGGGCGTTCGGCGCCCTCGCCCGGTTCCTCGACGTGCTCGATGAGACGCCGCCCCTCGAGAGCCGGCCGGCGGTCGACCCGTTGGCGCTCTCCTTCCAGCTGAAGCTGCTCTGGCTCGCGGGCTACCTGCCGCATCTGACGAGCTGCGTCGAGTGCGGCTCCGATGCCGAGCTGGTGGCGTTCTCGGCACGGTCCGGAGGCGGCGTCTGCGCGGCCCACGCCGCGAACGCGCTGCGGCTCTCGCCCGAGGGGATCGCCGGGATCGAGCGCTTGCTCTCCACGCCGCTCGCCGATGCTGCAGCGGGCGGGCTGCCGGACCGCGCGCGGCGTGATGCCCTCGCGGTGATCACCTCGTCGTACGAGGAGCACGGAGGCTTCCGTCTGAGGACGCTCTCTGCGTGAAGCGGTCGCTCGGGAACGGCATCGAGGTGGACGACGACCGGGCGCGGGTCGACCGTGTCGAAGTGCATCGCTTCCTGAGCGAGGAGAGCTACTGGGCTGCGGGGCGGGCGCGCGAGACGCAGGATGCGCTGATCGACGGCGCCTCGCGCGTGGTCGGGCTGTACGACGGCGCCGGTCAGATCGGATTCTGCCGCGCCCAGACCGACGGCGTCTCCTTCGTCTACCTGGCCGACGTGTACGTCCTCGAGCCCTACCGGCGCCGCGGGCTCGGTGAGGAGCTGGTGCGCGAGATGGTCGAGAACGGCCCGTATGCCGGCGTGCGCTGGCTGCTCCACACCACGAACATGCACCCGCTCTATCGCAAGTTCGGTTTCGCCGAGCCGAGTCAGAAGGTGATGGAGAGAGAGCCGATCAGGTAGGCGAGCGAGAGCGGATAGCGATGGCTCACGCCGCGGTGGCCGCCGGGGAAGAGCTCGAAGTGAAGCCGCTCCTCGGGAAGGCCCGCCTGTCGGATCGCTCGTTGCAGCGCGCGCGCTCCGAGGTCGAGGAAGTACTCGTCGCGATCGCCGGCATCGATCCAGGCGCCGCGCAGCCCGGTGACGGCCGGCCGGTGGCCGTCGACCAGGCGCACCGGGTCGTGGCGGAGCCAGGATTCCCAGCGCTCCGGCAGGAGGGCGGCGGTGGCGCGGTCGAACGGGAGCTCGCCGTCCCCGAAGGCGAGCGCGCAGGCGCCGAGCTCCACCAGGAGCGCGGTTCCGGGCTCGTCCAGCCCGGTGAACGACTCCCAGAACTCGCTCATCGAACCGAGGCCTCGCTCCGCGATCGTCCTCGCCGCCGCGGGGAAGCCGTGCGCAAGCGTGACGTCGAAGAGCGCGTCGGGCGCGTGCGCGGCGAAGGCGTGGAACAGATCGGGCCGCGTGAGCGTGTTGACGATCGCGCCGTAGCCGCCCGACGACTTGCCCTGAATCGCCCGCAGGCCGTTCGTCGGGCACGCTGCGTCGACGAACGGGACGATCTCCTCCCGCAGGTAGGTGCCGTACCGTCCGATGCCCCCCGAGTCGATCCACTGGGAGCCGCCGGCCGACGTCCATCCGTCGACGAGGACGACGACGGCTTCCGGGGCGAGTGCGTCGATCACCTCCGGATACGACCGATCGAACGGCTCGACGTTGAACCACGACGCCGCCGACCGCAGGTGGGCGTGCAGCACGTAGACGGTCGGGTACCGGCGCGCGCGGTCGGCCGGTGCGCGAACCCACAGATCGCGTTCGTGGGGGTCGCCGAGCGGGTTTCCGCGCAGCGCGCTCGAGGTGATCGAGAGCTTCTCCCAGGTCAAGCGCGCGGCTGCCAAGGCTGCTCGAGCTTGTCGAGCAGCAGCTGCTTGACGCCGTCGAGCGGAACGCGTTCCTGCTGCAGCGTGTCGCGGTCGCGCAGCGTCACCGTCCCATCGGAGAGTGTCTGCTCGTCGATCGTCAGCGCCCACGGTGTCCCGATCTCGTCCTGGCGGCGGTAGCGCTTGCCGATCGCAGCGGCGTCGTCGTACTCGGCGGACATCGATCTGCGGAGATCCTCGTAGAGACCGCGCGCCCGCTCGACCATCGCGGCGTCCTTCCCGATCAGCGGCAGCACCGCCGCCTTGACGGGTGCGAGGCGCGGATGCAGGCGCAGCAGCGTCCGCGGGCGGTCGGCGACGACCTCCTCGTCGTAGGCGTCGCAGAGAAACGCGAGAGTAGAGCGAACGACGCTGATCGCCGGTTCGATCACGTACGGCACGTAGCGCTCCTCGTGGCCGATCCACTCCAGCGTCGTTCCCGACGCCTCGGTGTGCTGGCGCAGGTCGTAGTCGCCGCGGTTCGCCACACCCTCGAGCTCGAGCCAGCCGATCGGGTAGAGGTACTCGATGTCGCTGGTGGCACTCGAGTAGTGCGACAGCTCGGCCGCGTCGTGCGGCCGGACGCGCAGGTGCGAGTCGCGCAGCCCGAGATCGAGGTGCCAGCGGCGGCGCTCGTCGATCCAGTAGCGGTGCCATTCGTCCGCCTCGGCCGGCGGCACGAAGAACTCCATCTCCATCTGCTCGAACTCGCGCATCCGGAAGAGGAAGTTGCCCGGCGTGATCTCGTTGCGAAAGCTCTTGCCGATCTGCGCGATCCCGAACGGCGGCTTCACCCGCATCGAGGACGTGATGTTCTTGAAGTTGACGAAGATGCCCTGCGCCGTCTCCGGCCGCAGGAACGCGCGCGACGCGTCCTCGCGCACCGGGCCGACGAACGTTTCGAACATCAGGTTGAACTCGCGCGGCTCCGTGAGGTCGCAGTCAGGGATCTCGCCTGGATGCTTCGACGGCCGCTTGCCGCAGGAGCTCTGCTCGAGCTGGTCGGCTCGGAAGCGGAGCTTGCACGTCCGGCAGTCGACGAGCGGATCGGAGAATCCGGCGACGTGCCCGGATGCGACCCAGACCTCCGGGTTGAGGATGATCGCCGAATCGAGAGCGACGACGTCCTCGCGCTCCTGGATCAGCGACCGGCGCCACTCCGCCTTGACGTTGTCGTTCAGGAGGACGCCGTAATGGCCGAAGTCGAAGGACGAGCCGAGGCCGCCGTAGATGTCCGAGGACGGGAAGACGAACGCGCGCCGCCGGCACAGCGACGCGACCTTCTCGATCGTGGCGGCTCCCTGGAATTCCTCGAGCATCGCCCTGAACCTAGCTGAGACCCGCACGGGGCCTCGCGGTGAGGAGGCTCTACCTAGGGATGAGCGTTGTCGACGAGCGCGGCGATGTCCACGAAGTCGATCCGCGGGCGGACGCCGTACAGACCGGTGACGCGTTCGGTCAGCTCATCCGAGAAGAACGCTCTCGCCGCGGCTTCGGAGTCCCAGACGTAGACGTTCAGCGCCCGCCGGTTCGCCTCGTCGGCGGTGAAGATCTTCAGCCGGAGCTCCGGCATGCCTTCGAAGGACGGGCCTGCCTTCTCCGCGACACCGAGCACCCGTTCTCGGTCGAAGTCGCCCTCGTAGTCGAAGCTCACGATCACGCCGATCACCGGTCGCCTCCTAGTCGTCTGGCTCGCCGTCGCCGTACTCGAGAGCCTCGATCCGCCCGATCACCCCGAGCCCGCGCCACGAGATCTTGTTCGAACGTGGATACCAGCACATGTCGTTGGTGTCCCGGGTGCCGTAGATGAGCATCGTGACGCCGTCGTCGCCGGCTCGGAACCAGTGCGAGACGCCGCTGCCCGGAGGACGCGCGACGACGTGGCCCGGCCGCAGCTCGTGCTGCTCGCGCTCGGCGCCACGCTCGGCCCGGAGCGGGGAGGGCCACAGGTGCAGCGTCGCAGCACCGTCGAGGATGACGAAGATCTCCTCCTCGGCGGAGTGGCAGTGCGGCACGGCGCCGGTCTTGCCCGGGTTGAGCCGCTCCCAGTGGAAACCGGCGAGGTCGGACCGCTCGCGGGTCGCGAGGGGCGCGGTGACGCCCTTGTCGCCCCAGTGCTCCAGCTGGACCTCGTCGATCGAGACGATGTTCTCGGGCCGCGGCGCAGGCTCGCCGACGGTGAGCGGCTCGACCCCCGCCTCGATGTCCCACGGGTCGTCGTCCCGGCCGATCACCCACGGCCAGCCGATGCGCACCGCGCGCGAACGGGGCAGCCAGCCGATCTCCGTGGGATGGCGGGTGCCGAAGACGAGGTACTCGAGCCCGTCGGGGCCGGCGACGAACGTGTGCTCGTGATGGTCCGCACGGTGGATCACGCAGTCGCCGGGCCGGACCTCGTGCACGTCCCCGTCCTGCCAGGCGAGCCCCGAGCCTGCGAGGACATAGAAGATCTCCTCCGAGGCGCCGTGCGAGTGCGGCGGAGTCGGGAGCTTTCCCGGTGCGACCCGAACCCGGTTCAGGCCGACCGTGCGGGCGCCCGCAGCGCTTCCGAGCCGCTGCCAGGTCGCGTCCATCTCGCCCTTGGCGCTGTGCCGGCGCTCGATCTCGTCCCAGTGGGCGATTCCCACAGGGGGAATCTACGGCCTGGAGACGTCCACGGTGAAGGAACCGCTGCCGGAGAGGCGCTGCACCTTCAACGTCAGCGACCGCTCGCCGCAGATCTCGAAGCGCACGTTCGTCCTGCCTCGGGCAACGAGGGTGCCGCGGTTGTAGAGCTCGAGCGCGAACCGTGCCTTCGACGGCGCGTGCAGCCGCGCGGTGAAGCTGCCGTCGAGCGCCGTCTGGACACCGATCGTCCGTGTCGTGCCGTAGCCGAACGACCCGTGCACGTGGCGCAGCGTCGGCCCGGTCCAGGGGGAGGTGATGTCCTCCTGCAGCAGCTGCAGCGCCGTCGCGTTCGGGTAGAAGTTCTGATTGACGATCTCCCAGCTGCTCGGCGTCAGGCCGAGGTCGGTCAGCGCGAGGACGCGGTACGACTCCGCGAACGCCTCGCCCGGGTTCTGGCTGTACGCGGCTCCTTCGTCGCCCGGGGAGGCCGTTCCCGCCGCCGCGCGGGCGCAGATGTTCTCGTACGACGACCATCGCTTCGTCCCGTAGTCCTCCGCACGCCACGGCGCGTCGTTCTGGTTGTTCGCGATGTGGTGGCCGTACTCGTGCGTGACGATCTCCTTCGCCGGCGGCTCGTCCAGCTGGTCCTCGGGCGCGGCGTAGATCGTCTGGGTCGACGGGTCGTAGCAGGCGAGCGACTGATCGCCGCAGTACTGGTTCGTCTGCAGCGTCGAGAGCGGCATCAGGTTCAGCGTCAGCCGTCCGAGCTCCGCGCCGTGCGGCAGCGAGCCGAGATACGTGGCCCAGCTCTGCGGCAGCGTCTGGTCGACCGGATAGCTGTCGGAGACGATGATGTGGACCGACGTGCCGGCGGCGTCGCCGGTCGGGTACGTCCCATCCCACGCGAGCGCTGCTCCGGGAAGCACGAGCGCGACGAGGCCGACGATGAGCACGCGCTTCACGGCGCACAGACTGCCTTGAACTCGTCAAGGCCGCATGAACTGCCGGTTAAGGTGGCCCGGTGAACCTCGTCGAGCTGCACATGATCTCCGACTCGACCGGCGAGACGGCGGCGAGGCTCGTCCAGGCGCTCGAGGCTCAGTTCCCGGACCAGGAGTTCAGCGAGATCCGGCATCCGCGCGTCGAGTCGGTTGCCGATCTCCAGCTCGCCGTCGAGCGCATGAAGGGGCGCCAGGCGGTCGTCATCTACACGCTGGTCGAGCCGGAGCTGCGCGAGTCGATGCGCGCGCTCTGTCGCAGGGCGAAGCTGCACTACTGCGACCTGCTCGGTCATCCGATCGATGCGGTGGCGCGCGTCTCGGGCAGGTCGGCGCGGATGAAGCCGGGCGCGCGGCCGCCGCTCAACGACGCCTACTTCCGGCGCATGTCGGCGATCGAGTTCGCGGTGAAGTACGACGACGGCGTCCCCGCGGGGCTCGACGAGGCCGACCTCGTGCTCGTCGGCGTCTCCCGGACCTCGAAGACGCCGCTGTCGATCTATCTCGGCTACCTCGGCTACAAGACGGCGAACGTCCCGCTCGTGAAGGGCATCGAACCGCCCGAGGAGCTCTTCACGATCGACCAGACGAAGGTGGTCGGGCTGACGATCGACGCCAAGCGCCTCTCGGAGATCCGGGGCGAGCGGATCCGCTGGATGCGCGGCGACCGCAAGTACGCGAGCCTCGTGGAGATCTACGAGGAGCTCGACTACGCCGAGCGGGTGCAGCGCCGGCTCGGCTGCCCGGTGATCGAGGTGAGCGAGCTGTCGATCGAGGAGATCTCGCACCGGATCATCCGCGTGGTCGAGCGCAGGCGCGAGGAGCTGCACGTCTCGTGAAGCCGAAACCGCCGGTGCCGGTCTGGCGCTGGGGCGTCTGGTACTCGACGCTCGGCGTGGCGCTCGTCCTCTTCTACGGCCTGTTCACGCCGTTCTGGTTCGGCCTGCGCTCTCTGGCGTGGCTGGCGGAGTTCCGCTCGCGGCGTCGCGCCGGCCGAGCGGATTGAGGCGGCGCCGGGCCGGATAGATTGCGCGTCGATGGCCGATCGCTACGTCTACGACTTCGACGAGCCGACGCATGGCGGGCGCGAGCTCCTCGGCGGCAAGGGGATCGGCCTGGCGGAGATGACCCGGCTCGGGGTGCCGGTCCCCGCCGGTTTCACGATCACGACGGATGCCTGCCGCGCCTACATGGCCGGCCGCGGCCTGCCCGAGGGGCTGGAGGCCGAGGTCGACGAGCACGTGCGGCGGCTGGAGGCGCGGACGGGCAAGCAGTTCGGCTCGAGTGACGATCCTCTGCTCGTGTCGGTGCGCTCGGGCGCCGCGGTGTCGATGCCGGGGATGATGGACACGATCCTGAATCTCGGTCTCGACGACGCCGCGGCCGAGGGGCTCGGCGCGCGGACGGAGAACGCGCGGTTCGCGTTCGACTCGTACCGGCGGTTGATCCAGATGTACGGCGAGGTCGTGGACGGGATCGACGGGAACCGCTTCGAGAGCGCGCTCTCGTCGCTGAAGGAGCGGCGCGGCGCCCAGCACGACACGGACCTGTCGGCCGACGACCTGCGAGAGCTCGTCGTGACGTTCAAGGGGATCTACCTGGAGGAGACCGGTGCCGGCTTCGCGGCCGACGCGCGCGCCCAGCTGCTGCGGGCCGTGCAGGCGGTGTTCGACTCGTGGGACACGCCGCGGGCGCAGGTCTACCGGCGCGCGCACGACATCCCCGACGATCTCGGGACCGCGGTCAACGTCGTGCAGATGGTGTTCGGCAACAAGGGCGACCGCTCGGGCACCGGCGTCGCGTTCACCCGCGACCCCTCGACCGGCGAGACCGGTCTGTACGGCGAGTTCCTGGCCAACGCGCAGGGCGAGGACGTGGTGGCCGGGATTCGCACGCCGCAGCCGATCGAGGCGATGCGCGACGTCCTGCCGAAGGCGTTCGACCAGCTGGTCGAGACGATGCGCCGCCTCGAGGAGAACTACCGCGACATGCAGGACATCGAGTTCACGGTCGAGGACGAGCAGCTGTATCTGCTGCAGACGCGCTCGGCCAAGCGCACTGCGGCCGCTGCGCTGAAGGCAGCGGCGGCGATGGTCGACGAGGGGCTGATCACCCGCGAGGAGGCGGTCGGCCGGATCGATCCGGCGCAGCTCGACCAGCTGCTGCATCCGATGATCGACCCTTCGGCGGCGCTCGAGGTGGCGGCGAAGGGCCTGAACGCCTCCCCCGGCGCGGCCAGCGGCGCGATCGTCTTCGACGCCGACACCGCGGTCGAGCGCGCCAAATCCGGGCCGGTGATCCTCGTCTCCTGGGAGACGACCCCCGACGACATCCACGGCATGATCGCCGCCGAGGGCATCCTCACGGTGCACGGCGGCATGACGTCGCACGCGGCTGTGGTCGCGCGCGGGATGGGCAAGCCGTGCGTCGCGGGCTGCGACGGCCTCTCGCTGGAGGCCGGCCGCGCGACGATCGGGGGCCGGACGCTGCAGGAGGGGGACGTGATCACGATCGACGGCGGCACGGGACGGGTGTTCGTGGGCGAGGTGCCGCTCGTGGCGCCGCAGATCAACGACGACTTCGAGACGATCCTCGGCTGGGCGGATGCGCTGCGCCGGCTGCAGGTGCGGGCGAATGCCGACAACCCCGGGGACGCGAAGCGTGCGCGCGAGTTCGGCGCGCAGGGGATCGGCCTCTGCCGCACCGAGCACATGTTCTTCGGTGCGGACCGCCTGCCGGTGATGCAGGAGATGATCCTCGCCGACAGCGAGGCGGGCCGCCGCGCGGCGCTCGGCCGGCTGCTCCCGTTCCAGCAGGCCGACTTCGAGGGGATCTTCGAGGCGATGACCGGGCTGCCGGTGACGATCCGCCTGCTCGACCCGCCGCTGCACGAGTTCCTGCCCGACGAGGCCGAGGTGACGGACGAGAAGCTGCGGCGCCGGATTCGCGCGCTGCACGAGGCGAACCCGATGCTCGGCACCCGCGGCTGCCGGCTCGGGCTCCAGTACCCGGAGATCTACGAGATGCAGGTTCGCGCGATCGCCCGGGCTGCGCGCGCGGTGCTCGAGCGCACCGGCGAGGTGCCGCTCGTCGAGGTGATGCACCCGCTCGTCGGCTTCCGCGAGGAGCTCGCACGGTTGCGCGACCTGACCGAGTCGGTGTGGGCCGAGGAGGCACCCGGCGTGGCGCACCTGGTCGGAACGATGATCGAGGTGCCGCGCGCCGCGCTGCGCGCAGACGAGATCGCCGAGGTGGCGGACTTCTGCTCGTTCGGCACGAACGACCT
This sequence comes from uncultured Thermoleophilia bacterium, assembly GCA_963722065.1. Taxonomy (GTDB): domain Bacteria; phylum Actinomycetota; class Thermoleophilia; order Gaiellales; family Gaiellaceae; genus PALSA-600. The sequence goes on along the minus strand of CAVRMI010000007.1, from coordinate 543,833 downwards.
GACCCAGACGACGCTCGCGTTCTCCCGCGACGACGCCGAAGGGAAGTTCCTCACCACCTATCTCGAGGACGGGGTGCTCGACCGCAATCCCTTCGAGGTGCTCGACGTCGCCGGGGTCGGCGACCTGATGCGGATCGCGGTCGAACGCGGCCGCGGCACGAAGCCGGAGCTCAAGCTCGGCATCTGCGGCGAGCACGGCGGCGAGCCCCGCTCGATCGCGTTCTGCCACGAGCTCGGTCTGGACTACGTCAGCTGCTCGCCCTTCCGCGTGCCGCTCGCGCGCCTCGCAGCAGCGCAGGCCGCGCTGCAGGAAGCCGGCTCGGGCGCGTACGTCTCGGCGGGCGGCTAGATGGCTAGTGGTAGTGGCGAACGCGCAGGTACGCGATGACCACGCTGAGCGCAACAACTCCGACGCTCGCAAGGATGCTGTAGAGGGCTGACCTCCTGAAATGCAGTAGCAGCAGCATCAGAATGGCCCCGCCTATGAGCCCGCCGACGTGCCCGCCGACCGAGATGTAGCTTCGGAAGAGGAACGTGATGATGAGGTTCAACACGATCAGTCCTGCGACCTGGCCACCGGTCGATAGATGGCGCTTCCGCTCCAGCACGAAGAGACCGCCGAGGATCCCGAAGATCGCTCCCGATGCTCCGACGGTCGGAACGAGCGGGCTGTAAAGGAGCGCTCCCGCCGACCCGGCGATTCCGCTCGCGAGATAAAGGAGGAGGAATCTCCAGCGGCCGATCACCTGCTCGAGGATCGACCCGGCGTAGTACAGGGAGTACATGTTCACTGCGATGTGAAAGAAGGTCACGTGCAGGAACATCGAGGTTCCGAGCCGCCACCACTCGCCCTTGGCGACTCCAATCAGCGGGCCAAAGGACGTCCAGCGGCCGATTGCGACCAATGACCCGTCTCGGAAGATCCCGTTGTTCGTCAGGGAGGCACCGGCTCCACTGGCAAGCTCGGCTACGACGACCGCGACGTTGATCCCGATCAGCGTCAGCGTGACGACGTTCGTGCGAGGGCTGCCGACGCCGGTGACGGCGCGCTGCGCCGGCTTGGTCACCTTGCGGATCCCCTGCGGCTTCCCCGAGTGCTCCGGGCAGCGAAGCCCGACCGGCGCCGGGGTCATGCACTCGTAGCAGATGGGCCGGCCGCATTCCGAGCACGAGAGTCCCGTCTCCCGGTCGGGATGCCGATAGCAAAAGCGTGGTTCGTCCACGCGGCTAGCGTATCGGGGTGCACGTTCACGTCGCGTTCACTCCCGAGGAGGAGGCTGCCGCCCGCATCGGGATCGTGGTCGACGTGATCCGCGCGACGTCGTCGATCGCGCAGGCGCTCGCATCGGGTTACGAACGAGTGCTCTGCTGTGCCGAGATCGAGGAGGCTCGGGCTCTTCGTGCACAGCTCGGTGACGAAGCGGTCGTCGGCGGCGAGCGCAACGCAGTCGTGGTGGAAGGGTTCGACGTGGGCGCCTCGCCGCGCGAGTTCGCGGGAAAACCGAAGGCGCGGGCTCTGATCCTGACGACGACCAACGGCACGCGTGCGATCCTCACCGCAGCAGCGCGCTGCGAGATCGTGCTGCTCGGTTCGCTGCTCAATCTGTCCGCACTCGCGCGCACAGCACGCGAGGAGGGCGGAGACGTGGCCATTCTCTGCTCGGGCTTCAAAGGCGCGTTCGCGCTCGACGATGCGTATTGCGCAGGGCGCATCGTCGAGAGCCTCGACGGCGAGCGCAGCGACGCCGCAATCGGTGCCGAGGTGATCTCGACCGTGTGGCCGGACGCGCTCGCAGGCCTGAACGCACGCACCTACGGGCCGCCGGGGCTCGAGGCCGACATCGAGTTCTGCGCGCAGGTCGACCTGCTCGACGTCGTCCCTCGCTTCTCGCGCATGGTCGGCACGGCGGCGGAGATCGTTGCGTGAAGCAGGTCGAGCTCCCGTTTCGCGAGATCGAGCACTTCGGCTCTCGGGGCTTCATGCACTCGCGCGTCGCGCGCGGGGAGGTTCAGGTTTCGTTGGCGAAGCTGGACGGCGTGATCGGGGGGCACGAGGCGGCGTCACGGCAGCGTCTGGTGGTGCTGGCGGGGCAGGTGACGTGCTCGAGCGAGAACGAACGAGTGCGCCTGGGTGTAGGAGAAGCGGTCGAGTGGCAGGAAGGTGAATGGCACGAGACGCGTTCTCACCAACCGTCCCTCCTGTTGCTCGTGGAAGGAGCATTCGAATGACTGAACCGAAAGCACTGTTCGGCGCGGAGCATGTCCGCCGCTACCGGGAGACCGGGGGCGAGGTCGGCCACCTCTGGAAGGAAGGCTCGACGGTCCTCTTGCTGACGACGACGGGGCGCAAGAGCGGCGAGCCGCGCACGACGCCCCTGATCTACACGAAGGACGGCGATCGCTACGTGATCGTGGCTTCCAAGGGCGGGGCGCCGGACGATCCCGGCTGGTACAAGAACCTCTCCCGGGATCCCGACGTCGAGCTGCAGGTGCTCGACGAGGTCTTTCCGGCCCGCGCCACCACCGCCGAGGGAGAGGAACGCGAGCGCCTGTGGGCCAAGATGAACGGGGTCTGGCCGCACTACGCCGAATACGCGGAGAAGACCGACCGCCGGATCCCGGTCGTCGTCCTAGAGCGCACGTCCGGCTAGGGATCCCAGGTAGACGAAGGCGATCCCGGCCGTCACGCTGCCGACGACGTAGAGCAGCGTGACCGCGAAGTCGCGCGCCTCGAGCAGCGTCAGGCTCTCCTGGGCGAAGGTCGAGAACGTGGTGTAGCCGCCGATCACCCCCACGACGAGCCCGACGCGCAGCCAGGCCGGGAGGTGGTGCCGGTCGACGAGCGACTCGGTGATCACCCCGATCAGGAAGCAGCCTGTGAGGTTGATCGTGAACGTCGCCCACGGGAAGATCGAGAAGCTCCGGTGCTCGATCGCCTGATCGAGGAGATAGCGGGCCGAGGCTCCGAGCGCTCCACCGAGCGCGACGCCGACGATGACGGGCATTGCGTGGCTCCTTTCGTCGTAGGAGCCATCAGCCGTCGTCGGCGGTTGAGGGCGAGCTCCATCGCCTCTGGTTCTCGTTCGCGTTGGAGGATACCCGGGGGATTTGACAGGAGAACGTGTGTTCGTGTAGAACATACGTTCCCGTGATCGCTGCAATCGTCATCCCGGCCTTCGATCTACGGGCTGCGCTGCGCCTTCGCCCGCGGCTGCAGGCCTTGCCGGCCGCGCTCGCGCCGCTGCCCGGGACGGAGCCGCTCATCGGCTCGGTCACGGGGCCGGCCGAGGTGAAGGGCGTCCGGCCGGGGATGCGCCTCGGAGAGGCGCTCGCGACCTGTCCGGAGCTCGAGCTCGTCGAGCAGGACCCGGCGGCCGCCGAGCAGGCGTGGGAGGAGATCCTGCGCCGGCTCGAGGATGCCGGGTTCGCCGTCGAGCCGGTCGATCCGGGAACGGTGTTCTTCGACTCGAAGGGCGTCGAGCGGCTCTACGGCGGGCTCGAGCCGGCGCTCAAGCGGGCACTCGCCGCCGTCGGCTCGACCTGGGATCCCCGCGCGGGTGCGGCGGAACGGCGGTTCGCGGCGCTCGCCGCGGCGAACGTGGCACGGCCGGGGCAGGCGCTGATCGTCTCCGACGACCGCTCGCGCTCGTTCATCGCGCCGCTGCCGCTGCAGCTGCTGCCGCTCGAGCGGCGCCGCTACGAGGAGCTCGAAGAACTGGGTGTGCGAACGATCGGACAGCTTGCCGGGCTGCCGGGCAGCGCCGTCTCCGAACGGTTGGGGCCGGACGGGCGGCGCGCCTGGAGCCTGGCGAGAGGCGAGCAGGACGGGAGGGTCAAGCCGAGACGTCCGGCCACGGCCATCCACGAGACGCTCGAGTTCCCGGAAGCGGTCGGCAACGAGCTGACGCTCCGGCGAGGGCTGGGAGTGCTGCTGGATCGCCTGCTCGCACGGCCGGAGCGCGCGGGGCGTCCGCCGAGGAAGGTCGCGGTCTGGGCGCGGCTGGTCGGCGGTGCCTCGTGGCGCCGGACGGTGACGCTGCGCGAGCCGACGGCCGACCCGGCCCGGCTGCGGGCAGCGCTCTCGCCGAAGCTCGCGGAACTGCCCGCACCGGCGCTCAAGCTTCGGCTCGAGGTGATGGAGCTCGCCGAGCACACCGGGGAGCAGCTCGAGCTCGTGGCCGCAGAGGGCGAAGTGATGCAAGGCCGGCTCCGTGAAGGCCTGCGCCAGGTGCGCGCGGCCGTCGGGGCGGGCGGAGTCTCAACGGTCGTGGAGGTCGCTCCGTGGTCACGCATACCCGAAGCGCGCGCATTGCTCGTTCCGCGCGACGACTGAACGCGCGTCGTCTCAACAATCCATGCCCGGCGCTCGTCGAGAGCCACGCCGACGGCGCGCCGCGCCGGGTCAACCGGCAGGACGTCGCAGTCGTGCGCGAGGAGTGGCGCGTCGTCGACCGCTGGTGGACGGAGGATCCGGTGCATCGCCGGTACTTCGACCTCGTGCTCGAAACAGGGGAGAACGCCGTCGTCTACCACGACGCCGACGCCGGGACATGGTTCACCCAGCGGGCCTAGGGCTAGATGCTCATGGCGCGCAGCTCGCGCTCGAACCCGCCGGGCGCGTGAATGTTCAGGAACCGGAGGTGCGCGATGCCGCCGGCGCGGTCGAGCTCCCCCTCCATGATGTAGAAGGAATCCGTCTCGTCCGCGCGGGTGTGCGGCTCCGGGCCGTCGAACGGCCCTTCGATCGTGAACTCGAAGACGGCCAGGTGCGGCAGCGCCGCCTTCACGATCGAGACGCGGTTCCCCGACGCGTTGCGCAAGAGCTTGCCCTCACCGGGGCCGTTGAGGATGCCTTCCGGCATATGGCGATTCTATGAGCTTCGCCTCGCGGGACGCATTCCCCGCGCGAGGCGGCGTCGGCGACGAACGATCGGTCCCGGGACGGGCACCTGGCCCCGGCTCGGGCGGCGGCCGTTCGCCCTACGTCGAGCTGCATGCGCACTCGGCCTACTCGTTCCTCGACGGCGCGTCCCTGCCGGAGGAGCTCGCAGCCCGCGCCGCCGAGCTTGGCTACGACGCCCTCGCGCTCACCGATCACGACGGCGTCTACGGCTCGCTCGAGTTCGCCCACGCCGCGAAGCACTTCGGCGTCCGGCCGATCACCGGCGCCGAGGTGACGCTCGCAGGCGGCGGTCACATCACGCTGCTCTGCGAGACGAGGCAGGGCTACGCAAACCTCTGCCGCATCCTCACCGATGCACATGCGGGAACCCGCGAACCGGGGAAGGAGCGCGACCTCCTGCCGGCCGACACCACGATCGAGGTCGTCGAGCGGCATGCCGATGGGCTCGTCGCACTCTCCGGTTGCGCACGGAGCGGTCTCGCCGTGGTCGACGCGAAAGCAGCCGAGCGGCTTGCACGCGCCTTTCCCGGCGCCTTCTCCATCGAGCTGCAACGCCCGTACGAACGTGGCGACGCGAGGCGGAACGCGCGGCTCACCGAGCTCGCGGAGCACCTCGCCGTGCCGACCGTCGCGACCGGCAACGTGCACGCGCACAGCCCGTCGCGGGCGCGGCTGCAGGACGCGCTCGTGGCGATCAAGCACCGCACGTCGCTCGACGGCTGCGAACGCGAGCGGCGGGGGAACCACGAAGCAGTGCTGCTCGCGCCGCAGGAGATGCTCGAACGCCTGCCCATGGAGGCGGCCCGGCACACCCGCGAGCTCGCCGACCGCTGCACGTTCGACCTGACGCAGGAGCTCGGCTATCGCTACCCGGACTTCTCCGACGGAGCGGACCCCGCAGATCGGCAGCTCGAGAGGATTTGCGAGTCGACCTTTGCCGAGCGCTACCGATCCGCTAGCGGAACCGTTCGCGCGCGTGCGCGCGAACGGTTGTGCGAGGAGCTCGCACTCATTGCGCGGCTGGGCCTCTCGGGGTTCTTCCTGCTCCACTGGGAGGTGCTCGAGCTTGCCCGTGCGTGCGCGCTCGAGGTGCGCGGGCCCGGCAGTCCGCGCCATGCGCTGCCGCCGGGGCGAGGACGCGGCTCCAGCGTCGGCTCGATCGTCTGCTACCTGACCGGGCTCTCCCACGTCGATCCCGTCTCGGCGGGCCTGTCGCTCGGCCGCTTCATCAACGACGAGATGGTCGCCGTGCCCGACATCGACCTCGACTTTCCACGCGACATCCGCGAGAAGCTGATCGTGCGCGTCACCGAGCGCTACGGCCGCGAGCACGCTGCGCTCGTCGCGACGTTTGCGAGCTATCGCAGCCGTGGTGCGATCCGCGACGTCGGCAAGGCGCTTGGACTGCCGTTCGCCGAGCTCGAACGGCTTGCGCGAGTCACCGACGGCTGGGACGCGACCCGGGTCGGCGACGAGCTCGACGGCGTGCCCGGCGCACATACGGGCCCGCGCTGGGCCGCGTTTCGTGAGCTGACGAAGGAGATTGCGGGCTTGCCGCGCCACATCAGCCAGCACCCGGGCGGGATGGTCATCTCGACCCGGCCGCTGATCGATCTCGTGCCGGTCCAGCCCGCCGCGATGGCCGGGCGCCAGATCTGCCAGTGGGACAAGGACAGCTGCGGAGACGCCGGCTTCCTGAAGATCGATCTCCTCGGGCTCGGCATGCTCTCGGCCGTCGAGGACACGATCGACCGCATCGCGCGTCTGCGGGGCAAGACGATCGATCTCTCACGCGTGCCGCTCGACGACCCCGGTGTCTACGAGGAGATTCAGAGAGCGGACACTGTCGGTGTCTTTCAGATCGAGAGCCGCGCGCAGATGCAGAGCCTCCTGCAGACCCGTCCGGAGAACCTCGAGGACCTGACCGTGCAGGTCGCACTCGTGCGTCCCGGGCCCATCCAGGGCAAGGCAGTTCATCCCTACGTGCAGCACCGGCATGCGAAGCGGGCCGACCCCGCCTTCGAGCCGCCGGTCCTGCACGAGTCGCTGCGTGAGGCCCTGCGCGACACGCTCGGCGTCGTCGTCTTCCAGGACCAGGTGCTGGACGTCGCCATGGCGGCCGCCGGCTTCTCGATCGGCGAGGCCGAAGGCCTGCGCCGTGCGATGAGCAGGAAGCGCAGCCTGGAGGCGATCGAAGCGTGGCGCCCCCGCTTCATCGCGGGAGCTCACGGACAGGGCATCGACGACGAGACCGCACATACGATCTACGACAGGCTTGTCGGCTTCGCGGGCTTCGGCTTTCCGAAGTCGCATGCGGCCGCCTTCGGACTGCTCGCGTACCAGTCGGCCTGGCTCCGGCGCTACTACCCGTCGGAGTTCCTGTGCGCCCTGATGAACGCGCAGCCGATGGGGTTCTATCCGCCGTCATCGCTCGTGCGCGACGCGCAGCGGCGCGGGGTGGAGGTGCGACCCCCGCACATCAACCGCTCGGAGGCGGAGTGCGACATCGAGGACGAGCGGGCGGTCCGGGTCGGTCTCGCCTACGTCCAGTCGGTGGGCGAGGCAGAAGCCAGGTCGGTGGTCGCTGGCCAGCCCTATCGCGATCTCGGCGATCTCGCGCGTCGTGCCGCGGCGAAGCACGACGCGCTGGAAGCGCTCGTCGCAGCCGGCGCCTGCGACGAGTGGGGGCCGCGGCGCGAGCTGCTCTGGCGCCTCGGCGTCACGCCGCGCGGCGAGACGGTCGGCGGAGGCAACCGGCAGCTCGCGCTGCCGCTGGAGCCGACGGCCGAGATCCCGCAGCTGCCGGAGCAGACACCGTGGGAGCAGATGCTCGCCGACTACAAGCACACCTCGCTCTCGGTCGGCGTCCATCCGCTGCAGCTCCTGCGGCCGCATCTCGCCGCGACGGTGCGAACGACCGCCGAGCTGGCATCGACGCCGAACGGCTCGCGGATCGAGGTGGCAGGGATGGCGATCGCCCGCCAGCGTCCGGCAACTGCGAAGGGGATCGTCTTCATGCTGCTCGAGGACGAGCTCGGCCAGGCGAACCTGATCATCCCGTCGCAGGTCTACGAGGAGCACCGGGCGGTCATCCGGGGCGAGCCGCTGATCCTCGCCCGAGGCAAGCTCGAACGCCACGACCGCAACGTCAATCTGCTCGTGTCGACCGTGGTCTCGCTCGGCCCGCTCGCGCGCCGTGCGGCGAGCGAGGCGGAGGTGACGCGGGCCCTGCCGCGCGCGCACCACTTCGGCCATCGGTGAGGTTCCGACACCGCACGCTCTGGCCGAACCTGGTTGCCGGCGAAGCCGGAACCAGGTTCACGAGTTTCGCCGCTGGACCAGCAACTCGGGAACCTGGTTCGCTTCGCGAATCAGGTTCCGGCACCGCACGCTCCGGCTGAATCTGATTTCGGCGCAGCCGAACCAGATTCACGAGTTTCGCCCCGGACGAGCAACTCGGTTCCGACACCGCGCACTTCACGTCTCGAGCCGTTGCGTGCGCTGATGCATCGGCCCGACGTGCTGGGAGAGGTTGTAGGCCGAGTTGACGAGACCGACGTGCGTGAACGCCTGCGGGAAGTTCCCCAGCAGGCGCTTCGCGCCGGGGTCGTACTCCTCCGAGAGGAGGCCGAGATCGTTCCGGACCGAGAGGAGCTGCTCGAACAGGGCGCGGGCCTCGTCGTCACGTTCCGCCATCAGGAGCGCATCGACGAGCCAGAACGAGCAGGGGAGAAACACGCCTTCGCCGCCTGGCAGCCCATCGATGTCTTTGTGCGCTTTCGGCCGGTAGCGCTCGACGAATCCGTCGCGTGTGAGATCGCGCTGAATCGCGTCGATCGTGCCGAGGACGCGCGGGTCGTCTCCGGGCAGGAACCCGACGAGCGGGATCAGGAGCGTCGACGCGTCGAGCTCGTCCGACCCGTAGGCCTGCACGAACGAGTTGAGCTCGACGTTGAACGCCTCGCGGCAGACCTGGCGGTGCACCTCGTCGCGCAGCCGGCGCCAGCGGTCGACCGGGCCGGGCAGGTCGAAGCGCTCGACGGTGTCGACCGCCCGATCGAGTGCCACCCAGGCGAGGACCTTCGAATGGGTGAAGTGGCGGCGCGGCCCGCGCACCTCCCAGATGCCCTCGTCGGGCTGCTCCCAGGCGCCTTCGAGAAAGTCCATGATCGCCCGCTGCAGCGACCACGCGTGATCGTCGGCCGGCAAGCCGTGGGCGCGGGACTGGTGCAGTGCATCCATCACCTCGCCGTACACGTCGAGCTGGAACTGGTCGTGCGCGGCGTTCCCGACACGGACGGGAGCCGAGCCGGCATATCCCGGGAGCCATTCGAGCTCTCGCTCGAGCACGCGCCGCTCGCCTGCGACGCCGTAGAGGATCTGCGCGTTCGCCGGGTCGCCGGCGACCGCCCGCAGCAGCCAGTTGCGCCAGGCGCGGGCCTCGTCGACGAAGCCGGCGTTCATCAACGCGAACAACGTGAAGGTGGCGTCGCGGAGCCAGGTGAAGCGATAGTCCCAGTTGCGGACTCCGCCGAGCAGCTCCGGCAGAGACGTCGTCGGCGCCGCGACGATCCCGCCGGTCGGCTCGTAGGTGAGCGCCTTGAGCACCGCGAGCGAGACGTGCACCGCCTCGACGTGCTCGCCCTCGTAGACGCAGCCCTCGAACCACTTCAGCCAGTGTGCTTCGGTCTCGCGCAGCGCGAGCTCCGCGTCGACGGGCTGCGGCAGGCGGTGATGTGAGGGAAACCACGTGAGCACGAACGGGACGCGCTCGCCCGCGTGGACCGCGAAGTTGGCGCCGTGCTTCATCCCGTCCGGTTCGAGATCGACGGGCGTCCGGAGCGCGAGCCCGTCCGGGCCGCCGATCGCGACCAGGGTGTCGTCGTCGACGCGCCGCACCCAGGGGATGGCGGAGCCGTAGTCGAACCGGATCACGAGCTCCGTGGTCATCTCGACCTTCCCGCCGAGGCCCTCGACGATTCGGACGATGTCGGGCGCACGGCCGCGCTGCGGCATGAAGTCGATCACCCGGACGCGCCCGGTCGTCGTCTCCCACTCGCTCTCCAGGATCAGCGTGTCCGGCCGGTAGCGGCGCTCGGTCGCCGGGCCGCCTTCGATCGGCGAGATTGCCCAGTGGCCGTGCTCGTGTGTGCCGAGCAGCGCGCCGAAGCAGGATCCCGAGTCGAAGCGCGGGAAGCACAGCCAGTCGACCGAGCCTTCGCGGCCGATCAGCGCAGCGGTCTGCAGGTCGCCGACGAGCGCGTAGTCCTCGATCCGCTCGGCCACTACCGGTTCTCGATCTCCAGGGCGAAGGGCGGCAGCCGCCGCTCGACCGCCTTGTTGAACTCGCGGACGTAGCCGTCGGGATCGTCCAGGGTTCGCGCGTAGTGATCGCGCATGTCGGCCAGAAGCTCGGTTCCCGTCTCGACCGCGTCGACGTAGTCCCCGTACAGCTCCTCCGCGTCGTCGCGGCCGGCAGCGTTGTAGGCGTCGAGGCGTGCGTCGGCTTCGTCGATCACGTCACGGTGATCTTGCTCGAACAGAGCCAGCTGGGAGTCGATCACCTGCGCGTAGCGGGCGCGGCGGAACATCACAGGAGCTCCCGGTACAGGGCCAGGTGCTGCGCGGCGGAGGCGTCCCACGTCAGCTCCGCGCGTGCGCGCTCCGCACCGGCGCGCGCAGCTGCGAGCGCCGGTGCGGAGGAGAGGAGCTCGGCCACCGCCGCAGTGAGAGCGTCGACGTCGCCCGCCGGCACGACGCGCCCGGCTCCGAAGGCGCGCACCGGCTCCCCGAGCCCGGCCACGTCGTAGACGACGGCGGGAACGCCGGCGCCGAGGGCCTGCAGAAGCGCTCCCGACTGGTCGAGCTCGGCCCGGTAGGGGAACACCGCCACCGTCGCCTCGGAGAGCGCGCGCTCGAGTGCGCTCGCGGGGAGAAAGCCGAGGCGCCACTCGACTCGCTCCGCAGTGCGAAGGTCGTCGAGCGGCATGGCGGGGTCGCCGGCCACGAGCAGCCGCGCCTCCGGCAGCCGTCGCGTCACCTCGATCGCGTCGGGAAGCCCCTTGTAGGGACGGATGACGCCGAGCGCGAGAATGGTCGTCCCGTCGTCGGCGCGCACGGCCGCGCTCGGGTAGACGGGATGCGGGATCACCTGCGCCTCGACTCCGAGCCCGGCGAGCGCCTGCCGGCCATGCTCGGTGTGGACGACGACGCGGTCGAACCGCGCCAGGAGCGTGCGCCAGAGATCGACGCGGGCTGCGGTGCGTCGCGGCAAGAGGTCGTGAGCGGTGAAGACGGACGGCGACCGAAAACGCAGATGCACGTCGGCCTGGGGCAGAGCCAGCCACTGCACGTGCAGCACATCGGTGCGTGCGAGCGAGAGCGAGCGCATGACGTCGAGATGCTCGACGGCCTTCAACGGCAGGCGGGCGCGTGAGCGCTTGAAGAGCCGCGAAGAGAGGGGATACCAGTGTTCGCTCCTGCGGTAGCCGTCTGCCTCCGGCGTGTCGCCGAAGCGGAACCGCGACGTCTGCAGCTCGACGTCTGCGCCCGCGCGGACGAGGGCTGCCGCCAGCTCGTGGTCGTACCAGGGCGTGAAGGCGGGCGGGTCGGCGAGCAGGACGCGCATCGAAGTAGCTTAGGCATGTGCTGGTTCGGAGCTGGAACCTCTTCCACGGGAACACCGTGCCGCCGCAGCGCAGGGGATTCCTCGGCGAGATGCTGCGGCTTGCGACCGCCGACGACCCGGCCGTGCTCTGCGTGCAGGAGGTGCCGGCCTGGGCGCTCGGCCTCTTCACCGCCGGCGACGTCGCGGCCCGGCCGCGGATCGGGCCGATCCCGATCGGCGCCGGGCTCGGGCACCGCTTGACCCGGCAGCACCAGGGGCTCCTCCGGTCCGCGTTCTCGGGCCAGGGCAATGCGATCCTCCTCGACTCGGGTCTCCGGCTCCTTGCGCACTCGGCGCTGACCCTCAATCCACGCCGGTTCAGGGACGCTCAGGCCCGCGTGCTCCAGCTCGGGTCTCGTGCCCGCCGCGCGTGGGCAAGAGAACGGCGCGTCGTGCAGGCAGTGCGCCTCGGCGACGGCGCCGGCCGGACCTTTGCGATCGCGAATCTCCACTGCACGAGCTACGCCGCCGACGAGCGCCTCGCGGATGCCGAGCTGCTTCGCGCAGCCTGGTTCGCGGTCTCCGAGGCCCAGCCGGAGGACGTCGTCGTGCTCGCAGGCGACTTCAACGTTTCGGTCGACCGGTCGGCGACCTTGCGCCGCCTCGCGGGCGCCGAGTGGGGCTTCTCCGAGCCCGGTCCCGGCATCGACAACATCCTCGTGCGCGGTGCAGCGGCGACGGCCTTGCGCCGCTGGCCCGACGAGCGACGAACGCGGGACGGCCGTCTCCTCTCGGATCACGCCCCGGTGGAGCTCGAGATCACATGACGTGGCTCGAGCGGCGCGCGCGGTTCCCCGTCCTCGACCGGCACGCCTATCTGAACGCCGGCACGTTCGGCCCGCTGACCCGCACGACGCTCACGGTGATGGCAGAGCTCCGCGCGTGGGAAGGAGAGCACGGGCGCGGCGGTAAACGGTACTTCGACGCGATGCTCGAGCGGCGCGAGCGCGTTCGCGAGCTGTTCGCGGCCCAGATCGGCGCCCCCGCAGAGCAGGTCGCCCTGACCGACTCCACGACGCAGGGCGTGCACGTCGTGGTCACCGGGCTCGGGCTCGATCACGGCGACGAGGTCGTGACGACGGACGCCGAGCACTTCGGTCTCACCGGTCCATTGCTCGCCTCCGGTGCGCGGCTCCGGATCGCCGGCGTGCGGGGAGCTCCGGCCGCAGCCCTCTTCGAGCTGATCCGGGAACAGGTGACGCCCCGCACGCGCCTGATTGCGCTCTCCGCCGTCTCGTGGCTCGACGGGACGATCTTCCCGTGGCGCGAGCTGCGGGAGGCGACGAACGTCCCGGTTCTCGTCGACGGTGCGCAGTCCGTCGGCGCACTCGCGGTCGACGCGACAGCAGCCGACTTCTACACGGTCAGCGGCCAGAAATGGCTCTGCGGGCCCGACTCGACCGGCGCGCTCTACGTCCGTGAGGCTGATGCCCTGCGCCCACGGCTCATCGCCTATCCGAGCGCCGAGACCTACGACATCGCAGAGGGAACGTGGGAGCCCAAGGCGGGCGCCCGCCGCTTCGACACGACGTTCGCTCCGGCGACGTCGCTCGCCGGGCTCGAGGCCGCGCTCGCGGATCTCCCGGACGAACGATTCGCGCGTGCGCGAGAGCTCACCGAGCGGTGTAGAGAGCTGCTGCGGGAGCACGGCCACGAGGTGGTGTCGGGCGCGGGGCAGGGAACGCTCGTCTCGTTCCGTTTCACGGGCGACACGGCCGAGGCGGCGGCGTCGCTCTACGAGCGCGGTGTGATCGTGCGCGAGCTGGCCGGCACGGGCCTGCTGCGCGCCTCCGTCGGCTGGTGGAACGACGAGAGCGACCTGCAGCGTCTCGTCGACGGCCTCGCGGCGCTGTAGTCAGGACGGCAGGCCGAGCTCGCCGGCGATCGGCTGCAGCGCTGCGACGACGTTCGTGATGTGCTCGTCGAGCTCGAGCCCGAGGAGCTCCGCGCCCTCGTAGACGTCCTCGCGGGAGACGCCTGCGGCAAAGGACGGCTGCTTCAGCTTCTTCTTCACCGACTTCGGCTCGAGCCCCTCGAGACCGGTCGGCCGGACGAGCCCGCAGGCGTGGATGAATCCTGAGAGCTCGTCGCACGCGAACAGCGTCTTCTTGAGCGGCGTGTCGCGTGGAAGGCCGAGGTGGTTGGCGTGCGACAGCACCGTTTCGATCACGACCTCGGGATAGCCCTCCTCGCGCAGGATCGGAGCGCCGTCCTGCGGATGCTTGTCGAGCGTCGGGTGGATCTCGTAGTCGAAGTCGTGCAGTAGGGCTGCCACCCGCCACAGCTCCTCGTCCTCGCCGAACCGGACGGCATAGGACGCGGTGGAGGCCTCGACCGCCAGGGCGTGGCGCAGGAGCGCCTCGCTCTTCGTGTAGCGGTTGAGCGTCTCCCAGGCTTGTTCGCGGGTCGGATTCACGGTGGGGCTAGCATAGTGCGCGCGTTGTCGTCGACTGTCGTCAGGCCTGTGGCGGAATCGTTCGTCATCGAAGGGGGCCACCCGATCTCGGGTCGCGTCCGCGCGTCCGGGAACAAGAACGGAGCGCTGCCGATTCTCGCCTCGTGCCTCCTGACCGACGAGCCGGTTTCGCTCTCGAACGTTCCGCGCATCCGCGACGTCAACACCATGCTCGAGCTGCTCTCGAGTCTCGGCGCGGACGCCGAGTGGACCGGCCAGAACGAGGTTCGCGTGCACGCCCACAACATCTCGCCCGAGGTCGATGCGCGGCTCGCGAGCCACATCCGCGCCTCGTTCCTGCTCGCCGGCCCGTTGCTGGCCCGGCTCGGAAGCGCGAGCGTCCCGCCGCCCGGTGGAGACGTCATCGGCCGGCGGCGGCTCGATCCGCACATTCACGCGTTCGCAGAGCTCGGTGCGATGTTCGAATACCCCGGACGCTACGAGTTGAGCGGCCGCCTCAGCGGCGCGCACATCCACATGGACGAGGCTTCGGTGATGGCGACCGAGAACGCCGTGATGGCCGCGTCGATCACGCCGGGAACGACGATGATCTCGAACGCCGCCTGCGAGCCGCACGTGCAGGATCTCTGCCGCTTCCTCGTCTCGCTCGGCGCGAGGATCGAGGGGATCGGATCGAACGTCCTCCACATCAACGGGGTCGAGGGCCTGTCGGGAGGCTCGCACGCGATCGGTCCGGAGCACGTCGAGGTCGGCAGCTTCATCGGCATGGCGGCCGTCACCGGCGGCGACATCACGATCGAAGGCATCGTTCCCGACGACCTCTGGCCGGTTCTCCCGGTGCTGAGCCGGCTCGGTGTCGAGGTCGAGCTCGGCGACGACTGGGTGCGCGTGCCGCCGTACCAGACGCTCGAGATCAGGGACGACCTCGGCGGCGCGATCCCGAAGGTCGAGGACGGCCCCTGGCCGGCCTTCCCGGCAGACCTGACGTCGATCGCCGTCGTGGTCGCGACGCAGGCGCGGGGAACCGTGCTGATCTTCGAGAAGATGTTCGAGAGCCGTCTGTTCTTCGTCGACAAGCTCGTGTCCATGGGTGCGCGAATCATCCTGTGCGACCCGCATCGCGTCGTCGTCACCGGGCCTGCTCCGCTCTACGGCCAGCGGATGTCGAGCCCGGACATCCGCGCCGGCATGGCGATGGTGATCGCCGCGCTCTGCGCCGAAGGCACGTCGACGATCGGCGACGCGTACCAGATCGACAAGGGCTACGAGCGCATCGACGAGCGCCTGCGCGCGCTCGGAGCGCAGATCGAGCGCGTCGAGGCATAGCTGCCTCGAGCCAGGGACGCTGTACTCCCTCGGCCCGGCGGGTACCGGGTACGCTCAGCCGCGATGGCCGAGAACCCCACCGGAGGACGCGTCGCGCTCGCGGCAGAGGGCCTCGCGAACGTCAGCACCGGCCTGCCGGTGCTCGACCATCTGGTGACGGAGCTCGCGCGCGCCGGCCGCTTCAAGCTCTCGCTCGAGGTCGCACCCGGCGGGGCCGACGAGGGCGTCGTGGCCGCGGGCGGCACGCTCGGCGCCGCGTTCGGCGAGCGGGTCTCCGCCCCGGGTGCGGCCGGCCGTGGCTGGGCGCTCGTCCCTGCCGAAGAGGCGCTTGCCCTGGCAGCGCTCGAGCGCGTCGACGAGCCGCGCCTCGTCACCAACGTGGACTTCTCGGATCAGCGGGTCGGCGGCCTCGGCACCGATGTCGCCTCTCGCTTCCTGAACGAGCTCGCGCTCGCCGCGAGCCTGAACCTGCATGTTCGGCTCGTCGAAGGCACGGACCCGCAGCATGTGCTCGCCGCCATCTTCAAGGCGGTCGGTGCAGCACTCGGCCAGGCCTGTCGCCCCGTACCGGAGACCAAGGAGGATTCGTGACGAAGGAAGCCGTCCGCACCGAAGCAGCACCTGCGCCGTTTCAGGGTGCGCCCTACTCGCAGGCGATCAAGGCGAACGGCTTCGTGTTCGTCTCCGGCCAGCTTTCGCTGCGGCCGGGTGAGAAGGATCTCGTGCCGGGAGACATCAAGGCACAGACGCAGCAGGTGTTCGCGAACCTGCGCGCGATCCTCGAGGAGGCCGGCAGCTCGCTCGACCGGCTGGTGAAGACGACGGTGTTCCTGCAGAACCTCGACGACTTCGCCGGGATGAACGAGATCTACGCGGCGCAGGTCGGCTCGACGCCGCCGGCCCGCTCCACCGTCGAGGTTGCGAAGCTCCCATCGGGCGCGCTCGTCGAGATCGAGGCGATCGCCCTCGTCTAAGCAGGTTGAGGAGTATGTCGGCTCGCTCGGGCTGGACGCGTATGTGGTCGGTGGTGCGGTGCGCGACGAGCTGCTCGGACACGAGGCCAAGGACGCGGACTTCCTCGTGCCCGGGGTCGACCTCGAAGGCCTGCGCGCTGCGCTCGAGCCGCACGGCCGCACCGAGGAGCTCGTCGTCGCCGGTCGCGCGGTCGGCGTCCGCTTCTACCCGCGCGACCCCGAGGTGCGAAGGCTCGCGCGGGCGGGCATCGAGCTCGCGCCGCCCCGGCGTGAGGTGTCGACCGGCCCGGGCCGACACGACTTCGAGATCGTCGTCGATCCCGCGGCCACCGTCGAGGAGGATCTCGCGCGCCGCGACTTCACCGTGAACGCCATGGCCCGCCGCCTCGCCGACTCGGCAATCGTCGATCCGCACGGCGGCCGCGCCGACCTCGAGGCAGGCACGCTCCGGACCGTCTCGCCGACGAGCTTCGCGGAGGACCCGCTGCGCATCGTCCGCGGTCTACGGTTCGTCTCCCAGCTCGGGCTCGACCCCGACGATCAGACGCTGAAGCAGATGCACGACGAGGCAGCGAGCGTCGAGCTCGTCTCGGGCGAGCGAATCGGCGGGGGCCTCGCGGCCGACGGGATGGGGGAGCTGTCGAAGCTGCTGCTCGGCGCGGAGCCGGCGAAGGCGCTCCGGCTCGCCCGTGACACCGGCGTGCTCGTTCACATCCTCCCCGAGTTCGAGCAGGCGATCGGGTTCGAGCAGGAGAGCCGCTGGCACGCCCTGACGGTCGACGAGCACACGTTCGAGGCCGTCCAGGCGGCCGCCGATTCCGGTTTTCCGCTTCGTGTTCGGCTTGCCGCCCTCTTCCACGACCTTGGCAAGCCGCACGTCGCGTGGCGCGGCACCGACGGCCGCCTCCACTACTACGCCAAGCGCGGTTATTCGGACCGCAGCCACGAGCAGATCAGCTCGCGGCTCGCCGAGCAGGCCCTCGACCGGCTTCGGTATCCGACCGAGCTGCGCAAACGCGTGGTCCGCATCGTGCGCAGCCACATGATCGATCCGGGCAAGGCCGATCCGCTCCGGGCGCGGCGGCTGCTCGCCCGCTATGGCTCGGGCCTCCTGTTCGACCTGATCGACCACAAGGAGGCCGACCTCCGTGGGAAGGGCCAGCCCCCGGACGTCGACCTCGCCCGCCTCGGCCGGTTCCGGGCGGTCGTGCGCGAGCAGCAGCGCAATCCGTACCGCCTCGCCGATCTCGCGGTCGGCGGCGATGATCTGATCGCGCTCGGCTATGTCCCCGGCGCGGCGATCGGACAGACGCTGCAGACGCTGCTCAACGAGGTCGTCGACCGGCCGGAGCTGAACACGCGAGAGCAGCTGCTCGAGCGCGCCAGGGAGCTCGCACGTTGATCCGCTGGGAGGTGCCCGGCTACCTCGTCGCGTTCACGACGCGGACCGGCGGCGTGAGCGGCGGCGTCTACGAGTCGCTCAACCTGACGAGCGGGACCGGCGACGAGGCCGGGCTCGTCGAGGAGAACCGCCGCATCGCGTGCCGGGCGCTCGGCCTCGACGCGGACCGGCTCGTGTTCAACCGGCAGGTCCACTCTCCGACGGTGCACAGGGCGCGCGCCGGGACGCGCGGGGAGCCCGGCGACGGTCTCTGGACGGACGAGCCTGGAGTGCCGCTTCTCGCGATGTCGGCCGACTGCCTGCCGATCGCGATCGCGCGCCTCGATCAGCCGCGGGCGCTCGCCGTGCTCCACGCGGGCTGGCGCGGCCTCGCCGAGGGCGTGATCGCCGCCGGTGCGGCGGCGCTCGGCGCCGGCTCGAAGGCGGCGATGGTCGGGCCGTCGATCGGGCCGTGCTGCTACGAGGTCGGCGAGGAGGTTGCCGGGCTCTTCGACCCGGACCTGACCACCGGGCGGAAGCTCGATCTCTGGAGCGCCGCAGAGCGCGCGCTGCGTGCGGCGGGTGTCGAGACAGTCGAGCGCGCCGGTCTGTGCACGCAGTGCATTCCAGAACTGTTCTTCTCCCACCGGCGCAGCGGCCGGGCACGCGGCGCTCAAGGGGTGCTCGGTGCTGTCGCCTGAGCAGATCCGCGCCCGCTTCGACCACGTGCAGGCCGTCGTCGGCCCCGCCGTGACGGTGGTCGCCGCGACGAAGTACGTGCCGCTCGCCGACATGGGGCGGCTCGTCGAGGCCGGCATCACCGTCGTCGGCGAGAACCGGGCCCAGGATCTCGAGGCGAAGCACGCCGAGTACGGCGACGCGTTCACGTGGCACTTCATCGGCCACCTCCAGTCGAACAAGGTCAAGGTCGTGAACCGCATCTGCATGCTCGTGCACTCGCTCGACTCGGAGTCGGCCGCGCAGCGACTCGAGGTGCCGGCACTCGTGCAGGTGAATCTCTCCGGCGAGCCGTCGAAGTCGGGGATCGAGCCGGATGAGCTGCCGCGCTACCTCGGCTATGACGTGCGCGGGCTGTCGACGATGCCGCCTGCGGCGGCGTCCCCCAGCGACTCTCGTGCCTGGTTCGCGCGCCTGCGCGAGCTGGCCCGGGAACACGGCCTGGCGGAGCTCTCGATGGGCACGACACAGGACTACGCGGTGGCCGCCGAGGAAGGCGCCACGCACGTTCGCGTCGGATCGATCCTCTTTCGAGATTAGGATTCCCGAGGCAATGGCGCTCGGAGACCTGTGGAGCCGCACGCTCGTTTACTTCGGCATCGCCGAGGAGGACGACGACTGGGAGGACGAGGACGGCTTCGCGGCCGAGGAGAGCCTCGAGCAGAGCTACCGCGAGCGGCCCAATGTCCGGAGGCTGACGCCGCGGCGCCGCTCCCACGACTTCGACGACTGGACGGACTCGGAGGCCGACCAGCCCACGACCCAGCGGGCTGCCGCGGCCCGCCCGTCCCGCGTTCGCGAGATGCGGCCGCAGATCGAAGCGGTGCCGACGCCCTCGAGCGTCAAGGTGCATCTCGTCCTGCCGCGCAGCTTCAACGACGCGCAGCAGATCGCCGACAAGTTCAAGCAGGGGATCCCGGTGATCCTGAATCTGCAGAACGCCGACACCGAGCTCTCCAAGCGGCTGATCGACTTCGCGAGCGGGCTGACCTACGCGCTGAACGGCGGGATGCAGCGGGTCGCGGACAAGGTCTTCCTGCTCACCCCGCGCAACGTCGAGGTCTCGGCCGAGCAGCGCGCCGCGCTCCTCGAGCGCGGCGGCTTCTTCAACCAGGCCTGACGACGGCTACGACTCGCGGTCGCGCGCGGCGAGATACGTCTGGTTGAACGCGTACGGCAGCGCGTCCTTCTCGGCGAACACACCGTGGTCGAAGGCGCGAGACCGAACGCCTACCTGGACGCGCTCGCAGACAGTGTAGTCCTGGTGGGCGACGAGCTCCGAGAACTCGACGACCTCCGTCGGGTCGAAGTCGGGGTCCGCGACGACCTCGGGACGGAAGAGGTAGTCGGTCACCATCGTCGTGTGGCCGGCGCTCCGCGGCTGCAGGCGGGTCGCGATCACGACCGTGCCGGTGAGATCGACGAACATGTTCGGGAAGATCGTGGCGCCGTACATCGAGCTTGCGCTGTGCTCGTCGAGCCCGGGAATCACCGGGATCTTGGTCGTGCCCGTGGCGGTGTAGCCCGCCCCGCCGCCGGCGATCGAGACGCCCCAGTCGTCGCGCCCCTCCTCGAACACGAGCCCCTTTCCAAACGTGGGGGCGACCTTCACGAGCTCCGGATGCACCGTCGGACAGTGGAGGCACTCGTTGTAGTTCTCGACGAGGATCTTCCAGTTCGCCGCGACCTCGGTGACGGTGCGGTGTCCGGTACGGAGCTCGTCGATGCCCCAGCGTTCGTACTGCAGCGGCTTGTCGGTCTGCCCCTCCAGCGAGTCGCGGAGGCTCGACCGCGGCTCACCGAGGTTCGCGAAGACGAAGCCCTGCCACACGTCCACCGTCACCGGCCAGAGACCGAACGACGATCGGTCGAGCTCGTCCTTGCCGACGAGTGGCGTGCCGATCAGCCGGCCGTCGTAGGCGTAGCTCCACGCGTGGTACGGGCACTTGATCGCACCCTTCGCATGGCCGTGGGTCTCGGGATCACAGAGCCGCGATCCACGGTGCCGGCAGACGTTGTAGAAGCCGCGCAGCTGACCGTCGGCTCCGCGGACGAGAAGCAGGCTCTCCCCGCCGACATCGATGGTCACGAAATCGCCGGGCTCCGGTGCCTCGTCGGCGCGCGCGACATACATCCACTCTCGGAAGAAGATCCGCTCGCGCTCGAGCTCGAACACCGCCTGAGCGTGGTAATCGCGGCCTGGCAGGGTGGGGCGGACGCCGCTCGTGCTCATGCTCGTGGCCAAGTTTACAAACTTCTTGACACATGGTGCTATCTCAGTTTGCATTGTGCGATCGATCGAAGGAGACCAGATGCACCCGCGCGAGCGTAGATCGACCAGGCGGCAGTTCCTCTTCACATCGGCGGGCGCTGCTGTGGCTCTCTCGGGCGCCGACGCGCTGCTCCGTGCAGCGGACGCGCTCGGCTCCTCCGCGGGGGCGCCGGTCGGGCCCGGGGGCATCCCGCTCGCGCGCCGGAACCACCCCGTGACCCTGCCGTTCTACTCCGACAACGAGCCGGTCGGGTCGGGCAGGAACACCGAGAAGGGGCCGCTCAACGTCTTCAACTGGTCTGCGTACGTCAACCCGAGCGTCGTGAAGGAGTTCGAGAAGCAGTACAAGGTCTCGGTCAACATCACGACGTTCGAGAACGAGGAGGAGGCGCTCGCGAAGCTGACCTCCGGCCAGGCGAGCTTCGACGTGTGGTTCGCGACGGTCGAGTACCTCTCGCGCGCTGTCGCCGGCAAGTTGATCCAGCCGGTGAACCACTCGTACCTGCCGAACCTCAAGAACGTCTGGCCCTCCCTGCAGAGCCCGTTCTACGACGTCCATTCGCGGTATTCCGTGCCGTACATGGTCTACACGACCGGGATCGCCTGGCGGAAGGACAAGGTCAAGACGCCGCCGACGTCGTTCAAGAACGGCTACGACGCGTTCTGGCATGCGCAGGCGTACTCGGGGAAGGTCGCGATCCTCGACGACCAGCGCGAGGCGATCTCCATGGCGCTCCTGCACCGCGGTGTCACCAACGTGAACACCGAGAACGCGAATCTCGTCAAGGCGGCGGCAGCGGACCTCAGCAGATTGACCAAGACCGTCAACGTGAAGACCAACACGACCCAGTACACCGACGTGCCGACGGGCGCAACGTGGCTCGGGCAGGTGTGGTCGGGCGACATGGCAGGGGCGCTCAACTACATGCCGAAGGGCGTCCCCGTGAGCAGGATCGGCTACTGGCGCCCGCCGCACGGCGCTGTCGTCGGCAGCGACATGATCACCGTGCTGAAGGGTGCGAAGAACCCCGTGCTCGCACACCACTTCATGAACTTCCTGCTCGACAACAAGCACGGCGTCGAGAACTTCTCCTGGATGGGCTACATGCCGCCGCTGAAGGTGATCAACCCGAGCAAGGTGATCGCGCAGGGGTACATCCCGAAGAACCTCGGGTCGACGATCGTCCGGGAGTCGGACTTCGCGAACGGCGTCACGATCCTCCCGCTCTCGACCGAGGGCCAGTCCACCTGGCAGAACGCCTGGTCGACCTTCAAGGCCGGCTGACCGGGGCGCAGGCAGGAGGATGACCCGGCGTCTCTTCTGGCCGAGCTTCGCGTTTCCCGGAGCAGCGTGGCTCGTCCTCCTCTTCCTCGTTCCCACCTACGCCGTCCTCGCAGTGGCGTTCGGCACGGTCGACCCGATCTTCTCGAATCCGGTCCCGGTGTGGAACCCGCTGCACTGGCAGTTCGACACCATGCGGGGCGTCCTCCGCGAACTGCGGCCGGGACAGCCCTTCTGGACGGTCTTCGTGCGGACGTTCGTGTACGTCGGGATCGCCCTGGCCGGCTGCCTCGCGATCGGCTATCCGGTTGCCTACTACCTGGCGCGGTACGCGCGCCGCACGAAGACGCTGCTGCTCGTGCTGCTGATCGTCCCGTTCTGGGTCAGCTACCTGATGCGCATGCTCGCCTGGGTGGGGCTCCTGCTCCCCGACGGCCTCGTCAACCGCGTGCTCATTGATCTTGGGATCCTGTCGCAGCCGTACGGGTGGCTCGACGGCCAGGCGTCCTCCGTGATCTTCGCCCTGATCTACGGCTACGTGCCCTACCTGATCCTCCCGCTGTTCGCCACGCTGGACCGGATCGAGCCGCATGTCCTCGAGGCGGGGCGTGACCTCGGCGCGAGCCCGATTCGAACGTTCATCCATGTGACGCTGCCGCTGAGCCGCTACGGCCTGCTGGCAGCGAGCGTTCTGATCGCCCTGCCGATGTTCGGCGACTACTACACGAACGACGTGATCTCGGGCTCGCCGCGGACGACCATGATCGGCAACCAGATCAACCTCTACTTCCAGGGCGGGCCGCAGCGCACCGTCGGTGCGTGCCTCGTGATCGTGCTGTCCGCGGTTCTCGCCCTGTTGATGTCGTACTACCTCTTCATCATGGTGCGCGCGTCGCGCACGGCGGCCGACGCATGAGGCGTTTCCGCGACTGGTGGGCCAACCCGTGGGGCCAACCGCGTTTCCTCGGCGTCGTCACCTGGGCGTACATGGTGTGGGCGATCGCCCCGGTCGTGATCGCGATCCTGTTCTCGTTCAACGACGGACGCTCGCGCAGCGTCTGGCAGGGGTTCTCGACACGCTGGTACTGGGGCGACCCGAACCAGTCGATCCTTCACGATCCGTCGATGCGCGGCGCCCTCGAGCAGAGCCTGAAGCTGGCCGGGCTCGACATGCTGATCGCAGTGCCGCTCGGGGTCGGCCTGGCGATCGGGCTCACGCGCTGGCGCGGCTACGGCGCCCGGCCGGTGAACTTCCTGATGCTGTTCCCGCTCGTCACGCCGGAGATCGTGATGGCGGTGTCGCTCCTGCTCGTCTTCGTGACGCTCTACAAGATCCAGCTCGGCACGACCGCGCAGGTTCTCGGGCAGGTGACGTTCTCGATCTCCTACGTCGTGCTCGTGGTGCGCAGCCGGCTGCTCTCGGTCGGCCCGGAGTACGAGGAGGCGGCGCGCGACCTCGGCGCCTCCGCGCTCGGGGCGCTGCGGTTGGTGCTGCTGCCGCTGCTGGCGCCGGCGATCTTCGCGAGCCTGATGGTCGTCTTCGCACTCTCGATCGACGACTTCGTCGTCACGGACTACCTGTCGTCCAACTCGTCGACACAGACGGTGCCGATCAAGATCTACTCCGGGGTGCGCGGGACGACGACGCCGGCGTTGAACGCGCTCGCGACGGTGATGGTCGTCACGACGCTCGTCGCCGTCGGCCTCGCCGCCCTCGTCTACCGGCAGTTCAACGTCTCCCAGCGCGCAGAGAAGGGATCCGCGGTGCGCGAGCTCGCGGCGCTCGAGGTATGACCGCGCACGACGGCGCGATCGACCTCGTCGATCTCCGGAAGGGCTTCGGAGACGTTGCCGCGGTCGACGGCATCGACCTGCAGATCGAGGGCGGCGAGTTCTTCTCGCTGCTCGGGCCGTCCGGCTGCGGGAAGACGACGACCCTGCGCCTGATCGCGGGGTTCGAACGGCCGGACAGCGGGCGGATCCTGCTCGACGGGGTGGACATGGCGGCGACGCCGCCGCACAAGCGGAAGGTCAACACCGTCTTCCAGAGCTACGCGCTCTTCCCGCACCTCAATGTCTTCGACAACGTCGCGTTCGGGCTGCGACGCCGGCACGTCAAGCGGACCGAGACGCGCGAACGCGTCCATGCCATCCTCGACGCGGTGCGCCTCGGAGGGCTCGGTGAGCGCCGCCCGGCACAGCTCTCGGGCGGTCAGCAGCAGCGCGTCGCGCTGGCGCGGGCGCTCGTCCTCAGTCCGTCTGTCCTCCTGCTCGACGAGCCGCTCGGCGCGCTCGACGCCAAGCTCCGCAAGGCGCTCCAGCTCGAGTTGAAGTCGATCCAGGAGCAGTTCGGGATCACCTTCGTCTACGTCACCCACGACCAGGAGGAGGCGCTGACGATGTCGGACCGGATCGCGGTCATGTCCGGCGGGCGCGTCGAACAGGTGGCGACCCCGGCGGCGATGTACGAGGAGCCGCACACCGTGTTCGTCGCCGACTTCCTCGGCGTCTCGAACCTGATGACGGTGACGGTCGAGGACGGCGAGCCGGGTGGCTGCCGCCTGCGCCTCGGCGAGCTCTCGCTCCGCGCGCTCGGCGGCGAGATCCAGATGCGAGGTGAGACGCGCGTCGTCATCCGTCCCGAACGGGTGCGGGTCGAGCCGTACGACGCGACCGGTGAGAACCGCGTGCCCGGCATGATCGACCGCGTCGTCTATCTCGGCTCGTCCGAGCAGCTCGTGATCCGCCTTGCAACCGGAGACGTCGTCAACGCGCTCGTCGTCAACGACGGGACGCTGCGCGAGCTGCGCCAGGGAACCGCCGTCCAGGTGCACCTGCCCGCGGAAGCGCTGCGCGTGCTGCCCGCGCCGGCGGAGCCGGTGGGGCTCGACGCGGCGCTCGGCGGCGCGGCGGTCGGCGAGCTCGGCTATGCCGACTGATCGGCCGGCACGATCCGCGCGTCGAGTCCGACGGCCCCGATCTCGCGGACGAGCAGCGGATTGACCTCGACCTCGGCGACCTCCGGATGCGCCGCCGCGAAGCCCGAGAGCGCCGCGACCGCGGCGGCGGCCGCCGCGACGTCGAGCGCCGGGCGTCCGCGCGCTCCCGCCAGCAGCGGCGCGCAGGCGAGAGAGCGCAGCAGGAGCTCGGCGCCGCGTGCATCCACCGGTGCGAGCGCGACCGCTGTGTCGCGAAAGAGCTCTGTATAGGTGCCGCCCGCGGCGACGACGACGATCGGTCCGAAGCGCGGGTCGCGTCGGGCACCGACCAGCAGCTCGAGCCCCGCTGCCGTCTCCTCCTCGGCCTCGACCGATACGGCATCCGACGCGAGACGGGCGAATGCCTCGGCCACCTCGTCTCCGGTCCGGAGGCCGAGCACGACGCCCCCGGCGTCGGACTTGTGGAGCGCTCCGAGCGCCTTCAGGACGACGGGGTAGCCGAGCGCGGCGGCGGCCCCCAGCGCGGAGCTCCGGTCGTGGACAGTCGTGGCCGCACCGAACGGCACGCCGGCCGCCGCGAGGGCTGCCCGCGCCTCCGGATAGTCGGTGCCCGTGACGGGCGCCGACGCAGGGGGCAGCGATGCGACGGGCTCGGGATGGGCGACGGCGTCGGACGCGAGCACCTCGAGGCCCGCGACCGCCGACTCGACCGCCCGGTACACGGGAATGCCCGCCGCCCGGAGCGCGCGAGCCGGGGGAGAGTCCCAGTACATCGTGTGCACGACGAGCGGCCGTCCGGTCTCATGTGCCGCCCGCGCGAGCTCGCCCGCGACGGCGAGCTCGCGCTCGCGCAGCTCGTCCGAGAGAGCGCTGTAACCGCCGAAGTACGCCGTGAACAGCACGGCGTCGAGCTCGCCCGCCTCCAGGAGGGTGCGCGTCGCGCGGACGAAGCTGAAGGTGTCCTGTTCGCCCGCTCCCGCGAGGTCGACCGGGTTCGCGGTTGCTGCCGTCGGCGGCAGCGAGGAGCGGAGGATCGCCTGGGTCGCCTCGGAGAGCACGGGCAGCTCGAGACCGTGCAGGCCGAGCAGGTCGCTCGCGACAGCGCCGTAGCCGCCGCCGTCGCCGACGACACCGACCCGGCGGCCGCGCGGCCGCTCCGCCGCGAGCAGCGCCTGAACGGCGTCGACGAGCTGCCGCGGGGTGTCGACGCGATGGATGCCCGCAGCCCGGCACGCGGCGTCCACAGCAGCAAGGTCGCTCGTCAGCGAGCCGGTGTGCGAGCGGGCCGCCCGCACCGCGGCGGCGGTGCGGCCGACGGTGAGCAGGACCACCGGCTTGCCCGCGGTGCGGGCCGTCTCGGCGAACGCGCGCCCGTCGCGGAAGTCCTCGCAGTACGCGCCGATCACACGCGTCCCCTCGTGGGCGGCGAGGTTCGCGATCACCTCGGTGACGTCGAGGTCGGCCTGGTTGCCGACGGAGACGAGGCGGGAGAAGCCGAGCCCGGCATCGGCGAGCAGGAGCCCCGTCTCGAGCGCGATGTTCCCGCTCTGCGAGACGAACCCCAGGGAGCCTGCGGGCAGCGGGTTCGAGGCCAGGTCGAGCTCGGCCTCGGCATCGAAGACGCCGAGGCAGTTCGGCCCGACGAGCACGGCCCCGGCCGCACGGACCCGCGCCACGATCGCCGCTTCGCGCTCGCGGCCCTCGGGCCCGAGCTCGCCGAGACCGGCTGCGATCGCGACCAGCGCTCTCGCCCCGGCTGCGAGCGACTCGTCGACGGCCTGCTCGAGGACGTGCGCCGGGACGCTGAGGACGACCAGGTCGGGCGCCTCGGGAAGGTCGGCGATCGACCGGTGGACGGGCAGCCCGTGCAGCTCGCCGCCGCTGCGCCCGACGAGGTGCACCCGGCGCCGGTGGAGCCCCTTGGCCGCGTCGCGCGCGAACCAGTAGCCCCACTTGCCGGGGTCGGCCGAGACCCCGACGATCGCGAGCGACCGGGGCTCGAAGAGCGGCGTCAGGTCACGTGTCATCGAGCGCCGACCGAGCGTCCCGCCCGATCCGGCCGGGCGAGCGCGGCATGCGCGTCACGGAGGCGCGTCACGCGTTCGAGCACGGCGCCCCCGGCGGGTGCGGCGCGGCCGCTCGCCGTGTCGACGTGCAGGAGCATCTGCTCCGCGGTCGCGACCGGCTCGGGCTCGCCGTCGCGCAGCAGCACGTGGAAGACATGCAGCCGCTTCTCGTCTGCGCCGAGCACCTGGGTCGTCACCGTGACGGCGTCGCCGGCCGCGAGCTGCCGGAGGTGCGACAGGTGCGTCTCCACGGTGAAGTAGCTGCCGCCGGCGGCCAGGTACCCGGCGTCGATCCCCACCGAGGCGAGGAGCGTGTCGGTCGCGTCGGCGAAGACCTGGAGGTAGCGGCTCTCATGGACGTGCCCGTTGTAGTCGATCCAGTCGGCGGGTACCCGTGTCCGGTGGGGGCGGAGCTCCCCGGCAGGCGGGCCGGCGGTGCCGGCCCGGTCGAGCAGGCCGTGCTCCCAGGCGGCAAGTGTTTCCCCGGCGCCCGTTCCCTCTGCGCGCAGCGCCTGGAGGAGGGCCACGAGCGCGTCGTCGCGGCTGCGCTCGAGCTCCTGCACCGACCGGCCCTGCGCCTGGTCGTCGGACTGGGCCGACAGCTTGTCGATCAGGTCGTCGGAGAGCTCCGGCACGTCCATCAGCTTCGTCCAGGGCCACGCGAGCGCCGGCCCGAACTGGCTGAGGAAGTGACGCATGCCGGCGTCGCCGCCCGCGATCCGGTAGGTCAGGAACGTCCCCATGAACGCCCACCGCAGCCCGGCGCCGTAGCGGATCGCATCGTCGATCTCCCCGACCGTCGCCACGTCGTCGTGGACGAGCCAGAGCGCCTCCCGCCAGAGCGCCTCGAGGAGCCGGTCGGCCACGAAGCCGTCGATCTCCGTCCGGACGAGCAGCGGATGCATGCCGACGGCGCGATAGACGGCGGCCGCGCGCTCGAGTGTCGCCGCCGAGGTCACGCCGCCCCCGCAGACCTCGACCAGCGGCAGCAGGTAGACGGGGTTGAACGGGTGACCGACGGCGAGCCGCTCCGGATGCTCCAGGCCCGCCTGCAAATCGGTCGGGCGAAGGCCGGAGGTCGACGAGCAGATGATCGCGCCGGGCGCGGCGGTCCGGTCGGCTGTCGCCAGGAGCTCCTGCTTCAGCTCGAGCCGCTCGGGCGCCGACTCCTGCACGAAGTCGGCCCCGGCGACCGCCTCCTCGACGGAGCAGGCGAAGACGAGCGTGCCCTCCGGCGGGAGCGGCGCGAGCGTCAGCCGGCCGTAGGCGCGCCTGGCGTTCTCGAGCGCCCGGGCGACCCCGTGCTCAGCCCCCGGCGCCGGGTCGTGGAGGCGCACGTCGACGCCGTTCAAGAGAAAGCGCGCCGCCCAGCCGGCGCCGATCACGCCTCCGCCGAGGAGGCCGACGACGGCCGGACGATCAGCCACGCGAGCCAAGCGCGAGCTTCTCCCGCACCTCGGCCGGCCCGAGCACGTTGACGTTCATCGCCTCCAGGATCGAGACGGCCCGGATGACGAGGTCGGCGTTCGTGGCCAGGCGTCCCCGCGAGAGGTACAGGTTGTCCTCGAGGCCGACCCGGACGTTGCCGCCGAGCAGCGGCGCCAGAGCGACGAACGGCAGCTGCATGCGGCCGATCGAGAACGCCGAGAACACGGCGTCCGGCGGCAGACGGTTGACCATCGCGAGCAGCGTCGCCGGGTCGTCCGGGGCGCCGTAGGGGATGCCGGTGCAGAGCTGGATCAGCGGCGGCGCGTCGATCAGCCCGTCGGCGATCAGCTCGTGCACGAGAACCAGGTGGCCCGTGTCGAAGACCTCGAGCTCGGGCCGCACGCCCAGATCCCGGATGCGAGCGGCCATCGCCCGCAGCATCGCGGGCGTGTTCACCATCACATAGTCTCCGCCCGCCGCGAAGTTCATCGTCCCGCAGTCGAGTGTGCAGATCTCGGGCCGCAGCTCGGCGACGTGCTGGAGCCGCTCCTCGGCGCCCACCATGTCGGTGCCGCCGGGATCCGGAGGCAGGGGAGAGTCCTCGCCGCCGAGCACGAGGTCGCCGCCCATGCCGGCGGTCAGGTTGATGACGACGTCGACGTCGGCGGCACGGATCCGCTCGACGGCCTCGCGGTAGTGCGCCGGGTCGCGACCACCCTGCCCGGTCTCCGGATCGCGGACGTGGAGGTGGACGATCGCCGCCCCGGCGCGGGCCGCGCCGATCGCCGACTCCGCGATCTGCGCGGGCGTGACCGGCACGTGCTCGCTCCGTCCGGCCGTGTCGCCGGCCCCGGTGATCGCGCAGGTGACGAAGACGTCCCAGTTCATGGCGCGAAGGGTGGTGCGAGATGTGAACACGCGGTGCACATGGCGCGACGGAGCGAGCTTAGGTTGCGTCCCTGAGCGCCGTCAAGACGGCTTGACCGTCGCACCGGGGCCGATCTAGGGTGCGCCATGCTCGTAGGAGGTTCGTAATATGAACGCGACGACGGCCCCGGACGTCACCGGCCTGCTCGCCCGGGCGCAGGCGTTCGCCCGCGACGAGCTGCGCCCGGTCGCGCTCGAGTACGACGAGACGGAGGAGTACCCCCTCGCCGAGCTGCGCCGGGCGGCCGAGCTCGGCCTCACCTGCTACGACCTCCCGGTCGCCTTCGGCGGGGGTGGGATCGAGCGCCTGACCGACCGCTGCGCGGTGATCGAGGAGCTCTCGTTCGGCGACTCGCCGATCTTCTGGGTGATCGCCCAGGGCGGGTTCTTCGCCGGCCCGGTGCTCGCACTCGGCTCCGACGAGCAGAAGCACCGCTATCTGCCGCCGCTCTGCGGCACCGACCCGCCGGCCTGTTCCGTTGCGATCACCGAGCCCGAGCACGGGTCCGACTCCGCCGCGATCGAGACGCGCGCGCGGCGGGTCGACGGCGGCTACGTGATCGACGGGCGCAAGAAGTTCATCGGGAACGCTCCGATCGCCGACCTCTGCGTCGTCTTCGCGAACGTCGAGCCGGGCTCCCGCTCGAAAGGCATCACGGCGTTCGTCGTCGAGCGCGGCGACGCCGGCTTCGTGCCCGGACCGCGGCTGCCGAAGATGGGGAGCCGCTGCTTCCCTGCGGGCGAGCTCCTCTTCGACGACTGCTTCGTTCCGGACGAGCGCCGCCTCGGCGGCGAGGGCGAGGGCTTCAGCGGCCTGATGCACGTGTTCGACGTCGCGCGGGTGCAGCTCGCGGCCAGCACGCTCGGGCTCGGGCGGGCAGCGCTCGAGCACGCCGTCGACTACGCCCGCAGCCGCGAGGCGTTCGGCCGGCGGATCCACGAGTTCCAGGCGGTTTCGTTCCGCCTGGCCGACGCGAAAGTGAGGCTCGACCAGGCGCGCCTGCTCACCCAGCACGCCGCCGGGCTTGCCGATGAGGGCAAGCCGTTCTCGACCGAGGCGGCGATGGCGAAGCTCGCCGCGTCCGAGGCGTCGGTGTTCGCGACGAGCGCCGCGGTGCAGACGCTCGGCGGCGCCGGCTACATCCGCGACTCGCTCGTGCAGAAGTGGTACCGCGATGCGAAGCTCGACGAGATCTGGGACGGCACGAGCGACATCATGCGGTTGATCGTCGCGCGGAGCCTGTTCTCCTAGCCCGTGCGCGATCCGCGCCACGACGTTCTCTTCGAGCCCGTCGAGCTCGGGCCGGTGACGGCGCGCAACCGGTTCTTCCAGGTGCCGCACTGCAACGGCATGGGCCATCGCGATCCAACGGCTCACGCCGTCATGCGCGGGGTCAAGGCGGAGGGCGGCTGGGCGGTCGTCTGCACCGAGGAGGTCGAGATCCACCCGAGCTCGGACGTCGGCGGCTTCATCGAAGGCAGGCTCTGGGACGACGCCGACATTCCCGCGCACGCGCGGCTCGTGGAGCAGGTGCATGCGCACGGCGCGCTTGCCGGGATCGAGCTCGTGCACAGCGGCATGACGTCCGGGAACCTCTACGGACGGATCCCGCCGCTCGGGCCCTCGCACCTGCCCGTCACCGGGCATGAGCCGATCCAGGCACGGCGGATGAGCAGCGACGACATCCGCGACCTGCGCCGGAGGCACCGGCTCGCCGTCCGCAGGTCGCTCGACGCCGGCTACGACGTCGTCTACGTCTACGCCGCGCACGGGCTCACCACGCTGCAGCATTTCCTCTCGCGCCGGTACAACGACCGGACGGACGAGTACGGCGGCAGCCTCGAGAATCGCGCCCGGCTCCTGCGCGAGGTGCTCGAGGAGACGCGCGAGGAGTGCGAGGGCCGAGCGGCAGTCGCCTGCCGGATCGTGGTCGACGAGCTGCTCGGTGCGGAGGGCATCGGCCGCTCCGAGACCGAGGAGCTCCTTGGCCTCGTCGGCGAGCATCCGGATCTCTGGGACTTCATGGCGGGCTTCTGGGAGGACGACTCGATCACGTCGCGCTTCGGCGTCGAAGCCTGGACGGAGGAGCACTTCCGCGGGCTGAAGCGGCTGACCTCGAAGCCGGTCGTCGGCGTCGGCTGGCTGACCTCGCCGGACACGATGGTCCGGCTCGTCAACGACGGCGTGCTCGACCTGGTCGGCGCCGCGCGCCCGTCGATCGCGGATCCGTTCCTGCCGAAGAAGATCGAGGAGGGCCGACTCGACGACATCCGCGAGTGCATCGGCTGCAACGTGTGCGTGACGGGCGACTGGACGGCGACGCCGATCCGCTGCACCCAGAACCCGTCGATGGGGGAGGAGTGGCGCCGAGGCTGGCACCCCGAGCACATCCGGCCCAGCGGGTCGAACGACAAGGTGCTCGTCGTCGGCGGCGGCCCAGCGGGGCTGGAGGCGGCGACCATGCTCGGGAAGCGCGGCTACGAGGTCGTGCTCGCCGAGGCGACGCGCGAGCTCGGCGGGCGGGTGGCGGCCGAGGCGCGGCTGCCGGGGCTCGCGGCGTGGATCCGGGTCGTCGACTACCGCCGCCAGCAGCTGGCGAAGCTCCCGAACGTGACCCTGGCGTTCGAGAGCCGCGTCGGGGCCGGCGACGTCCTCGAGTACGACTTCGCGCACGTCGCGGTTGCGACCGGCGCCCGCTGGCGCCGCGACGGCGCGGGCCGCTGGCACACGCACGGGCTGCCGCTGGATCCCGCCGGAGAGACCTTCACCCCCGACGACCTCCTCGGCGGCGCCCGGCCGTCAGGCGAGCGCATCGTCCTCTTCGACGACGACCACTACTACCTCGGCGGTGTGCTCGCAGAGCAGCTGGCCGAGGAGGGCCGGTCGGTGACGCTCGTGACCCCTGCGCCGCGCGTGTCCGAGTGGACGGTGAACACGATGGAGCATCCGCGGATCCACCGGCGGCTCGCCGAGCGAGGCGTCGCGCTCGAGACGGCGCACGCGCTGCACAGTGTGGCGGGCGGCGCGGCGCGCATCGTGTGCGTCTACACGGGCCGCGAGCATGAGCTCGCCTGCGACGCCGTGGTCCTCGTGACGGCCCGCCTGCCCCAGGACGGGCTCGCCGACGATCTGGAAGCGCGTCGTGCCGAATGGGGCTCGGCGGGCGTTCGCTCGGTCCGCGCGATCGGTGACGCTTGGGCCCCCGGTACGATCGCGACGGCCGTGTGGGACGGCAGGCGCTACGCCGAGGAGCTCGACGGCCGGGAGACCGGCGACGAGGTTCCGTTCCGCCGGGAGGTCGTGTCGCTCGGGGTGCTGGCACCGTGAGCACCTGGCTCGTGCTCGCGCTGGCGATCGTCGCCGAGGTGATCGGCACGACGGCACTGCGCGCCTCGGACGGCATGACCCGCGTCCTGCCGGGGGTCGTGGTCGTCGTCGCCTACGTGATCTCGTTCGTGCTCCTCGCGGTCACGCTCAAGCATCTGGCGCTCGGCACGACCTACGCGATCTGGTCGGGCGTCGGCACGCTTGCGATCGCCCTGATCGGGTGGCTCGTCTATCAGGAGCGCCTCTCGACGGCGACCCTGGCCGGCATCGGGCTGGTGGTCGCCGGAGTGGTCGTGATCCACCTCGGTGGCGGAGCGCATCGTTGACGGTTCACACTATGCGACGATGACGCGGATCATGAACCCGCCAGTCTCCGAGCTCGCCGTTCCGGCCGGGCGCTCGCGCACGATCCAGTCGGTCGACCGGGCGGCCGCGCTTCTCAAGGCGATCGCCGACGCGAGCCGTCCGCCGACCGTGGTCGAGCTGGCCGAGACGTGCATGCTCAACCGCAGCACCGCGTGGCGCCTGCTGGCGACGCTCGATGCGCACGGCCTGATCGAGCGTGATCCCGTGAGCCAGCGCTACAGCCTCGGCTATGCATTCCTGCGCATCGCCGCCGGTGCCGACATCGATCCGCTCGTCCGCCGCGCCCGGCCGGTCCTGGAGCAGCTGGCACGTGACACGGCCGAGGCGACGAATCTCGCAGTGGCCAAGCGGTTCAACCTCGTCTACGTCGACCAGGTCGACCCGCCGCAGATCATGGCTCCCAACTGGTTCGGCCGCCCCGTGCCGCTGCACGCGACCTCGACCGGGAAGGCGTACCTCGCGTTCCTGTCGCCGGACGAGCGCCGCGCCGCCCTGCCCGAGCGCCTCGACCGCTACACGGAGACGACGATCACGGACCGGCGCCGGCTCGGGGCGGAGCTCGACGATGTGCGGCGCGACGGGTGGGCGGTCTGTGTGGGCGAGCTCGAAGAGTCGCTGTTCGGCGCGTCGGCGCCGGTGCTGTCCGAGCAGGGCAGGCCCGTCGCGGTGGTGAGCGTCTGGGGCACCGAGCACCGGCTGCCCCGCGAGCGCCTTCCGGAGATCGGCCGGCAGACGCTCGCGGCTGCGAAGGAGATCAAGGGCCTCCTGCGGTGAGCGAGCCGCTCGTCGAGACACGTCTCGAGAATGAGGTGTGCATCCTCCGCCTGTGCCGGCCGGAGAAGCTGAACGCATTGTCGACGGCGCTCGAGCAGGCGCTCGGCGACGCGCTGGACCGGCCTGATGTGCGGGAGAGCGCCTGCGTCGTCTTCACCGGCAGCGGGCGCGCATTCTCGGCCGGCGCGGACATCTCGGAGTTCGCGGACCGCGACCCCGAGGCGATCGCGCGCTACTACCGCGAGAGCGGCGGGGTCTACGAACGCGTCGCGGCGCTGCAGCAGCCGACGATCAGCGCGATCCACGGCTACTGCCTCGGAGGCGGGCTCGAGCTCGCACTGGCCACCGATCTCCGCATCGCCGACGAAACTGCGGTGTTCGGGTTCCCGGAGGTCTCGATCGGGATCCTGCCCAGCTCGGGCGGCACGGTCCGCACGGCGCGGCTGCTCGGGCCCGCGCGCGCGAAGCAGCTGATCCTCCTCGGGGGCCGGCTGGACGCCGCCGAGGCGCTCGCCGCAGGCCTCGTGACGGAGGTCGTCGCGGCCGACGGCTCCCTCGCGCGCGCGCTCGAGCTCGCCCGCTCGATCGCTGCCCTGCCGCGGCTCGCCGTCAGCGTCGCGAAGCAGGCGATCGACGCTGCGCCCGAGTCCTCGCGCGCAGCGGCGCTCCTGGTCGAGCGGCTCGCCTACGGCCTGCTCGCGCAGACGACGGCTGCGCGCGAGGCCGTCGACGACTTCGAGCGGGGCTGAGGTGGAGCACGAGAAGGAGATCGAGATCCGCTGGCGCGATCTCGACGTCTACGGCCACGTCAACCACGTCGTCTTCCTCACCTATCTCGAGGAGGCGCGGGACGAGTGGCTCGGGCTGACCCTGGGCGACCCGAGCCGGGTGTGGAGCTACGTCGTGGCGCGCATCGAGATCGACTACCGCCGCGAGCTCCGGCTCGAGGACGACCTCGTCCTGGCGCGCTGCACGCTCGGCCGGATCGGAACGTCGAGCATCCGCACGCGGGAGGTGCTGGCAACCCGGGCCGGGGAGGTCGCAGCGGAGGCGGAAGCGGTGCTCGTGGCACGCGACGAGGAGACGGGCAAGTCCCGTCCGCTTCGGGACGACGAGCGCGCGGCGTTCGAGCGCGCCTCAGCGTAGGAAACGCCTGTTCGGCCCCGAAGGGTGCGCCATGCTGCTCGACGCAGTCAGCGAAGTCGAGTTGTTCGTGAACGTCTTCTTCGACGTTTACATCCTGGCGATCCTCGCGTACATCCTCACGTCCTGGGTGCAGCTGCCCTACTCGTTACGACCGGTACAGCGCTTCCTCTACGACGCGTGCGAGCCCTATCTCAGGCTCTGGCGGCGAATTCTGCCATTCCGGGTCGGGACGTTCGATTTCTCGCCGATGGTCGCCGTGTTTGCCCTGATCGCAGCCGAGCAGATCCTGATCAACGTCCTCGGCCGTCTGCACTGAGAGGAGCACTGAATGCGGTACACACCGGTTGAACTGAGACACATACGCGTCGGTCGCAGCCTGTTCGGCTACAAGCGGCACGACATCGACAAGCTGCTGGAGGACATCGCCGACAGCTTCGAGGAGGTCTGGAGCGAGCGCGGCGAGCTGGCCGACAAGGTCGAGGACCTCGGGAAGATCCTCGCCGACGTCAAGGAGCGCGAGTCGCTGCTCGCGGCGACGCTCGTCTCGGCCGAGCGCGCGGCAGCCGACGCGAGAGACCAGGCAAAGCGGGAGGCCGAGCTGATCGTCGCAGAGGCGCACGTCGAGGCGCGCTCGGTCACGCGCGGGGCTCAAGGCGAGCGCGACCGGTTGTTCGCCGAGGTGCGCCGGATCGAGACCCTGCTCCGCGCCGCGCTTGGGCTGGTCGAGGAGGGCAAGCACGACCTGCCCGCACCGGCGGCCGGCGAGGACGAGGAGGAGTGGCCCAGGCGGGAGGACACGCGGGAGTTCCAGGCGGCCATCCACCCGGACGTCGCTCAGCAGGCGGTCGAGGCCGACGAGCCGCCCGGGGACGACGTGCCGAAGCTGCCGCCCGTTCAGTCCGTGACAGGAGGACCGGAAGACGACGACAGCCCGAGCCCGGGCCGGAACTTCTCCTGGGGGTAAGGGCTCGCGTTGGAGCTACGCTCTCCCTGTGAGCTCTCGCCTTCAGTTGCGCGTTTCCCCGGGCGCCTCGTCGCCGGGGATCGTCGGGCGGTACGGGGCGGCGTGGAAGGTGCGCGTCACGCAGGCTCCCGAGGACGGAAAGGCGAACGCGGCCGTCGTTCGGCTGCTCGCGGACACGCTGGCGCTTCGCGCGACAGACGTCGAGATCGTTTCCGGGCACGCGTCACGGGACAAGACGATCGCGCTGGCGGGAATCGGCCAAGACGAGATCGAGCGGCGTCTCCTGAAGGCGAGCGGCGCGGGAAAGGACTCGAAATGACGAGCACGGACACGAGCGAGTACAAGAAGCTTCTCGAGGCCGAACAGGCCCGGCTGCGCGACGCGGTCACCTTCCTGGAGAAGGAGAACGCCGGCAGCATCGAGGAGGAGCTCGGGGAGATCGCGGGCCGCGGGGACGACAACCACCTCGCCGACATGGCGACCGCCACGTACGACCGTGAGCTCGACGAGGGCCTCGAGGAAGGCGCCCAGAACACCCTCGAGGAGATCGACGCGGCGTTGCTGCGCATCGAGGAGGGCAGCTACGGCGTGTGCGAGGCCTGCGGCGAGCCGATCGGCGCGGAGCGCCTCTCCGCGATCCCGTGGGCGCGCCTCTGCATCGACGACCAGCGCCGGCTTCGTTGAACGAAGTCAGGGTCGGATCGGCGACGAACGGGCTCGAGCCCGTTTCGGTCGCGGAGCGTTCGCTCGGCGCCGGCGCCTGGCAGTGGGCCGGCCTCGGGGCGGTCGCGCTCGCGGCGGTGATCGCCGACCAGGTCACGAAGCACGTCGTCACGAGCACGCTGAGTCTCGACGAATCGGAGCACGTGATCGGGCCGCTGTCGATCCACCATGTGCAGAACTCCGGGATCGCGTTCGGGCTCTTCTCCAGCGCGACGGTGATGGTGACGGCCGTGACCGCGGGCGCGGTGATCTGGATGCTCGTGTTCTTCGCACGCTCGGGAGCGCGGCACCCGGTGCTCCCGGCGGCCCTCGGCCTCCTGATCGGCGGCAGCGTCTCCAACCTGGTCGACCGGATCCGGCTGCACCACGTCACGGACTTCATCGACGTCAAGTGGTGGCCCGCGTTCAACCTGGCAGACAGCTTCATCGTCGTCGGCGTTGCGATCCTGCTCGGCGCGCTGATCGTCGCCGATCGCAAGCCGAAGCCGCCGCGGCGGACGCTCGACGTCGCCGCCCGTTGAGCGGGGTTCGAGTCCCCGGCAGCGCAGCCGGTGAGCGGCTCGACCGCTTCCTCGCGACGCAGCTCGGGTCGCGCGCCGCAGCCGAGCGCGCGGTCGAGGCGGGCGCGCTCGTCGACGGGATCGCACGGGCCAAGAGCTTCCGGCTCGAGGGCGGGGAGGAGGTCGAGATCGCCGTACCGCTTCCGGCCCCGATCGTCGCGCCACCGGCGGAGCCGGCGATCGTGTGGGAGGACGACCAGCTGCTGGTGATCGACAAACCGGCGGGGCTCGTCGTGCATCCGGGAGCCGGGCACGCGAGCGGAACGCTGGTCGACGCACTCGCGGGGAAGATCGCGGGGGGAGAGCCGGGCAGGCCCGGGATCGTCCACCGTCTCGACCGCGACACCTCGGGCTTGATGGTCGTCGCGCGCTCCCAGGAGGCGTACGAGCTCCTGACCGAGCTCGTGCGCGAGCACGCGCTCGAGCGGACCTACACGGCTCTCGTCAAGGGGCGGCCGCGCTCTCGCACCGGGCGGATCGAGGCGCCGATCGGCCGCGACCGGGGCGACGCGACGCGCGTCTCGCTGGACAGCGACTCGGCGCGCGACGCGCTCACGCATTTCGAGGTGATCGAGCTCTGGCCGGAGCATGCGCTCCTGCGGGTCACGCTCGAGACCGGGCGGATGCACCAGATCCGCGTCCACCTCGCGGCGATCGACCTGCCCGTCGTCGGCGATCCGGCCTACGGCATCCCCGAGCCCGAGCTCGGCCGCCAGTTCCTGCACGCCTCGGAGCTCGCCTTTCCGCATCCGCTGTCGGGCGAGCGGATCGAGACCACGTCGGAGCTCCCGCCCGACCTGGCCGTCTACCTCGGCCGGTTCGCCTGAGCTCACGGCGGCTACACTGCCGTCGTCCTTGTTCCCTCGACCGGCGGGAACCCCTCGGTGGACGGTGGCCGGAGCTCATCCGGCTTCCACCTCGGCCTCGCCGGAGCAATGCAACTCAAACCGCAGAAAGGGGCTCCCATGCCCGTCGTTTCCATGAAGGAATTGCTGGAGGCCGGCGTTCATTTCGGCCACCAGACGCGCCGCTGGAACCCGAAGATGAAGCGCTTCATCTTCACCGAGCGCGGTGGGATCTACATCATCGACCTCACCCAGACGCAGGAGCTGCTGGACGAGGCGTACAACTTCGCGAAGGCGATTGCCGAGCGGAACGGCTCGGTGCTCTTCGTCGGGACGAAGAAGCAGGCGCAGGACGCGGTGCGCGACGAGGCGCGCCGCGTGGGCATGCCGTACGTCAACAACCGCTGGCTGGGCGGGCTGCTGACCAACTGGCGCACGATCTCCGACCGGATCCAGCGCCTGCACGAGCTGCGTGCGCTGAAGACCGAGGCTCAGCTCGACCTGCTGCCGGCCAAGGAGCGCATCTCCATGGAGGCGGAGCTCGAGAAGCTCGAGGCGAACCTCGGCGGGGTTGCCGACATGCGCCGCCAGCCCGACGCGATCTTCATCGTCGACCTGCGCAAGGAGCAGCTTGCGGTGCGGGAGGCGAAGCGCCTGAATTTGCCCGTGATCGCTCTCGTGGACACGAACTGCGATCCCGACGAGGCCGACTACGTGATCCCCGGCAACGACGACGCGATTCGCTCCTGCCATCTCGTGATCAAGGCCCTCGCCGACGGGATCGAGGCCGGCAAGCGCAAGGTGACCCCCGCCGAGCTGCAGGGCGCGAGGAACGGCAAGTCGGAGGCCGAGCCCGCAGCCGAGCCCGAGCCTGCAGCCGAGGCACCTGCGGCTCCCGAGCCTCCCGCAGCCGAGGCACCGGCAGCCGAGGCACCGGTAGCCGCCGAGGCCGAGACGACGACCGAGGAGTCCGCCGAATGACCGAGATCACCGCCGCCATGGTGAAGGAGCTGCGCGACGCGACGAGCGCCGGGATGATGGAGTGCAAGCGCGCGCTGCAGGAGACCGACGGCGACTTCGACGACGCGGTCAAGTTGCTGCGTGAGAAGGGCATGGCTTCCGCCGCGAAGCGTGCGGATCGCGCAACGAGCGAAGGCAAGGTCGGCGTGATGGTGCGCGACAACGTCGGTGCGATCGCTGCGCTCGGCTGTGAGACCGAGCCGGTCTCGAACAACGACGATTTCCTCGCGTATGCGGAGAAGGTCCTGCGCACCGTGTTCGACGGCGGCGATCCGGCGTCGCTCGAGGACGAGCGCGTTGCGCTCGCCGCGAAGCTCGGC
The DNA here is from genome assembly GCA_963722065.1 of uncultured Thermoleophilia bacterium. GTDB lineage: Bacteria > Actinomycetota > Thermoleophilia > Gaiellales > Gaiellaceae > PALSA-600. The sequence goes on along the minus strand of CAVRMI010000007.1, from coordinate 504,468 downwards.
GAGAACATCCAGGTCGCAGGCGCAAAGCGGATGGAGGCTGGGGCGGGCGAGGACTTGACGTTCTACGTGCACTCGCCCGCGAACAAGGTCGGCGCGCTCGTCCGCACGAAGGGCGGCGACCCCGCAGCGGCCCGCAGCCTCGCGCTGCACCTGACGTTCGCGCGCCCGACGTACGGAGAGCGGGGCGAGATCCCGCAGGCGCTCGTCGATGCCGAGCGCGAGATCCTCTCCAAGTCCGACGAGGTGCTCTCGAAGCCGGAGAACGTCCGCGAGAAGATCGTCGACGGGCAGCTCAACAAGCGGTTCTTCGGTGAGTCCGTGCTGACCGAGCAGACGTGGTACCGGGCCGACGAGGCAACCGGCACGGTCGCGCAGTATCTGGCCGAGCACGGCATCGAGCTCCTCGACTACGCCTGGTACGCCGTTTCCTGACGTGCCGTTCAAGCGCGTCCTGCTGAAGCTCTCCGGTGAGGCCCTGATGGGGTCCGGCGAGTTCGGCCTCGATGCCCGCACCGTCGACGACCTTGCCTGCGAGCTCGTTCGTGTGCGCTCCGGAGGCCTCGAGATCGCGCTGGTGATCGGGGGCGGCAACATCTATCGCGGGATGTCGGCGGCGGCGCAGGGAATCGACCGGGCCACGGGCGACTACATGGGCATGCTCGCCACCGTCCTGAACGCGCTCGCCGTGCAGGAGGCGCTGGAGCGAAACGGAGCGGACACCCGCGTGCTGTCCGCGATCGACGTGCGGGAGGTCGCCGAGCCGTACATTCGCCGGCGCGCGGTGCGCCATCTCGAGAAGGGGCGCGTCGTCATCTTCGCCGCCGGCACCGGCAACCCGTACTTCACGACCGACACCGCCGCCGCGCTCAGGGCGCTGGAGATCGGGGCGCAGGCGATTCTCATGGCGAAGCACGGGGTGGAGGGCGTTCTCGACGGTGATCCGCGTGAAAACCCGCAGGCCTCGCTGATCCCCGAGCTCACCCACTTGCAGGCGATCGAGCGAGGATTGAAAGTGATGGACACGACAGCCCTTTCTCTCTGCATGGACAATCGACTTCCGATCCACGTCTTCGAGCTTGCGCCGGGCACCATCGGCCGAGTGGTGGAGGGGGAGCGTGTGGGCACGATCATCTCTACACCCGAAGGAGACGCACGGTGATCGAGAACTTCGTCGGCGACGCACAAGGAAGAATGGACAAGTCGGTCGAGGCGACGCACGAGCATTTCAACTCGGTGCGAACCGGGCGCGCGGCTCCCGCGCTGCTCGATCGGATCACGATCGACTACTACGGCACACCGACCCCGCTCAAGAACCTGGCAACGATCAATGCACCCGAACCGAGGATGCTGACGATCCAGCCGTTCGATCCGACCTCGATCAAGCAGATCGAGAAGACGATCCTCGAGTCGGACCTAGGACTGACGCCGTCCAACGACGGCAAGCTGATCCGCCTGCCGATCCCGCAGCTGACCGAGGAACGGCGCAAGGAGCTCGTCAAGCTCGTCAAGCAGATGGCGGAGGAGGGACGCGTCGCCGTGCGCAACGTGCGCCGTGACGCGATCAAGCATCTCGAGGAGCTCGTCAAGAACGGCGACGTCGGCGACGACGAGGAACGCGCGGCGGAGAGTCGCGTGCAGAAGCTCACCGACGAGCACACCACGAGGATCGACGAGTTGCTGAAGCGCAAAGAGGCCGAGATCATGGAGGTCTGAGGACCTCCATGCGGCTTCTCTCTCGCATCAAGACACTCGCCCGCATCCGGCCGTTGCCGGATCGCGACCTGCCGGAGGTCGCCTCGTCCGTCGCGATCATCCTCGACGGCAACGGCCGCTGGGCGAAGCGGCGCGGCCTGCCGACCGCGGCCGGCCATCGCGCCGGTGCACGCACGGTGCGCCGCATCGTCGAGGCGGCGATCGACGTGGGCGTCCACGACCTGTCCGTTTTCGCGTTCTCGACGGAGAACTGGTCGCGCCCGCCCGACGAGGTGGACGCGCTCATGGAGATCTTCGCCGAGACGATCGAGCGCGAGCTGCCCGATCTCGCCGAGCAGGGTGTGCGGGTGCGCTTCATCGGCAGGCGCGACCGCGCGCCGGTGACGCTGCGACAGCGCATGGCGGCGATGGAGGACCGCACCGAGCTGAACACCCGCATCAACCTCTGGGTCGCGTTCGACTACGGCGGTCGCGCCGAGCTCGTCGAGGCGACGCGGCGAATCGTCGAGAGCGGCGTCGACGCGAACGAGATCGACGAGAACGTCTTCGCGGCGAACCTGTACGCGCCCGAGCTCCCGGATCCCGATCTGCTGATCCGCACGAGCGGGGAGCTGCGCATCTCGAACTTCCTGCTCTGGCAGGTTGCCTACTCGGAGCTCGTTTTCGTCGACAAGCTCTGGCCGGACTTCGACGAGCGCGATCTGCGCTCGGCGCTGGCGGACTACGCGTCGCGCCGTCGAAGATTCGGCGGCAGATGAGCAACGCCGTCTCACGCATCGTCGTCGCGCTCGCGCTCCTGCCCGTCGTGCTCGGCGCGGTATATCTCGGCGGCTGGTGGCTGTTCGCGCTCGTCGCGTTCGGCGCGGCGGTCGCGCTGCACGAGTTCTGGCTGCTCGCCCGACCGCTCGCGCCGCTCTCACCCGCCGGGTACATCGGCGCCGCGCTGGCGCTCGTCGGTGCCGAGATCTCGGGGCTGGACTGGATGATCGGCGGAGTGCTCTCGACCTTCGTGCTGGCGTTCGTCCTGAAGGCCGTCTCCGAGGCACGTCAGGCAGCGACGATTGCGATCAGCGGCACGGTCATGGGTGCGATGTGGATCGGCGGCGGCCTCGGCTTCCTGATCCTCCTGCGCGAGATCCCGGACCATGGACGGCTCGCCGTCGTCACGGTGCTCGTCGCCGTCTGGGCGGGCGACTCGCTGGCGTACTTCGGCGGGCGGCTCGTCGGACGGCACAAGATGGCGCCGCGCACCTCGCCGGGCAAGACGTGGGAGGGGTTCGTGTTCGGGACGGCCGCGACGATCTTCGTCGCGTTCGTCGCGCTCTACAAGCAGGACTTCCTGACGATCGGGCAGTCGATCATCCTCGGCGTCGTGCTCGCGGTCGCGGCACCGCTCGGAGACCTGTTCGAGTCGCTGCTCAAGCGGGACATGGATGTCAAGGACACCGGCACGCTCCTCGGCGGCCACGGAGGGATGCTCGACCGCATCGACGCCGTCCTGTTCGCCGCCCCGGCCGCGTACTTCGCGATCCTGGCCTTCACCGGTTAGGTACCGGGCACCGGCCGCGGTCGGCACACTGTCGGGATGACGCGCGTCGCCCTGCTCGGCGCGACCGGCTCGATCGGCCGCCAGGCGCTCGAGGTGATCGAGGCGAGCCCTGAACTCGACCTCGTGGCCGCAACCTCCGGTACGCGGCCGATCGACGACATCGCGCCGCTGACCCAGGTGGGTGGTGACCCGACCTCGCTGCTCGAGCGGGCAGAGCCCGACGTCGTCCTGAACGCAACCCTCGGCTTCGCCGGACTGCCGGGCACGATGTGGGCTCTCGAGCACGGCGTGACGCTCGCGCTCGCGAACAAGGAGAGCCTCGTTGCGGCCGGCGAGCTCGCCCTCGGCGCCCGCGAGCGGGGCGGGGGGCTGCTGATCCCGGTCGACAGCGAGCACTCTGCGCTCTTCCAGTGTGCGCAACTCGGTGCCCCGGAGAGCGTCGTTCTCACGGCGAGCGGCGGGCCGTTCCGGGGCCGCACCCGCGACGAGCTCGCCGACGTCACACCCGAGCAGGCGCTCGCGCACCCCACGTGGACGATGGGCGCGAAGATCACGATCGATTCTGCAACTCTCGCGAACAAGGGCCTCGAGGTGATCGAGGCGCACTTCCTGTTCGGGATGCCGTACGACCGCATCGAGGTCGTCGTGCATCCGACGTCGATCGTGCACGGCCTCGTCCGGTTCCGGGACGGCGCCTCGATCGCCCATCTCGGCTATCCGGACATGCGCGTGCCGATCTCGTTCGCGCTGACCTACCCCGAGCGTCCCGGTACACCGGTCCCGGCGCTCGACCTGACGGCAGGTCCCCTCGAGTTCTTCGAACCGGATGTCGAAACGTTCCCCATGCTCACACTCGCGCGAGAGGCGGGCAGGCTGGGGGGCACCTATCCGTGCGCCTACAACGCCGCGAACGAGGTCGCGGTCGCTGCGTTCATCGACGGACGGATCGGGTTTCTCGAGATCGCGTCGCTTGTCGAGCACGCGCTCGAGCACGCGGACGGCTCGCCGGCCCGCGATCTCGACGAGCTGCGCGAGGCCGACCGCGTCGCGCGTTCGCTGGCGGCGGCGCAGGAGCGGACATGGGCCTAGTCGCAGCGATCTTCGGGCTCGCGGTGCTCGTGATGATCCACGAGGCGGGGCACTTCTTCGCCGCGCGTGCCGTGGGGATGACGCCACGGAAGTTCTATCTCGGCTTCGGGCCGCCGATCGCCAAGAGGATGCGCAACGGAGTCGAGTACGGAATCGGCTCGATCCCGCTCGGCGGCTACGTGAAGATCCCGGGGATGAACCGGCCGTCGCCGGGCGACCTGGCGGCGAGCTTGCAGCCCGCCGCGCGCGAGCGTCTCCGTCCGGAGCTGGCTCGGCTCGATGTGGCGATCGAGAACGGCGACGACGATGCAGCCCGGGCGGCGCTCGCCGAGCTCCAGCCGCAGATCGGAACCTCGCGCATCTGGCAGGAGCTGGAGTGGTCGCTGGCGCCGGATGCGTACTGGCGCCAGGCGACCTGGCGGCGTCTCGTCGCGATCGCCGCCGGCCCGGCCGTCAACCTGCTCTTCGCCTTCGTGTTGTTCGCCGTGCTGTTCATGGTCGCCTCGACGCGTGACACGAACGTGATCGGCCGCGTCGTCACGGGTACGCCGGCGGCGTCCTCGGGGCTGCGGGCGGGAGATCACGTGCTGCGCGTCGCCGGGGTGGCTGTGACTCCGAAGGAGATTCCTGCGCGCATCCGCGCGACCGGCGGCCGGCCGTTCCGCCTGCTCGTCCTCCGGAACGGCAGACGGGTGGTCGTGGGCCCTGTGCGCGCGAAGCTGTCGCAGGGCGCGTATCGGATCGGGATCGCGATCGAGTCGCGCACCGGTCCCGGCGAGTCGGTGCCCGCAGCGGCCGCCGACTCGGTGAGGCTCACCTGGTCGATCACCTCCGAGACGGTGCGCGGCCTCGGCCACCTGGCCACGGGCCGTGACACGAACCAGGTCTCGAGCTCCGTGGGCATCGTCCGCGTGTCCGCACAGGCATGGCGCCAGGGGCTTCGCGACTTCCTGTTCGTGCTCGGTCTCGTCAGCCTCGCCCTCGGCCTGCTGAACCTGCTCCCGGTCCTCCCGCTCGACGGCGGGCACATCGTGATGGCGCTGGTCGAGAAGGTTCGTGGGCGCACGTTCGCCCAGGCGGTTTACATGCGCTACAGCGTGATCGGGCTGTCGCTCTTCGCCGTGCTCATGTACTTCGGGCTGCGGAACGACCTGTTCGGCGGGGGCGGGTAGGCGGGTAACCTGGCGCCGTGGCCAGCGAGCGCTCGGTAACGGTCGGCGGCGTCAAGATCGGGGGCGGCGCGCCTCCGGTCGTGCAGTCGATGACCCTGACGAAGACGCACGACGTCGAGGCGACGACCGCGCAGATCGCCGCCCTGGCGAGCGCCGGCTGCGAGATCGTCCGCGTCGCGGTGCCGAAGGGCGAGGACGCAGATGCGCTGCCGAAGATCGTCCGCTTCTCTCCGATCCCGGTGATCGCCGACATCCATTTCAATGCCTCGCTCGCGCTGCGCGCGATCGAGGCTGGGGTCGCGGCGGTCAGGATCAACCCGGGGAACATCGGGGGACCGGACAAAGTCGAAGCGGTTGTCCGGGCAGCGAAGGCAGCAGGAACCCCGATGCGCATCGGCGCCAACTCGGGCTCGCTCCCCAAGCACCTCGAGGGCCTCGCCCAGCAGGATCAGGCCGAGGCGCTCGTCGAGGCCGCTCTGGAGGAGGTTCGCCTGCTCGAGAGCCTCGACTATCGCGACTTCAAGATCTCGGTCAAGTCGAGTCACGTCCCCACGATGATCCGTGCGTACCGGCTGCTCGCCGAGAAGGTGCCGTACCCGCTGCACCTCGGCGTCACCGAGGCGGGCACGCCGTTCTCCGGCGCGATCAAGAGCGCCGTCGGCATGGGCGCCCTGCTGGCGGACGGGATCGGCGACACGATTCGCGTCTCGCTGACGGCCGACCCGGTCGAGGAGGTGAAGACCGCCTACGAGATCCTCAAGGCACTCAATCTGCGCGAGCGCGGCCCGGTGATGATCGCCTGCCCGAGCTGCGGACGGGACAACGTCGGGGTGCAGCAGCTCGCCGAGCGCGTCGAGGAGCGGCTGCGCACCTATCCGCAGGCGTTCGAGGTGGCGGTGCTCGGCTGCGCGGTGAACGGGCCGGGGGAGGCGGGAGACGCCGACTTCGGCATTGCCGGCGGCCGCGACGTCGGCTTCGTGTACGCGCACGGCCGTGTGCTCAAGAAGGTGTCGAGCGACATTCTCCTCGACGAGCTCTTCCACGAGATCGACAAGTGGATCGGCGAGGGGATGTTCCGGCCGAAACGGCTGAAGATGGCGAAGCCGGCAGCGCTCGCGATGGCGGAGGCGTCGGCGATCCCGCTCGAGTGACCTGCCAGACGTGTCTCACCGAGACACGTCTGGGGTCTGACCCCGAACCGTGGCCGCGGGAGACAGTCGCCGGGTCGTGCCCGGTCGGCGACCGGAGCCCGTGACGCTTCGAGCGGTCGGATTCATGCGTCGATTCGCACGAGGACACGCCTGATCGAGACACGTCTGGGGTCTGACCCCGGCGCCTCACCGAAGGAGACACGGCCTGAAACTCGAGTCGGTAGCCTGGGTCGGCAACAGATGATCGCCCGCGCCTCACACCTTTTTCTCCCGACGCTCCGCGATGCTCCCGCCGACGCGGAGGCCGTCAACCACAAGCTCCTCGTCCGAGGAGCGTTCGCGCGCCAGGTGACCGGGGGCGTGTGGACCTTCTTGCCGCTCGGCTGGAAGGTGCACCGCAAGATCGAGCAGATCATCCGCGAGGAGATGGACGCGATCGGCTGCCAGGAGATGTTGATGCCGGTGCTGACCCCGTTCGAGCTCTGGCAGCAGACCGGCCGAGACTTCATCCAGGAGATCTTTCGCCTCAAGGACCGCAAGGGCGCCGACTACGTCCTGCCGATGACGCACGAGGAGACGGTGACGTTCCATGCGCGCGAGCTGCAGAGCTATCGCCAGCTGCCGCAGATGCTCTACCACATCTCGATCAAGGAGCGCGACGAGCCGCGCCCGCGCGCGGGCCTCATCCGTCTGCGCGAGTTCATCATGAAGGACGCCTACTCGTTCGACCGGAACGATGCCGGTCTGGCCGAGAACTTCGAGCTGCAGCGAGGCGCGTACAAGCGCATCTTCGAACGGTGCGGGCTCAAGGTGTACGACGTCGAGGCGGAGTCCGGAATGATGGGCGGCAGCGAGTCGGTCGACTTCCTCGCACCGGCGGGTGCGGGCGAGAACACGCTCGTAACATGCGAGAACGGCGACTTTGCCGCAGACATCGAGGTCGCGCGCGGCGTCCCGCGCGTCCCGGTGTTCCCCGAGACGACGCCTGCGCCGTCGGAGGTCGAGACGCCCGGCGTCAAGACGTGCGAGGCACTGGCCGAGTTCCTCTCGATCGATGTCGCTGCTACCTCAAAGGCGATGCCGGTGACGGTGGACGGAGGCACCGTCGTGCTCGCCCTGATCCGGGGCGACGATCGGATCGAGCCGGCGAAGCTCGACGCAGCGCTCGGCCGCCAGTCGCGTCCGGCGACGGACGACGAGATCCGCGCGGCGTTCGGTGCAAGCGGCGGTTCGCTCGGCCCGGTCGGCTTCAAGGGCGAGGTCGTCGCCGACGAGTCGCTGCGCGGCGGGCAGTTCGTGGCCGGTGCGAACCGGGACGGTTGGCATCTCCGCGGAGTGGAGGCGGGTCGCGACTTCGAGGCCCGCTTCGCCGACCTGCGCGAGTCGGCCGACGGCGACACCTGCCCGAACTGCGGCGGTCGCCTCCTCTTCGAGACCGCGATCGAGGTCGGCCATATCTTCAAGCTCGGCACGCGGTATTCCGAGCCGCTCGGCGCGGCCTTCCTGGACGAGGAAGGCCAGGAGCGGCCCGTGATCATGGGGAGCTACGGCATCGGTCTGGCTCGGGTGCTCGCCGCCCTCGTCGAGCAGTCCCACGATGAGCACGGGATCATCTGGCCGGCGAGCGTCGCCCCCTACGATGTCCACGTGGTCGTGCTGAGCGGTGCAGAGGAGATCGGGCTGCAGGCGGCCGAGGCACTGTCGGCCGCCGGCAAGGATGTGCTGCTTGACGACCGCGACCAACGGCCGGGCGAGAAGTTCGCGGACGCGGACCTGATCGGCATCCCGATCCGCATCACCGCCGGCAAGAAGAGCCTGGACGACGGCGCCGTCGACGTCCGCGACCGCTCGACGGGTGCCGAGCGACGTGTGAATGTGGCCGACCTGGGCACGCTGAGCTAGATGGCGAAGCGGCGCCGCTACGCATCCGAGCAGTTCGGTCCGGCCGTGGAGCGGCTGATGAACGAGACGGGCGTCACCTACCGGGCGCTGGCCGCGAAGACGGGGCTCTCCGCGGGGTATCTGAACCACCTCGTGCACGGCAATCGTCCGGTGCCCTCGAACGACGTCGTCGAGGTGCTCGCGAAAGCGCTGGACGTGGAGGCCGAGCACTTTCGGGAGTACCGGGTCCGGGTGATCACCGAGAAGCTCGAGGCCATGCCGGATCTCGTCGACCGTCTTTACAAACGACTCAGCGGCTAACCCGCCCGCCCGGAGCGCGTCTTATGGCATAGGTGCGGTGGGGTCCCGGCAAGCGACCACTGGGGGGTTAGGGGCCCCACCGAGCCTTCTCCCGGTCGCGAGGGGAGACCTGTCTAGGACATTCGTCCCTGCGCGACGGCCACACAGGCCTGGCAGGGAGGGAAGCCCTGGTTCCACGGCACGTTCGTCTGATCGACGCCGCACAGTGCGGTATCGGGGTCGTGGTCGTGGACGATGTGCTCGCATTCCTCGAAGGGGTGCCCGTCGGCGCCGAAATGCGGTTCGATCTCGGGGAGAGAGCTCACGAAAAGCATGATAGGGATGTAACGCCCGTGGCTGCTCGCGAATCTGCTTCTCCATGATCTTTCGCGTCGCCCGACGGCTTCGGCATTCGCTTGCGCTGCTGTCGGCCATCACGCTCTTCTGCGTCGGCTGAACGGTCGATCGCGCTCCCGTGCGGAGCGGACAAGCTGCACTGGTCGAGCTGGAACGGCGGCGCCGCGGTTCCCTCTAGGCAGGACCTCGCGCTCGAGGCCCTGCCCGGTACCCGGCTCTACCCCTGGACGGTCTCGTGAACAGGGAACTCCTTGATGTCGGGCGGCCCCTGCATCGCGACGCCCGCCGCCTCGACGCCCTCCTGGATCCGGCCTGAAAACGCGTCGAAGTCGGCTCGGGACTCCCAGAAATCGATGATGCCCCAACCGCCGTCGATCGGGCCGGAGGCGTGGAACACGAGGCCCTTGGGCGAGGTGCGATCGGGATTGATGTGGTCGTGCGCAGAGTCGTACTGCTCCTGGGACACACCCGGGAGCTTGATGCGGATGCCGATGGTCACTGAGGAGCCGCCTCTCGTGGGTTGGTGGACTGTCGACTCTACGCAAGGAGAGCCCTGGAAGCAGCAGAACTGTCCACACCTCAGCGCGGGAGCGCCAACGCGTGCTGCGCGTAGTACGAGCGGGCCAGCGATTTGAAGAGCCCGCCGTCGTCGTCCGCGCTCGTCGCAATGCGCGTGTTCCCGTTGATGGGCGCAGGATTCGTCACGCCGTCCTTGGCGGCATCGCACGCGCAGGTCGCGCCGTCGGCGCCGCGACCGAACATGAAGCCGATGAAGCCGGCGGCCGCGTACGCGCGCAGGTGCGCCCTAGAGCCGAGGATCCACTGGACGCGGTTGTCCTGGAAGTGGTCCCAAGTGTTGTTCATCGATCGCATGACGGTGTTGCCGAGCGGGATCTGCCAGGCGACCATCCGTACGCCGGCGAGGCGCACGAACGTCTGGGCGTAGAGGAGGTGGCGGCGAAAGTCGGCAGGTGTGAACCACGTGCGCGGGTTGCCGCTCTGCTTCGCGTAGAAGCCTGCATCGCGGTCGGAGAAATCTTCGAAGGAGAGGTCGAAATGCGCGTGCAGCGAGCGGTAGAACGAGGCGGACTGTGCTGCGTACGCCCGGACGGCAGCGTCGGGCGGGTCTTCGTCGACGATGTCGTGCTTCGTGCCCCAGCCGCTCATGTGGTAGGCGAGGATCACGTTGGGGGCGTCCGTGTCGCGGAGCTTCACCCACTGTTCCGCGAACGACGACGCGAGGGCGACGTCGCCTGCCTGCTCGAGGTATCCCCAGAGATCCGGCTCGACGTGCACGACGACCGGCTTCGAGCCGCGGATACGCGAGAAGAGCAGCTTGACGTCGGCCCAGTACGCCGACATCGTCGCTGCGTCGCGAAGGTTCGTCAGATCCGCGTGCGCCTCGTCGCCGCCGCCGGGCTTCGACTGCAGGAGCATGTAGTAGGTGAACACGGGCATGACGCCGTGCGCCCACGAGTCCTGTGCGTACATCGAGGCGAACGTCCCGCGTGGGTTCCACATCGACCACCCCGACCCGGTGTTGGCCCCGCCGGCGAGGTACTGGTAGCGAAAGCCGAACGGCGCAGCGCGGCGCAGCGCGGCCGCACCACCCGGATCGTCGGCGACGCCGATCTGCAGCGTGCGCGGCCAGTGCACAGGGGCGGCGGGCAGCTTCGAACCGGCCGCCCCGGCGCCGGAGACACAGACGAGCGTGGCCAGGGCGATCGCAGCTGCTTGGACACGGCGCGAGAGCGGCATCGCGATGCACGGTAGCGAGCGAGACGACCTATTTGGGTCAGACGAAGTCCGTTGCTGCTCTGGTTCCATGGCTGAGAAAGCGTGAGCTTCCTGCGGTCGCTTTCATCGGCCCGTGGTGTCGGTGGACACTCTCCCTTCCACTCACCACGGGCCACAACCCGCTTTGGTTGTGATCGACGTCTGGCGTCAGTTCGATCCGCGGAAGACCAGGCCGGGATAGGATCCGTGACTGACGCGATGAGCCAGTTGAGGAGGCTTCTGATGGAGTTCGATACGGCCCACGTCTGGATCACGACTCGCAAGTTGAAGCCAGGTGCGCGCGAGGAGTTCAGCCGGTCATGGCGACCGGGCGAGTTCCCGGCGGGGATGTTGCGTGCGTACGAGTGCTATTCCGCCGACGGAACCGAAGTGGTCGGGATCTCCATCTGGGACTCGCCCGAGTCGCGTGACCGCTACCGCATGTCGGACGTCGAAACAAAGCGACGCCAGGCGATGGCGCCGTACGTGACCGACGAGAGCTCCGGCTTCTACTCCGGGCGCGAGCTGAAGATCCCCAACCGCTGACCGGAATAAGGGGCCGCGCCCCCGAAAGGTACGCGGCCCCCGCTCGTCGTGTCTCCCCCCACGGGACCGGGCTTCGTGCATCAGTGGCCGGCTGAGGCGTGCCGCATGAGTGCTAGCGTTGCCCTCGTCGCGGGGCGTGGCGCAGCCTGGTTAGCGCGCTAGTCTGGGGGACTAGAGGTCCCGAGTTCGAATCTCGGCGCCCCGACTGGAAGAGGCCGCGTTTGCGGCCTTTTCCCATGAGCGTCCCGATGAGCCACTGTCCTCGCTACGGTCGATGGACTACTTGACCGTGTCGATGGGAGAGGACGGACAGAATTGGATCGCGTATGAGTACCGCCGCTGACGCGGAGCACTGGCTGCGTGGGCGCAAGCTCGAGCCGCAGCACGTACGGTTGATCGAGCGCGCTCGCGCACGCTTCGCTGTCGACCCCGAGGTTGTCGCGTTGCTCGTCGGCGGCTCGGTTGCGCACGGCTACGCGCGTCCCGATTCGGACGTCGATGTCATGGCCGTCCTCCACGACGATGCGTTTGCCCGCAAGACGGAGCTCATGCTCTACGATCCCGACCTCGCCGACTACGAAGGCGGCTATCTCGACACGAAGCTCATCTCCAAGGGCTTCGTCGCTGAGGTCGCACAGAGGGGAAGCGAGCCGGCGCGGTGGGCGTTCAAGCACGCAATGGTCGTCTTCAGCCACGACCCGGAGCTGCCGGGGCTCGTTGCGAGCGCGGCCGCATATCCGGACGAGGGCCACGACGAGCGCCTGCGCACCTTCCTCTCCTACCTCCTCATCCATGTCTGGTTCATGGGGGAGGCGGACAAGCGCTCGGATCGCTACCTCGCCACGTACGCCGGCTCGCGGGTCACCCTCTTCGCCGGGCGCGCGATCCTCGCCCGCAACCGAATGCTCTATCCGTTCCACAAGTGGCTCCTGCGCGAGTTGGATCGCGCGCCGCAGAAGCCGGCCGACCTACGAGAGCTGATGGATCGCGTCCTCGCCGAGCCGACGCGCACGAGCGCGGAAGCGCTTGCCGACGCGGTCGTCGGGTTCTGCGAGGTCGACGTGACAATCCAGGAGGGCGCCAACCGCTTCCTCGAGCTGACGGAGTGGGCCTGGCGCAGCGGCCGCGCCGCGCCCGAGGATCTCTAATCGTCACTAGTTGACCCTGAACGGCGCCAGGTACGTGTTCTTGACGCAGCTCGTGTCCAGGCCGGCGGCTGTGTCGTGTTCGAGGAAGCGGTCGATCAGGTTGGGCACGCAGCCGAGGGTGGCGATCCCGTGTCCTTGGCTGGGGGCGAGGATTACCTTCGCGTTGGGCATTGCCTGGGTGACGCCGGCGGCGTTTGCGGGCGGATCCTTTGGGTCGGCGCCGCCTTGGAGAATGAGCGTCGGGACGTCTGACCTGATGCGCGACCAGTCTTCACCGGTGGTGTCCGGGTGCGGCCAGGCGGCGCAGATCGCGGCGGTTTGGGCGGCGGTCTGTGGGTCGGCGTAGGCCATGAAGGTCCCCTTCGCGTTGGCTGCGACTGTGTCGGGGGCACGGTTGGCCCATGGTTCGGTGCACATGATCGCGAGGGGCATCACGGCGATTTGGGTCGTGCTGGAGCTGGAGTAGTTGATGATCTCGTGGGCGAGAGCGGCAAAGCTCCCGGCCTCGGCTCGTGCAAGGGTGATCGGGACACGGGCGGCGCCCTCCGACGTTGTCAACATCTCGTCGATCGTCTCGGCGGTCGTGGAGGCATCGACGGTCACTCTGGTGACGTTCACCGGCTTGCGGGCGAGACGTGCCAGAAGAGCAGGGAACCGGGCGAACCAATGCGGGAAGGAATCGGCGCAGGCGGAGTCTGCTTTGCAGCGCTTGTCGAGCAGCTTCAGCGCCCGTTGGGCGCTGGACGACCACCGCTCGAAAACGGGAATGTCGAGCAGTGTCACGCCGTCGAGCACGACGGCTCGAACCGTGTCCGGATGGCGCCGCAGGTACACCTGGGCGGCGGTTGCGCCGTAGGAGCCGCCGTAGAGATCGATCTGGGCATATCCGAGTGCCTGCCGCACCGCGTCGAGGTCATCCATCGCTTGCGGCGTTCGGTACATCGTCACGTCCGCCGTGATCTGGCCGAGGCACTGGCCGACGAGGTCCGCGACCGAGCCCTGGAGGGTCGCGAGCGTGCACTGGAGCGGATTCGAGCCACCAACCCCGCGCTGGTCGACGAACACGATGTCCCGGTGGCGGTTGATTGCTGCGAGCCCATTCGAGATCCCAGGCAACTCTTCGAGGTCGACGCCGCCCGGGCCGCCGGTGATGTAGAAGAGCGGATCGGGTCGGCGGGCGGACTTCACCGTCGCCGGGAGCACCGCGACGCTCAACGCGATCTGGCGGCCGGCAGGGACGGCAGTGTTCTCGGGGACGGCAAGCTTCCCGCACTGCGCCTGTACGCCGCCGATCACGCAAGCAGCCAGAAGGATCGGGATTCCGATCACGGAACACAGCGTCCACCTGAATGGCCTGGCCCGTCTTCCGTAAATCCTCTGATCAGAGGTTCCGCGGTTCCGCGAACAGGGCCGGACACAGACCTGCCCGGGTCACGGGAGGACCCGCGGAGGAGCTGCCAGGTGGCGAGGACGAGGTTGCGGCGGCGGAGGCAGCAGACCTTCTGGCGTCAAGCGTCGCGCAGTCGAGAATGTGAGTGGTCGAGCTTCTTGAGCGGCGTGGAGAGGTACCAGTTCCACGTCCCGGGGGAGGGCTGCGTAACGGTGGGCGGCCTGCATGTGTCGGTAGCTCCATGGAAACCACCGATCGCATCGCGGCCCTTCTCCACGAGGCGGCCGAGACACATCACGTCGTGTATCGCATCGTCGACGGCGACGACCCCGACTGGGCATCCTGGTACGCCGACTGGCTGGTCGGGCTGTCCGAGCTCCCCGAGCTGCTCGGGGAGAAGCCCATCCGCTCGCACCTCGTGCACGCGCTTGTTCAGCTCGACCGCGACTATGTCGCTGCCGGCCCGGCCGATCCCTGGGAGACCTGGTACGCCGGACGGCTGCCCGGTCTCGCGCTGGGCGGTTAGGCGACGGGCAAGGTGAAGGAGACGCGCGCCCCGCCGGTTGCGGCTCCTTCCGCCCAGATGCGGCCGCCCTGGGCTTCGACGAGCCCCCGGGCGATCGCGAGGCCCAGCCCGGTGCCGCTCGTGCGGGCCGGATCGTTGCGCCAGAACCGGTCGAACATGCGGCGAGCCGTCTCGGCGGTGAGCCCGCTGCCGGTGTCCTCGACGCTGACGGTGACGTGGTCGTCGGCGGCCGCGACCCGCACGGCGATCGCGCCGTCCGATGGAGTGTGCTGGAGGGCGTTGGTGAGGAGGTTCAGGAGGACCCGCTCGACCTGGTCGGGCGCGCAGCGAACGAGCGGGGCATCGCCGAGCTGCCGGTCCAGCGTCACGCCGCGTGCGCGAGCGACCGCCTCGACACCGCGGACGCACGAATCGACGAGCGGGGCCACGGCGATGACCTGGAGCTCGTGTGAGAGCGCACCCGCATCGATGCGAGCGAGCTCGAAGAGGTCGTCGACGAGCGAGGCGAGGCGCCGGGCGTGCTCTTGCAGCGGCGCAAGGTACTCCTCCGGCTGGGCGAGCCCGTCTTCGATCGCCTCGAGCATGGCCGTGATCGAGGCGACGGGCGTCCGAAGGTCGTGGCTCGCGGCGGCGATGAGCTCGCGGCGGGCGTCGAAGAGGCTCTCGAGCTCGGAGGCCATTGCGTTGAACGAGCTTCCGAGTCTCGCAAGCTCGCGCGGGCCGCCTGTCGGAGCGCGGACGGTCAGGTCTCCTTGAGCGAGACGATCGGCTGAAGCACTCAGCTGCTCGAGCGGCCGGGTGATCGACGCTGCCAGCACGAGGGCGACGGCGACTGCGCTTGCAGCCGCGGCAGCGGCAACGGCAAGGATCTTCACATCGGCGCCCATGTGGAACATCACCCAGCCCGACAGGAGGACGGCCGCGAGCGGCAGGAGAACGGCAAGCAGCCCGAAGGCAGCAAGCTGGGCGCGGACCGCTGACAACCTCCGCAGCGCCAGCGCACCAATCAGGCCCACCGCGAGCGTCGAGAGGGCGACGACGATCGCGAGATGAATCACGGGACGAACCTGTAGCCGACGCCCCAGAGCGTCTCGAGACGACGTGGGGCCGACGGGTCGGGCTCGATCTTCGACCGAAGCCGGCGGATGTGGACCGTCACCGTTCCGGTGTCGAGCGCAGCCTCGTAGCCCCACACACGGTCCATCAATTGCTTGCGGGAAAACACCTCACGCGGGTTCGACGCGAGGAAGAAGAGCAGGTCGAACTCCTTCCCGGTCAGCCGCACGGGCTCACCCGACAACGTCACTTCGCGCGCGGGGCCGTCGATCGTCAGCTCGTCGAAGGTAAGCCTCTGCGGAGCGGTCCTCGGCGCGACCTCCGACCGCTTGAGGACGTTGCGAACGCGAATTGCCAGTTCGCGGGGGGAGAACGGCTTGGTGACGTAGTCGTCGGCACCCAGCTCCAGCCCGACGATGCGGTCGGCCGCCTCGCCGCGGGCCGTCAGCATGATCACGGGCAGCGTGCTGTCGGCGCGGATCCAGCGGCAGAGGGCAAGTCCGTCCGTCCCCGGCAGCATCACGTCGAGCACCACCAGATCAGGTTCGCCGCTCTCGATGATCGACCGGGCGGTCTCGCCGTCGCCTGCCTCGAGCGTGTCGAAGCCGTCCCGCTGCAGGTAGCGAACGACGACGTCGCGCACGATCGGCTCGTCGTCGACGATGAGAACCGTGGTCATCGCGCTCATTGTCGTTGCTCGCGCACCCACTTGGAGTGGTGACGCTCGGCCCAGTCGCTGCGCACCGACCCGGAGGTGATTCCGCGCAGCGAGTGGCGCGTCGCCGGGTAGATGAGCGCGAGGTAGAGGTGGCCGACGAGGAGAGCGAGCGAGAGATACATCAGCCAGTCGTGCAACAGGATCGTGCTCGCGAATTGGAAGCGGTGGTCGCGCTCGCCGAGCCAGAGCAGCGATCCCGACACCGCGAAGAGCAGCGCAAACGACGCGGTGAGCACTGCGTTGAGCTTCTGCCCCGGATTGAAGCGGCCCTGCGGCGCCGGACGCCGTCGGAGCCAGTTCAGGTCGTCGCCGTCGAACTCGTCGAGCTCGTGCATGGTCCGGCGAAGCCGGCGCCGGTCGCCGAGCGCGACGACGAGGACGAGGGCGGCGAGCCAGGCGACGGCCGTGTAGACGTGCAGGTTCTTGAGCAGCGGCCGCCGGCCGACGAGGATGCTGAGCCGTGGCACATACAGCACGAGACCGGTCGCAAGCAGCCCGAAGAAGGCGGTGGCGTGCACCCAGTGAACGGCCCGCTCGGTGCGCGTGAACCGCTGGAGGTAGACGACCTCAGAAGCCATTCGAGCGGCCCACCCACGCATCTGCGTCGTAACCGCGCTGCTCCCAGTACCCAGGCTCAACGCGCGCGCCCACGGTGATCCGTTCGACCCACTTGACGCTCTTGTAGCCGTACATGTCCGGGATCACGACGCGCACCGGCGCACCGTGCGGACGTGGCAGCGGCCGGCCGTCCATTTCGTAGGCGAGCATCACGTCGGGAAGGTGAGCCTGGTCGAGTGTGAGCGTGTCGACGTACGGCTGCTCGGCCGAGGTGAACGTCAGCACCTCGGCGTTCGGGTGTGGCGAAGCAGCGGCAAGAAGATCGGCAAACCGCACGCCCCGCCAGTGAACGTTGCTGACCGTCCAACCCGTCACACAGTGGAACGTCGAGACCTGCTCTGCGACCGGCAACGCCCGCAGTTGCTCGTAGTCGATCGTCTGCGGACGGTCGACGAGCCCGTCGATCCGCAGCCGCCAGGTGGCCGGGTCGAACCGCGGCATCGACGCGGCGACCGTGTAGATCCTCCAGCCGGATGGGACGATGCCCGACGGCAGCGCGTCGACGACCGGATGCGTGAGCCCGGAAACCGCCTGCCAGGCCGAGCGCCCCCAGACGAGAGACGAGAGACCGACGGCCGTCACGCCCAGAAACGCGCGACGGCCGTAGAGCCGGGTCTCGCGAGGTTCCATCCGCTAGTGCACCTTCACGACGTACCAGCCGTCGACGCCGTTGCACAGGATCTTCGTCGGTGTGTCGCCGTGGAAGCGATACAGGGCGTGGCCGTTGTAGGTCACCTGTGTCGTGCCGTCGGGGCGCATCACGTCGCCGAACGTTCCCATCACGCCGGCGATGTGCTTTGGCGCCATCGTGCCGTGCGGGATCGTGAGCGGCGGCCACGTCTTCGCGCATGCGCCGGTGCACTTGACCTTCAGGCCCTTCTCGTGATTCCAGGTGTACAGAGCAAGGTGGCCCTTCGTCGCGAGGATCGCGCCGAACGATGTGGTCTTCAACTTGATCACCGGCCCGGTGCTGCCACGCGCGGCGAGTGCAGAGGCGCTGAATGCTGCGGTCAGCGCGAGCAGGAGAAACAGCAGGAGAGAACGGCGCATCTTGAACAGCTCCTTGGTCGGGGATCGGTCGCCTCCGTTGTACGTGGCCGGCGACCAGGACGACCCAGGATCCCCGGTCATTTCACGGACTGTTCAGAAACTCGCGGACGAAAGGCTTACGAGTTTCTTAACGCCCGTAACCGCCGTGTGAGCTCGCTGCTCTAGCGAATCGATGACATCCATCCAGTGAAGGGGGAATGATCGATGCGCGTTGTTGCTCGTTTCGTGCTCATGCTCGCGTCCACGGTGCTCCTGACCGCGATGCTCACCGGGACCGCCGGCGCCGCCACCGGGTCGTTCGACCGAGGCCCTGACCACGTCGTCTTCGTACAGACCGACAACCCGGCCGGCAACACCGTCGTCGCCTACGACCGTTCGTCCGGTGGTCAGCTGACCCAGGCCGGCGTCTACCCAACCGGAGGGACCGGCGGCATACTCGCAGGCTCGGTGGTCGACCACACCGCCTCGCAGGGGGCGCTCGCCTCTGATCCGCGTCACAACCTGCTGTACGCGGTCAACGCCGGAAGCAACACCGTGTCGGTGTTCGCCGAGCGCGGCGACAAGCTGGCGCTGATCCAGGTTGTTCCATCGGGCGGAACGTTCCCCGTCAGCGTCGCAGTCAGCGGCGACGTCGTCTACGTTCTCAATGCCGAGAATGGAGGGTCTCTGCAGGGGTACCGGGTCGTGCTCGACCGTCTGCTGCCCCTCGGTGGTTCGACGAGGCAGCTCGGCCTGGATGCAACCGCGACCCCGCAGTTCGTGAACACACCGGGCCAGGTCGCCTTCTCACCCGACGGCTCGAAGCTGATCGTCACGACAAAGGCGAACGGCAATGACATCGTCGTCTACAGCGTCGGCTTCCTCGGGTACCTCTGGCCGAATCCGGTCGTCAACGCCGAGCCCGGCACCGTCCCGTTCGCGATCAGCTTCGACCGCGCCGGGAATCTCGTGATCGCCGAGGCGGGCACCAACAGCCTGGCCACCTTCGCCCTCAACCACGACGGCACGGTCACGTTGCTCCACTCCGTGGCGACGGGGCAGGCGGCGACCTGTTGGGTCGCGGCAACCGGGTCGCTGTTCTACGTCGGGAATGCCGGCAGCGGTTCGGTGACCGGCTTCCAGTCCGGTCCCTCCGGCCAGCTGGCGGCTCTCGGCAACACCGCAACCGACCCGGGCACGGTGGACATCGCCGCCACCCCGGACGGCCGGTTCCTCTACGTGCAGGCCGGCGGGCCGGGCGCGGTCGACGCGTTCCGGATCAACGCGAACGGGTCGCTGACCTCGATCGGCTCCGTGACGGTTCCCGGCGCCTCCGGCGGCGAGGGCATCGTCGCGTTCTGAGGCAGCCGCGGGCCTAGGGAGGTCCCTTCCGAGCGGGGAGGGGCCTCCCTGGCCGGCTCAGTTCACGGCTTGATCCGCCAGATGTCGTTGCCCTTCCAGCTCGGCACCCAGGCCTGGCCCGCGATCTCGGTGACGACGAAGGGGCCGGTTCCGGCCTTGATCGTCCGTACGACCGCATTCGTGGCGGGGTCGACGACGGCGATAGCGTTCTCGCGCACGAGCGGCGTCCACACCTGGCCGCCGACGACCGCCGGGTCGCCGACGGTCGAGGAGGCGAGCTTGACCGCCGCCGCGACGGCGTTCGTCGACGGATCGATCCGGGTGATGCCGGACTGCGTCGTGATCCAGACCGCGTCGTTGGATGCCGCCGTCCAGCCCGCGCCGGCCACCGGGATCGTGGCAATCACCCTGTTGCTCGACGGGTCGATGCGAAGGACGCCCTCGTCACCCGTTGCCCAGACCGAACCGAAGGCCCCGACCACGCCGACCGCCGAGCCGAGCTTGAACCGCTTGACGACCCGATTGCTCGCCGGGTCGATACGATCCAACTCGCCTGCGGCGTGTGCGGTCGTCCACGCCGAGCCATAGGCGTAGGTTGCGTCGTACGGCTGCAGGCCGACCTTCACCGCCGCTGTCCGTTTTCCCGTGGCCGCCGAGACGCGGCTGACCGTGTTCGAGCTCGTATCCTCGATCCACAGCGAGCCCGCGCCGAAACCGAGGCCGCACGAGCCGTTCCCGATCCCGATCTTCCTCACGACCTTGTTGGTCTTCGGATTGATCTTGAGCAGGAACGGCGAGGAGTACTCGCTCACCCAGACGAACCCTGCGCCCCCCGCTGCTGCGCAGGGAGCCGAGGCAGGGGCGACGCGAATCTTGGCGAGCACGATCGGCGCCTGAGCGGCACCAGAGGCGACGGACGCGAGCGCGCCGGCCGCGGCGAGGACGAGCAGGAGGATGCGCATGCGCGCGAACATAGTGCGAATCCGGAGCAACTGCTCCGGATTCGCATTAAACGTCGGTTAACGCCGCTGCGAACGCCGCACCGAGCAGGTCGAGCGCGTCGCGCACATCGTCCTCGCCTTCGCCGAGTCTCCTCTTGAGCAGTGCATTGATCCGCTGCAGCGCGCCCCAGCCGCGGCGCCACTCGCGGTCGCCGGCCGCACTGAGCGCGAACAGGAACGACCGGCCGTCATCCGGGTTCGGGGAGCGGAGAACGAGCCGCTGCCGTTCGAGCCGCCGTACGACGTCGGAGGTCGTCGTGAGCGGCATGCCGAGCTCGGCGGCGAGCTCGGTGAGACGTACCTGTCCCCGCGCGCCGATGAGGCTGAGCGTCGCGTAGCCGTTCGACTCGACACCGTCGGCCGCGAGCTCGCGGTCGACGAGCTGCGCCATCCGCTGGTGGGCTGCGACGAGCTGCAGCAGGAGCGAGAGCCGCCGCTCGGATGGTGCGGCGCGGCTGCTCTTCGAGGCGGGGGAGCGAGGGCTTGACGGAGTCGACGGCATTTTCTCGGAGCTGACGTTATCCGCAGTCTCCGACAGCGTCACGTGTTCCAGGACGCACCGCGTTCGTAACCGGCGCCGGCGAGCATCGCTCGTTTCGGCATGTCCTGGCGGGCCGTCAGCACCACCATGCGGGCAGCTCCGAGCTCGCGCCCTGCCTGTTCGACTGCCTGCAGCAGCGGTGCGCCGACCGTCTGCCATTCGCCGGCGGAAGGAACGAAGAAGTCATCTACGAGCCACGACGGCATGGGATCGGACCGAAACGGTGGCGGAAAGACCGTATGCGCCGCCATGACGATCCCGGCCAACTGTTCTCCGCGATGCGCGGCGAAGGATGAATGCCCCTCGTCCGAGAGACACCTCGCCAACCAGGGCTCGTGCAGTTCCAGGGCATTCTCCGCGGGTCTCCTCCGCCGGTGCGAACCGGCGGGGTCCGGAGGACTTGGTCCGCTGCACGAAGGAACGACGAGCAGCGTCTGTTCGGTCAGTGCAAAGCGACGTACAGCATCACGCCGAGCGCAGCGAGCACTGCGAGAACGAGACTGAGCAGGAACAGAAACCGGTCATCACCGTGACTCGGCCCGACTCCGTCAGCCGGCCACAACTTCTGCTCCATGTCCGCACTGTCGGCAGGAAGCCCGCCGAACGTGAATGGCCGGTCACCGCTGTCGTCCGGGCGGTGTGGGAGGCTGGATCGGCTGCGGACGAAAGCGGCGGCGGCAAGCCCCTACCCTCTCCCTAGGCTTGCCGCCGCCTACTACTGCCTAGGACGCCTCGGGAAGCCGTGCACGCCCCGAAAGGTCAGGTTTCCCCGTCCCATGGGTGGGCCGGGTGAGTGAGCGGTGCTGCCTCCGGGTGGAGGCAGCACCGCTCTCCCGTCGCTAGGGGTAGATGCCCCGTGTCGTCGTCGCCTCCGCGACCCGCTGTACGGCGAGCCCGTAGGCGGCGACCCGCATCGGCAGCTTGCGCGTCTGGCTGACCTCCCAGGTCTCGTCGAACGCGCGAGTGATGATCTCGTCGAGGCGCTCGTTCACCTCGTGCTCCTTCCAGAAGTACTCCTGGAGCCCCTGCACCCACTCGAAGTAGGAGACGACGACGCCTCCGGCGTTCGCAAGGATGTCGGGCAGGATCAGCACTCCGGCGTCCTCGAGGATCGCGTCGGCGTCGGGGGTGACGGGACCGTTCGCGCCCTCGCAGATGATCGACGCCCTGATGCGGTGGGCGTTCTCACTGTCGATCACCTGTTCCAGTGCGCACGGCGCGAGCACGTCGCACTCGAGCTCGAGCAGGTCCGCCGGGTCGATCTCTTCGGCTCCGGTCAGGCCGCGCAGCGTTCCGTGCTCGCGCTTCCAGGCGAACGCCGCCGGGACATCGATGCCCTTCGGGTTGTGGATGGCGACGGTCGAGTCGGAGAGACCGATCACCTTCGACCCGTGCTCGTGCAGGAACACGGCCAGGAAGCTGCCGACATTGCCGAATCCCTGAACGACGCAGGTCAGGTCCTCGAAGCGGCGGTCGAGCCGCTTCAGCGCCTCGCGGATCGTGAACAGGGCCCCGCGTGACGTCGCCTCCTCCCGGCCCAGAGAGCCGCCGATCGTCAGAGGCTTCCCGGTCACGACGCTCAGCACGGGGTAGCCCTTGTTCATCGAGTAGGTGTCGAAGATCCAGGCCATCGTCTCACCGGTCGTGTTGACGTCCGGCGCGGGGATATCCATCTGCGGTCCGATCTCCCTCACGATCTCGCTGGCGTACCGGCGCGTCATCCGCTCGAGCTCGCCCTTCGACATCGTCTTCGGATCACAGGCGATCCCGCCCTTCGCGCCGCCGAACGGGATCCCCGTCAGCGCGCATTTCCACGTCATCCACATGGCGAGCGCCTGTACCTCGTCGAGCGTGACGTCCGGGTGGTAGCGAATGCCGCCCTTCGAAGGTCCGCGCGCCATGTTGTGCTGGACGCGGTAGCCGTCGAAGACCCGAATGCTGCCGTCGTCCATCCTGGTCGGGACCGAGACGACGACGCCCTTCTTGCACCGCTCGAGGACTCGCACCAGGCCTTCGTCGATTGCGAACGTCTCGGCGACGCGGCGCAACTGCGCCTGCGCGACACCGAACGGGTTCAGCTTCAGGTGCGATTCGTGTTTGACCGTTGCCACGGTTTCTCCTTTCATCGTCGTGCTGAGAGCGCAGCGCGACCGGCTGGTCCCAGCCACCTAGACTCTGCGCCCCCCGCTCACCAGGGTCATCCGTGCCGACGCTGATCCGGTGCTCAGGGCCCGATCGAGACGGGCCGGCCTGTCAGTTCGGCCTCGACGTTGACGACGCGCCCCGCCGGCTGAGTCGGAATGACGTTGCCGGCGATCCGCTCCCCGTTGACGACCAGGCTCGAGACGCGCTCGCGCACGCCGCGTTGCTTGCGAACCGTGATGCGGAAGGTGGCTCCCCGGAAACGGCGCTCGGCGGTGAAGCCCTCCCAGTCGCGGGGCAGGCACGGGTCGACTCGAAGGCCGTCGTGCTCGGGACGGATTCCCAGGATCCACTGAGTGACCGCGACGAACGTCCAGGCCGCGGCGCCGGTGAGCCACGAGTTCTTCGCCTCGCCGCAGGTCGGTGCATCGGGGCCGGCGATCATCTGTGCGCAGACGTACGGCTCACAGCGATGGACGTCGCTGATCTCCTCTCGCGCCGACGGGTTCGTGCGCAGGTAGTAGTCGAGCGCCGCGTCGCCGTTCCCGGCGCGGGTCTCGGCGATCACGAGCCAGGGGTTCGTGTGGCAGAAGACCGACGCGTTCTCCTTGTAGCCCGGTGGATACGACGTGATCTCGCCGAGCTCGGGCCGGTAGCGTGAGTACGCAGGCTGGACGAGAACGATCCCGTGCGGCGTGGCGAGCCGGTCGCGCACCGAGCAGAGCGCGAGTTCCGCGACCCCGTCGTCGAGCCCGAGCCCGGCCATCACGCACATTCCCTGCGGCTCGATGAAGATCTGTCCTTCGTCGTTCTCTGCCGAGCCGACGGGACGGCCGCCGTGGTCGTAGGCGCGGCGGAACCACTGTCCGTCCCAGCCGTGCCGGCGAACCGTGTCCGCCATCTCTTTCCGCGCCGAGACCGCTGCGGCCGCCTCGCCCTCGTCGCCGACCAGGGCCGCGATCGCCGCGAGCTCGTCTGCCGCAAGGACGAACAGGCCGGCGATGAACACCGACTCCGCGATGCCGCCTTCGCGGTGGGCCGTCGTCTGGAACGACTCGCCCGGTTCCTCGGAGAAGCAGTTCAGGTTCAGGCAATCGTTCCAGTCCGCGTGCCCGATCAACGGCAGGCCGTGGGGCCCGAGCCGGTCGAGCGTGTAGCGGAGGGCGCGGCGCAGGTGCTCATAGAGCGTGGCCTCCGACCCTTGCTCGTTGTCGAACTGGACCTGCTCGTGCAGGATCGAGGTGTCGCCCGTCTCCTTGAGGTACGCCGCAGCCGCGAGGATCAGCCAGAGCGGGTCGTCGTTGAACCCCGAGCCGACTGCATCGTTGCCGCGCTTGGTCAGCGGCTGATACTGGTGGTAGGCGCCGCCGTCGGGCAACTGGGTGGCGGCCAGGTCGAGGATCCGTGCGCGTGCGCGCTCGGGAACGAGATGCACGAAGCCCAGCAGATCCTGGTTGGAGTCGCGGAAGCCCATCCCACGGCCGATGCCGGACTCGAACAGCGAAGCCGAGCGCGACAGGTTGAACGTGACCATGCACTGGTACTGGTTCCAGATATCGACCGTTCGATCGACGTGCTCGTCGGGCGTCGACACCTGCAGGCCGGCGAGCAGCTCCGTCCAGTAGGCACGCAGACGTTCGAAGGCGGAGTCGACCGCAGCCGGATCGCGGTAGCGGTCGAGCACCGGGCGGACGCGCCGCTTGTCGATGAGCTGGGAGCCGGGCGGGTCGAACTTCGCGTCGCGGGGGTTCTCGGCGTAGCCGAGGACGAAGACGATCTCGCGGGTCTCTCCGGGCTCGAGCGCGAGCTCGATCCGGTGCGAACCGCACGGCGACCACCCGTGGGCGATCGAGTCGCGGGAGCGGCCTTCCTCGACTGCGAGCGGCCGGTCCCAGCCGCGGTAGGGGCCGAGGAACGCCTCGCACTGGGTGTCGAATCCGGCGGGCGCCTCGGAACAGCCGAAGTACGCGAAGTGGTCCCGGCGCTCGCGGTACTCGCTTCGGTGGAAGATCACGCCGTCCTCGACCTCGACCTCGCCGACGGAGAGATTCCGCTGGAAGTTCGTCGCGTCGTCCGAGGCGTCCCAGAGGCAGAACTCGACGGCGCTGAACAGTGAAAGCCGGGCGGGAGCCTCGCGCCGGTTCACCACCCGCGAGCGCCAGAGCTCGAGCGTCTCGCCGAGCGGGACGAAGTAGAGCGTCTCGACGTCGATCCCGGAACGGCGCGAACCGATGATCGTATAGCCGAGGCCGTGACGGCACCGGTATTGCTCGAGGTCGCTTCTCGTCGGCTGCCAGGAGGGAGACCAGAAATCGCCGGAGTCGTCGTCGCGGACGTAGAGGTACCGGCCGCCGGCGTCGAGCGGGATGTTGTTGTAGCGGTACCGGGTGAGGCGGCGCAGGCGGGGGTCCTTGAAGAACGAATAGCCCCCTGCCGTGTTCGAG
Organism: uncultured Thermoleophilia bacterium; assembly: GCA_963722065.1. GTDB lineage: Bacteria > Actinomycetota > Thermoleophilia > Gaiellales > Gaiellaceae > PALSA-600. The sequence continues at coordinate 478,959 of CAVRMI010000007.1, read as the reverse complement.
ACGATGGCGAAGTAGTCCTCGCTCCCGAGGTAGTTGATCCACGGAAGCGGCGTGTCCGGTCGCGTGATCACGTACTCGCGCGCCGCGTCGTCGAAGTAGCCGTACCGCAACACTGCCCCACAGTCCGGGAACGTTTCGGTCTCCACCCGAACCTAGCCCCGCCGGCGCCGTGCGGGCGGCGTAGTTCCCCGTAACCCGTTACAGGCATTTGCCGGATAGCGGCAGACGGGCGCGCCTCGTAGCGTTGCGCGTGGAGGTGGCTGCGGCGTGTCGCTCCATGCGCGTGTTCTGATCGCTGTGATGGTGCTGGTCTGCGGGCTCGGAGCGGGCTCGCCCGCCGGGGCGGCCGACTCACCGCGAGTCACCGTGATCAGCGACTCCGTGCTCACGGCGGTCGAGTGGAACCCGACGCCGCTCGCGATCCTGGAGCAGGGCCTCGATCTCCAGTTGCAGATCGGCATCGGCCGGACCCTCGAGGGCGTCAGCTGCCCGTTCGACGGCGGGAGGGTCCCGACCCTGCTGGACCTCGTCCACGGGCTCGGCCCGAGGCTCGGACCAACCGTGCTCGTGGAGGTGGGCTACAACGATCCGCCCGCCGAGTTTGCACAGCGCATCGACGACTCGGTGGAGGCGCTGCTGGCAGCAGGCGTCCAGCGGATCCTCTGGGTCAACATGAGGGAATGGCAGCAGCAGTACATCGGGATGAACCAGCTGCTCACCGCGGCAGCGGAGCGGCACCCGCAGATCACGGTGATCGACTGGGAGAGCTATTCGCGCGCGCACTACGAATGGTTCCAGGGCGACGGCATCCATCTCGTCTATGACGGCGCGGTCGCCATGGCGACCCTGCTCAACAGCTCGATCAAGAAGGCTCTGGACCCACCGCCGCCGCAGCCGGCCGCACCGCCGGCGATCCGCGCGACGGCGCTGCCCGTTGCGCACGTCGGCCGGCTCTACTCGGCACGCCTCGCTGCCGACGGCGGGGACGGGCCCTACAGCTGGCGTCTCACCTCGGGGCCGCTGCCGGCGGGGCTGCACCTGCTGGCCGACGGGCGGATCACGGGCACGCCCCGCCGGCCGGGCCGGCTGACGCTCGTCGTGCAGGCCGTCGACGGCCTGGGTGCGAAGGCCGTGCGGCGCGAGAGGCTCGTGATCAGGACTTGACGGTGAGCATGACAGTGACCGTCGCGGTCGTCCCGGCGGCGTCCGACACCTCCACCGGCAGGGCAAGCGTGGTCGCCCGGACGGGCCGGCCGGACAGCCGGCCGTTCGCCAGGAGATGAAGGCCGGTCTTCCGCAGCGCCGCGGCGGGGGTGCGCCAGCGTAGAGGCGCCGTTCCGCCGCCGGCGTGCAGTCGGCGGTCGAAGCGGACGCCGACATGGGCGACCAGCGCCTGCGCGGCGACCACGAGCGGCGGATCGCTGGGAGGTGGGGGAGGCGAGCCGGCGTCGAGGATCGCCTGATGAAGCCAGGTCGCGATCGCAAGCCCGCCCGCGGGCCGCAGATGGATGAAGTCCGTCTGGAACCACTCCGGATGCGTGGCGGAATAACTGTTCCAGTCGAGGACGCGCAGCTCGGGATGACGCTGCGCCGCAGCGGCGAGGACGGCGTTCTTGGCCGCATACTCGGGCTTCACCTCGTGGAGGTTCACCCAGAGGACATGCTGCGCTCCGTGATCGCGCAGGGCGTCGAGGGTCAGCTCCACGTCACCCGTGAAGTGGTCCGGCAGGTCGTTGTACCCGTCGACGATCACGACGATCGTCCCGAGCCGGCTGCCGAGGCCGTCGATCACGCTGAGGGTGGTCGGCACGTGGCCGCCGTTGAACTCGCAGCTCTCGCCGTTCAGCCGTCGACAGACGCCGGCGTCGATCTGCAGGTCGAGCCCCTCGGACAGCGCGGCTTGCGCCTGATCGTTGCCCCAAGTGACAGCGGTCAGGACCGAGTCCGAGATCACCGTCACGCGGGGAGTCGGCGCAGCCGGACCCGGGTCCGCCCGGAGCAGCCCTGGAAGAGCGAGGCCGGCGAGCATCGCGGCGGCGACTGTACGGAGGCGGCGCGAAGAGAACAGTCGGCGGACGGTAGTCCGGAAGGTCGCGCGCGGCTAGATAGGGGTTTCCGACCTGGGACTTCCTTCCGTCTCAGGCGGTTGCACAGCTCGCCTGTGGGATCATGGGCGAGGCGCTCGCGGGCAAGCGCAGCGAAACTCCGAAACGACGTGGGAGAGAGGACGCGATGACGCCGCAGCCGGGAAAAGGATCCGAAGCTCAGTCACCCACGACGAAAGCCGTCCCGCACTTCACGCGAGGGGAGCGCGCAGCCCGGGGCAAGGCGGCGCGGGCAGAAGTGCCCGCGGTCGGCGCATGCGCAGATCGAGTTCCCCGCAGGGCCGCGATCCCGTCGCCCTGCTCGAGGAGCAGGCCGCCAAGCGCGTCCCGGAACTTGTGCCGATTCGATACGGGCGCATGCTCGTGTCGCCGTTCTCGTTCTACCGCGGCGGCGCGTTGATCATGGCGTCGGATCTCTCCCGGACCCCCGTCTCGGGGCTGCGGGTGCAGCTCTGCGGTGACGCCCATCTGTCGAACTTCGGTGTGTTCGGCTCCCCGGAGCGGACGCTGGTGTTCGACATGAACGACTTCGACGAGACGGCGCCGGGGCCATGGGAGTGGGACGTGAAGCGCCTGGCCGCAAGCTTCGTCGATCGCAGGCCGCGAACGTGGCTTCTCGAAGAAGGAGCGGCGCACCGTCTCCCTCGCAGCGGTGCGCTCCTACCGAGAGGCGATGCGCATGTTCGCCGGCATGCGCGACCTCGAAGTGTGGTACTCGCACCTTTCAGCTGATCAGGCGTTTCGTGAATTCTCCTAGGGCGTCGACCCGAAGCGCCTGAAGAAGATGGAGGCGGACATCGCGAAGTCGCGGACCAAGGACAGCATGCAGGCGTTCGAGAAGCTGACGACAGTCGTCGGCGGCGAGCCTCGCATCATCAGCGACCCGCCCCTGATCGTCCCGATCTCCGAGCTCGCCCCGACCGAGCTGGATCGGAACGCCATCCAGGAGGAGATCCACGGCATCATCCGGTCCTATCGCCGCACGCTCGAGACCGATCGCCGCCATCTGCTGGAGCAGTTCCGGTTCGTCGATCTCGCCCGCAAGGTCGTCGGGGTCGGCAGCGTCGGCACGCGCGCCTGGATCGCGCTCTTCCTCGGGATCGACGGCAATGACCCGCTGTTCCTCCAGCTCAAGGAAGCGCAGCCGTCCGTGCTGGAGCGATTCGTCGGCAAGAGCCAGTACGCCAATTGCGGCCAGCGTGTCGTCGCGGGTCAGCGGCTGATGCAGGCGACGAGCGACATCTTCCTCGGCTGGCAGCACATCGGTGCGGGCCTCGACGGTGAGCCGCGCGACTTCTACGGCAGGCAGCTGAAGGACTGGAAAGGCTCATTCGCAATCGAGGCGGCGCTGCCGCCCGGAGCCGCGGCGTACGGGCGCGCCTGCGGCTGGACCCTCGCGCGCGCCCATGCCCGGTCCGGCGACCGGGTGGCCGTCGCCGCGTACCTCGGCGGATCGGACGCCTTCGACCAGGCGATCGCCGACTTCGCAGAGTCCTACGCCGACCAGAACGAACGCGACTACCAGGCGCTGCAGGCGGCCGTCCACGACGGCCGCATCAAAGCCGAGACAGGTCTCTGACGGCTGGGTGCCGCCCTGGGCGGACAGCGGAGAGCAGTTCCTGGTCCACCCGCGACGGGCGGTGGGCTGGGCGGGAATCCTGCTCGCCCTGGTGCTGATCGGCGCACTGCTCGTCCCGACGGGCCCGCTCGCGGTCGACAGTCGCTGGGCGGAATTGATGCGCGACATCGAGGCGCCGTTCCTCACACACGTCGCCCTCGTCTTCAATGCCCTCGGCCGGGGTCTCTGGCGCGTGCTGACGCTCGCCATCCTCGGCCTTGCGCTGCTCTACGCGCGGCGTTGGCCGGCGCTCATCGCGTTCGCCCTGGCGGAGGCGCTGACACCGGTCGCCTCGAACGCGATCAAGGCGGTCGTCGACCGCCCGCGGCCGCCCGGCCGGCTGCTCGAAGCGCACGGCTCCTCGTTTCCCTCCGGCCATGCCGCGTACGCAGGTGCGACGGCGATCGCCATCGTGCTCCTCTTCACGAGGCTGGGGCCGAGGCGGCCGCTCTGGTTCCTCGCAGCGGCGGTGGTGATCGCCGGCATGGCCTGGAGCCGCACCTACCTCCAGGTGCACTGGCTCTCCGATGCGACCGCCGGGGCGCTGCTCGGCGTCGCCGTCGCGCTCCTCAGCTTCGGCTGCGTTCAGATCAGCCGGGCGAGGACTGCCGGCCCGCCGCGATCGTCCACAGGCGACGCAGCCCGGTCGGAGTCAGGCCGGGACTGACAGCGGCGGGTGAGACGCCCGGCGCGTGCGGCGGCAGGCGCACGGTGAGCGCGGCCGGTGCGATCCTGAAGCGAAGCGGCGCGTCGAGCACGATGCCCTCGCCGTCGATGCCGGTCGCCACGGCGGCGCTGGACTCGACCTCGAACTCGGGGGCTTCCCATTCGAGCCAGCCCTGGAAACGCTGCGCCTGCCCGAGCGCCTCGAGGGAGAGGAGTGCCGCCGCCTCGGCGGCGCCGCCGATCTGCACCGACACGATCCCGAGGTGTCCCGTGTCCAGGCGCGGCCGGGAGCCCATCGCACCGAGCCGGTCGAGCACGTAGCGGTTGTTGGAGACGAGGAGCAGCTGCGTCGAGAGCTGTTCGCCGCCGTCCGGCCCGCGGAAGCGGAGATCGAAAGGCGTGGCTCGAGGCCCGAGCAGTTCCGGCAGCATCTTGTCGACGGTCTCGAGCTTCGCATCGCGATAGGCGTCCGACTGGACGATCTCCGCGTAGATGCCGAGGGAGACGTTGTTGACGAAGACGCGATCGTTGACGAACGCAAGGTCGATGCGACGTTCGACCGTGCTCGTGAACGCGTCCAGCGCGCCGGCGACGTCGTCCCGGTCCAGCCCGAGATCGAGTGCCAGGTGGTTTCGCGTCCCGGCCGGCACGCAGACGTACGGCAGATCGTGCTCCATCGCGACCTGTGCCACGAGCGCCTGCGATCCGTCGCCACCTGCCATGCCGATGATGTCGGCCGAGCCCGCAGCGCGATGGGCGAGCTCTCGCAGGTCGTCGCCGCGTTCGAGGAGGATGGTCTCGATCCCGCGCCGCCGCGCCTCCTCGACGAGGTCGAACTTCTCGACCTTGCCGCCTCCCGACTTGGGATTCATCAGGAGCACCGCCCGGCCGGAGACCCGGTTCGCGGTGGTCGCGCGGGCTGTGTCGCGGACGCCGTTCGCCTCGGCCTGGAGCGCGCGGCGCGCGGCGAACGAGAACACAGCAGCTGCCAGGCAGAAGGCGACCAGCTCGTCGATCGCGCCGAGAGCGATCATCGCGACGACTCCGCCGGCCAGCGCGCCGACGAGGCAGACGACGGCGAGCACCCTGACGGCGCCGCGCCGGGTGACGGCGAACCAGCCTGCGGCGCCGGCGATGCCCAGGGCGACCAGAACGAGCAGCAGCGCGGTCACGTTCCTGAAGATCAGGAAGACGAGGGTGACGACGACCGCGACGGCCGCGACCAGAGCGAGCCAGGCGGCCGGCCGTCCCGGCCGCTGAGCCTTCCCGTTGATCTCCGCCGGCAGGTGCCACCTCCTTCGAGACGTCCGGCTGCGAGAAGTCATCCAAAAGGGACGACGACCTGCAACGCGCTCGGACTAACTTCTCACACAGCGCCGACCGAAGGGGGAACGGGTGAAGATCTTCAAGCAACGAGAGTTCATGGCGATCCCGCTCGTGCTCGGGATCCTCTGCGTGCTCTTCATTCTCTTCGCCGCAGCAAGCGTCGGGCTCTGGGCGTGGCTTCTCGTGGGCGCGGTCGGGCTCGTCGTCAGTGCGCTGCTCCTGCTGCGGGTCGCCCGGAGCCACCGCCATCCGATCGACCTGGACGTTCCGCCGGTGGTTCGACCGCCGGAGGCGAGTGTCGTCCATCGTGTGCTCGTCATTGCCGACGGAGCCTGCACGGCCGAGGCTCTGCGCGGTGCGATCGGCGAGCACGCAGGCGGCAGCACGGTCGAGGCGTTCGTCGTCGCCCCGGCGCTCGGCTCACGACTCGACCGCTGGACCGGCGATCAGCAAGGCTACGACGACGCGGCCGATCACCTCGACGGCACGCTCCGTGCGCTGGAGGCGATCGGCATCCAGGCTCACGGCCGGGTCGGTTCGAAGGACCCCGTCCAGGCCGCCGACGACGGCCTCCGGGAGTTTCCGGCACACCAGCTCGTCATGGCGGTACACACCGCCGACAGTCAGAAGTGGCTCGAGGAGGACTCGGCCGACACCGCGCGGGGACGCTACGACATCCCGGTCACCGTGATCGTCGTCGATCCTGCCTCGTAGGTCAGCGGGGCTGGGCCGTCTCTCCCCGAGGTCGCCCTCTCCCGTTGCGATCGGTGCCGTAGAGCCCAGCCCGGCGCGGCGGATTCTACGACCGGCGCGGGCGCGAGGCAAGGACCGGGTCTAGTCGCCGGCCGGCGGGGCGTAGACCTCGACCGTGGTGCCGGCGATCAGATCCGGCAGGCCGCGGCGCCGGCTGTCGAAGAGTGCGGGCGCGAAACCGAGGAAACAGGGGACGATCGCCGCCCACAGTCCCACGACGCGGACAACCGCTCGTCCGAACGAGAGTGGCTTTCCGCCCGGACCGTGAACCCGGACGTGCATCAATCTCATTCCCGGCGTCTGTCCGACGAGGCTCCAGAACCCGGCGAAATAGAGGCCGCTGAGGAGACCCCATCCGATTGCGAGCAGGAGACCGACGAGCCATTGCGGCCGAAGCGTGCCCACGAGCGAGACGATGAGCGTGACCATCGACGAGATCGACACGCCGATCAGACTGATCAGCAGCGCATCGACGGCCAGGGCAATCGCCCGTGAGACGACCCCGCCGAACTGCGCGGGCGCGGGAGCGTGACGCAGGTCGACGCGCTCGTCGAGACGATGTGTCTGAACCCGAAGGGCGTCGGCGACGTCGCCCGCGGCGCTCGACGTCTGCTGGCTGAGCGCTGATTTGAGCGCATCGTGGATCGCCTCCGAGCCGGCCACCTTCGCGATTGCGTCGCGGAACTCGGGCCGGGCGAGCAGCTCGTCGACGAGCCGGTCGATCTGGATCTCGTTCGTGATCTCCGCGGCGATGCGCTCTATCACCTTGCGCTCGACGATGGTGTGCGCCAGCTCCTCGGGGAACGGCCCGGCGAGCACGGCGTCGACGATGCGGGCGAGCTCGGGGCCGGTGAGAACGTTCTCGACGGACGCCTCGAGCCGCGTGCGCGACGCGCGCATCGCGACGCGGGCGGGGTAGAGGGCAACGCGGCCGGCGGCGGCCACGACCCCGTCGTCGCGGTGTGGTTCGTCCGTGGAGCTCATCTCGCACGAAGGGTCCCTCGAATCGCACGGCCAGGGCATCACCCGGAGTGGATGAGGTTCAGCGGATCGCGAGGAGCTTCAGGTGACGCCGGCCCTTGGGCGTCAGGACCTCGACCGTGTCCCCGGGCCGGTGCCCGACGAGCGCCCGCCCGACCGGTGACTCGACGGAGAGCCGCCCGCGCCCCGGGTTCGACTCGGCGGAGCTGACCAGCTCGAAACGGCTCTGAACGCCCGTGTCGAGATCCTCGACATCGGCCGCGGTGCCGATCACGGCGCCGTCGTGGGACGGCCGAACCGGGTCAGCGGCCTGGGCGGCTGCGAGCCGCTCGTCGAGCAGCTCGATGCGACGGTCGAGCAGATCCTGCTCGCGCTGCTCGTCCAGATACTCGCCGACGTCGCCTGCGTCACCGGCGAGCAGCATGGCGTCACCAAGCCGCCGCTCACTCTCGGCGCGGGCCGCACGCAGGCGCGTCAGCTCCTGCTCGATCTCACGGCGCCCCGCAGGCGTGAGGTACTGCTGGTCCATCGCTGTGATCGTCCCAGGAGCGGGCGCAGCCGGCATCAGGCGAAACCCGTATCCACCGCAGCATCTCTCCCTGGGCCTCGCCGGCCGGACGATGAGCCGTCCGGCCCATTGTTCCCGGGGCCGCGGAAGAGGATGATCGGGCTCGACCCCGACCATGCGGCGACTCCTTCTCGGCATCGTGCTGGCACTTTGCCTGCCTGCGTCTGCGCAGGCAGGCGTCCGCGTGTCCGTGTTCTTCTACCCCTGGTACGGCACCGACGCGCACGACGGCGCATACCTGCACTGGGGGCAACTCGGGCACGACCCGCCGAACGACATCGCGTCGTCGTACTACCCGGCCCGAGGCCTCTATTCCTCGGCGGACCGGCTGGTGATGGCGCAGCAGATGGACGAGATCCGATCGGCGGGCATCGACCAGATCATCGTCTCCTGGTGGGGGCAGGGCTCGGCCGAGGATCTGCTGCTCCCCGCCGTGATCGTCGCAGCGCACACCGACGGGATCGCGGTCGCCGTGCATCTCGAGCCGTACGCCGGGCGAACAGTGGCGAGCACCGTCGCCGACGTTGCCTATTTGCGCAACTACGGCATCACGTCCTTCTACGTGTACCGACCCTTCGACCTGGCGGTCGCCGACTGGGCGGCCGCGAGGAGCGCGCTGCACGCGGGCGGCGGCGTCACGATCTTCGCGCAGACCGGTCTCGCCGGTGACGCGGCGAAGGCAGGCTTCGACGGTGTCTACACCTACGACATCGTCACCTACAGCGGCGACAAGTTCCGGCGCCTCTGTGCGCAGGCGCACGCGATGCACCTCGTCTGCGCGCCGTCGGTCGGGCCCGGCTACGACGCCCAGCGCGGGAGCGACGATCCGCGCGTGAAGCCGCGACGGCACGGCGCGACCTACGACGCCATGTGGCACGCAGCAATCACGAGCGGGGCGGACCGTGTCACGATCACGTCGTTCAACGAATGGCACGAGGGGACCCAGATCGAGCCGGCCGCGCCGACTCGACGGCACGGGCAGTACCGCTACCTGTCGTACAACGGCGCGTGGGGCCTGTACGGGGTCAGCGCCGAGGACGCGTATCTCACGCGGACGCGTTACTGGTCGGACATCTTCCGCAGCACGCCGCCGGTGCAGCTGAAGACCAGAGCCTCGTAGACCGCGTCCTCGTCGACCCCGCGGAGCTGAGGATGGCTCACGTCGATGCTCACGCCGGGCCACGCGTCGAGGCCGAGCGCAGCAGCGCCTTCCTCGGAGCCGATCGAGAGCAGTGCGTCGACGGGGATGACTCCGCGCTTGCCGGTCTGCCTGCGCGCGATGCCTTCGAGCTCGCGTAGTTCTTCGAGCGGGTCGATGCGCACGTTCGAGTCCGAGCCGATGCACATGGGGATCTGCCGGTGGCAGACGCGTGCGACCGGCAGGAAACCGTCCCCGAGGTTCGCCTCCGTGGTCGGGCAGACGCAGATGCGCGAGCCCGAGTCGCGCAGCAGGTCGAGCTCGCCGCCGTCGGCATGCGTGGCGTGCACGATCGTCGACCGCGCACCGAGGCAGCCCTCGCGGGCGAGCAGCTCGATCGGCCGGAGCCCATGCTCGGCGAGACATTCGTCGATCTCGCGGGGCTGCTCGTCGGCGTGCACGTGCAGGGGCAGCTCGTGCTCCGCCGCGTAGCGGCCGAGCTCACCGAGCGCCTCGGCGGGGCAGGCCCGCACGGAGTGGGGGGCCACGCCGACGCGGATGCCGGCGTCGCGCAGCGCCTCGAGCTCGCCGAGGTACGCGGCGACGGACTCCTGCCGGAAGCGCGGGATGCCGCCCCGCAGGTAGCAGGCGTAGAGGCAGACGAACGCGATTCCGGCCTCGCCCGCTGCCGCCGCTGCCGCTTTCGCCTCCTCGAGGCCGAGGTAGTGGAACTCGCCGACGGCCGTATAGCCGTTCTCCCGCAGCTCGCGATAGACCTCGAGGTATTCGCCGCGGATCTCCGCGATGCTCAGCGAGCCGGCCAGGGCGATCATCTCGTCGCGCCAGCTCCAGAAGTCGCCGCCGGGGCCGCGTCCCCGCAATGCGCGTTGAAACGCATGACAGTGGGCGTCGACGAATCCCGGGAGGGTCGGCACGGACATATCCTGTCAGCGTGACCCGTTCCCAGGTGCCGAACGCGCTGACGATCATCCGGTTCTGCTTGATCCCCGTGTTCGTCGTGCTGCTCCTGACGAGCGACGGCGGCTACTCGTGGCCGGCCGCGATCGTCTTCGGGGTGGCCGGCGTCACCGACCAGGTCGACGGCTACCTGGCGCGCCGGTGGCACGTGGAGTCCGACTTCGGGAAGTTCGCCGATCCGCTCGCCGACCGGCTGATGATCGACGCTGCGGTCATCCTGCTGCTGCACGCCGGCCGGCTGCCGTGGCTCGCGCTGATCATTCCGGGGCGCGATCTCGTCACGCTCGTGGGAACACCGATCATGCTCGGGCGCGGCTACGAGTTCAGGGTCAACCTGATCGGCAAGGCGGCGACGTGGCTCCTCTACGCCTCCCTCGGGTTCATCATGGTCACCCATGAGGGGACACAGTGGCCGCTCTGGATCTTCTGGAGTGGGCTCGTGCTCGGGCTGATCGCTCTCGGCGAGTACGCGCTGAAGGCCCGGCGCGAGGTGCTGGCATGAGGGCCGTCGTGATGGCGGGTGGCGAGGGGACGAGGCTGCGCCCGCTGACGTCGAACCAGCCGAAGCCGATGGTGCCGATCGTCGGCAAGCCGTGCATGGAGCACATCCTCGAGCTGCTGCGCGAGCACGGCTTCAGCGACGTCGTGGTCACCGTGGCGTTCCTGCCGCAGGCGATCCGCACCTACTTCGGGGACGGGGGCAACCTCGGACTGAACATCGAGTACTCGGTCGAGGAGAGCCCACTCGGGACGGCCGGCTCGGTGCGGCTCGCCTCGGACCGCCTCGACGAGACGTTCCTCGTCATCTCGGGCGACGCGCTCTGCGACATCGACCTGAACAAGATCGTCGACTTCCACAAGGAGAAGGGCGCCGCGGTGACGATCGGCCTCAAGTCGGTCGAGAACCCGCTGGAGTTCGGGATCGTCGTCACCGACGAGGACGGCAAGGTCGAGCGCTTCCTCGAGAAGCCCTCCTGGGGCCAGGTGTTCTCCGACACGATCAACACCGGCATCTACGTCCTCGAGCCCGAGGTCCTGCGTCACATCCCCACCGACCGGCCGTTCGACTTCTCGAAGGAGCTCTTCCCGCTCCTGCTCGAGATGGGGCGCCCGATCTACGGCTACGTGTGCGAAGGGTACTGGCAGGACATCGGGAATCTCGACCAGTACCGCCAGGCGAACGCCGACGCGCTCGACGAGAAGGTTCGCCTGAACATTCCCGGGCTGAAGATCCGCGGCGACGTGTGGATCGGCGAGGGTGTCGAGATCGACGACGTCGAAGGGGTCGAGGGGCCGGCGTTCATCGGGAACTACTGCACCGTCTCCCCGGAGTCGTCGGTCGGCCCGTACACCGTGCTCGGGCCCGGCACCACGCTGCGCGAGCGGGCGCGCGTGTCGCGCTCGGTGATCGACGCGTCCTGCTACATCGGCCGCAGCGCCACGATCGAAGGAGCGATCCTCGGGCGCAACTGCGACGTGCGGCCGCACGCCCGGGTCCACGAAGGCGTCGCGGTCGGCGACCAGGTGACGCTCGGCGACCAGTCGGTGATCTTCCCGGGCGTACGGATCTATCCGTACAAGGAGGTCGAGTACGGCGCGCAGATCCACGAGAGCCTGATCTGGGAGTCGCGCGGGTCGACCAAGGTGTTCGCACAGGACGGTGTCGTCGGGCTCGTCAACGTGGACCTGACTCCCGAGGTCGCGCTCCGCGTCGGTGCGGCGCTGGGCACCGCGCTCAAGCGTGGTGCGCGCGTCGTCGCGAGCCGTGAGAGCGCCCCGGCCTACCGCATGATCAAGCGCGCGCTCATCTCGGGCCTCAACTCGACCGGCGTGCAGGTCGCCGACCTTCGGACACTGCCGGCACCGGTCGGCAAGCATCTCCTGAAGACCCAGAACTACGACGCGGCGTTCCACGTCGGCGCCTCCACCACCGACCCGGAGGCGGTGCAGATCCGGCTCTTCGAACGGCCCGGTGTCGCGCTCTCCGAGGCGATGCAGAAGGAGATCGAGAAGCACTTCACCCGCCAGGAGCTGCGGCGGGTGCCCTTCGGGGCGGTCGGCTCGATCGCCTATCCAGCCCGGGCGCGGGAAAGCTACGCGAGCGACCTCGTCGACGATCTCGACGTCGCGGCGATCCGAGAGCGCGGCTTCAGGATCGTCGTCGACTACGGCTACTCCGGCGGCAGCTTCGTCCTGCCGCTCGTGTTCGGGCAGCTCGGTGTCGAGGCGGTGACCGCTCACGCCTTCGAGTCGGACGTCGGCTCCGCGCCGGCCCGCTTCGGAGCGACACTCGACTATGCGCAGCGGCTCGTCGAGGCGGTGAACGCCGACTTCGGGGCGGTCTTCGACCGTTCCGCGGAGCGGCTCTTCCTGATCGACGAGACCGGCCGCGAGGTGCGGCCGGACCAGGCGCTCCTGCTGTACCTCCACCTGCTGGCCATGGGCACCACGGGAACCGTCGCCGTCCCGATCACCGCGACCAGCCAGGTCGAGGAGGTGGTCGGCGACCGGCTCGACGTCATTCGCACCACAGCGACCCTTGCGGGCCTGACCCAGGCGGCGGCCGGTGACGGCGTGGTCTTCGCGGGCGCGCCCGGTGGAGGCTACGTGTTCCCCCGCTTCCTGCCCGCCTACGACGCCAGCGCCTCGCTGTGCAAGCTGCTCGAGCTGCTCGCGCCGGTCGACCAGCCCCTGTCGAAGCTCGTCGCCGCGCTCCCGCGGCCGACGTTGATCCATCGCCAGCTGCAGTGTCCGTGGGCGCTGAAGGGGACGGTCATGCGCGTCCTCAACGAGCGGTTCGCCGACGCGAACGTGGATCTGCGTGACGGGATCAAGATCTTCGACGAGCGCGGGTGGGTCCAGGTGCTCCCCGACGCCGACGAGCCGCTCGTGCATCTCTACGCCGAGGGCGACTCGGCCGAGGACTCGGAGGATCTCGAGACCGAGCTGCGGACGCTCGTCACCGACGTGATCGAGCGCGAGGAGATCGGGAGCAGGGCCTGACGGGCGTGAGTCGCGGAGGCCGGGGACACGGAGGAAGAGCCACGTGTCCCCGGCCTCGACGCTGACGACGCAAACCCCCCACGGCCACGCCGATACGCTCAACCTAGTGGCCGCCGCCCGGGTGCAGTAATAAGCCCGGGTTAACGAGGCGGCGCCCGCCGCTCGCGAAAAGGCTGGTCTTGCCCCTGGGCGGGACGCCTGCAGAATCAGTGCACGGCCCGTCTGCTTCGCCCTACCGCTAGGGGTTGACGGTGGACGGCCGTCGGTCGAGCTGCCCCGACTCCCCTCGGGGGCGGCTCGGACCGATCCGTCGAACCGAGAGCAGGAATGCGGGGCCCCCGGCTGAACCCTTAAGCTGAGGTTGACGGTTCCGACAGCCTCTGCTGGAATCAGATGACTCGTCCGACGACCGAAAGGCGGCACCGTGGAACCGCTCCCTGATCTGGGCTCGCTGCCCGACAGTGATCTGAAAGGACTGATCGACGAGCTCGAGGTGCAGGAGCGTGAGGTCAGCTACCAGCGCCGGCTGCTGCACGGCAAGATCGACATCCTCCGCGCGGAGCTCGTCGCGCGTCTCCAGGCCTCGGGCGGGCGCAGCGTGCTCGATCAGGTCGACGTCGACCGCCTCACCGAGATCCTGACGGGGAAGTCGAGCCCGCCGGCGTAGCGATGAGCGTCGTCTACTGCCAGGAGTGCGGCTTCCAGAATCCGGAGTCGGCCAACTACTGCTCGCGCTGCGGCGCGCTTCTGTCGCGCGGCGAGCAGCCCGTGGAGACGACGCAGACCTTCTCCCCCGAGGAGGTAGGCGAGATCGAGCACGAGGACTTCGGGATCGAAGGCCCGGCACTGGTCGTGCGCTCGGGCGGCGGCAGGGCGGGGGAGAGCTTCATGCCCTCCGGGGAACGGACACGCATCGGCCGTTCACCCGACTGCGAGATCTTTCTCGACGACGTCACCGTCTCGCGCAACCACGCCGTGCTCTTCGAACGGGACGGAAAGTTCGTCGTCGAGGACCAGGGATCGCTGAACGGCACGTTCGTCAACCGGAGGCGCATCGACAGCGCGCCGCTCGTCGAGGGTGACGAGCTCCAGATCGGCAAGTACCGGATGACGTTCATCGCATGACGAGCACCGCGAAACAGCCGGAGCAGCTGCCGCAGAAGCCGGCGCGCGAGCGCTTCCTGCGAATCGGCGAGGTCGTCCGCCGGCTGCACGACGAGTTCCCCGACATCTCGATCTCGAAGATCCGCTACCTCGAGGACGAAGGCCTGCTCATGCCTCGGCGCACGCAGGGCGGCTACCGGTTGTTCAGCGAGGCCGACCTCGAGCGCCTGCAGACGATCCTGCGCATGCAACGCGACGAGTTCCTGCCGCTCCGCGTGATCAAGGAAGAGCTCGACGCGCCGGGGGCGAAGGAGCGCAAGCGGCGGCGTCCGGCGGCGCTCGGCGCGGCCGAGGAGTCGGTCACGCTCGACGAGCTGTGCGAGCGGGCGGTGATCGAGCCGGCGCTCGCCAAGGAGCTCGAGGACTTCGGGCTGCTCGCGCCGCACGGGAGCGGGGCGGACAAGCGCTATCCCGAATCCGACATCGACGTCGCGCTCCTCAGCGCCCAGCTCGCGCGCTTCGGTGTGGGGCCGAGGCACCTGCGCACGATTCGCACGGCAACCGCCCGCCAGGCGGCGCTCCTCGAGCAGCTGTTCGCGCCGTCACTGAGCGGTCGCAACAACGAACGGCGCGCCCAGGCCGTGCGCGACCTGCAGCAGCTCGCAGAGCTGGCCGGAGAGCTGTCGTCGCTCCTCTACTGGCGCGACCTGCGAGACTTGGCGCAGTGAACGATCTTCGCTCCAAGGTCCGGGAGGTTCAGGACTTCCCGACTCCCGGCGTGGGGTTCAAGGACGTCACGCCGCTGCTCGCAGACCCCGAGACCCTCCGGCGGACGGTCGGCGAGCTCGCGGCGTGGGTGAAGGAGCGGAACGCCGACCTCGTGCTCGGGGCCGAGGCACGGGGCTTCTGGCTCGGCTCGGCGATCGCTGTGGAGGCCGGCGTGGGGTTCATCCCGGCGCGCCGCCCGGGCAAGCTGCCGCCCGAGACGATCAGCGCGAGCTACGTGCTCGAGTACGGCGAGAACTCGCTCGAGCTGCATCCCGATCTGATCCCTGCCGGGTCGCGGGTCGTGATCCACGACGACGTCCTCGCGACGGGCGGGACGGTCGAGGCGATCGAACGCCTGGTCGAGCAGCTGGGCGGTGTGGTCGTCGGTGCGTGCTTCATCATCGAGCTGTCGTTCCTCGGCGGCCGCAAGCGATTGGCCGGCACCGATCTGCACGCGCTGATCGAGTACTGAAATCTCGTGTGACAGCCGATACATGGGATAGGACACCGCCCATGTACGACACGCTGACCAGCACCTACACCTTCTCCTGCCCGATCCACGGCGAGACGCGCGTGTGCCTGTCGCGCTTCCGCCGGCTCGAGCAGCTCCCGGGAGCGCTGCATCCGGCCGTCTATCGCATCGAGTTCGCGTGCGGGTGCGGCTCCGAGCATCCCGGGCTGGTCTCGCACGACGACCTCGACTGGGCGCCGCTCGGTCTGGGGGACGAGACGAGGTTCGTCAACCTGATGACGTCGAAGCTCGAGGCCGTCGCCGGCGAGCTGAGCGACGTCGCGGCGGCGCGCATCAAGGCGGGGGAGTGGCCGTGGAGCTTCTTCTGCTGGCCGGAGGAGCGGCCGCGCCCGGTCTTCCCGTCGGCGTTCAAGTTGCTCGCTCCGGCTGTGTCGGGCGATCGCGTCGGCGTCGCCGTGCGCTGCCCCGTGTGCGGGAAGCTCTCGGTCAACCTCGTGTCGCGCGCGCACGTCGACGTGCCGTTCCTGAACGACCGGGAGGTTGGAGTGGTCGAGCACGTGTTCGAACGCGATGTCGATGCAACCGTGGCGGAGTTCCAGGCCGAGCTCGAGTCGGAGTCGTTCGACGCGCGCCGACTCGGACTTGAGTGATCTGCTTCCCTCCCGCCAGGGATCGCGCCGTCCGACGGCTCGCCGATACTTTCGGCAGTGAGTGAACTGAGCGTCCTCGAGTCACAACCTGCGCGTGGAGCGGCGCTGCTGCTCGTTCACTGCTCCGATTACGCGGAGGAGCACGTCGACGCCGAGCAGCGGACGAGCGCGACCACGCGTCTCGAGCAGAAGCTCGGCGGGCCGCTGGCACGCCGGCTCGTTCGCGCGCTCGTCGGCCCTCAGGGCCTGCGCGGCTCGTCTTCGCCGTAGACGCGGATGAAGAGGAACGTCACGAAGCCGACGACCGCACCGATGATGAACGTGGTCGACGAGCTGTAGCCGACAGCGCTCCCTCCGATCCAGATGAAGAGCCCGAAGAAGAGGGCCCAGAGAAACGACGTGACGCCGTGGTCGGAGGCGGGAGGGCGCAGGTGCATCGCGGCGAGATCCTAGCGGGCCACACAGACGCGAGCCCGGAGAAAACGGGACCAGAAAAATTCACCGAGCCGGTGGCGCTTTCGTCCACCTCCCCCGTGAACCTTCGGCTTCCGCCTACGGCCCTCGGGAGCGGCTTCGACCTACTCGCGCTCCGTGCTCGGTGCAAGAGGCAACCTAAGGGGTGCGGCAAGGCAGCGCAAGGGTGGCGAAACGGTCTTTGCCGCAATTTGCGGAAACTTCCCCGAGCGCAGAGCAAATTAGCATTTCGTGCTCTGTGCTCAAAAGGGCCGGACCGTAATTCACCGAGCCGGTGGCGCTTTCGTCCACCTCCCCCGTGAACCTTCGGCTTCCGCCTACGGCCCTCGGGAGCGGCTTCGACCTACTCGCGCTCCGTGCTCGGTGCAAGGGGGAAGCTAACGCGCCGGCCCTGTCCGTTCAAGAGGGGAGAGGCGCGAAAAAACCCGCTCGTTGCGACCCGGCCCTGGGGAAAAGCTGTGGACGACGTTCGCGAACCCGTACAAGCCCGTACCGGCCGCGTCTTGATGAGACATGCCCGGGGTCTGACCCCGGCCGTGTCCCGCAGCGACGTGTCGACCGTGACGAGATCGCAACACCGTCGGCTGGCAGCGGCCCCGCAATGCGCGCGTCCGCGTACGTGACGCCGCCCCTTCGGACACGGCTGGGGTCTGACCCCGGTGCTCGGCGCCTCGAGGCTCCCGGGCAGCCGGGGGAGTGGCGCCGGCCGCCCGGTCGGCCCGTTCTTCGGCAACTTGACATAACTCTCCTTTGCGTGCAGAGCGCGAAGAGGCGCAGGTTGGGGTTTGGCCCGGTCACCGAGTGGCTAGATGGTTCTCTGCGTGGCCTCGGGGACCGACATCCTCTTCCTGAGCGACGATCTCCGGCGCCTCATCGACGCGTCCGAAGAGCGTGGTTCGATTCTGCAGTCGGAACTGAACGACGTGCTCGAGCCGCTCGCCCTCGATGCGATCGAGATCGATCTCGTGCAACGCGAGCTCGAGACCCGCCAGATCGACGTCGTCGACGACTTCCGTGAGGACGATGCGCCGCGTCCCGACCCCATCCAGCCGGCCGCCCTCACCTGGGAGACGACCACCGATGCGCTGCAGCTCTTCCTGCGGGAGGCCGGCCGGCATCCGCTCCTGACCGCGCCGGAGGAGGTCGATCTCGCCAAGCGGATCGAGGCCGGCGACCTGCTGGCCAAGCAGCGGATGATCCAGTCGAACCTTCGCCTGGTCGTCTCGATCGCCAAGAACTACCGCAACCAGGGGCTGCCGTTCCTCGATCTGATCCAGGAAGGCACACTGGGCCTCATCCGCGCCGTCGAGAAGTTCGACTGGCGCCGGGGCTACAAGTTCTCCACCTACGCCACCTGGTGGATCCGCCAGGCCGTCGCCCGCGCGCTTGCGGACAAGGGCCGCGTGATCCGGATGCCCGTGCACATCGTCGAGCGGCTGCAGAAGCTGAATCGCGCCGAACGAAACCTCTGGACGAGCCTGGGACGGGAGCCGACGCCCGAGGAGATCGCCGAGGAGGCGAACCTCTCAATCGCCCAGGCGAAGGAGGTCTGGGCCGCCGCCCGGTCGTCCGCGTCTCTCGACGCGCCGGTCGGCGACTCGGACGACACCGTGCTCGGGGACTTCGTCGCCGGCGAGGGGCCGCTCCCCGACGAGCAGGTCGAGGACGCTCTCCGCTCCCAGACGCTTGCGATCGCGCTCCGCTCGCTGCCGGACCGCCAGCGGATGGTGCTGGTTCTCCGGTTCGGGCTCGAGGACGGCGAGCCGAATACCCTCGAGGAGATCGGGCGCCGGCTCGGGCTGACGCGCGAGCGGGTGCGGCAGATCGAGGGCGAGGCGCTGAAACGGCTCGGGAAGCTCCACGAGATGGAGGCCGTCGCCTACACGGGCTAGGGCTCAGCTCTGCAGGTAGAGCTGCAGGCCCGGTGCGACCATGCGCAGTTCGCGCAGTGCGCGCGTCTCCAGCTGGCGGACTCGCTCGCGGGTGATGCCGAGCTCGGCACCGACCTCCTCGAGCGTCTGCGGAGGCTGACCGTCGAGCCCGAAGCGGCGCACGACGACGAGCTTCATCCGCGGGTTGAGGTGCTCCACCGCGGCGGCCAGCTCGGCCGAGCGCGCGTTGTCGGCACTCGCGCCGTCCGGAGACTCGGACTTCTCGTCCTCGATCAGGTCGGCGACCATGCTCTCCCCGTCCCCCACCGGGGTCTCGAGCGAGACGGGGTCTTCCACGAGGTCGAAGAGCTCCCGCACCCGCTGTTCGGTGAAGCCCGAGTCCGTTGCAATCTCCTCGACCGAGGGGTCGCGATTCAGCTTCTGGGCGAGCTGGCGGCGTGAACGCTGGACGCGCCGAACCTGCTCGGCCACGTGCACCGGGAGCCGGATCGTGCGCCCCTGATCGGCGAGCGCCCTCGTGACCGCCTGGCGGATCCACCAGGTCGCATACGTCGAGAGCTTGTAGCCCATCTTGTAGTCGAACTTCTCGACCGCGCGGATGAGGCCGAGGTTCCCCTCCTGGATCAAATCGAGGAGTGGCACGCCGGCCTTCGTGTAGTTGCGCGTGATCGACATGACGAGCCGCAGGTTGCACTCGATCAGGCGGCGCTTCGCCCGCGGGTCGCCGAGATCCTTGAGGCGCGCCAGTTCCCGCTCCTCGGCCGGTGTGAGCAGCCTTCCGTCGCCGATCTGGCGGACGTAGAGCTTCAGCGGATCGGACGTCTGGAGCCGCTCGGCCTCGGAGAGGAACGCGTTGTCCGGCTCCTCCTCGACCTCCTCTTCGATCTCGTCCAGCGCAGGCAGCAGCCCAAGCACGGGCTCATCCGGCTCGGCTTCCAGCGACGCCTCGGGAAGCGGCTTCATCTGCTTCCCTATCGGCGGCAGGAGCGGCGCACTTGAGATGTAAAGAGTCCGTGCCGATAGCAACTTCAGCGCGCCTCGTCCGTCTACCCACCTAGGATCGACTTATGTGCGGCATTGCGGGATACAGCCTTCGTTCACGCCCTTCCATTGGGCGGACGCTGGCTGCGCAGGCGCTTCTGGCGGCGATCGCAGAGCGCGGAGCCGACGCCGTGGGCTATGCCTACCGAGGCCCTGGTGACATGTATGCGACCGTGGTCAAGCAGCGCACGCCCGCCTCAGAACTCCTCGAACGAGTGTCCGTGCCCGACGCAGCGAACCAGCTGCTCGTCCACGTGCGCGACTACACGAAGGGTCATCCGTCCATCTCCGCCAACAACCATCCGGTGCGCCACGGGCCGGTCGTGGGGATCCACAACGGGATCATCGTGAACGACGATGAGCTGCTCGCTCCCCACTCCTGCGCCCGCGCCGAGCCGCGCATGACCGTCGACTCGGAGGCGATCTTCGCGATCGCGGCGCACTTCCCGAACGACCCGCACGCGCTCGAGCATTTGCGCGGCGCGATGGCGACCTCCTGGGTCGACGAGCGCGAACCGGGCGTCGTCTTCGTGGCGCGCGGCACCGGCCGCCCCCTGTGGGTCGGAGAAGGCCGCGACGGCGTGTTCTTCGCCTCCACGAGGGTTGCACTCGAGGTCGTCGAGCGGTACTGCAGCCTCAAGTTGCGCAAGCGAGAGCTGCGCGAGGGCACGTGGCTGGCGCTCGAGGACGGACGTGTCGCACGCCGCGCCCGCTTCCGGCCCGACGTCTCCTACCACGAGGATGATCCCCTCCCGTCCGTGCGGGCCCCGCAGGAGCGGGAGTTCTGCCTCACGCGCCTCGCGGCACTCGCGGCCGCTTAGGCGGCGGCAACTCGGCGCAGGGATCGCGCGAACCTAACCGACTGTTCCGTCGCCCGACACGGCCGTCCCCTCCTCGAGCAGCCGCTCGCGCACGAGGTACTGGAAGGTCGCCCAGGCACCGCGGCGCGCCTCGAAGAGCCGGTAGACCTGCCACTCCGTCAAGAGCGTGGAGTCGGCGCGGCGGGCCTCCTGCCAGTCACCGAACTTGGGCAGGCGGCCGAGCCGCCGCGCGAGCCCGCTGCCCTGATCGACCGCCCGCTCGAGCCGCTCCTCCCCGACGGCGACGTCGAAGCCGGCCTCTCGGAGGGCCGTCGCGAGCGAGCCGAACGTGTGCCAGTACAGCGAGGTCGAGGGCATCGTTCCGCGTCGGGCCCGGATGTCGTGCGCGGTCGGCGTGCGCCCGAGCTCGTCACCGAGCCGGCGGAGCTGGCCCACGAGCTCGTCCCGGGTCGCAAAGCGGCGCGGCATCAGGCCTGCAGCGCGCTTCGCCGCATTCCAGGTGCCGAAGTGCTCGATCACCGTCTGTGGATGCATGCCGGCGTCCGGATCGGCTGCGAACTCCTTCATCGTCGGCGAACGGCCGAGCCGTTCCGCCGAGGCCCGCAGCGCCTCGAGGATCTGGTCGTCGGTATAGCGGCGCCTGATCCCCGCCTGGAACTCTGCGAGAGCCTGCGGGTCGATCCTCGTCACCGCGCGATACGGCTTCCGCGCCACCACCAACTATGGTAGAGCGAATTGTAAGAAGCGCAAGTGCGAGCTAGTCCTCCGCCCCTCCCGCTCCGCGCTCCCCCCGTGACCGGCCACGGCTACCGTTCGCCCCGCGTGCGTCCTCCGATCCCGCTGTCGCTCGAGGCGGCCGTGCTCCGCGCGGCGGGTTCGCTCTCGCGCGTGGCGGGCCGCGGCGGCGGCACCACACTGCCCGGAAAGATCCTCTGGAAGCTCGATCCGAGTGCCATCGAACGGCTCGCGGCGCGGCTCGAGGACGGATCGGCGCTCGTCTCGGCGACGAACGGCAAGACGACCTCCACTGCGATGGCGGCCGAGATCCTGCAGCTGCGGAGACGGGTCGCCCACAACAGCTCCGGGGCCAACCTCGTCTCCGGGGTCGCCTCCACCCTCCTCCACGCCGACGGTGCACAGCTCGGGCTCTTCGAGGTCGACGAGGCCGCCCTTCCCGAGGTGGTGCGCCGCATCCGGCCGCGCGCGCTCCTCCTGGGCAACCTGTTCCGTGACCAGCTCGACCGCTACGGGGAGCTCGAGCTCGTCGCCGCCGGCTGGCGCGATGCGGTTGCCTCGGTGCCCGACGCCGAACTGGTCGTGAACGGGGACGATCCGCAGGTCGGAGATCTGGCTCACGGCCGCCGGGCCCGCATCTTCGGTCTCGACGACCCAAGGCTGGCGCGGCCGGCGCTGCAGCACGCGGCCGACTCGAAGTACTGCCTCCGCTGTGGCACCCCCTACGACTACGCAGCTGCATACGTCGGCCACCTCGGGGATTACCGGTGCCCGAGCTGCGGCCACGCACGGCCGGAGCTCGATGTGGTCGCGCGCGAGATCGAGCTGCGCGGGCTCGACGGTGCCGCGTTCACGCTCGCGGCGCCGGAAGGCTCGGTGCGGGTGGAGCTCCGCCTGCCGGGCCTCTACAACGTCTACAACGCGCTCGGAGCCGCCTCGCTCGCGCTGACGCTCGGCGCGACCCTCGACGAGGTCGTGAGCGGCCTGGCGGGCTTCTCGGCCGCGTTCGGCCGATTCGAGCGGATCCGCATCGGAGACCGCGGTCTGCTGATGCTGCTCGTCAAGAACCCGGCCGGAGCGAACGAGGCCGTGCGCACGCTCGTGGAAGGGCGCGAGCACCGGACCGCAGTGATCGCGCTCAACGACGAGATCGCCGACGGCCGCGATGTCTCCTGGATCTGGGACGTCGACTTCGAGCCGCTCGTCGCGAGCCTCGACCGCCTCGTCGCCACCGGCACCAGGGCCGCGGAGCTCGCGCTGCGGTTCGCCTACAGCGGCTTGTCGCGCGACCGGATCGACGTCGTCCCGTCCCTCGAGGCGGCCCTCGACCGTGGTCTGGAGCTGACGCCCGCCGGTGGCGAGCTGGTGGTGCTCCCGACCTACACCGCGATGCTCGCGCTCCGCAAGATCGTCGCCGGGCGTGGCCACGTCACGAACTACTGGGAGAGCGCGGCATGAGGATCAGGGTCGGCCACCTCTACCCCGACTATCTGAACATCTACGCCGACCGCGGGAACATCGCCGTCCTCGCCGAGCGCGCCCGCCTGCGCGGGCACGAGCTCGACGTGCACTCGGTCGGCATAGGCGAGCGGGTGCCGGCCGCCGAGATCGATCTCTTCTACATCGGCGGCGGTCAGGACCGGGAGCAGGCCCTGGTCGCAGGCGACCTCGTCGAGAAGACCGGCCCGCTGTGCGAGGCGGCCGAGGCGGAAGCGGCGTTTCTCGCCGTGTGCGGCGGCTACCAGCTGCTCGGCCGCTACTACCGCGACGTCGCCGGCGTCGAGCTGCCGGGCATCGGCCTGCTGCCGCTGCACACGATCGCCGGGCGGCGGCGGATGATCGGCGACGTCCTCCTCGACTGCGGCTGGGCCGGGCGGACGATGGCCGGCTTCGAGAACCATGCCGGCCGGACGATCCTGGACGACGGCGCAGAGCCGCTCGGCCGGGTCATCTCGGGCTTCGGCAACGACGGCATCAGCGGTGCGGAGGGCTGCCGCTGGCGGCGGGTCTACGGAACGTACCTGCACGGCCCGCTCCTGCCGCGCAACCCCTGGTTCGCGGATCACATCCTGGCCGAGGCGCTCGCCCACGCCGGCGGGCCGACGGAGCTCGCACCCCTCCCGGACGAGCTCGAAGCCGAGGCACACCGCGTCTCGGCCGACCGGGCGCGGACGCGAGGCGGGCGGTACTAGCGCGCCCAGAGCGCGCCGAGGTACACCGCCGGGTCGCCCGGCTGCCATCGCTCAAGAAAGCGCTTGATGGGCGGATGGACGACCACGTCCTGCAGCTCGTCGTTGGAGAAGAGCCGTGCACCCTTCACCGCGGCGTCTTTGGTCTCGACGTCTTCCAGCGAGCGGTGCGAGAGATCGGCCGAGAAGATGATGTGGACGACATGCTTGCGTGTGAGCAGCGAGGCCGACTTGGGTGCGATCGAGTCGACGATCGCGACAGGCCCCTCGAACTGGACGTCTGCCTCGACACCCAGCTCCTCACGCAGCTCGCGGCGCAACGCCTCGATCAGCGACTCGCCGCTGTCGACGCCGCCGCCCGGGAGCAGCCAGTACTCCTTGCCCGGCTTCTCCTGGCGGCAGAGCAGCACCCGGCCTTGCCAGCGGAGGATCGCCGAGACACGGATGCGCGGCTCCATCAGTGCAGAGAAGAGCCGAAGCCGCGGACACCGCGCTCGCTGTCGGGCAGCGTGTCGACCTCGACCAGCTCGATCTCCGGCAATTCGAGGATCACGAGCTGGGCGATGCGCATGCCCTCCTCGACGACGAACGGCTCCTCGGGGTCGGTGTTGACGAGGTTGACGAGCAGCTCGCCGCGGTAGCCGGAGTCGACGAGGCCCGGCGTGTTGACGATCGAGATGCCGTGCTTCGCCGCGAGCCCGGAGCGCGGCTGTACGTACCCGGCGAACCCCTCGGGGATTGCGACGGCGAGCCCGGTCGGGACGAGCGCGCGCTCGCCGGCCGCGAGCTCGACACGTTCGCAGGACGAGAGATCGAGGCCTGCGTCCCCGGAGTAGGCGCGCGCCGGCACGACGGCGTTCGGCCGCACCTTCTGGATCAGCAACTCGATCAGGCGAACCCCCGATTCGTCTCGGCCGGGTCGGCGACGAGGAACGGCGCGAAGCGCGGCAGGTCGCGGCGGGGCAGGCGGGCGACGACCAGCACGCCGTCGGGAGTGTCCTCCCGCTCCTCGATCGGAGTTCCGAGGGCGTAGAGCTCCGACAGCCTGCCGCCGCTCTCGTAGGGGACGAGCAGGCGGACACGCTCCCAGCGATCGTCGAACCGCCGGGCCAGCTCGGCCTGGAGATCGGCCATTCCCTCCCCCGTGAGCGCCGAGACCTGCGGTGCGGCCGGGAAGCGGTTCGCCAGGCGACGTCGTCCGAGCGGATCGACGTGGTCGATCTTGTTCAGCACGACCTCGACGGGCAGCTCGCCTGCTCCGATCTCGTGCAGCACGTCGTCGACAGCTTCCCGTTGCCGGTCCTGCTCCTCGTCGGGCGCAGAGGCATCGACGACGTGCAGCACCATGTCGGCGACGAGCGTCTCTTCCAGGGTCGAGGCGAAGCCTTCGACGAGTTGATGCGGCAGACGACGGATGAATCCGACGGTGTCGGTGACGAGGTAGCGGCGCCCGTCGTGCTCGAAGCCGCGGGTCGTCGGATCGAGTGTGTGAAAGAGCTGGTTCTCGACGGAGACCTCCGCACCGGTCAACCGGTTCAGGAGGGTCGACTTGCCGACGTTCGTGTAGCCCGCGAGCGCGATCGTCGGCGTCTCGGTGCGGTGCCGCTCCTTCCGCCTCGTCGCGCGCTGCTTCTCGAGATCCTTCAGCTTCCGTTTGAGGACGGTGATGCGGTGCCGCGCCAGCCGGCGGTCCGTCTCGAGCTGCGATTCACCCGGGCCGCGTGTGCCGACCCCGCCGCCGAGGCGTTCCAGGTGCTGCCACATGCCGCGCATGCGCGGGAGGTTGTACTCGAGCTGGGCGAGCTCGACCTGCAGCTTCCCTTCCGCGCTCGTCGCGTGCTGCGCGAAGATGTCGAGGATCAGCTGGGTGCGGTCGATCACACGCGTGTCGAGCGCGTTCTCGAGAAATCTCTGCTGTGCCGGGTCGAGCTCGTCGTCGACCAGCAGGCTCTCGGCGCCGGACTCCTTGTAGCGCTGCTTGAGCTCCTCGAGCTTGCCCTTGCCGACGTACGTCCGCTGCGCCGGCCGGGCACGGTGCTGGACGATCTCGCCGACCGGCTCGACTCCGGCGGTCCGGGCGAGCTCCTTGACCTCGGCCAGCTCATCGGCCACGTCCGCACCCTGTCCGAGCACCGCGAGGACGAACCCGCGCTCGGGCTCCGGGGAACGTGGAATCATCGGTCTCGATTATGGCACTCGCCGAGCGCACCCTGGATCTCGTGAACATCCCGTCCGAATCCGGCAGGGAGATGGAGATGTACAGCTACATCACTTCCGTCGTCCCTCTGGAACAGGTCTTCGCGGACGGTGAGTCGGTGCTCTTCGCCAAGCGGAGCGGGAAACCGCTCGTCCTACTCGCAGGGCACACCGACACGGTGCCGGCCCAGGGGAACCTGCCCGGGAGGATCGAGGACGGTTCGGTCATCGGCCTCGGTGCCAGTGACATGAAGGGTGGGCTCGCCGTGATGGTCGAGCTCGCCCGCTGGGCGGTCGAGACGGAGCTGGCCTACGACCTGGGGCTCCTCTTCTTCCCCCGTGAGGAGCTCGGCCCAGCTGCGAATCCGCTGCCCGGGGTCTTCGAACAGACCGGCCTCGTGGACGAGGCACGACTCGTGATCTGCCTCGAGCCCACGGACAACACACTGCAGCTGGGGTGTCTCGGGAACCTGAATGCGACCGTCGTCTTCTCAGGCCGGTCGGCACACTCGGCACGGCCGTGGCTGGGCGTGAACGCGATCGGCGTCGCGCTCGAAGGGCTGCGCCCGGTCCTCACCGCCGAGCCGAGGGATGTCCAGATCGACGGCCTCGTCTTCCGCGAGGTGATGTCCGTCACGCAGTTCCGGGCCGGCATCGCCACCAACGTGATCCCGGCGCGAGCCGAGGTCACGATCAACTTCCGCTACGCACCCGATCGCACTCCCGAGTCTGCCGCGGCGCGGATCCACGAGCTCTGGCCCGGCGCCGAGATCACCGCCAACTCGCCGCCTGCGCATGTCGCTCTGCGCTCACCGATGGTCGAAGAGCTGCGCGCTGCCGGGCGCCTGGACGTCGAGCCGAAGCAGGCCTGGACCAACGTCGCCGACTTCGCGGCCCGAGGCCTCGATGCAGTCAACCTCGGCCCGGGCGCGACGCGCTACGCGCACGCGGTGGACGAGCAGGTCGAGATCGCCGAGCTCGAGCGGACCTTCACCGCGCTGCAGCGCTTTCTCGCCGGTAGCGTCTGAGCGTGCAGCTCTCCCCCGTCCTCGCCGACCTGGCCCAGTACCCCTTCGCACGGCTCGACGACTGGAAGGCGGAGGCGTCCGCCCGGGGAATCGAGCTGATCGACTTCGGTATGGGCGACCCACGGGAGCGCACGCCCGCGTTCATCCGGGAGGCGATGCTCGAGTCGGTCGAGGAGGTCTCGTCGTACCCGCGTGCGACCGGGCTCCCCGAGCTGCGGAGCGCGATCGCCGGCTGGGTGGACAGGCGCTTCGGCGTCAGCGTCGATGCGGACCGGGAGATCGTCCCGACGCTCGGCTCGAAGGAGGCGATCTACTCGTTCGCCCAGATCGCCCTCGGGGAGAAGCGCGTCGTCGCGATTCCAGAGCCGGCGTACCCGGTCTACGAGCGCGGTGCCCTCTTTGCGGGCGGCACGGTCGTGGGCGTCCCGCTGAGCGAGGACCAGGGCTGGCTGCCCGATCTCGACGCGTTCGAGGCCTGGGACGAGATCGCCCTCTTCTGGGTCTGCTATCCGAACAATCCGACCGGCGCCGAAGCGCCGCTCTCCTTCTACGAGAAGCTCGCCGGCCGGGCGAGAGAGCACGGCTTCCTGCTCTGCTCCGACGAGGCGTACTCGGAGCTCTGGTTCGACAGACCGCCCGTCTCGGCCCTGCAGGTCGCCGACCGGACGAACGTGGTGGTCTTCAACACGCTGTCGAAGCGCTCGTCGATGACGGGGTACCGATCGGGCTTCATCTGCGCGCAGGCCGAGCTGGCCGACGCGTTGCGCACGTTTCGCCCGACGGTCGGTACCGCGCCGCAGGAGTTCGTGCAGCGCGCGTCGGTCGCCGCGTGGTCGGATGACGCCCACGTGGAAGACGTCCGCGCGATCTACCGGCGCAAGCGCGAGACGATGCTGCCCGCGCTCGAGGCCGCAGGCCTGCGCCTCGCCGGCTCGACCGCGACCTTCTACCTCTGGCTCGACGTCCGCGGACCCTCGGAGGCCTTCGCACGCCGCCTCCTCGAGCACGGCGTCGTCTGTGCGCCGGGATCCTTCTTCGGGCCGGCAGGCGAGGGCTACGTCCGCTTCGCGCTCGTGCCGACGCAGGAGGAATGCGAGCGGGCAGCCGAGATCGTGCGGGCCTTGTGACGACCGACCAGACGATCGCGGCCCTCGACCGCGGCGAGGTGCGCGTGGCCGAGCCCGACGGGGACGACTGGCGCGTCAACGCCGACGTTCAGGCGGCGATCCTCGACTACTTCCGCGAACGGCACCTGGAGCAGAGCGATGCCGGGCCGTTCTCGTACCACGACAAGATCCCGCTCAAGACGGGGTACGCCGAGCTCGGCGTGCGCGTCGTGCCCCCGGCCGCCGCCCGCTACGGGGCGTTCCTCTCGCGCGGGGTCGTTCTGATGCCGTCCTACGTGAACATCGGCGCGTGGGTCGGTCCGAACACAATGGTCGACACCTGGGCGACGGTCGGCTCCGGTGCGCAGATCGGGGCCAACGTGCACCTTGCCGGCGGCGTCGGGATCGGCGGCGTGCTCGAGCCCCCCGGAGCCCGTCCCGTCATCGTCGAGGACGGTGCCTTTCTGGGCTCACGCGCGATCGTCGTCGAGGGAGTGCGGATCGGCCGCGAGGCAGTGCTCGCACCGAACGTGACGCTGACGGCCAGCGTTCCGGTGATCGACGTGACCGGGAGCGAGCCGGTCGAGAACCGCGGCTTCGTCCCGCCGCGGGCGATCGTCGTGCCGGGGACGCGGCCGAAGGAGTTCCCGGCCGGGACGTACAACCTCTCCTGCGCCTTGATCATCGGTTGGCGGAGCGAGGCGACCGATCTGAAGACGTCGCTGAACGACGCGCTGCGCGACTACGAGATCGGCAGCTAGACCCGGACCGCCGGCCCGGTCAGGAATGCCCGGGCTCCTTCGAACCGCACGTGCAGCTCCCCGCCGGGGAAGCGAATGACCGCGGGCGAGGCGACGAACGCCGCCGCGACGGCGACGGCACTCGTCCCGGACGATGCCGTCTCCCCCACGCCGCGCTCCCAGACCCGCGCCTCGATCGCCCCGTCCGGGAGCAGTCGTGCGACCTGGACGTTCGTCCTCTGCGGGAACCGCTCGTGCGTTTCGAGCAGCGGGCCGATCTCCAGCAGCTCGTTCGGGTCGCCGTCGACGACCGCGTGGGGATTCCCGACGTCGACCGCGACGAACCGGACCCCGTCGACCTCCTCCGGCTCCGAGACGGAAACGTCGCCCAGATCCTGCTCGATCCGGCCGTCGGCGAGCAGCCGGGCCGCCACCTCCCGCGGGCCGACGCGCACCGTGACCTCGGTCCCGCCACTCTGCTCGGCGAGCCACCTCGCCGCGATCCGGGTGCCGTTGCCGGACATCTCCGCCCGGGAGCCGTCGGGATTCCAGATCGTGATCTCCACGACCCTGTCGTCATGGCCCAGCACCTCCAGCACGCCGTCGGCGTCGCCCACGGCGACCCGCACGGATTCGGCGGTCTGAGGCTCCTCAGTGACCAGGTAGATGTTGCCCTGCGCGTCCCAGCGCGACGATCTCATCCGCAAGCTCCTCGGCAGGCCGTCTGCCGTCGAGGGTGGTGACGCCCGGCATGCGGCGCAGCCATTTTCTCTGATAGCGGGCGAGTGTACGGGTGGCCTGCTGCACGGCCGCCACGGCCTCGCTCTCGGGGAGGGTCGCGAACTGCTCGAGGCCGAGCACCTTCCGCGCGGTCGCCGACAGCGGCTGCATCCACGCCGTACGCGCTTCGGCCGCGGCACCGGCCGCCGCCATCGCCGCGGTCCGCTCGTCGATGCGGCAGTCGAGCTCGTCCAACGGCATGTCGAGAGCAACGATCAGCGTGGGCAGCCGGGTGTCCTCCGTCCACAGGCGGTCCGTCCGGGGCGCCAGCGAGGAGCCTGCCTCTGCCAGCTCGAGCGCCCGGACGAGCCGCTTTCGGTCGTTTGCATGCACACGGGCCGCCGCTGCCGGGTCGCGTTCGGCGAGCAGCGCGTGGGCTCCGTCGGGGCCGAGCCGGTCGACCTCCCCCTGCCAGTGCTCGCGACGCCCGGGTGCGGGCGGCGGCGGCAGCTCGATCGCCGACAGTGCCGCGCGAAAGTAGAGGCCCGTCCCGCCGACGACGAGCGGCAGGTCGACGGCGTCGACGGCGGCGTGCGCGAGCCGCTGGTAGGAACCGACCGACACGTCGGTGCTCAGCGGGACGACTCCGACCAGCGCCGCCGGGTAGGACGGCGCCGCGGTGATCACCGGCAGCCCTGCGTAGAGCGCAGCGGAGTCGGCGGAGACGACCGAGGCACCGATCCGTTCGCGCAGCACACCGGCGACCGCGGTCTTGCCGGACGCCGTCGGCCCGAAGAGCGCGAGCAGGCTACGCGCCGGCGGGTGCCGGCTGTTTGAAGCCATGTTCGAGCTCGTCGGGCGCCTGCGGGCGCTCGAACGGCCGGTCGTCCTCCGGGTGCGCCGCCCGCCAGTCGTTGAACCAGGCGACCGCTCGCGGGATGCCCTCCTCGAGCGGTGTCTTCGGCGTCCAGTCGAGCACGTCGTGTGCCTTTCGCACGTCTGCGACGTAGTGCGTCACCTCACCGACCAGAGACGGTGCGAGCTCGATGTTCGGCTCGACGCCGAGCGCCTGTGCGATCAGCTCCGCAGCGCGGACGAGTGTGTTGCCCTGGCCGTAGGCGAGGTTGATCGTCTCGTTCCCCGCTGTCCCGGCCGCGAGGGCGTACACGCCGCGGGCGATGCCGTCCACGCAGTCGTCGACGTAGGTGAAGTCGAGCACCTTCTGGTCCCCGCCGAAGATCGTGATCGCCTCGCCACGCGACAGCTGGTGCATCCACAACGGCAGCACGCGATCCATCCGCCAGAGATCCGAGTCGTAGCGACCGTAGACGTTCGAGAAGCGGAAGACGAGATACCGCAGCCCGTAGCAGCGGGCGTACGAGTAGATGAATGCCTCGCTCGCGATCTTCGATGCGGAGTACGGGCTCTCGGTGAAGGCGAAGTCCGCGGCCTCCTCGGCGTACTCCTCGAACCGGTGCACGTCTCCGTACACCTCGCGGGTCGACGAGTGGACGATCGGCAGATTCATGCCGCGGGCGAACTCGAGGACGTTGAACGTCATGATCGCGTTCTCGAGCGCGCGGTGCGGCTGGCGGACGAGCTGATGCACCTTCGCGTGCGCGGCGAGATGCACGACGAGGTCGACCGCCGGATACTCGACGCCGTTGATGCCGCCGCGGAACGCCGAGTAGTGGCCGGCGAGGTCCTGCAGCAGGGTCGGGAAGGCGTCCCCGACCCAGGGGTTCGGGCGCTTGTCGACGCCGAACACCTCGTGCCCGTCCGCGAGGAGCCGGAGAGCGAGGTTCGTGCCGATCTGCCCGGACGACCCGGTGACGAGGATCCTCATCGGCCTAAGTCTGACGGATGGATGTGATGGACCTGTCAGGCAGCAACGAGTGCCTCCTGCTGGACGCCCCGCAGGGTCGTGGAGGTCGCTCCCTCGACTACGACGCCGACGAGCTCTCCCGGCTCGGCGGTGCCGGTGAAGTTCACCGTCGTGTTCCTGCGCGTACGGCCGCGCAGCATCGTCCGATCCGTCCGCGACGGGCCTTCGACGAGCACCTGCTCGACCCGGCCGACGCGTGCCTCGTTGCGAACACGTGCGAGCCGCTGCGTGAGCTCGACCAACCGCTCCATGCGCTCGATCTTCAGCTCGTGGGGGATCTGGTCGGCCATCGCAGCGGCTTCCGTTTCGGCGCGCGGCGAGTAGACGAAGGTGAACGCGCTGTCGTAGCCGACGTGCTCGACCACCTCGAGTGTCTCACGGAAATCGTCCTCGGTCTCCCCGGGGAACCCGACGATGATGTCGGTTCCGAAAGCGAGGTCCGGGATCGCAGCGCGCATGCGGTCGACGAGTGCGAGATACCGCTCGCGGGTGTAGGTCCTGCGCATCGCCTTCAGCAGCCGCGACGAACCGGACTGGAGCGGCAGGTGCACGTGCTCGCACACCGACGGGCACTCGGCCATGGCGGCGATCACGGGCTCGCGGAAATCCTTCGGGTGCGGGCTCGTGAAGCGAACGCGCTCGATCCCCTCGACGGCGTCGCAGGCTCGCAGCAGCTCGCCGAACTCGGTCTCGATGTCCGGCCGCAGGTCGCGTCCCCACGAATTGACGTTCTGGCCGAGCAGCGTCACCTCCTTGACGCCCTGCGCAGCCAGGCCGTGCACCTCGGCGAGGATCTCGCCCGGCCGGCGGCTCTGCTCGCGGCCGCGCACCGCCGGCACGATGCAGTACGAGCACTTCGAGTTGCAGCCCATCGAGACCTGGACCCACGCCTGGAAGGAGCGTTCGTTGTGCAGCGGCAGCTCGGCGGCGAAGGTGCGGTCGTCGAGGCCGAAGCGTCCGCGCGCGACCCCCATGCCCCCGGCGCCGAGCCACTCCCCGAGGTGCGCGATCGAGCCTGGGCCGAAGGCGACATCGACCGACGGGTAGAGCTCGAAGATCCGCTCTCGCTGGGCCTCGGCGTAGCACCCGCCGACGGCGATCACGCGATCCGGGTGCGCTCGCTTCCGTGCCGCAGCCTCGCCGAGGTAGGCGGCGAGCTTCGTGTCCGGCTTCTCGCGAATCGTGCAGGTGTTGAAGACCACGACATCCGCGTCGTCGGGGCTCTGCGCCTCGCCGAGCCCGATCTCCTCGAGCATGCCCTTGATCCGTTCGGAATCATGAGCGTTCATCTGGCACCCGAAGGTGGTCACGAAGTACCTGCGCACCGCCGTAGGGTAGCCGGGCTGTATCCGCGCGGCCTCCTGGGAGATACTTGCCGGATGACCGATCTGCCCCGCCCGACCGCCCAGCCGATCGGTGTCTCCGGCACGGTGATCCTCATCGTGCTGCTCGGCGCGACGCTCGTCGCCTGGGCGCTCGAGATCATGAGCGTCTTCGGATGGCTGTCGCCGCCGTGGCGATCGTCGTCGAGAAGCTCCTGCCGGGCGGCGAGACATTCGCCCGCGCCCAGGCCCGGGGCTGGAAGGAGAGCAAGCGCATCGCGGTGCGCTCGCTCGACATCGTGGTCGGCCACACCTCCCGGCGCCGGCTCCGCGTTCGCGATCTGGTGAGTGTTCGCATCCGCGACCTCTACGAAGGCCCGGAGGCGGTCACCTGTGTGATCCCCGGACATGAACGGGTGGGCGAGGAGCTCGTCGCCGACGAGCTCGTGATCGAGGACGGCCCGCTCGCCGCCGGCTTTCGCGGCAGCTGCGGCTACGGTGCGACCTTCGAGCACGCGGGCTGACCGCGTGCGCTGGGACGACGCAGACTGGGATGCCTGGCGACCCGAGGAGGCAGCCGCACGACTCCAAGGGGTTGCCGTGCCGTGGTACGTGGCGGCCGGCTGGGCGATCGATCTCTTCCTGGGGACACAGCGTCGTGACCACGAGGATCTGGAGCTCGGGGTTCCGGCAGCTCGATTCGAAGCGGTGGCAGCGGCATTCGGTGAGCTCGACTTCCATGTCGTCACGCGCGGGCAGGTCGAACCGCTTGCGGAGGCCGGCGAACTGATGGAGACGGTGCACCAGACCTGGGGCCTCGACCGCGCGGCGAACGTGTGGCGTGTCGATCTGTTCCGCGAGCCTTCTCAGGACGGCGAGTGGGTATGCCGTCGGGACGCCTCGATTCGTCTCCCCTACTCCGAGCTGATCGAGCACACCGCCGACGGGGTTCCCTACGCACGCCCCGAGGTCGTCCTGCTGTTCAAGGCGAAGGATGCGCGGCCGAAGGACGAGTCCGACCTGGCCGCCGTGCTGCCGCGCTTGAGCGTCGAGCGGAGGCACCTGCTGGCCGAGTGGATCTCGCTCGTCCATCCGGGCCACTTCTGGCTGCCCGACCTGGCCTAGCGTGCACCGGCGTTCGCAAGGAACCGCAGCAGCTTGGGCCAGGCCTGCGTGCGGGCGCGTTGGTTGGCGTCGGGGTCGAGCCCGTCGATGCGGCCGTCGTATTCGGGTGTGTAGGGGATGAGGCCGCCGATCCCGTGGCCGACGTTCGGGTAGTCGAGGAAGGTCACCTGGTGCGCGAAGTGATGCGCTCGCAGGCGGCGCACGATCGCCTGCTCGGTCGGACAGGACCCGAAGAGATCAAGCCTGCCGCAGACCAGGAAGATCGGGCCGTCGATCCTCTCGTCGGGGAACTGCGGAACGGTGTGGTACGGGTTCGGGTACCTGTCGTAGGGGATGGGCTTCCCGTGGAACGACCAGGCCGCGCCCAGGCACTTGCGCGGCTTGCCGCGGTAGGTGGGGATGCCGCACCAGGAGCCGTTCGCGGCCACGAGCGCGACGACGGCGTGGACGAGCTTCGGGTAGTGAATGGCGAGGAGCTGTGCGGCCTGTCCGCCGTAGGAGACGCCGTAGACGACAAGCCGGCCGGGATCCACTCCGGTTTGCCGCCCGAGGATGTGCAGCCCGCGGGCGAAGTACTCCAGCGGGATGTTGTGGAGATCCTTCGGGAGGCCGGGCGCGTCGAAGTACGCGATCGCGAGCGTCGTGTAGCCGTGCGAGGCGAGCAGCGCAGCCTCCTGCGTCGTGTGGAGCCCCCCTTCGGAGCCGCCGAACACCAGGATCCCCGTCCGCTTTGTCACCTGCGGAGGCGGGCTGAACAGCTCGCCGTCGACGCCGTCGCGGGCAACGGTCAAGGCCCGGTGTTCCACACCGGACGTGACGCCCTGGCGCCGGAGCACCGTCTGCACTCTCCGACCGCGCACGTGCGCAGCGACGGTCACGCGAGCGTCGAAGCCGGGAGCGAGAAAGTAGTAGGGCGGCCCGCTCTTCGGCGCGAGCGACCAGATCAGCCGCATCGCATCGTTCCCACGCAGCTCCACCCGCCCGTGACCGTCGGCACGTGCGATCGTCGAGGAACGGTAGGGCACCCCACTCGCATCAACGGCGCTCGCGGCGAGCAGCACCTGGGCACGCGGTCTGGCGCCCGTGACGACGATGGTCACCGGCTGATCCCACAAGGCGGCTGCGGGAGTGGCGGAGAGCGACGGCTTCGCCGACCCCGCGCAGCCGACCACGAGGAGCAGCAGACCCGTCGCGAGAAGGGATGCCCGAGTCGCGGTCCCGGCGCTCCTACGCCGCGTCGAGGCGTTCGATCGTGCGGCGCTCCGCCTGCTTGTTCGAGGCGACGTCGATCGCTCTGCTCTCCCGGATCACGGTCACCTTGATCTGGCCCGGATACTCGAGGTGATGCTCGATCTCACGGGCGATCTCGTGTGAGAGCAGCACGGCGCCGTCGTCGTCGATCTCCTGCGGCTTGACGAGCACCCGGATCTCCCGTCCCGCCTGCAGTGCGTAGACCTTCTCGACGCCCGGATGGCGGCCGGCCAGTTCCTCGAGCGCCTCGAGCCGCTTCACGTAGTGCTCGAGCCCCTCGCCGCGCGCCCCCGGGCGCGAGGCCGAGATCGCATCGGCCGCGATCAGGAGGACAGCTTCCACCGTCTGCGGCTGCACCTCGTAGTGGTGCGCCTCGATCGCGTGGCAGACCGCCGGGCTCTCGCCGTGCCGACGGGCCAGCTGCGTCGAGATCTGCGCATGTGAGCCCTCGACCTCGTGCGTCATCGCCTTGCCGAGATCGTGCAGGAGCGCGGCGCGCTTCGCCGTCTTCACCGAGGCCTCCACCTCGGCGGCCATGATCCCGGCCAGCTGCACGACCTCCAGCGTGTGCTTCAGCACGTTTTGCCCGTAGCTCGTCCGGTAGCGCAGGCGGCCCAGGATCTTCACGAGCTCGTCGTTGATCTCGCCGCAGTTCGCCTCGAACACCGCCTGCTCGCCGGCCTGCCGGATGTGCTCGTCGAGCTCTGCCTTCGAGAGGTAGTACATCTCCTCGATCCGCGTCGGATGGATGCGTCCGTCCTCGATCAGCTTCAGCAGCGTCATGCGGGCGACCTCCCGCCGGATCCCGTCGAACGAGGAGAGCACCACCGCGTTGGGCGTGTCGTCGATGATGAAGTCGACACCCGTGAGATGCTCCAGCGACCGGATGTTCCGGCCTTCCCGGCCGATGATGCGCCCCTTCATGTCGTCCGAGGGAAGCTCGACGAGCGTGACCGTCGTCTCCGCGGCCGCGCTCGCCGCGACCCGCTGCAAGGCGTCCGCGACGAGGTTCCGCGCCCGCCTCTTGGCCTCCGTCTGGGCTTCCTCCTCCATCTGGCGCACCCGCCCGGCGAGCTCATGGCGCACCTGCTCCTCCGAATCGGCCAGGATCCGCTGCCGCGCCTGGCTGATCGTCATCGCTGCGATCCGCTCCAGCTCCGACCGTTCGCGGTCCCGGAGCTCCTTCATCTCCTCCTGCAGCTGGCGCAGGTGGATCTCGCGGTCGGCAATCCCCTGCTCGCGCCGGGTGAGCTCCGTGAGCTTCCGGTCGATGTCGTCCTCCTTCGAGATGACACGCTCCTCGATCTTCATCACCGTGTCGCGCCGCTCGCGCAGCTCCGCCTCGAGCTCCGCGCGCAGCTTGACCGTCTGCTCGCGCGCCTCGATCGCCGCTTCACGCCGCGTGGCGTCGGCCTCTCGCTGAGCCTCGTCGAGCAGCCGCGCACGGAGCCGTCGCGCGTTCTCGACCCCCGACCGGCCGAGCAGCCGGAACGCGAGCAGCGTTCCGACGGCTCCAACCGCGATTCCAATCACGACTGCCACAGCGACGGGCATGGGCGCTCCTACGGGTTCGGTCACCCGCACGCCGTACTTGCCGTCGATCGGCGTTTCCCGGGCACGCTCGCGCGCGCCCTTGCTGTCTCAGTTCAGGGTGTCTGTCTGGTGGGGCTCTGGCGCTGCCAGGCGGATCGTTGACTGAGGATGAGGTTCAAGAAACGTGGGTGATCGATGGAATGTGCGTTGTGCAGGCAAAAAGCGTTTTGAGTTCGAACCATGAACTGTACAACTCAACCCGCACCCTCCGCAACGTCGGCTCGGACCACCGCCTCCACCGACTCCTCGCAAAAGCCCTTGCGCACCAGTTGCTGCGCCGTTTTCGTCGTGCGTCCGAGCCGCTCCACGAGTGCCCGCGCCCGGTCGAGCTCGGGGTCGAGACCACCGATCGCCACGGCTTGTGCCTCAGGACCGACCCCATGGCCCGCGAGGTCCTGCCGGATCGCCTCGTCCCCGTATCCCCTGCCCGCGAGGGCCTCGGCGCGCGAGGCGGCAAACCGGGCGTCATCGATGTAGCCGACGCGCTCGAGCGTGTCGAGCGCGTCGGCGCGTTCACTCTCGCCCACCCCGGCGCGGGCGAGGCGATCGTCGAGCTCCCGCCGCGAGCGATCGCGGTGCTGCAGCGCGCGGGCGGCGAGCTCGACCGGATCCCGCTCCTGCGGCACTACGCCGCCGCAGTCGCTTCCTCTTCGACCTCCTCGAGCACCGGCGTGGCCTCGACGGGCAGGTCGCCCTCTGGCAGGAGCCGGGCCGAGATCACCTGTCCCTCGGGGGCCTGCGCCTGAATCGCCTGCAGGATCCCCAGGACGATGTCCGGATGCTCCTTGAGGAACGCGGTTGCGTTCTGGCGCCCCTGGCCGAGACGGTCGTCCCCGAACGAGAAGTACGAGCCGGACTTCTGCACGACCTTCTTCTCCAGGCCGGTCTCGAGCACCGTGCCCTCCCAGGAGATGCCGTCGCCGTAGATGATGTCGAACTCGGCCTGCTTGAACGGCGGCGCGACCTTGTTCTTCACGACCTTGACCCGCACGCGGTTGCCGTAGGCCTCGACCCCGTCCTTCAGCGTCTCGATGCGGCGGATGTCGAGCCGCACGGACGCGTAGAACCGAAGCGCACGGCCGCCCGGCGTCGTCTCGGGGTTGCCGAACATGACGCCGATCTTCTCGCGCAGCTGGTTCGTGAAGAGGCAGATCGTGTCGGTGCGGTTGAGCGTGCCGGCGAGCTTGCGCAGCGCCTGGCTCATCAGCCGCGCCTGGAGCCCGACGTGCGAGTCGCCCATCTCGCCCTCGATCTCGGCCTTCGGCGTCAGCGCCGCCACCGAGTCGATGGCGACGACCGCGAGCGCGCCCGAGCGGACGAGCAGCTCGCAGATCTCGAGCGCCTGTTCGCCGGTGTCGGGCTGCGAGACGAGGAGGTCGTCGATGTTCACGCCGATGCGCTTCGCGTAGGCGGGGTCCATCGAATGCTCTGCATCGATGAAGGCACAGATGCCGCCGCGCCGCTGGGCCTCGGCGATCACGTGGTAGACGAGGGTCGTCTTGCCGGACGACTCCGGCCCGAAGACCTCGACGATGCGGCCTCGCGGCAGCCCGCCCACGCCCAGCGCCACGTCGAGCGAGAGCGATCCCGTCGAAACGGCGCCGATCACGACCTGAGCCTGGTCGTTCATCTTCATGACGGCGCCCTTGCCGAACTGACGCTCGATCTGTCCCAGCACCGTGTCGAGTGCTTGCTCGCGATCCATCTGTCTACCGACCTCCTAGGGCTGCCGTTTCAAGTGCCTCGTACTGCGCCCCACCGGGTCGCAACGTCGAAGAGTAGAGCGCAGTGCGGACGGCACGGAACGAACGTATGTTCGCCACCTCAGGAGCGAGTCCTGCCGGCTCCCTGAAGCGCAGGACCGTGACGTGCGGCAGCCACGGCCGGCGCTCCCGGCGGAAGACGCCGAGCCGCTCGAGGCGCCCGCAGACGGCCGCCGCCAGCGCCGTCGCGGCGCCCGAGGGATCCTCGTAGATGATCATCCCCACGCTGCGCGTCTCCCGGTAGCGCAGGGGCCGCAGCTCCGCCGGGCTCGCCTCGCGGGCGGCATCGGCGAGCGCACCGACGATTGCCGGCACCTCGTTCGCGGGCCGCGGGCCGAGGAAGGCGAGCGTGAGATGCAGGTTCCCCGCTGGGACGAGCCGGCCGGCGCTCTGGCCGCGCTGCAGATGCTCGAACTGCCAGGACACGAGCTCGTCGACGGCCGGGGGCGGCAGCTGAAGAGCACAGAAGAGCCGGATCGCCTCATCGCCGGCCACGTTAGGGGAAGAGCGGTCCCGTGTCTGTCACGACTGTGTGACAAGTTGGCGCACGAGGTGCAGCGCCGCGACCGCCGCACGCTGGCGGATCGTCGCCCGGTCTCCCGGGAAGTCGAGGCGTCGGGCGAGCTCGCCCGACGGCCCGGCGACGTGCAGGTACACGAGGCCGACCGGCTTTTCCTCCGTGCCGCCTCCCGGCCCGGCCACCCCGGTCACCGCGACCGCCACATCGGCTCCGAGGCGCGCCCGGGCGCCGTGCGCCATGGCGGCGGCGGCCTGCTCCGACACGGCGCCGTGCGCTGCCAGCACGTCCTCAGGAACGCCGAGCTGTGCAGCCTTGACCTCGTTCGAATACGCGACCACCGCACCGAGGAAGGCGTCGCTGGCGCCGGGCACGTCCGTGAGCCGCGCAGCGACGAGCCCGCCCGTGCACGACTCGGCCGTTGCGAGTGTCAAGCTGCGGGCGCGGAGCAGGTCGAGCACGAGGGCCGCCGTCGGCCGTTCGTCGCGCGAGAAGAGGTAGCGCTCGTTCGCCCCGGCCAGCGAGGACTCGAGCGCGTCGCCACGAGCCTCCGCACCTGGCTCGACGAAGAGATCGACGTGAATCTCGAAGTCGCGCGCGCAGATCGTCACGGCCACCCCGTCTCCCTCGCCGCCCGCGGCCGCGAGCGTCTGGGCGACTGCGGACTCCGAGACGCCGAAGAGCCGCAGAACGCGCCGCCCGGGCGCCTGCGCGCGCCCGCGCAGCGCGAGCAGCGGCTGCGTCTCGAGCACCCGTGGCCAGAGCTCCTGCAGCTCGCGCGGCGGCCCCGGGAGCGCGACTGCCACGCATGCTCCGGTGTCCAGGACGACGGCCGGTGCCGTGCCGACGAGGCCCACCCACTCGGCTCCCTCGGGCAGGGCGGCCTGTTTGCGGACACCGTCCGCAAAGTCCGTGTACGGACGGTTCAGCCGCTCGGCCACGCGGCGCGACAGGGCCTCGATCTCGCCTGCGAGCTCCTCGTCGACCGCGACCGGCCGGCCGGCTGCCAGCGCGAGCAGCTCGATCGTGCGGTCGTCGTGCGTCGGGCCGAGGCCTCCGGAGACGACGAGGAGATCGTCGTCGAGCCCGGCCCGCAGTGCGGCCACGAGCTCGGCCGGCTCGTCGCCGACCACGGTGATCCGGACGGGATCGATGCCGAGCTGCAGCAGCGATGCGGCCAGGTGCGGGCCGTTCCGGTCGTGGCGGTCGCCGCGGACGAGCTCAGAGCCCGACGCGACGATGCTCGCTCTCAGGCGGGGTGCCAACCGGTCGGCGTGACGATGATCACGCGCGGCTGCATCCCGGGCACGTGCACGAGCTTGCCGCGGACCTGGATGCGGAGGTTCTCCGGCGAGTCGATCTGCAGCCACAGCCGCCGCGCACGCAGCGCCACCGGCTGGCCGCCCTTGGCGATCGTCCCGTCGAAGGCGACATTCCCCGAGGCGCTGCCGACCCGCGCCGCGACATGGGTCGAGCCGCGCAGCCCGGTCAGGGTGAGGAGCGGAGCAGGCGGGGAGTGGCGCTTGGCCGGATGGGTCTGCGTCGGCGGCGGCGCCGCATTGTCGCCGCTCGTCTTCCAGGCCGAGATGACCACGACGACGACGATCGCGATCGCGGCCAGTGCAACCAGCACGACGCTCGTCTCGGTGCGCCGGTGCCTGCGCTGCGGGCGCGCTGCCGAGCGGCGCGCCCTCGGCTCGTGATCGTCGGCGATGCCGACGAAGCGCGAGTTGTACTCGTCGACGTAGAGCTGGCCGTCGAGGCCGAGATACTCGGCGTACGTGCGCAGGAAGCCCTTGACGTAGGTCTGCGCGGGCAGCACGTCGAACTGCTCCTCCTCCAGCGCCCGCAGGTACTTCCCCCGGACCTTGGTCGCAAGCTCGGCCTGCGC
Source organism: uncultured Thermoleophilia bacterium (assembly GCA_963722065.1). Taxonomy (GTDB): domain Bacteria; phylum Actinomycetota; class Thermoleophilia; order Gaiellales; family Gaiellaceae; genus PALSA-600. The sequence continues at coordinate 438,540 of CAVRMI010000007.1, read as the reverse complement.
GAAGTCGAGGCCCCTGCGCATGCGCGCTTCCCGAAGGCTGTTGCCAATCTCGAACACGGCCCTCCAAGCGTAGCCGCGACCTGCTCCCTTCGGCTACTGCGCCCAGCGAAGGGCGCCGTACACGGCGAGCGCGAGAGCGGCCGTCACCCCGACATAGAGACCGGCCCAGGCGAGGCACCGCGTGAAGAGGCCGGGCCCGGTCTCCTCGGGCCGGACGCTCCGCGCCGCCACGAACCGGGAGCGTCGGGTCGCAGCCACCGCCAGCACGCCGAGCACACAGGACGCCGCGGTGCCGACGTAGAGCGCATGCAGCAGCGTCACCCCGTTCACCACGCGCGAGGCGACCACCGCTGCCGGGACTCCCAGCACTGCCAGCAGGCCCAGCAACGCGGCTGCGCGGGAGGAGCGCTTACTGCTTGGCATAGGGGCGCCCGGCGGCTGCGGGCCCGATCGAACGCCCGACCAGGCCGCCGACCGCGATCAGGGTGAGCAGATACGGCAGCGCCTGGAAGAGCGTTCCCCACTGGTTGCCGTAGGCGGCGGGCAGCCGGTCGGCGAGCGCGCTCGAGAAACCGAAGAGGAGCGCGGCCCCCCAGGCCGGGAAGGGGCGCCATTTGCCGAAGATCAGCGCCGCGAGGCCGATGAAGCCGATGCCGTTCGTCATGCCCTGGTTGAACGAGTGGACGAAGCCGAGGGAGAGGTAGGCGCCTCCCATCGCCGCGATCGCCCCGGATGCGACCACCGCCACGTACCTGACCTTGGTGACGGAGATGCCGACGGTGTCCGCCGCGCGCGGGTGCTCGCCGACCGACCTGAGCCGAAGCCCCGACGGCATCCGGAACACGAACACGTACGTCGCGATGAGCAGCGCGAACGACAGCCAGATCATGAGATTGAGCTGGCCGAAGATCGGTCCGATGAGAGTCCAGTTCTGCAGGAAGTGGAGATGGATGTCCGGGATCCCGTAGTCCGGGACGTTACCCGGAGTCCCGGTGTCTCCGTACTTGTCCACGAACAGGTATCCGGTGATGCCGAGCGCGAGGAAGTTGAGCGCGGTGCCGGAGATGATCTGATCGGTCTTGAACGAGATGGCCCAGACGGCGTGGACCGCGGCGAGCACCATCCCCGCGAGCGCGGCGGCGGCGAGGCCGACCACCCAGGCGAGCCCGCCGGCCCAGGTGTGCGCCCAGATCGCACCCCAGATGCCGAAGAACGCCCCGGTGAGCAACATCCCTTCCAGCGCCACGTTGATCACGCCGCTGCGCTCGCAGTAGAGGCCGCCGATCGCCGCGAAGGTGAGCGGCGTCGCGTAGCGCAGGGTCGCTGCGCCGAGGGCCCCCCAGACGACGACGCTGTCCAGATGAGCCGTCGACGAGCGGGTTGCGAGGATGCCGAGCACGATCCCGAGAACGCCGGCCGCGATCGCCGTCCCGCCGTTGCGGACCGCCCCGCGCGAGGCGGCCCAGATGCCGGCGAAGATCGCGAGCAGCCCGATCAGGAGCGGCAGGGCCGCCGTGCGCGCCGCGAGCGGCGGCAGCGCGAGCCAGAACGCGATCCCGCCGAGCGCGATGCCGGCGAGGCCGACCTTCTGGGGGGTCGTCCAGCGGCTCATGCGCGCCGCCTCCGGCGGCGCAGCCAGGTCCAGAGCGCGCCGAGGTTGAGCCCGACAAAGAGGACGACGAGCCCCTGGATGATGATCGTCAGGTTCTCGGCGAGATCGGGCCGGAAGATGGTCGGGTCGAGCTGGCGGCTCGAGGTGCCGTTGATCAGCGCTCCAAAGAGGAGCGAAGCGAACCCGACGCCGACGGCGGTGTTGCGCCCGAGCAGCGCTGCTGCGAGACCGATGAAGCCGATCTGGCTCGCCTGCAGGTCGGCGGGCCCGACCTGGTACTCCCAGCCGGTGACGTCGATCGCCCCTGCGAGACCGGCGAACGCGCCCGCGACCGCCATCGCGACGAAGTAGTTCCGTCCGACGGAGATGCCGCTGTACCGGGCGGCCTCCGGGTTGAACCCCACCGCGCGCACCGCGAAGCCGAGCGTCGTGCGGTTGACGAGCACCCAGTAGAGGACCAGCATCGCGAGGGCGATGAAGATGCCGATCGACAGCCCCTGGAGCAGCTTCAGCCCCCAGAAGACGGGCAGCTTGGCCGCGTCGAAGATCGTGTTCGAGACGGGGATCGACGCCTGCGAGCCCTGGAGCGGGCCGCCCTCGCCGAACAGGTAGGAGCCCACCCAGATCGCGATCCAGTTCAGCATGATCGTGGAGATCACCTCGTGCGCACCGACCGTCGCCTTGAGGATCCCGGCGATCCCGGCCCACGCCGCGCCGGCGAGCGTCCCGGCGACCACGCACAGGGTCACGTGGAGCCACGGGCTGAGCGAGGCGAACGACGAGCCGAGCCACACCGCGAAGATCGTCCCGACGATGTACTGGCCCTGGCCGCCGATGTTGAACATCCCGCAGCGGAATGCGAACGCGACCGCGAGCGCGGTCAGGATGATCGGCGTCGTGAAGAGAAGCGTCTGCTGCAGGTTCTGGGCGGCGACCGAGCTCGTGTCCCACGGGAACCACATGTGGCTCGTCCCGAACGGGATCCGTGCGGAGTGGCTGCCGACCTGGAAGAACCAGCCGATGCCCGTCCCGGTGAAGATCGCGTGGTAGACCCGAACGGGGCTCTTCCCGGTCAACGCCACGACGAGGCCGCCCATGAGGAAGGCGAAGAGCGTCGTGAGCACCGGAGCCAGCACGTCCTTGGCGCCGCGGAAGCGCCACGCGAAGTGCTGCTGAGGGGTCGGCGAGACGCCGGCGACCGGATCTTCGTCGAGCTCGTCGGGCTCGAGATCGCTCATGGGGCGTTGCCCGCGAGCTCCTGCGCGGCAGCACGGGCGCGCACGAGCGTTGCGGCCGAGATGCGCGGATCGAGCGCGCCGATCCCGATCGCCCCGCTGCCCGCGCCGAAGCTGATGTCCTCGCCGCCGTGGTAGACCCCGGCCGCAGCGTCCCGCGCGATCAGGTTCGTGAGGACGTTCTCGAACTCGAAGTCACCGAGCTGGAGCCCCGGCACGTTCTGCTGGCGCGCAGCCGCCACCGCCGCCTGCGCACAGAGCCCGCGGTCTGCGGCGACCACCATGGCGCCGCGGTCGATCCCCGCGAGAGCAGCCTCCTTGCAGCGAGCCGGGATCGCCCGCGACCACTCGTCGAGCACGGTGGCTCCCGGCAACGCCCGATGGACGCCCTTCGCGAACGCACCGGAGAGCGTGCGCTCCTGCGGCCCCACCCACGCGACCCGCGGTGCGGTCGTCCCGACGTCGGCGGCGGCGTAGCCCGCGACGATGCCGGCGAGCTGCGCAGCCTGCTCGTTGCGAAGCACGAGGCCGACGAGGTTGCCGGCACGGTGGCCCTTCGTGCTCGCCCCGACGAGCGCGAAGTGCGACGCCGGATGGGCGCGCGCCGCTCTCGCGACGGCCGCCGGGCCGGCGGCGTCACTCGAGACCAGGACGAGCGGCAGGCCGGCTACCCGGGCGAGCGGTACGTGCACGGCGGCCGCGCCCGCCACGTCGAGCCCGAGCGCGCCGACCAGCCCCACCTGCAGCTCGCTCGAGGCCGCACCCGCACTGCGGGTCGTCGTGGTCGTCGTCGTGCTTGCCTTGCGCGCGGCTCCGCATCCCGCTCCGAGCAGCGCAAGGACGAGCCCGAGTGCCGCTGCCAGCCGCATCGGCCATACCGTACTGGCGCCGGCCGCGGGAACTGCTACTGGACCGTCGTCGGGATCCCGGTGATCTTGCCCGCCTTCAGGAGCCTGAACTGGGCCGCCGCCGCCCGCCGGACCGCGGCGCTCACGCGGGGGCTCCAGCTGCCGAGCGTGATGCCGCCGTTCGCGGCCCCGAAGGTCATGTTGGTCCCGCCCGCCGGCCGTCCCGACCGCGCGGCCTCCACGGCCGCGGCGACCGCGACGTCGGCTCGCTCCACCACGCTCGTCAGCACGTACGGGCCGGCCGAGGACTCATCGGCGCCGAAGCCGATCGCGAAGACGCCTTTCGCGCGGGCGGCGGCGAGCGCCCCGGCCCCGCAAGGCCCGGCGACCTGGAACTCGACCACCGACCCCTCGCCGATCTGGTCCAGCGCCTGCTGCCGGCAGCTCGCCGTCACCGCGAAGTCATCCGAGTACGCGTTCAGCACCCTGAGGCCCGGATGCGCGCGCTTCGCGCCGAAGCGGAAACCTGCGAGCGCACGGTCGACCGGCGGGATGTCGAGGCCGCCGATCGAACCGACGGCCTTGCCCTCGCGCCGCGCGGCCCAGAGACCGGCCACGTAGCCGGCCAGGTAGCCGGCCTCCTGCTGCTTGAAGACCAGCCCTTCGACATTCGCCGGCCGGTGCGTGAGCGTCCTGACGTCGACGTCGACGATCGCGAACGCCGCCCGGGGAAACGCCGTCGCGGTCCGGTCGACGGCAGTCGCGAGCTCGTAGCCGACGCCGATCGTGATCCCTGCACCGTCCTCCGCGCAGGCCCTGAGCGCGCGCACGTAGTCCGCCTGCGAGGTGCCACGCACGGCGCGTCCCACCACCCCGCTTCCCTCGGCCCCGTGCAGGCCGGTCACCGCGAGCCGGTCGAACGCCAGGTCGTCGGGCCCGCCGACGCCGCTCACGAGGCAGGCGAGGAACGGCGGCTGAACGGCGCCCGACGGGGAGGGAAGCGCGATGATCGAGGTCGCGGCCGCGAGCGCCGCCAGCACCGCGAGCCGTGCGCGCGGGCTACTGCTTGCGATACGGCTTGCCATCCGCCGCCGGCGGGATCGTCCGTCCGATCACGCCCGCGACCGCGATCAGCGTCAGCACGTACGGGAGCACGTTGAAGAGGGTCGACGCCGAAGGCGAGTAGACCTGCAGCCGCAGTGCGACCGCACTCGAGAACCCGAAGAGCAGCGCGGCCGCGAACGCACCGGCCGGGCGCCAGTTCCCGAAGATCATCGCGGCGAGCGCGATGAACCCCCGGCCCGCCGTCATGTTGTCGTTGAATGCGCCTCCGCCGAACCCGTCGGAGAGGTAGACCCCTCCCGCAGCAGCCAGGATCCCCGAGAGCACGACGGCGCCGTAGCGCACGGCGTAAACGTTGATCCCGACGGTGTCGGCCGCCCGCGGATGCTCGCCGCAAGCGCGGATGCGCAGGCCGATCGGCGTCCTGAACACCACGATGTACGACACGATCACGAGCAGGAAGCTCAGCCAGATCATCAGACTGAGATTGCCGAACGCCGGCCCGAGGAACTTGAGGCCGGAGATCCACGGGAGGTGCACGTTCGGGATCGTCGAGACGCCCTGCGTGACGTAGTTGCCGTGGTAGAGCTGGAAGAAGAAGTACCCGGTGATCCCGAGCGCCAGGAAGTTGACCGCCGTGCCGCCGACGATCTGGTCGGCCCGGAGATGGATCGCGAAGTAGGCATAGAGGAGCGCGAGCGCGCCCCCCGTGGCCATGCCGACGAGCAGCCCCACCACCCAGCTGCCGCCCTTGTCGGCGCCCCAGACGCCCCAGAACGCCCCCATCAGCATCATCCCCTCGAGGCCGATGTTCACGACGCCGCTGCGCTCCGAGAACATCCCGCCGATCGCGCCGAAGACGAGCGGTGTCGCGAAGGCGAAGGTCTGGGCGAGCAGCGAGGCGTTGAAGACGACGTTCAGGTTGCCCACACTCGAGCGCGTCGCGAGAATCCCGAGGCCGAGCCCGAGCACCCCGGCAGCGACCGCACCCAGCCCGAGCCTGCCGCGGCCCCGGCTGAAGGTGGCGATGCCGAACATGACGGCGAAGATCCCGATCACGAGCGACCAGATCACCCCGCGCGCCTGGATCGGCGGGATGCCGATGAACGCAGCCAGGACGCCGAGCGCAATGCCGGTGTAGCCCGTGACGGCGGGGTTGCCGAGCCAGCGGGTCGCCGGGTTGCGGCTGCTGCCCTGTCCGGCCCAGGTCATGCCGACGCCCCCACGGCCCCCGACTTCGCCCGCGGCCGGAACTTCCTGCGGGCGCCCCAGACCGAGAGGATCAGCACGTCCGCCCCGACGAAGAGCACCACGAGCCCCTGAATGATGTAGGTGAGGTTGCCGGCGAGCGAGGGGTCGATCACGTTCGACGACAGCCCGTGCGTCGTCCCGAAGAGCAGCGCCCCGAAGAGCAGCGCCCCGAAGCCGACACCGACGGCGGTGTTGCGGCCGAGGAGAGCAACGGCGATGCCGAGGAAGCCGACCGAGCTCACCGGGATGTCGGAGGTTCCGAAGTGGTAGAGGTAGCCGAGCATGTCGAGCGCGCCCGCCAGCCCGGCGAACGCCCCGGAGATCGCCATCGCTCGGATCAGGTTCTTCTTCACGCTGATCCCGCCGTACGCGGCCGCCTCGGGGTTGAAGCCGACCGCGCGCACCTCGTACCCGAGCGTCGTCCGGTTCAGGATGAGCGCGAACACGACGAGCGCGGCGAGCGCGACGAAGAACGCAACGTCGAGCCCCTGCAGGCCCTGGACACCCCAGAAGACGGGCAGCTGGGCGCTGGGCGCGACGTCGTTCGAGATCGGGACAGAGCTGTTCGCCGCATTCTGGAGCGGGCCGCCGTCGCCGAACAGCCAGATGCCGACCCAGATCGCGATCCAGTTCAGCATGATCGTCGAGATCACCTCGTGCGCGCCGACGGTCGCCTTCAGAAAACCGGCGATCCCGGCCCACGCGGCACCTGCGAGCGTCGCGCCGCCGACCGCGATCAGGATGTGCGGCAGCGGCCGCATTCCCGCGAGCGAGTAGCCGAGCCAGTTGGCGACATAGAGGCCGACCAGGTACTGGCCCTGACCGCCGATGTTGAACATGCCGCAGCGGAATGCAAAGGCCACTGCCAGCCCGGTGAGGATGAGGGTGGTCGTCTGCAGCAGGGTCTGCGTGAGGTTGTACGCGGAGGTCGACGCGATGTCGGTCGTCGGATGGAAGACCCAGTTGAGCCCCGCGCCGTTGAAGATGTCGCGATAGGCGAGCAGCGGGTTGTGGCCGGTCGCGAGGACCACGACCCCGCCGAGCAGGAAGGCGAGCACGCCCGTGAGCACGGGAACGACGATTCCGCCGGCGCGCTGCTTGAGGGCGAAGCGCGCGGCGAGCGTGCCGGTCTCCGCGGCCTCCTCGGGTGTCTCGGGCGGGGCGGTCGGGTCCGTGCTCACGCGGCCGGACGCTCCCGCCCGCCGAGCATCTCGAGCCCGATCTCCTGCTCCGAGACGTCGCCCGTGTGCTCCCCGACGATCTCACCCTCGTAGATGACGAGGATCCGGTCCGAGAGCGAGAAGATCTCCTCCAGCTCGAGCGAGACGAGCAGGACGGCCCGTCCCTCGTCGCGCTCGGTCACGATCCGGCGGTGGAGATACTCGATCGCGCCGACATCGAGGCCACGCGTCGGCTGTGCGGCGATCAAGACCTTCGGATCTCGTGAGATCTCGCGTGCGACGACGACCTTTTGCTGGTTGCCGCCCGAGAGCGCCCCGGCGGGCGCAAGCGGCCCACCGCCGCGCACGTCGAACTCGCGGATCAGGCTCCCCGCCCGCGCGAGGAGCCGCTTCGGAAACAGCCACCCCCACCTCGCGGACGGCGCCTTTGCGTAGTCGTGCAGAGCGATGTTCTCGGCGATCGAGAATTCGAGCACGAGACCGCGCCGCTGCCTGTCCTCGGGGATATGCCCGACGCCGGCGTCGAGCATCTCGCGCGCACTCGCATCGCGCAGCGCCCGACCGGCGACCTCGATCGTACCGCTCTCGGTCTTCATCAGGCCCGTGATCGCGTCGATCAGCTCCGTCTGCCCGTTGCCGTCGACACCGGCGAGCCCGACGATCTCGCCCGCCCTGACATCGAAGGAGATCCCGCGCACCTTCTCGATGCCGCGGTCGTCGCGGACGTGCAGGTCCTTGATCGAGAGCAGCACGTCGCCGGCCTGCGGCGGCGCCTTCTCGACGCGCAGGAGGACATCGCGGCCGACCATCGCCCGCGCCAGCGAGGCCTCGGTTGCTCCTTCACGCGGGACCGTCTCGATCTTCTTGCCGCGCCGAAGCACGGTGATCCGGTCGGCGATCTCGAGCACCTCGTTCAGCTTGTGGCTGATGAAGATGATCGACTTGCCGTCGGCCTGCAGGCTGCGGATGATCTCGAAGAGCTCCTGTGCCTCTTGCGGCGTCAGCACCGCTGTCGGCTCGTCGAGGATCAGGATGTCGGCGCCGCGATAGAGCGCCTTCAGGATCTCGACCCGCTGCTCCTGACCCACCGTGATGTCGCTGACGAGCGCGGACGGATCGACGGCGAGCGAGAAGCGCTCGGAGAGCTCGCGGACGCGCTTCTCGGCGGTGCGCTCGTCCAGCAGGAGGTTATGGCGCGGCTCGACCCCGAGGACGATGTTCTCGGCGACCGTCATCACCGGGATCAACATGAAGTGCTGGTGGACCATGCCGATCCCGGCACCGATCGCGTCGCGCGCCGAGGCGAACTCCACGCGTCGGCCGTTCAGCAGAATCTCCCCCGCGTCGGGCCGATAGAGCCCGTAGAGGATGTTCATCAGCGTCGACTTTCCAGCGCCGTTCTCGCCCAGCAGCGCATGCACCTCGCCGCGCCGGACGTCCAGGCTCACGTCGTCGTTGGCGACGGTGCCCGGAAACTCCTTGCGGACCCCGCGCATCTCGAGGACGATCTCATCGGTCATCGCGGGAGCATCCTAAACGGAAGCCAAAGGGCGGGCACCAGGCCCGCCCTTTGGCAATTCGCCGTTATCGCCGGGGCTAGAGGCCCGTTGGGACCTTGAGCTTGCCGGAGATGATCCTCGCCTTGTAGCTGTTCATCAGCGTGACCCACGACTTCGGAACAGAGGGGTTGATCTTGCCAACGCCCATGCCGCCGTTCTTCAGGTTGAAGACGAGGTCGGAGCCACCCTGGAACTTGCCGGCCTGCGCCTGCTGGATCGCGTCGTAGACGCCGGTGTCGACTCGCTTCACACCGCTCGTCAGCACCCGCTTGGCATTGTTGTACTGGTCGACGTCGACGCCGATGCCCCAGATGCCTGCGTCGTCGGCCGCCTTGAGCGTGCCGAGACCGCAACCGCCTGCGACCTGGAAGAGCACCTTGGCACCCTGGGCAATCAGGTTCTGGGCGACCGTCTGGCACTTGTCCGTCGCGACGAAGTCGTTCGAGTACTGCACCAGCACCTTCATCTTCGGTGCGATCTTGTGGACGCAGTACTTGTAGCCGGCGATCCAGATGTCGACCGGCGGGATCTTGAGACCGCCGACCGCACCAACCGCGGTGCCGCCGTTCTTCAGGGCCATCTTGGCCGCGAGCACGCCGACGAGACAGCCCGACTCGTTCGCCATATACGTCAGGCCCTCGACGTTCTTGTATGCGGGGAGGACGTTGCCCTTCTTGTCCGCGAACGGCGCGGTGTGCACCGTGTAGTCGGTGATCGCGAAGTTAACGTTCGGGAACTTCTTCGCGTAGGTCGCCTCGGTCGGCGCAAGCAGGAAGCCTGCCGCGACGACGAGCTTCGCGCCCTTGCGGATCGCCTGGTTGAAGTTCGGGGCGTAATCGCTGGTCGAGTTCGACTGCAGGGCGATCGTGCCGACGCCCAGCTTCGCCTTCGCCGTGTTCAGGCCCTTGAGCTGATTCTGGTTGAAGCCCTTGTCGGTGAACTTTCCGATGTCACTCACGAGTGCCGCCGTGAATGACGCTTTCTGCGTGGCCGGAGCCTTCGCACTGCCGAATGCGGTGGCCGTGACGACCACCGCGGCAAGTGCGACGACGCACGCCAGCATGATTCCGCGGGAAAACTTCACGTACCCTCCTCTATTGGTCTGACCGGGGGGAGTTGCGGGCGTAGCGTAGCCCGTCAACAGGTCAGCGGCTAGTCGGCTGCGACCCGTTCCAGATCGTGCTCGGTGAGGAGCACCCGGCGGGGCTTCGACCCCTCGTACGGGGAGATGATCCCCCGTCGTTCCAACATGTCGATCAGCCGTCCCGCTCTTGTGTACCCGACCCGCAGACGGCGCTGGAGGAGGCTCACGGACGCGGTCTGGGCGGTGACGACGATCTCGATCGCCTTGTCGAGCAGCGGATCCTCGTCGGGGTCGAACTCCCCGTCCTCGCTGTCGCCCTCGTCGGCGAAGACCTGCGGCAGCTCGAGGAAGCTCTCGTCGACCTGCTGCTCGCGCTGCGTCCGCGTCTGGTCGACGATCAGCGCGATCTCCTCCTCGGTCACGAACGCGCCCTGGACGCGCTGCAGGCGGGAGGTGCCGAGCGGCTTGAAGAGCATGTCGCCCTGCCCGAGCAGGCTCTCCGCCCCGTTCTGGTCGAGGATCACGCGCGAGTCGGTCTGCGAAGAGACGGCGAAGGCGATGCGCGACGGCACGTTCGCCTTGATCATGCCGGTGATCACGTCCACCGAGGGCCGCTGCGTCGCGAGCACGAGATGGATGCCGACGGCACGTGACTTCTGCGCCAGCCTGATGATCGAGTCCTCGACCTCCTGGGGGCTGACCATCATCAGGTCGGCGAGCTCGTCGATCACCACGAGCAGATACGGGAGCTCCTCCTCGCCGCGCTTGCGGAACGCACGATTCGCCTCGGCGAGATTGCGTGCGCGCACCTGGCTGAGGCGCTCGTACCGCCGCTCCATCTCGCTGACGACGTTCAGCAGCACCGCGCTCGCCTCCTTCGGGCTCGAGACGACGGGTGTGAGCAGGTGCGGGATCGACTCGTAGTAGTTGAGCTCGATCTTCTTCGGGTCGATCAGGATCAGCCGCGCCTCGTCCGGTGTCGCGCGCAGCAGGATCGACGTGAGGATCGCGTTGATGCAGCCCGACTTGCCCGAGCCGGTCGTGCCGGCGATCAGGATGTGCGGCATGCGCGCCAGGTCGGCCCAGACCGCGGCGCCCGAGATGTCCTTGCCGAGCCACACGCTGAGCGGGCTCGCGGTCTGCGGCAGGTCGTCGTAGATGTCGCCGAGCGTGACGAGGTTCGGGCTGAGGTTCGGCACCTCGACGCCGACCGCCTGCTTCCCGGGAATCGGCGCGAGGATGCGGATCTCGGTGGTGGCGAGCGCGTAGCTGAGGTCGTCCTTCAGGTTCGCGACCTTGCCGACCTTCGTACCGGGTGCGAGCTGCAGCTCGTAGCGCGTCACCCGGGGGCCGGAGATCTGGCCGATCACCGTCGCGTCGACGCCGAAGTGCGCGAGGCACGTGACGAGCGCCTCGGCGACCCGCGCGTTCGCCTCGCCCGTCGGCCCGCCGCCGGGCTTCGACTGCTTGAGCAGGCCACGGTCGGGGAGCTTGTAATCCGCGACGGGCGCCGGCGCTTCGAACAGCGTCTCCTGCGTGTGCTCCTCGGAGAATGCGTGCGGCGCCTCGTCGTCGTCCTGCACGAAGAGAACGGGCGGCGGTCCGGAGACCGAGTCCGAGACGAGGTCGGGGTAGTCCTTGCGCACGTCGACCGGCGGCTCGAGGGAGTGCTCGGGGGTGAGCTCCGGCAGGGCCACCTCCCGCGGCGCGCGCTCGCGCCGCACCCGGGTGTGCGCGCGGTGCAGCTCGTGGCCGGTGCGACGGAGGATCGCGCCCAGGCTCGCCCCCGTCAGGAACAGCACCCCGGCGGTCGTGAGGAGAACGCCGAGGATCGTGGCGCCGGTCGTGCCGAGGCCCAGCGCGACGAGCGTCTCGAAGCCGTCCCCGACGAGACCGCCGTGGGCGATGCCGAGTGTCAGCATCAGCCCGGTCAGCGCAACTGCGAGACCGAGCTGGAACGGCCGAACGTCGATCAGCGCGCTCTTCGCCACCATCATGGCCCCGAGCGGGATGAGGATGACCGGCGCGAGGTAGGCGGCGGCGCCGATCGCGCTCCGCGCGAGCCCTCCGACGGGCCCGCCGCTGAAGCCGAACCACAGCACGGCGGCGAGGAACACCCCGAGGGCAGCGAGGCAGAGGCCGATCAGCTCCGGATGCTGGTGGGCGTGCGCGAGCCTGAGCCTCCTCCCCCGGCGCTTGCGGACCGTGCGCTTCTTGACGCGGCTGGGCGTCTTCGGGGAGGCCTTGTGAGGCCGCTTGCTGCGCGCCATGACGGCGCACTTCGCGCTGGGCGCGATCAGTCCTTCCGGCGTAGGCTCGACGGCGCCGGCGGAGAAACGAAGGTACCGGCTCGGCCGGCACTGGAGCTGGACCGGACAAAGGTTGCGGTCAGCATCCCGAAGTAGGTCGGCGACTCGTAGGAGAGGAGCTCGGCGTCGAACCCGTCACCGAGCGCGCCGTGCAGCATGAGGAGCTGCCAGAAGCTGTCGGCCTTCGCAGCGACCGCGAAGCCCGGGTCCCAGCCCTGCAGTGCGCCCAGCCGGTTGTCGCGCACGATCGCCTGGATCTCCTCGTCGTACTCGGCCGACTCGGGCGCGAAGCCGTACGGGCCGTCCACGGCGTGGCCGTGCCCGTGGTCGGCGCTTGCGATGAGCGCGACCCGGCGGTGACCGGTCGCGGCCGCGAGCGCCTCGCCCGCGCGGACGTGCTCGTCGTTCGAGAGAGCCCGGCAGGGGCTGACGACGACCGCGGGGGCGCGCATGAACCAGAGCGGGATCAGCGCGCCCCAGTCGAGCGGCATGGTCGAGGACCCTGCGGCGGTCGCCCCGAACGTGACGCCGAGGGCGGGCAGGCCTGCAGCCTGCAGCGACTGGATGCACGCGTCCGCAAGCTCGGGATCGCCCGGCCCTTCGTAGCGCGTGTCGGCATCAGTCCACTGCGACGCGTCGCCGGCGAGGTGCACCGACCGCACGACGGCGAAGTGACCGTCCACGTGCACGCCGTGCGGCGTCACGACGATCACCGCCTCCGGCCGCTCCGAGGCGAAGCGGTGACCGAGCTCCTCCATCCCCTTCCGCGTCGGACCCGCCGGCTGGTCGAACACCGGCCCGCCGTGTGGCGCGATCGCGGCGAACACGATCACTGCAGGGAGCTGATCCGTTCGACGACCAGCTCGGCGAAGCGCTCGCCGTCGATGTCGAGCGCGACCTTGGCGTTCGGCGGACCGAAGTGCTCTCGGTTCCGCCAGTCGACGTTCGTGCGGCCCCAGCTCGGCCCGGTCGTGCAGTCGACCTCGATGAACGCGTCGCGCACGTCGAGCAGCGCCGGGTCGATCAGGTAGGCGATGCAGACGGGGTCGTGCATCGGCGAGCCGGCGAGATCCGGATAGCGCGATTTGTGGAAGCGGGCGTAGAAGTCCATCAGCTCGGCCACGACCTGCCCGACGCGGCCCGCCCCGCGCATCCGTTCGGTGTGCGCGTCGGTGATCAGGGCGCGGTGGGTCACGTCGAGCCCGACCATCGTCGTGTCGAGGCCCTCCGCAAAGACGCGCTGGGCGGCCTCGGGGTCGGCCCAGATGTTGAACTCGGCGGCCGGCGTGCGGTTCCCTTCGCCGATCGCGCCGCCCATCAGCACGATCCGCTCGGGTCGCGCCGCCGGGTGCGTCGCGAAGGCCAGGCCGACGTTCGTCAGAGGGCCGGTCGCAACGAGGGTCGCCTTCGAGGCTGCGTCGCACTGCGCGGCGAGGTACTCCACCGCGTGCTGTTCCTGAGCCGCAATGCGCGCAGCGGGCAGGTCGGGCCCGTCGAGACCGGACTCGCCGTGCACGTGCGCCGCCACGTCGCGCGCGCGGATGAAGGGCGCATCGGCGCCCGCGTAGACCGGGATGTCCGGGCGGCCGGCCAGCTCGAGCACGCGCAGCGCGTTCGCGGTCGTCTTGTCGAGCGTCTGGTTGCCCGAGACGGTGGTCACCCCGACGAGCTCGAGCTCGGGCGAGGCGAGCGCGAGGAGGATGGCGATCGCGTCGTCGTGGCCGGGATCGCAGTCGAGGATGATCGGCATCGGCGTCATGCCGCGAGTATCGCCTCTAGTTCGACGGCGGTGGGCAGAGAGGGCTGCGCACCGAGCCGCGACGCCGCGAGCGCACCAGCCGCACAGGCGCGACGGAGCGCCTCGTCACGCGGACGCTGCTCCAGGAGCGAGACGACGAGGCACGCGGCAAACGCATCACCTGCCGCCGTCCCGTCGACGGCGTCGACGGCGGGCGGCGCCGCGCGGGCGATCTCCACGCCGTTCTCGAAGAGCGCCGCGCCCTCCGGGCCGTAGGTGACCGCCACGAGCCTCCCGTGCGACACGACCTCATGCTCGAGGCGGTTCACGATCAGCAGGTCCGGCACGAGCTCGATCGGGCGCGCCGGGGCGGCGTTCAGCGCGAAGAACGTCGTGTCGCGCGCCGCCGCCAGCACGACCTCGTTCGCCACCTCGAGCTGGCACAGGACCGCACCGGTCGGCGAGACCGGGCGCACGGCGGCGTTCGCGCCCGGGATCACCACGATCTGGTTCTCGCCGTCCGCACCGACGACGATCAGCGCGATGCCGGTCGTTCCGGCACGGTCGAGCTCGAGCTCGACGCCCGCTCCGCGCAGCCCCTCGAGCGCCTCGTCGGCGAGGGGATCGACGCCGACCGCGCCGACCATCCGGACCTGTGCGCCGAGCCGTGCGGCGGCGACCGCCTGGTTCGCCCCCTTGCCGCCGGGAAACCGCTCGAACGTCGTCCCGGAGATGGTCTCTCCCGGCCGCGGCAGGCGCTCGACGCGCGCGACGAGATCGAGGTTGATCGATCCGACGACGGTGAGCTCGACGGCCATACCGGAAAGCGTATGCGGGTCCAGCCCAGACGTGTCCTTCTGGCAAAGCGCACTGGTTGGTGGCTGCCACCAGACTGGTCTCGCTGGGCCATGTCCGGAGGGGCGATGGATCCGGTGCGCCGGTCCCGGCTCACCACTCCACGATCGGGCGCACCTCGACCGCGCCGCCGTAGCGGGCGGCCGGCACGCGCGCCGCCAGCTCGAGCGCGGCCTCGAGGCTCTCGGCCTCGAACAGGAAGTAGCCCCCGAGTGCCTCCTTCGTGTCGGCGAACGGGCCGTCGGTGACCAGCGGCTTCCCGGCGAGGACGCGCACCGTCATCGCGGTGTCGGGAAGCCCGAGCCCCTCGCCCGGGGTCACGCCCGGCGTCTCGCGGACGGCGGCATAGTCGGCCCACACGCGCTGCTGGTCGGCCTCGGGCAGCGCGGCCTGCGTCTCGAGCGCATCGCCCTGGTAGATCTGCATCAGGTACTTCACCGGTTCCTCCTTCGTCTGTGGCAGTTCATGCAGATGACGAGCGGGCCGGCCCGCGATCGACGGACATATGTTCCGCGGCACATATATGTGCTTGGATCGCGCGATGGACAGTCCGTTCGACGTCGTCGCCGAACCAGCCCGCCGCCGCCTCCTCGATGCGCTCCGGCAGGCGCCGCGCCCGGTCGGCGAGCTCGCTGCCGCGACCGGTCTGAGTCAGCCGAGCGCGTCCCGCCACCTCCGCATTCTGCGCGAGGCCGGGCTCGTGACGTGCCGCACCGCCGGACGGCACCGGGTGTACGAGGTTCGCCCGCAGGGCTTCGCCGAGCTCGCCGACTGGCTCACGCCCTATGTGCTGCTGCTCCCGGGAGGCTCGGGCGCCCCGTAGGTCAGGCCGCGATCGCTCGGAGATCGTCGTGGGCGCGGCCGAGCAGGTTCTCGCGCAGATCGAACAGGCCGGCCCAGAGCGAGCTCTTGTCGATCGACGAGTGCCAGCGCGCCTGTGCGGAGAGGCCCTCGAGCGCGCGCACGAGCACGGCGAGCTCGAGGTACGCAGTCGCAACACGATGCGGCGCGACCCGAACGCCCGCACGCTCGAGCACCGGCTCCCAGTCGACGAGCTCCGCCGGGCCCGGCTCGCCGAACCACGATCGCCCCTCGGC
Organism: uncultured Thermoleophilia bacterium; assembly: GCA_963722065.1. Lineage (GTDB taxonomy): Bacteria > Actinomycetota > Thermoleophilia > Gaiellales > Gaiellaceae > PALSA-600. The sequence goes on along the minus strand of CAVRMI010000007.1, from coordinate 422,709 downwards.
GTGGTCGGCCTCCAGCTCGAGCAGGTACCGGCCGAGGGGACGCTCCAGCCCGGCGAGCGCGGTCTCGACCCGGTCGGCCGCCCGGCGCAGCGCCGCCTGGCGCCGCCCCGGCGTGCTCGGGTCGGCGTCGCCGCTCCGCCAGCGCTCGAGCAGGCGGCAGAACGCGAGCGACGACACCTCGACGGACAGGAGCTGTCCGATCAGCTTGCGGGCCGTCTCTTGGTCGACCGCGTGCTCCGAGATCACGGCCGCCCATTCCGGGCGGGTGCCCAGGGGCGTTGTCATACCTCGACCACCACCGGGAGGATCATCGGCCGGCGGTGGGTGCGGTCGTAGACCAGCTGGCCGAGCCCGTCGTGGATGTGCTCCTGCAGCAGCTTGACCTCGCGGATGTCGTCGGCGAGCAGCTCGCGAACGATCTCGTGCGCCTCCTGGCGCATCTCCGACATCAGCTCGTCGCTCTCGGCGAACCCGCGGCTGATCAGCTCAGGTGCGGCAGCGGCCCCGTCGGACAGAGTCGTGACGACGATCAGGACGCCGTCCTCCGACATGTGCCTGCGGTCGCGCAGGGCGACGTCCGAGATGTCGCCGACTCCCAGGCCGTCGACGTAGGTGACACCGGCATCGACACGGTCGACGATCCGGACGCCGCTCTTCGAGAGCTCGACGACGTCGCCGTTCTCCGCGATGACGATCGAGCTCGCGGGGACGCCGGCGTCCTGCGCGAGGCGGGCGTGCGCCGCCTGCATCCGGTACTCGCCGTGGATCGGCATCACCGCCTTCGGCCGCAGGAGGCTCAGCAACGTCCGCAGCTCCTCTGCGCGAGCGTGCCCCGAGACGTGCACGTCCGCGTTCTCCTCGTGCAGCACCTCCGCCCCGTTCTTCGTCAGGCGGTTGATCGCATCGTGGACACGCAGCTCGTTGCCCGGCACCGGACGCGCCGAGATGATCACCGTGTCGCCGCGTTCGACCTTGACGGCCGGGTGATCGTTGTAGGCGATCCGGGTCAGCGCCGAGAGCGGCTCGCCCTGCGAGCCGGTGCAGATGATCAGCTGCTCGCCGGGCGGCACCCCGTCGAGGTCGGCCGGCTTGACGAGGACGTCCTCGGGCACCTCGACGTATCCGAGGTTGCGCGCGACGTTCATGTTGCGCCGCATCGAGCGCCCGACGACGACCACCTTGCGGCCGGCGTCGACGCCGACGTCGATGGCCTGCTGCATCCGGTGGATGTTGGACGCGAAGCTCGAGACGAGGATCCGGCCGCGGCGCACCGGGATGATCTGCCGGAACGCCTCACCGACCACACGCTCGGAGCGGGTGAAGCCCGCTCGCTCCGCGTTCGTCGAGTCTCCGAGGAGCAGGTCGACACCCCGATTGCCGAGCGCGGCCAACCGTCCGACGTCGGTGCGCAGCCCGTCGACAGGCGTGTGGTCGAGCTTCCAGTCGCCGCTGTGGAAGACGAGGCCGGCGCCCGTCTCGATCGCGATGCCGACCGCATCCGGGATCGAGTGGGCCATGCGGATGAACTCGAGCTTGAACGGCCCGATCTCGACCGGCCCCTTCTCCGGGTCGGCCTCGCGCAGCTCCGCGGCGCGCAGCAGGCCGTGCTCGTCGAGCTTCGTCTTCACCAGCCCGAGCGTCAGCCGCGTCGCCCAGATCTCCTCGACACGAATCTCGCGCATGAGGAACGGCAGCGCCCCGACGTGGTCCTCGTGCGCATGCGTCAGCACGACTGCCCGGACGCGCTTGTCCCGCAGGTAGCCGAAGTCGGGCAGGATGACGTCGACGCCCAGGTGCTCGTCGCGCGGGAACGCCATCCCGGCATCGACGACGATGATCTCGTCGCCGAGCTCGTAGACGGTCATGTTCTTCCCCACCTCGCCGAGCCCGCCGAGCGGGATCACGCGTAAGACGTCGTTTGCCATTCGGAGGCAGTCTAGGCTGCGACCAGCAAGCCCAGCCGTTCGAGGCACGCGCGGACCGCCGCGACCTCGTCCTTGGTCGGCGGAGGGAGCGGCAATCGGTGCCCCCCCACTCCGTGGCCGAGCAGGTTCAGCGCGGCCTTGATCGGGAGGGGATTCGTCTGGACGCCGAGGAGCTCGTACGCGGGCGCGAGCTCGCGATCGATCTCACGGCCACGCTCGATGTCGCCGGCCAGCGTGGCCTGGACCTGTGCGGCGACCTGAGGCCCGACGACGTGCGTGTGCACGCAGACGCCGCCGATGCCGCCGAGCTCCACGAAGGGCTGCACGAGGACGTCATCGCCCGCGTAGAGATCGAGCCCGCTCTCGACGATGTGCTTCGCCTGGCCGAGGTCGCCGTTCGCCTGCTTCACCGCCCGCACGGTCTCGATCTCGGCGAGCCGCGAGATCGTCTCCGGCTCGATGTTCACGACGACGCGCGCGGGAATGTTGTAGGCCACGATCGGCTTGTCGGTCGCGCGCGCGATCGCCTCGAAGTGGGCGACGATGCCCCGCTGCGGCGGCTTGCTGTAGTACGGCGTGACGACGAGCAGCGCGTCGGCACCGAGCTCGTGCGCACGCTCGGAGAGATGCACCGAGTGCAGCGTCGAGTAGGTGCCGGTGCCCGCGACGACCGTCGCGCGGTCGCCCACAGCCTCGATCGCGGCGCGGAAGAGGTCGAGCCGCTCCTCGTCGGTGAGGTTCGGGCTCTCGCCGGTCGTGCCCGCGACGACGATCCCGTCCGACCCGTTCTCGACGAGGTGGCCGGCGAGGCGCTGAAACGCATCGAAGTCGATCGACTCGTCCTCGCGGAACGGCGTGACGATCGCCGTCAGGATGTGCCCCAGCATCCGGTGGAGGATACTCCCGCCATGGCACGGTTCGTCCTCGTGCACGGGCCTGGCACGGAGGCTGGTGCTTCCACCGGCTGGCGGAGGAGCTCGAGGGGGGCGGCCACGACGCGGCGGTCGACCCCGGCTGGCAGATCCGTACCGCCCGCGCGCACGGCGCGCAGGTGATCGAGCTCGCAGCGGGCCACTCGCCGTTCCTCACCCAGCCGGCCGAGCTCGCCGACGTGCTCAACTCGCTCGTCTGAGCAGGACGACCCGGTCCGCGATGTGCTCCACGCTCCCGGCTCGGCGCAGGAACTCCGGCTCGTACGGCCGGCCGGCGAGAGCGACGAGCGCGCGCGGCGCGAGCTCGCGCAGACGCGCGAGCACGGGCTCGACGTTTCGGCGCTCGTAGAGCACGTCCGCAGCGAGCGCGAGCTCGAACCGGCCCGGCCACGGCCGGCGCCAGTCGCGCACCTCGGCGGTCAGCGTGAGCCCGTTCCGCTCCGCATTCGCCCGCAGCAGCTCGATCGCATCGTCCGACCAGTCGGTCGCCGTCACCGCTGCGCCGCGGGCGGCCGCGACGAGCGAGGGAACACCGAGGCCGCACCCGAGCTCGACGACACTGAGGCCGCGGACGTCGGGAAGCGCTTCCGCGAGCGCGGTCGCCGCCGGCCACAGCTCGGCCCAGTACGGCAGGAACTCGTCGTCGGCGAATGCCTCCTCGTCGATGAGGGCTTCGGGGGAGACCGGCCGGCGTAGGACGAGCTCGGTCTCCCCCAGCCTGATGCTCTCGTCGCGCAGGTCGGCCACGACGAGAGCATGCCCTTACTCGAGCACGTGGATGTTCCGCGCCGAGCAGATCTCCTTGAGCGCATCGGGCCAGACCGAGACACTCACCTCGCCGAGATGTGCCTTGCGAAGCAGGAGCATCATCGTCCGGGACTGGCCGATCCCCGAGCCGATCGCCGCCGGCACCTCGCCGCGCAGGATCGCCCGGTGGTAGGGCAGCTCGACGAGCTGCGTCTGCCCCGCGAGCTCGAGCTGCCGGCGAAGGCTCGCCGCGTCGACGCGGACGCCGCCGGACATCAGCTCGTGCCGCCGCCGGGTGACGGGGTTCCAGACGAGAATGTCGCCGTTCAGCCCGTGCATCGGCCGGCCGTCGGCCGAGAGCGTCTCGGACGACCAGTCGTCGTAGTCGGCCGCGCGCAGCTCGTGCGGCAGGCCGTCGGCGAGCGGCCAACCGATCCCGTAGATGAACACAGCGGGGTGCTCCCGCAGGATCAGCGTCTCCCGCTGCTTGCGGGGAAGGTCCGGATACTCGGCCAGGATGTCCTCGGCGTGCAGGAACGTCAGCTCGTCCGGTAGCAGCCCCCAGTCGGCGAGCGCCGGCCATTCGTCGACCAGCATGGCCTCCGCCGCCTTGAGCGCCCGCCAGATCCCGCGCACGGTCTCGGTGAGGTACTCGAGCGTGCGGTCCTCCGGCCGGATCGCTTTCTCCCAGTCCCACTGGTCGACGTACGCACTGTGATCGTGGTCGAGGAAGTAGTCCTTTCGCACGGCCCGCATGTCGGTGAGGATCCCCTCACCCGCCGCGCACCCGAACTGCCGTAGGGCAAGCCGCTTCCATTTCGTCGCCGCCTGCACGACCTCGGCGTCCAGGGGATGGGCGTCGTGGTCGTTCGCGATGTGGAAGGTCACCGGCGTCCGCGAGCCGTCGCGGTCGAGATAGTCGTTGACACCGCTCGACCGGTCGACGATCAGGGGCACCTGCACCTGCATGAGATTCAGCTCCTCGCAGAGCCTCTCCTCGATCACGCGCTTTGCCGCGTAGAGGGCGTGCATCGTCTCGCGTGGCGTGAGCGCCGACCGATAGTCCTGCGGCAGGATGCCGGCGAGCTCGGTGTAGTTGCCGATACCGGGCCCCGCGAGATCCGCCTGCTTTTCCAGCGTGGTCATTATCGCCTCCGATCTCTCCCAGGCGATCGTCCTCCGCGGCGCCCCGGGCCGCATCAGGAGAACTACCTAGAGCAGCAGCGCATCGAGCCCGATCGTCAGGCCCGGCGGCAGGGCCGGCAGGCGTTCGAGCGCGAGCAGTACGCCCGGCGTGTACGCCTCGCGCGAGGTCACGTCGTGCCGGATCGTCAGCACCTGGCCCGGCCCGCCGAGAATCACCTCCTGGTGCGCATTCAGCCCCGGCAGGCGCACCGAGTGGATCGGCACGTCGCCGCCCAGCCGCTCGGCGGTCAGCTTCGCCGTCCCGGACGGCACGTCGATCTTCGCGGCATGGTGCAGCTCGACGATCTCGGAGCCCTCCAGGTGCCGCGCTGCCTCCTCGGCGAACCGCATCATCAGCACCGCGCCGATGGCGAAGTTGGGCGCGTAGAAGACGGCCACCGGGGCGTCGGCGAACAGGGCCGTCTCCCACCCGGTCGTGCCGACGACGCACGGCACGCCGGCCGCGACGGCGGCTGCGACATTCGCAATCACGGCGTCGGGGCGGGTGAAGTCGACCATGGCGCCGGCGTCCGCGAGCTCGTCGACGAGGACGTGACCCGCTGCCTCGAGGCCCGGCGCGAGCACCGCGCCGACCTTTCCGCCGCGCCCGTTGAGCAGGACGTTCACGCCGCGCGCGCGAGGTCGGGCGTGATCCGCTCGAGCGCCGCGAGGAACCGCTCCTCGCTCGGGCCGATGCAGGCTGCCGAGAGCCGGTCGGACGAGAGCAGCGCCGCGGCGAGCTCGCAGACCGAGGCTGCCTCCACCGCGTCGATCTCGGCGACGATGCGGTCGAGCGACAGGAGCTCGGAGTCGGTGATCAGCGACTTGCCGAGCCGGTTCATCCGTGTCGAGGTCGATTCCATCGAGAGCAGGATCCGCCCCTTCAGGTTCTCCTTCGCACGCTCGAGCTCACGCTCGTTCAGGTTCCCGGCCGCGATGTCGGCGATCTGCTCGGCCGTGATCGCAAGGGCATCGCCGAGGTTGTCCTCGCGGGTGCCGAGATAGACGCCGATCTGGCCCGTGTCGGTGTACTGCGAGATGAACGAGTAGACCGCGTAGGCCATCCCCCGCTTCTCGCGGATCTCCTGGAACAGCCGCGAGGAGGCCGAACCGCCGAGAATCGCGTCGAGCAGGGAGGCGGCGAAGCGCCTCCGGTCGGACCGCGAGATGCCCGGCGCAGCGAGGCAGACGTGGTACTGCTCGGTGTCCTTGCGCTGGAAGCGCAGCTGTGGCGGCGGTGCCTGGACGAGCGGCGGGCGAAGGTTCGCGCGCGCAGCGGCATTGCCGTCGCGCCGCTCGAGCCCCTGCTGCACGAGCTCGACGATCTGCTCGTGCTCGATGTTCCCCGCCGCGGCGACGACGATGTTCGACGGCACGTACATCTCGTCGTGGTATCGGGCGATCGCCTCGTGTGGGATCGACTCGATCACCTCGGCCGTTCCGATCACCGGCCGGCCGAGCGGGTGGTCACCGAAAACGGCGTCGGCGATCAGGTCGTGCACGAGCTCCTGCGGCGCGTCTTCGTACATCGCGATCTCCTCGAGCACCACCTCCCGCTCCGTCTCGAGCTCGGCGAAGACCGGGGCGAAGACCATGTCGCTCATCACATCGACGGCCGTCACGAGGTGGTGGTCGGGGATGCGGGCGTAGACCAGCGTGTGCTCGCGCGACGTCGCAGCGTTCAGCTCGCCGCCGAGGCCGTCGAAGATCTCGGCGATCTCGAGCGCGCTGTAACGGCCCGTTCCCTTGAACAGCAGATGCTCGATGAAGTGCGACACACCGGCCTCGGGTGGCTCCTCGTCGCGCGACCCCGCGCCGATCCAGTAGCCCACGGCCGCCGACCGAACATGCTCGAGACGCTCGGTGATCACCCGCTCACCCGAGTCGAGCTCGGTCATGACCCAGTTCTGCACGGGCGTAGCGTAGTGGCCCGCGCGGCGCACCGTGCCGTGCCCAGTCGTGCGTCATAGTGGTGGTCAAACGGACACGCGGCAGTCAGATCCGTCGTCCACCTCGACCCGCAGCAATGCCCGGCCGGCATTCGCAAGCCGCTGGGTGCTGCTCGCCGTCGGGATCAAGTGCGCGTTGAACCTCGCGTATGCGGGGAAGTACGGCTGGCAGCGCGACGAGCTCTACTACGCGGTCGCCGGCCGGCATCTCCAGGGCGGCTATGTCGAGTTCCCGCCGGTGACCGCGCTCGCCTCTGCGCTCGCGCACGTCTTGTTCGGCTGGTCGCTCGTCGGCTTCCGCCTGTTCGCCGTCCTGGCCGGTGCCTTGACCATGCTCGTCGGGGCTGCCGTGACGCGCGAGCTCGGCGGCGGGCGTCGCGCGCAACTGCTCGCGGCCGTGCTGATCGGATTCTCACCCTTGCTGCTGGCCACCAACGGGCTGTTCCAGCCCGTCTCGTTCGACCAGACCGCAACGATGCTCGTGCTCTGGCTCGTTCTTCGGCTCGCACTCGGCCGTGGCTCGTGGCTCCTGCTCGGAGTCGCAGCCGGCGTCGGCCTGGAGACGAAGTACACCCTCGGCGTGGTGCCCGTCGTGCTCGCGGTGGCCTGCGCGATCTGGCGGCGCGACCTGTTGCGCGGGCGCGGCCTCGCGCTTGCGATCGTCGTCGCCGCCGTCCTGATCGCGCCGAACCTCCTGCGGGAGGCACGCCACGGCTGGGTGAGCGTGCACTGGCTGCTTCATCCCGGGCCCAGCGCGACGAGCGAGTCGCGTCCGCAGTACGTGTTCGACCTGCTGCTGCTCACGGGTCTCGTCGCCGTTCCGGTCGCGGTTGCGGGCGTCGTCGCACTCGTGCGTGACCGGGCGGTGCGCCCGCTCGGCTGGACGATCGTAGGAGTCACCGCTGCGTATCTCGCGCTGGGCGGCAAGTCGTACTACGCGCTCCCCGTCGTGCTCGGGCTCGCGGCGGGCTCCGACGTCGTGATCGCCGACAACTACTGCGAGGCCGGAGCGCTCGAGCTGTTCGGCCGCGGGCTCCCGCCGGTCGCATCGGCGGACATGACGTTCCGCTTTGGCGGCCCGCCGTCGACGGCCGGCGGGTGCTGCTCGTGGGCTTCGACGAGCGACAGGCGACGTTCTGTCTCGGCTACCGGGCGATCGCTCGCATCCGGATGCCGGTCGACAACGCCGAGCGCGGTCTGCCGATCACGCGCTGCACGCTCGCCGGACCGCTCGGACGGTTGTGGCCGACCGTCTTGGCGCAGACCTGAGGGCTCCTACCGGCGGTAGACGACGTCCGTGCGCGGATCGAAGTAGAGATCCGGATCGAGGCGCGTCACTGAGAGTGCTGCCGCGACTCCGAGGCCGGCGCACACCCCGGCCAGGAGGGCGGTCAGGGTCGGCTGCGGCGCGAGTGTGATCAGCGCGAGCACGGTCAGGCCGGCGGTGCTCGGGAGCGTCGCCGCCAGCGCCTGCCGCCAGACGGGCGCCACCTCGGCGTCTGCCGGCAGCGCGACCGGCTCCGCGCGGGCCGGCAGGAAGCGCGTGCGCGGGTCGTTGAAGAGCAGGAACGTGATCCCGACCATCCCCGAGACGAATGCGAGCAGCGACCCGGGCCGCGGAGCGCCTGCAAGCCCGGCCGCGAGGAGGAGCAGCAGGCCGAGCGCGAGCCTGATCGGGATCACTCCCAGTGTGCGGCTGCGCAGCGAATGGACGGTCACCGCGGGTCGTCCGGGAGCAGCGACCAGACGATCGCGTCCTGCCGGCGGCCGTGCAGCCAGATCGACCTGCGCTCCAGGCCCTCGCGCTGGAACCCCGCCCGCTCGGCGAGCCTCTGCGACGGCTCGTTCTCGGGATGCGTCCGCAGCTCGAGGCGGCCGACCCCGGCGCGGAGCAGCCAGTCGCAGAGCAGGCGCACGCCGCGCGTCATCAATCCTCTCCCCCGCCCGGCGGCACCTGCGAGGTAGGCGACCTCGTAGTTGTCCCTGGCCCGGCGCGAGGCGATCACGGCGCCGAGCGCGATGTCGTGCTCGGCCTCCGTCACCGCGTAGTCGATGCGGTCGCCCGTCCTGCGCCCGTCGCGGACGGCGCGCAGCAGCGACTCGAAGTCCGCGTCCCGCGGCCGCGCCGGCATGTTGAGCCAGGTGTGGACGAGCTCGTCGCCCATCGTTGAAAGAACGACGGCGCGGTCGTCCTCGCGCAGCTCGCGAAGGACGACCACGCCGTCGGTGAGAGTCGGTGGCGGCTGAAGAGCCATGGTGTCTGACACCGGATGGTGTCAGACACCCGTTCGGCTCGGCTATTCGCTACGCGACCCTTCGCGCTCACGGCGGGGGCCGCGACTGCCGCCGCGCGCGCCGTCACGGCGCGGTCCGCGGTCCTCGCGGGGCTCACGCGGCGGGGCGTCCTTCGCCCGCTCGATGAGCTCCTCGGGGCTGACCATCGTGTCGCCCTCGTGCTTCTGCACGAGCTTGAGCCCGATGCGGCCGCGGGCCTTGTCGACCTCCTGGACGACCACGTCGAGGATGTCACCGCGTGCGATCACGTCCTCGATGTGGTTGACGCGGCCGGGCCCGACGTTCGAGACGTGGAGCAGGCCGTCCGTCCCCTTCTTCAGCTCGACGAACGCACCGAAGTCGGTCGTCTTGACGACGCGACCCGTGTAGGTGTCGCCGACCTCCGGCTCCTTGGTGAGGTTGCGGATCGCCTCGATCGCAGCATCGCCCTTGGTGCCTTCGGTTGCGTAGACGAGGATCGTCCCGTCCTCCTCGATGTCGATCTGCACCTCGTACTCGGCCTCGAGCGAGCGGATCGTCTCGCCGCCCTTGCCGATGACCATCCCGATGAACTCCGGGTTGATCTGGATCGTCGAGATGCGCGGTGCGTGTTCTGCAAGCGCCTCGCGCGGTGCCGAGATCGCCTGGTTCATCTTCGCGAGGATCGCGATGCGGGCGTCCTTCGCCTGCGCGAGCGCCTGCTGCATGATCTCCCGGCTGACGCCGGTGATCTTGATGTCCATCTGCAGGGCGGTGATGCCCTCCTGCGTGCCGGCGACCTTGAAGTCCATGTCGCCCAGGTGGTCCTCCGCGCCCTGGATGTCCGTGAGGATCTCGTACTCGTCGCCTTCCTTGACGAGGCCCATCGCGATGCCGGACACGGGAGCCGTGATCGGCACGCCGGCATCCATCAGAGCGAGGGTCGAGCCGCAGACGGAGCCCATCGACGACGAGCCGTTCGACTCGAGCGTCTCGGAGACGATGCGGATCGTGTACGGGAAGTTCTCGGTCGTCGGAAGCACGGCTTCGAGCGCACGCTGCGCGAGTGCGCCGTGGCCGATGTCGCGCCGCTTGGGCGAGCCCATGCGACCGGTCTCTCCCACCGAGTAGGGCGGGAAGTTGTAGTGGTGCATGTAGCGCCGGTCACGCTCGAGCGAGAGGTCGTCGATCCGCTGACCCTCCTTCGCCGTGCCGAGCGTCAGCAGCGACATGATCTGCGTCTGGCCGCGGGTGAAGAGGCCCGAGCCGTGCGTGCGCGGCATGACGGACACCTCGACCTCGATCGGGCGGATCTGCGTGGCGGTCCGGCCGTCCGGGCGACGCTTGTCGACCGCGATCTTCTGGCGGACGAGGCTCTTGTAGATCGCCTCGCACGCCTTCTTGACATACCCCTTCGTCAGCGAGTCCTTGACTGCGGGCTCGCCGTCGACGGTGGCGGGGCCGACCGGGAAGGGCAGCTCGACGCTCTCGACGATGTGCTCGAAGAGCAGGTTGCGCTTCGCCGACTTGAGCTCCTTCGAGTCCTGCTCGGCATCGGTCAGCCCGTGCAGCTCGCTCTCGAACTTCTCGCGCACGACCGTCTCGACGGCGACCGAACGCTGCTTCTCGAGGATCTGCGCCAGCGACATGCGCACCTGGAGCTCGCCGAAGACCTTCGCCTCGTCGGCGTCGAGCGAGGGAGGGCCGACTTCCTTCTCGACGATCTCCTCGACGATCGCGGCCGCCTCGCGGAGGCCCTGCTGCTGGATGCGCTCCCAGATCTGATGGCCGTACGAACCTTCGAGCCGCTCGGTGACGGCCGGGTCGAGCCACTTCGTCTTGCCGTGCTTCGAGCGCAGCTCGAGCTGGGCATCGCAGAGCTTGACGATCTCGCGGTGGGCGATCTCGAGCGCCTCGAGGAGCTTGTCCTCGTGCACCTGCTTCGCTCCGGCCTCGACCATGGTCAGGCCGTCCTTCGTGCCGACGACGATCAGGTCGAGATCGGACTCCTCGATCTCCTGCAGCGTCGGGTTGACGACGAGGTCGCCCTCGACGATGCCCATCCGCACGGCGCCGATCGGGCCGAGGAACGGCAGCGGCGAGACGGTCAGCGCCGCCGACACGGCGTTGATGCAGAGGATGTCGTGCGCGGTCACCATGTCGGCCGAGAAGACCGTGGCGACGCACTGCGTTTCGTTCCGGTAGCCCTTCGGCCACAAGGGCCGGACCGGGCGGTCGGTCATGCGGGCGGTCAGGATGGCGCGCTCCGTCGGGCGCCCTTCCCGCTTGAAGAACCCGCCGGGGATCTTGCCGGCGGCGTACATGCGCTCTTCGACGTCGACGGTCAGCGGGAAGAAGTCCGCGCCCTCGCGCGCCTCCGTCCGGCCCTGCGCCGTGCCGAGCACCACGGTGTCGCCGCTGCGGACGAGCACTGCGCCGTCCGCCTGCTTGGCGATCTTCCCGGTCTCGAATGAAATCTCCTTGCCGCCGACTTCGACGGACACGGAAACCGGCACCCCTGCGGGGTGCTCAGCTTCAACAATGGTCATGTTTCTCCTATTCCTCCACTGTGCTAAGGGTGAAGGGTGGAAGTTTGGGTCAGTGCTCCCGCGGGAGCGCTCGCCCAAACTCCACCCTCCGTGACATGGTGGTGAGACAGCGCCGCACCTAGCGGCGGAGGCCCAGCTCCTTGATGAGGGCGCGATAGCCCTCGAGGTTCTTGCGCTGCAGGTAGTTCAGGAACCGGCGGCGGCGACCGACGAGCTTGAGCAGGCCACGACGCGAGTAGTGATCGTGCTTGTGCGTGCGCAGGTGCTCGGTGAGCTCGTTGATGCGCTGGGTCAGCATCGCGATCTGGACCTCCGGCGAACCGGTGTCCGTCCCGTGCTTGCCGAACTTCTGAACGTGCTCCAGCTTCTCTTCCTTGGTGAGGGGCATGATTCTCCTCTCGATGATGACGTCACCCAGGTCTCAGCTCGCCGCGAAGGAAGACGCGAGGCGGCCGGGGCCGGGTCTGGCAGTAGGGTAGCGGATTCCCGATGAATTCGAGGTTTCAGGCCAGCTGTGAGGCTGCGGCGCGCGCGTGGGACGTGCCGGCGCTCGCGGTCGGCGTCTCGGTCGGAGGCGCCGTGCAGGCATTCGCCGTCGGCTGCGATCCGGGCACGCGATTCCGGATCGCTTCGATCACGAAGCCGTTCACCGCCACCCTGGCGCTCGATCTGCTCGACGTGGAGGCCGAGACCGGCAGCTGGCCCGTGGACATCCACGTCCATCACCTGCTCTCGCACACGAGCGGCTACGACTGCGAGCTGCCGGAGCGCGACCTGGCGCGCTTCGGCGACGGCGACGGCGCACTTGCGGCCGCCGTCGCCGAGCTCGGCTCGGTGCGGCGGTTCCTGGGCGTCGGCGAGGTCTGGTCGTATGCGAACACCGGCTACTGGCTCGCCGGGCACCTGTGCGCGCAGGCGGCCGAAACGAGCTTCGAGGAGGCCGTCGACCGGCAGATCCTCCGCCCCGCCGGCCTCGAGTCGACCTCGTTCGGCGAGCCGGAGCTCGCCGGCACGGGCCGCGACGCCCTGGACGTGCCGTATCCGCGGGCACGGCGCCCGTCGGGCGGCCTCGTCTCCAACGTCCCCGACCTCCTGCGGTTCGGCACGTGGCACCTCGGCCGGCCGGCCGCCGCCCGGATGCGCGTCCCGGAGGGCAGGCCGACCGCCGGCGTCTACGGGCTCGGCCTGTTCGGCGAGCGCGTCGGCGGCGTCGAGGTCTGGGGGCACGGCGGCTCGTACGGGGGCTTCCAGTCGTCGCTGCTGCTCGTGCCCGACCGGGACGCCGTCTTCGCCGGTCTGACGAACGGCAGCCTCGGCGCCAAGGCGCTCTACGACGTCGAGGCGACGTTCTTCGACGAGGTCGTCGGCGCGCGACGGCGTGAGCCGACCGCGGTCGACCTGCCGAGCGCCGTCCTCGACTCGTATGCCGGGCCGTACGCGAACAGCGACGACCGCTACGAGGTTCGGGCGGTGAGCGGCGGGCTCGTCCTCGCGGTCGACGGAGAGGAGCATCCGGCGCGCGCGATCGGCGCGAGCACGTTCGAGGTGACGGAAGGCGACTCGATCCGCGAGCGCTTCGATTTTCCGCTCGAGGGCTTCGGGCGATTCGGCAGCCGGCTCGCCGAGCGCCTCGCATGATCCGGGCCGCGGTCGCTGCAGGCCACCCGGCGACGGCGGCGGCGGGAGCTGAGATCCTCGCCGCGGGCGGGAACGCAGCGGATGCAGCCGTCGCCGCCTCGCTCGTCTCCTGCGTGGCGGAGACGCTGATGACCGGGCTCCTCGGCGGCGGACACGCGATCCACTACGACGCATCCGACGGTGCCGTGCGCAACCTCGACTGCTTCGTCTCGGTCCCGTCGGGCCGCGGCGCGCCGATGGCCTCGCTGCCCGTCCGCTTCGGCGACGCATCCGTCGACTACGCGATCGGTGCCTCGTCCTGCGCCGTGCCCGGGCTCCCCGCCGGGCTCGACGCGCTGTGGCGCCGCCACGGCAGCCTGCCCTGGGCCGACCTCGTCGAGCCCGCGCTCCAGGTCGCGCGAACGGGCGTCCCGATGACGAAGGCGCACGCGTCGTGCCTCGTGATGCTCGAGCCCGTGATGACCATGCGCGAAGGAGCCGCGATCTACGCGCCCGGGGGCGCGTTGCTGGGCGAGGGCGACCTGCTCGTGCAGCCGGGCCTCGCGCAGGCGCTGGAGCTCGTCCGGGACGAAGGCGCCGCTTCGGTCTACACCGGCTCGATCGCGAGCGTGCTCGTCGAGCTGATCGCCGAGCGCGCCGGATCGGTCACTGCGGCCGACCTCGCGTCCTACGAGGTCGCCTGGTCGGAGCCCGTGGCAGCCGCGTTCGCGGGGCGGCGGGTGCGGACGCGGGCCGGGCTGTCGGGTCTCCCGGAGACGCTGGCCCGTATCGACCCCGCCGGTGGAGCGGACGCGCTGCTCGAGGCGCTCGAGCACGAGGCGACGATCGACGGCCACACGACGAACATCACCGTCGTCGACGGCGCGGGCAACGCGTGCGTGCTCACCTCCAGCCTCGGCCTGGGCTCGGGCGACTGGCTGCCGGGGCTCGACCTCCATCTGAACAGCATGCTCGGCGAGACCGACCTCCTCCGCGCGCCGCTCAGCCCCGGCGCGCGCATGGAGAGCATGATGGCGCCCACGCTCATCTTCGACGGCAACGAGCTCGAGCTCGGGATCGGGGCCGCGGGCGGGACTCGGCTGCGCACGGCGCTCGTCGGCGTGCTCGTTGCCGTGCTGCACGAGGGGATCCCGCCCCAGCCGGCGATCGACCGGCCACGGTTCCATCCCGACGGGCATGTGCTGAGTGCCGAGCCCGGCGTCGACGAGGCCTGGCTCGCCCGGCTCGAGGCCCGTGGCCGCGAGGTACGCCGGTTTGCGGGATTGCACCACTACTTCGGCGGCGTCAGCGCGGTCGGGCGCACGGGTGCCGGTGCTGATCCGCGCCGGAGCGGCGCAGTCAGCTTGGCCTAGACGGGCGGCACCGCCGCTCTCGTCTCCTCCACGTCGCGCGCGATCTGCGCCACGAGGTCGGCCTCGCTCTCGAAGACGCGCTCGTCGCGGAGCCGCCGCCACAACTCGACCACGAGCCGATCGCCGTAGAGATCGCCGGCCCAGTCGAGCAGGTAGGCCTCGATGCGGCGCTCGGTGCCGCCGTAGTGTGGGTTGACGCCGATGGAGACGGCGGCACGTAGCCCGCCCACCGCACCCGCGTAGATCCCGTACCCGGGCACGAGCACCTCCGGGTCGACCTCGAGGTTCGCCGTCGGGAACCCGAGCGTCCCGCCGCGCCGGTCGCCGCCGACGACCGTCCCTTCGACCTCCAGCGGCCGGCCGAGCAGGCGGGCGGCGTTCTCGACCTCTCCGGCGTGGGCGAACTGACGGATCCTGGTCGACGACACGCCCTCGACGAGCGGGACCTCACGTGCGTCGAGCCCCAGCTCGCGCAGAAGCTCGAGATCGCCGGCGCGTCCCTTGCCGAAATGGAAGCCGGTGCCGGCGACCACCACCTCCGCCCCGATCCCGAGCAGGTACTGCCGCGCGAAGTCGGCCGGCTCGAGCGCAGCGATCTCCGGCCGGAACTGCACGACGAGCACGTCCTCGATCCCCACCGCCTCGAGCAGCTCGAGTCGCCGTTCGAGGGTCGCCAGGAGCTCGACGCGCTTGCCGAGCACCGTCCGCGGGTGCGGGTCGAAGGTGACGACGGTCGGGTGGAGGGCTCCGCCCCGGCCGGCGTCGACGGCAGCACGGACGACGGTCCGGTGACCGAGGTGCACACCGTCGAAGGTCCCGATCGCAACGGCACGCGGGCGCACGGCGAGATCGGCCGCAGACCGGGCGACGTTCACGCGGCGGCTCCCCCGTCCGGCCGGTCGAGTGCCAGCACCCCGGCGCGGACCGCCTCGGGCACGTGTTCGAGCGCCCCGGCCGGCAGCCGCGCCAGTGCGGCGGCGACGGGCAGGAGCACCGCCTCGTCGACCGTCTGCGACTCCTCGACGTCGAACGGCCCGACGGCGGTCCGCCGCAGGCTCGTGCAGTGCCCGTCGATCGCCTGGGCGATCGACCGGACGTAGGTGCCCGAGCTGACGTGGAGCGCGAGACGCACGGTCTCGCCGGTATACGCGACCACCTCGAGGGAGTGGACGAGCGAGCGCCGCACCGGCATCTCGACGGCAACGCCCCGGCGTGCCAGCTTGTAGGCGCGCTCGCCGTCGATCTTGACCGCAGATGCCGCAGGTATCCGGAGCTCGATCTCGCCGCGGAGACCTTCGAGCGCCTCTTCGAGCGCGGGCTGCGCGGGAGCCGGATGACGTTCCAGCTCCTCCCCCTCGGGGTCGCCGGTCGAGGTGGTCGAGGTGAGGTCGATGTCGGTGACGTAGCGCTTGTCGAGACCGACGAAGCACGGAGCCAGTCGGGTCGCCGCTCCGGACAGGAGGACGAGCAGGCCGGTCGCGAACGGGTCGAGCGTTCCGGCGTGACCCGTCCGAGCGCGCGTCACCCGTCGCAGCGCTCCAACGATCGCAAACGACGACGGCCCCGCCGGTTTGTCGACCAGCGCGACCCCGACCGGTCTAAGACTGCGGGGCGGCACCGTCGCCCTGGGTCGCCAGCACGAACTCGCGGCGGATGAAATCGACGATCTCGCCGATCGAGTGCTCCGACGAGAACCCGGCGGCCTGCCGGTGCCCCCCGCCGCCCGACGCGCGCGCGATCGCGGAGACGTCGACCTCGTCGTGGGAGGAGCGCAGCGAGATCCGGCGGGCCGGCCCCTCGTTGCGCGGCGGCTCGCGGATGAGCGCGACCATCTCGGAGCCTTCGACGGCACGGAGGTAGTCGATGATCCCCTCGGAGTACGGCTCCTCGGCACCGACGTCTCCGAAGTCGTCCTTCAGCAGGTACGACACGACGAGCCGCCCTCCCTCGAAGAGCTGCGCGCGCTCGAGTGCGCGTGCGAGCAGCTTCAGCTTCGCGAACTGCACCGTCTCGTAGACGTGCTGGAAGATGCCGTGCACGTCGGCTCCGGCTTCGACGAGCTCTGCGGCGAGCCGCAGCGACTTCGGTGTCGTGTTCGTGTACTGGAACCGTCCGGTGTCGGTGACGAGCCCCACGTAGAGCGCCGCTGCGATCGCCGGTGTCAACGGGACGTCGAGCTCGCGCAGGACGTCACGGACGATCTCCGCCGTCGACGAAGCGTCGGGCACGATCAGGTTCACGGCGCCGAAGACGGAGTTGTCGTGATGGTGATCGAGGTTGACGACGACCTTCGCGCCCTCGACCGGCGCGGGCTCAGGTCCGATCCTGCGCACGTTGGCGCAGTCGACGGCGACGAGCACGCGCTCCGCCAGATCGGCGGGGAGCTCCCGGTGCAGCCCGGAGAGGTCGAGGAAGCTGTACTCCCCTGGGGTCGGCGCGGCCCCCGACAGGTACATCACGACGTCCTTGCCGAGCGACTGCAGCGCCAGCGTCGTCGCGAGCATCGAGCCGAGCGCATCGCCGTCGGGGTTCTCGTGCGCCGCGACGACGAAGCGGTCGTTCGACCGGATCGCGTCCGCGACGGCCTGGAGGTCATTCTCAGTGGTGGTCTGGCTCATCTCCGGGCATCCCCGTGTCTTCCTCGAGAGGAGGTTCCGTGGGCAGGTCTGCGGCAACCTCGTCGATCAGCTTCGTCATGCGGACGCCTCGCTCGACGGAGTCATCGTAAGCGAACGTGAGTGTCGGCGTTCGGCGCAGGCTGAGCTCACGGTTGATCTTCGCCTGTAGGACGCCGCGCGCGGACGCGAGCCCTGCGAGCGTCGCCTCGCGCTTCTTCTCGCCCCCGAAGACGGAGATGAAGATCCGGGCCTCTCCCAGATCCGGGGAGACGACGGCGCCCGTGACCGTCACCATGCCGATGCGCGGATCCTTGAGCTCGCCGAGGCCCTCCGCGACGACGGCGCGGACGGATTCGTTGACTCGACGCATGCGCTCGGACACCTCGGGAGCCTAGACGGTCGATCGATCGGTCAGTCGTCGTCGGGCGCGACCAGCACCCGCTCGCAGCGAACGAGCGTCCAGTCGCCGGACGCGAGCCAGCGCTCGGCCCCGTCGGCCAGCTCCTCGGCGTCCCGGGCCGAACGCCCCACGCAGGCAAGGGTCAGAGTCGCCCGCTGCCAGAGGTCGTGATGGTCGACCTCGGCGATCGCGGCGCCGAAGCGGTTGCGCAGGTTGTCCTTCGCGGAACGCACGAACCGGCGCTTGCCCTTGAGAGACGACGCCTCGGGGAAGTGCAGCTCGACGGTCAGGATCGCGACGAAGCCCGACGCCATCGCGGGCGGTCGCTACGAGGCGTCGGCTGAGCCGGCCGCGCCGGCCGGCTCGTCGAGCGAGGTCCGCTCGACCTCGCGCGTCTCGAACACCTCGAGCACGTCGCCTTCGCGAAGGTCGTTGAAGCCTTCGAGCAGGATGCCGCACTCGAACCCCTCGGTCACCTCGCGGACGTCGTCCTTGAAGCGGCGCAGCTGCGCAACGGTCGTCTCGTGGATCCTCGTCCCGTCGCGGAAGAGGCGGACGCTCGAGTTGCGGCGGACGAGGCCGCTCGTGACCATGCAGCCGGCGATCGTGCCGAGCCGCGAGACCTTGAAGAGCGCGCGCACCTCCACCTCGCCGATGATCGCCTCGGTCTCGACCGGGGTGAGCATGCCGACGAGCGCCTGCTCGATCTCCTCGGTCAGCTGGTAGATGACGCGGTAGAGGCGGATCTCGACGCCGGCGCGCTCCGCGACAGCCCGGACCTCGGCGGACGGGCGCACGTTGAAGCCGACGATCATGGCCGTCGACGCGGCGGCCAGGTTGACGTCGTTCTCGGTGATGCCGCCGACGCCGGTGTGGATCACGTTGACGCGCACCTCGGGGTGCTGGATCTTGCCGAGCTCGGAGACGATCGCCTCGACGGAGCCCTGTACGTCTCCCTTGATGACGATGTTCAGGTCCTGGACGCCGCCGGCCTGCATCTGCTCGAAGAGCTTGTCGAGTGAGACGCCGCCGCTGCGCTGCTTCGCCATCGCCTCGCGCCGCAGGCGCTCGCCGCGCTGCTGCGCGAGCTCGCGGGCGCGCCGCTCGTTCTCGACGACCCGGCCGAGCTCGCCCGCCGGCGGGGGGCGGTCGAAGCCGAGGATCTCGACAGGCTCACCCGGGCGGGCCTGCTGGATGCGCTCGCCGAGGTAGTCGTAGAGCGCCCGCACGCGGCCCCACGCATCGCCGGCGACGATCGCGTCACCCACGCGGAGCGTGCCGCGGTGGATCAGCATCGTCGCGACCGGACCTCGGCCGACGTCGAGGCGCGACTCGATGATCGGGCCTGACGCAGCTGCCGACGGGTTCGCGCGCAGGTCGAGCTCGGCATCTGCCACGAGCAGGATGCGCTCGAGGAGATCGTCGAGGTTCTCGCCCTGCTTGGCCGAGACGCGCGCGACCTGGACGTCACCGCCCCACTCCTCCGGCTGCAGCCCTTCGGTCGCAAGCTCGCTCAGGACGCGATCGGGGTTCGCATCGGGGAGGTCGATCTTGTTGACGGCGACGACGATCGGCACGTCGGCGGCGCGCGCGTGGGAGATCGACTCCTTGGTCTGGGGCATGACGCCGTCGTCGGCCGCGACGACGAGCACCGCGATGTCGGTGACCTTGGCGCCGCGCGCGCGCATCGCCGTGAATGCTTCGTGGCCGGGCGTGTCGAGGAACGTGATCCGTCGCCCGTTGTGATCCGCCTGGTAGGCGCCGATGTGCTGCGTGATCCCGCCCGCCTCGGTCGAGACGACGCGCGTCTTGCGGATCGCGTCGAGGAGGGTGGTCTTGCCGTGGTCGACGTGGCCCATGATCGTGACGACCGGCGGGCGCGCCTCGAGGGTCTCCTCGGCGTCCTCGTAGGCCTCCGGCTCGACGTCCTCGTCGTCGGCGTGCTTGATCGTCACCTCGCGCTCGAGCTCCACGGCGATCAGCTGCACCTCGTCGTCGGTGAGGGACTGGGTCGCAGTCTTCATCGTGTTGAGGTTCATCAACAGCTTGATGATCTGGGGCATCGCCACACCGAGCGCCTGCGAGAAATCGCGCAGCGTGACACCCGACTCGACCGTGACGGGCCCGGTCTGGGCGACGACCTCACGAGGCTGCCGCGGACCGCGGTCCGCCGGGCGATCGCCGGGCCGCTGGCGCTGGCCCTGGCCGGGCCGGCCGCCGCCCTGGTCGATCACGACGCGGCGCCGCCCCTTGGGGCCGCCGCCGCGCGGTCTGATCGGTCTATTCGGTTTGCCGTTGGCCATTCGGGATCAAGTGTAGAGACGGGACAGGTCCGGGTCGACGTGGACGGTCGAGCGCAGGATGCGGGCGAACGCCCTGCGCGACGCCGCGCGGTCGAAGCACTGCCGGCGCCGGCACGTGTAGACGCCCCGGCCGCTGCCGCCTCCCGGCACGAGTGCGCCCCGCTCCGCGTGGAAGCGCTGCAACTCGCTCTGGGAGGCCTTGCGGCCGCAGCCGGCGCAGGTGCGAACCGGTTCTCCGCTCGTTACCTGACCTCCTCGATCGGAATGCCTGCATTGGGATCGTCCTCGACCCGTTCGGGCTGGGCGGCCCCGCTCTCGAGCGTCTGGTCCTCACCCTCCACGGGCGCGTCGCCAGGCCCCGCGGGGAACTCCTCCGGCTCGGGGTTGCCGAAGGCTGCCGCGTCCTCCGTGACCGCTTCCGGCTCGGCCGTGTCGGCGAGCGCCTCCAGCTCGGGCTCGGGCTCGTCGACGATCGGATTGTCCTCGCCGTCGACCTCGTGCAGGGCCAGCTCCTGGTGGGCGGGCACCCCGCAGTACTTGGAGCCCGGCAGCGCGGCGTTCGGGCAGCGCTTCCCGTTCGACAGCACCGCCGCGCAGCGGCCGGAGACGTCGTTCTCGTCCCCCGGCTCGCCGCCGCCGAAGGCGGCGTCGGCCTCCTGCTGGGCGAACTCGGTGTCGGAGGTGATGTCGATCTTCCAACCGGTGAGGCGCGCGGCGAGGCGGGCGTTCATCCCTTCCTTGCCGATCGCGAGCGCAAGCTGGTCGTCGGGGACGACGACCGTCGCCTCTCTGCCCTCGTCGTCGAGGTAGACCTCGCGGACGCGGGCCGGCGACAGCGCCTTCGCGACGAAGCGGGCCGGCTCGTTGTTCCACGGGATGATGTCGATCTTCTCGCCGCGGAGCTCCGACACGACCATGCGCACGCGTGAGCCGCGCGGGCCGACGCAGGCGCCGACCGGGTCGACCCCCTGCGCGTGCGACTCGACGGCGATCTTCGAGCGGTAACCGGGCTCGCGGGCGACGCCGCGGATCTCGACGAGACCGTCGGCGATCTCGGGCACCTCGAGCTCGAACAGGGTCTTGATCAGCTCCGGGTCGCGCCGGGAGAGGATCACCTGCGGGCCCTTCGTGCCCGTGCGCACCTCGCGGATCACCGCCTTGATGCGGGAGCCCTGCTCGTAGCGCTCGCCGTCGACCTGCTCGGGGCCGGGCAGCAGCGCCTCGACCTTGCCCAGGTCGACCAGGATGTTCCGGCGGTCGCCTGTCTGCTGGACGATGCCGGTGACGACCTCGCCGACGCGGTCGATGTACTCGTCGTACATCATCTCGCGCTCCGCCTCGCGGATGCGCTGGAGGATCACCTGCTTCGCCGTCTGCGCCGCGATGCGGCCGAAGTTCTCCGGCGTCACGTCCTCGCGCTGGATGAGATCCTCCGGCACCTGCGACCAGTCGATCTCGAGGTCGTCGTCGGAGAGCAGCGTGTGGTTCTTCTCACCGGTCTCCTCCTCGATGCGCTCCAGATCGTCGATCGCGTGCTCGCGCGCCTCGTCCAGCAGGCGCAGCTCCAGGTCCTCGGGCAGCTCGATCGCGAAGACACGGAAGTCGCCCTTGTCGTCGAGCTCGACAGTCGCGTGCCGGGCGGCGCCCGGCGTCTTCTTGTACGCCGCGAGCAGCGCGTCCTCGAGGGCCGCGACCAGGGTCCCGCTCTCGATTCCCTTCTCGCGCTCGATCTCGCGAACGGCGTCAACGATCTCCTGGCTCATAGTTCCCGCTCCCACCGGCGGCGAGGCCGCCGCGTCCGCTCGTTGATGAGCTCCGTCAAGCCTACGCTCACACTGCCCGCTACCAGCGACGGCGAAGCCGCCGCTGTGCGCTCTTTGATGAGCTCCGTCAAGCCTACGCTCACACTGCCCGCTACCAGCGACGGCGAAGCCGCCGCTGTGCGCTCTTTGATGAGCTCCGTCAAGCCTACGCTCACACTGCCCGCTACCAGCGACGGCGAAGCCGCCGCTGTGCGCTCTTTGATGAGCTCCGTCAAGCCTACGCTCACACTGCCCGCTACCAGCGACGGCGAAGCCGCCGCTGTGCGCTCTTTGATGAGCTCCGTCAAGCCTACGCTCATGCCGACTTCCCTTCGTCGATCAGATTGGCCCGCACGATCTGGTCGTACGGTATGTCTGCCGGTTCGGCACCGTTCTGGATCCGGGCGGACCGTTCACCGGCGGAGAGAACCGTGCCGCGGACGCGGCCGGTTTCCAGTTTCACGCGGACGTTCTGGCCGACGGCGCGTTCGAAATGCGCCTTCGTGCGCAGCGGCCGTTCGAAGCCCGGCGAGGACACCTCGACCGAGTACTCGTCGAGATACGGCCGCAGCACCTCCGTGACGCGCTCGCAGAGGGCGTGGTCGACCCCCTGCGGGTGGTCGACGTAGACGCAGAACCGCTCTTTGCCCGTGAGCTCGAGGGCGAGCACCTCCACCCCGGGCAGAGTCGTTTCGACCGTCCGTGCGACGTCGCGCTGCAGTTGTCTCTCCTTGATGTGAGTTGCCGAGGCCATCTCGACCAGCCCCCTGGAATGAAAAATGGGCGCCGCGCGCCCATCTCGAACGTGCTCGAAATGTCGCCTGGACGGTAGCAGAATCCCGCTATTCCAGGATGATCGTGACCGGGCCGTCGTTCACGAGCTCGACGGACATCCGGGCACCGAAGGTCCCGGTCTCGACCTGGACGCCGAGCTCCCGCAGGGTCGCGGAGAACAGCTCGTAGAGCGGCTCGGCCACCCCGGGGCGTGCCGCCCGGGAGAAGCTCGGCCGGTTCCCCTGCGAGGCGTCGCCGAGCAGCGTGAACTGACTGACGACGAGTGCGGCGCCGCCCGTGTCGAGGAGGGATCGATCGAGCCTCCCGTCCTCGTTCTCGAAGATCCGCAGGCGCGCGGCCTTTTCGGCCAGCCGCACCGCCTCGCGGTCGCTGTCACCCTCCGCGATCCCGACGAGAATGCACAGCCCGGCTCCGATCGAGCCGCCCGGCGCCGCCGACGCGCGGGCGACGCGCTGGACGACCGCTTTCACCGGTCGTCCAGGTCGAGAATCCGCGAGGCGTACGTCTCGGAGCCCGGATCCATCGTGCTGGCGAGCTTGTAGTGGCCGTTCGCCTCGGCGGTCCGCCCCAGGTGCTCGAGCGCCCGCCCGAGGGCGTAGTGCGCGTAGTGGTCGGTCGGCGAGAGCTCTTCGACGATCGTGCGGAACTCCCGCTCCGCATCCGCCCAGCGTGCGAGGCGGAAGTAGGCGATCCCGAGCGCCTCGCGGATCGACGCCTGCTCCGGCTCGAGTTTCTTCGCCCGTTCGAGCGGCACGGTCGCCTGAGCGGCCATCCCGGTGCGGAGGCGCTTCTGGCCCTCGCGAAAGAGGGTGTACGCGTCGCTCATCGAGACCGACGTCCGCCTCTTACGCCAGGAGCCTCTCGACCTCGTCGAGGATGGCGCGCGCGATCCCGGCCTTCGCGGCCTTGGGCACGACCCGCTCTCCGACGCGGCCGATCAGGACGACCTCGTTGTCGCCAGCGTCGAAGCCGATGTCCATCCGCCCGACGTCGTTGAAGACGACGAGATCGGCGTTCTTGGTCTCGAGCATCGCCCGCTTTCGCGCCAAGCCCTCCTCCCCGTGCTCTGCGCCGAACGCGACCAGCACCTGGCCGGGCCGCTTGCGCTCGCCGAGCGCGCGGGCGACGTCCGCCGTCGGCTCCAGCTCGACCGTCCAGCCGCGCTCGTCCTTGGGGCGCTTGGCCGCCAGTGCCTCCGCAGGGCGGTAGTCGGCCACGGCGGCCGCGAGCAGGGCGACATCGATGTCAGGCAGCGCGAGCGCCGCGTCCAGCATCGACTCGGCGGTCGGGGTCGGGATGGCCTCGACCGCCTGCGGCACCGCAACCGACAGGTTGGCGGCGAGCAGGATCACCTCCGCGCCGCGGCGGCGGGCTTCCTCCGCGAGGGCGACGCCCATCCGCCCGGACGACCGGTTGCCGATGAAGCGGACGCTGTCGAGCGGCTCGCGCGTGCCGCCTGCCGTGATCAGCACCCGCCGGCCGGCGAGGGACCCGGGCTCGACCAGTTGCGCCGCGCGGTAGGCGATCTCAGCCGGCTCCGCCAGCCGACCGACGCCCCATTCGCCCTCGGCCATCTCCCCCTCGTCGGGGCCTACCAGCTCCACGCCGCGGGCCCGCAGCGTCTCGACGTTGGCGCGGGTGGCCGCGTGCGCCCACATGCGGGGATTCATCGCCGGCGCAACGAGCACCGGGCCGCGGTGGGCGAGGGCTGCCTCGGTGAGCACGTTGTCGGCGATCCCGTGGGCGAGCTTCGCCAGGGTGTTCGCCGTGCAGGGCGCGACGACCAGCAGGTCGGCCCGCGACAGATGAAGGTAGACGTCCTCCGCCGCCGGCCGCCGGGCGAGCGCCAGGAAGGTCTCCTCGGTCACGAAGCGCTGTGCGCCCGGTGTGACGAGCGGGATCACCTCGTGCCCGGCCTTGACGAGCAGGCGCGTCAGCTCGCAGGCCTTGTAGGCGGCGATGCCGCCGGTCACGCCTAGAAGGACGCGGCTCATGCCTGAATGATGCCCGCTGAGACGGGTCAACTAGCGGAATCTGGTTCGACAGCGCCGAATCAGATTCCGCGGGCCGCTACTTCTTGGCGTACTCGTAGACGATCTTGCCCTCGGCGATCTCTTCGAGGGACATCGTCAGGTAGTTCTTCGAGCGCGACTCGATCAGCGGCGGCGCAAACTCGTCGAACGTGCCCTCGCCGAGCTGGTGGTGGTAGTTGTTGATCTGCCGGGCGCGCTTGGCGGCGACGATCACCAGCGAGTAGCGGGAGTCGACCTTTTCCATCAATTCGTCGATGCGGGGATGAATCATGGTCGCGGCATGGTAGCGGTCATGCCGAGCTCCCGGGCGACGATCTCCGACAGGCGGTCTGCCGCGGCACCGCGGTCGTCGTTCTCCACCACATGATCGAACTCGCCGCTCTCGGCCAGCTGCCGGTGCGCCGTCTCCATCCGCTCCTCGATCACCCCCGAGCTCTCGGTGGCCCGTTCCCGCAGCCGGCGCTCGAGCTCGGTCACGGGTGCGGTCACGAAGATCGTGACCGCCGGCTCGACGCGCCGTTTGACCCGGAGCGCGCCCTCGGTCTCGAGCTCGAGCAGGGGCGCCTTCCCCTGGGCGCGCAGCCGGTCGATCTCCGAGTTGAGCGTCCCGTAGCGGTTTCCCACGTAGTCGACCCATTCCAGGAACTCGCCGGCCCGCTCCTTCGCCTCGAATTCGGCGGGGGTCAGGAACCAGTAGTGCACGCCGTCCAGCTCGCCGGGGCGCTGCGGGCGCGTCGTCGCCGACACGGCCAGCGCGAGCTCCGGGAACCGCGGCAGGACGAGCTGGATCAGCGTGCCCTTCCCGGCCCCGGACGGGCCGGTGACCACGAAGACGGGCCGGTCGGCCTTAACGGTGGTTGAAGAGGTCAATCAGCTCGTGCCGCTGGCGGTCGGAGAGGCCGCCGACCGTCTTCGACTGGCTGATGCGGCACTGGTTGAGCAGGCGGGCCGCCTTCACGCGGCCGAACTTCGGGACCGCCATGAGCATGTCGAACACCTTCGCCGTCGACACGAACTCCGGCGGTTCACCGAGGATCTGTTCGATCGAGACGCTGCCGGACTTCAGGTCCTTCTTGAGTTGCGCTCGCTTGACACGAATGTCGTTGGCTCGCTTGAGGGCTTCCATCCGCTGATCGAGTGAGCGGACCGGAGCTTGGACCTGAGTCTGGGGAGGCACCATGAGCGCAGCATCCTACCAACCTGTCAGCGCCGTGCAACTAGGACCGTTCGCGCTAGTTGGCCAGTCTGGCAACGGATTGGTGAGCGACGCCGAATGCGTCCTCGGGATGTTCGAAGCCCGCGCGCCGCGCCGCATCGTCGAGCTCGGCGCGCACGCGTGATGGTGCATCGACGTCTGCGAAGAGCAGGGTGCCGAGCGCGAGGTGCGTCGCGCCGCAGGCGATCAACTCGAGCGCGTCGCGTCCGCCCTGTACGCCGCCCATCGCGACGATCGGCAGCGTCGTCACGCGCCGCGCGGCGAAGACCGCGGCGAGCGCGACCGGTTTCAACGCCGGTCCCGAGTAGCCGCCGGCGCCGCGTTCGAGCTTCGTCGCGAGGCGCGCGTCGAGCGCGACGCCGCGCAGCGTGTTGATCATGCTGACGCCGTCCGCCCCCGCTTCCTCGACCGCCCGAACCGTCTCGCCCATGTCCCAGGCATGCGGAGAAAGCTTGGCGTAGAGCGGCTTTGCGGTCACCCGGCGGCAGGCCCGGACGATCTCCGCCGCCGACTCCGGCGCCTCGTCCACGTTCGGGCAGCTGAGGTTCAACTCGATGCACGCGACTTCGTCGCGTGCTAGTTGCTCGCATGTCTCCATGTAATCGCGCACGGAAAAACCACCTACCGAAACCCAGATCGGGACGTCGATCGTGCGAGCCAAACGCGGCAGCGTGTGGCCAAGGAACACGTCGCGTCCGGGGTTCGCCAGCCCGATCGCGTTCAGCATTCCGTGGTCCGTCTCTGCGATGCGAACCGGTGCGTTGCCTTCGCGCGGTTCGGGAGTGACCGTCTTCGTCACGAACGCATCGAACTGCGCCGCGACCTCCGGCGCGGTGAGCGCGTCGAGGCAGCCACTGGCGTTCAGGAGAAGCACAAAACCGGTCCTTCCACGCACAACCTTTTCAGCTCGCCGTCGATTTCGACGACGCATCCGTAACACGCGCCGTACCCGCAGGCCATCGGCGCCTCCCAGGCGAGCTGTGCATCCGGACAGAGTGCGCGGACCGCCTCGAGCATCGGTTCCGGGCCGCACGCGAGCACGGACCGGTCGCGCGGCATGGCGTCGGTGACGAGCACCGGGTCGATCACGATCTCGGCGTTCGGAACGAGCGCGGCGGCTTCGGCGTGCCACTCCGACCTGAACCCGAGCACGGCCGGCGGATGCTCGAGCGCCTCCGAGAGATACGGGAACGGCGCGACCCCGATGCCGCCGCCGACGAGCACGGGCCGGTCGACGTCGAGCCGGAAGCCGTTGCCGAGCGGACCGAAGACGTGGATCGATTCGCCCGCCTCGAGCTCCGCGAGCGCGCATGTGCCGGGGCCGATCGGATCGAGCAGGAAGCCGAGCTCCCCCTCGGGCGCGAGGCAGAGCGACATCGGGCGCGGGAGGACCCGGCCGGGCGCCTCGAGCATGAAGAACTGGCCGGGAATCCCGGGATCGAGCCCGCCGCGGCCGACCCGGACGAGCACATACGGCCCGACCGCCTCGACCGCCGTGACGTTACGACGCTCGCGCCGAGGCTTCGACATCGATCCGCTCCTGGAGGGAGAGCGCGGTCTCGGCGCGTGCATTGGCGATCGCGTGCACGGCCGCCGCGGCGCCCGCGATCGTCGTGATGCAGGGGATCCGCGCCGCGAGCGCCGCCTCGCGGATCAGATATCCGTCCGATCGCGGCCCCGAGCCGCCTTCGGGCGTGTTGACCACGAGGTTGCAGCGCCCGCGCCGGATCAGGTCGACGACGCTCGGCTCCTCGCCCGGGGTGCTGACCTTGCGCACCTCGTCGACGTCCAGCCCGGCGCCGCGCAGCGTCCGGGCCGTGCCTTGTGTGGCGACGACCTGGAAGCCGAGCCCGACGAGCGCGGCCGCGACCGGGACCGCTGCGGCCTTGTCGTCGCCGCGCACCGAGAGGAACACCACGCCGTCGCGCGGCAACGGCCGGCCGGCGGCCCGTTCGGCCTTCGCGAAGGCGGTCGGGAGGTCGCTCGCGCTCGCCATCACCTCGCCCGTGGCGCGCATCTCGGGGCCGAGCACCGGATCGGCCCCCGGGAACCGGGCGAACGGCAGTACCGCGGCCTTCACGCTCACCTGGCGCGGCGGCCGCTCGGCGGGCAGGCCGAGGTCGGCGAGCCGCTCGCCGGCGGCGAGCCGGCACGCAGCGGCGACGAGATTGACGCCGGTCGCCTTCGACGCGAACGGCACGGTGCGCGAGGCGCGCGGGTTGACCTCGAGGACGAACACCACGTCGTCGACGACCGCGAGCTGGACGTTGAGGAGCCCCACGACGCCCAGGGCAGGCCCGAGCCGCTTGACGATCGACGAGATCTCGGCCGAGGCCGCGACCCCGAGCGACTGCGCGGGCAGCACGCAGGCGGAGTCGCCGGAGTGCACGCCGGCCTCCTCGACGTGCTGCATGATCGCGCCGACGTACGTGGATTCGCCGTCGCAGAGAGCATCGACGTCGATCTCGATCGCATACTCGAGAAACCGGTCGACGAGCGTCGGGCCGTGGACGCCGTGAAACGCCTCGACCACCTGCTCCTCGGTGTGGCAGACGCGCATCGCGCGGCCGCCGAGCACGTAGGACGGGCGCACGAGCACCGGATACCCGATCCGCCGCGCGGCTTCCGCCGCCTCGACACCCGAACGCGCGATCCCCCAGTCCGGGCAGCGAATGCCGAGCTCTGCGAGCAGCTTGCCGAAGCGCTGGCGATCCTCCGCGAGGTCGACCGCGTCGAACGGGGTGCCGAGGATCGCGAACCCGGCCGCCTCGATCGCGCGCGCGAGCTTGAGCGGTGTCTGGCCGCCGAACTGGATCACCACACCCACCGGCTGCTCGCGCTCGCAGATCGCCAGGACGGATTCCACGTCGAGCGGCTCGAAGTACAGGCGGTTGGACGTGTCGTAGTCGGTCGACACCGTCTCGGGGTTGCAGTTCACCATCACTGCCTCGTAGCCGAGGTCCCGATACGTCTGAACGGCGTGGACGCAGCAGTAGTCGAACTCCACACCCTGGCCGATGCGGTTCGGGCCGGAGCCGAGAATCACGACTCGCCCGTGCTCGCCGTGGGGCGGCGCTTCGTCCTGCTCGCCCCACGTCGCGTAGTAGTAGTTCGACGGGGCCTCGACCTCGCCCGCAACGGAGTCGATCCGGCGGTAGACCGGCGCGAGTGTCCGCTGGCGCTCCTCCTCCGCGGCGAGCTGTTCGAGCTCGTGGCGGAACCACGGATGAAGCCCCTGCGGGTGCCACTCGAAGTCGCCCTCGAGGCCGCGTTTGGCCTTGACGAACGCCTCGATGAATGAGCGGCCGATGCCCATCGTCTCGCCCACTGACTTCATCTGCGTGCCGAGCGTCGTGTCGGCGTTCGGGAACTTCTCGAACGCGAAGCGCGGGATCTTGACGACGACGTAGTCGAGCGTCGGCTCGAAGCTCGCGGGCGTGGTCCCCGTCAGGTCGTTCGGGATCTCGTCGAGCGTGTAGCCGACCGCGAGCTTCGCCGCGACCTTCGCGATCGGGTAGCCGGTGGCCTTCGATGCGAGCGCGGACGAGCGTGAGACGCGCGGGTTCATCTCGATCACGCGGATGTCGCCGGAGATCCGGTCGCGCGCGAACTGGATGTTCGAACCGCCCGTGTCCACCCCGACGGCGCGAATGACCGAGATGGCCGCGTCGCGCAGCTCCTGGTACGCCTCGTCGCTGAGCGTCATCTGCGGGGCGACGGTGACCGAGTCGCCCGTGTGCACGCCCATCGGGTCGAGGTTCTCGATCGAACAGACGATCACGACGTTGTCGACGCGGTCGCGGACGACTTCGAGCTCGAACTCGTCCCAGCCGCGCACGGACTCCTCGACGAGCACCTGGTTGATCGGCGACTCCGAGAGACCACGCTCGACCTGCGCGCGGAGCTGGTCGGGGGTGTCCGCGAAACCGCCGCCGTGGCCGCCGAGCGTGAACGCCGGGCGTACGACCGCGGGCAGGGAGATGCCGTCGAGCTCGTCGGCGGACGTGACGATGCGAGAGGTCGGCACGCGGAGGCCGCAGCCTTCGACGGTCGCCTTGAACAGCTCTCGGTCCTCGGCGCGCTGGATTGCGTCGATCTTCGCGCCGATCAGCTCGATTCCCAGCTCCTCGAAGATCCCCGCCTGCTGCAGCTCGCGCGCCAGGTTCAACGCGGTTCCGCCGCCCATCGTCGCGAGCACTGCGTCGGGGCGCTCACGGCGCAGGACCGCCGCGACTCCCTCGATGTCGAGCGGCTCGAGGTACGTCCGGTCTGCGAAGCCCGGGTCGGTCATGATCGTCGCCGGGTTCGAGTTGACGACGATCGTGCGGAACCCGTCCTGGCGGAGGACCTTCAGCGCCTGTGAGCCCGCGTAGTCGAACTCCGCGGCCTGGCCGATGACGATCGGGCCGGAGCCGATCAGGCAGATCGACCGCAGATCGGTGCGCCTAGGCAGCGGACTTCAGCTCCCCGACCCAGCCGCTGATGATCGACGCCGCATCGTGCGGGCCGGGCGCCGCCTCCGGGTGGAACTGCGCCGAGCGGGCGCGAAGCTCCGGATAGTCGAGCCCCTCCACCGTGCCGTCGTAGAGCGAGCTGTGCGTCACCCCGGATTCGTCGCCGGCCGCGACGGCGAAGCCGTGGTTCTGCGAGGTCACGAGCACCCGCTTCGTGCGATGGTCGAGCACCGGGTGGTTGGCGCCGCGGTGTCCGAACGGCAGCTTGAACGTCTCCTTGCCGGTCGCGAGTGCGAGCAGCTGATGGCCGAGACAGACCCCGAGCACCGGCGTGCGGCCGAGCAGCTGCTCGAGCATCTTCGCCTCGTCCGCCAGCGGCTCCGGATCACCGGGGCCTGGCGAGAGAAGCACGCCGTCGTAGCCCGCGACGGTGTCGGCGTCGACGTGGTGTGGGAAGACGTCGACGGCCGCGCCGTTCGCCGACAGCCGGCGGAGGATCGAGCGCTTGCAGCCGTAGTCGACCACGGCCACCCGCACCTTTCCCTCGGCCGCGAAGGTGTACTGCTCGCGCGCCGAGACACCGGACACGAGGGCCGCACCGGCCATCTCCGGCTGCGCGCGCACCGCGGCGAGGACCTCGCCCACCGAGGTGTCGCCCGTCACCGCGGCCGCCCGCATCGCACCTCGATCACGCAGATGGAGGACGAGCGAGCGGGTGTCGACGCCGGTGAGAGCCACCACTCCGCGCTCGTGGAGCCAGTCCGTCCACTCGGGCCCGCGCGCAGCGCGCATCACGACCGCCTTCGCGTGTGCGCGCCGCGATTCGTTCCGCGTCTCGTCGACCCCGTAGTTGCCGACCATCGGAGCGGTGAAGCAGACGATCTGCCCTTCGAAGCTCGGGTCGGTCGCCACCTCCTGGTAGCCGCTCATCGACGTCGTGAACACGGCCTCGCCGAACGCGAAGCCCTCGGCGCCGACCGACTCCCCCTCGAAGACAGCCCCGTCCTCGAGAATCAGCGCGGCGACAGTCACTGTTCGAACACCACGCGTCCTGCGGCGATCGTCAGCTTCACACGCCCGCGCAGGCGCTCGCCGAGGAGCCACGAGTTGCTCGAGCGCGAGCGGAAGGCCGTCGGTTTCACGCGCCACGTCGCGTTGAGGTCGATCAGGGTCAGGTTCGCGGACGCTCCGACCGCGAGGCGCGGCCGGTCCAGCCCGAAGATCGCCGATGGACCGGCGGACATCCGCTCCAGGAGCGTCTCGAGGGACAGCAGGCCCGGCTCGACGAGCTGCGTGTACAGCGCGGCGAACGACGTCTCGAGCCCGGTGACGCCGAAGGGCGCCGCCTCGAACGGGACATCCTTCTCCTCCGGTGAGTGCGGCGCGTGGTCGGTCGCGATCGCGCCGATCGTGCCGTCCTTCACCGCCTCGATGAGCGCGGCGCGGTCCTCGGCGGTCCGCAGCGGGGGGTTCATCTTCACGTTCGGGTCGAGCGTGCGCACGGCCTCGTCGGTGAGGCAGAGGTGATGCGGGGTCGCTTCGCCGGTCGCGCGGATCCCGGCCGCATGCGCGCGCCGCAGGTGGTCGACCGACTCGCGCGCCGAGAGGTGCATCAGGTGGACGGGCTGGCCGGTGTCGCCTGCGAGATCGATGTCGCGGGCGACCATCAGGCTCTCACCGAGCGACGGCCAGCCGCCGAGACCGAGCTCGGCCGCCACCGGGCCGGCGTGCGCGTGGCCGCCCTTGGTCAGCGACCGTTCCTCGCAGTGCACGGCGATCATCCGTCCCGTGATCGCGTTGTACTGGAGCGCGCGGCGCATCACACCGGCCGTCGAGACGGGCCCGCCGTCGTCGGTGAAGGCCGCCGCGCCGGCGTCGGCGAGGGACCCCAGCTCGGCGAGCTCGGAGCCGTCCTGCCCCTTGGTCAGCGCGGCCATGAAGCCGACCGGCACCTGAGCCTCCCGCTCTGCCCGGGCCCGCAGGCCGCGGAGCGTGTCGGCGTCGTCGACGACCGGATCGGTGTTCGGGACCGCCAGGATCGCGCAGTACCCGCCCGCCGCTGCGGCGGCGGTGCCCGAGGCGATCGTCTCCTCGTCCTCGCGTCCCGGCGTACGGAGATGGACGTGCGGGTCGACGAAGGCCGGCGCCAGGATCGACCCGTGCGCCTCGACGATGCGGTGCTCGTTCGTGTCGAGCCCCTCGCCGATCTGGGCGATCACGCCGCCGTCGATCCGGACGTCGAGGGCCCCGTCGACCCCCTCGGCCGGGTCGAGCAGGCGTGCGCCGCGGATGACGATGTTCTCCGTGCCGGTCCGGCCTGCGAGCATCACGCCACCCCCACCGCGGACTCGACGACGACCGGCCCTGTGGTGAGCAGGTCGTAGAGCACCGCCATGCGCACGATCAGGCCCGAGCGCACCTGGTCGACGACGAGCGACACATCCGCGTCGGCGACGCGCGCGTCGATCTCCACCCCGCGGTTCATCGGCCCCGGGTGCATGACGCGCTGCCCTTCGCGCACGCGCGCCGGCGTGATCCCCCACCGCTCGGTGTACTCGCGCAGGGAAGGCACGAAGTTCGCGCCTGCCTGCATTCGCTCCTGCTGCATGCGCAGCACGTACACGACGTCGGCGTCGGCGATCGCACCGATGTCGGTGGTCGCCGGCGCCAGCCCGGCCGGGAGCAGGGCAGGCGGCCCGACGAGGATCGCGCTCGCCCCGACGAGGTTGAGCGCCTGCACGAGAGACCGCGCGACGCGCGAGTGCGCGACGTCGCCCACGATCGCGACGTGCAGGCCGTCGAGCCGGCCGAAGGCCTCGCGCATCGTGTGGAGATCGAGCAGGGCCTGAGTTGGATGCTGGTGCTTGCCGTCGCCGGCGTTCACGACGCGGGCTTCGGTCACGCGGGCCACGAACTGCGCGGCGCCGACCTCGGGATGGCGCAGGACGATCACATCCGGGTCGTAGGCGGACAGGGTGAGCGCGGTGTCCTTGAGCGACTCGCCCTTGTCGACGGAGGAACCGACGGCCTTCAGCGTCATCGTGTCGGCGGACAGCCGCTTGGCCGCCAGCTCGAACGACGACGACGTGCGCGTCGACGACTCGTAGAACACATTCAGGACGAGCCGGCCGCGCAGGGTCGGCAGCTTCTTGTTGTCACGCTCCTGCGATTGCGCGAACGAGCGGGCCGTCGCGAGCAGACGCTCGATGCCGTCCCGGCTCAGATCGGTGATCGACAGGAGGTGGCGGCGCTCGTCGGCGGGCGGAAGCAGATCGCTCCCGACGACACGGAGATCAGTCAACGTCGGCCTCCTCGCCCTCGGAGATCAGAATCACACGGTCGATCTCGTCGACCTCCATCAGCTCCACCTGCACGCGCTGGTCGCGTGTCGTCGGCAGGTTCTTGCCCACGTAGTCGGGGCGAATCGGGAGCTCACGGTGTCCGCGGTCCGCGAGGACGGCGAGCTGCACCCGGTCGGGGCGCCCGTACTCGAACAGCGCGTCGACGGCCGCCCGAATCGTGCGGCCGGTGTAGAGGACGTCGTCGACGAGGATCACGGTTCGGCCCTCGAGATCGAAATCGAGTTTCGTGTCCCGCACGAGCGGCTGCGCTCGGCGCGGCGCCTGCCCCGCCCGCACGTGCACGTCGTCGCGGTGGAAGGTGATGTCGAGCTGTCCGAGCGCGAGCTCCTCGCCCGAGCGTTCGGCCACGAGGGTGCGGATGCGCTGGGCGATCGGCACGCCGCGGGTGTGGATCCCGACCAGCGCGACCGTCTCGAGGTCGTCGTTGCGCTCGATGATCTCGTGCGCGATCCGGGAAAGAGTCCGGCGGATCGACTCCTCGTCGAGCAGGATCCGCTGTGACCGGGTGACGGCAGGGTGCGACATTCGACTCCTTTCCGGCCTCGCTGGACCGGGTTAAAGGGGCGGTGCGGGTCGCACTGTAGACGATCTGACCGGACGGATAGGCTCTGGCCGAGCCGTGGACGACGCACTCCTCCGCCGGTACGCAGGCCTGATCGTCGAGGTCGGAGCCAACGTTCAGCCCGGACAGACCGTCTGGATCGTCGCGGAGCCGCGGGCGGCGCCGCTCGCCCGGCTGGTCGCAGCCGCCGCGTACGAGCGCGGCGCTCGCTTCGTCGACCCCTGGTACTTCGACCCGCACGTCAAGCGAATCCGGCTCGAGCGCGCCGGCGAGGACACGCTCGATTTCGTCCCGGAGTGGTACGGCAGGCGGCTCCTCGATCTCGGCGAAGGGCACGGCGTTCGCATCTCGATCACCCCGCAGGTGCCGCCCGGGCTGCTGGCCGGCATCGACCCAGCCCGTGCGGGCCGGGATGCACTGCCCGCACTGGCCGAGAACTTCGAGGTGATCAACGCCAAGACGACCAACTGGACGGTCGTCCCGTGGGCGACCCCCGAATGGGCGTGCCTCGTCCATCCCGGAGTGGACGAGGAGACAGCGATGGCCAGGCTCTGGGAGCAGTTGATCTTCGTGCTGCGCCTCGACGAGCCGGATCCGGCAGCGGCCTGGCGGTCGCGGCTCACGCAGCTCCACGAGGCGGGAAAGCGAGTCGACGCGTTCCGCTTCGACGCGCTTCGCTTCGAGGGTCCGGGCACCGACCTCACGATCGGCCTGCTGCCCTCGTCGCGGTATGCGTCCGAGACGCCCGGAATGCAGACGGTCGACGGGATCGTGCACGCGCCGAACCTTCCGACCGAGGAGATCGCAACCACGCCCGACCCGGCCCGTGCGGACGGCGTCGTCACGGCCACGAAGCCGCTCGACGTCGGCGGCACGGTGATCCGTGATCTGCGGGTCCGTTTCGAGGGTGGGCGCGCGGTCGAGATCGAGGGCGACGGCGCCGACGCATTGCGTGCACGCGCCGGCAAGGACGAAGGCGCCTCGCGGCTGGGCGAGGTGGCGCTCGTCGACCGCGAGGGGCGCATCGGCAAGACCGGCGCGGTCTTCTTCAACACGCTCCTCGACGAGAACGCAGCGAGCCACATCGCGCTCGGCAACGCCTATGCGATCTCGGTCGCCGAGGAGGACCGGCACCGCATCAACAGGAGCTCGATCCACATCGACTTCATGATCGGCTCCGACGAGGTCACCGTCACCGGCAGGCAGGCGGACGGCACCGAGGTGCCGGTGCTCCGCGGGGGCGACTGGCAGATCTGAGCGGTCGCGCGCTTCGCCCCGCGAGGTGTCAGACACCTCCGGTGTCAGACACCAGAGGCACCGAGCGGTCGGGGCGTGCGCCGGCCTTCACGAGCCGGGGCTCGCCGCGCTCGGCGAACGGCACCTCGATGACGTCGAAGTCGCGCGGGACGACGGTCGCCTCGAACACGGCACACGCCTCCTCGGCGAGCTCCTTCCCGAAGTAGCGCGGCGAGACGTGTGTGAGCGCGAGCAGCCGGACGCCGGCGGCCCGCGCGATCTCACCGGCCTGGCGGGCCGTCGAGTGCAGGGTCTCCTCGGCGCGGTCGCGCTCGTCCTCCGAGAACGTCGCCTCGTGGACGAGGACGTCCGCTCCCTCGGCGAGGACGCGCACCGTCTCGGCGGGAGCGGTGTCCCCGGGGATCACGATGCGCCGTCCCGGCCGCGGCTCACCGAGGACGGTGTCCGGTGTGAGCACCCGTCCGTCCGGCAGCGTCACCGACTCCCCACGCTGCAGCGCGCCGCGCTCCGGGCCGGCCGGGACGCCGAGCGCGTCGGCAGTGTCCACGTCGAACCGGCCGGGCCGCAGGTCCTCGACGACCGCGTATCCGAGCGCGCTGACGCCGTGGTGGACCGGGAACGCCAGGATCCGGTAGCCGTCACGCTCGAGCGCCTCGCCGGCGCGGAGCTCCTCGATCTCGACCGGGTAGCTGAGCCTGCCGATCACCCGCTTGAGGCTCGCGTAGAGGTCGCCGAGCCCGGGTGGGCCGTAGACCGTCAGCGGCAGCTCGCGCTGGCGCAGGGAGAACGTCTTGAGCATCCCGGGCAGCCCGAGGTAGTGGTCGGCGTGGAAGTGGCTGAGGAAGACCTCCTCCAGATCGGGGAGCCCGATCGAGGAGCGCATCAGCTGCCGCTGGGTGCCTTCGGCGCAGTCGAAGAGCAGGCGCTCGCCGCCGCGCCGCACGAGGATCGCGGTCGGTGCGCGCCTGGCGGTCGGCGCACTCGCCGACGTGCCCAGGAAGACGATGTCCAGGTCCATGCCGCAGCTAGTCTCGCAGCGCGGCGGCGGCGGGTTACGGGAGGACGAGCTGCTGACCGACGCGAACGCCGGCGCCGGTCAGGTGATTCGCCCGTTCGATCCGCCAGATCCCGTCGCGAACATCGCCCCCGTAGTGGGCCTGCGCGATCGACCAGAGCGTCTCGTAGGGACGAACCGTCACCACCTGACGGGGCCCGTGCGCGTTCGAGGAGCGCGCGACCGCGCTCCAGGCCAGAACGGCGATTCCCACGATGAGTACGATCCGAACGAACATGTGTTCGCCACTCTAGCGAACACCTGTTCGTGTTGTCAAGGGGCGCCTATCTCCTGCCGCAAGCGCGCCTGCCGTGGCCGTGCCCGTGGCGGCAGTGCCCCGGCGAGGGGGGCCGGCCGGGCGGCCGTGGCGGCCGCCCGGCGCGGTTCCGACGGTGAACGTCGGGGAGGTGAGCGTGCTCGTGCGGGCCGGGTTCGTCAGAGCCGTCAACGCGAAACGGAACTCGTAGGTGCCGGGCGCAAGCCTCAGGTTTCCGAAGTGCACGCCGGGCCGGTAGTAGGCCTTGGCGACCCCGGCCACCGCAGGCCCGACCGGCCCGCCCGGGACCTTGACGACCCGCGCCGTGTAGCTCGCGTCCTCACCGGCCGTGATGCTCGTCCAGAGGCCGGACGCGGTCGCCGGCTTGGCCGTCGGCCTCGAGCCGACCGCGGTGCCCGGCCCGCCGAAGATCCCCTGGGCGCCGACCACGGACGTGGTGTGGGCCCAGCCGCGGGGGATCCCCGGGACGCCGTTCTGGCAGAGCCCCTTCGCGGCCGCGATCTTCGCCTCCACAGCCCCGTACGAAGCCTTGTGCGTGAGGTCGGCGAAGAGGTTCCCCGACTGGAAGCCACCGGAGAGGCTCGTGTCGTCGATCAGCGGGAAGTAGAGAAGCGACGCGACATCCGGGTCGCACGCCGCGATCTCCGCGAGCTGCACGTGGCTGGTCGCCTGCTGCTGCTCCGTGATCGGCACGACGTTCTCGGGCGGAGCGTCATAGGCACCCTCGTGCCCGGTCACGACCGTCTGCTCGCCCACCTCGTCGAGATCGATCGGCAGGCCGGCGCCGGCCGAGTCCGATCTCGCAGCCTGCCCGCCCGCCTGCTCGGCCGGAACCGGCTGCGCGGTGCCGTTGAAGGCGTCCCAGAGCGCCTGCTTGATGCGGTCGAGGTTCGCCGCGCCCGCCTGAGGCCACTGGAACGGCTTCGAGAACGGAGCCGAGTCCTGGACCGGCGGATAGGGGTGCATGTCGAACTGGTCGAAGATCGGCTTCGTCCGGCCCGACGCCCGGTAGGCGTCGCCGAGGTACTTGATGAACCAGACGGGCGAGTGGCTCGGGTTCGACGCCGCGTAGGCGTTGTCGTTCCCCCGCGAGGAGATCGCGGGCCCCCACACGACCGCGCCCGGACGGACCATCTTCAGCGCGTCGTACGCCTGGGCGAGCGTGTGCTCGTAGTCGGTCGCCGCCGCATCCTTGCCGCCACGGTACTGCGGCTGCCAGAACCGGTTCACGTTCGGCTCGTTCCCGATGATGATCTCCTTCACGCCGGGGAACGCCTGCCCGACCAGGCTGACGAACGTGGCGAACTGGGCCTGCGCGCCGGCGTTCGACCCGATCGCAGCCGGATGCTGGGGGTAGACCGCGAGGATCGGGTTGAGGTTGTTCAGCTTCGCGCAGTCGACCGCCGCCTGGATGTTCGCCTGGAACGGGATCACGGTCGGAGTCGCCTCGTTCCACTGCACCGTCATGCGGAAGTCCTGGTAGCCGATGTCCACGGCGCTCTGCCACCAGACGTCACCGCAGGCGTGGAACTTCGGCCAGTCGTCCGCGACGCCGTAGCGCAGCGGTGCGGCAGTTGCAGTTCCAGCTGCGGTCAGTGCGGCCACCGCGAGCATCGCCCCCATCAACCTCTTCACAGGGCCAGCGTGGGCGCTGCTGCAGGAAGCGGAAAGTGCCGGGCGACCTAACCTGCGTCGCTCTCCGGCCTAACTCGGTCGAGGCTCGAGTGCGTCGAGGAGCCTGGCCGCTCCGAAGCGCACCGGGTCGTCCGCGGGGAGGCCGGTCTCGGCTTCCGTCTCCTCGATCGCGCGCCTGGCCGCTGCCTCATCGAGGTCGCGCGTGTTCAGTGCCACCGCTCGCACCTTCGCCGGCCGCGCCACGAGGCTGATCCGCTCGTGCAGGTCGACGAGCTCGGAGAGGGGCGGCATCGGGAACCGCTCGTTCTCGTCGACGTAGAGCTGTCCGGCCTTGTGGCAGAGCACGTAGGCGTGCGGTGCCGAGCCGTGGATCAGCCCGAGCGTGACGCCGGAGTACCCGGGGTGCAGCAACGAGCCCTGCCCTTCGACGAACAGCACCTCGCCCCCACGCTCGACCCCTTCGAGCACGAGCTGCTCTGCGGCACCGGCGATGAAGTCGGCGACGACGGCGTCGACGGAGATGCCCCAGCCGGCGATCGCGATCCCGGTCTGCCCGGTCGGGACGAACTCGCTGCGCCGGCCGCGGCGCTGCGCCTCCCGGTCGAGCTCGAGCGACACCGTCATCTTCCCGATCGCGCAGTCGGAGCCGACGGTGAGGATCGTCGTCGCACGGTGAGTCAGGTTCGCGCCGGTCGGGACGTTGAGGTCCGGCGGAGGCATGCGGAGGTCCCGCAGCTCCGACCCGTGCTCGCGGGCGAGCGCAGCGAGCTCCGGGTCGACCGAGATGAACTCGTGCAGGCCGTTCTCGACGTCGAGCCCGTCGCGGATGCAGTCCTTCAGAAGGTCGCGCCACGCCGGTGGGAACCGGCCGCCCTGTGTCGCCACACCGACGAGCGCCGTCGTCGGGTCGTAGCGCCGCGCCTCCTCGACGGAGCGGACGAGCGGGAATCCCTCGTGCTCGGCGGCGCTCGACTCCGAGTCGAGAACGGCGACGACGTCCTGCGGCCGGTACCGGAGCACGCCGCGGGCCGTCTTCCCGTAGTGCGGGTCGTCCGACTTGCCCTCGGCGAGGATGAGCAGCCTACGCGGGCGCAACACCCATCCCGGGCGCCTCGGAGGGAAGCTGAACGCCGTCGACGAACGCCACGCCCGGCCACGGATCCTCGGCGAGCAGCAGGTTGCCGTCGAGGTCGACGTGGTCCATCAGGCTCGAGATGTGCGCGCCCGGTGCGATCCCGAGGCCCGACTCGACCATGCAGCCGAGCATCACGCCCAGCCCGAGCGCGCGCGCCGCGTGCACCATCCGCACGGCTTCCCGGATGCCGCCCGATTTCGCGAGCTTGATGTTGATCCCGTGCGCGCGCTCGGCGCACGCGGCGACGTCGGCGAGCACGTGGCAGTCCTCGTCGACGTAGACCGGGACCGGTGAGCGCCGCTTCAGCTCCGGCCCGTCCGGGTCGCCGGCCGCGAGCGGCTGCTCGCAGTACTGCAGGTCGAGCTGCGGGAGATACTCGAGTGCTTCGTCGAGGCTCCACGCCTCGTTGACATCGCATTGCAGCGGCAGATCCGTCACCTGCCGCACGGCGCGCACGCGCTCCACGTCGAGCCCGTCGCGGCCGCCGAGCTTCAGCTTCAGGCGCCGGAAGCCGCGCGAGGCGATCCGCTCCGTGCGGCGCGCCATGTCGTCCGGGTCGCCGAGCCAGATCGTCCACGACGTCGGCGGGCCGGCCCGGCGCAGGCCGAGCAGCTTGTAGACCGGCTGTCCGACGAGCTTTCCCTGGAGGTCGTGCAGCGCATGATCGACGGCGGCGCGGGCCGCCTGCTCGCCGGGCGGCAGCCGTGCCGCGAGCTCGTCGAGGGCGAACGGATCGTCACCAAGCTCGATGCCGTCCAGCCATGCCACCGCACTCGCGGCCGATTCGGAGTAGCGCTCGATCGGCGCCGCCTCGCCGAAGCCCGACACGCCCTCGTGCTCCACCTCGACCTGGACGACGTCTGCGTCGTCCTCCGAGCCCCGGGAGATCGTGAAGGTCTCCGCGAGCCGGACCGTCGCGATGCGGGTCGTGAGTTTCACGAGGGCTACACTAGTGCCGCAACGCGCCCGTAGCTCAGGGGATAGAGCGCTCGCCTCCGGAGCGAGAGGTCGCAGGTTCGATTCCTGCCGGGCGCATCGCGCATGTCGCCGGTCAGGCGGTGCGAGCGTCGGTCGAAGCTCACACGAACCACTCTGCCCCTCGGCCGCGCCGCCTTCGAGGGGGCCGAGCACGAACGGCAGACCGTCACCCACCGGAACTCCCACACGACGACGATCTTCCGGGGGTACGGCATGTTCCGGTTCGCGACGACGGCAGGATTGCCGAAGTCGTGGGCAAGCGTTTGCCCTGCGCTCGCTGAATTGCGGCGCGCGGCCGGTGGTCAGTGCATCGTCGCGAGCACGGCGTCGGGCACCGTGCCGCCGTTCGACTCGAGCCACGGCTGCTTGACGATCAGATCGCCGTCGTAGAACGTCGCCCAGAAGTAGGCGTTGTCGAAGTTCGCGGGCATCGCACGCAGGTACCGCTCGCCGTCGGTCGGACGGAGCGGGACCGCGCCCGGCTCCAGCACGCCCGTTTCCGCGATCAGCCCCTGCGCGTACCCGGTGTCGCCCACGGCAACGCCGTTCGCGTCGAGCATGACCGTGCCGACGTGCTCCCCCTTGATGAGAGTGTCACCCTGATCATCGAGTCGAAACGGATCCCCCGCCTCATTAAGAATCGAAACGGCCGCCCGCGCAAGATCCAGGGCCTTCAATCGGTCCGAGACGCGGTCTATGCTGCGCGAGAGAAGGGGGAGGTCGGATTGAGCGCGCATCGTCGGCCACGGGTTCGGGGCTTGCTGGCGGCCTGTTCGGCCGTCGTCGTTGCAGCTGCGCTCGGGCTCGGCTTCACCGCGGGCGGCGGGGTGACGCGCATCACCGGCACCCCACGGGCAGACGTCCTGTACGGCACGCGCGGCGCAGACGTCCTCCTTGCACGGAGCGGCAACGACCGGGTCTACGGCGGCGCGGGCAACGACACCCTCTACGGCGGTGCCGGCAACGACCGCCTGTACGGAGGCGCCGGCAACGACCGGATCTGGGGTGGCCCCGGCAACGACCGGATCGACGGCGGGCCCGGCCGCGACACGATCTCGTGCGGCGCGGGCCACGACGTCGTGATCGCAGACCGCCTCGACCGCGTCGCGCGCGACTGCGAGGTCGTGCGGCGGCCCGCCGTTCGCACCCCACCGCCGACGGTGACGGTCACGACCCCTCCCGTGACGACCACGACCGTGACGAGCACCACCACCGCGCCACCACCGCCGCCGCCGCCGACGACGACCACGACCCCCACCACCACGACCACTCCGACGACGACCACCACCCCGACGACCACGACCACCCCCACGCCGCCGGCGCCGCCGCCGTGCGGACAGGGCCCGCAGAGCTACCGCTACAGCTACGTCAACCAGCCGCTCACGACCCCGACCGTCAGCGTCACGGTGACGATCAACCAGCTACCGACGTACCCCGCCGACGGAGACCACGCCATCGCCTACGTGGCAGTGGCGTACGGGAAGACGGCCGACGGCTGCGCGGCAGTGGGTTGGCTGCAGGGCGGGATCTGGCGGGGCGCCACACCGCTCGGCCCGGACACGGGCTCCGCCTTCCTCTATGCCGAGTGGCAGACCGCGGCCGGCTACCGGCTGATTCGGCTCGCCGACGTCAAGGTCCCGTCGACGCACACCTTCCTGCTCTCCGGGTCCAGCGTCGGGTGGGCGCTCTCGATCGACGGGAAGTTCGCCGCGACCGTCCAGCTCGACCAGGCGCCGACGACGTTCTCGACCGCGGCCGAGGACTACAGCGCAGACGGCGCCTCCGAGCCCTCCTACGACTGGACCTTCTCCGGCGCGTCCCCCGCGTTCATCCACGCTCCCGCAGGGCTGCTGCCGTACGACAGCTTCACCGGCACCGGCTGGCACAGCCACCTCTGAGACGAGGGGTTGGCGGGGCGACCTCGCGCCCCGCCAACCAACCTCTCGTGCGATCGTTCAGAGCGCGCGCGTCAGAGCCCGGCGCACTCGCCGATCTTCTGGCCGCCGACCACGTTGGTCGTGCCGCCGGTGTCGCCGATCTGCGCGACGGGCGAGTTGCCCGAGCAGATCAGGTTGCCGCCGATCGTGTTTGTCGCGATCTCCGTCGAATCGAGCGTGCCCAGATCACCGATCGTCACGCCGACGTTGTTCTTGATCGCCACGTAACCGCGCGTGTGGTTGCGGATGAACCCGAACCAGGCACCCTGCCATCCCTCGACAGACACGTTGCCGTAGATGACGTTGTCCTTGATCGGGAAGTTCACGTACGGGTCGAACGTCGGCCCGGGCCCACCCCCGATCGAGGTGATGTTGCCGCGAATCGT
Source organism: uncultured Thermoleophilia bacterium (assembly GCA_963722065.1). GTDB lineage: Bacteria > Actinomycetota > Thermoleophilia > Gaiellales > Gaiellaceae > PALSA-600. Next base: position 379,975 of record CAVRMI010000007.1, on the reverse strand, counting down.
GTCCCCGTCGAGATACATCGTCATCGGATGATCCGCGTAGACGTTCCCACCGACGGTGTCGTTCGTCGTTCCCAGGATCGCGCCGTTGCCCACGACGAGACTGCTGCCGACGTGCACCGTCCCCATCGTGAACGCGTCGAGACAGGCCCCGGGCGCAACCGTGAGGGTGCCCCAGGTGGTCAGCGTCCTGCCACTCGGGACGTACCGGTTGCCGGTGATCACGAGGTTGCCGTACGTGCCCGTGATCGGCGTCTCGGCGCCGGGGCAGATCGGCGGCCCCACCTTCGGGTCGGACGCCGCCGTGGCGGCGAAGACCCCGACTCCCAGGACGATGCACGAGAAGACCAGAAGCTTGAGCTTCATCATTCCCCCTTCTCTCCCTACCGCAAAGAGACGATGCCATGCCGATCCGCGGCGCCCGACAAGTGCCGTCGTCTGGGCACGAGGCTCAAGGTGTGACAGATTGGCGCCGACGACGTCCCTGCAGCCGTCGTTCTTGAGGAAATCGCCGTCGGCGCATCTGCGGCCTACGGGATGCGCCGGCGGAGTCCTCTGTCCCGAAATCCCCGATTTCCGCCGAAAACCTCGCTAGAATTGCGATATGCCGTTGATTCCCGTCATCGAGGATCCACTCAGTACCGATGCCGAGCCTGCCTCGCATCCGGCGCACTCGAACGCGGGACACCGTGGTCGCCGCGACGGCTCAGCCGTCGCCGCCCGCTGAGCTCGACGCAGCCGGCCTCACCTGGATCCACCTCGACGCGGCAGACTCGCACCACGTCGGCGTGCTCGCGCGCCGTTTCGGCTGGCATCCGCTCGACGTGGAGGACGTGCTCTCCAAGCGCCAGCGCCCCAAGGTCGACGACTACGCGGACGAGGGCTACCTCTTCGGGGTCCTCCACTTCCCGGTGTACGACCGGGCCGTCCAGCGGCTGAACGCCGCCGAGCTGGACTTCTTCATCGGGCCGGACTACCTCGTCACCCTGCCCACCGTCGAGCTGCGCCCGGTGACGCGACTGTTTCGGCGGTGCGAGGAGGACGAGCACTTCCGCGAGCAGCTGTTCCCCAAGGGATCGGGACGGCTGCTCTACGAGGTGCTCGACGACCTGTTCGACTACTGCTTCCCGATCCTCGACAAGATCGGGCACAAGCTCGACTCGCTCGAGGACGACGTGTTCGAAGGACGGTCGGAAGCGGTCGTCCGGGACATCTCGAACGCGAAGCAGGAGATCATCAGCTACCGGAAGATCGTGAAGCCGGAACGCTCGACTCTGCGGCTCCTGGAACGCCACGTCGAGCGCTTCCTGCCGGAGGAGCTCGACCTCTACTTCGACGACATCGTCGATGCCGCAGAGCGCATCTGGGACATCCTCGACAACTACAAGGAAGTCGTCGAAGCGCTCGAGTCGACGAACGAGTCGGTGATCTCGCACCGTCAGAACGACGTGCTGCGGATCCTGACCGTCTTCTCCGTCGTCCTCCTGCCGTTGACGCTGATCACCGGCTTCTTCGGCATGAATCTCGACTTCCCCGGCTTCAACACCGTTTGGGCGTTCTGGGTGGTGTTCGTCGGGATTCTCGTCGCGCTGGTGGGCATGCTCGCGTTCTTCCGGCTCAAACGCTGGCTGTAGCCGCCGTGTCGGGGCCAAGTAGGCTCCGGGCGATGCCGAAGCCGTTGTGGGCGCCCTGGCGCCTCGAGTACGTGCAGCACGCCGACGAGCTCGACCGGTGCATCTTCTGCGACCCGGAGCCGGAGCTGCTCGTCCACGGCGGCGCGACCGCGCTCGTCGTCCTGAACAAGTTCCCGTACTCGTCCGGGCACCTGCTGATCGCACCCAGACGGCACCTGGGCGAGTTCGGGGCGTTGACCCCCGACGAGGCGCTCGCGATCCACGAGCTCGGTGCGCGCGGGATCGAGGCGCTGCGTGCCGAGTACGCGCCCCATGGGTTCAACGTGGGCTGGAATCTGGGCCGCGCTGCCGGCGCGGGGATCGAGGAGCACGTGCATCTGCACGTCGTGCCCCGCTGGAACGGCGACACCAGCTTCATGCCCGTGGTCGGCGACGTGAAGGTGCTGCCGGAGGCGATCGAGCGGACGGCCGGCAAGCTTCGCCCGCACTTCTGAGCGCCCGACGGCGCCTGCGAGGCACTCGGCGGGGCCGCCCTCCCCTGCGACCCCACCGACTGCCCCCGGGGGGCGGCAGCAAGCACGGGCCGAGCCGTCTGCGCCACCCCGAACATGGTGTAGCGGCCGAGCCTCCCGCCCGCGCCAGACGGACGGCGAGCACAAACGCTCCAAAAGGCCAGTAGTCCGCCGCAGCGGGCAGCGCATCCTGAATGGGTGGACGGCCGAGCCCGATGTTGCTGATCCTCCGCATCCTGTCCACCCCATGGTGGGCACCGTTCGCAGCCGTCTACGGCCTGCGCCGGCTCAGGGAACGGGCACGGCGCATGACGGCGCCTACCGGGACGAACGGCGGGCCCGAAACACCGGCTGCTGCCGCAGAGCGTCGAGCAGGCTCGCGAGCACCCAGCCCGCCGTGACGATCACGACGCCGAGCAAGGCACCGAGAACGAGGTTCGAAAGTGGGTCCATGCCTGCTCGATTCGGCACGAACGGCCGGTTCCTTTAATCCGCCGAGCACGATTGACGCCTCCTTTACGAGACCGCAGACCGAACGGACGCCGCTCGCCGCGATGAAGGCCCCGTCCGGGGAGATCGTCCATGCCCTCGAGCACATCAATGTCCCGAGGAGCTGCACCTGAGCCGCGAGACCGTGCACAACCACGTCCGGCACCTGTTCCGGGCGATCGGCGCGCGGTCGCGCCTCGAGGCGGTCGCCGTCGCCCGTGGCGAGCCGCTCACAGCCCCAGCCTGAGCCGACGCGCGCCAGCGCGGACGAGATCATCCAGAACGGGTGACCTCCTGACCGACTGAAAGAGAGATGGTCAGCACATGTCCCGCATCCTCCTGCTCGAGCGCCAGATGCAGCGCTTCCTGCGCAAGCCGGTGTCCGTCCGGAGCGCGGCCAGCGTCATCGTCACGACGACGGCGCTGATCGTCGTCGCCAGCGGCCTACTCATGCGCGTGCTCGACCACAAGGAGTACCCGAACATCTTCATCGGGATGTGGTGGGCGATCCAGACGGTGACGACCGTCGGCTACGGGGACGTCACGCCGAAGGCGGTCGCGGGACGCATCGTCGCGGGGTTCGTCATGCTCGAGGCGATCGCGCTCGTCGCGATCGTCACGGCCGCGATCACCTCCACCTTCGTCGCGCGGGCCTCGCACCTCCAGGACGCGAACCTCGCCCAGCAAGAGGAGCGGCGGGATGCGGAGATCGACCGGCGCTTCGACGATCTGACCACCCGGCTCGATCGGCTCGAGACGATGCTGCGCAGCCTCACCGACCGCTGATGCGCTAGCGCGTCGGCTCCTCGCGGCCGCTCCGGGCGAGGAGCTCGACCGGGCTCGCTGCGGGCTCCACCTGACCGAGGCGCGCCCGGAAGACGTGGTAGGCCCAGCTCTGGTAGAGCAGGATCACCGGCAGCAGGACGAGCGTGAAGACGCTGATCACGACGAGCGTGTAGTGGCCGGACGACGAGTTCGTCGTGGTGAGGCTGTCGGCGAAGTCGGTCGACGAGACCATCACCCGGGGATACAGCTCGGCGAACAGCGTGGCGACGGCGAGCGCGATCGTTGCGCCGGTCGCGGCGAAGGCAAGACCGCTGCGCCGTGCGCGGGCGAACACGATCGCGGCGACGGCCGCAACTGCGGCCAGGACGACCACGACGATGCCCGGGAAGAGGCCCTTGTCGTTGTTGTCCCTTCCCACCACGAGCGTCCAGACGAGGAACACCGCGCCGATGAGCGCTGCGGGAACAGCGAGCAGAGCTGCCGCCCGCTCTGCCCGTGCGCGCAGGTCGCCGTTCGCGCGGAGGGCGAGATACGCCGCGCCGTGGAGCGCCGAGAGCGCGACGAGAGCGACGCCTGCGAGCACCGTGTACAGGCTGAAGAGGTCCCAGAACGTGCCGGTGTACTCCTGAGCCGAGGAGACCGGGACACCATGCAGCAGGCTCGAGAGCGCGACGCCCCAGAGCAGTGGGATGCCGAGCGAGGCGATCGCATTCACCCACGTCCAGGCACTGCGCCAGGCGCCGCTGTCCGCTTTGCTGCGCCACTCGAAGGAGACGATCCGCGTGATCAGGAGGACGAGCAGCAGGAGCAGTGCGACGTAGAACCCGGAGAACATCGTCGCGTACCAGCCGGGGAACGCCGCGAATGTCGCGGCGCCGGCGATGATCAGCCAGACCTCGTTGCCGTCCCAGACCGGCCCGATCGTCTGGATCATCGTCCGCCGCTCTTCCTCGCTACGGCCGAGGACCGGCAGCAGCATGCCGACGCCGAAGTCGAAGCCCTCGGTCACCAGGTAGAGGGACCAGAGCACGAAGAGGATCCAGAACCACGCGGTCTGCATCAGTAGCTCGGCGCTGCGACCGGCGCCCCTCCTTCCACGTTGGCGCCGGGCTCGGGCGGGTCGAGCCGCGCATAACGGCGCATCAAGTAGAAGTCGACGATCGCGAGACCCGTGTAGAGCGCGAGGAACACGCCGAGGCTGAACGCGACCTTCGTCGTGGTGGAGCTCGGCGAGACCGCGTCGGCGGTCTTCTGCAGGTCGTACACGATCCACGGCTGGCGGCCGGTCTCGGTGAGCAGCCAGCCGCCGAAGCACGCGAGGAACGGGACGGCGATCGCGCCCATCGCCGTCCGTTGGAACCACTTCGCCTGCTCGAGCTTCTTCCGCCACAGGAGCCAGCCGCCCCACAGGGCGATCAGCAGCATCAGTCCGCCCAGATAGGCCATCACGCGCATGCACCAGTACTCGAGCTCGACCTGGGGCAGGTAGTTGCCCGGCCCGTGCTGGGCAGCCTGCTTCTCCTGGTTCTGGTTCAGCCCGACGACCTTGCCGTGGAACGAGCCGGTTGCGAGGTACGAGAGCAGGCCCGGGATCTCGATCGACCACGACGGTGTCTGATCGCTCTTCGTGAAGCCGCCGATCTGGAACAGCGAGAACGATGCCGGCTGTTGGGTGTTCCAGAGCGCCTCGGTCGCGGCGATCTTCATCGGCTGCGCGTTCGTCGTCTGGACCCCGAACGCGTTGCCCCACCAGAGCTGCACGGCGGCCAGCGGGATCAGCAGCAGCACCGCGAGCTTCGCGGCGGCGCGGAAGACCTCGACGTTCCGGCCCCGGCGCAGATGCCAGGCGGAGACGCCGAGCACGACGAAGCCGCCCGTCAGGCAGCCGGCCAGGATCACGTGCACGTAGGCGAAGATCGCGAACGTCTGGAACATGATCTTCGCGATGTCGGTCGCCTGCGCCGTGCCCGTCGACTTGTTGATCTCGTAGCCGACCGGATGCTGCATCCATGAGTTCGCGACAATGATGAAGTACGCCGAGAGCCAGGTCCCGAGCCAGACCAGGTAGATCGTCGCGAGGTGCACCCTCGGCGAGAGGTGCTCGCGGCCGAACACCCACAACCCGATGAACGTCGACTCGAGCATGAACGCGCCGAGGCCCTCGATGGCGAGCGGAGCCCCGAACACGTCGCCGACGTACCTCGAGAACGACGACCAGTTCATACCGAACTCGAACTCCTGCACGATCCCGGTCGCCGCGCCGATCGCGAAGTTGATCAGGAACAGCACCGCGAAGAACCGCACGAGCCGGTTCCACTTCTCGTCGTGTGTCCGGTAGTAGATCGTCTGCATGATCGCGAGCAGCGGCGCGAGCCCCAGGGTCAGCGGCACGAAGGTGAAGTGGTAGAGGGTCGTCGTCGCAAACTGCCAGCGCGACAGCGTGAGTGCGTTTGCGAGCAGGAGACTCAACTCGACGCCCCCGGTTCAGCCGTCCGTCCCGAGAGCAGGCTTGCTGCTGCCCAGAAGGCCGTCCGCGAGCCGGTTGGCGAACTCGCGTGCCTGGCCTTCGAAGTCCGGCTTCAGGTTGGTCGGCGGGATCCTCACTCCGAGCGCACGGTCGCGCATCTCACCCTTGCCAAAATAACTCAGGAGCGACAGCAGCGACCGGATCTGACCGCCTTCGTACTGGAAATGGATCGCGTCCACGAATCGGCCGCCCTGCGCCGTGGCAAGCTTCTTGGCCTCCTTCAGGTTGATGCTCCAGTAGCGCCTGCAGACCACGTAGGCGGCGAACGGCTTGCCGTCGAAGACCTGCTTCGCCGCCTCGGATACGAGATACGAGCGCAGGGGCATGTTCGTGGTGAAGAACCACGTGGCCGAGCCGACGCAGATCAGGTCGTAGTCGTTCCGGGTGGCGGCTTCCGGGATCGCGATCTGGCCGGTCGTGCGCAGCGTCTGGCCCGGCAGCACGGCCAGGAGATCCCAGACCGCGTGCTTGAACGGGAACCGCGAGAACTTCTCGATGAACCGCGGGTCCGTGAACTCGATGCTCGCCTGCTCGACGTTGCAGCCACGCTCGCGGAACACGCCGGCCATCTCGTCGGCCACCCGGCGAGCCTGCTGGGTGTGGGTGTAGTAGACGATCAGGACCGAGGGTTTGACCGCTCCGTCCATGGGATTCCTCCTCGCAGCAGCCCAACCCGTCTGGAGGACGCTAGACGCGGGGAGCCCGCAGACCTTCGTCCTCTTTGGATGACCTGCCGGGAACCGGCGGTGGAGCAGAGCACGGTGTGCAGATCACCCCAAAGAGATGACGCACGCGAGCGGCGGTATCAAGATGTTCACACCGTGACTCGGCGGCAGGCAGTTCCTTGAGCAGGGTCTTCGGCCTGGCGCTTCTTGCGGGGCTCAACCCCGTGTTGCTCACGGCCACGACGGTGATGCTGCTCCTGCCGCGGCCGAAGCGGCTTCTGCTCGGCTACCTCCTCGGCGCCTACACCACGAGCATCGCAGTCGGGCTCGCGATCATCTACTGGCTGAGCGACTCGGGCGAGCTCAGCACGACCAAGCACACCGTCAGCCCCGGGATCGACATCGTGCTCGGCGCGCTCGCGCTCCTGATCGCGTTCGTCGTCGGGAGCGGCCGCCTGGCGCGGCGGAAGGAGCGCCGGCGGAGCGAGCACGCCGACGAGCCGAAGAAGACGCCGCGCTGGCAGCGGACCCTGAGCAAGGGCTCGGCGCGGGACACCTTCATCGTCGGGATCCTGCTCAGCTTCCCGGGTGGCTCCTATCTCGCCTGCCTGACCACGATCGCCAAGCTGAACCTGAGCAACGCAGGGAACGTGGCGACGGTCGTGGCAGTCGCAGTCGTGATGCTCCTGCTGCTCGAGGTGCCGCTGCTCGCCTACATCTTCGCACCCACGTGGACGCCCACTGCGATCGAGCGGTTCAAGGGCTGGCTCGCCCGGAGCGGCGCGCACGCCGCGGTGATCGCCGCCACCGTGATCGGCCTCGCTCTCGTGGTCAAGGGGCTGCTCGGCCTGCTGAACTGAGCCTCACGTGAGCCGCTCGAGCAGGTGGTCGCCGACGCGGAGCGCGTTGGCCATCACGGTGAGGGCCGGGTTGACCGCACCGATGCTCGGGAAAATGCTCGCGTCGACGAGGTAGAGGTTGTCGAGCTCGTGCGCGCGGCAGTCGACGTTCGCCACCGACGTTCCCGGATCGCTCCCGAAACGGCACGTGCCGGCCTGATGGGCGACCCCGGCCACCGGGATCTCGTTCTTCATGTACGCGAAGCGTTTCAGCAGGTGCCCCTCGTTCAGGTCGAGCTTCCCCAGGATCGACCTCAGCTTGTCGTAGAGCTTCTGTTTCGGGACGTCGTTCGTCGCCGTGTAGCTGAGGGTGAGCCGGCCCTCCCGGTCGACCGTCACGCGGTTCTCGGGCCTCGGCAAGTCCTCGGTCGACAGCCAGAAGTCGATCGCATGTCTGGCAATCCGCTCCAGTGACCACTCGGGCGCAAGCTTCGTCTCGCCCGGCTGTTCGCCGCGGTACATCTCCGCTTGGGACTTGCCGACCATCTGGATGTTCCCGAGCGGGTACTCGAACTCGTCGTTTGCGAGATAGAAGTCGTTCAGGCCGAGCGTCTTCTGGAAGATCGTCGGATTCTCCTCGCGGGAGAGCGCGAGAACCGCCTGGCTGTTGTGGAACATGTAGTTGCGACCGACCTGGTCGGAGCCGTTGGCGAGCCCGTTGGGATGCTTGTCGCTCGCAGAGGAGAGCAGCAGCTTGGCGGTGTTCGCCGCGCCGCAGGCGACGACGAAGACGTCGGCGGTGAAGTGCTCCTGCGTGCCGTCGCGTTCGACGATCAGCTTCGTCACGCTCGTTCCCGCCTCGCTCGTCTCGAGCCGGATCGCCGTGCTGTTCGTCAACAGCGTGACGTTCGGATGCTCCAGTGCCGGCCGCACACCGAGCACCTCGGCATCCGACTTCCCGTGCACCGCGCACGGGAAGCCGTCGCAGTTCGTACAGCGCACGCAGGCGCTGTACGGCAGGTTCGCCTCGTTCAGGCGGACGCCGCAGGGCGCGTGGAACGGGTGGTAGCCGGCCGCCTCGAGATCGTCCGCGAGTTGCTGGATCCGCGGCTCGTGCGACACGGCGGGGAACGGATAGGGCGCGCTGGCCGGAGGCTCGGTGGGGTCCTCTCCCCGGGCGCCGTGCACCTCGTAGGCCTGCTCGGCCCTCGTGTAGTACGGCTCGAGCTCGTCGTAGGTGATCGGCCACGCGGGCGAGATCCCGTCGTGGTGGCGGAGCTCGCCGAAGTCCTCCTGCCGCAGGCGGTAGAGCGCAGCGCCGTAGAGCTTGGTGGCGCCGCCGACGAAGTAGTGGATCTGCGGCTGAAACGGCTTCCCGTTCGGGTCGTACCAGGTCTCCGGCGACACGTACCGGTTGTCGACGAACACGTTTCGTGCGACCCAGTTCTCCGGTTCGCGCGGCAGCCAGTCGCCGCGCTCGACCAGCAGGATCCGCTTGCCCGACGGCGCGAGCCGGCGCGCGAGCGTCCCTCCGCCCGCGCCTGTCCCGATGATGATCACGTCGTAGGAGCCCATCGCTCAGTACTCCGCCAGTCGCTCGCCGACGATGATCCGCGCGGCTGCCTCGATCAACGCGAGGTGCGAGAACGCCTGCGGGAAGTTCCCGAGGTGGCGCCCGGTGTCGGCGTCGAACTCCTCGGCGTAGAGACCGAGCGGCGACGCGATCCGCAGCAGCCGCTCCATCAGGTCGCGTGCGCGCTGGGACTCACCCACGACCGCGAGCGCCGATACGAGCCAGAAGGAGCAGATCAGGAACGTGCCCTCCTTGCCCGAGAGACCGTCGTCGGTCTCGTCGGTGCGGTAGCGCAGGACGAACCCGTTCTCGGTGAGGTCGTCGGCGACAGCCTTGACGGTCGCAGCGAGGCGCGCGTCGTCTGCCGGCAGGAAACCGAAGAGCGCGGCAAGCAGCGTCGAGGCGTCGAGCGAGTCCGTTTCGTAGTGCTGCCGCAGGACGCCCGCGTCGGTCACGCCGTGGGCGAGGATGTCTGCACGGATCTCCTCGGCGGTCGCCGCCCAGGTCTCGTGCAGCTGCGGGTCGCCGCGGATCCCTGCGAGCTGCGCCGCCCGGTCGAGCGCGACCCAGCACATCAGCTTCGACGAGACGTAGTGCTGCGGCTTGCCGCGCGCCTCCCAGATCCCCTGGTCGGGCTGGCCCCAGACCTTGGACGCGCACTCGGCCTGGGCCTGGACGATCGGCCACAGGCGCCGGGGGAGCCGATCGCTCTTCCGCGTATGCAGCAGGATCGAGTCGAGCACGGCGCCGAAGACGTCGTTCTGGCGCTGGTCGAAGGCGCCGTTGCCGAGCCGGACCGGACGGGCGCCTGCGTAGCCCGAGAGGTCGTCACGCGTCGACTCGGTCAGGTCCTTGCGGCCGTCGATCCCGTACATGATCTGCAGCGAGCCGTCCTCGTTCGGCTCGAGATCGGCGACGAACTGCATGAACTCGTCGGCCTCCCAGTCGAGGTTCAGCCAGTGGAGCGCCTGCAGGGTGAACGTCGTGTCGCGCATCCACGTGAAGCGGTAGTCCCAGTTGCGCTCACCACCCGGGGTCTCGGGCAGCGAGGTGGTCGCGGCGGCGACCGTCGCGCCGGTCGGCATGTAGGTCAGGCCCTTGATCGCGAGCGCCGACCGTTGGATCGGGTCGCGCCAGCGGTGATCCGGGATTCGGGCCTCGTTCAGCCAGTGCCGCCAGAAGCGAACGGTCGCAGCGAGGCGGGCCTCGGCCTCGTCCGTGTCCTCCGGGGCCGCCAGCCCCTCCGCCCACGAGAGCGTGCAGTAGGCCTTGTCGCCCGGCTCGAGGACGTGTCGGGCCCGTACACGATTGCCCTCGATCCCGAGCGGCAGGCTCGAGACGAGCCGCATCGTCTGCCCCGCGCCTGTCGCGTCCGCCGCGTGCCGGTCGCCGTCGACCAGCAACCACTCCGCCGGGGTGCGGCCGTAGTCGAAGACCGGCTCGCAGACGAGCTCGACCTCCACCCGGCCGCCGAGACATTCGACGACCCGAACGAGCATGTGGTCGGCGTCGTCGTCCGCGGGCGGGCGTGTGTGCGGTGTGATCTCGTCCTCGTGGTCGGTCGGGCCCATCGTCAGCGCATCACGGACGACGATCCACCCGGACGACGTCTTCCAGGTCGTCACGAGCACGTTCGTGCCCGGCTCGTAGGTTCGGGCCGTCGGGTGCGTGATCCCGAACGGGCCGAGACGGAAGAAGCCCGCTTCGCGGTCGAGCAGGCTCCCGAACGCACTCGGCGCATCGAAGCTCGGGAGGCACAGCCAGTCGACCGCCCCGTCTGCCGCGATCAGCGCGGCGGTGTGGCAGTTCGACAGGAACGCATAGTCCGCGATCGGCGGGAACGGAGACGGCGCGGCGGCACTCTGTGCCTGCGGCCGGTCGGTTGCGGCGGTCATGACGTGATCCAGGGCCCGTACCAGCGGCCGTGCCCGGCGACGAGGGAATCGGCCTCGGCGGGCCCCCACGAACCCGGCGCATACGTGTGCACGGGCGGCGGCGAGTCGAGCAGCGGCTGCATGATCCGCCAGGTCTCCTCCACCCCGTCCTGCCGGGTGAAACGCGTGCTGTCGCCGACGAGTGCCGCGTGGAGCAGGACCTCGTAGGGCGTCGGGCCCTCCCCGCCCTCCTGGGAGAACTCCATGTCCAGCTCGATGGTCCCGGCCTCGGCCTCATCCGCGCGGTGCGCTTCGACGAGGAGCTGGATGCCGGTCGTCGGATCGAGCTTCACGACGAGCTGGTTCGGCTGGAGGTTGCGATAGGCCGTGAATCCGAGGCGCGGCGGATGCCGGAAGACGAGGCGCAGCTCGGTCTGCGTCACCGGGAGCCGCTTCCCGGTGCGGATGAAGAACGGCACGCCCGCCCAGCGCCAGTTCTCGATGTCGAGACGAAGCGCCGCATAGGTCTCGGTCGTCGAATCTGCAGCGACGCCGTCGATCGACCGGTAGCCCTCGTACTGCCCGCGGACGTAGTGCGCGGGATCGGCCTCTCTCACAGCACGGAACAGCGCGACCTGGGAGTCCTTGATCGTCACCGGGTCACCTCGCGAGGGCGCCTCCATCGCCGCGGCGGCAACAACCTGCATCAGGTGGTTGACCACGACGTCTCGCAGCGCGCCGACCGGGTCGTAGAAGTGGCCACGGTCCTCGACTCCGAAGTCCTCCGCCATGGTGATCTCGACGCTCGAGAGGAAGTTGCGGCTCCACACGGGCTCGAGCATCGCGTTCGCAAACCGCAGGTGGAGAATCTCCTCGAGGCCCATCTTCCCCAGGTAGTGGTCGATGCGGTAGAGCTGCGATTCGTCGATCGACTGATGCAGCTCTGCAGCGAGGGCATGGGCCGAGTCGCGGTCGTGCCCGAACGGCTTCTCCACGACGACCCGCGCGTTGTCGGTCAGCCCGGCGGTCTTGAGCCCCTTCACGACCCTTCCAAAGAGGAACGGCGGGATCTCGAGGTAGAAGACCGGCAGCTCGAATCCCTGGACGGCCGCGCCGACGCGCTCGTAGGTCGCTGCGTCGCCGAAGTCGCCGGCGACGTAGGAGAACCGTGCGGCGAGGCGGTCGAACACCTGCGTGTCGAGCTGTTCGCCGGTCCCTTCGATCGACTCGCGGGCGCGCTGCCGGAGCTGGTCGACCGTCCAGTCGTCGACGGCGACGCCGACGATGGGGCAGTCGAGCAGCCCGCGCTTCTCCAGCCGGTAGAGCGACCGGAAGGTCATCACCTTCGCGAGATCGCCGGTGATGCCGAACACCACCAGGACGTCCGCCGTGCCCTCAGCCATCAGTTCTCCTTCTCGCCCACGAGGATCCGTCCGGGGCGCTCGTGGGAGAAGCCGCCCCAGGTCCAGTCGACCATCGCCTTCGTCCGGTCCTCCCACGCCGAGAGCAGCGTCAGGTGGACGGCGCCCCAGGCGAGGAATGCCATTTCGCCCTTCATCGTCCGGCCGCCGTGCAGCTGCGCAACCGCAGCGCCGCGCGCGATGGCCGCCATCGTTCCCTTGTCGCGGTATTCGAACGGCTTGGGCTTCTTGCCCGCCACGAGCCGCGCGATGGTCTCTCCCGCGTGCTCGCCGGCCTGGAGTGCGACGGAGCCGAGCTGCGGCAGCACGTCGCCGCTCGCCGCATCGGTGATCCAGGCCGCGTCGCCGGCCGCGAAGACCTCCGGATGATCCGGGAGGCGCAGCTCCGCGTCGACCGCGACGCGGTTGCCCTTCTGCAGCTCGACGCCCAGCGACTTGGTGAGCGGGCTCGCCTGCAAGCCTGCGCCCCAGATGAGCGTGTGAGCGTTCAGCTCGGTGCCGGAGGCGAGCTTGACCCGGGTCGGCTCGACGGTCTCGACCCGCTCGCCGAGCATCACCTCGACGTCTCGGTCCTCGAGCTCGTGCTGCGCGTACTCGCGTATGTCGGGCTTGAACATCGGAAACAGCGTCGGCCCGGCCTCGACGAGGGTCAGCCGCGCCTGCTCGGCAGGCACGCTCCGATAGTCCTTGGCGAAGTCGCTCCGGTAGAGCTCGGTCAGGGCGCCGACGCTCTCGATCCCCGTCGGGCCACCGCCGACCACGACGACGTTGAGCGCTCCGTCCTCGACGAGCGCCGGATCGCGATCGGCCGCCTCCCAGCGCTCGATGATGTGCGACCTCAGCCGCAGTGCATCCTCGACGGTGTAGAGCGGGAACGCATGCTCGACGGCGCCGTCGCAGCCGAAGAACTGGACCACCGCCCCCAGCCCCACCACGAGATAGTCGTACTGCTGGGGCGGCATGTCGGTGAACTGCACCTCGCGGCCCTCGAGGTCGATCGAGGACACCGTCGCCTGGTGGACGGTCGCGTTCTCCTGGTGCTGGAAGAGGTCGCGCAACGAGTGTGCGACCGCCGTCGTGTCCAGGAGCCCGGTGGCGAGCTGGTAGAGCATGGGCTGGAAGCTGTGGTAGTCGTTCGCGTCCACCAGCACGACGTCCACGTCGGCATGCTCGAGCTTGCGCGCAGCCCCGAGACCGGCGAACCCGCCGCCGAGGACCAGGACGCGCGGTCTGACGTTCCCTTCGGATGGCGCTGCTCCCCCAAGCATCGAGACAGGCTCGCATCGCGCGGCACGGCCGGGAATCACCCCGTCTGGATGATTCGGCCTTCCAGCGGTCAGTCGGGCCAGCGACGGAAGACCACGGCGGTGTTGTGGCCGCCGAAGCCGAACGAATTCGAAAGGGCGATCTCGACCTGCTCGGCACGGGCGCTGTTCGCAACGTAATCCAGGTCGCATTCCGGATCGGGCTCGAGCTGGTTGAGGGTCGGCGGAAGGATCCCGTTTCGAAGCGTCAGAATGGTGAACACCGCCTCGACCGCGCCCGCGGCGCCGAGGGTGTGGCCGGTCGCTCCCTTTGTCGACGAGACCGGAGTCCGCCGTGCCTTCTCCTCGCCGAGCGCGAGCTTGAGGACGCGGGTCTCGCCCGCATCGCCGGCAGGCGTCGAGGTTCCGTGCGCGTTCACGTAGCCGACGTCCTCCGGTGCGATGCCCGCATCCGCGAAGGCCATTCGCAGTGCGCGGGCCGGGTTCTCGCCGCTGGGATCCGGGTCCGAGACGTGGTTCGCGTCGGAGGAGATGCCGTACCCGACCACCTCCGCATGGATCTTCGCGCCCCGTGCCTCCGCGTGTGACAGCTCCTCGAGGACGACGACCGCCGCGCCCTCGGCGATCACGAACCCGTCACGGCCCGCGTCGAACGGGCGGGAGGCGGTCGCCGGATCGTCGTTTCGGACCGACAGCGCGCGCATCGCTCCGAAGCCGGCAAGCCCGACCGGCGTGATCGGAGCCTCGGTACCGCCGCAGAACATCACGTCGGCGCGGCCGAGCCGAATCGCGTCGAGGCCGTCGCCGAGCGCCATGTTCGACGCCGCGCAGGCCGTGCATTCCGAGACCAGCGGCCCGCGGGTCCCGAGCTCGATCGAGACCCAGCCTGCGGCGAGGTTCGGCAGGGTCTGCACGATCGAGAAGGGGCTGACGCGCTCTGGGCCGCGCCGCTCGATCTGCAGGACGCACTCCTCGAACGAGCCGACACCGCCGATCGCCGTCGCGATCGCCGCCCCGGCGCGCTCGGCGACGCTCTCGACGGAGAGACCCGAGTCGGACTCGGCCTGGCGCGCGGCCGCCAGCACAAGCTGCGTGCACCGGTCCATGCGGCGGGCCGACTTCCGGTCGATGTACGCGTCGACGTCCAGGTCCTTCACCTCGCACGCGAACCGCGTGGTGTAGCCGCTCGCGTCGAACCGCGTGATCGGGCCCGCACCCGACTCGCCTGCCAGCAGTGCGGCCCAGGAATCCTCGACCGAGTTGCCGATCGGGCTCACCATGCCGAGGCCGGTGACGACAACCCTCCTCGATCCTGAGCCCACGAGCCTCAGGCTACCGTCAGGCCCTGCAGGAAGAGCAGTGCGACGAGGCCCGTCCAACCTGTCTGATGGCTCGCACCGAGACCGGCGCCGTTGTCGCCGTGGAAGTACTCGTGAAACGGCACCAGATCGTGCCAGTGTGCATCGGTCTGGAACTTCTCGCTGCCGCCGAAGACGGGGCGGCGTCCACCGGCGTCTTCGGTGAACGTCGACGCGAGGCGCCGCGAGATCTCGGTCGCGACGTCGAACAGGTTCACCTCGCGACCCGACCCGGTGGGACACTCGACCTTCAGCCGGTCACCGTAGTAGCGATGAAGCTGGAGCAGCGCCCGCAGGATGACGACGTTGATCGGGAACCACACCGGACCGCGCCAGTTGGAGTTGCCGCCGAACATGGCGGTGTCCGATTCGGCCGGGAGGTAGTGGACGTTGTACTCGCTCCCCTCCCACTCGAAGATGCACGGCTGCTCGAGGTGGCGGCGCGAGATCGCGCGAATACCGTGCGGTCCGAGGAACTCGTCCTCGTCGAGCATGATCGAGAGAATCCGGCGCAGGCGTGATTCGTCGACGAGCGACATGATCGCCCGTCCGTCAGGCCCACGCCCCGGCCGATGCGCGAGAGAGGGCACCGCATCCGAGAACAGGCGGACGAACTCCGCCGTGCGCTCCATCAGCTCCGGGTGGCCGTCGATCACGTCCGGCTCGAACACGGTCGCGGCGCAGATCGGGAGCAGGCCGACGAGCGAGCGGACCTTCAGCTTGATCGCGGTCCCGTCCGGCATGCGCATGACGTCGTAGTAGAACCCGTCCTCGTCGTCCCACAGGACGCTGTCGCCGTCGGGTGGGTTCATCGCGATCGAGATCCACTCGAAGTGGGCGATGAACTTGAGCGCGATGTCCTTGTAGACGGGATTGCCCTTTGCGAGCTCGACGGCGATCTGGAGCATCCACTGGCAGTAGAGCGCCATCCAGGCCGTCCCGTCTGCCTGCTCGAGCGTGCCGCCGCCCGGGAGCGGCGCCGACCGGTCGAAGATGCCGATGTTGTCCAGGCCGAGGAAGCCGCCCTGGAAGAGGTTGCGGTCGTCGGGGTCCTTGCGGTTCACCCACCAGGTGAAGTTGGTCAACAGGCGCTCGAAGACGCGCGCGAGGAACGCCGCATCGCCCTGGCCCCTGATCTCCGCCTCGCGCTCGTACACGTACAGCGCCGCCCACGCCGTCACGGGCGGATTGACGTCGCTGAAGTTCCACTCGTACGCCGGGATCTGCCCGTTCGGGTGGAGGTAGCGGGTGCTGAGCAGGAGCTCCACCTGCTGCTTGGCGAAATCGACGTCGACGAGCGACAGCGGCGCGCAGTGGAACGCGAGGTCCCAGGCGGCGAACCAGGGGTACTCCCACTTGTCCGGCATCGAGATGACGTCGCCCGCGACCATGTGGAACCACGCGACGTTCCGGACGGGGCTGGTCGGGGCGTCGGCGCCCCATGGGTCGACGCCATGGTCACGCAGCCAACGGTGCACGTTGTACTCGTAGTACTGCTTGCCCCAGAGCAATCCGGCGAGCGCCTGGCGCATCACCATCGCCTCGTCCGCGGGGAGCGCGCTGGGGATCACCGTCGCGTAGAACTCGTCCGCCTCGCGGCTGCGCGCCTCGAGCACACGCTCGAGATCTGCTCCGAGCGGCGCGTCCTGGCGGGGTGCCGGCCGCCGCGCGTCGCCCGAGGCCGTCAGGCGAAGCCGGATGCTCGCGCTCTCCCCGGCCGCGATCGTCAGGACGTGCCGGGCGGCGACCTTCGTGCCGGTCCGCTCGGGATTGATCGCATCCGCGTCCCCTGCGACGACGAACCGGTCGATTGCATCCTTGGGATACGGCGACGCGTTCGGAGACCCGAACACGCGCTCGCTGTTCGTCTCGTTCTCACAGAACAGCAGCTGCGCTGTGGCGTCCGCACGCAGCAGCCACTCGCCGAGCGCCGGATGCTTGGCGCGCACGGCGGCGATCCCCGCGGCATCGTCGACAGCCCCGAGCACCGGCTTCTCGCCTCCAGCCCCCCACGACCACGTGTTGCGGAACCAGAGCGTCGGCAGCAGGTGCAGCGTCGCAGGATCCGGCCCGCGGTTGTGCGCCGTGACCCGCATGACGATGTCGTCGTGGGTCGCCTTGGCGTACTCGACGACGACGTCGAAGTACCGGTCGTCGTCGAAGATCCCGGTGTCGAGGAGCTCGTACTCCATGTCCTGCTTGCCTCGGCGAGCGTTGGTGGTCACCAGATCGTCATACGGGAACGCCCGCTGGGGATACTTGTACTGGCACTTCAGATACGAGTGCGTGGGCGTGCTGTCGAGGTAGAACCAGTACTCCTTGACGTCCTCGCCGTGGTTCCCCTCCTGGTTGTTCAGGCCGAACATGCGCTCCTTGAGAATCGGGTCCTCGCCGTTCCACAGCGCCAGCGCCAGGCAGAGCTGCTGGCGGTCGTCGCAGATGCCGGCGATCCCGTCCTCGCCGTAGCGGTACGCGCGAGAGCGCGCCTGATCGTGCGGGAAGGAGTTCCACGCATCTCCGTCGTCGCTCACGTCCTCACGGACGGTCGCCCACTGCCGCTCGCTCAGGTAGGGGCCCCAGGCCTTCCACGCCACCTCACCCGTGCGCGCCTCTTCGAGGCGACGGTGCTCGGGGCTCTTCGCACGCGCGGCGTTCGCTGACACGAAGACCGAGTCTGCCCGATCGCCGCGCCGCTCGTTCATCCCCATCGGGTGATGGTGGCTCACGCGAGGCTGTCTACCCTCAGCCCCCGTGCTCGAGCCTGCCACCGCAGCGCCGCTCGGTGCCCAACTCGACGACCGAGGCGCAAGCTTCGCGCTCTTCAGCAGCGTCGCGGAGCAGGTCGAACTGTGCCTCTTCGACGACGCGGGCGAGGAGACGCGGCTCGCGCTCGAGCAGGGAGACGGATACATGTGGCAGGCGTACGTGCCCGGCGCCGAGGCCGGCCTGCGCTACGGCTACCGCGTGCACGGCCCCTGGAGCCCGGCGGCCGGCGCACGCTGCAACCCGGCGAAGCTCCTGCTCGATCCGTACGCGCGCGCGATCGCAGGCGAGGTGGAGTGGCATCCCGCCGTCTACGGGCATGCGCCCGGCGATCCGAACACCGCCGACGAACGGGACTCGGCACCGCACGTGCCGCGCTCTGTGCTGGTCGTCCCGGACTTCGACTGGGGCGGCGATACGCCACCGCGGCGGGCGATGGCGGATTCGGTCTTCTACGAGGTCCACGTCAAGGGCTTCACCCGTCTGCATCCCGAGGTGCCCGAGGAGCTGCGCGGAACCTACGCCGGGCTCGTGCATCCCGCCGCGGTCGCTCATCTACAGCGGCTCGGCGTCACCGCGGTCGAACTGCTGCCGGTGCACCAGTTCGTCCACGACGCACAGCTCGTCCAGCGCGGGCTGCGCAACTACTGGGGGTACCAGTCGATCGGCTACTTCGCTCCGCACAACGGCTACGCCTCGGCCGACGGAGGCGGCCAGGTAGACGAGTTTCGGCAGATGGTCCGTGCACTCCACGCCGCCGGCCTCGAGGTGATCCTCGACGTCGTCTTCAACCACACCGCCGAAGGCGACCAGTGGGGGCCGACGCTGTGCTTCCGCGGCATCGACAACGCCGCGTACTACCGCCTCCAGGACGACCGCTCCCGCTACGTCGACGACACGGGCTGCGGCAACACCGTGAACGTCGTCGTCCCGCAGACGTTGCGGCTGGTGATGGACGCACTGCGCTACTGGGTACAGGAGATGCACGTGGACGGCTTTCGCTTCGACCTCGCAGCCAGCCTGGGACGCGGGGTGAACGACTTCGACCCGTCGGCCGCGTTCCTGGAGGCGGTTGCGCAGGATCCCGTCCTCTCGCAGGTGAAGCTGATCGCCGAGCCGTGGGACATCGGCGCCTACGATCTCGGGGCGTTTCCGGCCGGCTGGAGCGAGTGGAACGGCAAGTACCGCGACACGGTGCGCGATTTCTGGCGCTCCACGCCCGGCACGCTGCCGGACCTGGCAACCCGGATCAGCGGCTCCCGCGACCTGTACGGCCACGGTGGCCGGCGTCCGTCTGCGTCCGTGAACATCCTGACCGTGCACGACGGCTTCACGCTGGCCGACCTCGTCAGCTACGACGGCAAGCACAACGAGGCAAACGGCGAGGACAACCACGACGGCACCGACGACAACCGCAGCTGGAACTGCGGCGTCGAAGGGCCCACCGAAGACCCGGCCGTGCTCGAGCTGCGGGCGCGCCAGCGGCGCAACTTCCTCGCCACGCTCCTTCTGTCCGAGGGTGTGCCGCTGCTCCTCGGCGGTGACGAGTTCGCGCGCAGTCAGGGCGGCAACAACAACGCCTACTGCCACGACGACGAGCTCACGTGGTTCGACTGGAGCCTCGCAGCGCAGCAGAGCGACCTGGTGGACTTCACGGCCGGCCTGTGCCGCCTTCGCCGCGAGCACCCGGTCTTCCGGCGGCGGCAGTTCCTGCTCGGCCGGCCGGCCCACACGGCGGCGCGCGACGACCTCGACTGGTACCGGCCCGACGGCGGCGCCATGACGGCGCAGGACTGGTCTGCGAGCTACGCGCGGGCAGTCACGATGGCGCTGAGCGGCGACACGGGCGGGGACGCGCGGCCCGACGATCCGTTCCTGACGATGCTCAACGCCTGGTGGGAGCCACTCGAGTTCAGCATCCCGGACACGCTGCGCGGCGCCACCTGGCGGATCGAGGTCGACACCGCCGACCCGGCCAGAGCCGGGTCGGTCGTCGACGCCTCGGCGCCGACGACCCTGACCGGGCGCTCACTGCTGCTTCTGCGCGGCGTCGGCTAGAGGCCCGATGTGGACTGCACGCGCGCTCGCGGCTGGTGGCTCAGACCCGCGAACACGCAATTCCACATCAAGCCTCTAGTGCCCCAGCAGGTGGATCGCACCCACCGCATCGAGCCCGTTGAGCATGAGCTGGACAGCCAGCGCGGCGAGCAGGAAGCCGAACACCTTCTCTGTGATCAGCATGCGGCTCTGATCGAGGTGGTCGCTTACGCGATTCGCCCAGCGAAACACTACGATGTTGACCGCGAACACACTGGCGACGAGCATGAACACGATGGCGATGTGGCCGACTGACGCGGCATCCGCCGATGCGGTGACGAGCACGACGATCCCGGCCGGGTTCAGGAGATACGGAACGGCGAGCGGATAGACCGCCGTCTCCATCGGGTCTCGGTCGTCGGCATGCTGCGGCCCGGACTCCCCGTTCACCGGCCCCTGAACCATCCCGATCGCGATGATCACGAGGATGAGCCCGCTGGCGACCGAGAGGGCACCTGTCGAGAAATGGAGAAGCCGGCTCAGCAGTCCGCCGAGCAGCAGCAGCACGATCGAGACGATCCCCGCGGTGACGAGCATCTTCCGAAGCACGCGAGCCTTCGTCGCCGGCTCCATCCCTGCCGTGAGCTCGACGAACGGCACGAGCGCGATCTTCGGCCCGACGCCGATCAGCAGGAGCAGGAAGACATCGACGGCCGTGTAGACGTCGAAGGACGCCGAGTCCACCGGTCAGCCGCCGAGGCGAGACTGATCGGTCATCGCCAGCGCGACCAGCAGTTCGCCCACGCGGCGATCGGCGATCGTCGGATGGCGCAGTGGCCGGCTCGGATCCACGCGATAGTGGTTCCTCGCCCCCACCCGCTCACGCACGAGATACCCCTCCTCGCAGAGGTCGGCCAACATGCGGTAGGCGTGGCGGTCTGTCAGCCCGACGCGTCCGGCGATCTCGCGCACGGGCAGGTCGGGGTCCCGCGCCACCTCGATCAGCACGGCTCCGTGCGAGCTGATCAGGGCCCAGTGCCGCTTCCCGGTCATCTACGCCGACCGTATGGCCCTGGGCACGGGCACGTCGTCGTCCGCATCGGATGATGTCGCCGGTTTGCGGTGCTCAGCCGCCGAACACCGTCGCCCAGTCGGCTTTCATGCTGACCACCGTCCAGCCCTGGTCGGCCGCCCTCTGGAGGGAGGTCTCGGCCCCGGCCGTGTAGTCGAACTCGCGCTCGGCGTCGTCGTGCAGCAGCAGCAGCCGCAGCGCGGGTCGTCCCTTGCCCCCCGCGTAGCGGAGCATCGGGATGTCGCCGTTCGAGTTGCCCGCAGCGAGGATCGGGCGCTTGCCGATCCGGCTCCAGATCCGCACCGGCTTGACCGGGCCGTCGTCGAAGAAATCGCCGGTCGCCTCGTACGAGATGGTGCCGCCGTGCTCGTCGTCGGTGTAGGCGAGCTGGTTCGAGCTGCCGATCACCCGCTCGGACGGTATGCCGTAGATGTCCTGGGTGACCGGCCGCATGAAGTCGCGGTCACCGCCGGAGGCGATGTAGTTCGTGAAGCCGTTCGCCTCGAGATACCGGAGGAGCTCGATCATCGGCAGGTAGCCGCACTCGTGGAACGACCGGCCGAGGGTCGGATGTTTCCCGGCCCGCAGAAATGCATCCGCAGCGGTCGAGTACTGCTCGACGCTCTGGCCTGCGAATGCCTGGAGGAGCCCGCCCATCAGCACGGCCAGATCGCTGTCGTCGCCGTGGTAGTGCTTGTTGATCGCGCCGCCGAGCCACGAATAGTCCTTCTCGTAGGCGGCCCGCCACGGCTGCTTCGTCCGCAGCGACTCGTCCTGCTCCGCCATCTCTGCGAAGCGCATCAGGACGAAGCCGAGCTCGATCGGCATGGGCTTCTCGCACCAGAGCGTGCCGTCGTTGTCGTAGACCGCGATCCGATCGGAGGGCGGGACGTAGTCGTCCCCACCCTCCGTCGTCACGCGAGTCACGAAGTCGATGATTGCCGCACGTGTGGCTGTGTCGTGCCAGGACGTCAGCTGCTCGCCCATCTCGGCTCCTACTGGGACCTGCGCAGCATCTCGGCCCGGCGCTCGAGGCTCGGATGACGGAAGCGGCTCACTGATGGGCGAACGCTGCACGTGCCTCCTGAGCCAGGTCGACGAACGGCTCTCCGCTCACGTCGATGAGGACACGCTTGATGGTGCCTCCGCGAAACGGCCAGGGACGCGCTCCCGGGTAGTCGTCGCTGACCGGTTCGGCGCCGGAGGAACCGACGACGAGCCCGCCGCCGCCGAGCCCGAACTTGCCGGGCTGCGTCACGATCGGGCCTTCGCCGACCTTCTGGTCTCGAACGTAGAGGCTCAGGGTGCCCTGGGTCGGCAGCGCGTCGTTCTGCCGCTCGAACGAAGCAGACAGGACGACATGGCCGGTGGGGACCGGCACGTCCGACTCGATCGTCTGGATCTTCTCGCCGACGAAGTTGTAGACGTACTTCAGCTTGCCGCCGCTCACATAGAGGGCGTGCCCGCCGAAGCGCGAGCCCTGCGAGAAGATGACGCCGCCCTCGGCCGGGTCGTCGATCTCCATCTCCGCGGCGATCGTGTAGGAGCGGTTGCGGATGTTCGGGGCGACCGACTCGGGGATCTCCGCCCCACCCGGGTAGTAGGTGTAACGGGAGAGCGGCTTCGCAAGCTGGGGCCGCTCGGTCCCGAGGATCTCGATCGCCCCGCGCGATTCGAGCGGCAGTGCCTGACGTGCTCCGGCTTCGGTCCACCAGAGATCGATCAGCTCCTGGAGCTTGTCCGGATGCTGGTCGGAGAGGTCGTTGCACTCGCTCGGATCGGCGTCGGCATCGAACAGCTCCCACTTCTGGAGGTGGAAGTCGCCCCAGGACTCGGGCGCCGCCGGCACCGCCGTTGCGGCCTTCCAGCCCTTGTGCCAGATCGCCCGCGTGCCGAGCATCGAGTAGAACTGCGTCTCCTTCTGCGTCGGTGCATCCGCGCTGTCGAAGCTGTAGGCGAAGCTGATGCCCTCGAGCGGTTTCTGGGTGTAGCCGTTCACCGCATCGGGGAGCTCGACGCCGAGGCACTCGTAGAGCGTGGGCACGATGTCGATGGCGTGGGCGTACTGGGTGCGGACCTCGCCGGAGCTCTTGATGCCCTTCGGCCAGGAGACGATCATCGGGTCGGCGGTTCCGCCGCGATAATTGCTGTACCGCTTCCACATCTTGAACGGGGTGTTGAACGCCCAGGCCCAGCCGGTCGGATAGTGGTTGTACGTCCGCGGGCTGCCGAGCTCGTCGAGCTGCTTCAGGTTCTCCTCGATCGTGTCGGGGAGTCCGTTGAAGAACTTGTTCTCGTTGACCGAGCCGTTCGGGCCGCCTTCGCCGGAGGCGCCGTTGTCCGAGACGAGCACGATCAGGGTGTTGTCCAGCTGATCGCTGTGCTCGAGGTAGTCGAGCAGCCGGCCGAGCTGGTGGTCGGCGTGGCTCAGGAACCCGGCGTAGACCTCCGCCATCCGGGAGAACAGCTTCTTCTCGTCGTCGGAGAGCGAATCCCACGGGCGCACGACGTCGAACTTCGACCATGTCTTGCCGTCGTGGCTCGTCGCGTCGAGATAGGGGTTGATCGGTGACAGGACCGTGTCCTGCGGAACGATGCCGAGCTTCTTCTGGCGCTCGAGCACCTGCTCGCGGTAGGCCTCGTAGCCCATGTCGAACACGCCCTTGTACCGGTCGGCCCATTCCTTGGGCGCGTGGTGCGGAGCGTGCGCCGCGCCGGGGCAGTAGTAGAGGAAGAACGGCTTGTCGGGTGCGATCGCCTTGGCGTCCTGGACGAACTCGATCGCCTTGTCCGTGATGTCGACGCTCAAGTGGTAGCCGTCGTCGGGCAGCGCCGGTTGCGCCACCGGGTGGTTGTCCTCGATCAGGTCGGGGAACCACTGGTTCGTCTCGCCGCCGAGGAAGCCGTAGTAGCGCTCGAAGCCGCGGCCGAGGGGCCATTGCCGCTTGGATGAAGCGAGGTTCATCTCATCCTCGGCGCACAGGTGCCACTTGCCGACGATGTAGGTGTTCCAACCGTGCTCGCTGAGCACCTCGGCGATGTTCGCACACTCGAACGGGATATGACCGTTCGCATTCGGGAAACCGGAGGTCGCCTCGGTGATGCACGCCATGCCGTTCGTCGTGTGGTTGCGCCCGGTGATCAGGCATGAGCGCGTCGGTGAGCACAGCGCGGTCGTGTGGAAATTCGTGTACGCGATGCCGCGCTCGGCGATCCGCTTGATGTTCGGCGTCTCGATCAGCCCGCCGTAGGGCTCCATCGCCGAGAAGCCGACGTCGTCGAGCACGATGAACAGCACGTTCGGCGCGCCGTCGGGCGCCATGGGCTGCGTGAACGGAGCCCAGTCCGGCGTCGAATCCTTGATGTCGATGTTGACGGTGCCCCGAAACGGCCTTGTCATTTGGCAGCCAGCTCCCTCGAGTTTGGTTTTCACCCACGCTATTGCCAACCGGTGCGGGGGATCATCACCCGATCGGGATGACCGAATCTCTCCGTGGCGGTTCTAGAGGAACTCGACGTGGATGGTGCGGCCGGCGGCACGTTGCGCCGCTTCCCAGGCGCGCACCCGCAGCTGGATCGCGAGCCGCATCGCCTCGAGGTTGTAGGAGCCGAGCAGGGAGATCTCCAGGGTGCTCTCGCCGACCTCGGCGACGATGAGATCCGGGCGCGATCCGAGGTCCGCGATCAACGCGTCGCGCATACCAGGGTCGCTCAGCCGCAGGGTCGTCACGAGTTACGCGCGCGGCTCGATCGCGATCGTCGTCCCGCGAGCTCCATCTCGCGAGGACGGACGGATCAGCAGCCGCATGCCGATACCGGTCCTTTCCACAGTTGGTCGGTCCCATCATCGCTGTCGGTGCGGCCGATGTCTGTCGCTGGATCGAGTGAGCTAGCCGGCTTGCTCTTGGTCGCTGCGGCGGCGCGGTCCGAACTCCGCGAACGCACACACCGGGCAGTAGAAGGCGAGCCTGGGCAGTTCGCCCCTCTCCGGCTCATCGACCCGGTAGGCCTGCCAGCGCCGCCACAGCGGACCGCTCGCGATCCCGCACTCGACGCAGACGACGCTGCGGGTCCGAACGTTTCCCTCCCGGCTGCTCACGCATCTCAGCATGGCCGCCGCCGAGCCTCTCGGCACTGGCCGTTCGGCTGTTTCCTGCCCCTCCTCGGTCTGGATCTCGACCATCGGGCGCACCGGTGTTGCGGGACGACTAGAACTGGTTATCCGGAGATCGTCGACCGAGCGAAAGGAGCAGGATGAGCCCCGCAGCAAAGAAGTCCAGGCGGCAGCCCGCCGAGAGCGCCGGGCAAACAGGGTTCTCGGCGGAGGAAAAGGCCGCGATGAGGGCGCGGGTGAAGGAACTGAAGGCGGCAGAGGACGGCGAGAGCGCCGTGCAGGCGGCGCTTGCCGCGATGGCGCCGGCGGACCGCAAGCTCGGGAAGCGCCTCCACGCGCTGATCAGGGAGAGCGCCCCGGAGCTCTCGCCGAAGACCTGGTACGGGATGCCTGCCTATGCAAAGGACGGCAAGGTCGTCTGCTTCTTCCGCAACGCGGGCAAGTTCAAGGAGCGGTACGCGATGTTCGGCTTCAACGACAGCGCGAACCTCGACCAGGGGACCATGTGGCCGATCGCCTTTGCGTTGAAGGACCTGACCGCCGCCGACGAGACGAAGCTCCGCACGCTCGTCAAGAAGGCCGTGAAGTGAAGCCGCCGAAACGAGGAACGGCCCGTTGCGGGGCCGTTCCTCCGGCCGCCTGCGCGCAGGACCGTCCGCGACGGCCCCGAACCCTTCACCCATGGCGAAGGAAACGAGGCTCGAGCGGGGACTCGAGCGCCAGTTGGCACGTGCCACGACGCCTCGCGGGGCGGCGATCGTCATCGGCGTCGTCTCGACCACGATCACCCTCGCCGCCGGGCTGTTGATGACCGTGATCGACCATGACAACTTCCCGTCGATCGGTGGGGGCCTCTGGTGGGCCGTGCAGACGGTGACCACCGTCGGCTACGGCGACCATGTCCCGACCAACGCGGCCGGCCGGCTCGTGGCCGCACTCGTCATGCTGCTGGGAATCGGCTTCATCACCGTGATCACGGCCTCGATCACGGGAACGTTCGTGCAGCACTGGCAACAGGGAGACGCCGCTGGGGTGGATGCCGACTCCGCGGCGGCTGCAGCGCACCTGCAGAGCATCGACGCTCGCCTCGAGCGGATCGAGGCCGCACTCGACGCGCGAGACTGATGCGTGGTGGCTCAACTGTGAGCGATCGCCGGCGGGCTCTCCTCGCTACGACGGGCGGCCAGCTTGCCGAGCTCCCACAGGGCGGCGAGCAGCACAGCCGGGAGGGCGCCGAGCAGCCATTGCCGCCCGGTGAGCTGCTGGGTGTCGAGCAGTGAGGTGAGCGCACCGCCGCGGGCGATCAGGAGCGCGAGGGCGAGCTCAGCGAGGATGGTGAGGTTGACGATGTTGTTGTCCAGGGTCTCCATGCGCAGGATCGTGCCGGTCTGGTCGCGGCATTCGAAGGCTGCGACGACGAGCATCAGCGAGAAGGCGACGAGGCCCATCGTGCTGCCGATCGCGACGCTGCTGTACTCGTGCTTCCCGAGCAGGATCAGCAGGTTGATCGCGATCGACATGAAGAGGCCGGACAGCCCGACGGTCACGATGACGGGCCGGGACATGATCGACGCCGCACGCGGGCGCGGCATGCGTTTCATCAGGCCGGGGGTCTCCTTGTCGAGGCCGAGCGCGATCCCGATCGGGGCTGTGATCAGGAAGTTGATCCAGAGGATCTGGACGGCCGAGAACGGCTGCCCGCCGGCGATGTTGAACAGGCTGGCCATCAGGAAGGTGACGACGTAGGTGACCAGCGCGACCAGCATGAAGCGGATGTACTTGAGCATGTTGTCGTAGAGCTTTCGCCCCTCGGAGACGGCCTTCACGATCGTGGCGAAGTTGTCGTCGGTGAGGATCATCTTGCCGGCGTTCTTCGCGACCTCGGTGCCCGTGCCCATCGCGATGCCGATGTCGGCGGCCTTGATCGCCGGGGCGTCGTTGACGCCGTCGCCGGTCATCGCGACGACGTCGCCCTTCTTCTGCAGCGTGTTGACCATCAGCACCTTGTGCTCGGGCGCCACCCGGCCGACGACGCCGATCCCGTCGATCCGGGCGAGCCGCTCCTCTTCGGACAGAGCGGCGAAGTCCGCGCCGAGGATCGCCTCACCGGGGATGCCGAGCTGCTCGGCGATCGCCGCACCGGTGACGACGTCGTCACCGGTCACCATCCGCACCCGGATGTTGGCAGCCTGGGCATCCCGCACCGCGTCCTTCGACTCGGCCCGGGGCGGATCGATCATCCCGACCATCGCCGTCATCTGCAGGCCCTGCATCAGTGACAGCAGATCGCCGTCCGGGTCGAAGTCGGCCGGGTCGATGTCCTTGGTCGCCGCGACCATGACGCGCAGGCCCTGGCCGCCGAGGCGCTCCATCTGCTTGGCGGCCCGGGCGTTCGCGTCGTCGCCCCAGGGAACGCTCTCGCCGTTGGAGAGCGCCGTCGTGGCCCGCCCGATCACGGCGGGGCCGGCTCCCTTCACGAAGGCCCGGACCACCGCCTTGCCGGTCGCGTCCTTGGCCTCCGCGAACACGGCCATGAGCTTGTAGGTGGGGTCGAACGGCAGGGTCGCCAGCCGCGGGTAAGCAGACTGCGTCCCTTCGACGTCGAGCTTGGCCTTGCGGCACAGCACCAGCAGCGCTCCCTC
Source organism: uncultured Thermoleophilia bacterium (assembly GCA_963722065.1). GTDB lineage: Bacteria > Actinomycetota > Thermoleophilia > Gaiellales > Gaiellaceae > PALSA-600. The sequence goes on along the minus strand of CAVRMI010000007.1, from coordinate 352,407 downwards.
GGTCGGGTCGCCGACCACCTTGCCGTCCACGAGCTTGGCGTCGTTGGCCATCAGGAAGGGCAGGACCGCGTCCTCGATCGTGTCGGTGTTGCCCGCGGCATGCGTGACCTCACCGACGAGACCGTATCCCGTGCCGGTGACCGAGTAGCGGTCGGTCGGGTCGATCACCTCCGTGACCGTGACCTGGTTCAGCGTCAGGGTGCCGGTCTTGTCCGAGTTGATCGCCGAGGTCGACCCCAGCGTCTCGACCGAGGCGAGGCTCTTGACGATCGCGCCCTGTTCGGCCAGCGTCGTCGACCCCTTCGAGAGGATCACCTGCAGCACGGTCGGCATCGCCATCGGAACAGCCGCCAGGGCAAGCGCGATCGCCGTCGTGAAGATCGTCTGCGTCGACTGGCCGCGCGAGATCCCCAACGCGAACATGATCGCGATCGTCAGCCCCGCAGCGCCCGCGATCCACAGCGTCAGCGTGTCCAGCTGCGCGGTCAACGGCGTCTTCAACGTCGGTGTCGACTTCAGCATCCCCGAGATGTGCCCCACCTCCGTGCCCGACCCGGTCCCCGTCACGATCATCACGCCGCTCCCGTGCGTGACAGGCGAGTTCATGAACGCCATGTTCGACTGGTCCCCCACGGCAGGCTTCGGGTCCCCGGCGATCACCTCCGCCCCCTTCGACGCGGGCACGCTCTCACCGGTCAGCCCCGACTCGTCGATCTGCAGGGACGCGGCGTCGATGATCCGCCCGTCCGCGCACACGTCGTCGCCCGCGCTCAGCAGAACGACATCGCCGACGACCACCTGGTCGCCGTCGATCTTCACCTCCGCTCCGTCGCGGCGAACCCGCGCGGAGGCCTTGAGCATCGACTGCAGCGCATTCATCGCGCTCTCCGCCTTGCCCTGCTGGCGCATCCCACCGATCGCGTTGAACGCGGTGATCAACAGGACGACGAATCCGGTCGAGATCTCTCCGATCAGCATCGAGGCGACCGCCGCCGCCACCAGGATGATCTGCATGTAGCTCTGGTACTGGGCAAGGAACTGCTTCCAGCCGGGCACCGACGCCTCCGCCGGCAGCGCATTCGGCCCGTTCTTGGCCAGCGATTGGGCTGCCTGCTCCGCCGAGAGGCCCTTGGCGGGATCGACGCCGAGCTTCGCCGCCACCTGCTCCGGCGTCAGGGCATACCAGTCCGCGGCAGGAGCATCACTCGCGGTCGGGGCTACGAGGCTCTCGGTCATGGCCTGTCCTTTCCCTAGAACGGCGTGGGGATGTTGTTCTTCGACGAATCCGGCTCGACGTACCCACCGTGGCTCGGCGGCTTGGGCATCTTCGTGCCCGGAGCAGCAAGCCGCTCGTAGGGGATCTGGCTGAGGAGGTGCGAGATGATGTTCAGCCGGCCGCGCTTCTTGTCGTCGTTGTCCACGATGTGCCACGGCGCCCACTCCGAACTGCTGGCGGCGAACATCGCGTCACGGGCCCGGAGGTAGTCGTAGCGGTGGCCGTACGACTTGAGGTCGGTCGGCGAGAGCTTCCAGACCTTGCGCGGGTCGTCGATGCGGCTCTCGAGGCGTCGGGTCTGCTCCTCGCGGCTGACGTTCAGGAAGTACTTGATCAGAATGATCCCGTCGTCGACCATCGCCTTCTCCACCTGCGGGACCATCCGGAGAAACCGCTTCGTCTCCTCCGCGGTGCAGTAGCCCAGCACCGGCTCGACGCCGGCCCGGTTGTACCAGCTGCGGTCGAAGATCACGACCTCACCCGCCGACGGGAAATGCGCGATATACCGCTGCACATACATCTGCGACCTCACCCGCGCATCGGGGGCAGGCAAGGCGATGTGCTTGAAGACGCGCGGGCTCGTCCGCTCGGTGATCCGCCGGATCGTTCCGCCCTTGCCGGCGGAGTCGACGCCCTCGAACACGACGCACACCCGGGCACCCGTTGCCTTGACCCACTCCTGCATGGCCACCAGCTCGCCCTGGAGGACCCTCATCTCACGCTCGTATTCCTTCCGTTTCATCTTCCCGGTGTGAGCCGGGTCATCCCCGTTCGGCCTCGCTTCCGAATCAGGCGCAGCATCCCTCTCGCGGTGCTCCTTCTTGGCCTTCGGCTTCTTCTTGGTCTTGCTCATCTCCCGCACCTCCGACTGCTTTGTCTTGGCCGCCGTTGTCAATCGAACCTACCGCTTCGAGCTCATGAAACCGTAGATTCACGCATATCTCGTTCAGGCAGGTGCCGCGGCGCGCGCCACAAGGCAACCGGCGAACCCGGAGCCGCCGAGATTAGCGCCCTCTATGACATCGACGCGGAACCGAACAAGGTCAACGTTCTGAACTCGTCCCCGATTGACCAGTCGCGCTCGTCTGTCTCGAAGCTGCCGATGTCTTCACCTCGGGAGGTAGAGGCGGTAGGCAGCCATCGAGGGTTCACGCTACGGCGTGGGCGGCGAGACGCCCACTCGCTGCTTCGGCCATGTCCCGACAGCCTTGCAAACGAAGAGCCCCCTCACGCTTACGTCGGCAGGGCGCGGTATCTGGCAATGCTCGTCGCGACCGTCCAGATGACGAGCGACAGGAGAGCGGGAAAGAACGCATAGCCCAACGCGCTGCCGTTGCCTGTGTTGTTGAGGACTGTCAAGAGCGTGATGAGGAAACAGACTGCACCAATCAGCGCCACGACGCCAGTCCAGCGAGCAAAGACGCCATTGCGCAGGGTTGGCACTCCGACAGCCAGAAGCAACGTGGCGAAACCCACCGCGCCAACCAGGAACGGCCCTGCCGTTCCGGTGGTCACTGCCCGACTCACTACGGGGTCTGCACTCGCTCCCTCGGCGCTCGCATTGGCGATCGACACGAACGCCATCGTCATGCCGACGATGCCTGTCACGCCACCTGCGAATGCCACGCGGGCGAGGTATGCGGAGCCGCGAACCGAGGACTCCGCACCTTCGAGGGCGCTCCGAATCGCAGCAATGAAGTACAGAAAGGTGAAGGCTGCCAGCAGCATCGCGAAAGAACTGATGTGGCCCTTCGACTGATCGTTGTGCGCCCAATTCGTCCACTTCTGATCGCTGGCTCCGTAGTGGGGACTATCCGCGACGGGGCTCGTCAGCCATCCGACGACCAAGAAGAAGGCGAACGCGACCCCGGACAGCGCCAGGCGACGGCGCCACGTCGGTGAGAGAACATCGACGGCCCCCTGTGAGGTGTGCGGGGTCGGCGCGGGCTGAGCCGTCATCCAACACTCGCGGCAAGGATCGGTGCTTCGCGCCTGAAGCCCCAGATGGTGCAGTAGACGCCGAGGAACAGCTCCCATGCGGCTTCTGGGATCGTGGCTAGGCCCTGGAACGAGTGCAGACGGCTGCTCGGGTGGTCACCGGCGAACAGGATGGCTGTCCCGGAGATGAGAATCAGCGGGCCGCCGATGAGCCCGAGCCATGTCCATGGTCGCGGCACGAGTTGCGTGCGGTACATCATGTAGCCGAGGATCAGCCCGTTCCCCAGGCCGACGACCCACCCTGGCCCTAGCAGGAACGTCCAGTCTTTGATCGCGGCGAGGGTGTATGCGACCGTCGCCTCGGCGGTGCCTGCTGTCTGTTGCTGCAAGGTGGCGATCCCGAGCATCGCGACGATGCCGACGAGGATGAACGTGCACTCGAAGGTTCTCGCCATCACATAGCCGATCGACAGCTCCTCGAACTGTCGCCTCATGATTGGGACGATCACGACGGCCGTGCCGATGTTGGAGACGATCAGCAGCAGTTCCAACAGAGCGCCGAGGTAGATCTTGTTGACGTTTCCGGAGCCTGCGGCGAACGCGACCGGGTGGCGGAGCGCAGGCTCATAGAGCAGGAGCGCAGGGATCGACGTGGCGAACGTGATGAGGTAGAGGACACCGAACCACCGCGCTCTCCTCTGATCTGGAGACACCGGCTGAACCCCTTTCCCCGGCAACGGTCACGCAGCCCGCCCGCGCCACCCCGTCCCGGATACGAAACGAACCTACTCGTTGCAGACCCGGTTGCCAATGGGGCCTGAGATCGAGTAGCGCCCGTTTGTTACAACCTCATCCTGTAGTCCTCGAAGGAACTACTGCCGGAGAAACTCTCCCCCACCTACCTCGTCGGCATGTTTGGTTCCAAACGAGGAAACGGCCCCGTTCGAGGGGCCGTTTCTCCAGCTGCAGAGCCAAGCGGGCGAAGGGGCTCGAACCCTCGACCCTCAGCTTGGGAAGCTGATGCTCTACCAACTGAGCTACGCCCGCGGGTCGGGGCCGATTGTACCCGCGCGCGTTTTCAGGCGACCGTGATCCCGGCCGCCAGATAGACATCCTGGATCGCGTTCAGGAGCTCGATGCCGTCGGCGGTCGGGCGCTGGAAGGCCTTGCGGCCGCTGATCAGGCCGACGCCCCCGGCGCGCTTGTTGATCACCGCGGTCCGAACCGCCTCGGCGAGATCGCTCTCGCCCGAGGAGGCGCCGCCGCTGTTGATCAGCGGTGCGCGGCCCATGTAGCAATTCGCCACCTGGTAGCGCGTCAGGTCGATCGGGTGATCGGTCGTCAGCTCCGAGTAGACCTTCGGGCTCGTCTGCCCGTACTTCGCGTCGTCCGTCGAGAGCGCACCGTAGCCGTTGTTCACCTCGGGCAGCTTCTGCTTGATGATGTCGGCCTCGATCGTCACACCGAGATGGTTCGCCTGACCGGTCAGGTCGGCGGCCAGGCTGTAGTCGACCCCGTCGTGCTTGTACGCGGAGTTCCGCAGGTAGCACCAGAGCACGGTGAACATCCCGAGCTGGTGCGCCTCCTCGAACGCCTCGCTCACCTCGACCAGCTGCCTCCGGCTCTGCTCGCTGCCGAAGTAGATCGTCGCCCCGACGGCGGCGGCGCCCATCTCCCACGCCTGGCGCGCGCTGCCGAACATCGTCTGGTCGTACTCGTTCGGGTACGTCAGGAGCTCGTTGTGGTTGAGCTTGACGATGAACGGGATCTTGTGCGCCCAGCGGCGCGAGACCGCGCCGAGCACCCCGATCGTCGAGGCGACGGCGTTGCAGCCGCCCTCGACCGCGAGCTCCACGATCTTCTCGGGATCGAAGTAGGCCGGGTTCGGCGCGAAGCTCGCGCCGGCACTGTGCTCGATGCCCTGGTCGACGGGCAGGATGCTGAGGTAGCCCGTGCCTGCCAGCCGCCCGTGCGCGTACATCGACTCGAGGTTGCGCAGCACCTGGTTCGGCCGGTCGTTGAGAGCGAAGACCCGGTCGACGAAGTCCGGCCCCGGCAGGTGCAGGAGGTCCTTGTCGATCGTCTGGCAGGTGTGGCCCAGCAAGGACTCTGCCTCGTCGCCAAGCAACTCCTCGATGTGTTCGATTCCCTCGTGTGTGGCGACAGCCATGGTCATCCTCTCCGTCTGCAGCAGTATCGACGCCGTGAATTGTAGGGCCGGAGCGCCGGCCTCCGGTCAGTACTCCCTACCGGTGAAGTGGCGGAGCTTGCTGAGCTTGTGGCGCGCCTCGATCCGCCGCACGGTCCCGGAACGGGAGCGCATGACGAGGGAGTCCGTGATCGCCCCGTCGTTGACGTAGCGCACGCCACGCAGCAGGGCGCCGGTCGTGACGCCCGTTGCAGCGACGAAAACGTCGTCGCTCGCGACGAGGTCGTCCGTCACGAGCACCCGGTCGAGGTCGTAGCCCGCCTCGACGAGCGACCGGCGCTCCTCCTCCGTCCGCGGCCAGAGCTTGCCCTGGATCCCGCCGCCGACACATTTGAGCGCGGCCGCCGAGATGACCCCCTCCGGGGTGCCGCCGATCCCGTAGAGCAGGTCGACCCCGGTCTCGGGACGGGCCGCGGCGATCGCCGGGGCGACGTCGCCGTCGCGAATCAGGTTCACGCGCGCGCCCGCCTCGCGCAGCTCGCCGATCAGCGTCTCGTGCCGGTCGCGTTCGAGCACGACGACGCGGATGTCGGTCACCCGCCGACCCTTGGCCTTCGCGACCGCCTGAACGTTCTCGGCCGGAGTCGCGTTGATGTCGATCACATCGACCGAGTCGGCTCCCGCCGCGATCTTCTCCATGTAGACCGCAGCACCCGGGAAGAACATCGAGCCGCGCTCGGCGACCGCGATCACGGCGATGGCGTTCGGCTGGCCGAGCGCCGTCAGGCGGGTGCCCTCGAGCGGGTCGACGGCGACGTCGACCTGCGGGCCCTCGCCCTGGCCCACCTCCTCGCCGTTGAAGAGCATCGGCGCCTCGTCCTTCTCGCCCTCGCCGATCACGACGACGCCGTCCATCACGACGGTGTCGAGCATCGCCCTCATTGCGTCGACCGCCGCCTGATCGGCCGCCAGCTTGTCGCCGCGGCCGACCCAGCGCCCGGCGCCCATCGCCGCGGCCTCCGTGACCCGAACGAGCTCGAGCGCGAGGTTGCGATCCGGCCGTGGGGTGCCCATCGACCCGGGATCCTAGAGTGATGCGGTGAGACTCGACTGGGAGATCGCGAAGCGAGGCTGGCGCCGTTATGCGGCCTACCCCTGGGCGACGGCCGCAGGGATCTTCACGAACACCGTGTTCGGCTTCATCCAGGCCTACATCCTGCTGGCGGTCTACGAGCACCGGAGCGACGTCGGCGGGTACGACACGCGCGACACCCTGACGTACGTCTGGCTGGCTCAGGCGCTGCTGATGACCGTCTACATGTTCGGCTGGCAGGAGCTCGCCCTGCGCATCCGGGACGGCTCGATCGCCACCGATCTCTCCCGGCCGCTCGACCCGCAGCGGTACTGGCTCGCCTACGACATCGGGCGGGCGCCCTACCACTTCATCTTCCGCGGCGTCCTGCCGTTCGTGATCGGCGCGTGCGTCTTCAGCCTCCACTACCCGACTGTGCCCGACGCGCTCGCGTTCGTGCTCAGCGTCGCGCTGGCCGTCGTCGTCAGCCTCGGGTTCCGGTTCCTCTACAACTCGTCCGCGTTCTGGTTCATCGACGTGCGCGGCGTGATGATGGTCTCGCTCACGGTGTCGCTGTTCTTCTCGGGAATGGTGCTGCCCCTCGCGTTCTTCCCCGACTGGCTGCGCACGCTCGCCCATGCGCTGCCGTTCGCGGCGATCATGCAGACGCCGATCGACATCTGGCTGGGCAAGCACCACGGCGTTGCCCTCGCCGGCGTCCTTGCGCTGCAGGCGTTCTGGGCGCTCGTCTTCCTCGGCCTCGGGCGGCTGACGCTGCGGGCCGGACGGCAGAAGCTGGTGGTGCAGGGTGGTTGAGCCGGTCCTCCTCTGGCGGCGGCTCGTCGGCGCTCAGATCCGGTCGCAGTTCCAGTACCGCGTGTCGTTCGTGCTCGACCTCGCCGGCAACTTCCTGATCTCGTTCATCGACTTCCTCGCCGTGCTGGTGATCTTCCACAACGTCACGCAGCTCGGAACGTGGACCGTGCACGAGGTTGCGTTCCTCTACGCGTTCTCGTCGATCTCCTTCGCGCTCACCGACCTGCTGATCGGGCATCTCGACCAGTTCCCGCAGAAGATCCGCGACGGCAACTTCGACATCCTCCTCGTCCGGCCGCGCAGCACGTTGTTCCAGGTGATCGGCTCGGACTTCCAGCTGCGCAGGCTCGGCAAGGCTGTACAGGGCGCAGTCGTGCTCGTCTGGGTGACCGGCTCGCTCCACGTCGACTGGGATCCGGGCCGCGTCGCGATGCTGATCCTCATGGTCCCGGCCGCCATCGTCATCTTCAGCTCGGTGTGGGTCGTCGGCGGGTGCCTTGCGTTCTGGACCACCGACGGAGGTGAGTTCTCGAACGCGTTCACCTACGGAGGCAACTTCATGACGCAGTACCCGATCGACATCCTCGGGCTGTGGCTCCGCCGGTTTCTCGCCTACTTCGTCCCGCTGGCATTCGTCTGCTATTTCCCGGCGCTCTACGTGCTCGACAAGCCCGACCCCCTCGGCCTTCCCCGCTTCGTCGAGTTCTTCTCCCCGGTCGTGGCGCTGGCAACGGCGTGCGTCGCCGGCTTCACGTGGCGGTTCGCGGTGCGCCACTACCGGAGTGCCGGCGGATGATCGAGGTCGAGCAGCTCAGCAAGCGCTTCGTCGTCCGGCGCGGGCGCTTGCGCCGCGAGCGGCACGTCGTCGAGGCGGTGAACGAGATCTCCTTTCGGGTGGAACGCGGCGAGCTGCTCGGCTACCTCGGACCGAACGGCGCCGGCAAGTCGACCACGATCAAGATGCTCACCGGTATCCTCGTTCCCTCGTCGGGCCGCGTGTCGGTGGCCGGTCTCGATCCTTCGCACCGGCGCGTCGAGCTCGCCCGGAAGATCGGCGCGATGTTCGGCCAGCGTGTCCAGCTCTGGTGGGACCTGCCGTTGCAGGATTCGTTCGATCTGCTGCGCCACATCTACAAGGTCCCGGCGGACCGCTATCGCGCGAGCCTCGCCCGCTTCCGCGACGTGCTCGACCTCGATCCCTTCCTGCAGACGCCTGTTCGCCAGCTCTCGCTCGGGCAGCGCATCCGCGGCGAGCTGACTGCGGCGATGCTGCACGGCCCCGAGCTGCTTTTCCTCGACGAGCCGACCATCGGCCTCGACGTCGTCGCCAAGCAGCGCGTCCGCGACTTCCTCGTCGAGGTCAACCGGGACGAGGGCGTCACCGTGCTGTTGACGACCCACGACCTCGGCGACATCGAGCGGCTCTGCAACCGGCTCCTCGTCATCGACCACGGCCGGCTGATCTGGGACGGGCGCATCGCCGACCTGAAGGAGCGCTACGGAGCCGAGCGCACGCTGATCGTCGACCTCGAGGAGCCGGCGCCGCCGCTCGAGCTCGACGGAGCGCGCGTCGAGAAGGTCGACGGCCCACGGCAGTGGCTGCGCTTTCGCGGCTCCGCGGCAGAGCTGACCGCGCAGGTCGCCGCGACGACGCGGCTCGTCGACCTGCAGATCGCGGAGCCCGACATCGAGGAGATCGTCCGCCGGATCTACCTGGAGGCTCCCCGAATCTGATTCGGCACAGCCGAACCAGATTCGCACGTTTCACCCGGCAATCTGGTTCCGCCTGCGGCGGAATCAGATTGCGGCTACATCCGGTCCGGCGCCTCGACGCCGACGAGGTCGAGGGTACGCGCGATCACCTGCTGCGTTGCGCGGCACAGGCCGAGGCGGAACGACTGCGCCGGGTCGCCGAGCACGCGGCACTCGTGGTAGAAGCGGTGGAAGTCGTCGGCCAGCCGGATCGCGTACGACGGCAGGAGCTGCGGCCCACGCCGCTCGGCCGCCTCGCGCACCGTCAGGGGGAAGTCCGTCAGGCGCTTGATCAGCTCCTTCTCCTCGGCGGCGAGCAGGCCCGGCGGCGGGCCGCCGAGCTCGGCTGCCTCCGCGTTCCGGAGGATCGCCGCGATGCGCGCATGGGCGTACTGCACGTAGTAGACGGGATTCTTCTGCGACTTCTCTGCGGCGAGATCCAGGTCGATCTCGATCGTCTGGTCGGGACCGCGGTTGACGAGGTACCAACGGGCCGCGTCGACGCCGATCTCGTCCATCACGTCGTCCAGGAAGACGACGTTGCCGGCGCGCTTCGAGGCCTTCGTCGACGCGCCGCCGCGGGTGAGGTGCACGAACTGGTAGAGCAGCACCTCGACCCGGTCGGCGTCGAGCCCGAGCATCCGGGCGATCGCCGCGTACCAGCGCGCCGTCGCATGGTGGTCGGCGCCGAGCACGTAGATCGCGCGGTCGAGGCCGCGTTCCAGCTTGTCGACGAGGTACGCGACGTCCGCGGCGCGATAGGTCGGCGCTCCCCCTCTCTCGTCCGACCGGATCAGCACCCAGTCCTGCTCGTCGCCATAGGCCGACGAACGTGCCCAGAGCGCGCCGTCCTTCTCGTAGGTGTCGAGCTTCGGCAGGAGCTCGGCGAGGCGCTGCTCGAGCTCGCTCTGCAGGGCCCAGCTGTCGAAATGGATGCGGAACCGCTCCAGGGTGTGCTCGATCGACGCGAGCATCTTCGGCACCGGGTCGCCCTCCGCCCGAGCGAGCTCCTCGACGTAGGCGCCGCGATACCCATCCTCGGGCACCGGCTCGCCGCGCCGGAGGGCGGCGATCGAATCGCGGAACCGGTCCATCTGCGCGCCCGCGTCGTTGTAGTAGTACTCGCGCGACACCTCGTGGCCGCCGTACGCGAGCAGCCGCGCAACGCTGTCGCCGTAGGCGCCGTTTCGGGCATGCGAGACGAGGATCGGCCCTGTCGGGTTCGCCGAGACCATCTCCACCTGGATGCGCTCGGCCGGGTCGGCCCAGCCCCCTCCGTACCCCTCCCCGATCTCCGCCAGCGCAGTGAGGAAGAAGGCGTCGCCGACTCGGATGTTGATGAACCCAGGCCCGGCCACCTCCGCGGAGGCGACCTCGTCGAGCGCCGCGATCTGCTCGGCATACTCCTGTGCGAGGTCGCGCGGCGGCCGGCCGACGGTCTTGGCGGAGCGCAGGGCGACGTTCGTCGCGAAGTCTCCGTGGGACGGGTCCTTCGGCCGCTCGAGCTCGATCTGCTCGCCCAGCGCCTCGCCGATGCGCGCAGCGAGGCGCTCGACGGCGCTAGGCAACGACTTCCCGCGGCTCGAACATCCGCTCGAGCTCCCTGATCTCCTCGGGCGAGCCGACGCCGACGATCACGTCGGCCTCCTCGAGCAGCGTGTCCTTCGTCGGCCGCACCTCGAGGCGGCCCCCGTGCTTGCGGACCGCGACGATGTTCGCGCCGGTCCGTGCGGCCACGTCGAGCTCGCCGATCGTCAGGCCCACCGCCCCACAGCTTGACTTCACCTCGATCTCCTCGAAGCTCATTCCCGGCTGGTCGCTCGACGTGAGGCTGTTCAGAAACGACGCGACCTGCGGTTTGACCATCAGCTGCGCCATCACGCGGCCGGCCGTCGCGTAGGGCGTGACGACCCGGTCGGCTCCGGCGAGCCGTAGCTTGCGCTCGGCCTCCTCGGTCGAGGCGCGCGCGATCACCGTCATGTCCGGCCGGCGCGACTTGGCCGAGAGCGTGATGTACATGTTGTCGCCGTCGTCGTCCGAGGCGACCAGGATCCCGCGCGCGCGGTCGATCCCGGCGCGAACGAGATCCTCGTCCTCGGCCCCGCTGCCCTGGATGAAGAGGTCTCCGATCTCCGCCGCCGCGGCGGTCGCGTCGGAGCTGAAGTCGAGCACGAGGTAGGGCACGCCGGCGTGGCGCAGCTCCTCGGCCGCGCGCCGCCCGACGCGCCCGTAGCCGCAGACGATGATGTGATCACGGAGCTCGTCGATCATCTTGCGTCGTTTCTTCTCCTTCCAGGCGCCGCCCAGGAGCCTGTGGGCCACCGAATCGAAGATCTGTGCGGCGAAGTACCCAAAGATAGCCACCCCGGCGAACACCAATGCGATCGTCAGCGCCTCGGCGCCGGGCCCCCTCGGCGCCGAATCGAGCCCGGTCAGCGACGCGGTCATGACCGTGCGATAGAGAGCGGAATGCCAGGCCTCGTGCAGGATCAGCATGAACCCGATCGTGCCGCCGACGAACACGGCGACCACCGAGCCCAGGAGGACGATCACTTCTCGCCGGCTGAAACCCTCCACGTCGCTCTAGTATCGTCGAGGCAGATGGACGACAGCCCCGAGCGCCAGCTCAACATCCATATGGATCCGGCGAACCTCGCGGGTGTCTACGCGAACTTCGCGAACATCACGTTCTCGGACTACGAGTTCACCCTCACGTTCGCCCGCATCGATCACGAGGTCGAGGAAGGAGACGTTCCCGGCGTCGTCGTCTCACGCGTGAACATGTCGCAGCAGTTCATGCGGGAACTGCTCGCGGCGATGCAGGACGCCTACTCGAAGTACACGACGGTCAAGGGCATTCACGACCTGCCCGAGACCGACGACCACTCGTAGCCCTAGCGCTTCCATTGCTCCGTCATCGCGATGCGCTGCATCAGCGTCGGGTGGTTCTCGAGCCACAGGTAGTCCCACAGCGGCGGGCTCGGCTCCTCGAGGCTCGTCTGCTCGAAGCTCTCGAAGAGCTTGCGGGCCGACGCCGGGTCGTGCGTCGCGTTCAGCGCGCGCCAGTCCGCCTCGGCCTCGTAGCGCCGCGAGACGACGTTCTGAACCGGTGCAGTGAGGAGCGCGAGCACCGTCAGCGTGAGGATCACGAGCGGGAGATTGGCCGGGTCGCCGACGCCGCCGCGGCGCCTGGTGATGAGCGCGACGAGCCACAGCGTCGGCAGCACGAGCAGCGCGGTCCAGCCCAGCGCCTTCAGGACGTGGCGGCTGCGCACGTGACCGAGCTCATGGGCGAGGACGACATCGACCTCTCCCCGCGAGAAGCGGCCGTCGAGCAGCGTGTTCCAGACGATCACGTGCGTGGCCGGCCCGAACCCGACCGTGAACGCGTTGGCCTGGTTCGTCCACGACGAGACGTCCTCGACGCGCACCGGCGTCCCGCTGACGTGCTCGGCGGTCTCGATCCGCACCACGTCGGCCCGCAGCTGCGGGCTGGCGAGCGGCCGGGCGCCGGCAGCGCCGAGCCAGCCGGAGACGAAGGCGAAGAGCACGGCGATCCCGACGATCACCGGCCACGCGATCAGCCACCAGAGGCGATAGCGGTGCGCAAGCCCCACCAGCAGCACGATCGTCGCCATCGCCGAGACCGCCTCCGGCGCCAGCGTCGACCACTGGGCGGCCAGCCATGCGGCGACGTCGAACGGCCCGAGCCCCCAGTGATGCTGCCACCACAGGTCGGCGAAGCTGAACGGCAGCGACACGAACCAGAGGGTGACGAGCAGCACCATGCCGGCGACGACGGCGCTCCCGATCGCGCCGAGGCCCATCTGCCGGATCGAGCGGGGCAGCCGCCAGACGAGCACGCCGAGCGCGACGAGCATCGCGGCCGTCGAGAGCAGCCAGAGCGTCTCCTCGCCTCTCGAGTAGCTGCGCGAGCGGGCGAGCGCGTGGGCGCTGAAGAACCGGTTCTGATCGAGGCCGGAGAGGTGGAGCGACGGTACGCTCGTCCGCCAGAGGAGCCACGCTCCCCCGCACCACACGAGCGCCCCGACGGCTAGCGTGGCAGCCCTCCCAATGCGCATCGGCGTCATCTCAGACATCCACTCCAATCTTCCGGCGCTCGAAGCGGTGCTCGCCGACGTGGACCGCGAGGCGCCCGACGAGCTCTGGTGCCTGGGCGACATCGTGGGCTACGGGCCCCACCCGAACGAATGCGTCGACCTCGTGCAGAGCCGCGCCGCGCTCTCGCTGTGCGGAAACCACGATCTGGCGGTCGTCGGGACGATCGACATCATGGACTTCACCGGCGACGCGGGCGCCGCAGCCCGCTGGACGACCGAGGAGCTGGGAGAGACTCAGGCGCAATGGCTGCGCGGGCTCCGGCCCTCGGCGGAGCGCAAGGGCTTCGAGCTCTTCCACGGCAGCCCCCGGGACCCGGTCTGGGACTACGTGCTGAGCGAGCAGGTGGCGCTGATCAGCATCCTCGAGACGACCGCGCCTGTCGTGCTCGTCGGTCACAGCCACGTCGCGCTCGGGCTCGGCTGGGACGAGACCGAGCTGTCGGGAGGCCTGGCGCCCGCAGGCACCGAGCTCGACCTGGGCGCCAATCGCTGGCTGCTGAATCCAGGGTCGGTCGGCCAGCCACGCGACGGCGACCCGCGCGCCGCCTGGCTGCTGCTCGACGACTCGACCCGGCAGGCGGGGTTCCGGCGCGTCCCGTACCCGATCGAGTTGACGCAGGCCGCGATCCGCGAGCGCGGGCTCCCCGACGTGCTCGCGTCCCGGCTCGCGCACGGGATCTAGAGCGGGCACGGCGATCGTTTTGGCTAACCGGTGACGACGCCGGCGTCCGTGGCGACGCCGAAGGTGAACCCTTCGCGGGCCAGCGCCACCTGAACGTCTTCCCGAGCCTTGAAGATCCGCCACTTGACGGTGGCGAGCGTGACCTCGAGGGAGTCGGCGATCTCGTTGTAGGAGAGGCCGACGACGTCGCGCAGGAGCAGCGCCATCTTCAGGTCGACGGGCAGGTCGTCGATCGTGCGCCAGAGCGCGTCGATCACCTCTGCCTGTTCGGCGGGCTGGTCGACCGCCTCGAGCTGCGGCGCGTCGTCGAGATTCACGGGCGAGAGCGGCCGCCGTTCCTTCGCGCGCAGCTCGTCGAGCACCCGGTTCTTGGTCACCTGGAAGAGCCACGTAGTGAACTTGCACCGCAGCGAGAAGCGCGGCAGCCCCTGGAAGACACGCAGGAACACCTCCTGCGTCAGATCCTCGGCCAGGGACTTGTCGCCGTTCGTCAGGCGGAGAACGTAGTTGTAGACCGGGGTCTCGTAGGCGTTCACGATGATGGCAAACGCACGCTCATCGCCGCGCTGGGCCTTCCGCAGGATCGCCAGATCAGGCTGGGGTAGCGACAAGTGGCTCGAAGTATATCCGCGTTTCCGGCTGTTTTCTCGCCCTTACCTACGATTTACGAGTGACCGGCCCGACATCTCCGCCGGTCGCTCCAGACCCAGGAGCTCCAGGGCCGTCGGGATCAGGTCGGCGATCTCGCCTCCGGCCCTGAGGGTGGCGCCCGGCACGGTGACGATCAGCGGCACCGGATTGGTGGTATGAGCCGTGTGCGGGCTCTTCCCGTCTTCCTCGAACATCCTCTCGGCGTTCCCGTGGTCGGCCGTGATCAGGCAGACGCCGCCGAGCTCCGTGACCCGGTCGACGACCCGCCCGAGGCAGCGGTCCGCCGTCTCGACCGCCTGGACGACCGCGGGAATGACGCCGGTGTGGCCGACCATGTCCGGATTCGCGAAGTTCACGACGCAGAAGGCGAAGCCGTCTCCGATCTGCTCCACGACGGCGTCGGCGACCCCGTCGGCGGACATCTCGGGCTTGTGGTCGTAGCTCGGCACATCGCGTGGGCTCGGGACGAGAACGCGTTCTTCTCCCGGCCAGCCGTCCTCCCGGCCCCCGTTGAAGAAGTAGGTGACGTGGGCGTACTTCTCGGTCTCCGCGACGTGGAGCTGCTTCAGCCCCTGGGCGGACAGGACCTCGGCCACGGTGTTCGGCACGTCCTGCTCCTCGAACACGATCGGGGTCGGGAGATCGGACGAGTAGCGGGTCATCGTCGTCACGTCGAAGCCGTTGTCGAGGAGCATCCGCGTCAGCTGGCGCCCGCGGTCCGGGCGGAAGTTGAAGAAGATCGCCGTGTCGCCGGCCTCGAGGCGCGGCGTCCCGGCGAGCACGATCGGCTCGATGAACTCGTCGGTGATCCCGGCGTCGTAGCTCGCCTGCACCGCTGCGCTCACGTCCGTGGCCTGGGTGCCGTCCCCGTGCGTGATCGCGTCATAGGCCAGCTGCGTGCGCTCCCAGCGCTGATCGCGGTCCATCGCGTAGTAGCGGCCGACGATCGTCGCGATCCGGTCCTGCGGGAGCTCCGTGAGATCTGCGAGCGCCGCATGCGGCGAGACGTCGCGGCCGTCGGTGAAGGCGTGCAGCCACGTCTTCTCAGGCGCAAACCGAAGCAGCGCCTGCACGTGCTCGATGTGCGAGTGGACGCCGCCGTGGGAGACGAGGCCGAGCAGGTGCACGCGCTTCCCTCGCTCGAACGCCGCCCGGAGGACCGGGTTCTCGTAGAACGAGCCGTCCTCGATCGACTTGTTGACGCGCATCAGATCCTGGTACAGCCGGCGCCCCGACCCGATGGTCAGGTGGCCCACCTCGCTGTTCCCCATCTGACCGGGCGGCAGGCCGGCAGCCTCGCCGGAGGCCTCGATCGTCGTGTGCGGGTACTCGCGCCACAGCCGGTCGAACACCGGCGTCTCGGCCAGCTCGACGGCGTTGCCGGGCCCCGCCGGGGCGCAGCCCCAGCCGTCCAGGATGACGAGCGTTACGAGTGGGACGCGGTCCGGCACAACGCGGTGAAGGAATCGAGGTCGAGGGAGGCGCCGCCGACCAGTGCACCGTCGACTGCGCCCTGTGAGAGCAGCTCCGCGGCGTTCTCCGGCTTGACCGACCCGCCGTAGAGCACCGGCAGGTCGAGCAGGGCCTTGATCGTCTCGTGCGCCTGCTGAGCCATCTCCGGAGTCGCGGTCTTCCCGGTGCCGATCGCCCAGATCGGCTCGTAGGCGATCACCAGGTTGTCGTCGGCCTCGAGCACGCCGACCTGGCGGCGAAGCACCTCGTCGGTCTGGCCCGCTTCGCGCTCGGCCAGGGTCTCACCCACGCACGCGATCACGTTCAGGCCGCCGTCCAGCGCCGCACGGCAGCGGAGGGCGACGGTCTCGTCGGTCTCGCCGAAGTACTGGCGCCGTTCCGAGTGGCCGACGATCGTGCCGTAGGCGCCGAGCTCGAGGAGCATCGGCGCAGAGACCTCGCCGGTGAACGCCCCCTCTCTCTCCCAGTGGCAGTTCTGCGCGAACACGCCGATCTCCGTGCCGGCGAGCGCCTGCACCGAGGCCGCCAGCGAGACGAACGGCGGCGCCACGACGACATCGACGTCGTCCGGCAGGTCCGCGCCCCGCAGGGCGCGGCAGAACTCGCCGGCCGCCTCCGGGCCCTTGAACATCTTCCAGTTGCCGGCGATCAGCATCAGGCCGGGATCGCCGCCACGCCCGGCAGCTCTTTCCCTTCGAGCAGCTCGAGCGAGGCACCGCCTCCGGTGGAGATCCACGAGATCCGGTCGGCGACGCCCGCGTCGTGCACGGCACGCACCGAGTCGCCGCCCCCGACGACGGTGAAACCGTCGCACTCGGCGAGCGCCAACGCGATCGCGAACGTGCCGGCGGCGAAGCTCGGCCATTCGAACACGCCCATCGGACCGTTCCAGAACACGGTCCGGGCGCCGGTGATGCGCCGTGCGAAGTCCTCGCGTGTCGCCGGGCCGATGTCGAGGCCGAGCCAGCCCTCGGGCAGGGACGCGAACGGAGTCACCCGGGTCTCTGCGTCCTCGGCGAACGCGGACGCAGCCACCACGTCGTGCGGGAGGATCGCGTCGAACGAGAACGGGTTCTCGGCACGGACGTCCTCGGCCATCTTCCCGCCGATCAGGACTGCGTCGGCGCGGCCGCCGAGGTTCTCCAGCACCGCGATCTTGTCCTCGACCTTGGCGCCGCCCGAGACGATCACGAACGGACGCTCGACGTCGCCCAGCAGCGCGCCGAGGTGCTCGAGCTCGGCGAGCAGCAGCAGCCCCGCGTAGGCAGGCAGCAGCTGCGCCACCCCGACGGTCGACGAATGCGCCCGGTGGGCCGAACCGAAGGCGTCGTTCACGTAGAGGTCGCACCCTTCGGCGAGCTCCCGCGCGAATCCCTCGTCGTTCTTCGTCTCCCCCGCGTTGAAGCGCGTGTTCTCGAGCACGCGCACCCGGTCGTCGCCGAGCAGCTCTGCGAGCCGGTCTCGTACAGGCTCCATCGAGAACTTCGCGTGGTCTTCCTCGGTCTTCGGCCGCCCGAGGTGCGAGCACACGCGCACCTCCGCAGCACCACGGTCGAGCAGCAGGCGGAGCGTGGGCAGGGACGCGCGGATGCGCGTGTCGTCGGCGACCTTGCTGCCGTCGAGCGGGACGTTGAGGTCCGCGCGGACGAGGACGACCTTGCCCTGGACGTCGGCAATCTCGACGGACCGCGGCAGGCTCACAGGCTCACAGGACCTTCGATACGAGATCGACGAGCCGGCACGAGTAGCCCCACTCGTTGTCGTACCACCCGAAGACCTTCGCAGAGGTCCCGTTCGTCATCGTGAGGTCGCTGTCGAACGTGCACGACGCGGGCGAATGGACGATTGCCGTCGAGACGAGCGGCTCGCTGGAGTACGCGAGATAGGGCGCGAGCGGTCCGCTCTCGGCGGCGGCCGCGAATGCGGCGTTGACCGTGTCGACGGTCACCTCTGCGCGAAGCTCGACGACGAAGTCGGTGATCGAGCCGGTTGCGACCGGTGCGCGAACGGAGATGCCGTCGACCTTCCCCTTCAGGTGAGGGAGCACGAGCCCGATCGCGCGCGCCGCGCCGGTCGTGGTCGGGATCAGGTTGATCGCGGCTGCATGCGCGCGGCGGAGGTCCCGGTGCGGGAGGTCGAGCACCTGCTGGTCGTTGGTGTAGGCGTGGATGGTCGTCATGTAGCCGCGCTCGATGCCGAAGCTCTCGTCGAGGACCTTGGCCATCGGTGCGACGCAGTTGGTTGTGCACGACGCGTTGGAGATGATCGAGTGGCGTTCCGCGTCGTACGCGTCGTCGTTGACGCCGAGGACGAGCGTGACGTCCGGGTCGGTTGCAGGGGCGGAGATGATCACTTTCTTCGCGCCCGCATCGAGATGCTTCTGGGCCGAGGCCCGGTCGGTGAAGAACCCGGTCGACTCGATCACCACGTCGACGCCCAGGTCGCCCCACGGCAGATTCGCCGGATCCCGCTCGGCGAGGCCCTTCAGTTCCTTGCCGTCGACGACGAGCGAGCCGCTCTCCGCCTTCACCTCGCCGTGGAACGGCCCCAGCACCGAATCGTGGCGCAGGAGGTGAGCCATCGTCGGAACATCACCCAGGTCGTTGAAGGCAACGATCTCGAAATCGCCGCCACGCTCGAGCGTGGCGCGAAAGAAGTTACGGCCGATCCGGCCGAATCCATTGATCCCTACGCGTGTTTTCGCCATGCCGGCGACTCTACTCAAGCAGCGGTGGCAGTGATTCCGTAAATCGCCGCGAGCTTCTCGCGCAGGTAGCGCACGTACGGCTCCGGATCGATCTTCGACGTGCCGACCGCACGCTCGAGCGTCTCGCCCGGCGTGAACTTCCGGCCGTAGCGGTGCAGATGTTCCCGCAGCCAATCGCGAAGCGGCCCGAACTCGCCCTGCTCGAACCCGTCGTACAGGTCGGGGAGGTCGGCCGTCACCTTCTCCCAGATCTGGGCGGAGATCAGGTTGCCGAGGGCGTAGGTCGGGAAGTAGCCGACCGAGCCGCCCGACCAGTGCACGTCCTGCAGGACGCCGAGGGTGTCGTTCGGCACCTCGATCCCGAGGTACTCCCACATCCGCCGGTTCCACTCCTCGGGGAGCTGCTCGAGGGGGAACTCGTCGGCAAGCATGGCCTGCTCGAGCTCGAAGCGAAGGATGATGTGCAGGTTGTAGGTCGCCTCGTCGGCCTCTACGCGGATCAGCGACGGCTCGACCGCGTTCACCTCGCGGTACCAGCGCTCGTGGTCGTAGGTGCCGAGCTCCTCCGGAAAGAGCTCCTGCAGCCGCGGGAAGTAGTGGCGCCAGAACGGCAGTGACCGGCCGACGAGGTTCTCCCACATCCGGCTCTGCGATTCGTGCATGCCGAGCGAGACGCCGCGCGCGAGCGGTGACCGTTCGAGGGCCGGGTCGACCTGGTGCTCGTACAGCCCGTGCCCGAACTCGTGCATGGTCCCGAAGAGACCGCCGAGGTGCTCGTGGAAGTAGCGGGTCGTGATGCGAATGTCGGTCATACCGGTGCCGGATGCGAACGGATGCACGGTCGGATCGAGGCGCCAGGCATCGTCGCTGAAACCGAAGTTGTGGAGAACCTCGCGCTCGAACACCTTCTGCGGGTCGATCGCGAAGTTGTGATCGTGGGGCTCGTTCCCACCCCGGTCCGCAACCTCCTTCACGAGCGGCGCCTGGTGCTCCTTGAGGTAGTCGAAGAGCCCGCGCACCTCCTTCGTCTTCATGCCGCGCTCGTAGTCGTCGAGAACGACGTCGTACGGCTCGTCGCCCACCTCAAAGCAGTCGATGTAGCGCTTCCGCAGGTCGAGGTTCTTGCGCAGCACCGGCAGAAACGTCGCGAAGTCGTTCCGCTTGCGCGCGTCGACCCACACGGGATTTGCGAGAGCGGCGGATCGCGAGATCTCCGCGCGCAGCTCCGAGGGCACCTTGCTCGCCTTCTCCCAGTCGCCGGCGACCACCCGGATGAGGCTCGCCTCGAACGAGTCGTACTCCCGCTCCTCACCCCAGCCGCGCAGGTCGTCGATCAGGCTCCCGACCTCGGCGGACGTGAATTTCTGGTGGGCGATCCGACCGATTGTCGCGAGCTGCTCGGCGCGGAGCGCCGCCCCACCGGGCGGCATCATCACCTGCTGGTCCCAGCCGAGCAGCGAACCCGTCTTCGACAGGTCCGAGATCTCGGCGAGCCGTTCCCGCAGGTCGTCGAACTTCGCCTGGCTCACGAGAGAGAAACCTATATGAGTCGCCCCGGCCCGCGTCGCGGCAAGCGGCGCGCCGATCTGGCGGGCCGGAGGGAAGGTTCCGAGGACGACCCCTCCCTCCGGTTCGCCGGGATCGAACGGTGGCGGTGGACGGGGTCTGTATCCACCGTCGGCCGAGCCCGGGCCCGCCAAGGGATGAGTATGCGGCCCTGGTCGCCCCATTCGCTAGAGCAGTTGCAAGTCGGACAACATCAGTTTGCGGCGAGCCGCGTGATCTCGCGCAGGCGCCGGTGAGCCGTCGCCTTCGTGATCGGCGGACGCGCCTTGGCGGCGAGCTCGCGCAGCGAGGCTGAGGGGTGACGAAGGCGCAGCTCGGCAATCTCGACGAGCTCCGCCGGCAGCGCGTCCACTCCAACGGCGTTGATCGCCTCGACCTGTTGATGCGCGGCTCGCGCGCTGCGGACCAGGTTCGCCTCATCGGCGTTCGCCAGCCGGTTGGCGTCGGCACGAAGCGCTGCGAGGACGGCGTGCTCCTCCAGCCGCAATGCAGTGTCGCCGGCGCCGGCCAGCGCGAGCACGTCGGCGATCGCCTCGCGGCCCTTCGCATAGGCGACGGCGTGGGTGCGCCGCTCCGCGACCTTCAGCTGGACGTCCTCTCCCGCGGCGACGTCGGCGATGAAGCGTGCTCCCTCGATCACGCTCGCGCGCAGTTCGAGATGCGGGTCGCGCGGGCCGGACAGGGAGCCGGCCCCCAGCAGCGCGCCGCGCAGGTAGGCGCCCCGGCAGCACGAGCGTCCGACGACGCGCTTCGGCGGCCTGCCGAGCGGTGCGCCCGACGGGGAGAGCACGCCGGCCTCGCGCAGCACGTCGAGGGCGCGATCGTCGACGTCGACGTGCAGCTGGTACCTCGTCGACCGCTCGAAGGACCGGCGCGAGTAGGTTCGGATCTCGGACCTCACGCCGAGATCGCGCAAGAGGGCAAAGGCACGGCGCGCGATCGCCGATCCCACCAGGTCGAGGTGGACCGCGATCGTCCCGCCGCGCAGGTGCCACGCTCCCGAGGCGTGGAAGAGCGCGGACAGCTCGGCCAGGCAGCAGCAGCGCCGGGCCGGGGCGATCTGCGCGAGCTCGTCGCGGAGGTCGTCAGAGAGCGGCGTGCTCGAGCTCCAACAGCCGCTTCTTGTACTCCACGCCGAGCGAGCCCCAGCTGCCGACGCCGTTCGCCGACACGACCCGGTGGACGGCCAGGAACGGGGCGAGCTCGCAGCGGGCGCAGAACGTGCCGGCGGCGCGGGCCGCGCCCGGGTAGCCGGCGAGCGCGGCGAGCTCGCCGTAGGTCACGACCTCGCCGCGGGGGACCGTCCTCAGGGCGCGGGCGCAGTCGGCGTAGAAGCCCTCGGCGTCCAGCCGAAGAGGCACGTCCGCGAAGTCGTCGGCCGCACCGGCGAAGTACGCGACCAGCCGTCCCGCAAGGACATGGCTGGGGTCAGACCCCGGACGTGTCCGCTTCGGACGGGGGAGCTCGCTGTGGAAGACCTGCCCCTCCTCGTCGAGCCAGACCTCCCCCACGCCCCAGCCCGGCGCGTCGTACTGCACGAGCGTCGGCTTCATGGCCGATGTTGTAGCTTCGCCGCGTGACGCGGGCGCAGTTGCCGGCACTCGGCTACCTCTACGTGGCACTCGCCCTGCCGGCGCTGCTGCTCGGCGTCGGCCACGGCGGCGCGGTCTCGGCGCTCTTCACGGCCGCCGCATTCTCCTATTTCTGGTTCCTCGCGAGCCTCCGCAGCCTCGTCGACCGGTTCGATCCCGACGGCGTCTTCGGCAGCGTCGTCGTGATGGGCGGCGCGGCGTTCATCACGCTGCAGGGAACGGCCCTGCTGCTCGCCGATCCGAGGTTCGCGGCGCCGTCGTCGGCCGCCGCGGCAGCGGTGATCGTCAGCTCGTCCCTGGCCGCCCTCCGCGCGCGCAAGATCCCGAGGTGGTTCGGGCGGGCCGGAGTCGCGGGCGGGATCGCCGTCCTCGGCGTCGGGATGATCGAGGGCGCGGCGGGCTGGACGTTCGCCGGAGACGCCGTGTTCGCCTCGTCGCTCGGCTTCATGGTGTGGGTCGTCGTAACCGCGACCTATCTCCTGCGGCGCTGACCGCCTCGTACTCCGCGAGCGTCAGCTCGATCTCGTCGGCGCAGCCCGAGGCGCCACACTCGCAGGCGAACGCGAGCGGCTCGTCCGCCAGCGTGACCGGCGCGAGCGACTCGAGGTAGAGCCGAACCTGCTTCGCGGTCACGTCGTTCTCGAACCGGCGAAGCGCGGCCAGGTCGGCCGCGCGCGGGCCGCGCTCGATCGCGGGACGAAAGTGCTCGGCGGCGAGCTCGATCAGCTCGTCGAGGGGACGGTCGGCAGTCAGGGCGGTCAGCCTGAGCTCCCGCGCCTCCCGGGCGAACCGGGCCGAGATCATGAGGTCCCGAGCCGTTGCGTTCGCGCGGGCGCGCACACCGTCGGAGGTCCCGGGCAGCGGCCCGCGCGCGAGGAGGCGCGCCTCCTGCTCGGCCCGGTCCGGGATCAGGAAGAGCGCCTGGTCGGGCGCGACCAGCACGGCCGAGACCGAGGTCGGGAACAGCTGCGGGCCTTCGACGATCGCGAGCGGCGTGTCGGGGAGCTCGCGCAGATCCTCGAGCACGAGACGGAACCGGTGCCGCGAGGTGGTCACGAACCAGTCCAGCATCCGCTCGGGCGCGGGATCGACCCAGCGCTCGTCCAGCGTCAGCGAGCCGAACTCGGTGGCGGGCATGCGGGCCTCGTGCACCCACGTCCGGCGGTCGACGTTGTAGAGCTGAAGGTCGAACCGCCGCGACAGCGCCTTGGCGATCGACGATTTGCCGCTCCCCTGGCCCCCGCCGATCCACAGGACGTGCGAGAGGCCCACGCCCCGTAATCTAGGGCCATGAGCACTCATGCGATCTTCCGTACGCCCGAGCCCCGCAATGAACCGATCAACGACTACGCGCCGGGCAGCCCCGAGCGGGAGCGCCTGCAGCGGCGCGTCGAGCAGATCCGGAGCGAGCGCATCGAGATCCCGCTCGTGATCGGGGGCAAGGACATCACCACCGGCGATCTCAAGCAGTCCGTCATGCCCCACGACAAGGAGCACGTGCTCGCCGACGTGCACCAGGGCACCGCGGAGCATGTGCAACTGGCGATCGACGCCGCTGCCGCCGCGTGGGCGGACTGGTCGCGCTGGCCGTGGGAGGAGCGCGCCTCGGTACTGCTCCGCGCCGCCGAGTTGCTGGCCGGCCCCTGGCGCGACACGCTGAACGCGGCGACCATGTTGGGCCAGTCGAAGACGGCGCACCAGGCGGAGATCGACGCCGCCTGCGAGTCGATCGACTTCCTGCGGTTCAACGTCGAGTTCATGACCCGGATCTACGCGGAGCAGCCGATCTCGTCGCCGGGCCTCTGGAACCGGATGGAGTACCGCCCTCTCGAGGGCTTCGTCTTCGCCGTGTCGCCGTTCAACTTCACGGCGATCGCCGCGAACCTGACGAGCTCGCCGGCGCTGATGGGGAACGCGATCGTCTGGAAGCCGGCGGGCACCGCGATGCTCTCCGCGTACTACCTGATGCGCCTCTTCCAGGAGGCGGGTCTGCCGGACGGGGTGATCAACCTGGTCTACGGCTCCGGCCCGACGATCGGCGACGCCGCGCTCGCGAGCCCGCAGCTCGCCGGCATCCACTTCACGGGCTCGACCTCGGTCTTCAACGGCATGTGGCGGACGGTTGCCTCGAACATGGAGCGCTTCCGCAACTACCCGCGCATCGTCGGGGAGACGGGAGGCAAGGACTTCATCGTCGCGCATCCGTCCGCGGACGTCGATGCGCTCGCGACTGCGATCGTGCGCGGCTCGTTCGAGTACCAGGGGCAGAAGTGCTCGGCCTCGTCGCGCGTCTACGCCCCGTCCAACCTCTGGCCGCAGCTGCGCGAACGGCTGCAGGAGCAGGTCGCCACGATCACGATGGGCGACGTCTCCGACTTCGGGAACTTCATGGGCGCCGTGATCGACGGTGCGTCGTTCCGCACTCAGGCAGAGGCGATCGAGGAGGCGAAGGCGAGCCCGGAGGCGGACCTCGTGGTCGGCGGCGGCTACGACGACTCACGCGGGTACTTCGTCGAGCCCACGGTGATCGAGACAACCGATCCCGGCTTCCGGACGATGCGCGAAGAGCTGTTCGGCCCGGTGGTCACGACGTACGTCTACGACGAGAACAAGTGGGACGACACGCTCGACCTCGTCGATCGGACGGCGCCGTACGGCCTGACCGGCGCAGTCTTCTCGGAGGACCGGGCGGCCGCAGCCGATGCACAGCAGAAGCTCCGCTACGCGGCCGGCAACTTCTACGTCAACGACAAGCCGACCGGCGCCGTGGTGGGCCAGCAGCCGTTCGGCGGTGCCAGGGCCTCCGGCACGAACGACAAGGCGGGCTCGATGTGGAACCTGATCCGCTGGGTCAGCCCGCGCTCGATCAAGGAGACGTTCACGCCGCCGACGAGCTACCGCTACCCGTTCATGGACGACGACGCCGGGCGCTGACACTCAGCGAACGCGGAACGACCAGGCGACCGCGGTCCCTTGGTCGGCGGTGCGGGCGTACGCGACCGCCGTGTGCTTGCCCTTGGCGAGCGGGGCGCTCGGCGCGCCGTAGATCGTCCCGCGGGTCGGGGTCAGTCCGCCGCCCTTCTCGAGCAGCTCCGTGCCGTCCACCCAGAGCGCGCTCTCTACGAGCGGAGCGTGTGCAGCGAGCTCGGCGGCGATCTGCGGTGTGGCGGGTGCGACGCCGTGCGGGCCGAGAATCGTGACCTTGACGAGACCGCTCGTATCGGGCCGCCATTTGCCGCCGCTCAGGTGGAGCGCGCGGGCAGATCCCCCCGAGACGACCACGGCCCAGTCGCCGGCCCGATAGAGCACCTGCCCCGGCCCGGGCTTCGGCGCCGCGGCCGTGGTGGTCGCCGCCGTGGTGACGATGGCCTTCGAGGAGCTCCCGCAGCCGGCGAGCGTCGCCACGAGGGCTGCGAGAGCGATCCAGCGCACGGCCGCAAGGGTAGTCACTGCCTCACGCACCGCCGGTGCGGTGGAGCTGCGCATAGATCGAACGTGCGGTCTTCGCCGGCACACCCGGCACGCCCTCGAGCTCCTCGCGCGTCGCCGACACCACGCGCTCCGCGGAGCCGAAGTGCTGCAGCAGGCTCCGTCGGCGGGCCGGGCCGACGCCCTCGAGCTGGTCGAACATCGATTCGCGCGCGGCGGCATCGCGCCGCTGGCGGTGGAAGGTGATCGCGAAGCGGTGGGCCTCGTCGCGGATCCGCTGCAGGAGCTGCAGCCCCGGCGACTCGGGCGAGAGCAGGATCGGCGCTGACCGGCCGGGCACGAACACCTCCTCGATCCGCTTGGCGAGCGAGATCACCGCCACCCGCGGCAGATCGAGCTCCTGCATCGCGGCCAGCGCAGCCGACAGCTGCCCCTTGCCGCCGTCGATCACGACCAGGTTCGGCGTCGCGGCGAACGACTCGTTCCATTCCGCGGAGCCGGGATCGGCCGAGAGACGGGCGAAACGCCGCGCGATCACCTCGCGCATCGCTGCGAAGTCGTCCTGGCCTTCGAGGTCGCGCACCCCGAACTTCCGGTAGTGGCCCTTCCTCGCGGCGCCGTCCTCGAAGACGACCATCGAGCCGACGATCTCCTGGCCCTGGATGTTGGAGATGTCGAAGCACTCGATCCGGATCGGCAGCGACTCGAGATTGAGCACCTCCCGCAGCTCCTCGAGCGCCTCGACCCGGCGCGCGCGCTTCGTCTCGGCCTGGAACGTCTCCGACTCGAGCGCGAGCTGCGCGTTCTGCTGCGCCAGCTCCTGCAGGCGCCGTTTTTCGCCTCGCTCGGGCGCGCGGACCTCCACGTGGGCACCGCGCCGCTCGGAGAGGAACGCCTCGAGCACGCCGGTGTCGCCGGATCCCCGCGGCACGAGGATCTGCGGGGGGATCGACGGGGCGGATCCGTAGTACTCGAGGCAGAACTGCTCGAGAACCTCGCCGAGCTCCTCGCCCGCGGCATTCTCGAGGTGGAAGGCGTAGCGGTCGACCATGCGGCCCTCGCGCAACGGAAACAGCTGGACCGCCGCGCGCTCGGACGACACGGCAACGCCGACGACATCCACCGAGCCCATCTCGCGCCGCTCGACGGCCTGGCGCTCCGACAGTCGCTCGATCGCCCTGAGCCGGTTGCGGTACCGCGCGGCGTCCTCGAAGCGCTCCGCCGCGGCAGCCTCCTTCATCTGCTCCTCGAGCCGGCGCCGGATCGGCTTGTCGTCGCCCGAGAGGAACTCGATCACCTGGTCGATCAGCTCGCGGTAGGCCTCCTTCGAGATGTACCCGACGCAGGGCGCGTGGCAGCGCTCGATATGGAAGTCGAGGCACGGGATGCCGCTGTGCCTGCCCGGCTGCGGCCCTTCACACGGCCGATAGCGGAAGACCCGGTTCAGGACGTCGAGGGTCTCCCGCACCTTCTTCGCATTCGCATACGGCCCGAAGTACTCGACGCCGCGCCGGTGCCGCTCGCGCGTGAACATCACCCGCGGGTAGTCGTCCTCGACGGTGACGGCGATGTAGGGGAACGACTTGTCGTCACGCAACCGGACGTTGAACGGGGGCCGGTGCCGCTTGACGAGGTTCTGCTCGAGATGGAGCGCCTCGACCTCGGTGCGGGTGACGATCGTCTCGATCGTCTCCACCCGGTCGGCCATCTGACGAATGCCCTGCCGCGTGTCGCTCGAGCCCGGCTGGAAGTAGGAGCGAACGCGCGGACGCAGCGATTTCGCCTTTCCGACGTACAGGACGGTCGCGTCCGCGTCGCGAAACAGGTAGACCCCCGGCTTCGCCGGGACGCCTTTGAGCTGGCTTTCGATGCGGTCTTCCGGCACGAACGCCAGCGTATCCACCGGCTACTCTGACACGCGTGCGGCGTCTCATCGTTGGTCTCGTGGCCTTCTTCGTGTGCGCTGCACCGGCGTACGCGGGCGGCCCGTTCATGATGATCGGAGCCGCCGAGGACGTCGGCAAGACCGCCGACTACGCCTTCGCGAAGGCCTCGATGGACAAGGCGAAGCTCGCCGGCTTCGAGTCGATCCGGATCACTCAGACCTGGACGCGGGATCAGACGAAGCTCGGAGCGTCCGACGCGATCCTGCTCGACAACGCGGTCGAGGCAGCCCAGTTCACCGGGCTGCGAGTCGTGCTCTCGCTGTACCCGTTCGGCTCGAGCGTGACGCCGCTCACCGGCGACCAGCGCGCCGACTTCGCGTCGTTCGCAGCCGACGTGGCGACCCGCTATCCGTTCGTGCACGACTTCGTCGTCGGCAACGAGCCGAACCTCAACCGTTTCTGGCTGCCGCAGTTCAATCCGGACGGCACCGACGCCGCCGCGCCTGCGTACGAGCAGCTGCTCGCGACGACCTATGACGCGCTGAAGGCGGTCCGTCCCCGTTCGACCGTCTACGGCGGAGCGCTCGCGCCCCGCGGGGTCGACAAGCCAAACACCGGTCGCGATACGCACTCACCGACGGCGTTCATCACCGACCTGGGAGCGGCCTACCGGGCGAGCGGACGCGCGCTGCCGATCATGGACGCGTTCGCCTTCCATCCCTACCCGGAGACCTCGACGGCGGGACCGGACGTCCCGCACCCGAACGGAACGTCGATCGGGCTCGCCGACTATCCCAAGCTCGTCGCCCTGCTCGGGACTGCCTTCGACGGCACCGCGCAGCGCGGCTCGACGCTGCCCCTCCTCTACGACGAGTTCGGGATCGAGACCCAGATCCCGCCGGCCAAGGCATCGCTCTATGTCGGCACCGAGCCCGCGACCACGAAGCCGGTCAGCGAGGCCACCCAGGCGCAGTACTACCTGCAGGCGATGCAGATGACCTTCTGCCAGCCGACCGTGCTCGGCCTCATGCTGTTCCACGTCCAGGACGAGCCCGACTTTGCCGCCTGGCAGTCCGGCGAGTTCTACGTGGACGGCACGCCGAAGACCTCGCTCCTCCCGGTCCGCCGTGCCGCCTTCAGCGTCCGCCGCGGGATCGTCGCAGCCTGCCCGGGGATGCTGCTCACACCAAAGCTGAAGCTCACCGCAGGCAAGCCGACGAAGACCGCCGAACCGGTGACGATCACGTGCTCCCTCGACTGCACCTACGTGCTGCGCCTGGACCACAGGCGAACCCTCACCGGGACGGCGATCGGCGGTGTCGCGAAGAAGCTCCGGTTCCCCGGTGTGCCGTCGAAGGGACGGCATTCGCTCGCGGGCACCGCCACCGCAGCGCTGAACGCCGGGCCACCCGGCCGGGCCGCGCTAACGTTCCGGCTGTGAACGGTCAGTACGTCGCCTACACGTTCTTCCGAATCGACCCGGCGTGGCGGCGCCTGCCCGTCGAGGAGCGCGCCATGGGGAAGGACGCCTTCGCGGAGGTCATCGAGGAGCTCGCGCCGAGATTCGACCATGTGCGGGCGTACTCCACTGCGGGGGTGCGGCCGGAGACGGACTTCTTCCTGTGGAAGATCACCGAGCGCTACGAGGATCTGGGCGAGCTCGGGGCCGCGTTGAACGCGACACCGCTCGCGGGCTGGCTCGACACGCCCTACTCGTATCTCGCCACGACGAAGGCATCTCAGTACACGTCGGCGCGCAAGGCGCGGAAGATCACACCGAAGAACCTGCCATACCTGGTCGTCTACCCGTTCGTGAAGGTCCGCCCGTGGTACTCCCTGACCGAGGAGGTCCGGCAGCGGGCGATGGACGAGCACATCCGCATTGGCCGCGAGGAGTTCCCGGGCATCTTCAACCACACGACGTACTCGTTCGGGATCGACGACGCCGAGTTCATGACCGCGTTCGAGTGCGAGGAGCCGGCCGACTTCATGCATCTCATGCTGCGCCTCCGTGACTCCGAGGCGTCCGCCTATACCGAGCGGGATACACCGATCTTCGTCGGGCAGCACATGCCGGTCCGCGAGGCGCTCGACCGCCTCGACGGGGTCGGCTCGCTGGTCGTCGACGATCGCAGCTAGACGAGCGAGCGCTGGTCGTACCACGTGCGGACCGCGACGTAGATACAGACCGCAGCCACGACGAAGAAGATCAGCGCGTTTCGGCCCGACGGGTGGCCGAACATCCACCAGCCGAGGTCGACGACCCCGAGACCGATCGCCGCGTAGAACACACGGCTCGAGCGGGCCGGCCACGTGTCGATCTCACGCCGGCCGATGTCCCGCCAGAAGAAGTAGGCGACCACGGCGATCGCGATGAAGAACGCGAGGCGGATCAGCACGCCGACCGTGGCCAGCGCGACCTCGAAGTTCAGGAGCACGATCAGGAGCGCAACGATCGCGAGAATCGCCAGGTTGCGCAGGAACGGGTTCATGTCCCTCATGCCGTCATCCAGGCCCGGACTCCCAGGGCGGCGGCGACCAGGGTCGCGACGCCGAACCACAGCAACCGCGCCCGGGGCTCGCTCGGCGCGTACAACCATGGCGACAGCACCGCGAGCAGCGCGAACGTGCCGTAGGCGTAGTGCAGGTGATCGGCCGCCCGTCGGTGGTCGGAGAGCAGCAGGAGGCCGAGCGCCACCTGCGCGACGAGCAGCGTCTGCGCGAGGGCGAGCAGCTGCGCGACAGCCGTGCCCGCACGGCGGCGACGCGCCCAGAAAGCCGCGGCCGACGCGGCCACGCACACGGCGATCAGCAGGAATGCATTGATGTGGTGGGCCGTTAGCATCGGGAGCGAAACCTATCGAGAGGATTCAACCGTGGTGGAAGAAGGCAAGCCGGCCCCGGAGTTCGAGCTGAAGAGCGACACCGGCGAGACCGTCAGGCTGTCGGACCTGCGCGGCAAGCAGGTCGTCCTCTACTTCTATCCCAAGGATGACACGCCGGGCTGCACCACTCAGGCCTGCGGGATCCGTGACGCCTACGACGAGTTCGAGCGGGCAGGAGCGGTCGTGCTCGGGGTCTCACCCGACAACGAGCGGTCGCACGTCAAGTTCAAGCAGAAGTACGAGCTTCCATTCGCGCTTCTCGCCGACGTCGATCACACCGTCGCGGAGGACTACGGCGTCTGGGGCCAGAAGTCGTTCGCCGGCAAGGACTACATGGGGGTCACGCGATCGACCTTCGTGATCGCCGAGGACGGCACGGTCAAGCGCGCAATGCACAACGTCAAACCGGATTCGCACGCAGACGACGTCCTCGCGACGTTGCGCAGCTAAGGGCAGTGCGAGCTCAGACGAGCGCGACCGTCGTCTCGTCGCGCGAAGCCGCGTAGTCGTCGCCGAGCTTCTCACGAAGCGTCTGCTCGAGGTCGCCGGACTGCTCGAGCTCCTCAACGATGTCGGCGCCGCCGACCAGCTCGCCCTTCACGAAGACCTGGGGAATCGTCGGCCAGCCGGAGATCGTCGCGAGCTCCTGCCGGATCTGCGGATCCGGCAAAACGTCGACGGCGGTGACCGGTGCACCCGCGCGCCGCAGGGCCTGCAGCGCCCGATCGGAGTTCCCACACATCACGAAGGCAGGCGTTCCCTTCATGAAGATGGCGACGTCCGAGCCGTCGATGACTTCCTGGATCTTGTCGGTGTAGCTCACGCCGCCCCCTTCGTCTTGATTCGCAGTTCATGGATAGTCCCGTCGCCGAGCGGCCCCGACAGCGCCTCGTACACCCGCCTGTGCTGCTCGACGAGTGAGAGCCCGGCGAGAGACGGCGACGTGACGACGACCTGGAAATGGTCGCCGCCGCCGGTCCGATCGATCACGTCGAGCTCTGTGGCATCGGGAAACGCGTCTTCGAGCAACTGGCGCAACGGTTGCGTGCTCACGCGTCGATCGTAGCGAGCGAGAGGTGGTCGCCCGGGTGGACGCCGGCCGCGGCGCCCTCCGCGAGCTCGATCACGACCTTCGCCCCGCGCTGCGACGCGATCCGCCAAGGCCGGAGCCCGCGCACGACGCCGACGACCTCCAGGTCACGCGTGCAGAACACGGCGTCGATCGAGAAGCGCATGAAGAACATGTGAATCGACCCCCCGGGACGGAAGAGCATCCCCTCGTCCGGGTCCAGCGATGCCCGGCCGAGCAGTCCCTTCATGCGCGCGAGCGGGGAGACGGCGAGGTGACAGCGGGCACACACGACGGTTCCGTCCTGGGCGAGAAGCGATGCCGTCTTCATCGGACGAGAGAGCATAGAGGGACGCGGGCTGCGTGGCTACAATGCGCGCCCACCAGCGGATGTGGCGGAATTGGTAGACGCGCACGGTTCAGGTCCGTGTGCCCGTAAGGGCGTGGAGGTTCAAGTCCTCTCATCCGCATAGCCGGCTCCTGCAGGACGAGCGGAGACCAACGTAGGGTGGTTTCCGTTGGGTGAAGCGGCGGCGGCAGGCCCCTCTCCCCGGTTCTGCCGCCGCCCTTCGCTTCGTCGGGTCACGCTACCGGTCGGGCTTCACCGCGCAAGAACAGGTTTTCGCGCTCCGACTTCCTAGCCTGGCGCTGGTCGTCAGCGCTTCCAGAATTTGCTGTAACGGTCGCCGGTCGCCCGGCAATCGTTCGGTCGGCGGGCAGCGTTTGGACCCGAGCGCCGCCCGCCGACTTCCGTTTCGACGAGCCAGGGCAAACCGCTGCCGTGGCCGCGGGCACAACGGCAGGGCGCGGCGGCGGAGGCCCGGGGAGAGGTTGGGCTCTCCGCCGCCTGCCCCGGCGTCCCTCCCAACCTGCGACTCGCGGGAAAGACACCGGTTCCGCGTTCGCCGTCTCCGCGGAGGTCCCTTCAGCGGAGAGCGGCACGGAGCGCGTCGATCCGGGCATGCAGCTCGCGTCGCCGCGCCGAGACCGCGCGCTCCCGGGCGATGGTGAACTCGTTGGGGAAGCCGTTGTCGATCTGGTCGTGGAGACGCCGCCGAAACTCGGAAAGCTCCCGTTCCTCTCGTTCGAGCGCCAGTAGCTCGGCGGCGATCATTTCGCGATCCATGCCCTCAACCTGCTTGGGAGCATCCCAACGCACGGGCAATTCGAAACAACTGCCGGCGACGCAGCCGGCTAACAGGTGCGGCATTATGGAGTCAGACCATGTGTTCATGCCGGCCGACTCCATCCCCTTTGCCGCCACACCGCGGAGCCACCGGCGGCACGTCGGCCCGAGCCCACCCACACGCACTCTGAGGCGCGTCGCACTCCTGTTCCTGATGGCGGCGACTGCCGCCGTCGCACTGTCGGGCGACGTCCAGGGAGCACGGCCCGACCCGATGACCGAGGTCGTCGTGACGTTGCGCGCGCATCCGCTCTCGGCATTCGGACGCGGGCTGCTCTCCGCGTCGCACCGCGACTACCTGGCTCGCATCGACGCCGAGCAGAGCCTCGTCGCCCAGCGGGTGCAGACGGCCCTTCCGGCAGCCCGTGTGCGCTGGCACTACCGGATCGTCGCGAACGGGCTCGCTGTCGTCCTCCCCCGCTCCCAGGTTGCGAAGCTGTCCCACATCCAGGGCGTCGCAGAGGTCTGGCCGAACGTCCGGTACCACGCCTTGCGCGACACCGGCGGCCCGGAGCAGATCGGCGCCGACAAGCTCTGGGGACCGAACTTCGAGACTGCGGGCAACGGCATGAAGATCGGGATCATCGACGACGGTCTCGACGCGACCCATCCGTATTTCAATCCGAACGGCTTTCAGTACCCGCCCGGCTTTCCGAAAGGGTTGACGAAGTACACGACACCGAAGGTGATCGTGCAGCGGGTGTTCACGCCGGCCACGCCGACGTCGAAGTACTCCAAGCTGCCGTTCGACCCGGTGAACTCGTTCCATGCAACCCACGTCGCGGGCATCGCGGCCGGGGTCCACGGCGCGGCCGCCGCCGGCAACATCATCTCCGGGGTCGCGCCCAATGCCTACCTGGGCAACTACA
The DNA here is from genome assembly GCA_963722065.1 of uncultured Thermoleophilia bacterium. Taxonomy (GTDB): domain Bacteria; phylum Actinomycetota; class Thermoleophilia; order Gaiellales; family Gaiellaceae; genus PALSA-600. The sequence continues at coordinate 319,288 of CAVRMI010000007.1, read as the reverse complement.
AGGCGTTGACGATCCCCACGCCGGGCTTCGGCCTCGACGGGAACAGCGCGGAGATCGCCGCGGCGATCGAGGCCGCCGTCTCCGACGGGATGAACGTGATCAACCTGTCGCTCGGCGAGCCCGAGGTCGAGCCCTCGCGCGACATCGTCGTGAAGGCGATCGAAGGTGCCGCGGCCGCCGGCGTCGTGCCCGTGATTGCGGCCGGCAACGACTTCGGCGACTTCGGGTACGGCTCCGTCTCGTCGCCCGGCAACGCGCCCGACGCGATCACGGTCGCCGCCGTCTCCTCCCGCGACGTGATCGCGGACTTCTCGTCGGCGGGCCCCACCCCGAACTCGCTCGAGATGAAGCCCGACGTGTCGGCTCCGGGCGTCAACGTCCTCTCGTCGCTGCCGGTCGGCCAGGGAACCTGGGGGCTCCTGAGCGGCACGAGCATGGCCACGCCCCATGTCTCCGGCGCCGCAGCCCTGCTGAAGGAACGCCACCCCGAGTGGACCGTCGCCGAGCTCAAGTCGGCGCTCGAGCAGAGCGGCGACCCCGTCAAGAGCCCGAGTGGCTCCGAGGTGCTGTCGACCCGCGAGGGCGGCGGCCTGATCGACCTCGCCAAGGCCGATGTGCCGCTGTTCTTCGCGTCCCCGACCGGTCTCTCGTTCGGCCGGCTCGCCCCCGGGCAGTCGGCGTCCCGTGACGTCACACTCACCGACGCCGGCGGTGGAGCAGGCGACTGGACGGTCACCACCGTCGTGCAGCAGGGCAGCGCAACGCCCGTCGTGCCGGCACAGGTCGCCGTTCCCGGGCTCTTCAGTGTGGCGGTCACCGTCCCTGCGACCGCGACGCCCGGCGACGAGACCGGATTCGTCGTCCTGACCCGCGGCACCGACGTCCGGCGCATCCCGTTCTGGTTCGCCGTCTCCGCGCCGAAGCTGGCGGGCGAAGCGAAGATCGCCCTCAAGAAGCCGGGCACCTACCGGGGCACGACGGCCGGAGCGCCGTCGCTGATCACGAGCTACCGGTACCCGACGGCCGGCGACGCCACGTATCCCGGTCCCGAGCGCGCCTACCGCGTCGCGGTCACCGGTCACCCGGCCAATTTCGGGGTCGTCGTGACATCAGGGCACGTGACCCCGCACGTCACGTTCGACGGAGCCGAGGATCACCTCGTTGGCTACCCGGGGCTGCCCATCGACCTCAACCCGTATCGCCAGACCTACGGCTCTGGTGTGCGGGCCGCCGGCGCCGTCCTCCCGGCCGCCGGGTTCTACGACATCGTCTTCGACACACGGAGCAGCGCGGACGCCGGCGCGTTCTCCTTCCGCTACTGGGTGAACGACACGACGCCCCCCACCTTGCGCGTCGTTCGATCCAAGGCTGCGATCACGGTGTCGGCGACCGACGCCGGATCGGGCGTCGACCCGTCGTCGATCGTCGCGACGGTCGACGGCAAGACGGCGCATCCGACCTACTCGTCGGGAACGATCCGGATCCCGGCGGCGAAGGGCAAGCATGCCCTCACCCTGAGCGTGGCCGACTTCCAGGAGACGAAGAACATGGAAGACGTCCCGCCGATCCTGCCGAACACCCGCAGGCTCCGCGCCACCGTGCTCGTTCGCTAGTCGCGCTTTGCGCTGGCGCTAGTCGCGCTTTGCGCGAGGATCGAACGTCGGCAGATTTGCGAGGTCGCGCTCGACGGCCCGCGCGAACTCGTCCGAATCGTCGTCGGGTGTGTCGACCACCCGCAGATGCGAACGCCGGCGCGCCCGAGCGCGTTCCTTCAGCCCCATGCGCTGTGAGATGCGGGGCCACTCGGCCACTGCCAGGAGCACGACCGCGGCCGCCAGGAGGACCAGGGCAATGACGCTCATCCTGGAAGGATACGGATGCCCGGGAGGGCTTCGTAAACTGTTCGAGAATCGAGAACCGTTGAAGCTCCGCCTCCCCATTCTGGCCGCCCTCGCACTGCTGGCAGCCGGCTGCGGCTCCAGGTCCCACGGGACGATCAGCGTCACCGTCACCACGAGTCCCCATTCCGCCGGCGCGGGCCCGATGACCGTCACGGTGTTCGAGGTCGACCAGGGACTGCTCCACCCGAAGCTCGCACAGGTGCCATCGACCCCGGCCGTGGCCGGGGCGGCGCTCGGCGTTCTGGGGATCACGGCCCCGGTCTCGATCGCGAACGGCACGGCGACGGTCGATCTCGCCAAGGCGACCGGCGACCAGGTCGCCGCGATCGTCTACACGCTGACGCAGTTCCCCACGGTGCAGCGGGTCGACGTGGCGGGCAGAACGGGCCTCACCCGCGACGACTTCGCGGCCTACGTGCCGCCGATCCTGGTCGAGGCCCCCGCCCCCGGCGCCCGGGTCCCTGCGACGTTCAACGTCTCCGGCACGGCAAGCGTGTTCGAGGCGACACTCGTCGTACAGATCGTGCGCGACGGCAAGGTGCTCTCGAAGCACACGGTGACCGCCTCGGAGGGCGCACCGGGCCGAGGCACCTTCACGACGACGTTCACCGCCACGCCCGGGGCCGCCGTCGTCACGGCGTTCGCGCCGTCCGCCGCGGATGGAACGCCCCAGCACCAGGTCGACGTCCCGGTCACGATCGAGCCTTGATCGCCCGAGAGCGGTCGCTACAATGCCCGCCGCTGAGCGATCCCCGGTAGCTCAATTGGCAGAGCATCCGGCTGTTAACCGGAGGGTTGTTGGTTCGAGTCCAACCCGGGGAGCTCTCTCTACGTGTCCCGCCGCACCAGCAGGAACGCTGCGACCGCGAGGATCGCGGCGGCGTAGCCGCAGAACACCGCGAAGCCGACCCACGGCGACAGGCTGCTCGAGTCGGGCGTGACCGCGATGATCGCCCGTCCGGCGTTGCTCGGCAGGTAGCGAGACGCCGCGTCGTTCCAGCTCTGCGGGAGAACGTTCATGAGAGGCGGGATCACGAAGAGGATCGCTGCGAACGCGGCGATGCCTCCGGCCGTGTTGCGGATGATCGCGCCGAGCCCGAGGCTGAAGATCGCGATCACCGTCAGGTAGAGGGCGGCCCCGATCACCGCACGCGCGACATGCGGATCGGAGAACGCGACGTTCGCGTGATGCCGCGCGAGGATCGACTGGCTGGCGAAGAACGCGATCAGCACCGCGGGCAGCATCAGGGCGAAGGTGACCGCGGAGAACACGACCGCCTTGCCCCAGAGCACCGGTAGGCGCTTGGGCACGGCGGTGAACGACGCCCGGATCATGCCCGTCGAGTACTCGGCGGTGATCACGAGCACTCCGAGGACGCCGATCGCCAGCTGTGCGATCTGCGAGCCGACGAGGGCCGGGTCGAGCGCGTTGAAGTGCGCGCGCTCACCGGGGCTGCGGTGCCCCCAGTGGGCCGAGATGACGGCAGAAGCGAGGATCGGGAAGCCGATCGTGAGGACCGTGGCCGCGAGGAGCGACCAGCTCGTCGAGCGCACGCTCCGGAGCTTCGTCCATTCGGAGACGATCACCCGGAGCTGGGTGACGCGCTCGCGGCCGGGAGCGGTGGTGACGGCGATCGCGCTCACGAGGCTGCGAACTCCAGTTCACCGCGGGTCAGGTCCATGAACGCCTCCTCGAGCGATGCCTGGTGCGGGCTGAGCTCGTGCAGGACGAGACCGTGGGCGGCAGCAGCCTCGCCGACCTGCTCGGCGGAGAGGCCGGTCACCTCGAGCAGCCCCGGCTCGATGGCCGAGATCGAGACGCCGGGCCTCGCGAGGATGCTCGCCAGCTCATCGCCCTGCGGCGAGCGCACGTGGACGAGCGGCTTGGATGCGCCCGCGAGGAAGTCGGCGACGCTCGCGTCCGCGATCAGGCGTCCGCGGCCGATGACGATCAGATGGTCGGCGGTCAACGCCATCTCGCTCATCAGATGCGAGGAGACGAAGACGGCGCGGCCCTCTGCAGCCAGGCCCTTGAGCAGGGTGCGAATCCACTGGATCCCCTCCGGGTCGAGCCCGTTCACCGGCTCGTCCAGCATCACGGTGTGCGGGTCGCCGAGCAGCGCGGTTGCGATGCCGAGCCGCTGCCCCATCCCGAGGGAGAACTTCCCGGCACGTTTGCGCGCGACGTCGTGGAGACCGACCTGGTCGATCAGCTCGTCCACCCGCCTGCGCGGGATCCCCTGCGTCTGAGCCAGCGCGAGCAGGTGGTTGCGCGCCGAGCGCCCCGTGTGCACCGAGCGCGCCTCGAGCAGGGCGCCGACCTCGTGCAGCGGCGCCGGGTGGTCGCGATAGGCCCTGCCGTTCACCGTGACGTGGCCCTTCGTCGGCCGGTCGAGGCCGAGAATCAGCCGCATCGTGGTCGACTTCCCCGAGCCGTTCGGGCCGAGGAACCCGGTCACGATGCCGGCGCGCACGTCGAACGAGAGGCCGTCGACCGCCCGCTTGTCCCCGTAGTCCTTCGTGAGGTCGCGCGCCTCGATCACCGGCACAGCTAAGCAGGCAATTCTGAGCGTTCCCTGATGGCGCTTCTTCGGATCGTGTTAAGAGAGCGCTGCGACTCGCTCGAGCAGGCGCTGCAGCGCCTCCTGCAGTTCCTTCGTGCGCAGAGGATCCGAGTGCTGCAGCTCGCGGCGCATCTCCCGTTCACGCAGACGCAACAGAAGCTCCGTCCCCGTGCTCTCGTCGATGCCCTCCGCGACGGCCCGAGCATCGAGCTCGGCCAGCAGCCCGACCGCGTCCGGATCGAGCTCGCCGCCGTCGACGATGTGCGCGCGCAGCGACCGGTGCACGGGGTCGTAGAAGTGCTCGGGCGTCAGCTCCGCGAGCAGCGGCTTCAGCTCTGGGTGTGCGAGCACGCCGGCGAGCGCATTGCGCTCGAGCTTCGTGCTCGCATCGAGCACCCGCTGTGACGGCGGAGCCGAGGCGCGTGCGGAACCGCCGGCCCGAAGCTGCACCGTCATCCCGAGCTTGTCGTTCGCGAACCGCCATGCGTCGTGCCGCTCGGGTGAGTCCGGCGCCTCGTCGAGAAGCGCCTTGACGGTGCGGAACGACACCTCCCGGTCCTCCCCGCGCTCGAGCTCGATGCGCACCCGGTAGAGCAGGTACGGCTCGGCGCCGGCGAGCCGCCGTTCGAAGCCGTGCGGATCGTCGGCCGGGTCGATGCCGGCCGGCAGTGCTACCACCTTGACGTCGAACCCCTGCTTGGCGGCGAGCTCCATCCCGCGCAGCGTGGCCGTCTCGCCGGCGGCATCGCCGTCGAAGGCGAGCCAGAGGCGCTTCGTCAGCCGTCCGAGCTCCTTCAGCTGCTGCTCGGTGAGCGCGGTTCCCATCGAGGCGACCACCGGCTCGAACCCAGCCTGCCGAAGCGCGATCACGTCGGTGTTCCCCTCGACGACACAGGCCCGGTCCTCTCGCGCGAGCGACGCGCGAGCCTTGTCCAGCCCGTACACGATCGCCCCCTTGTGGAACAGCTCCGACTCGGGCGTGTTCACGTACTTCGGGGGCAGCGGATCGTCCTCGTGCAGCTTGCGCGCCTGGAAGCCGAGCACCCGTCCCTGCCGGTCGGCCAGCGGGAACAGGAGCCGCCGCTGGAAGTAGTCGTCGCCGCGCTGCCGCGTCAGGCCCGCCGCGCGCAGCTCCTCGCGGGTGAAGCCCTTCTCGAGCGCCTTGCGCGCGAGCGAGGTCCCGCCCAGGGCGAGGCCGAGGCGGAACTCGCGGCAGATCTCCTCGTTCAGCCCGCGGCCCTTGAGATAGTCACGTGCCATGCCGCCGGCCTGGGAGTCCCAGAGCGTGCGCTCGTAGAAGGACGCAGCCTGCTCGAGAAGGGCGACGAGCCGTTCGCGCCGCTTGCGGGCAGCGTCCTGCGCCGGTGAGCTCTCCTCGTACTCGACCGGCACGCGGAACCGCTCACCGAGCCATTCGATCGCTCCGGCGAAGTCGAGCCCCTCGGTCTCGCGCACGAACGTGATCAGGTCGCCCTTCGCGCCGCAGCCGAAGCAGTAGTAGAGCTTGTCGACGGCGTTGACCGAGAACGACGGCGTGCGCTCGTCGTGGAACGGGCAGCGGCCCGAGTAACGCCCGCCGGACTTGCGCAGCTGTGTCCGGGCAGAGACGACGTCGACGAAGTCGGCTGCGGCCTTGACGGCCTCGACGGAGGTGTCCTTGATGCGCGCCATCTAGAAGGTCGCAGCGTACGACAGTGCGAACCGATCGGTCATCCCGGCGATGAACTCGATGATCTCCTCCTGCTCGTCTCCTCGCTCCACCAGGTGCTCGTAGATCTTCGCGATCGTCTCGTGCGCACGCTCGTGCTCGGGCCGCGTGACCGGCGCGAGGTACACGTGGTCGAACATGAACGCCCGCAGGGACAGCATCGCGCTCCCGATCTCCTCGCTCTGCGCGATGTCGCCGGCACGTGCCGAGGTCTCGACCAGGTCGTGCACGAGCGTATCGATCCGTTTTGCGCCGGTCGGGCCGAGCGTCTCGATCTCCGCGAGCGGCAGGTCGGTCTCGTCGAGGATGCCGTAGCGGATCGCGTCGTCGATGTCGTGGTTGATGTACGCGACGCGGTCGACGACGCGGACGATCTTGCCCTCGAGCGTGCCGGGATCGGAATCGCCCGTGTGGGTCAGGATGCCGTCGACGACCTCCAGTGTCAGGTTGAGCCGGCGGGCGATCTTCGCGGACTGCTCGTTGTGACGGAAGCCTGCTTCGAGCAGCGAGTCGAGCGCCGCCTCGCCCGCATGCCCGAAGGGCGGATGGCCGAGGTCGTGACCGAGCCCGATCGCCTCCGTGAGATCCTCGTTCAGCTGCAACGCTCGGGCGACGACACGGGCGATCCCGCTCGTCTCGAGCGTGTGGGTCATGCGGGTGCGGTAGTGATCGCCGGCCGGGTCGATGAAGACCTGCGTCTTTCCCTTCAGCCGCCGAAAGGGCTTCGAGTGGAGGATCCGGTCGCGGTCTCGCTGAAACGGGGTGCGGACACTGCACTCCTCCTCCGGGCGCCCGCGCCCGCGCGTCTCGTAGGAGCGAACTGCGAGCGGCGAAAGGGCGTGCACTTCGAGCTCGCGCGTGCGCGCTGCGAAGGCGTCACCAACTCTCCCGGCGAGTTCGGGCATCCCGGCCCAGGCTAGCGGTCGAACCAGATGCAGATCCTGGCCGGCAGCTACGTTAGCGAGGTGACCACGATCCTCCTCGCGCGGCACGGTGAGACCGACTGGAATCGGGAGGGCCGCTGGCAGGGCTGGGCCGATGCCCCGCTCAACGACACGGGCCGGGCCCAGGCCCGCGAGCTGGCCGAGCAGCTCCGTTCGACGCCGTTCGACGCGGTCTACTCGAGCGACCTGGCACGCGCGCACGAGACGGCAGAGATCGTCGCCGCGCCACATGAGGTGCCGGTGATCTCGGACGCCGGTCTGCGCGAGATCGACGTCGGATCGTGGTCAGGGCTGACGCGCGCCGAGCTCCAGGAGCGCTTTCCGGACGGGACCCGTCCGGACGGCGAGACCCGCGAGCAGCACCGTACGCGCGTCCATGCAGCGGTCGAGCGGATCGCCCGCGCGAACCTGGGCCGCCGCATCCTGATCGTCACGCACGGCGGAACGATGCGCGCCCTCCGCGGCCAGGTGAGCGACGGCCCGCACCATCCGATCGCCAACTGCGGCGTGATCGAGCTGGAATTCCGCGACGACCTCCTGACGGCCCCCATCGGATAATCTCGCGTGGGGATGGAGGACTACACCAACAAGTACAAGGGCGAGCAGGTCGAGATCGCGCTCTTCGGCGGCGAATACCAGGACGGCGTCCTGACCGCCTATTGCTACCTCGAGGAGGTCGCGCACGTGGAGCTGAACGGGCACATCCTGATCCCGCTCCAGAATGTCGCCTCCCTCCATTGCTCGAGCCGCTGCGACGCGCCGGAGCCCGACTGGCCCCCGCGGGGCCTCGCCGAGGACGATCCGGACTCGACCGACGACGAGACGTAGCCTCCGGCGCAGTGCAGCGCCGACTGCTGATCCTCCGGAACGTCCTGAAGTGCTGGCTCGTCGTCATCGTGACGGCGCTGCTCTTCGGCTTCGTCGGCTGGCAGCTCGGCGGCTACCAGCTCGCCCTGCTGTTCCTCGGGTCGATCGTGCTGCTCGCCGGGGCCGTCTACTGGTACGCCGAGCGGATCGTGCTCGGGATGGTCGGCGCCCGGGAGATGCTGCCCGGTGAGGCGCCGGCGCTGCATTCGACGCTCGAGCGTCTCGCAGCCCGGGCCGGGGTGGTGAAGCCGAAGCTGTTCGTGCTCTCGGACAGCTATCCGCGGGCGCTCTCGGGTGGGCGCGGCGCCGGCGGCGGGACCGGACTGGCCCTCTCGGTCGGCCTGCTGGGCGTCGCTTCTCCGGCCGAGCTCGAGGGGATCGTCGCGCACGAGCTGGCGCACCTCCGAAACCGCGATGTCCTCGTGCAAACGATCGCGGTGATCGTGGCCGCGGTGATCGTCGAGACCTCGCGCATCGGCGGCTTCCTCCAGCGCGCCTTCCTCTTCGTGCTCGGCCCGATCGCAGCGGCGTTCGTGCATCTGCTGCTGTCGGAGAAACGGGAGTTCGACGCCGACCGCTTCGCCGCCGAGATCTGTGACTCGCCGCACGGCCTGGCGGACGCGCTCGTGCGTCTCGAGGCCGCGATGGAGCTCGTCGGCTTCGAGGCGAGCCCGGCAACGGAGCCGGTCTACACGACCAATCCCTTCGCCGAGGAGGGGCTCGCTGCGCTCTTCAACTCGCACCCGCCGGTCGGCGAGCGGGTCCGGCGGCTCCGGGAGCTCGATCCGGACTGGCGGGAGAAGCTCCGTGCAGCCTGAGCTCGCCTGGCATGTCCCGCCGCCGGTCGCCGCGGAGCCGGACGCCGGCGCCTCGATCACGTTCGCGGCCGGCGCGGAAAGCGATCTCTTCACGGATCCGGCCGGAGCGGAGCCGAAGGCGGACGCACCGCTCCTCCTCGGCCGTCCGACCGGCGACTTCCGGCTGAGCGCGCGCGTCTCGGCGCCGCTCGCCGCGACCTTCGACGCTGCGGCGCTGATCGTCTGGGCGGCGCCCGGCTCGTGGGGCAAGCTGGCGCTCGAGCGGTCGCCGCAGGGCGACGCGACGATCGTCTCGGTCGTGACGCGCGGCGTCTCCGACGACGCGAACGCCTTCACCACCGCGGGCACGAGCGCCTGGCTGCGCGTGTCGCGCAGCGGCGAGACGCTCGCCTTCCACGCTTCCGTCGACGGCCGCTGGTGGTCGCTCGTCCGCTACTTCACGATCCCGGGCGCCGCCGGCGCGGCTGCCGGCTTCCTCGTCCAGTCGCCGACCGGCGCCGGGCTCGAGGCACGGTTCGACGAGGTCACGTGGGCGGACGGAGCGCTCGGCGACCTGCGCGACGGCTCCTAGAACGACGACAGGCCCCGCGCGGGGCCTGTCAAAGAAATGGGCGGCGTCCTACTCTCCCGGGGGATTGCTCCCCGAGTACCATCGGCGCTAACGGGCTTAACTTCTCTGTTCGGAATGGGAAGAGGTGTTTCCCCGTCGCTATGACCGCCCAACTTGTGAGTCGTGCGCGCAAAAGCAGCGCACCCTCAAAACTCCATAGCAGCGAACATGAGTTCAAAATCAAGACCTCGAGCAATTAGTACGGGTCCGCTGAACACATTGCTGTGCTTGCACGTCCCGCCTATCAACGTGGTGGTCTCCCACGGCTCTTACTCTCTCTAGGAGATGGGAGCTCTCATCTTGAGGTGGGCTTCCCGCTTAGATGCTTTCAGCGGTTATCCCATCCAGACGTGGCTAATCAGCAGCGCTCTTGGCAGAACGACTGATACACCAGAGGTCCGTTCGTCTCGGTCCTCTCGTACTAGAGACGACTCCTCTCAAAGCTCCAACGCCCATGGTGGATAGGGACCGAACTGTCTCACGACGTTCTGAACCCAGCTCGCGTACCGCTTTAATGGGCGAACAGCCCAACCCTTGGGACCTACTCCAGCCCCAGGATGCGACGAGCCGACATCGAGGTGCCAAACCCTTCCGTCGATGTGGACTCTTGGGAAGGATAAGCCTGTTATCCCCGGAGTACCTTTTATCCGTTGAGCGACGGCACTTCCACTTGTTACCGCCGGATCACTATGGCCTGCTTTCGCACCTGCTCGAGCTGTCGCTCTCGCAGTCAAGCTCCCTTATGCCATTACGCTCTGCGCACGATTTCCAACCGTGCTGAGGGAACCTTTGCGCGCCTCCGTTACATTTTAGGAGGCGACCGCCCCAGTCAAACTACCCACCAGATGCTGTTCCCGCCCCGGATCACGGCAGCGGGTTAGAAGCCCAGACTACGAAGGGTGGTATCCCAAGGGTGACTCCACCAACACTGGCGTGCCGGCTTCAAAGCCTCCCACCTATCCTGGACAACGTACACCGAACTCCAACATCTAGCTGTAGTAAAGGTTCACGGGGTCTTTCCGTCCAACCACGGGTACTCGGCATCTTCACCGAGACTACAGTTTCACCGGATCCCTCGAAGAGACAGCGCCCAACTCGTTACGCCATTCGTGCAGGTCGGAACTTCGCGTTCATCCTCCATTTCTGGAGGCGCAGACTATCCCTTCACCTTGACGTGGCTTGGCGAGCCCGCTCACTCAGAGCTGACTTGCGTCGTTACTGCGTGATCGGAACTCGCGACTAGCTTTACCAAGGGCCGGCGTCTCATCGTGTCCGTAGATTTACCGCCCCATAAGGCGGCAGGAGAACGCGATGTCACGTCCCGAAGGACGATCAGTCGTTACGGGGTCAACCTCTCGCTGTTCTTGCCGTGTCAGCGATCGGCGACTTCCCACGGGATTACCCTTTCGCTACTACGACGTCCTTGAAAGCGTCGCATACGAGGAGGGCTTCCCCGTTATTAGCCGGTTTGTCCGCCAGGATCACTCCTGACTCGGGCAATTCAATTACCCGACAAGGAATTTCGCTACCTTAGGACGGTTATAGTTACCGCCGCCGTTTACCGGGGCTTGGATTCAAAGCTTCGCCCGAAGGCTAACCTCTCCTCGTGACCTTCCGGCACCGGGCAGGCGTCAGCCCCTATACGTCGTCTTACGACTTCGCAGAGACCTGTGTTTTTGGTAAACAGTCGGTTGGGCCGTTTCACTGCGGCCATCTCGGGCTTTAATCCGCGTAGGACTATCACCCTACCATGGCGCCCCTTCTCCCGAAGTTACGGGGCCATTTTGCCGAGTTCCTTTTCGAGGGTTCTTCCGATCGCCTTGGTATTCTCTACCTGCCTACCTGTGTCGGTTTTGGTACGGGCACGTCCCACCTCCCTAGACGCTTTTCTAGGAGGCATGGTGGCGGCCACTTCGAGCTGAGCGCTCTCGGCATCCCGTCTCAGGCTCTGTGAGCAACGGATTTCCCTATTGCTCGCCCTACGCGGTTACCCCAGGTCGACCATCGCCTGGGTTGGCTTGACCTACCCCGTCCCGCCATTGGTGATAGCGGTGGGTACGTGGTACTGGAATATCAACCAGTTGTCCATCGCCTACGCCTTGCGGCCTCGGCTTAGGTCCCGACTAACCCTGAGCAGATTAGCTTTACTCAGGAACCCTTAGGCATTCGGCGGACATGTTTCTCACATGTCTTTCGTTACTCGTGCCAGCATTCTCACTTCCCAAGCCTCCACGGCTGGCTTACGCCGCCGCTTCGCTGGCTTGGGAACGCTCCCCTACCACTCCATCCGAAGATGAAGTCCGTGGCTTCGGCTCCATGCTTGAGCCCCGTTACATTGTCCGCGCCCGACCACTTGACCAGTGAGCTGTTACGCAC
>CAVRMI010000007.1:0-305000 GCA_963722065.1 uncultured Thermoleophilia bacterium | reverse complement strand
CCTTCCTGAAAGGGGTTTACAACCCGAAAGCCTTCTTCCCCCACGCGGCGTCGCTGCGTCAGGCTTTCGCCCATTGCGCAAGATTCCCCACTGCTGCCTCCCGTAGGAGTCTGGGCCGTGTCTCAGTCCCAGTGTGGCTGATCGTCCTCTCAGACCAGCTACGGATCGTCGCCTTGGTGAGCCGTTACCTCACCAACAAGCTAATCCGCCGCGGGCCCGTCCTTGGTCGGAGGCCGAAGCTACCTTTTCCAACCGCCCCGAAGAGCTGTTGGGCCATCCGGTATTAATCCGAGTTTCCTCGGGCTATCCCGGTACCAAGGGTGGGTTACCCACGTGTTACTCACCCGTTCGCCGCTTTCCCCAGGCCCGAAGGCCAGGTTCTCGCTCGACTTGCATGTGTTAAGCGCGCCGCCAGCGTTCGTCCTGAGCCAGGATCAAACTCTCCGTGAAGATATGGATTGCCGGACTTCGAAAAGCCGGCAGACCTTTCACTTCGAGCTCTCTTGCTTGCTCAAAGGCCATCCCTTGCGGCCGAAACCGCTCGGGACGACGAGGTATTGATAACTGGCCCGACCGAAGTCGGTCCAGGTCTCGACACTCGAAGAACGTTCGCTGTTGAGTTTTCAAAGACCGGTGCCTGTCTGTTCGACGGCGTAAAAAAGCCTCCGACTCGCGCCAGAGGCCTCCATGGTGACGAATCGTATCGGATACGAGTCGGGCCGGGAGGCTCCTAGGTCGCGGGTTTCAGGACAGTCCTACGCCGCCCTTTCGGACGGCCGGAGAAGTATAGCGGCCCGGCCTAGAGTGTCAACCGGGCGAACCGGCGCTTGCCGACCTGCAGGAGCGCACCGGCGAGCGCCGCACGCGGCAGATCGAGCTCGGAGACCGCTTCGCCGTTCAGCTTGACCGCGCCCTGGCCGATCAGCCGGCGTGCCTCGCTCGTCGACGCGGCCAGGCCGCCGTCGGCGATCAGCTTCGGCAGGTGCACGGGATCGTCGCCGTCGAGCGCGAGCTCGGGGACGTCCTCCGGCGCCTCGCCGCGGCGCACGGTCCTCGTGAAGTGCTCCTCGGCGGCGCGCGCCTTCTCTTCACCCCAGGAGCGGGCGACGATCAAGCGGGCGAGCTCGAGCTTCGCCTCCAGCGGCCCACCTTCCGGCACCGGCCGCTCGGCGATCAGCGTCCACCACTGCTCGAGCAGCTCGTCCGGAATGCGCATCGCCTTGCCGAACTGCTCCTCGGGCTCCTCGGCAAGGCCGATGTAGTTGCCCCGGGAGGCGCTCATCCCGCTGCCGTCCCAGCTGTCCAGATACGCGACCGTGAGGGCCACCTGCGGCTCGAGACCGTAGGCCTCCATCACCTCGCGGCCCGTCAGCAGGTTGAAGAGCTGGTCGGTGCCGCCGAGCTCGACGTCCGCCTGCACGGCGACCGAGTCGTAGGCCTGCATGAGCGGATACAGGAGCTCCGACACGGAGATCGGTGCGTTCGCCGCGAACCGCTTTGCGAAGTCATCCCGTTCGAGCAGCCGCGCGACGGTCGTCGTCCGCGTCAGTCTCAGGATCTCGGCGAAATCCAGCTTGCCGAGCCATTCGCTGTTGAAGCGCAGCTCGGTCCGGTCCCGGTCGATGATCTTGCAGGCGTGGTCGAAGTAGCGCTGGGCGTGGGCGTCGATCTCGGCGGGATCGATCATCGGCCGCTTCTCGGAGCGTCCCGATGGGTCGCCGATCCGTGTCGTGTAGTCACCGACGATCAGGACGCCGACGTGGCCGTCGTCCTGGAACGCGCGCATCCGCTGCAGCGGGACTCCGTTCCCCAGGGTGACGTGCGGAGCGGTCACGTCGATCCCCATCTTCACCCGCAAGGGCCGGCCGAGCTTCAGCTTGTCCTCGAGGCCGCCGGCCGGCAGGACGTCGACGGCGTTTCGGGTCAGACGGGAGACATCCATCGGGGGGCTAGACTACCCCGGTTCTGGCGCTCTTTCGGAGAAAGTCACGCCGTCCCAAGCGGCGGCGCATCCGCAAGCTCAGACTCCTTGCCCTCCTCGCGGTCCTCTTCGCGCTGGGCACGGCGTCCTTCACCGTCGGTCTCCTGACCGCGGTCGCTGCCAAGATCCCGCAACTCGACCCCTCACGGCAGCGGACGCAGGCGAACACCTACGTCTACGCCGCGAACAACCACACGGTGCTCTCGATCCTGCGCGGGTCGCAGGCGCGGATCATCGTCCCGTCGGATCGGATCTCGCCGTGGCTGAAGCACTCGATCGTCGCAATCGAGGACAAGCGCTTCTACGAGCACCGCGGCGTCGACCTCCGCGGCATGGCCCGTGCGCTCTGGGCCGACGTCTCGCACCGCGGCACGGTGCAGGGCGGTTCGACGATCACGCAGCAGTTCGTCAAGAACGCCTATCTGACGAGCCAGCAGACCGTCGGCCGCAAGCTGATCGAGGCCGCGCTCGCCTGGCAGCTGGAGCAGAAGTGGTCCAAGGACAAGATCCTGACCGCGTACCTGAACACCGTCTACTTCGGAAACGGCGCCTACGGCGTCGAGCAGGCGAGCAAGATCTACTTCCACCACAGCGCGGCGACGATGAAGCCGGCCGAGGCGGCGCTGCTCGCGGGGATCCCCGAGGACCCGAGCCTCTGGGACCCGGTCGCGCATCCGAACCTGGCGCGGGCGCGCCGCAACCTGGTGCTGCGGCAGCTGTACGCGCAGGGCTATCTCACCCAGAGCCAGTTCGTGAACTCGCTCGTCTATCCGATGCCCGACCCGGGGAACGTCGGACTGCCTTCGACCGAGGGCAACGCAGCCCCCTACTTCGCGAACTACGTGAAGGACCAGCTCGTCAACCAACTCGGGCCGCAGAAGGCGTTCGGCGGCGGGCTGAAGGTCACGACCACCCTCGACGTCAACCTGCAGAAGATCGCCCGCCAGGCGATCGCCTCGGTGCTGCCGCCGAACGGCGTCAACCCTTCGGTCGCGCTCGTTGCGATCGACACCGAGCACGACCCCGGCGCGGTGCTCGCGATGGTCGGCGGTGCGAACTACCACAAGAGCCAGTTCAACCTGGCGACCCAGGGGGAGCGCCAGCCCGGCTCGGCATTCAAGCCCTTCGTGCTCGCGACGGCGCTGCGAGAGAACATCTCGCCGTCCAGCACCTTCACCTCGTCGAAGCAGGTGACGATCAACGCGGGCGGCCGGTTGTGGGTCGTCAACAACTACGAGGGCGAAGCGCTCGGCCCGATCGATCTGACGAAGGCGATCGCCGTCTCCGACAACTCGGTGTTCTCACAGCTGACTGCGCTCGTCGGTCCACAGCACGTTGCGGACACGGCCAAGGACCTCGGCGTCCTGACCCCGCTCCAGGGCTACTTCGCGATCGGCCTCGGTGCGGAGCCCTCGACGCCGCTCGACATGGCCCGCGCCTACACCGCGTTTGCCGACGGCGGCAGGCGAATCGACGGCTCGATCTTCAAGAACCAGCCGCGCGCGGTCGAGTCGATCACGTCCGGCGGGCACACGCAGACGAACGAACCGGTCCCGAAGCAGGTTCTCACCCCGACGCAGGCGGCGACCATCGACCAGCTCCTCCAGGGCGTCGTCCAGGGCGGGACCGGCACCGCAGCGGCGCTGCCCGGACGCGAGGCCGCGGGCAAGACCGGCACGACCGAGAACTACGGCGACGCCTGGTTCGTCGGCTTCACACCGCAGCTCGTCACCGCCGTGTGGGTCGGCTATCCAGACAAGCTCATTCCGATGACCTACCAGTTCCACGGGCACGCGGTCGCCGGCGGCACGTTCCCGGCCCTCATCTGGAAGGCCTTCATGACGAAGGCGCTCGCCTACATGAAGGCCCCGCCCGAGAACTTCGCGGCGCCGCCGTACCTCTCGGCGTCGCCGGTCAGGGTCGTCAACCGCAACGGCCTGCTCGAGCGCGACAACGGCGTGTGCAAGAACGCCTACACGCTGGATTTCTACGGCGGCGAGGGACCGGCGCGCATCGCCACCTGCAAGCCGAACGAGGTGGAGATCCCGAACGTCGTCGGGGAGAGCATCGAAGCGGCCAGGACGCGGCTGGACGGCCAGCCGCTCACCGCGCAGGTGATCTACAAGCCGGCCAGGACCGGCGACCGCATCGGCTATGTCGTCGGGCAGTTCCCGCGGCGCGGCACGGCGTCGGCCTACGACAAGATCACGCTCGTCCTCGCCAAGTCGCTGCACGGCGTGATCCCGCGCGTGGTCGGGCTGCGCCTTCCCACGGCGGAGCGAAAGCTCTCCCCGCTGCGGCTCAAGGTCCGGACGAAGGGGCCGGTGAACGGCCGCGTCGTCCACCAGTCGCTCCCTGCGCACACGGCCTCCGCCCCCGGCCGGACGATCGTGCTCACGCTGAAGGCGAAAACCGGCGGCTGACGAAGGGCGACCCGGCCAGGCCGTAGCGCCAGGGCCGGTCGGCGGCCTTCGTGATCCCGATCCGCGGGCCGGTCACCAGCTCGACCGGCTGCCTGCGCGCCCGGAGCTCGAACGGCGGCTCGGCGAGCGACAGACCGTCGTGCTCGCGCGTCACGCCCAGGGCCTGGCAGAGCCGGCCCGGACCGGAGCAAAGGAGACGCGGGTCGGCGACCCCGCGCCGGACCCGCATCTCCTCGAGCCCCTCGGTCGGCTGCAGCGCCCGAACGAGGACGGCGTCTGCGACGCCTTCCTCTCCACAAACGACGTTCAGGCACCAATGGATACCGTAGGACCGGTAGACGTACGCGACACCGCCCCGCAGGAACATCGAGGCATTCCGCTCCGTGCGCCGGTTGCCGTAGCCGTGGGCCGCCGGATCCTCGTGATCGTAGGCCTCGACCTCGACGATCACCCCGCCGACACCTGCGACGTAGAGCTCCGCCCCGATCAGCTCCGGCGCAACGTCGTGGGGGCTACGAGAGAGATCCAGGATCACGACTGTTGTACTTGAGGAACCCCGGCAGCGCGAGGGCCGTTGCCACGCAGCCGCCGATGCAGAGGAAGCCTGGCGAGACGATCGAGAACCGCAGCGAGGTGAGCGATGCCGGCACACCCGCCGGGCCGGCAACGGCGCCGAGCGAGTTGTAGACGCTGTCGAGTGCGCCCGCGGCGGCGATCTCGTCGTCCGGCACGAGCCGAGGCGCCGGCGAGCTCATCGCAGGCCGGCCGAGACTGAAGACCGCGACCATGCCCACCGGTGTGAAGCGGGTCGATCGCCACTAATCGTCGGCGAGACGTTCCCAGAGCAGGTGATCCGTCCACACCCCGCGCAGCAGGAGATGGCGGCGCAGGGTGCCGACGAGGGTGAAGCCGTTGTGCTCGAGCACGCGCTGCGATGCGATGTTCGCGACCGCCGTGCCCGCCTCGACACGATGCAGGCCGAGCTCGCCGAAGGCGCGGGCGACGGCGGCGGCGACCGCCCGCGTCGCGAGGCCCCGCCCGCTGTGCGACTCGTCGACGAAGTAGCTCAGCATGGCCGTCTGGATCGGCCCGCGCTCGATGCCCGTCAACGAGAGCATGCCTGCGAGCTCGCCGTCCTCGACGATCGCGAAGCGCTCCTGCCCGTCGGTGATCCAGGCGCGGACGCCCTCGACCCGGTACCAGAGCTCCGGATCGTCGGCGTCGAGCTCCCACGGCTCCAGGATGGCTCGGTTCCGCACCCGAAGCGCAGTCAGCTCCTCGGCGTCGTCCTGTGCGAGCGGCCGGATGACCATCGGCGTCAGCGGATCTGGTCGGGCCCGCGGGCCGTCAAGCGATCGCCGTGCGGAGCGCGTCGGCGACGCGCTCCTGGTCCTCGCGGTCGAGGCGGGCATGGAACGGCAGCGCCATCGTCCGTTCGCTGCAGTCCTCGCTGACCGGGAGCATTCCCTCCGAGAAGCCGTACAGGTCGCGCATGTACGACTGCAGGTGAATCGACGGCAGGTAGGGCGCCGTCGCGATCCCCTGTGCGGAGAGCTGCGCCATCACGTCGTCGCGATCGACGCCGCGCGGGAGCTTGACGACGTACACGAACCACGAGCGAACGTGATCCTCGTCGTCGGCCAGCGGCGTCTCGACGTCGACGCTGCCCAGCAGCTCGTTGTACCGCTCTGCCACCGCGCGGCGCGCCTCGAGGATCCGCCCGAGCTTCTCCAGCTGCCCGATCCCGAGCGCAGCCGACAGGTCGTCGAGGCGGTAGTTGAAGCCGAGGCGACCGTGCTGCAGCCAGCTCGACGTCTCGAGACGGCCCTGGTTGCGGAGGGACACGAGCAGCTCGTGCTGCTCGGCGTCTGCGGTCGTCACCGCGCCTCCCTCGCCCGTCGTCATCTGCTTGTTCGGGTAGAAGGCCCAGACGGCGGGATGGCCGTGCGAGCCCAGCGGCTTGCCCTTGTACACCGCGCCGAGCGCCTCGCACGAGTCCTCGATCAGCGTGATGCCGTGCTTCTCGCAGAGCGGGATCAGCGCGTCGTACTCGGCCGGATAGCCGAAGATGTCGACGGTCACGAGCGCCTTCGTGCGCGGCGTGATCGCAGCCTCCACCGCAGCCGGATCGAGATTCAGCGTGCTCGGATCGATGTCGGCGAACACCGGTGTCGCGCCCTCGTAGATCGCGCAGTTGGCCGAAGCGACGAAGGAATAGGGCGAGGTGATCACCTCGTCGCCGGCCGTCACACCCGCAAGCCGCATGCAGAGATGCAGCCCTGCTGTCCCCGACGACACGGCGGCGCAATGCGGCGCACCGACGGCGTTCGCGAGGAGCGACTCGAAGCGCGGCCCGGTCGGCCCCAGCGAGAGCCAGCCCGAGCGCAGCACCTCGAGCACGAGCTCCTCGTCACGCTCGTCGATCCACGGCGCGCTGAGGTTGATCCGGTCGGTCGTCGTGCTCAACTGTGCGCGAGCTGAGGCACGGGATCGAGCCAGTGCGCCCACCGCTCGGTCCGGCCGCGCACCGTGTCGAGATAGGCCTCCTGGATCGCGAGCGTCACCTCGCCGACACCGATCTCGTAGTCGTCGATGGCGCGGAGCGGCGTCACCTCGGCGGCGGTCCCGCACATGAACACCTCGTCGGCGAGGTACAGATCGGAGCGAATCAATGCCTTCTCGACCACCGTGTAGCCGAGATCCGAGGCGATCTGCTTGACCGTGTCGCGCGTGATCCCGGGCAGGATCCCGGTCGCGAGGTCGGGCGTGTAGAGGACGCCGTCGCGGACGACGAAGATGTTCTCGCCGGAGCCGTCGGCGACGGTGCCCTCCGGCGTCAGCAGGATCGCCTCGTCGTAGCCGCCGTAGTTCGCCTCCGTCACGGCGAGCATCGAGTTGATGTAGACGCCCGTCGCCTTCGAGACGTGCGGGACGATGTTCGGCGAGACACGCTGCCAGCTCGAGATCTTGGCGCTGATGCCGTTCTTCAAGCCCTCCTCGCCGAGGTACGACCCCCACGGCCAGCTCATGATCACCGTCTCGATGGGATTGCCGCGGGCGGAGACGCCCAGCTCGCCGTAGCCGTAGAACGCGATCGGCCGCACGTAGCACTCGGGCAGGCCGTTCGCCCCGACGAGCTCGTTCGTCGCCGCTCTCAGCTCGTCGACCGAGTACGGGATCTCCATGTGGAGCAGGCGCGCCGAGTTGTGAAGGCGCTGCATGTGCTCGCCCAGACGGAAGACCGCCGGGCCTTTCGGAGTGTCGTAGCAGCGGATGCCTTCGAACACACCCGAGCCGTAGTGCAGGCCGTGGACACCGACGTGGACCTTTGCGTCTGCCCAGTCGACGAGCTCGCCGTTCATCCAGATCTTCTCGGTTTCCTGCACCGCTCCAGCTCCTTTACTCGGCCCTCAGAGCTTGAGATTCTACCCGTGGCCGACGATGTCGACCGCGCGCGCCCCCGACAGGCGAAGCAGCTCGGCCGGTGCGATCGACGCCATGTGGGACGGCGACCCGGCCCCGATCCAGAGCACATCGTGTGCGAAGAACGACCGGTCCATCAGGCTTTGCGTGACCGCGCGCTGCGGGAACGGCGCAACCGCGCCGGGCTCGAAGCCCGTTGCGTGGACGACCTCCTCCGCCCGGGCGACACGGACGAGCTCGGCGGAGACCGCCGCGCCGATCGCGGCCTCGTCGGCGCGCCGGTCGCCGGGAACCAGGGCCAGCACGAAGGCGCCGTCGCAGACGAAGACGAGCGACTTCACGATCTGCGAGAGGTCGCACCCGACGGCCTTGGCGGCCTCCCGAGCGGTGGGCGTGCCTTCGGTGAACTGCTCGATGCGAGCCTCGACCGCCGAGGCGCGCAGAACGGCCGAGACGCGCTCGACGGAGTCGGGCCAGGTCATGGCCCTAGATGATCACATAGGCCTCGTCCATGCCCTCGCGCAGCTGCTCGACGAGCTCCGGTGGCGGCGTCGAGTCGATCGAGAGCGCCATCAGGGCCTTCCCGCCCTCACGGTTCCGCGAGACGGTCATGTTCGCGATGTTCACGCCGGCCGCGCCGAAGAGCGTCCCGACGCGACCGATCACCCCGGGAATGTCGTCGTAGAGGAGCAGGACCATCCGTGATGCGAGCTCCATCTCGAGCTCGAATCCGAGCGCGCTCACGAGGAAGTGCCGCGCGTCCGTGCCGATCGTCGTGCCGGCCACCTGGAGCCCGTCGGCCGAGACCACGACGAGGTTCGTGTAGTCCCGCGAAGAGCGGCTCTTGCCCTCCACGACCTCGATGCCGCGGTCGGCGGCGATCACGGGCGCGTTGACGTAGTTCACCGGCTGGTCCGTGTGGCCCTGGAAGACGCCGTTCAGGGCAGCGACGGTGAGCAGCCGGGTGTCGTAGTCCGCGAGCTCGCCGTACACGTCGATCGAGATCCGGCGCACCTCGCCGGCCGAGAGCTCCCGCGCCAGATGGCCCAGCTTCGCGGCGAGCGGCACATACGGCCCCAGCACCTCGAGGTCGTCCGCGCCGACCGTCGGGATGTTGACCGCGTTCGTGACGAGGCCGCCTTCGAGCGCCGCCACGACCTGCTCGGCGACGATCACGCCCGCCCGGTCCTGCGCCTCCTCCGTCGAGGCAGCGAGATGGGGTGTCACGACGACGTTCGGCGCCTGCAGCAGCGGGCCGCTGTACGGCTCCACGACGTAGACGTCGATCGCTGCTCCGGCAACCTTGCCCGACTCGAGCGCGGCGATCAGCGCCGCCTCGTCGACGAGCTCGCCGCGGGCCGCGTTGACGATGCGCACTCCGTCCCGCATCCGGCCGATCGCCTCGGCGTCGACGGAGTTGCGCGTGTCGTCGGTCAGAGGCAGGTGGAGCGTCAGGAAGTCGGCGCGCGCCAGTACTTCGTCGAAGCTCGCGCTGTCGACTCCGAGCTCGCGGAAGCGCTCCGCCGACACGAACGGGTCGTAGGCGACGACCTTCATCTGCAGCCCCACCGCCCGCCGCGCGACCTGCCGGCCGATGCGCCCGAACCCGAGCACCCCGAGCACCTTGTCGGCGAGCTCGATGCCGCCCCACTTCGAGCGCTCCCACCGACCGGCGGTGAGCGCCGCGTGGGCCTGCGGGATGTTGCGCGCGAGCGCGAGGAGCAGGCCGATCGTGTGCTCCGCGGCCGAGACGATGTTCGACTCGGGCGCATTCGCGACGACGATCCCGCGGCGGGTCGCGGCGTCGACGTCCACGTTGTCCACTCCGACGCCTGCGCGGCCGACGACCTTCAGCCGGGTCGCTCGTGCGATCACGTCTGCGGTGACCTTCGTCGCGGAACGGACGATCAGGCCCTCGTACTGGTCGATGATCTCGTCGAGCGGCGAGTCCGTGTCGACGTCGACCTCGAAGTGCTCGCGCAGCAGGTCGATTCCCGCATCCGCGATCCGTTCACGGACGAGTACCTTCATCCGCTTCGACGCCGGCCTAGCCGGGGCCTCCGCTCTTGGTCCGGCTCCGTCAAGCCTACGCCGGTCACGCGGTGACGGGCGTCTCGAACGCTTCGAACGCGCGGGGCACGGCGACGCCGCGCTCGATCTCCGCGCCGAGCTCGATCAGCGAGAGCTCCACGGCTGCGAGCGCCGTGGCGATGTCGAAGACGTCGAACCAGCCGATGTGCCCGATCCGGAAGATCTTCCCCTTCAGATGCTGCTGGCCGGGCGCGAGCGTGACGCCGTGCCGGTCCCGGAGGTGGAGCAGCAGCTCGTCGCTGTCGATTCCGTCCGGTGCGCGGATGGCGGTGACGACGGCGGCGGTGTCGTCGTCGGGCGAGAAGAGCTCGAGGCCCATCGCCTTCACTCCCGCGCGAGCGGCACGGCCGAGGCGGATGTGCCGCTCGAAGCCCGCTTCGAGCGTGTCGGCGAGGATGAGCCCGAGCGCGACGTCCAGGCTGCGGATCAGCGAGACGGCCGGCGTGAATGCCGCATCGAGCTTGTCCTGGGCCTTCTTGTTCCTGCGCCAGTCGAAGTAGAAGCTCCGTGACGGCTTGGTGTCTTCGAGGACGTGAGCCGGAACGGACGCCATCGCCAGCCCCGGTGGGCACATGAGCGCCTTCTGCGAACCGGACACGACCACGTCGATGCCCCAGGCATCCGTCTCGAGCGGGACAGCGCCGAGCGAGGAGATCGCATCGACGACGAGCAGAGGGTCGCCGACCGCCTCCTTGATCGCGCGCACGTCGGAGACGACGCCGGTCGACGTGTCGGACTGCTGGCAGAACACGAGCTCGACCCCCGACTCGCGGACGGCCGCGCCGACCTCGTCGGCGTCCGGCACCTCGCCCCAGTCGTAGCGGAGCGCCTGCACCTCGAGGCCATGCTGCTCGCAGATCGCGATCCAGCGCTCCCCGAACGATCCGTGGCTCACGACTGCAACGCGGTCGCCCGGCGCGCAGAGGTTCGCGACCGCCGACTCCATCGCCCCAGTCCCGGACGCAGTGAAGAGCAGGACGTCGGCGCTCGTGCGAAAAACGTCCTTCAGGCGGCCGAGCGTGCTGGCGTACACGTCGCGGAAGTCGGGGCCACGGTGGTGGACGATCGGCTCGGCACCCGCCGCGAGCACCGCGGGCGGCACAGGCGTCGGCCCCGGCGTGAAGAGGTAGCGCTTGTCCAAGAACGTCAGCCTAGCGCCGCGCCCGGCGTGTCTAGTCGAGACAACTGCGGGGTCAGACCCCAGACGTGTCTTGCGAGAACCTGGCTCCGGCTCTGACACAGCCCGCCGCCGCCACGAACTGCCGGGGTCAGACCCCGGCCGTGTCCTTGCGAGACAGGTTCGGGGGTCAGACCCCGGACGTGTCACGACTCGGCATGGCTGCGTCTGCCGTTCTCGCGTCGTCTCGAGGATGAGCACCTTCATGGCGCGCGGCCGGAGCTTCGCGCGCCGAGCGTCGCAGGAAAGCAGACTAGTGCCGTGGACGTGCTTCTCTCGCTGGCCGCGGCGCTCGTCTCCCTGCGCCTTGCGGGCCTGCTCCTGCGCTCGCGGCACTACGCCTGGGCCGGCGGCGTGCTCTCGCTCGCCGCGGCCACGGCGACGATGGCCTGGGGCTCCGCCCACGGCTGGGACGACCGGTCGTTCCGGGTGTGGTACCTCGCAGGCGCCCTCCTCTCGGCCCCCCTCCTCGGCATCGGCTCGCTCTCGCTCTGGGGGCGCCGCTGGGCGGCCCCGCTCGGCCTCCTCTACACCGGGCTCGCCGTTGGCCTCGCCGCCGCAATGCCCGTGCACGGCACGTTCGATACGAGCGTGCCGCACGCGCAGGACCACGTCGACGCGCTCGCCCGGACCGTCGCAATCGTCGCCAGTTCCCTCGGAACGCTCGCGGTGGTCATCGTCGCGGTGGCGACGATGAGACGACGCCCCCTCGGGAACAGCCTGCTGCTCGGGGCCGTCGCGGCGGCGGGAGCAGCCTCCGCTTTGACGCAGACCGCGACTGGGGCGGCGGCTGCCTGCTTCGCACTCGCAGCGGTCCTGCTCTATGCGAGCGCGAACCTCCCTGCCACCACGCCGGTGTCGACCCGCCTCAGCCGGTGAGCTTCGCGCGCACCCGCTCGTTCACGACGCGCGGGTCGGCCTTGCCGCCCGTCTCCTTCATCACCCGGCCGACGAAGAAGCCGAGGAGCCCTTCCTTGCCGGCGCGGAACTGCTCGGCCTGCCCGGGGCTCGCCGCGATGATCCGGTCGATGATGGGGTCGAGCTCACCCGTGTCGGCGACGACCTTCTGCTCGAGGTAGGGCGCGGCCGCGAAGTCGGCGTCGCCGACCCGTGCAAGCGCCTCGTCGAACGTGGCGCGCGGGATCTCGCTGCGCGCGGACACGAGCTGAGCGAGCTCCGCCGCGTCCACCGTGTCGGCGGCGATGCCCGTGGCGACGAACTGATTGGCGAGCACGTTCGCAGCTTCCTTCGGGTCTGCACCTGCTGCGACGAGTGACGACCAGAGCCGGTCGAGGCCGCCGGTCACGAGCACGTCGGCGTCGTAGAAGGACAACGTGTCGGCGATGCGGCGAATGCGCGCGCCGGGCAGCTCTCCGATCTCGCCGCCTAGCCGGCGCACGAGCTCCGCCGGCGGCTGCACCGGCACGAGATCCGGCTCGGGGAAGTAACGGTAGTCCTGTGCCTCCTCCTTGGAGCGGGACGGCGGCGACTCCTCGTCGCCGGGAACGAAATGCAGCGTCTCCTGCTGCACCTCCCCGCCCGCCTCGTAGATCTGAATCTGCCGGGCGATCTCACGCTCGATCCCCTTGGCCGCGAAGTTGAACGAGTTCATGTTCTTCAGCTCGGTCCGCGTGCGCAGTTCGTCCGTGCCGGCGGGACGAACCGAGACGTTGACATCGAAGCGCATCGAGCCCTTCTCGAGCTCGGCGTCCGACAGATCGAGCTCGACGACGGTCTGACGCAGCAGCTGCAGGAAACGCTTCGCCGTCTCTGCATCGTGAAGGTCGGGCTCGGTGACGATCTCGACGAGCGGCGTGCCACCACGGTTGAAATCGACGAGTGTCGCGGTAGCGCCGTGCAGCCGGCCGGACGCAGCGACGTGCACGTTCTTCGCCGCATCCTCTTCGAGGTGCGCGCGGGTGATCCCGATCACCACGTCGCCGTCCGAGGTCGGGACCACGAGCCTGCCGTTCGAGCACAGCGGTTCGTCGTACTGGCTGATCTGGTAGGCCTTGGGCAGGTCGGGATAGAAGTAGTTCTTGCGGTGGAAGACGGCGCGCTCCGCGATCGTGCAGTCGAGTGCGAGGCCGAGCTTGATCGTCTCCTCGATCGCCCGCCGGTTCGGCACCGGCAACGCACCGGGGAACGCAAGGCACACCGGGCACGTCTGCGTGTTCGGCTCGCCGCCGAAGCCGTTGCGGCAGCGGCAGAACATCTTCGTCTCGGTCTTCAGCTGGACGTGGATCTCCAGGCCGATCACCGCCTCCCACGCCACCGCCGTCATCGCAACCGCTCCGGGACGACGTCGAACCCGATCGCCTGCTCGAGCGCGTGGCCCACGTTGAAGAGGGTGTTCTCCGAGAACTGCGGCCCGATCAGCTGCAGGCCGACCGGCAGGCTCTCGCTCAGCCCGCAGGGGATGTTGAGGCCCGGGAGGCCCGCCATGCACGACGGGATCGTCAACACGTCGTTGAGGTACATCGCCAGAGGGTCGTCGACCTTGGCGCCAAGCTTGAAGGCGACCGTTGGGCTCGTCGGGGACACGATCAGGTCGAACTTCTCGAACACCGCCTCGTGCTCGCGCTTGATCACGGTCCGCACCTTCTGGGCGGTGCCGTAGTACGCCTCGTAGTAGCCCGACGAGAGTGCGTAGGTGCCGACCATGATCCGCCGTTTCGGCTCGTCGCCGAACCCCGCGTCGCGCGTGCGCATGACCATCTCTCGGAAGTCGTCGCCGTCGACGCGCAGGCCGTACCGCGCCCCGTCGTAGCGCGCGAGATTCGACGATGCCTCGGCCGGCGCGATGAGGTAGTAGCAGGCGACGCCGTACTCGACCGAGCGCGGGAGCGAGCACTCCCCCACCTCTGCGCCGAGCGACTCGGCCAGCTCGATGGCCGAGCGCACCGCCGCGGTCACACCCGGCTCGATGCCCTCGGCGCCGTTCATCTCCGTCGGCACGCCGATGCGCACGCCCCGCAGGCTGTCGCCCGTAGGCAGTTCGACGGCGGGAGCGTCGACCGTCGTCCGGTCGTTCTCGTCGCTGCCCGCGATGATCGAATAGAGGTACGCGCAGTCGCGCACGTTCTTCGCCACCGGTCCGACCTGGTCGAGCGACGAGGCGAACGCCACGACGCCGTAGCGCGACACGGTGCCGTACGTCGGACGCAGGCCGACGTTGCCGCAGAGCGCGGCCGGCTGCTTGATCGAGCCGCCGGTGTCCGATCCGAGCGCCCAGGGCGCGAGCCCGCCTGACACCGCCGCGGCCGAGCCGCCGCCCGAGCCGCCCGGCACGCACGTCGGGTCCCACGGGTTGTGCGTCGGCCCGTAGGCCGAGTTCTCGGTCGACGAACCCATCGCGAACTCGTCGGTGTTCGTCTTGCCGAGGAGGCGCAGGCCATGCTGCTTGCAGCGCGCGGCCACCGTCGCGTCGTAGACCGGAACGTAATTCTCGAGGATCTTCGAGCCCGCCGTCGTGGGCACGCCCTTCGTCCCGATCACGTCCTTGATCGCGATCGGGATGCCCTCGCCGCCCGGGTCGTCGCAGCGGTGCAGGAAGGCGTGCAGGTCGTCGTCCCTGTCTCGGTACGCGGCGAAGAGCTCGGCGCCCGAGATCTCGCGCGCCTCGAGCAGCCGCTTCGCCCCCTCGGCCGTCAGCCGCAACGTGTCGATCATGCGGGCGGCACCTTGAAGTGGTCGTCCTCGCGGTCGGGCGCGTTCGCGAACACCTCGTGGAGCGAGAGACACGGACGCGCGGCGTCCTCCGCCCACGCGTTCGCGATCTCCAGTGGGTGCGAGGTCGGCGGCACGTCGGACAGGTCGAGCTCGGAGACCTTCGACACCGCCTCGAGGATGTCCGAGAGCTGCTCCTGCAGCCGGCCGACCTCGTCGTCCGTCAACTCGAGGCGCGCGAGCCGCGCCACATGGAGTACCTCGTCTCTCGTGATCCTTGCCATCGGTTGGTCCATTCTCCCGTCAGACGACGAGAGGCTCCTTTCGGAGCCTCCCATCCAACTTGGTTCCGAAAGGGTTTAGAGCGCCGTGACGTTCGATGCCTGCAGGCCCTTGTCGCCCTGCACGACTTCGAACGAGACGCGCTGACCCTCGGTCAGCGACTTGTAGCCCTCACCGGCGATGGCGGAGAAGTGGACGAACACGTCCGCCTCGCCGTTACCGCGCTCGATGAAGCCGTAGCCCTTCTCGTTCGAGAACCACTTGACCGTGCCTTCAGCCACTTGCACCTACTCCTTGCTGGATGACTACAAGTCCGCCACTACCGACGGAGCGCGCGCAACATTAGCACCGAATCACCCTGGATATGCAAGCTGGCCGCGCCGATATCGCGCGCAGCGAACCGCGTTCTGGAGCAGGCAGGCGATCGTCATCGGCCCGACACCACCCGGAACGGGGGTCATGAACGCCGCCACCTCGGCGGCACCCGGATCGACATCGCCGACGAGGCCCGCCTCGGTGCGGTTGATGCCGACGTCGATCACGACTCCGCCGGCCCTGACCATGTCGGGCGAGACCATCGTGGGAACACCCACCGCGGCGACGAGAATGTCCGCGTCCAGGGTGTGCCGCGGCAGGTCCTTCGTGTGCGAGTGGCAGATCGTCACCGTGGCGTTGGCCTGCATCAGGAGATGCGCCATCGGCTTCCCGACGATGTCGCTGCGGCCGATCACGACGGCCTGCGCGCCGTCGACCTCGATGTCGTGCTCACGGAGCATCTCCATCACGCCGACCGGCGTTGCACCGACCAGCGTGGGCTTCCCGAGGAAGAGCTGTCCGGCGTTGAACGGATGCAGCCCATCCACGTCCTTGGCCGGGGCGATCGCCCGCAGGGTCCTCGCCTCGTCGAGGTGATCCGGAAGCGGCAGCTGGACGAGGATCGCGTCGATCGCGTCGTCCGCGTTCAGGGCAGAGACCTTGGCGACCAGTTCCTCCTCGGTCGTCTCTGCAGGGAGCCGAACGTCGTGTGCGTCGAAGCCGGCGTCGAGCGCGGCCTTGTGCTTGAGCCTGATGTACACCTCTGAGGCGGGGTCGTCGCCGACGAGAACGGTCACGAGCCCGATGTGGCCGATTCCCTGCACCTGCTCGGCCACCTCCGCCCGGATGCGCTCCGCGATCGGTTTCCCCTTGATGAGCGTCGCTGACATGGGTACGACTCTAGAGTCTCCTCATGCGCTGGCCTCGGAAGAACGACGCAGAGTCGATCCGTAGTCGTCGCGAGGCCATGAGCCTCGACGGCGGCCTCGTCACGTCGGTGGACCTCGAGCCGTTCGCGGGAGCGGCGGAATCACTCGTCGGCGTATCCGTGATCCCGGTCTCCGCGGTGCCCGTCGAGATCGAGCTCGGCGAGTACGGGCTGAGCGACAACGGCGACGTCGTCGAGAGCGGGCGCGCGACCGAGCTCGTGCACGTCCCGCTCGCGCACACCGAAGGAGGGCTCACCGCCTCGATGACGCGGGGCGCGCTCGCAGCCGGCCCGATTCACACGTACGTGCTGCACGACCGCATCACCCGCGCCTCCTGCTTCGTCTGCCGTGACGCGCGCGACGCGGTTGAGCTCGCGCACTGGGTCGAGGCGGAGCTGCCGAAGATGCAGGCCTTCCTCGAGACCGCCGACGACCCGGCGCTCTCGAAGAGGGCGCGGCTCCGCGGCGCCAAGACGCACGTCGTCGGGCCGATGTGCCACGTGCTCTGGCAGTGGACGACCGGCGACGCCGTCGGGCCGAACATGATGACGCGCAACTCCTACGCGCTGAACATGGCGTACGTGATGCAGCAGGCGCCGGTCAAGCCGGAGCGCGCGATCCTCGAGGCGAACATGGGCGGCGACAAGAAGCCCTCGGCCGAGTACTTCCAGACCGGGCACGGCAAGACCGTCCTCGCCGAGGCATTCCTCTCGGACGAGCAGATCCGGCGTGTGCTCCGGACGACCGCGGCGGATCTCGAGGCGCTCTCGTGGGCGGGCACCCACGGCTCGGTGGCGAGCGGGATGCAGTCGGTGGCGTTCACCCCCGCGTCGGCGATCGCCGCGGTCTTCGCGGCCACGGGCCAGGATCTCGGGATGGTCGGCACGAGCTCGATGGCGCACGGCACGGCGCGCCGTGTCGAGGGCGGCCTGCAGGCGACGATCCGCTTCGGCGGCCTCGAGGTTGGCACCGTCGGCGGCGGGACGACCCTGCCCTCGGCGCGCGACTGGCTCGCCTCGATCGGCTGCGCCGGCCCGGGCCGGGTCTACCGCTTCGCGCAGATCGTCGCCGCCGCGGCGCTCTCGCTCGAGATCAGTGCGTCGGCTGCGATGGCGACCGCCGGCAGCGAGAACTTCTTCAAGGCCCACCACGAGCGAGGCGGCCTGCGGTGATCGCTCTCGTCTTCCGCTACGAGGTGCGCGATCCGGTCTCCTTCGAGGAGGTCTACGGGCCCGAGGGCGAGTGGGCGCAGTTCTTCCGCTCCGGCGACGGGTACATCGGCACGGAGCTCCTG
Organism: uncultured Thermoleophilia bacterium; assembly: GCA_963722065.1. Lineage (GTDB taxonomy): Bacteria > Actinomycetota > Thermoleophilia > Gaiellales > Gaiellaceae > PALSA-600. The sequence continues at coordinate 287,416 of CAVRMI010000007.1, read as the reverse complement.
CACGACGTCGACGAGCCCGACCGCTACCTCGTGATCGACCGCTGGGAGTCGGCCGACGCCTACAACGCGTTTCTTGCCGAGCACCAGGCCGAGTACCTGCGCCGCAGCGACGAGGCCCGGTTCCACTTCATCCAGGAGCTCCGCTTCGGGACGTTCGAGAACATCTGGCATGCAGATTCCGCCTCACCATGACCCTGCGTGCTGGGGGTGCGGTGACAATCCCACCGGCCTGCATCTGCCGCTGCCTGCGGCCGAGGGCCTGACCGAGTACGAGGCGTACTTCTCCTTCGACGAGCACCACCAGGGCGGCCCCGGCATCGTCCACGGCGGGCTCGTCGCGGGCGCGCTCGACGAGGCGGTCGGGCTGCTCGCGACCTGGTATGCGTTCCCCGCCGTGACGGCGCGGATCTTCGTCCGGTACCGCCGGCCCGTGCCGATCAACACCGAGCTCCTGATCCGTGCCTTGCTCGACGACGCCCACGGCCGGAGGCTCCACGTGAGCGCTTCGCTCGGCGACGGCGCCGAGACGTTCGCCGAGTGCAAGGCCGCGCTCCTCCACGTCCCCCTCGAGCACTTCCTGCGCACGCCGGAGGGCCGGGCGGCCGCCGAGCGCTGGGCTCAGGGCCCCGAGAGCACCTCGTAGACCCCGCGGACACGCGTTGCGAGGAGCGACGCCGCGCGCGAGCTGTCGAGCGAGACGTCCGGCGCCCGGTCGGGCGTCGTCCGGGCGGGCTCGAGGCGGGCCGGATCGGCCCCGAGCAGCACGGCGAAGTCGAACCGGGACACCGCATCCGAGCCCGCGACGTGCAAGGGCCCGGGAGCGGAGAGCCCGAGCAGCTCGAGCAGCGCGTCGGCGAGATCGCCGACCTGGACGGGCGAGCGGATCTCGTCGACGTAGAAGCGCCGGTTGTCGCGGGCGAGCCGCTCCTGCGGACCCGGCGCAGCGCCGCCGTAGATCAGCGACGTCCTGACGATCGTCGCGTCCGGATGCGCCGAGGCAACCCGGCGCTCCGCCTCCGCCTTCGATCGTCCGTACGAGTTGACCGGCGCGAGCTCGTCGGTCTCGCAGTAGCCGCCCCGGTTGCCGTCGAAGACGAGGTCGCTCGAGAGATGGACGAGCCGCAGGCCGCGCGCTGCTTCGGCGACGGCGGCGGAACCGTTCACGTTCACCTCCCACTCCCCCTCGCCCTGGACGTATGCCGTGTGGATGACCGCATCGACGTCCTGCACCACCCGGCTCGGCGCCGCGGGATCTCGAACGTCCGCGTGCACCCATTCGGCCGCACCGAGCGGCTCGCGCCGCCACCAGGTCGCCCGCACGTGCCAGCCCGACGCGGGCGCGCGCCGCACGAGCTCGCTCCCGAGATAGCCGCAGCCGCCGGTGACCAGCAGCCGCGGCGAGTTACCAGCCGCGGCGCTCGAGCAGGTCGCTGGGGTCGAGCGACTGCGTCGAGATGCCGACCATCGCCTCACCGAGGTTCGCCGAGACCCGCGCCAGCACGTCCGCGTCCATGTAGTGCGTCGTCGCCTCGACGATCGCCCGCGCCCGCTGCGACGGGTTCCCCGACTTGAAGATGCCGGATCCGACGAAGACGCCGTCGGCGCCGAGTTGCATGCAGAGGGAAGCGTCGGCAGGGGTGGCGATCCCACCTGCCGTGAACGTGACGACCGGAAGCCGTCCGTGCTCTGCCACCCAGCGGACGAGCTCGTACGGCGCCTGCAGGTTCTTGGCCTCCGCGAACAGCTCTTCGCCGCGTAGCGACTGCAGCCGGCGGATGCCGCCGAAGACGGAGCGCATGTGGGTGACCGCGTTGACGATGTCGCCGGTCCCCGCCTCGCCCTTCGTGCGGATCATCGCGGCTCCTTCGGCGATGCGCCGGAGCGCCTCCCCGAGGTTGGTGCAGCCGCAGACGAACGGAACGGTGAACTGCCACTTGTCGACGTGATGCTCGAGGTCGGCGGGGGTCAGCACCTCGGACTCGTCGATGTAGTCGATCTCGAGCGACTGCAGGATCTGCGCCTCGGCGAAGTGGCCGATGCGGCACTTGGCCATCACCGGGATGGTGACGGCCTCCTGGATCCCCTTGATCATGTCCGGATCGGACATCCGGGCGACACCGCCGTCCCGGCGGATGTCGGCCGGGACGCGCTCGAGGGCCATGACCGCGCACGCGCCCGCCTCCTCGGCGATCTTCGCCTGCTCGGAGTCGACGACGTCCATGATCACGCCGCCCTTGAGCATCTCGGCGAGGCCGCTCTTCACCCGCATCGTCCCGATCTCGTTCACGTACTGATCGTAGCTCAGCACGGGCCGGTGACTCGCGAGCGATCTACCGGACGCCGCGCGAGAACACGCCGAGAAACGTGAGCACCAGAATCACGATCAGGATGATCCAGAGGATCCCCATCGACCATTCCCCCCTCGTCGGATGCCGGGAGAACGGAGGTCAACCTGGATCGGATACGGGCAGTGCGAGCAGGCGCTCGATCGCAGGCCTGACGCCGAAACGGTCGCGTAGCTCCTGATACTCCCCCGCCGCGCGCTCGGCACGCGACCGCGAGGGCGCGTGTTCGGCGCGCAGCATCACATTCTTCGCGGTGTGCTCCGCCGCGACGAACTCGATCACGTCGACGCGATAGCCGAGCATCTCCAGCGCCGAGGCACGCAGCGCATCGGTGACGAGGTCGGCCTGCCGGCCGAGCAGCAGCCCGTGCCGGAGCAGTGCATCCTTGCCGCCGGTCGCGATCTGACCGGCAAGCTCGTGGTGGCAGCACGGAGCGACGACGATCGCGGCGGCGCCGAGCCTCACTCCGGCGGCGATCGCCTCGTCGGTTGCGGTGTCGCAGGCGTGCAGCGAGACGAGCAGGTCGACCGGCGCCTCGCTCGCGTAGTCGACGATCGCGGTCGCCTCGAAGCTCGCCTCGTCGTAGCCGAGCGTCTCTGCGACCCCTCGCACCGTCTCGATCACACCGGGGTTGCTGTCCAGCCCCACGAGCTCGACGCGCGTGCCGAGCTCTCGCCCGTAGGCCACGAGAGCAAGGCTCATGTAGGCCTTGCCGCAGCCGGCATCGACGACGCGGATGGTCTCCCGGTCCCAGAGCGGCAGAGGCCGAAGCAGCTCGACGTAGTGCTGCACCTGCCGCTCCTTGTCACGCGAGATCTTCGTCGCGCGGAAGAGCGGATGATCGACGGGCAGCGGGTGGCGGCGCGCGCGGTCGTGCTCGCGCGTCGGCGCCGCGCCCGACGACGGCTTTCCCGACGAGACGAGCCACGCGCCTTTCTTCGTCCGCCGCGCATGCACGTCACCGTCGGGTGTGAGGAGGTGGACGTTGCGCGCGTCGTCGAGCAGCGCGTCGAGCCTGGCCGGCCACTCAGCCCGCGGCACCGTCTCGGTCCGCGGTCCGTCGACCACCTTGACCGCCGCGCCGCGGCGAACGTCGACCGGCGTGGCGGTGATCCCGTCGACCACCAGTTTCCGCCACCCCTCGCCGAGCGCCCGGTCATGCAGCTGCTCCATGGAGCAAGTGTGCCAACCTGAGCACCTCGAGCTCGGGCGGCGGCCGCCGGATGAACGACGCGACGACCCGGAGCTCGTCGGCGGCCTCGGGAGCGAGCGTCGGCTCGGCCCGGGCGACGGCGGCGAGCCCCGCCTGCCACTCGAGGCCCCGCGGCCCGATGAACGGCCTCGACTCGACGACCTGCCCCTTCGCGACGAAGAACGCGCGCCGCGAGCCCTCGCGCTCGCCGGGCACCACGATGCACACGGCGAGCTGGCGCAGCTGCTGCATGCGCCGGATCTCCCTCGCTGCATCCTCGAGCGCGTCGATCCGGTCACGGAGGCGCGCGGCATCCTCGAACCGAAGATCGCGCGCAAGGCGTCTGAGCTTCGCGCGCAGCTTGGGCAGCGCGTCGTCGATCGTGTCCCACTCGACACCCTGCAGCGCACGGGACGCCAGCTGTGCCCGCTTGCGGCTCGTCAACGGCCCCAGCTCGGTCGGCTGCGAGGAACACACCACGCTGTCTCCGCGCCGCCGGAGATAGAGGTACCGGTCGGGACGTACGGAACGCGCATTCGCCGGCGGCCGCAGCTCGCGGATCAGGCGGAGCTCCTCGAGCGCGGCCTCGAGCTCGGAGCCGAGCACGCGCCATTCGACCCGCTCGAGCGCGGCCAGCGCCGCTTCCACCGCCGGCCGCTGGCGGTCGGAGCGGAAGTACGAACGCAGCCGCGCCCGGAGGTCGCGGGCACGGCCGACGTAGAGCACCTGATCGTGCTCGTCGCGGAAGAGATAGACGCCGGGACGCTGGGGGGCGCCGAACGCGAGGCCGCGCTTGCGCTGGACGCGGCGCGGTTTGGTGGCTGCGAGCTCGACGAGATCTCCCACGGTCCGCGCACCGCGCTCCTGCGCCATCCCGATCAGCCGCAGCAGGATCTCGGCCGTCGCCTCGGCGTCGGGCAGCGCCCGGTGGCAGGGCCGCACGTCGGTCGCGAAGCGGTACGAGAGTGCGGCCAGGTTCGCGGGCTGGCGCCCGAGCAGCCGTCGCGCGAGCCCGACCGTGTCGACGACCGTCGCCTCCACCCGCTTGTCCGTGAGGCGCACCGTCTCGTGATCGAGAAACGCCATGTCGAAGCGCGCGTTGTGCGCGACCAGCACGCTGTCGCCCGCGAACGCCAGGAACCGGCGGACGACAGCGGAGACGGGCGCGGCGCGCCGCAGCTGCTCGTCGCGCAGACCGGTGAGCGCGGACACGGCGGGGTCGAGCCTCCGGCCCGGATTCGCGAGCAGCTCGAACCGCTCGGTGAGCTCGAGGCGCTCGACCCGAACGGCGCCGAACTCGCACGGGCGGGCCGACCCCGGGCGGAGGCCCGTCGTCTCGAGGTCGAAGACGACGAAGGTCGCCTCCTCCAGGAGCAGCGACTCGCCCGGCGCACCGGCCAGCCCGATCAGGTCGCCCGACCAGCGCAGCCTCGCATCGGCCGACACCGCCTCGTCGAGCAGCGACCGGGCGAGCCCGACGGGAACCGCCTGCCCCAGCTTCAGGACGGCCCGGGCGGCCTCGTCGGCGGCAACCGGGCCCCGAAGATCCTCCACGAGCTCGACGAGCCGGTCGGCGGCATCGAGACGAAGCTGCACATGGCGATGCTAGTACGAACGTCTGTTCGTGTCCATACCCCGCCGCAGGGCGATCCCGGTGAGCACCTCGCGCACGATCCGTTCGGCGACGAGGGCGGTGATGTCCGCGGAGCCGATCCCGGTCGGCAGCACCTCCACCACGTCCGCCCCGGCGAGCTCCACCGACGCAGCGACCGTGCGCACGGCCCACAGGAGGTCGACGGAGGTCATCCCGCCCGGCTCCGGCGTACCGGTGCCGGGCGCGAACGCCGGGTCGAGCACGTCGACGTCGACCGTCAGGTAGACCGGACCCGCCCCAACGTGGGCGAGGGCGCGCGCGACGACCTCCTTGATCCCGAGGCCGGTCACGTCGTGCATGAAGAAGCTCGCGATGCCGTGGCTGCGTTGCCAGTCGAACTCGACCGGCCCCGGCCAGTAGCCGCGCAGGCCGACCTGCGCATAGCGTGCTCCGGCGACGCGCCCGGCTTCGACGAGCCTGAACATCGGCGTGCCGTGCGATCGCTCGATGCCGAAGACCTCGCGGCCGGTGTCGGTGTGCGTGTCGAAGTGGATCAGTCCGACGGGGCCGCGGCGCGCTGCGATCGCCGCGATGCAGGGCTCGGTGACCGAGTGATCGCCTCCGAGCGTCACCGGCAGGGCGCCGGCGTCGACGACCTCGCCGATGATCCGTTCGATCGCCTCGTGTGAGGCCACCGGATCCGCCGGCAGCACGGGAGCGTCGCCGTAGTCGACGATGCGCAGCGTCGCCAACGCGTCGATGCCGGCCTCGAGGTGCGGGCCGGGCGGGCACGACGCACTGCGGATCGCTCGCGGTGCGAAACGCGTACCGGGACGGTCGGAGACGAGATCGTCGGTGGGCGCGCCCACGATCGCCACGTCGACACCGGCGAGCTCCGCCGGTTCCTGGGTGAGGGGCAGGCCGCCGAACGACAGGAAACCGGCGTAGTCCGGCTTGTCCGGCAGGGGGCGCCAGCGCTTCTGGGGATCGAGCACGGTCAGCGGGCCCGCAGTCCGCCGACGACCGTGCCGATCACCTCGCGCTCTGCCGCGGCGACCGCCTTCGCGTCGTCCGGCAGCTGCCCGAGCACCCACCCGGTCAGCACCTCCTCGAGCGCGCCGTAGAGCATCCACGCGGCGATCTGCGGATCGACGTCGGCGCGGAACGTTCCCTCCCGCTGGCCCCGCTCGATCACGCGCTGAAACGTCGCGAAGGCCTCGCCGATCTCGTCGAGCTCGTCCTGGATGTGCGGGCTGCGCGTGATCTCGCGCACGAGCAGCCGGACGAGATCGGGGTCGTCGCGCCAGGAACGAAGCACGATCTTCACCGCGAGCTCGAGCTGCTCGGCTGCGTTCTCGCCCGTCTGCTCGGCCAGCGCGAGAGCTGCGAGCAGCCTCCCCCATTGCTCACGGAAGACCGCCTCGAGCACCGCCTCCTTCGAGCCGAAGTAGTGGTAGACGAGCCCATAGGCGACGCCCGCCTCGCTGGCGATGTCGCCGACGCGGGCCGCCTCGTAGCCCTCCGCCGCGAACACTCGAACCGCGGCCTGGAGGATGAGGATCCGCTTGTCCTCAGCCACGGCCATCGCCGGAAAACCTAGCGACGAATTGTCCGCTCATTGCGCAAACCCGCGCCGTGACCTGGGTTCCGCGACCGCAAACCTGGTCTTGCAGGCCCACCAGCTGCGGTTAGGTTCGCGACAAGGGCGGAGCGGCAGTGGCAGCCGAAGGGGAGAGAACAGGCTGCCGCCGCCGCTTTCGCCTGGTCGCCAGCCTTACATACGGGCGCCCGTCGACCAAACCTCGGCCCCCGCGGACGTCTCCTCCCGGTGACCTCACGGCTTTCGCACAAGGGCCCGCCTGGATTCGAACCAGGGACCAAGGAATTATGAGTTCCCTGCTCTAACCGCTGAGCTACGGGCCCGAGGAGCCAACGCTACTCGTTAGAATCGCACGCGATGAAGGTCTTCCAGGCGGAGCGGCACTTCCAGACCACCGGAGGCCTCCATGTCACCGACATCACCGCCGAGGTGGCGGAGATCGTCCGCGAGTCGGGTGTCGTCGACGGGATCTGCTGCGTCTACTCGCCCCACACGACCTGCTGTGTCCGCGTCAACGAGTACGAGCGCGGGATGTTCGAGGACTTCGGCACGCTCCTGCGGCGGCTGGTGCCGGCGGAGACCTACTACGCGCACGACGACTGGGATCGCCGCACGGAGAACATCTGCGAGGAGGACATGGAGGCGGCCAACGGCCACGCGCACTGCATGTCGATGATCCTCGGGTCCGCGGGCGAGTCGATTCCGGTCGGCGACGGCGAGCTCTGCATGGGCCGATGGCAGCGCGTCCTCTTCATCGAGCTCGACCGCTCGCGGCCGCGCCGGTGGATCTGCAAGGTCGTCGGCTCCTGAGCTGAGCTTCGGCCCGGCGCCTCAAGGCCGGTCGCCCGAATGCCGATCTCCGGCGTGTGGCGGCACCCGGGACAGCTCAGGTCGAGCCGGCGCCCTCGGCGCCGATCGCGGTCGCCGCGCGGACCTTCGGCGACTTCTTCCCGCCGGCCGGCCGTGACCGCTGGCTGCACGTCGTCGCGGTGGTGCTCGCCGCGGCGAGTGTCTGGTACGTGCCGTGGATGCTCTCGTCGCTCAACACGGGCGCCCTCTGGATCGCCTGGCCCTTCGCGGCCGCGAACCTCCTGACGATCGTCGCCGGGCTGCTGAGCGTCGCCAACTCGTGGCAGCGGAGCGTGCCGAAACCTCGACCGACGGCCGCCGGCGACGAACCGCTGGTCGGCGTGATCGTGCCGACGTGCGGCGAGCCCGTCCCGATGATCCTGCGGACGATCCTCTCCGTGGTCGAGCAGGACTGGCCCGCCGAACGGCTCGTGATCGTCGTCAGCGACGACGGCCACGACCCCAGGCTTCGCGACGCCCTCGAGAGCTGGCCGGTCGTCTACTACTCACCGCCCGATCGCTTTGCGCCGGGCCGTGACGGAGCTGCGAAGGCGGGAAACCTCAACGCGGCCTTCGACTTCCTGCGCGGCCTGCATCCGGAAGTCGCCTATGTCGAGACGCGCGACGCCGACGACGAGCTCGGCTCGAACGGGTTCCTGAGACAGGCCACCGGACAGCTCGTGCACGATCCGGAGGTCGCGTTCGTGCAGACGATCAAGGAGGCTCAGGTCGCGCCCGGCGATCCGTTCAACAACCGGGAGGCGATCTTCTATCGCAGTCAGATGCTCGCGAGGAACGCGGCGAACGCCGTCTTCCCCTGCGGGTCGGGCGTCGTCTGGAGACGCGAGGCGCTCGAGCAGATCGGCGGGTTCCCGACGTGGAACCTCGTCGAGGACCTGCAGTCCGGCGTCGAGGCGCTGCGCCGCGGCTGGCGCGGTGTCTACCTCCCGATCGTCGGCGCCGTGCCACAGCATTCGCCGCACGACGTCCCGAACTTCTACAAGCAGCGCGGAACCTGGTGCCTCGACACGGTCCGGCTCATCGTCTGGGGCAACCTGCGCGGGCTCGGACTCAGGCAGCGCGCGCAGTTCGTCGAGCTCCTGCTCTTCTACCTCTCGAGCTTCACCGTTCCGATCTACCTGGCGAGCCTCGCCGGCGCCCTGCTCGGACTCCCACCGCTCACGGCCGGCGCGGCCGGCTTCGTCGGCCACATGCTCCCGCTCGTCGTCGCCACCGAGCTCTGGCTCTACGTGCTCAACCAGCCGTTCAACGATCGTCGGGGCAAGCAACGCTCCCCGTATCGCGAGCTCTGGAAGGTGCGGACGATGTGGGTCGGCCTCGCACCGGTGTTCATGAAGGCGACCGTGCAGGCCGTCCTCGGCGGTCCGAATCGAAAGCCGAGCTACAAGGTGACGCTGAAGAGCGACGACGTGCGCTGGCATTGGCGCCACACGCTTCCGCACACGATCCTCGTGGCGACGGTCGCGACGGTCGCGGTCTACGCCCTCCGCTACGGGACCTACCCGAGCCTCATCCTGCTCGGAAGCGGCGTCTACTGGGGCGCCCTCAACGTGATCCTGCTGGGCAACTTCATCGCCCGCAGCTGGCATGGCGTGAGCTCCGCCAAGGGCCTCCTCCGGCGGAGCGACGGCGAGCCGCTCTCCGGCACGCTCGCCGCACCGCCCCGGTCGTGACGGCCTACGCCGCCCGTAGCGCCGCGATCTCGCGGCGCTCGGCGAGCCGGCGCAGCGCCTCCGCCTCGAGCTGGCGGACCCGCTCGCGCGTGACGCCCATGATCCGGCCGATCTCCTCGAGCGACTTCGGCTCGGACTGCCCACCGAGCCCGTAGCGGAGCCGGAGGATCTGCTGCTCGCGCTCGGAGAGCTCCGCCACCGCCGCGTGCAGCGCCTTCTCGGTCAACTCGACCTCGACCTGCTCGTCCGGCTGCGGATCGATGCTCGGGAACAGCTCACCGAACGACGCGGAGTCGTCCATGCCGACGGGCCGGTCGAGCGACGTCACCGACCGTGCCGCCGACCGCACGGCGCGGACCTGCTTCAGCGGCAGCTTCGCCTTCTCCGCCAGCTCCTGATCGGTCGGCGGCCGTTCCAGCGTCGCGATCAGCTCGCGCTCCGCCCGAGAGATCCGCTGCTCTCGCTCGACGACGTGCACGGGGATGCGAATCGTGCGTGCCTTCGTCGCCACGCCGCGCTGCACCGCCTGCCGGATCCACCAGGTCGCATACGTCGAGAACTTGAACCCCTTCCGCCAGTCGAACTTCTCGGCGGCGCGCATGAGGCCGATGATCCCCTCCTGGATCAGGTCGAGGAGCGTCAGCCCGTGCCCCTGGTAGCGCTTCGCGATCGAGACGACGAGCCGCAGGTTGGAGTTGACGAGCAGATCCTTGGCGTGCTTGTCGCCGGCTTCGATCCGCTTCGCCAGCTCGACCTCCTGCGCGGCGGTCAGGAGCGGGTAGCGCCCGGCGTCGTTCAGGAAGAGCTGAAGCGAATCCGTCGTCGCCGACGCGATCTGGTCGTTGGTGTAGGCGACCTCCTCCTCGATCGCTCTCGAGCAGTCGTCGGTGAGCTCGACGCCGTGGGTCTCGAGCCGTTCGAGCAGGCTCTCGAGGTCGTCCTCCTCGAGCTCGAGCTTCGCGACGATCTCGTAGAGCTCCGTCATGTGGACGCAGCCGTGCTCGTCGCCGTGCTCGATCAGGGTTGCGATCAGATCCTGGGTCATGATGTTCATGTTCCCCGCGAACCAGGCCCCTAACCCGGGTTTCAACGAATGCTTACAGCGCGGGCACCGCCGGCTTCACGTGGGTCGGGAACCCTGGCGGCGTGCTCCTTGCGAACGTTCATCCGCTCCCCCAGGCCGCCGTCCCGGACGGATCGGTCACCGGCTGGGTCTGGCTGCTGGTCGTCCTGGCGCTGGTCGTCGCAGGCGGCGTCGTGCTGACGTCGCGCCGCTAGGTACCATCGAGCCGCCATGTGGTGGCTCTACGTCCCGCTCCTGATCATCGGCGTCGTCCTCGTCGTCTTCCTGCTGCTCCTCCTGCTCGGGCGGTACCGGAACGGCGCTCTCCTGCGGCCCGTGATCACCAAGCTCTCCCGCATCGGCTTCATGCGGCGCTTCTTCACCAAGGTCAGCACTGCGGCGATCGAGCGCCAGAACCCCGAGCTCGCAAGCGCTTTGAAGAAGATCAACCCGGTCGCGGCGAATCCGAATCCGCAGGCCGTGCAGAAGGCGATGAGCCGGCTCACGCCGGCGGAGCGGCGCGCCTACATGGAGGCGGCGCAGGAGCAGGGCGCCGTGCCGGAGAGCGCGAACCGGCAGATGCGCCGGCAGGCCGAGCGGATGCAGCAGCAGGCGCGCGGCGGCCGCCCCGGCGGCGGCAGCTCGCGCAAGCGCAAGCGCTAGCGCTAGCGGCCGTAGGCCGAGAAGAGCAGCCGGCCGTGCTCGCAGACGGACGTCGGCGGCAGCACGTTCACCGTCGTCGTGCCTCCACCGCGCGCCGTCACGCGCAGGCGGTACGCGGTCGGCTCGCATGCTCCCTGGGTCTGCTCGCCCGTGCCCGGGACGTCCGGTGAGAAGCGCGCCGTGGCCCGCGTCGACCGGCCGGGGCGCAGAGTCACGAGCACTGCGCTGAGCGCTCCGGGAAACGCCGCGCGGATCTGGGTCGGGAGCGCACCGCCGTGCCGCCCGAGCAGCCGCCCCTGCGGCAGGCCGGTGACGCTGCACGAGGTCGTCGAGCTGTTCTTCAAGCGGAGCGCATAGGAGATGTTGCCGGCTCCCGCGCTGCCGGGGACAGCCGCGAAGCTGCCGGTCAGCTGCGAGCCCTTGCACATGACGATGCCCGCGGCGCCGGCAGCCGTCGTGCCGGCCGGCGCGGCCAGGAGTGCGACGAGAAGGATCAGAGCGGTCTTCATGCGGTCTCTACGCCGCCGGAGCCGCCGGCGTCACACCGACCAAGCTAGCGGGCGTTGATGTACTCGGTCAGGTACTGGATCTGGACGCTCTGCTGCTTCGACTGGAACTTGACCACATCCCCGATCGAGACGACCCCGACGATGTGACCGTGCTCGGCGACCGGCAGGTGCCGGATCCGCTGCTCGGTCATCAACGCCATGCACTCCTCGATCGTCGTCTCCGGCGAGACGACGATCAGCGGTGACGTCATGATCTCGCGCACGGCCGTCTCACGGTCGTTGCGGCCCTCGAGGGTCACCCGCCGCAGATAGTCGCGCTCGGTGACGATCCCCGTGATTCGGCCGCGCACCGACACGAGCATCGCGCCCACGTTCGCATCGAGCATCTGCTGGGCCGCTTCGAGCACGGAATCGTCGGCATCGACGGAGAGCACGGCACTCCCCTTCCCGGCGAGGATCTCCGAGACGCTGCTCATCCCCGCACGATGCCACGCCTCTCCCCGAGAGTCAAAGCTCCGAGGACGCGGCTGCTATCCGTTTCGAGCGACCCTGCCGACCGTGAGGTCGAGCACCACGGTGCAGATCGACAGGATGATCGCCGCCCAGATCGCCGTCCAGAAGAACGAGTCGATCGTCAGGTAGCGGGTCAACCAGTCGGTCAGCTCGAGCAGCAGCGCGTTCACGATCACCGCGAACAGACCGAGCGTCAGGATGATCAGTGGGAGCGTGAGCAGGCGGAGGATCGTCCCGATGATCGCGTTGACGATGCCGAAGAGCGCCGAGACCCAGATGTAGCCCCAGACCCCGCCGGAGACGGTGAGGCCGGACAGGATCCACGCCGTCAGCGCGAATGCCACGGCCAGCAATGCCCAGGTGATCAGCAACGAGCGAAGCACGGCGTGCGAGACCCTACCGGAACCTCTCGTTCACGTCGATGGGCTCCTCCGGTGTCCGTCGCGGAGCGCTTCCTCCGGCTGGGGCTGCAGCTCGGGCGGCTCGCCGACCGTTCGTGACGGCCGAGCCGGAGGGGCTTCCGCCGTCTTCTGACGGAACAGGTCCGGGTGCGCGATCTGCTGCCGCACCGACCCGCGGGCTTGCCCTCCGGGCGAACGGCACGCAAACTGACCCCATGAGCGCGGGCGACTCCCAGAGCACGTCCGGTTCGGGCAGCTCTCCGAGACTCGCGCGGGCCAGGCGGAACGTGCATCTCACCGTGGACGAGCGCATCGCCCGCGGCAAGGAGGCCCGGCAGGCTGCGCCGCGGGCGACGCACGGGGACTGGAAGCCGGCGGCCGACCGGCCCGACCCGATCGCGCTCCTCGAGGAACAGGCCGAGACCCGTGAGCCGGAGCTCATCCCGATCCGCTACGGCCGGATGCTCGAGTCGCCCTTCGCGTTCTACCGCGGCGCGGCGCTCGTCATGGCGGCCGACCTGTCGATGACGCCGCGTTCGGGCGTCAACGTCCAGCTCTGCGGCGATGCCCACCTGTCGAACTTCGGGCTCTTCGGCTCACCGGAGCGGCAGATCCTCTTCGACATAAACGACTTCGACGAGACGCTGCCCGGGCCGTGGGAATGGGACGTGAAGCGCCTGGCCGCGAGCGTCGAGGTGCTCGGCCGGGAGCGCGGGTTCTCCGCCTCCGACCGGCGCGTGATGGTCATGGCCGGCGTCCGCGAGTACCGGCTCGTGATGCGGCACGCGGCACGGCTCGGGACGCTCGAGGCCTGGTACGACCACATGGACGTCGAACAGGTGATGAGCTGGGTCCGCACCGAGGTGGCGGCCAACCGGCTCGGCAAGAAGGAAGGGAAGCAGGCGGCGAAGGACGTCGCCAAGGCCCGGACCCGCGACAGCATGAGGGTCTTCGCGAAGCGGGCCGACGAGATCGACGGCAAGCTGCGGATCGTCGCCGATCCACCGCTGATCGTGCCGATCGACGAACTGGCCGGGGCGAGCATCACGACCGACGACTCCGAGAAGCTGATGCGCTCGCTGATCCAGAAGTACCGGCGCTCGCTGGCCGACCACCACCATCCGATCGAGGAGTTCGAGTACATCCACACCGCGCGCAAGGTGGTCGGTGTCGGGAGCGTCGGCACCCGCGCGTGGATCCACCTCTTCATCGGGCGCGACGAGCAAGACCCGCTGTTCCTCCAGTCGAAGGAAGCCGAGGCGTCGGTTCTCGAGCGGTTCGTCGGCAAGAGCGAGCACAGCCACCACGGACGGCGTGTCGTGGTCGGCCAGCGCTTGATGCAGGCGGCCAGCGACGTCTTCCTCGGCTGGATCCGCGTCAAGGGCCTGGACGGCACGACCCGCGACTACTACGTGCGCCAGTTCCACGACTGGAAGGGCAGCGCCAACGTGGAGAGCCTGCTCGTTCCGGGCGCAACGGCGTATGCGCGGCTGTGCGGAGCGACACTCGCACGCGCACACGCACGCTGGGGCGACCGGATCGCGATCGCGTCGTACCTCGGCGGCGGGAACGCCTTCGACCGCGCGATCGCAGACTTCTCGGCCGCGTACGCCGACCAGAACGAGCGCGACTACGAGACGTTCGCCGCTGCCGTCGAGCGTGGGCGGCTCGTGGCCGAGGTCGGCCTCTGATCACGCACCGCCCAGGCTGATCTCCGCGGGCAGCACGTCGGCGCCCGGCACCGGGGCGAGCTCGTCTCGCACGCGCATGTCGAAGTACACGTAAGCGGTCGTCAGCGCGACGAACGGCATGGTCACCGCGTAGACGACGCCTGCGACGACGTCGAGCAGGCTCAGCGGGGCGTTCGTCAACAGGAGGAGGAGCGAGCCGACGAGCGGGCCTGCGAGCAGCGCCACTCCCGCACCGAAGATAGTGAGCGAGCCGACCTTCAGCCAGTTGCGCCGGACGAGGCGGCTGCTGCGCCGCAGCGCGGCCGCAGCTCCGAGACGCTCGAGCGCGATCGCCGGTGCGATCAGCGCCCAGCGAACGGCGAGCCAGATCGCAACCGGGATCAGGAAGAGCGAGCTGGCGAGCAGCACGACGGCGACCGCTGCGATCACGAGGGCGCCGAGCAGCGGCCAGACGGCTGGAGCGGCGAGCCGGTAAGCGCGGACCGGCCCGACCGGCCGGCCGTGGGCGATCTCGACGAGCGCCCGGGCGGTCGCGGCCTGAACGAGACCGATCGCGAGCAGCGTCAACGCGGCCCCGAGCCCGACCAGGAGCAGAACGAGCAGCCCGGCGCCCGGGCCTTCGGTCGAGATTCCGACGAAGCTCGACGTCCTGAGCATCAGCGACTGGAGCAAAGCCACGAGCAGCGAGATCGGGACGAGCAGGAGCCCGAGCCCGAGAAACAGTCCGATGTGCCGCCTGTACATGCGCCCGGAGGCGGCTATGATCTGGCCCCATGCCCGCCGTCGGGCAGGCTCGAGCGGTGCGGTCGGCCGCCAGGTCGCACGTGAGAGCCCGAGCAGCGCCAGCACCACGATGAGCGCGAGCGCGAGCAGGACGGGGCCCGGCTCGTGCACGAGCCGGCGCAGGATGTCGGAGCCGCCCGCGACAGCCCCGCAGAAGAAGTCGGTCGTCCGGGTGCCGAGCACGCCGCCCGCCGGGATCGCATAGCTCCGGCTGCGCCAACCTTCGGACCACCGGATCGGCTCCGTCCACTGGCGCTTGAGGTTCGGGCCGGTCGGCCCGTTGAAGAACGCGCGCTGCAGCTCGCCCCACCGGCCCTGGAACCCGATCCAGGGGAACTGCGCATGTGCCTCGGCGGGGTCGCTCGGGATCGTCTCCACGACGGGTCGAACGTCGTGGGACGGCCCGCGCGTGTCGTCACAACCGACGCCTTCCGAGGCGGAGCTGCCGAGGTAAAGCGCCTGGCCGTAGAAGTTCGCATGCGAGCCGGCGGCGACGCTGACGACCGGGTGGGTGCCGTCGACGATCTCGAGCTTGGACGCGCCCCAGCTCGCGCCCTCGGCGCCCTCGTGCTGGCTGTATCCCACCTCGACGGGCTTCTGCTGGAGCGCCGCCTCGGCCGTCGCCGCGTCGAAGTTGAGCTGGATCATCTCCCAGTCGCCTTCGTGGGGGTTGTTCCAGTCGTTGAAGACGTAGAAGAGCCAGTACTGCAGCGCAAGCTTCCCCGGCCGCGCCGCGTCCGTGGCGACGTGCGCATAAACGGTGGGCCTCGTCCCGGCCGCGATCTTCCGCTCCCACTGCTCGTAGGAGCAGCCGGGGTTGAGCGCGTCGCCCGGGAAGTCGAGGTGGTAGCCGTAGAGCCCCTTCCCAACCTGGGCCGCGGTCGGCGCGATCGCGATCAGATCGGTGCGGTTCCAGGGCCCACGTAGCGACACCGTGTCGGCGCCGAACAGGATGTTGACGTCGACCGGCCGGTAGGGCTCGCCCGGTCCACACTCCTTCGCCTGGGTGACGAGCCGCACCACGGGCGCGTACCGCTCGGCGAGCTCACGCTCCGCGTGAACACCACCCGACGCTGCGCCGCAGAAACAGAGCGCAGCGAGCGCCGCGACGATGAGGAAGGTCCGGCGGTGGGGCAAGAAGCCGGCGAGGGCAGCCCGCGCTCCGCGCGGACCGCCCTCGTCGCGGTGGTTCAGGTACGAACCTCTTCGGGGTAACCCTCCCAGCGGGCACACAGTGCGTACAGCACGATGATGTTCAACGTGAGGATCACGAGCGCCCAGAGCGGATATGCGCTCGCTCCGAGCCAGCTCAGCTGACCGATGATGTTCACGATCACGAGCACGATCGTTGTCCATCTCGCCCAGCTTGCACCGCTCCAGAGCGCCAGTCCAACGAGGAAGATCAGGACGCCCCAGATCATCATGATCCAGCCCCAGGTGGTCGTGTCGAACACGATCAACTGGCTGCCGTGGATCACGTAGTAGTTGTTGCGGATGACCGCGATCAGGCCCTCGAAGAAATCGAGCGTGCCGATGACCACCATGATCACTCCGGCGAACCCGATCCAGCCTGCCATCGGTGGTTTCATGCTCCACCCTCTCTATTCGATGTCACTGACTGACTCCGTTTCCCGTTGAGCCAATCAGACTCCGGCTCTTGTTTCAACGTATTTCGCCGCAGTCCTACACCCAGCGCGGGGCTGCGAACGGGCCGTTCAGCCTGATCAGGCGGCAGGCGGGTGAACTAGGCTCGTGGATCACGATGGAGCACACCCGCCTGGGGAACACGGGACTGAAGGTGAGCCGGCTCGCGCTCGGCTGCATGAGCTACGGCGACCCGACCACCCCGAACGCCCATCCGTGGGCCCTCACCGAGGACAGGGCACAGCCGTTCTTCCGGCAGGCAGTCGAGCTCGGCGTGACGTTCTGGGACACCGCGAACGTCTACCAGCTCGGTACGTCCGAAGAGGTCGTCGGCCGCGCGATCACCCGCTTCGCACGCCGCGAGGAGATCGTGCTCGCAACCAAGGTGCGGGGGTGGATGCACGACGGCCCCGGCGGAGAAGGCCTGTCTCGGAAGGCGATCCTCGAACAGGTCGACGCGTCGCTGACGCGGCTCGGCACGGACTACATCGACCTGTATCAGATCCACCGCTTCGACCCGGACACGCCGGTCGAGGAGACGATGGAGGCGTTGCACGACATCGTCAAGGCGGGCAAGGCGCGCTATCTCGGCGCGTCGTCGATGTACGCCTGGCAGTTCGCCAAGCTCCAGCACGCCGCAGATCTCGGGGGGTGGACCCGATTCGTCTCGATGCAGAACCAGTACAACCTGCTGCGCCGGCACGACGAGCAGGAGCTCATGGCCATGTGCGGCGACATGGGAGTGGGCCTCGTGCCGTACTCGCCGAACGGGAAAGGCCGCCTCGCACGCCCGGCCGGCGAGCAGAGCCATCGCGCCGACACCGACAAGGTCGTGCAAGCGTTCGACTCCCCGTACGACGAGCCCGTCATCGACGCCGTGCAGGCGCTCGCCGAGTCGCGCGGGGTCAGCATGGCTCAGATCGCGCTGGCGTGGGTGCTGCGCAACCCCCTCGTCTCGGCGCCGATCGTCGGCGCAACCAAGCCCCACCACCTGCCGGAGGCGGTCGACGCACTCGGCCTCGAGCTGACGGACGAGGAGGTCGAAGCCCTCGAGGCTCCGTACCGGCAGCACGGCCCGTCCTGGTACTAGCCGGCTCGGACCGACGCGTGTTCGGTGGCGCTCTCGGGTTTCACTGCGCCGTCGGCACCCCGGCTGTCCACGGCGGGAAACGGCTTGATGTCGGTCAGCCGAGCGCGTGCTGCTTGGCGCGCCGAAACTCCTCGTCGGTGAGCGCACCGGCCGTGTGGAGCGCGTGGAGCCGTTCGAGCTCGCCGGCGACGGATCCTGAGCCGGCGCCCGAGGGCGCCGCCCGGTCGGGGTGGTGCTGGCGGCGCGGCCTTCGGCCCCACCAATCCTCCGCGTGCGCTGCCAGCGCCTCTGCGCGCGCTGCCAACCCTGGCCCGCTGCCGTAGCCGGCGTCGGGGAACTCCATCAGCGTCTGGCGGCGCAACGTATAGACGCCGAGTGCGGCGAGAGCACCGAAGAGCAGGATCCCGAGCGGCGTCCGGAGCGAGTGTGTCGGGCCCCAGAGGACGAGCAAAAGGTAGGCGGCACCGGCAACCGTCCAGGCGACCGCCTGGCGCGTGTTCAGGATCGGCGCCAGCCAGGTTCGCAGCTTCGTCGCGACGCGGGTCGGCCCGGCGAGCGCCGCCCCCAGCACCGTGACGATGCCGTAGGCGATCAGCGCCCAACCGATCTGCCCGAGGAGCTGCGTCGCGATCAGCCAGACGCGGTGCCCGACCGGCCTGGTCTGCGGCGTCGTCAGCGCACCGAGGGCGTAGCTCTCACCGACCCGGCGCACGACGAGGAGGAGCAGACCGACCACGACGATGCTCCAGCCGATGTCGCGTAGCGTGCCGCGACGCGCTCCACGGGCCAGATAGAGCGCCAACGCCCACAGCAGCAGGACGAGCACCACCAGCCAGACGCTCAACACCCTGACCGCCTTGACCGTGTCCTGGGCGACGGAGAGCTGATCGGAGTGGAGAACCGTGATCTGGCCGGCGTCGGCCGGGATGTTGCTCAGCAGGTTGCCCGACAGGCCGAACTGCTTTGCCAGGTCGATCACGATCGTCCGGAGATCCACGGTGACCGTGCCGTTCGCCGTGGAGACACCTGGCCGGGTCTTGTTCTCGAGGATCGCAACGAGCTGCTCGTGAGCAACCTGGTTCGCGTTCTCCCACAGGGTCACCACCCGTGGCTGTCCCAGCAGCCGATCGACGCCCTGCTCCGCCGGGCTCCGCAGAGCAGCCGCGATCGGGCTCCCGAGAGCCCCGTACTTCTTCGGCAGGTTCTTCGCGATCTGCCCCGACACATCGACGTTGTCGTACACCTGGTTGACGATGTACACGGAGAGAGCCGACCGAACCTGAGGATCGTTGATCAGCTGGGCGCTGGCCTTCGTCCACGACTGCGTGTCGAGCGCCTGTCGGTTGACCCACGTCGTGAGGGCCGACAGAAAGCCGACCAGCGCGGCGAGGACGATCAGGGCCCAGACGAGCACGCTCCGCTCGCGGCTCATGGCTCTGACGGGTGCCACGGTCGGCGGCGGCACAGCTGCAGGAGGCTCGTTCGCTGACATGACCCGGGCGGGTGGGATGGGCGGGGAGAGCCGGCGCCGTCCGCCGTCCTCCCCGCTCGGCTCCCTAGGAGTTGACCGCGTCCGAGACCTCGCCCTCGGACTTTGCGATCGCCTTCTGCAGTTCGTCGTAGTCGCCCTTGTCGATCGCCTTGTTGATCCGCTTCTCGGAGTGGACGAGCGCGGCCTCGACCTTGTCGGCGTACGTGTCGTCGACGACGGCCACCACCGCCGACGATCCTGGGGGCAGATACTCCTCGAGCTCGACACCGAGCTCCTTCTCCTCGTGGCGCTTGGACAGGTGGCCGAGCAAGGCCCCGATCCCGGCGCCGATCGCGGTGGCCGCGAGCAGCGGCGGCGCGAACAGCCCGACCACGAGCCCGGCCGTCCCGCCCAGAACCGCGCCCCCGGCGGTCCGCGGGTCCCCGTGCTCATCCACTTCGACCTTGCCGTCGGCGTCCCGATGCATGACGACTGCGCCGACGACCTGGTAGTCGCCGGCAGACTCTCCCGCCTTCAGTGCCTTGAAGTCCTCGGTCGCCGATTCAGGCTTGTCGTAGGCTCCAGCGACAAGCATCAGATTGTTGTGCTCCATTGCTCCTCCTTCGCCGCGTTGCGGTTGACTGCCGGACGCTACGGCAAAGAGAGTCGCGGGGTCATCGTCCAAAGTGTCTGATGTCGCCGATCGCCTCAGGGAGCCAAGTCGCGCACTGCCGGCCGAGAGAGGCGAGAATCCACCCGGTGTCGTCTTCTCCGGGTGAGCTCGCGGCAGCGCTCGTCGCGATCGACTCCGTCAATCCCGCACTGGTGCCGGGTGGCGCGGGCGAGCGTGAGATCGCCTCCTTCGTCGCCGACTGGTGCGTGGCACACGGGCTCGAGGTCGAGGTGCTCGGGGACGAGCGCCCGAGCGTCGTCGCCACGAAACGCGGCTCGGGCGGCGGTCGCTCGCTGCTGCTGAACGGGCACCTGGACACTGTCGGCGCCGAAGGCATGGAAGGGCCGTTCGAGCCACGCATCGAGGGCGACCGGCTCTACGGACGCGGAGCGTATGACATGAAGGGCGCACTGGCCGCGATCCTGTGCGCCGCGAGCGATGTGACCGGCCTGCGCGGTGACGTGATCGTGACCCTCGTCGCCGATGAGGAGCTCACATCGGTCGGCACCGAGGCGGTGGTCGAGTCCGTGCGCGCCGACGCGGCAATCGTGGTCGAGCCGACCGACCTGCGCGTGGCGATCGCGCACCGCGGCTTCGTCGGCTTCGAGCTCGAGACCGCGGGCATCGCCGCCCACGGCTCGCGGCCGGATCTCGGCGTCGATGCAATCGCGAGGATGGGGCCGATCCTGGTCGCGCTCGCTGAGCTCGATCAACGGCTCCAGAACGGCCCCTCCCACCCGCTCGTCGGGCCGGCTTCGCTCCACGCGTCGCTGATCGAGGGAGGCCAGGAGCTCTCGACCTTTCCCGCGGGCTGTCTGCTCACGGGCGAGCGCCGAACGATCCCGGGCGAAACCGTCGAGCAGGTCGAACAGGAGCTGCGCGCGATCGCCGGAGAAGCCGCCCTGCGGATCATCGCGAGCAGAGAGCCGCTCACCGCCCAGCCGAGCAATCCGTTCGCCGAGCTCGTTCGCAGCGTCGCCGACACCGGCGACTACGCGGGCGCGCTGTTCTGGACGGATGCCGCGCTTCTCGCGAGCGCCGGCATCCCGACCGTCGTCTTCGGGCCGGCCGGCGAGGGCGCCCACGCAGCCGTCGAGTGGGTCAGCCTCAGCTCACTCGACCGCGTCCGCGAGGTCGTTGGGCGGGTCGCCGCCGATTGGTGCGCGTAGGTGTCGATCACGGCAGCTGATCCGGTTCTCGATCGCATCCTTGCCTGGGCCGCGGCTGAGGCCGCCGTGCGGCTCGTCGTGGTGACGAGCACCCGTGCCCGCCCCGAAGGGCCGCCCGACGAGCTCTCCGACTACGACGTCATCCTCGCCCTCACCGACCTCGCCCGTTTCGATCCGGCCTCCGCGTACGGCACGCCGGCGGCGCGCTGGGGCGACGAGCACGACGTACATGGGACGCGAGCGTTCTTCCGCGGCGTCGTCTACGAGGACGGCGTCAAGGTCGACTGGACGCTCTGGCCGGCGAATGTTCCGGAGCTGATCGCGGAGCGCGGGCTGAATCACAACCTCGACGTCGGCTACCGCGTTCTGCTCGACAAGGACGGAGCGACCGCCCGCTGGCCGCAGCCGACCTTCCGTGCACACATCCCGGCAAAGCCGACCGAGGAGGAGTACGCAGCGCTCGTCGAGGAGTTCTGGTGGAGCGCGACGTACGTGGCAAAGGCGCAGGCGCGTGGCGAGCTGTTCTTCGCACGGTTCGTGCTCGACGCGGAGCTGACCTACGACTGCCTTCGGAGGATGCTCGAATGGCGCATCGAGCTCGATCGCGGTTGGAAGTGGAAGCCGGGAGCCTACGGCCGGGGTATCGAGGGTGAGCTGCCGAAGGAGATTGCCGACGAACTCGAGGCCGCCCATGATTCGGTCGCACGGACGATCGAGCTCTTCCGCCGGGTCGCTTGCGAGGTCGGCGTGCGGCTGGGGCACGACTACCCCGAGCTTGCAGACCGATCGGTCTGCGCGTACCTCGAGAAGCTCGGACTGAGCACCCGCTCGGGCGTGCCTACTCCGAACGCTGAGTAGATCGATCCTCGACTGTTCGTGCTCGTCGAGAAGCCGGGGCCTGTGGGTCTCCGCACCCGTAGTTCTCCGCAAGCAGAACGGCGTGTCCCCCCGATGGCCGGCGGCGGGTTGAGGCGCGAGGGTTGGCGTACCTGTTGTCGTGATTGGAGGCTGTCATGTGGTGGGGAATTGGCTTCGGTGCCGTGCTGTGGATCGTTCTCGCGGTGACGCTCGGGGTCATGACACTCAGGAACGGGCACGGCTGGATGTTCTTCTTCGGGATCTTCTTCCCGATCCTCTGGATCTTCGGCGCGTTCATGCGTCCGCCCGCAACAGCCCGCTAGCTGTAGTCCTGAGCAGGTTGGTTCATCCGGGCCGCCTTGGAGGCTGAGCGCTGTCAAAGGCAGCTCAGTTCCAAGGAGGCGGCCCGGATGGATCTGCACGCTAACGCGGCTCTCAGCTGGAGTGGCCGGCGCGAGTTGGCGCGTCGTGTTGTTGATGCAGGGGTGGACGCTGACGGCGGCGGCCGAGGCGGCCGGTGTCAGCGTGCGCTGTGCCCGCAAGTGGGCAGGCCGTTATCGGGCCGGCGATTGGCAGTTGCGCGATCGTTCATCGGCGCCGCGCAGGGTTGCCAACCGCACCCCGGCCGACCGGGTCGCGGTGATTGTCAAGCTGCGAGGGTTGCGGATGACCGCTGCCGAGATCGCCGAGACGCTGCGGATGCCGCACTCGACCGTCTCGGCGGTGCTCAAGCGCAACGGGGTCGGCCGACTTGGCCGGATCGGCCTCGAGCCTGCTCGGCGCTACGAGCGCTCACGTCCAGGCGAGCTCGTCCACATCGACATCAAGAAGCTCGGCCGCTTCCAGGCCGCCGGCAAACGGGTCGGCTTCCGCACCACCGACGCTGGCCGATACCGGCGCCGTGATCGCGACGGCCACGACCGCGGCATCAGCGGCTGGGAGTACGTCCACGTGGCCGTCGACGACTACAGCCGCCTCGCCTACGCCGAGGTCCTCGCCGACGAGAAGGCGACGACCGCTGCCGCCTTCCTCCGCCGCGCCGTCGCCTACTACCAGCCGCCACGGAATCCGCGTCGAAGCGCATCCTCAGCGACAACGGCGCCTCTTACCGTCGCAACCGTGCACGCGCTCGCCTGCCGCCGCCTCGGCATCCGCCACCTCCGCACCCGGCCGCTACCGGCCACAGACAAACGGCAAAGCAGAACGCTTCATCCGCACCCTCATCAACGGCTGGGCCTACGCCGCCATCTACCGCTCAAGCAACGAACGCACCGCCGCCCTTGACGGCTGGCTCTGGCACTACAACCATCAACGCCGACACTCAGCCCTCAACCACCAACCGCCCGATAAGCAGAACCAACCTGCTCTAGGTCCTACACCGGTCGCAGCTTGACCTAGTAGGGCTTGCCCGGGTCGGCTGGTCTACCCCAGCGGACCGCGGTCGCGGGAGGAAGTGGCTGGGGCTTAGCAGAGCTTCTGTTTTAAGCCCCAGCGCGACCGCGAGTCCGGGTTACCTGCCGCGCCGCGAGCTGAACCGCGCTCGCGGCGTTCAGCCGTGCAAAACTAAGAAAAGGGTTAGTTTAATATTGTTGAATTATGGAGTGCAGTTTTGCACTTGTCATTATGCAACTCTTTGTGGTCTTAAATTCATTCTGAAATCTCAGAGTACGGTGGCTGTTAGTAACACCACCGTAGCGATAAAACGTCCCGATAGCAGGACTGGGGCTGCTGTTAGTAATAGACCCCAGTTTTGTCTCATATTTGACACTAAGGCGGCTGTTAGTGGGGCCGCCAAGAGGGACTGCTGTCGCGCTATCGCGACTGGGGCCGCTGTTAGTGAGGCGGCCTGGTCGTCAAGCGCGGGGACCCCGGGTGCCCGCATGGGGCACTCCGTGCTTCCCGCGCCGATGCAGGTCCCGCTATCCTCTGTGTACCGGTTCGCAGAGCGACCTTGCGAACAGACGAAGCCGAAAGGCCGGGCCGGTGTTAACGGTCATGGACTACGGCTCCGACATCCCGCTTCGCCCCTCGGCGCTCTCGCTCGCGGAAGCGGCCGCGACCATGCGTGCTGCGATGCGTGACCGCAGCTACCGCGCTTCTCCGGTTGGGCTGCTGGTCGGTCGATACATCCGCTGGCTCCGCAATGAGTGGGGCGCGACCCCGGCGACCATCCGCGACTACGAAGGCGTCCTAGCGCGCATGGCGATCACGCTCGCAGACCGCGAACCGTTGACCGTGACCCTCGACGACCTCCGCGACGTGATCGACCTGTGGGCCGAGCGGGAACCGCGCACCCGCGCGAAGGTCACCTCGATCATTCGCTCGTTCTGGGGCTGGGCCGAGGAGCAAGACCACGTTCCGTTCTCTCCCGCTGCAAAGCTACGGAGGCCGAGGGCGCCCCGCAAGACAGCTCCGCTTCTCCCCCAGGGCGCCGACTCGCGTCTGCTTAACGCGGCAGAGCGCCCACGCGACCGCGTCGCCCTCCTCATGCTTCTCGACCTCGGGCTACGCCGAAGTGAGGTAACGGGAATCCGCATCGGCGACATCGACCTAGCCCGTCGCACACTGACCGTTTTCGGAAAGGGTCAGAAGTCGCGCGTACTCCCGCTGCGCGGTCGCATCGTCATCGAGCTAGAAGCGCACATGCTCTCGCCGCTCGAGCTGGTCGGTCGCCCGCCCGAAACTGACGACTACCTGCTCTACCCCGAGAAGCGGACCGCCGGCCAACGGCTAATCGCGGCCTCACCCAAGAGTCGCCTCAGCTCCACCGCCATGCATCGATGGTGGTACGCACGCGCCCGCGCCGCCGAACTAGTCGGCCAGGGCGTGACGGCAGGAATGAACATGCATCGAGCGCGGCACACGTTTGCGACCGACATGCGCCGCGAAGTCGGGATCGACGCGGCATCCCAGGCGCTCGGCCACGCCGACCTCAACACAACGCTATCGATCTACGGCCACCAAGACCCAAGCGACCTCGAACGCGCTATGGAAGCACTCGCCCGATCGCGTGGCAGCTCAGCAACCGGCCGACGATGAGCCCTTGGCTACGGGCTCGGGCGTAAGGACGCTCGCCCATGCGAGTGTTCCTGTATGTTCCCTGAGTGGCTGTTGCTGCTCGGTTGTCGGTTCCTCGCGTTGGTGCGTATGCGCGGATCTCGTCTGACCGGGAGGGGGATGGGCTGGCTGTGGAGCGGCAGCTCGAGGATTGCCTGCGTTTGGCGGAGCGGCGGGGCTGGCAGATCGTTGAGCGGTTCGTCGACGACGACGTCAGCGCCTGGAGCGGCAAGCGTCGGCCTGAGTACGAGCGCTGCTTGGCCGCGCTGCGCTCGGGGGCGCTGGATGGGCTGGTGGTCTATGACCTCGATCGGTTGCATCGGCAGCCGCGCGAGCTGGAGGAGTTCATCGATCTCTGCCAGCAGTTCGGTGTGACGCACGTCGCCTCGGCGAGCGGCGACATTGATCTGACGAGCGCGGACGGACAGTTCCAGGCTCGTATCCTGGCGGCGGTGGCGAAGAAGGAAAGCGACGACAAGAGCCGCCGCATCCGGCGCAAGCATGAGGACATCGCCCTCAAAGGCGGCGTGTCCGGTGGCGGCAGCAGGCCGTACGGCTACGAGGCCGACAAGATCACGATCCGGGCGGCGGAGGCGGCGATCGTGCGCGAGTGCGTGAAGCGGCTGCTGGCGGGAGAGCCGGTACGGTCGATCGCGAGGGATCTGAACGAGCGCGGCGTCACAGCGGCGAGCGGCGGCGCCTGGTCGCCGCAGAGCCTGCGGCGGATGCTCGCCTCGCCGCGGATCAGCGGCCAGCGCATCCACAAGGGCGAGATCGTCGCCGAAGCTGTCTGGCCCGGAATCATCAGCACGAAGGACGGGGCGAAGATCCGGGCGCTGCTCTCCAACCCGGAGCGGCGCACGAACAAGACCGCGCGCCGCTACCTGCTCGGCGGCCTGTTGGTCTGTAGCCACTGCGGCGAGAAGCTGGTCGCGCGGCCCAGGTCGGGAGGCAAACGCCGCTATGCCTGCGCGAGAGGGCCGGGCTTCTCCGGTTGCGGCCACACCTTCATCAACGCCGACGACGTCGAGCAGTTCGTCACCGAGGTTGTTTTGCACCGGGTTGATTCCGGCGCGGTGCAGCGTTCGTTCGAACGGCGCCAGCGCAAGGAGCCGGACGCGCAGCGCTGGCTCGACGAGGCAGAGCAGGCCCAAGGGCAGCTGGCAGAGCTCGCCGAGCTGTACGGGCGTCGGGAGTTCTCGCTGCAGGAGTGGATGTCCGCCCGCAAGCCGATCGAGCAGCGCCTTACGCACGCCCGCAAGCAGCTCGCGAAGGTGTCCCGCAGCGGCGTCCTTGACCGCTACGTCGGCAACGGTGCCGGGCTGCGCAGCGATTGGGACTCGCTCGATCTCAGCCAGCAGCACGCGATCGTCGCCAATGTGATTGACAAGGTGGTCGTCGGCCCGGCCCGGCGCGGCTACAACCGCTTCGACGAGTCACGCCTCACCCCGCGCTTCCGTCCCTGAGCAAGCAGCTCGGCCACCTGCTCGACCGCGATCGGGTCGGACAGCTTCACCTGCACGTTCTGGTCCGCGCAGTGACGTTCGGTCCACGCGATCGCGCGGGCCTTGTAGTCGTTAGTTCCACTGTGCCCAGCAGGCGGGCGGGCCACGCCATCCTTCCTCGGTTGAGGACAGCCAGATCCGCTCCGGCGCAGATCCCATGTAGCCGGAGGCCCGGTCGATCACGTCCTCGGCTGTCTCGCCGTAGCACTCGATCTTGGCCGGCTGGAAGCCCTGCGCGACCTCGTAGCGGTGCAGCCCGGCCAGGCGCTCGTTGTCGAGGTCGCGGCCGACGTAGCGGGCCAGGTAGCGAGCAGCCAGGCGCGCTTCGGCCAGTGCGCCGGAGCCGACCGGTAGCCCGTCGAGCAGTTTGATGTGGACGAAGCCGTTGCCCCAGGAGCGCTCGATCAACCCGCGCGGAACGAAGCGCCCGACCGCGAAGTGCGCGTGCAGGCCGTGCCCGCCTGGATGCCACTGCGGCACCCACACATACGGAAACCGGCCCGCGTCCAGCGCCGTCCGCAGCTCCCGGAAGAACCCGGCGAGATCCTCGCGCAGCCTGCGGGGGTCGTGGCAGCCCTCGCCCCGGTAGGTCAGCGTGCCGAGCCGGTTGAGCCGGTTCGCGGCCGCGTAGCGGCGCAGCTTCCCGCGCGCCCGCCGACCCGCTTCCTCTGCCGCCCGCTCAACGTTCGGCGGGCGCCCCTGCACCGCTGGCCCACGCCGCACCGACAAGCAGCCGCCACCCTCCGCGGCATCCGGGTAGAGCGAGAGCGCCCAGAACGGCTGCACACCTAGTCTCATTCAAGAGACTGTGCCGACAGGGTCGGACGGACAGTCTCAGGATTGCGACTTCGCTCGTGCCTTGGCCTTGTCCTTTTCCGCGAAGCCCTCGCGGAAGGCGACCAGGTCGAGCCTGATCCCCGGCATCACGAACTCGTCCGGGTGCGCCCCGAAGGCGACCCGGAAGAGCTTGATCCGCCGATAGATGCTCGCCCGGCTCATCCCCATCCGCTGCAGCCCCTCGAAGCCACCCTCCAGATGCCAGACCGCCCAGAAGCCGACGAGATCGACG
The DNA here is from genome assembly GCA_963722065.1 of uncultured Thermoleophilia bacterium. Taxonomy (GTDB): domain Bacteria; phylum Actinomycetota; class Thermoleophilia; order Gaiellales; family Gaiellaceae; genus PALSA-600. The sequence continues at coordinate 259,983 of CAVRMI010000007.1, read as the reverse complement.
ATGCTGCCCGCCGCGTACTTGCGCACCAGCGGCCTGATCGCCGGAGTCGTCACCTTGCCCACCGCCTCGACATAGCCCTCCCAGGCCCGCCGGGCGATCCCGTGACCTTCCGGCGAGTCCATCCGGTCAGAGCGGAAGTCCACCATAGTCTCACCTTAGCGACTACACCGGACAGGAGTGCAAGAAGTGCAAAACCCCTGCAAAAGTGCATATTTGCACTCCAACAACAGCAACATTTGCACCCCCAGAAACAGCCGCCCCAGCAGCCCAACCAGCCGCTCTCCCGAGTTTCGTTGCTTATTCGAGTGAAGTAGTGCACGCCCGCCCGCTGCGCGGGCGGCCGAGCGCGGAGGCCCGCCGGGCACCCCCGCCTGGCGGCGTGGGCGCGCCGGCCAGGCCAACCCGCGCAAACCAGCCGAACCCGGCCGCAAGGGTTGCGCAGCCTGACCGACGACCCACGACCCGTCAACCCCTACGGGGTCGGCTCCGCCTTGACCGGCCGCGGCCCGCCGATCCAATCAGCAACTATCCCGGCCCCGAGGGAAACCCGTCAGGGGTCAACTCACACCCTGGCCCAATCCAGCGTCCTGCTACGGAAGTTCGTGGAGCGCCGAAAGAAGAGCCTCGGCCTCGTCGCGAGATGCTCCGATCCGGGTGCTGAACTCCCACTCCTCGATTGCGTCCGGGCCGTGGCAGATCTCGTTGACCGCGTTGGACACGATCACCACGTCATCATTCGTAAGTTCGACAAGTATCGAGCCAGATCGCTTCTCGACGATACGCACAGAGCCATCATGCCGATTCGGCTCGGGCCGCTCAGGGTCATCCCCTGAACGCTGGCCCAGGCGAGCTCAGGACGACTTAGAACTTCGAGCGCCTCAACAGCTGCCCCCTGTAGCGCTTGCCAAGAGGGCGTAGCCATGTAAGCATCGTCGTCGAATCCTCGATCTCCCTCGTCGAACACGGCCAACAGCGGGCCTGCGAGCCGCGCGAGGACTCGGCTTCGTCGCTGTTGCGTAGGAAGTTGCCGATCGCACCGCCCAGATCACGGTTGATCTCCGCCTCATCGAGCAGCAGCCCAACGTCGATCTGGAAGGTACTGCCGACAGGCGTGTGGTCAGGCGCGAGTTCCCCGCTCGCCAGTTCCTCGATTGTGTCGATCAGTTCCGCCCGGAAGGTCGGATTTGTCAACTCGTCCATCTCAGCAGACTAGATCCGGTTCTGGCGTCATTCGCGAACGCTGGCCCAGCCGACTTCTACGATCGGAGCACGCAGTTCGTCGCGGCGGCCGTGACGACATAACGCGCCGAAAGCCAGCGCTGGTGAATAGCTCGAACACCCGGCACTCCCATCCGCGCCAACAGGGCCTTCGATCCGAGGTAGTCATTCTTTGCCGCGCTCGCGCTTCGGTAGACGCGCCCGAAGAAAGTCACAGACGACCCACGCCGACGCAGCATTACGAGGATGCGTGGCCACGATCCCCGGTTCAGGTCGCGGCCCGCATATCCACTCCCGTGCAGGCACCGAAAGATGCGCTCGTACTGCGCCGACGGCGTTTCGACCCGGCTGCTCGTAGCCGCCATCGATCCACCAGCCGAGCCGATCATCAGTAGCAGCGCCACGAAGAGCGGCGAACGCATCCTCACGCCTCCCATCGTACGCCTGAACCGTCGCTGATCAGGCGTCATTCCGGAACGCTGGCCCAGTCGAGAGAACTACTCGCGCGGCTTGTGCGGATCTGCTTCGCTCGGACGCTTCGACTGGAGCTCGACTGCGGACGGTTCATCCACTACGGCATAGAGGAACGCTTGGTTCGTCGGCTCGGGATCCCACGTCCCGCCCTGCGCAAGCAGTTCGTTTATCTCTTCGGTACCGAGAGTTCGCCCGTTGTGAATGACTCTTACTGCGCCACCTTCCACGAGATCGCGAAGGGCGTTCGCCGTCTCGTCGATGGGAGAGGCAGGGATGAATGTTGCCCCCTTCGAACCGAATGAGCCGTAGTGATGTTCTTGGATCAGCTCCGGCACCGGCGTCTCATCGAAGGAGAGTTCGAGCACCTTCCACTCCACCCATGTCCACTCGGTTGGCGACTTCATCGGCTCCAAGTATGACCTTGAGCGTCAGGGGTCATTCCGGAACACTCATATGGAGTGCGGTGTGTCAACCGGGCAGGGGTTTAGCTCCCCCGTGTTTGCGGGGGTTGGGTTCGGCGGGGGGAGCGCACCGGCTGTCGTCGACGTCTGTGTCGCGACTCATATGCGCGGGTTGGTGCCGCATGACCGGGTATGCGAGATGAGGAGCGGTGCCGTTCTCTGGCGTCGAGCGTGGCCGCCGATGGGGCTGCTCACAGTGTTCTCTCGGGTCGCTCCTCGCGTCGTTTCGCCGGTGCGCTCTCCTCGCCGAGCCGTTGATCGGTGGCGGCTACTCCATCGTCGCGAGCGCCCAGCAGTGTCCGGCGAGCTCGCGGCGACGGCGACCACGACGATCGTGCGTGGCTTGCCTCGGGCCTCGAGCGCGTGCCAGCGTCCGTGCAGCCGGCGGGCGCTGCGGTCGGCTTGGGCTCGCACGGCGAGCGACTTGCCCGTGCGTCTGCGTTCCAGCGTGACGCTCAAGCGCGAAGGGCTGCGTTGGTGCCAGGCGGCCTCGATCAGCAGCCGGCGAGCGTGCGCTGTTGCCGGTCTTGGTGATCGCGCCTTGCCGGCGCCGCTCGCCCGCTTGAGTTCTCGCTCGGGGTGAGGCCGAGGAACGGGCCGAGCGACTCGGGCCGGAACCTGTTCCAGTCGCCGAGCTCGACGGTCAGCGCGAACGCCGTCAGCGTCGAGACGCCGCGGAGACAGACGAGCCGCTCGACGACATCGACGATACGGCGGCGTCGCGGCGAGCTCGGTGATCGCCTTGTCGAGCGCGTCCCTCCTGGTCTTCGCGTCGATCATCCGGCCGTAGCACTCGTCGAACACGATCGCGAGCGGCCCGCTTTGGAACCGCTGCTTGCGAAGCCACGCGTCGTGGGCCCGCGTCCACGCGGTCGCGTCGTACACCGCCCCATGACGGAGCAGCAGCTTCGAGAGCCGGTGCCGGGCCCGCATCAGATCACCGCGAGCATCCTCACGAGCGCGGACCAGATCGCGCGCCGCCTCCTCCTCCGGCCCGGGCACCCGCACCGCGGTGATCTCGCCCAACCGCAGCAGCCTCGCCAACCGCTCGGCATCCCGCCGGTCCGTCTTGACCCGATCGGCCGCCGGCCGGATCTTCGACGGCGCCGCGACAACGCAGCTGATCCCCGCCTCGGCACACGCACGCGCGAGCCCGTACCCAGTCGGCCCCGCCTCGTACACGACCCGCACCGGCGCCGGCAGCGTCTTCAACCACGCCACCGTCGCCTCAGCACCCGGGCGGCACCCGCAGCGACCGCACCTCACCGCTCCCCGCATCGATCACGCCCGCGACCACCGACCGAGCGTGCACATCAAGTCCGACCCAGCTACCTTCAGTTCATAACCGGCGCCTCCTCGTAATTGCGGCTCTACCGCCGCGCCCATCCGCGACGGCAACCCGCGCCAACTTACGAGCGAGGCGCCGGGCACTCCATACGGTCTGGCCCAGCCCAGTCTCTTAGGCTGTGAGGGTGAAACAGTTCTTCCACGTCACGTCCTCGGAGAACCGTGAGTCGATTCTCAGGCACGGCCTCGACTGGCGGCGGATGTCGGCAGCTCGCGGCATCGCGGGCAGCCAGAAGCCAGAGCAAGCGGGTTGCTTCGTCTGCGACGGAGAGGGCGAGGCCGACTTCTTTGTCGAGATGAACAACACGGGCGGACTCGTAGACGTGTGGGCCGTTGCGGGTATTCAGGAAGGCGACTTAGTCGAGTCGGATGGCTTTCGGTACGTTCCTACACCGATTCCCGCTGATCGTCTGACACTCGTCCGCCAAGACGTTCCCGCCCCGACGCCGGACACGTCACGAGCCTCAACGAACCCGCCTAAACGGGCTGGCGATCTCCACGGCTCGATGGACGTCATCTTCCGAAAGTCCGGCGACAAGGATTAGCCCACCAGCCGCTCAGGGGCCATTCCCGCACACTGGCCCAGGCGACCACTAACGTTCCGGTGTGCCGCACGAGAAGCGAGAGCGCCAACCGCTCGAAGACCAGATCCCGAAGCTCCGACGATACGTCGTCACCTGTTCCGCGTGCCAGCAACCTGGCCGAGATGCGCGAGTTGACTGGGAGAACTTCAGGCCTCCCGGTTTCGGGCCTTGGATCACCGAGGCAGTAAAGACGTGGTATCCGATCCTCCCGCTCGACCAGCGCGGACTCTGCCATGCGTGCGCCTCAGCAGAGCGAATAGCTAGGACATAGCTCAAGGGTCATCCCGAACGCTGGCCCAGCCGAACGTCGTGACGCCGCGATGGCTGCCAGAATGTCTCGGTGTTCTTAGGGGCGTTGCAGGCGTGGACGAATGAGAACCGGCAAGCGCTTGAAGCAGCCGGGACGACCGTCAAGCTCTCGGATCCCACGCCGTGGGACAAACCATCCCAAGGCGTCATGCTTTCAGCGCAGGGTCGCGAAGGCGAGGTCTGGGTCTGGGCATCCGGCGAGTGTGACGTCAGGATCGGTGAGGTGGCGTCAGGAGACGTCGAGCAGACGCATCACGACCTCACCTCGGAGCAGGAGTTGCTTGAGGTTCTCGACTCATTCCGAGTCACGTTCCTATCCGATCCCGAGTAGCCGGTTTCGGGCGTCATTCCCGAACACTCATATGGAGTGCGGTCTGTCAAGCGGGCAGGGGTTTAGCTCCCCCGTGTTTGCGGGGGTCGGGTTCGGCGGGGGGAGCGCACCGGCTGTCGTCGACGTCTGTGTCGCGACTCATATGCGCGGGTTGGTGCCGCATGACCGGGTATGCGAGATGAGGAGCGGTGCCGATCTCTGGCGTCGAGCGTGGCCGCCGATGGGGGCTGCTCACAGTGTTCTCTCGGGTCGCTCCTCGCGTCGTTTCGCCGGTGCGCTCTCCTCGCCGAGCCGTTGATCGGTGGCGGCTACTCCATCGTTGCGAGCGCCCAGCAGTGACCCGCGAGCTCGCGGCGACGGCGACCACGACGATCGTGCGTGGCTTGCCTCGGGTCTCGAGCGCGTGCCAGCGTCCGTGCAGGCGCCGGGCGCTGCGGTCGGCTTGGGCTCGCACGGCGAGAGACTTGCCTGTGCGTCTGCGTTCCAGCGTGATGCTTCACTCGCGAAGGGCTGCGCTGGTGCCAGGCGGCCTCGATCAGCAGCCGGCGGGCGTGCGCTGTTGCCGGTCTTGGTGATCGCGCCTTGCCGGCGCCGCTCGCCCGCTTGAGTTCTCGCTCGGCGTGAGGCCGAGGAACGGGCCGAGCGACTCGGGCCGGAACCTGTTCCAGTCGCCGAGCTCGACAGTCAGCGCGAACGCCGTCAGCGTGGAGACGCCGCGGAGGCAGACGAGCCGCTCGACGACATCGACGATACGGCGGCGTCGCAGCGAGCTCGGTGATCGCCTTGTCGAGCGCGTCCCGTCCTGCTCTTCGCGTCGATCATTCGGCCGTAGCACTCGTCGAACACGATCGCGAGCGGCCCACCTTGGAACCGCTGCTTGCGAAGCCACGCGTCGTGCGCCCGCGTCCACGCGGTCGCGTCGTACACCGCCCCATGACGAAGCAGCAGCTTCGAGAGCCGGTGCCGGGCCCGCATCAGATCACCACGGGCATCCTCACGAGCGCGGACCAGATCGCGCGCCGCCTCCTCCTCCGGCCCAGGCACCCGCACCGGGGTGATCTCGCCCAGCCGCAGCAGCCTCGCCAACCGCTCGGCATCCCGACGGTCGGTCTTGACCCGATCGGCAGCCGCCCGGATCTTCGACGGCGCCGCCACAACGCAGCTGATCCCCGCCTCGGCACACGCACGCGCCAGCCCGTACCCAGTCGGCCCCGCCTCATAGACGACCCGCACCGGCGCCGGCAACGTCTTCAACCACGCCACCGTCGCCTCACACCCGGGCGGCACCCGCAGCGACCGCACCTCACCGCTCCCCGCATCGATCACACCCGCCACCACCGACCGAGCGTGCACATCCAGTCCGACCCAGCTACCTTCAGACATCCGGCGCCTCCTCGTAATTGCGGCTCTACCGCCGCGACCAACCGCGACGGCAACCCGCGCCAACTTACGTAGCGAGGCGCCGGGCACTCCATACGGTCTGGCCCAAACGAGCGCAGAGCCGCCTAGACTGTGAGCCATGATGGTGGCTGGACTTCGGTGTCTGGCACTCGTGACGGCTTCGGCGTTTGCGCTCGGCTTGTCCGCGTCAACTGAAGCACGTTCGTCCGGGAACGCCTGTCCCATGAGCCATGTTCTCTATCGGCCGTATTCCGGCGTCGATGCCCAGGGCCTGCGAACGCTTCCTTGGATCGTTTCTTCGCCAGCCGGAAGCTTCACTGCGCACCTGTTCTTCTACGATCCCTCGTTGCCATGGGCTAGAGAGTATCTCCTTGGAGCGAGAATCTTCACGACCAGGAAGGCCCACAATGTGAATCCGAAAGTGCTCTGGATCACACGGGTACGCGGATACCGCCAGACGCTGACGATGCGCGGACAGCGTCTCGACGCGCCCGGTTCATTCACGGACACGTACCAGGGCTTCGGTGACTACCCGTCTTACGTCAACGTCCCAGCGCCCGGATGTTGGCGCGTGACCGTCACGACCGGTCACGCCACCGGCAGCGTGGTCTTCTCAGCAACGGACTAATTCGCCCTCAGGGGCCATTCCCGCACGCTGGCCCAGGCGACATCCGGTGCTGCGGCACTAAGGGCATGGAACCTCAGGGAACGGGGTGACGGTCGAGCCGTCGTTGAGGTGAGCGACGACGCACTGCCCGAGCGTCGCGTGCGAGTTTGGCTGCGAGTACACCCAGACGTTGTTCTCGACCGGCGCCTCTACCGTCTTGCCGCTGATGGTGAACGAGACGGCCTTGACGTCGTTGGTCGCGAGGCCGCTCGCGATGAAGGTGCCGCCGGTCGTGGGCGAAGGATTGAACGTGCCGAAGGTGATCGGTTGCGCCTTGCTGAGCGGAGGCCCACAACTCCCGTCCCCTCCCTCGAAGAGTGTGCAGAAATCGCCTCGCGTATCCGTGACGACGTAGACGTTGCCGTACGAGGGCACATGGCTGACGAAGCGGGTGCTATCGAGTACTAGGTGACAAAAGGGCATGTAGAAGGCCTGGACTGTCCCGCTGGGGCAGGCCTTCTGCAGCCCGGCAAGCGTCTGTGCATCTAGTACGTCCGCGCCAGTTTGCGGGTGTTGCGCCGCGCCGATGCCATCGAACGCGCCGAACCCGTCCGCGATGCCAACACCCGCGCCGACGAGCGCAACCACCGCAACAGCAACGAGCAGCACATACCGGGAGCGTCGCAGCCCATGCCCTGTCGGGCGCTCGCGGGGATCGTCCGGCCCCGCATACGTGTTGAGGGTGGACCGAAGCTCGTCTAGCGAGACAAGATCCTGTTCATGACTGATCATCAGAGTTTTCCTTTCGCTGCTCGACCGTCGGCGCGTAACCCGCCTCGCTGAGAAGGTGCGTCAATCGCTTGCGCGCGTCGTGGAGGTTCGACTTCACCGTGCCGACGGAGCACCCGAGCACGGCCGCCGTCTCGTCCTCACTCAGTCCCGCCTGCAAGCGCAAAACCGCTGTCGCACGCAACCGTGGCGGCAGACTGTCGAACGCCTGCTTCAGCGCGACTTGCCGCCCGTCGCTCGGCGCGGTTTCCTGCAAGCCCTCAACACTCGGGGCGTTCCAGAACCGCAGTAGACGCTCCCGACGCGCAACCTTCAGCGCCCGGCGAACCGCGACCCGTAACGCCCACGTTCTCACCGCAGCCGGATCACGCAACCTGCCGATTCCCCGGCTGATGTCTATGAGCGCCTCCTGCGCTGCATCCTCGGCGGCCCACGACCCGGAGCCGACAACCAGCCGGGCCGTCCGGACGACCAACGGCCGTAGTTCGGCCAGCAGCTCGTTCAGCGCGGCAGCGTCACCCCCGCAAGCGCGGCTGGCGAGCGACACCGTGGCCGGTGCTACCTCCATCGTCATCTTCTATAGAGCACATCAACCGGCAAGAGGTTGGGTGCACCGCAAGGCCCCCGCGCTAGCAGTCAGGGGTCATTCCGGAACACTCATATGGAGTGCGGTGTGTCAAGCGCGCAGGGGTTTAGCTCGCCCCGCTGTTTGCGGGGGTTGGGTTCGGCGGGGGGAGCGCACCGGCTGTCGTCGACGTTTGTGTCGCGACTCATATGCGCGGGTTGGTGCCGCATGACCGGGTATGCGAGATGAGGAGCGGGCCGATCTCTGGCGTCGAGCATGACCGCCGTAGGGGGCTGCTCACAGTGTTCTCTCGGGTCGCTCCTCGCGTCGTTTCGCCGGTGCGCTCTCCTCGCCGAGCCGTTGATCGGGGCGGCTACTCCATCGTCGCGAGCGCCCAGCAGTGACCCGCGAGCTCACGGCGACGGCGACGACGATGATCGTGCGTGGCTTGCCTCGGGTCTCGAGCGCCTGCCAGCGTCCGTGCAGGCGCCGGGCGCTGCGGTCGGCCTGAGCGCGCACAGCGAGAGGCTTGCCCGTGCGTCTGCGTTCGAGCGTGATGCTTCTTCGCGAAGGGCTGCGCTGGTGCCAGGCGGCCTCGATCAGCAGCCGGCGGACGTGGCTGTTGCCGGTCTTGGTGATCGCGCCTTGCCGGCGCCGCTCGCCCGCTTGAGTTCTCGCTCGGCGTGAGGCCGAGGAAGGGGCCGAGCGACTCAGGCCGGAACCTGTTCCAGTCGCCGAGCTCGACGGTGAGCGCGAACGCCGTCAGCGTGGAGACGCCGCGGAGGCAGACGAGTCGGCTCGACGACATCGACGATACGGCGGCGTCGCAGCGAGCCCGACTGATTGCCGTTGTCGAGCGCGTCGCGTCCTGCTCTTCGCGTCAATCATTCGCCCGTAGCACTCGTCGAACACGATCGCGAGCGGCCCACCGTCGAACCGCTGCCGGCGAAGCCACACGTCGTGCGCCTTCGTCCACGCGGTCGCGTCATACACCGCCCCATGACGAAGCAGGAGCTTCGAGAGCCGGTGCCGGGCCCGCATCAGATCACCACGGGCATCCTCACGAGCACGGACCAGATCACGCGCCGCTTCCTCCTCAGGCCCGGCATCCGCACCGGGGTGATCTCGCCCAGCCGCAGCAGCCTCGCCAACCGTTCAGCATCCCGACGGTCGGTCTTGACCCGATCGGCAGCCGGCCGGATCTTCGACGGCGCCGCCACAACGCAGCTGATCCCCGCCTCGGCACACCCACGCGCCAGCCTGTACCCAGTCGGCCCAGCCTCATAGACGACCCGCACCGGCGCCGGCAACGTCTGCAACCACGCCACCGTCGCATCACACCCGGGCGGCAGCCGCAGCGACCGCACCTCACCGCTCCCCGCATCGATCACACCCGCCACCACAGACCGAGCGTGCACATCCAGTCCGACCCAGCTACCTTCAGACATCCGGCGCCTCCTCGTAATTGCGGCTCTACCGCCGCGACCACCGCGACGGCAACCCGCGCCAACTTACGTAGCGAGGCGCCGGCACTCCATACGGTCTGGCCCAGGCGAGGAAACCGTTGCGGTCCGTCAGGAGCCTGTGACAAGCTGCCCTCGATCTCAACCGTTCCGATCGAAGGGGTGCAGTGATGCGGATTAGTGGAGGCGGCGGGAATCGAACCCGCGTCCGCGGACGCACCGGACTGAGCGTCTACAAGCATAGGCCGCCGTTTGGATTCGCTCGCCGGCCGGTTGGCGACCGACCTACCGTCGAGCTAGTCCTCCTGAAATGTCGCGCCGCCGGCGAGTGACTCTCCTTTGGCGCCGAGCCTGCTAGTTGATGCCGATCCCGGGCCGCAGGCACTCCCGGGGCGACACGCTGTTCTAAGTCGCTAGGACTTAGGCAGCGAGTGCGAGATTGTGATCCGCACTTGCATTGTTTCCGGTGGTTTTACGAGGCCGACCGGAACCTCGGCTTGCAGCTCAACCGGAGAACCGACCACGTCGAAGCCATGGCGCCCCCGTATGTGTGTTGCCCACATTGTACCCGTGGCTACCGGCGGCTCTTCAGCGCCCGCTCCATCTGCCGTTTCGCGTCGCGTTCGACCACGTCCCGGCGCTTGTCCCGCTGCTCCTTGCCGCGGGCGACCGCGAGCTCGATCTTCACCCGCGAATCCTTGAAGTAGAGCCGCGTGGGCACGATCGTCAGGCCCTTCTCGCGCACCTTCCCGTAGAGCGAGTCGATCTCCCGGCGATGGAGCAGCAGCTTGCGGGCCCGCATCGGCTCGTGGTTCGCGCGGTTCCCCTGGTCGTACGTCGAGATCTCGAGGCCGTTCAGCCAGGCCTCGCCGTCGCGGATGTCCGCGTAGGCCTGCGCCAGCGTGGCGCGGCCGTCCCTGAGGGACTTCACCTCGGTCCCCGTGAGGACGAGCCCGGCCTCGAACCGGTCGAGCAGGTGGTAGTCGTGCCGCGCCCGGCGGTTCTCGGCGATCAATTTCTCACCCATCGCAGCCCGAGAGTAGCGTTGAGGGTCGGACCAGGGTGATGCCGGATAGCCATCGAGCCGGTCCGCAGGCAACCTCGAGACATGAGCGAACACATCACACACCAACCCACGGTCAAGCGACTCGAGCGCAGTTCGGACGACAAATGGATCGCCGGCGTCTGCGGCGGCCTCGGGCGCTACTTCGACCTCAACCCGGCCGTCTTCCGGCTCGGGCTCGTTGTCCTCACGCTGCTCGGCGGCGCGGGGATCCTCGTCTACCTCGCGGCCGTCCTGGTCGTGCCCGCCGAGAACAAGCAGTCGATCGCCGCCGATGTGCTGGCGGAGCGGCGCGACCATCCCTGGCCGCTCGTCGCCCTCGGGCTCGCCGGCGTCGCGATCGCCGTCCTGCTCGCCCGGGCGAGCACCTGGCCGACGATCGGTGCCGGCTGGATCGTGATCCTGATCGCGGCCGTGGCGGTGCTCTGGGCTTCCCGGAGCGGCCGCCGTGCCCACCGCATCCTGATCGCGTTCACAGCGTTCCTGGCGGTCCTCGCGGTGCTCTGCACGGCGGCGATCGTGACGGCGTTCGCGTGGTTCAACGTCAGCCTGAGCGACGGCACCGGGAACCGCGTGTACGCACCGACCACCGTGGCGGCCGTCCAGCCGTCGTACACCCTCGGCATCGGCGACCTGCGGATCGACCTCTCGCGCGTCCGGCTGACCACGCCCACGCATGTGAAGGCACGGCTCGGGATCGGCGAGCTCAAGGTGATCGTGCCCGCCGGCGCCTCGGTCGTCGTCGACGCCCACGCGAAGGCCGGCGACCTTTACGTCCTCGACCAGCACGACGACGGGCGCAATGCCTCGATCCATGCCGGCAACGGCAACACCCTCTACCTCGATGCCCGCGTTGGAGCCGGCCGCATCGACGTCGTCCGGGCGGGATGACCCAGATCCCGGTCCTCCCGTTCGAACGCAGTAACGACGACCGGATCATCGCCGGAGTCTGCGGCGGCGTCGCGTCGAGCTTGAACGTCGACGCGACGCTCGTCCGGCTCGTCTTCGCACTTCTCTCGCTGGCGGGCGGCGCCGGCATCCTCCTCTACCTCGCCCTGTGGGCGTACTCCGGCGCGACGCGGCCGGTGGTCGGGGCCGCGCTGGTGGTGATCGCCGCCGTGGCCCTGCTCTTCGCGCTCGGCCTGTCCGGGGCGGTCGTGCTCGGTGTCGGGCTGATCGTCGGCGGCGTCGCCGTGGCCTTCGGCCGCGGCGGTTCGCTGCGGCCGGGCGGCTCGCTGCCGGTGTCCGGGATCGTGCTCGTGATGGGCGGCGCGGTGATCCTGCTCGACCACATCGGCCCCTCCCACACCTTCATCGGCCCCGGCGCGGTCGCGGGCGCGCTGATCCTCGTGCTCGGGCCCTGGCTCTGGCAGCTCTCCGCGGAACGCACCGAACGGATTCGACTCGCCGAGCGCGCAGAGGTCGCCGCCCGGGTCCACGACTCGGTCCTGCAGACACTCGCGCTCATCCAGCGGCACGCCTCGGACGCACCGCGTGTGACCGCCCTCGCGCGCCGGCAGGAGCGCGAGCTGCGCCGCTGGCTCTACGGCAGCGGCTACGGCGTGTCCGCGACGTTCGCCGACGCGCTGGCCGACGCGGTCGCCGACACCGAGGAGGCGCACGGCGCGCGCATCGAGCTGGCGAGCGCAGGCGATGCGCCGCTCGACGACGCGCTGACCCAGCTCGTGCTGGCCGCCCGCGAGGCGATGACGAACGCCGCCAAGCATTCGACCGCCGACGAGATCTCCGTCTACGCAGAGGCCGGCCCCGAGTCGGTCGCGGTCTTCATCCGCGACCGCGGTATCGGGTTCGACCCGGCCGCCGTCGCCGGCGACCGCCGCGGCATCAGCGAGTCGATCGAGGCGCGCATGGCCCGCGCGGGCGGATCCGCCGCGATCTTCTCCGAGCCCGGCCAGGGCACCGAGATCGAGCTGACGCTGCCGCGAGGTGCGTCATGATCCGCGTCGTTCTGGTCGACGACCACGAGCTGTTCCGCGCAGGCGTGCGCGGCGAGCTCGGCACCGGCATCGAGATCGTCGGCGAGGCAGGCAGCGTGGCCGCTGCGGTGCCGCTGATCCGCGAGCTCGATCCCGACGTCGTGCTGCTCGACGTCCACTTGCCGGACGGCGGCGGCGAGGCCGTGATCGCCGGGATCGCGCCCGAACGGCCGGGAGTGAAGTTCCTGGCGCTGTCGGTCTCCGACGCAGCCGAGGACGTGATCGGCGTGATCCGCGCCGGCGCCCGCGGCTACGTGACGAAGACGATCTCGAGCGAGGAGCTCACGGATGCGGTGGCACGCGTGTCCGAAGGCGATGCTGTCTTCTCCCCGCGACTCGCCGGCTTCGTGCTGGACGCGTTCCGCGCCGGCGACCCGGTCGGTGCGGATGCCGAGCTCGAGACGCTGACCCCGCGCGAGCGCGAGGTGCTGCAGCTGATCGCGCGCGGCTACCGGTACAAGGAGATCGCCGCCCGCCTGCACCTCTCGATCAAGACGGTCGAGGCACACGTGTCGAGCGTGCTGCGGAAGCTGCAGCTCTCGTCGCGCCACGAGCTCACCCGCTGGGCGCACGAGCGGCGGCTCATCTAGGGCGGAACTCATGAACCTGGTTCGGCTTCGCCGAACCAGGTTCATGTCTCGGATTCAGGCCAGGAGGCGGACGAGCGAGGCGTAGGCCTCATCGGCCGAGCTCGCGTCCACCACGACGGCATCCGGGCGGGCGGACAGCGCCTCGACGAAGCCGTCGTACGCCTCCTCCAGCGAGTTGCCCTGCTTCTCGGTCAGTGCACGGGCGCTGAATCCGCCGCCTGGCTCGCTGCGGCCCTCGAGCCTCGCCAGCACTGCCTCCTTCGTGTCGAGCAGCGTGATCTCGTGGAAGGACGCGCCGGCCCCTTCGGCCAGCCCCTGCAGCTCTCCGACGAACTCCCGGCGTGTCAGCAACTGCGGCACGATCACGTCGTGGCCGTCCTCGAGATGCGTGTGCGCCATCGCGAGCGCCAGTCGTCGCGCCTGCACGCCCGACCGCGTCCACTCCTCGAGCCACGAACCGATCAGGGCGCGAACCAGGTCGATCTCGAGGTCGAGGGTCATCGGATGCTCGTCGGCATACCGTCGCGCCAGCGTCGACTTCCCGACACCCGGCGGCCCGTTCAGGAGCACCAGCCTCGTCATCGGGCTCCGCGACCGAGCGCGAGCTCGACCTTGCCCTCGTTGCGCGCGATCGACTCGACCCGCACCTCGATCGGATCGCCGAGCCGGTACGTGCGGCCCGTCGTCCGGCCCGCGAGCGCCGTGCCGAGCTGGTTCAGCTCGAAGAACTCGCCGTGGAGCCGGCGGGCGGGCAGGAAGCCCTCGAAGACGTCGGCGAACCGGACGAAGAGCCCCGACCCGATCATCCCGGTGATCTCACCCGCGAAGCGCTCCTCCCAGCCGAGCTCGTAGAGCCGTCCCTCGAGGAGCCACGCGAGGCAGATGTCGTCTGCGAGGTACTCGAGCTGCCCCGCCTCGCGCTCGCGGGCCGAGCAGTGCTCGGCGAGGTGCTGCAGGTCGCCCGGCAGCGGATCGTCGGACAGTCCGAGCTCGCGCAGGAGCGCGCGATGGACGATCAGGTCGGGATAGCGGCGGATCGGCGAGGTGAAATGGCAGTAGGCGTCGCTCGCCAGGCCCGAGTGGCCGAGGTTCCTCGGGTCGTAGCGCGCCTGCTTGAGCGCCCGCAGCACGAGTGCCGGGAACGCCTCGCGCCCGCGCCCCGATTGCCCGGCGTACCGCGCGACGAGCTTCGACGTCTCGCCCGCGAGCGTCGCGGCCTGCTGCGGCGACAGCCGCTCGGGCACCGGCGGCGTGGGCACGCCGAGATCGGTGAGCTTCGCGAGCAGGTGCTCGACGGCCTGCGGCTCCGGGCACTCGTGGACGCGGTAAAGCGACTCCCGCCGCCGGCCGGCCAGGAATGCGCCCACCTGCTCGTTCGCGAGGATCATGAGCTCCTCGACGAGCATGTGCGCGTGCGGCTCGCCTTCGAGCCAGGCGTCGGCGACCCCTCCGCGGCCGTCGAATCGAAACACCTCCTCCGGCGTCTGCACCTGCAGCGCGCCCCGGGCGAACCTGTGGTCGCGCAGCATCGTCGCGAGCTCGTCGTTCAGCGCCAGCTGGTCGAGCACCTCCGGCGGAGCCTCGCGGCGCTCGGCCTGGCCGTAGGTGAGCCGCGCGTCGGAGCGGATCACCGAGCGGTAGAACTCCGGCTCGCCGCGCGGCGGAAGCTCGACCGTGACGCAGAGCCGGTCGACACCCGCGCGGAGCGAGCAGAGGTCGTCGGCGAGCTCGTGCGGCAGCATCGGCGCGACGGTCCCCGGGACGTACGTCGAGAACGCCCGCTCCGCTGCCCCACGGTCGAGCGGCGTCCCGGCACCGACGAAGAACGACACATCGGCGATGTGCACCCACGCGCGAATGCCGTCGTCCTCTCGCCGGAAGGACAATGCATCGTCGAAGTCCTTCGCGGTGTCCGGATCGACGGTGTAGGTCGGCAGCTCGCGCAGATCGACCCGGCCCGACAGATCCGGCTCGGGCGGATCGTGAGGCTCGAACGCCTGACGTGCGCCGCGCTCGACGAGCAGAGCCTCGAGGACGTTCTCGATGTGGGACGCCGGGCCGAGCAGCTCTTCCACCCGTGCGCGCCCGCGCCCGGCCCGAACGACCGCGAGGTCGCCGGGCGCTACCTCACCGATGCCCTTCGACTCCAGGACGAGCGGAACGCCCGGTGTGAAGTACGGCTCTCCGACGATCAGCTTCCCCTTGCGCCCGACCTCGACGACGATGCGCTCCTCCGCCATACGACGGAGCCTACGGTGAATCAGGGCCGACCCCGATGTCGGGCCGCCGAGGACGCCTCCATGCTGCACGTGCACCCCTCGGAGGAGGATGCCATGAACACCGCCGTCACCTCGGATCTCGAACGGCGCCACATCCCGTACGAGCTGCTGCCTCACCCGACGACGACGACCGCCGCCGCGGAGGCACGCGTGCTCGAGCTTGAGCCGGGCGAGGTCGCAAAGACGCTCATCCTCGGCACCCCACGCGGCTACGTCCGCGCGCTGCTGCCGGCATCGAAGCGCATCGACGCGCACAAGGCCCGCGTTGCGCTGTCGCTCGACGAGGTCTGGCTCGTTCCCGAGTCGGAGCTCGTGGGCGCCTACCCGGAGTTCGAACTGGGCGCCGTGCCACCGGTCGCCGGCCCGAGCCGCGACCGGGTGCTCGTCGACCAGAGCTTCCGCAACCACCCATGGCTCGTCTTCGAGGCGGGCCGGCACGACGAGTCAGTCCGCGTGCGGACCGGCGATCTGCTCGCGGCGACCCACGCAATCGTCGCCGACATCTGCCTCGACTGAACGACCACGCCCAGCGTCGCGCAACGGCAAAGGGCCGCGGCGCTGGGCCGGTCGCTCCTCGGGTCGTTAGACCTTGAGGAAGCGGCGCATCGTGATGCCCGACCCGAAGGCGCCGACGGCGAGCCCGAACAGCAGCACCACGAGCGAGATCAGGGGGAAGCCCCACGAGTGCACGTCGGGATCGTTCGTCAGCCGCGGCACGATCGCGGGCAGGACGGCGGCCTTGCCGATCACGAGGAAGAAGATCGCGAGCAGCGCCCCGGCGAGCCCGCAGAAGACCCCTTCGAGCATGAACGGGCCGCGGACGAACCAGTTCGTCGCCCCGACGAGCTTCATCACCTCGATCTCTCGCCGCCGCGAGAAGATCGACAGGCGAATCGTGTTCGAGATCAGCAAGACCGATGCGACCAGCAGCACGCCGGCCGCCAGTATGAAGAACACGTCGATGTAGTGGGCGACGCGCAGGATCGCGTGCGACTGCTGCTTCGCGTCGTGGACGTTCGCAACTCCGGGTGGCAACCGTGGCGTCACGATCGACTGGTAGAGCTTGTCGATGTCCTCGCCGCGGGTCGGCGTCACCTGCAGCGAGTCGGGCAGCGGGTTCCAGGCCAGGCCTGCGACGAGCGCCGGGTAGTGCTTCTTCTCGTACTGGAGCGCGGCTTCCTTCGAGACGTACTTGACGCCGTTTCGCTGCACGTACTGGTTCTGCTGCAGCTGCGCCGCGAGCGTGTTCTTCTCCTTGATCGTCGCGTCGGGCTGGAAGTAGATCTTCACCAGCAGCTCGCTCTTCACATGCGTCGACCAGGAGTCCATCCAGGTGCCGAAGCCGATGAAGAGGCCGAGCATGAACATGCTGATCAGCACGGTCATCGTCGCGGCGACCGTCGTCGAGAGGTTCGCGCCGAGCGAGCGCCACGCCTCGCTCACGAGCAGCTTGATCCGTGCGCTCATTCCTCCACCGCGTACCCGCCGCGGCGCTCGTCACGCGCGAGGCGGCCGTCCTCCAGCTGGATGACGCGCTTGCGCATCTTGTCGACCATCTCGCGGTCGTGGGTCACCATCAGGATCGTCGTGCCGCTGCGGTTGATGCGGTAGAGCAGCTGCATGATCCCGACCGACGTGTCGGGGTCGAGGTTCCCGGTGGGCTCGTCGCACACGAGCAGCGGCGGATGGTTGACGAACGCCCGCGCGATCGAGACGCGCTGCTGTTCACCGCCGGAGAGCTCGTCCGGAAGGGAGTTCATCTTGTGCGAGAGCCCGACCATCGCGAGCACCTCGGGCACCTTCTTGCGGATCGCCGAGGACGACTCACCCTGCACCTTCAGCGCGTAGGCGACGTTCTCGGACGCCGTGCGGCGCGGCAGGAGCTTGAAGTCCTGGAAGACGCAGCCGATGTTTCGGCGCAGTCTCGGAACGTTGGAGCGCTTCAGCCGGCCCAGCTCGCGGCCGCCGACGACGATCTTGCCGCTGGACGGCTCGAGCTCCTTCAGCAGGAGGCGCACGAGCGTCGACTTGCCCGAACCGGAGGCACCGACGATGAAGACGAACTCGCCCTTGTCGATGTGGAACGTGACGTCGCGGAGCGCGACCACATCCGGCTCGTAGACCTTCGTCACCGAGTCGAAGACGATCATCGAGGCGGCGCCGGGGCTCGACGTCCGGATCGGGTCGTCGACGACGGCGGCCGGTTGGATATCTGTGAGTTCGGGTTCCTGCACGGTCATCTGACGGGGCGTCGCCTACCGAGGCGCCCGGGTGCGAAGGGGGAGGTCAAGTGTAGCCCACCGCCTAGACGGCCCTCCCGGCGGCGCGGGCGAGCAGGTACTCGCGGATGAACGGGTCCAGCTGTCCATCGAGCACCGCCTGGACGTTTCCCATCTCGTAACCGGTACGCGTATCTTTCACAAGTTGGTACGGCTGGAGGACGTAGGACCGGACAGACTCCCCGCCGAAGCCGGTGTCGGCGGAGCCACCCCGCTCTTTCGCCATCACCGCTTCCCTCTCCTCTTCGGCCTTCTCGGCCAGCCGGGCCTTGAGGACGCGCATCGCGGTCTGCTTGTTCGCCGACTGCGAGCGCTCGTTCTGGCACTGGACGACGATCCCGCTCGGCAGATGCGTGATGCGCACGGCGCTGTCGGTCTTGTTCACGTGCTGGCCCCCGGCCCCCTGGGCGCGGTAGGTGTCGATCTTCAGGTCGCCGTCGTCGATCTCGACCGCGGCGTCGTCGGGCAGGAGCGGCGCGACGATCACGGTCGAGAAGGCGGTGTGGCGGCGGTGAGCCTGGTCGAACGGGCTGAGCCGCACCAGGCGGTGCTTGCCGCGCTCGGCCTTCAGGATCCCGTAGGCGTTCTCGCCGGCCACGGTGAACGTCGCCGACTTGAGCCCGGCCTCCTCGCCCGGGCTCGCCTCGAGCAGCTCGACCTTGAAGTCGCGGTTCGCGGCCCAGCGCTCGTACATCCGGAGCATCATCTCGGCCCAGTCCTGGGCATCGGTCCCGCCGGTGCCCGACTGGAGCGTCACGACGGCGTCGCCCGTGTCGTACTCCCCGTTGAAGAGCGCCGCCTCCTGGAGCCGTTCGAGCTCGGCGCGCAACGGCACGAGACCGGCCGCGATCTCGTCGTCCATCTCGCCCCCGTCCAGCCCGGCGAGCTCCCGGGCGTCCTCGAAGTCCTGGGTCAGCTTGCGGTAGCCCTCCAGCCGCCGCGAGACGCGCGCGTGCTCTGCGGAGACCTGCGCGGCGGTGGCCTGGTCGTCCCAGAACCCCGGCGCGTTCATGCGCTCCTCGAGCTCTACGACCCGTTTCTCGAGTGAAGCCGGGTCAAAGGTACTCCCGGACCCAGGCGAGCTGGGCTTCGAGCTCGGTGAGCTGGTCCGCGAGTGATTTCCCGTCCTCGATCATCCGAGAATGGTACCGCGGATCACTTCGCACACACCCTGCGGGGCGTCAGACCGGTGAGGGTCTCGAGGCCGCGGGTGACGTTCACGGACACGCGCAGGTCGACGAGCCCGGCGCGCGGGGCGAGCAGCCGCAGCATCCCGTCGGGCCCCCGCCACACACAGCCGGTCGACGAACGCCAGTAGGGCGACCAGCGGACCCGCACCGCGTAGCGGCCCGGCCCGTCGACGAGCGCGACGATGTGCGTCGGGTACATCCAGAGCACGCTGGCGTCGCCCGCCCCGGTGATGAGCGGAGTCGCGTCGGGCAGCTGGTAGACGATCACGTGCTCCGAGCGGAAGACCGGCACGAGCGACGTCTTCCCCGAGCGGATCAGAGCGGCCTCGTTGAGCGCGCTGTAGTCGGGCTTTGCGTCGGGAAGGAGCACGTACCGGACTCCCTGGCTCCGCAGCCACGCCTCGTACGCGCGCGGCCCGAGCGTCTTGTCGTACAGCAGCTCGTTCTGCGGGAAGTCGCTCTGGCGGTACCAGCCGCGGACGATCGGAATGCCCGCGTCGGGCAGGTACGCCGCCGCCCAGTGCTCCTTGGTGTCCACCGCCTCGACGCGGAACGACGGGCTCAGGTGCTTGTGCAGATAGCCGATCGCAGGCGCCCAGTAGGCCGCCGTGTGCGCCGGATCCGCGGTCGCGCTCTTCGCCGTGTGGGCGAGGGCGGAGATGTTCCAGAAGCAGGCGACGCAGACCAGCGCGATCGCCAGCACGATGCGCTTCGGCGCGGCGAGGGTCGCCGCGAGGAGCGCGATCGGGATCGCCGCGAACTTGAGCCGCTCGACGTTCGAACCGAGGTCGCTCGGGACCGCGAAGGCGACCAGGATCGCCGCCAGGAAGACAGCGAACAGGCCGAGGAGCCGCCGCGCCCGCGGGACCCGCGCCGTGACCAGGATCCCGAGCACCGCGAACGCGACACCGGGCACGAAGTCGGCGACGGAGAACGGGAACTGGCCCCCGCTCGGGAAGATGCGGCGGAGGAGCAGCTCGACGATCCCGGCGGCCGCGACGACGGCGACGGTCGCGCGGCGGGGCCGGCGCTCGAGCGAGCTGCCCGCCAGGATCAATGCCAGCAGGAGGAACGCGAGCGGGCTTGCGAGCAGTGTGAGAAAGACGAGCCCGGCGAAGATACGCGTCCGGCCCTGCTGCAACGCGCTCATCGCGAGCAGGGCGAGCGCTGCGCCGAGCGCGAACGGGAAGGCGGCCGACAGCGCGACGCCCGCCCAGAGCACGGCGAAGGTGCGGCTCGAGAAGCGGGCTGCGTGCCCCCATTCCCGCCACACGACGAGAGTGAAGGCGAGCGCGGCCGCGCTGATCGTGGCGACCGCCAGGACCTTGATCCCGATCACGGCGGCCAGCGGGTAGTAGATGAAGCTGTACGTGACGAACGAGTAGCGGCCGCCGTACCAGAAGTTGTTCCAGAGGGCGAACCCATGCTCGAGGAGGAACGTCCGCTGGTAGGCGTGCGCCGCCAGGTCGACGCCCGGCGGGCCGAGCCAGACGATGAGGGCCGTCAAGGTCGCGGCGACTGCCGCTGAGATCGCCGCCTCCCGGGCGAGGAGCCGCCGCTCGACTGTGCTCACAGCGCCAGCCTAAGGCACCGGGGGATCGTCGCGCAGCCGGGACCAGACGCCCACGTCCGCCCGGCGGCCCTCCTTGAAGTAGGACGACCGCCTGACGCCCTCCAGCCGGTAGCCGCAACGCTCCGCCACGCGCTCGGAAGCGGGGTTGGCGACGTCGATGTCGAGCACGAGCCGGATCAGGCCGAGGTCGTCGAAGGCCCAGCGCGTGAGCAGCGCCACCGAGCTGCGGGCGACGCCGCGCCCGCGCGCAGCCGGGGCGACCGCGTAGCCGATCTCGCCCTGGCGCGCCTCGAGGTCGAGCTGGACGATCGAGGCGAACGCGAGGAAGCCGCCGTCGGTCACGTCCCGGGCGGTGAACCCCGCGCAGCTCTCGTCGGCCCAGCCCTGCTCGTACCGCGCGACCCAGCTCGAGATGAACGCCGCGTCGGCGCCGGTCGGGATGAGCGTGAATGCCCGGACCGCGTCGTCGCCGGCGAGGGCGAGCAGGTCGGCGTGGTCCGACTGGGTGAGCGGCTCGAGCCGGAGGACGTCGTCGGCGAGCGGCGGAGCAGGCGCCGTCAGGCGCCGTGGCACTTCTTGTACTTCTTGCCGGAGCCGCACGGGCACGGGTCGTTGCGGCCGACGTTCTCGAACTCGGAGTTCACCTTCGGCCGCTGGGCGACCGGCGTCGACACCGCGCCGCCGCCTCCACCGCCCATCGCGTACGTGGACGAGCCGCCGGCGGCGAGGATCGCGTCCGCCCCGGCGAGCGACTCGTGCTCGTAGCTCAGGCTGCCGTTGCCGTCGCCGCCCTGCGGCTGCTGCAGCGCGCTGCTGCCGTCGTCGGGGGTCACCTCGGCGTGGTAGAGCAGGGTCACGACCTCTTCGCGGATCGCGCGGTTCAGATCCTGGAACATCAGGTGGCCCTCGTTCCGGTACTCGACGAGCGGATCCTTCTGGGCCAGGCCGCGCAGCCCGATCCCCTCGCGCATGTAGTCCATGTTCTCGAGGTGCTCGCGCCAGCGGGTGTCGACCGTCTGCAGGACGATGAACCGCTCGAGGTCGCGCATCAGCCCCTCCTGGATCTCCTCCAGGTCGCGCTCGCGCTCCCGATATGCATCGAGCGCGTCGTCGAGGAACTCCTGCACGATCGCCGGACGGTCGAGCCCCTTGAGCTCGTCCTCGGTGACGCCGGTCCCGTAGAGGGCATCCATGGCGCCGACGAGGTCGCCGAGCTCCCACTCGTCGAGCGCCTCTTCGGCGGTGTAGTCGGAGACGACGTTCGAGATCACCTCGGGCAGCCAGCCCTCGCGCAGGTCCTCACCGAGGTCCTCGCCGTAGAGGACGCGATGGCGCTGCTCGTAGATCACCTGCCGCTGCACGTTCATGACGTCGTCGTACTTGAGGACGTTCTTGCGCTGGACGAAGTTCTGCTCCTCGACCTTCTTCTGCGCGTTCTCGATCTGGCGCGAGAGGATGCCGGACTCCATCGGCTGGTCGTCGGGCAGCTTGAAGCGGTCCATGATGTTGTGGATGCGGTCGCCGGCGAACAGGCGCACGAGATCGTCCTGCCCGGAGAGGTAGAAGCGCGTCTCGCCGGGGTCGCCCTGACGGCCGGAACGGCCGCGCAGCTGGTTGTCGATCCGTCGGGCTTCGTGGCGCTCGGTGCCGAGCACGTAGAGGCCGCCGAGCTCGCGCACCGTGTCGTCGATCTTGATGTCGACGCCGCGGCCCGCCATGTTCGTCGCGATCGTCACGGCCCCGACGCTGCCGGCGTCCTTGATGATCTCCGCCTCGCGGGCGTGCTCCTTGGCGTTCAGGACGGTGTGCGGGACCCCCTGCCGCTTCAGGAGCTCGCTCAGGTACTCCGAGGTCTCCACCGCGATCGTGCCGACGAGCACGGGCTGCCCTTTCTCGTGGCGTTCCTTCACGTCGTGGGCGACGGCGTTGAACTTGGCCTCGACGGTCTTGAAGATCAGATCGTTCTTGTCGTCGCGCGCGACCCGCACGTTCGTCGGGATCTCGACGACGTTGAGGTTGTAGATCTCGACGAACTCCTTCTCCTCGGTCTTCGCGGTGCCCGTCATGCCGCCGAGCTTGTCGTAGAGGCGGAAGTAGTTCTGGAGCGTGATCGTGGCGAGCGTCTGGTGCTCCTCCTGGATCGCGACGCCCTCCTTCGCCTCGACGGCCTGGTGCAGACCCTCACTCCAGCGGCGGCCCTCCATGATGCGGCCGGTGAACTCGTCGACGATCTTCACCTCGTTGTCCTGCACCACGTAGTCGACGTCGCGCTTGTACAGCGCCTCCGCCTTGAGCGCCTGGATCAGGTGGTTGACGAGCTGCACGTTGCCCGGGCTGTAGAGGTTGTCCACCCCGGCCGCGCGCTCCACCTTCTCGATCCCGGACTCGGTCGGCGAGATCGTCTTGTGCTTCTCGTCGTAGAGGAAGTCGTACTGCTGTGCGAGGCCCTCGTCCTCGAGCTTGGTGCCCTTCGACTGTGCGCCCTCGAGGCCCTTCACGATGCGCGCGAAGTCGTGGTAGGTGCGCGCGGCGGTCGTCGGCTCGCCGGAGATGATCAGCGGTGTACGGGCTTCGTCGATCAGGATCGAGTCGACCTCGTCCACGATCGCGTAGCTGTGGCCGCGCTGCACGACGCCCTCGAGGCTGATCGACATGTTGTCGCGCAGGTAGTCGAAGCCGAACTCGGAGTTCGTCCCGTAGGTGACGTCCGCGTTGTAGGCAGCCTGGCGCCGGTCGAACGGCATGTTGTTCTCGATGAAGTCGACCGTCACCCCGAGCCGCTCGAACACCCCACGGTTCCACTCCGCGTCGCGCTGGGCGAGGTAGTCGTTCACCGTCACGAGGTGGACACCGGTGCCCGGCAGCGCGTTCAGGTAGAGCGCGAGGCTCGCCACGAACGTCTTGCCTTCGCCGGTCTTCATCTCGGCGATGTCGCCCTCGTGCAGGACGATCCCGCCCATCATCTGCACGTCGAAGATCCGCTGATCCGACTCACGGAGGCGCGCCTCGCGCACGGCGGCGAACGCCTCGAACAAGAGATCCTCGAGCTGCTCGCCGTTCTCCAGCCGCTGGCGGAACTCCGCGGTCTTGCCGCGCAGCTCGTCGTCGGAGAGCTTCGTGAACTCCGGCTCCAGCGTCGCGATGAAGCCGGCCTGCTCGACGAGGCGCTTCATGCGGCGGCCCTCGCCGAACCGCAGTGCCTTCTCGAAGGTGCCCAGGGCCGACGACATCCGGAACAGGGTACCGGCCTCCACCGGGGCCTCGGGCGGCCTACAGGGGCGTCGCCTCGACCTCCCAGAGGTTGCCGTCGAGCCGCTCGGCGCGGACCACGTACTCGGTGCCCTCCGCCTGGCCGATCCGCTCGAGAGCAGGAGCATGGCCGAGCCTGGTGCGGCCGTCGACGGTCAGCGTCCGGCCGTCGCGGGTCACCACGAGCTCCGCCAGGTCACCGGTGAGCCCCGGCACGGAGACGATGGCGATGCGCGAGGCGGCGACCGCCCAGGCGTCCGGGCCGCGGCGCACCGCCTCCGCCCGGTAGGGCGGCGGGATCTTGGACTCCACCGCGTCGGCGAGCGGCGTCAGGGCATCGTCGGGCTCGTCCTCCTGGACCACGAGGGTGCCGTCCGAGAGGACGACGAAGTGGATGAGCTCGCCGCTCAACCCCGGCGCGGCAGCGGTCGCGACCGCGTCCCAGCGTCGTGGGCGCGACACGCCGTGGATGCCCGGCTCGCCTCGCTGCTCGCCGTCCCACCCGGGCGGCTCGCTGCTCAGGCCGCTCGGGGCGGCGCTGCCGGCGCCGAGCGAGACCGCGCCCGCCTCGGCGAGCTGCTCGTGCAGCGGCCTGCGCCGCCTGAAGAGGCCCATGGTCTAGGCGGCGTCGCCCGGACCGGTGCCGCCGTTGTGCTCGACGTGCCTCCGTGGCTCGACCGTCCGCATCTCGCGGTAGCGCTTGACCTGGCGTTCGAGCTTGTCGACCAGCTGGTCGATCGACGCCTTCATGTCGTGTGTGGCCTCCCGCGCGCGGAGCGTCGGCCCCTTCGTGAAGATCGTCCCTTCGGCCACGTGACTTGCCGCGATCGACGGGTTGCGCTGCTCCGAGAGCTCGACCTCGACCTGCGTCTGCTCGGCCAGCTGCTTCGACAGCTTCGAGAGCTTTCGCTCGGCGTACTCGCGAATCGACGGGCTGACCTCCACGTTCTTTCCCTTCACCTGAAGCCTCATTGCATGCCTCCTTCGGTGGTGGTGGTCGGTACCCGCTTCAACCCTAGCGCACGCCCCCTGCGTCCGAATGGCGCGAATGGGCGATTGCGGCCGCCGACGGGATCCATACGCCGAGCGCGACCTCGTCACCGCGTCGCCCGGGCGAAGGTCACGACGATCACCTCCCTCGCCCCGGCTGTCCGGAGGGCCGCCGCCGCAGCCGACGCGGTCGCGCCGGTCGTGTAGACGTCGTCGACGAGCACGACGCGCTCGGGGCAGCCCGGCGCTCCGGCAAACGCGCCGCGGATGTTTCGCCGCCGCTCCTCGAAGCCGAGCCCCGTCTGGCGCGCCCGCGGGCCTCTGCGGGCCAGCAGCGCAGCAGGCGCAAGCTCCCAGCGCCGCCCGAGCTCGGCAGCGAGGCCCTCGGCCGGGTGCTGCCCACGCCGCAGTTGGCGCACCGGGTCCGGCGGGATCGGGGTGATGACGTCGGCCGCCGGGCGCTCGACATGTGCAGCGACGAGCTCTGCGGTCAGGACGGACACGCGGCGGAGCCCGTGCTCCTTCCACGCGCGGACGAGCGCGCGGGCCGGCCCGGTATAGGCAACGGCCGCGCGCGCCCGCGTGAAGGCGAGACGGCGCCGCGCACACTCGCGGCACTCCTCCACCGGCCACGCGGTGGGAGCGCCGCAACGGGCACAGCACGGCGGAGCGAGCGGCCGCAGCTCGAGCAGACAGCCGGCACAGAGCAGATCTGCCGCCCTGCGACAGGCGACGCACGAGCGAGGGAGCAGAAGATCGATGAACCACGCCCCGAACGCTAGAGCCGGCCGCGTGACGTGTCTGTCACGAAACCGCGCCGGAAGCGACAATTCCGCCTGCTACTCGGGCGAGTAGTGCTCCCGCTCCGGCAGTCCGGCAGCGGCGCGCAGCCGGTTGTCCGCCTCCAGCAGCTGCTCGTGATTTCCGATGTCGTACCAGGTGGCATCGAAGACCCAGCCGTAGACGGGCTCGTGCCGCTGCAGCCAGCCGACGAACCGGCCCGGCTGGTCGGCGCCGTGCTCGCCTTGGAGGTACGTCTCGATCAGCCGGGCGTGCTCGCGATGGAAGAGATACGTCGCCGTGGCCGCGAGCGTGGACGGGGGGTCGGCGGGCTTCTCCTCGAAGTCGACGACTCGCGCATCGTCGCCGAGCGCGACGATCCCGTAGTGCGCGGCCAGCTCCAGTGAGCCCACGTCGCGTACTGCGACGGCGCTCGCGGTTCCCTTCGACCGCCAGAACGCGGTGAACTCGGCCAGGTTGAATTCGAACAGGTTGTCGCCGGCGATCACGAGGAGGTCGTCGTCGAGGCCGGCCCGCTCGACCACGAAGCGCATGTCGCCGATCGCGCCGAGCCGGTCGTCGTTCGAGCTCGTGCCGTCGTCGTGGACGATCACGTCCCGGCCCTCGGCCCAGCGGGCGAACGCGTCGACCTTGCGCGCGTTGGTGACGACGTGGATCTCGTCGACCAGTTCGACCGCGGTGATCGCACCGACGATCCGGTCGATGATCGGACGGCCCCCGACCGGCAGGAGCTCCTTCGCCCACGTGTCGGTGAGCGGGCGAAGCCTGGTCGCGTAGCCCGCGGCGAGAATGATCGCCTTCATGCGGCTGCCCCGACGCCGGCGAGCGATCGCGCGTACGGGGCGCGGTGGACGCCTGCCTCGGTGACGATCGCCGCGATCAGCTCTCCCGGGGTGACGTCGAAGGCGGGATTGCGCGCGGCGAACCGGGTGGTGATCTCGGCCGGGTCGCGCTCCTCGATCGGGATCGCCGAGCCGTCCGGAGCGCCCGGATCCAGGGTGGTCGTGGGCGCGACGACGTACAGCGGGATCGCGTGGTGGTTCGCGAGCACGGCAAGCGAGTACGTCCCGATCTTGTTCGCGGTGTCGCCGTTCGCGGCGATGCGGTCGGCCCCGGTGATCACGCAGTCCACCTCCCCGGCCGCCATGAGCGACGCGGCCGCCGAGTCCGCGATCACCGCGTGCGGGATCGAGGCTGCCTCGAGCTCCCAGGCGGTGAGCCTCGCGCCCTGGAGGAGCGGCCGGGTCTCGTCGACCCACACATGGGCGAGCAGCCCGCGCTCCCAGCCCGTGAGCAGCGCGCCGACGGCGCTGCCGAAGCCGCCGGTGGCGAGGCCGCCCGCGTTGCAGTGCGTCAGCGCACGGGTGCCGGGCGCGAAGAGCTCGGCCGCGTGCGCCGCCATACGACGGCAGCGCTCGACCTCGTCTGCGTGGAGGCGGCGCGCATGCTCGTACGACGGGTCGTCGCGCATCTCGTCGAGCGCCCACGCGAGGTTGACGGCCGTCGGGCGCGACGAGCGCAGAACACGGTCGGCCTCCGCCAGGTCCTCGCCGTGCGCCGCCGCCAGGGCGATGCCGTAGGCGGCGGCTACGCCGATCGCGGGCGCGCCGCGGACGACCATCTGCTCGATGGCCTCCGCCAGCGCACCCGCCGTCTCGCAGCGAACCTCGGCTTCCTCGAGCGGGAGGAGGCGCTGGTCGAGCAGGACGACGGCGTCCGGCTCGAGGCGCACGATCCGCTCAGGCTCGAGCATGCGCGAGGTCGACCTGGATCAGGTGCCTTCGTCCCAGGATGCGAGGTACTTGGCCTGCTCCTCGGTCAACTGGTCGATCGTCACGCCCATGGTCGCGAGCTTGAGGCGTGCGATCTCCTCGTCGATCTCGGTCGGCACCGGGTACACCCTCTGCTCGAGCGAGGCCGCATGCTGCACGGCGTACTCGGTGGCGAGCGCCTGGTTGGCGAAGCTCATGTCCATGACGATCGCCGGATGCCCCTCGGCGGCCGAGATGTTGACCAGACGGCCCTCGGCGAGCAGGAAGAGCAGGCGACCGTCCGCCAGCCGGAACTCCTCGACGAAGTTACGGGCCTCGCGCGTCTCGACTGCAAGCGAGCGGAGCGCCGGGATGTCGATCTCGACGTTGAAGTGGCCCGTGTTGCAGATGATCGCCCCGTCCTTCATCACCTCGAGGTGCTCGCGGGCGACGACGTGCTTGTCACCGGTCGCCGTGCAGAACACGTCGCCGATCCTGGCGGCCTCGGCCATCGGCATGACCTCGAAGCCGTCCATCAGAGCCTCGAGCGCGCGCATCGGATCGACCTCGGTGACGATCACGTGCGAGCCGAGGCCCTTGGCGCGCATCGCGACGCCCCGCCCCACCCAGCCGTAGCCGGCCACGACGAACCGCTTGCCGGCGAGGAGGACGTTGGTGGCGCGAATGATCCCGTCGATCGTCGACTGCCCCGTGCCGTACCGGTTGTCGAAGAAATGCTTCGTGCGCGCGTCGTTGACCGCGATCACCGGGAAGGCGAGAGCGCCGTCCGCCTCCATCGCCTTCAGGCGGATGACACCGGTCGTCGTCTCCTCCATGCCGGCGATGATGTCGCCGAGCTGCTCGCGCCGGGCGCTGTGGAGGACGCCGATCACGTCGGCCCCGTCGTCCATCGTCAGCTGCGGCTTGTGGTCGACGGCAGCTTCGATGTGCGAGTAGTAGGTCTCGTTGTCCTCACCCTTGATCGCGAACACCGCGATGTCGAACTCGTCGACGAGCGCGGCCGCGACGTCGTCCTGGGTCGAAAGCGGGTTCGAGGCGCACAACACGACATCGGCTCCCCCCGCCTTGAGCGTCCGCATCAGGTTCGCAGTCTCGGAGGTCACGTGGAGGCAGGCCGCGATGCGGTAGCCCGCGAGCGGCTGCTCGCGTTCGAACCGCTCGCGAATGGCCTGCAAAACGGGCATCTGGCGGTCGGCCCACATGATGCGCCGCACCCCTTCGGGGGCGAGTGACAGGTCTTTGACGTCGTGTCTCTTGGTCGTGGCCATGGATCCTTCCTCTTTGAGTCGCGGGGAGTGTAGTCCGGGCTTTCTCGATCAGGCCGCTAGGAGCCGCTCGTGCTTGCGCTGCTCCCACTCGACCCAGGAGCCTGCGTCCTCGCCTGCGGCGAGGAAGGCGTCCACCGCGGCACGGAGCTCCGGATCGCGCCGGAGCCGGCGGGCGAAGGCGAGCTCGGCGAGCTCCAGCCCGAACCGGCGGCGGAGGTCCCGCAGGCTCCGCAGGCGGTTCACCTCGGAGAGCCCGTAGAGCCGGTAGCCCGACGAGGTGCGGCGGGGCGCGACGAGACCGTTGTCCTCGAGGTACCGGAGCATGCGCGCCGACCAGCCGGTCTCGCGGGCCGCAGCTCCGACGGTCAGCGGCTCCTGCACGCCACAACCTTACCAGAAGCGTGTGAAGGTCTTCGGCTAGGGCGCGGAGGTGCCCTCGCGGCCGTAGGCGTCCTCGAGTCGCACGACGTCGTCCAGGTGCGGCGTCGAGACCTCGAGGATCGTCGTGTCCTCGAGAGCGGTGACGCGATGCACCGTCCCGGGGGCGTAGTGGAAGGCCGCCCCGGCGCCGATCACCTCCTGCTTCAGCATCGTCTCCCCCACCTCGCCGAGCTCCAGCTTCGCGCGGCCGGACTGCACGAGCCACGACTCGTCCTTCTCCCGGTGGAACTGGAGCGAGAGCGAATGGCCCGCCTTGACGAACAGCAGCTTGCCGCAGTAGACGTCCGTGAGGGCCCAGATCAGCTCGTGCCCCCAGGGCTTGTCGACCCGCGTGACCTCGAAGGCCCACCGGTCGAGCAGATCGATGTTCGGCGAGTCGACGCCCATCGGCTCCGATCCTTTCACGTTGCGAGCCACTCCGGGTGCGACTCGACGTGCTCCGAGGCGGTCCGCAGCTCCTTCGGCGTGTTCACCGTCAGCCAGAGGCCGGCGTGGCGGTACGCGCGCAGGCGGCCCTCCGCCGCGAGCTCCGGAAAGGTGGACGACTCGTGGTCGCCCTGGGCCGGGAACCGCTCGATCGCCTCCTCCGTGAGCACGTAGTTGCCGCAGTTGACCCAGAACGACACGTGGCCGCCTTCCCGGAACCCGTGGACGCGGTCGTCGTCGCCGACGTCGACGAGGCCGAACTGCGATCTGGGCTGAGCGACAGCGATCGTGGCGAGCGCTCCTCCGGCCTGGTGCGCTGCCAGCAGGCCCCTGAAGTCGATGTCGACGAGCTCGTCGCCGTTGAGCGCAAAGACGTCGCCTTGCTCGGTGCGGAAGGCCGCGGCGAACTTGATCGCCCCGCCGCGGCCGAGCCGCTCTGGCTCCTCGGCGGCGACGATCTCCGGCCCGAGGCCCTCGAGCTCCGAGACGAAGAGCGAGCCCTGGCCCGCGGCGCACGCGAAGATCACCCGCGTCACACCGGCCTGGGCGAGGCGGCCGACCTGGTAGGCGGCGAGCGGCCTGCCCGCGACCTCGACGAGTGCCTTCGGCCGTCCCCCGGCCGCGTCGCCGAGCCGCTCGGCCCTGCCCCCGGCGAGGATGATCGCCTCCATTGGGGGGCTCACGCCTTCTGGGCTGCTTGGGGCTCGAGCGTCTCCGGGAGGACGTCGGTGAGCGACGTCGGGCGCCCGATGCCCTCGTACGCGAACCCGGCGCGGCGGGTCTCCTCCGGGTCGAGCAGGTTGCGTCCGTCGATGATCAGCGGCGTCGCCATCGCCGCGCGGGTCTCGGTCGACGCCAGCCCCTTGAGCTCGTCCCACTCGGTGACGATCACCGCAGCGTGGGCGCCGCGGACGGCATCGGCGACGTCCGTCACCACATCGACGCCCTTCGGGAGCTTCGTACCGTCGGCGACCGGGTCCCAGGCACGCACCTCTGCACCCTCCGCCAAGAGCCGCGAGGCGAGGACGATCGACGGTGCCTCGCGCATGTCGTCCGTGTCCGGCTTGAAGGCCAGCCCGAGCAACGCGACCTGCTTGCCGCGCAGCGAGCCCAGGTGTCGCTTCAGCTTGCCGATCACCCGGCGCTTCTGCAGCTCGTTGACCTCGATCACCGCGGAGAGGAGCTGGAAGTGGTAGCCCGAGTTCGACGCGAGCTGCTTGAGCGCCAGCGAATCCTTGGGGAAGCATGAGCCTCCGTAGCCGATGCCCGCGCGCAGGAAGTGCGGCCCGAGCCTGTGGTCGAGCCCGACGCCCTCCGCGACCTTCACCACGTCGGCTCCGGTCGCCTCACAGACGTTCGCGATCTCGTTGATGAACGAGATGCGGGTCATCAGGAACGCGTTCGCCGCGAGCTTGATCATCTCGGCGGAATTCACATCGGTCCGCACGATCGGCGCCTCGACCGACGAGTAGAGCGCGGCGACCGCATCCCCGTCCTCCTCGTTGTAGGCGCCGATCACGACACGGTCGGGGTTCATGAAGTCGCGCACGGCGCGGCCTTCCGCGAGGAACTCGGGATTGGAGGCGTACCCGACGTGCTCGAGGCCGCGCTGGTCGAGGCCTGCGCGCACCTTCTCGCCCGTGCCGACCGGGACCGTCGACTTCATCACGAGGACGGGTCGTCCCTGGAGCTCGGGGAGCTCGTCGACGACCGTCCACACGCGGGAGAGGTCGGCGTCGCCGGAGTAGGTCGGCGGAGTGTCGACGCACACGAAGAGGAACTCGCAGTCGGCGACGTCCGCCACGTCCAGCGTGTACGCCAGCCGGCCCGCGTTGCGCTCGAGGAGCTCGGGCACATCCTCCTCGTGGAACGGGACCTGACCTGCCCCGAGTGCTGCGATCTTCTCGGGGACGACGTCGCGAATCACGACGTCGTGGCCGAGCTCCGCGAAGCACACTCCCGTGACCAGGCCGACCCAACCGGCGCCGAAGATGCCAACCTTGCTCACGGGCCTGGAGTCTACTTCCCGCTTGTTAGGGGTTTGAGGCCCTTGGCGATCGCCAGCATGGTCTCGTTCGACAGGTCATCGAGCAGTGTGTTGACCACCCAGTAGCTTGCACCGTGAGCGTGCAGCACGACCATGTGCAGGTGCGAGCCCGAGTAGTAGAGATCGAACTCGCGCCCTCCGAGATCGTGGCGGAAGCTCTTGTCGCTGAGGGCGGGCGCGCCGTTCCAGTCGGTCTCCTCGACGCCCCAGTAGGTGTTGCCGTCGTGGAACACGAGCCGCACCGCGCGGTGCCCTCCACGCCGGTCCATCCAGTACTGGCGAACCGGCACGTCGCCGGGCAGCGTATCGGGGTACGAGTTGCTCTCGAGCACGGTGGGCACCATCAGCTGGAAGTTCACCTTGTGCGCGAGCGGCTTCAGCAGGTCGGTTGCCGGCGCCGAGTCGTAGCGCACGAACGCGGGCTGGTGCGCCGGGATGTTCGCGTGGGGCGCGGGTGCGATCGAACCGTGGAACGCGCTCCCGAGCACGACCAGCAGCATCGAGCCCGGATCGAGGGAGAGGAGCCCGGTGCGGCGCGGCAGCTTGGCGACGTCGGCAGGCTGCATCAGGTTCTGCAGCGCCGTGGCCGCGAGCTTCGAGCCCTTCTGCGCAGGGTCGTAGTAGATCACCGAGTGGAACCTGGCCGGGCCGTTCGCCGAGATCCCGTTCGGCGGCGTCTGCGTGACGTAGCCGCGCTGGGCGAGGATGTACGACGTGTTCGCCGCGGCGCCCGGCACGCCGCTTCCGTTCAGGACCGTCACCGAGACCGTGGACGGCGCCGGTGCCTTCTGCTTCAGCTTCGTCCCGAGCGCAGCAGCGTTGGCCGCCTTCGGCGCGGTCACGTCGGGATTGGCGAACTGGTCGACGGCGGTCTGGATGTCACCCGCCGAGGCACTGCAGCCGAGGCTGCACTGCACGTTCTCGATCTTCTGCTGGAAGAGGTGCCCGGGCGGGAGCGACTGCGCGAAGAGGGCGTAGGAGATGACCTGGTCGCCCGACAGCGCGTGACCGCCTTCACCGACCTCGATGTTGTGCGTGATCGTGCTGACGAGGCTCGGCAGCTGGGTGAACGAGAAGTTGTGCGCGACCTGATCCTTGAACGCGCGGACGAACTCCTGTTGGCGGGCGAGCCGGTAGAGGTCGGAGTCGGTGTGGCGGAACCGGACGAAGTCCAGCGCCTGCTGGCCGTCGAGCCGTTGATACCCCGGCTGCAGGTTGATGTTCGCGTAGTTGTCGTAGGCCGACCCGGTGTTCTTGTTGTAGTAGCGGCGGTCGACGTCCATCCAGACGCCGTGCAGCTTGTCGACGACTTCCTTGAAGCCGTGGAAGTTGACCGTGATCAGGTAGTTGATCGGCAGGCCGGTCAGGTGCTTGATCGTCAGAACCGTGCCCTTCGAGCCGCAGCGTGAGTACGCGGAGTTGATGCGATCGGTGGTGACGACATGGCCCACCGAATCGGACGGGGACGAGCCGCAGTAGATCGGGACGTCCAGGTCGCGCGGGAACGAGAGCAGCGAGATCGACTTCGTCGCCGGATCGGCGCGGATCAGCATCAGCGTGTCGGAGAGCGACGGCCGGTTGGCCTCCACACCCGCACGGTGGTCGTAGCCGATCACGAGCGCGATCGCAGCATGGTGCGCGACCGGGATGTCGAGGCTCCGGGCGGCACGAACGACATCGGGGGTGTGCGCACGCACGGCCGAGACCGACTCGTGGAAGTACAGGTAGGAGCCGCCCGCGACCGCGATCACGAAGGACGAGACGACGAGCAGCGTCCCGACGAGGATGCGCCGGAGCACACCGAGACCGGTCCGTCCCGGTGGCGGCGGCTGCCGGTACCGAGTGACAGCGCTGATCGTTCCGGGTGGGAAGACGGCGGTGCCGTTGCCGTTTGCACTGGCGGCTCTGCCGAC
The DNA here is from genome assembly GCA_963722065.1 of uncultured Thermoleophilia bacterium. Lineage (GTDB taxonomy): Bacteria > Actinomycetota > Thermoleophilia > Gaiellales > Gaiellaceae > PALSA-600. The sequence continues at coordinate 226,556 of CAVRMI010000007.1, read as the reverse complement.
CCCTCTCTTCAATGTCGTCCGCATAAAAACGTGTGCGGCGCCCGTAGGGGCGCCCGCCTGGGGCAGGATAGCCGAGTCGGCGGCGAGCCTATCCGAGGCTTGCGCCGAGCCAGCGTTCGGCCTCGGAGACAGCAATTCCACGGCGCGAGGCGTAGTCCTCGACCTGGTCGCGCCCGATCCGCCCCACGGCGAAGTACCGCGATTGCGGGTGGTGGAAGTAGACACCGCTCACCGCGGCGGCCGGCAGCATCGCGTAGGTCTCCGTCAACGCGAGGCCCGCCTGCTCCGCCCCGAGCAGGTCGAACAGCTTCCCCTTCTCGCTGTGGTCGGGGCACGCGGGGTACCCGAACGCGGGCCGGATGCCGCGGAAGTTCTCCTTGAGCAGGTCCTCCTCCGAGAGATGCTCGTCGGGGGCATACCACTCGCGCCGCACACGCTGGTGCAGGAACTCGGCGAACGCCTCGGCGAGCCTGTCGGCCAGCGCCTTCACGGCGATCGACGAGTAGTCGTCGTGCGCTGCCTCGTACCGGGCCGAGAGCTCGTCGGCGCCGTGGATCCCGACGGCGAACGCCCCCATGTAGTCGTCCGCGGGCGCGACGTAGTCCGCGAGGCAGCGGTTGGGGCGCTCGTCACCGTGATCGGCCTGCTGGCGCAGGAACGAGAAGCGCACGCCGTCGATCACGATGTCGTCGCCCTCGGCGTGGGCCGGCCAGAAACCGTAGATGCCGACGGCGCGCAGCGATGCGCCCTGGAGGATCTCCCGCAGGAGCGCCCGTGCGTCGTCGTAGAGCTCCTGCGCCGCCGGGTTCGCGAGGATCGCCGGGAACTTGCCCTTGAGATCCCAGGCGTGGAAGAAGAACTGCCAGTCGATGAAGGGGACGAGGTCGGCCAGCGGAGGCTCGACGAGGCGGGCGCCGGCGAAGGGCGGCGCCGGCCGGTCCGTGTGCGCGGCCTTGACCCGGTTCGCCCGCGCCCGGCTGAGCGGCAAGAGCGGCTTCCGCACCTTCTCGGCGTGCTGGATGCGCAGGCGCTCCTGCAGCGCGCGATTCTCCGTGTCGAGCGCCGCACGCCGCTTCGGGTCGATCAGCGCCGCGACGACGTCGACGACCCTGCTCGCGTCGAGCACGTGCACGGTCTCGTTCTCGTACTCGGGCGCGATCCTCACCGCCGTGTGCTGACGTGATGTGGTCGCCCCGCCCACCATCAGCGGCAGCTCGAGGCGGCGGCGGTCCATCTCGCGCGCGACGTCGACCATCTGGTCCAGCGACGGCGTGATCAGGCCGGAGAGACCGACGATGTCGACCCCTTCCGCCTCGGCGGTGTCGAGGATCGTCTCGGGCGGGACCATCACGCCGAGGTCGATGACGTCGTAGTCGTTGCAGCCGAGGACGACACCCACGATGTTCTTGCCGATGTCGTGCACGTCGCCCTTGACGGTCGCGAGCAGCACCTTTCCCTGCGCGCCGTGCGTGCCGTCCTTCTCGTCCTCCATGTACGGCTGCAGGTACGCGACGGCGCGCTTCATCACGCGGGCGGACTTCACGACCTGCGGCAGGAACATGCGGCCCGATCCGAACAGGTCGCCCACGACGCGCATACCGTCCATCAGGGGGCCTTCGATCACGTCGAGCGGCCGTTTGGCCGTCTGGCGCGCCTCCTCGGTGTCGTCCTCGATGAAGTCGACGATCCCGTGCACGAGCGCGTGCTCGAGCCGCTTCCCGACCGGCCCCTCCCGCCACCGCAGGTCGAGCTCGCGCTTCGTCCCCTCGCCGCGGAACCGGTCGGCGATCTCGACGAGCCGCTCGGTCGCGTCCGGTCGCCGGTTGAAGAGCACGTCCTCGACGCGCTCCTTGAGCTCGGGCTCGATGTCCTCGTAGACCGCGAGCTGCCCGGCGTTGACGATGCCCATGTCGAGACCGGCTCGGATCGCGTGGTACAGGAATGCCGCGTGCATCGCCTCGCGAACGACGTCGTTGCCGCGGAAGGAGAAACTGAGGTTCGAGATGCCGCCCGAGGTGCGCGCTCCGGGACAGCGCTCCTTGATCCTGGGCAAGCACTCGAGGAAGGCGCGCGCATAGTCGTCGTGCTCCTCGATCCCCGTCGCGACGGCGAGCACGTTGGGGTCGAACACGATGTCCTCCGGCCGGAAGCCGACGTGGCCGATGAGCAGGTCGTAGGCGCGGCCGCAGATCGCCACCCGGCGCTCGACCTCGGTCGCCTGGCCCTCCTCGTCGAACGCCATCACGACGACTCCCGCCCCGTAGTCGCGAATCCGGTGCGCGTGGTGCAGGAACTCCTCCTCGCCTTCCTTGAGCGAGATCGAGTTGACGATGCCCTTCCCCTGCAGGCACTGCAGGCCCGCCTCGAGCACGGACCACTTCGAGCTGTCCACCATCACCGGCAGCCGCGCGACCTCCGGCTCGGTGGCGATCACGTTCAGGAACGTCCGCATCGCCTGCTCGCCCTCGAGCAGGTCCGCGTCCATGTTCACGTCGATCAGATTCGCGCCGCCGCGCACCTGCTCGAGCGCGACGTCGACCGCCGCGTTGAAGTCGTTCGCCTCGATCAGGCGCCGGAAGCGGGCGGAGCCCGTGACGTTCGTGCGCTCCCCGATCAGCACGAAGCCGGTGTCCTCACCGATCTCGAACGGCTCCAGGCCGCTGAACCGCGGTGACCGCCGCGGCCTTGGGACAGCCCGCGGCTCGAGGCCCTGCATCGCCGCCGAGATCGCCTTCGTGTGCTCGGGCGTCGATCCGCAGCAGGATCCCGCGATGTTCAGGAACCCGTCGCGTGCGAACTCGTGCAACAGCGCGGATGTGACGTCCGGCGTCTCGTCGTAGCCGCCGAAGGCGTTGGGAAGCCCGGCGTTCGGATGCGCGGAGGTGAGGCAGGACGCGATCCGCGAGAGCTCGGCGACATACGGCCGCATCTCGCGGGCTCCGAGCGAGCAGTTGACACCCACGATCAACGGCTCGGCGTGTTCGATCGACGTCCAGAAGCCGTCGATCGTCTGCCCGCTGAGCGTGCGGCCCGAGAGGTCGACGATCGTGACGCTGATCCAGAGCGGCAGCTGGGGAGCGACCTCGCGTGCGGCGACGAGCGCCGCCTTCGCGTTCAGCGTGTCGAAGATCGTCTCGATCAGCAGGAGGTCGACACCGCCGTCGGCCAGCCCGCGCATCTGCTCGGCATAGGTCTCGACGACCTGCTCGAAGGTGTGCGTCCGATAGCCGGGATCGTCGACCCGCGGGCTCAGCGACAGCGTGATGTTCAGCGGTCCCACCGAGCCGGCCACGAACCGGTCGGGCCCGGCGGCGGCCCGCGCGATGCGCGCGCCGGCGACGTTCAGATCGTAGACGGCGTCCTCGAGCCCGTAGTCGGCCTGGCCGACGGACGTCGCCGTGAACGTGTTGGTCGTCGTGATGTCGGCGCCGGCGGCGAAGTACGCGTCATGCACCGAGCGGACGATCTCCGGCTGCGTGAGGTTCAACAGATCGGGATCGTTCAGCAGGTCGCGAGGATGGTCGCTGAAGCGCTCTCCGCGAAAATCGGCTTCGTTGAGCCCGCGGTTCTGCAGCAGCACGCCCCAGGCGCCGTCGAGCACGAGGATGCGCTCCCCCGCCAGTCTCCTGATCTCTGCTGCGACGTCGCGCGCCGTTGCCGTCACGTCCACCTCCGGTGCCTAGAGAGAGCGCCGAGCCCCGAGGGACGCGCACGGGCTCTTTAGGCGTTTGGTAACCCGGTCGCCAAGCTGCCGTTCAAAGCTCTCCGGGACAGAGAAGACTAGCGGTCAGCGGTTGATCAGGATGGTGGCAGCCGACGTGGCGGAGACCGGCCCCGACGACGTTCTTCGACGTGGGTGATCACGACATGGCCCGAAAGAGGGCGGCTGCCACTGCTCAGTGCGCGTTGCCGTCCCAAAAGGCGCACCAGTCCACTTGCCGGTGGCAGCCGCCGCTCAGTGCGCTTTACCGTCCCGAAAGGCGCACCAGTCCACTCGCCGGTGGCAGCCGCCGCTCAGTGCGCTTTACCGTCCCGAAAGGCGGGCTCGTTCAGTTGCCGGTGGCGTCCGCCGTCGTGGCAGCTTGCGGTCGCGTCAGGAGCGGCCGGCGACCGCGAGCTGGTTCTCGGCGTGACGGAGGCGCTGCTCGATCTGCCAGCGGTCCGCCGTCGAGTCCCCCCGGTCGATCGCCTCGAGCTCTGCCTGCGCCTCCTCGAGCTGCCGCCGGGCGCGGGCGTCGTCGATCGCAGCCGCTTCGACGGCATCGTCGACGAGCGCGATCGCGCGGTCCTCCAGGACCTGGAAGAACCCGGGCCCGGTCGCGAACTCGAGGACCTCGCTGTCGCTGACGTGCACGCGCGTCGAGCCTGACTTCAGCGTCGCGATCAGGGGCGCATGCCGGGCGAGCACACCGATCTCGCCGGCCGCGCCGGGGACGATGATCATCTGGGCGTCACCCTCGTACGCGGGACCGTCAGGCGTCACGACCGAGACCGAGAACTCGCGGCGGTCGGCCATCCGCTCAGGCGGCCGCGCCGGCCATCTGCTTCGCCCGTTCGACGGCTCCCTCGATCGGGCCGACCATGTAGAACGCCTGCTCGGGCAGATCGTCGTGCTGCCCCGCGAGGATCTCCTGGAAGCCCCGGATCGTGTCCTCGAGCTTGACGTACTGGCCGGGGGTGCCGGTGAACTGCTCGGCGACGAAGTTCGGCTGCGACAGGAAGCGCTGGATCTTGCGTGCGCGCTGCACCGTCAGACGGTCTTCGTCGGAGAGCTCCTCGATCCCGAGGATGGCGATGATGTCCTGCAGGTCCTTGTAGCGCTGCAGCACCTCCTGCACCTGCGTCGCCGTCGAGTAATGCTCGTCGGAGACGATCCCCGGCTGCAGCGCCCGCGAGGTCGAGTCGAGCGGGTCGACGGCCGGGTAGATCCCCTGCTCGACGATTGCGCGCGACAGCGTGGTCGTCGCGTCGAGGTGCGCGAAGGTCTGCGCCGGCGCCGGGTCGGTCAGGTCGTCCGCAGGCACATAGATCGCCTGTACCGAGGTGACCGCTCCCTTCGTCGTCGAGGTGATGCGCTCCTGGAGCTGCCCCATCTCGGTGGCGAGCGTCGGCTGGTACCCGACGGCGCTCGGCATGCGCCCGAGCAGCGCCGAGACCTCGGAGCCTGCCTGGACGAACCGGAAGATGTTGTCGATGAAGAGCAGCACGTCCTGGCCCTGGTCGCGGAAGTACTCCGCCATCGTCAGACCGGAGAGACCGACGCGCAGGCGCGCTCCCGGCGGCTCGTTCATCTGGCCGTAGCAGAGCGCGACCTTGTCGAGGACGCCCGATTCCTCCATCTCGAGCAGCAGGTCGTTCCCCTCGCGGGTGCGCTCGCCGACGCCCGAGAACACCGACACGCCGGAGTGCTGGCGGGCGATGTTGTGGATCAGCTCCTGGATCAGCACCGTCTTGCCCACGCCGGCGCCGCCGAAGAGGCCGATCTTGCCGCCGCGGACATACGGGGCGATCAGGTCGATCACCTTGATGCCCGTCTCGAAGATCTCGACCTTCGGGGTCAGGTCGGCGAATGCGGGCGGGTCGCGGTGGATCGACCAGCGCTCCGCGTCCTTCGGCGCCTCCTTGTCGTCCACGGGCTCACCGAGGACGTTCCAGACCCGACCGAGCGTGACGTCGCCCACCGGCACGGAGATCGGGCCGCCCGTGTCGAACACATCCGTGCCCCGCGCGATGCCGTCGGTCGCGTCCATCGCAACTGCGCGCACCCGGTCGTCCCCGAGATGCTGCTGGACCTCGGCGATCAGGTCGGTGCCGTCGGGCCGCGGAATGCGCAGCGCCGAGTAGATCTCCGGCAGCTTTCCCGGGAAGACGGCGTCGACGACGACGCCCTTGATCTCGAGCAGCTTGCCGGTATTCGAGTTGCCATTCGTCGACACGTCTAGAGCTCCTGGACGGGTGAGGGTGCGAGTTCCGAGCCGCGCTGGGCGCGACGAACGCGCGCCAGCAGCCTGGGCAGCCGCAGCCTAGCGGAACGCTCGTCTGGAGCGAGGTGCCAACGGAGCTCCGCCCGCCTCAGTCCTGCCGACACACGGTCGGCGCGATCGAGGCCTCAGACGTAGGAGCTCACGGGGTTCGGGAGCACGCCGGGCCTCCTCTCAATTCGACGGCGGATGTCGCACGAAGTAGGCCCGCGACCCGAACGCCCCGATTGGACACGCGCCTCCGATGCAATCGTGCGGGCTGACCAGGTCGAAGCCGCACGTGCGACTCTTGCCCTTGCACCAGCCCTCGAAGTGGTCGAACGTCCACCCCGCCGCGGGCGTGGCGTGAAATGTGACGCGGTGGTGCTCGGTGAACACGCCCCAGCACGACCTGGGGCAGTGGATCCCGCGCGGCGTGCTCGTGACCGTTCCCTGTCCGTGCACTGTGACGAATGCAACCGCTCGCAATCCATTCGGCGCCGCGGACGACGACACCACAAGCACGCCCGCGACGACCAGAGCGCCGAGCACGCGAACGAACAACGTCACAACCGCCACAATAGCTCGTCCCCCCGAAATCTACGACTGCTAGATTCGATTCATGCCCCGGCTCGGACAGTCGGCGCGGGCACGACGCCGTCTCTTCCGCGGCGCACTCGGTCTCGGCGTTGTCGCAGTCGTCGTGCTGATCGTCGCCCTGATCCCGAATCATCAGCCGCCGAGCCCGAAAGCGGCCGGGAACGAAGGGCCGGCACAGCTCGCCTCCGTCGCGCACGTGTTCGTCTCGCAGGCCGACCGCCGGGCGATCGACCGCACCCTTGATCGCTTTGTCCCCGCCGGGGTGGCCCGGAAGGCGCCCGCCACGGCCTGGGAGCTCGCCGGCCCGGAACTGAAGACGGGATCCACCCTTGCCGCCTGGAAGGCCGGAAACTCGCCGATCCCGTACTACCCCGTGCGCGAGAAGACGTTCCACACATGGCGGACCATCGACGCCGGCCCTCGTTACGTCATCTTCAACCTGCTCGTCCATGCCCAGCCGTCGTCGCACCTCGGGTCGTACGTCTTCTCGGGCGAGGTCGTGAAGCAGGGCAACCAGTGGCTCGTGAACCGCATCTACACGATCGCGATCATGAATCCGGTCACGAAGAAAACGCACGAGGTCGGACCGGCCGACTTCGTCGCACCGCCTCCGTCCTCCCAGACGCCGAACGGCAAGCCGACGATCGGCCTCGGGATCGTGCCCGTCATCTCGATCCTGTCCCTGATCCTGGTGATCCCGCTCGCGTTCGGCGGGATCGCACTGCTGCGCGCCCGCCGCTGGCGGCGAATGCTCCGGGCGGACGCGAGAACCGAGCTGCCGCCGCTCCCATCCGGTTACGGACCGGGCGCGAGTTAACCCCAAAGCAACATTGCGCGGGGCTAACTTTTCAGTGACAGCTCGGTCTTAAGGGCTATGGCGTCCCCCAGCGGCATCCTCACAGGCTTCCTGAATTCCCCGCGCAAGCAGCGGCAGTTCTTCATCGTCAGCGCGGGCGTCTTCATCGTCGGCCTGGGCGTGTTCCTCGCGGTTGTCGTGTTCAGAGGCACGCCGAACGCGTTCACGGACACGATCTCGAACAAGCCGGCCCAGCTGTACCACCCTGACAAGAAGGTGCCGCTGTCGAAGGAAGAGGTCGCGCTCGCGCGGAAGTTCATCAGGACCGCGGTCGAACGCCGCGACATCGACGCCGCCTACTCGATCGTCCATCCGGATCTCAAGGGAACCCTGACCCGCAAGCAGTGGGACACCGGCAACATTCCGGTGGTCTCCTATCTGGCCCAGAACGGGGATACAGCGGCCTTCACGGTCGACTACAGCTTTAAGACCTCCGCGCTACTGGAGATCGATCTCGTCGCACAGCGCGGCAAGGACCAGCGGCCGGAACTGCGCTTCTTCATCGGGCTCAAGCGGGCGGGCGGGAAACCCAATGGACGGTGGCTCGTGAACTACTGGCAGCCGCACTGGCGGCCTCCGGTTCCCATGAATCCGGGCTAGAGAACCAGACCGAGCACCGCTCCGCGGAAGAGCCGGGCCGGCCCACGCGGACGCCAGCCACTATGAGGCGGAGCAACGTTGGCTGGTTACACAGGGGTGCTGAAGTAGCCGTGCACCGGGCCGTCGGCGATCGACGCCGGCTGCAGCTTCAGGCGCGGCACCTCGATATGCGAGCTCGCCGTCGACGGGTCGGCCGAGTAGGTGACGAGCACCGGAGCCCCGACCCGGCCTGCGAAGGCGTGGCCGGAACCGCTCGTGCGGGCCCCCGGCCAGACGAGCACGGCGGCCGCCGCAGCTGCGACGAGGCACGCGCTCAGGACGCCGGCGGCGCGACGGGGACCGCCGCGAACCGACTCGGAGGGGATCACCACGGACCGCGTCGGCGGCTCGAGCAGGGCACTCCGCAGGAGCCGCGTCTGCTCCTCCGCGTCGGTCGCGAAGGAGCTGCAGTCCGGGCAGCCGCGGAGGTGCCGGTCCAGGAGGGCCGACTCGAAGGCGGAAAGCATGCCGTCCAGCCGGAGCGAGATCGCCTGGCGGGAACGTTCACAGCGTGCGGGTGTCACACCGAGTTCGACGCCACCCGTCCGTAGGAGTTAGTTAACAAGGTGAATTGCTTAGAACGCCTGATGAGCGGGATCGATCAACGCGGCCACGACGACGAGCACCAGGCCGAGGGCGAACAGGAAGAGCGCGGTCTGAACGGAGTCGGCGCGCTCCTCCCCCGTGGCCCGGCGAATCCGGCGGGCGCCGAGGACGGGCACCGTCTCCCCCGTGCGGTTGACGCCCCGTAGCGGCCCCCGGGCACCGACGACGAAGCACCCGGCGAGGAGCGCCACGCCGGCGACGTAGAGGCCGACGGAGACCGAACGGGCGAGCCCGCCGCCGACGATCAGGCCGATCACGACCGAGACGGCGACGGTCACGCCGGCGATCCCCCCGAGGATGATCGCGATTCGCCGTGCGGCCCGCAGCAGCACGGCAGTTCCCGTGCTAGTCGGCTGCGCCGACGGGGGCACCTTGCGGCCGCCGCATCTCGTCTTCGGTCATCGGCCAGTGCTCGAGCGGGAAGTGACAGGCGGAGAGGTGGGTCACATCCACTCCGACCGGCTCGAGCGGCGGAGTGTCGACGTCGCACTTCCCCTCCACGAACCGCGGGCACCGCGGATGGAACGGGCAGGCCTTCGGCGGATTCAGTGGGCTCGGCACGTCGCCCTGGAGCACGATGGGCTGGCGCGACCGGCCGAGCTCCGGATCGGCGATGGGCACCGCCGAGAGAAGCGCGCCGGAGTAGGGATGCTTCGGCTCGCGGTAGAGCTGGTCGCGCGAGCCGATCTCGACAGCCTTGCCGAGATACATGACCATCACGCGCTCGGAGACGTGGCGCACCACGTTCAGGTCGTGCGCGATGAAGATGTAGGTGAGCCCGAAGTCCTTCTGGAGGTCCTTCAGCAGGTTGAGGATCTGCGCCTGCACCGAGACGTCGAGCGCCGACACCGGCTCGTCGCAGATGATCAGCTTCGGGTTGATCGCGAGCGCCCGGGCGATGCCGATGCGCTGGCGCTGACCGCCCGAGAACTCGTGCGGGAAGCGGTTGTAGTGCTCCGAGTTCAACCCGACGATCTCGAGCAGCTCCTGGACGCGGCGCTTGCGCTCGGCGTCGGTGCCGATGCCGTGCACCTCCAGCGGCTCGCCCACGATGCCGCCGACGCGCTTGCGAGGGTTCAACGAGGCGTACGGGTCCTGGAACACCATCATCATCTCGCGCCGGATCGGCCGCATCGCACTGCGATTGAGGGTCGTGATGTCCTGACCGTCGAAGATGATCTTGCCGCCGGTCGGCTGGAGCAGGCGCGCAACACAGCGCGCCATCGTCGACTTGCCGCAGCCGGACTCGCCCACGACCCCGAGCGTCTCGCCGGTGTTCACGGTGAAGCTGACACCGTCGACGGCTTTGACCGCCCCGACCTGCCGCTGGAAAACAAGGCCCTGCGTGACCGGGAAGTGCTTCTCGAGATTCTCGACGACGAGCAGTTCGCTCATGCCGTTACCATCCCGCTGCCGGTCTCACGCAGCATCCTCTGCCACCATCGCGGCGTGCTTGGTGGTCCAGATTCTTGCGCGAGTCTCGTCGTCGAGGTGACACCGGAACCGGTGGGCGTCGCCGACAGGCGACGGCCTCAGGTCCGGCAGCTGTTCGCTGCAGATGTTCATCACATACTCGCAGCGCGGGTTGAACGGGCATCCCGACGGCGGGTGAAGCAACGACGGCGGCTGGCCGGGGATCTGCTCGAGGCGGCCGCCGGAAGAGTTGAGGCGAGGCAGGGAGCCGAGCAGTCCCCACGTGTACGGCATCTCCGGCTTCGCGAAGAGATCGTTGACCTGCGACTCCTCCACGACCCGGCCTCCGTACATGACGATCACGTCGTCGGCGAGCTCCGCCACCACACCGAGATCGTGAGTGATCATCACGATCGCCATCCGGAACTCCTGCTGGAGGCGCTTCATCAACCGCAGGATCTGAGCCTGCGTCGTCACGTCGAGCGCGGTCGTCGGCTCGTCGGCGATCAGGATCTCCGGGTTGTTGATCAGCGCCATCGCGATCATCACGCGCTGGCGCATGCCGCCGGAGAACTGATGCGGATAGCCGTCCACACGCCGTTCGGCATGCGGGATCTCGACCTGCTTCAGGACCTCGATCGCGCGTTTGCGCGCCTCCTTCTTCGAGACGTCCTGGTGGATCAGGACGGCCTCCTCGAGCTGCCAGCCGATCGTCTTGACCGGGTTCAGCGAGGTCATCGGGTCCTGGAAGATCATGCCGATCTTCACGCCGCGGATCTCACGCATCCTGCTCTGCGATGCGCCGAGCATCTCCTCGCCGTGCAACAGCACGGACCCGGTCACGTCGGCCTGCTTGGGGTCGACGAGGCCCATGACGGTGAGGAAGGTGACGCTCTTCCCCGAGCCCGACTCGCCGACGACGCCGAGCGTCTGGCCTTCGTCGACCGCGAAGCTGACACCCGAGACGGCCTTGACGACGCCGTCGTCGGTACGGAATCGCGTGGTGAGGTCCTTGACCTCGAGAGCCGTTGCCATCAGTGCGGTCGGACTCTCGGGTCGAGGAAGCCGTAGCTCACGTCGACGATGAAGTTGAAGACGATCACGCAGAGCGTCGCGAAGACGACGATCCCGGTGATCATCGGCAAGTCGTTGAAGTTGTAGGCGTTGATCACCTCATGGCCCAGCCCCGGCAGGTTGAAGATGCTCTCGGTGAAGATCGCGCCGCCGAGCGCGAGCCCGAGATCCATGCCGAGGATCGTGACCACCGGCAGCATGCTGTTCCGGAGCACATGCTGCACCATCACGCGGCTCTGCGAGGCGCCCTTGGCGCGGGCGGTTCGCACGTAGTCCTCGGACAACGTCTCCATCACATTCGCTCGGACCAGACGGACGTAGAGCGCGGCGAAGAGGATCATGAAGGTGATCCAGGGCAGGATCAGATGGTAGGCCCAGTTGACCGGGCCGCTGCATTGCGCCCCTTCTGTCCCCGGGAAGAAGTTGCAGTAGCCGGCGATCGGCGTGAGGTGGAGCCGGTAGCCGAAGACGTAGGAGAGGATCAGGCCGATCCAGACCGGGTGCGCCGAGATGCCGATCAGCACGAACGTCATCGAGAAGCGATCCATGATCGACCGCGGACGCAGCGCGGAGAGGATCCCGACCGGGATCGAGAGCGAGAGCCAGAAGATTGCGCCGCCGAACACGAGCGAGGCCGTGACGGGCGCGTCCTTGGCGATGGTCGAGTCGACGCTCTGGCGGTTCACGAAGGAATGCCCGAGCGAGCCGTGACCGATGAGAAGCCAGACGAACCGAAGGTACTGCCGCCAGATCGGCTGGTCGAGATGCAAGAAGTGTCGAACGCGGGCGATGTCGGCGGGTGTGGCTGACTTGCCTGCGGCCAGCGCGGCTGGATCGGCGGGGATCACCCAAAAGATCAGGTACGTGATGATCGTGGCCACGAAGAACAAGAAGATGGCCCAGAAAATCCGCCTGATGAGGAACTGTGTCATGTCGTTCTTCTTCTCGCTGTCTGGGGACGAGAGGCCGGTTGGGGCTGGAGAGGCGCCCGAGGACGCCTCTCCAGCCTTGCTACCGGATGCTGCATCTTACGTTGGGGCTAGCCGACCGCCAAAGCGTTGAGGTACGGCGCGCCGAAGTACGTGCTGTAGATCCAGTTCTTCACCCGTGAAGCGACGAAGTACCGGTTCGTGCTGATGAGGTACGGCACGACCGGCGCGTACTTGACCATCAGCTGGTTGTCGAGCTTCTGGTACGCCGCGGCCCGCTGCGAGCCGGAGAGCGACGAAGCCACGGTCAGCTCCTTGTTGAACGTCGAGTTGTTGAAGTACGAGTAGTTGTTGTTGTTCGACGCCTGGATCTTGCTGCCGTCGAACAGCACGTTCAGATAGTCGAACGGGTCGAAGTAGTCGGCGCACCAGCCGCCGTTGGTGACGAAGTTGTACGTGGTGCCCTTGGTCTGGATCACCTGGTAGTAGTTCGTCGCCGGCGTCGGGACGTCGTTGACCTTGAACCCGACCTGCTTGAGGTTGTACTCGGCCACCTGGGCCCGGTTCGTCGAGTACGAGCTCGTGGTGTGGATGACGTTCAGCGTCGGCGCCGAGGCGATCGCGGAGCCACCGACCTTCTTGGCCTGTGCGATGTTCGCACCCTGGACCGCATACGCGCTGAACTTCTTGTAGCCGGGGATGCCCGGGACAAGGATCTGGGAGGTCCGTGCGCCGGCGTAAGCGCCGAGCAGGCGAACCTGCGCCGGGCGGTCGATCGCCCAGTTGACGGCCTTCCTCAGGTTCACATCGTTGAACGGGGCCCGGGCGTTGTTCATCGCCATGTAGTTGACGCACGACGTGGCGCCGACGAAGAAGCGGCCCTTGTTGATGCCGTAGGTGTTGGCGAGATCCGTCGCCGCCGTCGGCGGGATGCCGGCGAGGTCGAAGTCGGACTGGCCTGCCTTGACCTGTAGCAGCGACTGATCGATGTTCACGTTGGGGGTGAACACGATCTGGTCGGGGTTGGCCGGCCGGTTGCCCTTGTAGTACGGGTTACGTGCCAGCACCGTGCTGCGGCCCGGATCGCGGCTCTTGATGTAGTACGGGCCTGCGGACGGATAGACGTTCAGGCCGTCGGACGAGTATGCCATGTTCGGCTTGTCCGCCGTGAACCACTGCATCGAGAGGATCGAGACGAAGGTCGCGTTCGGCTTCATCAGGGTGAACGACAGCTTCTGGCCGCTCGCCTTGATCCCCGAGATGTGCTGGGCCTTGCCTGCGAGGAACGCGGCGCCGCCTTGGACCACGTTCTGCAGGTCCAGGTTGACGCCGAGCGGCGAGCCCATCTTCGGGCTCAGGATCCGCTCCCACGACCGCTGGAACGCCGCTGCAGTGACCGGCGTGCCGTCACTGAACTTCAGTCCCGAGCGGATCGTGAACGTGTACGTCTTCCCGTCCTTGGACACGGTCGGGAACGCCGTCGCAGCCACCGGATACAACTGGCTGCCTGCAACTCCCGCCTTCTCCGGGAAGCTGACCAGCTGCATGCCGGTCGTGTAGAGCATGTCCCAGTCGTCCGTGCGGTAGGCGAGCTGCGGATCGACGAAGTCGAAGTCCTCGCTGTTCTCATTGACTCGCAACGTTCCGCCCTTCAGGGCAGCCGCCGAACCCGCCTTCTTGGTCGCCGAAGTGGCGGCACCAACGGACAGGGCGGCAACGAGCATCGCTACTCCCAGAACGAGCATGAACAGGGAGAGCATCTGCTTCTTGCGCATGTGACTCCTTCCTCTTCCTCTGACGGACCCACTCGCCCCTGACGAGCGGCGCCGCATGGTAACAGGGCTGTTACAAAACACCAGCTTGCGACTATGACGCAGCCACGCACCAATAGTTAGCTCGACCAGGGGCTACTCCTGCCACTCTCGATGCGGCTTCTAGATGCGGGCGCGGGGGTCGAACGCGTCCCGCAGACCATCGCCGAGCAGGTTGAAGGCGAAGGTGGTCATGAGGATGGCGAGACCGGGCCAGATCATCAGCCACGGCTGGGTCAGGTAGTACTCGGGCGCGGCTGCGAGGAGGTTGCCCCAGCTGGCGGTCGGCTGCTCGATGCCGAGGCCGAGGAACGAGAGCCCCGCCTCGGCGATGATGTTCGAAGCGATGATCAGGGTCGAGTAGACGATGATCGGCGCGACGAGGTGCGGCAGGAGATGTGACCGCATGATCCGGAGGTCGCTGGCGCCGGTCATGCGCGCCGCCTCGACGAACTCCTTCTCCCTGAGCGAGAGGACGACGCCGCGGATGATCCTGGCCGGGTAGAACCAGCCGAAGACCGAGAAGATCAGGGCGAGCGTGAAGACGCCCGGAGCGAGCACGCCGCCGAAGGTGATCTGGTTGAGCGTGTTCCCGGCCACGACGCGGATCGCGATGATGAAGAGCAGGAACGGGAAGACCATGACGATCTCGATCAGGCGCGAGACGACGGTGTCGACCCAGCCGCGGAAGTAGCCGGCGAGGAGGCCCATCACGACGCCGAGCCCGACCGATCCCACCGTCGCGAGGATCGCGACCTCGAGGGAGGTCTGGGCGCCGTAGAGCAGCCGGAGAAAGAGGTCACGGCCGAGGGCGCCGTCGGCTCCCAGCGGGAGCAGCGTGGTCGTGAAGTGCCCGCTGGCGCCGGGATACGGCGCAGTGCTGATGTGCGTCCACGGCCCGACCGGCGTGAGCGTGTTCGGGTCGACGCCGTCCGCGAAGATGTCGTTGGGGCCGTGCCCGAGAACGTGCGCGAGGATCGGCGCGAGGACGAACGAGCCGAAGAGCAGGAAGACGATGAAGCAAACGCTGAGCAACGCCAGCCGGTCACGCTTGAACCTGGTCCAGACGAGCTCCCAGTAGCCGCGAGCCTTGACCGCCTGCTCGCCCTCGACCGGGGCGGACTCGACGGGGACGCCGTCGCCGGGGGCAAGGTCGAGCTTGTCGACGCTGGTGCTCACGAGGGGCGCAACACTACAGGGCCGCGGGACGAAAGGCACGCCATCTGCCGGTGTGACGTCGAGGTTCGGCGAAAGTTAGTGCGAACTGCTATTAGCCGGACAGGGCGTCTGCGCCCGCGACCACCTCGAGGATCTCCTGGGTGATCTCGGCCTGCCTGGCCCGGTTCATCGCCAGGGTCAGGCTGTCGATCAGCTCGCCGGCCGCCTTCGAGGCGTTCCTCATGGCGGTCATGCGGGCGCCCTGCTCGGAGGCGGCGGACTCGAGCAGGGCCCGGTAGAGCTCGGTCTCGACGTAGACGGGCAGGAGCCGGGCGAGGATCTCCTGGGGCTCGGGCTCGTAGATGAAGTCGGGCGTGTGGCCCGTAGCGTCCTCCTCGGCCTCGGCCGCCTCGGCGATGAGCTCCCGGGAGATCGGGAGCAGCTCGCGCACCGTCACCCGCTGGGTGAGGGCCGAGACGAACGCGTTGTAGACGACGACCACCCGGTCGACCTCGCCGTTCACGAACGCCTCGGAGACCGCGTGCGCCAGTACCTGGGCGTCGCGGTAGGCGGGGCGCTCGCTGAAACCCGTCCACGACTGGATCACGTTCAGCCGGCGAAACCGGAGGGTCGAGGCGGCCTTGCGGCCGGTGCTGAACCAGACGACCTCCTGGCCGGCGGCCTGCGCCTCGCGCTGGAGCGCGAGCGCCCGCCGGATCACCTGCGCGTTGAAGCCGCCGGCGAGGCCGCGGTCGGCCGAGATGGGCACGATCGCGACCTTCTGCACGTTCTCGCGGCGTTCGAGCAGCGGCAGCCGCACGGCCCCGGCGGCCTGCGAGACCCCGGCCATCAGCTCGAGCATCCGGTCAGCGTACGGCCGCATCGCCTCGATGCGCATCTGCGATCGCCGCAGGCGCGCGGAGGCGACGAGCTCCATCGCCTTCGTCACCTTGCGGGTATTGGTGATCGAGCGGACGCGCCGCTTCAGGTCCTGGGTCGAGGCCAACTACGAGGCCCCGTCGGAGGTGCTGAAGCGGGTCTTCAGCTTCTCGATCTCGCCGTTCAACGTCTCCGCGACGTCGTCGGCGAGATCGCCGCTCTCGCGGATCGTCTTGTAGACCGTTCCCTCTGCACGAAGATGCTCGCGCAGCTCGTCCTGGAACCGCGGGACGTCGGCGGTCGGGATGTCGTCCAGGTAGGCGTTGACCCCGGCGTAGAGCGCGACGGCCTGCTCCTCCATCGGCCACGGCTGGTACTGGGGCTGGTTGAGGGTCGCGACCATCTTCTCGCCGCGGTTCAGCGCGTTCTGCGTCGCCTGGTCGAGCTCCGAGCCGAACTGCGCGAACGCCTCGAGCTCGCGATACTGCGCGAGGTCGAGCCGCAGGCGGCCGGCGACCTTCTTCATCGCCTTCGTCTGGGCCGAGGTGCCGACGCGCGACACCGAGGTGCCCACGTTGACGGCCGGGCGCACGCCGGAGAAGAAGAGGTCGGACTGCAGGAAGATCTGGCCGTCGGTGATCGAGATCACGTTGGTCGGGATGTACGCCGAGATGTCCCCGGCCTGCGTCTCGATGATCGGCAGCGCCGTCAGCGAGCCGCCACCGAGCTCGTCGCTCAGCTTGCAGGCGCGCTCCAGCAGGCGCGAATGCAGATAGAAGACGTCGCCGGGGAACGCCTCGCGGCCGGGCGGCCGGCGCAGGAGCAGCGACAGCTGCCGGTAGGCGTCGGCCTGCTTCGTGAGGTCGTCGTAGATGATCAGCGCGTGCTCGCCCTTGTAGAGGAAGTACTCGGCCATCGCGCAGCCCGCGAACGGCGCCATCCACTTGATCGGCGCCGCCTCGGAGGCGCCGGCGACGACCACCGTCGTGTACTCCATCGCCCCCGCCTCGCGAAGGCGCTCGACGACCTGGGCGACCGTCGAGGCCTTCTGGCCGATCGCGATGTAGAAGCACTTCACGTTCTGGTCGTGCTGGTTCAGGATCGTGTCGATCGCGATCGCGGTCTTCCCGGTCGACCGGTCGCCGATGATCAGCTCGCGCTGGCCACGGCCCACGTTGGTCATCGAGTCGATTGCCTTGATCCCGGTCTGGAGGGGCTCCTTCACCGGCTGGCGCTGGATGACGCCGGGCGCCTTCCACTCGACGGGGCGCGTCTCGGTCGACTCCACCGGGCCGAGCCCGTCGATGGGGTTCCCGAGCGGGTCGACGACGCGGCCGAGGAGAGCCTCGCCGACCGGCACCGACGCGACCTTTCCGGTGCGCCGCACCGGCTCGCCCTCGGTGACCTTGTCCCAGTCGCCGAAGAGGGCGGCACCCACGTTGTCCTCCTCGAGGTTGAACGCGAGGCCGACGACGCCGTGCTCGAGCTCGAGCATCTCGAGCGCGAGGCAGTTCTCCAGGCCGTGGATGCGCGCGATGCCGTCGCCGACCTGCAGCACGGCGCCGACCTCGGCGAGGTTCGACTCGGTGTCGAAGTTCTCGATCCGTTCCTTCAGGATCGACGTGATCTCCTCTGGGCGAAGCTTCATCTGGTCACTAACTCCTTGCGTGCGTCAGGTCATGGCGAAGACGTTGGAGCCGGCCGCGCACGCTCGCGTCGAGCCTCATCGAACCGGCCTGGAGGACGATGCCTCCGATCAGGTCTGGGTCCACCTTGCGTTCCGCCTGGACCTTGCGGCCCGAGGCGGATTCGATCCTCCCGAGAATGCGTCCGAACTCCTCGTCGGAGAGCTCGTGCGCGGTCGTCAGCTCGACGTCGAGCACACGGTGCTCCGCTGCGACGAGCGTGTCGAGCTCGGCGACGATCTCCGCGATCTCCCCCGCGCGCCCTTTCTCGGCGACCAGGCGCAGGAAGTTGACGACGGTGTCGTCGGAGCCCGCCGCGACGCGCGCGAGGACGTCCGCCTTCACCCGCGAGTCGACCTCGGGGTTCTCGAGCAGCGCCTCGAGGTCGGGCGCCTCGGCGAAGGCGTCACGAAGCTGCTGGAGCTCGCCGTGCACCGTGTCCAGCCTGCCGGCGTCCTGCGCGGCCTCGAAGACCGCGCGCGCATAGATGCGGTGCGCGACGGCTACGACCGGCTCCCTTCGAGCTCGCTGAAGTCGATCTCGGCGAGCGCCTCGTCGATCAGCCGGCTCTGGTCGGCGCCGGTGAGCGACTTGCGCGTGATCTTCTCGGCGGCGAGCAGGCTGAGCCTGCCGACCTCCTCGCGGATCTCGCCGAGCGCCTGGTGCGTCGCCTGCTCGATCTGGCGACGGGTCTCGTCCAGGCGCCGCAGGCGATCCTCCTCGGTCTCGGCCCGGACGCGCTCCCGCTGCGACTCGGCGACGCGTCGCGCCTCGGCGAGGATGTCCTCCGACTCCGTCTTTGCCTGGCCGATCAGCTTGCGGTGCTCCTCGAGCAGGCCGCGGGCCTCCTCACGTGCGTGATCTGCCTCGTCGATCGCGCGGGCGATGCGGTCGCGCCTTTCGTCGATCATCGCCTGCACCCGGCCGAACGCGACCTTCTTCAGGAAGAAAAAGGTCGCGAGGAAGCAGATGATCGTCCAGATCATCAGTCCCGGGGTGACCTGGATCAGTGGATTCGACGCGAGCATTCGACTCCGCCCCTTCTCTAGACCAGGACGTAGGCGAGGATCGAGCCGAGCAGGCCGTAGAACACGACCGCCTCGGTGAGGGCGAACCCGAGCCACTGGATGCCCTGCAGCTCGCCGCGCAACTCGGGCTGGCGGGCCACGGACTGGATCATCGAACCGAAGATGTTGCCGATGCCGACGCCGGCGCCCAGGGCGCCGAGGCCGACGCCGAGGGCGAGACCGATGGCCTTACCGGCCTTGGTCACATCCCCGGTGGTGGCAAGGATGGTGCCGAGCATGAGATTCCTCCTAGTGCTCCGGCTCGATCGCCGAGCCGATGTAGATGGCGGACAGTGCAGCGAAGATGAAGGCCTGGATGCCGACGACGATGACGACCTCGAACACGTAGAAGACCGCCGCGACCGGAATGACGAACACAGCGAGCACGATCGACTGCAGGATGAAGATCAGGCCGATGAACGTGAGAATCAGGATGTGGCCTGCGAGCATGTTGGCGAAGAGACGGACGGAGAGGGAGATGAGGCGCATGAACTGGCCGAGGATCTCCAGCGGCACGATCAGGATGAGCAGCCCCTTCGGCGCCTCCGGGATCCAGCTCTTGAAGTACCGCACCGGGCCGTTCCAGCGGATCCCCTCGTAGTGCGTGAAGCAGAACGTCAGCAGGGCGAGCGCCAGCGTGACGGAGATCGAGCTGGTCGCTGCATAGATTCCCCACGTCGGGATGCCGTGCCAGGTCTCTCCCGTCAACGGCAGCGGGATGAAGCCGATCATGTTGATGACGAAGATGAAGAGCATGAGCGTCGCCACGTACGGGAACCACCGCCCGATCGCCTTGGTCGGCAGGCCCTGCTCCGCGACCTGCGTCTGCGCGATCTCGTAGACGATCTCGCCGAAGGTCTCCCGGCGGCCCGCTTTCTTCCCGACCTTCACCCGCATGAAGACCCAGCCGAAGAGCATCGTCAGCAGGCTCCCGAGCATCAGGTAGACGACCGCCTTCGTGATCGACAGGTTGAGCGGGCCGAGATGGATCGGGACCCACTCCTTCTGCTCGAACTCCTTCGTGGGGTCGAACGTGCCGCGTGCGAAGGCGTTCGCCGGCAGGAGCAGTGCGATCGTGCCGAGTGCGACGAGCATCCGCTTCATGCGGCTGCCCCCGCCTTCGGGCCGCTGTAGTAGGCGACGAGCTGCAGGCCGAGCGCCGCGGAGTACCCGGCCGCATAGGTCAACGCAGCCGCCAGCCCGACCCATTTGTCGGACACCGCGACCGCGAAGACGACCACCATCACGGCGATCGCGCGAAAGAGCATTCCGAAAGCTGCCACGCCTGCGGCGGCGAGGTTACCCGTTCGGGTTCGCAGCCGCGTCAGGATCGCGCCCAGCGCCTCCGACCCGAACCACAGCACCGCGCCGATCGCCCAGCCCTTGACCGGCCAGCCGGCGATCAGGAACACCGGCAGGGCGATCAGGATCACGATCCCGCCCGCCACTGCGGGCAGGAGGGTCGGCGGGGCCGTGCGCGGCTCGGTCCAGGAGTTGGGCATCAGATGTTGCGGTAGCGGATCACGGTGACGGCGACGCCGACGGGGATGCCGACGACTGCGCCGAAGGCGAGCCCGTAACCGAGGCTCCCCACCGCCCAGCCGATCAGCGTGCCCGCAACGACACACGCTGCGGTGAAGCCTATGAGCACGCTGCCGGCCCCGGCGAGGGAGAACGTCGATCGCGGGGGGTGCACCGGCGCGGAGCATACCAGGGCTTGTGACACCGCTTTTCGCCTCTGTAAGCGGCGAGAAGGTGGCATTTGTGACGCGAGTTCAGGCCGCCTTGGATGCGGCGTCGCGCCGGCGCGGCCGCCGGTTTGCCAGCTTGATGATCTCCAGGAGATAGACGACGTAGAGCGAGAAGGCCAGGACCGCCAGCCCGGCGGTCGTATCGATCGCGACGTTCGCGGTGTTCCAGCGGCCGTGCTGGTGGGGCGGCGCAAAGCGCGTGGCGAGCGCCGCGAGCGCCAGCATCGCGCACCAGGTCCAGAGATACAGGACCGCGCGGCGCTGGGTGTAGCCGAGCCGCATGAAGCGATGGTGCAGGTGACGCGCGTCTGCGACATAGATCGGCTGGCCGCTCCGGAGCCGCTTCGCGACGACGAACGACGTGTCGAGCACCGGCACCGCCAGCACGAGCAGCGGCAGCACCAGGGTCGCCAATGCCGCGGTCTTCAGCAGTCCCTGGACCGCGATCGTCGCGAGCGTGAACCCGAGCAGCATCGCGCCGGAGTCGCCCATGAAGATCCGCGCGGGATAGAAGTTGTGGCGGAGGAAGCCGAGGCATGCCCCGCAGACGATCGCGGCGAGCACCGCAGCCCCGATGCGGCCGAGGGACAGCTCGATCACGGCGAATGTCAGACCGGAGATCGCGCAGACGCCGGCCGCGAGACCGTCGAGCCCGTCGAGGAAGTTGACCATGTTCATGACGGCGACGATGCCGACCACCGTCACGGACGCGCCGAGCCACATCGGCACGTCCTGACGGCCGACGAACGGGAATGTGAACGTGTGCAGGTAGATGCCGAAGCCGACGGGGATGCCGGCGGCGAGCACCTGGCCGGCCAGCTTCTGCCACCAGCCGAGGCCGCGGAAGTCGTCGATCGCCCCCACCGTCGTCGCGACCGCCGCGCCGAGCAGGACGCCGCGGAGCTCGCCGCCGAGCGGCAGGAACGCGAGCGACGGGACCAGGATCCCGAGGAACAGCGCGAGCCCGCCGAGGCGCGGGATCGTCGGGCGTTCCCGTTGCCCCTCCTGCCTCCGCTCGATCAGCCGCAGATAGCGGGCGCTCGCGCCGACCGCAGGCGTGAGGACCAGGACGATCGCGAACGCGGCAACCGCGCCGTAGAGCACCTGCAGGTGGTCCGTCAGTTCGCTCCAGACCATCTCTGCAGGTTACTTCGTGCCGTAGAGCCGGTCTCCCGCGTCGCCGAGGCCGGGAACGATGTAGCCGTGGTCGTTCAGGCCCCGGTCGACGGCCGCCACCACGATCTGAACATCCGGGTGGCTGTCGACCACGTTCTGGATCCCTTCCGGCGCGGCGATGATCGCGAGCAGCCGCACGCTCGTCGCGCCGGCCTCCTTGACGAGCTGAACCGCGTGCACGGTCGAGTTGCCGGTCGCGAGCATCGGGTCGAGCAGGATCACGTCGCGGTCGGCGACATCCGCCGGAAGCTTCACGTAGTACTCGACGGGGCGCAGCGTCTCCTCGTTGCGGTAGAGGCCGATGAAGCCGACGCGCGCGCCCGAGATCAGCATCAGCACGCCGTCGAGCATCCCGAGCCCGGCGCGCAGGATCGGGCAGACCGCGACCTTCTTGCCGGAGATGCGCGGGAACGGGTGCACCTCGAGCGGCGTCTCGATGTCGACGTCCTCGGTCGGCAGGTCCTTCGTCGCCTCGTAGGTGAGGAGGAGCGTGATCTCCTCGACGAGCTTGCGGAAGTGGACGGTGGGCGTCTCCTTGTCCCGCAGGTACGACAGCTTGTGCTGGACCAGCGGGTGGCGTACCTCCGTGACGCTCATCTGTGCTCCGGCGCCGGCAGAGCCGGCACCTGCGCCGTATGTGCGGCTCCGTCGAGCCTACGCCGCATACCGAGTAAAGCCACGGAAGCCCGGGTAGAGCGGCCGCTTGTCGCAGAGCGCGAGCGCCCGGGCGCGGAGGTCGTCGACGCTCGAGCTCTCGTCGAGCGACTCGACGATGATCGAGGCCACCTCGCGGAAGTCGTCCTCGTCGAAGCCGCGGATCGTCGCGGCCGGCGTGCCGAGGCGGACGCCCGACGCGACCATCGGCGGCCGCTCGTCGAACGGGACCGTGTTGCGGTTCGCGGTCAGCCTGCACTCCTCGAGGCGCTCCTGGGCGGCGAGACCCGTCCACTCGGTCCGGCGCAGATCGAGCTGCACCAGATGCGTGTCGGTGCCGCCGGTGAGAACGTCGTAGCCGCCGGACATGAGCGTCGCCGCGAGCATGTCGGCGTTCGCGCGGACCCGCGACTGGTAGTCCTTGAACGCATCGGTCATCGCGATGCGGAAGCACGCTGCCTTCGCGGCGATCGCGTGCATCAGCGGGCCGCCCTGCATCCCGGGGAAGTTCGCGCGGTCGAGCTTCGAGGCGTGCTCCTCGCGGCAGAGGACGAAGCCCGCCCGCGGGCCTGCAAGCGTCTTGTGGCTCGTGGAGGTGACGAAGTCGCAGTGCGGAACCGGGCTCGGATGGAGGCCGGCGGCGACGAGGCCCGAGAAGTGCGCCATGTCGCACATCAGGAGCGCGCCGACCTCGTCGGCGATCTCGCGGAACTTGTCGGCCTCGACGGTCCGCGGATAGGCCGAGCCGCCGCAGACGATCAACGCCGGGCGCACCTCCTTCGCCGTCGCGAGCACCTCGCCGTAGTCGACCTGCATCGTCTCGCGCGAGACGCCGTAGTGGTGGAACTCGTAGAGCTTCCCGGAGAAGTTGACCTTCAGCCCGTGGGTGAGGTGGCCGCCGTGATCGAGCGAGAGGCCGAGCACACGGTCGCCGGGGCTCAGCACAGCGAAGTAGACGGCCATGTTGGCCTGTGCGCCGGCATGCGGCTGGACGTTCGCATGCTCTGCGCCGAACAGCTCGGTCGCGCGGTTGCGAGCGAGCTCTTCGATCTCGTCGACGACCTCGCAGCCGCCGTAGTACCGCTTGCCGGGATATCCCTCGGCGTACTTGTTGGTGGCGACCGACCCGACTGCCTCGAGCACGCTCGGCCAGGTGAAGTTCTCGGAGGCGATCAGCTCGATCTGGCCGCGTTGGCGCTCGAGCTCGCGCTCGAGGAGCGCTGCGATCTCCGGGTCGACGTCGGCCAGGCCCGCCAGCCGGAGCTCTTCGAACGTCTGCTGGGCAACTGCCATCGAGGCTGATCGTAGTGGCTCAGCGGAAACGGTCGCCGCTGACCCGCTCGATCGCCTCCCGGGCCGGGGCCGCGCCGTCACGGAGCACGAGCGGCTCGGAGCCGGTGAAGTCGATCACCGTGGACGGGCTGCCCGGGAGCGGGCCTAGATCGAGCTCAGCTGCGACAGCGGCACGGATCCGGCCGGGCACGTCGCCGAGCCTCGCGGGATTCGGACCTCCGGGATCGTTGGCGCTCGTCGCGAGCACACAGCCCGCGGCAGCCAGGACCCGCCGGGGAGCCGCCGGCAGATCAGGCACGCGCACCCCGATCGTGTCGGGCCGGGCGCCGTTCAGCCAGCGGTAGCGCCCGGCGGGATTCGGCAGCACCAGCGTGTACGGCCCCGGCAGCAGCTCGCGCACGATCGCCTCGGACCGGCCGCGCAGCTCCGGGACGCATTCCAGGAGCGTCTCGACGTCGGGCGCCAGCAGGGCGCTCGGCTGAGCCTGGGCGCGGCCCTTCAGCCGGTAGAGCCGCGAGGCGTACTCCTCGCGCTCCACGCTCGCCGCGAGGCCGTAGACGGTGTCGGTCGGGAAGAGCACCGGCAGGCCCGCCCGGATCGCGTCGATCATCGCGTCTACCGGGTCGTCCCCCACCACGCCTCCACGACGCGCTCCCGGCCGGCCAGGTCGCTCCTGATGCCGACCCGTGCATACCCCTCCCGCTCGAGCTCGTCCGATACGGCGTGCGCCCGTGCCGCGTGCACCTCGAGCACGAGCCAGCCGCCCAGCACCTCGCGCGCGTCACGCGCAAGCCGTGCGGTCTGCCCTTCGTCGATGAGGGCGCCGCGTGGCTCCCACTCGCGCACCTCCGGCTCGAGCGCGTCGAGCTCGCCTGCCTCCACGTACGGCGGGTTGGAGACGACCAGGTCGAACGGCCCGGGGAGGCCGGCGAGCAGGTCACCCTCGCGGAAGTCGACGGACAGGCCGTTGGCCGCCGCATTCTCGGCCGCCAGGCCGAGGGCATCCGCGGAGATGTCGGTCGCATGCACGCGGGCGTCCGGGCGTTCCTGGGCGATCGCCAGCGCGATCGGGCCGCTGCCGGTGCCGACGTCGACGACGCACGGCGACTCGACGCCCACGAGCAGTTCGAGACAACGCTCGACGACGATCTCGGTCTCCGGGCGCGGGACCAGGGCGCGCCGGTCCGTCCGCAGGGTCAGCCGGCGGAAATCCCAGTCGCCGAGGACGTACGCGAGCGGCTCACGCTTCCCGCGCCTCTGCACGAGCTCACGGGCCGTCGCGCGCTCCGCCTCGGTCAGCGGACGGTCGTGCGCCGTGTAGAGCTCGATCCGCGTGAGACCGAGCGCGCGGGAGAGCAGCAGTTCCGCATCGCGCCGTGGATGCTCGATTCCCCGCGCCTCCAGGTAGTCGGTCGCCCCGCGCAGGACCTCGCCGAGCGTCACCCTTCGAGAGCGCGGCGCTGCTGCTCCGAGATCAGCGCGTCGGTGTAGTCCTCGAGGTCGCCCTGCAGCACCTGGTCGAGCCGGTGCGTCGTCAGCTTGATGCGATGGTCGGTGACCCGGTTCTCGGGGAAGTTGTAGGTGCGGATCTTCTCCGCCCGCGCGCCCGTCCCGACCTGTGCGCTGCGCGCAGCTGCCTGCTCGGCCGCCTGCCGCTCGCGCTCGGCCTCGTAGATCCGTGCGCGCAGCACGCGCATCGCCTTCTCGCGATTCTGCAACTGCGAGCGCTCGTCCTGCATCGCGACGACGATCCCCGTCGGCACGTGGGTGATGCGGACCGCTGAATCGGTCGTGTTCACGGACTGCCCGCCCGGGCCTGACGACCGGTAGACGTCGATCTTCAGGTCGCTCTCGTCGATCTCGAGGTCGACGTCGTCCGCCTCCGGCATCACCGCGACCGTGGCGGTCGACGTGTGGATCCGTCCGGCTGACTCGGTCTCGGGCACGCGCTGGACGCGGTGCGTCCCGCCCTCGAACTTGAAGATCGAGTAGGCGCCGTCGCCCTTGATCGCGAAAACGCCTTCCTTCAGACCGCCGCCTTCGTTCGCATTCAGCTCGATCTGCTCGAACTTGAACCCGCGCTTCTCGGCGTAGCGCTGCAGCATCCGCTGGAGCTCGCCTGCCCAGAGAGCGGCCTCGTCTCCGCCGACGCCCTGACGGATCTCGACGATCACGTCCTTGTCGTCGGCCGGGTCGCGCTCGGCGAGCGCGAGCTTCAGCTCCTCCTCGAGCCGCTGGACGTCGGCCTCGTAGCCGTCCGCCATCTCCGCGAGCTCCGGATCTGCGCGGGCCGCCTCGAGATCCTCGCTCGCCTGCTTCCACTGCTGCGCAAGCTTGTACGGCCCCTCGAGCTCCTTCAGGCGCCGGCCGACCTCGGCCGCCTCACGGTGGTCGTTGTAGACCGCAGGGTCGGACAGGCGCGCCTGCGCGTCCTCGTACGAGCGGTCGAGCTCCGCGATCAGATCGTCGAGTGCGGCCACCGCCGCAGTGTGCCTATGCGAGCGACGCGTCGAGGGACGTTTCGGGGATGCCCGCCAACGCCTTCGAGACCGGGCAGTTCTGCTTCGCCGTCTCCGCCGCCTCGACGAAGGCATCTGCGTCCAGCCCCGGCACGGTGCCGCGGACGGTCAGGGCGCCCTTCGTGATGCCCTCGCCCGGCTGGAACGTCACCGTTGCAGACGTCTCGAGCCGCTCCGGCGGGGTGCCGCCCTTGGCCAGTCCGGCGGACAGCGCCATCGAGAAGCACGACGCCCACGCCGCAGCGATCAGCTCCTCGGGGCTCGTCTTCCCGTTCGGCTCCTCCGAGCGCGACGCCCACGACACACCGAGCTGCGGGATCGCACCGCTCGTGACGCTCTCGATCGTCCCGCCCCCACTCATCAGGTCGCCCTGCCAGACGACGTCGGCCTTGCGGTCGGTTGCCATTACGCCATCACCTCCACACGTCGGTCGGTTGGCTCGACCCGGCCCTCGCGCTCCAGGACCTCCCGGAGCGCGCGAATGGAAACCTCGAGCTGGTCGAGTGTCGGTTCTCGCGTCGTCAGCCGCTGCAGCCACAGCCCCGGCGCAAGCATTGTCATCAGCACCCTGTTCTCCGAGTGGCGCCCGGCGAAACGAATCAACTCGTAGGCGATCCCGGCGATCACCGGCAGCAGCACGATGCGGCTGACGATCAGCCAGTACCAGACCGGACGACCGAGCGTCGCGTAGACGAAGACGCCGACGACCATCACCCAGAGCAGGAACGCCGTGCCGCAGCGAGGGTGGATCAGCGAGTAGCGCTGTGCGATCTCCGGTGTGAGCTCCTCGCCTGCCTCGTACGCGTTGATCGCCTTGTGCTCGGCCGCGTGGTACTGGAAGACGCGCCGCAGCGACGGGATCATGCTGAGCACGGTGAGGTAGGCGACGAAGACGGCGACGCGAACGAGACCCTCGACGAAGACGAAGTACTGGCCGTTGGAGATCGGGAGCGTGTCGGTGAGGAGCGCCGGGCCGACCTTGAAGACCATCACGGCGAATCCGATCGCGACGAGGAACGCGAAGGCGAGCGCCCAGCGCCCGATCTCGGCCGGTTCGCCGTCGCCCTCGGCCTCCTCCTGCGCTGCGTACGACGCGGAGACGCTCAGCGCCCGGAACCCGATCGACAGGCTCTCACCCAGGGCTACCACGCCGCGCACGACCGGCAGGCGCAGCGCCCAGTGGCGTGCCGCGAGCGGGTCGATCGGGCGCGAGACGTGCACGATGTCGCCGTCCGGCTTGCGCACGGCGACGGCCCAGTTGCGCGGACCGCGCATCATCACGCCCTCGAGGACGGCCTGTCCTCCGATGGCTGCTGCCATGAGCTAGGACGACGCGCGCGCGGCGCGCTCGGCCTTCTCGAGCCGGCGCTGGAAGCGCTCCACCCGGCCGCCCGTGTCGACGAGCTTCTGCTTGCCCGTGTAGAACGGGTGGCAGTTCGAGCAGATCTCGACATGCAGTTCGGACTTCGTGGAACGCGTGGTGAACGTGTTCCCGCAGCTGCAGTGCACGGTGGCGAGGACGTACTCGGGATGGATGTCGGTCTTCATCGCCGGGCCAGGATAGCAGCGGCGGTTTCCCTGGCGACATTGCCGCCCGAGACCAGAAGCACGGGCCGGTCGGCCGCGATCTTGCCTGCGAGCCACGCGGCCGGAGCGGCCGCCCCGGCCGGCTCGCACGCGAGTTTGGCGCGCGCATAGAGGAAGCGGAACGCCTCCTCGATCTCCTCTTCCGTGACGAGGACCCGCTCCAGGTTCTTCGTGATCTCCAACGGCAGCCGCCCCGCGAACGGCGCGTTCAGGCCGTCTGCGATCGAGGTCGGCGTGACGTGGGTGGGCTCGCCGTGCTCGAGGCCGGTGTGGAGCGCGGTGCTCGTCTCGGGCTCGACGGCGATCACGCGCATGGTGGCCCCGACCGCCGTCTGGATGCCCGAGATCAGACCACCGCCGCCGACCGGGACGACGATCGCGTCCGCGTCCGAGGCGTCCTCCTCGATCTCGAGCCCGACGGTGCCTGCACCCGCCAGCACGAGCGGGTCGTCGAACGGGTGCACGAGTGTCCGGCCCGTCTCGGCCATCAGCTCGTCGAGCCGCGCGAACGCCTCGCCCGGCGCGGTGGCCTCGAGGTCGACGGTCGCGCCGTAGCTGCGCGTCGCCGTGATCTTCTGCTCGGACGCGCCCTGCCACATCACGACCAGCGCGTCGATCCCCTCCGCAGCCGCGGCGTAGGCGGTCGCCTGCGCGTGGTTGCCGGCGCTGATCGCGATCACCCCGCGACCTTTCTCCTCGGTCGTGAGGCTGCTGATCTTGTTCAGCGCGCCGCGGGCCTTGAACGAGCCGGTGCGCTGGAAGAGCTCGCACTTGAGACGCGCGTTCAGTGTGCGGCTCGAGAGGAGCGGCGTGCGCGGCAGCCGGTCGCCGATGGTCGCGCGGGCGCGCTCGACGTCGTCACGAGTCGGGATCACGAACCGAACCGTAATCGGAGGCGGGGCGAATGAGCGCGGTCAACCAGCTACTCGGGGGTTTCACCGTTGAAGAATCTGAAGACATCACTCGCCCTGCTCTCGCTCCTGGCGCTCGCGGCGGCAGCCGTCGCGTCGGGCGCTCTGTTCCGGTCGCGACCGGCCGAGGCGGGCCACGGCTCGATGGCCGGCATGGACATGACGAGCATGACGATGTCGCACACGTCGGGCGCCGCCTCCTCCAAGGCGGTCCAGCTGCGAATCACGCTGAACGAGCTGCTCGGCGAGCACGCGATCCTCGCCGTCCAGGCAACGCAGCGCGGCCTCGTCGGGGGCAAGGACTTCCCAGCCCTCGCGAAGGCGCTCGACAACAACTCGGTTGCGATCTCGAAGGCGATCGGGTCGGTCTACGGCGCGGCGGCGGGCAAGCAGTTCCTGAACGGCAAGAACCTGTGGCGCGCGCACATCGCCGACTTCGTCGCCTACACGGTCGCGACGGCGAAGCACGATCCCGCCGCCCAGAAGAAGGCGGTCGCCGACCTGATGACGTACATCCAGGTGCAGGCCGCATTCTTCGCAAAGGCGACCGGGCTGCCCAAGCAGGTGCTCGTCAACGACCTGACCGCGCACGTGCTGCAGCTCAAGGGCCAGCTCGACGCGTATGCGGCGGGCCACTACGGGCAGGCGTACACGCTCACGAACGCGGCCTACGCGCACATGGGCATGACCGCCGACCTGCTCGCGGCTGCGATCGCCAAGCAGAAGGGGCTCGGATCGATCACGAGCCCGAAGGCGAATCTCGAGGTCGCCCTCGACCGGCTCCTCGGTGAGCACGCGCTGCTCGCAACGTGGGCGACCCAGGCGGGCGTGACCGGCGGCAAGAACTTCCCGGCGCTCGCGAAGGCGCTCGACAACAACTCGGTCGCGATCTCGAAGGCGATCGGCTCGCTCTACGGGGCGTCTGCCGCGCAGACGTTCCTGAACGGCAAGAACCTGTGGCGCGCGCACATCGCCGACTTCGTCGCCTACACGGTCGCGACGGCGAAGCACGATCCCGCCGCCCAGAAGAAGGCGGTCGCCGACCTGATGGCCTACATCCAGGTGCAGGCCGCATTCTTCGCAAAGGCGATCGGACTGCCCAAGCAGGTGCTCGTCAACGACCTGACCGCGCACGTGCTGCAACTGAAGGGCGCGTTGGACGAGTACGACGCCGGGAAGTACGCGCAGACGTTCGCGCTCGTGCACGGCGCGTACCAGCACATGTTCATGACGGGCGCTGCGCTCGCAGGCGGGATCGCGACGCAGAAGGGCCTCAAGTAGCGGTCAAGCCGGGGCTGTGCGCTGGCGCACGGCCTCGAAGAGGAGGACGGCGGCGGCGGTGCTCGCGTTCAGCGAGTCCGCCGTCGCTCCCCTCATCGGGATGGCGACCTCCGAGTCGGCGAGCGACCGCCACGCCTCGTCGAGGCCGGCATCCTCGGCGCCGATCAGAAACGCGGTCGGGCCGGTGTAGTCGTCCGCCGTGTGGGCCAGCGGCGCGTCGACCACGGCGGCGACCCTCCTCAGCGGCAGCGCGGCGACGTCGACCTGGGTCACCTCGACGATCGGGAGCGTGAACACGGCTCCGGTGGAGGCACGAATCGAGTTGGGGTTCCAGGGATCGAAGCTCGGGCCGGCGACGAGCAGTGCGTCCGCACCGGCGGCATCCGCGGTGCGCGCCATCGCCCCGACGTTGCCGGGCTTCTCGATGTTGACGGCGACGACCACGAGGGTCGCGTCCGCGGGAAGTGCGCGCGTCGGCTGCTCGAAGACGGCGAGCACGCCCTCGGGCTCGGCGCGGTAGGCCATCCGCGCGAGCACGTTGGCGCTCACCTCGTCGGCGCCCGGGCGCGTCCACTCCGGGAGCAGTTCGGGCGCGATGTAGATCGCACGCGGCGCAAGCCCGGCAGCAAGCGCGCGCTCGACCTCCCGCGTCCCCTCGGCGATGAACAATCCGTCTCGCCTCCGCTCCCGCGACTTCCGCAACCGGAGCACCTCCTTGACGCGCGGATTGTCAGCGGAGGTGATCACGACCTGCCGAATCTAGCCATGTCTGGCGGCTGCCACTGTCTGGCGGCTGCCACCGTCCCGGAAGTGCAACAACGGTGTGCCGAAGCTGAAACGGGCACAGATGCGTGACAAACGGCTCCCTAGCCTGTTGGTCGTGTCGACTCCCTTGCGCGACGAGAGCCCCGGGTTTCACCACGTCGTCACCCGCGGAAACAACAAGCGAAAGATCTTCCTGGCCGACAGAGACCGGAATTTCTTCTGCATGACCGTCGACCGCATCGCGCTGAAGTACGGCTGGACGGTCCTCGCGTATGTCCTGATGGACAACCACTACCACCTCGTGATCAGCATCGGCGAGCGGGGGCTCTCGGCCGGCATGTGCGAGCTCAATACTGCGTACGCCGTCTGGTTCAACCAGGAACACGGCCGCGTCAACCATCTGTTCGGGAAGCGCTACTGGAGCCGCCGGCAGCGCACCGAGGCGTCGCTGCTCAACGCGATTCGGTATGTGATCCAGAACCCGCGACGCGCCGGGGAGAAAGGCCCGCTCGAAGCGCACGTCTGGACGAGCTACGCCGCGACGATCGGTCTCGCGTTCGCGGCGATCCGTCTGGCTCGAGACGAAGTGCTGGCGTTCTTCGGATCGACGCCCGAGCGTGCGATCGTCCGTTTCCGGGAGGTCTGCAACGAACCTGTCCCACGCGAACACGACCGGTGGCAGCCACCACGACGGGACGCGCGCGTGAGGATCACGTGAGCGTGTACTCGGGGCCGCTGCCGCCTTCCGGGGGCGTCAGGCGGCCGCCTTTGGCCGTGATGGCGCCGCACTGGACGCAGTTGGACGGGGCGAGCTTGACCTCGACCGTGCCGTCTCCGTCGGTCTCCCCCACCTCGTACACGTGCGCGGGGCACATCCGAACCCACATGTCGGCCAGCTCGCGTGGAACCTGGGTCTGCACGCGGATGTGATTCGGCTGATCGTCGCGGGTGCGATTGCCCGAGGCGAAGACGCTCGACAGCTTGTCGAACGTCAGCGCACCGTCGGCCACCGGATACGACTTGGCGCGATCGGTGGCGATCAGCGACTGCTCGGCGTCCCGCTCGGTCGGCTTGTCGCCCGACGGAAGCTTCCCCTTCGTCGCCGTCATCGCGCCCGCGAGCGCACCGCCGACGTAGAACCCCCGGCCGAACGCCTGCCGCATGTTGCGAACCTCTCTGAGATCGCTCCAGATGAACGACTCACGGACGGACTCGTCGTACGACGCCAGTGCGTCCCGCGTAGAAGCACCGCGTTCCAGCGTCCGCCACGCCGCCTCGGCTGCGAGACGGCCCGACTCGATCGCGTAGTGGATCCCCTTCAGCGCCGGCACGTTCACCATCCCCACCCCGTCACCGCACATCAACAGGCCCGGTGCGTGCAGTTTCTTCGGCAGCGCGACGAACCCGCCCTCCGGAATCGTCTTCGCGCCCCACTGCACCCGCTCGCCGCCGTCGAGGATCTTCCGCACGCGAGGATGCGTCTTCAGCTCCTGCAACAGGTCGTGCACCGACAGCTCGGCGTCGCGATAGTCGAGGCCGACGACCAGGCCGACCGTGACCATGTCGTCGCCCATTGGATAGATGAACGAACCACCGAACTCGCGGAACTTGCGCCCGCTGCGCAGCGGCCAGCCCATCGTGTGCACCACTTCGCGCAACGGCTTCGCGACCTTCCAGACCTCCTTCACCCCGAGCGCCCACACCTGCGGGTTGTCGCTTCGCAGCTTGAAGTGATCGAGCGCCGCGCCGGTCAGGTGCCCCTGCGTGCCCTCGGCCAGGATCGTCACGCGGGCTGCGATGTCGGAGCCGGGCTCGAAGTTCCCGAGCTCCTCCCCGGCACGCCCACGCCCGCGGTCACCCGTTCGCACCCCCACGACACGCCCACCGTCGACGAGCAGCCTGGCAGCCGACGTCTCCGGGAGCACCGTCACCCCGAGGGCCTCGGCCTCGTCGCCGAGCCAGCGGCCGAGCTGCGACAGCGACGCGACGTAGTTGCGGTGATTCACCATCGTCGGCGGCGTCGGAATCCGCAGCGCACGCTTCTTCGTCAGGAACAGCACCGACTCGCCGTGCACCTCGCCGTAGAACGGCAGCTCGTCGATCCGCTTGCGCCCCTTGAACAGCCGCTGGAGCCCGCGCGGGTTGATCACCGCCCCCGACAGCAGGTGCGAGCCGGGCGCCTTTCCCTTCTCGAGGACCGCGACGGGCACCTCGCCGAGCCGCTCCGCGAGCCCGGGCTGTTCCTCGACCAGCTGACCGAGCCGGATCGCAGCGGCCAGGCCCGCCGGACCGGCCCCGACGATCAGAAAGCCGACGTCGATCCGCTCGTCCACCGGGTCGGTCGGCGACGCGATCGCCTCCGAGGGAGACCACGGCGGCGGAAACTCAGCTGGGCGAACGCTCACGACGTGCGTGCGCGGACGAGCTCGACCAGCTTCGGCACGATCTCGTGCAGGTCGCCGACGACGCCGAGATCCGAGAACTCGAAGATCGGAGCGTTCGCGTCCTTGTTGATCGCGACGATCACGTTCGAGCCCTGCATCCCGACCTTGTGCTGGATCGCGCCGGAGATGCCGAGCGCGACGTAGAGCTTCGGCGAGACGGTCTTCCCCGTCTGACCCACCTGCGCCGAATACGGGTACCAACCTGCGTCGACGACCGCACGCGTCGCGGCGACCGCTCCACCGAGCGCCTGAGCGAGCTCCTCTGCGAGCGCGAACTTCTCGGGCTCCCCCAGCCCCCGGCCGCCGGCGACGATCACGTCGGCTTCCTCGATCGACGGCCCCTGCTGCTCCGCGTGCGCCTGCTCGAGCATCTCCGCCTGGGTCGAGAAGTCCTCCAGCTCGACCGCCGCGTCCCTCACCTCGGCGGTGCCGCCCGTCTCGTTCGCGTCGAACGTCCCTGACCGGAAGATCGCCAGCTTCACCTCGCTCGACCAGCCGACGTCGACGACGACCGAGTCCGCGAGCGCCGGCCGTTTCCCGACGTCCTCTGCGGTCAGGTCGACGAGGTCCCAGTTCAGCCCGGCCTCGAGCCGCGCGGCGAGCCCCGCGGCCACGTCGGCGGCGAGCACCGACTGCGCGAAGAGCACCCTGTCGAATGCCTCGTCGCGCACGAGCTTCGCGAGCACGTCGACGCGCGTCTGGGGCAAGGGCGCACTCAGACGCTCGTCGTCCGCGACGAACACCGTGGCGGCCCCGAACCGGCCGGCCGACTCGGCGATCCCGCGCACGCCGGACCCGACCAGCACGCCGGACACGTCGCCGCCCAACTGCACGGCCTTCGCGAGCACGCCGAGCGAGCCCTTCTGGATCGCGCCGTCGTGGTGCTCGAGGAAGACGAGCGTCCCGGCCATCAGACGAGCCTCTTCTCGGCGAGGAACTCGACGATCTGCTCCGCCGCGCTGCCGTCGTCCTCGATCTTGCGCGCCTCGCCGCGTGCGGGAGGCGGCGCCAGCGCGGTGACGGTCGTGCCCGCAGCGGCCGCCCCGCCGACGTCGGCGGCCGACAGCGTGCCCTGCGGCTTCTTCTTCGCGCCCATGATCCCCTTGAGCGACGGATAGCGCGGCGTGTTGATCGCGTCCGACACGGCGATCACGGCGGGCAGCGGGACGCGGATCGTGTCGTAGCCGAACTCGGTCTGACGCTTGCCGGTGACCGATCCGCCCTCGTTCGTCAACTCGCTGACCTGGGAGATCACCGGTCGCCGCAGCCGCTCGGCCACTGCGGACCAGAGGCACGCGCCGCCGCCGTCCGCGGACTGCTGGCCGAACAGGATCAGATCCGCGTTCTCCTGGTCGATCGCGCCGGCGAGCGCGCGCGCAGTCCCCAGCAGGTCTGCTCCTTCCAGCGCCGGATCGCTGACGAGGACGGCGCGGTCTGCGCCCATCGCCAGGGCTTTGCGCAGCGCGTCCATCGCCTTCTCCGGCCCCATCGAGATGACGACGACCTCGCCCTCGCCGCCGGCTTCCTTCAGACGGAGCGCCTCTTCGACGGCATACGTGTCGAAGTCGGAGATCGCGAGCTCGACCGAGCGGTCGATGCGGTTCGTTGACGGATCGATGCGCCTGCCGGCAGCGGCATCCGGAACTGCTTTCACGCAGACTGCGATCTTCATGCGCGCCCGACTCTAGCTGGACGAAACAGGAACATGACTCTGCAAGAAGTCGACGATCTCACTCGTCGGAGCGCCGGGCGTGAAAACCTCCGCAACTCCCTGCTTCTTCAACTCGGTCACGTCGTCTTGCGGGATCGTGCCGCCGACGAGGACGAGCAGATCCTCGGCGCCCTGGCCGCGAAGCAGCTCGAGGATGCGCGGCACCAGGGTCATGTGGGCCCCGGAGAGGATCGAGATGCCGACCGCGTCGGCGTCTTCCTGGATCGCGGTCTCGACGATCTGATCCGGCGTCTGGTGCAGGCCGGTGTAGATCACCTCCATGCCGGCATCGCGCAGGGCGCGCGCGATGATCTTGGCGCCGCGATCGTGCCCGTCGAGCCCCGGCTTCGCGATCACGACTCTGATCTTCCCTGCCACGCCGCGCAGTATAGGAACGCTCAGAAGACCGGCGTTTCGCGCCAGGTGCCCCACACCTCGCGCAGGGCCTCGCACATCTCGCCCATCGTCACGTACGCCCCGGCAGCCTCGACGATCGGGCCCATCAGGTTGCGCCGCTCGTGCGCGGCGTCGTCCTTCAGCCGGGTCAGCGCGGCCTCGACCGCACCGCTGTCGCGCCGGGCGCGCAGGGCCTGGACGCGGGCGATCTGCTGGGCCTCCAGCGCCGGGTCGATCTTCAATATCTCAAGCTCAGGTTCACCTTCAAGCTTGTACCGGTTGACGCCGACCACGACCCGCTGCTCGGCCTCGACCTCGGCCTGGTAGGTGAACGATGCTTCGGCCAGCTCGCGCTGGAAGAAGTTCTCCTTGATCGCGGCCACGACGCCGCCGAGCTTGTCGATCCGGTCGAAGTAGTCGTAGGCCTGCCGCTCCAGCTCGTTCGTCAGGTGCTCGACGTAGTAGGAGCCGCCCAGCGGGTCGATCGTGTTCACCACACCCGTCTCGTGGGCGATCACCTGCTGGGTGCGCAGCGCGATCCGGACCGCGTCCTCGGTCGGCAGCGCGAGCGCCTCGTCGTAGGAGTTGGTGTGCAGCGACTGCGTGCCGCCGAGCACCGCCGCAAGCGCCTCGATCGCGGTGCGCACGATGTTCACCTCCGGCTGCTGCGCCGTCAACGACACCCCGGCTGTCTGCGTGTGGAACCGCATCAGCCACGACCTCGGATTCTTCGCGCCGTATTTGTCCCGCATCAGCGTCGCCCAGATCCGCCGCGCCGCGCGGTACTTCGCGATCTCCTCGAAGAAGTCCAGATGCGCGTTGAAGAAGAACGACAGGCGCGGCGCGAAGTCGTCGATGTCGAGCCCACGCTCGAGCGCCCACTCCACATAGGTGAAGCCGTCCGCCAGCGTGAACGCGAGCTCCTGCGCCGCCGTCGAGCCGGCCTCTCGGATGTGGTAACCGGAGATCGAGATCGGATGCCACAACGGCATCTCGCGGCTGCAGAATTCGACCATGTCCGTGACCAGCCGCATCGACGGCTCCGGCGGGAAGATGTACTCCTTCTGCGCGATGTACTCCTTGAGGATGTCCGTCTGGATCGTCCCCCGCAGCTGCGCGCGGGCGACCCCCTGCTCCTCGCCCACACAGAGGTAGAACGCGAGCAGCATCGCCGCCGGCGAGTTGATCGTCATCGACGTCGACACCTCACCCAGGGGGATCCCCGCGAACAGGGTCTCCATGTCGGCGAGCGAGTCGATCGCCACCCCCTCCCGCCCAACCTCACCGAGCGCCCGCGGATGGTCCGAGTCGTAGCCCATCAACGTCGGCATGTCGAACGCCGTCGACAGGCCGGTCTGCCCGTGCTCCAGCAGATACCGGAACCGCTCGTTCGTCTCGGCAGCCGTCCCGAACCCCGCGAACTGCCGCATCGTCCACAACCGCCCCCGGTACATCGACGGATACACACCCCGCGTGAACGGAAACTCACCCGGCAAGCCCAGATCCCGGTCGTGATCGACCGCCGCCTGCTCCGGCGTGTACAACGGCTCGTTCTCCACCCCCGAGATCGTCGAGTAGAGCGGCGTCCCCGCCTCCTTCCGCTCGGAGCCGCTCAACGTACGCCTCCAGGCAGCCAGAGCACCTCTGTGCCGCCGGCGTTCGCTGCGCGGGCGAGGATGAAGAGCAGGTCGCTGAGCCGGTTCAGGTACGCGAGCGCGAGCGGGTTCACGGGCCGGGACCGGTTCGCGTCGAGAACTGCGCGTTCGGCGCGCCGGCAGACCGCCCGGGTGACGTGCAGCCGCGCCGCTCCCTCCGAACCGCCCGGCAGGACGAAGCTCTTCAGCTCGGGCAGGCCGGCATTCGCGTCGTCGCAATCGGCCTCCAGCCTGTCGATCGCCGCCTGGGTGATCCGGAGCTTTCCGTCGCCGTCGGCGAACGGGACCGACAGGTCGGCGCCGACGTCGAAGAGCTCGTTCTGGATCCGTGACAACCGGCCGTCGCGCGCCTCCACCTGCGCCCAGCCGAGCATCGAGTTGAGCTCGTCGACCGCGCCGTAGGCCTGGACGAGGGGGTCCAGCTTCGACACGCGGGAGAGGTCACCGAGCGACGTCTCCCCCGTGTCGCCCGCGCGCGTGTAGATCCGCGTCAAGCGGACCGGCTCGTCAGGACGCCGCGGCATTCGCCCTCTGCTCGAGGAGCTCGCGTGCGATCACGAGCCGCTGGATCTCGCTCGTCCCCTCGTAGATCTCGGTGATCTTCGCGTCGCGGTAGTAGCGCTCCACGGGGAACTCCTTCGTGTACCCGTACCCGCCGAGCACCTGGATCGCCTCGGCGGTCTGGCGCCGCGCCATCTCCGAGGCGAACAGCTTCGCCTTCGCCCCCGCCCCCGTGTGCTGCCGGCCCTGCGCCTTCAGCCACGCGGCGCGCAGCGTCAGCAGTCGCGCTGCGTCGATCTCCATCGACATGTTGGCGAGCTTGTGCTGGATCGCCTGGAACTCCGCGATCGGACGCCCGAACGCCTCGCGCTCTTTCGCATACCGGCGCGCCACGTCATAGGCGGCTTGCGCGATCCCGACGGCCTGGGCGGCGATCCCGATACGGCCGCCGTCGAGCGTCGCCATGGCGATCCGAAACCCGCGGTTCAGGTCTCCGATCAACCGATTCGCCTCGACGTGCGTATCAACGGCGATGTCGTTGGTCACCGACGAGTTCAAACCGAGCTTCTCCTCGGTGCGCGTGATCGTGATCTGGTCCGTGTCGACGATGAACGCCGACACTCCGCGCGCGCTCTTCGTCTCCGGGTCCGTGCGAGCGAACAGCAGCACGGTGCCGCCGAGCGCGGCGTTCGTGATCCATTGCTTGGCGCCGCGGATGTGCCAGCCGTCACCGTCGGCGTCCGCCCTCGTGACGAGCGCTCCGGCGTCGGACCCGGAGCCGGCCTCCGTGAGCGCAAAACAGCCGATGTGCTCGCCGCGCGCAAGCGCGGGCACGAATCGTGCTCGCTGCTCGTCGGTGCCGAACTGGAGCAGCGGCAGCGTGCACGCGGACGTGTGCACCGCAACCGTGACCCCGACGCCCGCGTCGGCGCGCGAGAGCTCCTCGAGCACGAGGATGTACGAGACGAAGTCCGCGCCGGCGCCGCCGTGCTCCTCCGGCACGCAGACCCCCATCAGCCCCAGCGCGCCGAGCTTTCCGAGCAGGTCGCGCGGGAAGCCGTGGTCCCGGTCCCATTGCGCCGCGTGCGGCTCGATCTCGGCGTTCGCGAACTCGCGGGCGAGCGACTGGATCTCTTTCTGCTCACTGGTGAGCTCGAAGTCCACGGCGGGCAGACTATCCGCATGAGGATTGCAGCGATCCTGCTCGCCGCGCTCGCGCTCAGCGCCTGCGGCGGCCACAAGACGAGCTCCCCGGGCGAGGTCGTCCGCGCCTGGAGCGCGGCGCTCGACCGAAACGACAGCGAGGCGGCCGGAGGACTGTTCGCCGACGGCGCGCAGGTCGTCCAGGGCGACGTGCTGACGCTTGCGACGCACTCCGACGCGGTCCGCTGGAACGCCGCTCTCCCCTGCGGCGGAAAGATCACGCTGCTCGAGCCGCGCAGCGGCGGTCGGATCCTGGCGGTCTTCACGCTCACCGAACGGCCGCGGCATCTCTGCGACGGGCCGGGCGAACAGGCCGCAGCGCTGTTCCAGGTCAAGAACGGGAAGATCGTCCTCTGGCACCAGGTCGACGTGCCGAAGGTCCCGTCGCCGGGCCAGCTCGCCTAGCCCTTGAGCTCGGGCTCGAGCTTGTAGCCCACGCCGAAGCGCGTCTGGATGAACGAGTGCTGGGAGGCGTTCCGGTCGATCTTCTGCCGCAACCGCCGCACGAACACGTCGACCGTGCGATCACGGTGCGTCTCGCGCCGGCCCCACACCTTCTGCAGGAGCTCGTCGCGGGTCACGACGCGCCCCCGGTCGAGAGCGAGCGTGTAGAGCAGCTTGAACTCCGTGGGCGTCAGATCGGCGCTGCGACCATCGACGAACGCCTGCACCTCCCTGGGGTCGATCCGCAGCTCCTCGATCTCGATCGCCTCGCCGCGCCGCTCCTCCTGCGGCCGGACGCCGCGCCGCGCCGCGGCGCCGACCCGGGCGACGAGCTCGCGCATCGAGAACGGCTTCACCAGGTAGTCGTCCGCACCGATCTCCAGCGCGTGCACGCGATCGTGCTCGGTCCCGCGTGCGGAGACGACGACGATCGGCGTCCCGATCCCCTCCGCACGAGCCGTCTCGATCAGTTTCCACCCGTCGAGCTCGGGCAGCATCAGGTCGAGGACGCAGACGTCGGGGTTCTCGAACCGGAGCCGAGCGAGCCCGAGCTCGCCACGGCCGACGACGATCGGGTCGAATCCCGCCGCCGTCAGGTGCTTGGCCATCCCGTCCGCGATCACGTTGTCGTCCTCGACGATCAGGATCTTGGCCACGGCCGTACGATAGTTGGGGGGTGTGTTCTGTCCGGGTTTCGGAATGGTGACGATCTGGTGTATGACCGCAGCTTCGACGAGCTCCGCACCGGCTTCACGGCCGCGGTCTCGCACGAGCTGAGAACGCCGCTGGCCCGGATCCTCGCGCTCCTCGACTCGGCCGACCTGCCCGGCGCCGACGTCGGCGAGCTCATCGACCAGGCGAAGGCCGAGGTCGAGAACGCAGGCGTCCTCATCGACGAGATCCTCTTCCTCTCGGAGCTCGAGAGCGGCAAGGAGGTCGTGTCGCTCGGGCACACCGCCGCGCTGCCGGTGCTGCAGGACGTCGTGCGAGGGTTCACCGGGGCAGCCGAGCGCGCCGGGGTCGGCCTCGACGTCGACGGCGACCCGCAGGTCGACGTGCCGCTGCGGCCGCGCATGCTGCGCATCGTCGCGGAGAACCTGACGGAGAACGCCATTCGCTATGCCGGCCACGGTTCACGGTTCACGCTCTCGATCCAGCGGGCGGGAGAGTTCGCGGTGATGACCGCCGCCGACGACGGTGTGGGCGTGGACAGCGCGAACATGAACCGGCTCTTCGAGCGCTTCTACCGCGCCGATGCCGCGCGCACGTCCCGCGGCACGGGGCTCGGGCTTGCGATCGTGAAGCACGTCGTCGCGGCGGCGGGCGGCGACATCGAGGCCGACGGCGGGCCGGGCCGCGGCCTGCGCATCCGCTGCACCTTTCCGGCCTAGAAACGGGCGAAGGCGCCCGGAGGGCGCCTTCGCAGTCGGGTGTGATGCGAGACCTATCAGCCGTGAACCGTCTTGAGGAGCTTCTCGGAGAGCACCAGCACCGCCTTCGGGATCGGCACGTAGCGGAGCTTCACCCCGAGCGGCTGCCCCTTGGTGAGCGCCCAGAAGATGAACTGCTTGAGCGAGGCAGCGTTCTGGGTCGTCTGCGGGAGGATCGCGTAGGTGTAGGTCGAGATCGGGTACGCCTTCGGCGCCGACTTCGGCGGGTTCACGATGTGCACCTCGCCGGTCGTCCCGACGTTCTTGAACGCCGCAGAAGCGGCCGAGATCGACTTGATGCCAGGGGTCGTGTACTTGCCGGCCGCGTTCCGGACCGCCATCACCTGGATGTGGTTCGTCACCGCGTAGGCGATGTCCGCGTAGCCGATGGCGCCACCCGTGCTCTTGACCACGCCGGCGACGCCGGACGAGCCCTTGCCGCCGACACCGACCGGGAACGGCGGCTGCGTCGAGACGCCGATCTTCGACTTGAACGCCGGGCTGACCGACGACAGATAGTCGACGAAGTTGTAGGAGGTGCCGGAGCCGTCTGATCGATAGACCGGCGTGATCTTCTGACTCGGGAGTGAGATGCCCGGATTGAGAGCCTTGATCGCCGGGTCGTCCCAGCTCGTGATCTGCCCGAGATAGATCCTTGCCAGCACCGGGCCGGTGATGTGCAGCGGCGCGTGCGCATTCGTCTTCAGGTTCACCATCACTGCGGTCCCGCCAAGCGCCCACGGGATCTGGACGCACCCCTTGCAGTTGCTGATCTGATCGGGCGTCAGCGGTGCGTCGGACGCCCCGAAGTCGACGGTGCGGTTGGTGATCGCCTGGATCCCGCCACCCGAGCCGATTGGCTGGTACACGATATTGGTGCCATTCACAGACGGGTAAGCCGCCTGCCACTGAGACACCAGAGGCTGGACGAACGTGCTGCCCGCGCCAACGAGCTGGCCGCCGGTGTGCGTGCTCCTGCTCGCAGTGGCGCTTGCCGCCAAACAGCTACCAACCAGCGCAGCCGCAACGAGCATCGGCAGGGTGCGCCTTGTGACACTGAAACTCATTTTGGACTTTCTCCCTTCACGGTTTCAAAGGCCGGGGGGCTTTGCGCGCAAGTGTCGCCCGGTTCGTCACCGAAATGGGCGGACCCAGCGTGACGGTTTGGCGGGAATCTGGTGAACGGCTCTAACGCAGACCGCAGCTTCCGCTCGCGGCGCGAGAGGATGTAGCGCGCGGTCAGGCTGAGCACGAGCACGAAGATCATCAGGACGAACGCCGCGGCCCATGCTTGGTTGCTGAGGCTCTGGTCCGGCGACTCGGAGTTTCGAACAGGATGAGCAGCGGGACCGACAGCCATCGCGTGACTGGGATCCGTCACGACCTGGTTCGGTAGGAAGATCGAAGTCGTGAACAGGAGTGGCGCTGTCTCGCCGGCAGCCCTGGCGATCGCCAGCGTCGCTCCGGTCATGATCGAGCCGATCGCCGACGGCATCACGACGAAGAGCACGGTGCGCCACTTGCTGACGCCGAGCGCGTAGCTGCCGTAGCGAAGCGCGTCGGGCACCAGGCCGAGCACCTCTATCGTCGACCGCGCCACCACCGGCAGCATGATGATCGCGAGGGCCACGCGGCGACCCCTTCCAGGCTGCGTATCCCGACCCAACCACGAGCACCTGGGTCGTAAGCGAAGATGCCGATCGACGATCGAGGGCACGCCGTTCAGCACGTCGAGCGCGAGCCTGATCAGGCGCGAAACGCGACTCCCGCCGAACTCGGCGACATACACCGCGACGAGGATGCCGACGGGCAGTGCGATTGCGGTGGCGATCGCGACCATGATCGCCGTTCCCACGATGCCGTTCGCGATCCCGCCTCCGGTCTCGCCGAACGTCACCTGGCCCTGGGTGAAGAAGTCGATGTTCAGCGCCTTGACTCCGCGCACGAACACGGAGATGACAACCAGGGCGAGCACGCCGACCGCAAGGAAGGCGGCGAGAAGCGGACATGCCCTCCGCGCGATGATTGGTTCACCAGCAACCGGCGGCGAGATCGACCAGTCGATCTCAGAGAAATCGTGGGTGTGACGTTTGACGCTTCCACTCAGACCCTCTGCGCGATGCTTCGTAGCGCCGCACGATCAGGAGCGCGAGGAAGTTCACGATCGAGCGAGATCACCAGGAGGATCGCGCCGAGGTAGAACAGCGATGCGACCTGGAGATTGGATGCTGCTGCCTGGTACTGGGCGGCGATCCGGCTCGCGAGCGTGTCGCCCGTCTCGAACAGGTCGGCCGTGAGGTGCGCGGTCGTCCCGATCACCTGCGTGACGGCGATCGCCTCGCCGACCGCGCGTCCCCCGCCAAGGAGAACGCGGAGATGAGGCCTCCGCGCGTGTACGGCAACACGACCCCCCGCACCATCTCCCAGCGAGTGCGTCCGAGGCCGACAGCCCTTCCTTGATATCCGCCGGCACCTGCAGGAAGAGGTCGCGGCTGATGGAGGCGGTGATCGGCACGATCATGATCGCCAGCACGAGCACGGCGGTGAACATCGTGCTGCCGGAAATCGGCCGCGTCGCGAAGAAAGGCGTCCAGCCGAGTGCGTCGTTCAGCCACGGGCCGAACTGGTCATGCACCACCGGGCCGAGGATGATGATGCCCCACAGCCCGAGCACGACGCTGGGGATGGCCGCGAGCATCTCGACGAGCGAGCCGACGACGCCGCGCACGCCGCCGGGCGCGAGTTCGCTCAGATAGAGACCGATCGCGATCGCAACGGGCGCGGCGAGCAGGACCGCCAGGCCGGTGATGTAGAGCGTCGCAACCAGGAAGTCGAGTGCGCCGAACTGATTGGTGACTGCGTTCCAGGTCTGGTTCCAGAGGAAGCTGAGCCCAAACGCCGAGAACGCCTCCTGCGACTGGCGGATCACCTCGCAGACGATCAGGGCGATCAGCCCAATGACGCGCGACTGCAGCCAGCCCCGAGATCCAGAGCAACGAGAAGTCCCCGAGGCGATCGACCAGCGACCGCCG
This sequence comes from uncultured Thermoleophilia bacterium, assembly GCA_963722065.1. GTDB lineage: Bacteria > Actinomycetota > Thermoleophilia > Gaiellales > Gaiellaceae > PALSA-600. The sequence goes on along the minus strand of CAVRMI010000007.1, from coordinate 183,126 downwards.
TGATTCGAGTGTGTCTTTCGGCGGGTGCTGCGGCCGGCACGTCCATTGCTCAGGGCGGAAGCCTTCCAGGTTTGAACGCCTGCTCCGGATGCCGTTCACCGCCCCGACACGAGATGTTCACACTTTCGAGTACCCGGTGTTCCAGCCGCTCCGCATACACTCGTGCCATGTCGCCGTCGGCGTCGAGCAACACGTCGGTGCACCTCTCCACGGCCGTCAGGGGCGGCGAGAGCCCCGTCTCGCCGCACGAGGTCGTTTTCAGCGTGCGCGACCTCAGCGTCTCGTATGGGTCGTCCTTGGCGCTCGCCGGCGTCAACCTCGACATCTACAAGAACGTGATCACCGCTCTGATCGGCCCCTCGGGTTGCGGCAAAAGCACCTTCATCCGCTGCCTGAACCGCATGAACGATCTCGTCCCGGGTATCAAGGTCGGCGGGAAGACCCTGTATCACGGAGTCGACCTCTACGGGCGCGACGTGGATCCAGTCGAGGTTCGGCGCCGGATCGGGATGGTGTTCCAGCGTCCGAACCCGTTCCCGAAGTCGATTTACGACAACGTCGCTTTCGCACCCAAGAAGCTCGGTCTGGCGGGAGACGTGGACGAACGCGTGGAGCGGGCCTTGCGTGGAGCCGCACTCTGGGACGAGGTCAAGGACCGCCTCAAGAAGTCGGCGCTCGGCCTCTCGGGCGGCCAGCAACAGCGCCTCTGCATCGCCCGCGCGATCGCGGTTGAGCCAGACGTGATCCTCCTGGACGAGCCTGCCTCGGCGCTCGACCCGATCTCGACGTCGGCGATCGAGGACCTGATGCACCAGTTGAAGGACGACTACACGCTCGTGATCGTCACGCACAACATGCAGCAGGCGGCGCGCGTTGCCGAGATGACGGCGTTCTTCAGCCTCGACGTGAAGGACGACGGTTCGCGGCACGGCATCCTCGTGGAGTACGACGCGACCGAGAAGATCTTCACCCAGCCGTCCGACGAGCGCACGGAGGGTTACGTCACGGGACGCTTCGGCTAGTGCGCGTCTCGTTCACCGAGGAGCTTTCGCAGCTCGAGGCCTCGCTGCAGGAGGAGGGCGACCTGGTCCTGCGCGCTCTCCGCTCCTCGCTGAACGCGCTCGCCCGCGGCGACGAGGAGCTTGCGGACGAGGTGATCAGCTTCGACGACGAGGTAGACCGCCGCTACATCGCCCTCGAGGAGGGCGTCCAGTCGCTCCTCGCACGGCAGACACCGGTTGCCGCCGACCTCCGGCTCGTGCTGGCGATCCTGCGGGTGAATCTCCACCTCGAGCGGATGGCCGACTACTGCGTGACCGTCGCGAAGCTGACCAAGCTGATGGGCGACCTCAACGTGTCGGACGAGCGGATCGGGCAGTCGATCGAGGACATGGGCCAGCGTGCGGAGCAGATGATCCGCGTCGCGCTCGACTCGTTCGCCTCACGCGACCCCGACAAGGCGCTGACGCTCGTCGAGCTCGACGAGCTGATCGACCGCGCGAATCGCAACGCGAGCGAGGACGTCCTGTCGCTCGGCGACTCGCCGGAGGAGCGCGAATACGGACTGCGCATGCTGGTGGTGTCGCGGTGCGTCGAGCGGATTGGAGACCATGCGGTCGACATCGGCGAGCAGGTCGTCTACCTCGTCACCGGCGAGTTCCGCGAGTTCAGCGACGCCTCGCACCCGCATCCCGCCTGACGACCCGGAAGCTCCCAAGAGCAGCCAGAGCGGCTGAAGCGGTCTCGTCGGCAGCCAAGGCGTTGAGTAGGTCGCATGTCAGCTGCGCCGGCATTCCGGCGTGACTCCTGGATGAGCGCTAGACCGGGCCGTGGAAGGCGATCGTTGCAGGTAAGGGCTTGTAGCCGAGTGAGAGGTTGAGCGTCCGGGCTGCAGTGTTCGTCTCAGCGTTCCAGGTAACCACTCGGCGGGCGGCATGCTCCCGGAGCCAGAGGAGTTGCGCGACCTTCATCGCGCGGGCGATCCCTCGACGGCGGTAGTCACGATGGACAGCGAGGAGGCCGTGCTCAAACAGTCCGGCAGCGGCGAGTTGGTGTAGACCGGCGAATCCGATGACGTGGCCCGCGTCGAGGGCGACGAGCGCGCCCGCCGGAGCGCCGGCCAGGTTGAGTCGTAGCCACGTCTCGCGGTTCTCGATGCCCGTCTCTCCGGGGATGTCGGGCCACGTCTGGGCAGCCAGCTCGTAGGCCGCGTCGCCGAGGTCCGGGCGCGACTCGACCGGCTCGAGCGTGACACCGTGCGGAAGGCGCTGGGCCTCTAGCGCAGGTAGGTCGGCCAGCTCGAGTGCCAACCCGCCCTCGCGCATGACCTCGCGAAAGCGCTGTCCCTCGAGGAGGGACATCAAGCCCTGATCGTCCTCGTCCGCCCACAGCTCGAGCCGAGAACGGCCAGCGGTCTCGGCAATCCTGCGGAGCTCTGCGAGCAGCGCGGATTCCACGCCGCGCTGCTTCCATCCCTCCGGCACGCCGATGTACCCGTAGGCGAGATCGAAGGGCGATCCCTTCGGGCCGACCGATCCCACGCCGGCGATCTCGCCCTCAACGGTCGCGATCAGCTCCTGCCGCTGCGGCTCCGCAGCGCGTCGCGCCAACAGCTGCTCCAGCCTCAACGGCTCGTCGGGCTCCAACTCGTTGCGCACCGCCAGCCACTCGGCCAGACGCCTGTTCTCCGCGACCTCGACGCAGATCCCCATCTGCCAGGAACTATGACCCTTCGTCTCGCCGAGCGTTGCGAAATGACGGCCGAGCTCGCCCGCTGTGGAAGGGCTACCAGCGGTCTAGCGTCGGCATCGCGGCGTCGGACTTGCAGCAACTGAGCAGATAGAGCGCCGCACCGATGTCCCCGGTCCACAAGGTATGTCTCCCCTGGCCGTACTGTTGACGGGCCTGCCGGACTTGTGCGATGGCGTGCATCGCGAATCTTCGGGCGCGTTCCAGCCACTGTTCGTCACCAGTGCGCTCGAAAAGCTTGAGAAACGCATAGCCGTTGCCGGCTGTTCCGTGGCAGAGGCCCGCACCTTTGACGAGCGGTCCGGCTCGCCACGTCAGCTCACCACCGGCAAGGAGAACTTCGCTCAGAGCGTCGTCGCCAGGCGCCAGTGTCGCAAGGGAAGCGACGATGCCGGGTGCTCCGTGGCACCACTGAGTCCGTACGTCGCTCGACCTGCCTGCTCGCGGCTCGAGCGACATCGGCCACTGGGCGAGTCCGTCTTCGCGCTGGGCATAGGTGCAGATGGCCTCGACGGCGCGCCGCTCCAGCTCGGAACGACGTTCGGGAGCCAGCAGGTCTCCTCGCGCGAGCACGAACAGGTTGCCGGTGAAGCCATGTGCGGGGCCGACGATGTGCACCCTGCTGCCGTAGAGGTCTTGCAGCCACAGATCATCGCGCCATTCGTCCCATAGCTTCGCGGCGCAGGCGCGCCAAAGATCGGCCCAGGCGAGGTCTGCGGTGCGCTCGTACATGACGTGGGCGGCCAACATGGTTCCGGGCGACCCCCACATCAACTCCCACGTCGGGTTCTCGATGTTCGCACTGATCGCGGTCATCAGCTTCCGCTCGTAGGCGGCTTCTGGGGAGAACTGATGTGCCACGAGGAGGATGCCGGTCTCCCCGATCCAGAGCGACGGAACAACGCCACCGAGATCCTCACCCCCGTCGGGCTCTTCGGCATACAGCTCGACCAACTCGGTCGCAACCGGCAGCCAATCCCGTGTCAGCGTCACGACCCCTGCCCGCGCGAGGGAGTCCAGCGCCCAGACCACCCCCGACGCCCCGAGGTAGAGACCCTTCATCCGGTCCAGCGCGCCGACGACATCGTCGCGCGGATGAGGCCGCCACAACGCGACTTCGTCGAACGCCTCCTCCGTGGTGCGGGCGATTTCCCTGATCGCCTCACAGGCGACCGACTCGTCCCAATCCGTGTCGATCAGCCGCTCATGACTTCCCTGATCCCAAAGCACATGCGAATCCTGTCACGCAGACGTCTCCTGCACGGGCGAGTGTCCTCCGGCCTGATCCGCAGTCCGGGATGACACCCCGTCTCACACTTTGGGTTGAAAAGAAGAGACAGCCCCCAACCGCCGCCGGTTTCGGGGCGATCAGCCGACGAAGTAGATCGTGCAGGCGAGCCCGGCGACGAAGCAGTAGATCGCGAACGGCATCAACGTGTTCGTCTCCAGGTACCGCATCAGAAACCGCACCGCCAGGTAGGCCGCGCCCGCGGAGGCGAGAGCGGCGACGAGGGCCTGCCCCCGCACTCCGTTGCCGGTACTGCCGAGCAGGTCGGGCAGCTTGAGCACCGCCGCAGCCGCGATGATCGGCGTCGCGAGCAGGAACGCGAAACGCGCAGCATCCTTGTGGGAGAGGCCGACCAGCAGTCCGCCGGCCATCGTCGCACCGGAGCGCGAGAAGCCGGGAATCAAGGCCAGCGCCTGTGCGGCCCCGATGAAGAAGGAATCGCGCCACGACACCGTCCGCGCGATCCGCGCATCGTCCTCGAGATCGGTGACCTGGGCGCGGCGGCGCAGCTGCTCTGCTCCGTAGAGCAGGAGGCCGTTCAACATCAGGAAGATCGAGGCGGACGTGGGTGAGGCGAAGACCTTGCGCAGTGAGTGCTCGAGCGTGAGCCCGAGAATGCCTGCCGGAATCGTCCCGACGACGAGCAGCCACCCGAGCCTCGCGTCCGGATCGTCGTCGGAGATCTCGCGGTCACGCAACGAGCGGCCGAGGCCCCGGAAGATGCGCATCCAGTCGCTCCGGAAGAAGAAGAAGAGCACGATCGCCGTCGCGAGGTGAGTCGCGACGAGGAAGGCGAGGAAGTACTGGTCGTTCTGGTGGATGTTCCATCCGAAGAGACTCGGGAGGATGACGCTGTGGCCGAGGCTCGAGACCGGAAAGAGCTCCGAGACGCCCTGCAACAGCCCGAGAACGATCGCCTGCGGGTACGTGATCAGGTCGGCGAGGGTCACGGCACGGCGGTCTTGCGCTTCGGACCCGTCTGGAACCAGGCGAAGGCGAAGCAGGCGAGGCCGACCAGGAACGCCGCGATGCCGTGTTTGACGTGGTGGTGGCTCGATCCGGCCTGGTGCCCGGGGAAGAAGCTCGGCAGCGAGCTCGCCGGTTCGACCCAGTAGATCACCGCGATCACGATGAGGACGAGGCCGAGAACGACGGCGAGGATGGCGAGCAGGCGATGGTTCGGCATCGCGCGTAGAATACGGATCGAATGGACGGGCCGAGTCGGTTGTCCCGATCGACGCCGACCGTTCAGACCGTTCCGGAAGGATTGCAACGCTTGGCGACGATCATCAAACCGCGCTCCGACGGCGGCTACGACACACTGCTCAACCGCGAGCTGTCGCAGGTCGACCTCATGCGGCGCGTGCTGGAGCTCGCCGCCGACCCGAACGAGCCGCTGCTCGAACGGGTCAAGTTCTGCGGGATCGTCTCGTCGATCCTCGATGAGTTCTTCATGGTGCGGGTTGCCGGCCTGCAGGACCAGGTGCTGTCCGGGCTGTCCGTGCGCTCGCCCGACGGCCGCACCCCGCAGCAGGCGCTGGCCGAGATCAGGGGCAGCGTCCTCGACCTGACGGCGCAGCAGTCGGCGCTCTGGCGCGACAAGCTCTGCCCCGCGCTCGCCGCCGAGGGGATCCTCGTGGGCGGAGTCGAGGATGCGACCGAGACCGAGCGCACGGAGCTCGAGCAGGTCTTCACCCGGCAGATCTTCCCCGTGCTGACGCCGCTGGCCGTCGGCCCGGGCCAGCCGTTCCCGTACATCTCCGGCCTGTCGCTCAGCCTCGGGCTGCTCGTTCGCGACCCGGAGGCCGGCGAGGAGCGGTTCGCACGGGTGAAGGTGCCGGAGGGCCTCGACCGCTTCGTCTCGATCGGCACGCGCGGCCTGCTCGTCCCGCTGGAGTCCGTGCTGTCGCATTTCCTGCCGCGCCTGTTCCCGGAGATGGAGGTCGTGCAGCGCGCGCTGTTCCGGCTGACGCGAGACGGCGACACCGAGATCTCGGACGATGCGGACGACCTGCTCGAAGCCGTCGAATCGGACCTGCGCCGGCGCCGCTTCGGCGCGGTCGTGCGCATGGAGGTCTCGGGCTCGATCTCGCGTGACATGCTCGTCCGCCTCACCGAACGGCTCGGGATCGCCTCCGACCAGGTCTATGCCATTCGCGGCCTGCTCGACCTGGCGGACGTGATGCAGCTCCACTCGCTCGATCGCCCGGATCTGAAGTACGCGCCGTGGGTGCCGTTCACCCAGCGCCGACTCGCCGTCTCGGACTACGACGAGCTGTTCGAAGAGATCGCACGGCGGGACATCGTCGTCCAGCATCCGTACGACTCGTTCGGGACGAGTGTCGAGGCGTTCCTGCAGGCGGCCGCGGAGGATCCGCAGGTCGTCGCGGTGAAGACCACGGTCTACCGGACGAGCGACGACTCCGCGATCGCGCCGTCGCTGGTCAAGGCGTCGGAGAACGGCAAACAGGTCGTCTGCGTCGTCGAGCTCAAAGCGCGGTTCGACGAGCGTCGCAACATCGACTGGGCGCGCGCGCTGGAACAGGCAGGCGTCCACGTCGTCTACGGCTTCCCCGACATGAAGATCCACGCGAAGACGACGCTGGTCGTTCGGCGCGAAGGCGATGAGCTGCGGCGCTACGTGCACATCGGCACGGGCAACTATCACGCGACGACGGCCCGGATGTACGAGGACGTCGGCGTGTTCACGGCCGACGCACAGATCGGCGAGGACATCGCCGACCTCTTCAACTTCGTCACCGGCTTCGGCCGCCCGCAGCGCTTCCGCCACCTGCTGGTGTCGCCGTTCAATCTGCGCAAGAAGCTGATCGAGCGGATCAAGGACGTCGCCGACGCAGCCGAGGCGGGCAAGCACGCCCGCATCCGGATCAAGTGCAACAGCCTCACCCATCCAGAGGTGATCGAGGAGCTCTACAAGGCGTCGCAAGCAGGAGTGCACATCGAGTGCATCGTCCGCGCGAACTGCAGCCTCGTCCCCGGGCTGCCCGGGCTGAGCGAGAACATCCACGTGCGGTCGGTGCTCGGCCGCTTCCTCGAGCACAGCCGTCTCTACTGCTTCGAGGCGGGCGACCGCCGCGACTATCTCCTCGGCAGCGCCGACCTGATGCCTCGCAACCTCGATCACCGGATCGAGGTCGTCATGCCGGTCGAGGACACGCAGGTGCGCAACGAGCTCGAATCGATCTTCAAGGCGCTCCTCGCGGACAACTCTCAGGCGTGGGAGCTGCAGCCCGACGGCGACTGGAAGCGTGTTTCGCCGAAGAAGAGCGAACGCCGCCGGTCTGCGCAGGCCGCATTCATGCGCAGGCGTGAGCGCGCACGGCGCCTCGCCCGCTCGCACTGAATCGCGCCGTCGTGTGGGGTCGTCACGATGTCCGGCGAATGGTCGGGGTCATCGATGTCGGCTCGAACACGGTCCGCCTCGTCGTCGCGCACGGCGACGAGGAGATCCTGTCCCGGCGGGAGATGCTCCATCTCGGCGCCGATGTCGAGCTCCACGGCTCGATCCCGAAGGAGAAGCTCGCCGCCGCGGCGCGGCTCGTCGGCTCATACGCGGCTGCGGCACGCGGGGCAGGTGCCGACGAGCTCGCGGTGCTGATCACGAGCCCCGGCCGGCAGGCGGAGAACGGGAACGAGCTGCTCGAAGCGATCCGGGCGGCAGCCGGATGCCCCACCCGCATTCTCAGCGCAGCCGAGGAAGCACGGCTCGGGTTCGCGGGCGCCCTCGAGGTCGCGGCGCCGCCGGGCCGCCGGCTCGTCGCGGTCGTCGACGTCGGCGGGGGCTCCGCTCAGGTCGTCGTCGGGACGCGGCGGGGCGGCCCCGAGTGGCTCCGGTCGATCGACCTCGGTTCGCAGCGCCTGACCAGCAGGCTGCTCGACGCCGACCCGCCCGGGCGGGCGGCGATCGCCGCCGCCCGCGCCGAGGCGGCCGGCTACCTCGACGACGTCGACGCGCCCGAGCCTCGCCTCGCACTCGCCGTCGGCGGGAGCGCGCGTGCGCTGAAGCGCATCGTCGGGGGGAGGCTCGGACGCACCGAGCTCGAACACGCCCTCGCCCAACTCGCGGAGCTGCCCGCCGACGAGATCGTACGCCGCTTCGAGATCGACGCCGACCGCGTCGGCACGCTCGCCGCCGGTGCGGCGATCCTGGCCGAGATCCAGTCACGCCTCGCGACGCCGTTGCGGGTGGTCCGCGGCGGGGTGCGCGAAGGCGCGCTGCTCGAGCTCAGCGCCCGGCGCGCCGCGGCCTGAGGACGTCGAGCAGCTCGAGCTCCGGGCCGAGCACGAAGACGGCGCCCTTCTTCCACTTCGGCGCCTCGGGCACGACCCAGTCGAGACCGCCGTGCCCACACACGACGACATCCTGTCCGGCGAGCGAGCGCACGAGTGCGGTCCCATGTTCGGCCTGGAGCTGCTCGCCCAGCTCTTCCCGTGCATCGATCTCGAGCCCGCGGGCCCGGGCGAGCGGTTCGACCGTCTCGACGCAGCGCCGGTAGGGGCTCGTCAGGATCGCCCGGACGTCGAACGCGGCGAGGTGCTCGACGAGCTCGTCCGCGTCCCGCTGCCCACGCTCGTCGAGGGGTCGCTCCCGGTCGTCCCCGACCCACGCCGTCCGGTCGCCGGCCGAGGCGTGGCGTACGAGCAGGAGCGGCATCAGCCGAGTGCCTTCGCGCCGCGGCGCAGGACCGCGGCGAGCGCGTCCGGATAGAGTCGCCGCTGTTCCGCGCGCCTGAGCCGTTCGCACGCGATCAGCCGGCCCGCAGCGATCCCGGTCTGCTTGCGCGCGAGCTTGCGGAGCGTCGTCTCGGCCACCACGGCGTCCTGGTGCTCGCCCACCACGTCCTGGAGATTCTTGAGCGTTTCGAGGTAGCGCTGCAGCTGCTTGGTCTTGCCGCCGCTCGCCACCAGCTCGGCACCGTAGCGCGCACGCTTGGCGGTGATTCGGAGGTTGTGCAGCTCGTCGTCGGTCGGTTCCGGCGGGAGCTCGGCGGCCGCCTGTCGCAGGTCGCGAAGCTCCGAAGCCGCGATGTCACGAGCCTGTTCTCCCGTCGTCACCTCCCCCAGTGCCGCCACCGCGAGCGCAAACGTGTCCAGCAGCTCGAAGTACCGTGGCGACCCGAGCGCGTCGAGCAGCTTGTCGCGTGAGCGTTCCCGGGCATCCTCGAGCTGTGCGACGAGCAGCTCGCCGCTCTCGCGGTCGCAGTCGAGCGTCTGCACCTCGGCGCGGAGCCGTTCGATCAGCACATCGCGGTCGCGAACCGGGCCGAGCAGCCGCGCAAGCCACTTCAGCTCGCCGGCCAGCGCGGTCAGACGGTCTCCGAGCATGGGCTCGGTCGCGCGAATCAGTGCACGGCTGCGCCGGGTCGCGACCCGAAACTGGTGGATGTCCTCTGCGTCGTCCCCCAGCCGAACGCCGGGGTCGTGGCGAAGCAGCTCGCGCAGCTGCTCCGCCAGCAGCACGCGCAGGAGCTCGGCCGCCGAAGCGCCTTCCTCGGCCTGTGGGCGAGCCGGCGGCGGGAGAACGCGGAGCAGCTTCGGCGTCCCCTCGGACTTCTTGGCCCCAGCCTTCCGAAGCGCCCGCCCGAGGCGCTCGAGGTCGTCGTCTTCGCCGTCGACGAGCTCGATCTCGATCTCGGCGAACCCTCCGGCCGACCGGCCGGCGTCGAGCACGGCGACCGAATCGAGTGTGACGTCGGCGATCGTCCGGCCGTGGTCTGCGACGCGCACCCCGGTCCGGCGCGTGCGCAGCGTCGCGACGGGCCCCAGCCGGCCGTGGCGGACGTGGGCGGCGAGGAGGTCGGCCAGCGGCGCCGGAGGTCCGACCGGACCGCCGGGAGCCTCGAGCTCCGCGCGGGCGTTGCCGCCGCGTGGCAGCTTCAGCTGCCACCGGGAGAGACCGTTCTCGACCCGCCGCCGGAGCGTGATGCCTGCACCAGCGAGCGAGTGGTCGGGCGTGTCGTGGTAGGTGGAGGTGAAGAGGCGCGACTCGAGGGGCTCGCCGGGGAGATCGGGAAACGTGAATCCCTCGTCCAGCTCGAGCTTCAGCTCCCGTTCGACGAACGCGCTCACCCTTCAGATCGTACGGGCGGCGCCTCCCACCTGCGTGACAGTCGGGCCCGGAGCTCCGTTTCCCCCCACCGCTCCGGGCCCGTCCTGTCTCCCCAGGCAACGCGCGTCGGGCTCACCAATGCAGAGCGCGATTCGTGTCGTCGCACTTGAAGGTAGGCCTGGCCCCTCGCGCCCTGGGTTACAGAACGGCATCAATCAGGGGTCGAAACGGCCCCCAGCCCTTCACAACGCGATGCGAAACGGCGACGATGCCGCTATGAGCACCTTTGCGGTGGTCGCGCATCGTGTCACGCCGACGAACACGAGGCTTGGAAGCGTGCTGACCCCGGCCCAGGCGCTGGCGCGGCTCGCTCCCGGCGATGTGGCGCTCGGCCGGCTCGATGTGCTCCCGACGCTCGACGGGATCGAGCCGGGGCTCTGGGCGCTCGAGCGCCTCGCTGCGACCGGCGTGACCCTGCTGAACGGCCCGCGCACGCTCGTCGCCGCCCACGACAAGCTCCTGACGGCGCAGGCGCTGGTCGGTGCCGGCATTCCCCACCCGCGCACGGCGCAGGTCGCGCCGTGGCTCCCCGCGCCGAGGCTCGAGCCGCCGCTCGTCTTCAAGCCGCGCTTCGGATCCTGGGGCCAGGACGTGATCAGGTGCGACGACGAGCCCGCGGTCGAGCAGACGCTCGCCTATCTCGAAACACGGGCGTGGTACGCGGCGACCGGCGCGCTGGCGCAGGAGCTCATCACCCCTCGCGGGCACGACCTCCGGCTGGTGGTCGCCGGCGATCAGGTGGTCGGAGCCGTGAGACGGGTCGCCGCGGCCGGAGAGTGGCGGACGAACGTCGCACTGGGAGCAAGACGCGAGCCGGTTCAGCCCTCGACGGGCGCCTGCGAGATTGCGCTCGCCGCCGCGCAGGCGATCGATGCCGCCCTCGTCGGGATCGACCTGCTGCCGGCCGAGGACGGCACCTGGGTCGTGCTCGAGGCGAACGGCGCGGTCGATTTCACGAGCGCCTATTCGCTCGAAGACGACGTCTTCGCAGCCGCGTCGGCCGCCCTGCTCGCGCCGCCGCGCGAGCCGAGCGCCGCACTCGTCGTCTAGTAGGTGTAGAAGCCTCGACCCGACTTGCGGCCGAGCCGGCCGGCCTGCACGTACCGGCGCAGCAGCGGGCAGGGCGCGTACTTCGGATTGCCGAGCCCGCGCTGCAGCACCTCCATGATCGCGACGCAGGTGTCGAGGCCGATCAGGTCGGCAAGGGCGAGCGGGCCCATCGGATGCGCGAAACCGAGCTTCGCGATCGTGTCGATCGCCTCGGGCTCGGCCACGCCCTCCATCAACGCGTAGGCAGCCTCGTTGATGAAGGGCATCAAGATGCGGTTCGATACGAAGCCGGGAAAGTCGTTCGCCTCCGCAGGCTCCTTACCGAGCTCGCGCGCCAGCTCGACGATCGCCGCGGCGGTCTCGTCCGAGGTCTGCACCGCCCGGATCACCTCGACGAGCCGGAGCACCGGCACCGGGTTGAAGAAGTGCATGCCGATCACCCGGTCGGGCCGCGTCGTGACCGCCGCGAGCGACGTGATCGGGATCGAGCTCGTGTTGGAGGCGAGAATCGCGCCGTCCGGCAGCGCGGCGCCCGCTCGGCGGAAGAGGTCTTCCTTCGCCCCGGCGTCCTCGGTGATCGCCTCGATCAGCAGATCAGCAGGCACCAGCTCGTCGGCGGGCTCGATCCGCGCGAGCGTGCCCTCGACGTCGGCGCCGAGGCGGCCGAGGCTCTTCCCGATCGCAGCGAGGCCCCGCTCGACCGCGCCCGGATACGGGTCGTGCAGCGACACGCGGCGCCCCGAAGCGGCCACGACCTGCGCGATGCCGGCGCCCATCTGGCCCGCACCGACGACGACGACATGCTCGAACTTCACGGCGACGGACCTTACCCTTCACCCCGTGGAGATCAGGGCCGCAACCACGGCCGACGCCGACGACATCGCGGGCGTGCAAGAGCGGACGTGGCAGGCCGCGTACCGGCACGTCTTTCCCGCACGCGAGCTCGACCGCGGCGGCTTCATCCGGCCCGAGCGCTGGCGCGGCCGCATCGCCAGGCCCCCGGCCGGCTGGTCGACGTTCGTCGCGGTCCAGGAGGGGGTCGTGACGGGGTTCGCGTCGGTCGGCCCGAGCCGCGACGAGCACGGGGTCGGGGAGCTCTACGCGATCTACGTCGAGCCGGAGCACTGGTCGACCGGCGCAGGACGGGCGCTGATCGAGCGGTCCGAGGAGCACCTCCGCAGCTCCTACGACGAGGCGACGCTCTGGGTGCTGGAGGACAACCCGCGCGCCCGGGCGTTCTACGAGCGCGGCGGCTGGGCGCCCGACGGCGAGCGCAAGTCGGAGGAGCGCTGGGGCGTCCACGCAGCCGAGGTGCGCTACCGGAAAGTTCTACGAGGTGCCTGACACCGTGCCGGTGTCGGACACCTTTTCGAGGAGCTTGCGGTCGCGGTCGTGCGTGAGCAGCGCCCGCGCGTCCTCCAACGACGCCCAGCGCACCTCGTCGACCTCGTTCTGCGCGCTCGCCTCGCCGTCGCTCGTCATGCGGTAGTAGCGCACCTCCTTCGGGCCTTGCAGCACGAAGTAGCGCGTCGAGCCGAGAAACGCGCCGAGCTCGCAGGTGAGCCCCGTCTCCTCCTCGACCTCCCGCAATGCGCCGTCCTCCCAGGACTCGTCCTCCTCCAGCTTCCCCTTCGGGAACGACCAGTCGTCGTAGCTCGGCCGGTGCACGAGCAGGACCGCGCCGCCGCGAATCACGATCCCACCCGCTGCACGAACCACGAGGCGCACGAGACCTACACCTCGATCAGCAGCGCGTCACCCTGGCCGCCGCCGGAGCAGATCGCGGCAAGGCCGAGACCGCCGCCGGAACGGCGGAGCTCGTGCACCATCGTCGAGACGATCCGGCCGCCGGAGGCCCCGATCGGGTGGCCGAGCGCGATCGCACCGCCGTTCGCGTTGACGATCGCCTCGTCGGCGCCGAGGAGCTTCGTCGAGTTCGATGCGACCGAGGCGAACGCCTCGTTGATCTCGACCCGTCGCACGTCGGCAATCGTCTTGCCGGCACGGTCGAGCGCCATCGCGCCGGCGTTCGCCGGCGTGCGCGCGAGATAGGCGAAGTCGTCCGCGACGTAGCCCTGCGACACGATCGTGGCGAGCGGATCGAGACCGCGCTTCGCCGCCCACGCCTCGGAGCAGACGATCACACAGCTCGCACCGTCGTTGACACCGGGCGCGTTGCCGGCGGTCGTCGTCCCGTCCGGGTCGAAGACCGGCGCGAGCCCGGCAAGCTTCTCGACCGTCGTGTCGCGGCGGATGCCCTCGTCCGCGGCCAGGTCGCCCACCGGCACGAGCTCGTCGTCGAAACGGCCCGCATCCTGCGCGGCGGCGGCCCGCGCATGAGAGCGAGCGGCCCAGGCGTCCTGCGTCTCGCGCGAGATGCCGAGCTCGCGCGCGACCTGCGAGTTCTGCAGGACCATGTGCAGCTGGTCGAACGTCGACGTGAGCCCGTCGTACACCATCGAATCGAGCAGCTCGCCGTGGCCGAGGCGGTAGCCGAAGCGCGCCTTCTTCAGAAGATACGGCGCGTTCGTCATCGACTCCATGCCGCCGGTGACGACGACATCGACGTCTCCGGCGCGGATCATCGTGTCGGCGATCTCGATCGCGCGAATCGACGACGCGCAGACCTTGTTGATCGTGTCCGACGGCGTCTCCTTGGGCAGCCCCGCTGCAATCGCGGCCTGACGGGCAGGCGCCTGCCCGGCGCCGGCCTGGAGCACCTGTCCCATGATCACGTATTGCGGCTCGTGCGGCTCGAGCCCGATGCGCTCGAGCGCCGACCTGATCGCGATACCCCCGAGCTCCGTCGCTGCATAGTCGGCCAGACCGCCCCCGAGCTTGCCGAAGGGCGTGCGAAGCGCGCTGACGATGACGCTGCGGGCGGCCATCAGCGCACGAAGGACTGGTCGGCGGTCAACCGCTGTGCGAACGCGACGATCAGCTGGACGATCGCCTCAACGTCGTCCAGAGCGCAGATCTCATTCGGACTGTGCAGGTAGCGCGTGGGGATCGACAGCAGGCCGGTGGGAATGCCCGACCGAGCGGGATGAATCTCGTCGGCGTCGGTCGAGGTGATGCGCGAATAGATCTCGTACGCGTGCGGAATGTGCTCGGCCTCCGCGGCCTCACCGAGCAGATCGGTCACCTTCTTGTTCAGCATCGGCCCGCGCGCGATCATCGCGCCCATCCCGAGCTCTACGCGACCGACCCGGCGCACATCGCCGCCCGGGTAGTCCGTGGCCGGCGTGACGTCGACGACGATCGCGACGTGAGGCTCGAGCCCGTACGCCGCCGCCTTGGCGCCGTAGAGGCCGATCTCCTCCTGGACGGCGGCGACGGCAACGACATCCACCTGGGCATCGCGCGCCTCGGCGACCCGACGGGCGGCCTCGAGGGCGACGTACGAGCCGAGGCGGTTGTCGAGCGCTTTCGAGAGCAGACGGTTGTTCGGCAGGTCGACGGGCGGCCCGGACCACACCCCCGGATCGCCGACGCGAACCAGGCCCTCCGCTTCTTCGCGGCTCTTCGCGCCGATGTCCAGGTGCAGGTCGGCGAGCTCGAGCCGTGGACGGTCGCGGACCTGCTCCGGCTGGACCCGCTTCCGTGAGACGGCGCCGGGGACGCGGCCGTTACGCGTCAGCAACTCGAAGCGCTGGCCGTGGAGCGTCTCGGCGGCGATGCCCCCGAGCAGCGTGAAGGCGAGCAGCCCGTTGTCGTCGATGTCCGTGACGGCGATGCCGATCTCGTCGATGTGGCCGACGATCGCAAGCGTCGGCGCGCCACTCTCACCGGCGCGTACCCGTGCAAACGACGAGCCGAGCGTGTCCGAGGTCACCTCCGCGAACACCGCTGCCGCATCTCGCCAGATCTTGGCCGCCTCTTCTTCGTGGCCTGACGGCCCGGAAGCGGTCAGGAGCGCGGTCAGGAGCTCGGGCGTTGCCATCGGCCTTGCGCATTGAAGCAGGAGCGCTAACCTTGGCCGTAGATGAGCTTCTCGATCTCGACCTGGTGGGCGTGGCGCAACGAGCGGGACGGGAGCCTGCGCGCGTAGCCAACCACGCGCCGACCAACCCGAACCGCTCCAACCGGCGACCCGACAGGGTCGTTTTTCGTATCTGTGAACAACACGACAGTCCTCAACACCGATCTCCTCACCCCGCTCGGGGCATACCTCCACCTGCGCGGGTCGGGCCGCGCCGGGTTCCTGCTCGAATCCGTCGAGCAGGGGCGCCTCGGACGCTATTCGCTCGTCGGCAGCGGCGACCGCCTCGTCACGTTCGGCGAGGCCGAAGCGCTCGACGAGCCGGTCGTCGGCTACCTCGGTTACGACCATGTTGCTCGGCTGGAGCCGACGGTGCAGCTGCCGGACGACGGCCGGGGACTGCCGGAGAGCCGCTTCGTCGTGGCCGACGTGCTCCTCCGGTTCGACCACGGCCGCTCGGTCGCCGAGGTGCTCGCGGGCGACCCGGAGGAGGTCGCCGCACTCCTCGAGGGAGCCGTGCCGCCGCTCCCGGGCGAGCCGGCCCGACCCGGCAGCGTGACCCGGCGTTCGCCGAGCCGGGCCGACTACGAGCGAGGTGTCGAGCGCTGCAAGGAGCACATCCGCGCAGGAGACGCATTCCAGATCGTCCTCTCGCAGCGTGCTGAACGGCGCACGGACGCCTCGGCGCTCTCGATCTATCGCTCGCTGCGCCGCGTCAATCCCTCGCCGTACCTCTTCCTGCTGGAGCTGGACGGTATTTCCCTCGTCGGCTCGTCCCCGGAGACGCTCGTTCGTCTCGACGGGCGGCGGGCATCGGTGAACCCGATCGCCGGGTCGACGAGCCCGGGCGAGGGCGACGCCGAGCGGCTTCTGTCGTCGCAGAAGGACCGGGCGGAGCACGTGATGCTCGTCGACCTCGGCCGCAACGACCTCTCGCGCGTTTGCCTGGCCGGGACGGTCAAGGTCGAGCGCTTCCTCGAGGCGGAGCGGTTCTCGCACATCACGCACCTCGTGTCGGAGGTGGCCGGCGAGCTTGCGCCCGGCGTCTCGCCGTTCGCCCTCCTGCGCGCGACATTCCCGGCGGGCACCGTCTCGGGCGCGCCGAAGGTGCGCGCGATGCAGATCATCTCGGAGCTCGAGCAGTACCGGCGGGGCCCGTACGCCGGCGCTGTCCTCTACTCGTTCCCGGGCGGCCCGCTGGACGCGTGCATCGCGATCCGAACGGTGGTGCTGCACGAAGGTGCGGCGCTGCTGCAGGCCGGGGCGGGGATCGTTGCGGACAGCGACCCCCGGTCCGAGCACGAGGAATGCCTGCGCAAGCTCGCCGCGCTCGATCAGGCGATCGACCTGGCGGAGGCCGGCGCATGATCCTGCTCGTCGACAACTACGACTCGTTCACCTACAACCTCGCGCACCTGTTCGCCGAGCTCGGTGCCGAGGTGGTCGTGCGGCGCAACGATGCGATCACGGCCGCCGAGGCAGCCGCCCTCCGGCCGTCGCAGCTCGTCATCTCACCCGGCCCGGGCCGCCCCGAGGACGCGGGCGCGACGCCCGAGATCCTGCGGGAGCTCTGCGAGCGCGTGCCGACACTCGGGGTCTGCCTCGGACACCAGGCGCTCGTCCAGGTCTACGGCGGCGAGGTCGAGCGCGCGCGCGAGCTCGTGCACGGCAAGGCGACGATCGTCGAGCATGACGGCCGTGGGATCTTCGCCGGGCTGCCGGACGACTTCCTCGCGGGGCGGTACCACTCGCTCGCGGCGACCTCGGTTCCCGACTGCTTCGAGATCTCGGCGCGGGCGATCGACGGCGAGGTGATGGCCGTCCGCCACCGCGAGCTGCCGGTCGACGGCGTTCAGTTCCATCCCGAATCCGTGCTGACGCCGCTCGGCCGTGACATTGCCCGGAACTTCCTGCAGGGTGTGCGGGGATGATCCAGGACGCGCTCGCACGGCTGCTCGACGGCGAGGACCTGAGCCGCGACGAGGCTCGCCGGGTGATGGACACGATCATGTCCGGTGAGGCAACGCCGGGCCAGATCGGCGGCTTCCTCGTGGCGCTGCGCCTCAAGGGCGAGACGGCGGACGAGATCGCCGGCTCGGCCGAAGCGATGCGCGCACACGCGATCACGGTGCATCCGAAGCGCGACGACCTCGTCGACACCGCGGGGACGGGCGGCGACGGCGGCCGCACCTTCAACATCTCGACCGCTGCGGCGCTCGTTGCTGCGGCGGCGGGAGCCGGCGTCGCGAAGCACGGGAACCGCTCCGTGTCCTCGGCCTCCGGATCCGCCGACGTGCTCGAGGAGCTCGGGTTCAGGCTCGACCTGGATCCCGACCGCATCGCGGAGTCGATCGACGAGCTCGGCTTCGGCTTCATGTTCGCTCCGACGCACCACCCGGCGATGAAGCATGCGGGGCCGGTCCGCCGCGAGCTCGCGGCCCGGACGGTCTTCAACGTCCTCGGGCCGCTGACGAACCCGGCCGGCGCCCGGGCCCAGGTGATGGGCGTCTACTCGCCCCAGCTCGTTCCCGTGATCGCGGACGTGCTTGCCCAGCTCGGCGCCCGGCGCGCCTTCGTGGTCCACGGCGCGGGCGGCATCGACGAGCTGTCGCCCGCGGGCCTGAACCTCGTCTGCGAGGTCGTCGACGGCGATGTGCGCCGGCGCGAGATCGACCCGCTCGAGCTCGGCATCGAGCGGTGCGACCCGGCGGAGCTGCGCGGCGGCTCGCCGGCCGAGAACGCCCGGAGCATCCGCGAGATCTTCGACGGTGCCGACGGGGGGCGCCGGTCTGCGATCCTGCTGAACGCCGCCGGTGCGATCGCGGCAGGGGGTCATGCGAAAGATCTGAAGGAGGGCGTCGGCGTGGCACGCGAGGCGATCGACAGCGGCGCGGCGGCCGAGCGCCTGGAGGAACTGGTCGCGTTCTCGCACGCGGGAGCAAGCGCATGAGATTTCAGGCAGCACTCGCAGCCGACGGCTTCGGAGCGATCGCCGAGTTCAAGCGCCGCTCACCATCGGCGGGCGACATTCGCCCGTTCGCCGATGTGTCGGAGATCGCCCGCTCCTACGAACGAGCAGGAGCCCGCGCGATGTCCGTGCTCGTCGACGAGCGCTTCGGCGGAACGTGGGACGATCTGCGCGCCGCGCGGGCGGCCACGGCACTCCCCCTGCTCGCAAAGGGCTTCTTCTCGACCCCGGACGATCTCGAGACCGCAAGAGCGGCCGGTGCGGACGCGGTGCTCCTGCTGCTGCGCGATCTCGACGACGCGCAGGTGCGTGCCCTGCAGGGCAGCGCGAACGGCCTGGGCCTCGACACGCTCGTCGAGGCGCACGACGCAGAGGAGCTCGAGCGTGCGGTCTCTCTGCACGCACCGGTGATCGGCATCAACGCCCGCGACCTGTCCACGTTCGATCTGGACCGGCGCGGACAGTTGGAGCTGCTCGCGCGCGCGCCGCGCGACCGCGTCCTCGTCGCCGAGAGCGCGATCCGGACCCGGGCGCAGGCGGCCGCGGCCGAGCTGACCGGCGCGAATGCCGTGCTCGTCGGTTCGACGCTGATGCGCGCGCCCGACCCCGGTGCGAAGCTCGGCGAGCTGCTCTCGCGCCCGCTCGTCAAGGTGTGCGGCCTGACCCGCCAGGAGGACGTCGACGCCGCCGTCGAGGCCGGCGCCGACCTGGTCGGGTTCATCCTCGCCGCCGAGAGCCCGCGCCGGACCGACGCGCTCCTCGACGCGCCCGACACCGTCCTCCGCGTGGCCGTCTTCGTCGGCGAGCGCGAGGAGACGGAGGCCGACGTCGTGCAGTTCTACCCGCGCGAGAACGGCCATCGCGCCCGTGATGCGGAGCTGCTGCGCGGCGACGAGCACGTCGGCACGGTCGTCGACCTGCCGTGGGAGGAGAGCGACCCGTCCCACCTCGAGCGCGCCCGCTCGACGAACGGCCGCGTGATGCTCGCGGGCGGGCTCGGTCCCGGAAACGTGGCAGAGGCGATCGCCGCCGTTTCGCCGTGGGCGGTCGATTCGGCCCGCTCGACGGAGTCCGCGCCCGGCGTCAAGGACCACGACCTGCTGCGCGCGTGGGTGAGGGCCATCCATGCGTGAGTTCGGCGACTACGGCGGGCGCTATGTGCCCGAGACGCTGATCCCGGCGCTCGACGAGCTGGAAGCGGTGTGGGCGACGCTGCGCGACGACGAGACGTTCCACGCCGAGCTGCACGCGCTGCGCACGAGCTATGCGGGCCGGCCCACGCCGCTGACACGCGTCGAGCGCTTCGCGCCCGGTCAGCGCGTCTACCTGAAGCGCGAGGACCTGATGCACACGGGGTCGCACAAGCTGAACAACGCACTCGGGCAGGCGCTGATCGCGCAGCGGCTCGACAAGCACCGGATCATCGCGGAGACCGGCGCCGGCCAGCACGGCGTCGCCACGGCAACGGTCTGCGCACGCTTCGGGCTCGAGTGCATCGTCTACATGGGCAGCGAGGACATCCGCCGTCAGGCGCCCAACGTCGAACGGATGAGGTTGCTCGGCGCCGAGGTTCGTCCGGTCGAGTTCGGAACGCGCACGCTGAAGGAGGCGACGAGCGAGGCGATCCGCGACTGGATCGCGAACGTCGAGACGACGTACTACCTGATCGGCTCCTGCGTTGGCCCCGCGCCGTATCCCGAGGTCGTCCGCGAGCTTCAGCGCGTGATCGGACGAGAGGCGCGCGAGCAGTTCCTCGCAGCCGAAGACCGCCTGCCGGAGGCGGTCGTCGCGTGCGTCGGCGGAGGCTCCAACGCGATCGGGATGTTCTACGACTTCGTCCCCGACGCCGACGTGCGCCTGATCGGGGTCGAGGCTGCGGGCGCGGCTTCGCTCGGCACCGGTCGCCCGGGTGTGCTGCACGGTGCGCGCTCGTCGCTGCTTGCCGACGAGGACGGACAGATCATGGATGCACACTCGATCTCCGCCGGGCTCGACTATCCGGGTGTCGGGCCGGAGCATGCTCAGCTGCGCGACTCCGGCCGCGCCGAGTACGTGACCTGCACCGACGACGAGGCGGTCGCGGCCTTCCACCGGCTCTGCGAGACGGAGGGCATCGTGCCCGCGCTCGAGTCGTCGCACGCCCTCGCGCGCGCGCTCGACTGCGGTGCAGAGCTCGTGGCCGTCTGTCTCTCGGGCCGCGGCGACAAGGACCTCGCCGAGGTGCTGGCCTACGCACCGGCCGGGTCATGAAGACGCTCGTCGTCTACCTCATGGCGATGCCCGACACGCCGGGGCTCGCCCGGGCCGCCGTCGAAGCGGGAGCGGACGTGGTCGAAATCGGGTTCCCGTTCTCCGATCCGCTCGCGGACGGGCCGGTCATCCGCCGCGCCGGCGAGCGGGCGCTGGCGGCCGGCATGCGCACGGCCCGCTGCCTGGAGATGCTGGCCGAGACGCGCACGCTCGTCGACGTGCCTCTGATCCCGATGACGTACTCCTCGATCTTCGACGCGTACGGCTGGGAGCGGCTCGAGAACGACGCGCGCGCTGCGGGCGCGACCTCACTGATCGTCGCCGACCTGCCCTCGGACGTGCGGCCCGAGCTGCGGCGGGTCCACCTCGTCGCCCCGACCTCGACGGACGAGCGCCTGCGGCTCGCCGCTACCTCGACCGACGGCTGGCTGTATCTCGTCACGGTGACCGGCACGACCGGCGCACGAGCAGACCTGGCCCCCACCCTGGCGCCCCTGGCGGAACGGGCGCGGGCCGTGACCGGCGTCCCGCTCTACGCAGGCTTCGGCATCTCGACCGCCGAGCACGCGCGGGCGGCCGGCGCGCTGGTCGACGGAGTCGTCGTCGGGTCGCGCGCGGTCGAGGCGGCGGAGTCCGGCCCTGCCGAGCTCGCCGGCCTCGTCGAGGCGCTTCGCGGCGGGCTCGACGCAGCGTAGGCTCTCGGCGTGAACGAGATCGTCCGGGTGGCGTGCGTCCAGGCGGAGTCGGTCGTGTTCGACCGCGAGGCGACGATCGACAGGCTCGCCGAGCTCGCGCGCGAGGCGGCCGCGGGCGGCGCCAAGCTCGCGCTGTTCCCCGAGACCTTCGTGCCGGTGTATCCGTCCAACCGCTGGGCGCGCGAGCTCGCCCACGGGAGCGAGGGCGCAAAGCTCTGGGCCCGGCTCGCGCAGGAGTCGGTGACGCTGCCGAGCGAGCGCCTTGCCGGCGCCGCCCGCGCCGCCGGCATCTGGGTCGCGGTCGGCGTGAACGAGCTCGAGCGCGGGACGCTCTACAACTCCCTGCTCATCTACGCACCCGACGGGACGCTGGCACTGCACCATCGCAAGCTCGTGCCGACGAACCACGAGCGCCTCGTCTGGGGCCAGGGCGACGGCCGCGGGCTCGAGGTCGTCCAGACGGGGGCCGGGCTCACCGGCGGGCTGATCTGCTGGGAGAACCTGATGCCGCTCGCGCGGTTCGCGCTCTACGAGCGCGGGGTCGAGACCTACCTGGCGCCGACTGCCGACGACAGCGAGGGCTGGCAGGACTCGCTCCGCCACATCGCGCGCGAGTCGCGCGCCTTCGTTCTCTCCTGCTGCGTTTTCCAGAGCGCCGCGAGCTACCCCGACGACGTCCCGCTCGCGCCGGGCGACGACCTGCTCGGCCGCGGCGGATCGGCGATCCTCGCGCCGGACGGCAGCTACCTCGCCGGCCCGCTGTGGGACGAGGCGGGGATTCTCTTCGCGGATCTCGATCCGGCAAGCCTGTACGCGGCGCGGCAGCGCTTCGACCCGGCCGGGCACTACCACCGCCCGGACGTTCTCTCGCTCACGGTCACGCCGCAGCAGTGAGCTCGGCGTGCATCGTCGGCGCGGGCGTCTTCGGGGCGTCACTCGCGCGTGAGCTCGCGCTCCGCGACTGGGGCGTGACCCTCGTCGAACAGCACACGCCGGGCACGGTCCGCTCGGCCTCGGGCGGCGACACGCGTCTGCTGCGGGCCGCGCACGGGGACGCCGAGTGGTACACGGCGAGCGCCGTGCGCGCCCGCTCGCTGTGGCTCGACCTCCAGCAGGAGACGGGCACCGCGATCTGGGAGGGCGTAGGCCTCGCCTGGCTCGCCCGCCGGAGCGACGGGTTCGAGGCTGCGAGCGTCCCCGTCCTCGACCGCCTCGGGATCCCGCACGAGTGGCTTTCGCCGGACGACGCGCGCGGGCTGTTCCCGTCGCTGGCCGTCGAGGACCTGCACGGCGTGCTCTACGAGCCGGATGCGGGAGTGCTGCACGCGCGGCGCGCGACCCAGCTCCTCGCGGCCGACGGCGAGCGGCGCGGCGTCGAGGTCCAGGGAGCGCGGCTCGAGCCGGGCGACGATCCGCCCGGCGACGTCGTGGTGTGGGCGTGCGGTGCCTGGCTGCCCCGGCTCTTCCCCGAGCTCGCCGCGGTCGAGGTGTCGCGGCGCGACGTCTTCTTCCTCGGCGGCGAACGCGCCTGGCAGGCCGCGCCCGGCTTCGTCGACTACGACGGCGGCTTCTACGGGCACGGAGACGTGGGCGGGCTCGGGATCAAGATCGCGCCCGACTCGGCGAGCGATGCGATCGATCCGGACACGCTCGACCGCGTGCCGTCGCCCTACTGGGAGGAGCAGGCGCGGAGCTACGCCGCCCGGCGCTTCCCGTCGCTCGCGGGGGCACCGGTGCTCGGCGGTCGCGTCTGCCAGTACGACATCTCGGCCGACACGCATTTCATCGTCGACCGCCACCCGGAGCGCGACCGCTGGTGGCTCGTGGGCGGCGGCTCCGGTCACAGCTTCAAGCACGGCCCGGCCCTCGCCGAGTACGTCGCCGACTGCATCGAGGGCAGGCAGGAGCGTGAGGCGTTCCATGCACTCGGCCCGCGCGCGGGCGACGCCGGCCTGCGCACCGGCAGCGCGTGACCTCGAAACTCGCGAACCTGGTTCGGCTGCGCCGAACCAGGTTCGATCACGTCAGTCTTTCGGCGGCGGCTTTTCCTCGCGGGCCTCGAAGGCGAGCATCAGCTTGCGGAGCAGGTCGTTCAGCTGCTTCTGCTCGGCCTTCGTGAGCGCCGAGGCGAAAAACGCCTCGCGGCGGCCCTGGACGCTCGCGGCGGTGTCCCACGCCTCGCGGCCCGCCTCGGTCAGCTCGACGATCACGCCGCGCCGGTCGCCGGACGCGGGCAGGCGCCGCACGAGCCCCGCCTCCTCGAGCCGGTCGAGGCGGCTCGTCATGGCACCGCTCGAAAGCTCGAGATCGCCCGAGAGCTCCCCCGGCGAGCTCCGGTGATCCGCGGCGAGGCGCAGCGAGGTCAGCACCTGCCAGTCGGGGTGCGACAGGCCGTGCTCGGCGAGCGTCCGCTCCATCCCGCGCTTCACGCGCCGGTTGATGCCGCCGATCCGGTCGACGAGCGCCTCGACGTCCAGGTCGATCTCCACCTCGCGCGGCAGCACTGCGAGCCGTTTGAGGAAGCGGTCGATGTGGTCTTCGGAGGTTGGGGCCACCGCTCACACATCTTGACAGCAAAAGTCTTGACGTCAAGAGAATCGGCTGTTACTCTCTCGATATCAAGATATTCGAGGCCGAGAGAAGGGAGAGGCAGATGATGAGGCCTTCCGACCCGATCAGCACGAAGATCATCACCGACGCGCACCTCGAGTTGCTGCGCGGCCGCCGTAGGCCACCGCGGCGTCCCTCCGCCCGCGGGAACTGACGGTTTCCGGGAGCGCTTGACAGGGCCGCTCCCGGTAGCGCGAGAGCGGGGGCCCGGCGATCCGCACGCCGGGCCCCCACTCCGAGCTCACTCCGGCCAGAAGCCGTCGAGCGTCTCGGTGTCGCCCCTGGGATCGTCGATCCGCTTGGAGACGATCACGATCTCGGCGTCCTCCGGCTCGTCGTTCCAGACGCCGCGCCACGTGCCGGGCGCGATCCTGATCGCCTCGTGCTTGCCGAGCTCGACGATCTCGTCGCCCACCTTGAACTGCAGCCTCCCGCTGAGCACGAAGTAGAGCTCCTCCTGCTCCTTGTGCCGGTGGCCGTACGACCCCTTGCTCCCGGTGTGCTGCGGCATCCGCCTGTAGGTCAACGCCGCCTGCTCCGCCCCGATCGCGTAGGTGATCCCGCGCATCTCGCCCGGATAGTCACCCAGCCAGTCGTCCACGTCCGCGAGCTTCACGATCTGGTACTCGCTCATCCGTCGGCCAACCTCCTTCGGTCGGCGAGTATCGAACACTCGTCAGGGACGAGAAAGCAAGTCGTCTCGGGCCGGTCGGTCAGAAGCGCCGGCCGTCGCGCTTCTCGTCGCGCCGCTGGAAGACCCACTCCACGATGAGGCACAGCCCCACCAGCAAGGCGATGGCGAACACGAGGTGGCCCATCCCATGACCCTAGGCGACCCGCGGCCCGGAGACACTGAACCTTCGGCGTGTTTTTCCCTGGCGTGCCGGCGAACGCGTCAGACGGCCGTGTTCGTGAACGTCAGCTCGAGGTGCCTCGTCGACGCGTTCCCGCGGATGTCTGCGGCCTGGACCTCGAGCCGGTAGCCGCCGTCCGGATGGCGGCGCGTGTCGAAGGAGCGTGCGAGCAGGAACCGGAAGAGCCCTGCCACGTGCGGGTGGTTCTGGGTGGTGCCCGCCGCATAGACCTCCGGATAGCGGGCGGCCGGCAGCAGGGTCGTGCGAAAGTCGGCGACCACCCGCCAGGGCACGACCGCGCGACCGCCGTGCAGCAGGCGCCAGCGGACGAGAGCCGGAGTCACCGGCAGGCCCTTCCACGGCGGCGGTGCGGCGATCGGCGTGATGTCGTGCGCTTCGGCGATCAGGGCGACAACCCCGGTGAGGAACTCCGGGCTCAGGTGCTTGCCCGCCCGCTGGGCGACGATCCGGTCGATCGAGGGCGCGCCGAAATCGGCGAACGGCGTCAACGCACCCTTGCGCAGAGGGTTCCAGTACTGTCCGCCGCTGCGCTCGGCGAAATGCACGTGCCCCCAGGTCTTGGCGATGTGACCGATGAGCTCGTGCTGCGCGACGCGCTGCCCGTGCTCGACCGCCGGCACGATGTGCCAGTAGCCGTGCTCGCGCGCGCCGCCGTCCTCGACGACCGCGATGTTCTGAGCGCCCTCGACGTCGATGACTCCGGGCCGCACCGCATAGACCGGTGTTCCGTCCGCCCCGGAAACGTCGATGCCGAAGTGGAACGCCTTCGAGCCCTTGGCCCCGATGCGCGGGTCGCAGAAGAACGCTCGAACCGGGTGCTGACGATCGAACGGGGCGAGCGGCCAGCAGTAGCTCACAGGGTCACCGTCGCGCAACGCATCGCGCCAGCCAGTTTGGCCGCGCGGGCGGACGACTCGCATGACAATCTCCCGCAGATGGAATTCCGGGCGACCGGCGCACGTTCTGGCGCACACATGACGGAGCGGAGGCCTCACGACCGGCTGGTGCTCGTCGCCTGCATCCTCGGCTCCGTCATCGTGTTCGTGGACTCGACCGTCGTGAACGTCGCGCTCCCGGCGATCGAGCGCGATCTCGGCGGCGGCCTCGCGCTCCAGCAGTGGGTCGTGGACGCGTATCTCCTCACCCTTGGCTCGCTGCTCCTCGTCGGGGGGTCGCTCGGCGATCTCTTCGGAGCCCGGCGGATGTTCCTGCTCGGGATCATCGGGTTCGGCATCACCTCGGTCCTCTGCGCCGCGGCGCCCGACGGGACGACGCTGATCGTCGCGCGCGGCCTGCAGGGCATGCTCGGCGCCGCGCTGACGCCGGCGGGCCTCGCCGTGATCGCGACCACGTTCAGCGGCGAGGCGCGGGGCGCGGCGATCGGGGCCTGGACCGCGTGGACCGGCATCGCGTTCGTGATCGGCCCGCTCGCGGGCGGTTGGCTCGTGACGAATGCCGGGTGGCGCTGGGTGTTCCTCATCAACGTGCCGTTCGCGATCGTCACTGCCGTGCTCGTCGCATACGTGGTGCCGCCCCGCGCCGCGGGAAACGAGCGCGCGCGGGTCGACGTCCTCGGTGGGGTGCTGTGCGTCCTCGGCCTCGGCGGACCGGTGTTCGCGCTCATCGAGGAGCCGCAGCGGGGCTGGAGCGATCCGCTGATCCTCGTGTCGCTCATCGGCGGTGTCGTCCTGTTCGCGCTGTTCATCCTCTGGGAGAGCCGCGCCGCGCAGCCGATGCTCCCCCTCCGGCTCTTCTCGAGCCGCAACTTCTCGTTCGCGAACCTGGAGACGTTGACCGTCTATGCCGGCCTTGCGACCCTCACCTTCTTCCTCGTGCTGTTTCTGCAGCAACTGGCGGGCTATACGGCTCTGCGTAGTGGCCTGGCCCTCCTCCCCATCACCGTCGTGATGTTCTTCCTCTCCCCGCGTGTCGGGCGCCTCTCCATGCGGCACGGGCCGCGGTGGTTCATGGGCGTAGGCCCGTTCGTCGCCGGGCTCGGCCTGATCGGCGTGATCAGGCTCCAGCCCGGATTCTCGTACTGGTGGGAGCTCCTGCCCTCACTGCTCGTCTTCTCGGCCGGTCTCTCGATGATCGTCGCACCGCTCACCGCGACGGTGCTCGCGGACGCGGGCGAGCGTGACGCCGGGATCGCGAGCGGTGTGAACAACGCGGTGGCGCGCGTGGCCGGCCTGCTGGGGATCGCCGTGGTCGGCGCCGCCGTCGCCGGGCCCCAGAACGAGCTCGACGTCTCGGGGTTCCACCTCGCGATGTGGATCACCGCGCTGCTCGTCGTCGCGGGCGGCGTCGTCGGCATCACCGGCGTCCGGAACCGCCCATGACTGCTGCTGCTGCTGCAGAGATCGTGTTCGACCATGTCACCAAGCGCTACGCCGGGCGTGACTCGGCGGCCCTCCAGGACCTCTCGCTCGAGATCCCCGCCGGGACGTTCTGCGTCCTCGTCGGCCCGTCGGGCGGTGGCAAGACGACCGCGCTGAAGATGGTCAACCGGCTGATCCCGTTCGATTCGGGGGACATCCGGATCGACGGACGAAGCATCAACGCCCTCCCCGCCACCGAGCTCCGGCGCGGGATCGGGTACGTCATCCAGCAGGTCGGCCTCTTCCCCCACCAGACGATCGGCGAGAACATCGCAACCGTGCCGCGGCTGCTCGGCTGGCCGAAGAGCCGCACGACAGCGCGCACCGCCGAGCTGCTCGAGCTCGTCGGGCTCGAGGCCGCCGATGCGAAGCGATATCCCGCGCAGCTCTCGGGCGGCCAACGCCAGCGTGTCGGGCTCGCGCGAGCCCTCGCAGCCGACCCGCCGGTGCTCCTGATGGACGAGCCGTTCGGCGCCGTCGACCCGATCACCCGGTTTCGCCTGCAGAGGGAGCTCCAGAGGCTCCATCGCGACGTCGGCAAGACGATCATCTTCGTGACCCACGACGTCGACGAGGCGATCCAGCTGGGCGACCGGATCGCGATCCTCCGGGAAGGCGGGGTGCTCGTTCAGTACGACACGCCCGACGCGATCCTCGCGCATCCCGCCGACGAGTTCGTCGCACAGTTCATCGGCGAGGATCGCGCTCTGCGGCGCCTCGCCCTGAGAACGCTCGGGGAGGTGACGCTGAGGCCGGGCTCGCAGGGCGAGCCGGGGTCTCGCGTCTCCCCCGACACCACAGTCAGGAACGCCGTCAGCCAGATGCTCGAGACGAACACCGACCAGGTGGTCGTGATCGAGGGCGGCGAGGTGCGAGGCGTCTTCATGCTCCGCGACGCGGGAGAGCTGTTATAGGCGGCCCCGTCGTCATCCCGAACTTCGGCCGGGGCAGCGCCTGCGTCACCGGAGATCACACCTTCTGCTGGGACTGGGTGAAGGGCCACTGGGGCGACACGCTGCAGCCGGCGCTCATCCAGCACATCGAACTGACCGTGATCGCCGTGGTGATCGGGTTCGCGATCGCGTTCCCGCTGTCGCTGCTCGCGCACCGGTACGGCAAGCTCGAGCACCCGATCGGCGTGCTGTCGGCGCTCCTCTACACGATCCCGAGCCTCGCCCTCTTCCAGTTGCTCATCCCGTTCAGCGGGCTGACCTGGACGACGGTCGAGATCGCGCTCGTCGCCTACACGCTCGTGATCCTGTTCCCGAACTTCGTCGCGGGACTGAACAGCGCCCCGGAGGAGGTGCTGGAGGCCGCCCGCGGGATGGGGCTCACCCGCATGCAGACGCTGCGGCAGGTCGAGCTGCCCCTGGCCGTGCCGACGATCATCGGTGGCTTGCGGGTCGCCGTCGTCTCGACCGTCGCGATCGCGACGATCGCCGCCTTCCTGCTGCCCGACGGTCTGGGCTACCCGATCGTGCTCGCGTTGAAGGAGCCGACACCGTTCAAGACGGAGATCTACTCCGCCGGCGCACTCGCCGTCGCCTTCGCTCTCAGCTGCGACCTGCTGCTCGTTGCACTGCGCCGGGTGCTCGCGCCGTGGGCGGCGAAGGGAGTCGCATGACGTTCGCGGATACCGCCAACGCGCACACGTTCGTCGACGCGATCCAGTTCATCGGCGACCACCCCGGCTTCCTCCTGCAGAAGGCGCTCGAGCAGCTCGAGTTGTCCGGCGCCGCTCTCGCGATCGCAATCGTCGTCGCCCTGCCGCTCGGCCTCGTGCTCGGCCACTTCCACCGCGGCTCCGGCATCGCGATCGGGACCTCGATCATCGGCCGCGCCCTCCCGAGCCTCGTGCTGATCGCGGCCTTCCTGACGCTGCTCGGGATCGGGTTCGTCAACAACATGGTGGCGCTCGCGGTACTGGGCAGCGGGCCGATCCTGACGAACAGCTACGAGGGCATCGACCGCGTCGACAAGGACGTCGTGGAGTCGGCCCGCGGGATGGGCCTCACCGGGGGGCAGATCGTTCGCCGGATCGAGCTCCCGCTGGCGGTTCCCCTCATCTTCACCGGAATCCGCATCGCGGCCGTCACGATCGTCGCGACCGCTCCGATCGCCGCGATCGCAGGCGGCGGCGGTCTCGGCGACGTGATCGTCAATCAGGCGAGCTACCGGCTCTCGGGCGTGATCGCCGCCTCGCTCTGCGTGATGGCGCTGTCCGCCCTCGTCTTCGTCGCCCTAGCTGGAGTTCAGATCGGCGTAACGCCCAGGGGGCTCCGGAGTACTAGCGTTACCAACGACCACTCCCGAAAGGAGCTGCAGTGATCCGTAAGCACACGAGGCGGGCCGCCAAGGCGGCGTTCGCGATTTCCCTCGGGGTCGCGATTGTCATCGGCTTGTTCGCGGCCGTCTTCGCGCGGCCGGCGCACGCGAAATCGACGGCTGCCCCGACGGTCACCATCGGGACCAAGAACTTCCCGGAGGAGTTCATCCTCGGCCAGCTCTACAAGCAGGCGCTCGAGGCGAAGGGCTTCAAGGTCTCCTACAAGGAGAACATCGGGTCGACCGAGTTGATCCAGACCTCCCTGACCAGCGGGAAGATCAACATGTACCCCGAGTACACCGGCGTCATCGTTCAGGACGTCTTCCATCACGCCCTCTCGGCGAAGACGGCGAGCGGCACGTACCAGCTCGCAAAGTCGCTGGAGGCGAAGAAGGGCTACACGGTCCTCAAGCCGACGCCGTTCTACGACACGGACGTCCTCGCCGTCACCAACGCAACGGCGAAGAAGTACGGGCTGAAGTCGATCGGCGACCTGAAGAAGGCGGGCAGCTTCAAGCTCGGCGGCTTCCCGGAGTGCAAGACGAGGAACACGTGCTTCCTCGGCTACACCAAGCACTACGGACTGACCAAGGCGTCGTTCGTGCCGCTCGCCGGCATCTCGGCTTACGCGGCGCTGGACGCCGGCAACGTGCTGGCGGCCGACGTCTTCTCGACCGATCCGCCGCTCGGCAAGGGATCGAAGTACACGGTCCTCAGCGATCCGAAGCACGTGACGGGCTTCCAGAACGTCGCGCCCATCGTCAAGACGAGCGTTGCGACTGCGCTCGGTTCGAAGTTCACCGACACGGTCAATGCGGTCTCGGCGACGCTGACGCAGAACGCGATCGTGGCGATGAACAAGGCCGTCGAGGTCAACAAGCAGAGTGCGGCAAAGGTGGCGAAGGCCTTCCTGAAGGCGAACCATCTCGCCTGAGCTGCAGATCGTCGTTCTCGGTGGAGGGTCGTCCGGCGAGCATTTCGTCGGCGCCCTCCGCCGGCTCGACCAAACATCGAAGGTGACCGTCGTCGAGCGGCGTCTCGTCGGCGGTGAGTGCTCCTACTGGGCGTGCATGCCGACGAAGACGATGCTGCGGGCGCCCGAGCTCGCGGCGGCGGCGCGCCGCTCCCAGGGCGCGCTCGCCGTCGGCAGGATGGATCCGCAGGCGATCTTCGCGTGGCGCGATCTCGTCGCCGGGCGCGACGACTCGTCTCAGGTCGAGTGGCTCGCCTCGCGGGGGGCCGAGCTCGTGCGCGGTGACGCCGTGGTCACCGAACCGGGCGTCGTCCAGGTCGACGGACAGGAGCTCGAATACGACCGGCTCGTGATCGCGACCGGCTCGTCACCGGCCGTGCCGGAGCTCGACGGGCTCGACCACGTCGACTACTGGACGAACATCGAAGCCACCGAGACGCTCGAGGTCCCCGAGCGGCTGCTGGTGCTCGGCGGCGGCCCCGTCGGCTGCGAGCTCGCGCAGTTCTTCCAGCGCGTCGGCTCGCAGGTGACGCTCGTCCAGGGCGATTCGCGGCTCCTCGCCCGCGTCGACGCCGAGGCAGCAGCACTGGTCGAGGAGGCGCTACGGGAGGACGGCGTCGACATTCGGCTGGACGCGCGTGCCGAGCGGGTCACCGGGAGCGGCCTACTGCTCGCCGACGGCACGCAGCTGTCGTTCGACCGGCTGCTGCTCGCGACCGGCCGCACGCCGAACGTGGAAGGCCTCGAGGCCCTCGGGCTGGATCTCTCCCGGCGCGGGATCGAGGTCGACGAGCGTCTACGGGCCGCCGAGAACGTCTGGGCGATCGGGGACGTCACCGGGATCGCCCCGTTCACCCACGTCGGCAAGTACCACGCCCGCATCGCAGCCTACGACCTGGCCGGCCGCGATGTCCGCGCGGACCATCGGGCCGTGCCGGCGACGATCTTCACCGACCCGCAGGTGGCGACGGTCGGCTCGACCGAGGGCGGTGCCAGCTCGAGGTGGGAGCTGACCTCGGTCCCACGACTCTCGACCTACGAGCGGCCGAAGCGGCGCGGCTTCGTCAAGGTCGTCGCCGACCCGGAGCGGAAGGTCCTGACCGGCGCGGTCGCGGTCGGCCCCGAGTCGGGCGAGTGGCTCCAGCAGCTGACGCTCGCGATCCGGGCCGAGACGCCCGTCGAGGTGCTGCTCGACGTGATCCAGCCTTACCCCACGTTCAGCGAGGGTGTCTTCCTCGCGCTGCGCGAGCTGAACCTCGACCTGTGATCTCGCTCACGGAAGCCGTTCGCCGGTGAGCCGCGCGGCGGCGAGCGAGCCGATCAGCAGCAGAGCGGCAAGGCCCGCGAACCACGACGACACCTCGCGCGTCGCGCTGTGGTGCGCGATGCTCTGGCCGAGCTCCTTGTAGATCGAGTCGACCTGGTTCGCAGTGGTCGCGCGGAAGGTCTGACCGTCGGTCGCGTGTGCGATCGCCGCCAGCGTCACCGGATCGGGGCGAACGGGGAAGCGGCGGCCCGACCCGTTCCCGAAACCGCCGCCGAAGCCGTAGCCGCCGAACGGCCCGAAGCCGAGCGTGCCGTGATCCGTGCCGAGCACGACGGTGAACACACGGATGCCCGCATTCCGCGCGAGCGCGGCGCCCTGCATCGGCGTCAGCGTCCCGCGCGTCTGCGCGCCGTCGGAGAGGAGGACGATCGCGCCGGGGAGCTTCCCGTCCTTGCCGCGCGGAGCGTCTGCGACCGACGACTTGACGACCTGCACCGCCACGCCGAGCCCGTCCCCGATCGCGGTCCCCGCCTCGGGCGACAGCAGGTCGACGCCCTCCTGCAGCACCCCGCGGTCGGTCGTCGGGATCACGAGCACGTCCGGCCCGGTGCTGAACGAGACGAGGCCGATCTTCACCTTCTTCGGCACCTTCTCCGAGAACGTGTCCATCGCGTGCTGAGCGGCGCCGAGGCGGGTCGGCTTCACGTCCGCCGCGCGCATCGAGCCCGACACGTCGACCAGCAGAACGACGGTCGCCTGGCTGGAGGTCACCGATACCGTCGCCCGTGGACGGGCGAGCGCGGTCGACGCCGCTGCGAGCGCGACCAGGAACAGCGCCAGCGGGATCCACCGGCGCCAGGGACGTCTGCGCTGTGCGGCCACCGAGGCGAGCAGATCGAGGTTCGTGAACGCGACCGCGTAGCGCGCCCGCCGGCGATCGAACCACAGGGCGAGACCGAGCACGGCCGGCACGAGCAGCAACCCGAGGAGGAAGTACGGCGAGCTGAAGCTCACGGCGCACACTCCGCGCCGACCTGGACGATCGCGTGCACGTCGATCGACAGCGCATCGCCGGCCGATCCGGTGACGACGACCTTCTTGCCGACGATCACGTGGGTCGCCTTCACGTAGACCGCGTTCGAGACCGGCGGAGGCTGCTTCGTCCGGAATGCAACGGAGTGCCAGGCGCCGACGAGCTGCTCCGACGGTTTGCACGCGACCCGGCCGAACCGCACGGTCCCGGGCCCGATCACGACGATCCGAGAGCGAAACTCGAGCGAGACGCCGGGCGGGCTCACGGTGCGCGCGGAGACGGTCGAGCGGCCGCCGCCGCCCTGAGTCGGGACGCAGCCCAGCAGCGGCTGGAAGAGCTGCGTCCTCGGCGAGGTCGAGACCGCCCGGAAGAGCGCATACCGCGTCGTCGTCGCACCCGGCTGAACCGGCGCGCCGAGCCTGCCCACGAAGTCGACGCGCACGTCACGCGAGGTCACCTGTGCGTCCAGCCCGGCGACGATGCTCTTCCCGCCGGGGCACGTCAGCAGGTACTGGGTCGTCCCGTGAGCGGGCACGACGACCCACGGCCCCGGGACGCGGATGCACGACTGGATGCCGTGGCATTCGTTCGTCGCGCCGCCGACGGGTGCGAAGGCAGCGGCCACGGCGAGCGCGGTCACGAGCGCGGCCAGGAACGCTCTCATGGGAACCTCCTGAACCACGCGCCGGAGAGCAACGCCCCCGCGAGCATGAAGACGATCCCGCCGGCCGCCGCCACGGCGGTCACCTCGACGGTCTTGTGCTTGTTGCCGACCCGCGAGCCGAGAGCCGCGTACGTGCTCTTCACGTCGACGTTCGCGGCTCCCTGAGAGAAACGCCCCCCGCTCGTCCGTGCGATCACCTGTAGCGGGGCCGGCTGAACGGGAACCTGGATCCGCTCCGTGTAGCCGCTCTTCAGCGGCTGCAGGACGACGCCGTCCGGCGTGCCCAGCGCGACCGTGGAGATCGGGATCTTCATCTGCCTCGCCCACGCGGCGGCCTGCTGCGGGCTGTAGCGGCCGGCCGTCTGCCCGCCGTCGGAGAGCACGATGACCACCGCGGGCGGACGAGGCCCGTGCTGCGTTCCCTTGACGGAGCGGCCGACGTTGACGGCCTTCACGACGGCGTCGGCAAGTGCCGTGCCCTGGGGGCCTGCCCTGGCGTTGGCGATCACGGTGCGCACGGCGGTCAGGTCGTGCGTGGGCGGCGCCGAGACCGCGACGTGGTCGGAGAAGGTGACGACCGACATGCGGTAGCCGCCCGGGAGCGCGTCCACGTACCGCAGCGCGACGGCCTTCGCGGCTGCAAGGCGCGTCGGCAGCGAGTCTCGCGCGGCCATCGACCCGGACTCGTCCAGGACGAGCACGACGGTGGCTTCCTGCCGCTTCACCGTGACCGTCGCGGTGGGACGGGCGAAGCCGACGAGGAGCAGGGTGACACCGACGAGCAGGAGCGCATTCGGCAGGTGCCGGCGCCACGGCGCCGGACGGTTCGTCATGTTCGGCAGCAGGCTCGGCGCGGCCCAGGCGGCCGCCCGGCGGTCGCGACGGCGGTCGAGCCACAGGTACCCGGCTACCGCGGCCGGCACCGCGAGCAGGAAGACGAGCAGGAAGGGTGCAAAGAAGCTCACCGTGCGCGACGCCCCCGGCGCAGGAAGCCGGCCAGCGGCCTCAGCCAGTCGCCCTCGGTCGAGAGCGCAACATGCCGCACGCCCGCGGAGGCGAGCGAGGCGACCAGCGTGCGGCGCTCGTCGGCCGCGACGGCCGCGAACCGCTCGCGCAGCCGGCGATCTCCGGTGTCGACTCGCAGCTGGCGCCCCGTCTCCGGATCGACGAGCCGCAGCTCGCCGACATCCGCGAGCTCCTGCTCGCGCGGATCGCGGACCTCGATCGCAAGGACGGCGTGGCGCCCTGCGAGGCGCAGAAGCGGCGGCCGCCAGTCGATCGGCCCGCGGAAGTCGGAGACGACGACCACGAGAGCGCGCTGTTTCGTCACCCGGTCGGCGAGCTCGAGCGCTTCGCGCAGCGTGCCCGTGCCGGCCGGCGGCAGGTCCCGCAGCAGCCGCAGCGTGTCGAGGAGCGCGCGCCGGCCCTGCCGCGGGCGCTCGACGACCGGCTCGGCTCCGAACGCCACCGTGCCGAGCCGGTTCCCGCGCCGCGTCGCCGCGTAGCCCACCGCGATCGCCACGCCCTCGGCCACGTCAGCCTTCCGCCGGTCGCCCGTCCCGAACGACATCGACGCCGAGGCATCGAGCACGAGCCAGGTGACGAGCACGCGCTCCGCCAGCTCGACGCGCACATGCGGCTCGCCGGTCCGCGCGGTCACGTTCCATTCGATGCGGCGGACGTCGTCGCCCGGCTCGTACGGGCGGACCTGCCACAGCTCGCTGCCGACTCCCGCGAACGCGGAGCGATAGTCGCCGGCCAGCAGACCGTCGACCCGCCGGCCGACCGACAGCTCGAGAGCGCGCAGCGACGACGCCGAGAGCGGGCCGGGCCCGGGCTGCTCGGGGGTGCGAAGCGGGGCGAGCGGGTCGTCGGACACTCAGACGGCTTGTGCCCGGCCGAGATCGATTTGAGGCGTCGGCATGGCGGCCAGGACCTGGTCGAGAATCGTGTCGGGCGCGACCTCCTCCGCGAGGGCGCGGTAGGAGAGCACGAGCCGGTGACGGAAGGCGTCGCGGACGAGCGCATCGACGTCGCCCGGGACCACGTAGTCGCGCCCGCGGATCAACGCGAGTGCCCGCGCGGCCGAGACGAGGCTGATCGGCCCGCGCGGGCTGGCTCCGAACGAGACGTACTCGGCAATGTCGCCGAGCCCGTGCTCGGTGGGCCGGCGCGTCGCCGTGGCGACATCGACGGTCCAGCTGATGAGCGCGGGATCGACGTAGACCTGGGTCGCCTGCTGCTGCAGCGCGATCAGCTCGTCGAGCGACAGCACCTGCGCCAGCTCGGGCGCTTCTTCGAGCGAGCGCGCGACCACGGTCAGCTCCTCGTCGTGCGCCGGGTAGTCGACCAGGATCTTCAACATGAACCGGTCGATCTGCGCCTCCGGCAGCGCGTAGGTGCCTTCCGACTCGATCGGGTTCTGGGTGGCGAGAACGAGGAACGGGCTCGGGACGGGGAACGTGTGATGCCCGATCGTCACCTGGCGCTCCTGCATCACCTCCAGCAGGGCCGACTGGACCTTGGCGGGCGCCCGGTTGATCTCGTCCGCGAGCAGGAAGTTGCAGAAGACCGGGCCGAGCTCGGTCTCGAAATCGCTCTTGTCCGGCCGGTAGACGCGCGTTCCGACCAGGTCGGACGGAACGAGATCGGGGGTGAACTGCACCCGGTGGAACGAGCCTCCGAGCACCGCTGCCGTGGTCTTGATCGTCAGGGTCTTCGCGAGGCCCGGCACCCCTTCGATCAGCACGTGGCCGCCCGAGAGCAGGCACACGAGCACCCGCTCGAGCATCTCCTCCTGGCCGGCGATCACGCGCCGGATCTCGAACAGCGCCTGTTCCAGCTTGCCGCCGACCTCGTCCACTGATTCCTCCTCGTTCGGGTTGGAACCTAAGAATGCACCTCCCGCCTAAGAACTTCTCGTTAAGTTCGAGATCGGTTCAAAGCCGTCGTCCACGCCCGGCGATGTGCTACCGCGGCCTCGCGCGAGAGCCTCGGCTCGTAGACCGCCCCGACGGCGACCCTCGCCCCGCGGCCTGCCGCGAGCGCGGCCGCTCCGAGCGCGGTCGTCTCGCGCTCGGCCGCCACCTCGACCGGGATCCCGAGCAGATCGGCCTGGAACTGCATCAGGAACCCATTCCCGGTCGCGCCGCCGTCGACGCGCAGGACCGAGGGGTGCTCGGGAAGGGCCTCGACCACATCGGCGACCTGGTGTGCAATCGCCTCGAGTGCCGCCCGCACGAGGTGCGCCTTCGTCGTGCCCCGCGTGAGGCCGGCGATCAGGCCACGCGCGTCGGCATCCCACCAGGGCGATCCGAGACCGGTCAGTGCCGGCACGAAGACGACGCCGCCGGTCGAGTCGACGCTCTCCGCGAGCGCTTCGCTCTCGGCTGCCCCGGAGAGCAGCCCGAGCCCGTCGCGCAGCCACTGCAGCGCGGCGCCGCCGACGAGAACGGCGCCCTCGTGCGCGTAGCCGTCCGCTGCGGCCGTCTTCAGCAATCCCGGCGGAGGCGCCGAAGCGTCGTCGCCGGTGTGCACGAGCACGAAGGTCCCGGTCCCGTAGGTTGCCTTTCCCTCCCCCGCCGCATGGCAGCCCTGCCCGTAGAGCGCCGCCTGCTGGTCGCCGGCGATCCCGCGGATCTGCGCCCGCGTGCCGAGCAGCTCGCCGTCACCTGCCGGCTCGGCCGACCCGATGATCCGCGGCAGGAGCCCACGGTCGACGCCGAAGAGCGCGAGCAGCTCGTCGTCCCAGTCGAGCGTCCGCAGCGACGCGAGCAGCGTGCGCGATGCGTTCGTCACGTCGGTCACGTGAGCCTCGCCGCGCGTCAGCTTCCACACGAGCCAGCTGTCGACCGTGCCGAACGCGAGCCCTGGGCGAGGATGCTCACGGAGGAGCCACTCGAGCTTCGTGGCCGAGAAGTACGGATCGGGGACGAGCCCGGTGCGCTCGCGGAGCAGGTCCGGGTCGAGCTCCCGACAGCGTTCTGCCGTCCGCCGGTCCTGCCAGACGATCGCCGGGGCGACCGGTCGTCCCGTCACTCGGTCCCAGACGAGCGTCGTCTCGCGCTGGTTCGTGATCGCGATCGTGTCGACGTCTGCGAGGCCGGCCTCGCCGGCGGCGGCGAGGACGCTCTGCCAGATCTCCTCGGGGTCGTGCTCGACCCAGCCCGGCTGCGGAAAGTGCTGCGGCAGCTCGGCGTAGCCACGCCGGTGGACGCGCAGATCCTCGTCGACCACGAGGCAGGTCGTGCCGGTCGTGCCCTGGTCGATGGCGAGGATCACGAGTACTGCGAGATGAACCCGAGCGTCCGCTGCCAGGCGTCCTCGGAAGCCTCGGCGTAGTCCTCCTGCTTGCGGTCGAAGAAGCTGTGCGGCGCGCCGTCGTAGACGACGATCTCGTGCTCGACGCCTTCGCGCGCCAGCGCCTGCTCGAACAGCGCATTGTCCTCCGCGCTGATCCCCTGGTCGTCGCCCGCCTGGAGCGCGAGGATCGGACACTCGATCTCGGCGGCCCGCTGCACGACGCTCGCGCCTCCGCGCTCACGCGTCGGCGAGCCGTAGAAGCCGATCGACCCGGCGAGACCGTGCCCCGAAGCCGCGGCGATCCACGACGCACGGCCGCCGAAGCAGAACCCGACCGAGAAGAGCGAGGTTGCGCCGCGGCCGCGCAGCTCGTCGACCGCCGCGCGCGCATCGGCCTGAACACCTGCGTCGGTCGTCTGCTCGACGTGCGGCATGTACTCCCATTCGGCCTCCCGCTTCGCCGGTCCCGCCGTACGGCCGAAGTAGTCGAGGACGATCGCGAGATGACCGCGCTCGGCGAAGCGGAGCGCGAGCTCCTCGTAGAAATGGAAGAGCCCCCGCACATCCGGGAGGATGACGACGCCCGTCGCGCTCCGCTCCTCGGGAGCCGCGAGGAACGCCGCGAGCTCGTTGCCGTCGGCGGCGGCGAGGACCAGATCGTCGTGCGAGACGGCCGCGCCGGCGATCTGCGGGACGGGCGGCTCGGAGTCGGCGTCGAAGCACATGACGGAAATCTAGTCGGACGAGTAAGCTCGGAGCGGAAGGGACGGGGTGCCAGCGGTGCGGGAGTACGAATATGAACTTCGGCGCAACGGTGCGGTGATCGCCACCGGGCGCCTCCAGCTCGACGTCGTCCCGGCCCCGGGAGAGACGCTTGCGCTCGGATCGGAGCAGGTGCACATCGAGGATGTGCTCCACCTCGGCACCTCGCGCCGGTTGATCCTCCGCGCCGCATAGCTCAGGCGTTGCTGCCACCAGGAGCCAGTTACGATCTCGGTTCGCGACTATGGGGGTGGACGAATGACCGACAGTCCGAAGTGGCAGATCGCGCGCCTGGACGACATGGAGCGGCGCGGCAGAGACATCCCGGTGCGCGAGCACCTCGGTATTCATTCCTTCGGCGTCAATGCCTTCGAGCCCGGTGAGAACGGTCTGCTCGTCAACGAGCACGACGAGGTCGGATCCGGCCAGGAGGAGCTGTACATCGTCCTCGACGGGACGGCGACGTTCGAGATCGACGGCGAGACGGTCGATGCGCCGGCGGGAACCTTCGTGTTCGTCGCGCCGGAGGCGCGGCGGAAGGCGACCGGGGCCGGGACGATCCTCGCCCTCGGCGGGACACCCGGCCAGGCCTACCAGGGAATCGACTGGGGCGAGGCATGGCAGTTCCACCTGGACTCGCTGACCGCCTACGGCGAGGAGCGCTACGCCGATGCGCTCGACGAGGTCCGCGCCGGGCTCGAGCGTATGCCGGACAACGCGGGCCTTCACTACAACTACGCGTGCTTCGCAGCCCTCGCCGGCGAAACCGGCGACGAGACGTTCAGCCACCTCCAGCGCGGGGTCGAGCTGTTCCCGCCGTTTCGCGAGCAGGCGCGCCGGGACGACGACTTCGCCGCCGTCCGGGACGACCCGCGGTTCGAGGCAGCTCTTCGCTGAACGTGCCGCAGGAAGTCGAGCGCGCGACGGCGCCTCGTTCGCGTGCTCTTCTCCACCAGAGTCCTTTCTCGAGCGGAAATGGGGACGCAGCCACCGCTCGGCAAGGACAGCTGTGCTGTGCGCGCTCGCTTCGGCTCTAGATGAGCTCGTTCGGGAGGTCGATGCCGCTCGGGTCGATCCCGAGCGACTTGGCCAGCCGGATCCCTTGCTCGAGGTCCTCGCGCAGCATGCGGATGTCCGTCTCGCGCATCAGGGCGCCGATGAACTCGCGCGCCTTCGGCCGCCACAGCGCGTGCTGCGCGAAGATCGGCAGAAGCCGGTTGGCGGCATCGACCAGGCGCGTCTTCACCCGCGTCCCGGCGCCTTCGAGCAGGACGCGCTCGTACGCCATGCCCGCCCCGTGATGGATGCCGTCGTCGATCGCGAGCCGGTTGCACAGGTCTTCGAGCACCGTGCCCCGCGAGGAGCGCGCGATCATCCGGAACCGCGGGATGATCAAGCGCTCGTAGAACACCTGCATCAGGAAGACCTTCTCCTCCAGCGTGTCCGCCTCGAGCACCTGCTGGGCGAGCTGGTCGAGGTACGGATCGCGCTCCGCCATACCCCCCGCTTCGTGGATCAGCTTCAGCCACGCCTCGGTGTGGCGCGACTCGTCCTGCACCATCGTCGTGTAGTAGAGCTTCGCATCGTGATCGGGCGCGATCGAGAAGAGCTGCGCCGCCATCTCGACCGCCAGCTCGTCCGCCTGCAGCTGTTGTGTGACGACCGACCGCCAGAGATCGCGGCGCCGTGCGAGCTTCTGCCGGGAG
The DNA here is from genome assembly GCA_963722065.1 of uncultured Thermoleophilia bacterium. Classification (GTDB taxonomy): domain Bacteria; phylum Actinomycetota; class Thermoleophilia; order Gaiellales; family Gaiellaceae; genus PALSA-600. The sequence continues at coordinate 143,119 of CAVRMI010000007.1, read as the reverse complement.
CCCTTGTACTCCGGGATCGGCGGCACCTCGCCCCACGGGAGATCACGGACCTGCCACTCGGCTCGCTTGGCGAGCTCGTAGTAGCGATACACACCCTGGAGGTCCCGGTCGTCTCCTGACGCAGCCTCGGCGACGTGCTCTTCGAGCTCCATCGCGGCACAGACTAACGATCGGTCGGGTGGGACGACCAGGTTGCGGGAAACCACGGGAGCGCGCTCGAAGCAATTCCACAGCCGAGCTCGACAAGGCTCCCAGGGCGCCGCGCGATGGTGGGTGCACATCCACCAACGAAAGGAGCCGTCATGAGCGGCATCAACAGGAAGATCGGGGCCGGCGCCGTCGCGCTCGGCGTCGCACTCGGGAGCTACGGCGTCGCAAGCGCGGCGTCCGGCTCCGGATCGACGACGACCACCACGACCCCTTCGGCCGCGCAAACGGCGCCCAGGACCGCGCCGGCCGGGCCGGGCGCACCGCAAGGCTGGGGCGCCCAACGGAGCGACGAGACGCTCCTCACCGGCGACACCGCCGCCAAGGTGAAGGCGATCGCCCTCGCCAAGGTCCCGGGCGCAACGGTGGTCCGCGTCGAGACGGACGCCGACGGCCACGCCGCCTACGAGGCCCACCTGACGCAGAGCGACGGGAGCCTGGTCACCGTCTACGTGGACAAGGATCTCAACTTCGTCAGCGTGGAGGCGCGCTAGCGGGCGAGCGTCTCGACCAGCGAAGCCGCGAGGAACACTGCCGTCCCGGTGAGCACGATCGTGCCGCCGGGCGGCAGGTTCCCGTAGTACGAGACGGTCAGCCCGACCAGGACCGAGCCCAGGCCGAAGAGGATCGAGATGCCCATCGTCGAGCGCACGCTCCAGGCAACGCGCTGTGCGGCGATCACGGGCAGCACCATCAGCGCTGCGATCAGCAGGATCCCGACGATGCGCATCGAGACGCCGATCGTCAGGGCGGCGAGCATCGAGACGAGGGCGTTGAGCGCGGCGACCGACAGCCCGGCCACCCGAGCGCCCTCCTCGTCGAGCGAGACCGCGATCAGCGCGCGCAGGAACACCGCGATCACGGCCAGAGAGCCGAGGCCAAGCGTTGCGATCACGGCGAGGTCGCTGCGCGTGACGGTGAGGATCGAGCCGAACAGGTACGCGAAGAGGTTGGCGTTGAGCGCACCGGCCGCCGAGATCAGCACGACGCCCCCGGCGATGCCCGTGTAGAAGACGACGGCCAGCGCCTGGTCGCCCGCCGTCTTGCGGCGCGCCCGGAGCCACTCGATGCCGACCGCGCCGACGATCGCCGCGGCGAGCGCCGTCCAGACCGGGGACACACCGATCAGATACCCGACCGCGACGCCGGCGAACGCGACGTGGCCGATGCCGTCGCCGATCAGGCTCATCTCGCGCTGCACGAGGAAGAACCCGACGGCCGGGGCGAGCACCCCGACGATCGCCCCGGCGGCGAAGGCGAGGCGCATGAACTCGAGGTCAAGCATGGCTGTGCGACGGGTCGTGCCAGAGGCCCGGGAGCTCCGACGGCGGCCCGTCGAAGACGATTCGCTCGCGGACGAGGATGAGTCGCTCGACGAACCGCTCGACCGAGCCGAACTCGTGCGAGACGTAGAGAATCGTCACACCGAGCTCCTCGTGCAGTCGATGCAGCAACGCGCCCAGTGCGTCCTGCGCTTCGACGTCGACGCCGGTCGTCGGCTCGTCGAGCACCAGCAGCCTCGGGTGGGCGGCGAGCGCTTTCGCGATGAACGCGCGCTGCTGTTGGCCGCCCGAGAGCGAGCTCAGCCGCCGCCGGGCGAGTGCGTGCAGGCCGACCCGTTCGAGCGCCTCGTCCACCGCCGCGCGGTCGTCGCGATGGAGGCCGCCGTACGGGTTCAGCGGCGCCCGCCCCGCCTCGACCACGTCGCGCACGGTGGCCGGCGCGTGCAGGCCGATCTTCGTCCGCTGAGCGAGGTAGCCGATGCTCGTCCGGTCGCGGAAGCTGCGCGCAGGCTCGCCGTACAGCGAGACCTCGCCGTGGGCCGGACGCTCCAGGCCGAGCGCCAGCCGCAGCAGGGTCGTCTTGCCGCCGCCGTTCGGCCCGGCGATCGCGACGAACTCGCCCTGTTCCACACGCAGGTCGACGCCTTTCAGGACCTGCGGTCCCTGGCCGTAGGCGAAGTCGACTCCGGTCAGCTCGAGCGCTAGCGGCACCCGAGCTCCGTCCTCAGGGCTCGCAGGTTCTGGCGCATCAGGCCCAGGTAGTCGAGCCCCTGCTTCTCCTCGGCCGAGGTCAGTCCCTCGATGGGATCGAGCACCGCCGTCTTGGCGCCGGCCTCGCGGGCGACCGTCTGCGCGAGCCTGGGCGACACGAGCCGCTCGAAGAACACGGTGCCGATGTGGTCGTCGCGAACGAGCTTCGCGAGCGAGGCGAGCTTCTGCGCCGACGGCTCCGACTCCGGATCGATGCCGGTGATCGCGACCATGTGGAGGCCGTAGCGGGCCGCGAGGTAGGCAAAGGCGGCATGGCTCGACACGAACTCGCGCCGGGCGCAGTGCGCCAGGCCGTGCCGGTACTCCGCGTCGAGGCGCATGATCCGTGCCGCGAGCGCGCGCCCTCGCGCCGGGCGGCCGAGGACCACGCCCATCCGCTCGACGATGTGCGCGAACCGGACGGGATCGAGCCAGACGTGCGGATCCGTCTTGCCGGACTCGTCGCCGATCCCCGCCGTGAGGGTCTGGTGCGCGAGCACGTCGAACGTGGTCCCGCGGGCGTCCCGCACCGCATCCGCGACCGCGGGCTGGAAGTCGTGCGAGAGATAGAACACGAACTTCGCACTCTGGATCTGCGCCACCTCCTTTGGAGTGAGCTCGATGTCGTGTGGCTCCGCGCCGGACGGGGTGAGGTTGTGCACGTGGACGGTCCGGCCGCCGATCTGCTGCGCCGCCCAGGCGACCGGATAGAAGGCGGCCACCACCGAACGGCCGCCCGTCGACCGGCTCGAGCCGCAGCCCGCCAGCGCGGCGACCAGGATCAGTGCGAGAACGATTCTCACCACGATCTCGTGGACGATAACGATTCTCGTTATCCTCTGCTCGATGAGCTGGGCGGATCATGCGAAGACGCAGCTGCGCGAGGCCGGCTACCGCCCCGGCGGGGCGGGCACGCAGGTGCTCGGATATCTGGAGGCACAGACCTGCTGCCGGGGCGCCCAGGAGATCTACGAGGCGCTCGACCGCCGGATCGGCCTCGCGAGCGTCTACCGCATGCTCGACCGGCTCGACGCGCAGGGCCTCGTCCAGCGGATCGACATCGGGGACGGGATCGTCCGCTACGAGCCGGCCCGCGCCGCGCACCACCACCATCTCGTCTGCGGGGAGTGCGGCAAGGTGGAGCCGTTCGCCGACCGGCGGCTCGAGCGGGCGATCGAGGCGATCGAGGAACGGAGCGGCTATTCGGTCGTCGCGCACGAGGTCGTGCTGCGCGGCGCCTGCGCCGACTGCCGGTCGTGAACATCGGCATCTACATCTACGAGCTCGCGGAGGAGCTCGACTGGGCCGGTCCGTGGGAGGTGCTCGCGGCGTGGTCCGACCGTGCCGACGACGTGCACGTCTTCACGATCACCGACACGGATCGTCCGGTTCGCTGCGCCATGGGGCTGCGAGTCCTCGGCGACCACACGTGGGAGACGGCGCCGGACCTCGACGTGCTCGTCGTGCCGGGAGGCGACTCGCGCGGGCCGGTCGCGGACGAGGCGCTGATCGGGCGGGTGCGTGCCCTGCGAGAGCGCGGCGCGCTCGTGACGAGCGTCTGCACCGGAGCGTTCGTGCTGCAGGCTGCGGGCGCGCTCGAGGGGAAGCCGGCGACGACCCACTGGGGCTCCGTTGAACGGCTGCGCGCGCTCGGCGTCGACGTGCGCGACGAGCGGTTCATCGATGCCGGCGACGTGATCACCGCGGCAGGCGTGTCGGCAGGGATCGACATGGCGCTCCACCTCGTCGCGCGGCTGGACTCGGTCGAACGCGCGCGTGATGTTCGCCGGTACATCCAGTACGACCCCGATCCACCGGTGTGAGGGCATCGCTCGATGGATGTTGCCGACACGGCTCGTGTTCGAGGCGAGCGGCAATCCCGACCTGACGGACCTCTGCGAGCGCGAACGGCGACGCGCGGTGCCGGGGTCGCGGGCCTACCATGCGAGCCGTGGCTGACACGCGCATCGACAAGTGGTTGTGGGCGGCTCGGTTCTTCAAGACGCGCAGCGCGGCGACGGACGCCGTCCTCGGCGGACACGTTCACGTGAACGGCGAGCGGGTGAAGCCGTCGAAGGACGTTCACGTCGGGGACACGGTCGAGATCACGATCGCCGCGCGGCGACGAACGGTGCTCGTCACCGGCATCGCGGACAAGCGCGGGTCGGCGGCCGTGGCGGCCACGCTGTACGCGGAGACGCCCGAGTCGATCGAGCGAGGCGAGCAGGAACGCCTCCAGCGCAGTCTCGCCCGCCCCCTCGGCGCGGACCTCGGCGAGCGGCCGACGAAGCAAGCACGCCGGCGGCTGGACGCGCTGCGCCGCGCGCAGCGCGGGCACGAGTAACGCGCCACCCCCGGACATGTCTTTTCCAGGCGGGTAAGCGCACTACCCGGTGGCTGCCACCACCAGTGGACTCGCCCTCCGTCGAGACATGTCGTTCGGGGCGGGCGAGCGCGCTACCCAGTGGCAGCCGACGACTAGTGGGCTCGCCCGTCCTTTTCGGACAGGGAGTTGATCGGCCGCAGACCGATGATTCCGCCGCTCGGGACGGGTCCACGTGGTTGATGCCCCACCTGCAGCCGCGCCGGCTCGTCTACGACACCACCGGGCTCGCCGATCCCGACCTGGGGACGGTCGCCGACCTGGCGCGCCTGCACGTGGCAGCGCAGCGCCTCGGCCTGGACGTCATCCTGCGCAACACGCCGCCTGCGCTCGCCGAACTGATCGCCTTCGCCGGTCTCGCGGGCGTGCTACGAATCGAACCGCAGGGGCAAGCCGAACAACGGGAAGAGAACGTCGGTGTCGAGGAAGAACGTGAACCCCGCGATCCGCCCGCCTGAGAGCTCGAGCACCTGGAGCGCCCACGGCTCGTACCCGCCCTCGCCGGTGGGCTTGTACTGACCGAACGCAGGCGAGCCGTTGGCCTGCGTGGTGGGAACGACCCGCGAGCCCTTGCAGCCGATCCCCGGCCCGAACCACCAGGTGAGAATGTCGGCGCGGCCCGCGAGCCACATGTCGAACGGAGGCATCGACTGCGACGCGTCCTCCTGGATCAACGACGTGAGCGCATCGATGTCGTACTGCTCGAAGGCCTCGACATAGCGCGCGAGCAGCGCGTGGCCGGCCTCGTCGAGCTCGGCCAAGGGCGAGAGCTCGCTCTTCGCCAGCGTCGCCCGCGCACGCTGCAGTGCGCTGTTCACCGCCGCGACGCTCGTGTCGAGGAGCTCCGCGACCTCCGTCGCCGACCAGTGCAGCACCTGACAGAGGATCAGCACCGCCCGCTGGCGCGCCGGGAGACGCTGCAGCGCGGCGACGAATGCAAGTCGGATCGTCTCGCGCTCGACAGCGACGTCGGCGGGGTCCGGGATCGGCTGGATCCACGTCACCTCGGCCGGGATGTTCAGATTCGACTCCACGGGCTCCCGCGCCGGACCGAGGTCCATCGGCATCGCGCGACGCTCGCGGCCGCTCAGCATGTCGAGGCAGACGTTCGTCGTGATCCGGTAGAGCCACGACTTGACGGCGGCCCGTCCCTCGAAGCGTCCGAAGCCGCGCCACGCCTTGATGAATGCCTCCTGCACGGCATCCTCCGCCTCGAAGGGCGAGGCGAGCATCCGGTAGGCGTACGCCGTGAGCTCCGAGCGGTGCCGCTCGAACTGCTTCTCGAGCTCCGGGGCGACGGCGGACGGCGATTCCGGCATCACCGACCATGGTAAGGGGTCCGCCGTGACCCGGGAGGGCGAAGTTGCTGCCATGCAGCTACGACGGCGCCGGGGCGCGAAACCCATCGGTGCACCGGGCGATGAGTTTCCCGAGATGCGATGGTCTCGATGGGCATGGCACTCCTACGGCTGGACATCACGATGTCGCTGGACGGCTTCATCGCCGGACCGAATCAGACCCTCGAGCAGCCGCTCGGCGATGGAGGCGAGCAGCTGCACCAGTGGCTCTTCCGGCTCGCAGGCTTCCGCGAGCAGCACGGCCTCTCCGGCGGCGAGGTGAACACCGACACCGAGGCCTACGACTGGCAGGCCGGCGCCGGGGCGGTCATCATGGGCCGCCGGATGTTCAGCGGCGGTGCGGGGCCGTGGGAGGACGACCCGAACGCCGACGCCTGGTGGGGCGACGAGCCCCCGTTTCACATGCCGGTGTTCGTGCTCACCTCGCACCCACGGGAGCGGGTCGTGAAGGAGGGCGGAACCTCGTTCACGTTCGTGACCGACGGCATCGAATCTGCGCTCGAACGAGCGCGGGCGGCTGCAGGCGGCCGGCCCGTCCAGCTCGCCGGCGGCGCGAGCGTCGTGCAGCAGTATCTGCAGGCGGGGCTGCTCGACGAGCTGCGGATCCATCTCGTGCCGGTGCTCCTCGGCGACGGCGTCCGGCTGTTCGGCGACCGAGGCGCGGACCTCGAGCTGCTCCAGGTGATCGACTCCGAAGCGGCCACGCATCTTCGCTACCGCGTTCTCGACAACCAGGGAGGTCGGTGATGGGCGGCGCACACCCGACGCCGCTACCGTAGAACCCACGGCATCGGTACCCGCCCGCAGCGATTCCGCCAGCTACTGCAGATGCGGGTCACGGCCTCGAGGGCGATGCTTGAGCCGAGCATGAGCGCCACGATCGAGATCCCGCTCGAATCCCGCCGCCCCGCCTCGGAGCAGCAGGTCGCACCCGCTCCGCCCGGTGAGGTGCGGCCGCCGCAACTGGACACGATTGCGATGCGCTGGCAGCTGGCGCTCGATGCCGCAGACCATGCCCTGGCCGCGGCCCACGGCCCGGTGCACATCCCCGACGCGGACGGGCGCCGCCGCGAGCTCGTGCAGGAGCGGCTCGGGACGGCGCAGCTGCTGACCCAGCTCGGCCGGCTGACCGGGGTGCACCCCCTCCCCTGGCTCTCCTCGGTGCCGATCACCCCCAAGATGCTCGGTCTGCCCGACGGGGTCACCGCCTGCCTGTACGACCTCGACGGCGTGCTGACCGACAGCGGCGTCCTGCACGCCTGGGCCTGGGCCGAGGTCTTCGACGAGTTCCTGCTGCGCCTGAGCGAGACGACCGGGTGGCACTTCATCCCGTTCGACCGCGTCTCCGACTACCGCGACTACATCGACGGCCGCGCTCGGCTCGAAGGAGTCCACACGTTCCTCGCGAGCCGCGGCATCCAGCTCCCGGAAGGACGCTACGGCGACCCCGCCGATGCCGACACTGCGTGCGGCCTCGCCCGGCGCAAGGGTGACGCCATGGCGCGCGGCCTCCATCAGCGCGGCGTCAGCGCCGTCCCCGGTGCACGCCGCTATCTCGAGGCGAGCGGCCATGCCGGGCTCGGCCGCGCGGTCGTCTCCGCCAGTTCGAGCACGTTGCCGATCCTCGAGCTCGCCGGGCTCGCGAGCGTCGTCGAGGAGCGCGTCGACGCCGACGTGATCCGCACCGAGGGCCTCCGCTCACGCCCCGCACCCGATTTGCTCCTCGATGCGTGCCGGCGGCTCGGCGTTCGCCCCGAAGACGCCGTGACGCTCACCCACAGCGCAGCCGGCATCGCCGCGGGCCATGCTGCCGGCTTGACGGTGATCGGCGTCGGCGAGGGCGCGCAGGGAGAGCTGCTCGCAGGCTTCGGCGCGGAGCGCGTCGTTCCATCGCTGCGCGCACTGCTCGATCCGCGGCTTCAGCCGCCACCGGGTTGAACGAGCCCGGTCTCGTACGCATAGATCACAGCCTGGATCCGGTCGCGCAACCCGAGCTTCTGGAGGATCCGCGCGACGTGCGTCTTGACCGTCGCCTCACTGATCACGAGCCGCGCGCAGATCTCCGGATTCGAGAGACCGAGCGCCAGGAGGTCGAGCACCTCCCGCTCCCGGGGCGTCAGCTCGGCAACTGCGTGCGGCAGGTCCGTCGCCACAGCAACCGGTTGCCGGGTGAATTCTTCGATCACTGCGCGCGTGATCGACGGCGCGAGCAGCGCATCGCCGCTCGCGACGATCCGCACTGCCGCGGCGATCTCCTCGGGCGGCGCGTCCTTCAGCATGAACCCGCTCGCGCCAGCGCGCAGGGCGTCGTAGACGTAGCCGTCGAGCCCGAACGTCGTCAGGATGAGGACGCGAGTCCCGGGCTGATCACGGACGATCCGCCGGGTCGCCTCGATGCCGTCGAGCACCGGCATCCGAATGTCCATCAACACGACATCCGGTCGCAGAAAACGCGCCTCGGTGATCGCTTCCTCGCCGTCGCCCGCCTCGCCGACGACCGTCATCTCCGGGTCGCTTTCGAGGATCTTGCGCAAGCCGACGCGCACGAGCGCCTGATCGTCGGCGATCAAGACCCTGGTCATCGAATCGGCAGCAGGACGCGCACCGCGAAGCCGCCGCTGGGACGACGGCCCGCGTCGAGCCGGCCCCCATAGAGCGCGACCCGCTCGCGCATGCCGACGAGGCCGTGCCCACCGCCGCCGGCCCGCGCAGCGCCGCCTGCGCCGTCATCGACGATCTCCAGCTCGAGCGATTCGGCCCCGTAGCGAACGTGCACCGTCGCCTGGGCGTTGCCGGCGTGCTTCAGGGCGTTCGTCAGCGCCTCCTGGACGATGCGGTAGGCCGACAACTCGATTCCGACCGGCAGGCCACGCGGCTCGCCTTCGACGCTCAGTTCGACGGGCAGTCCCGCCTCACGGACCTGCTGGACCAACAGCGCCAGGTCGTTCAGGCCTGGTTGCGGTGCAAGTGGATCCGCTGCGTCGCTGCGCAGCATCCCGACCAGGCGACGCATCTCGGTGAGTGCACCACGGCCGATCTTCTCGATCGTCTCCAGCACCTCGCGCGTCGCCCCGCTGTCCGAGTCGAGCACTCGCCGCTCGGCGCCGGCCTGGACGACCATCATCGAGACATTGTGGGCGATCGCGTCGTGCAGCTCGCGCGCGATGCGCGCCCGTTCCTCGACGACCGCTTCACGGGCTGCGACATCGCGTTCGCGCTCCGCCAGCTGCACCCGGCGTTCCCTGTCTCCCAGCACGTGCCGAACGAGGACCATCACGACGAGCGTGACGACCGCGAATGGCATGCTGCGCTGCAGCGAGCCCGCCGAGCCGGCGGCGGCAGCAACGTTGCTGACGAAGACGAATGACGTGCCCGCCAGGAAGTTGCGGCGTGACGACCAGGCGGTCAAGCCGTAGAGCGCGCAGAACCACGCGATCGAGTTGCCGAAGATCTGCGTGTCTCCCCAGACCGCGAACGTGATCGCCACGACCGCCTGCGCGAAGACTCCGGCAGCCGTCGGATGGAGACGCCGCACCGCGACGGCTGCAGCGAGGAGCGGGGCGATCGTGGCAGCAGCGACCTCGAATTCACCCGCGCCCCGGCCGAGCCAGATCTGGAGCTCGGCGGCCACCAGCAGCGCAGCCGCGAGGACGCCGTCGAACGCAACCGGGTTGAGGCGCGCGATTCGCCGCATTTCCACAGCCTGGACGTTAGAGCGCAAACCGCACCGTGTCACCGGCCAACCGGCGGATCCCCGCGCCGCCGAAGATCAGCCCCTCGGCGGAGCCGGAGATCGGCGGCGCGGCCGACGACGCCGTGCCGCCCGGCGCCTAGCTTCGAGCACGTCAGCAAACCAAAGGAGCAGTCAGATGACAGAGCACGTGCAGGACCGCTATTTCGCCGGGTTCGGCATCGCCTCGGTGGTGCTGATGCTGGCCGGAGTGGTCATCGGCAGCGCAGACCACAACAGAACGCTCACGATCACGAGCTCGTCGGCACAGGTCGCGCGGGCGATCGGGTCGCCGGCCGGCTCAGGGACCTGGGTCGGCGCCTACGTCGAGCTGCTCAGCTTCGGGTTCTTCCTCGCGTTCGCGGTCTGGGCCTGCGCCAAGCTCGGCGGCGGCCTGCTCGGACAGATCGCACGAGCCTGTGCGACGAGCTACGCAACGCTGAGCATCGCCTCGCTCGGCCTGCTCGACGCGATCGCCTACCGCAGCGGCAAGGGAATGAGCGTCCAGCTCGGCAGCACGCTCGTCACCGTCAACGAAGCGCTCTACGTCGGCACCTGGTTCCTGGCCGTGTTCTTTCTGGTAGCCGTCGGCGCCCTCGCCCTCTCCTCGGGCCACCGCGTGCTGGGACGAAGTGCACTCGTCATCGCGGCGATCCAGCTGGTCACGACCGCAGTTTCCGTCGACAACTTCGGGCAGATGAGCTTCACGCTCTGGCTCGTCTGGATCGTCGCCGCGAGCATCGGCCTCGCCCGAGGCGCACGAAGCTCTGTGCAAACGAGCGTCGTCCCGCAAGGCGCCTGACACTCGACCACGGAGACGAGCCGCGAGACGGCGCCGCGGCTCGTCTCCCTGGCATGATGCCCTGGTGCCGGCTTGCACTCATCTCGACCAGATCGTCGTTACGGAGCTGCCGGACGAGATCGCCGGTTGCGAGGACTGCCTGGCGATCGGCTCGCAGTGGCTGCACCTTCGCATGTGCCTGACCTGCGGCAAGATCGGCTGCTGCGACTCGTCTCCGAACCGTCACGCGCGCCGGCACGCGAGCGCGAGCGATCATCCGCTCGTCCGTTCCGCCGAGCCGGGCGAGGATTGGAGCTACTGCTTCATCGACGACGTCGCGTTCGTCGTCGAGTGAGCACGTCTCACGTGCTCCTCCGCTCGTAGGGATCCTTCGGAGACCGGTCGTCCGAGAGCGAGCCTCGGGAGCGGGCGATGAGCAGTTCGATCGCGTCGGCCAGATGCTCTTGCGCGATGTTGTAGTCGCCGCGCTCCACGCGAACCCTGTGCGCTTCGAGCAGCACGTCGGCATGCGTGTAGCCGAACGGCGGCTCGAAGCGGTACGACGCGAGCTCGATCAGGAGCCCGAGCGGATCCTCGAAGTAGATCGAGTCCATGAACCCGCGGTCCTTGACGCCGCTGTGCCGGATCCCCCGCTCGTCCAGCCGCTCGACGGTCTGGTGGAACGTGGCCTGTGAGAGCGAGAACGCGATGTGGTGGACGCAGCCCTGATCGATCGACGTGCGAGCCGGATCGGGCTTGCGCTGCTCGTTCGTGAAGATCGTGATCAGGCGCCCGTCGCCTGGATCGAAGTAGAGATGGCTCTCGGCTGCGTTGTCGAGGTTGGGCTGCTCGAAGACGAACGGCATGCCGAGCACGCCTTCCCAGAAGTCGATCGAGGTCTGGCGTCCGGCACCGACGATCGTGATGTGGTGGACGCCCTGGGTCTGAAGCTTCCGCATCACCGGTCCACCAGTGTGGACTTGTACTCGCTGCGTTGCAAGGCTCCCCACGGGACGAGCTCGACCTCCATCTGCACCACGAGCACCTCCCGCAACCGCAGGCGGATCGCGTCGGCGAGGCGCGAGCGCGCGGTGACGTGCGGCGACAGCTCCACCGCGACGGGCAGCGGCGGCTCCTGCTTCACGCCGGCCGCCTGCGGCCTGACGAGAATGCGTCCGCTGACCTCCGGGGCGAACCCGGCGACGACCTCGCGAACCGCCGACGGAAAGACGTTGACTCCGCGCACGATCAGCATGTCGTCCGTGCGGCCGAGGCAGCGGACGCGCGGCGCGGTGCGCCCGCAGGCACAGACGCTCGTCCAGACCTCGACGTGGTCGCGCGTACGGAACCGCAACAGCGGCGCGGACTCATGGCGCAGGTGCGTGAGAACGAGCTCCCCCGTGGCCCCGTCCCTCAGCTCGCGTGCCTCGCCCGTCTCCGGATCGATCAACTCGGCGTGCACGAGACCGCGCGCCCCGAGGTGCATCCCCGCCTGCTCCTCGCACTCGCCCCAGAGCGACGGGCCGACGTCGCCGATCCCCATCGCCTCCGTGACGCGCGCGCCCCAGCCCTCCTCGAGCGACGCCCGGAACGCCGGCTCGCCGCCGCCGGGCTCTCCGGCGACGAGGACACGCCGCACGCTCGAGTCGCGCAGCTCGCCGAGCTCGAGCAGGTACGCGGCATAGGACGGTGTGACCACCACCGCGTCGGGCCGAAGCTCCCGGATCGCGAGCAGCACGCGCTCGCTGTTTCCCGTGCCGACGGGGATGTGACAGACCCCGATTCGCGCAAAGGCATCGAGAGCGGCTCCGGCGACGAACGGGCCGGCGTTGTAGGTCGTGAGCACACGGTCACCCGCCGCGACACCGGACGCTCCGTAGCTCCGGGCGGAGCCGGTCACCCAGTTGTCGAGATCGTTCGCGGTGAGCGGGATGTAGCTGGGGTTGCCGGTCGTCCCGCTCGTCGAGTAGATCCGGGCGAGCCGGGCCGGTTCGACGCAGAGCTGCGCGCCGAAGGGCTGCTCCGGCGTGCAGGTCGCCTTCAGCTCCGGCTTCTCCGTGAGCGGCAGCTGCGCGATGTCCTCGAGCCCGAGATTCGGGTCGGTCCCGACGAGCTTCTCGCGGTAGAAGGGCGAGCGGTCGCGAAGATACGAGAGCTGCTCTCCGAAGCTCACGGCGTCGAGCGCCAGCTGCTCGGCCCACGGCAGCCGCTCGGCGTCAATCATGACGATAGGAGACTGCGTCCTCGGCACGGGCGGCGAGGAGAAACCCGATCGGCTGTTCCCGCTCCTCCGCCAGATGCGCGAGCAGGCTCGCCGTGCGGGCGAGGATCGGCACCGCCTTCACGACGGCGGGCGCATAGCCGAGGTCGAGCAAGACGGCCGCGATCGGCAGCGAGACGTTCAGGGTGAGCGGCTTGCCCCACGTCTCGACGACCGCCTCGCGGAGCTCGCGCGTCAGCGCCACGTGCCGGCCGCTGACCGCGCGGGCGTCGGCCAGCTCGAGGATCCGCTCCGCGCGCGGATCGACGGGGCGGTGCAGCGGATGCCCGAAGCCCGGCACCTTGCCGCCGGCCGCGTGGATCGCCTCGGCGGCCTGCGCCGCCGTCGTGCCTTCCGCGACCATCGAGTCGAGCAGCTGCGCGCACTCGTCGACCGCGCCGAGGATGACGGGGCCGGCTCCGAGGATCCCCGCGGCGACCGCGCCCTGCAGCGAGCCGGGATCCGCCGCGAGCGTCATCCGCGCCGCGATGTTGCTCGGCATCAGCCCGTGCTCGGCGATCGCGACGAGCGTCAGATCGAGGAAGAAGCGCTCTTCCTCCGTCGGCTCGCGACCGGTCAGAAGCAGGTGGAAGTACTCCGTGAAGCTCAGGCGGCCCATCAGGTCGGCCGTGAGATCGCTGCCGCGCACCTCGATCCGGTCGGCCGTGGCGCGGCTGATCCGCGTGACGGGCTCCCCCGCTTTGCCGATCTGCATGTCCCGATACCTATGCGCTGCGGCCGAGGCCGTCAAGCGGCATGGTGACCGCGCCGCGAAGCCGCTCGCAGGCGGCGAGCAGGACGAGCCGGACAGGAGGATCGCCGAGGACGAATGCACCTCCCCGACGGAGCCGCTACCTCATCGCGACACCTTACCCCTTGATCAGGCAACGCCTATGCAGATCTTCGCAAACTCCTGCGAAAAAAGCTATCCTCGCTTGGGTCGACGCCCAATCATGGGATCGCATTGCATCGGCATACGACGGAGGAGAGCTGTGGATCGTGACGTCACGTTTCAGTAGGTCTGGGCTCCTGCGGCGAGGCGCAGCGGGCGGCGGTGCACTGCTCCTCTCCGGCTCGGCCGTCTCGGCACTCACCGGCTCCGCAGCCGCGGCCACGGTGCCGGACAACGACCTTGCCTACCTTCGGCTGCTGATCGGTGCGGAACTGCTCGCGGTCGACTTTCAGACTCAGGCACTCGCGAGCGGCATGCTCACCTCGGCCCCGTCCGCTCTGCTCAAGCAGATGCTCGCCGACGAGCAGGCGCACTACCAGGGGCTCGCGAACCTGATGACCGGCGCCGGGCAGGTGCCCGCGACGTCGGACGACATCAACTTCGCCTACCCGAAAGGGAGCTTCGACTCGGCGGGATCGATCACGAAGCTCGCGGGAACGCTCGAGGACCTGATGCTCGGCGCCTATCTCGGCGCAGTCCAGAGTGTTCAGACGCCGCGGCTGCGGCTCCCGATCGGCCAGATCGCGGCGAACGAGGCGCAGCACGTGAGCGCGCTCGCTGTCTCCGCCGGCCGGCCGCCGATCGGTCGTGCGTTCGCGCCGTCGCTGCAGATCGGCGCCGTTTCCGCCACCCTCGACACCTACGAGAGCTGAACATGGCGAAGCAGCTCTATACGGCGAGTGAGGCGGCGGCAGCGCTCGGCATCAGCCTCGACACCCTGCGCCGCTGGGACAAGGCAGGCCGCGTCGCGGTGGAGCGCGACGCGAACAATCGGCGCGTCGTCTCGGCAACCGAGATCGACCGCCTGCGCGGCGACGGCGGCGGCACGCATCTCAGCGCCCGGAACCGGTTCAAAGCCACCGTCACCGACGTCAAGATCGAAGGCCTGATGGCGCAGGTCGAGATGGTCGTGACCGATCCGGTGCGCCTCGTCGCCGTGGTCACCCGCGATGCCGTCGAGGAGCTCGGTCTCAAGAAGGGCATGGCGGCGACCGCCGTCGTCAAGTCCACCAGCGTGATGGTTCAGCTCTAGTCGAAGGGAGCTCTGTCGGTGTCGTTGAACGATCGTCGCCTTGCCTCCGTCGGGTTGGCGGCTGCGCTCGCTCTGATCGCGCTCGCCGCCATGGCCGGCCGTGCATCTGCGTCGCTGCGCGCCCACCAGGCCGCGCGCGCGCAGATCACCGTCTACGCCGCGGCCTCGCTGACCGACGTGTTCCCGAAGATCGACCGGTCTCAGCAGTACTCGTTCGGCGGGTCGAACGCGCTCGAGGCACAGATCGTCCTCGGCGCGCCGGCCGACGTGTTCGCCTCGGCGAACCTGACGCTCCCGAACCAGCTCTTCGCGAAGGGGCTCTGCTCGAAGCCGGTGGTGTTCACCCGCAACGCCCTGGTGATCGTCGTCCCGGCGGCGAACCCGGCGAACATCCGCAGCGTCTACGACCTCGCGAAGCCGGGCGTGAAGCTCGAGGTCGCCGGGCCCGGCGTACCGGTCGGGAGCTACACGCTGCAGATCCTGAAGAACATGAACCTGACCGCGGCCGTCACGAAGAACGTCATCAGCCAGGAGACCGACGTGCGCGAGGTGCTCGCCAAGGTCGCGCTCGGCGAGGCCGACGCCGGCTTCGTCTACTCGACCGACGCAAAGACCGTGCCGGGCAAGGTGAAGGCGCTCAAGGTGCCCGCCTGGGCCCAGCCCAAGGTGCAGTACGGCATCTGCGTCGTCTCGAAGAGCGGTGACAAGGCGGACGCGCAGAGGTTCATCAACAAGCTGCTCAGCAAGGCCGGGCAGGCGCAGATGCTCGCCTACGGGTTCCTGCCGCGGGCCAAGCCGAAGCCCGTGGCGAAGAAGCGCTAGCGCACGTCGATGAGGCGGACGGCCGTCACGTGTCTGTACGTCGGGATGGCCGCCGTCACCCTGGCGTTTCTCGCGTTCCCGATCGCGGCGATCTTCGCCCATACGTCGCCCGGCAACCTCCTCGACCAGCTCTCGAACCCCGTCGTCAAGGACGCGTTCGTGGTCAGTTTGAAGACCAGCCTCATCGCCCAGGCGCTGATCCTGCTCTTCGGCACGCCGACCGCGTATCTGCTCGCCACCAACCGCTTCACCGGCCACTCGCTCGCCGTCACGCTCGTCGAGCTGCCGCTCGTGCTGCCGCCGGCGGTCGCCGGCGTTGGATTGCTCGTCGCGTTCGGCCGCGTCGGGCTGCTCGGCTCGACGCTCGACGCCTTCGGCATCTCGCTGCCGTTCACGCAGACCGCCGTCACCATCGCCGTCGCCTACGTCGCCAGCCCGCTCTACATCCGGCAGGCGATCGCCGCGTTCGAGGCGACCGACCCGAACCTGACGGCCGCCTCCCGCACGCTCGGCGCCAGCCCGGCGCGGACCTTCTTCCGCGTCGTGCTGCCCCTCGCCCGCGGCGGGCTGATTGCCGGTCTCGCACTGTCGTTCGCGCGCGGACTCGGAGAGTTCGGCGCAACGATCATGTTCGCCGGCAGCCTCCAGCGCGTCACCCAGACGCTGCCGCTTGCAATCTACGCGGAGTTCGACCAGAACTTCGACGCGACGCTCGCGATGAGCGGCGTGCTCGTCCTCGTCAGCATCGTCCTGCTCCTCGGCCTCAGAATCGGACTGACACTCACATGGCAAGGCTCCTCCTCGAAGAGATCGTTGTTCCTCTTCGGTCCTTCAGCGTCCGGCTGAACCTCGACGTCTCCTCGACGATGGCGCTGGTCGGGCCGTCGGGCGCCGGCAAGACGACCGTCCTGCGCGCCGTCGCCGGGCTCGTCCGGCCGCAGTCGGGCCGCATCAGCTCCGGCAGCGCAGTGTGGTTCGACGGCGCAGCCGGCGTCTCACTTCCCCCCGACAGGCGGGCGGCCGGGCTGGTCTTCCAGGACTACGCGCTCTTTCCCCACCTGACCGTCCGCCAGAACGTGGAGTACAGCCGGCGCCACCGGGCCGACGAGTATCTCGACCGCTTCGCGATCCGGCATCTCGAGCGCGCTCGCCCGGCAGACCTCTCCGGCGGCGAGCGGCAGCGCGTGGCGCTCGCCCGAGCCCTGGCCCGCGACCCGGAGGTCCTGCTGCTCGACGAGCCTCTCTCCGCCCTCGACGCGCACACCAAGGCGGACGTCCGGACCGAGCTGCAGCAGCTGCTGTCCGGCCTCGACATCCCCGTCCTGCTCGTCACACACGATTTCGACGACGCCGCGGCACTCGCCGGACGCGTAGGTGTGATCGTCGACGGCGAGCTTCGTCAGACGGGGACGCCGGGTGAACTGGTCCGCCGGCCGAACGACCCGTTCGTCGCCTCGTTCACCGGCGCGAACCTCCTCCACGGGCACGCCGAGCCGGCGGGGGACGCCACCCGTGTGCGACTCGCCGACGGCACCGTCCTCACCACCATCGGGCCCGGCCGCGGCGAGGTGGTGCTCGCCGTGTACCCCTGGGACGTCACCGTCTCGACGAGCGCGCCGCACGATTCCGCCATGAACCTGATCAGCGGTGCGATCGACAACATCGCCGAGCTCGGCAGCCGCGTGCGGGTCACGATCGGGCCCGTCAGCGCAGAGATCACCGCCGATTCGCTGCACCGCCTCGGGCTCCGGCTCGGCCAGACCGCGTACGCCTCGTTCAAGGCGACAGGTACGCGCATCGTCGCCAACGGGAGCCCGGACGACGGGCAGACGGTCATGCTCGAGAAGTAGGCCCGGCGGGTCGACGCGCGATCGCCGCCCCGGCCGCGTCGCAGCCGGACTGCAGGGCGGCGGCGAGCTCGGCGCCCCCGGCCAGAGCGAGCAGCAGGCCGGCCGCGAAGGAGTCGCCCGCGCCGAGCGCGCTCCGGTTCTCGATCGGCCGGACCGTGACGCGCGCCGTCACGCCCTCCGACACAGCGACCGCGCCCTCGCTGCCGAGCTTGACGCACGCCACCCGGTAACGGCGGCCGAGCTCGAGCGCCGCTGCCTCTGCGTGCAGCCCGGTGAGCGCGAACGCTTCCTCGTCGTTTGCGAGCACAATGCCGGCCTGGGCGGTCGCCTCGTGAAAACGGTCGACCCCGAATGCCGTCACGAGGTTCGCGGATGCCGCGTCGACGGCGAGCCACGCGGTGCGCGCACGCGCGAGCGCCGCACGCGCGGCCGCCTCGGGCCCAGCCTGCAGGAGCGAATAGCCGGAGACCAGGACCGAGCGTGCCTCGAGCGGCTCCGGCAGGTCCGCAGGAGCGAGCAGCGCGCTCGCACCCGGGTCGGCGACGATCGCCGAGCCGCCGAGCACGACGACACTCCCCGTGGGCGCAGCGTCGTCACGCGCGAGCAGCACCTCCACTCCGGCCGCCGCCAGGTCGTCCGCCACCAACCGCCCGGCGGCGTCCCGCCCGATGCGGCCGACGACCGCGGCGCTCGCCCCGAGGCGCACCGCAGCGAGCGCCGCGTTCGCGGCCGACCCGCCGGCGCGCAGGTCGATCGTCCCGTGGACCCGGCGCCCGGGAACGGGGGCCGGCAGCGCTCCGTCGAGCATGACGTCACCAACGGCGATCAGGTCGAGCGGCACGAGCGCTCCGATCCTACGCGCGGCGCTAGGGTGAGGGAGTGATCGCGAAAGCGCCGTTCGGGAGCACCGGGCACGAGAGCACGCGCACGATCTTCGGCGCGGCAGCGCTCGGTGCGGTCACACAGGCCGAGGCGGATGCCGCGCTCGAGCTGCTTCTCGAGCACGGCGTCAATCACATCGACACGGCTGCGTCGTACGGCGACTCCGAGCTCAGGCTCGCTCCCTGGCTGACGCAGCACCGTGACGAGGTCTTCCTCGCATCGAAGACCGGGGAGCGCGAGCGCACAGCCGCCCGCGAGGAGATCCGCCGCTCCCTCGATCGCCTCGGGGTCGACCACCTCGACCTGCTGCAGCTGCACAACCTCGTCGACCCCGCCGAGTGGGAGGCGGCTCTGCGCGAGGGCGGCGCCCTCGATGCAGCGGTCGAGGCGCGCGACGAGGGCCTCGTCCGCTTCATCGGTGTCACAGGGCACGGCCTGACGGTCGCCAGGATGCACCTGCGCAGCCTCGAGCGGTTCCCGTTCGACTCGGTGCTCGCTCCGTACAGCTACGTCCAGCTCCGCAACGAGGGCTACGCCTCGGACTTCGAGGAGCTCGCAGCCGTCTGCGCACAGCAAGGCGTCGCGGTGCAGACGATCAAGGGCATCACGCTCGCCCCGTGGGACGGCCGCGAACAGACCGCGGCCACGTGGTACGAGCCGCTGCGCGAGCAGGACGACATCGACCTGGCCGTCCACTGGGTGCTCGGCCGCCCCGGCGTCTTTCTCAACACGGTCGGCGACGTCGCGCTGCTCCCCAGGGTGCTCGATGCCGCAAGCCGCTTCGAGTCGCGGCCGTCGGACGAGGCGATGGAAGAGCTCGCCGCCCGGCGGCAGCTCGCCCCGCTCTTCACCTGATGCGCCGCTCTGCGACGATCTGCGCATGTTCAGAACGGCGCGCATCTACGCCGCCGTCTCTCGTTCGAGGAAGTAGGGCGCCATCGTCAGGAGCGGCCCCGCGCCCGGATCACGGCGTCGAAGCCGGTGCCACCGCCTCCTACTCAGGTCGAGCTGCCAGCAGGGCTGAGAAACCCGCCAAACGCATGAGCGTGGACGGGGCGATCGTCCCGTTGCGCTCGGACCGTGCCATCTCTCCATCCGCCATGTCATCCACGCTCCAGTCGTTTCGCATCGGCCACGTGAACCGGATTCGGCGCAGCCGAACCAGGTTCACGAGTGTCGAACTGTCCTACCTCCCGAGAAACGCGCCGACCAGATTCAGAGCGCGATCCGGCTCGGTCTCAGTCGTCGTTTGTCCGGTTCGAGTGCGATCCCTCCGCCGGAGGCCGACGGCACCGGCCGTCTCGGCTCCCGCACTCCACTGTCAGGCGGCTGCTTTCTCAGCCCGAGCCACTCGAGCAGACGCTTGAACATGCACGCACCATAGCGCCGTAGGGCTCACGGCTTGCGAGCGGTGGTTCTGCTCGTGCCAGTCGACCGTCTCGCGCAGGACCAGCCAACGGGAAGAAGGGGACCGAAGGGCACGGCATCGCTCTGGTCATGGGAGCGCCAAACCGCGCGGGCGCGTGTCGCGCCCGCGCGGTTGTCTGGTCTGCGTCAGGCGTGAGCGGCGGAGGCGCTGTCGCGGCGCCGGCGCCGGTAGACCGCGATTCCCGTGAGCACGAGGGTGGTGAGCGCGGCGATGAGGAAGCCGAACCAGGCGATGTCGCCGACGACGAGGTCGACTCCGTGCTTGGCGTCCTTGAAGCGGCCGATGCCGCTGACTGCGAGCGCGGCGATGGCGACGGCGAGCGTGAACGGGATCGTGCGAGCGACGGTGAGCTTCACGGCTCTCTCCTTCGAGTTCTGGAACGTGACGCAGCTCAGGTTGGCACCGGTCGCCGCGTCTGTCGTCGGCCGTGCTGTGGAAATCGTGTCCGTCTCGAGGTGGAAGTCGAGTTCCGCCGTCCGGCGGAAGCGCTCCGGCGATTTCCGCGCTAGTTTCAACGCATGCTCGAGCGTGCACTGGCGCTTTCGCGCGAGCCGCGGTGGCAGCGGGCCGGTGACGCACTGCTCGCGGCGGCGATGCTGCTCGGGTCGCTCATCGACGTCTTCACCCCGCGGGCGCAGAGCGGCTGGGGTGGGCCGCATGCGCTGGAGGTCCTGTCGGCGTTCTTGATCTCTGCGCCGCTTCTGTGGAGGCGCCGCTATCCGATCGCAGTGCTCGCGTTGGTGTTCGTCGGCGCGTTGATCGACGTGGCTGCCGTGGCGCCGCGGCAGCCGGGTTTCGAGCCGTTCGTGGCGATGGTCGTCGCCTACTACTCGCTCGGCGCACATGCCTCCGAGCACCGTTCCACGATCGCCCTCGTCGTCTCGCTTGCGCTGGGGGCGGTGCCGTCGGCGATCCTGCACCAGGCTCCGGGAAATGTGGTTCCGGTCGTGGTGTGGACGTTCGCGGCGTGGATCGTGGGTCGGATCATCCGTGCATGGCGTGGCCGTGCCGTGGCGCTCGAGCAGGCGAACCGAGAGCTGGCCGAGAGTCGTGAGCTGCAGGCGGAGGTGGCCGTCGCGGTCGAACGCGGAAGGATCGCGCGGGAGCTGCACGATGTGATCGCGCACAACGTGTCGATGATCGTCGTTCAGGCTGGCGCAGCCGCACGCGTGCTCGAGGGGCAGCAGCCGCACGTGCGCTCGGCGCTGGAGGCGATCGAGACGACCGGACGCGCGACCGTCGACGAGATGCGGCGTCTGCTCGGCGTGCTGCGACAGTCCGGCGACGGGCTCGCGCTGGCTCCGCAGCCCGGCCTCGACGAACTGAGGCACTTGGTTGCGAACGTCCGCGCGGCGGGCCTCCCGGTCGAGCTGAATGTCGAGGGAACACCGGCGCAGCTGCCTCCGGGGCTCGAGTTGACCGCCTATCGCATCGCGCAAGAGGCACTGACCAACTCGCTCAAGCACGCGGGCGCGGCGCGCGCCGAGCTGACCGTTCGCTACCAGCCCGCGGCGGTCGAGATCGAAGTGCGCGACGACGGCACCGGCAGCGTGAACGGGAACGGCGGAGGGCACGGCCTCGTCGGAATGCGCGAACGGGCTGCGCTTTGGGGTGGGCGCCTCGAGGCGGGCCGCACCGAAGGCGGGTGGCTCGTCCGCGCCACGCTGCCGCTGGGAGCGGAAGCGTGATCTCCGCCCTGCTCGCCGACGACCAGGCGCTCGTCCGCGCCGGGTTCGCGCTCATCCTCAATTCCGAGCCGGACATGACGGTCGTCGGCGAGGCCGAGGGCGGGGCAGCCGCGGTCCAGCTCGCGCTCGAGCTGCAGCCCAACGTCATCCTGATGGACGTGCGCATGCCGGAGATGGACGGGATCGAGGCGACCCGTCGCATCACCGAGGAGAGCCCGGCGCCGAAAGTGCTCATTCTCACCACCTTCGACCTCGACGACTACGTGGTGGCTGCCTTCCGCGCCGGCGCATCGGGCTTTCTCCTGAAGACGGCGCCGCGCGACCAGCTTGTCGCCGCCGTCCGCACCGTGCACGCGGGCGAGGCGCTGCTCGCCCCGGTCAGCACACGCCGCCTGATCGAGCAGTTCGCGAAACCGGCCGCCAACAGTGACGTGCTCGAGTCGCTGACGCGGCGCGAGCGGGACGTCCTCGTGCTGCTCGCACGCGGCCTCTCCAACGCCGAGATCGCCGCCGAGCTGGTGGTCGAGCCCTCGACGGTGAAGTCGCACGTCGCGAACGTGCTGGCCAAACTCGACCTCCGCGACCGCGTGCACGCCGTCGTTTACGCCTACGAGTCAGGTCTGGTCCAGCCCGGCATTGCTGCTCCGTAACCGGACGAAGAGGCTGCAGGACTTCTACGGCCACCTGCGGTCGATCCAGGACGACCTCGCAACAGGCCGCGGACCACAGATCAGGGCCACCAGCGAGGCAGCCGAGCTCATGGCCCGCTTCCTCGCCGGCGGCTGAGACCGCGAAGGCCGATCATCGTCGTCGTCGACCCCAGCGCCACGCGAGAACGAGGATCGTCGCGATCGCAATCGCGGTGATGATCCACTCGCTCATCGCCACCGCCCGGCCGTCAATTCGGGTTCGGGCGCATCAGTTCGCATCCAGCGAGACGACCCACCGGTTCTTCGGCAGCCGGAGCAGCAGCCGTGGCGGGGCGTCGTTCTCGCTCGCGTAGATCTGGCTGTAGTTGGCCCGGTAGATGAAGAGCTCGTTGCTGTCCCGTCCCCAGTCGAACTGCTCTCCCGGCCCGAAGCGATGAAGGATCGCGCCCGTCGGGGAGACGGCGAGGATCTGTCCGCCGCTTGTGGTGATGCCGAGCACCTTCGAGTCGGGCGACCAGCTGTTCAGGTTCCTCGGGTTGACGCCGGCGACGAGGCGTTCGTGCCCCGTCTGCTTGTCGACGATACGCAACTGCTGGTGGTACTGGTCGACCTCCTCGACGTAGGCCCAGTAGCGAAGGTCGTGTGAGATGTACGGCGCGTTGAACCCCTGCGCAGACGCGGTGCTCCAGAGCGTGACGATCTTTCCGGTCGACGGAGTCAGCGTCCGCAGCGAAGCGCCGTTCGAGTGTGCATCGCTGTAGACGAGCGATTTGCCGTCGGGTGTCCACCAGGCCGGGCTGAGGACACGCGTCGGGTCGGTCGAGCTGACGAGCACGGTTGGAGTGCTGCCGTCGGTCGGCACGACTCGAAGCTGGGTACCTTTCGCACCGGCCGAGCCGACCGTCAGCGCACGGGAGTCGGGCGACCAGACGAAGCTCAGCCGGCAGTTCCGACAGCCCGTGTTCGCGGGAACGAGCAGGCGCGGGTTCGACCCGTCCGCGCCCGCAACCGAGATGCCGGTGGGATCTTCCCAGGCGATCGAGGCATTGTCGGGCGACCAGCGACCCCAGGTGCCGTAGTGCGCCTTCGAGAGCACGCGCAGCACACGTCCGGACCGGCCGACCACCTCGAGGCGGGCACCGACAGTTCCTGTCCTTGGAGCGACGAACACCACCAGCTCTGTTGCGCGCACGGCGGCCGCCACAGATCCAGACGCCGTTTCCGCCACGGCGACAGCCGCGAGCGCGGTGACTGCGAGCACCAGGAAGGAGACGCATTTCTTTGCGGTTGCAGAGTGCATCAGCGCCACCTCAGGTCGCCGACGGGCAACGGTAGAACACGAGTCGGTCATGAACCGACCCTGGCACGTTCGAGGCGCCCTTTCGGACGCCTCGAAAGCTTGCCAGAGCTACTGCTTCTGTCGTCATGCGACAGCTACGGAGAAGCCGCTGTGTGGCTCTGCGACTGGCTTTTGCGCTTCCCGGCCCACTTCCCCTTGCACGTGCTCCCCGCGGGTGGGTGGTACGTGCCTGGCGCCTAGCTGGCGTCGAGGTCGAATGAGGCAGCCGCGATGAAGACCCGGAGAGAGTCGCAGAGCGGTGCATGACCTACGTGGGGCGAGTCTGCGATCTGGAGCAGGCGACTGACAGCGAGCGCCCACGCCCAGCGGAGCACCCGTTCTTCGTCGAGGCCAAGCTCGTCGACGAGAAGAGTGCAGTTCTCAAGCCCGTCGTGGCCGTAGCCGGAGAACACCGACCAGATCGCCGCGTCGTAGGCCGCATCGCCGATGCACGCCCGGGGGTCGATGATCCGCAGACCGTCGTGAGCGCACAGGACGTTGACGGGGACCGCGTCGCCGTGCAGAACAACCTGCCGCTGCGAGTCGGCAGAAGAGGCGAGCTGGTCGAGGAGCCGTTGTGCGCGACGCGCGAGGTCGGCGTCCACCAGCTCACACTTGCTCACTGCGTTCGCCCGCAGGAGCGCAAGCGTCTCGTCTACGACGTCGATCAGCCGCGGTAGCTGAAGCATCGGATCGGCGTCGCGCTGGTGCAGCCGACGCAGCAGAGGCACGACAGCTTTGCTGTCCTCGACGGAGTTCCAAGCGAGAGCCGTGCCGGGGTGCAGCATTTCGAGGAGCAGCGCGCCGAGCTCTTCATCGTGCCGCAAGACCCGTGGCGCCGTGCCGTCGCCCCACCAGCGCAGCGCCACGGCTTCGGCAGCTGCCGAGGCACGGTTCGAGGCGAGTTTCAGCACGGCGTGCGATCCCTCTGATTCGACCTTCAGAACCAGCGAGTTGTAGCCACCAGACAGGGCATCAACTGCGCGCAGGTTCCACGACCGCAACGCCTCGGTCAACCGTTCGCGTCCGTCAGGCAGAGCCGACATGCGTTCGGCGAGAACAGCCTCCAGAGCGGCCGAAATGAGCACCGGTCTCACTGTAGGCCGCGGTCACGATCGCATCGCTTGTTCCCTCTGAGCAGCGACTGGGGCTGCACCGGTCATGGCTCGATGCCGAGTGCGGCCAAGCGGCCTACTGCCTCCTCGACGTACTCAGAGGGCGTAGTTCCCGGCTCGGGAAGAGCAACCCCCGCCTCGGTGCGCCAGAGTGCGTCGCCGAAGTAGTTGAGGAGGTGGAGGGCCATGATTCGCGGCAGACTGAGTTCGCGCCCGGCAATCGCCTCGTAGCACTCCACCGTCGAGACAAGCAAGGCGACCCCAGGCCCGAAGACGGGAAGGACGCGGAAATCGAACTCGGGCTCGGCGAGTCCGCTGGTCTCGAAATCCAGGACTGCAAGGAGACGCGGCTCGTCAAGATCCCAGAGCTGGTTGTAGGGGTGGAAGTCACCGTGCACGAAGACCGTTTCAGGTGGCGAGGCGAGCTGGTCGTCGATCCAGTCGCACCAGCGGGTCACCATTGACCGTTGGTGCGGCTCGATCATCGACACGAAGCGCGCACGCAGCTGATCCGTCGAGACATGAAGACCCTGCTCGGGCAACCGGGGCAGACCGTCGAGCCGATCGCGGACGCGCGCCAGGGTGTCAGGGGCGTGGAGCTGGGAGAGGAAGCCCGCGAGGTGAGCCGCGAGTTGCGCGATCCGATCGGGCGCAGACGCCGCGACGGCCTTGTAGCTGAGCGGCCCGCCGCCGCGCATCAACTCGGTCGCCGAGAAGGCCGGGTTGCAGCTCACCGCGATCAGCTTCGGCACGGGCAGTCCCAGCTGGTTGCCGAGCAGGTCTAGCACCTGCGCCCCGCGCCAGATGCGGACAGCTGTCGGCTCTGAGAAGGCGAACTTGGCAAAGATGCGTTCACCGACAGTCGCGCGGCTCGAAGCGAAGGTCGGGTTGCTGAGGTCGGGTGAGCCCTCAAGAGCGATCGGCAGATCTGCGAGTTGAAGGCGCAGCCGCCCGCAACGCAGCCCGCAAGGCGGACTCCGAGGATTCACTCAGCCAGCCGAGCCGTTCCGGGCCTGAGCGGGCGGTTTTCAGTGGATGATCCCGACGCCCCATCGGACCTCACCGAGTTGAAAACCGTGCGCGGCCTGCGGCGGACGTCGTATCGTGGGCGGATGCCGCTGACGTTCCCAGATCCTCCCCTGTCGGCTGATGGCACTGTCTTGCGCCTGCCCGCGGCAGGTGATGTGCCCTGGATCGCCGAGGCGTGCGCTGATCGGGAGCTGAGTCGCTGGATTCCGATTCTTCCCCATCCCTACACGGAAGAGGACGCACGCTTGTTCGTCGAGCACACGAAGACTGGCTGGGCCGAAGGGAGCGATGCGTGCTTCGTGATCGCCGACAGCGAGCACGGCCAGGGTCTGGGATTGATCACGCTTCACCGGAGCGCGACTGACTCCGGGCTGGCGGGAGTCGGCTACTGGCTGTGCAAGGCAGCCCGCGGCCGGGGCGTCGCGACCACCGCGCTTCGCCTCGTTGCGGGGTGGGCGTTCGAGTCGCTGCGGATCGAACGGTTGCATCTGACGACCCTTCCCGACAATCTCCGCTCTCAGGCGGTCGCCGAACGGGCGGGCTTCCAGCGTGAGGGGCTGCTGCGCTCCTGGGCGCCGACTCGCGAAGGTCGCCGTGACAGCGTCATGTTCTCACTTCTTGCTGCCGACGACGCGGTTTGACCGTCGCTTACTTCTAGGTCGCGTTCCGTTTCGGCCTGGATTCAGAACCCGCCCAAGAGCCAGAAGAAGGAGCGACGCCGGGCTGAGAGCGGGAGCTCGAACGGGTCGAAACTCCCTAACTCTCGGCCTAGCTGTCGCCATAGCGGGGGCGGGGTCTGGACGGAATCCCCTGACCACACGCCGCGCCGCGTCCAAGGCGGAGTGCGGCCGGAATCCGAAGGCGTGTGTGTTCTGGGCCTATGGCTCACTGCGGCGGGCGGGCTCCCGGCTGGACGAGCCCCGATTCGTAGGCGTAGATGACGGCCTGGACACGGTCGCGGAGCGCGAGCTTCGAGAGAACGTGGTTGACGTGCGTCTTCACGGTCGTGTCGCTGACGACGAGCCGCTTTGCGATCTCCGCGTTGGAAAGCCCGTCGGCGAGCAGGCGCAGGACCTCGAGCTCGCGCCGGGTGAGGGCGTCGAGGCGGGCCTGCGCTTCCGGGCGTGGCCGGCGGAGGTAGCTCTCGATCAACCGGCGGGTGATCGAGGGGGCGAGCAGCGCCTCGCCGGCGGCGACCGTCCGCACCGCCTCGATCAGGCGGGCGGGCGGGGCGGTCTTGAGCAGGAACCCGGCCGCGCCTGCCTCCAATGAGCGATAGACGTACTCGTCGCGGTCGAAGGTCGTTAGCACGAGCACGTGCGCGCCCGATCCGGCGGCCGCGATCCGGCGTGTCGCTTCGATGCCGTCGAGACCCGGCATGCGGATGTCCATCAGCACGACGTCCGGCCGCTCGCCCTTGACCAGCTCGACCGCGGCGGTACCGTCGGTGCTCTCGCCGACGACATCGAAGTCGTCCTCACCCTCGAGGATCATCCGGAAACCGGCGCGCACGAGCTCCTGGTCGTCAGCGAGCACGATCCGGATCATCCGCGGCTCCGCAGGGGCATCGTCGCGCGAACGGCGAAGCCGCCATCGAGTTGCGGGCCTGCCTCGAGCGTGCCGCCGTACAGGGCGGCGCGCTCGCGCATGCCGATCAGGCCGTGGCCGCCACCGGCGCCGTTGCGCTCACCGCCGCCGCCGTCGTTGACGACCTCGATCATGAGCTCGTCCTGGCCGTAGCAGAGCGCGACGCCAACACGGCTGCCGCCATGCTTGCGCGCGTTCGTCAGCGCCTCCTGCACGATCCGGTAGGCAGAGAGGTCGGCGCCCGGCGGCAGCCTCGCCGGGCCACCCTCGACCGTCAGCTCGACCGCCAGCCCCGCCTGCCGCGTCTGCTCGAGCAGCTCCTCGAGCCGCTCGAGCCCCGGCTGCGGTTGCAACCCCACCTCCTCCCCGCCGTGGCGCAGCACACCGACGAGGCGACTCATCTCGCCCAGCGCCTGCCGGCCGATCTCCTGGATCGAGCGCAGCGCCTCCTCCGCCTGCTCCGGGCTTCGCCCGGCCACGCGCTCCCCCGCGCCGGCCTGGACGACGATTACTCCGAGCGAGTGCGCGATCACGTCATGGAGCTCACGCGCGATCCGTCCACGCTCCTCCTCGACGGCGAGCTGCTGCTCGCGCTCGAGCGACTCCGCCCGCGCAGCTTGCTCGGCCGCTTCGAGCGTGCGCCCGTGCATTGCCCGCCGACGATCCACGGCGCGACGATGAAGAGCGAGACGAACAGCCGGTCGGTCATGCCGTAGCGTTCGCCGTTCGCCTGGGCGAGCTGGATCGCCCCCAGCGAGCCGGCAAGCGCGACCGCCAGCCCGGCCGCCGCCCGCTCGAGCGGCTCGTACTCGGCGACCGAATAGACCGTGATCAGACCGACCACGATCGGCATCACTGGCTTGTGCAGCGAGACGCCCGCCGCCGTCTGCACGAACATCGCCCCGGTCGCCACCGAGACCGCGGCGAGCGGGGCGCGGCGGCGCCAGACCACCGCCGCCGCCTGCACGAGCGCGAACGTGACGCTCACCGCGTAGGGGGCGAGGCTGTCCGCCGCGACCTCGACGAGCGCGAGCACGCCGACCGCCGCACCGAGCAGGAGATCGAGACGCGGCGGCAGCGAACGAAAACGCATCGCCTTAGCCTGACGGATCGCCCCGCCGCCGTCACTCGACCTCACGGCCGATCTTGCCTCCATCGCCCGGTCGAGACGAGTGCCGCGGAAGATCCACCCGTGTCGGCACGAAGATCGGGCCGCCAGACGACGACACCGGGAGAGTAGGGCCGTAGCGTCGTGAGGGTCACGCAGCGACCCGAAGGAGACACGATGCCCAATCGCTACACGACGCTCGCGGCGCTCTTCGCCCTCAACGTCGCCCTCTTCGCCCTCAGCGGCATCCCCGCACTCAAGAACGCCCACCACGGCCCCAAGTACGTCCTCGGTGGGATCGGCTGGCTCGGCGGTCTTGCTTGCACGCTCGTCCTGATCGTGCTCGCGCTCACGACGCTGGCCCAGAACCTCCGCCGTCGCCGCACCGCCGCCGGCAGCTAACCGAAGACGCAAAGGAGACCCACACGATGCGCACACGCATCCTCCTCGCAGCCCTCGCCGCGGCCGCCCTCGCCCCGGCCGCCGCCCACGCGACGCCCGCCACGATGCTCCACCTCGAACTGCCCGGCACCAAGAGCACCTACGTCGACCTCAACCGCAAGGGCTACAGCCCCGGCGACTACTTCCTCTCGAGCGGCCGCCTCCTCGACCGGGGAAGCCACAAGCCCGTCGGCCGACTCGGCGGCGTCTGGACGATCCTCAGTCGCAGCGCCGACCACGCCACCTTCGACCTCGGCCTCACCGACGGCACGATCTTCGTCAGCGGCCGCATCAGTCACACCGCCCCGAGCAGCACCCTCGCCGTCGCCGGCGGCACCGGCAGCTACCGCGGAAGCCACGGCACCGTGGCCTTCCGCTACCTCGGCCAGACCACCGCAGCGTTGGACATCCGGCTCCGACGATAGAAGGGCACTACTCCGGACACAGAAAAGGCACGCAAACGCAGGCCCTTTCTGTGTAGCGGGGGCCTGCTACAACCCACTTCCTGCGACCGGGTGCCGAATCGAGGAGGTTCGCCGTTTGCAGGGTCTTCGTGCGTCTAGCGCTCCTCCGGAACGCCTGATGCTCCTCGACGCAGCGGATGCTCGCGGCGGCAACTCGAATCTCGATTCCCAGCCCTCCCTCCAGGTCGGGCGTGCGGGCCTCGCGCAGGCGACGGCGGCGACAGTCGTGCAGGATGTCTCCGATGAGGGTTTGGACGATCCCTTTTTACCTGTCGGACAGGGCGGGCCGGGTCACCGTACGATATGGCGAGAACCGTGATCCCGCGCACTGGGGGTACGACCTTCTGGGTCTCGAGTCGCCCTGGGAGGCTGCCCGCGGATTTCCTGTCGTCTCTGCTGATGTCGCCTACGACGGCGATGGATACGCAGCCATTCTTGGCTGGGTGCAGGTCGTTTGGATGTCCGTTTCAGACGAACCGGCCGAGGCTATGGTCGACGTGGCTCCGCAACTCATCGGAACGGGCTTTCCGTACCTCAGTTTCGGGTTCAAGCCGACGATGTTCGACGCGCCGTCGACGACTCACCGCGAGGTGCAATGGGTCGCGCGGACGTTCCTTACGGCATCACCCGATCGCCTGATGACGCGCGTTTTGGCGCCGGTGGTCGGATTCCGCTGGGGGTACACGATCCGATCTGGCGACGTCGCGGTGGATGCCTTGGTCGCGGCGTCTGGAGAGGACTGGCTCTTGGCCCGCGGCGAGCTTGCGAACCGCTTCTCCGATTGGCAGATCGCCGAGGCTCTCGATCCGATGCCGTTCTAGCCACACGCCTGCCACTCCACCACGCGCGCAGGCTTGCTACAACCCCTTCCTGGGATGAGTGACGAAGGCTCGGAGCGACGCCTGCTCGTCGCAGGTCGCATTCTCTGAGCCGAGTCGCGCTGGGTCGAGGCCGTCACGCACTCTGGCGAAGAAGCCGGCAGCGAGGTAGCCCGACCGATCGCGCCGACCACCGGCAACGCTGCCCTCCACCCCGGATGTCTACCGGCTGCGGCAACGCCTCCCGGCGCGCACGATCAGGCTAGATCAGCTCGACCGACACGACGAGGAACCATGTGATCATCGCGGCGTAGAAGCAGCGCTCGATCAGCCCGAAGATCGGCTCCATGAGTGCATGCAACACCCTCGTCATCGCCAGTCCGCACGCGATCGCTGTCGCGACCACCACCCAGCCGAGAGCGACAAGCAACCCGTGGATGCCCGGCCAGTCGACCCTGTCCGGAAGCGCCGCCGCAGCCCAGGCAACCGAAGCAAACGCGACGCCGGCGAGCACGACATGCACCCGGCCCGTCGACGTGGGCGCTCCTCTGTCGATGTCGGTCGGGAACGACGGGATCACGAGACGGGCGGCTGCAAGGACGAGAAGAAGCACGATCACCCGACGCGGCGCGGGGTCGACGCCCGAGCCCAGTGCGCCGGCGAGGAAGATCGCTGCAATCGCATTCGCCGTCGTCTGCGCCCGGTAGAAGGCGCGGTACCTCCCGACCCCGTAGTCACTGACCGCGTTCCGCACCGGGCGGTAGCCGGTCGGCAACAGGTGCACCCAGATCAGGGCCGCCACGCACGCGAGCGTGGCAACAAGTGCGAGGAGAGCAAACGCCGACGCCACTCACGTGAGTCTAAACCCGAGGTCGCTCCCACGTTCGCCCTGATCTTGCCGAGATCGTCGGAGCAGAACCACCATCCGGAGCGTGAAACGTGGTGCTAGCCTCGCGTCTCGCCAGCGAACGGGTACCCAGCATGTGACCCGACTGCGGGAAGGAGTTCACGTGACGACCGCCGATACCGCGCGGGAGCTGTACCACGCCTTCGGCCGCCGCGACTTCGACACGATCCTCGCCATGCTGACCGAGGACGTCGAATGGGGCGAGCCGGAGAACCCGTACAACCCTGCCGGAGGAACGCGACACGGCCACGCAGGCTTCCTCGAGTGGCTGAACATCGGGAAGGAGGCCGAAGAGATCCTCGTGCTCGAGCCGCGCACCTTCATCGCCGACGACGACCACGTCGCCGTCGTCGGATACATGGAATGCCTCGCCAAGGCAACCGGGCGCAGATACACGTCCGACTTCGTCCACGTCATCACCTTCCGCGACGGCAAGATCAGCCGCTTCCGCGAGTTCTTCGATACGCACGCCGCCGGAGAAGCATTCCGCACGTGACGCCGGCGGTCGCGGGTTCAGAATGGAGGGCATCGAGCGAAAACGACAGAAACCCCCGCAACAGCAGGGGTTTCTGTTCTGTGAGGTAGCGGGGGCAGGATTTGAACCTGCGACCTCCGGGTTATGAGCCCGGCGAGCTACCTGACTGCTCCACCCCGCGACGCAGCCAGGATTGTAGCACCGTCCCGGAACGAAAGCTCCGCCCGGACCGGCGAGAAAGCCTCTTTCCAAGCCAGAAACCGATGACTCGTTACGATGCCACCGTGGCCGACGCAGCCTGGATCGCGCTCGTCTTCCTCGTGGTCGCCGTCGTCACGTCGTCGGTGGTGGTCGCCGTGCGCGGACTGCGCCTGTGGCGCACCTTCCGTTCCTTCTCGGCCAAGGCCGAGACGGCGCTCGACACCGTCCTGCGCCTGACGACCACGGCGGAGGAGCGCTCCGCGGCGCTCACTGCAAACCAGGAGCGACTGACGCGGGCGACCGAGCACCTCAAGACGTCGCTTGCGCAGCTCGCGGTTCTGCGTGCCGCTGCAGCCGAAGCGAAGGGCACGTTCGACCGCTTCCGCAGCGTCGTGCCCACCAAGTGACGCGCGTCGGCGCGATCGATCTCGGGACGAACGCCACACGGCTGCTCGTCGCGGACGTCGAGGACGGCCGCATGGAGGAGCTGCTGCGCAGGACGCGCATCACCCGGCTCGGCGAGGGCGTCGACGCGCGCCGCCGCCTCCTGCCCGTGCCCGTGGCCCGCGTGCGGAACGTGCTGGCCGAGTACCGCCGCGACCTGGAGCAGCTCGGCGCCGAGCGCACGTTGGCGGTCGCGACGAGCGCCGTCCGGGACGCGGAGAACGGCGAGGCCTTCCTCGGGGAGGTCGAGTGGTCGTACGGGTTCGCGACCCGGCTGCTCTCCGGCGACGAGGAGGCGGCGATGACGCTGCTCGGGGTCGGACCGCTCGAGCCGGGCACCGTCGTGATCGACGTCGGCGGCGGGTCGACGGAGCTGATCACCGAGGGATTCCGGCGGAGCCTCGACATCGGCTCGGTCCGATTGACCGAGCGCCACGGCGGCGACTGGGACGCTGCCGCCGCGGAGATCAGGGCGCAGCTGCCGGAGCTCGCGGGCGAACGGGTGCTGGGCGTCGACGGGACGACGGCCGAACTGGCGGCTCTCGACGCCGTGACGCTCGCCGGCATCGACGGGGTGCTGACCTGGCTGCGCGCCTCGACCGACGCCGAGCGCCGCGCGCGCCTCCTCCAGCCTGACCGCAGCGACGTGATCGCCGCCGGGGTGCTGATCGTCCGTGAGGTGCTCCTCCACCTCGGCCTCGACCGGATTGCCCCCTCCCCCCGCGACCTCCTGAACGGCGTGGCTCTGGAGGCAGCCGCTCTTCCGGAGCCGACCGAAGGCGAGGCGCCCCCGGGGGCCTATACCTGCTGCTGAGAGAGATATTTGCGCTCGCAACTTTCCCGTGCTAAACTACTTGCGTCATCAAGTATCAGAGGAGGGCACGGCAATGAGCACCACCACCACCCACACGCAGACGGAGATTCCGGCCGGGACGTTCCAGGCGGACACCGTCCACTCCAGCGTCGCCTTCGAGGTTCCCTACGCGGTCGCGACGTTCGGCGGCCGGGTCACCGACTTCGACGCCACGCTCGCCGACGGCACGCTCGCCGGCTCGGCGCGCATCGAGAGCATCCAGATCCAGGAGGAGAACCTCCAGGCGCACCTGCTCTCCCCCGAGTTCTTCGACGCCGAGCGCCATCCGGTCGTCGGCTTCGCCGGCGCGCTCGAGCGCAACGGCGACGCGGTCGAGATCGACGGCGAGATCACGATCAAGGGCATCACCCGCCCGGCCGTGCTGAAGGGCACGATCGTCGGTCCTGCGGTCGATCATTTCGGCGCCACCCGCGTCGGACTGAAGCTGGAGACCACGGTCGATCGCACGAAGTTCGACATGAACTGGAACATGCCGCTCCCGAACGGTGAGCCGGCGCTCTCCAACGAGGTCACCCTCAAGGCGGATCTCACCCTGGTCGCCCAGGAGGCGTAGACGATGCGCGTCCTCGCGATCAGCGGCTCGCTCAGAGACGCTTCGAACTCGACGGCCCTCCTTCGCGCACTGCGCGAGGAGGCGCCGGAGGGCGTCGACGTCGTTCTCTGGGACGGGCTGAAGAGCATGCCGCCCTACGACCAGGACGACGACGTCTTCCCCGCTCCGGCGGCCCCGGCGGCGTTCCGCGAGCTGGTGCGCGAGGCCGACGCAGTCTTCTTCGCCACGCCGGAGTACAACTCTTCCGTCCCGGGCGCCCTCAAGAACGCACTCGACTGGGGCTCACGCCCACTCGCGACGAACGCCTTCCGCAACAAGCCCGTCGCCGTGATCAGCTCCAGTGCTGGAGCGTTCGGAGGGGTCTGGGCGGCCGCCGAGCTCCGCAAGGTGCTCGGAGCGATGGGCGCGCGCGTCACCGAAGCCGAGCTGTCCGTCGGTCACGCGCACGAGAAGCTCGACGACGAGGGCGAACTCGCCGACGACGACGTCCGCACGGGGCTCCGCGAGGCGTTGCAGACCCTCATCGCGGAGACGTTGCCCGCCAGCCTTGCGGCCTAGGCACCCTCGGTGTCTGACACTTCTTCGTCCTCGGCCAGCCGGCGCTGAACGACCGCGCGTGACAGAACGCCGACGAGCTTTCCGTCGTCGACGACCGGAACACGCTCGTAGTCGTGCTCCTCGAGATACGCGAACGCGTCCGCGAGCACGGCCGATGCGTCGATGGTCGCGTTCGGGGGCTCGGCGATCGCGCCGAGCGTCGTCGCCGTCGGATCGAGCCCCGGCGCCACCACCTCCCGCACGAGCGTCTTCCGCGTGATCACGCCGACGAGCGTCCCTTCGTCGCAGACGAAGACCGCTCGCACGTCCGGTCGCACGAGGGCCTCGCCCGCCGCCTGCGCCGACGCGGACGCGTCGAGGGCGAGGGGCTCCGAGACCATCGCGTCCTTGACGAGCTGCTCGGACATCGGCCTACGGATAGACCCCGCGCGCCTCGAGCGCGGCGGAGACCTCGTGGATCGCCGCGACGAGCGCCGCGTCGCGGAGCAGGATGCCCCGCTCCTGCGCGACGTCCCAGACCCGATCGAACGCGTCCGACATCTTGTCCGCGAGCCGGCGGCGGATCTCGTCGCGGTCCCAGAAGAGCCGTCCGAGATCCTGGACCCACTCGAAGTACGAGACCGTGACCCCACCGGCGTTCGCGAGGATGTCGGGCAGCACCGGGATGCCGCGCTCGGCGAGGATCCGGTCGCCTTCGTTCGAGGTCGGCCCGTTCGCGCCCTCCGCGACGAGCTTGCAGCGAAGGTTGCCGGCGTTCGCGCTCGTGACCTGATCCTCGCGCGCGGCGAGCACGAGGATGTCGCACTCGAGCTCGAGCAGCGTCTCGTTCGTGATCCGCTCGACGCCGCTCTCGTAGCCCTCGAGGGAGCCGTGCTCGGCGACGTACCCGTGCAGCGTCGGGATGTCGAGCCCGTCCGGCGCGAGCACGCCCCCCGAGATGTCCGAGACGGCGATCACACGCGCGCCGCGCTCGTGCAGCTCGGTCGAGGCGATTCCGCCCACGTTGCCGAAGCCCTGCACGACACAGCGCTGCTCGGCCAGGTTCCACTCCAGGCGCTCGCAGGCACGTTCGACGCACATCACGACACCCGCACCCGTGGCCTCGTGGCGGAACAGCGAGCCGCCGATCGACACCGGCTTGCCGGTGACGATCTCCGGCACGGCGTAGCCCTTCTGCATCGAGTACGTGTCCATCATCCAGGCCATCGTCTGCTCGTTCGTCGCCATGTCGGGCGCCGGGATGTCGAGCTCGGGGCCGATGAACGGCGCGAGCTCGGCGGTGAAGCGGCGGGTGATGCGCGAGAGCTCGCCCTGCGACAGGTTGCGCGCGTCGCAGCGCACCCCGCCCTTCGCACCGCCGTACGGCAGGCGCAGCAAAGCGCATTTCCAGGTCATCCACATGGCGAGCGCGGCGCACTCACCCAGGTCGACTGCCAGGTCGTAGCGCACACCGCCCTTGGTCGGCCCCAGGACCGAGGAGTGCTGGACCCGGTAGGCCGGGAAGATCGAGTACGTGCCGTCGTCCATCTGCACCGGCAGCGTCAGGATCACCGCGCGCTCCGGGCCGCGCAGCCTCTTGGCGACGAAGTCGGGCACCTCGGCGAGCTCGAGCGCGTGATCGAGCTGGGTCAGCGCCTGCTGGTAGAGCGGCGTGTCCCACTCGAGCTGCATTGCCGGATGAACGGCCTCGGCCACGGCCCGGAGCGTACGCGAAACCGCAAAGACGCCCGGCGCCTCCTAGTCCATCAGCAACCCGAGGAGCGCCAGCTCGTCCGGGTCGTCAGACCTCGTGGGCGACGCGCTTCGTCTCGGTGAGGTCGACGGCCACGCGCAGAGCTAGGTGGGGCCGGGGCTGCGGCACCCCGACCCCGAGGCGAGCCTAGCCAGTGCAAGCCCCTCGATGCCAAGAAGATCGCACCACCCGGCAGGCAGCTCGATCGACGCGCCCGGCTGGACGGCCGCCGCCACGAGCACCTCGCCGCCGCGGACGAAGGCGCAGACACCACGCCCCGCGTCGACCGGCTCGTACGAGCCGGCGAACGCCTCGGGCCGCTCGGCACGAAGCCGGAGAGCCTGCCAGGTGACATACAGCTTGGCGGTCGCGCGATCGGGCGCCCCGCCCTGCTGGAGACGGCGCAACGCAATTCGCCGCGCGGCCCAGTCGACCGGCCGCCGGTTGTCCGGGTCGACCAGTGAGAGATCCTCGAGCTCGTCGCCGCGGTAGATGTCGGGCACACCGGGCGAGGTCAGCTTGAGGAGGAGCTGGGCGAGCGCCAGCCTGCGACCGGCCTCGCGCACCTGCTCGAGGAACGGATCCCGCGCGAGCAGCTCGGCCGCCCGCGCGGCGAACTCCTGAACCGCTCGCTCGTGCGGCTCGTTCGGAGCAAGCCAGCTCGTGTTGACCTTGCCTTCGCGCAGTGCCTTGACGAGGTACGCATCGAGCCGCTCCCGCTCGATCGGCAGCGCACCGACCAGTGTCTGGTAGACGAGCAGCTCCTCGCGCCGATCGTCGAGGCCGCCGAGCGCGTCGTGCCAGGCGCGCACGCGCGCCGCCCACACCTTGGCGAACCAGGAGAGCGCTGCGATGCGGGACCGCACGTCGGGCGACCGCTTCGTGTCGTGCGTGTAGGTCGTGAGCAGCTGTAGGGGAAACCGGGCTGCGCGAGCCGCATTCGCCTCGTGAAACCCGGCGATGCTCAGGCCGAACCGCGCCGGGTCTCCACCGACCTCGTTGAGTGCCGCGAGCCGGAAGTAGCGGTAGAACGCGGTGTCCTCGATCCCCTTCGCCGTCACGGGCCCCGTCGTCTGCTGGAAGCGAACGACGAACTCCTCGTTCCCGGGCTCCTGCAGGAAGAGGATGCGCCTCAGCTCCTCGCTGACGTTCGCCCGGCCGATCTCGACGCGGTCGAGCTCGTCGAGGCGGCCGGCATAGGGCTCGATGTAGGTCCGGTACACGTGGAAGGACGCGAGTGCGAGCGGCAGGTTCTCGAGGGTCACCTCCTGGTGCAGGCGGCGCAGCTCCGGCTCGAAGATGTTGACCGCCACCTCGAGCTTTGCGAGCGTCGCGATGTCCTCGAAGCGGCGCGAGTCGCCCGTGAACTCCGCGTAGAGGTTCGTGAACGCCTCCTCGGCCTCCGCGTTCACGCACAGCGCGAGCACGTCGTTCAGGAACTCGTAGCCGGTCGTTCCCTCGACCGGCCACGCACGAAGCTCTTCACCCGGCTCGAGGATCTTCTCCACCCACACGTGCTCGACGCCGGCATCACGCAGGCGCGCCAGATACTCCGCGGGGTTCGCGAGCCCGTCGGGATGATCGACACGGACACCGTCGACGACGCCGTCACGGACGAGCTCGATCACCTTGGCGTGAGTCGCCCAGAACACCTCCCACTCCTCCTGCTTGACGCCGCCGAGCTCGCCGACGTCGAAGAAGCGGCGATGGAATCCCGTGCGGAGGTCGACGTCGAAGAACATCTGGCGCAGCTCGGGGTCGCACCAGAACGGGTTCTCGTCGACGGCCGCCATGTGGTTCGGGACGATGTCGAGGATCACCCCGAGCCCGGCAGCCGCGAGCTGCCGCAGCTGCTGCTCGCCGCCGAGCGCCTCGGAGACGTGGCGGGGGTCGACGACGTCGTATCCGTGCTGCGAGCCTTCCCGCGCCTGGAGGACGGGCGAGAGATACAGGTGCGAGACGCCGAGGTCGCGCAGATAGGGAACGAGCTCGCGCGCCTCGGCGAACCCGAACTCGGGCGTCAGCTGAAGGCGATAGGTGGCCCTCACACCCGGCGGAACAGCGCGATCGAGCGCGACTCGACCACGACGTCGCCCCCTGGGACGGGTCGGTCGCACGCACAGTTCCCGGTCGCGAGGACGAGCTCCCAGTGCGTGCCGAACCGCCGGGCCGGCAGGCGGAACGTGATCTCCTCGAAGAAGCCGTTGAAGAGCATGAGGAACGAGTCGTCACGCACCTCTTCGCCGTGGCGCGTCTCGGCTCCGAGCTCGTCGCCGTTCAGGAAGATCCCGATCGCCCGCGACTCGGTGTTGTCCCAGTCGCGGCGCGTCATCCGGCGTCCGTCCGGACGCATCCACCAGACATCGGGGAGCTGCTCCCCGGTGCCGTCGAAGAACTTCGTCCGGCGGAAGACCGGGTGCGCGCGGCGCAGCTCGATCAGCCGGCGCGTGAACGCGAGCAGCTCCTCGTCGCCGGCGGCCCAGTCGATCCAGGAGAGCTCGTTGTCCTGGCACCACGCGTTGTTGTTCCCGCGCTGCGTGCGTCCGATCTCGTCGCCGCCGAGCAGCATCGGGACGCCCTGCGACAGCAGAAGCGTGGCGAGGAGGTTGCGCTGCTGGCGCGCGCGGAGCGCGTTCACCGAGGGATCGTCCGTGTCGCCTTCGACGCCGCAGTTCCAGGAGCGGTTGTCGTCGGTGCCGTCCCGGTTCTCCTCCCCGTTCGCCTCGTTGTGCTTGTCGTTGTACGAGACGAGATCGCGCAGCGTGAACCCGTCGTGGGCGGTGATGAAGTTCACGGACGCGAACGGACGGCGTCCGTCGGTCTGGTAGAGGTCGGCCGACCCGCCGAACCGGGATGCGAAGTCGCGCAACGGCGCCCGTCCGCGCCAGAAGTCGCGCATCGTGTCGCGGTAGATGCCGTTCCACTCCGACCAGAGGATCGGGAAGTTCCCGACCTGGTAACCGCCCGGCCCGACGTCCCACGGCTCGGCGATCAGCTTCACCTGCGACAGGATCGGGTCCTGGTGGATGATGTCGAAGAAGGCGGAGAGCCGGTCGACCTCGTAGAACTCGCGTGCGAGCGCCGAGGCGAGATCGAAGCGGAACCCGTCCACATGGCATTCGGTGACGAAGTACCGCAGCGAGTCCATGATCAGCCGCAGCACCGTCGGGTGCACCGGGTTGAGCGTGTTCCCCGTCCCGGTGTAGTCCATGTAGAAGCGAGGATCGTCGGGCACGAGCCGGTAGTAGCTCTGGTTGTCGACACCGCGAAAGCTGAGCATCGGGCCGAGGTGGTTGCCCTCGGCCGTGTGGTTGTAGACGACGTCGAGGATCACCTCGATCCCGGCGCGGTGCAGCGCCTTGACCACGCCCTTGAACTCGCGGACCTGGTCGGTCGTCGCCGCATACAGCGAGTGCGGCGCGAGATAGCCGATCGTCGAATAGCCCCAGTAGTTCGTGAGGCCGCGGTCGTGGAGAAAGCCCTCGTCGACGATGTGGTGGATCGGCAGCAGCTCGACGGCGGTCACACCGAGTGACTTGAGGTAGTCGATGGCGCCGCCGCTCGCCAGTCCGCCGTACGTCCCGCGGAGATCGTCGCGCACCTGCTCGCGCAGCTTGGTGAACCCCTTGACGTGCAGCTCGTAGATCACGGTCTCGTGCCAGGGCGTTCGCGGCCGCGCCCAGTCGTCGTCCTCCCAGTCGAAGGTCGGGTCGATGACCACCGACCGCGGGATCGCCGGCGCGGAGTCGGTCTCGTCGATCGTCAGGTCGGCGTCCTGGCCGCCCCCCGGCACGTAGGGCAGCGTGTTCGCTGCGCGCCAGTCGACGGCCCCGTCGATCGCCTTCGCGTACGGGTCGATGAGCAGCTTCGCGGCGTTGAACCGCTTGCCGGTCTTCGGGTCGTACGCCCCGTGGACGCGGTAGCCGTAGTGCTGGCCCGGGCCGACGCCGGGGAGATAGCAATGCCAGTTGAACGCCGTCCGCTCGCGAAGCTCGATGCGCTCCTCGCCCCCGTGCTCGTCGAAGAGACAGAGCTCGACACGGGCCGCGTTCTCGGAGAAGAGAGAGAAGTTCGTCCCGTCGCCGTCCCACTCCGAACCGAGGGGAAACGCCTGACCGGGCCAGACGCGGCGACTCACGTGGAGAGCTCCACCGTCTGCGCGTCGAAGTCTGCGACCAGGGTCGCGCTGCCGCGCCGGAGCGTCAGCACACGACCGTCGACGGCCGCCTCGAGGCGGCGCGGCAGCTCCCGCCGCAGCCGGACGAGCTCGGCGTACAGGGGATCCGGCGCACGGTGCGAGATCCGGCAGCACTCGAAGGTGGAGGCCGCCTGCGGGTCGGGCGGCTCGGTGCCCGCGAACGCCGAGAAGTCCGCGAACTCGCGCTTGCGCCCCTCACGGGTCGCATCGGCGATGAACGGGTCGATGTGATCCGTGAAGAACTGGAACGGCGCGCGCTCGTCGTGCTCCTCGCCCATGAAGAGCAGCGGCGTCGAGAGGGAGAACAGCACGATCGCCAAGGCTACGCGGTGCGCCTCCGGCGGCAGCCGGTCACCGAGCGCACGGTTGCCGATCTGGTCGTGGTTCTGCGCCGCGACGACCAGCCGCTCGGGCGTAGGCCTGGTCAGCTCGCGCACCACCCCGTCGATGGAACCGAACGCCGCGTAGTAGCCGTCGTGCTCGCCGGTCAGGAGCACGTGCAGCTCGTGATGCAGGTTGTCGAGCCACATTGCGTCGTGCCCCCACTCCTCGAGCGGCCGAGGGTCATAGTGGCCCATCTCGCTGATGACGAGCCCCTCGACCCGGTCGCGCAGCTCACGCAGCACGTGCACCGGTGACTCGTCGTCGAACACCGCGTGCACCGCGTCGAGCCGCAGTCCGTCGATGCGGTAGTCGCGTGTCCACATGATCGCGTTCTGGATCGCCCATTCGCGCACGCCGCGCTGCGAGTAGTCGATCGCGTCGCCCCAGAACGTTCGCTGCCGGTCGGTGAAGTACGGGCCGAACGCTCCGATCGCCTCGGACCCGGGCCCGATGTGGTTGTAGACGACGTCGAGCACGACGCCCAGCCCCGCACGATGCGCGGCGTCGACGAGCCGCGCGAGGCCTTCAGGGCCGCCGTACGCCGGATGCGGGGCGTAGGTGTACACCCCGTCGTAGCCCCAGCCGCGCTCGCCCGGGAACGTCGCCACCGGCATCAGCTCGACCGCCGTCACCCCCAGGCCCCTCAGCCGTTCGAGGTACGGGATCACGTCGGCGAACGTGCCGCCGGGAGTGAACGCCCCGACGTGCACCTCGTAGAGCACGAGCTCCTGCAGCGGCAGCTCCGGTCCGGGCGCGATCCGAAGACGCGAAACATCGACGACCCGGGAAGGCCCTCTGATCCCGCGCGGCTGGAAGCGCGAGCACGGGTCCGGCAGGGGCGGGCCGCCGCCGAGCACGAAGGCGTAGTCGTCGCCCTCCGATGCCTCGACGGTCCCGGCGTGGACACCCTCGCCTGTGTCGTCGAGCTGGTGGTCCAGCCCGCGAACGCGGACGGAGACCTGCGACGAGCCCGGCGCCCAGACGCGGAACTCGACGCGCTCCTCGTCGACGGGGATCGCTCCGTACGCTGGCATGAGGGACGCAGACAATGCTTTCTACGGCGCGGCGAGCTCGAACGGCTGCAGCCAGATCACGCTCAGCGGCGGCAGCGTCAGCGAGACCGAGAACGGCTGGCCGTGCCAGGGCCGCGGCTCGGTCTCGACCTGGCCGAGGTTCCCGACGCCGGTGCCGCCGTAGTAGGCGGAGTCCGTGTTCAGCACCTCCGACCAGGTGCCGCCGAGCGGCAGGCCGACGCGGTAGCCCTCGCGCGGCACCGGCGAGAGGTTGGCGATGCAGACGATCTGACGCGCTCCGTCCTGCGAGAGCCGGGCGAAGACGAGCACGTTGTTGAGCGCGTCGTTCGGCTCGATCCAGCGGAACCCCTCGGGTGAGAAGTCGACCTCCCAGAGCGCGGGCTCCTCGCGGTAGATGCGGTTCAGGTCGCGCATCAGATCGCGGATGCCCGCATGGTCGGCGTGGTCGAGCAGCCACCACGGGAGCTCGTCCTCATGCGCCCATTCCCACGGGCTCGCGAGCTCACCTCCCATGAACAGGAGCTTCTTGCCGGGGTGCGCCCACATGTAGGCGTACAGCGCACGGAGGTTGGCGAGCTGCTGCCAGCGGTCGCCCGGCATCTTCGAGAGCAACGACCCCTTGCCGTGCACGACCTCGTCGTGCGAGAGCGGCAGGACGAAGTTCTCGTTCCACGCATAGACGAGCGAGAACGTCAGCTCGTGATGGTGGAAGCGCCGATGGATCGGATCGTGCTGGAAGTAGCCGAGCGTGTCGTGCATCCACCCCATGTTCCACTTGAAGCCGAAACCAAGCCCACCGAGGTAGGTCGGGCGCGAGACGCCGGGCCACGCGGTGGACTCCTCGGCAGCCGAGATGACCCCGGGCTCGCGCGCGTGCACGAGCTCGTTCAGCTCCTTCAGGAACGCGACGGCGTCGAGGTCCTCGCGGCCGCCGAACTGGTTCGGGACCCACTCGCCCTCCTTCCGCGAGTAGTCGAGGTAGAGCATCGAGGCGACCGCGTCGACCCGGAGACCGTCCGCGT
Organism: uncultured Thermoleophilia bacterium; assembly: GCA_963722065.1. Taxonomy (GTDB): domain Bacteria; phylum Actinomycetota; class Thermoleophilia; order Gaiellales; family Gaiellaceae; genus PALSA-600. The sequence goes on along the minus strand of CAVRMI010000007.1, from coordinate 100,778 downwards.
GGTACTCGCGCAGCCAGAAGAGCGCGTTCGCAAGCAGGAAGTTCTGGACCTCGGTCCGCCCGAGGTTGAAGACGAGCGTGCCCCAGTCGGGGTGCGCGCCACGACGCGGATCGGCATGCTCGTAGAGAGCCGTTCCGTCGAACCGCGCGAGGGCCCATTCGTCGCGCGGGAAGTGCGCCGGCACCCAGTCGAGGATCACGCCGATGCCGTTCTCGTGCAGGTGGTCGACGAAGTACCGGAAGTCGTCGGGCGAGCCGAGCGTGGAGAGCGTCGCGTAGTAGCCGGTCACCTGATACCCCCACGATCCCGAATACGGGTGGTGCATGATCGGCAGCAGCTCGACGTGCGTGAAGCCGAGGTCGCGCACGTACGTCGCCAGCTGGTCGGCGAGCTCGCGCCACCCGAGGCCCTTTCGCCACGACGGCGCATGCACCTCGTAGACCGTCATCGGCCCGGTCAGCGGCTCCTGCTCGCGGCGGCGCTCGATCCAGGCGGCGTCGTGCCACGTGTGCTCCGACTGGAAGACGACCGACGCGGTCTTCGGCGGGACCTCGGCCTCGAACGCGAGCGGGTCGGCCTTCTCGCTCCCGTCGAGGTGAAACTTGTAGCGCTGACCGATCGTTGCTTCCGGTGCGATGCCTTCCCAGATCCCGGTCTCGTCGACCGGGCTGAGCCGGTTGAGGGAGGGGTCCCAGTCGTTGAAGTCGCCGACGACGCTGACATAGCTCGCGTTCGGCGCCCAGACCGCGAAGCGCACGCCGCCTTCGACCGCGTGTGCCCCGAGCTTCGAATAGAGCTCCTCGTGCCGGCCGGCCCGTGCAAGCCAGATGTCGAGCTCGCCGAACGCCGAGGTTGCCTTCGCCCGCGTCACACCGGCACGTCCTCGGCGAGCATGCGCTCGATCCCGGCAACGGGGATCCCCACCCAGTCGGGCCGGTGATTCAGCTCGTACCGCAGCTCGTACACGGCCTTCTCCAGCTCGAACACGCTCAACAGCCGGTCCATCCCGCTCCCGGACGGCACGAGCGACTGCTCCACCGTCGACCGGTAGCCGGCGAGGAACTGCGCGCGCGCCTGTTCCTCCCAGCCGGGCGGGGGCTCGACGCCGCGCAGGAGCGGGCTTGCGGAGGCCGCGTAGGCGAACGAGCGCAGCATTCCGGCGACGTCGCGCAGCGGGCTCCGTTTGCGTCGGCGCTCCGGGAGCGAGCGTGCAGGCTCGCCCTCGAAGTCGAGGATCACCCAGTCGCCGTCCGCCCAGAGGGTCTGCCCGAGGTGAAAGTCGCCGTGGTGGCGAATGACGCGTCCGGCGCCGCCGAGGTTCGTCAGCATGCGCAGCCGTTCGCGCACCTCCTCGCCGCGCCCGCGAATCGGATCGAGCTCCGGCACGTCGTCCGGCAGGTCGAGGAAGACCGACTCGATCTCCTCGTCGACGGTCGCGGTGAGCAGCCCGAGCGACTCGATCGACGTCTCCTCCGGGGAGAAGCTCGCGTCGTGCGGGTCGGAGCCGAGGATCGAGTGCATGCGGCCCGTCACCTCGCCGAGGCGGCGCGTGCTCTGGATGAACTCCTCCATGCCGCCGCTCATCGTGTCGAGCGCGTGCTCCCACCCGTCGCGGCCGCCGACGAACCGCTGCATGATGCCGAGCGTCACATCCATCTGCCGCCCGGTGTACGAGTACCAGCCGACGAGTTGCGCGATGTTCTCGAAACCGTGCTCGGTGAGGAACCGCAGCAGCTCGAGCTCGGGATTGATCCCGGCCTCGAGCCGTCTGAAGACCTTGAGGATCAGCTCTTCGTCGAACACGATCGACGTGTTCGACTGCTCGGCACCCACCGGGCGTGCCTCGCGCCACTCGCCGGCGAACCCGGAGACGGAGGCGAACTCGACCACCCCGTCCTCGCCCGGCACCTTGACGCCGCGGCGCATCATCGAGACGAGCTCGCGCACGCTGCGCGGATCGGTGAGCGCGTCGAGCGTCTCGTCCGCCAGCAGCTGATAGGTCTCGTGGGTGCCCGTGTCGAATCGGATCTCGACGAGCAGGAGCTCGAGCCGCGGGCCCTCCTCGCGCAGCACGCTGCGATCGACGATCTGCGAGTGCGACACATCCCTCGTCTTCGAGGCGTACCACCGCTGGCTCGTGACGAAATCGATCAGCTCTTGTTCGCTCGTCATTCTGCGTCGTCCCTCTTGAGCTGGAACCAGAAGAATCCGCGCGGCGCCATCGTCAGCAGGTACGGCAGCTCGCCGATGCGCGGGAAGCGCGTGCGGCCGAACATCTCCTCCGGCACGAAGCCCTCCCAGCGCGACAGGTCGAGCTCGACCGCCTGCGCCGAGCGGGCCAGGTTGTGGACGCAGAGCACGATGTCGTCCTCGTAGGTGCGCAGGTGCGCGAAGATGCGCGGGTTCTCGGGCCGAAGCGCCTCGTAGGTGCCGAGCCCGAACACCGGATGATCCTTGCGCAGTGCGATCAGGCGGTGCAGCCAGCGCAGCAGCGAGTTCGGCTGCCGCAGCTGCGCCTCGATGTTGACCGCCTGGAAGCCGTAGACCGGGTCCATGAGCGGCGGCAGATAGAGCTGCTGGAAGTCCGCACGCGAGAATCCGCCGTTCCGGTCGCCGGTCCACTGCATCGGCGTGCGCACGCCGTCGCGGTCGCCGAGGAAGATGTTGTCGCCCATCCCGATCTCATCTCCGTAATAGAGGACGGGTGAACCCGGGAGCGAGAAGAGAATCGCGTGCATGAGCTGGATCTCGTCGCGCCCATTGTCCAACAACGGAGCGAGACGGCGGCGGATGCCGAGATTCAGCTTCATCCGCGGGTCCTTCGCGTACTCCTCGTAGAGATAGTCGCGCTCGTCGTCGGTCACCATCTCGAGCGTCAACTCGTCATGGTTGCGGAGGAACAGGCCCCATTGCGCGTTGTCGGGGATCGCCGGGGTGGACTCGAGGATCTCGACCATTGGCAGTGCGTCCTCGCGGCGAATCGCCATGAACATGCGCGGCATCACCGGGAAATGAAACGCCATATGGCATTCGTCGCCCTCGCCGAAGTACTCGACGACGTCGGACGGCCACTGGTTCGCCTCCGCGAGCAGTACGCGGTCCGAATAGCGGGCGTCGACCTCCGCGCGGACCCGCCGCAGAAACGCATGGGTCTCCGGGAGGTTCTCGCCGTTCGTGCCGTCGCGCTCGTACAGATACGGGACCGCGTCGAGACGGAACCCGTCGAGCCCGAGATCGAGCCAGAAGCGCAGCACGTTCAGCATCTGCTCCTGCACCTCGGGGTTGTCGTAGTTCAGGTCGGGTTGGTGGCTGAAGAACCGGTGCCAGTAGTACTGGCCGCGCACCGGGTCCCACGTCCAGTTCGAGGGCTCGCTGTCGATGAAGATGATGCGCGCCTCGCCCCACCTCGAATCGTCGTCTCCCCACACGTACCAGTCGCCGTACGGCCCGGCCGGATCGGTCCGGCTCTCGTGGAACCACGGATGATCGGACGAGGTGTGGTTCATGACGAGGTCGGCGATCACGCGCATCCCGCGCTGGTGTGCCTGGTCGACGAAGTAGGTGAAGTCCTCCACGTTGCCGTAGTCCGGATGGATGCCGAAGAAGTCGGCGATGTCGTAACCGCCGTCGCGCAGCGGGCTCGGGAAGCACGGGAGCAGCCACAGACAGTCGACGCCGAGCCACTGCAGGTAATCGAGCTTCTCGGCGAGCCCGCGGAAGTCCCCGGAGCCGTCGTCGTTGCCGTCGTAGAACCCGCGCAGGTGGATCTCGTAGAAGACCGCCTTCTTGAACCACAGAGGGTCGCGCTCGAACCAGTTCGCGGGGTCGGTCATGCCCGGCGCCTCATGTGTGGACCTTGATCAAGTGAGCCTTTCCCGGACCGAGCTTGACGTAGTTGCGGCCGACCCGCCAGGTGAAGTCGCGTTGCTCGAGCAGGTCGTGCGCGTCGAAGGCCGGCGGCACGCCGAGCGCGACGGGGACGACGCACACCCCCTCCTGCTCGGTAAACGGATCGATATTGACGATGCAGAGCACATCGCCCTTGGCGTACGCGATCAGCTGATCGTTCTCCGTTTCGAGCCAGCGAAGGTTCTCGAGCCGTTGCAGCGCGGGCTCGGCGCGCCGGAGCTCGTTCAGGCGCGCGACGAGTGGCAGCAGCGGTCCGTCGAGCGCGCGGCGCTTGACCTCGTACTTCTCGGAGTCGAGGTACTCCTCGGAGCCGTTCGCGACGGCCCGGTTCTCGAACGACTCGAAACCGGAGTAGATGCCGTACGACGGTGAGAGCGTCGCGGCCAGAACGAGCCGCGCCTCGAAGGCGGGCGGACCGCCGACCTGCAGGTACTCGTGCAGGATGTCCGGCGTGTTCACGAACGCGTTCGGCCGGTAGAACTGCGACCACGCGAGCAGCTGCTCGACGTACTCGACGAGCTCGGCCTTCGTGTTCTTCCAGGTGAAGTACGTGTAGCTCTGGGCGAACCCCAGCTTCGCCAGTGTCGTCATCAGCGACGGCCGGGTGAAGGCCTCCGCGAGGAAGATCACCTCGGGATGGTCGCGGCGCACCTCTCCGATCAGCCACTCCCAGAAGGCCGCCGGCTTGGTGTGCGGGTTGTCGACGCGGAAGACCGTGATCCCCCGCCCCACCCAGTCGAGCACGACGTCGCGCAGCGCCTGCCAGAGCCCGGGCCAGTCCTCGGACTCGAAGTTGACGTTGTAGATGTCCTGGTAGCGCTTCGGCGGGTTCTCGGCGTACTTGAGCGTCCCGTCCGGGCGCCGGTTGAACCACTCTGGATGCTCCTGCAGCCATGGATGGTCGGGGGAGCACTGGATGGCGAAGTCGAGCGCGAGCTCGACACCGGCTGCGCGCGCAGCGGCGACCATGCCGTCGAAGTCGTCCCAGGTGCCGAGGTCGGGGCTGATCGCGTCGTGGCCGCCCTCGGCCGATCCGATCGCCCACGGAGAGCCGACGTCCCCAGGCTCGGCACTGACGGCGTTGTTCCGGCCCTTGCGGTTCACGACCCCGATCGGGTGGACGGGCGGCAGGTAGACGACGTCGAAGCCGAGCCGGGCGAGGTCGGGGAGCACCTCGGCGACGCCGACGAACCCGCCCCACGAGCGCGGGAACAGCTCGTACCAGGCGCCGAAGCGCGCGAGCTCACGATCGACGTCGACCGACCGCGCCTCCGCCACGACCTTCCCGTGCCGGTCGCCCGGCTCGGCCGCCAGCGCGTCGGCGAGCGTCGCCACCGGCCGTCCGAGCAGCTCCGCTCCCTCCGACAGCTCGCCTGCGAGATCCTCCTGCCCCGCGGCGGCCTTCCGCCTCAGCTCGTCCTGCCAGGTCGCGACGCGATCAGTCCAGGCCGCGACGCGGAACTGCCAGCGGCCGGGCCGGTCGACGGTGAAGGCGCCGGTCCACCGGTCGTTGCCGAGGTGCGTGAGCGGCTCCTCACGCCACTGTGCGTCTCCCGGCCCGCACACGCGGACCGCGCCGCCGAGGATGTCGTGTCCGTCCTTGAAGATCGTCGCGTAGACGTCGACGAGCTCGCCCACCGTGCGCTTGACCGCGTAGCGGCCGCAATCGAGGACCGGCTCGACCGCCTGGATCTGGATGCGTGGCTGTGGGCTCTTGGGAATGGGCACGGTGTGAGATTGTCCGTCCTGGGGTCGTCCTGAACTCATGCTGCTCGAACGCGCCTCCGGAATCCTCCTGCATCCGACCTCGTTGCCGAACGGGGTACTGGATAACCACGCCTTCGAGTTCGTGGACTGGCTGGCCGCCGCAGGACAGTCATGGTGGCAGGTCCTCCCGCTCGGGCCGCCCGAGGGGCTCACCGGTTCGCCCTACATGTCGCCCTCGGCCTTCGCCGGCTCGCCCGGCATTCTCGCCGAGCCGCACGCCCGGGTGACGAGGAGCGAGACCGACGCGTTCCGCGCCCGCCACGCGTACTGGCTCGACGACTGGGTCGCCTACGGCGGGAATGTCGAGGACCAGGTCCGGTTCGAGCGCGAATGGCAGGCGCTGCGCGGCTATGCGGCGGACCGCGGCGTGCGTCTCTTCGGAGACATGCCGATCTACGTCGCGCAGGACGGCGCCGACCACCGCGCGCATCCCGTCCTCTTCCAGACAGGGGCGGTGGCAGGCGTGCCGCCCGACCTCTTCGCGGCAACCGGTCAGCTCTGGGGCAATCCGCTCTACGACTGGGCCGCGATGCGCGCGGACGGCTATCGCTGGTGGATCGAGCGCTTCCGGCGGACGTTCGAGCTCGTCGACCTGACGCGCGTCGACCACTTCCGCGGCTTCGTCTCGTACTGGGCGGTGCCCGCGGGCGAGCCGACCGCGGAGCACGGCCGGTGGCGCCGGGGCCCGGGCGCCGCCGTGTTCCGCGCGGTCGAACGCGAGCTCGGCGAGCTCGCGGTCGTCGCGGAGGACCTCGGCGTGATCACGGAGCCCGTCGTTCGCCTGCGCCGGGAGCTCGGCTTCCCGGGCATGGCCGTCCTCCACTTCGCGCTCGGACGCGACCCGTCGAATCCCCACCTGCCGGAGAACCACCGCGAGCAGTCGGTCGTCTACACGGGCACCCACGACAACGACACGACGCGCGGCTGGTGGGACTCGTTGTCCGTCGCCGACCGGCAGGTGACCGGGCTCGACCCCGCCGACCCCGCATGGTCCCTGATCGAGGTCGCCTGGCGCTCACGCGCGGCGCTTGCGGTCGCGCCGCTGCAGGACGTGCTCGGTCTGGGAAACGAGGCGCGCATGAACCTGCCCGGCACCGAGGAGGGCAACTGGCAGTGGCGCTACTCGCCGGCCGAGCTGACCGGCGGGCTCGCGCACCGGCTGGCCGAGCTCACCGGCTCGGCGAACCGCCGACCCGATCAGAACTGAGAGTGCCGGGGGAGGGTCTCGAACCCCCAAGTCCCCAGAGGGACGACCGGTTTTAAGCCGGCTGCGTCTACCAGTTCCGCCACCCCGGCGGGCGTCAGGCTAAGAACCTCACTGGGTGTTCGGGCCCATTCCGGGCCTGTCGGCGGAGAGCGGGATCCCCTCCGGGCCGTGACCGCGGTAGACCTTGCGGAAGTCCTCGAACGCCTGCTTCGTCGCGGCGTTGTAGGCGGGGCAGATCGCGATGTGGCCCTGGCCGTAGTAGCCGTTCTGCTGGTAGTGCGACGTATCGCCGGTCCACGCCGTGATCGCGATCTTGCCGCCGAGGCTCGGATACGGCGTCCCGAACGACCCGTCGGGCTGCTCGGTGTAGAAGGCCAGTAGCTTGGCGACCGTCGACGACGGGACCTTCGAGCCCCACCAGAGGATCACACCGCCGTGCTCCTCGTTGTGGACGACCATGCGCGGGTTGACCGGCTGGGTGTAGAAGCCCCAGATGGCCCACTCCGGGTAGTGCTGGCCGTTCGACGGCGGGGTCGTGTTCCAGGGGAACTTCTTCGTCAGGCTCGGGACGTGCGTACCCTGCCCCTTCGGCACGTAGGCGGTGACGGTCTTGAAGCTGCAGTTCGCGGCAGCCATGTCGGCGCCCAGCTTCCTGGTGTCCCCGGACTTGCCGCCGCCCAGTGCGAGGAGGAGCGCGACGACGATCAGGCCGACGAAGCCGGCTCCGGCCACCGCGTAGAGCGCAGTGCGCTGGCGCTGCCCATTGTCGTCTGCGCGATCACCTTTCCGGCTCGGGCCGCTGCGCTGCTGGGGAGCCTGGACACGCGGCGGCGCGGGGGTGCGGGGCTTCTTCTTCGCCATCGAGCGCGGGTATTCAAGCGGAAACAACCAAAGAGCCGCCGAAGAATGCCGCCACCGCAACGGGGTCCTCGGCGACCGGGCAGCGCGGCAGCGCGAGGAGGAACGCGCGGCCGTACGGCCGCGTGCGCAGCCTCGGATCGAGGATGGCGACGACACCCCGGTCCGAATGGCCGCGAATCAGCCGGCCGAAGCCCTGCCGGAGCTGCAGCATCGCCGTCGGCAGCGCGTAGTCGCGGAACCAGTCGCCGCCGAGGCGCTCGACGGCCTCGCAGCGGGCCTCGTGCAGCGGGTCGCCGGGAGCCGAGAACGGAAGCTTGTCGATCACGAGGAGCGACAGCGACTCGCCCGGCACATCCACCCCTTGCCAGAACGTGGACGTCGCAAGCAGGACCGATCCGACCTCGTCGCGAAAGCGCTCGAGCAGCCGCTCGCGCGGCGCCTCGCCCTGCACGAGCACGTCGTACGGGACGCGGCCGCGGACGCGCTCGCGATACACCTCGAGCGCGCGGTAGCTCGAGGTGAGCACGAGGGCCCTCCCCTCGGAGAGCGCGAGCAGCGACACGATCTCGTCGGCAGCGCGCTCGGTGAACCCGTCGCTGCGCGGGTCGGGCATCGTCTGCGGGAGGTAGAGCAGGGCCTGCTCGGGGAAGTCGTACGGCGAGCCGACGACCGCCTCGCGGGCCTGCTCGAGCCCGAGGCGGCGGCGGACGAAGCCGGCGTCCTCGCCGGTCGTGAGGGTGGCCGAGACGAGGATCGCCGTCGGCCCGTCCTCCCACAACCGCTCGCGCAGCTCGTCCGAGACGTCGACGGGCGCCCAGACGAGCCCGTCCGGCTCGGCCCACACGACCCGGTCGAGCTCGCCCGGCTCGAGGCAGCGCTCCACCTCGCCGGCGACGGCGAGCGCGCGGCGCCCGAGCGCATCGAGATCCTCGCCCTGCCCCTGCAGCACACCCGCGAGGTCGCCGAGCGCGTCGATCAGGACGAGCGCCGGCTCGGCAGGTACCTCGCGGAGCCGTTTGCGGCCGCTGGCCGGGGCGACCGCGCGCAGGAGCTTCTCCCCCGTGCGCTCGACCCGGTCGATCTGCCGCGCCGGCAGCGGGCGCTGGGCCTCGCGGCAGGCTCGCTCGACGTCGGCAGCGAGACGCCGGAGGCCCGCGCGCGAGACCCGGCCCCCGAGCCATGACGCCGCCGACTCCTCGAGCCTGTGCGCCTCGTCGAAGATCACTGCGTCGTGCTCGGGGAGCACACCGCCGCCGGAGGCGATGTGCGCGAAGTAGAGCGCGTGGTTGACGATCACGAGGTCGGCGGACGCCGCCCGCTCACGGGCGTGCTCGGCGAAGCACGCGGAGACGAACGGGCAACGGCGGCCCGAGCACCGGTCTGGCCCGACCGCCAGCTCGGCCCAGAATGCCTCGGTCGGCTCGAGCGCGAGCTCGGCCCGGTCGCCGGTCTCGGTCGAATCGAGCCAGCCCTGCATCGCCTCCCAGGCCCGGGCATCGCGGCCGTCGGCGAGCAGGAACGGCTGGAGCCCCTGGAGCTGGCGCCGGCACAGGTAGTTGGCGCGGCCCTTCAGCACCTCGACACGGACGTCCCGTCCGATCGCCGCTGCGGCGATCGGGACGTCCTTCGAGAGCAGCTGCTCCTGAAGCGCCTTGGTCGCGGTCGCGACGACCACGCGGCGCCCCGACTCGAGCGCCGGTATGAGATAGGCGAGGCTCTTGCCGACGCCGGTTCCCGCCTCTGCGACGAGATGCTCGCCGGTCGCGAGCGCGTGCTCGACGCAGGCTGCGAGGGCGGCCTGCTCGCGCCGCGGCTCGTACTCGGAGAGTGCATGCGCGAGCGGCCCGCCGGGGCCGAAGACATCCTCCATCGGGCCAGACTACGCGACCGAACGGACGTTCCCACACCCGCGCAAACCGCACCAAAATGCGCAATTTGCACCTTTCCGCCGGCTGCCCGCTTGACGGCCTCGGACGGGCCGGGATAGGTTCCCCTCGTCGGATCCGGTAGGTCTTCGGACTCGCTGGATCCGGCACTCAGCTCCGGTAGGTCTTCGGACTCGCCGGGGCTGATTTTTTGGTCCAGCAGGGGTTTTTGCCCCGGCGCCGTCCGACGGGATCTCTATCGTCCGTCGGCCCATGGCAGCGAGCTTCCTGGCACTCGGGCTCATCCTCGGCGGCGCCGCCGTCTATCTCTGGGCGCGCGCCCAGATCGCGGGCGAACGCCGGGCAGCCGACGAGAAGCTCGCGCTCGTCAAGGAGGCGCAGGCCGGCTGGGAGGACCGCGTCAAGGCGGTCACGGGCGAGGCGCTCTCGCGGTCCCAGAGCTCCCTGCTCGAGCTCACCGAGTCCAAGCTCGCGCCGATCAAGGAGACGCTGAACAAGTTCGAGGCCCAGTCGCGGCAGCTGGAGGACAAGCGCGCACGCGAGGTGACGGCGATCGGCGAGCGCCTGCGCGAGGTTGCGGCCGGGCAGGAGAAGCTGCGCTCGGAGACGGGCAGCCTCGTGACCGCCCTGCGGGCGCCCCACGTGCGCGGCCGTTGGGGCGAGGTGCAGCTGAAGCGCGTCGTCGAGCTCGCGGGGATGCTCGACTTCTGCGATTTCCGCACCCAGGCGAGCGAGCGGGACGACGAGGGCCGGCTGCTGCGGCCCGACATGGTCGTCCAGCTTCCGGGCGGCAAGTGCATCGTCGTCGATTCGAAGGTCCCGATCGAGGGCTACCTCGACGCGGTCGAGACCGACGACGCGGACCTCAAGCGCGCGCACCTCGCGCGGCATGCGCAGCAGGTGCGCGAGCACATCAGGAAGCTCGGACAGAAGCGCTACTGGGACCAGTTCGAGTCGACCCCGGAGTTCGTCGTGATGTTCGTCGACGAGGGCCTGTACCGCGCCGCGCTCGACGAGGACGGCTCCCTCTTCGAGGCAGGCGCCGCCGCGGGAGTGATCGTCGCCTCACCGGCAACGCTGATCGGCCTGCTGCGCACGATCGCCTACGGCTGGCAGCAGGAGACGCTCGCCGAGAGCGCCCGCGAGATCTCGGGCCTCGGCCGCGAGCTCTACGACCGCCTCGGCGTGTTCGCGGGTCACTTTGCCAAGGTCGGGCGCGGGCTCGACAGCGCCGTCGGCGCGTTCAACCAGGCGGTCAGCTCCTTCGAGACGCGGCTGCTCGTCACGGCGCGCAAGTTCCCCGAGCACGGTGTGACGAACGACGAGCTCCCGGAGATGAAGCAGATCGAGCGCAAGCCGGTCGTCGTCAGCGCCCCGGAGCTCGTCGCCCTGCCGCATCCCGACGCGGACGCCGCGTAGCGCACGGCGCAGGGCCTCGCCACGATCCGCCGAGCCGTTGTTCAGGCCGTGGCAGCCGGCGAACCGCCCGGCTCGAGCGCCGCCTCGATCTTGGCGATCATCGCGGCCTCCGCCTCGTCGCCGCCGTGGGCAGCCGCCGCCACCGAACGCGCCAGGTCGAGCACGAACGCGCGGTACGCGTCCAGCTCCTCGGGGGCCTTCTGCTGCAGGAGCTGCACCGACGAGCCGAGGGCGGCGAGCGTGCGCGACTCGACCTCGTCGATCGGCGTCGTGACGCCGAAGCCCGTGCTGTGCCCCTGGGCGACGCGGCGCACAAGTGCGCTGTCCGACTTCTCGTGAGCCTCCGCGACGTGCTTGGCGAGCGCCCCGGCCTCCTTGAACGTGTCGAGGAAACTGCGGTCGCTGGCCGTGACCAGGAGGCCGGCTCCCATCGCACCGACGCGCAGGGTCTCGATCTCGCTGTCGTCGAACGTCTCAGACATCTCAGTCCTCTCTCGAGTTGCGTGGGTGGCCCCAGTCTCGCAAAACCGGCCCGCTCGCACTGCGCGAGCCCCCGCCACGGGTTCACTAGTCTGGGAACCGGATGAGGGCGCGGGGGCCCAGGGTCGAGACGCGCGCGCGTGGACCATGGAGGTCCACCTGGCGGCGGTTGCGCCGCGACCGCTGGTCGGTCGCGGCGATGGTCGCGCTGGCCGTGATCCTGTTCCTGGCGCTGTTCGGCGGGGCGATCGTCGCCCGCATCGTCGGGCACGACGGCACCAGGCCGTTTCCCTACGCCACGAACGCGAACCTGAGGCCCGTCGGCCCGTGGACGCACGTTCCGGCCACCGATCAGGTGAACCTCGACCAGTACGGAAACGTCCTGCCGCCGGCGCACAGGGCCCAGCAGGCGCTGCTCGTGCTGGGCGCGGATGGGCCGCTCGGCCGAGACGAGCTGATTCGGCTGCTCGACGGTGCGCGCACGTCGCTCGAGATCGCGCTCGGCGGCGTCCTCGTCGCCCTGCTCATCGCAATCCCGGTCGGCTCGATCGCCGGTTACTTCGGCGGCGTGACGAACTCCATCGTCTCGCGCTTCACCGAGACCATCATGGCGTTCCCGCTGCTCCTCTTCCTCGTCTTCGCGACCGCCAAGGTGAGCCCGTCGCTACGCGGCGTCTCCTATAGCTGGGTCATGCCGACCGGCGTCTTCAGCGAAGCGCTCCTGATCGGCATCTTCACGTCCTTCTACCCGACTCGGCTGATCCGCGCGCAGATCCTGATGCTGCGAAACGAGGAGTTCGTGGATGCCGGGCTGATGATCGGGGCGTCCGACTGGCGGATCTTGCGCCGCCACCTGCTTCCACACCTCGTGCCGACGCTGCTCGTCTGGGGCGCGATCGCGGTCGCGACGAACATCCTGCTGGAGGTGGGGCTCAGCTTCATCGGCGTCGGCGTGCAACCCTCGACGCCGACCTGGGGATCGCTTCTCGCGACAGCGTGGGGGACCGTCTACAACCCGATCACCTTCGGCCACGGTCAGACGCCGTGGCAGACGATCATCCCGACGGCCGCGATCCTGATCACGGTTCTGTCGCTCAACCAGGTGTCCGAGGGGATCCGGCGCGCAATCGAGCCCTGGGCACAGCGATGAGGCGTGTCCTCGCATTCAGCGCCCGCCGGCTCGCGGCGGCGATCTTCACGCTGCTGACGCTGATCGCTGTCGCGTTCGTCGTCTACTGGGCACTCCCGTCCACGCCCGCGGCCTTCGTGTATCCGGACGCGCAGCACCTGACCGACCACCAGATCTCGAACGCGAATCACCTGCTCGGTCTCGACCGGCCGAAGATCGTGCAGTACGGGGACTACCTGGTGCACCTCGCCCGCGGCGATCTCGGCAACCAGTGGACCGGCTCCCAGCTCGAGGGCAGCAAGCTCGTCCAGGTCCCGGTCGGCAGCATCGTCTACCCCGCCGCCGGCGCGACCCTGTCGATCATCCTCGGCGGAGCGCTCCTCGTCCTGCTGCTCGCCGTGCCGCTCGGAGCGCTCGCCGGGAGCCGCGTCGGCTCGCTCACCGACCGGACGATCTCGATCGTCGCCCTCGTCGCGGTGTGCACCCACCCGATGGTGCTCGGCGGCGTGATCCAGAAGGGCTTCGCCGACCTGCACCTGCCGTGGCCGCCGGTCGGCGGGTACTGCCCGCTCCTCTCCCACCAGGCGGGCTGCGGCGGCCCCACCGACTGGGCGGGGCATCTCGCCTTGCCGTGGCTCACCTTCGCATTGCTCTTCCTCGCGCTCTACACGCGCATGATCCGCATCAGCGTCGCCGAGACGCTGCACGAGGACTTCGTCCGAACGGCGCGCGCCAAGGGAGCCGGGGAGACCCGCGTGCTGCGCCGCCACGTGCTCCCGACCGCCTCCCTGCGGGTGCTGACGATGGTCGGGATGGAGATCGGCACGGCGATCGGGGTGTGCGTCTACATCGAGACGGTGTACGGGATCGGCGGCCTGGGACGGCTCTCGATCCAGGCGATGGGAGGAGCGACCACCTCGATCGACCTGCCGCTGACGGTCGGTGTCGTCGCCTTCGTCACCATCATCGTCGTGGTCGGCAACCTGATCGTCGACATCCTCTACGCGGTGCTCGATCCGCGCGCCGGCCGGGAAAGCTCGCTGAACCGCGACAAGAGCCTCGCGGGCGGCGTGATCTAGCCGGGCCGGGAACGTCCAGCCGCCCTTTGGCGTTTACTACCTGTGAGGGAATGTGTCGGAGAGGAGCATTTTGAGCGACCAGAACGTCCGTGAACTGATCATCGTCGGCGGCGGGCCGGCCGGGTACACGGCGGCGCTGTATGCAGCCCGCGCCGACCTGGAGCCGCTCGTGATCGAAGGCTTCCAGTGGGGCGGCCAGCTGATGATCACGAGCGACGTCGAGAACTACCCCGGCTACGCAGACGGCGTGATGGGGCCCGAGATGATGGCCGACTTCCGCCGCCAGGCCGAGCGCTTCGGCGCGGAGTTCATCACGGACGACGTCACGAAGGTCGACTTCTCCGAGCAGCCGCTCCGCGTCTGGGTCGGAAGCGACGAGTTCCGCGCGAAGGCCGTGATCGTCGCAACCGGGGCGAGCGCCCGCTGGCTCGGGATCGAGTCCGAGGAGCAGCACAAGGGACGCGGCGTCTCCGCCTGCGCGACCTGCGACGGGGCGTTCTTCCGCGACAAGGACGTCTACGTCGTCGGAGGCGGCGACTCGGCGCTCGAGGAGGCTCTGTTCCTGACCAAGTTCGCGTCGCGCGTGCACCTCGTGCACCGCCGCGACGAGTTCCGCGCATCGAGGATCATGGTCGACCGGGCGGAGCAGAACGACAAGATCGACTTCGTGTTGAGCGCGGTCGTCGAAGAGATCGTCGGCGACGTGAAGGTGGAAGCGCTCCGCCTGCGCAGCACCGCGACCGGCGCGACGTGGGAGGTGCCTGCCGACGGGCTCTTCGTCGCGATCGGGCACGATCCGAACACCTCGCTCTTCGTCGGCCAGCTCGACCACGACGAGAACGGCTATCTGGTCACGAAGCCCGGCTCGACGGAGACCAACATCCCGGGCGTGTTCGCGGTCGGAGACGTGCAGGACCACACCTACCGGCAGGCGATCACCGCCGCCGGCTCCGGCTGCATGGGCGCACTCGACGCCGAGCGGTTCCTCGCGACCTTCGAGGGCCGTCCGGGGACGGCACTCACCGCGAACAGATAGCCAGCCGACGCGCGGGCTAGCCTCGGAGCGTGGCGGAGCGTCCCGTGTGGATCGATCTGATCGACCCGTCAACCGACGAGCTGCAGGACAAGCTGCCCCGGCAGGTGCATGAGACGGCGCTGCGCGCGCTCGTCGCTCCACACGTGCACGACGACGAGCCTCGCCCCCGGATCGTCTCCCAGGGCGACTACGTCCTGGGGATCTTCCTGATCCCGATCGCCGTTCCGGACGACGATCGCGTCTACTACCAGGAGGTCGACTTCGTGGCGACGCTCGACGCGTTCGTCACGGTCTCCAAGACGCCGCCGGGCGAGCAGGCGTTCGATCCAAAGCCCGCGAAGGAGGCCTGCCGGGAGCACGAGGACGTGGGGATGTACGTCTACCACCTCGTCGACCTGATCGCCGAGAGCTTCCTCGATCTGGTCGACAACCTCGACGACGAGATCGACGAGCTCGAGGACCTGGTCGGACCGGCACCGGTGCGAACGGTCGGCCGCAGGTTGCGGGAGCTCCGGCAGGACGTGCGCGGCATCCGGCGCACGCTCACTCCGACCCGCGATGCGGTGCGCAGGATCGTCGACGACCGCGTCGAGCTCGACGACGGCGAGCTGTTCCCGCGGGACGTGGAGATCGCGTTCGGGGACGCGTACGACAAGCTGCTGCGCGCAACGGAAGCTCTCGAGTCGTCGCGCGACGCACTCGGCGGAGTCCGTGACTACCTTCAGGGCAAGATCGCGAACGACCAGAACGAGGTGATGAAGCGCTTGACCGTGATCGCCTCGCTCCTGCTCCTCCCCACGTTCATCGTCGGCCTCTACGGCCAGAACTTCCGCCATATCCCGGAGCTCGCGTGGGGCTACGGCTACTGGTGGTCGTGGGGCTGGATCATCCTGACGACGGTCGGCCAGCTCGCCTTCTTCCGCTGGAAGCGCTGGATCTAGAACGCGGCGGGGCTCAACGCGCCTCCACCCCGCTCGGCGGCCTCGGCCGCCTCGAGGACGTGCAGGGCGAGCGCACCGCTCGCGCGGTGCGGGCGGCCCGAGCGCAGCGACTGGACGAGCTCGTCGATGCCGAGGCCGCGTGTCTCCTGCGGCCCGCGTGACTCGTACGCAACGAGCTCACGGTCGTCCCGGCCGCTGCGCAGGATCACGTCGCCTCCGAACGCGTTCGCGTCCGGCAGCACGAGCGAGCCGGTCGTGCCGTACACGACGAGCCCGCTCAGGTACTGATCTCGCGCCTCGAAGCTGACGGTCAGTGTCACGAGCCCGCCGCGCTCGAGCTGCAGGACGGCGGCCGCGTGCGTCGGAACGTCGACGGAGATCACCTCGCCGGCGCGCGGCCCCGCTCCGAGCATGCGCTCGGGCGTCGGCGTCTCCGCGAGCCCGGCGACTCTCGTGATCGGCCCCAGCAGCGAGACGACTGCGGTCAGGTAGTACGGGGCGATGTCGAGGAGCGGGCCTCCGCCGGCACGGAAGAACATCTCTGCGTTCGGATGCCACCCGTCCGGACCGCCGACGAGCATCGTCGCAGCCGCCCCGATCGGCCGGCCGATCGCCCCCGCTTCGATCAGGCTCCGGCCCGTCTCGTAGGCGCTTCCGAGGAACGTGTCCGGCGCGCACCCGAGGCGCAGCCCGCGCCGCTCCGCCTCCTCGACGAGCTGTCGGCCCTCGACGGCCGTCGCCGCGAGCGGCTTCTCCGTGTAGACATGCTTGCCCGCCGCGAGCGCCGCCTGCACGACGGGCGCATGCGCCTTCGGCGGCGTGAGATTGAGCACCAGTTCGAGCTCGGGGTCGGCGATCAGCTCCTCGACGGAGGACGGCCGCAGGCCGTGCTCCGTCGCGAACGACTCGGCGAGGCTCGGATCGAGATCGGCGCACGCAACGGGCTGCCAGTGCTCGAACGCAACCGCATCCTTGACGTAGCGGGCCGCGATGATCCCGCAGCCGACGACGCCGACGCGCAGCGGCGGGGTCATGCGGAGATCATTCGGCGCACAGCCTGGAGCGAGCGCTCGACCGCGGTGAACGGATCGTCGCCCACCTCGTCCTCCTCGACGATGAGCCACTCGGCGCCCGCTCGCAGGGCGGCGGGCAGCACCTGTTCGTAGCCGACGACTCCGTCGCCGACCGGCACGTCGTCACGCCCTTCGCGGCTTGCGTAGTCCTTGACGTGGACGAGCGGGCAACGGCCTGCAGACCGCTCCAGCTCCGCGACCGGATCGGCACCGGCCTGCCAGATCCAGCCGAGATCGAGCTCGAGCCAGAGCAGGTCGGCGGGCAGCTCGCGCAGGAGGTCGAGGAAGGTCGCCCCACCGTCGAGCTGCCGCAGCTCGCTCCAGTGGTTGTGGAAGCCGAGCCGCAGCCCCGCCTCCCGGGCGGCCCCGGCGGCTGCCTCGATCCGTGTGACGACGGACGCGGGGTCGGCCAGCGAGTCGGGGTCGATCCAGCTCAGCGCAACCCGGTCGGTGCCCAGCACGGCGAGCTCTGCGGCGAGCGGATCCAGCTCTTGCTCGAGCGTCTCGAGCCGCGCATGGCGGCCGGCCGCGACGAGACCCGACTCGTCGAGCCACGCGCGCACCACCGCGGGCTGATGGCCGTGCAGGTCGTAGAGCTCGACGCCGTCGTAGCCCTGCTCTCCGAGGCGGCGCAGAGTCCCCTCGAGGTCGCGATCGCATTCGCCGCGGACGGTGTAGAGCTGAAGTGCAATGGAGGCCATACGGTGACCCTATCGCTCCGTCCGTCCGGCTACCCTGCCCGCCGTGCCGTACTACATCTGCCCGCAGTGCAAGGAGCGCTCGCTCGACATCGACGCGCGCGAGGGCTTCTCGGCCCAGGCGCCCGCGTGCCGGCACTGTGGCTTCGGCTTTCTCTTCGAGCTGCTCGACGACTACTACCCGGCTCCGGACACGGGGCTGCTCGTGACCGACCAGGAGCGCCGGGTGCTCGCGATCGGGCGCGGCGTGTTCGAGCTCACCGGGTTCCCCGAGGCGGACCTGATGGGCCGCGACGTGGTGGACGCACTGCAGTTCTCGGACGCAAAGCCGGTCGACCTGGCCCGTGAGTGGGGCGTCCGCCGGCTCGGGGAGCACCTCTCGATCCGCACGCGCGGGGGCAGCGAGAAGCAGATCGTCGCCGACGTCTTCCCGGCCTACGACGACGACGGCGGCCTGCTCGTCGCGCTGACGCCCAAGCGCGGGTAGGAGACCGGTCAGGTTCCGAGGCGGCTCGCCGGGCAGAGGTCTGCCGCGAGCGGGCAGTCCTCGCAGCGAGGCCTGCGGGCATCGCAGATCCGGCGGCCGTGCCAGATCAGGAGATGCGGGAACCGCGCCCAGTCCGCCCGCGGCACGAGCCTGACCAGGTCGCGCTCGATCTTCACCGGGTCCTCCTGCCTCGTCAGACCGAGCCGCTGCGACAGGCGGCGCACATGGGTGTCCACGACGATTCCCTGCGCCGCGCCGCGCTCGGCCGAGACGACATTCGCCGTCTTGCGCGCAACGCCGGGCAGCTTCAGCAGCTCGTCGAAGTCCTCCGGCACCTCGCCGTCGTGCTCTTCCAGCAGCCGCTGCATCGTCCCGCGCAGCGACTTCGTCTTCTGCCGGTAGAACCCGGTGGCGAAGAGGTCCCCCTCGAGCTCGGCGACGGGCACGGCGAGATAATCCTCGGGCCGCTTGTACTTCGCAAACAGCTTCTCGGTGACGCGGTTCACGTTCACGTCGGTCGTCTGCGCGCTCAACATCACGGACACGAGCAGCTCGAGCGGGCTCGAGAACGTCAGGGCGATCCTGGCATCGGCGTGCTCGACGGCGAGCCGCTCGATGATCGGCCTGATGCGCTCCTTCTTGGGAGCAACCTTTCTGCGTCTCGCCTCCGCGAGGTAGCTCCGCGCCATTTCGGTTCACGACGCCGGTGGGTACCGGCCGGCGACGTCTTCCACCGTCTCGCTGAGCGAGCTCGCCTGGTCGTCGTCGGCGCGGCGCGACTCCTGCGCAGCCCTCGCGACCGCCTCTCGATCGGCTCGCTTGTCGGCACGCCTTTGCTTCAGGCGCTCGAGCAGCTTCATGCAGAGAGGCTAGTCCGCCGAGCCGGGGCTCAGGAAGGAATGTCGGAACCGAACTGCCAGACGTGACCGTCCGGGTCGGCGAACGCCGCATTGCGCCTGCCCCAGGGACGGTCGACCGGCCCGTAGACGATCGATACTCCGCGCTCCGAAAGCCACGTGCAGAACGTGTCTGCGTCGTCAACCGAGAAGCCCAGTTGCAGCGTTCTCCCCGAGCCTGGATCGCCGACAGGCACCTGCCCGAGCATCTCGGTTTCCGCTTCATCGCGCTTCAGGAGGCGCACGAACAGGTTGTCGAACGGGAAGATGACCGTGCCGTGTCCTTCGTCGATGCCGACGACATCGAAGATCCGCTCGTAGAACTCCTTCGAACGCAGGGGATCCTCGACGAACAGCGTGATCACGTTCACCGACTTCAACGACTGAGTCACGTTCCAGCACACCTCCAACGTCCGTTTTGGGGGTGTCAGCCTAGTTGCTCGGCCAGCCCGATGAGGATGCCCTCGGGGCCCCGGACGTAGCAGAGCCGATAGGCGTCGTTGAACTGAACCACCTCGTCGACGAGCTCCGCGTTGTGGGCGCGAAGCCGGGCCAGTGTCTCGTCGAGGTCGTCCACGGCGAACATGACGCGGAGGTAGCCGAGAGCGTTCACCGGCGCGTTCCGGTGATCGGCGACCACAGGAGGCGTGAGAAAGCTCGAGAGCTCGATCCGGCCGTGGCCGTCCGGCGTGCGCATCATGGCGATCTCGACGCGCTGGTCGCGCAGTCCGGTGACGCGCCCGGACCACTCTCCTTCGATCATTGTCCGCCCTTCGAGCTCGAGGCCCAGCTCGGTGAAGAACGAGACGGCAGCATCGAGCTAATCCACCACGATGCCGACGTTGTCCATCCGTTGAACCGCCACGTGGCCATTCTGGCGAATCGCGAAGCTCGCAGAATCGCCGACGTTGCGCCGGAACTCCGCATTCGCCAAAGTCAATCGCCACACTCCCCACATCAGTCGGCGTAGAGACGCATCGTCGGCTGTCGCGTGGAGAAGGACCGGTCTATTCGGCGCCTCGGCTTCGAGCCGGCCGGGCCGCTCACGCCATACTCGACGCTCAGTGAAGGATGTTGACGGCGCGCGCGGCGACGAGCAGCAGCGTCAGGATCGAGATCGTGGACTGCAGCATCATCAGGAGCTTCGCCCAGCGCGTCAACGGCATCGTGTCGGTCGGGCTGAACGCCGTCGCGTTCGTGAACGACACGTAGAGGTAGTCGGCGAAGCGCGGATGCCAGCCGGCTGCGGACACTTCCGGATCGGTCATCTGCACGAACGCGAAGTCGCGCGGCTGGGTTGGCTCGGCGAGGCGCCGCGGCGGCCCGCCGCCGTCGAGCTCCCAGAACCAGAGCGCGAACACGATCACGTTCGTCGCCCAGATGGCGAACGCTCCGTAGAGGAGCGACCGGCCTTGCACCCCTGTGTCGTAGAGCAGCTCGTGCACCAGGAAGAAGAGCGCCAGTGTGTTCGCGATGCTGATCATCGCGGTCAGCGTCATCGCCGCCTTGCGGCGCAGTCCGGATTCGTTGACGTGGCGGTGCGGCGCCGTGACCGCAAGCGGGATGAGCACCGCCAGCTCGAGCGCCGGGACGAGATACTTGACCCAGGGCGGCCCGAGCACCAGCGCGTCGGGCAGTGTCAGGAAGAGTGCCGCGGCAACGAGGACCGCGACCGCGGCGGGCCAGCGCGGCTCGAACGGAGGGCTCTCCGTCATGCGGCTGCGACCAGCCGCCCCGGCGGCTGACGCAGGTTCGGCCCGGCGCACACGAGGTCGAGCGCAGGGCACCCCGCACAGGTGAACTCGCTCGGTGTCGGCACGAACTCGCCGGCGTCGATCCGGCTGATCGCAGCGGAGAGCTCCGTCTCGAGCACCGGCAGCTCGAGCCGCTCGAAGGTCGTCGAGACGACCGCGTCCGGCCGTTCGAGGAAGTGGTAGACGACCTCGACCTCGTCGGCGCCGGCCCGGAAGCACGCCAGTGCATAGACGAGGCGCTGCAACCGATAGTCGGCCTCCACGATCTCCTCGGGTGTTCCCTCGGCCAGCGTGTTCGTCTTGTAGTCGAGGACGAGCGCCCGCGACCCGTCGCGCCAGAGCACGTCGAGCCGCCCGTGCAGCAGCACCCCGTCATGCTCGAACGCGAAGGGGCGCTCGGGCACGGCGCCGTCCAGCTTCGCGATTCGCGCCGCGAGCTCCGACTCGCAGTAGGACGCGACGAACGCGTCGATCCGGGCGAGCTCGTCGTCGCCGACGCCGGGGTACCACGCCCGGACGATCTCGCTGTCCACGGCTGCCGGGGCGCGGAGATCGACGAGCTCGAGCAGGCGATGCACGGCATCGCCGATCTCGGTCGCCTTGAGGCCGTGACCGCCGGGCATGGTCGCGCGCTCCTCGCGCAGGCCCGCGATGCGCTCGGTGTAGTAGCGGTAGCTGCAGCGCTCGAACAGGGCGAGCGCCGAGTACGAGAGGCGGCGGACCCGGTGCAGCGGCGGGGCCGGCAGCGGGGGAAGCTCCGGCAACCGGTACCCGCGCGGCGCAGGCGCCGTCGGCAGCTCGCTGAACAATGCGAGCTGCCCCGCCTCGTCCACGGCGGGCTCCGGCGCCTCGGCGGGCGGCCGAGGCGCCCACCGGTCGACACCGAGCACGAAGCGCGCCTCACCGCGCTCGAGCTCGCCGCTCTCGAGCTCGCCGTCCAGGCCGAGCCGCGCCAGCACCCAGCCGATCGGCGTGTCCCGGTCCTGCTGGCGATCCGGATCGATCGCGCCGGAGACGATCAGCCGGTCGATCGCGCGCGTCATCGCGACGTAGTAGAGGCGCAGCCGCTCGGCCGTGTCCTCCTGCTTCTCCGCCTCGCGCACCTCCTCGTAGCTGAAGACCCCGCGTTTCTTGCCCGACTTCGGATCGATCACGCGGAAACCGAACGTCCCGTCCGGACGCACGAGGATCTCGTCCGCGGACTGCACCCCGCCGGTGTCACGCCCCGCGTCGGCGACGATCACCACCTTGAACTCGAGCCCCTTCGCCGCATGGATCGTCAGCAGGCGCACCGCGTCTGCGCCCTCCTCTTCGGAGACCGCCTCCAGCTGGGAGGCTCCCACTGCCTGCTGGTCGCGGATGAAGCCGACGAAGCCCTCGATGTCCGGCCCGCGCAGGTCCTCGTAGGAGCGCGCCAGCCGCATCAGCTTGCGGAGGTTCGCGTAGCGGCGGCGTCCGTCCCACTGCGCGAGCACCGCCAGGTCGTAGTCGTGCGCCGAGACGATCTCCTCACACAGGCGCTCGAGCGACAGCCGCGCCGACGCGGCGGCGAGCCGGTCGTACCGCTGCCGGAAGGCGCGCACGAGCCGCTGGTCGTTCTCCGAGAGGGGCTCCGGCAGCCCGCGCTCGACGCCGGTGAAGAGAGGGCGCTTCCCGGCGTGACGCCGGATGTGCACCAGGCCGTCGTTCGAGACGCCGACGAACGGCGACGCGAGCACGGTGACGAGCGCCTCGTCGTCGTAGCGGTTGTGCAGCAGGCGCAGGTACGAGAGGAGGTCGACGACCTGCTGCTGCCCGAAGTAGCCGCGGCCCGTCGCGCGGTACGTCGGGAGGTCCTGCTCCCGCAGCGCCGCCTCGTACCGTTCGGCGTCGGTGCCCGCTGCGAACAGCAGCACGATCTCGCCGGGGGACGCAACGCCGTTGTCGACGAGCTCCCGCACGCGGCGCGCGATGGCCCGAGCCTCGCCGTCGCGCCAGCCCTCCCCCGCCTCCCGGTAGCTCCGCTTGTCACTGACGAGCAGCTCGACCGGATGGCCGAACACCGGATCGGAGAACTCGCCGGACGCCGCAAGCGGTTGGTACCCGTCACCGAACTCCTCGCTGAAGAGATGGTTGACGGCGGCGAGCACCTCGGGCCGCGAGCGGTAGTTCCTCGACAGCGGGAGCCGTAGCGCGGCACGCTCCCGACGCTCCCGGAAGACGGCAACATCGGCGTGCCGGAAGCCGTAGATCGACTGGAACTCGTCGCCGACGAAGAACACGTCGGGGGCACTGGACGCCGGGCCGGCGCGGAGCAGGTCGACGATGTCGCACTGCAGTCGGTTCGTGTCCTGGAACTCGTCGACCATGATCGCGCGGAAGCGAAGCTGCTCCGCCTCGCGAATCTCGGCATGGTCGAGGAGCAGATCGCGGGCGAAGAGCTGCAGGTCCTCGAAGTCGAGCGCCGACTCGCGCGCCTTCGCGGCCGCATACTCGGCCGCGAAGAGGTCGAGCAGCTCCTGCAGCAGCTCGCTGTCGCGGGCGGCCAGCTCGTCGAAGGCCGCCTGGTTCAGCCGGTCGCGCGCGCGCCGAAAGTCGGCGGTGCGGTCTCCGGCCGCGCTGAGATGCGAGAGATCGAGCAGCTGCTCGGGTCTCGCCCTGAGCGCCAGCGCGGCATTCGCGGCGGCGAGCTGCTTGTCGGTCACGTCGGGGTCGGCGGCCAGCTCCCGCGCAGCCGCGTACAGGTCGGCCAGGCGCTCGGGGATGCCGGCCTGCTCGCCGAGCTCGAGCTGGACGTCGCGTCCGGCCGAGCGGAGCGTCTCGTAGACACCGGTCAGCATGCGGCGCAGCCCCTGTGCGCCGTACGTGGCGAGCAGGCGCAGGCGCTCGGAGTCCCGGGTCGAGCAGAAGCCGGCGAGCGCGCGCTCGAACGCCTCGCCCCGGATCACGGCGCCGTGCTCGTCGTCCAGCTCGCGGAAGCGCGGGTCGATCCCCACCGCAAACGGGTGCGCGCGCAGCAGGCGCGAGCAGAAACCGTGGATCGTCGAGATCCAGGCGCCGTCGAGCTGCCGCGCGAGGTCGTGGCGGCCGCGCGCGTGCAGCGCCGCGCGAATGCGCGCGCGCAGCTCGCCGGCTGCCTTGCGGGTGTAGGTGATGACGAGCACCGACTCGACGTCCAGCCCCTGCTCGCAGACGGCCCCGACGAACCGCTCCACGAGGACCGAGGTCTTTCCCGTCCCGGCTCCCGCGGAGACGAAGACCTCACCCGTAGCGGCGACTGCCGCTCTCTGCTCCGGGTTCACGTCAGGGACGCTCCACGCGGCACATCGTCCAGAGGTCGCACCAGGTCGGGCACGTCCCGCCCTTCGGGTCGTGGCGGATGTCGCCGGCCCGGATGCGCTGCGCGTAGCCGAGGCCGCGATCCCGCGCGGTCTCGACGAGCGACCAGAACTCGCTGTCGTCCAGGTAGTCGTTGCGCTGGTACCCCGGGAGGTCGTCGATCGCGCCGGCGTGCAGCAGGCCGCGGGTGACGCGCGCACCGGCCAGCGCGCGATACACGCCGCCGAGCGGCTCGATGCCGACGAGGTCGCGCAGCACGAGCATGTAGAGCGGGATCTGGAGCTTCAGCTCCTCGTCGATCTGCTTCGCGGAGTGCGCGCTCCGCCCCGACTTGTAGTCCTGCACGATCCCGCGCGCGCTGTAGGGATCGACGTCGATGCGGTCGATCTTGCCGCTCAGGTGGAGATCGTCGCCCAGGCGCAGACCGCGCTGCAGCTCGGGTGCGGAGCGGTCGGAGCCGAACGACACCTCGAAGCGCCGCGGGATGAACTGCAGCGGCGAGGCGGCCTCGTCGCGAACGAATCCCTCGAGATCACGGAAAAGGCTCTGGTCCAGCTCGGCCTCCTGCAGGTCGGTCAGGTCGAGCCGAACGCCGCCGCGCAGCGCATCGTCGAGACAGCGCCGCAGGAAGCCCACTGCCTGCTCGACGTTCTCGGGAGTCACCCGGTCGTGTCCAAGCTCCTTCGGGAGCCCGGCGTAGAACTTGTGCAGCGCACTGTGAGCGACCGAGCCCCGAAGCATCGGATCGACGGCGGCATCGATCGTCCGCGGCGAGATGATGCGTTCGAACAGCCAGGCGGACGAGCAGTCGGCGAACCGCTCGAGCTCCGTGACACTGAACGTCGTCTTGGCGCCGTAGACGGCAAGGAGCTCGTCGCTCGTCAGCCTCGTCTCGCGCCGCAGCGCCGAGCGCGCGCGTAGGAGCCGCCTCCCCCAGTCGTTCGCGTCGGCGACCGCGCAGGCCCCGTCGGGGTCGCCGACCGAGAGCTGGGCGAGCGAGCGCAGCCGCTCACGGTCGGACGGGGCTGCCTCGAGCTGCCAGGTGAGCGCCGAGAGCGGTCGCCTGACGGTCGCCCGCGCGACGTCGTCTTCGTCGAAGACCGCCGCGACCTCTTCCCAGAACGGGCTCGGCTCGCGCGGGCCGCCGTCGTCGGTCGCCGCCTCGCGCACCAGATAGAGCCGGCGGGTGGCGCGCGTGCACGCCGTGTAGAACAGATACCGGTCGCGGCTCACCTGATCCGGCCGCTCGAGCCGGCTGCCGAGCTCGCGGCGGGCGTCGTCGTCGAGGAACGGCGACGTGCGCGTGCGCCTGGGCAGCGAGCCTTCCTCGAGGCCGAGCAGGAACACCGCCTCGTAGCGCCGCGTGCGCGCTCGCAGCAGATCGATCACGGCGACCCGGCCCGACTCGTTCGCCGACGCAAGCCGGACCTCCGCCCGTTCGAGCGCGGCGACCACGTCCTCCGGCTGTACCTCCTCGCCGAGCGCAGCGAAGACGTCGAGCTCGTCGAGCAGGCGCAAGGCCGCGTCGTACGCCCGCAGGTCGAGCCGCGAGGTCTCGCCGGCCGGCGGCGCCTCCGTGCCGTACGCGGAGCGCAGCATCGACCGGATCAGCACGCGCACCCCGGCCGTGGGCGTCTCGGCACCGCGCAGGTCGGCGAGGGCGGGCACCGGCGCCTCGCGCAGCTTCTCGGCCTCCTCCTCGACCCGCGCAGGAGTGTGGATCGCGCGCCCGCGCAACCGGCCCTCGACGAAGTCGACCGCCGACCGTCCGAGGCCGGAGTACGGTGAGCGCAGGAACGCGAAGAGCTCGCGTCGGCCGGCGTCGAGCCACGTGTAGCGGAGCAACTGGAGCAGCGCATGGCCGAAGGGCGTCGCGCCGAGGCGAACCCGTGACTCGATCGCGTACGGGACACCGAGCCCGCCGAGCACGGTCTCGAGCGGAGCGCGCCACTGTTCGACCGACGGTGCGACGAGAGCGATCTGCTCCGGGGCCGTGCCGCCTCGGATCAAGGCGATCAGCTCCTCGCCGACGAGCTCGAGCGTCCCCCGGGCTCCGGCCGCTTCGAAGAAGCGGAGCGCGCCGTCCAGAGACGGCGGCGGGGGCGGAGACTCCTGGAAGAGAGCGCGCTCGAGGTGAGCGAGTGCCGGGTGCGCGTACTCGGCCGACCGGGGCGGCAGCTCCTCGATGCGACCGTCCGCGAGCGACGACAGGTCGTCCGCCGTGCGCTCGAGCGACGCGAAGGCGACGCGGCCCGGCTCGTAGGGCAGCGACACGTGCACCTCGGTGCGGCCGGCCAGCGCCTCGAGCAGGGACCATTCCGCGCCGGTGAGATCCTCGAAGCCGTAGGCGAAGACGGGCTCGCCGTGCCAGGCGTCGAGATCCGACTGGAGCCGCTCCGCGGCCCGGCGGCGCAGCAGATCGCGGTCCCAGAGCCCGAGCCGGTCGAGTTCCGCCCGGTAGGCGGCGCAGAGCTGTGCGAGATCGCCCGGCAGCTCTCCGGGGTCGACCATCCCCTGCTCGAGCTCGCCGAGCGTCTGCAGGAGCGTGTCGGCGAAACCGCCGGTGCGGGCGCTACGCGCCAGGCCGTTCAGCGGCGTGGACGCGAGCGCGCGGCGCACCACGAGCGCCCGCTGCGCGTCGGTGGCGACGGGACGCTGCGCGGGATCGAGGCGGATCAGTCGCCGGAACAGGTCGTCGAACGTGCCGATCGAGCCGCTGAACAGGCAGCCGCAGCGGGTCAGGAGGTCGCGCTCGACGCGGTCGACGTCCGACGCGTTCGGCACGATCAGAGTCGGCTCGTCGTCGAGGCGCGCCAGATAGCGCTCGAGAAGAAGCGCGACTTTGCCCGCATGCGCAGGCCCCGCGAGGAGGTGCAGCCCCACCTTCCCATCGTAGAGCGGCCACAGGACGGGCCCCGGGGCCGCTCTCGACGGAAACGACGCTCTAAGCGGCCGCGGCGCCCTTCGGCCGGCGGCCACGCCGTGCGGCCGCGCGGCCCGGCATCTTCCCCGCGCAGTCGTCGCAGAGGTCGGCCACCTTGGAGCCGCGGCGGGCATCGCCGTAGGTCACGCGAAGCGTCGCTCCGTGCGCCTCATCGACCTCCTTCCCGCAGTTGTCGCAAACCAGAATGGTTTTCCGTGCCAATTTCTCCTCCTGGACGTGTTTTCCGGCCACAGTTTACGCAGCCGAACGCGAAGTGCGAATTCGCCACGATCGGAGCAGACTCAATGTCGCCAGTTCCTCGGGATCCAGGACGGTATCCCGGGCGCCAACCACCCGCAAATGTCGGGGTCGAAAATCCTCGATCGTTCTGCCGTCGAGATACTGGTCGACGACTACCGGGCTGACATACGAGGAACGCGCAACCGCGGGTGTGTTTCCGAGCTTGTTCCCGACAATCCGCATCACCGCCGCGATCCTCCGCTTCGCCTCGGTGATCCTTCGCCCGTCGGCGTCGACGTAGCGGAAACGCCTCTTCGACCCCTCCCGGCGCCAGCCGATGCCGCGCGCCATGCTCCTCGCCTTCCGGGTTCGAGGGCATCGCTAATCTTCGCCGCCGTGGAATTGAAGACGATCGTCGTGCTCGAGGGCGACCAGACGGGACAGGAGCTCCTCGAGGAGTCGCTGCGCGTCCTCGCTCACGACGTGATCGGCCTCGAGCTCGAGCTGGCGCGCTTCAACCTCTCGCTTGAGTCCCGGCGTGCGACGTCGAACGGCGTCGTGCACGAGGCTGCGGCTGCGATCCGCGAGCACGGGCTGGGCCTGAAGGCCGCCACGGTCACGCCGGAGACCCGCGGGGACGTCGGCTCCCCGAACCGCATCCTGCGCGAGGAGATCGGCGGAAAGGTGATCGTGCGCACCGGGCGCAGGATCCCCGGGGTCGTGCCGTTCGGAGGCGTGCACGCGCCGATCTCGGTGGTGCGCATGGCCGTCGGCGATGCCTACGGCGCCAAGGAGTGGCGTGAAGGCGAGGGCGACAGCGAGGTCGCGTTCCGGACGGAGCGGATCGAGCGTCACGTCTGCCGCGCCGTCGCCGAGTTCGCCTTCCGCGAGGCCGAGCGCACCGGCGCGAAGGTGTTCGGCGGCCCGAAGTTCACCGTCTCGCCGACGTACGAGGGGATGCTCAAGGAGGAGATGGACGCGGCCGCGGCACGGCACCCGTCGGTGCCCTACGAACCGCAGCTGATCGATGCGACCTTCGCCCTGCTCGTCGCCTCGACCGGCGACCCGCTCGTGATCCCGGCGCTGAACCGCGATGGTGACATTCTGTCCGACCTCGTGCTGCCGCTGTTCGGTTCGATTGCGGGCTCGGAGTCGATGCTCGTGGCATTCGAGGGCGACAACCTCGAACCGACGGCGCTGATGGCCGAGGCCGCGCACGGGACGGCGCCCTCGCTGCAGGGGAAGAACATGGCGAATCCCATGGCGATGATCCTCGCAGCGGCGGCGTTGCTGTCCCAGTCGGAGCTCGGCCGCCCGGCCGGCCGCGCGATTCGCGAGGCGTCGCTCGAGGCCGTCGCGCAGGGCACGAAGACGGCCGACCTCGGCGGCGGCTCATCGACGACGGAGTACACCGACGAGGTGATTCGCCTGACGCGCACGAAGCTCGAGGTCTGGGCTTCGCTCTAGGCGAGCATGCGCTTTCGCCACGCGCGCACGCCGAAGAAGGCGGCTACGCCGAGCACGATCGCGACAGGACGGCGATGAAACGCCCGAGAAGGACCGCCTTCGGCCCATGCTTCTCGAAGAACCGCTCGCTCGGAGGCAGCGCCTTCTCGGCGTACCGGCTGACGAAATCCCAGCGGTCGATGAGCGCGCGGCCGCCGTAGCGCCCGAGGGCATAGCCGATGTCGTCGCCGACGATCGCAGCCAGCAACGCGACGACGATCACCGAGATGAGCGAGTAGTGGTGGTGCTGCGGGTTTGCGAGCACCGCGGCGGTGATCAGCACGGTCTCGCCGGGGATCGGCACACCGGCGGACTCGACGGCGACGAACACGAACAGGATGACGAGCCCGTAGTCGAGGAGGAGCTGCGTCACGCGGCAAGCAGTTCAGGCGGGGCCGGATCCGTGCCGACTACGTACGGTAGTTGCTCCGGGATGCGATAGCGTCGCCGTCGGATGGAACTTGGAGTCCCGAAGGAGCTGGTCCCCGGCGAACGTCGTGTTGCACTGATCCCCGAGACCGTCGGACGGCTCGGGGACGGTGTGGAGGTACTGGTCGAGACGGGCGCGGGCGAAGCGGCGGGATTCTCGGATGAGGCGTATCGCGATGCCGGCGCGACGATCGGCGATCCGTGGGGCGCCGATGTGATCGCCAAGGTCGCAGCACCGACGGCCGAGGAGGCTGCGCGGTTGCGCGACGGGCAAGTACTGATCGCGTTTCTGTCTCCGCTGACCGATGTGGCGGGCATCGACCGGCTGGCCGCGGCGGGCGTGCACGCATTCGCCCTCGAGTCCGTGCCGCGGATCACGCGGGCGCAGCCGATGGATGCTCTCTCGTCGCAGGCGACCGTCGGCGGCTACAAGGCCGCATTGATCGCGGCCGACCGGATGCCGCGCTTCTTCCCGATGCTGATGACGGCGGCGGGAACGATCCCGCCGGCGAAGCTGCTCGTGCTCGGCGCGGGTGTGGCCGGGCTGCAGGCGATCGCGACGGCGAGGCGCCTCGGCGCGGTCGTGTCGGCGTTCGATGTGCGCCCGGCGGTGCGCGAACAGGTCGAGTCGCTCGGCGCGACGTTCCTCGACCTCGGCATTCACGGCGAGGAGACCGAGGGCGGCTATGCGAGCGAGTTGACCGCGGAGCAGCAGGCCGCCCAGCAGGCGGAACTGCAGGCGCGGATCCCGCAGTTCGACGCGGTGATCACGACGGCCGCGATCCCGGGCCGCCCCGCCCCGAAGCTGATCACCGCCGATGCCGTTCGTGCCATGCACGCGGGCTCGGTGATCGTCGACCTGGCAGCCGAGACGGGCGGCAACTGCGAGCTGACGCGGCCGGGCGAGGAGATCGTCGAGAGCGGCGTCACGATCGTCGGTACCACCAACCTGCCGTCGACGATGGCGACGCACGCGAGCCAGCTGCTGTCACGCAACATCGCGGCGCTCGTGGGCCTGATGGTCGCCGACGGAGCCGTTTCGCTCGACTGGGACGACGAGGTCATTGCAGGCACCTGCGTGACACGGAAGGACACCGCATGACCCATAACACGCTGCTCGTCTTCGAGGTGACGATCCTCGTGCTCGCGATCTTCCTGGGCTTCGAGGTGATCTCGAAGGTGCCGACGATGCTGCACACGCCGCTGATGTCGGGGACGAACGCGATTCACGGGATCGTGATCGTCGGCGCGATGATCGTGCTCGGACAGCCCGACAAGGGCGCGTTCACGTGGATCGTCGGCTTCGTGGCAGTCGTGCTCGCGTCGGCGAACGTGGTCGGCGGCTTCGTCGTCACCGACCGGATGCTCGAGATGTTCAAGAAGCGCGAGCCGGCGAAGCCGGCCGACGCACCGGAGAGCGGCAAGGGCTCGTGAGCACCAACCTCACCAACCTGTTCTACCTGGTCACGATCGTGACCTTCATCCTCGCATTGCGGTTCCTCTCGAGTCCTGCGCACGCGCGGCGGGGCAACCAGATCGGCGCGGCGGGAATGCTGCTGGCGGTCGTCGTCACGTGGATCGATGTCGGCACCACGAGCTGGTGGGCGATCGCGGTCGCGATGCTGATCGGCGGCGGCTTCGGAGCGGTGGCGGCGCGCAAGGTGAAGATGACCGCGATGCCGCAGATGGTGGCGCTGTTCAACGGCGTCGGCGGCGGCGCTGCGGCGTTGATCGCGCTCGCGGAGCTGCACCGGATCCTGCCCGAGCCGGGCGCGCCGAAGGTCGACATCTCCGTTGCGATCGTCCTCTCGGCGCTGATCGGTTCGATCTCGTTCGCGGGCTCGATGATCGCCTTCGCGAAGTTGCAGGAGCTGATCGGCGGACGGCCGATCACGTACCCGGGCCAGCAGGTCGTGAACGCGCTCGTCTTCCTCGCCGGCGCGGCGGCTGGAATCGCGCTGATCGCCGGCGTTCAGGATCAGTGGCTCCTCTGGGTGACGATCGGAGCCTCGGCCCTCTTCGGTGTCCTGTTCGTGCTCCCGATCGGCGGTGCGGACATGCCGGTCGTCATCTCGCTGCTCAACGCGTTCACGGGCCTGGCGGTCGCGGCAGGCGGGTTCGAGCTACAGAACAACGTGCTGATCGTGGCCGGCATGCTCGTCGGCGCCTCGGGCACCTTGCTCACGATGAAGATGGGCCAGGCGATGAACCGCTCGATCGCCAATGTCCTCTTCGGCGCCTTCGGCCAGGTGAGCGCCGAGGCGGCTGCGACTGCCGCCGGCGGCACGGGCTCGGTGCGCCCGACCACCGCCGACGACGTGGGCGTCATGCTCGCGTACGCGCAGAAGGTCGCGATCGTCCCCGGCTACGGAATGGCGGTCGCACAGGCGCAGCACGATGTCCGCGCGCTCGCCGACCTGCTCGAGGCCCGCGGAGTCGAGGTCACCTATGCGATCCACCCCGTCGCCGGCCGTATGCCCGGGCACATGAACGTGCTGCTCGCCGAGGCCAACGTCCCCTATCCTGCGCTGAAGGAGATGGACGAGGCGAACGCAGAGTTCCCGCGCACCGACGTCTCGCTCGTGATCGGAGCCAACGACGTCGTCAACCCGGACGCCCGCAACAATTCGGCCAGCCCCATCTACGGGATGCCGATTCTCAACGTCGACGAATCGAAGGCGGTGATCGTGCTCAAGCGGTCGATGAACCCCGGCTTCGCCGGCATCGACAATCCGCTGTTCCTCGAGCCGAACACGATGATGCTGTTCGGCGACGCAAAGGAGTCGGTCGGCAAGCTGACCGCGGCCGTCAAGGCCCTGTGACAGTCGTTCCGGTCTTCGACGGCCGCCGGGTCGAACAGGCGGTCTCGCCGGAGCGCGCACTCGAAGCGGTGCGCGAGGCGTTCATCGCGCACGCGCGCGGCGAGTGGACGATGCCGCCCAAGGTCTACGTCACGAACTACCCGGCGGGCGACTTCCGCGCGATGCCCGCGCTCGGCGCTGGGCACGCGCTGCTCAAGTGGGTGACGTCGTTTCCCGGCAATCCGCAGCAGGGGCTCCCCACGGTCAGCGGTGTCGTGCTCCTGTCGGACGCGGAGAACGGCCGGTTGCGGGCGGTGCTCGACGCAGCAGCCGTGACGGCGCTCCGCACCGGAGCGGCGGCGGTTCTCGCGGCCGAGCTGCTCGGACGTTCCGACGCCACGACGGCCGCGGTGATCGGCGCCGGCGTCAACGGGCGCGCAGCGGCGAGAACATTCCTCGCACGTGGGCGGCAGGTGCTGCTCTGGGACGTGAACGAGGAGCGAGCGCGGCAGGTCGCGGCGGAGCTCGGCGCGGAAGCCGCGGCGGGGCTGGAGGCGGCTCTGGGCGCCGACCTGCTCGTCACGGTCACGCCCGGCCACGAGGTTCTGCTCGCCGAGGGCACGCTGCGGGCGGGCCAACATGTGTCGCTGATGGGGGCCGATGGGCCCGGGAAGGCGGAGGCAGCCGATGCGGAGCTCGTGCGGTCCCGCCTGTTCTGCGACGACTGGGAGCAGGCCTCGCACGGCGGGGAGCTCGCGCATGCCGTCGACGCGGGACTCGTTGCACACGACGATGTGACGGCGATCGGCGACGTCCTGTCCGGCGCCGCCGCAGGACGCCTGTCCGGCGACGAGATCACGGCCTTCGACTCGACGGGGCTCGCGATCCAGGATCTGGCGATCGCGCTCGCGGCCGTCGAGGCGGCGGGCGACCTGCCCGGTCTACCGCGGCTCTCGCTCTAGATGGCTCCCGGCGCCGGATCCGCCTGGTCGACCGCGAAGCGGGCCGGGTCGAAGAGCTCCAGCTCGGGCGGCCGCTCGCCGAGGATCGCCCGCGCAACGAGGTCGCCGCACGCGAGGCCGAGGACGTTTCCGTGCCCCGAGTAGCCGCCGGCGACCCAGACGCCCTCCCTGCCCGGCACGGGACCGGCGAGCGGCTCGAGATCCGGCGTCGTGCCCCAGATGCCCGCCCAGCGATGTGTCACTCGCGGCCGGCGGCCGACGAGGTGCTCGACGAGCGTTTCGATCCGCGATTGCACCAGCCCCGTCGTGGCCTCGACATCGGTCTCCTCGGTGGCGAAGGACGCGTCTCGGCTACCGCCGATCACGAGCCGCCCATCCTGCAGCTGATGCCAGTAGTCGAATCCGCCGCGGGCGTAGTGCGGCCGCTCGTACCTGCGTTCCGGCAGAGGCTCGGTGATCAGGACCTGACCGCGCGTCGCGCGAACGATGCCGGCGAGCTCGGGCAGGAGCCTCGCCGTGAACCCATCCCCTGCCACGACGACGGCGTCGGCAGCGAGCTCGTCGACCCCGACCGCCTCGCCCTCGCGTACGTCGGCCCCTGCCGCGACCGCGTGCGCGGCGAGACGCCGCACCCAGCGCGCAGGCTGGAGCGCCCCGTCGGGCGGGTGGTGGATCGCGCCGGAGTAGAGCCGGTCCAGCGGCGATGCGAGAGCGTCGACCCAGTCGACGGCGAACCCGTCCTCGCGCAGCGCATCGTGCTCGCTGCGCAACGCCTCACACTCGGCCTCGCCGAACGCGAGCCGCAGGCTGCCCACGCGCCGGAACGCGTCACCGGCAAGCTCCGCCAGCCGGTCGAGCGACCGTTCGGTGAGCTCCATCAGCCGCCCCGCGCGCTCCGCGCCCAGCAGAGTGCGCGCCTCGTCGTACGGCGCCGTCGCACCGCGCAGCGCGAATCCACCGTTGCGGCCGCTGGCTCCGCCCGCGATCTCGCGCGCCTCGTAGAGCCGCACCCGCACGCCATGCCGGGCGAGCGTGAGCGCGCACGAGCAGCCGGTCACGCCTCCGCCGATCACCGCCACCTCGGCGCGACCGTCGAAGCGCCGCCGACGAAGCTCCTCGCGCGGCTCCTCGAGCCAGTATGACGTCGTGCTCACGACGGCCGCCCTCCCGGCTCAGGCCGGCCTGTTCTCGCCCAAAGACGAGCGTCCGACCTCGCGGGCGGCCCGGCGGAGCGCGTCGAGAAGCTGGCTGCGCGCGAGGCGGAGCTCTCCCGCGGCGGCCCGGTAGCGCCGACCGCCGCGCTCGGTCGGCGCGAGTGGCTTGCGTCGCGCGTCGTGCGCGTCTTCCTTTCGATAGACCAGTCCCGCCCGCACAGCGCGGGACACGAGCTCGGTCATCGCATTTCGGCTGAGCGCGAGTTCGTCCGCGATGGCGCTCGCACCGACACCGGCGCGTGAGGGCGCATGCAGGATCGCGAGCAGGTCGTATTGGCGCGGTGTCAATCCATGGCTCGAGGTGACTCGGTCTGTCGCTCTCTCGAATCGCCGCAGGGCGATCCGCAGCTCGGCGACCTGCTCCAGGTCGTCACCGCTCAAGGGCCGGCGCCGAGGTTTAGGGGCCATCCGGACCGGTCAACAAGTTCGTATCACGAATCTGCTCGATAGAGGTCGTGCAGCGAGACATTCGTATCATCGATACGAGGTTACCCAGGCGTAGCGCGACATGAGCAGGTCGCCGGGACACCGAGCCGCCGCCGTCGGACTCGCAGTGGCCGTCACAGCGCTCGTGAGCGGCTGCGGCGGCAATCAGAACACCCTCGATCCGGGGGGCAGGCCCGAGAGCAAGATCGCGCATCTCTTCTGGGTGATGCTGGCCGGGGCTGGCGTCGGCTTTGCGGTCGTCATCGGCCTGCTCGTGCTGGGATGGTCGCGGCGCGGGCGCCCCGACCTGCCCGGCGGCGGGGCGGAGCGGGCGGCGACCCGGCTCGTGGTCTTGCTCGGCGTCGTGGTGCCGATCGTCGTTCTCGTGGCGCTCTTCGTCTGGGCCGACTTCTTCGTGGTGCGGGCGACGGAAGCGCCGGCCAGGTCGTCGACGGCACTCACGATCCACGTCGT
The DNA here is from genome assembly GCA_963722065.1 of uncultured Thermoleophilia bacterium. Taxonomy (GTDB): domain Bacteria; phylum Actinomycetota; class Thermoleophilia; order Gaiellales; family Gaiellaceae; genus PALSA-600. The sequence goes on along the minus strand of CAVRMI010000007.1, from coordinate 65,863 downwards.
CGGGCACGACTGGTGGTGGGAGGCCCGCTACCCGGGCACGACCGCGGTGACCGCCAACGAGATCCACATCCCCACACACACTCGAGTCGACCTCGTCGCCACCACGGACGACGTGATCCACAGCTTCTGGGTGCCCGAGTTGAACCGCAAGATCGACATGATCCCCGGCCGCAGCAACCGGATCCTGCTCGAGGCCGACCGCGCCGGCCGGTTCCGTGGACAGTGCTCGGAGTTTTGCGGCCTGCAGCACGCGCACATGGCCCTCGTGATCGTCGCGGAGCCGCCCTCACAGTTTCGGGCGTGGCTTGCGAACATGGCCCGGCCCGCCGAGGCGTCGACCGGCGCAGGCGCCGAGGTCTTCGCGCGCAACTGCGCGTCATGCCACACGATCCGGGGCACTTCCGCGAACGGCACGGTCGGCCCGGACCTGACGCACGTCGCGACGCGCCAGACACTCGGTGCGGTCACGATCAGGAACGACCCCGCACAGTTGCGCCGCTGGATCCGCGACGCGCAGGCCTTCAAGCCCGGCAGCCGCATGCCGCCGATCCGGCTCACCGACGCCGAACTCGCCGAGGTCGCCACCTACCTCGAAGGCCCGCACTGATGGCGGTCGCAACGCCGTCGGACAAGCACCTCGGCCGGCTCGAGCGCGTCTGGCTGCAGCGGCCGGGGGTGCTCGGCTGGCTGACCACCGTCGATCACAAGCGCATCGGGCTCCTCTACTTCTGGACGACGCTCATTTTCTTCGGTGCAGGCGGGATCGAAGCTCTGCTGATGCGGGTGCAGCTCGCGCAGGCCGATCAGCACCTTGTCGGCCCGGAGACGTACGACCAGCTCCTGACGATGCACGGCGTGACGATGATCTTCTTCTTCATCATCCCGATGACGACGGGGGCCTTCGGCAACTACCTGCTGCCTCTGATGATCGGCGCGCGCGACATGGCGTTCCCGCGGCTGAACGCGCTGAGCTACTGGCTCTTCCTCGGCGCAGGGCTCTTCCTCTACTCGAGCATGTTCGTGCACGCCGCTCCGAACGCGGGCTGGTTCGACTACGTGCCGCTCGCGCTGCGCCGCTACGACACGGGCCTGAATGTCGACTACTACGCGTTCGCGCTCATCTTCGTCGGCATCTCATCGACGATCGCCGCGGCGAATCTGATCGTCACCACGTTCAGGATGCGCGCGCCCGGCATGTCGCTGAACCGGATGCCGCTCTTCTGCTTCGCTCAGCTCGCGGCCGGACTCGCGCTGATCTTCGCCCTGCCGCCGCTGACAGCGGACGCCGTCTTCCTCGAACTACAGCGGAAGGCGGGCTTCCACTTCTTCGACGTTGCGCACGGCGGCGATCCACTGCTCTGGCAGCACCTGTTCTGGATCTTCGGCCACCCCGAGGTCTACGTGATCGTAGTGCCCGCGTTCGGGATCGCGACCTCGATCATCCCGACGTTCGCGAAACGAAGGATGATCGCGTTTCCGCTGGTCGCGATGGCCGAGCTGCTCGTCGTGTTCATCGGCTTCGGCGTCTGGGCGCACCACATGTTCGCGACCGGCCTGTCGACGGCAACGCTCATCTTCTTCGCGGCCGCCTCGATGATGGTGGTGATCCCGTCGACGATCCAGGTGTTCGCCTGGCTCTTCACGGTGAACATGGGAACGCCCGTGTTCCGCGCGCCGCTGCTCTTCATCGGCGGGTTCATCGCCTTCTTCGTCCTGGGAGGTCTATCCGGGATCATGTTCGCCGCTGTCCCGTTCGACCAGGCGCTGACCGACACCTACTTCGTCGTCGCGCATTTCCATTTCATCATCTTCGGGGCGGCCGTCTTCCCGATCTTCGGCGGGATGTTCTACTGGTTCCCGAAGGTGACCGGCCGCATGTACCACGAGCGGTGGGCGCAGGCGAGCTTCTGGGTCACGTTCGCCGGGACGACGCTGACCTTCTTTCCGATGCACATCGCCGGTCTGTTCGGAATGACGCGTCGCGTCTACACCTACGAGCCCGGGCTCGGCCTCGGCATCTACAACCTGCTCGAGACGATCGGCGGCTTCCTGCTCGCGGCCGGCCTGCTGATGATCTTCTGCAACCTCTTCTGGAGCGGCCGCCGTGGCGAGCCGGCCGGTCGAGACCCGTTCCACGGCGGCACGCTCGAGTGGACGATCCCGTCGCCTCCGCCGCACTTCAACTTCGCGGTCATCCCGACGGTCACGAGCGCGTATCCGAACTGGGATGCCGAGGACGGGAGCCTGTCGACAGGATTCGAGCCCCTCGATGTCGGGCATGAGACGCCTGTGTCGACGGTCGCGGACGGTGCGTTCGACGACATTGCAGCCATGCCGGCCGAGTCGGGGTGGCCGATCGCGCTCGCCGCTTCGGTGACGGTCGCGTTCGCGCTCCTCCTCACATCCCACTTCATCGTCGCCTGCGGGTTCTTCGGACTCGGGGGCCTCTGCCTCGCAGGTTGGCACGCGCACGAGCCGGAGGACGCATGAGCGCTTTCGACACATCGGTGCGCATCCGACGGGCCCGGGATTCCGCCCTCCCGAACGGTTGGTGGGGGATGGCGATCTTCGTCGCCACCGAGGCGACGCTCTTCGGCACGCTGGTCGGCACTTACCTCTATCTCGAGGGCCGCACCCGCCTGTGGCCGCCCGCCGGAGTCCCCCGGCCGGCCCTGGCCGCCCCGCTGCTCCTGACGGCGCTGCTCGTCCTCAGTGCTGTCCCGATGGTGGCCGCGGGCCGCGCCGCACGCGCGGGCAACCGCGGCACCGCCTGGCGGGCGCTCGTCATCGCAACCGTTCTGCAGACCGTGTATCTCGCAGCGCAGGTGCACGAGTACCTCGGCCAGCTCCATCAATTCAGCCCCCGCGCAACCGCGTACGCATCGATCTACTTCACGCTCCTCGCGGCCGACCATCTGCACATCCTGGTCGGGCTCGTCTTGAATTGCTGGCTGCTGATACGGCTCGCGCAGGGCCTCACGCGCTACCGGGTGGTCGGTCTCCGCGCCGCTGTGTTCTACTGGCTCGCCGTCGCCTCGATCACGGTCGTCGTCGTCCTCGTTCAGCTCTCCCCCCGCCTGTGAGCCGCGCGCGCCTCGAATTGCTGCAGTGGTTCGGCCTCCTCGCCGCGCCACTCGCGTGGACCGTGCAGCTCGTCACCGGCTACGGCGTCGCGGCTGCGGCCTGTGATGGTGCCGGCGGCGTCTCCGTCACGCATGTCTCGGCGACAGTGACCGGCGTTGCCCTCGTTGTCGCGGTGGCCGCCGAGACGGCGGCGCTCGCACTCTTCCGCCGTATGCGCGCGATCGATCAGGATGCTCCCGGGCCCGAGGGGCGCCTGCGGTTCTTCGCGCTCGCGGCCGTACTGGGGAACGTCCTCTTCTTCGTCGCCATTCTCCTCGGCGGCGTCGGCACCCTCGTCCATCTCCCATGCCACCAGTCATGAGGCGCTTCGCGGTCCTCGTCGCGCTCCTCGTCGCCGCCCCGGTTCCGGCTTCGGCTGCACAGCAGCCGGGCGCGGGGCTCTATGCCGACAACTGCAGTACCTGTCACGGGGTCGCAGGGCAGGGGCGTCCCGGCCGCGGTCCGTCGCTGCGCGGCGTCGGCGCCCTGGCTGCGGACTTCTATCTGCGCACCGGATACATGCCGCTGAAGGACCCGCACCAGCAGCCGTCCCGCTCGCGCGTGCTCTTCTCCGGCGGGCAGATCAAGGCGATCGTCGCGTATGTCGGCTCGCTCGGCCGCGGACCGCGGATCCCGAGCCCACGGCCCGACGGCCGGCTCTCGGTCGGGATGCAGCTCTTCACGAGCAACTGCTCGGGCTGCCATCAGGTGGTCGCGCAGGGCGGACTCGTCACCGGCGCCCGCGTTCCGCCGCTCACCCAGGCGACCGACCGGCAGATCGCCGAGGCGATTCGGATCGGGCCGTACCTGATGCCGAGATTCTCGACGAAGCAGCTGTCGACGTCCGACGTGAACGCACTCATCTCCTACATCGATTACGCGAAGCATCCGGACGATCGAGGCGGCTGGGCGATCGGCCATCTCGGGCCGTGGCCGGAGGGAATGGTCGCGTGGCTCGTCGGTGCTGCGGCGCTCGTCGCCGTCTGCCTGCTCCTCGGCCGCCGGGTGCGCTCATGACGAAGCTGAAGGACGCACTCATTGCTGCGCTTGTGCTCGCGCTGGGACACGGACGGCGGCGAAGGAGCGAACGCCCCGAGAACCGCATCGTCCCGCGCGGTCGCACGGAGCGCGGCGCCGAGACCCTGCTGCTCGTGCTCCTTCTCGCGGCCACGCTGGCGTCCGCCGCCTTCATCGTCGTGTACGCGATCGATCGGATCGGGCACCAGACGCAATGGCTGGGCGTGACACTGGGTCTCGCGCTGCTGCTCATGGGGGCGGCCTGCGTCGTGATCGCACGGCGGCTCGTCGTCACGGAGGAGTTGAGCGAGCCCTACCCCGAGGTGGAGACGCCCGAAGCCCAGGACGCGATCGGTCGGATCGTCGCGGAGAGCGGCTCCCGTTTCACGCGCCGCCGGCTCGTGAAGCTGGCGGCAGCGGGCGCTCTCGGAACGCTCGGGCTCGCGGCGCTCACACCGGCACTCTCACTGGGCCCGGTTCTCGACGACGACGTCCTCCTTCGCACACCGTGGCGGCGAGGCAGACGCCTCGTTGACGAAGCCGGGCTGCCGATCGCTGCCGACGATGTCGAGCGGGGCTCGTTCTACACGGCATATCCCGAAGGCGCCGATCGCGAGCAGTTCGGAGCGCCGCTCGTCGTCGTGCGGCTCCCCCTACGGCGGATCCGCGAACGACGGAACTGGGCGCCCGGCGGCATCGTCGCCTACTCGAAGATCTGCACGCACGCCGGCTGCGCGATCGCCCTCTACCGCACGCCGACGTTCCCCGACGTCGAACCGCAGCCCGCGCTCGTCTGCCCCTGCCACTACTCGACCTTCGACCCGGCCGACGCGGGCAAGGTGCTGTTCGGCCCGGCAGGTCGGGCGCTGCCGCAACTGCCGTTGATCGTCGACCACGCGGGCAACCTGCGCGCGGGCGGCAACTTCTCCGGCCCTGTCGGGCCTTCGTGGTGGGGCGTGCGGTCGCGGCAGGTGCGATCGTGATCCGCCCGCTCGTCCGCTACGTCGACCGCCGCAGCGGGAGTGCACCCTTCGTCAAGAAGGCACTCCGCTACCTCTTTCCCGATCACTGGTCGTTCCTGCTCGGCGAGATCGCGCTGTATTGCTTCCTGCTGCTCGTTGCGACGGGCATCTATCTGACGCTCTTCTTCGATCCGTCGAGCACGACGACGACCTATCACGGCCCGTACAGGCCGCTCGAGGGCCAGTCGATGAGCCACGCCTACGCGTCCGTGATCCACCTCTCGTTCTCGGTCAAGGCCGGTCTTCTGATGCGCCAGACCCACCACTGGGCGGCGGACGTGTTCGTCGCAGCGATCGTTCTGCACGTGCTGCGCGTCTTCTTCACCGGCGCTTTTCGAAAGCCGCGCGGACTGACGTACCTGATCGGGATCGCGATGCTCGGGCTCGTGCTGCTCGAGGGCTACCTCGGCTACTCGCTCGTGGACGACCTGCTCTCCGGCATCGGCCTCGCGATCGGCTATGGGGTCGCGCTGTCGGTGCCGTTCATCGGGGCGAACCTTGGGAACCTGATCTGGGACGGGGGGTTCCCTGGCACGTCGGCGTTCTGGTCGCGCATGTACATCGCACACGTCCTCATCCTCCCGGTGCTGATCGGCGGGTTGCTGGCATTGCACCTCGCGCTCGTCGCTTCCCGCCACCACACACAGTTCAAGGACTCGGCCGAGGCGAGCGAGCGACGTGTGGTGGGCGTGCCGAGCTTCCCCGGACAGGCCCCGCGTTCGCTCGCGCTGATGTTCGCGGTCTTCGGAGTCCTGTTCCTCCTGGGCGGGCTCGTGCAGATCAATCCCGTGTGGCTCTGGGGCCCGTACCACGTGGGCGTCGGCACGAACGGGGCACAGCCGGACTGGTACCTCGGCTGGCTGATCGGGGCGCTCCGACTCGTGCCCTCGTTCGACGTGACGATCGGCAGCTACACGCTCGTGCCGAATCCGTTCTGGGGCGGCGTCTTGTTCCCGCTGCTCGTCTTCGGGTTCCTGCTCCTCTGGCCGTGGACCGAGCGCACGTTCACCGGCGACCGCGCCTACCACAATCTCCTGCAGAGGCCCCGCGAGAATCCATGGCGCACCGCGATCGGCGCCGCATTCGTCACCTGGGTGTTCCTCGTGTTCATGGCCGGCTCGGCCGACCGTGTCGACGTCTGGCTGGGAATCAGCTACACGGCACAGATCTGGGTGTACCGCGTCGCGATCTGGATCGTTCCCGTCCTCGTCGGCGTCGTCGCGAAGCGGGTGTGTGAGGAACTGCTCGCCGGCGACCGGGTGCACGAGGTGCAGCGCAGCGCCGAGCAGGCCGCGCGGCAGGCCCGTGCCGTGCGCATCGATCGGGGCCTCAGGCGGGGATCTTCTGCGCCAGCAGCCCCGCGGCCCGATCGGCGAGCGCCATGATCGTCAGTGCTGGGTTCGCCGCGCCCTGCGTGGGCATGACCGAGCCGTCGACGACGAACAGGTTGTCGATGCCCCAGACGCGATGGTTCCGGTCGACGACGGAGGTCTCCGGCGTGACGCCCATGCGCGCACCGCCGACGAGATGCGCATGCCGGTCGATGGTCAGCGTCTCCTGCGCGCCGGCGCAGGTCCAGATCTCGGAGAGCACGGTCTTCGCATACGCGACGATCGCGTCGTCGTTCTCGCAATGGCTGTAGGCGAAGTGCGCCACCGGCATGCCGTACTCGTCGACCGTGTCTGCGAGGGTGACACGGTTCTCAGGCTGGGGCAGGAACTCGGCGAGGATCCCGAGCACGCTCCAGTGGTTGTAGTCGCGCATGTACTCGCGCAGCGCCTGGCCCCAGTGCCCCTCGGCGAGCACATGCTCGGCCCAGCCGATCGGGAGCGGCGAGACCGTCTGGATCGAGAACCCGCGTGCGAAGCCGCGCCGTCGGTCGGTCTCGTAGAACTGCTCGGATGAGATCTCCGGCGGCGGCGCCTTGTACATGCGCAGAAGTTCCGGGAAGCGACCCGCCATCTGTGTCGCGCCCTGCACCATCACGTGGCGGCCGACCTGGTCGGTGTTGTTGCCGAGCCCGTGAGGGTGCCGCGGGCATGCCGAGTTGAGCAGGAGCCGCGGGGTCTCGATCGCATACCCGCAGACGGCGACCGCGGCGGCGCGTTGGAAGCGCTCGCGGCCGCTCGTGCGATAGGCCACGCCTTCCACGCGCCCGACCGCGTCGAGCTCGATGCGCGTGGCCATGCAACCGGCGCGCACCTCGCAGCCGTGCTCGATCGCATCGGGAATGTGCGTGACGAGCGGGGAGGCCTTCGCGTTCACCTTGCAGCCTTCGAGACAGAAGCCGCGGTAGATGCAGTGCGGCCGGTTCCCGAAGACGCCGTTGGTGATCGAGACGGGGCCGACCTTCATCTCGATTCCGCACTCCCTGGCGCCGCGCCAGGCCACCGACGCGGCACCCGAGATCGGGTGGGGCCCGTGCGGGTAGTCGTGCGGGTCGCCCCAGGGCCAGTGCTCGCCGGCTACCGGCAACTCGCGTTCGACCCGCTCGAACGACTGCTTCAGGTCCCGGTAGCTGATCGGCCAATCGACGGCGACGCCGTCCCGGGTGCGCACCTCGAAGTCCGACGGGTGGAGACGCGGCACGTAGCCCGCGAAGTGGGTCATCGAACCTCCAACTCCGACGCCGGAGTTGTTCTTGCCCATCTCGACGGGATTGCTGCCCGACACGACGCGTTCCTCGGTCCAGTAGAGACCTGCGGAACCTTTCTCGTCGCTGACCCAGTCGCGGTCCGGGTCCCAGAACGGCCCCTTCTCGAGCACGACCACCCGCCAGCCCCTACGCGTGAGCCGCTGAGCGAGCACGCTGCCCCCCGCTCCTGCGCCGACCACCACCAGATCGACGACGTCCTCGTCGCGGCTTTGCCGCATTCGTCCCAGGTTCTGCACCCCGCGCTTGTGCCTGTCGAGCAAGAACGCCGAGTCGTTGTCCTTCGGCATCGCGAAAGAGCCGCGCCGGGGGATCAATCGAGGCCTCGCCTGTGCGTGTCGCTCACGGGGTCGTAGTGCACGCTCTCAGTCCTCTCCCAGCCCTCCCGCTCGCCGAGGAAGGGTGACCCGAATGCCGCGTAGCCGCGCGGATAGGCGGGGCCGCCGAAGCCGATCTCGTTCCAGGCCCAGGGATGCGAGTAGAACGCCTGCGCGACATAGCGCATGATCACGGAGAAGGCGCGTCCAACGTTGATCGTCTCCCAGATCCCGGCTGCGAGCTCTTCTTTCGAGAAGCGGTGGACGATTCTCGCCTGCGTGTCGAGCGGTGCGTCGACGTAGCTCGCGCACTCGAGCGCGCGCGCCTCCTCGTCGAGACCGCGCGCCACCAGGTGCCAGAGCTCGCCGTCGTCGGGCAGATCGTGGTAACGCCAGCCGTCGCGCTTCCCCGCCTGCAGCTTCTCGTCGATGTAGGAGAGCACCGGGATGCGCGGGTCCGCGTCCTGCGCTGTGACGACATCGCAGAACGCCTTCAGTGTGCCGGCCTCGGCCCCATCGAAGTAGCGGATCGGCGGCACGTTCCGCACACGGTCGAGGACGACCTCGCGTGTCAGATCGTCCCAGTGGGAGCTCTGACGCAGTACGTCGTGCCGGGGGTAACGGCCCACCAGCTGCGGTGTCGTGCCGCGCTCCTGCTTCGGCAGGTTGTGTGGGTCAGGATGCGCCTCCTCGACGATCGTCCTCCCCTCCTCACCGTTCGCGTTCGACCATCGCAGCCGCAATCCCGAGCGCTCCGACGAGGCAGAGCGATCCCGGCGCCAGCAGGGGCGGTCCCATGATCAGGTTGTAGGGCACCTCGTTGAAGCCGCCTGGGCGCTTTCGTACGCCCTGGACATGCGTCACCATTCCCGCAAGACCGTCGAGAAAGTAGAGCGCCGAGACGGCAGGCAGCATGGTTCGTGCCGCCCGTTCGGAGGCCACGCCGGCAATTCCAGCAGCCGTCAGCAGAGGCGTCAGCACAAGCGGCGTCCACATCCACTTGTCACCGAACGATCCTTTGTAGTGCTCGAAGTAGACCTCGACGCCGAGGCCGGCCGCCGACATCGCCACCGTCGCAGCCAGGGCCTTCTGCACTCGTCCGCGCGCCAGGTTCTCAGCCAGGCCGCGCACCATCAGGCGGCCCAGCGCTGCGCATCGGCGCGCCTCAGCTCGAGACCGTGGCCGGGCCTCGTCCGGTCGGGGACGAGCGCGCCGTCGACCGGCTCGAGGACGCCGTCGAACAACATCGCCTCGATGCGGACGTGGTCGTGGAAGTACTCGAGGTGGCGCAGACGGTCGACGCCGCAGAACCCGTGCGCGGCCAGCTGGGGCGCGCAATGCGCGGACAGATCGACCCCGTGTGCAACCGATAGCCCGTTCACACGCAGCAGCCCGGAGAGCCCACCGCAGCGGGTGACATCCGCCTGCAGGCAATCGACGGCACCGAGCAGGTCACGGAAGTCGGCCGGTACGTAGGCGTACTCCCCCGCGGCAACATCCAGGGTCGTGTGCTCGCGCACGAGACGCAGGCCCGCGACGTCCTCGGACGAGACCGGCTCCTCGAACCAGCGGACATCCCAGAGCTGGGTGAGGCGTTGCGCCCAGCGAGTGGCGTCCTTCGCCGAGAATGCGCCGTTCGCGTCGACGTAGAGCTCGGCGCCGCCGATCGCCCGACGCGCGCTGTCGAGCCGTGCCGGATCCTCCTCCGGGTGCCGTCCGAACTTCATCTTCACGCGGGGGATCCCCTGCTCCACCCAGCCTCCGAGCTGTTCGGCGATCCGCTCCAGGCTGTACGAGCAGAAGCCGCCGCTGCCGTACACCGGAACGCGCTCGTGGCACGCGGGCAGGAGCGACGTGAGCGGTACGCCGAGCACGCGGGCATGCAGGTCCCACAACGCGATGTCGACGGCGGACAGCGCACACCAGGCGATGCCCGGCCTGCCCACGTTGCGCAGCGCCGCACCGCACTCGAGCCAGATTGCCCCCAGTTCCTCGGTCGACCGGCCGCGGACGATTCCCGCCAACGTGTCCTCGACGACGTGCGCAGCGGCCTCGGCGGCGTAGGTCCACCCGAGCCCCGTCGTCGCCCCCGACCTGGCTTCCACGATCACGATCGTCGTCGAGCCCCACTCGAGGGTCCCGTCCGACTCGGGAGCGTCGGTCGGAATCGTCAGTGACGACACCGATAAAGCGTCGATCCTGCTCACCGGCCCGGCAGGAACTCGAGGACCTTCTGCCGGAACGACTGGTTCATGACCTCCCGCGCGTCCGGATCACCCTTTCGCAGCGCGTTCATCAGGTGGTGCGCCTGCTCGAGCGTGATGTGCGGTGGAAGCGGCGGGACGTTCGGGTCGACAACCGCGTCGATCACGAACGGACGGTCGGCCGAGAACGCCTGTTCCCATGCTGCACCGATGCGGTCGGGGCTCTCGACCCTGATGCCGTCGAGCCCGATCAGCCGGGCATAGTCCGCATAGCGCACGTCGGGGATGCTCTGTGTCATGGGGTTCTTGGGATCGCCTTCCATGGCGCGCTGCTCCCATGTCACCTGGTTCAAGTCCTGGTTGTTCAGCACCAGGACGATCAGTCTGGGATCGGCCCAGCCGTCGTGGTACTTGGCAGCCGTGATCAGCTCGGCCATCCCGTTCATCTGCATCGCACCGTCACCGACGAGTGCGACGGCCGGCCGGCCGGGATGCGCGAACTTGGCCGCAATCGCATAAGGGACTCCGGGGCCCATCGTCGCGAGCGTCCCGGAGAGGGAAGCGAGATGCGACGGCTTCAGCTTCACGTCGCGCGCGTACCAGTTGGCAGCCGACCCGGAGTCGGAGCTGACGATCGCGTCGTCCGGAAGGTAGGTGTTGAGCTCCCAGAAGAGGCGCTGTGGGTTGATCGGGTCGGCGTCCTGCAGCGCGCGTTCCTCGATCAACCTCCACCAGTCGGAGATCTCGTCCTCGATCTGCGACCGCCACGCCCGGTCGATCCGCGGCTCGAGCAGCGGGAGCAGCTCCGTCAGCGTCGACTTGGCGTCTCCGACCAGTCCGAGCTCCATCGGGTAGCGGATGTTCAACATCCGCCCGTCGATGTCGATCTGCACCCCGCGTGCCTGACCGGGCTCGGGCAGGAACTCCGAGTATGGGAACGACGAGCCGACCATGAGGAACGTGTCGCACTCCTTCATCAGTGTCCAGCTCGGCTTGGTCCCGAGCAGGCCGATCGAGCCTGTGCAATACGGCAGCGAGTCGTCGAGCACTGCCTTTCCGAGCAATGCCTTTGCAACTCCTGCGCCAAGCTGGTCCGCGACCCGTTCGACCTCGGCACCTGCGCCGAGTGCTCCCTGCCCGACCAGCATCGCCACCCGTTCACCCGCGTTCAGGATCTCTGCGGCCCGCTGCAGGTCGCCACGCTCGGGCACGATGCGCGGCCGCAGCCAGCCGGGCGAGGAGTGCACCGTCCCGTGCTGTTCCGGCGGCTCCGGAACCGCCTCCTCCTGCGCGAGGTCGTTCGGGATGATCAAGCACGTGACCGTGCGCTGGTCGAGCGCGATCCGGTGCGCGCGGTCGACGAGGTGGCTGATCTGGGCTGGGTCGTTCGCGGTGTGCACGTACTCGTGCGCGACGTCCTTGAAGAGCGCCTGCAGGTCCACCTCCTGCTGGTAGTTGCCCCCGAGCGCGGCCCGCGATTGCTGCCCCACGATCGCCAGCACCGGCTTGTGGTCGAGCTTTGCGTCGTAGAGCCCGTTCAGGAGATGGATCGCGCCAGGGCCGGACGTCGCCAGGCAAACCCCGACCTCGCCGGTCCACTTGGCATGCGCGCACGCCATGAACGCCGCCATCTCCTCGTGGCGGACCTGCACGAACTCGAGCTCGTCCTTGAACCGCTCCAACGCTCCGACAATCGCGTTGATCCCGTCTCCGGGATAGCCGTAGATTCGCTTGACGCCGTTCTCGCGGAGGCGCCTCAACAGGAAGTCTGCAGTCGTTTGGCTCATCGGCCCGTTCCTCTCGTCGGCTGTTCTTTCTTGCAGTCCTACCCGCCTCTTTGCCGGCTACACATCCTCGGGAAGCCAGGCTCCGTCGGGCTTTACGATGAGGGAGCATTCATCGATCGGCACGCGAGACGAACCGGCGAAGCAACGAGTCACATTCGGAACGGACGATACGACGCCATGAGACGAGGTTCGCGTCGGTGACGGCGGCAATCGAGGCGATCGGGTTGACGAAGACGTACGGCGCAACCCGAGCGGTGAGCGAGCTGGGCCTCCAGGTGGAGGCGGGGCAGGTGTTCGGCTTCCTCGGCCCGAACGGGGCCGGGAAGACGACGACGATCCGGATGCTGCTCGCCCTGCAGCGGCCGACGCAAGGGCGGGCTGCGGTTCTCGGTCTCGACGCTCAGCGTGACAGTGTCGAGATCCGCCGCCGCGTCGGCTATCTCCCCGGCGAGCTCGAGCTGTACCCGCGTATGACGGGACGCCGGCACATCGAGTGGTTCGCACGCGCCCGGAAGACGCACGATCCGGCGCTGGCGGCCGAACTGGTCGAGCGCTTCGGGGTCACGCTCGATCGCCCCGCGAAGGAGCTCTCGAAGGGCAACCGGCAGAAAGTCGGACTCGTGCTCGCGTTCATGCATCGCCCCGAACTGCTGATCCTCGACGAACCGACCTCGGGTCTGGATCCGCTGATGCAGAACGAGTTCGAGGGTCTGGTGCGCGAGGTCGTCGCCGCCGGGCGAACGGTGTTTCTGTCCTCGCACGAGCTCGATGAGGTGCAGCGCTTGGCGAACCGAGTGGCGATCATCCGATCCGGCCGGATCATCGCCACCGACACCGTCGAGCATCTCCGCCAAAGCGCTCCGCGAAAGGTGGAGGTCCGCTTCCCCCAACGGGTGAGTCCCTCCCTCTTCGCGGCGATCGAGGGAGTGACCGTCACCGCCGGCGACGGTCAGCGCCTCGCTTTGCAGATAACGGGAGCGCTCGCGCCGGTGCTGAACGTGATCGCCGAGCACGACCCCGTCGACCTCCTCGTGCGTCCTGCCGATCTCGACGAGCTGTTCCTCGATTTGTACCGCGATCCATCCTCGCCCGACCCGCCCGATGCGCGCTGACGTAGCCACTCTCGACCTCTCCGCCCGGTGGCGGAGCCTCGTCGGATACACGCTCGGCATGGCCGTGTACGCCCTCGTGGTGGTCGCGCTCTACCCCGCCTTCGAGCACTCGAGCTCGCTCGATGCGTTCGTCAGGAACGACTCCACCGCCGCCGCACTCTTCGGCGTAACCGGGCCGCTCTCCTCATCTGGAGGGTGGCTCAACGGCAACATCTACGCAAACTTTCTCCCCCTCATCATGCTGGTCATGACCCTCGGCTACGGCGCCGCCGCGCTCGCCGGGCAAGATGAAGACGGCACGCTCTGCCTCATCGCCACGCTGCCCCTGCGACGCACAGCCATCGTCCTCGAGAAGGCGGCCGCCATGACAGTGCAGGCGGCAGTCCTTGCCGCGGTTGTCGCCGTTTGCGTGGTGAGCGGACGCTTCTTCGATCTCACCACGAGCCCCGGCAACATCGCCGCAGCCTCCACGGCGGTTGCCCTGATGGCGGTCGACTTCGGCCTCATCACCATGGCCGTCGGTGCCCTCACCGGCAGACGGGCCACCGCCCTGGGCGTCGGGACCATCCTCGCCGCGGCGTCCTACCTGATCGGCTCACTGGCAGGCGTGGTCTCCTGGATGCGTCCGACACGATACGTCTCGCTCTTCTACTGGTCCGTCGGCGACAACCAGATCGGCAACGGCGTCAGCCCGGCCGACTACACGATCCTGATCGCCGTCGCGCTGGTCGCCCTCTACGGGGCCGTGATCGCCTTTCGGCGGCTCGACCTCCATTAGAGCAGGCGAGGCCTGCCTTTACAGGTCGCGCCCGAGGATCACGTGTTCGCCGATCGGCTCGAACCCGAGCCGGCGGTTGATCGCCCGCATCGCGGCGTTCTCCTCCGCATTCGAGGTCGTGACGCGCGTCACGCCGCGTGCCGCGGCCGCCCGCAACGCAGAACGCTTCGCAGCCGTCGCGAGCCCACGGCCGCGCAGGTCGCGCTCGGTGCCCGTGAACCCATGCCGCGCCTGGTCGCCGACCACATTGATGAACGCGAACGCCGCCACCCGGCCGTCCTCGCCGACCACCACCGTGCTCGCATCCAGATCGAGATCCGGGTCGCTCCACTCACGTACGAACTCGTCGAGCTGGATGTTGTCGTTCGGGACCGGCGTCGGCTCATCCAACGCCGCCGCAGCCACCGCCCCGTAGACCGCCTCCGGCTGCAGCTCCCTCATCGGCACACAGCAAAACCCCGGCGGAAGCGACGGCTCCGGCACCCCCCGCGGATCGAGCGCGATCAACGGGCCGCTCAGAAGCCGCCGCCAGCCCCGCGCGACCGCCCAACGCTCACCCTCCTCCGTGAAACGAATGAACGACGTCACACTCCTCGCCCCCACCCCGCGCAAATGATCGAGCAGCCCCGCCCCCAACGCCTCCCCGATCCCCCGGCACCGCCACGCCGGACCGACCGTGAGAGACACCCAGGCAGCGCCCTCCGTCGTCGTCCAGCTGTTGAGCCCCGCAGCGCCATTGGCGACGACGGCGCCGTCGAGCACCGCGACCAGCTCGAGGATCTTCGCCCGCTCCGGACGCGTCTGGCGCGCGTGCAGAAGGCCGGCGGACGAGACGACACGCGAATCATCCGCAGCACGCAGCAGCCCCGCAACCACCTCCAGATCGCCGACCTCCCACGGACGGACGACAAGGCCCGGCGTCCCCATGACCAAAGCTACCGTGTGTGGCGCATCACTGCCGAGTTAGGCGGTCACACGCTTCGGCTGACCGGTCTCTTCGAGGCGGCGGCGCTCTCGCTCGTAGCGGGCCTCGATGATGGCCCACCGGTCGGCAGGGATCGGTTCGGTGTTCGCACCTCTCGTTGCGAATCCTGAACCGCAGACATAGCACTTCCACGCCGTGTGGCCGCGGTCTTCTCCTCGAACGGTGAACGCGACCACCCTTTCTCCATTGGCGGCCCGGCCCAGCTCTCCGCAGAGCGGGCACATCAGCTGTTGTGCCGGGCTCGCCTGAGCGCCGTGTCCGTGCGTGCGTGTCAAGAGACTCATCCGACCTCCATCGTTCTCGTTCGATCCGGGACCGACAATATCATGTTCTGATATAGATGAGACGGTCGCCGCTGACGCCTCTACACCATGTCATGGTGTATATTTACAGCTTGCCGACACCGTTCTACCTCCGTGGGCTGACGGGAAACAGCCGAGCTCGCTCCGCCCGCGGCCGAACGGCTGAAGCGCGACACATCGACCCGCACCGCTGGCTGCAGTCGAGCCCGTCGGGGCTGGTCGCCCTCGCGCTCGCGATCGGCGCGGGTGCCGGCTTTGGAGCGGTCGCGTTCCGATACCTGATCCTCGGCTTCACACTCGCCTTCACCGGGCATCGCGACTACAGCTCGAGCGGGCACGCGCCGTACGGCTTCTTCCACGGCCTCGGATTCTGGTTCGTCGTCGCAGCGCCGGTCGTGGGCGGGCTCCTCTACGGGCCGTTGATCCAGCGCTATGCACGCGAGGCGCGCGGGCACGGCGTGCCCGAGGTGATGTACGCCGTGTCGGAGCGCGGAGGCCGAATCCGGCCCTCGGTCGCCGTGGTCAAGTCGCTCGCGTCTGCGGTCTGCATCGGCTCGGGGGGCTCGGTCGGCCGGGAGGGGCCGATCGTCCAGATCGGCTCCGCGCTCGGCTCGACCCTCGGGCAATGGACAAGGATGCCCGAGTCCCGGCTGAGGATCCTGGTCGCCTGCGGAGCCGCGGGCGGGATCTCGGCGACGTTCAACGCCCCGATCGCCGGTGTGTTCTTTGCGCTCGAGTTGATACTCCGAGACTTCGAGGCAGAGGCATTCGGCGTGGTCGTGCTCTCGTCGTTCGTCGCCGACATCATCGGCCGGGCCGCGTTCGGCTCGCACCCGTTCCTCACACTCCCTCCATTCGAGCTGCACTCGACACTCGAGTATCCGCTGTACGCCGGCCTCGGCATCGTCTGCGCGGTGGTGGGGATCGCGTTCATCCACGTTCTCTACAACTCGGAGGACATCGCGGACCGCATCTGGCACGGACCTGAATGGCTCCGCCCCGCAGCTGGCGGTCTCCTGCTCGGGCTCCTTCTGCTCGCGTTGCCGCAGTTGTACGGCGTCGGCTATCCACAACTCGAAGGCGCAATCCGCGGACGCGACGTGATCAGCCTGCTACTCCTGCTGCTGGTGGGGAAGATGCTCGCGACCAGCCTGACGATCGCGATCGGCGGCTCAGGCGGCGTGTTCGCGCCGTCGCTCTTCATGGGCGCGATGCTCGGCACCGCCTACGGCGCAGCCATCCACGGTCTCGCCCCGGGCTTTCCCGCCGCGCCGGCCGGCACCTACGGGCTCATCGGGATGGGCGCGGTCTTCGCCGCGGCCGCGCGCGCCCCGATCACCGCGGTCATCATCATCTTCGAGCTGACCGGCGACTACCGGATCATCCTGCCGCTGATGCTCGCGATCGCCCTCGCCGTCGGCGCCTCGCGGCTCCTTTCCCACGACACGATCTACACACTGAAGCTCCGGCGACGCGGAGTCGACGTCGATCGCGGCCGCGCCCGCAGCGTGATGAGCCTCCTGCGCGTCACGGACGCGATGCAGACCGTGCCGCTCTTCCTCCGGGAGGACGAGTCGGCAGGCGAGGCCATCAGCTTGTTCTCGGAGGCCGCGGCCGATAGCGCGGCGGTCGTCGACGGAAACGGCGCTTACGTCGGAACCGTCACTGCCGAGCGGCTTCAACAGGCGCTCGGCGAAGACGAGCTCGACGCGAGGGTCGAGGCACTCGCCGACCCCGTCCCGCCCCTGCGCGCCACCCAGTCGGTCGAGGACGCGCTGACGCCGCTCCTCCGCTCCCAGCATGGACTGCCCGTCGTCGACGAGTCCACCGAGGCCCTCGTCGGGTGGCTGACGCACACCGACGTGCTGCACGCCTACAACGCACGGGCATCTCGCGGCAAGGAACCCGGCACCGTCCATTCGATCTCGCCGGGGGCACGATCGCGTCCCGCCGCGGCCGCAGCCCGCGGCCGCCGTTAACCCTTCGTCGCGCGGAAACGAACGCCCAGCTCGTCGAAGGCAGCCGCGAGCTGCACCCGGTCGGCGCGCAGGACCGCAAACGCCTCCATCAGCCGACGCTCGCCCTCCGGGGTCAGGCGGAGCAGCCAGACCCGGCCGTCGTCCGCCGACGGTCTGCGCTCGATCAGCCCTGCCTCCTCCGTCCGCCGAACAAGCTCCGTGACCGCCGTCTGCCGCATATGCAGCAACTCGCACAGCTCGGTGATGCGCGTCCCCGACGGGCCCGAAGATCGGATCATCAGCAGCAGGTCATAGCGCGGCGACGTCAGCCCCGCCGCCGATGCGACGTCGTCGGTGCGGGCAAGGAACCGCCGCAGACCGGTCCGGAATGCCGCTGCGCTTGCCAGCTCATCCTCGAGCGCGCCTCCGCGCGGCATCCTCGTACGACGGGCCATCTTCGACCTGTGTACCACACCGTCCGGCCGCTGATCGGGTTCTCCCATCAGCGAGAGCCGATGGGCCACGCCGGGGAAGACACTGGAGGCCCCGCGCTCCGACCGAGGTCGCGGTCGGAGCGCGGGGCGGAACGAGCTTGCTCAGCTCTTCACGTTTGCCTTCAGGACGAGCCGACTGACGACGTCCCCCGCCGTCGCCGTACCGGTGATCAGCTTCCCGAGCTGAGTGTTGAGGGTCTGGGCCAGCGGGAGCGACGCGGTGTCGGCGAGCGGATACCGGAACGCGTTCGTTCCCGCAAGCGGCGCGGCGAGCATCGCCATCTGCGGCACGGCATACGCCTTGGAGCCGACACTCCGGTTCGGAGAGAGGAAGTCCCCTCCCTGACCGGCCCAGATCGCCGCAGCACCTGGAGTTGCGAGGTACGAGAGAAGCGCCCGTGCGGCGGCGCTGTCTCTGGTCATGACGACCGCGTCCGCGTCACCGATCACGCGCGAAGGCGCCTTGGCGTTGGTCGCCGGGAAGGCGAAGGCTCCAAACTGCGAGAGCGGCCGCACCGCCCTGGCCGAGTAGAGGACCGGGTAGGCGGCGCTACCGCCGGGAACCAGGAGTGCCTTCGCCGGGCTGCCGAACACCTTCTGCACCGCGGTTGCGTACGTGGCCCTGATCGCTGCGGTCGAGCCACCGGCGATCGAGCCGCTCAGAAACCGCTTCAGGAGCGACAATGTCTGCATCACCGACGGATCGGTCCACTTCATCGCACCCGACTCGAGCTTGTCGTACCGGGCAGGCCCTTGGAAGGTCAGATAGAGGTTCGCGAACAGGTCGGGCAGGGTGATCCCGGATGCACCGCTGATCGCAAACGGCGCGAGACCGTGCGCCTTCACCTTGGCGACCGTCTCTTTCAGACCTGCCCAGCTCGTGGGCGCGGTAAGTCCGAGGGCACGGAAGCGGTTCTGGTCGTACCAGAACGCAGACCTGTTCGTCGCCTTGAAGAACAGGCCGACGAGGTGCCCGTTGACGGAGCCGAGCTGCTTCCAGGCGAAGGCGTAGTTCGCCTTGACCGTGGGAGCGAGGAAGTCGATCGACGACAGCCTGCCCGAGGTCGCAAGAGCGGTCATCGCAGTTCGATCCGTCGGTAGCGTCAAGACGGCAAGGTCGGGTGAATCGGCCGGTGACGCGGTGGTGAGGGCGGTCGCAACGTCGCCCGTGGCGGTCTTGTAGGTGACCGTGAGGCCCGGGTTCTTGGCGGTGAAGCCGGCGAGCACCGCCTGGAAGGACCGGGCGTCGCTTCCACTCCACGGCCCGACGACGGTCAGGCTCCCGTCCGCAGCTTTCGAGTTCGACGCCGCCGCCGCGACGATCGCGAGAACGATCGCGAGACTCGATGCGGCGAAGAGCGCGAGTCGCTTCTTCATGATTCGTTCCTCCTTCATGCCGATGGCGTATGGCTGGCCCTCCAAGGGTGAAGCCCCGATGTCTCGATCGAGCCCCGAGCGATGAGGACGACGTCTCGGTTTTGTAGGAGTTCGCTTACACCGTTCAGCCGGATGAGAGCGGCAGATGCTCCGGCAGCGCAGCCAGTTCGGCGCGCAGACCGTGGAGACGGACGACCCGCGAATTCGGGTCGACCGTCTCCACCAACGCCGCCGGAACGACGGGCCTTCGTGAACGCAGGCGGTCTGGTACCCGAAGGACGAGGAAGTCGGGGACGCTGCTCCCAAAGGGGAAGAGAGGCGTCTCGACCGTGCCGAGAGCACCATCCGCTGCTTCTGCGCGAAACCCGCTGCAGCGCCTCAGGAGGCTCTCGACGGACTCGTCATGATCGGGCACGTGATCCAGGCTACGACCGTGACGTCAGCGTGCGTCCCAGGTCTCGCAAGGAATCGCTGACGATTTCCAGCTCAGGACGCGACGAGCTTGTAGCCCGCCTCGCGGACGGTGACGATCCGTTCGGGATGGGCAGGATCGACCTCGATCTTGTGCCGAAGATTCGAGATGTGCACGTCTGCAGCTCGCGCCGTGCCGACATAGGACGCCTCCCAGAGGTGCTCCATGATCTGCCACCTGCTGAACACGCGGCCCGGCTCGGCCGCGAACAGGGCGAGCACCTTGAACTCCGAGGGCGTCAGCCGAATGTCCGCCTCGCACAGCGTCACTCTGTGAGCCAGCAGGTCGATTTCGAGGTCGCCGACGACGACACGTCCCGTCGGGTCGCCGGCGGCCTCGCGCTCGAGCTCCTGCCGGCGAAGAACTGCCCGGATCCGGCTCGAGAGCTCCCGAGCCGAGAACGGCTTCGTGACATAGTCGTCCGCGCCGAGCTCGAGCCCGACGACGCGGTCGACCTCCGCGTCCTTCGCGGACAACATGATGATCGGGACGATGCTCTCCGCCCGAAGCTGACGACAGATCTCAGTGCCCTGAATGCCCGGCATCATGACGTCGAGAACGACGACGTCATAGCTCGTGCTTCGAGCCGCCTCGAGGGCCGCGACGCCGTCGCCGACCGTATCGACGTCGAAGCCCTCCGCCTCGAGGGTGTACCGGACGGGCTCGATGATGTCCTGCTCGTCGTCCGCGAAGAGCACCCGTGTCTTCATCCGACCTGAACCTCCTCGACCGCCCTGAACTGCACACGCACCGACGTGCCCGCGCCCGGCTGAGACTCGACGCGAACCGAGCCGCCGAGCGCTCGAACTGCCTCGCGCACGATCGCGAGGCCGAGACCGAAGCCGCCCTTTCCGTCACTGCCCTGGAAGAAGCGATCGAACACACGGTCTCGGACCTCCGGGGCGATTCCGCGGCCGTCGTCCCGGACCTGCAGGGTGACCACGTTCACGTCCTGGCGACCCGAGAGCGTGATCGTTGTCGGGCTCGAATGCCGCAGCGCGTTCTCGACGAGGCTGAAGACGATCTGCTCCAACAGCTCCTCCCTTCCCAGGGCTACGAGGTCGTCCGGGCAGTCGACGACGAACCTGACCTGCTGGTCGTCCGTTGCGCCGACACTCATGGCCGCGGACTCCAGCAACGGCCGCATCCGGATCGGTTCGAGCCCAATCGCCTCCTGGCCGGTCTGGGCCCGGGCCAGGATCAACAGCGCACGGCGCAGGCGCACGAGGCGCCCGGTCTGGCGTTCGATCAGTTCGAGGAAGCGGTCTCGCTGGGCGGGAGCCTTCTTCGCTCCTCCCTGCAGCGCTTCGAGCGCGGCGGCGATCGCGGTGACGGGTGTACCGAGCTCGTGCGCAGCGTTGGTGACGAACTCGCGTTCGGACCGTTCGCGGCGCTCCCTCTCGGAGACGTCGGCGACCACGAGGATCGCGTCCCGCGTCCCCGCCACGGCGGGAATGCCCGCGAGCGCGTACACGCGATGGGCGTGCACGACCCTGGAGTGCACCACGTTGCGCAGCTCAGGCGCGAAGAGGTCCTCCACGAAGCTTCGGAGAGGAAAGTCGGGCCACGGCTCGCCGAGCGGTCTGCCGTCCCCCACCGCGACCTGGCCAAAGAGCTCGCGCGCCGGCTCGTTCGCATAGACGACCACGAACTCGCGATCGACTGCAATGACCCCTTCCTCGAGCGAGTCGAGCAGCCGGTGAAGGCGATCCCGCTCGAGCTCGAGACTTTGAAACGAGTCTCGCAGGCTTACGCGCATCTGGTCGATGGTGTTCCCGAGTGAGCCCACCTCGTCGTGAAACCGCACCTTCAGCGGCCGATCGAACCCACCGGCGGCGATCGCAGCAGCCGAGCGTGCGATTCGCCCCAGCCGCGCCGCGATCAGCGTCGCGACGAGGAGCCCGACGACCGCCCCGACACCGACGGCGAACAGCGCCGAACGAAGCACCTCGCTCTGCACGATCCCGAGCTCCTGGCGCAGGTCCGGCCGAGGGGTATAGGTGACGATCGCACCGCCGCGCCCTGTCGTGAGACGAAGGCCGACGATGAACGCCTTTCCCCTCTTGTAGCTGTCGACGAACCGGCCGCCTCGCAACGCTGCACGCTGGGCCGCACGACCCGACGGCACCGCCGCGTACGAGACGCCGCGTGAGACGAGCGGCGACAGCGGACGACCGGATTTCGAGAAGACAAAGAGCGACAGCCGATGACGTTCTGCAATGACAGGCGTCGCCTTCGCCGTGTCGCCGCGTGCGATCGCGCGCGAGATCGACTGAGCGGCCGCGACGCTCTGGCCGACGGCGAGCGCCTGTCCGCGATCGCGGAGCGCCGCGTCGGCCCGGTGGCTGAAGACCTCCGCGACGGAGAGAGCCGTGAGGGCCGCAATCGCCGCGAACACGAGACCGAGCCACCAGCGCATGCTCATCGCGCTCCGTCGCACCTCGTCAGTATTGCGTGATACCAGGCATTTCTGCCGGAATGTGAGCGGATCCTGACGTAGGGCTGACGACGACCTGATCTCGGCCGCACACACTCGCAGCGTGACCGCGCTCTCAGCCGACCGGCGCGGACGTCAACGAAAACCAGGGGGTATTCATGAAACGGATCGCTTTCAGCCGACGCATCGCGCTGACCGCGGGGCTCGCCGCGGTCGCCGTCATCTGCATCGCCCAGGTCGTCAGCAGCGCCCAGGCCGCCGGCGCAGCCTCCGCCGCCGAATATCAGTACGGGGCGCCCGCACCAACCTCGCTGCCGACGATCAGCGGGACCGCCGTTGCCGGCCAGAGGCTGGCGACGACCAACGGCGGCTGGTCGAGCCCCACGACGATCTCCTCGTGGACGTACCGCTGGGCCCGCTGCGACAGCCAGGGCGCGAACTGTCTCGAGATCCCTGGAGCCGGCTCGAACACGTACACCCTGACCACGACGGATGTCGGACGCACGCTCCGGGCTTACGTCTGGGCGACGAACGCCGTCGGCACGACCGAGCAGCACTCGTCGCCGAGCGCGGTGATCACAGCGGCCCCGAGCTCGAGCAGCAAGGTGAGCCTCGCAGCTTCGGTCGTCCTTCCGAACCGGCTCGTGGTCGACGCCGTCAGCTACTCGCAGAACCCGATCCGTTCGCGCCAGGCGCCGACCCAGATGCGCATTCACGTCGTCGACCGCAACGGCAAGCCGGTGCAGGGCGCGCTCGTCTATGTCGTCGGTGTGCCGTACAGCCGGGTCGCCGCGATGCCCGAGGTCCCGACCGGTTCGACCGGCTGGGCCGACGTCACCCTGGCCCCGCTGCCGGCGCTCCCGCGAACCGGGTACCTCGTTCTCTTCGTTCGCGCCCGTGTGTCCGGCCAGGACCTGCTCGGCGGAACCTCGACGCGTCGGCTCGTGCAGGTCACGATCGGTGCTCCGAACGGCACCTGATACGCCATCCCGGGCCCCAGAGCTCGGGGTGGCGGTCTCCTCGTTCGGCGAACTGCCCCCCTGGGTCGGGGCGCCGGTCGCAGGAGGCGCGGTCCTGCTTCTCGCTGCCGCGAACGGCGGGTACTTCTCCTACATCTGGCCGTTTGCGGCAGTCGCGTTCCTCTCCACCGGCCTCCTGCTGGTCGCGATGTTCGACGCTCCGCCTCCACCCCGCGCCGCTGTCTGGTTCGGGTTCGCGATCGCCGCACTCACGGCGTGGACGGCGCTTACGGCCGCCTGGTCCGCGAGCCCCGGCAAGTCACTCATCGAGGCCGAGAGGACCCTGGTGTACCTCTGTGCCGTGGTCGCGTTCGTCGCCGGCCGAAAAGGGCTCGTGATCGGCACGATCGGCGGCGCAACGATCGTGGCAGCCTGGGCGCTCGTCGCCAGGGTCACCGTGTCGCAGCCAATCGACCCGACGGAAGGCAAGCTCCTCATCGGGCCGGTCGGCTACGCGAACGCCCTCGGCGCGCTCGCGGCGATGGGCGCCACGGGAGCGGTGATCGCGGCGGTTCACTCGAGGGGAGCGATGCGAATCGCGCTGACCGCATGCCTCATCCCGCTGGGGCCCGCACTGGTGCTGACGAACAGTCGAGGTGCGTGGCTCGCATGCGCCGTGGGCTTGGCCGTCGGTTTGCTCGTGACCTACCGAAGACGGGCCGAGGCAGTGGCCGTGCTCGCCGCCGCCGCCGTCGCTCTCGCCTTGCTTCTCTCGGTGCACATGAGTCTCCTGGGCAGCCGCGACGCGTACTGGAGCGTCGCCCGCACCACGGCCGGAGCCCAGCTCGTGACAGGATCGGGCGCCGGGACATTCGCGGCGGTCTACGCGGCGAAGGCCCCGCACGGCCCGCCGGCCCAGGACGCACACAGTCTCTATCTCGAGACGCTCGCCGAGCTGGGGCTCATCGGGTTGGCGCTGCTCCTCGCCTGCCTCATGCTCCCCCTGGTCGTCGGGCGGTGCGCGACACACTCAGCTGCTGCAATCGGCATGTACGTCGTCTTCGTGCTGCATGCCGGTCTCGACTGGGACTGGGAAATGCCCGTCGTGGTCGTCGCCGGGCTCGCGGCCGCGGCGCATCTCCTCACCTCGAGCCGCCCGCGAGGGACCGACCAGGAGGTTGGAGTGTGAGCGAATCCTGACGCAACGATGACGCCGGGCTAACCCCCGGCGATCAGCCTACGTAGCTCTTCCAGGTCTTGTCGAAGACTCTTCATCCGCGACCGGGGAACCGGTGACTGAGCGGTGAGCACTCCTGGGGATGGCGACAGGCCGCTCCGGAGGCTCCGAAGCTCCGACGTCACTCGCCCTGGGCGCGGAGTCGAGCCCGGGTTGAGGGGAGAGCCCGGGATGAGATCTTCGGGGCGATGGCGGTCCTCCGGGGCAGAGGCCCATCGCGACACCAAGACCTGGTGAGACAGCCGGCCGGTCTCAGCGGCGAGACCGGCCGGCCCATCGCCGGGCCGGCTCCCGGAACGGTCACCGAATTGTCAATGAGACGAAGGTTCCATTTGCCTGTGCGACGAGCCCGAGCAGCTCGAGCTCGGCGAGTGCCGCGGCGAGCTCCCCGGCCGAGAGCCCGGTTCGGCGGATCAACTCGTCCGCAGCGGCGGGCGCGTCGGCGACGACTGCGCGAACCTGGGCGGCCGGCCCTGCGAGCGCGGGCGGCTCGGGCGCCGGAGGCGGGTCGACCCCGATCGCATCGAGGACGTCGGCCGCGCTGGTGACCGGTGTCGCGCCGAGCCGAAGCAGCGCGTTCGTCCCCTTCGAGAGCTGCGAGGTGATCTCACCCGGGACGGTGAGCACCTCGCGGCCCTCGTCAAGGGCGAAGTCGGCGGTGATCAGTGCGCCGCTCCGCTCGCGCGCCTCGACGACGACCGTCGCGAGGGCGACGCCTGCGACGATTCGGTTGCGCGCGGGGAAGCGCCACGGCGCAGGCTCGACGCCCGGTGGGTACTCGGACACGATCAAACCGCCGGCGGCGATCTGAGCGGCGAGCGCCGCATGCGCGCGCGGGTAGTCGCGGTCGATGCCGCAGCCCAGCACGGCGACCGTCAGCCCCGTCTCGAGCGCGCCGCGATGCGCTGCGGCGTCGATCCCACGCGCGAGCCCCGAGACCACGACGACTCCCGCCGCAGCCAGCTCACGGCCGAGCGAGGCCGCAACGGCCGTGCCGTACGCCGAACAGGCGCGGGCACCGACGACCGCGACGGAGGGCTGCTCGAGCAGCCGGAGCGGTGCGGCCCCGCGGACGAAGAGGCCCGGCGGAGGATCGTGGACCGCACTCAGCCGCGCTGGAAACTCCGGACTCCCTCGCGGCACCCAGCGAAAGCCGGACCGCGCGAGGCCGCGCAGGAACGAGTGCTCGTCGAACCCGCGGAGGAACTCCGTGAAGCGGGCGCTGCGCGGCGTGTCGACCAGATGCGAGCCCGATCGTGCAGCGAACACGGCCGTCGCGAGCTCAGTCATTCGCTCAGCTCCACGGGCGGCCGGTACGACAGAGCCTCCGCAAGATGCTGCGCCTCGACCTGCTCCGCGCCGGCGAGCGCGGCGATCGTCGCGGCGACCCGCGCGACCCGGGCACGGCCGCGGCCCGAGAGTGGCAGCCGCTCCACCGCACGGGTCAGGAGCTCGTCCGCCTCGGGCGTGCGAGCGGGTGGGTCCTCGCGCAGCTGCCGGCGCGCGGTGAGCACGCGCTCGCGCACGGCTGCCGACGGCTCACCGGGCGCTCCGGCGAGATCCGCACCGCGCGGCCGCGGGACCGCGAGCACCAGGTCGAAGCGATCGAGCAGCGCGCGCGACAGCTTGTCCCGGTAGCGCTGCACGCGCTCGGGCGTGCAGGAGCACTGCACCGCGCTGTCGCCGCGCGCGCCGCAGGGGCAGGCGTGCGCACATACTTTGGACCAGTCTCACCGGCTCTTCGAGCTGCTCGGAGCGCCTTCGAGCCACCTTCACAGCCCGGGCGAGGAGACGCTCGCGCAGACCGCCGGGAGCGCTTAGCATCCGAGAATGCTTCCGAAAGGCGTGCACCATTGGCTCGCGACGCATCCCGAGTGGGAAGGGCCGGTGTCGGCGTATGCGATCGACGACGGCGAGCGGCTAATACTCATCGACCCGCTCGAGGTGCCGGACGCTGTTCGCGCGCTGTTCGGTTCGCGCGAGGTAGTGACGGTACTCACCTCCACGTGGCATGAGCGTGACGCTGCGTCGCTTGGCTTTCCCGTCTGGGCGCCGGCGCCTGACCGGCCTGAGGAGCAGCTCGTCCCGGCGACGCGCTATGCGATTGGCGATTTGGTCTTCGGGATGAAGGCGTATCCCGGTCGTGAAGGTGAGCTTGACCTCGTGCTCTGGAATGCGCGGATTCGGGCGGTGATCGCCGGCGACACGCTGATCGACCTCGGCAACGGGCTCGAGATTCCCGAGAGCTGGCTGCCGGAAGGCGTCACGGTCGAACAGGTAGCGGCCGGACTGAGGCCGCTGCTCGAGGAGCCGGTGGAGTTTGTCTTGCCAACGCACGGCAGGCCAACCGACCGCGCGGCCTTCGAACGCGCTCTCGCCTGACCCGTGCATGCCGCGTCCGTCTTAGCTGGCGTCAGTCGTGAATACTGGCGCAAGCGACGGACCGTTGGAAGAACCGCTGAGTGTCCTATCGAGTTGAGTCCGGATGCCAGATGATCTCCCAGAGGTGGCCATCGGGATCGCGGAAGTAGCCGGAGTAGATCCCCCAGGGTCGGTCGTGGGGCGGTGTGACCACAGCGCCCGCTGAGGCCGCTCTCTCCAGCAACTCATCTACCTCGGCGCGGCCACGAACGAGTTGAGCGAGGGTGAACTCGCCGCTCTGCGGCTGCGCAACCGGTATTGCCACATCCTTCGCGAGATCGGCTCGCGAGTACAGGTTGAGGAGCAGGCCGCCGTCCAAGTGGAACATCGCAATTGCGCCGCTCGCCCCGGTCACTTCATCCGTCCACTCCGTCCCGATGATGCCGTTCGACTCGAAGCCGAGATCGCGGTAGAACGCGAGCGAGCGCTCAATGTCCGCCACCGCCAAGGTGATCACGTCGAGACGCGCTTCCACGGTATCGGTTCTACCCAAAGCCTCTCACCCAGTCGTGAGCAGAGCGAGGCGCTCCGGGAGACGATCCCGCGCTCTGTCGCAGGCGTGCGCACATACTTTGGATCAGTCTCACCAGTTCTTTTCGCTCAGGTGAGCAATCTGTGCGGTTGAGGCAAAAGGACTCGCTCAGGCGCGCTGCTTCATCCTGACCCTCCGGTGCGTTCTCGTTCCAGGCTGATGATGAACCGCTCGACCGCGATGCTGATCGCATTCGAGCGGATCGACTCGTAGAGATCGAACTCGTGGTGGCCGCCGGGTAGCTCGAAGTACTCGGCCGAGTGGCTCGAGCCGGCGCGCATTCGCTCGACGAATGCTCGGGCGTGCGACGGCGTGACCCGCAGGTCGTTCTCACCGTGGATCACCAGAATCGGTGGCGGTGGCCGCTCCCGCATGAGGTCGCCGTAGTAGCCGTACCGGCCGACGATGCCGGCGATCCCATTCACGCCGGCGTTGACCGCATCGACCGACAGGTAGGCGCCGGGCGAACTGCCGACCAGAAAGATCCGATCCGGATCGCCGCCGTATTCGTGCGCGTGCGATCGCACCCACTCGATCGCGGCCAGAACGTCGGCGATCTGCTCCTCGTAGCCGACGTGTGGGCGCAGGCGGTAGTTGGCGCTCGCGCAGACCACGCCCTGGCTGACCAGGTGACCGATCAGCGGTCTGGCCTCGCGGCCTTTGTTGCCCGAGTAGAAGCCACCACCGTGGAAGTGCAGCACCACCGGTACGCCGGCCGGCCGGTCGCGGCGGTGGTAGACGTCGAGGTTGCGGCGCCGACCCTCGCCGTACGAGAGGTTGCGGACCCGTACCACATCGCGCCGGAACGCCGGCAGTGGCTCCCTCAGAATCCGACGCCACGGCCGACGCACCGGCTTCGGATTGAGCAGCGCAGCGTCAGCCCGAAGGGACCGCCGGACGATTCCCCTCCGTCGGCCGCTTCGCGCCCGCCCACGCCGGAGACGCCTTCACGGGGCTCACCACTAAACACCTCCTGTCCGCCGCAGCAGGCGGCGCCGTCCAGTTCGCGTGGACGATCGCGTTCGCACTCGCCGCTACCGCCCTCGCCGCACGCCGCGACGTCACCTAACCAAGGCCATACTCCGAGCGACCACCACAAGTCGGACAGCCCTGCATCACAACAAAACGGCAGGCGTGCGCACATACTCTGGACTGGTCTCACGGCCTCTTCGATACTTGAGCTGTCGTAGCGCGGATGGCACACTCGCTCGTCCCGTGGGCGCCTGACCAGCCCGGCTAGATCTTCAGACCGCGTACGAGGAACGCAGCGCCGAGTATGAGGAGTACTCCGAGCGGCACCCAGCTAGCCGTGATACCGGCGGCGATCGCCAGAGCGAGGCACAGGCACGCGAAGGCGAGGTAGCGCGTTCGGGCGGAGATGCGGCGCACGTCAGTTCACCTCTGGGTCGCCGTGGCCGCTTCCGTGCTCGGCGTAGAACAGACGCCCGGCGATGAATGCGGCTGCCATCAGGCCGAGCATGCCGCCCCATGGCCAAAGCGTGGTGCCGGTCGCCCACGCGATCGTGTAGGCAATGGCCACGGCGATGCTCATGATCCGCCCGACTAGGGCTTGGACCTTGAGGCGCTCGTGGGCTTGGCGCTCGTCGAGGTCGCGGCGGATCAGCGCGCCGGTGTCCGTGTCGCGTCCGCCAAGCACGAAGAAGGCGACGACCACAACGATCGGGATCGGCAGGACGTACGCGACGCCCGACCATCCATGTGTTGCACCGCCGACCGCCAGTGCGGCCACGGAGACGACGGCCAGGATCGCTGGCGCGTGCAGGCGCCTCGGTACGAATTGCTTCATTGGTTGACCTCCTCATCGGTCGGCTCGAACAGCTGCTCTAAGGGAGCCTCGAACAGCTTGGCGATCCGGAACGCCAGCGGCAGCGACGGCAGGTAGCGGCCGCTCTCGATCGAGATCACGGTCTGACGCGACACGTCGAGTGCTGCCGCGAGCTCGGCCTGCGTCATGCCGCTCTCGCGGCGCTGCTCACGGATTCGGTTCTTCACGATGTCAAGGTAGCTTGACACTACATATATGTCAAGCTCCCTTTACGTAGCCAAACTAGCATCGGCCTGCACCTCGAGGCCGCCGGTCTCCGCCACCGTGAACGGTTCCAAAATGGAATTCCCGCTGCCACGGCCGCGGGCTAGGCTAGGTTGCGCCTTGGTGGGGTCCGGGTACACGATCAAGCCTCTCGCTGAATCGACTTGGCGGGCGTTTGCCGGCCTGGTGGAGTGCAACAACGGCGTCTTTGGCGGTTGCTGGTGCATGGGCTTCCATGCTGATGACAGCCGGGACCCGGACCTGAATCGCGAACGCAAGCTCGCTCGCGTTCGGGCGGGCACGGCCCATGCGGCACTCGTGTTCGACGGAGATGAGTGCGTGGGCTGGTGCCAGTTCGGGACGCCCGAGGAGGTGCCCAAGATCAAGAACCGCAGGCAGTACGAGCAGAGCGCGACCGAGTTTCCCGATTGGCGGATCGCCTGTTGCTTCGTCGGTAAGGGGCATCGCCGGCAGGGCGTGTCCACGGCTGCGCTCGCGGGTGCGCTCGATCTGATCGCGGACCTTGGCGGCGGAGCCGTGGAGGGCTACCCGGAAGACGCAGGGTTGGTGCCTGCCGGTTTCCTCTTCAACGGCGCCTTGTCGACCTACGAAAAGCTCGGGTTCAAGCGCGACCGCAAGATCGGCAAACACCGTTGGGTCGTGAAGAACGTCGTCGGCCCGCAGAACACGTAGAAGGATGACGACCAGCCGCCGCTTCCATGCCGTACGTGCCCATCTCCTTGAACAGAGCGGCGAGCTGGCGGGCGCTCGGGCCGCGTACCGGACCGCCGCCTGGTACGCCGCGAATACCCAGCAGCGCTACCCCTAAGGCAAGGCGCGTAACTCCGAGCGCCCCGTGCTACGCGATGCGGCAATGTGTCCACCAACCCGCGAGCACGACGAATAGCTTTTCCAGTGGCGACGCAGGCGCCAAGGTGTTCGTGGGCGTAGACGGACGCGATGTGCACGCTCACCGGGATGGCGACGGCCGCCAGCAGCCCGAGTATCGCGGCGGCGATCAGCGTCTCGACGCGCTGTGCTGGTCGCGACGAGCACTATGGCCTGAAGCCCGGCGATGAGAGCTACCGAGCGAGACAGCGAAGCCGTAGGCCCCGCGGGGTTGCCGTTACCTAGGGCTAGGCATGACCGATTCAGTTTCGCGTCTTGTGCAGCGTCGGTTATGCGTCGCGCGTGATGGTTCTCCATGCGCCGGCGGCCAGCCACGCAGTGACCCAGATCGCGAGCACACAGATGGCGGCGGTCAGTGAGACGCCGACGTGTGGGCCTTCGCGCAGCGTTTCCTGGACGGCGTGCGGTGCGAGCCTTGCGAAGTGGACGTCGGGGACGACTTCGCGAAGGATGCCGAGGAAGCCAATCGCGGCGATGATTCGGGAAATGATGAGCCGCCAGGCGAGCAGAATCCCAATCGAGTATGCGCGCGACCCGGTGAGTGCGCCGAGCCCGAGACCGAAGACGAAGTAGAACGCTGCTTGGGCGATCACCCAGACGCCTCCTCCGAGAATCAGCCCGAAGGAAGGTCGCGGCAGGGAGCCGTGCGCTGTCACGGCGACGACGGCGACGACCGCGTAGGCAATCGCTGTGAACGGCAGGAAGAAGGCGAGGCCGCCCGGGATTCGGGCGGCGAAGAGAGCGAGTCGTGAGCGGCCGGTGACCACGAGTTCTCTGAAGAAGCCCGAGCTGAGGTCGTCAGCCCCGGCGCTGGCACCGGCGATGCTCGCCGCGACGGTGCCGAGCAGGTTGAGGACGAACATTCCGTGGCCGAGGTTCGTGATGCCGCCGGCCGGACCGTGGTGGGCCGGGTTGGCCGAGTGGAGTATGAGCAGGATGGCGAAGACGACGACCTCGACGCCGATCGTCATTGCGGCCATTGTCCAGAACAGGCCTCTGCGCTTTCGGAGCGTCAGCCAGGAGGCGCGCCAAAGCCCGAACGGCTTCGTGCTCCGAGTCGCGGTCGCGGGAACGACAGTTGCGCTCATGCGACGTCCGCGAGCCGCGAGGTGATCGACAGGAAGCGCTCTTCGAGCGACGCTTGAACCGGGTCGAGTCGGCGCACCGAGATCCCGGCCGCCACGAGCTTCCGGTTGAGCTCCGGCACGAGCTCGAGATCCTGGAGTGAGACATGCAGCAGGCCTTCCTCTTCGGCGATCTCGGTGACACCAGGGACTACCGCGAGCAGCGCTCGAGCGGCGTCCGGGGCATCGACTCCGATAACGACGCGATGCTGCCCGTCGCCGCGCATCTCTTGGAGTTCTCCCTGCGCGACGATTCGACCCTGGTCGACGATAGCGACGTAGTCGCATGTCTTCTCGACCTCATCGAGCAGGTGGGACGACAGCATGACGGTGCACCCCTCATCGACGAGTCCCCTGATCAGATGGCGGAGCTCGAGGATGCCCGCTGGGTCGAGGCCGTTCATCGGCTCGTCGAGGATCAACAGTTCTGGGTCAGCGAGTAAGCAGCGTGCGATCCCGAGCCGCTGACGCATCCCCATCGAATACGTCTTCACGCGATCATCGGCGCGCTGGGCGAGACCAACCCGGTCGAGCGCCCCGCCGATACGAGTGAAGCTCTCGCGACCGCGCGCGGCGGCGATCACGGCAAGGTTCTCACGGCCGGTGAGATGCCGATGGAAGCGCGGCTCGTCAACGATCGCCCCCACCCGCGAGAGAGCCTCCGCGCGGTGAGCGGGCACCGCGATCCCCCGCAGTTTCATCGTGCCGCTGTTCGCGCGCGTCAGGCCAAGCAGCATGCGGATCAGCGTCGTCTTACCCGCTCCGTTCGGGCCGAGATAGCCGAAAGCTGTGCCGCGCGGAACGCGCAGAGCGACCTCACGAACGACGGTTCGGTCACCGAACCGCTTCGTCAATCCCTCCGTCTCAACGACATACTTCGACGGGCTCACCTGCGGCTTCGCGCCACTCAACGCGGAGTCCCTTTCACCGGCCTGCTCTGGGGGCCAAGTCCCGCGCCGTCAGAGCCCGTGTGGTGCCGATCAGCCCGAGCGCGGTCGCGCAGAGCATCAGCAAAGCGGGGACGATGATGTTCACTTGGAGCGCTGAGAGACTCGAGCCTGCTGAGCGACCGGCGAAGAACCAAGGCGCTGCGCTTGCTAGGGATGCCCACCAGACGGCGGTCGCGATCGTCATGGCTGTCATCGATGCCGTGACGGCGGCTGCGAGCCATACCTCGACGCGGAGCGTCCAGACCGACAAGACAAGCTGGCGCGCAGTCCTAGCCGCCGCTGACACCCACGCGAAAAGACAGGTAGCAAAGAGCAAGACCCACATCCCGAACGCCCCGCTGTATGCCACGTCGTGCCCATTGCGCGCGGCGTATGTGAGCGAGTGAGCCCAGGCAGCCAATCCGAACGTCGCAACGACGAACAGCACGCTGAGTGAGGCGGCACGGAGGATCGGCGAGCGAACCTTTCCCCAACCGCCCCCACGGATCAGCGCAAGAAGACGAGGAAGCGACACCAGAACCCCTAGGACCACGAGGGCCGACCCAATACCAGCCGCGACGAACAAGACGTGGAACGCCGCGGCTGGAAGGGCTTGCTTCGCTGGCGGGGTCGCGGCTTGCCAATGCTCGGATGCCTTTGCAACACCGAACCCGCCGATCACGAACAGCATCCATCCATAGAGGACGAGCACGGATCCCTCGCGCGCACGCTCGCGGGGCGGGAGACCGTTCGGAGCGAGCCTGCGTCCGCGCTCGATAACGGCGGCGCGTACAACGTCGAGGCGGTCGCGCCACGACATCCGGGCGCCGCCGAGCTCCTCGACCAGGACGGCGAGCTCTTCGCCGTAGCGGTCACGCCAACCGGGCGGATAGACACGCAGGAGCCTCATGCGGGCGACCAGCTGCTCGTAACTCCACTGCGCACGGGTGCCCGCAACCGTGCTGTCCCTTCCTCGACGATCGTCCGCAATTCCGCGAGCGTCGACTCCAAAACCGCCGCGCCTTCGGCAGTCAAACGGTAGGGCCTCGCCCGACCCTCCGCCGCGACAGGCTGGATCAGGCCGCGCTCCTCCAGGCGGCTGATCGCCCCGTACAAGGTTCCCGGGCCGAGGCGGACCCCCGCGAAGGCCTCGATGTCCCGAACCAGCGCGTAACCGTGCTTCGGCCCCGAGGCGAGACTTGTCAGGATCAAGACGGGGGGATCGTTCTCGCGTCCACGCCCGCCGGCGTTGTTCTTCACACGTCCAGTCATAGCCACCACCATACTACGCACGACGTTATAACGCAAGACGTATCAGCGACAGAGACCGAAGTAACCGGGCGAGCTGGTTGCCCAGCGGATGGCCGCGGCGCTTGCTGAGCCCGAGCCGGACCGGGTGCCAGCTCGTCCTCCACCCCCATCTCCCTCAGCGCCTTCTCGACCCGCCAGCGCGGCACCGCGCTCAGCCACTCGAATCCCGCGGTCGGAAGCATCGCCGTCCTAGCCGGGGTTGCCCTCGCGCTCCCTGCCTTCGTTAGTTTGCGCAACGGCGCGCACATACTTTGGACCAGTCTCACCAACTCTTTTCGCTCGCCTGAGCCATCCGGTGGCACTTCAGACTGGTCAAGAGGCGGCCGCTCCTTCTAGAAGCGGGGGCTACGCCGGGATGCGCATCCGCGCCTGGGAGCTTCACCTGGTGCGGTCGCAGGACACGCCGCCGCCTACCGGGTCGACATACCGTGAGCCGGCGTTAGCCGGACGGTCCCCGTCCGGTCGGGCGGCGCGGCCTCGACGTTTCGGGTGAAAGATGCCATTGGGGCGTCTGAAGCGGGAGGATACGCCGATGAAGTACATGATCTTGACCTTCGCATCGCAGCAGGACTACGAGGCGATGACCGGGCAGGATTCGAGTCAGCCGGTGTGGACGCAGGAGGACTACACCGCTCTGGGTGAGTTCATGCGCGCGTTGAACCAGGAGCTGCTCGACTCCGGCGAGCTGGTGGAGACCAGGGGCCTGAGCACGCCCGTACATTCTCGGCGGGTCCGACTTCAAGCCGGGGTCCCGGTGGTGACCGACGGTCCCTATGCCGAGTCCGAGGAGGTGCTCGCCGGGTACTGGGTTGTTGACTGCGTGAGCTTCGACCGGGCGACCGAGATCGCGTCCCGGCTGACGAGCTGTCCCGGCCCTGACCAGATTCGAGCGCGGGCATACGCGGATGTGCGTCCGATCGATGAGCATCAGCCCGACTTCGAGGGCTGAGCTGAGGCCGTCGGCGATGGTCGGTGTCGAGGTCGATGGCCTGTTGCGTCGCCTGACGCCGCAGGTCCTCGGCGCGGTGGTGCGCCGCTATGGGCACTTCGATCTGGCCGAGGACGCCACCCAGGAGGCGTTGCTGGCCGCGGCGAGGCAGTGGCCCAAGGAGGGGCTGCCGCAGGACCCCAAGGCGTGGCTGGTCACCGTCGCCGCGCGGCGATTGACCGATCTGCTGCGCGCTGAGCAGGCTCGGCGGCGCCGCGAGGAGATCGTCGCTCAATGGGTGCTCACCGAGACCGAGGAGCCCGGCATCGACCAGAACCGTCCGGCGGACACAGACGACACGCTGGTCTTGCTGTTCATGTGCTGCCACCCCTCGCTGTCGTTGGCGTCGCAGATCGCGTTGACGCTGCGGGCGGTCGGCGGCTTGAGCGTCACCGAGATCGCCCGAGCCCTGTTGACCTCCGAACAGACCATCACCCGGCGCATCACTCGCGCCAAGCAGTCGATCAAGGACAGCGGGGTGCCGTTCGCTCTGCCTGCCGGTGAGGCCAGCCGCCTCGACGCGGTGCTGCGGGTCCTGTACCTGATCTTCAACGAGGGATACGCGAGCACCGCCGGCACGCAACTGCTGCGGATCGACTTGGCCGAGGAGGCCATCCGCCTCACCAGAATCCTGCACACGCTCCTGCCCGACGACAGCGAGGTGGCCGGGCTGCTGGCGCTGATGCTGCTCGTCCACGCTCGGCGCCGGGCACGCACCGGGCCCGACGGGTCGCTGATCACGATGGCCGATCAAGACCGCAGCCTGTGGGAGCGAACCACGATCGAGGAGGGCGTCGCCTTGATCACGGCCGCGCTGCCACAGGGGCCAACCGGTCCCTACCAGCTCCAGGCGGCGATCGCTGCCGTCCACGACGAAGCCGAGAGCGCCCAAATGACGGATTGGGCGCAGATCGCCGCCCTCTACGGCGTGCTGCTGCGACTGGATGACAACCCGGTCGTCGCTCTCAACCATGCCGTCGCAGTCAGCATGGTGGCGGGACCGCGTGCCGGACTCGCCCTGCTCCAGGGGCTCCAGGACGACAGCAGGATGACGACCAGCCGCCGCTTCCACGCCGTACGTGCCCATCTCCTCGAACAGAGCGGCGAGCTGGCGGCCGCTCTGGCCGCCTACCGGACCGCCGCCCGGTACGCCACGAACACCCAGCAGCAGCGCTACCTCCAGCAACAGATCGCCCGAGCTACAACCGGGACTGAGCCGGACCGGGTTCGACGGAGTCCTTGATCGCCGGGGAGGAGGTTGTCAGGCCCCCAGGGCTCGAGGGTCACCCACCGTTGCGGTCACCCGGGGCGGGCTAAGACACGGTCGCATCGGTGTGCGGTTATCCGATCCAGCTGAGCCGGTCGCCGACGCCGAGTCCGTGCGTCAGCCGGGTCAGCTGTGTTCCGTCAGCGCCGATCGTCCAGATGTCGCTGACGCCGTCGTTGTCTAGACCGTTCGCAGTGCTTCTGTCGGGGAGAGGCGGGCGGCTCGCATTGACGGGTAGAGGCCGGCGATGGCGCCGATGGCGAGGGCGGCGCCGATGCCGCCGTAGACGGCGAGGGCGGGGATCTGTACTGACCAGTGTTGGCTGAGCGCGTAGGCCGTGGTTGCGGCCACTCCGATGACGGTGCCGGCCAGTCCGCCGAGCATCGAGAGGAGAAGTGCTTCGGTGAGGAACTGTTCGGCGACGTGGCGGCGGGTGGCGCCGAGGGCTCGACGGAGACCGATTTCGGAGCGGCGTTCGAGGACGGAGATGACCATGACGTTGGCGATGCCGACGCCGCCGACGAGGAGGGCGACGGCGCCGAGGGCGAGGAACAGACCGTTGTAGGCGCCCTTGGCGGCCACTTCGGCCTTGAGGATGTCGGCGGGGAAGGTGACCGCGGCGGCGGCGGGGTTGGCCGGGTTGACGGTGTCGGGGAGCACGGCGGCAACGTCGTTGACCTGGCTTGGGACGCTGCGAAGGTAGAGGGCGGTGGGGTGGCCGTCGAAGGCGAAGTACCGCTCGGCGATTGGGAAGCCGATGAAGGCCATGCTGTCCATCTGGGTGACGAGCTGCACCGGGTTCAAGATGCCGACGACGGTGAACCAGTGGCCGCCGATCCAGATCTGTGTCGGATGGGAGAGGTCGTTGATGCCGAGCAGAGTGGCGCTTTCGGCGCCGAGTACGACCGCCGGGTAGTGGGCGGTCGCCGGGTTGAGGAAGGCGCCGTGGGCGAGCGTGGCGCCGAGGGTGGCGGGGAGCGCACCGTCGGTCGCGACGAGCGAGATGCCGAGGGTGTCGATCGTGGGGACGAAGGAGTTGCGGTAGACGTAGGTGTTCTGGAGGTCGGCGATCTCGGTCGCGTCGGTGACGGGGGCGATGCGCGAGACCATGCCTTCGGCGGTGGCGGGAAGCTCGGTTTGTTGGCCGGAGGCGGTGCTTCCCGGCTGCACGGTGATCAGGTTGCCGAGCTGGCCGAGCTCGTTCAGTAGCCCCGACTTGGACGATTGGGAGATGCCGAGCACGCCGACAATGGCGGCGATGCCGATGCCGATCCCGAGCGCGGAGAGCAATGCGCGCATCCGCCGGCTGCGCAGCCCCAGGCTGCCGACGCGCACCAGGTCGCGGCGGGACAGCCGCGAGCCGCCGCTCTCACGCGCTGGTCGGCGTATCACCGATGATCCTCCCGTCGCGGATCTCGACCCGCCGCTCCATGACGGCGGCAACCTCGAGGTCGTGGGTGATGACCACGATGGTCGTGCCTTCGTCGTGCAGCTCGCGGAGCAACCCCAGCACGGAGGCGCCGCTGGCCGAGTCGAGGTTCCCGGTCGGCTCGTCGGCCATAACGAGCGTCGGCCGGCCGGCGAGAGCACGGGCGATGGCGGCGCGCTGCTGCTCGCCGCCGGAGAGCTGGTTGGGGCGGTGGCCGACGCGGTGGCCGAGCCCGACCCGCTCGATTGCGGCCCTCGCCAGCTCGCGCCGCTCGGCGAGCTGGCCACCGCGGTAGAGGAGGCCCTCGGCGACGTTGTCGAGCACGCTCAGCCCGTCCAGCAGGAAGAACTGCTGGAAGACGAAGCCGAGCCGGCGGGCACGCAGCCCCGAGAGCTGGTTGTCGGACATGGTCGAGGTGTCCTCGCCGGCGACGCGGACGATGCCGCGCGTCGGCCGCTCGAGCGTGCCCATCGCGTGTAGCAGGGTGCTCTTGCCGGACCCGGACGGGCCGACGATCGCGACCAGCTCGCCTGGATCGATGCGCAGGTCGACACCGGCGAGCGCGACCACCGGCGGGTCACCCGGGTACTCCTTGGCCACGTCGACGAGCTCGAGCACCGGCGCCGGAGCGGTCACGCTCACGAAGCGGGGACCTCGACGCGCATTCCGGCTCTGACGCCGGATCCGCTCACTTGCACCAGGGTGTTGCTGTAGAGGCCGGTCGTCACTCCGACCAGGCGCGTCGTCTTGCCGCCGACCACCTCGACGCCGAAGCCGCCGCCCGCCAGCGCGAGCAGGGCGTTCACCGGCACGGCCAGGACATCGTTGGCGCGCTGGGTGGTGATGTTCACGTTCACCGGCGCCTGGTCCAGGCGGGCACCGGGCGGGGTGTGATCGAGGGCGATCGTCACCGGCACCGTCGGCGCCGACACGTTCCCCGATCCTCCCGACTGACAGGGCGACTGGCCGGCCGAGCCGCCGCCGCCGAGGCCGACGCCGCCACCGCCCGGACAGGTCGCCACGCTGCCGACCGTCTGGACGCGCCCGCCCACGGTCGAGATGCCGTTCGGGAGCACGACCGTCACCGCGTCGCCGGGCTTGACCAGATACTCGTCGCCCACGTCGAGGTCGACCGCGACGACCGGCGTCGTGCTGGTCGCCGTCAAGACCGTGCCGCCGTCGGCCGCCGCTCCGACCGACGGCGCGACCGAGGTGACCCTGATCGGGCCCGGCTCGAACACCACCTGGCCGAGCGCGATCGTGCCGGACGCTTGCACGCCGTGCGCGCGCTGCCAACGCTCGACCGCGGCCGCGGTCGCCGACGAGTAGTGGCTGCTCTCGCTCAGCCCGCCGCCGTAGGCGAGGGCGATCAGGTCGTGGGTCAACTCGCGAACGTCCGCGCCGTCGGACATGCCGGCCGAGAACGCCCGATAGGCGGGGATCGCCCCGTACAGCAGCGGCACCGGCTCGTTGTCCAGCGAGTAGAGACGCTGGTTCTCCGTGATCACCGAGCCAACTCGCGGTAGCCAGGTGTAGGTCGCGCCTCCTCCGGTCCGGGCGACGATCGTGTACGAGCCTTGGTAGTCGATCGCGCCGCCGACCTGCACCGTCGCGCTGAGGTTCGTCCGGATCACAGTGGCGGTGGCGATCCGGCCGCCGCCGCTCGACGACGAGCCGGTGGCGCCGTTGTTGCCACCGCTGCTCGACGCCACGGCGACCCCGCCCGCGACCGCACCGCCGACCAGTGCACCCGTGAGGGCAGCAACAACCACCACCCGTCTGGGAGAGAGCTCAGCCACCGGAGCCTCCCCCGTTGCTGCCAGCCGACCCGGGTGGCTGACTGCCGATGAAGCCCTTGACGCTGACGTCTCCCGGCGGACCCCAGCCGTTGATCCAGTAGGCCGGCGCGTGGATTCGCTTACCGCAAACGTCGTTCGCATGAAGGAACATCGGACTGTTCGGGTCGATACCTGTGCCGTTGAAGTACGTCTTCTCTCCCGTCGGATCGGGGTAGTTCGGCACGCCATTTGTCCGCATGCAAGCGACGTACTGCAGGAGCTCAGCCTGACTCGGAGGCGGCGGAACCGGGTTGGCCGCACGCAACGCCCGTTGCGCCGCGGCCAGGTACTGGCTGCACGTCCCCTTGGCGGTCTCGGGGCCACCGGTCACGACCGGCGCGCCGCCTCCCCTGACCGGCGGGACGAGGATGTTGATGACCCCATGCGAATCGATGACGGGATCGGCCTGGTTGGGGTCGCCGTGCCGGCGCATGCAGGTAGCCCACTCGTCGACGAGCTTCGTCGGGTCGGCGCCCTTCGCAGCGCTCGCCGTTGAACCGCCACTGCCGCTCGTGGTCGTCGAGCTGACGGTGCTCCCGGTCGTCGTTCCGAGGCTGACGACGTGCGGAGAGGCAGAACCGCCGCAGGCGGTCAGCACTATCGCGGCAACGGCCGAGAGCAAGGTCGGCACTGCCGCCCGGATTGCTGTCCCCCTGCCGGTGCTGTTCGGGCGTTTCCTGGTCTTCATGCGCTGGCTCCTTCGTCGCACAACTCAGCCGCCATCGGGAAGCTCGCCGATGACGATCAAGCGGAGTGCACCGCCGGCGTTGTCGATTTCGATCTGGCCGGCCCTGAGGGTGGCGGAGCCGCCAAGAGACGCGCCCCCGGGGGCCTTTCGGGCGCAGACCGTGGCGGCCTTCTCGAAGCTGGCGCTCTTTGAGTTCGGTGTCGAGCTAGGGCTCGCGCCGGCATGCCCCGCGCCGGGATCTGGAAAGTTCGACACCCCGTGAGCTCGCATGCACGCGGCGAACTTGTCGCCCGCAGCCGGGTCGGGAGCCTGCAGCGGCTTGCCGCCGTTCAGCGTCGTGGACGCGGCGGTCAGGTACCGCCCGCAGATGACGCCCGCGCCGGTGCTGTTGTGCCCGGTCGGGCCGGCGATCGTGCCGACGTAGCCGACGGGATCGACGACATGGATCGCTCCACTGGCGTCGATGGTGGGCTCCGCCTGATTGGGATCGCCGTGAGCGCGCATGCACCGAGTCCACCGAGCGAGCAGCTTGACCGCATCGCGGCCTGCGCCCTGAGCCGTCCTCGTGCCCCGCAGGCTGGCGGCGCCGCTCCTCGTTGTCGCCGCCCCGTTGTCGACGGTTCTCGGCGTCAGGCTCGCAATGTGCGCCGGACCGGCGCTCCCGCACGCGGCCAGGCCGGCGGCGAGGACAATGGCGAGAGCGGTCGCGCCCGCACGCCGGGGCACCCGAGCCCGGCCTTGCCCGGGTCTACGGTGTGGACGTCTCGCGCTGCCGTTCATCTGCTCGGTTCCCTGGGTCGACATAGCGTTCGACGCAGTTGTACGAAACGGCAGGTGACACCACGGTGACGCGCTCTGTCACCTGACTGTCACCTCGCCGCTGGCATCCTTGAGAGGCTTTCGACACACGAAAGGCCGCACAGGTCGCAGACGTGAAAGTCCTGGTAGCCGAAGACGACGAAGTGCTCGCCAAGACGGTGGCCGTCGGCTTGCGCCGGGAAGGAATGGCCGTCGATCTCGCCCACGACGGCGACGACGCCCATTTGCGTCTCGCCCTGGGCGACTACGACGTGGTCGTGCTCGACCGCGATCTCCCCGGCAGGCACGGCGACGAGATCTGCCGGTCCCTGCTTGCGGAGGGGTCGTCCACCCGGGTCCTGATGCTGACTGCGGCGAGCACCGTCAAGGACCGTGTCGAGGGCCTCGGCCTGGGAGCCGACGACTATCTACCGAAGCCGTTCGAGTTCGCCGAGCTGGTCGCCCGTATCCGCGCCGTCGCCCGACGGCCCGCGACACCTCCCACCCAGCTCGCATACGGCGACCTGAGCCTCGACCCGGCCGGCCGGGTCGCGTTTCGCGCCGGACGGCGCCTCGACCTCACCCACAAAGAGCTCGCCGTGCTCGAGTGCCTGCTCGCCGCAAACGGCAAACCCGTCTCGGCCGAGACGCTGATCAAGAAGGTGTGGGACGACGACCTCGACCCGTTCACCACGACCGTGAAGACGACCATCCGCCGCCTGCGCGCCAAGCTCGGAGACCCACCGCTGATCGAAACGGTCCGCGAGAGCGGCTACCGGATCGGAGGACCATGACCCTGCGCTTCCCGCCCCGCACCGCCCGCCTCCGGCTCGCCGCCCTCTACGGCGGTCTCTTCATCCTCTTCGGAGCGGCGCTGGTGGCCAGCACCTACGTTCTCTTCCAGCACGTAACAGCGTCCAAAGCACCGCAACTGCCACGCGTCCCCCACGCGCCTGCCATCCAGTCTTTCACGAAGCCGACGCTGCCGAAGGCTCTCGCTCTCCTGACGACGATCCAGCATCGCCTAACGCAGGATCAGCATCAGCTCAAACTGCTGCCGCCGCCTCCCGCCGGGTCGGGACCAGCCGTGACCCTCGTCTCCCCTGTGCTGGCACGGGACGAGCGCCAACTCGCCCAAGACCAGCGGAAACTCGCGCAAGCGACACATCAGCTCGCCCAGGCGGTGCACCAAGCCGCGCAAGCCGGTGCGGTCCAAGCCGCGCAGCGGGCCTCCGACTCGCACGAGCTCCTCGTCGACTCGGGAATCGCGCTCGGAATCGTGGCGCTCTTGGCACTCCTGGCCGGCTGGCTCGTCGCCGGCCGCATGCTGCGGCCGATCCGAACGATCAGTCGCACAGCGCGACGGATCTCCTCCAGCAACCTGCACGAGCGCTTGGCCCTCGATGGCCCACAGGATGAGCTCAAAGAGCTCGGCGACACGCTCGACGACCTCTTCGCACGACTCGAGGCCGCCTTCGAAGCGCAACGCCGCTTCGTTGCTCACGCGTCGCACGAGCTCCGAACGCCCCTCACCCGAGAGCGAGCGCTCGTCCAGGTCGCACTCGGCGATCCCACCACACCGGATTCGTGGCGAGCCACGGGCGAAGAGCTCCTTGCCTCCAACCGCGAACAAGAGACGCTGATCGAGGCACTCCTCACCCTCGCCAGCAGCGAAAGTGGCCTCGACGAGCATGAGCCCGTCGACCTATCCGAGATCGCCGGCACGGTTGCGAACCACCAGCTCGGCAGCGACCGCCTCGGAGTCCACATCGACACGAACCTCCAACCTGCCCCCCTCGATGGCGATACCCGGCTCCTCGAACGTCTCGTCGCCAACCTCGTCAACAACGCCGTCACACACAACATCGAAGGCGGCGCTGTCCACCTCTCCACCAGTGTCAGCGACGGCAAGGCCCTTTTCACGGTGAACAACAGCGGCCCGGTCATCCCGACGGGGGACGTCGACCGCCTCTTCCAACCCTTCCAACGCCTCGAGTCCGGCCGCACCCACCACAAGAACGGCCACGGCCTTGGCCTGTCGATCGTTCGAGCCGTCGCGGCGG
This sequence comes from uncultured Thermoleophilia bacterium, assembly GCA_963722065.1. Classification (GTDB taxonomy): domain Bacteria; phylum Actinomycetota; class Thermoleophilia; order Gaiellales; family Gaiellaceae; genus PALSA-600. The sequence goes on along the minus strand of CAVRMI010000007.1, from coordinate 23,282 downwards.
CCCACGGTGCGACCATCAGTGCGCACCCGCTCCGTGAGGGAGGGCTCTCCATCACCGTCGCTTTCGCAGCCCGATGCTAGGGAGCAGGCCGAGCTAGGGACCACCTACCGCGCCGCACGCCAAACCCGCAGGCGTGCGCACATATTTTGGATCAGTCTCACCGCCTGTTTGGGTCCTGATGAACGCGGCTGAATCGGCCCTGTTAGGCCGTCTGACGAAGTTGAGCAGTCGTCGCGGTGAGCGCGTTTGCGGCGAGTGCGGTGCAGCAGCGCTTATGCGTCGCGCAGTCGAAGGAGCAGTCCGCCGGTGAGGAGAGCGGATGCTGACCATGCTGCGAGGACGGCGAGTCCGTGCCATGGGCTGATCGGGAGGTTTCGAGTGTTGATGGTGTTCTGAATCGCGAGGCCTGCGGTCATTGGTCCGATTTGTTCGAGGTGGCGCTGCCAGGCCGGGTTGGTGACGACCTGTTTGATGATCGGGAAGAGGAAGAGGAGGCCGAGAACGACTCCGATTGCTGTGGCTGAGTCTCGGACGGCGGTGGCGATGCCGAGGCTGAGGAGGGCAATCAGCGTCAGGTAGATGACCGTGCCGACCGCGGCGCGCAGTGTCGGTTCGTGCGTGAGCGAGAGGGTTGGGTAGCCGTGTGCATTCGTGAAGCCGTTGCCGGGCATGATCAGCCGGCCGGCGAGGAGCGAGCCGAAGACGGCGATTGTTCCGGCGGCGATCGTGAGGGTGCCAAGGATGGTGGCTTTCGCGGCGAGCATGATCGTTCGCCTGGGTGTGGCGGCCAGGGTGAGGGTGATCGTTCCGGTGCTGTACTCGTTGCTGATGAGCGTGACGGCGAGGATGGCGATGATCGCCTGGCCGACGTAGATGCCCGTGAGACTGAGCTTGGTGGTGTCTTCAACCGTGTTGGTTGATGCGTAGTTGGTGCCGGCCGCGGCTGCGGCGGTGACGCCGACTGTTAGCGCGATGGCGGAAAGGAGCAGCCAGCCGTTTGCGGCGAGGGTGCGCAGCTTTGTCCACTCGGCGTGGAGTGCGAGGTTCACACGTCGCGGCGACGCAGGAGGAAGATGGCGCCGGCGAGAGCGCAGATCGTGTAGCCGCATAGGACGGCGAAGCCGGCCCAGGGTGCGAGTGGGAAGTAGCCGTTGCCGGGGCGGTAGGTGGTTGCGACTTGCGGGTACTGGATCACGGTTTGCTGGATCGCGAAGGCGGCGGCGGGGGTGATTCGCAGCAGCCATTGGCCGGCGCCCGTGGGCAGGACGGAGGCGACGGCGAGGAAGTAGGGAAGCACGATCGCCGCGATGACGACGGTGACGGCGCCGGCGCTTCGTCGCAGGATGGCGCCGACTGCGAGGGCGAGGACGGCGGCGAGGGCGAGCAGTGCCGCGGTGCCGACGATCACGCGTAGCTGCGTGAGCGTGCTGGCCGGGTAGATGTAGTTGCCGTTCGAGCGGAGCAGGTGCTCGCCGAGCGGGACTGCGATGACGGCGCCGGCCAGCCCGGCGATGAACGTGACCACGCCGATCACGATCGCCTTCGCGGCGAGCACCTGGCCGCGCCGTGGGCTGGCTGTGAAGGTCGTACGGATCAGGCCTCGCCGGTATTCGCCGGTGATGAACAGGGTCGCAAGGACGATCAGCAGGAGCATTCCTACGAATGCGCCGACGAGAGAGTGCCCCACGCCTTGGTCAGCGTCTCCGCTGGGCGCGATGTCGCCCGAACCAGTAACCGTGAAGCTGCTGCGGGCCTGGTGAGACCCGACACGGCCTAGCAGTGGGCCGAGGCCGGGGTCTGGCCTGCCTACCTGATTGCCGCGCCAGGCACTGCCCGGCCGTGCGCCCATGAGGCTGACGTGGTTGAAGACGCCGGTCGCCAAGCCCGGGCCGCCGGCGCCGGCGACGCCGTAGCTGGCGACGCCGTATCTGTAGTCGGCCGAAGCGGCGGCGAACATCCCGGCCTGCACTGTGGCGGGTAGGCCCGTGAGGTGGGCTGAGCCGATTTCCGTCCAGTGGCGACCGTCGGTCGAGTCGTAGCCGGTCAGCGTGTCGCCGGAGCGCGTCAATCGCAGCCAGCGCGGCGACGAGGGAGAGACGGTGCCGGGCATGCCGGCGAGATCGTGGGTGTAGTCGTACTGCATGCGCACGCCGTGGTTGCCTGTGACCATGACCGCTGCATAGGGAGATCCCGGTGTCAGGTCCTCCTTGACGATCACGCCGACCTTCGCCCATTGCTGGACGGCGCTGACTACGCCCGCCGACGGGTTCGCCGTCGGGACAACCCCGGTGGCGTACTGGCCGGTGAGCGAGCTCACGCGAGCCGTGATGCTTCCGTCGGGCGCGAGCGGCTGGTGCACGAAGGAGAACTGGTCGATCACCGGGCTGCCGTCCGGGCCAAGCGTGATCTGGGGATGGCCCGTGTGACAGGTGACGTGCTGCGGGCCCGACCCCGCCGCGCCTCCGGGTGCGACGCAGACCTGGCTAGGGCTGGCGGTGCCCGTGAACACCGCAACGAGCACGATCAGCAGCGGGCCGGCAGCTGCCGCGATCATCCACGTGCGCACTGTCCGGAACTTCGTCCACTCGGCATGCAGCACCTGAAGGAAGCCATCGCGGCCTGCGGGGAGGTTGGAGCGGTAGGGCGTCATGGCTGTGCTCACGGCGCGCTCGTCCGGTGGGTGGCAGCGCGGAACTCGACCGCGTCGCGGGTGAGCTCCATGTAGGCCTCCTCGAGCGACGCCTGGTGCCCGGAAACTTCGGAGAAGGCGATGCTGTTTTCGCCGAGCAGCTCGACCACCCGCTCGGAGGCGAGCCCGGAGATGGTGAGCGTGTCGGGCGCGGTGACCGCGACGGTGGCGCCGGCGCTGGTCAGCACCGCGGCGGCCTCCATGCGTGCAAGGGTGCGCAGCCGCACCAGGCCGGCGGAGGCGGCGCCGATCAGGTCGGCGACAGTCGTGTCGGCGACGATCCGGCCGCGGCCGATCACGAGCAGCTGCGTGGCCGTGCCTTCCAGCTCGCTCATCAGATGGCTGGAAACAAGAACGGCCCTGCCCTCGGCGGCGAGGGCGCGCAGGAGGCCGCGCATCCAGATGATCCCTTCCGGGTCGAGTCCGTTGAACGGCTCGTCCAGCATCAGCACCGATGGGTCCGCGATGAGCGCCGCTGCGAGTCCGAGCCGCTGCCGCATTCCGAGCGAGAAGCCGCCAGCCTTCCGGCGCGCAACGCCTTGTAGGCCGGCTTGCTCGATCACTTCGTCGACGCGGCGCGCCGACAGTCCTTGCGAATGCGCCAGCCAGAGCAGATGACCGCGTGCGCTCCGCGCGGGGTGTAGCGCGGAGGCATCAAGGAGCGCCCCGACATGGCGGAGCGGATGGCGCAACCTCGCGTACGGTTGCCCGCCGATCAGGGCCGTTCCGTCGTCGGCCTCATCAAGTCCGAGAATCACGCGCATCGTCGTCGACTTTCCCGCCCCGTTCGGGCCGACGAACCCGGTCACGCTCCCAGGCGCGACCGTGAACGACACGCCGTCGAGAGCCGTCGTGCCGCCGAACCGCTTGCGCAGATCCCTGACTTCAATCGTCGCTTCCATGCCTGAACCCTAGGATGCGTGGCCTCCGCTGTCGTCGCACCCGCGAGCCATCTTCGCCTCCCCGCGACCGGGGACAGAACTACGCCCGCGTCCCTCGCTCGGGGGACGCCCACGTCGCTGGCGCCGGGGACGCAACCCCAGCTTCCAGCCACGACAATGTGATCGTGAGAGACATTCGCGCACCGATCGCCGCCGGCATGGCACTCGCGTCAATCGCCCTCGCCGAGTCGCTCGCGCGCGCCGCCCTGACCGGTCGCAGCGCACAGGAAACGCTCGCGCTCGCCTTCCTCGCTCTCGCGACAACGCTGCCGCTTGTCCTCCTGCCCCCTGCGGGTGCCGCCGCGGCAATCACCATCGCAAGCGTGCTCTCACTCAGTCTCTTTCACACCCTGACCGTCGCGGGCGCCTGCGGACAACTCGCCTCGCTCTATCTACTCGCCGAGGACGGCGAACATCGCCATACGGCAGAACTCGGCGCAATACTCCTCTCCCTGCCGTTCCTCGTGCTGGCGTTGGCCGGCTCTCGACCCGCGAGTTCCGAATCAACGTTCCTGACGCTCCTGTTGGCTGTCCTCGCACCCGCCGCGGCGTTGGGCGGCATCGCGCGAAAGGCGCGTCGAGAGGCAACCGCCCAGCATGCCGCCCAACAGGACATCGCCGGCGCACTGCTCCAGCACAGCGCACTCGGCGAACGCACACGGATCGCACGCGAACTGCATGACATCGTCGCACACCACATCTCGATGGTCTCCGTGCAAGCAGAGACCGCCCGCATCACCACCCCCGGCATGCCCGCAGCCGGTGCGCGACAGCTCACCGCGATCGGCGACACCGCCCGGGCGGCGCTCGCCGAAATGCGCCAGCTCGTCGGCGTCCTTCGCCAGGACACCAACAGTGAAGCGGCGGAGCGCCGGCCGCAGCCGACACTCGCCGAGCTCGCTGACCTGATCGACGAGGCGCGCGACTCCACCGGGACAGCAACGCGGCTGATCCTCCGCGGCAGCCCAGGCAGACTCGACCCCGCCGTCGAGCTCGCCGTCTACCGCATCGCGCAAGAAGCCCTCACCAACGCCCGCCGGCACGCGGCGGGCGCGGCCGTCGACGTCGAGCTCTCCTACAACAGCCAAACCCTCCACCTGCGTGTCCGCGACAACGGCCCCGGCCCACCAACGACACCAACTCCCGCGGGCCACGGACTGATCGGCATGCGCGAACGCGCGGCCGTAGTTGGCGGCCAGCTACGCACAGGCCCAGCAACAGGCGGCGGCTTCCTGGTCGAAGCAACCCTGCCCACCGCAATCCAACCGCACGAATGAACGCGAACCGTCACATCACGCGAATCGTCGTCGCCGACGACCAGCAGGTCGTCCGCGAGGGCTTCGCCGCTCTCCTCAACAGCCAGCCAGACTTCACCGTCGTCGGCACGGCCTCCGACGGAACCGAAGCAGTCCGCACCTGCGACGAGCAGCGGCCGGACATCGTGCTCATGGACATCCGAATGCCGGAGACCGACGGCATCGAGGCCACCAAGCAGCTAACCGCGCGGCCAAACGCCCCACGCATCCTCATCCTCACCACCTTCGACCTCGACGAATACGTCTACGACGCACTCCGCGCCGGCGCAAGCGGCTTCCTCCTCAAAGACGTCACCGCCGAACGACTCTTCGACGCCGTCCGCGTCATCGCCGCCGGCGACGCGCTCCTCGCACCCAGCATCACGCGTCGGCTCATCGGCGACTTCGCGCGGCAACACCGCAACCCCGGCGTAGGTTCCTCCCGGCTCGCCGAACTCACCCCCCGCGAAACAGAAGTACTCCAGCTCCTCGCAGAAGGCCTCTCAAATCCCGAGATCGCGACCCGCCTCGTAGTCACCGACGAAACCATCAAGACCCACGTCAGCCGCATCCTCAGAAAACTCGGACTCCGCGACAGAACACAAGCCGTCATCACCGCCTACGAAACCGGGCTCGTCACACCACAAAGAAAAGAGCAAGACGACTAACGAAAGACGTCGACCCAACTTCCAGAGTCCGTGGACGCGTCTATTCAGTCACCGCGCAAACCGCACCATGAACCGACAGGCGTGCGCACATACTTTGGATCAGTCTCACCAGCTCTTTTCGCTCAACTGAGCCATCCAGGCGTTCAGGGAAGAGGCCGCTCGCCCAGGCGACCGACTTGCGCCAAGGGCTAGCTCGTCGCCTTCACCGAGAGGAGGTACGGGTAATCATCGTCGCCTGGTTCGCCGAAGTGGCACGCTGTGAAGCCGGCCCCTGTGAACGCGTTCAGGAACTCAGCAAGCGGGAGGTGATTCACCCCCACCCGTTGCCGAATACCGTTGCCGAAGGCGGGCGAGTCGAACCACCAACCGCTTCGCCGGTAGCCCGGGTGAAGGATCGGTCTCGCCGCTCCCCCTCGCTTCACCGAGGGGGCAACGAAGCATGGATGGGGCCCGACATAGACAAAAGCCCCGCTGGGGCGAAGCACGCGTTTCGCTTCTGCGAGCACCGCGCCGAGGTCATCGAAGTCCGTATGGGTCAGCACCGATACGACGGCATCGAACGTCCCGTCCGAGAAGGGGAGATCCGCAGCGTCAGCTTCGACGTACTCCGCCCCGGACTCCTCCGCCGCAGCCGCGAGTTGATCAGCCGAGATGTCCACAGCCACAACACACCAATCAGCGGCGACAAGACCAGCAACGCCAAATCCGGTGCCGCAGCCAAGGTCGAGGCAGCGGCGGCCGCCTCCCCTGCCAAGAAGTTCAAGGACCGCCGTGTGCGCTATTCGATGCACAGGCAGACGCGGCACATGTCCGCGATACCAGTCGGCCAGCCCGTCGTACCGCGGCCCTCCCTCTAACGTCATGTGGCCAGGTTACGCCGAGCGCCCAGTGTCATGGGTCTGTGAACTCCAAGCACCTGTTGTCCCTCTTGCCCAGTGCTCGCTTGCGACTTGTCAGAGGTGGCACGCACAACGTCGCTCAGGATGAACCCGACGAAGTCGCCGCTTTGATCGTCGAGCACCTCAATGCCGGCGGCGGTTGAGATCCGCGCACTGCCTGGATGCGGCCGCGGATAGCAGCTCGTTGCGGTGACGCCGAGTTGCTCAGCGCCGCAGCTGCGATCGGCGTCAAGCAATTAGCGCACACCCGGCTTTCCACGCCACCTCATGCTCGTCCGTGTCGACATCAGCTCAGCCGGCAGCGGCGGGCAAGGTTCGCGGCAGGCCGAACGAGCCGAGCACGGCTGCTTCGAAGCGAGTCAGCTCGGCGATGCGTCCGTCGATCACACCGAGCACGAGCAGGCCGGTCGCGTGGAAGACCTGGGCATGCCTATCGGGGACGTAGACGCCGAGCGCCGGCTGGCCGTTCGCGGCCGTCCGCACGAGCTTCGCGCCTGCTCCTTGCCAAGCGAGAATCGGCTGCAGGAAGCGTCCGACAAGCTCAGCGCCGTGGTACTCGAACGGCATCGGCGGCATCCGCAGGGCGACGTCGTCGCTCAGTAGCGCTACGACCGCGTCAACATCGCCGGACTGATAAGCGAGGGTGAATCGCTCGACGAGATCTCGTTCTGCGGCGTCGAGCGGCTTGGTAGCCGGGGACGACCGCGTCGCCCCGTGTTTCTCGATTGTCGCCCTGGCTCGCTTCAGCGCACTCGTTACCGACTCCTCCGTCGTTTCGAGCATCGTCGCCACCTCGGACGCCTTGAAGTCGAGTACCTCGCGCAAGATCAGCACGGCGCGTTGCCGCGGAGGTAGAAGCTGCAATGCAGTGATGTAGGCAAGCGAGATTGCTTCGGTCGTCTCGACGCGCTCGACTGGACCCGCCCCCGTGTCGATCAGCGCGTCCGGGAAAGGCTCGATCCATACGATCTCGGCGAGTGCGGTCGGCTCGGGCGGCTCGATCTCAGGCATGCCCCACCCCTGCGGCGGTCGCCGCCTCGCCGCCCGGAGCGCGTTCAGGCAACGGTTTGTCGCTATCCGGTAGAGCCACGTCCGCAGCGAGGCGCGCTCCTCGAAACGGTCGAGTCCCCGCCAAGCGGCAAGCAATGTTTCCTGGAGCGCATCCTCGGCGTCGTGCAGCGAACCAAGGATGCGGTAGCAGTGAAGTCGCAGCTCCCGAAGATGGGGCTCGACGAGCTGCCGGAACGCCTCCTCGTTTCCGGCTCGCGCTGCAACGATCATCTCGTCTTCCAAGTGCTCCTCCTCTCATGTCTCTTCATACAGACCCCGCAGGCGGCGGGAACTGGGCGGTGATCGAGCGCCCAGTTGAGGCTGCCTTCGATGTCTGTCTCTGTAACCAGACAACCGCGACACAGGAGGAACGCAGAGATGTCGATCTATCAAGAAGTCAGCTTCAAAGCGAAGCCGGAGGAGATCTACGAGTTGCTTACGAACGGTGCCAAGTTCGGCGAGGTCACCGGCCAGCCGGGCAAAGGCGGCGGCGCCGAGGGGGCCTACTTCCAGCTCTTCGGCGACTGGCTGCAGGGGCGTCAGATCGAGCTCGTCCCGAACGAGCGCATTGTGCAGGCCTGGCGCTTCATGGACTGGGATCCCGGCGTCTACTCGATCGTCCGCTTCACCCTGACGCCCGACAACGGGGGCACGAAGCTCGTCCTCGAGCAGGTCGGTGTCCCCGAGGTCGTTCACGAGCACGTCCGAACGAACTGGGACGGCTTCTACTTCGACCCAATGGCTGCCCACTTCGAAGGTCGGCTCGCGCAGCAGGTCTGATCTGTCGTTGAAGCTGCCTGCGGGTCCCGTTCGTCGGCCCGCAGGCAGCGACAGCCTAAGCTGGCTCGAGTTCGGCCAACGCTTCCACCTCGATCAGCGAGTCGGGGCGGGCGAGACTCACGACCTGATGTTGAGCGAAAGATCTCCCACACTACTCAGTCGGCGGACGTGGTCGAGATACCCAACGCCTCGACCGTCTCGTCTCCGATAACTCGAGTGATGTGTCCACTTCCGCTCGTGTCGTTGGCGAGGACGAGGTCGCCGGGCCCGAACTGGCGTGCGATGCCATCGCTGACCTCGACTTCGATGCGGCCGCGAAGGACGATCGAAGCAAGTAGTCGAAGCCGACGCTAAAGACGTAGTAACGAAGAGCTAACCGCTACCAGGCTTCGTCGCCTGTCGGCGGCCGACAGCGAGCGCCTCGGAAACGGAACGGCGGGCTCGATCGACGTCGTAACCGCCGTCGGCGGCGAGTTCCAACGCTTCGACGATCAGGCGTTGTAGCTCGTCGACAGAGGACTCGAGATCCCTCAATTCGAGCAGCCGATCGAGGCGTGGCGACAGGTTGTCGGGGACGAGGCGCAGCCCTCGAGTGCGCTCGCTCGCCCACTTCAGATCGTGATCCCAGACCTCGTTGATCGCGAAAAGAAGACGGAAGAGGTTCTGGATGTCCCAGACGAAGCGCAGCGTGAGACCGACCCGTTCGCCGCGGCGAGCTAGCGCCCAACGCACAGCCGGAACATGCGGGTCCGACCACGCTCGCGTCTGTTCGGCGACGATGCGGGCGGCAAGGCCGGGTGGATAGGAAGCGAGCTGCTCCTTCCAACGTTCGAGCGCCCCTGTCGTCCGGATTACCGCCGCTTCGGCGATCGTCTGACCGAGCTGAAGTCGCATGTGATCGGTGAAAGCGCCACCGGCAAGCTCGCGCGCAAGCCGGTCGAACTCTCCCGAGAGCGTCCAGCCGGCTTCGAACCAGAAGCCGTCGAACTCGAAAAGCAGCCAGCGGAAGCCTGTCGCGTCGGGATCTCCAAGTATCGGCGAAGGACAGCTGGCCCCGGCATTAGTCAGCCACGCTTGCAGCTCCTCTGCGCTTGGCAGGCTCGCCGACCAGCAGTTGAGCTCGACGTCGGAGTCACCATCGGCTTGTCCGCGAGCGACTGAGCCGGTGACGGCGACCTCATCGGCGATTCCCTGCGGGCAACCGGCGATCAACCGCTTCGCCGCACCCAGTCGGCGCCGACTCGCCTCCGTTGGCGCACCCGATTCGTTCGCCGCCGCGGAGGATGAATCGCCAACCATCACCGGAAGAGTCTAAGGACGGCGCCAACCCGCAGTCTCGTCGCGCACAAAACCCGCTCTCAAGGCGCCAGCGACATGCCTGATGACGTTCTGTTACGGCGCGCGAACGACAGTCGCAATCGCGTCCGGCCCGACGGCGTAGGCGCTGACGGCCGAGGCGGCGAGTGCCGCGGCCGCGTCAGGTTGGACCAGCACGCGAACGACCGCCACCGCAAGCGGGATCACACTCGGAGGATCGCTAATCAGCGGCGTCAAGACCTCCCGGCTCCCTCGATCTGCGAGAGCACGTCCGACCGCGAGAAGAACTGCCCGCCGACGACGGGTTTGCTCGGCGGCGCCTATCGCGAGCGCCATCGTCCCGTGGGTTCTAACGCCCGGTCGGCCGACTCGTGGCGTCGGCGTGATCGTACGATCGAGCGAGATTTCAACCTGGATTTGAGAAAGATTGACGCCCGACGCCGCAGCATTACCCGGCTCCACGGTTCGCGGATTGCACTCGATGTATGACCGCCGATCGCCACTGGCCAGATAGTCGAGTGTCAAGCCTCCGTGCCAACCGAGTGTGCTGCCGAGGCGCTCCACGTCGGCTTGTGCGGCAGTATCGGAAGTGCCTTCACGCGCGGCGGCACTTCCGCCCGCGCCGATCCCGATTTGTCGGCTCGTGTGCAATGCGACTAGGCGACCGTGTGCGAAAAGCGCCGCAACCTGGGAGTAAGCGCCGTCAGCAACCTCTTGCACCATGATCGGGCGGCCGGCTGATGTGAACTGCTCGAAAGCTCGGTCGCGCTCGGCGGTGTCGCGAACGAGTGCAACCCCACGCCCGGCGGTACTGAACGGCGCCTTCAAGTAATAGGGGTAGCGCCATTCGACAAGATCGGAGACGGACCTGACCTCAGCCCACCTGGGTTGGTGCAATCCCACGTTGTCGCATAGCCGTGCGAACGACAGCTTGCTCTCGACCTGCTCGAACGCCTCAGCTTTAGCCACTGCAAGCCCAACCCGCGGGAACTGCTGTCGTGCCACGGCAAACAGCCACGCCTGCTCGTGTGTCGGCAAGAGCACATCGAACCTCCCCCGCTCCAGGACGCTCGTTACCGCGTCCAGGTAGCCAACTGGATCTGCGAACGCCGACGGGCACGGATGAAGGCGCTTGATGTAGCGACTGAAACGCCCGATCGCGAGCCTCTGAGAACTCATCGCTTCCAGTTCGTAGCCGAGCGGCCCGAGCACCGTCAGCGTCTCGCGAGCGGTGAGACTCGACGCCTCGCTCAGAAGAACACGCACGCGGTCATTCTTTCGACTCCGAAGAGCGACGCGCGCACAAAATGGCGTGACCCAGTTTCCTTTCGCGCGATCAGACTGTGCGCAATGCGTCCGTCGGTGAAAGACGGGCGGCGCGGACGGCCGGAACCAAACCGGCGATTGCTCCGATCAGAAGCGTCGAGGTGAGCCCACCCGCCCAAGCGGTCGCAGGAATGACAACGGCCCAGTGCTTGCTCGTGGCGTAGATAGCGGTGGCAGCGGCGCCGGCGACGGTGCCGACCGCCCCGCCGACAAGCGCGAGCAGAATCGCTTCCGAAAGGAACTGCACCCGGATATGACGCCGGGTAGCGCCGAGAGCGCGACGTAGACCGATCTCGGAACGACGTTCGAGAACGGAGATGATCATGATGTTCGCGACCCCAACGGCACCGACGAGCAGAGCGACCGCGCCCAAGCCGAGGAATAGTCCGTTGAATGCGCCTTGGGCCGCCGCTCGTGCTGTGAGCGCAGACGACGGCTGACTTACATTGACCTCGTTCGGTGACTCCGGGTTGGCCGTTGCAGCGAGGACGGATTGAACCGCCGCCACCTCGTTCGTCTGCGAACGCACGTAGATCGTCGTCGGGCTGCCGACGGCGGGGCGCCCGTGGCTCGTGCTCGAATAACCGAGATATCGTGCCGCCGCCTGGAAGCCTACGAGCACACTGGTATCGACCTCTGGCGCCAAAACAGCCGGCTCCAGAATGCCGATGACGTAAAACCACTGCCCGCCGAGCCAGATTCGCTCGCCGGGGTAAACCCGGTCGATACCGAGGCGTCGCGCAGCCGACGCTCCGAGCACCGCCACAGGCCGGGTAGCGGTGGCAGCGTTCAAGTAAGAGCCGTGGGCGAGTTCGGTTGCGACGACGGGAAGCAGATTCAGACTCGCGGCTTGCACCGCAAGGCCATTGGTGTCGATCGCTGGGATGAAGGAACTGCGGTAGACGTTCGTCCCGCTGATCGCCGCTGTGTACGCGACGCTCGTGACCGGGTTGATGCGAGCGATCATCGCCGGCGCTTCGAGTGGCAGCTGCGCGCTCTGGCCGGTGAACGTCTGACCGTTGGTCACCGTGAGGAGGTTCGTGCCAAGCCTGTCGATCTCAGCAAGAAGGCCCGCTTGCGACGAGGACGAGAGGCCGAGTACGGCGACGATCGACGCCACGCCGATCGCAATCCCAAGCGCCGAAAGTGCGGCGCGAACACGCCGGGTGCGAAGACCAACGCTTGCGACACGCGCGAGATCGGCGAATGCCAACTTGCTCGCCGGGGATGACTCGACCGTCGACACTGATCAGCGTCTCTCGTTGACGACAGCGAACCCGGCGTGCTTTCCCGATCCACGTACAGATGCGACGACGACGTAACCGCCAGCTTTGCCGTTGGCGATGAATGGCGGCGCGACTGCGATGCCATCCTTGTTGGTCGCGACTCGGATGAAGCGTGATCGTCTGAGCTTGGTCGTCCGGATGTTGAAGTGACCGCTGGCCCCGCGCGCCGGAGCTACGAAGAACACAACTGCGCCCGAGATCGGGTTCCCGTCGCGGTCGTTGACAGTGACTGCGAACGGAACCGGGAACCGTGACTTGACAGCAGCGGATTCACCGTCGGCCGCCCCGGACCTGACCATGGCGGGAGCGCCAGCACGATTCGTCAGCGTGTAGCTGGCTGCACGGGCGCCACTCGCCGTTGCGGAGGCGCTGTACGCACCGGCGGCTTTATTCGCCGTGAACGGTGGTGAGGTGGCTTCGCCGTTCATGTCGGTGATCGCGGTCGTCTGGGTCTGGCCGTCGGCAAAGCTCGCGCCCGCACCGTTCGCAGCTTCGCTAATCGTGAAAGTCACGCTTGCGCCTTCGATCGGTTGACCGTTGGTGTCCAGCAAACGGATCCGAAGCGGCTGTGCGTAACGGGCCCCGACGGTTGCGATAGCTGCTGCCGGAGAGGTCTCCTCGATCGTCAGCGTTGCGGCATGGTTATCGAGCAGATAGTTGGCGACGGTCGGCACACCGGCCACCGATGCGGTCGCGCTGAAGCGACCGGCAACGCCGTTAGCGAGCAGTGGCGGCGACGTCGCAAGCCCGTCCGAGTCAGTGCTGGCTGTCGCTGCTGCTGCACCGAAGCTCGCACTTGCACCGGTCGCCCCCGCGATGATCGAGAAGCTGACGGTCGCGCCCTGTACCGGGTTGCCATTAGCGTCAGTGATGCGCGCTCGCAAAGGCTGCGCGTACGCGGTGTTGACGATTCCTTCCTGGTTGGTACCGCCGTTGACGGCGATCGCGGCTGGCAAGCCGCTGGCGGTGTTGCTGAGATAGAGGTTGACGCTGCCGTAGTCGGAGTGAGCGTCGACGCTGTAGCTGCCGGCTGTGTAGTTGGCGGTAAATGCCGGCGCAGTCGCGACACCCTGTGCGTTGGTGCCAACGACCGCCTGGGTCGAACCGGTTGACGTAAAGACACCGCTCGGTCCGCTCCCCGGCGCGTCGAAGTTGATGTTGATACCGGCAAGGTTGCCGCTCAGGGGACAGCCGTTCGTGTTTGCCAGCTGCACCTGGAGCGGCGTCTCGAACTGTTTTCCGAGCTGCGCGCTTTGGCCACTTCCAGCGAACAGGACAATCTCATTCGCGTGGTTCGAGCTCGGACAGGCACTTCCGCTGGCCCCAGCGACCGTTGAGCCTCCCAAGAAGATGGTGGCAGCCGCGATCAATCCTCCCAGGAAGCGCAATGAACGACCGAACGAGAAGCTCATACGGCGGTGACGATTCTTGTCGTACAGGGTCACGACGGTCTCCTTTGATCCTCGTCTGACGCGCCTTCGTTGGTTACGTCACTAACTACGCGGCCGTCGCGCACGACGATCTGCCGGGGAAAGCGCGACGCGACTTCGTGGTCGTGGGTGATTACGACAATCGTCGCGCCTTTGCCGTTCAACTCGGCGATCAGCGCCATGATTTGCTCGCTCGTCGTGCTGTCGAGATTGCCGGTCGGTTCGTCGGCGAGAACAATTGCCGGCTCACCGATCAGTGCGCGAGCGATCGCCACCCGCTGCCGCTGCCCGCCTGAGAGATGTATCGGGCGAGCCGTCAACCGCTCCTCGAGCCCGACCGCCGCTAACGCATCTGCAGCCCGCTGTCGCCGCACCGCGGCGGACACACCGGTGTAGAGAAGACCATCGGCGACGTTGTCGAGCAGAGTCGAGTGCTCGGCGAGGAAGAACTGCTGGAAGACGAACCCGATCCTTGTTGCCCGCAAGCCCGCCAACTCCCCGTCGCTCAGCTCGGCGATGTTGAGGCCCGTGATCAAAACCTTTCCTGTGCTCGGCCGGTCAAGCGTGCCCATCAAGTGGAGCAAGGTCGACTTGCCCGATCCGGAAGGGCCGAGGATCGCCACCAGTTCGCCCGAGTGGACGACGAAGCTGACGCCGCGGAGCGCCTCGACCGGCGGGTCGGAGCCATACGTCTTCGTCACACGGTCGAGCTCGAGCACGGGCTTATGAACTGTCGAACCGGTCATGTCGAGGGCACCACGACATGCTGGCCGGCATGCACGCCCGCTCCGCGCACCTGAACCAAGCCGTCGGCGTCATCGAAAAGACCGAGCTCGACTGGAACGAGTTGGTGAGTCCCGGTTGCGCCGACGGTCTCGACGGCGTAGCCCCCGCCGGCGAGCGCGAGCAATGCGCCGACTGGGACGACAAGTGCATTCCTGACCGTCGCCGTCGTAATCGCCACTTGCACTGGTGCCTGGTCGAGCTGTCCGGCGGCGCGTACATGCAAGAGACGAATATCGACCTCGACCGTCGGCGGGTTGTTCGAGCCACTGTTGTCGCTCGAAGACGACGACGTCGCGACTCTTCCGACAGCCGACACGACGCCCGCTGTGTTGGTGTTGTTCGGAAGCGTGACAGTGACTCGATCTCCGGCCTTGACGTCGGCCTGCTGGCTGGCGTCGAGCTGAACTGTGACCTGATGACGGGTCGATGTGACACGCAGCACCTCGCCCGCTTGGACAGCGGAGCCAAGCGTGGGAACAACCTCAGTCACTCGCAACGGACCCGGCGCGAAGGCAACTGAACCCAGTGGAAGCGTGCCGGTCTGCGGCAATCCAATCGCCGTCTGAAGCGCGTCAACCGCTTGAGCCGTCGCGCTCGTGAAGCTTGCGCCGAGTGGGTCACCGTAGCCAAGCGCGCGCAGGTTGTCGTTCAGCTCGGCGACATCCTGACCGTCTCCCATACCAGGGTGAAACGCGCGCCAGGCTGGCTGCATCCCATACAACAAAACAGCCGGGTGCCCGTTGATCGCATATAACGCGTCCCCTCTGCGCAGGACGTCGCCCGAGTGAGGCAGCATCGTGTAGGACGCACCCGCGTCGTACACGGTCACAGACTCCCCGGCGGAGGCGACACTCTCCTGCGCTGCAGCAAGGCTTTGCTTGGCTGAGATCACCTGCGCGCGGTCGGCCATCACCTTCTGCTCGGCGGTCACGACGGTCTCTTCGTCGCTTGCGACCGACTGTGTAGCGGCAACACACTCACTCGAACCACTCGACCCGCTTACCCCGGAAGCAGCGGATGGCGAGCTATTCGAGTCGCCGGACCCAGAGCTCGGCTCAGCGCCGCTCGCACCACGACAGTCGAGCACCTGCTTCTTCGCGTCGGCTGAACGCCGTGCTTGTGCCTGCGCGAGCATGTTTTGATCAGCGGCGAGCAGCGCCTCCGCCCCTTGCAGGTTTTGCTGCGCTGAGGTCACAGACTGCTCGTCCTGGCGGAGGTTCGCGGGTGCCGTTCCCGCTGGCATGACGACGGTGTTCGGGTCGGCATAGCCGAGCGTCGCACTCGCTTGCATCTGCGACGAGATGTCTCGCTGTTGCACGGTGGCGGTCGCTGCCGGATTGGGCGTTGCCGCTTTGCTGCTCGTCGACCCCGCTATTCCAGTGAAGACGATCGTCGCAGCGATCGCCCCAAGAAGCGACAGGACTGCAACAACCCCGACGGAGCGACGCGCGGCCAAGGTCTAGCCACCGCTTCCGGGCAGCGACGTCTGGCAGGTTTGCTGGGCTGTCGCGAACTGTGGCGAGTTCCGCATCGACGGCGGCACGCGGATCCCCACCGAACCGCCGGAAAACGTCGGATCGGGGAAGTTCGGCAGTCCGTGTTTGCGCATGCAGCGGGCGAATGTCAGAAACTGCTGCTGCAGTCGTTGGCTCGTCGCCCCGCCGGCGGCGGTCCCGCTTGGTGCGAAGGATTTGCACGCCTGAGAGGCGGAGGCGTAGCTCGGTGAGTTGACGACGCTCTTCGAGATAGAGATCAGACCCGACGGCGCCGGATCAGGAAACCCAGAAACACCGTGGGCGCGCATGCACTGCGCGAAACGCAGCGCGTTTGGATGATGACCCGTTCCTCCTGGGCCAGCAGGCGTTGTTCGCGACGAAGTCGTCGTGATCTGGGCGACTCCGTTCGACGATGACCCGCCGCCGCAGCCGCTCGCAACGATCACCAAACCGGCAACGGCGACAGCAAAGACAAGAAGCCGCCTGTTCACTCTCGGCCACCTAGGCATGAGACGACCTTGCAACCGGAATCGGCCCATGGACATAGTGCGCGCAGGCGTTGAGAGCGTGGCCAAGTCGCCGCCGACTTGCGCTGGCCAACGCGGGCGGAAGAACAAAGACTCCCCTTGAGGTCGGCTTCGGCCAAGAGGGGAAGCCGTGATGGCGCATGCATGTTGCGAAGCGGCGAAGCGATGTCATTCTCTGAGCGGACACCGGCCCAGTCGGGCCTTTCTTAGAGATTGCGGCGGCGCTGGTCGAGACGCCAAGCGGCGCTGACGACAGCGACAACAAGGCGAGAGCGGCCGCAGCTACCGTCAGTCGCTGCCTTAACGTCAGCCCTCCCGCTGTCTGGAACGTGCGGTTCGTATTCATGTCCTCATGCTGCAATGAGGAGTTCATCGCCTGTTCGACCCCTGTTTAAGAAACGCAGAAAAAGCAGCGAGAGTCACCCCGATACGTGGACTCTTGAGCGACACTTTCTCGATGGAAGGCGGAGAGCAAAACCGACTGTCGGTGCTCGTCGTCGAAGACGAGCCTGCGATCGCATCTTTGATGCGCGACTTCCTTGAGGCTGACGGCTTTGCCGTGCTCGCCGCCGAGGATGCTCCCGGTGCGCTCACGGTCTTCGACGTATCCGCGCCAGATTGCGTTCTTCTCGATGTGATGCTGCCCGGCGAGTCCGGCTTCGAACTGTGCAGACAGATCCGTGAGCGTTCGAACCTTCCGATCCTCTTCCTCAGCGCCCGCGGCGAGGACGCTGACAAACTGCGGGGGCTAGGACTCGGGGCTGACGACTACATCGTCAAGTCGGCCACACCGGCGGAGGTCGTGGCACGGATTCGTGCTGTGCTCCGCCGCTCAGCGGACCAAAGCATCAACTCGAACCTCCTGCGCTTCGACCGCCTCGAAGTCGACATCACGGCACGTGAGGTCCGTGTTGCAGGCGCGACGGTCCATACAACGGCGCGCGAGTTCGATCTTTTGCGCGTTCTCGTCGAACATCCACGACAGGTCTTCAGTCGCGAGCAGCTGTTTGCGGTCGTCTGGGGCAGCTACGGCGATCGACGCGGCGTGCCCGTCTACATCCGCCGGCTGCGCGAAAAGCTCGAAGCCGACCCGTCCAGACCGCAGCTGATCTCCACCGTCTGGGGCGTCGGCTACCGCTTTGACGGGAAGAAGCGTTGAAAGCACTGCCGCTCAGAGCGTTCCTCGTCGGAACGGTCGTCGCGCTGCTCATTGCGCCAGCATTGGCCGGCGTCACCGCCTGGACGATCGTTGCGCATCGCCAGCAGGCCGCTACTGCCACACGTCTCAACGCCGCAACCTCATTCATCCGCAGCGGCGCGAGGCATGCCGATCGCTCTGCATGGTTGCAACAACTGGGCAGGCGTCTCGACCACCTCCGTCTCGCCGCGCTCGTCATCGAAACGACCTCAGAAGGCAAGCAGCAGTTGTTTCCGATTCGCCAGCCGCTGGACGGCGCCCAGCCACGTGCAAGCGCGGGCATTGCCGCCCCTGGCGCCGCGACCAAGACCTACGCCATTAACGCCGGCTCAGGACGAAAAATCCTTGCGACTCTGTTCTACGTCAGCGCGAGTCGAACGACTCGGCTTGCCTGGGCTTTGCTCGCCGGTCTTCTCACCTTGGCAGTCGGACTCGGGATCAGTATTTGGCTGCTCGGACGTTGGCTAATAGGGCCCCTTCGCAACCTGAGCGAGGACGTCGACCGCGTCGCCGGAGGTGACCCGCTGCCTCAACGCGGGGACTCCCGCCTGCGTGAAGTCGCCAATGTCACTCAAGCCGTAGCCGGCATGAGCACAGCTCTGCACGAAGCACGCGCGCGCGAATCCGACATCGATCGCGAACGTCGATTCTTGATCAGCGCTGTCGCGCACGACCTGCGCACACCACTGTTCACACTCCGTGGCTACCTCGAAGCACAACGGCTCGGGGTCGGCACTGCCAATACCAACTATCTGCTGCTCGCCGAGCAGACAGCCGGGCAGATTGACCGTCTTGTCGGCGAGCTGTTCAGCTTTGCCCGTTTGGAGCTCCTCGACCAGCAACCCGAACTCGAGCGACTCGATCTAGCACAGTTGCTTGCGCACTCCGTTGCATCTTTCCGACCGCTCGCCGAGGAACGTCGCACCGAACTCGTCTTCACAGCCGACACGAGCGTCCCGGTTGATGCTGAAGCAGACATGCTTGAACGGGCGGTCGGCAACTTGCTCGACAACGCAGTGCGCCACAGCCCTGATGGCGCTGTGATTCGCGTCAGCTGCGGACAGACTGACACGCAGGCGTGGCTGACGGTCGCCGACAGTGGACCAGGTATCCGCGCGAATGACCTTCCGCACCTGTTCGAACCCCTCTACCGCCCCGACCACTCCCGCAGTGGAGCCGGTGCCGGCCTTGGTCTCGCGATTGCGAAGCGCATCGTCGAAGCGCACGGCGGCGAAATCACGGCGAGCAATGATGACGGCGCGGTCTTCACCATCGTTCTGCCGCTCGCGACCGAGCAAGCAACGTCAACGCTTGCGGAATTCAGCTGACTCCTGGGTCTTCCTCATGAGTCTTTCGGGCTTCATCTAGACAGACGCTACTCCGGCGCCCCGAGCGCGGGAAGAGAGCCAATAAATCGCCCCGCGCACCACACGATGAACCGGCAGGCGTGCGCACATACTTTGGATCAGTCTCACCGGCTCTTTTCGCCTACCTGAGCGGTTTTCGAGCCATCCTCCACCGCCAGGCGAGGACCACGACCATCGCGCCACCCACGACGACCCGGTGGCCTCCGCCGCGCTGGTGAACTCGTGTCTGACGGTGAGGTCTAGGCTTCCTCGCTGAGCGCCCCGACGCCGGCTGGAGCGACCGGCGCGGTGAGGTCTCGTTGTTCCTCGGTGGTAGGTGAGTACAGCCGCTGCGCGATTGCTGTCGGCACGATCGCCGAGAGCACGACCACGGCGATCAGGAGTGAGAACTGGGTGCGGTCGATGATGTGCGCGCTGAGGCCGTACAGCGAGGTGATCGTGCCGAAGGTGAGCCCGGTAGACATCATCAGCGTGGTGAAGATCGCGTGCGGGGCGGTGTAGCGGCGGGCGAGCGGGTAGACGGCGCCGAGCTTGGGGACCATCTTCCCTACGAAGAGGAGCGCGAGCAGGCCGAGGTTGGCCCAGAGCGCGGTGGTGGAAACGTTCATGCCGCCCTTCAGGAAGAAGAACGGCGTGAGAAAGGCGAAGGCGACGACCCGCATCCGATCCTGCTCTTGTCGGTGCTTCACGTAGTGGGATGACATCACCAGCCCGAGCACGAAGGCGGGGAGGGCGGCCTGGGAGTTGGCGCGTGTGCCGAGCCACATGAGCAGGAACAGGCAGGCGAAGACGATCTTGATCTCGGGCTCGATCACGCGGTCGCCGTACCGGGAGAAGAACCAGGGCGACAGCTTTGGCAGCGCGACGATCAGAGCGACTGAGACGAGCGCGAACGGGGCAATCCAGGGCGTCGGTTTGATGAACAGCACCGTCAATCCGGCGACGGTGGCGATGTCGGTCACAAAGGTGGCGGACATCAGCCGCTTGCCGACCAGTTCGCGGTTCAGGCCGGTCTCGACGAGCACGGCGTAGACGACTGCCAAACTCGTTGTGGAGAGCGCGAGACCGCCGATCTCTGCCTGGCGGCGCGACCAGCCGAGACCGTAGAAGCAGAGCAAAGCGACCGTCGCGAACGGCGCGAAGAAGCTCACGAGCCCGATCGACACCGAGGCCCGCCATTCGCGCCGGAACTGCGGCACGTCTACTTCCGCGCCGGCCAGAAACGTCAGCACGATCCCGGCGAACGAGCCGACAAAGGCGAGCCAGCTCGGCACGTCGAGACCGAACGCGTTACCAACAACTACCCCCGCTAGTAGCTCGATTAGCGCTACCGAGATGCCGATCTCGACCGAGACGGTGGCCGCGAGAAGAACCGTTCCCGCCAGCAGTGCTGCAACCGCGATGTCGCTCATCAAGCCTCTACCTCCACATGGTTGGTAGAGGCCATTGGCTCAGTACGAGCGGTTGACCGGGGGCCTCACCCCGCTACAGCAGCCACGATTCTAGCTGGGCGCCTACGCTCACTCGACGCTAATGGCAGCCGTGACCCCGGCAACAGCAACGCTTCTCGCTCGCGGATTGCGGCTGGAGTACGCCACCCTCGCCTGGAATGTGATCGGCTCGGTTGTTGTCCTCATCGCCGCGGTCGCCGCACGCTCGGTCGCGCTTGCCGGGTTCGGTCTTGATTCGCTGATCGAGATCCTCGCCTCCCTCGTCGTTGTCTGGCAACTCCGGGACACGCAGGCGATCGAGCGCGAGCGACGAGCGCTGCGGATCATCGGCATCGCCTTTCTCCTGCTCGCCGCCTACATCGCCGCCCAATCCGCCTACGTGCTCGCCGTCCAAACGCATCCGCACCGCTCCACCGTCGGCATCGTCTGGCTCGCCCTCACCGCCGCGGCGATGTTCGCCCTCGCCGCGGGCAAGTCCCGCACCGGACGTGCGCTCGGCAATCGCGTCCTCCAGACCGAAGCTCGCGTGACCGTGATCGACGGCCTCCTCGCCACGGCCGTCCTACTCGGCCTCATCCTCAACGCGACAGCTGGACTCTGGTGGGCCGATCCCGCGGCCGCCTTCGTCATCGTCTACTACGGCGCCCGCGAAGGTTGGCACGCCCTGCACGACGCGGTCGGCTAGTCGGATGCCCTGGTGGGAGTGCCTCCTGATCAGCCTCGGCGCGATGCTTGCCGTCTACGCCGCGCTCGTGCTCTGGCTGGTCATCCTCGGCCGCCGCGACGACGCGCGCGCTCGCCACCTTCATTGCCGACTGCATCGTTCTCGTCACCCGGCTCGCGCGCGACCCGCGCGTACCCCGCAGACGCAAGCTGCTCCTGCTCGCTCTCGTCGGTTACCTGGCCTTGCCGTTCGACCTCGTCCCTGACTTCATCCCGGTGGCCGGACAGCTCGACGACGCGATCATCGTCGCCCTCGTCCTTCGCCACCTCGTCCGATCAGGCGGCGGACCGCTGATCCGCGAGTTGTGGCCCGGACCGGAGCAGTCGCTGACGCTGATCCTGCGACTCGCGTCGGCAGGCTCCGCCCAACGGGTCGGCTAGCGTAACCACATGAGCCATCTCCGCTCAGCCGACGGAACCGTGCTCTGCGAGCACGACGAACCCCACCAACTGGAGACGCTGCCCACTCGCGTCACCAAGTGGGACCACGACCACGACCACGAGCCACGACCACGAGGAGCACGAGCATTCGCACGGCCTCGTCGATCGTTCGATTCTGCGCTCCCGCGCCGGCATCCGCGCCGTCTCCTGGAGCCTCGCCATCCTCACCGTCACGGCGGTGGCGCAGGCGTTGCCATCTACTCGCGCACGCTCAGCGTCGCCCTCCTCGCCGACCTGATCCACAACTTCGGCGACGCGCTCACCGCGATCCCGCTCGGGCTCGCCTTCTTCCTGCGCAGCCTTCGCGGCGAAAAGCTCTCCGGGCTCGCGGTCGTGCGCAGCCATCTTCATCTCGCGCCCTGCGTCGCGCTCGGCCCAGACGATCGAGCGCTTCATCCACCCGCAGCAGCTCTCCCACCTCTGGCTGCTCGCCGCCGCCGGTGTGATCGGCTTCATCGGCAACGAGATCGCCGCACAGGTGCGCCTCGCGCGCCGGCCATCGCCTCGCAAAGCCCCGCCACTGGTCGCCGACGGCAAACACGCACGCGTCGACGGCTTCGTCAGCCTCGGCGTGCTCGCCAGCGCCGCCGTCGTCGCGCTCGGCGCGCAGACCTCGCCGACCCGATCATCGGCCTCGTGATCACGCTCGTCATCCTCCACATCACCTGGGAGAGTTGGCAGACGATCTCCAAGACCGAGCCCGGCGAAATGCTCGAGGACAACGACACCTAGAGGCCCTCCCCGGCGAGCGAGCCAGCAGACGCTCGCGTCGGCCCGGCCCATGAACGCCACGCCCGCTGTCTCCGTTCGCACCGCACGTCATACCGGCACAGGTTCATCGCCGCGACAAGCTGGAACCGCGCCGGGAAGACGACGCGGCCGGCGACCCGGACAACCGAGACGTAGCCGTCCTCGAGCGGCTGGCGCAACGCTTCGAGCGCCGGACGCTGGAACTCGGGGAGCTCGTCGAGGAAGAGGACGCCGTGGTGCGCGAGGCTCACCTCCCCGGGCCGCGGCATCCCACCGCCTCCGCCGATGATGGCGGCGACCGAAGCCGAGTGGTGCGGCGCCCGGAAAGGCGGGACCCGGACGAGCCCGGCACCCGGCGGCAGCACACCGCTGACGGAGTGGATCCGCGTGACCTCGAGCGATGCCTCGTCGGTCAGGAGCGGCAAGATCCCTGGCAGTCGCCGCGCCAGCATCGTCTTGCCCGAGCCGGGCGGGCCGGCGAGCAACAGATTGTGCCCTCCCGCCGCAGCGACCTCCAGGGCACGGCGTGCCCGCTCCTGGCCGCGAACGTCGGTGAGGTCGGGCACGTTCGCGAGCGACTCGAAGTCGTCGGCCGGCTCCTCCGGCTCGGGCGGGTCGCGCTCTCCCCGCAGGTAGGCGACGGCCTCGGCCAGGTGGTGCACACCGACCGGCGCGATTCCGGCCAGGGCGACCTCCGCCCCCGACTCGGCGGCGCAGACGAGATGCGTGAGGCCCGAGCGCCGCGCTCCCTCAGCGGCGACGAGCGCGCCGGGCACCGGCCGAAGCCGTCCGTCGAGTGCGAGCTCGCCGACGGCAGCGTGCCCCTCGAGTGCCTCCGCCGGCAGCTGGTAGGAGGCCGCGA
>CAVRMI010000006.1:0-6301 GCA_963722065.1 uncultured Thermoleophilia bacterium | reverse complement strand
CGGATCAACTGCCGGGGCCCCGCAAGGCACGCCGCTCATCACCGGTGTGCTCTCGGTCAACTCGAACAGCTCCGTCCGACGAGCAGGCAATAGAGGTGAGCGTAGGCTTGTTGGAGCTCGCAAATGAGTGGAGACGCCGGCTTCGCAGGCGGCGGGAGCGCCTGTGAGCACGCCCGCGAAGAGGAACGAGATCGGAGTGTTCGTGATCGGGACCCTGATCGCGATCGGGCTCCTCGTCACGATCCTGATTTGGGCCGACGTCTTTGCGAACAGCCGGTACTCGAACGGCGGCAGCAACTTGCTCGGCATCATCGGCACCGTTCCGCTGATCGCTGCGCTCGCAGTGGCCGCGTGGGCGCGCTGGCACCGCACTGCGCCGTTCCGTACTGCCTGCGGATGGGCGAGCACCCGGTGAAAGGGACGCTCGAGAAGGTCTGCACGCATCACCACACCCGCGAGCACCATGAGAGGGTGTATCGCCTGCACCACGAGAACCACGTCGAGTCGGGCCGCCTCGAGTTCGGCGAGTCTCACCACCTGACGGACAAATCAACGGAGGGATAGACGGGACGCCGGGACGGCCGTGAACCCTGCGCCGCCCGGAGACAGCCGCGCGCCGTGCCGAACCTCCCGCGGCCTTCCGACGCCCACGGCCGCGGGTTACGCGCGGGCGAGGCGGCGCGGGAACCGAGCGAAGGCGAACGAAGCGGCAAAGCCCACGATCGCGGCGGCCGCGGCGGTGGCGCAGAGCAGCAGCCCGGAGGCGAGGCCGAAGTTGATCGCTTCCTGCCGGTGAACGCCGAGCGCGAGCAGCACTGCGGCCGTCGCGCCGACGTTGGCGATCACGCCGCCCGAGGTGACCGGGATCAGAGAGGCGGCCGCGGCGAGGCAGAGCACGACGAGGGCCATCCCGGGTGAGAACCCCGCGCCGAGGGCGGCGAGGAGCAGCATGCTCCCCGCGGCGCGGCTCGTCCAGCAGCCGAGCAGGAAGAACCAGGCGAGGATCGCGTCACGTTTCGTGCCGCCGGGATGATGGGCCACCCGGTCGGCCAGTTGCGAGAGGCGCGCCCGGCTGGTGACGAACGGCAGCTTCGCCAGATGCCGGCCTGCGACCAGGACGCCGCAGGCACCCACACCGAACAGCACGACGAGGATCATCGGCACCCGGAAGCCCGAGGTCGTCGTGGCGGTCGCCGAGATCGAGAGCGGCAGGAACGCGACCGCGTCGACGAGCCCGAGCGAGATGATCGAGAGCACGATCGCCTCGAGCCCGAGCTTGACCCCGGGCATCCGCCTCAGCGTCCCGACCTTGACGACGTAGTCCAACCGGAACGGCAGGATCACTCCGCTCGCCGCGGCGGCGCCACACGAGGTGAGGCAGCGCGCGCGACCGGGCCTGCCCGAAGCGGGGAAGAGCTTCTGCCAGCCGAGCGCCCGGAAGACGTAGCTCGAGAAGTAGAGGACGACCGCAGCGGCCACGAGCCCCATCTGGGCGCGCTCGAGTGGCCAGCTCGTGTTCGTAAGCCGGCGGGCGAGCAGGAAGCTCACCCCGAGTGTGCACGACGCGAAGGCCACACCCGCGATCAGGCGCCGACGACTCGGAGCTGCTTCGGCTCCGACTGAGGTCTCTGGCGTCGGGGCCGAGGGTCGCTCATCCCGCCCCTGCATCGGCGGCGCGGCGCTCGATCATGAGCGCAAACGGGGTCACGCCCTCGAGCGGTCGGCGCGATCTTGCTCCGCAGCGACGGCCTTCTTCTCCACGCGGCGCTCCTTGAGCGTCTTCTGCGCGGCTTTCTTCTGCAGCTTCTTGGGTTTTTGCGAGCCCTTCATGAGATCCCTTCTCTCGTTGAGTGCCGGCACAGCTCTTCCCGAGCTGCAACAAGAACCGGCTGGAACGAGCCTGGCGGGCACCTACCCGCCCACGCTCTCGAGGGAGGCCGCCACAGCCCTGTTCCCGGGCCGCGGCGTTCCAGGCATCATGAATCAACGGCGCGCCTGACCGGTTGAACTGTAGCCGTTCATGGTTGAGATGGTTGACGGCCGCGCCGGCCGGAAGTTAGATCGCGGCCGGCGGAGACTCAGACGACGCGCCGCGCGAGCCGCCAGGCGCTGAACAGCACCTTGCCCGTGATCGGGATCAATCCGATCACGATCACGATCCAGGCAATGGTTCCGTTCGTGGTCATCCGTTTGGCGGAGGCCCCCGGTCTTTGCGGAGAACCGGCTCGACCTCGGGTCAAGCCTACCCGGCGACCTCGCCCCTCCCCACACTTAGTTATAAGTCGATAGGTAGACGGCTTGTCTCTATACTCCGGCTGGAGTTGGCGAGCAGCTATAGACTGCCGCCAGCTAGAAAAGTGGAGTCACTCTCAAGTTCGAGTGTGACTAAATAAGTGGGAGGAGCAATGGCGAACAGCCTCAAGATCAAGGTGAACGGGCTCACGCACGGCGTGAGCGCGAGCCTTGATACCCCTCTCCTCTACGTCCTGCACAACGAGCTCCACCTGCATGGCCCGCGGTTCGGTTGCGGCCTTGCGCAGTGTGGCGCCTGCTCGGTGCTGCTGGACGGCAAGGAGATCCGCTCCTGCGTCACCCCGGTGGCCGCGGTGAGCGGGAAGAGCATCACGACGCTGGAAGGGCTGCCGGCCCTGTGGGCGGCGCAGCGCGGCACGACGGCTGCAGCGCCGGCGCTGCATCCGCTGCAGCAGGCGTGGATCGACGTGCAGGTGCCGCATTGCGGCTACTGCCAGAACGGCATGATGATCCAGGCCGCCGACCTGCTCGCGACGACGAAGAACCCGTCCGAGGACCAGATCCGCACGGCGATGAACGGGCACCTCTGCCGCTGCGGCACCTATCCGAGAATCCTGACCGCGATCCAGAAGGCCGCGGCAGTCATGGCAAAGGCAGGTGCGTGATGACAGGCCTCATCCACGAGAAGGAGTTCTCACGCAAGAGCTTCGTCAAGGCCGGCGGCGCGCTGATCGTCGGCTTCTCGACGCTCGGCGCGTCGTGAACGGCTCGGCGAAGGCGGCGGCCAATCCGGCCTTCGACAGCAACGGGCCCTTCGACTCGCAGCAGATCGACTCGTGGCTCTCGATCCACGCCGACAACACCGCCACGGTGAAGCTCGGGATGGTCGAGCTCGGCCAGGGCTCACCGACCGGTCTCCTGATGGTCGCGGCGGAAGAGCTGAACATGGACTTCACCCAGATGAAGATGCTCTCGAACGACACCGACGTGACCCCGAACCAGGGCGGCACCTACGGCAGCCAGGCGCTCCAGGTCGGCGGCAAGCAGACTCGGGCAGCCGCAGCGGCGGCCTACCAGGCGCTGCTCGGAATGGCCTCGACGCACCTCGGCGTGCCGGTCGGCAGCCTGACCGTCAGCAAGGGCGTCGTCTCCGGCGGCGGCAAGACCGTCACCTACGGCGAGCTGATCGGCGGCAAGCTGTTCAACGTCACGATCCCGGCGAGCTACAACCTCGCCCCGATCCCGTCGTTCTTCGGCGGCCCGGCGAGTGCCGGTGCAGGCCTCGCTCCGGGTGCGCCCGGAACCAAGTCGGCGAGCGCGTACACGCTCGTCGGGAAGTCTCCGGGGCCGCCGCGGATCGACATCCCGGCGAAGGTGATCGGCACCTACACCTACGTCCACAACATCCGGATCCCGGGGATGCTCCACGGCCGCGTCGTCCGGCCGCGCGGGCAGGGCGCGTACGGCGACGGCACGGCTCCGAAGGTGCTCTCGGTCGACCCGAGCTCGATCAGCCACATCCCGAACGTCAAGGTCGTCCAGCAGAACAACTTCGTCGGCGTCGTCGCGCCGAAGGAGTACGACGCGATCCAGGCGGCGGCTCAGCTGAAGGTCACCTGGGCCCCGATGCCGCCGCTTCCGGGCGTCGGGAACCTCTGGGGCCAGATGCGGAGCCAGGACAAGGCCGGCCAGACGCCGGTCGTGCCGTACAGCAGCCTCGGCAACGTCGACTCGCGCAATCGCGCGGCTCGGCACACACCGTGTCGCAGACCTACAAGTACCACTACAACGGCCACCTGCCGATCGGGCCATCGTGCGCGGTCGCGGACGTCACGCCGGGCGGCGCGCGGATCTTCACGAACACGCAGAACTGCTACAACACCCGCGGCCAGGTCGTGTCGGCGCTCGGCTGGCCGGGCTGAACCTGCCGGCCAACCAGATCCGCGTCACCTACTGCGAGGGCTCGAGCGTCTACGGCTTCGCGCCCGTATGACGACTGCACCGCTCGGCGGCCGTGATCTCCTAGCTCGCCGGCGCGCCGGTGCGGCTGCAGTTCATGCGCTGGGACGAGCACGGCTGGGACAACTACGCGCCCGCTCAGATGATGGACATCCGCGGCGGAGTCGACGCGAGCGGCAACATCACGGCACCGACTTCACCCACTTCTCGATCCAGCTCAACGGAACCGACGCCGGCGTGCAGCAGCTCGGTGCACCGGCAGCGCCGCTCGGGTTCAACTTCATCGACACGACGAACATGGGCACGCAGTACAAGATCCCGAACCAGCGGGTGACGCTCAAGTCGCTCCCGCTCCTGAACAACTACTTCAAGACCTCGTTCCTGCGGGCGCCGCACGCCCCGCAGACGGTCTTCGCCTACGAGCAGATGATCGACGAGCTCGCGCACGCGGCGAAGATGGATCCGGTCGCGTTCCGGCTCCAGAACATCACGAGCAACGCGAACGAGACGGCGCACAACCTGCCGTTCACGTGGGACCGCTGGAAGAACGTCCTCACCGCGGTCGCCAAGCTCTCGAACTGGCAGCCGAAGGTCGCCACCTCGACCTCGCAGACGGGCAACATCGTCACCGGCCGCGGCATCGCGCTCGGCGGTTCGCCGGCACGATGGCGGCGGTCGTCGCCGACGTCACGGTCAACAAGAAGACCGGCAAGATCACCGTGACGAACCTCTACGGCGCCCAGGACACCGGCCTCATCGTCTACCCGGGCGGCGTCGAGAACCAGGCGGTCGGCAGCATGACGCAGGGCCCGAGCCGGGCGCTCTTCGAGCAGGTCATCTTCAACAAGACGAACGTGACGAGCCTCGACTGGGTGACCTACCCGATCCTCCGCTTCAAGGACGCGCCGAAGATCACCTTCTCGCTCGTCCAGCGCACGGACATCCCGGCGGTCGCCACCGGCACGCCGCGAGCGCTGGCTGCTCGCGACCGGCTCCGGCGAGCCGCCGACCGCTCCGATCGCGGCTGCGATCGCGAACGCGTTCTTCGACGCGACGGGCGTTCGTGTCCGCCAGGCGCCGATCAGCCCGGGCCACGTCAGGGCAGCCCTCAAGGCCGCCGGCGTCGCCTGATAGCACCAGGCCGCGAAACGTGAAGGGGCCCGGAAACGGGCCCCTTCCCATTGCAGAGAGATCGGGCGCGTACTTGACGACGACGGTGTAGGTCGTCTTGCCGGGGCCGAGCGAGAAGCGCCACTTGCCCGCGGTGAGCTCACAGTGGCCGTCCGCTTGCCCATGAACGCCGAGCCGGTCACGGCGATCGGCTTGCGCCCCGGCTTCTGCAGCACGAAGCCCTGTCGAGCTCCCGTCCGTGACCGCGATCCGGTACCGGCCGGCCTTCAGGCTGCCGACGCTCTTGCCCTTGTAGGCGAGCGTGAGCCTCCCCGAGGCCTGACGCGCCGGTCAGCGTCCCTCGGAACGGGACGATCGCCGAGCCGACGACGTCCTGGGAGGTGACAGCCTTTCCCTTGGCGGGTTCGAGGTCGTCGTCGCGGTGTGTCCGGAGGCGGGCTCACGATCTGCGAGGTCGTCGCGAACGTATGCACGACGTTCGGGAACGGTCGTCCGTCCAGGTGTAGGTCGAGCTCGGCAGGAAGTTCGCGCTCTGGCTCTCCTTCAGACGCCGCCCTCGGACATGCTCGTCACGATCCTCGTGCCAGGCCCGCTGAGCTTGAAGTTCGGGAGCGAAGAGCAGCCGCCCGGCCCCGAGAACATGATCGCGTAGTAGCCGGCGGGGATCACGGTCGGGGCCGTCCGGCCGTCGAGCCGACCGGGCGCCCCGTCGGCGAGCGACACGGTGATCGTCTGGTTGCCGAAGAAGTTGACGTAGAGCGTCGGGACCGCCGCGACGTGCGCCGCTGCTCCCGGCGCCAGCGCCAGGAGTCCGGCCGAAAGAGCGAAGCGAAATCCCGAGGCGCAGTGAACTTAGAGCGCGCACAACTTTGCCATACTACTCCTCGAGACCCGGGTTGGCCCTCGTCCTTCCCCTCGGCACTCCCGCCGCCGTCCTAGTTCCGCTTCACGGCGGCGT
>CAVRMI010000005.1:0-995898 GCA_963722065.1 uncultured Thermoleophilia bacterium | reverse complement strand
TAGGCGTAGAGGAACTGATCCGGGTCAGGCAGCAACAAGGTGATCCCGTCCAGCCGGCCAAGCGCCTGGTTCGCGAGATCGAGCAGCTCCTGCGCGTCAGCGTCGATCCGCAGCGGAGGAGTCGGCGGCAGCGCCTTCGGATGGAAGCTGTAGAACTCCTCCGCCCCCGCTCAAGCAGCAAAGTACGCCGCCCGATCGCTGATCCCAGGCCCCTTCCCGGCGGGCATCAGTAACTCACCATCCTTTGCCTCCACGACACGAGACTAAGGATAACCACCTTCCTTAGCCAACATAGGTCGGAAACAAAGGATCCTTCCCCTGAGCAAACCGGCCGACAGCGTCCAACCCTGGCGCCGAGATTCACCGGCCAATCCCGCGCCGCTCGCTGGATCGGGTATGCCGTAGACCGCCTAATTGTGTCATATGCCACTAATCTGCCTCGCCCGGACACATCCCGGACGGGTTCAGCGGTCGTTTGGCTGGGTGGTCGTGATGGCCGTGGTTGGTGCGTCGATCAGGGGGAGGGCGCCGAGTCGGTAGTAGGTGGCGCGGGCCGGGCCGTCGGCGTTAAGGTTGAGGATCCAGTCCTGATGGGGGCTCTGTGGAGCGGTGGGGGCGGGGTCGGTGAGGGCGCGCAGCAGGCTGGATGCCGTGTGTGGCGGTCTGGTCGCTGTCGAGGGGGAGGCTGTCTCGGTAGCCGCGGGCGGTCCCGATCACGATCTCGCTTCTCGACTGATCGCCGCTTCGAGTCCGCCGGCCCCCGCGACGTAGGAGCGGCAGGCGGAGACGAGTTCGTCCGAAACGGCGGTGGCGGCCTGCGCAGCGGGATCGGCGGCGAGTAGGAGCTGCATCTCTGGGGTCAGGATCGCCTCGTAGATCTGCGCCGGCTGGTGGGCGGGCATGTCTTCGATGCTGTTGCTGATCAGCGCCACTGCTTCGAGGAGGTGCAGGTTCGCGAGCACGACCCGGTTGTCGAGGCTGGCAAACCACAGCCAGCTCAGGCGCCGGTCCCGCCGCGCAAGCTGCGCCGCGAGACTCTCACTGTGTCTCCTCGCTGATCGGGTACTCATACGGTGTCCAGGCTCCGTCGCCGCGGCCCGCTCGCTCGCGCTCAGCCACTCCTCCTCCGGCAGCGGCATCAGGTCGATCCGGACGGTCCCGAACGGCACTGCGCCCGCCTGGGAGAGCTCCAGCCGCGGCAACTGCGTCGGCTCTTCCCGGCTCGGCTGTTCGAGCAGGTCCGCGACGGGCAGTTCGAGCAGCTGCCTGAGCTCGCGGAGGTAGCGCGATGGAGGCGTCCGTCCCGTCTCCCAGCGCGCGACCGTCTGCTGCGACACCCCGAGCGCCTCCGCAACCGCCGCCTGCGTCAACCCGACACGCGACCCGCTCACGACCCAACCGCGACTCACCCATATTACGAGTTAGTCTTACCCGTTTACGTGTCAACACACACGCTTCTGCACGGACCAGCCGGCGATAGAGGGAGCCGCCTCCTCACACCACACCCCGGCTCGAAACGAGCGGATCGAGGCCCACCGGCGAGATCGAGAGCCGTCCGTCCTGCTGTCTGTTCCACCGCGCCAGCCGCCACAGTCCCTGTAAATAAGCCAGAAATCGCGCCGAGCGAACGTGCGCGATGCTCCTCACAGCGCTCGCTGAAGGCCCCGAGCGTACGGGTGAGCCGACGCTCTGCCAACGACTGAGGTGGCCGCCTCCTCACACCACACCCCGGCTCGAACGAGATGATCGAGGCCCACCGGCGAGATCGAGAGCCGTCCGTCCTGACGACTGTTCCACCCGCCACCCGCACAGTCCCTGTATTCAAGCCAGAAATCGCGCCGAGCGAACGTGCGCGAGCCGCTCCTCACCGTCTCGCTGAAGGCCCCGAGCGTACGGCTGAGCCGACGCTCTGCCAACGATGAGGTGGCCGCCTCCTCACACCACACCCCGGCTCGAACGAGAGGATCGAGGCCCACCGGCGAGATCGAGAGCCGTCCGTCCTGATGACTGTTCCACCCCGCCAGCCAGCACCCCCAAACCACCCCCTCCCACACTCTTGTGGAGTTTGCTGCCGGTTCGTTTGGCTTAGCTAAGCCAAATCGACTCACTCGCGGTCTCACACAAGTCATACGAGCCGTCGGAGTGCGTGACTGCCCCTGGAGCGTTGGATTTCTGAGCCGCGGTGGCCGAAGACCTATGTATGGGCCGTCGATACAAGATCAAGCTGTGGCAGGCGCTCGAGCTCATCGGGAGGCTCGAGCCGATTGGTTCAACTGAGCTCGTTCGCGAGCTCAACAATTGCTTCGGCTGTTCGGACCGCACCTCTCGTGATGTGCTGACCGTGTTCCGGCGCGGCCAGTTCGTCGAGACCACCTCGCCTTGGGAAGCCGAGCCGGACGGCCGGCTGATCGAGTCTCGCCGCCAGCTTTACCGGCTCAGCGAGCGGGGCCGATATCTAGTCGGGCATCCGCGCGGGGGCGGTGTGCTGCGGTTGGCGCAGCGGTTGTTCACGGGCACACCATCCGCCAATGTCCGCCGCTACCAGCGATCGATCGCCGCGAGTGTCGGCCTCGAGCAAGAACTCGCCGACCGTGAGCGAGGAATCCTCCTGTCGCCGCTCCACCCAATCCCGCCCATGCAGCTGCCAGATCCGGCGGCGGCCACGCCCGAAGACGACCCTGGCCGCGCTCGACCCCAAGGCGATCAGGTGGTCGAGAAGCGGCGACGACGAAAGGTCGACCTGTTTGAAGCGCTGGAGCTGATCGCGATGGCCGAGCCGATTGGCCACTGCGAACTCGTGGCCGCCTATCGCGAGGCGTTCCGGTGCTCGGAGCGTAGGGCTGAAGACGCAATCACAGTGCTCCGTCGGGTTCGGTACGTGGAGGCTGAACCGGTGGCGGGTCCGGAGTCGAATGCCTACGACTGTCGGCGGGCGCTCTACTGCGTGAGCGATCGAGGGGCGGTCGTACTCGAACATCCGCGCGGGCCGTTCGTCTTGAGCGCTGCTTGGCGCCTGTTCACTGGGACGCCATCGGAGAAGACTCGGCGCTACCAGACACGGATCCGGGCTGAACGGACTCTCGAGGCCGAGCTAGCACGGATCGAGAACAAGCTTCTGGAGCCCGCCGAGACCTACCGACTCATGTTCGGCGCACGGTGAGCCCGTCTGCCTTCGGCCGGCTCGCCGGCCCGGGGCGAGGTCGAGCCGCCGGCCGGGGAACGCCCGCAAGCTGTTCACGAGCTGCCCCTCGCCCCGCACCCGACGAAACCAAGCACAGCTTGCGAGCCGCGTCCCAGAGATCGAGTTTCGGCGTCGCAGCGACCTGCTGCTCAATCTGTTCCGCAACCCGGATGGCACACCGCTCAGTCGCGACGCCACCCGCGACGGAACCGCCAAGTCCTGAGGACGAGCTAGCGGTCCGGTTGGCGAGCGAGTTGGACGACGAGTCGTAGCTCGGTCTGGCCGAGGACAGGTTCGACCGTGCGCACGATTCCGGCCTGGCCGGCGATCTCGATCCGGTCGCCCGGCTCGAACGGCGGTTCGCGCGTCAGCCGCCCGGTAGCGACGACCTCGTCACCCCTGCGCAACTCGTACTGATAGGAGACAGACAAGATGCTCGGCTGCCAGTCAGTACTGGTTGAGCTTGAGCTCGTGGTTCGGGAAGGTCTCCCTCGCCCAGGCGAGCAGTGGTTCCGGCAGGTCGGAGAGCTCCGTCAAGGTGGAGCTGTACGGCGTAGATCTTGACGGCGTTCTGGTCGACGTAGGTTGTGCCGAGGAGATCGCCGGGCTGGTAGAGATCGTCGCGGCCCCACGCCTCGCTGAGCACGCCGAGATGGTTGGGGTGGCCGTCGCCGGGACCGCCGACCTGCCAGATCGTCAGCTCGCCGGTCTCGCCGTTGAGGCCCCACTTGAACTCGGTCCCCTCGATCTCGCCGAGGAAGGGTGTCCAGTCCTGCGGCTCGCTGCTGTGTTGGGTGGTCGGTCATGGGTTGCGCTGGCTGGCCCGGCGCTCCTTGATCGTTGCCTCGACGTCGAGGAAGCGCTGGCGGTCGGAGAGTTCGTGCTCGAGCAGGTCAACGAACGGGGTGGCGAGCAGCCGGTCGGTGGGGATCTGGAACAGCTCGGCGAGCGCGATCGCGGAGTGGAGGGAGGGGCTGGCGCGGCCGTTCAGCCAGGCGCTCAACGACGCCGGCGCGACGCCGACCAGCGTGGCGGTGAAGGTGCTTGAAAGGCCGTGCAGTCCCATCAGCCGCGGCAGGTTGTCGACGAAGCACGGACCGGCCGGCTCGCTCGCTGGACGCTCGTTCGCCATCTGCAGAACCTAGCCGGGCCGGCGGCTAGGCCGCACCGCCCCTTACCGGGTCACGCATCAGAGTCGCCGCTGAGCGGCTCGGTGCCCCACGGATTTCGGTAGACAAGCGAGCGGAGCCGTTTGACCGCGGGACAGGCGGGTGTCCAGCTTGTACCTTCCAGCGGCGATCGGTGCTCGCCGTGTCCGGGGTGCTGATAGGTGCAGAGGGTGTGGCCGCAGCCGAGGCAGAGCGAGCAGACCGCGGCGACGTCGTGGCGGGGCCAGGCAAGCAGCGCAAACCGAGCCGGGTTCTCGCAGGCGGGGCAGGGCTCGGGATTGTGCCGCCAATGAACCGCGAGGGGGCCTGGGTGCTGTGCAGGAAGAGACGGAGCCAGGCCGGGGTGGCGGGCCGGCGCGGCGCCCGGTGTCCCTGCAGGAACATCACCAAGCGGATCGGGCGGCTCCTGCTCGGGATGCCTGCGATCGCAGAAGAACGATGCGATCTGGCCGCAGTCGCAGACGGCAAGCCAGCGTTCACCCCACTGGTCGAAGTCGACTCCCAGACCAGCGGCCGCTGACAGCTCGAACAGCCCGCCGCCGGCGACGGCCGCGCTCGTCGGCATCGGTCTCGGTGTCGTTGGTGTCGTCGGGGCGGCCGGGCTTGTGCTGCTCAGGCATCGGCTGCCCCGCCCTCGGTCGCGGTGAGCGCACGGAGCAGTTCGTTGCGGATCGTTGCCTGCTCGAGCCGGGCGTAGCTGCGTTCGGTGATCACGGTCGAGGAATGGCCGAGCAGCCGCGAGACGACCTCGACCCGAACACCGCTGTTCAGCAAGTGGCTGCCGTAGGTTCTCCGCAGCCCGTGCGGTGTCAGCCGCCGCGGCAAACCGGCCCGCTCGCCGACCCGAGCGACGAGCTGCTGCACGTACTGGCTCGACCAGGCGCTCCGGTGGCGGGTGACCAGGAACGGCCCGTCCTCCCGGTACAAGCCCGCCGCGATTGTGAACGCTGTCCAGTTGTCGAGCTGGTTGTGGAGGCAGGGCAGGATCGGAACGGGCCGGTAGCCGGCGTCCGACTTCGAGCTGCGCACATGCAGCGTCTCGCCCGCCAGGTCGAGGTCGCAGTTGCGCAGCCCGGTCGCCTCGGAGACGCGCAGACCCGTCCAGCGCAACAGCATCACGGCGATCCGCTCGCGCGCGTTCATCGGGCAGGCAAGGAGCGCCTGGTCGTGTTCGGCGCGTAGCCAGTCCAGCTCCGCGGCCGGCCGGATCGTCGGCGGCTCGAGCGCCAGCGCCGGGTTGCGCAGCCGGTTGCCGTGTTCGTCGACGAGTAGCTCGTAGCGGTCGGCGAACGCAAACAGACTCCGAAGCGCCTGCACGACGGCCCGCACCGTGTTCGCGGCCGGCTCACGACCATGACGGTCGCGAAAGGCGGCCTCCCACTCAGCAAGAAAGCCGAGCTCCAAGCTCTGCGCTTGTCAACTCCGCCAGCCTCCGCCCCGCCGCCCAGACCACCAGCCGCTCGAGCTCGGGCCGCCAGCGCTCAATCGTCGCCGGCGGCCTTCGCCGCCGCCGCAGATGCTCGAGAAACCCCTCCACCAACTCCTCCAACCCAACATACGATGTAGTAGACATATCTACACTTATACCTTGACTTTGTGAAAGATCAAGTCTACAATGCGCATATGTCGTCTGAGCTTGTCGAACAGCACGGCAATGGGATGGGCGCAGGCCAGGATCGGGTCGGCCTGAGCATCGATCTGCCCGAGTACGTCTTCGAGACGCTGGTCGATCAGGCCGCCGCAAAAGCGGCGGCTCGTCTCGAGCCGCAACGCGCCTACATGACCACCGAGGAGGTCGCCGACTACCTCCATTGGCCCAAGAAACGGATCGACAACCTCTGCTCGGCTGGGACGATCCCCTACCGCAAGGTCGGTGGTCGGCGCGCCTTCATCCGCCACGAGATCGACGCCTGGGTCGATGCCCAGCCTGGCATCACCGTCACCGGGGCGCTGATGACGATATGAGCACCGGCCGCGACCCGTTCAAACGCAACAAGACCCGCCATCCCGGGATCAGCTACCGGCTCCGCGCCGACGGCAGCCGCGCCTACAACGTCTACGCGCAAGGACGTCAACACCCCGTCGCTGGCGGCGAAGCCGAAGCGCTCACCCTGCAGGCAGACCTGCGCAGCAAGCAAGCCCGCGGCATCCGCGTCAAGGTCAGCAAAGTGAAGTTCGCGACGCTCGCCCAGGAGTGGCTCAACTCGAAAAGCAAACTGCGCGCTCGCACCCGCACCGACTACCAGGCCGACCTCGACAACGTCGTCCTGCCGCGCTTCGGCCACCTCAAGCCAACCCAGATCAGCGCCGACACCGTCGCCGCGTTCATCCGCGAGCTCGAACAATCCGGCCTCGCCGGCGCACGGATCCAAAACATCCTCAAGCCGCTCAACGGCACCCTCAAACTCGCCCAACGCCGCGGCCTCATCGCCAGCAACCCGCTCGAGCTTCTCACCAGCGACGAGCGACCCCACGCAATAAAGCGCGACCACCACGTCTGGTCACCGGAAGAACTGAAACGCCTGCTCGCCGCCGCCGCCACGCTCGCCAAAAAACGCGACGCCAAACAGGACTACACCCTCCTCCTCACCGTCGCCGTCTACACCGGGCTGCGCATCAGCGAACTGCTCGGACTGCGCTGGTCCGACCTCACCCTCAAAAACAACAGCGGCGCACTCGACGTCCGCCACCAGCTCTCCCGCGACGGAACGCTCGTCGAACCGAAAACGGCCACCGGCCGCCGCCGCGTCCCGCTCGCCAACGCCCTCGTCAAACAACTCAACCAGCACAAACTCGCCTCCAGCCATTCCCAAGAGAGCGACTTCGTCTTCGCCTCAAACACCGGCACCGCCCTCAACGCCCGCAACGTCGTCAGGCGCGGCTTCGAACCCGCGCTCAAAGAAGCCGGCCTCTACACCGCCATCCCGAAGATCACCTTCCACGACCTCCGCCACGCCTTCGCCAGCCTGATGGTCGCCCAAGGCACAAACAGCATCGAACTCGCCACCGTCATGGGCCACCGCGACTCCCGCACGACCGAAACCATCTACATCCATCTCTTCGACCGCGAACGCAGCGAAGAAAAAATCCGGGCGGCAATGCAAACCGCGCTCACTCTCTAACACGCCGCGCCACGAAGACGCCGACTGCGCTCGACGAGCCTCTCGCCCCTCCCCTTAGCGACCTACCGTGCGACCGCCGGCCCGCAAAGCCGCGGCAGCGAGACGTGGCAATGTGTGTTGCTAGACTTGGCAACAGTGTTCGGCAAGTCTCGTCACGTGTGTGGCGGGACTTGTCAAGTGTTTGGCAAGTCCTCATCGGAAACGACGGGATAAAGCCGCGCCGACCGGCGATCAAAAGAGTCCGAAATTGGCTCTGTTATGCCAAAAGGCTCCCACCAGCACCGGCGCGGATAGTTCTGTCACGCCGGAGGTCGCGGGTTCGAGTCCCGTCGCTCCCGCTCACAAAGACCCCGGAAACGGGGTCTTTTTCGTTCCTCAGAAGGAGCCGATCTCTCCGAATCACACGACTTGGCAAGTGGATTGGCAAGTCCAGACACTAAGAACTGGCTCGGGCCGCCGGGAGATGTTCATCCGGTCGAGGTCGGAGGCGACGAGCCGCCAATTATCACAGTGTGCTCCGCGCGTGCGACTTTCATGAACCAGGAGAGGCCACATGAAGGACGGTCTCGCAGGCCGGTACCGGGTTCATGGCGACGTGCACGCGCGTGTCGCGGTCAGTGTCACGATGGTGGCTCGCTGAGCAACTGCGGGAATGCGGCCTCGAGCCCTTCAGTGGCTCGGCGGGCGTTTTCGACGCGGTCGAAGAGGCCGCCATAGGAGTCGAGCGTGAAGCTCGGGTAGGCACGGCCGAGCTGGCGACTGACGTAGATGACGTCAACCGAGCGGGACAAGGATGCCCCGGACTGTCCAGCCCGCGAGTCCCTGCGCCTCCAATTCGGCCACGATACGCACGATCGCTTCCTCATCGATCGCTGTGATTGAACACTTGCCGATCCTCGGAAAGAGATGACGGTCAAGCGCCGTCGCATACCCCTCGAATGTGCGGCGTCGCAGGCGCGTCTGTCCAGCGAGCCACTCCTCAGCGACATCAGCGAACGATCGCCGCGAGCGCTGTGCCTCCGCGCGCGCAAGCCGCGCCTGGACAAGGTTGCCCCCGACCGTCTTCCAGCGAACGCGGCCGGTGTTGTCCGTGTACTCAATCTCGAGCCGGCCAGTGGACGGGCTGCGGTAGATCCCTCGCTCGACGCGCAGGCGCCGTGGAGTCTTAGAGTTCAACGGCATAGGCGAATTCTTCCGCGCGCCATAGGCGCCGGCCACTCCCGTTTCAAACAAAGAGATCGGAAGAAACGAAAAGCCCCGGGCTAGCGGATCTTTTCGAGGTGGGCCGAACCGAGTATTACGCGAACCGCCACCCGCTCGAGCTAGCTGGTCCGTCTATCGCGGTCTGACGAGGGGACGTAGAGCCGACGAGGAGTCGCTCGGGGCTGGTGAGTCGTCGTCACACGGCGCTCTCACTGCCGTTTGCTGTCGGCGTTCGAATCGCAGAGGCCGCAGGATCCATCAGCGAGCCGAGCTTCACGCTGACGGTGAGGCGCTTGGTGCCGCGGCCCCTATTCGTGTCGGCTCGTTCAGAACGATTTCGCATCCGTGGAGATCGGTGCGGTCGGGCCTCGGCAGGTGGGTTCGTCGTCAGGACCAAGGCGAGGGCGAAGATTCGGCGACCGAGGGAGCCGAGGGGGCGCTCGATCGCCGAATCAGAAGACCCTCACCTAGATGAGCCCGGCCAGTCGTTGGCGATGGTCGCACTAGTTCCGTTCGCGAAGGTCACAACCAGTGACTTGACATCCGGAGGTGTAACTCCGTTGTCGTCGAGTTGAACGAAGTACGAGTTATTAACGACGTTCGCACCGAACATCTCGCCGCTGCTTGTTTCGACGGCAACGCTGCGAACATCGTCCGGTGCAAGGCCGTACACGACGACGGGCGCACCGCTCCCTGACGGTTGCATGTCTGGCTTGATCACGTTGAACGAGACAGGGAACCCATGAAGGAATCCCGGTATGCATCCCGCGCCAACGCCGGTCAGTCCATAGCAGACGTGGCCGGCGGTCGTCGGATATGCGTAGATCGACCAGCCGCCAGAGCCCAGGCCAGCCTGCAGGATCCTTCCTCGACCGAGTTCCGACGCTCCGACCGCTACGTCCGGAGGCTTCGTCGCTGACTCCGCATCCTGCGAAGCCGCAAGCTCGCCGAGAGTCCCGGCTCCAATGGGCAGCGAAGCGGGCAGGCCCCGCGCACCGTATAGGGCGGAGATATTCGAGATCGCGGGACGATCGACTTTGAGAAGCGGCAGCGTCACAACGGCGGAAGAGGTTGAGGCCCCCGGGGTCACCAGCGCGACCACAGCGGCCATCGCAACCCCGAGCGCAGCGCTGGTTAGGAGCACGTATTTCTTCGGCAAACGAACGCTAGGCATCTCACGACTCCTCATGGCTTTGTCGTCTCACAGGTCCAGTTGTTCTGCGCGTAGTTGGACTGGTTTTGGCAAAAGGCGTACGCCAGTGTCGCGCCGCCTCGTGGATCGGTGTATGGGTTGTCCGTGAGATTGCAGTCGTAGCTAATGCCGGAATAGCGAAGACACATCGGCAGACCCGTCAATGGGCGCCAGCCCCGGTTGAACACTCGGTCGTACGCCGCTTGCGTCGTGAACTCCTCCCACTGAAACGCCGGATTGACATTGGCGTATTGCACACCAGACCAAGCCCAAGCAGCGGTAACTGGGAGTGTCAGTGCAGCGGCACACGCGGCGATAAACGCTGCGGTTCTCCAGCGACAAACGCGGAACGGCATCATCGAACCCTCCTCTCGACCTCGCCACGGGCAAGGTCACGTACTAGGTTGCTTTCTCTACTTCGGCACATGTCCGGCCTCCAGAACCTGCCGCTTCCACGTCGAGATCGAACTGCTCCGCCGCCTTGCCACGCCGGGCAAACTCCGCGAGTCTCGGGCGTGCGAGGCGGAGGCAAGGGGACCCGCAACTGCGTGTCCCCTTGCCTTCTCTCGCGTACGCTTACTGGCCGGGGCCTGGATCAGTCTCCAGCACATGGCCTGTGTTATTGAGCGCGGCGATCGAGGTCGGCTCGCCGGCTGCAAGCGCGGCCGAGTCCGCGCTCAGGACGAATCCGCCGTCGGCGGTGGGTGTCGCCTCTTGCAGGGTGCCGTCAGGGAGAGTCGCCTCGACCTTGGCGACTGCGGGGCGGGCGACTCCAGCGATGGTCAACCCACTCAGCGCGCCTGGAGATCCTTCCTCGGCGATCGAGAATACGAATTGTCTCCCGCCGAAGAACCGGGCCCGTGGGTTGCAGGTTGCTCGCATTTCGCTGTTCAGAATCGAAACGAGGCACAGCTCGCGCGAGTCGCTGGTTGATACCAGATAAGTGTTGGGTGCGACCATTCGGCTCTGGTCTGCGGAAAGCCCGCGTTGCGCGGCCGCGTTGACTGCGGCCGCTGGGAGTGCGTCGCTGGGCACGCGGGCCCGTGTGAGCGCGGCGGGTGGTTGCTCGTTGGAAGATGAGGCTCGGATCGCCAACGTCGCGCCGACGGCAGCTGCGACGGCGGCGCTGATGAGAGCGATGGTGAGTATCCGTCGGTTCACGTTGTCCTCCCCTATGAATTGTCGGCGACGTCGCAGACTGCGGTGTAGACGAGACTGCTGTTGTTCGCGCAGTACGGCTTCTTGTTGAATTCATAGCCCGACAAGATCTGGCACCAAGTGCGCGTGTTGATGTCTGTCGTGCTGCAGTGCCAGGTCCCGCCTCCGTCGATCAGGGCGACGCGCGCATAGCAGCCGCTTGTCCCACCGCAGCTCTTGTTGTTCATGTCGACGTAGACGTCATAGGGGTAGGTACCACCGTCGTATGATCCTGATGCGTTCCAACCCTGGTCCCACGTCTTTGGTCCAGCGAACGGATACGCCGCGCCAGCAAGCGCTACCTGCGCCGCGGCGAGCGCGATTGCCACCAGCGTCAGGACCGTGGCGACAAGCGTGCGCTGCCGGGATACGTGGCTGCGTCGCATGACCAGCATTTATCTACCTCCCTTGCTTTGCACGATTGGGACTGATGCTCCTCGTTCAACGCAGCGGCTTGGGGATTCCGGGGAGCGTGATGGTCGTTGTTGAGGTTCCGGCCGTGACCAGGAGATCGATCGGTCCTGTTCCGTTCGACCCGTCGGAGATCTCGACGGTGAAGATCCCGTCGGCGAGGGAGCCCGTGAAGGTCTGTCCGCTCAGTTGAGCCTGGATGCGATCGACCGTGCTGGCGGCCAGGCCCCAGATGTAGGTGCCGCCGTCAACGATCGCGATTCTGGGTGCGACGATGCTGTCGCCGAGTTGCATGCAGCCGCCGACGGCTCCCGTCCCGCCGGTCAGGTAGGCGCAGGTGGAGGTTCCCCTGGAGGCCGCGAACACGACCGCGGGGTGCTGTCCGCGAGCGATAGCGACCTGTTTGAGCGTGGAGAGGCCGAGACCTTTGTTTCGTGCGAGTTCCTGGACGCCCGGACTGAGCGCGGGGTTGGCGCCGACCCGGCCGCTCGCTGTCTTCGAAGCCGGGTGGGTTGCCCCGGCGGCACGCGACGGTGCGGCGGAGGCGTGCGCCTGGAGGGCGCCGTAGGCGGACAGCGCCGCGACCGCACACGCTGCGATCAGCGCGCCGACCATGAGAAGTGTCTTCTTCATCGCGACCCTCCTAGAGGTTGTCCGTGGCGCAGGAGATGTAGTAGGTGACAGATGAGGAGTTGCCGCACTGGACGTAGACGTTGGAGACTGTCGAGACGTGCCCGACGCCGCTTGTGTTTTGGTCGAGTTGTTGCCAGCCGCTTCCGCGCGTCAGCCCGACGTAGCCGTAGTAGCCGGTCAGCCACTGGGCGTCACCGTTGCGCGTCTTCAGGTCAGCGCTGCCGCAGTCGCCGCTGGGCGCGCAGCGGGCACCGCCGGGGGCGACGTAGCCGCTGAAGTAGACCGTCGCCCAAGCAACCGCCGGCAGCGCGAGCGCGATCAGGATTCCCAGGATCACGAGCGACAGCCGCACGCGGCCTGGCTTCAGAGATTTCATGCTGACCTCCCGACGTCGTCTTTGAGCTTCAGCCCTTCTGCGCCGCAGACACACGCCGTCGTTCGCCTCACAGGCAGACCCCTTCCTCGTAGTGACGCCCCGGTTGACATCCGTCTACAAACCTTCACGCCGCCGGGACGCAGAAGTCACAACGTCTTTGGTCAAGCGGCCGTCAACAGGCACCGGGCCGCGATCACGCCGGGTACGAACGCCGGAGGTCGTTACTTTTGCTCCGCGACGGCGTGAAGCTGGGTGTGAGCGAGCCGACGGATGCGGCTTTCCGTCGCCACCGTGCTCAGGTGTTCAGGTACCTGCGGCGCCGAACCGGTAGCGATGAGCTGGCCGAAGACCTAACCCAGGAGGTCTTTCTTACCGCGGCCGAGCATCTCGCCCGGCTCGACAGCGACAGACCGATTCTTGCTTGGTTGTACAGCGTCGCGCAGAACCGTTTC
Source organism: uncultured Thermoleophilia bacterium (assembly GCA_963722065.1). Taxonomy (GTDB): domain Bacteria; phylum Actinomycetota; class Thermoleophilia; order Gaiellales; family Gaiellaceae; genus PALSA-600. The sequence goes on along the minus strand of CAVRMI010000005.1, from coordinate 982,962 downwards.
CTCGATGAGGTCCGGCGTACGCGGCGTCGTCCGCGGCCGCTCTCCCTCGATCTCGCCCCCGAGCAGGCTGAGCTTGAATTCCGGCCGGAGATCGCTGGCGCGCTGCGCCGGGCGAGCCAGCGGCTGTCGGAACCGGAGCGGCAGTTGATCGGACTTCGTCTGTTCGCCGAGTGCTCGTTCGCCGATCTGGCAGCGCGCCTTGGCATCAGCGAACCGGCAGCCAAGATGCGCTACCTGCGTGCGCTCCGGGCGCTGCGGGCGGAACTCGAGAAGGAAGGAATCACGCCATGACTGCGGACGACCGTCGTGCTCTGCGCGATCCCGAGATGATTGAGCTTCTCGCTCACGAACCCGAACTGCTCGCGATTGTCGATGCCTACGCGGCAACCCAGCATCGCTACTGGCGTCGCAGCCGCCTCGGCGCGCGCGCTTGGCGACTGGGGCTACTCGCTGCGCTCGTTGCGGCGATCGGCGTCCCGACGGCCGCCTTTGCAGATCGGATCGGCCAACTCCTCGGCTTCTCCAACAGCGGCACTCCGGTATCAACCGGACAGATCCCTGCCCATCAACTCTCGGCTCTCGAGAGCGCCGGCTTCCCAACCGGCGCCGTACGACTGCTGGCCCACCGCTCCGGTGTCAGCTTCTACGCGGCCAAGACCACTGCGGGCGGCTACTGCTTTGCAGTCGGCTTGCGATCACAGACAACTCCGAGCATCGATGCGCTCGCATGTCAGGGCGGAACGATCGGCTCATTCCCGTCAGCGACGGACCCCGTCGCCGACTTCTCCGCCCTCAACGCAGCCACTACAACGACGTACGTGACCACGCTGGCGGGATTCGCAACCGACAATGTCGCTCGAGTCGGCGTCGTCGACGCGAGCGGCAAGCTGATCTACTTGACGCCCGTGGAGGAAAACGTCTACGCAACGAACGACGTGCCCCAGATGCCCGCCTCGGCCATTGTCGCGTTCGACAACTCGAACACGATCATCTACCGCAAGCAACTGACACCGCCGCCCACTCCACAACCCGCGACCCCATAGTCTTCGGCGGACCCTGTTTTCGCCTTGCATGAGCTACCGGTTCCTCAGAAGGAGCCGATCTCTCCGAATCACACGACTTGGCAAGTGGATTGGCAAGTCCAGACACTAAGAACTGGCTCGGGCCGCCGGAAATGTTCATCCGGTCACCCTCATTGGCGATGTCTCCGTCCCCACATCGCTTTCTCCTCACGCCCATCCTGGATTGCGCCCCAGATGTGTAGTCCGAGCACAACAACCACGACGAAGACGGTCGAGATGACCACGATGATGATTGCGGCGAGGTCGGAGGCGACGAGCGTCACTGATCACAGTGTGCTCCGCGCCTGCCACTTTCATGAAGCAGGACAGCCTTGGCCGGCCGGCCATTTGTCCCTGCGGTAGGTGCGTGGGATGTCTCCTGTTCCCTGCGGCCGCAGTTGGTGAGGGATGAGATGCTTGCCCGGTCGAACAGTTAAGAAGGAGGCGATCGGATGGCCTGGGTAGTGATTCAGAAGGCGACAGCGACGGGTTGGGCCGAATACGAGCAGGTCTCGAAGGCTGTCGGTGCAGACGAAAACCCACCCGCGGGGCTGATCGTGCACGCCGCGGGTGAGGAGAACGGCAAGTGGTGGTCGGTCGACATTTGGGAATCGGAGGCTGATTTCGAGCGCTTCCAGGAGGAGCGTCTCTTGCCGGCGGCGCGCGCGGCGTTGGGCGACGCGATCATTGATGCAGGGCCGCCTCCACAGGAGTCGTTCGAGGTCAAGCACCTGATCAAGCCTTAGGAGTCCGCCCCACCCACCTACCTACCAGCAGGGAGGTCATTCCCGAACGAGTGCGACACGTGCCGACTTCCGGTCAGAAGACTGGCGTGCCAAAGATCTCGAAGAGAGCGCGGAACTGTTCCCATCCTTCGGCTCCCTCCTGGGTCATGTCGATCGGTGGCGAGCGGACAAGCCCCGTGCTCGGACTCCAGGTGTAGATCGGAGAGTCGAATGGGTCTGCGCACCTAGTCATCGAGGCCGGTTCCTTCCTCGAGGACGGTCAGGTAGTTGCTGTAGACGAACAGCTTGTTCCGTGTCCTGCCGGTGACCTCACGGACGATCCCGAGTCGCTGTAGGTGGGCGGCGGTGTTGGCGATCGTGACCTCGGAGAGCGAGAGCGCACGCGAGGCCTCGGGGATCCTGAACACGACCTGGCCGATCGCGAGCTCGTGCAGGCGTAGGGCGGAGGCGCTGGCGCGGCCAAGGGCATGGATCGCTTGCCGGTCCGAGTCGATCAGGGCGAGCAGCCTGCGGGTCGTGTCGGTCGCGGAGCGGGCTACCTCGTTGACGCCCTCGAGGAAGAAGGCGAGCCATTGCCAAGCGCCTGGTTCGCGAGATCGAGCTGCTCCTGGGCGTCAGCGTCGATCCGCAGCGGAGGAGTCGGCGGCAGCGCCTTCGGATGGAAGCTGTAGAACTCCTCCCCGCCCCCGCTCAAGCGGCGAAACACTCCCGCCCGATCGCTGATCCCAGGCCACCCTGGCGCCGAGATTCACCGGCCAATCCGCGCCGCTCGCTGGATCGGCATGCCGTAGACCACCTAATTGTGTCATCTGCCACTAATCTGTCTGGCCCGGACCACATCCCGGACGGGGTCAGCTGTCGTCTGGCTGGATGGTGGCTGTGACAGCGGTGGTTGGTGCGTCGATCAGGGCGAGGGCGCCCAGTCGGTAGTGGGTCGCGGATCTCGTGTGCAGATGCTCGCCGCTCTCGGGGTAAGCGTGCTCGCCGTCACCGCCATCGGCTTCGCATTCGCGTCCTCGGCCCTGGCCGACGATGGGACGCCTCCACCCGACCTAGCGGCGATACTTCAGTGGCTTCGTGCTCTGAGCCCGCTCGCAGGACTCGGCTTCGTCATCGCCGCGATCATCAAGTTCAAGCAACACGGACACCTTTGACCCTGGCCTCTGGTCGGAGACCTTCCGCCAGAGTCCCGTCGCTCCCGCTCACGAAAGACCCCGGAAACGGGGTCTTCTTCGTTTCTCAGGGATACCCGTGCGTGGCCGCGGCCCTACAGCGTCCCGGCTGCTACCCGCTCGCCGTCTGGCCGATGCTCGAGAAGTAGCTCGTCTCCTGAGCCAGAACTTCGCTGCTTCCGTGCTGGGTGACCGTTACCTTGATCTGGAGCGAACTGCCGGACGCGGAACTGGTCGACGTCGTGACGTCGTATCGTCGATGGTCCGGTGAGTCGGTGGTCGAGGTCGTCTGAGACGCGGAGTACGGATTCGGGAAGCTCGAGTAGGTGATGCAGCCGGCGGGTGCGGAGAACGTCGTGGAGATGCATGCGTACGGCATCGACCGGTAGGTCTCCATCTGCCGATCGGCGAGCGTGATCGCGGTTGCCTCCTTGCCGGCGTGCTGCATGGCCGTGAGGCAGTCGGCGAACACGCTCGTCGTCCCCCCGACCCCGATCAGCAGCACGGTGAGCGCGATCATCAACTCCACCAGACCCATCCCGGCCTCGGAGCCGAGCCGCAACTGCCGCAGGCGGTTCCTCATGAGCAGCCTGCGACCGGACACTCGCGCCACGTCCGGGGGGCGACCACGAAGCTGGACGTGGTCGAGCTCGTGGTGGTGCCCAACGCGCCCGGCGGCGGGGTGTTCGTGACCTCGAACTTGCCGTTGCCGATCACCGATCCGTAGTCGGCGAACACCGATCCCATGGTCGACGTGCCGTTGCCGAGCGAGAAGCCGCCGTTCGTGTACAGGATTCCCTGAAAGCCGGAGGAGCCCGCCATGCTCCAACCGAAGTTCGAGCCGCTGCGGTTGAACGCAGCGAAGAAGATGAGCGGGTCCGACGGCGTGGTGGTGGGGTTCCAGGCGGCGCCGAAGTTGCAGTTGCCGCCACTGCCGCTGATCGCCGAGCACATCGACGCGTTGTTGGTCATGGTCACACTGCCGTCGATGTAGATGCTTCCACGGCTGTTCTGGGCCCACTGAATCAGGTCACCGCTCCCGAACTTGAAGCCGCCGTCGAAGAAGACCGTTCCTTGCAGGCCGAGGGTCGCGATGCTCCCGTTGATGCCGCTCCAGCTCCAGTCGAGCTCACCGGAAGCCGTCTTGCAGACCCAGGTGCCCGCACCCATGTGTGTGGCGAAGTCCGTCGTCCCCAGGCTGCCGTCCAGCGTGCCGTTGCTGTCGAACAGGTTGGCGGGCGGGGTGCCGGAAGAGCCCGCGCCGCAGCCGTTGCTCGGCCCCGGCGAGGCTGTGCTGTATTCCTGCTGCTCGGTGGCCGCGTCGAAGACAGGCTTGCTCGGGGCGGGAACCGGATCGATCGGCGTGAAGTTCGACGCGTAGACGCCCGATCCACCGTTGACGGCCGTCTTGCTGTTGCTGTCGCACGGCACCTTGGCCGCGGCGTGGTGGTTCCAGCACCCGCCGATGATCTCGACCGAGGCGACGGGGCCCTGGTTCCCGCAGATCCCGCTGCCCGCGCCGATCACGCACGTCGGGCCCTGCTGGTCGTACATCGTGCCGCCGATGTGGACGGCGATCGGGTTGCCCGAGCTGAGATTCCCGATCGCGGGGTCGGAGCCGCCGCCGTCGCAGAAATCACCGTTGATCCACGCAGGCACGGTGATCGCACCCGAGCCGCCGAAGATCGTCACCGGGTTCCCCGACGAGCAGTAGTTGTCGACAGCCGTGTTCGTCGTGTACTGAGTCGAGCTCGGGACGCCGCCCATCACGAACCCGTAGCCGTAGATCGACGGGATCGTCGTCGACGACGACGACGATGCCAGCTGCATCTGCTCTTGCAGGACGCGCGTCACGCTGCCGTTCGGCGAGACGGCAGTGGTGTTGAGTGTCCAGTACGGGCTGCCCGACGACGGTGTCGTCTTCGCGGCGTTCCACGTCACGCTGCTGCCGGCGACGATCGCCGAGCCGTTGACGGTGGTCGACCCGGCGCTCGAAACCGCGTTCGCGGCAAGGTCGAGCCCGGCCTCGCCCGCGCTCAGGGCTCGGGCCATCTGCCGTTCGTGGGACGAGCTGACCTGGTTGGACGTGACGTACGAGGCAGCAGACGCCGCCAGGATGCCGAGTACCGTCAGCGCGATCAACGCGAGAATGAGCGACTGGCCGGCTTCCTCACAGGCACGATGAAGGCCCGCCGCGCGTAGCTTCGCCAGATTCGCCATCCCTAGTCGTATCGGAGCAGGGACATCGCCCCGAATCACTCGAATGGGGTACTCAACGCGTTACCCAGGATGACTGCTAAGGAAGGCCGGCGTTCGTGCCGACACCCTCTGCATGAGCTCGTTGCCGATGAGGTTCCGCCGCTTGATCCGCTCGGAGAGCGGCTTCAGCCTTGTCGAGTTGATCGTGACCATGGCGATTCTGCTGACCGTGATCACAGCCATCACGGATACGTTGACCTCCGGAGCGCGGTCCGAGGCGAACGTCGCCCAACGCATCCAGATGCAGTCCGACGCACGCCAGGCGTTGGCACTCATGCGCCAAGACGTGAACTGCGCATACAAGGTGCAGGCAGTCGGGCCGCGAGACCCGTCGTCGGATTCCGGCTTCTACCTGTACCTGAGCGAGCAGTACAACACATGTCAGGCCGTCGACAGCAGCAGCACGAGCGGCGGCTCGAGGGTGTTTCTCGCGTGGTGCACGATCCCCGTCCCAGGCTCGCCGGGGGTCTACTCCCTCTACCGTGACAACCTGCTGGGGAGCACCTCCCCGACCTCGACGTGCGACTCATCCGGGACCCTCGAGGCCGGCGACATCGTCGCACCGCCCTCCGGTGGTTGGCCGTCGAACGCTGTCTCCGCGACGCCGTCGACGTGGAACGGCAATATCTGGCCCGACTCATTGATCACCTGCACGCCTGCCCAGACGGGCTACCTCCCGACCGTCGGGGTCGACCTGGCGGTCAACCCTGCGCTCTCCAGCTCGGCGGGAGCGACGTATGAGCTGAAGGATCAGCTGACGCTCCGAAACGGAACGCGCTGTTCGAGCCAACCGGACACCTTCGCGGTCTCGGCGCCGACACCGGCCTCACCCGCCGCCGGGGCGAACTTCACGGTCAACATCGTTGCACAGTCGCCCGGCGGGGGGACCGATACGAGCTACTCCGGCGTCAAGACGATCGTGTTCAGCGGGCCGACAACCTCGCCCCTCGGCAATGCTCCCAGCTACCCGGCCAGTGTGACGTTCATCAACGGCACCGGCATTGCCACCATCGCTCTGTACAACGCCGGCTCTACGAGTCTCACCGCGACGGAGGGCACGACGATCGGTAGCGCGTCGTTCACGGTAACCGCGGGCACACCCGCCGCACTCACGTGGACCGGGTCGCCGTCGGTCAGCAAGGGCACGCTCAGTGCGGGCTGCATCACGAGCTGCACGTGGACGGGCGGAGCCAAGAAGGGAACGTTTACCGCGACCGTGACCGCGAACGATGCCTACGGCAACCTCGTGAGCGACATCGGCTCCGGCCACACCGTGACGTTCTCGGCTACGACGAACAGTTGGTCCTCGAGCTCGCGTGCCCTGCCGGCGTCGGGATTGGCGACGACTTCGAGCAACTCGTGGCAGGCTCCGAACAACACCACGTGGAGCTCGACCCTGACCGCGAGCAGCCCCGGGCTGACGAGCATCACCATCACCGGCGGCGCCTGAAAGCCCGGCTGGAGGCGCCCCGAGCCCCGTCTCCGTCATCAGCGCGCCAGTTCCGACCCGGCGGGGCGTCTGCATTTCCGCGCCCGCCCGGGCTGATCCCGCCCGCATGATCATCCGATCAAGGTGATGCCCTCCCTGCGGCGGCCTGCTCTGATCAGCGAATCGGCGAGGCTAGGAGGAGCACATGAGCACCGAGGTCAGAGAAGAAAGCCGGGACGGGCGGTCGGCCAGGGCACGGAAGGTCGAGCATTTCAGTGAGGCGGAGCGCATCGCGAAGGGCAAGGCCGCCCGGGCGGAGGTCCCGCGCTCGGCGCACGCGGCCTGGGAGCCGCAGCCCGACCGGCCGAGCCCCCTCGACCTCCTCGAGCAACAGGCTCAGACCAGGGTCCCCGAGCTCGTGCCGATCCGCTACGGACGGATGCTCGTCTCGCCGTTCACCTTCTATCGCGGCGCGGCGCTTCTCATGGCATCCGACCTCTCGGGCGGCCCGAAGAGCAGTCTGCACGTGCAGCTCTGCGGCGATGCCCACCTCTCGAACTTCGGCGCGTTCGCCGCGCCCGACCGCAAGCTGGTGTTCAGTATCAACGACTTCGACGAGACCCTGCAGGGACCGTTCGAGTGGGACGTCAAGCGTCTCGCAGCGAGTTTCGCCGTCGCCGGGCGTGACCGTGGCTTCGACGCCAAGCAGCGTGAAGCGGTCAACCTCGCCGTCGGAAACTCGTACCGGGAGGCGATGAGCCTGTACGCCGGGATGCGCAACCTCGACCTCTGGTACACGCGCGTCGACGTCGACGACCTGCTCACCGAGATGGCGCGGTTCGCAACCGCGAAAGAGCAGAAGCGCGCAGACAAGAACCTCGCCAAGACCCGGACGAAAGACAGCCTGAAGGCGTTCTCGAAGCTGACCGAAATGGTCGACGGCCAGCCGCGGATCATCTCGGACCCGCCGGTGGTGACACCGATCGAGGATTTGCTCGGAGACCGCTCCGGCGAGCTCGACGAGTTCCTGCACAACATCTTGCGCAGCTACCGGCGGACGCTGAGCGGCGACCGCCGCCGCCTGCTCGAGCGCTACCGCTACGTCCATGCGGCCCGCAAGGTCGTCGGTGTCGGCAGCGTCGGTACGCGCGCGTTCATCATGCTGCTGCTCGGCCGCGACGACGGCGACCCGCTCTTCCTGCAGTTCAAGGAGGCGGAGGCCTCGGTGCTCGAGTCGTTCCTGACGAAGAGCGAGTTCGCAAACCACGGCCAGCGGGTCGTCGAGGGGCAACGGCTGACCCAGGCGGCGAGCGACATCATGCTCGGCTTCATCAACGCCGAAGGCATCGACGGGGTGAAGCGAGACTTCTACGTCCGCCAGCTCTGGGACGCAAAGGGCTCCGCGCTCGTCGAGCTGATGGAGCCGGGGCTGATGCGCCTCTATGCGAGAGCGTGTGGTTCGGAGCTCGCCAGGGCGCATGCCCGCTCGGGAGACGGGATCGCCATCGCGAGCTACCTCGGCAACGGCGACACGTTCGACCGCGCGATCGCCTCCTTCGCCGAGGCGTACGCGGATCAGAACGAACGCGACTACGAGGTGCTGATCAAGGCCGCCGACGACGGCAAGATCGCCATCGAGAAGGGGGTCTAACCGACTCTGCCGATGAGGAGCGGACGCGCTACGCTCCCGCCGTGACGGGCGTCCTCGCAGCCCTCGCATCGCTCGTGGCCGCCGTTGGCACACCGACCACGCTGGTGGCGAGCGCGCTGCCGGCGGCGCACGGGGCGCGGACGGGGCTCACGCTCCAGGCGACGTTCGAGCTGCAGTGCGGCCACGTGACTCAATTGACGGTCGGCCTGCCGCCGGCGATGGGCGTCCAGACGCCGATCGCGCCCGGGACCGTCGCCGTCAACGGCCTCCATCCGGCGTCGATTCGCACCTCGGGCCACGTCGTCCAGGTGACCATGCCGCCGCCGCACGGGGTGATGTGCAACTCGATCGCCCCTGCCCGGATCATCGTGCGGTTTGCCCGGGCGGCCGGTCTCGTCAATCCGAAGCGCCCCGGCTCCTACGCCGTGACGCTCCGGATGCGGGCCCAGGCGGCTGCCGGCCGGCTGAGGATCGCTTAACAAAACTCTGGTCACCAAAGCGCTCAAGGCGCGCCGGGAGGCTGCCGATAGACCGTAGGTGAGCCGCAGTGCCGCCGTTGGAGCGATCGTGTGCCTCGCCCTGGCCGCGTCCGCCGCCCGAGTCCCCAGTGCGAATGCCTGGCAGACGACGGTCCGGACATCCGCCCAGGCGACGCGGATCTCACACGCGAGGCTCCGGGCGACCCAACCGAGACGGCAACCGGCCCGCCAGTCGCTGCGGCGCATCCTGCCGCTCCTGCGCCGCGTGGGAGCCCAGCCGGCCCACACGACGCGACGGGCACGGCCCTCCGCCCCGCCGCCGACCACCATCGTGACGAAGCCGGCCGCCGCCACGTCGATCCTGCCCAACGATCCCGAGTGGACGCAGCAGTGGGGGCTTCGCCAGGTCGACGCGCCCGCAGCCTGGGCGCTCATGGCCGGTGCCTCCCGCCCGGTCGTCGTCGCCGTCGTGGACAGCGGCGTCGATCCCAACCAGCCCGACCTGCAAGGCGCGCTCGTGCCGGGCGCGGACTTCGCCGACTCCTCCGGCAGCACCGCCGACCAGTACGGCCACGGCACGATGGTGGCCGGCGTGATCGCGGCCCGCGGCAACAACGGACAGGGGGTCGCAGGCGTCTGCTGGACCTGCCTGATCATGCCGATCAAGGTGCTCGACGCGAACGGCAGCGGCACCGCGACGGGCATCGCCGAGGGGATCCGCTGGGCGGCCGACCACGGCGCAAACGTGATCAACATGAGCTTCGTCCTGAGCGGCCCCGACGACGGCGTGGCGTCGGCCATCTCCTACGCCCACGACAAGGGCGTGATCGTGATCGCAGCCGCGGGCAACTCGGGCAGCGGCGCCGCCACCTACCCCGCCGCGTATCCGTACGTCGTCTCCGTCGCAGCGACGGACGAGACGGACGAGCTCTACCCCTGGTCGACGCGCGGCTCCTGGGTCACCCTGGCCGCGCCCGGCTGCACGATGACGACCGCGCTCGGCGGCGGCTTCGCGAGCTTCTGCGGCACGTCGGCCGCGGCGCCCGTCGTGGCCGGCCTCGCGGCGCTCGGCTACGAGGCAGGCGCCCCCTCGGAGCCCGAGCTCGAGGCCGCGCTCGAGCGCACGGCGAAGCCGCTTCCGGGCGCCGTCGGCAGCGGGCGCGTGGACGCCCTGCAGCTCGTCAGCCAGTTCGGCCTGTGAGCCGATCCCAACTCCGAAAAATCGAGATACACTGCCGCCGTATGAGTCGTCGGCTCGGGGTCTTCACGCTCGTCGCACTCACCGCTGCATCAGCAGGGGCGGCTGCGGCCGGTCCGTCCCAGACCCTGAAGGCATTCGCGCGGCCGCATCACGCCTACGACAACCTTCCGGCAGCTGCGAAGACGTTCGCTCCCAACGTGGTGAACTCGCGCCGGGTCGCAACGGCGGTCGACTCCAAGAAGAACCAGTTCCTCGTGTACGTCACGCTGATGAAGAACAAGCAGGTCTGCTCGGTGCTGATCCAGGGCAAGACGTACTCAGCCCGGTGCACGCCGCAGCCGATCCTCTTCCAGACCGGGCGGGAGTCGTTCTCGGTGATCAAGGGCCTGATCGGCGGCGTCGCGGCGAACGGTGTGACCCGGGTTGTGCTGGTGGGCGGCTCGAAGAAGAAGGCGATTCCGCTCACCACCGACAACGGCTACATCTTCGGCTGCCCTGCGCCGAGCACCTGCGCAAGCTGGGTCAAGACGATCGTCGGCTACAACAAGGCCGGCAAGATCATCTCGCGCGAAACCGTCGGCTAGCAGCGCTCCCGCCGCAAGTTCCTCTCTAGCCGAAGCCTGGGCAGAGCGGCAGCTTCGCGTAGCGCGGCGTGATCACGCACCACGTGCCGTGCTTCGTGTCCAGCGCGATGTAGATCGAGCTCAGGCCCTCCTGCGAGCCGCACGTGCGGTTGTAGGCGTGGTGGAAGGCGCCGGCGAGGTACCCCTCGTGGTCCCAGCAGACGAGGGTCGTCGTCTTGGCCCCGAGCTTCGCGAGCACCTGTGAGGCGAGCTGCTCGTTGTTCGGGCCCTTCGTTCCACCACACGCCGTGAGGAGGGCGACAACGCCCGCGACTGCGATCGCCCGGAGCTTCACCGCTCGACCTTCGCCCGGCGGGAGCGTCTTCCTGCCGGGGCGCGCGGGCCCCGGCGCCGGACGGAGAAAAGGCGAGGGGCCCGCTGAGCGGGCCCCTCGCCGTCGTGCCTTTCGCGTTCCGGGCTAGCCGGTTACGCGAGCCCCACCCGCACCGACTTGACCGTCGGAGCGAGCTTCAGGTTCGCAATGCGAACCACGCGGTTCGTCTTCACCGTGCGAAGAACGATGTGGCTCTTGCCGTGCTTGTTGATCAGCGTGATCCGGAGCTTGGCGGTCTTCGCCGAGCCGTTCACACGCACCGACAGGTACCGGCCTTTGTGGAACTTGACGACCCTCGCCGAAACGAGGCTCATCGCCTTGACGACCTTGGTCGTCTTGGCAACCGAGACAGGTGCCACGGTCGGAGCCGGCGCCGAGATCGACACCGGGGACGCGAGGACGACCTGGCCGCCACCGGAGGTGGAGCCGCCGCCGGCAGGCTTGCCGCCGGTGGTGGTGCCGCCGGTGGTGGTGCCACCGCCGCCGGAGTTGTCCGAGCCACCGTTCGAGCAGGCGGCGCCGGAGGTCGGGTTGAAGTCGACGTCACGGAAGATGCCCGCGCCGCCGTTCCGGGTGCCGACGTTCTCGACCGAGACGTCGATGCACTGGTTGGTCGACGAGTGGACGTAGATGCCCGCCTCGCCCTTGCCGTTCGTGGTCAGGTCGATGAACCCACCGGCGTAGATCGGACCGGTGTTGGCGGACGGGCCGCCCTGGCCGATCGTGTCATACGGCGGGACACCGTTCGTCGCGTCGGCCCCGAGCGTCGGGCTCGCACCCTGTCCAGCCTGGGCGCTGAACTCGACCGGCGCACCCTCAACGGGATTGCCATCGAGGTCCTTGATCGTCTCGACGCAGTAGGCCTCGTTGGTCCCCTTCGGCACACAAGCAAGAACCTTGCTCGGCACGAAGTCGACGGTCTTCGTCAGGGTGTTCGAGACCTTGGCGCCGCCGTCCCAGGTCGGAACCTGGTCCGGGTACACCGAGTTCGCCGTGATCGTCGCGTTGCCGACGAGGCTGCCGGTGTAGATGTCACAGCGACCGTTCGAGTCCGGGCTCAGGACGTTGCCCTGATCCGGGTTGAACTGGACATACGCCTCGCCGTGCTCGTCCGTGTAGACGGCCTGGCTGAGGTTGCCGGTCGGAAGCGGGAACGGCTCGCCACTGACGTCGTAGCAACCGTTGTACCCGTCCTGCGTGACCAGCGGGAACGCATCCCAGTAGTCGTACAGCGGTGCATTGCTGTACAGGCTGTTGTCGACCGTTGCCGGAGCGGCGACACCGCTCGGCAGGCCGAAGCCCTGCGTCAGGAAGCTCGCATAGTTGTTCGCGAACGATGCACCGTAGACGCCCGAGGTCGGGTTGTTGAGGCTGCCCCAGGCGGCCGGGATGTACGCCTTGTAGAACGGTGCGTACAGGTTGTGCGCCGTGGACGCAGACTTGGACGCGTCACGGATGTAGATGCTGGACTTGTCGACCTGCGACAGCGTGCCGGCCGTGCTGGCTGCGCCGAGCGAGACGTCGACGCGAAGCGCCGGCATCGGAGCGTCGGACGCGTCAACCTTGCCGTCGGACAGGAGGGTGTTGTCGGCCCGGATCGGGTCGAACGGCCCAACTGCCCAGCTGTCGGTGCCCCCGAAGATGTTCGAGAACGGGCCGAGCCCTGCGCCCCACCCGGACCACCTGGAACCGAGGCAGTTGTCGACAGCATCGACCGTCAGCGACGAATCGGTCATGTCGGTGCAGAAGCTGTTGTCGGTGTGGCCTTCGGTGGTCAGGTTGTCGTCGTGGATGTCCCAGCGGTTGAAGCCGTAGAGCGAACCCGCTGCGCCGGGGGACTGGCTCCCGAGCGGCGAGGCGTCCATGGCGAAGTGATCCTGGAGCCATGCCCAATCGTCCGGCAGCGTCACCGTGGCATGGCCCAGGCCGGCCCAGTTCTGGCCGAGCGGGAACGTGCCCTTGACCTCTGCCTTGATCAGGCCCGGCTCGAACGCATACGAGCCGTTGGACTGCAGGACCGGCTTGAAGGTGCCGTCACCGGCGGGATCGCCCGGGGTCGGCACTTCGGTGATGACCGGAGCCTGCGACTGCATCCAGATGACGAGGAAGTCGTGCTCGAACAGCACGCCCTGCCCGCCGTTGCTCTTCGAATCGGTGAAGTAGCGCTCGAGGTTGATGTCGTTCACCGCGAGCTTGAGGGTCGCGAGACCCGGCTTCTCCGAGGTGATGAGCCCGGACCAGCAGAGGCCGCGGCCCCTCACGTACGAGCCGTTGACCGTCAGGCCCTGGCTGTTGGACTGGAGGAAGAACGGCGTGTTCGGACCCGCCATGTCGTCCCCACTCCAACCGGAGATGTTCAGCGTGCCGCTGAGATTCGTCAGGTTCGACGGAAGAACGCCGTCGAATCCCCCGAAGTTCAGGCACTTGGTGACCTTGACCGTCTCGCCGGCCCAGGCCAGGTACGGAATGTTCGTGTTCTGCGGATCAGTCGGATCCGCGTACTGAATGTAGGTGGACTTCGTCGCACCCGAGGCCATGCCCGCCCAGACAAACAGGGCGGTCATCGCCGCGAGAAGCGTGACGAACGTCACACCGAGGCGAAAACGCATCTCTCCCTTTCCCCCTTGCTTCGTCGTTCATTGATCGAAATCGAAAAACACGTGCTCGATGACTACTTCAGCCTCAGCGTTTCTTGAGGCCACCCCCTTTCGTCTTCAGCGCGCCCACGGCGGAGATCAACGCGGACGCCACCCCCCTTTATAAACTTCACGGGCGCTGGGAACAAGGTCGCGAACGGGTAGGTTTTCCAGGGAAAAACCCTGGCCGGCGCCCCGTTTCGAGGCCCTCCCGGCCCGGGGCCGTGCGTGACCGGGCGCGAGCCGCGACCTGACGTCGATGTCTGGTCTTTCGAGGGCCGCGGCGCGCCAGTACATTGCCGGGCATGCGGCGCGTCCTTGCCCTGGCTGTCCTCTGCCTGCTCGCAGCCCTGGCGGCGTTCGGAACGGCGTCGGCGGGCTCCGGCGACGTCACCAACCCGAACGATCCGGTCTGGAGCTACGAGTGGGGGCAGCGGCTGACCCGCGCCTCCGATCTCTGGCAGCTGACCACCGGCGACCCGAGGATCGTGATCGCCGTGGTCGACACCGGCCTCTCGCAGCCGCTCTTCAAGGCTCCCGGCGGCTCGGCCCTGGTGCCCGACCTGACCCAGGTGACCCCCGGTTGGGACATCGTCGGCAACGACACCAACACGGCGGACGACTTCGGCCACGGCACGTGGGTCTCGAGCGTGATCGGAGCGACGGGCGACAACGGCATGGGCATGGCCGGCTACTGCTGGAAGTGCTCGATCATGCCCGTGCGCGTGGCGGCCGGCCGCACCGGGGCGGTCGCCCCGGCCGTCGCCGCGGGCATCCGCTGGGCCGTCGATCACGGCGCGCGCATCATCAACGTCAGCCTGGCGAGCAACGGCTACGACCCCAGCGAGCTCGGAGCAATCGAGTACGCCAATGACCACGGGGTGCTCGTCGTCGGCGCGGCCGGGAACGGCGGAGACACCGCCTTCACCTACCCGGGTGGCTATCCAGGCGTCCTCGCCGTCGCCGGCACGGACCAGAACGACGCGCTGTACAGCTGGGCGACGCGCGGATCGTGGGTCGCGCTCGCCGCTCCCGGCTGCGGCGAGGTGCTCGACGAGCATGCGGGGCCTGCCTGGGCCTGTGGCTCCTCGTTCGCGCCGCCCGTCGTGTCGGGCATCGCCGGCCTCCTCATGTCCCTCGACCCGGGCCTGACCGTGAACCAGGTCACCGATGCGCTGCGAGCCTCCGCTCATCCTGTCGCGGGGATCGGCGGCGGCCGCGTCGACGCCTGGGCTGCGGCCCACTATCTCGGGCTCGCACCGGCAAATCCGCCCGTGTTCGTGCCGCCGCCGCCGCCCGCGCCGCGTGAGGTGTTCGTGACGACCGGCGTCATCCGCAAGAGCACGCACGTTCGGCTCGACCTCGCCGCCGGGCCGCTCGAGCTCCAGCTCTCCGGGCCGGCCGCGATCAGCTGCTCCATGAGCTTCCGCGCCGCCGGCAGCCTGTACGTCGACCTCCCTGCCGAGCGAAAGGTGCGCAGCCTCGCGGCCACCCTCGCCGCCGGCAGCTATCCCATCACCATCCGCTGCACGACGACCAACGCGAAGCAGTACGAGCTCATCGCCACCGGCAGCTTCAAGAACTAGCGAGTCGGCCAACATCGGCCGGTCGGCGCTGTCGCAGACATCGCCGCGACAGCGCCGACCGACGTCTCCCCTCATCCCCGTGAGCCCGCCGGCCGCAGCTGCCGGCCGCCCAGGGGAAGTTGCCCGACCTTGACCAGCCCGCGGGTGATCGCCCACTGGCTCGCCTCGAACCGGTTCCGCACGCCGAGCTTGCGGTACGCGTTGGCCAGGTGGAACTTCACCGTCTGGTCGGTCACCCAGAGCAGCTGCCCCACCTCGCGGTTCGACCGACCCTCCGCCACCAGCCGGAGGATCTCGATCTCCCGCCGCGTCAAGCACGTCCGCGCCGCCAGGCCCGCGCCCTCCCGCGCGGCCGTCAGCCGATCGGCCGCGAAGGCCTCACCGACGAGCCGTGCCGCCTGCCGCATGTCCGTCGACCGGTTGACGGTCGCACAGGCACCCGCGGCGAGCGCCGACTCCACGGCCACCTGCTCGGTGTCCGCGACCAGCACGACGGAGACGAGCTCCGGGCAGCGCCGGTGTGCCCGGCGCAGCAACCGGTACAGCGACCGGCTGTCCGGGCTCTCCCCTGCGTCGACGATCAGCAGCTCACACGCGGAGACCTCCGCGAGATCGGCCGCCCGTTCAGCCGTCGGCGAGACCGCGACGACGTCGATCTGCCACTGCGCAAGCAGCGGCTTGTACAGCTGCAGCCGCAGTGGACTCGAATCGATCACGACGGCGGTCGCCGCGACCTTCGTGAATTCTCCCCTCATCGTCTTACTCTCCCTCTCCTTGGTTCCGTCAACAGTTCAGCGGGCCTCAGACATCCGAGGCCGCGACGTTCACGCTGAAACAGGGAGGCGGGCTATCCGGGGCGTTCGAGCGAAAGCCGGTACCGGTACGCGCGCGGCACCGCGTTCGCCGTGGCGACGCGAGAGGTGGACCGAGACGGGAAGCAGAAGGCGAGCAGCACCATGAGGGCTGCTGCGAACAGGCTGATGCCGCCGGCGCCGCCCACGGCGCTGCCGACGCTGCCGAAGACGGCGGGCTTGTCGGGCGCGGACGGTGGGAAGGACGGCGACTTCGGCGCCGGCGTCGACCCCGCGCCCGCTGCGTCGGACGTGCCCTTCGCATCGCTCGGCGCCACGACCTTGACGTAGTCGGGTGAGATTGTTGCGGTGGGCCGTGGGGACGGATTGAGCGCGAGCTTGAGCTTCAGCGGAGCCGCCTGGGACGACACGGCCGTCACGAGTGTGTGGACGAGCTGCACGAACTGCGCAGGCGGGGCAACCTTCCGGTGGTGGGCGACTGCCGGCCCCTTGCCCGTCGCCGGCAGCACCAGCGGCGCGAGGATCGGCGGGGAGGCGGCCGGGGTCGTGCTCGTCGGCGTCGCTGCGACAGCAGGCGCCGGAGCAGGCGTGGTGCCGTGGACGGACACGGTGATCGTCTGGGGCGGCGTCGTGGTGGCCGGCGGGTTGGTCGCAGCCGGCGGCGACGGAGCTGCGGGGGAGCTCGCCGTCGGGTCGGTGACGACGGGTGGATCGGGCGTCGCGGGGACGGTCGTGCCGGGGTCGGGCGGGAGCGCCGTCGTCGTGGCAGGATCGGTCGCGGACGAATCCGAGGTGGTAGAGGGATCCGGAGTGGTTGCCGCCGGATCGGTCGCAGACGGATCCGGCGGCGTGGTGGTCGCGGGATCCGGGGTGGCCGCGGAGGGATCCGTCGCCGGCGCGCCCGAGGCGGAGGCGTCAGTGGTCGAAGACGCGGTCGGATCGGTCGACGCCGTCGACGAATCGGTCGAAGCGGCGGCCGCATCCGTGGTGCTCGGGCCTGCCGTCGTCGAGTCGGCCGTACCGGTGCTCGACGTCGTCGTCGCAGGATCGGACGAGGCGGTGGCCGGGGCGCCGGAACCGGTGTCGGCGGCCGCAGGCCGCGCAAATGCGACGGCAAAGGCGGACAGAGAAACGACGAGCACCAGAACGCGCAAAGGCGTCATCCGAAGCGAAAGCGCTCCCACATTCCCTCTCCCGGTCACTCCCCACCTCCCCCTACTGCCGCCGTGCCCTGCACCTCGCCACGTGCACCCTAGCTTCTCACCCTGCTTCTTACCAGTCGGGCCTGCCATCCCACAAGTCCCGATACCGCTCGTTCCGTAAAGACTAGCCAGCAGTCTAGGCAAAAAAGGTGCACTATAGGGCCGTGCCGGCCTCGGGGAGAGGCAGCAATCGACGCGTTCCAACGAGGGGGTTCGGTTCGATGGTGGAAAAGCTTCGGCTCGGCTTGCGCTTCGCCGTCGGCGCGACCGTGATCTTCGGGATCCTGTTCGCCGTAGCCGGGCAGGGCGCGCACCGGGCCGGCGCCCAGGCCGCGGACAACGGGGTCATCACCATCAGCGGCTCGCCCGAGGTCAACGAGGGCAGTCCGGCGACCTTCACGGCTTCGATCGACAATCCCGCCTCCGTCGACGCACACGTGACCTACAGCGCATCGGCCGGCGCCCTCGGCGGATCCTTCACGCTCCCTGCGGGCCAGGCGTCGACAACCTTCGACGTCGCGACGGTCGACGACGGCACCCCGACCCCTGCACAGCGGACGTTCACCGTCACGCTGACGGGCAGCGACCTGACCGACGGCTCGACTGTCGACTCGACGCCGGCAACCGGCACGCTCGACAACGTCGACCCGCCGTCATCGGTCGTCTCGATCGGCAACGCGAACGCCGCGGTCATCGAGGGCAGCGCCGCGACCTTCCCCGTCTCCATCTCACCGGCCGCGGGCGTGGCTTTCAACGTCAACTACTCGGCGAGCGCAGGCGGCGTCAGCGGCTCGTTCCACGTGAACCAGGGCGCGACGTCGATGCAGGTGCCGGTCGCAACCGTCGACAACGGGACGCCTGAGGACGACAGGCCCTTCACGGTGACGCTCACCGGGACGAACGCGACGAACGGCTCGACCGTCAACAGCACCCCGGGCACCGGGACGATCATCGACAACGACTGGACGATCACGCTCTCGCCGATCAACCCGGCGGCGGTCAGCGAGCAGGGCGGCTCGATCCAGTTCGCGGCGACGCTGAACGCGCAGGCGCCGCAGAATCACGCGATCTCGGTTCACTACGCCGTCGCGGACGGAAGTGCCGTCCTCGGCACGAACTACACCGTGAGCCAGGCGGCGAGCGGGACGTTGACATTCGCGCCGGGCAACACGGCGAAGACGGTGACGGTCACCGGCAAGGACGACGGCGTCTATCTGGCCGGCGCCGGCAAGACCTTCACGATGACGCTCTCGAATCCACAGGGCGCGACCATCGCCGGGAGCGCCTCGTCGACCGGCACGATCAACGATGCGGACACGGCGCCGCAGATGGGCATCTCCTCGTGCTCCGGCGGCAAGGTGGCCGGCGGCAGCCCCGCAATCTTCCCGATTCGCGTGCAGGCCTCCACGGTTCCCGCGACGGTGACGTGGACGACGGCCGGAGTCAACACGCTGCCCGGCGACTTCGACGGCGGCACCGGCACCGTCACGATCCCGCCCGGCGGAGCGGTTCGCGAGTACGACCTGAAGATCCCGACCCACTCGATTGCCCCCGCCGGCTCGCGGATCTTCGACGTCCAGCTCTCGAGCCCGGAGGGCGCGAGGATCGGCACCGGCGTCGCGCCGTGCACGATCGTGAGCAACGGCACCGCGAGCTCCACGGTGCCGACGCTGCAGATCACGAACCCCGTGCCGGTGGTCGAGCCCGGAAGCGGATCGGTCAGCGTGCCGGTGACGGTGACGCTGAACGCGCCTGCCGCGCAGACGACGCCGGTGGATGTGCACATCCACTGGCAGACAGCCGACGGCAGCGCGACCGCTCCCACCGACTATGCGACGGGCAGCGGCGATCTGACCTGGGCGGCCGACGTGTACGGGCCTCAGACGTTCTCTGTCCAGGTGAACTCCAACCAGGCGCGGACCGCGCAGGGCACGTTCACGATCGCCTTCACGTCCCCCGATTCGAGTGCGGGCTTCGTGGGGGCGCCGACGGCCACGGTCACGGTGCTGCCGGTCGGGTCGACAGCGTCCGTGCTCTCGATCGCGGATGCGTCCGCGCCCGAGAAGCAGGGATCGATCCCCGTGGTCGTGACCCTGACGCCGGCCGGAGCGGCTCCCGTGACGGTCGACTACGCAACGGCCGACGGAACCGGCTCCAAGGGAGCGGTCGCCGGCGTGAACTACACGGCCAAGAGCGGCACGCTGACGTTCTCGCCCGGTCAGACGACGCAGACGATCTCGGTCCCGATCACCGCCTACTCGGACGTCGAGCCGAGCCGGTCGTTCCAGGTCGTCCTGACCAACCCGGCCGGCGCGACGCTCGCCAACTCGACGGCAACCGTCACGATCCTGAACGACAACGCCACGACTGTGCTGCCGCCGATTGCCAAGAAGGCACCCCCGCAGAAGAACCCGGTGCCGGTGCCGGTGCCGCACAACGCCACGGATCACCTCGTGCTGGTCCAGATGCTGACCGGGGAGAGCCGCGCGAACGCGAAGGGCCAGGCGACCTACCGCGTCAGCTGCCCGGACGTCGTGATCCAGCTGTGTGCCGGCACCGTCACCTTCGACGTCCGGGTGCAGGCGAAGGTCAAGAAGGGCTCGAAGAAGAAGCCCGCCCTGAAGAACGTCAGGGTCGGCAGCGGCAAGTTCAGCGTCCACACCGGCAAGACGGGCACCGTGGTGATCAAGCTGACGAAGCCGGGACTGACGCTCCTCAAGTCCGTCAAGCGCCTGAAGGTGAAGGCGACGATCAACGCGAAGGACGGTGCCGGAGTGAAGGGCGTGACGGCATGGTTCGTCTCCGTCGACGCCCCGGCGCCGATCGTCAAGAAGCCGGCACCGAAGAAGAAGCCGGCGCCGAAGAAGAAGCCGGCGCCGAAGAAGAAATAGCCTCGGTCAGCGCACCTTCACGGCGAAGGCTTGCAGCCCGCGGGACGACCCTGCGCGCACGCTGACCCAGCCGTTCGCAAACGAGCCGGCCCGGACACTGCCCGGCAAGCGCCACGCACACCGCGCCCGCCCCGACCGGTAGGCGTTCACCACGACGCGCAGGTGGCGCTTCCCGAGCACCGCAGCGCACTTCACGCTGGCAGCCTTGACCGGCTTGCCCGAATCGACGACCCGGGTGGTGAGCACGAGCCGCCGCGATCCCGCGGTCGAGACCCTGAACCCGGTGAGAGCGAGAGCCGGGGCGCTCTTCTTCGGCCCGCCCGAGCTGGTGGTCGGAGCAGTCGTGGTCGTCCTCGTCGTCGTGGTCGTCCTGCTGGTTGTGGTCGACCTCGCCGTGGTGGTCGGCGGCGGCGGCGTCGTGGTCGTGACGCGCGTGGTCGTGGCCGCCGTCGACGTCGGCGGCGGGGTGGAGCTCGTCGTCGTCGTCGGCGGCGGTGACCCGCCGTCGGCCACGAAACCGAAGTCCTGCACCCAGTAGACCGCGCCGTTCGCGGCCTTCGCGGCCCCGAGACCGGTGGCGACGAACGACGGGTTCTCGATGTTCGCCTTGTGCCCGGCCGAGTTCAACCACGCGTTGACGACCGACGCGGCATCGGGGAAGCCCTCGGCGATGTTCTCGCCCCATGAGTAGTGGTAGCCGCACGTCGAGATGCGGTCCGCGGCCGTTCGGGTGACCGGCGGCGCGACGTCGTCGTGCGAGAAGACGCCGTACTGGGCCATCTGGCGCGCCTTCCAGACCGCAGAAGCCGTCAACGTGGGCGAGGTCACGAGCTGCCCGAGCCCGAGCGAGGCACGATGCTGGTTGATCAGCGACATGACCTGGGAGTCGAGGCTGCCGTTGTTCGCGGGCCAGGAGGAGGCGGGCGTGCAGTCTCCGCTCTGGACGGCGGCGGCGACCGGATTCGCGGACCCGCCCGAGAGCCCGACTGCCACCCCGAGCAGCGCGATGAAGACGAAGAGCGCTGCGCGGCTGGAGGTCTGCAACGGCGCCTTGGCGGCGGCCTTGCGGAGGGCTGTGGAGACGGCGTGGGGCATCTGGGTGGTGCGCGACGGGCTCGAAACCGCCCGCGGGCACCGTGGGGACACCGGGTGACGATCGTTTGATCGACACCCGAAGCGGGGGACTTTAGCCGCCTACCCTCCCCCGTGGCGGTTCAAACCACCTCCCGCCGGGGTCAGTGGATCAGGATGACGGCCGTCGAGTGGGTGAGCGACCCGCTCGTGCCCGTGATCGTGATCGTGCTCTGCGCCGAGCCTCCACCGGGCCCGGTCAAGGTCATCCGGGCTGTCGTCGCGGTCGGGTTCGGGGCGAAGACGACCCTGAACAAGGGCGGCAGGCCGCTCGCGCTGAGCGTGACCGATCCGGTGAAGCCGCTTCCGCGCACGACCGTGACCGTGTAACTGATGCTCTTGAAGCCCGCGGGGGCCCTCTGGGATGCGGGCGTCACGCTGAGCGAGAAGTCGCCGGTGGCCGAGGCCGCCTGGACGACGAGAGTGGCGGACGCGGTATGCGTGAGGTTGCCGCTCTTGCCCGTGATCGTGAACGGATAGCTGCCCGCAGCGACGAGCGTGGTCGTGGTGAGTGTCAGGGTGGACGAAGACGTCGCCGAGGCCGGGCTGAAGCCCGCCGTCACACCCGACGGCAGCCCGCTCGCGGCCAGACTGACCGACCCGGCGAAGCTGCCGCTCGGCGTGATCGAGACCGAGTACGTCGTCCCGCTGCCCGCCGTCACGGTGCGCGACGCCGGCGTCATGCCCAGCGAGAAGTCGCCTGTGGGCGAGGCCGCCTGGACGACGAGGGTCGCCGGCGTCGAGTGGTTCAGGCTGCCGCTCGTCCCGGTGATCGTGAACGGATAGCCGGCCGGAGCGACCGACGAGTTCGTCGTGAGGGTCAGCGTCGACGACGTCGTCGACGAGGCCGGGCTGAAGCTCGCCGTCACACCGGACGGCAGGCCGCTCGCCCCGAACGTGACCGACCCTCCGAAGCCGCCACTGGGGTTGACCGAGACCGAGTACGTCGTCCCCGCGCCGGCCGTGACCGTCTGCGAAGCGGGCGTTACACCGAGCGTGAAATCGGGCGCCGGCGCGGACCCGCCGGAGAAGGCGCCGAGGCCGTTCGGCGAGCCGAGACCGGTCGGCCCGTCGTACCCGGCGACGCCTGTGCACAGGTAGAACGGCGAGCAGCTGCCGTTCGAACCGGACGTGACGTCGTGGAGGAGCCCACTGTTCCCGTAGGGCGCGGACGGTCCGCCGTAGCCGCCGGCCAGCGCGAAGACGGAGGCGATGAGCGGCGACGAGAGACTCGTACCGCCCACCTGGAACCAGCCCGTCTGGCCGTAGTAGGAAGTGGTGTCGTAGACGGCCGCGCCCGTATTGGGATCGGCGTCCGCAGACACGTCGGCGACCGACCGCCGCGAACAGCCGATATCCGTCTGCCACGCCGGCTTCGACTCGTAGGCGGAACAGCCGGAGCCGCTGCCCGACCAGGCGGACTCGCCGGCGTACGACCCGCCGGAGCCGAGAGCAAGCGTGGTGCCGCCGACGGCGGTGACGTACCTCGACGCTGCCGGATATTCGACGCCGTAACCGGCGTCTCCGGACGACGCCGTGATCGCGACCCCGGGATGGTTGAAGTTGGCGTCGTCGGCCGTCTCGTTTGCATACTCGCCCGTCGCCCACGAGTTCGAGATCGCCGTCGCGCCGAGCTTGACCGCTTCGTTCTCGGCCGCATAGAGGTTCGCGGTCGAGGGCGAGTTGGCCTCGACGAGCAGGATCTTGCAGTTCTGGCAGATCGCGTGCGCCGTCTCGACGTCGAGCGCGATCTCGAGGGCCCAGCCGGCGTTCTTGAGCGGATAGAACGTGGTGCCGCTCTGGTTCACCTTCTTGAAGCACCCGTTTGCCGTCGTGCACGCAGGCAGGCCGTAGTAGGAGCTGTAGTTGGCGAGATCCGCCTCGATGCTCGGATCGTCGTAGGCGTCGACGATCGCGACCGTCTGCGCGTTCGGGGCAGTCGTGGGCAAGTTGTAGGCGGAGTGGAATTGAGCGGGGCCATACGCCCCCGCCGGCGGCGTTCCCGTCGCGAGCGGTGTGCCGTCGGCGGCGGCGACCACCTGTGCAGCGCAGCTCGCCACCCCGAGGCGGGGCGCGTCGCAGGCGTGCTCGTACCAATGGCCGCGGCCGTGGTCGCGTGTCACCGCGGGCTTGCCGCCTCCCACGGAGGCGCTGCTGCCGGCAGCGGAGCCGATTCCGGCGCCGAAGGCGAGCACGAGCGCGGCTCCCACGACAAGGACGGTGATGCGGCGATTGCTCAAGAGTTCTCTCCCCACGTTTCGAATTCCGGCGGCCGGATGCCCACCCCAGTGTGCGGGACGCTCCCGCCTGCGTCCAGCCCCCTACGGGGAGTATTTCGCAGCCTGCGGCCCTCAGCTCAAGACGCCGGGTCAGGCGGCCCCGGGTCGGCCTCGGTCGGAGCCGCAGTGGTCTCCGGCGCCACGGGCGGTGCGGCCTCCGTCGCCGGTGCCGGCTCCGCTGCGGCCGGCGGGGCTCCCGAGCCTGCCGGTGCGACCGACGACTTGAAGTCCCCGAGCGACTCCCCTGCCTCCTGCATGTTCAGCCACGCGCCGACGCCGACTGCGATCGAAAGAACGAGCCCGACCCACGCCCAGGTGGCGACGTAGTCGTTCGAAAGCACCTTGATCAGGGTGAAGAGGACGAGGAGCGCGGCGAGGAGCATCGTCACCATCGTCGGGCTGAGCGGACCGACCGCGATCTTCGTCTCGGTCAGCTGAACAGCCTCCCAGGCGAGGATCGCGAGCAGCGTCAGGCCGATCAGCACACCCCAGCCGTGCCACATCGTGACTCCCGCGGAGATCGGCCCGAAGTTCACTTCCTGCCAGTGGAAGAACGAGTCGATCAACATCAGGATCCCGGCGCCCGCGACGATCTTCGAGCCGAGGGTGAGCTTGGAGAAGTCCATTGCACGTCCCTTCAAGTTCGAGGGCCAGATGAGCCAGCGGCGATCATCTCACGACGGTCGGCTGGGTTCACCTGCGGCGGCGGCGACGGACCGCGACGAAGCCCGCCGCCGCCAGCACGAGCACCAGCGCGGCCGCGCCTCCGATCAGCCCCCAGACGAGCGCGCCCGGCCCTCCGCCGCCGGCCGCGGCCGTCCGGGTCGCCGGCACGCGCACCCCGGCTGCCGCCGCGAGCGCCCGCACGCCGTCGATCCCGGCCTGGACGAGCTGCGGGCCGCCCGTGCCGGGCGCGGGCAGCCGGTCGACGACGCGCTGCGAGGCGGGCAGCGGTTTGCCGCCGCGCGACACGCCGAGGCCGTTCGGCATCACGACGAGCAGGCGACCGTGGTAGACGAACGCCAGCTCCTCTCCGAGGAAGCGCGCGTACTGCTTCGGCTTGCGGTCGAGCGCCACGACGGAGCCGAGGTCATAGGCACTTCCGATCAGCGCCACGCGGATCGGGTAGCCCGCCGACTTCGCGGCCGCCACTGTCGCGGAGAGCCGCGCCGCGTCGGCGGCCGAGATGCCGAGGTCGGGCGGCACGAAGGTCGGACGGCCCAGCAGGTAGTCGCTGGCGGGGTCCCCGTCCGCCCGCGCGAGTGGCACCGTGACCAGTGCGGCTACAAGCACGAGCAGGATCGTCCGCTTACCCATCGCTCGCCTTTCTGTTCACGGCTTGACCACCAGCGTGAACGGCGCGGTCAGGATGCGGCCGTTCACCTGAGTCTGCAGGAAGAGTCGCCAGGTGCCTGCGACCGGCACGAGCACTCCGACGGTGAGCTTCCCGGGCGTCGACGAGCTTCCGACGACCTTGGTGGCTCCGAGCACGCTCGCACAACCCGAGGCACCCGGCGCGCAGACGTGCGTGTGGAAGTAGTCGAGCGTCCCCTCACGGAAGAAGATCGCGTGCGCGAGCGCGCCATACCACGGGGTGAAGGTCTGCGGTTTGCCGTCTGGGCCGGTGACCGTCACGTTCAGCGTGCCAGCCTGGATCGCATGCAGCGTCGGGCGCCCGTGGATCGTGATCCGATAGCCGCCGACCACGTCGGTCGACGTATAGCGCGGCAGTTTCTGGGGGCGGTAGGTGCCCGCGACGCGCAACGATCCCTCGAGCTGAAAATTGGGCTGCGGCCCCGACCGGGGGTAAACGTCCACCACGAGGCGGTACGGCCCCGGCTTCGTGAAGACAACCGTCTCGCTGATCGTCCCGTCCGGCGCGATCGGCGGATGCCGGTGGATGATCGTCGCGAGGTCCTTGCGCACGATGATCAGGTGCACGCCGGTGTGCGGGCCTGGACCGCGCTTGAACTGGGTCAACGTCGTCCCATTCGGCTCCGTGATCCTGAACGAGACTCGCGTCGGCTTGCCGGGCTCGACCGGGGTCGAGGGCTGGAAGTCCGTCAGTGCGTAGGTGCGCGCCGCGCCGATCGTCGGAATGCCCGAGTTCGACGAGCCGCCGCAACCGGCGGCGGCCACGACGAGCACGAGCGATCCCAGCAGCAGATGGCGGTTCATCCGTCTCCTTTCGGAAAGAGATAGGCGGGATGGGGGGCGACGTAGCCGCCGACCTCGAGCACGATCTGCGCGTGCTTCGTCAGGGGAACAGCTCCCGGGTCGCGGGGCCAACGCCGCCCGGCGAGGAACACGGAGACGCGTTCGCGAAATGACAGAAGAGCAGACACGGAGAGCCGCCGGCCCCAGACTCTGAAGAGGTCGCCGAGCGTCAAGCCGCGGCGCGCGACGTGCACGACTCCGGTCGGTGCGTTCGTGTGGAGGGGGTACGTGCAGCCCCGCGGTCCGACGCCGATGCCGGGAGGCACGATCACGACCCGGCGCTGCGCGAAGAGCTCGATGTGCACCGCGAAGGTCACACCGCCACTCGAGCAGCGAAGCGGGCCGACCGGCCGGCCGGCGCTCACCGCGGCGTTGTACGCCGTCGGGTGGTAGCGAGGGCCGACCCCGATCGGCCACGGGTACACGGGGGGCGGCGAGGCGATCACGACGCTCCCTGGTGGCCCACGAACACCGCCGCGGCAGACGCGATCCCGGCAGCGACTGCCAGCGCGCACACACCGCGACTGGCCGCTCCGGGCAGGACAGAGATGATCACTCCGTGACGGAACACGCCGAGCGAGCCGAGGCTGGCAGCTGCGGCAGCGGCGCCGACGAGCCCTGCGAGGACCACGCGGCGCTCGCCGTCCAGCCGAATGAGCGCGACCGCGATCGCCACGGCCAGGGCCAGGCCGAGACCGATCTGCACCCAGGCCGCCTGTCCGTTCGGTGCGTCGGCGACGCCGAACGTGACGAACGCGGTCAGCGCGGCGACCCCGGCGAGGATGCCGAGCGCGAGCCCGAGCGGCGAGCGCAGCTTCGGCCTGCGCAGGGTCGCGGCGACGGCCGCCGCCACCACGAGCGCGACACCGGCCAGCCACGCCCAAGGAGACGGGCGGCGGTAGCGCACGAAGGCACCGCCAAGGGTCACGTGCTCACCGTTCAGGGTCGCCGGGATTGCGAACCGCGCCACCGTCCCCGTTCGCCCGCCGTCGTACGGCGGGGGTGCGAGGCGATGGTCGTGCCAGGTGAACGTCGGGCCGCCGATCCGCCGCCAGCCGCGCCCGGCGGCGGTGAGCCGCGCCGCCTGCGCGGTGACGGAGGCCTCGTTGACCCACGCGCCGGTCGGGTCGATGCGGAGCATCTGCTCGCCGAGGTCGCCGAGCACGATCAGGCGGCCGCGCCCGACGCCGATACGCAGCGAGCGGTCGCCGTCCAGGATCCGCACCGTGACGTGCGGGAGCGCACGAGTCGCGTGGTCGAGCACGAGCCGATAGTCGAGAGCGACGGTCGCCGACTTCGGGTGCGCGGATGCCGAGGCGGGAGCCGCAAGAGCGACAAACGCGAGCAACGGCGCGATGAGTCGCCTGCTCACTCGAACCTCCGCCTGCCTCGCGACGAAGGCGAGCGCATCCCGCGCACGCTACCGGACCGCCGATGAGGTTCGACCTGTCGCGACTGAGCGCCACGGGATCGGCGACCAAGATGTCCGGCGCGGGAAGCAGACGTTCATGAACCGTCACTCCTCGTGGCCGGGGGCAACTCGCCATGGTCGCTCGGGTCGGGCTTTGCGCTGGGACGGGTTGCGAAGCCGTCGGGCAGGCCGAGCAGCCCGTGGTCGAGGGAGAGGAGCCTGGCGGGGCGGATCGCGATCACGAGCGCGGGGAGGCCGAGTGCGATGTCGCGGAGCATCGTCCATGCCCCGACTCGTTCGTGGGTGATCGTTCCAAAACAGCCGCAGTCCAGTGAGAGGCCGCGTGCCCATGCCTGCCCCTGGGCGATCAGGAACAGCACCATCAGTGCGCAGGCGAGGATGGCGGCTGCACGGGTGAGCAGCCCGACCAGCAGGTAGAGCCCGGTCAGGAGCTCGACGAAGGGGAGTGTGTAGGCGAACGGCGCTTCGAGCGCCCCCGGGAGCAGCCGATACTGGTCGACCTGGGCGTGGAAGTGCTCGAGGTCGGCGACCTTCGCTCCGCCGGCGGCGAGCCAAACGGCCGCTGCGAGGAGGCGGATCAGGAGACCAAGGATCGGCTGGAGCCGTTCACGCACTGCTTGCCGCCTTCACCAGCTGCTGGCGCAGGAGCGCGTCGGGCTGTTCACCGTCCGTGGCGAAGGCGATCCGCCCGTGCGGGTCGATCACATAGAACGTCGGGAACGACTGCACCCGGTAGACGGTCGAGACGTGGCCGGGGGCTCCTTCGCTCTTGAAGCTACCGGGCTGTGAGCTCGGGTCGACCAGGGCCGGGTATTGCAGCCCGTAGTAGCGGTGGAACGCGTAGACGCTCGGGGCGGTCTCGCCGTCCGCGTTGACGGAGACGAACGCGACCTTCTTCGGGTTGAGCGATGCGGCGAGCTTGCGCAGGTGGGGTGCCTCCGCGTTGCAGTGCGGGCACCAAGTGGCGAAGAACTCGAGCAGCACCGCCTTGCCGCGGTAGCCGGACAGGCTGACGCTTTGGCCCTGCGGCGTCTTCAGCGTGAACGGCGGCGCAAGCGAGCCGGCGGCGAGGAGGTTGCTGCTGCTCGGCGGCGCCGCCGCTGAGACGGGTTGCCCTTCGACCTCGCCGACTCCGGGCTCGGTGGTCGGGTGGAACCCGACCGCGTCGGCCGCGTTGACGAGTGCCGCCGGGGCGTTCCGGTCGGACCGTGACGCCGCGGCCGGCGGGGCCGGCTTCGGCGACGAGCGGGTCGCGAGCAACGTCGCGACCACGATCGCGACCACGACGACGAGGCCGCCGCTGGCAGCCCAGACGACTCTCGTCATCTGGTTGCGGTGTTGCTGCTTGCCGGTGCGTGGCGGCGTGGGTGTCTGCCGCTGCTGCTTGAGCCGTGCTGCTTTACCCATGCGTATCTCCTCCTGCTTTTGGCGGGTGGTTGATCGACGGCCGCCCGGGTTGCGAGGGCGGCGAGGTAGAGGTCGTCTCGAGCTCGAAGCTGACCCGGTGGGGAGATCCGCTCAAGCGTGCTGCTCCCGAGCGGCCGGCAGGGCATTGTCGCGCTGCCGTTCCCGCAGGGCGGGCCAGAGGAGCACGACGGCAAAGAGGCCGAGCGTGACCACTTGATCGATCGTCATCACGAGCCCGGCGAACTGCTGGTCTCGAACCGGCGCGAGCGAGAAGACCCTTTCGACCTGGCGTGCGTAGGCGGGATACAACGGGTGGAAGCTGAAGATCAGGACGTCGGAGATCACCGTCCCCATCCAAAAGAGGAGCGCGGCGACGCCAAGCCGTCGGCCGCGCGACAGCTTCCCGCGGCGGGCAGGGTCGATCAGGACCGTCCAGACGAGCAGGCCGACGAAGACGAAGCTGGCGTGCTCGAGGTCGTGGACCACCTGGTGCTGTGCGGCGTAGTCGTACACGGCCGGGATGTGCCAGGCGCCGTAGGCGATCCCCCAGGCGGTCAGGGCGACCTTCGGGCGGGTGAGCCAAGCGGCCGCGTGGCGAAGCGGCGCAGCGCCGCCGACCTGTCGCATCAGAGGGAGCGGCAGCAGGAAGAACAGAAGCGGCCCTCGCACCGAGAGCACGAGCAAGGCGGGACCGACGTCGCCGATCACGACGTGCTGGAGCATGTGGGCCGAGAGCAGGAAGCGGTCGCCGACGACGTCCAGCGGCGACACGAGCGGCACGACCAGCGCGGACAGGCCCAGGCCGAAGAGCGCCACACGCGACCACGGGGCGTGATCGCGGCGTCGCCGGCGCAGCCGGACGAAGCCCTGCACGAAGAACGCGGCGGCCACCCCCGCCAGGACGAGCAGGACCGGGGCGAGCGGCCACTGCCGGAAGAGATCGGGTGGGACATAGAGGCCGGCGGCCCGGCCGAGCGGACCGTCGACGTCGATCGTGAAGCGGAGCCCGCGCCAGCTGTCCGGGCTCGCGATCGGGATCAGCAGGTAGTACGACCCCGCCACGCCGGCCGCCGAGTAACGACGGCTTGCAGCGCCCGAGGGAGCGCGAGCGCTGACCCGCACGCGGGCGCCCACGATGGGCGCACCGGTGCGACGCTCGCTGAGCGAGCCGCGAAACGTCAGGACCGCGCCGGCTCCCGCACGCACCGGGATCGCGCGAACCACCAGCCGGTAGGGGCCGGCGAGGACCGTGGTGCGAAGTTCGCCGACGTGCGCAGATGCCCCGGAGGCGAACACGCCCGCGAGAACGCCGAAGGCGAGCACCGCCGCCAGTTGCCGCCGCACACCCGGTGACGTGAAAGGAGACTGCATCGCTACACCTGCAGACCAAGCACACCGAGGTCGAGCAGGCAGATTCGACCTCGGGGAAGGCCCGCGTAGGGCGTGCCCGCCGGCGAGCGCCGGGACACGCGGCGGTCCGAGCACGAGCGGGAACCTCGATCGACCATCAACGGCAAGCGCAACAACCACACGACGACGCGCCGATTCACGCGAGGACCGTGTGGATGACGAGGATCGCGATGATCACTGCGGTGACGCCCGCAGCCAGTGCGAGGAGGGCGGCGAAGAGCCTGACCTGAGCGCCGCGGTTCGAAGTCGTTGGCTGGTTCATCCGGTTGCATGGTCGACGACGAGGACGGTGAACGGCTGGCCGCCCCTGGGCGTGATCGTGTACGTGAGCCCCCAGCGGCCGACCATGACGAGTGCGGGGGCCGGCCGCGCGTAGATGCCCGGGCTCTTCTCGGCGAGCTGGTACTCCTGGTTTGCCATCTCCATGTCGAGCATTGCGAACTGGACCGTCACGTCCGCGCCGCGAACCGGGGTCGTCCCCTTGGTGAGCTGGAGCGCGAAGTTGTTCGGGACCGCGGCCCGGTTGGGGGAGACGAGGACCTTGATCGTATAGCCGTCCTTGTGCACCACCTGAACGACCTTGCCGGGACCGACATGCGCCAGCGCTGATCCCACCTCTGCAAGCGCCTTGGCGGGCGGGGCAAGGCTCGAAAGGAGCGCCGCCGCGAAGACTGCGCAGGCGACGATCACGGCCTCGCCGGTGACGAGCCGGGCGAGGAGCTTCGCGGCGGGCGGGCCGGCCTCCGGCCGCTCTCGCGCCGCCTCGAGATGCGGCTTCGAGCGCAGGAGGTTGAACGCGGCGAGCGCCATGGCCGCCAGCAGCAGGCCGATCTTGAGGAGGATCGTCTTGCCGTACGGCGTCTGCCAGAGGGCGGCGAGGATCGGCATGTGAATGACGGTCGCTCCGGTGCCCGACCCGATCAAAACGAGCACGGAGACGAAGGCGACGTTCGAGAAGCGCGGGACCGTGACGGTGAGACCGGCGACGCGACTGGCCCGTGGCAGGGTTGCCCAGACGAGGAGCAGGCCGACGAGCCCGCCGAGCCACACCGAGCCCGAGACGAGATGGAGCCAGTCGAGCAGCAGCGAGAGGCCGCGGGGCGAGGTCTGGCCCGCGTGGCCCGACGTGCCGGGCAGGATCAGGACGGCCGCGGCGGCGACCAGGGCGCCCGAGGTGGCCGCCAGCTCCGCGATCGAGCGGTGCTCACGCCGTGGGCGGTCGACCCACACTGCGATCCACGAAGCGATGCAGAACAGCGCGAAGCAGATCTCCATGTCGACGTAGCCCCGGCCGAAGGCCGTCACTCGGAACAACGGCACGAGCGCGCCGACGGCGAGGTCCGACCGTAACGAGTCGATCGAGGTCGAGATGTCGAGGTAGACGGGGATCGCCAGCAGGCCCAGGACCGAGAACGCCACCATGGCGACGGAGACGGCCCGGAGGCTCGTCCCCTCGACCCGCCGCAGGAGCGGACGGGCGATCGCGATCCGCAGCACGAACAGGCCGATCGCGATCATCACGGTGAGGAACGCCAGCCAGCGCGCGACCAGCAGCTTGGGCGTGGTCGCCGTCTGCGCGATCGAGGGCACGGGAAACTGGGGCTGGGGCCCCGGATTCGGGCCGATCGCGAACGTGAACGCGCCCTGGACGGGATGTCCGTCCACGGAGATCGCGCGCCAATAGACGAGGTACCAGCCCTCCGGCAGGTGCGGCCGCAGGGGCACCTCGAGCGTGTCGGGATCGGCAGGCGAGCGGCTGACCGGAGCCGTCGTCTCCTGCCGTCCGGCGGCATTCGTGACCGAGATGATCGCGAAGCGCGGCTCGACGGCCTCGTCGAAGGTCAGGGCGACGACCGGGGGCGGAGCGTTGAGCGTCCCGCTCGGCGTGGGCACCGTCTTGACCAGGTAGGCGTGCGCCGACGCCGCACCCGGAAGGACGAGAGCCAACAGGACGAGCGCTGCGACGACAACGCTCCGCCCCCGCTGCGTCACGCGAGTTCCCGCTTGCCCCCGCCGCGGGTGAACAGCGCGACCGCCGCGAGGATCACGCCCAGCGCTCCGAGCACGATCGCGACGATCGACACCACGGGTGTGCCGCCTCCTCCGAGCGACGACTTCGCCTCGATCGTCGGCGCAGGAGCGTCGGACGACTCCGAGCCTGCCCAGTTGACGATCGAGCCGTCGGAGTACGTCTGCTTGACCTGGAAGGTGTACGTGCCGCTCGACGACGGCTCGGCGAGGAACTGGAAGAGCGAGTCCTCCTCCGTCGGGACGTCACCGCCGGTCCAGGTCACCTTCTGGATCACGGCGTCTTCGCCCGAGCCGGTCTGCTGCAGCACGCGATGCCAGCCGGCGGCCGGGACGAACGAATCGATCGAGAAGCCTTTCGGCACCGTCAAGACGATCTTCGTGGTCGTCGCGTTGTCCTTCTCCGTGGGCACCGCGAGGCTGTAGAGCTGGAGCTGCTTCGCAAGCGAGACCGGCGGGCTGACCCGCGCATGCGCGAACGCCGCCGTCGGCAGGACGAGCGCAGCGAGGGTGACGGCCAGATAGAGCGATTTCTTCACCTTGATGGCTCCTTCGTTCACGAATCGTTGTCGGATCGAGTCGGAGCGCGGGCATTCGCTGGGACGGCGAGGACGGCGCACACCGGGAACGGCGCGACCGGCCGGGCCCGGCGGCCCGCGCTTCGACTAACGAGAAACCGGCGCGAACGGAGGCGCACGGCCCGCGTACGCGCGGGCGAGCGCAGCCGGAGCGGTGAGCGAGCTGCCCACAGGGACGGCGGAAGGAAGCGCACGAGGCCACAGGCGCAACCGCGCTTCAGCCGCCACACGCAGCACTGCGCGCGCGACGCGCAGGGAGAGCGTGATGACAGCGGCAACCACCGCGGCGACCGGAACGGCCCAGAAGCCGCCGTGCCCGAACACGCCGGCGACGCCCCCGGGATGCCCGGAGGCGAGGAGCTCCTCGAGCAGCTCCTGGATCGCGTAGATCCCGACGAGCCCCACCCAGGTGAGCGACCACACCGTCAACGACGAGAGGCGCGAAAACACACCCGCGTCGCCGGTGCGCAGCGCCTGCGTCGCGCGGCGCAGGAAGAGCGCCAGGCCGATGCCGAGCGCGAAGACGAACCAGGGCGTCAGCGAGTAGAGATACGAATGGCCCTGCGCCGCCAGTTCCGCATTCGCGCGCGAGCCGTAGGCGAGCGTGTAGCGCAGCTGATGGACGACGAGCGACGCTGCAGGGATCAGCAACAGGCCGCTGCCGGCGGGAAGCCTGCCTCGCAACGGCAAATGCATCCCGGAACGCTACCGGACCGACAACGTCGCTCAGTCGCCGAGAAACGGCGCCCAGGCGGTGAGGTCGACGTCGCCGCGGGCCGGCAGCGCATCCCTGGTGCAGACGGCCGACGCCAACAGGGTGCTCTCCTCGCGGTTCAGCCACCGCTCGTAGACGTCGTCCCGGGCGAACCGCCCGAGCACACCGCGGGCGACGGCGCGCGCGTCGGCGGGCGGCAGCCCGAGCAGCGGCAGGGGCGGGCCGAGCGGCTGCACCGCGAACCGCCCGTCGACGGTGTCGAGCGGCGAGGTACGCCCTTGCGCCAGGTCGAACACCTCGGCCGGTGCGATCGTCTCCACGGCGTAGCCGCGTGCGGCGTCGCCGAGCCACGGCGCCTCGGGGTCGGCCGAGACGAGCCTGACGCGCGTGGCTGCATAGGTGGCGAGGAAGTCCGCGATCTGAGCCGCCCCGGCCGGTCTCGGCCGGAAGCGCTCCTCGACCCGGTCGCGGGCGAGGCGATCGGCGATCACCGCGCGGGCGTCGGCCAGGGTGAGCCGGGCCGCGGCCAGCGCGGCGCGGTAGCGGTCGACGCTGCGGCCGAACCGGTCGCGCACGATTGCGCGCTCGGCCGCGAGCACCGTCTGCGGGTCGACCGGCTCGAGGCTTCGCAGGACGGCCCGCTGCAGCAGTGCCGTCGCCGCCGACTCGCGGTCGCCGGTCAGCGCGGCGGTGCGTCCGACCTCGCTCTTCAGGATCCGTCCTGTCCCGAGCGTGCACCGAACGCCCGACGGCAGCGCCAACCGGCCCTCGGTGCGGGAGGTGTCGAAGCCCGGCCCCGCGAGTGCAGGACCGTCGCAGAGGCGTGGGTCGCGCGCCCAGAGGTAGACGCACGCGGCCGCCGGCTTGTCGGGATCGTTGCCCGCGGCCGAGAACGACGGCCACCCCCACGACCAGATCCCCTGCACCGGAAGCTCGCGCGCCACCTGCTGCGCCGCGAGGGCCTCGAGCTTCACGAACTCGAGCCAGGCCGCGGTGGGCTCCAGCCCCTGGCGGCCTCCTTCGCCCGGCGCCGACTGGAACTGCAGCTCGAGCGCGACGCGGCTCGCGGGGATCCCGATCCGCCCGAAGTGGGCGACGAGGCCGCGCATGCCCTGCCGCATCGAACGGCTCGCGCGGGCGGGGCCGAGGGCATACAGGCCCTTGGGCCGCGGCGAGGTGAAGTAGACCTGACGGACGAGGATCGACGCCTGCGCGGCGTCACGCCACCAGGCTGCAGCGTCGCCGTCGACGAACGGCGGGTTCGCGATCGTGATCGCCGTCGTCGCGCCGAGCGCGTTCAGCGCGCGCAGCAACGCGAGGACGTTGGCGCGGTACCGAGCGGTCGTGGCGGTCCACGGCGTCGGGGTCTGTGCGCCGAAGAGCTCGTTCTCCGCGATCAGCGGTGTGCTGCAGCCGGTCACCCGCACCGCGAAGTCGAATTCCTTCTGGGCCTTGTCGGCGATCGTCCCCGGGTCCGCCGGGGCGCTCGGAGTGCCGACCCGATCGTTCAGGTGCAGGTCGAAGAAGATCGTCGCTGCCCCGGCGGCGCGGAACTGCGCCGGCAGCTCCGTCCCCGAGGACAGCGCGAGAATGAGGCCGGGCTCCGGCACGATCGGGGCGTTGTGGCCCGCGTAGTCGATCCACAGCGGCCCTTTCGACGGAAGGCCGCACCCGGCGGCGACGTCTGCGCGCAGGTGCGCGCTCCCGAGCGCGAGCACCGCGGCCACGACGGGGGCGAGCGCGGCAAGGCTCCTCATCCGGCTCAGGGTAGAGGCGGCACCCGCGGTTGCACGCGGTCGCGCGTGACGTCCGCGGGCGAACTGCTGCCGACGAGCCTCAGGGCGGAGAGGATCTCCTCACGCAACAGCTCGAGCACGGCCTGGGCGCCGGCCTCGCCGTCGACCGCCAGGCCCCAGAGCGGCGCCCGTCCGGCCAGGACGGCGCTGGCGCCGAGCGCCAGCGCCTTGACCACGTCGCCGCCGCGGCGCACGCCTCCGTCGAGCAGCACCTCGAGGCGGCCGTCGACTGCTTCCACCACCTCCGGCAGGGCGTCGATCGTCGCCGCGACGCCGTCCAGCTGCCGCCCGCCGTGGTTCGAGACGACGACGCCCGCGGCGCCGTGCTCGCAGGCGAGGCGTGCGTCCTCGGCCGTCAGCACGCCCTTGAGGATCACCGGCAGGCGCGCCTCGGAGGCGAACCGCTCGACGTCGGCCCACGTGACCGACGCGGACATCTGGGCGAACGCCTCCGCGGGCGTGATCCCGCCCCGGCCGAGCGAGGCGATCACGACGTCGGGCGGGATCGTGAAGCCGCTGCGGTCGTCACGCTCGCGGCGCGCGAGGACGGGCGTGTCCACGGTGAGCACGAGCGCCGTGAACCCCGACATGCGCGCGCGGGCGACGACGTCGGCCGTCATCTGCCGGTCACGGAAGACGTAGAGCTGGAACCAACGCTGCGCGCCGGTCGCGGCGACCTCGTCGAACGTCGACGTCGCCATCGTCGAGAGGCAGACAGCGGTGCCGGCCGCCCGGGCCGCGCGGGCCATTCCCACCTCCCCGTCGGGGTGAGCCACCCGCTGGAACGCGACGGGCGCAATCACGAGCGGCATCGAGAGCTCGTGGCCGAGCACCGTCGTCTCCGTCGTGCAGCCCGCGACGTCGACGAGCACGCGCGGACGAAGCTGCCAGCGCTGGAACGCGGCGACGTTGTCGCGCAGCGTCAGCTCGTCCCCGGAGCCTCCCGCGTAGTACCCGTGGGCACCGGGATCCAGCCGTTCCGCGGCGGCTCGTTCGTAGTCCCAGACGTTCAGCAGCTGCATTCAGCGCCGCCTGCCGAACCACCCACCGCGGGGGGCGACGGGCTCCTCCCCGAGCGCCCGCGCTCCGGCGACGAGATCCTCGGGCGTCAGGCGCATCAGATCGTGGTAGCCCAGCTGCTCGACGTTGCCCTCGCCGAGCCGGAGCGCCTGCGCGTTCAGCGACTGCTCGAACAGGGTGCGCGCGAAGCGTGCGTTGCCGAACTGCTCGTCGCGCTCCGCCGCACCGAAGATCGACCGCAGCGCCTCGGTCGTTCCGTCGCCGAGCGTGTACTCGGCATCTGCCGCGAAGCGGCCGAAGATCGCGACGAGCTCGTCGGTCGAGTAGTCCGGGAAGTCGATCTCGCGCGAGAAGCGTGAGCGCAGCCCGGGGTTCGACTCGAGGAACCGGCGCATCAGGCGCGGATAGCCGGCGACGATCACCACCAGGCGGTGACGGTTGTCCTCCATCCGCTTCAGCAGCGTCTCGATCGCCTCGTCGCCGAAGTCGAGCCGCTCGCCCTCTCGTGCGAGCGCGTAGGCCTCGTCGACGAACAGCACGCCGTCGAGCGCCCTGCGCACGACGCGCTCGGTCTTCACGGCCGTGAGCCCCACGTACTGCCCGACGAGCCCCGCCCGGTCGACCTCCACCAGCTGGCCGCGCTTCAGCAGGCCCATCGAGCGGTACATCTGGGCAAGGAGCCGCGCGACCGTGGTCTTGCCGGTGCCGGGGTTGCCGAGGAAGACGAGGTGCTGCATCGTCGCCACCTCGGAGAGCCCCGCCTCCTTGCGCCGCGCCTGGACGCGCAGGAAGGCGACGAGCGCGCGCACCTGCTCCTTGACCGACTCGAGGCCGGGGAGGGACTCGAGCTCGGCGAGCAGCTCCTCGAGCGGGCGCGCCGGCTCCTGGCGGCGGAGGACGTCGAGATCCAGCTCCTCCCCGATCTGCGCGCGCAGCTGGTCCCCGAGCGCCTTCAGAGAATCCAGGGGATTCGGCATTGCCTGACCGTAGCGTTTAGCGTCTGCCCGGATGCGGCCTGGACCGATGAAGCCGGAGGAGCTCCGCCGCTACGCGGAGCTGATCGTCCGCGGCTGCATCGCATTTCGCCGCGGCGACACGCTGCTCGAGCTCGTCAGCTTCGGACATCGCGACCTTGCGGTCGCGATCGCGGAGACCGCCTACCGCGCCGGGGCGGTCGCGGTCGACGTGGCCTACGACGACAATCGCGTCTACGCCGCGAAGATCCAGCACGGCCCGAACGAGGCCCTCGGCCATCAGACGCCCTGGAAACGCGCGCAGTGGCGGGGCTTCGGCTCGGAGAGCGTCGCGATCGTGCAGGTCCTCGGCGAATACGAGCTCGACGTCGTCGCCGACCTCTCGCCCGAGCGCGTCGCCGCCGACAACGGCGGTCGCACCCGGCACGTCGCCCGGATCCGCCGCGAAGGCCGCCTGCGCGGGACGATCTGCGCGTGGCCGACCGACGCGTGGGCGGCGCGCGTCTACCCGGGCATCGAGACGGCGCAGGCGGCCCGGAAGCTCGCACGCGACCTGCTCTGGTTCTGCCGGATCGGCCCCGACGACCCGCCGGGCCACAAAGGCTGGGCCCAGCATCTCGCGGCCCTCCGCCGGCGCGCGGCGCGGCTGACCCGGCTCGACCTCAAGGAACTGCACGTCGTCGACGACGGCACCGACCTGCGCCTGAAGATCGCACCGTTCTCGCTCTGGCGCGGCGGCGGCGAGGAGGACCACTGGGGACGCAGGATCGCGATGAACGTCCCCACCGAGGAGTGCTTCATCTCACCCGATGCCGCCGCGACCGAGGGCACGTTCCGCTGCTCGCGGCCGCGCAGCTTCGGAGGGCGGATGATCGAAGGGCTCGCCGGGGAGTTCCGCAGCGGCAGGCTCGTCCGGCTCCAGGCGAAGCGCGAGGCCGACCGCGACTGGCTTGCGCGCTACCTCGCTGCAACGCCGAACGCCGACCGGCTCGGGGAGATCGCCCTCGTCGACGCGTCGTCACGGATCGGCCAGACGGGCCGCATCTACTACAACGGCCTCCTCGACGAGAACGCTGCAGCGCACATGGCGTTCGGCTCGGGGTTCGCGAAGACCCGAGCGGTGCCGCTCGGGCGGAAGCGCTTCGGCGTCAACCGCTCGAAGACGCACATCGACGTCATGATCGGCACCGACGCGCTCAGCGCCTTCGGCGTTTCGCAGAAAGGCCGCAGAATGCCCCTCGTGGCCGACGGAGCCTGGCAGTTTTAGCTATGATCGTTAACGAGGTTAATGATTTGCGTGGTTAACGATCCGATGACAATTGCCGGCCGGCTCCGGCCCGTCCTGCTCCGGCTCGCACGGGAGCTCCGCCGCGAGATCCACTCTCTCGGCGTCACCGGCGGCCAGGTCTCGCTGCTCTCTGCGATCAAGCACAGTCCCGGGATCACCGCCAGCGAGCTCGCCGAGCGCGAGCGCGTCTCGGCGCCGGGAATGTCGGGGCACCTCGTCCGCCTCGAGGCGGCGAAGCTGATCGAGCGAACCCGCGCCTCCGACCGCCGGCGGATCGGCCTCTCCCTGACGCCCGAGGGCGAAAAGGTGCTGAAGTCGGTCCGCAAGAAGCGGACTGCGTGGCTCGTCGAGCGCCTCGAGCGCCTCGAGCCCGAGGAGCGGGAGAGCATCGAAGGATCGATCGACGCGCTGGAGAAGCTGCTGGGCGACGAGTAGTGGCTCTCCTTCGGATTGCCTCTCGTCGCACGTTCGCCTCGCTGAGGCGGCACCGCAACTACCGCCTCTTCTTCGCCGGCCAGCTCACGTCGGTCGCGGGCACATGGATGCAGAACATCGCGCTCGCGTGGGTCGTCGTACAGCTCGCGCCGCATTCGCGCGGGCTCGCGGTCGGGCTGCTCGCGATCTGCCGCTTCGGGCCGTTCACCCTGCTCGGCCTGTTCGCCGGTGTCGTGACCGACCGACTGGACAACCGCCGGGTCGTGATCGCGACGCAATCCGTGCAGATGTTCTTCTCCGCCGCGCTCGCCGCGATCACGCTGCTCGGCCACGTGCAGCTCTGGGAGGTTTACGTGATCGCGGTCCTCACCGGCACCGCGCTCGTCTTCGACGCGCCGTCGCGACAGAACCTGACCTTCCAGATGGTCGGGCGCGACGAGCTCCCGAATGCGATCGCACTCAACTCGAGCCTGTTCAACACCGCGCGGATCTTCGGGCCTGCGCTTGCCGGCGTCGTCATCGCCACCTGGGGCGCCGGCTGGGCGTTCGCCATCAACACGGTCAGCTTCGTCGCGGTGCTCGCGGGGCTGCTCGCGATGCGCAGGTCCGAGCTGTACCCGCTGCTCGACCGCCGCCGGCCGACGTTCTGGCGCGGCACACGCGAAGGGTTCGCGTATGCGCGCCGCAATCGAACGGTGCTGGTGATCATCTCGATGATGGCGGTGTTCTCCGCGTTCTGCTTCAACTTCAACATCGTCCTGCCGCTGCTCGCCAAGGACACACTGGACGCGGGACCGCGCACGTTCGGGATCATCTCCGCCTGCTTCGGTGCCGGGGCCCTCGTCGGCGCACTCTCGGCGGCCATGATGGCGACCACCCGGTGGCGGGTGATGTTCATCGGCGCAGCGGGCTTCGGCGCCTGCGAGCTCGTGCTCGCACCCCTGCACTCCACCGCGCTCGCGGGCGTGGTGCTCTTCATCTGCGGCGTCTTCTTCACGAGCTATTCGGCGAACTCGAACGCGGCAATCCAGATGGCGAGCCCCGACTACATCCGGGGCCGCGTGCTCGGGCTCTACTACTACGCCTGGAACGGCCTGGCGCCGTTCGGCGCTCTGCTCGTCGGCTTCATGTGCGACCGGGGCGGCACCGAACTGGCGTTCTTCGTCGGTGGGGCAAGCGCCCTCGCGATGACCGCGCTCGGAGCGGCCGCCGTGCGGCTGCCGCGGGCGCCCGCTCCCGTCCGGCTGCAGGCCGGGCCTGCGCCGGAACGGCTCGCGGCGTAACCAAGAAGCGCGTTTCGGCGTTTCCCTCACCGCACAGATTGCGCTGTGAGGATGGCGCAAGTCGCATTCGACCGGGTCAGCAAGATCTACCCCGACGGGACTCGGACGGTCGACGATGTCAGCCTCGAGATCTCGGACGGGGAGTTCATGGTCCTCATCGGGCCGTCCGGATGCGGCAAGACGACGGCGCTCCGGATGACGCGGGCCTCGAGGAGATCTCCGAAGGAACGCTGAGGATCGGCGAGCGCGTGGTGAACCACGTGCCGTCTCGCGACCGCGACATCGCCATGGTGTTCCAGAGCTACGCGCTCTACCCGCAGCATGCACAGCACGTCACGCTCGACCATGTGCGCGTTCTGCACTTCGCTCTGGATGCCGTTCGGGCGGGCGACACCGGGGTGATGATCGACCACTGCTCCGTGACAGCGCCTGCAGGCCCGCTGACGACGGGCGTCCTGATCTCCTATTCCATGGGTCGCCCGATGAGCATGGTCTCCAACTGCACGATCGTCGGGGAATCGGGATCATTTGCATGGACCACTCGATGTGCGAGATCAGGCACAACACGATCACCGGAGCAGAGATCGACGGGAGATCCGACCCGAGGGGGCACGGCGTCGCGATCGAGGCGTTCTTCTACGCCGACGCCACCGTCGGGGACAACACCGTGATCGCGAGCCCCGGCGGCGTGCAGGCGTTCGACAACTCAACGACCGCGCACGACTGATGACGAAAGCGTGAGCTGAGACAGTCGACCGTCCGCGAGCTCGAGCACGGTGTCGAAGCGCTCGAGGCGGAGCGGCGAGTGCGTGATCAGCAGGAGGCCGTCCTCGCCCGCCTCGTCCAGAAGATCGTCCAGGAGCCTCCCTGCGGTCTCGTCGTCGAGATGCGCTGTCGGCTCGTCGAGCACGAGCAGCGGCGCGCCGGACAGGAACGCGCGCGCGAGCGCGATCCGCTGGCGCTCTCCGCCTGAGACGAGGGCTCCTTCGTCGCCGACCGGCGTGTCGAGCCCCTCGGGCAGCGCCTCGACCCAGTCCCAGACACGGGCCCGGCGGAGCGCTGCGATCAGCTCGTCCTCGCCCGCGTCGGGCCGCGCGAGCCGGACATTCTCGCGAATCGTCGTCGCGAAGAGGTGGGCGTCCTGCCCGGCGAGCACGACGGTGCGGCGAACGTCGTCCTGCGCGTACTCGCGCAGGTCGTGGCCGGCGAGCGTGACCCGCCCGGCGTCGGGGTCCCTGAACCGCACGAGCAGGTGCGCGAGCGTCGTCTTCCCCTCGCCGCTCGGCCCGAGGAGGGCGATGCGCCGGCCGGGCGCGAGCGTCAGATCGACGCCGTCCAGCACCCACGGCAGGTCGGGCCCGTAGCGAACGCGAACCTGCTCGAGCTCCACCACCGGCGCGCCCTCGAGCGCGCGTGGGGCGGGTGGATCGGTGACACCGGGCTCGCGTGCTGTCAGCTCGACCAGCCGTCCGTTGGCCGCCCGGGTCGCGACGAACTGCTCGGCTGCCGCAGGCAGCGCGCGCACGCCTTCGAAGACCGCCAGCGTGAGCAGCGCGAGCAGTCCGAGCATGACACCGTCCAGCGATCCCGAGCGCACGGCCGGGACGGCGGCAGCGAGGACGGCAGACGCTGCGACCCCTCCGAGTGCGAGCTCGGCGCCGTCACCCGCGCCGACCGTGAGCGACTGCCGGAGCGCGGAGCGCCGGAGCTTCCGCTCGGCCTCGCCGAGCCGCCTCAGGCGCTCCGCCGCGGCGTCGTAGGCGACGAGCTCGGGCAGCGCGTTGACCAGGTCGACGACCCCGCTCGCGACCGTCGCGCGCTCGGCCGGGCGACGGCTCGACGCCGACCGCGCGAGACCGACGACGATGAGCGGGACGAGCACGGCGCCGAAGGACAGGACGACGGCGAGCGCGAGCCCGGCGGCCGGCGCCAGTGCGGCCGCAACGGCGACGGCCCCCAGTCCGACGACGATCGCCGCGATCGGCGGAGCGATCACCCGCACGAGCAGGTGCTGAAGTGCGTCGACGTCGGCGACGAAGCGGCTGAGCAGATCGCCGGTCCTCGCGCCGCCGACGTCGTTCGGCACCAGCGGCTCGAGGCGGGCGAAGAACCACACACGCACCCGCGACAGATACCGGAAGGACGCGTCGTGCGAGACGAGCCGCTCGAGATAGCGCAGCACCGCGCGCGCGAGCGCGAAGAAGCGCACGCCCACGATCACGACGGTGAGCGAGAGGATGTCCGGGCGCGTCGCGGCGCGCGAGATCAGGTAGCCCGACGTCGCGAGCAGTGCGGCGCCCGCCGCAAGGGTGAGCGTCGAGAGCGCAATCGCTGCTGCGAAGCGGCGCTTCATGCGGCCTCGGCAGGCTCGAGGGCCGAGAGCCGCCCGCCGCGCAGCTCGAGCACGCGATCGGCCGCCCGCAGGACACGCGGATCGTGCGTCGCGACGATCACCGACCTGGTGCGCGGCAGAGCCTCGATGAGGTCGACGATCTTCTCGGCCGAGGCTGCGTCGAGGTGCGCCGTCGGCTCGTCGAGCAGCAACAGCGGCGCCCGGCGAAGGAGCGCGCGGGCGAACGCGACGCGGCGCCGTTCGCCGGACGAGAGCCTGTCGACCTCCGCGTCGAGCCGAACGGTGAGGCCGGCCTCCGCGAGCGCAGCGGTGACCTCGGAGTCGGCGGCGTTCGGGGCGCCGAGCCGCACTGCCTCGGCGACCGATCCAGGCTCGAGCAACGGCCGCTGCGGCACCCAGGCGAGCTGCCGCCGCCAGGAGCCGGGGTCGACCGTCGCGAGATCGACGCCGGCGACGGTCGCCCGGCCTGCGTCCGCATCGGCGAAGCGCAGGAGCAGCGCGAGGAGCGTCGACTTGCCGGCGCCGCTCGGGCCGACGATCGCAACGCGCTCACCGGGCTGCAGCTCGAGGTCGACGCCGTCGAGCACCCGTCCTCGCTCCGGATAGGAGAAGCCCAGCTGCTCGAGCCGCAGCACGCCTGGCCCGGGTGCGGCACCGGCCGCGGCTACCGGAGCCTCCAGCTCGATCAGCTCGAACAGCCGGTTCGCCGCTGCGAGCCCGTCGGCGCTCGCGTGGAACTGCGCCGAGGCGGTGCGCAGTGGTGCGTAGAGCTCCGGCGCGAGCACGAGGATCGCGAACGCGCTCGAAAGCGCAACACTGCCGTTGACAAGCCTGATCCCGAGCTCCACGGCGACGACCGCGGTCCCGAGCGACGCGGCGAGCTCGAGCGCGAACGCGGACAGAAAAGCGATTCGCAGTGTCGCCATGGTGGCGCGCCGGTAGTCGTCGGTGTACGTCGCGATCGACTCGGTCTGCGCGGCCCCGCGCCGGTATGCGCGGAGCGTCGGCAGGCCCCGGACGACGTCGACGAAATGTGTCGACAGCAGGGAGAGCGCCCGCCAGCGGCGCATCGTCGCGTGCTGGGTCGCCTTGCCGATCAGGATCCCGAAGATCGGGATCAGCGGAACCGTGCAGGCGAGCACGATCGCCGAGGTGATGTCGTGCAGCGCGACCCAGACGAGCAGTACGGGCGGGATGACCGTCGCGAGCGCGAGCTGCGGCAGGAACCGCGCGAAGTACGGCTCGAGCGAGTCAGCGCCGTCGAGCACGGCACCGGCGACCTCTCCGGCCTGCAACGCGCCCAGCCCACCGGGGCGCGCCCGCACGAGCTGCGCGAGGGCCCGCCCGCGCAACGTGGCGAGCGTCGTCGCAGCAGTGATGGCGCCACCGCTCTCGAACGCCCACCCGAGCAGGCCGCGGGCGACCGAGAC
Organism: uncultured Thermoleophilia bacterium; assembly: GCA_963722065.1. Taxonomy (GTDB): domain Bacteria; phylum Actinomycetota; class Thermoleophilia; order Gaiellales; family Gaiellaceae; genus PALSA-600. The sequence continues at coordinate 939,104 of CAVRMI010000005.1, read as the reverse complement.
GGCGGCGAGGGCGATGAGAGGCCGTTTGAGTGCGTCGAGCCCCTCGTGACCGAGGAATGCATCGGAGACGATCCGTCCGAGCAGCGCCGCCTGGGCGACGATCGCCGCGGCGGACAGGAGAGCGAGGGCCCCGCACGCTCCGAGGTACCGGCGCACGGCGGGAACCTCCCGCACGAGCCTCGGGTCGAGCGGGCGCATTGCCTACGGAGCGGTGCCGGTGCCCAGGGGCGAATGCGCGATCGCCTCGAGCGGCGTCGCCGTTTCACCTGTGAGGCGCGCGCGGAACACCCAGTACGTCCAGGCCTGGTAGACGAGGACGACAGGCGTCAGCACGACCGCGACGATGGACATCACGGTGAGCGTGTAATGGGTCGAGCTCGTCGAGAAGATCGTCAGACTGTACGCCTTGTTGGTGCTCGAGACGAGCACGCGCGGATAGAGATTCAGGAAGAGCGTGGCGAAGACGAGCACGATCGAGAGCGCGGTCGCCGTGAACGCGTAGGCGGTGCGCCCCGCGCGCGCGAGCGTGCCGGCGACGAACGGCAGCACGATCGCCGCGATCGGGATGATCCCCGGGACGATCCCCTTCTCGTGGGCGTGCACCGCGTTGATGTACGTCCAGACGAGGAACACGAGCACCAGGACAGCCGCGATCGGCCCGGTCGTGAGGGCGGCACGGCGCGCACGGCGCTCGAGCCGTCCGTCGACCCGCAGGGTGAGGAACAGTGCGCCGTGGAAGGTGAACAGCGCCAGCGTCATGAGCCCGCCGAGGAGGGCGTACGGCACGAGCAGGTCGAGCAGGTTGCCGGTGAACGTGCCGTTGCTCGAGATCGGGATGCCCCGGACGAAGTCCGCGAACGCAACGCCCCACAGCAGCGCAGGCACGGCGCTCGAGACGGCGAGGAGCGTGTCCCAGCGGCTGCGCCAGCGGGCGTCCGTGCGCTTGTTGCGGTACTCGATCGAGACGCCGCGCACGATCAGTCCGACCAGCAGAAGGAAGAGGGGGATGTAGAACGCGGAGAACAGCGTTGCGTACCACGCGGGGAACGCGGCGAACGTCGCACCGCCGGCCACGAGCAGCCACACCTCGTTCCCGTCCCACACCGGCCCGATCGTGTGCACGAGCCTGCCGCGCTCCTCCTCGTCGTGGCCGACGAAGCGCTGGAGGATGCCGACGCCGAAGTCGAACCCCTCGAGCACGAAGTAGCCGATCCAGAGGATCGCGATCAGGAGGAACCAGAAGGACTGCAGGTTCCAGTAGCCGTGGGTGGTGGTTGCAGCGAGCATCAGTAGGTGAGAGCGGGAACGATGGCGCGGGAGCCGTCGGAGGTCTCGGGATAGGTGCCCTCGGGGTCGGGGCCGGCCTTCGCCGCACGGATCATCAGCAGCCCCTCGACGAAGGCGAGCACACCGTAGAGGGCGGTGAAGCCGACGAGCGTGAGCCCGACCGACCAGGGGCCGACGGTCGGGGAGACCGCGTTCTTCGTGAGGAGCAGGCCCTGGACGACCCACGGCTGCCGGCCCATCTCGGTGAACAGCCAGCCCGCGAGGTTGGCGCTCAGCGGCAGCGCGATCGCCCAGACCGCGATCCGCAGGTAGCCCTTCGACCGCTCGATCCGGCCGGGAACGCGCGCGAGCCACAGCCCGAACGCGGAGATCAGCAGTGCGAGGAACCCGAGGCCGGTCATGATCCGGAAGCTCCAGTAGTCGACTCCGACGATCGGGCGGTAGTCGCCCGGCCCGTACTTGGCGACGTACGCCGCCTCGATGTCGTTGATCCCGAGCACCTTTCCGTTCCACGAGTTGTCGGCGAGGATCGAGAGGCCGTGCGGGACCGCGATCGAGACGAGCGACTTCGACGGTCGCGCCTGCCACGGGCCGAGGTCGAACAGCGAGAACGGCGCACCGGTCTTCGTCTGGTAGAGCGCCTCCGCGGCGGCCATCTTCATCGGCTGCTGTTTCGTCATCAGCTGTCCCTGGGTGTGGCCGAGCAGCAGCGTCGCGATCGCGGCGACGAGGCTCGACCAGAGCCCGATCCGCACCACGACTCCGAACAGAGCGGTGCTGGATCCCCTGCGCACATGCCACGCGGCGACGCCGAGCACGAGCATCGACCCGGTCAGCCCGGCTGCCGCGATCGTGTGGCCGAACGCGCGGACCAGCGTCGAGTTGGTGAGGATCTGCGCGATCGACGTCATCTCCGCGCGATGCGTGACGGGATTGATCTTGTAGCCGACCGGATGCTGCATCCAGGAGTTCGCGGCGAGGATGAAGTACGCCGACATGGTCGTCCCGACCGCGACGATCCAGATGGTCGCCAGATGGATCTTCGGCTTCATGCGGTCCCAGCCGAAGATCCAGAGGCCGAGGAACGTGGACTCGAGAAAGAACGCGGCAAGCCCTTCCATCGCGAGCGGGGCACCGAAGATGTCGCCGACGTACTTGGAGTACGCCGACCAGTTCATCCCGAACTGGAACTCCTGGACGATGCCCGTGACGACGCCGAGCGCGAAGTTGATCAGGAAGAGCTTGCCGTAGAAGCGGGTCAGGCGCAGCCAGCGCTCGTCGCGCGTCCGGTACCACGCAGTCTGGAACGCGGCCACGAACCACACGAGCCCGATCGTGACCGGGACGAACAGGAAGTGGTAGAGCGTGGTGACGGCGAACTGCCACCGGGCGAGATCGAGCGCGCTCATATCCGGCAGGCTGCGTGAGCCTCCCAAAAGCCGCATCGGTGGTTATTGCGGATTAGGCTGGCCCGATGAGCGTGTATCGCACGCCCGACGAGCGGTTCGCCGATCTGCCGGGATACGCCTACGAGCCGCACTATCTCGAGCAGGACGGGCTGCGGATGCACTACGTCGACGAGGGGGCCGGCGACCCGGTGCTGCTGTTGCACGGCGAGCCGACCTGGGCGTTCCTCTACCGCAAGATCATCCCCGAGCTCGTGGGCTCGGCCCGCTGCATCGCGCCGGACTACTTCGGCTTCGGCCGCTCGGACAAACCGACCGAACCGGGCTTCTACACCTACGACCGCCATGCTGCATCGATCACGCGCTTCGCGTCGGAGCTCGACCTCCGGAACATCACGCTCGTCGTGCAGGACTGGGGCGGCCCGATCGGCTTCCGCTTCGCCGTCGAGAGCCCGGAGCGGGTCGCGCGCCTCGTCGTCCTGAACACCGGGATCGGCGCCCGTGCGCCGAGCGACGAGTGGCTTCGCTTCCAGGGCTTCGTCAGGCGCGTCGGCACGGACATCGTGGCGGGGCAGCTGATCCGGCTCTCGCTCGTGCAGCCGGTGACCGACGAGGTGATCGCCGCCTACGACGCACCGTTTCCGGTGCCCGAGTCCCGGGTCGGGATCGTGCAGTTCCCGGAGCTCGTGCCGACCTCCTCCGAGCACCCGAACGCGGCGCGGATGCTCGAGGTGCGGGAGGAGCTGCGCACGTTCGACCGCCCGGCGCTCGTCCTCTTCTCCGACAGCGACCCGATCTTCTCGCGCCGTGCCGCCGAGGTGATGGCGGAGCTTCTGCCGAACGCCGAGCTCGCCCAGGCCGTCCGCGACGCGGGCCACTTCCTCCAGGAGGACCAGGGCGAGGCGATCGGGCGCCGGATCGCGGCCTTCGGGCGCTGACGCGGATTCATGCCCCCTGCCGGCGCAACTCCTACGCCGCGGGTTCATAGTCCCGCATGCGACAGGCGGAGGGCGACGGCCCTGCGGCGCCGCCGGCCTCCGCCGTCGCACTTCTCGGCCCCTACTAGATGAGGCCGACGCGCGTTGCGTGCGTCGCCGCCCCCGCCCGCGAGGACTGCGAGAGCTTGCGCAGGATGTTCGCGATGTGACGGTGCACCGTGTGCTCGCTGAGCACGAGTGTCGAGGCGATCTCCCGGTTCGACATGCCGGTCGAGACGAGCCGAAGCACCTCGGTCTCGCGTGAGGTCAGCGGGGACGGGCCGTCGAGCACCGGTGCGGCCTCGCCGTACAGGAAGCCGGCGAGCGCGCGGAACAGCTCGCGCTGATCGTCGCGCCACGGCAGGTGCGAGTCGCCGGTGAGCGGCACGAACCGGGCGTTCGGAAGGAGCGACGCGAGCTCCCGGCCGCGGCCGATGGGCACGGTCCGATCACCGCGGCGATGCAGTACCAGCGCGGGCACCGCCACCCGCGGGAGGAGGTCGCGCAGGTCGGCGCCCAGGTCGAGCTCCAGGAAGATCGAGGCGGCCTCGGCGCTCGCCGCCGCGCGCTGCATCCGCGTGTAGTGCGCGATCTCGTCCCCGGAGGCGTGCGGGTCGAACAGGCCTGCGAGCATCTGCGCCCCCAGCCGCCAGTTCGAGGCGATGAACGCGATCAGCGACGCCTTCGTCGCCTCGGGGATGTCGTTGCGCGTGGCGTAGCCGCCGAAGTAGACGATCTTGTCGGCGGCGCCCGGCCGTCGCACCGCGAGCTGCGACGCGGCCAGGCAGCAGCACGACGAGGCGAAGACGGCGGCGCTTCCGCCGACGGCGTCGATCACCGCCTCGAGCTGACGGCTCTCCGACTCCACGGTCGGTCGGGGGTCGAGCTCGCGGGAGGAGAGCCCGCAGCCGATCCGGTCGAAGCGCACCACCTGGTGCGTGCGGGCCAGCTCTGCATAGAAGGGCCGCTGGTCGGCGTCGGCCCATTCCTCCTCGAGGTGCGAGACCCAGCGCGGGCCGACGACGATCGGCGGCCCCTCGCCGTAGGTCGAGTAGGCGAGGCGCCGTCCCTCGAAGTCGAGGTAGCGGATCTCCTGCTCCATCAGCCGGAGCGTAATGGCCCGGACGGGCCATCACGCAAAGATGGCCCGTCGAACCGACGCGGCAGGCCATGGCCCGTCGGCAGCATGCTCAGATGCAGTCCAAGTGTGTCGACGGCGTGACGATCCGGCCGCTCCGGCGCGGCGACCACCACGCGATCCAGGCCGTCTTCGACCGGCTCGGGCCGGTGTCGCGCCGGCTCCGCTTCGGAGGCGCGAAGAACGTGCTGCTGCCGTCCGACCTGGAGCTCCTCACCCGCGTCGACGCGAACCACCATGTGCTCATCGCCTACGTCGACGGCGAACCGGTGGGGGTGGCACGCCTCGTGCGGGACGGCAACGTCGGCGAGGTGGCGTTCGCCGTGGCCGACGACTGGCAGCACCGCTGCATCGGGAAGCTGCTGATCGACCAGCTGGCCGGAGACGCCCGTGCGGCCGGGATCGAGTCGTTCCGTGCGGACATCGCTCCCGAGAACATCGCGTCGCTCGCGCTCATGCACCGGCTCCGGCTGCAGGCCGCGTAGGACCGACTCTGACTCCGGCAGAGCCGGAACCAGGCTCGCGAGTCTCGAACACATAAACTCGGCCGATGGCACACTCAGTCGGCCTGAAGATCGACCATGAGCTGCCGGTCGGGAACGTCGACATCAAGGTGATCGTGGAGCAGGACGGCGAGCGCCTCGGCGTGCTGAAGGCGAGCCGCGGCTCGGTCGACTGGAAGCCGGGCAAGGCGAAGCGCACCTGGTCGCTCGAGTGGGAGCAGTTCGACGCGCTGATGCGCGAGTTCGGACATCCGCCCCGCTGATGGAGCAGCGGCTCAGCCTCGTCACGCTCGGGGTCGCCGACCTCGCGCGCGCCCGTTCGTTCTACGAGGCGCTCGGCTGGGTGACGAACGCAGGGCCCGAGGACGAGGTCGTCTTCTTCCAGGCGGGCGGGATGATCGTCTCCCTCTGGAACCGCGACCGGCTCGCCGAGGACAGCGGCGTCACGGACGCGGGCGGCTGGGGCGGCGTCACGCTCGCTCTCAACGTGCGCTCGCCGGCCGAGGTCGATGCGGCGATCGCCGATGCGCGCGCCGCAGGAGCCCGCATCGCCCGCGAGGGCGCGGAGACCTTCTGGGGCGGCTACTCGGGCGCGTTCGTCGACCCGGACGGTCACCCGTGGGAGGTCGCGCACAACCCGCACTGGACGATCGAGGACGACGGCTCGATCAGACCGAGCTAGGACGGCAGGATGACGCCCTGCCAGGGCTCGAGTAGTGCGCCCTCGTGCGCGGCGGTGCCACTCGTCATGTTCAGCACGCAGATGCTTTCCCCGCGGGCGTAGGCCCACACACCCTGCTCGCTCGGAAGCGTCCGGTAGCCCTCCCCGAGGCGGGCGCGCTGCGCGATCAGCTCGCGCGTGTACGCGAGGATCGTGCTGTCCTCGGCGTTTCGCCGCGTGTCGGGCAGCGGCAGCCACGGGCTCTGCCATTCCGTGCCGCTGCGCGTCCACGGAAACGGGGTGCGCTCCGGGTCGCGCGGCGGGTCGGCAAGGTCGAGGATGCGGTCGGCCGGGACGACACCGTCCTCGAGGCCGAGCTCGTCGCCCTGGTAGAGGATCGCGCTGCCCGGCAGGGTGAGGATCAGGAACAGCGCCGCCTTGTGCTTTCGCTCGTCGCCGCCGGCCCAGCGCGTCGCCATGCGCGAGTGATCGTGATTCGACCCGAACCAGACGGGCTCGCGGCCCTTCGGCAGCTGCTTCATCGTCTGCTCGACGATCGGGCGGAGCTCATCCAGGTCGAACTCGGCGCGCAGGAACGGGAAGTTCTGCGCCAGATCGAGGTGCGCGTAGTAGTCGAAGACCTTGTCGAGCGGGACGTAGGTCTCGCCCATCAGCGTCGGCTTCGGGATGTACTCGCCGGCGACCTCCTGCCAGCGGCGGTAGATCTCGTGCACCTCGGGGCGCTGGCGCAGGTACCTCTCCCCGTTGCGCAGCTGCCGGTCCTTGATCAGCCCGTGTGCCACGTCGATCCGCAGGCCGCTGACGCCGCGATCGAACCAGAAGCGGAGAATGTCGTCGAACTCGTTGCGAACCGAGGCGTTCCACCAGTCGAGGTCGGGCTGCTCGGGAGCAAACTGGTGCAGGTAGTACTGCCGCCGCGTGCTGTCGAACTGCCACGCAGTCTCGCCCGTGAAGATCGACGTCCAGTCGTTCGGGATCTCCTCCGACCAGACGTAGTACTCGGGCCGGTCGCGGAACCACGGATGCTGGTCGGACGTGTGATTGGGAACGAGGTCGAGCCAGATGTCGATGCCCCGCGCGCCCGCGGCGGCGATCAGCGCATCGAGGTCCTCGAGCGTGCCGTAGTCGGGATGCACCGCGCGATAGTCCGCGACGTCGTAGCCCCAGTCGACGTTCGGCGAAGGGTGAACCGGGCTCAGCCAGACGGCGTCGATGCCGAGTTCTGTTAAGTAGTCGAGGTGCGCCGCAATCCCTGTCAGGTCGCCGATTCCGTCGCCGTTCGAGTCCGCGAACGACCGGATATAGACCTGAAAGACGACCCCGCCCACGGCGAGAGAAGCTACCGTCCAGGCGAATGACACGCGCGCACAAGTTCGCGAACCTCCTGGGAGTGGTGCTCCCGTTCGTCGGACTGGTTGCCGCGATCGGCCTCTTGTGGAACACCTGGGTGGGCTGGACCGACCTCGCTCTCCTCGCCGTCGGCTACGTGCTGACCGGCGTCGGGATCACGGTCGGGTACCACCGCCTGTTCACGCATCGGGCGTTCCAGACGAAGCAATGGATGCGCTGGACCTTCGCGATCCTCGGGTCGATGGCGGTCGAGGGGCCCGTGCTCGTGTGGGTGGCCGACCATCGCAAGCATCATCAGTTTTCGGACGTCGACGGGGATCCACACAGTCCGCACACGGGCGAGGGCAGCGGCTTCTTCGCGGCTGCCAGGAATCTCTTCCACGCGCACATGGGCTGGCTGTTCGTCGCCGAGGGTCGGGCCGAGTTGACGAAGTACGTTCCCGACATGCTGACCGAGCGCGGGATGAAGCAGATCTCGAGGCTGTTCTGGATGTGGCTCGTCATCTCGCTCGTTGTGCCCGCTGCGATCGGCTACGCCATCGCAGGCACCTGGCAGGGCGCGCTGACCGCGCTCCTCTGGGGCGGCGCGATCCGCATCTTCCTGCTGCATCACGTCACCTTCTCGATCAACTCGGTCTGCCATTTCTGGGGCCGCCGGCGCTTCAAGACGGCGGATCACAGCCGCAACGTGTGGCTGATGAGCCTGATCTCCTTCGGCGAGTCGTGGCACAACAACCACCACGCCTTCCCGTCGAGCGCGTTTCACGGGATGCGGCGGTTCGAGGCGGCGCTCGACCCGGGCGGCTGGGTGATCACGGGGCTCGAGCGGCTCGGGCTGGCCTGGAAGGTCGTGCGGATCCCGCGCGACCGTCAGACGTCCAAGTCGCTCGTCGTGTGATCAGCTGATCGCCCAGGTGTCGCCCGAGCCGACGAGCGCCTGCAGGTCGCCGTCGCCGCCGGCGTTGTCGAGCTGCGCCTGCACGAGCTCGTCGTAGCTCTCGCGCGGGACGTCTCTGAAGACGCCCAACGGCACGACGCCATGCTGCGCGTAGTTGATGCGCGAGAGGGCGAACGCCGTGGCGAAGTCCGTCTCGTCGTGCGTGATCCCCGTGTCGCCCGCCGGCTGCCCGTGCTCGATGTAGAGGCGGTTCTCCTTCTCCTCGCGGACGAAGTCGAACGCGCCGTCGTTGTAGATGTTGCAGTTCTGGTAGATCTCGACGAAGGCGGCACCCTTGTGCGCGGCGGCTCTGCGCAGCACGCCGGTCAGCCCCGGCTTGTCGATGTCCATCGCTCGCGCGACGAACGTCGCCTCCGCGCCGAGCGCAAGGCTGAGCGGGTTGAACGGATAGTCGACGCTGCCCATCGGCGTCGAGCCGGTGACCTTCCCCTGCTCGCTCGTCGGAGAGTACTGGCCCTTCGTCAGCCCGTAGATCTGGTTGTTCAGCATCAGGATCTTGATGTTCACGTTGCGGCGCAGCGCATGGATGAGGTGGTTGCCGCCGATCGAGAGCGCGTCGCCGTCACCCGAGACGACCCAGACCGAGAGATCGGGGCGCGACACCGCGAGGCCGGTCGCGATCGCCGGCGCGCGGCCGTGGATCGAGTGCATCCCGTAGGTCTGCATGTAGTACGGGAAACGCGCCGCGCAGCCGATGCCGGAAACGAAGACGATCTTCTCGCGCTCGAGCCCGAGGTCGGGCATGAAGCTCTGCACCGCGGCGAGGATCGCGTAGTCGCCGCAGCCCGGGCACCACCGGACCTCCTGGTCCGACTTGAAGTCCTTCGCGGTCAGCTTCAGTTCGCTCGTCAAAGCAGCGCCTCGATCGCGTCGCGGATCTCGCCCGCCTTGAAGGGCTTGCCGGTGACGCGGTTGTAGCCGACCGCGTCGACCAGGTATCTGGCGCGGATCAGCTGCAGCAGCTGGCCCAGGTTCATCTCCGGGATCAGCACGCGGTCGTAGCTCAGGAGCACGTCGCCGAGGTTCGCCGGGAACGGGTTGAGCCACCGCAGGTGCGCGTGCGCCGCCTTGCCGCCGGCGCCGCGGACGCGGCGCACGCCGGCATGCACCGGGCCGTACGTGCCGCCCCACGAGAGCACGAGCACGTCCGCGCCCTCCTGATGGTCGACCTCGAGGTCGGGCACCTTGATGCCGGCCACCTTCTGCGCGCGCAGCTGCGTCATCAGATCGTGGTTGTCGGGGTCGTAGGAGATCGCGCCGGTGATGTTCGCCTTCTCGAGCCCGCCGATGCGATGCTCGAGCCCCGGTGTGCCGGGAATCGCCCACGGCCGCGCCAGCGTCTCGGGGTCACGCCTGTACGCCTGGAACTCGCCGCCGTCGGCCGAGGCGAACTCGACCTCGATCGGCGCCAGCGACGACACGTCGGGCACGAGCCAGGGCTCGGCGCCGTTCGCGAGATACGCGTCGCTCAGGAGATAGACGGGGGTTCGATACGCGACGGCGACGCGGGCGGCCTCGATCGCCGCATAGAAACAGTCGCCCGGTGTCGCGCAGGCGAGGACCGGCACCGGCGACTCGCCGTTGCGCCCGTGCAGCACCATCAGAAGGTCGCCCTGCTCGGGCTTGGTCGGCATGCCCGTCGACGGGCCGGCCCGCTGCACGTCGACGATCAGCAGTGGCAGCTCGAGCGTGATCGCGAGCCCCACGGTCTCCGACTTCAGCACGACGCCGGGTCCGGCCGACGTCGTGACGCCGAGAGCGCCGCCGAACGATGCTCCGAGTGCGGCGCCCACCGCGGCGATCTCGTCCTCCGCCTGGAACGTGCGCACGCCGAACGACTTGTGCTTTGCGAGCTCCTCGAGAATCGACGACGCCGGCGTGATCGGGTACGCACCGAGGAAGAGCGGAAGCTTCGAGAGCTGAGACGCGGCGAGCAGGCCCCAGGAGAGGGCGGCGTTGCCGGTGATCTGGCGGTACCGCCCGGGCGGGAGCTTCGCGGGCTTCACCTCGTACTGCACCGCGAACGCCTCGGAGGTCTCGCCGAACGCGTAGCCCGTGTTGAACGCCTTCAGGTTCGCCTCGGCGATCTCGGGCCGCTTGGCGAACTTCTTCTCGATGTAGCTCGTGGTCGACTCGGTCGGGCGGCCGTACAACCACGACATCAGCCCGAGCGCGAACATGTTCTTCGCCCGTTCGGCCTCGCGCGCGGTCACACCCTCGATCTCCTTCAGCGCTCCGACCGTCATCCCGGTCAGCTGCACGGCGTGCAGCTGGTAGTCGGCCAGGGAGCCGTCCTCGATCGGGTTCGACTCGTAGCCCGCCTTCTTCAGGTTCCGGTCGGTGAACGCGTCGGTGTCGACGATCAGAGTCCCGCCCTTCGGCAGATCCGCCAGGTTCGTCCTGAGGGCGGCCGGATTCATCGCCACGAGGACGTCCGGGCGGTCGCCCGGTGTGAGGATGTCGTGGTCCGCGAAGTGGAGCTGGAAGCCGGACACGCCCGGCAGCGAGCCTGCCGGCGCGCGGATCTCGGCCGGGAAGTCCGGGAAGGTCGCGAGGTCGTTGCCCGTGAGCGCGGTCTCCGAGGTGAAGCGCCCGCCCGTCAGCTGCATCCCGTCGCCGGAGTCGCCCGCGAAGCGGATGACGACCGATTCAAGCTGCTCGACCGGCTTGGCCACTACGGGCCGTTATAGCACCGCGCTAAACGGCGGCAGGTGCGGGGTTTCCCACAAGCTTCCCGTCGCGCATGACGAGGCGCTGCGGCGCGCGGGCCGCCAGGTCGGAATCGTGGGTCGCGACGATCACCGTCGAGCCGTGCTCCGCCGCCAGATTCGCCAGCAGGTCGATGATCTCGCCACCGGTCGCGGAGTCGAGGTTGCCGGTCGGCTCGTCGGCGAGCACGACCCGCGGCTCGACCGAGAGCGCCCGTGCGATCGCGACCCGCTGCTGTTCGCCGCCCGAAAGATGTGCGGGCAGGTGATCGGCTCGCTCGGCGAGCCCCACCTCGTCGAGCAGCTTCAGCGCGCGGGCGCGATCGCCGCCGGCCGGGACGAGCTTCACTTCCACGTTCTCGACCGCGGTCAGCGTCGGGATCAGGTTGAACTGCTGGAAGACGAACCCGAAGGAGCGGAGCCGCAGCTCGGCGAGCTCGTGGTCGGGCAGGCCGACGAGGTCGGCGCCCTCGAACCACACGTCCCCGCCGCTCGGCCGGTCCAGGGCGCCGAGCAGCTGCAGGAGGGTCGTCTTGCCCGAGCCGCTCGGGCCCTCGAGAGCGACGAACTCGCCGGCCGCGATCTCGAGGTCGATCCCGTCGAGTGCGCGCACGGTCGTCGGTCCGCGCTGGAAGAACTTGGTGACGCCCCTCAAGGTGTACAGCGGATCCACTACTCGACCGTCCTCAATGCGTCGGCCGGCCGCAGCCGCGCGGCGCGGAGGGCGCCGACCACCCCCGCGACCAGGCCACCCAGGAGGGCGATTCCGAACCCGATCGCGAGGATGGAGACGCCGATCGGCGCGGTGAGCGAGATCGTGCTGGTCGCCGTGCGCGCCGTCTCAGCCCCCAGGCCGAGGAGATTGCCGCCCGTGGTGGAGCTCGCGGAGAGGGGCGGGCCGAAGGCGCCGATCGCAAGGCACACGATCACGCCGAGGACGATGCCGAAGATCCCGCCGATCAGGCACTGAGCGAGCGACTCACCGGCGATCTGGCGGACGACCATGCGCTGTGTCCAGCCGAGCGCCTTGAGCGTGCCGAGCTCCCGTACGCGCTTGCCGACCGACGACAGCGTCAGGAGGGCGGCGAGCAGGAATGCGGCGACGGCCGCGATGATGGAGAGCACGAGGCCGAGATCGTGCGACAGGTTCGACGCGCTCACGAGCGAGCCGGTGATCTTGTCGGCGACGTCCTTCGAGCTTGCAACTTGGGCCTGCGGCAGCGCGGTCTGGATCTCCTGCTTGACATGGGCGACGTCCTTCCCGTTCGCCGCACGGACGAGCACGACGTTCGCCATTCCCTTCTGGTTCGCCAGCGTCTGCAGCTGCTTGAGCGGCAGGTAGACGTCGGCGCTCTGGCCGCCGAGCGGCGGGCTGACGAGACCGACGACGACGAACTTCGTGCCGTTCAGGTTCAGCGTCGAGCCGACCTTCAACCCGTACTTCGCGGCATAGGTCTGCGCGATGAGGGCCTCATGGCCACCGGCCGGCGAGAGGTACTTGCCCTTGACCACCTGCGCGGTCGTGACGACGCCCATCGTCGGATGCGTCTGGTCGACACCGCCGATCGTGTACGCGGTGGTCTTGATGTTCGTCTGCGGTGGGTTGAGCACCTGGCGCAGCGTCTGGCTCGGCGAGGTGAAGCGGAACCGCTGGAACGAGGCCGGCAGGCACTTCTGGAGCGCAGCGCGCCGGGCACTCGACTGGCCGCCGTTCGCGTTCCCGCCGAGGCCGCCGCCGCCGAACCCGCCGCCGCCGCCGCCACCGCCGCCGCCGCCGCCGGGCCCGAAGTTGATCCCGGCCTTCGCCAGGCAGGCCTGCATCTTCGCGAAGTCGGCCGCGGACGGACGCACGCGCCGCGTCTGCGTGATCGTCTTCGCCTGCGTCTTCAGCGTTGCGACGATCTTCGGCACGACGCCCTCCTGGTGCTCGGCGAGCAGGGTCAGGCCCTGCGTCACCTGCGCGACACCGGCGATCGACGCGATCTGGCCGGCCGCGCTCTGCTTGAACGTCAGCTGCGTCCCGGGCAGGAAGAAGTCGTGGACGAAATGCGTACCCGGCTTGCCGAGCTTCGAGAGGTCGGTGACGACCGAGAGGTTCGACTGCACCAGATCCCGGTTCCCGCCGCCTCCGCCGGGGCCACCCTGGAAGCCGCCTGCGTCCTGCTGCGTCGGCGTCAGGGTGACCGTCAGATCGGTGCCGATCCCGGCGAGCGGGTTCAGCGTCTTCTTCTGCGCCTTGTCGAGACCGCTCGAGACGCCCGCGATCACGATCACGAGCGCGACGCCGAGACCGAGGCCGAGGGCAGTGAGGATCGTGCGCGAGCGGCGGCGCACGAGCTCGTTCCTGACATAGCGAAGGTAGAACACTGCTCAGAGAAAACCACGTGGCCCTGTGGAATCCCTAAGAGGTTCGGTTACGCGGCTTCGAGCTCGCCGCCGGACGGCGGAATTGCCTCGCCCGGCTTCGCCTTCGTGCGGAGCGGCACCTCACGCAGCAGCCAGGTCAGGGCGAACGCGACCACCGACACGCCGGCGGCCATCAGGAACACCGGGTGCAGCGCCGCCGCAAACGCGTCCGCGAAGGCCGCGTGGGCAGCGGGCGGCAGGTCTCGGATCCCGGCGGGATTGATCGTCTTCGGGATCTTCGCCCCCGCCGGCAGCCGGGAGGCGAGCTCGACGCGCACGCGGTTCGCAAAGATCGACCCGAAGAGCGCGACGCCGATCGAGCCGCCGATCTGACGGAAGAGCGTCGAGCCGCTCGTGGCCACGCCCATCATCGAGGGGTCGACCGAGTTCTGGACCGCGAGCACGAGCACCTGCATCACCATCCCGAGCCCGAGGCCGAGCACGCATGCGAACACTGCGGCGACCCACGTGCTCGTCCCCGCGTGCAGCTGGGCGAGCAGCACCATCGCGACGACCATGATCGCGGTGCCGGCGATCGGGAAGAACCGGTAGCGGCCCATCCGTGAGATCACCTGGCCGCTCACGATCGACGTGACGAGCACCCCGGCCATCAACGGTGTCAGCTGGAGCCCCGAGCGCGTCGGGCTCGATCCCTTGGTCACCTGGAGATAGAGCGGCAGGTAGGTGATCGCGCCGAAGAGCGCGAAGCCGACGATGAACCCGACGGCGCTCGTCACTGCGAACGTGTGGTTGCGGAAGAGCTCGAGCGGGAGAATCGGCTCGGCGGCCCGGCTCTCCTGCCAGAGAAATGCGGGCACGAGGACGATGCTGGCGATGATCAGCCCGACCACGGGCGGCGAGCTCCAGCCCCAGGTCGTTCCGCCCAGGCTCGTGAAGAGGACGATGGCGCCCAGGCTCGCGGCGAGCAACGCGGCGCCGAGGTAGTCCATCGAGTGCCGCCGCGTGACCGCCTGCGCATGGAAGGTGACTGCGATCACCGTGAGCGCGATCGCGCCGACCGGCAGGTTCACGTAGAAGATCCAGCGCCAGGAGAGGTGGTCGACGAAGAACCCGCCGAGGAGGGGCCCGATCACCGTCGAGACGCCGAACACCGCGCCGAAGTAGCCCTGGTACTTGCCGCGCTCGCGGGGCGGGATGATGTCGCCGACGACGGCGAGCGTGACCACCATCAGGCCGCCGGCGCCGAGCCCCTGCAGCGCGCGGAAGCCGATCAGCTCGGCCATCGACTGGGAGAGCCCGCAGAGCGCCGACCCGATCAGGAAGATCACGATCGCGGTCTGCAGCACGCGCTTGCGGCCGTAGAGATCGCCGAGCTTGCCGTAGAGCGGCCCCGAGACGGTGGCCGTGAGGAGGTAGGCGGTGACGACCCAGGAGAGGTGCGAGATGCCGCCGAGGTCGCCCACGATCGTCGGGAGCGCCGTCGAGACGATCGTCTGGTCGAGCGCCGCCAGGAGCAGCACGAGCATCAGCGCGATGAAGATCGCGCGAACGCGGGGCTGCGGCTGCTGGACGGGGTCGGTCACCTCGGCGATACTACCAACGCGATGAAACTATTGCGATATGCAACTATTGCGGCACAATGAGCACCGCCACGGACACCCGTGTGATCCTCGACCGGCTCGGGAGACTGCTCCGCGAGCTCACCCGGATGACGGGCGGCGCCGACGACGACCCGGCCATGACCGCGACGCAGCGGATCGCGCTGATCGAGATCGCGGACGCAGGCCCCCTGCGGCTGAACGACCTGGCGGCACGGATCGGGACGAGCGCCCCGACGGCGAGCCGCACCGTGGACGTTCTGGACGAGCTCGGCCTCGCCGAGCGCAGGGCCGACCCCGACGACCGCCGGGCCGTGCGGATCGAGCTCACGCCCTCCGGGCGCAGCCTCGTCGACGAGCGCAAGGCACGCGCCTCGGCCGCCTTCGAGCCGGCCGCCGCAGCGCTCACCGGCGAGGACCGCGAACGGCTCCTCGACCTGCTCGCGCGCATGACCGACGCACTCGCCCGCTAGCCCGTTCTCAACCCGAGGCGTGCTTCAGCGACGACTCGCGGCGCTGTGCCTCCGCGAGCGTGAGCGAGCCGCTGCAGACGCGCGCATTGAGCTCGTTCTCGATCCGGTCGACCGCTGCCGCGCGTGGATAGGGCTCCGGCCACAGGTTCCGCGGATCCGTCGGATTGCCGCCCAGCTCGAGGCTGATCAGGTGGTCCTCCTGGAACCTCGAAGGGGGGCCGCGCAGGTGGTACTGCTCGAGCTGCCGCGCCTTGAGGGCGTTGGTGTAGGAGACCGGCGGTCGAACGGTGCGCGTCCAGCCCCGCGTGCAGATCGTCGTGCGGATCGTCGCCTGCGTGACCGCCGGGTTGAGGACGCCGGGGGTTCGCGCCCAGCTCGCACGCACGACGACTGCCGCCGGCCCGCCGCCCGAGCAGCGCGGAAGCGCCGTCGCCGCTACGACGGCCGCACCGGCGAGCAAACCGAGCTCGACGAACGAGAGACGCATCCGAGCAACGGTACGAACGGACGCCGGGGCCGCAAGTGTCCGTTTGCGACCGTTACGAAGTTGTTGGGCTCACGCCGAGTCGCCGGCGAACGCCCAGACCGTGACGGCGATCCACGGAACGCCGATGACGTCCGTCTGCAGGCCGAGCAGCAGCACGGCGAGGAACGCCGCGCCGACCCACACCCGGTTGCGGAGCGTCGAGCGGAGCAGGGCCAGCGACCACGCGATGAAGACGAGCATGCCGAGGACCCCCGTCTCGACACCGAGCTCCGTGTACGTCGATTCGCCCGCCTTCACAATCACGTGCGTGCGCGCCGCGGTGACGCCCGAGTTCCCGAGCCCGAATCCCCACGGATGGTGCAGCACCGTGCGCCCCCCATCGCGCAGCGATGCGAGATGCTCGCTGGTCGACGCCTCGTTGGCGCTCGTCGCGTCGTTCGAGGCTTGCGGGTGCCGGTGCGCGATCTGCTGCTGAACCTGCAGCTCGGCCTTCGTGAAGTGCGTGCGCGGCCCGAAGTGGTCGTACCCCTTCACGAACGCCAGCCCGACGACCGCGACCGCGACTGCCCAGACGAGCGGCCGGGCGCGACGCTTCACGACGGCGCTCACAACGAGCACGAGGACGAGCGCGAGCAGCGCCGAGCGGGTGTGCGTCCACAGCAGGGCGGCGAAGATCAGCGCGCCGAGCGGCGGCCCCCAGCGGCGCCGCATCGGGATGAAGAACAAAGCAACGACGAGCAGGTAGGACGTCGCGAGCGGCGAGAGGAAGGTCGAGGTCAACCGCCGGAACACGACGCCGTTGCCGGCGTTGTAGACGAAGTTCTCCGGCAGGCCTGACGTGCCCGCGGAGTAGACGAGCCCGAGCTGGTCGCGGAACCAGCCCGCCGCCGGCCGCCAGAACGAGAGCGGCACTGCGTAGACGTCGATCAGCCCGAAGGCGGCCACGAACGCAGCCGTCGCGAGCACCGTGTGACAGAGCCGCGCGCGCTCCCGATCCGTCAGCTGCAGCCCTCGCCCGAGGAAGTACGCGGCGACGGGCAGCAGATCGTGGCGCGCGGCGTAGAGGACGCCCCGGTGCGTCGCGCCGCCGCCGAGCCACGACTGCGGCAACAGCCCGTAGACGACGACGAGCGCGCCGAAGGCGACTGCGAGCCAATCGGTGAGCCGACCGTCGAACGGCAGCCGGCGGCGCTCACGGACGACGAGCACGAGCGCCACCAGCAGCAGCACGTCCTTCCACGCCGAGACGATCGTGAGCGCGGTCCCACGCACGCCCGCGCGCCAGAGCAGCGTCATCACGACGTTGTGGAGCGCCAGCCCGACGATCAGGACCTGCAGTGCGAGGACCGAGCGCTTCACGCGGAACCGACGGCGATCAGCGTCATGCCCGTGTTGATTACCCGCACGCTGTAAGGAAAGAGCGAAGCGAGCTCCCTCGGGCCGAGCGGGTCGAGCACGTCGTCGAACGGGATCACGCGGCGCCGTGCGCCCGCCGGCAGCCAGTGCACGAACGGCAGCAGCGTGTGCACCTCGAGCGGGAACCAGCGGTTCGGCGTCGTCACGAACACGCTGCCCGAGACGCGGCACAGCTCGTGCACGAAGCGCCGCTGGCCGGCCCGTCCCCCGGCGATGTGCTCGACCACCGCGTTCGAGAAGCCGAGATCGAACTCTCGGTCGGCGAACGGCAGGTCCCGCCCGTCCGCGCGGACGGCGCGCACCTGGGGAAAGGCAGCCGTGAACCGGTCGAGCCCGGTGTGCCCGACCGCCGTGATCCGGTCCGGCCACGGATAGAGCGCCTCGAAGAAGTTGTCGGACGAGCCGGCCCCGAACGGGGCGTCGGTCACCCCCACGTCGATCACCGTCGTCTCCGGCCCCGGCTCGAACAGCTC
Source organism: uncultured Thermoleophilia bacterium (assembly GCA_963722065.1). Lineage (GTDB taxonomy): Bacteria > Actinomycetota > Thermoleophilia > Gaiellales > Gaiellaceae > PALSA-600. The sequence continues at coordinate 921,281 of CAVRMI010000005.1, read as the reverse complement.
GAGCAGGAGATCGAGCTTCCGCCGGCGGCTCCGCATGGACACCCGCGACGCGACCCGGCGCAGCATCGGCTGACTGTAGCCCTAGACTCGGCGGATGCCCGTCCGTGCCGAGCTTCGCCCGCAGGGGCCGTACTCCCTCCGCGTCTCGGGGCGCCACGCCTCGGATGCGACCCGCGTCGTCGTCGACGGCACCTACCGGGCGACCGTTCGCGTCGACGACCGCCTCGAGCGCGTGCAGGCGGCGCAGCGCGCGGACGGGACGATCGTCGTTGCGGCCGACAGCGACGCCGGGGTGGATCACGTGCGCTTCGCGCTCGGGCTCGGCGACGACCACTCCGAGTTCCTCCGCCGCTTCGCCGGCGACCCGCTGCTCGGCGAGACACTCCGCCGCGTGCGGGGCCTGCGGCCGATGCGGACCGGGACGGTTGCGCAGGCCCTCCTGCGCGCGGTCGCGGGACAGCTGATCCAGGCGAGCCGCGCGCGGCAGATCGAGCGGACGATCGTCCGCGCCGCGACACCGGAGCTCGGCGGACTGCACGCGCCGCCGACCTCGGCCGATCTGGCGCGGTTCTCGCCCGCCCAGCTCGGCCGCCTCGGGCTCGGCGCCCGCCGTGCCGCCTGTCTGATCCGGCTCTGCCGCTCCTTCGACCTCGAACGGCTGAAGAGCCAGCCGTCGGCGGCCGTCGCAGCACGGCTCGGCCGGGAGCGCGGGCTCGGGCCCTGGTCGGTCGGCGTGATCTGCATCGAGGGGCTGGGCCGCTACGAGCACGGCCTCGCCCGGGACCTCGGCCTCGCCAGGCTCGCCTCGGCGCTGTGGGGACGCTGGGCCGAGCCGGAGGAGGCCGACGTCCTCCTCGAGCCGTACGGCGAGTGGGCCGGCCTCGCGAGCGTGTACCTCCTGGCCGGCTTCAGCCGTGGTTTCATACCGTTGCCTCATGTCGCTGCGGCCTGAGCTCCACATCGTCGACGACCCGGTCCTCCCCGTGGCCGAGCTGCTCGCCGACCACGCGACCCGGGGCGGTTCGATCGTGCTGACCGGCGGCGCATCGGTGGGCGACGCGTACGAGCGTGCCGCCGGCCTGCAGCCGGACTGGAGCCGCGTCGCGCTCTGGTGGGGCGACGAGCGGTGCGTCCCGCCCGACGACGAGCGCTCGAACTACCGCCTCGCGAAGGAGACGCTGCTCGACCGGGTCGCAGTGGCGCCGCAGGCCGTGCACCGGATGAGGGGCGAGCTGGAGCCGGCAGCTGCGGCCGAGGAGTACGACGCTGCTCTGGACGGCGTCGATCTGCACCTGCTCCTGCTCGGGCTCGGCAGCGACGGCCACATGGCCTCGCTGTTCGCCGGCTCGCCGCAGGCCGGGGTCGAGGATCGTCGCGTCACCTGGGGGCCTGCCGGGCTCGAGCCGTTCGTCGATCGCGTCACGCTCACCCTGCCGGCGATCCGCTCGGCCCAGCGCATCGTCTTCCTCGTCGCGGGCGAGGGAAAAGCCGACGCGGTCGCGGGGGCGTTCGGCGGCGAGGTCACCACGTCGGTGCCGGCGAGCCTCACCCGGCTCGCCCCGGTCCCCGTGGAGGTCTTCCTCGACGCGGCCGCCGCGTCGAAGCTGGAGCGCCGATGAGCGCGCCGGTCCCGACACCGTCGCCCCGGGACGTCCTGGAGATCGAGCGCCCGGAGCAGCTCAAGGCGCTCGGCCACCCGCTCCGGCTCAAGGTGCTCCAGGTGCTCGGCGATGCCGACGGGCCGTTGACGAACCGTGAGCTCGCGGCCCATCTCTCGGTCGACCCGGGCCACCTGCACTTCCACGTTCGGATGCTGCATCGCGCCGGGCTGATCGAGCTCGCTTCGTCGGAGGGGCGGGAGAAGCCCTATCGGCCGGTCGCGAAGCACTTCAAGATCGGCCCGGAGGTCCGTGCCGCCGGCCTCGCCAGTGAGGTGCAGGCGGCCCAGCTGCGCGAGCTGCAGCGCGGCTTCGACCTCTACGCGGAAGCGGGCGAGTTCCGGAGCGCGCAGGTGCACACGAAGCTCGACGTCGACACGGTGCGCCGCCTGCTCAACGAGCTGGTCGAGAAGCTGTCCGAGCTCGAGGACGACTCGCATCCGCAGCAGACGATCACGGTCGCGTTCCATCCGACGATCGCGCAGGGCGACACCGACTGATCACGCCGGCAGCATCGGCGATGCCGGGAGCGGCTCGTCGATGTGGCGGCGCTGCGCGAGCGCCGCGAGGACGAGCGCCGTGTCGGCGACGCGGGCGTCCTCGAGGAACTCCCCGCGCGTCTCGAACGACGTCACCACGGACTCCACCGCCTCGGAGTAGCCCAAGACGTCGTGCGCGGCGACGGCCGCGAGCGCGTCGGCGACGTCACCGGGAAAGTCGGCCCGGTCGCGCAGCGACCTGCAGAGGCTGCGCGCGTCCGCCCAGCGTCCGAGCACGAGCAGCGCGAGCGCCGCGGCGTACCGGCCGATCGGAGACTCGGCGGTCGCGGCGCCGAGCTCCAGCGTCCACCGCGCCTCGTCCGCGGCCGCCCCGTCGTGTGCGAGCAGCGAGGCCTTCAGCACACCGATCGGGCGTCCCCATGCATCACGGCCCTCGCCCGCATCCCAGCTCTCCCGCCAGCGGGCGGCGGCAAGGCGAAACCACTGCGCGGCAGCCGGATCGCCCGCCATCAGGAGGCCGAGGGCAGCGGCGTACGCCGCGTTCCCCCGGCGAACGAGCCCGCGCTCGTCCAGCTCCCCGTGCCGCTCCAGATAGCGGGATTGTTTCTCTTCCGAGAAGGGAATCCAGTCCACCTGGCTACGTTGTACTAGAGACGATGACCACACGATTCCACGGCTTGACGTTCGTCACCGACCCGGGCCGGGTCTTTTCGCCACGGGTGACGAGCGAGCGCCTGGTCACTGCCGCGCTCGAGCGAATCGCGGGCGGGCCCGCGCGCGTCGCCGACGTCGGGACCGGCTCGGGCGTCGCAGCAATCACGCTTGCGCTGCGCGCGCCGCAGATCGAAGTGTGGGCGAGCGACACGTGCAGTCGCGCCCTCGACGTCGCGTCGGCAAACGCCGACCGGCTCGGAGCACGCGTCCATCTCGTGCGCGGCGACCTGCTCGACGGACTGCCGCGCGACCTCGATCTGATCGTCGCGAATCTCCCGTACCTCGCGCCCGGCACCCCCGGGTACGAGGACGAGCCGCCCGCGGCCGTGTACTCGAGCGGCGACGGGCTCGACCACTACCGCCGCCTGATCGCAGGCGCCGGAGATCACCTCTCGCCCGCGGGGGCGGTGTTGATCCAGTTCCACGGCGACGTGCTGGAGGCCGAGCGCAGCGAACTGCCCTGGCTCGTCGGCCGGCTCGAGTCACTCGTCGCCGTCGCCTAGGACAGAGGCGTCGCGCGCCTGGCCGCGCGCGCGAGCCCGGTGAGCCGGTCGAGGATCGTCCGCGAGTCGTGCGCGTCGAGATCGCGGAAGGCTGCTCCGAAGTTCTTGCCCGCCGTGTCGAGGTAGACCGTCGCAAGCCGCAGGCGCCGCTGCGCCGGCCCCTCGACCCGCCTCAGGCTCTGCACCTTCGTCAGCGGGACCCATGACGCGGTTCTCGCCAGCCGCCCTCCGGTCGTGACGGCGTAGCGCTCGTCGAACGCAAACGACAGTCGCCGGTAGCGCAGCGGCGACTTCCAGCGCGCGCGGCGCGGCGGCCTGCGCGCGGGCTGCGGGGAGCCGGGCACGAGCAGCGCCAGCAGCCGGGCCGCTTCATCGGGCGTCCCGACCGGCAGGAGGGTGCGCAGCCGCCGCTTCCCGCGCTCGGCGTCGGCGCGGTCCCGGACGCGGCCGGCCACGTCCACCTCGAGCCGGCACCAGCCGAACGGGCGCCACAGGAACGGCTCGACGAGCAGCACGGCCTGCACTCTGCCTCGCGGGATCGTCTCCGCGGTCGTCTCGACGAGGCCCGACCGAACGCGCAATCCTTCAGGCGCCTCGGCGACGGTCGCGTTGAAGGAGCGGTTGAAGCGGCGCCAGACTGCGATCGCGTCGGCGATCAGGATCGGCAGTGTCACGGCGACGAGGCCGTGCTTGCCGGCCGAGCTCGCGGCGCCGACGGCCGCGAAATACACGACGAGCACGACCGTGGGGCCGCTCAGCAGGAGGGACACCGCGACGCGTGCCGGCGGCACCCGCACGAGCTCGCGGTCGGTCGGCTCGGGGGTCTCCTCGTGCGCGCCCTGCGACAACGCGAGCAGGCGCGCCCGCAGGGCGTTCGCCTGCGCGACCGGCAGATAGGCGAGGCGCGCCGCCCCGCCGGTGCCGCCCATCCGGAGGCGCAGCTCCGCGAGCCCGAGCGCCCGCGCGAGCCCGGGTCGAACGGTGTCGATCGCCTGGACCTGCGAGAGCGGGTAGCGCAGTGAGCTGCGGCGCAGGAGGCCGGTCTCGATCCGCAGGTCCTTCCCGTCGATCTGCCAGCGTGTGACGAGCCAGGAGACGACGCCGAGCACGACCAGCGCGCCGACCGCGACGAAGTGCCATGCGACGTCCCAGCTGTTCGTCCCGCCCGAGATGAGGGTCGGCAGGAAGATGACCGCGATCGCGATGAGGCCGCGCCCCGCGCGCACCGCCGGCGACAACGGGTGCAGGCGATGCCAGGTGCTCACAGCCCCGCGGCGCGCGACTCGCCGAGCGCCGTGAGTTGATCGCGCAGCCGCGCGGCCTCCTCTGCCTCGAGCCCCGGGATGCGCGCGTCGCTCGCTGCGGCGGCGGTGTGCAGGCGCACCGTGGCGAGGCCGAAGGAGCGCTCGACCGGCCCCGCCGTCACGTCGACGAACTGCATGCGCCCGTACGGGACGACGGAGAGGCGGCGGACCATCAGCCCACGCTCCACGAGCAGATCGTCCTCGCGCTCCAGATAGCCCCAGGCACCGACCCGGCGCTGCAGCAGCACGTCGAACACGACACCGGCGGCGAGCACCACCACCGCCCCGGCAACGGCTGCCAGGGCGCCCTCGCGAACGGCGAGGAGGACGGTGACCGCGACCGCGGCAGCGGCCGTCGGGACGAGCGCCTCCACGTGGCGGACACGGCGCAGCCGCGGAGACGGCCGATGCCAGGCTTCCGGCTCCATCCCGCCAGTATTCAGGCTCGAGACGACCGGCCGACGGACGTCCGGCGCTTCGGCTATTCTGCGCCTGCGCTACGCGAAACGGGGCTTGAACCCGCGGGCGCGACCCTTTGAGGAGGCGGCACGTCGGATGTGCCGCAGGCATTGGCAGAAACCATTACGCACTCTCCGAGAGAATCGGGGGACGCGTTGGCCATACGGGCCGACGCTCTCCGAGCCGAGGCATGGGCCGGCGAGCCCTTCCTGCGTCCCGACGAGGATCCGGACGTCGTGCTGGCGCCCGGGACCGCCCGGCGCCGCGCGCTCGACGACGGCCTCGCGGAGCTCGCTGCGGGCCGCGGCGAACCGTCGACCGAGTGGAAGGTGCGGTACGCGCTCCTGCTCGGGCTCGAGCGGGTCCTGTCGGAGAAGCCGCCGCACCTCGCCTCCGGCACCGAGCTCCGGCGCCATCAGGTGGATGCGCTCGCGGGCATGCTCACCGAGCTGATCGCCGCCGCGCAGAAGGGCGAGAACGGCAACGGTCACGACGAGGCGGAGGACGAGGACGAGGCGGACGACGACCTCGACCTCGAGCTCGAGGTCGAGGTCGAGGTGGAGAGCGAGCACGAGGACGACGTCGAGGCCGCGCCGATCGAGGCCGACCCGGGCGCGATCCGCCGCTATCGCTTCCGCCATCCGACCGCCTCCGGCAAGACGATCGCCGCATCGGGGTTCGTCGAGGCTGCGCGAACCGAGGGCGTCCTGATCCTCACCCACCGCCGCCTGCTCGTCGACCAGTTCCGCCGCGAGTTGACCGAGCACGGCTACGGCTCGCGCTTCCACGAGGCGGTGCTCGCCGGGCATACCGCTCCGCGGCCGTCGAACCCGATCACGATCCAGACCTATGCGTGGTTCGCGCGGCACGTCGACGAGATCGCGCGCGACGCGTACGAGCTCGTCATCTGCGACGAGGCGCACACGGCCCTCGGCGAGAAGACGTCGACCGCGATCCGTTCTCTCAGCGAGCCGATCTACATCGGCATGACTGCGACGGAGGAGCTGATCGCGAAGCAGGTGTCGGACGTGTTCCCCGCCTCGGTCGACGACCTGCCGCTCGCCGATGCCGCGCGGCGCGGCCTGATTGCGCCGCTGCGCTGCCTGCGCGTACCGCCCGTCGCAGCGATCAACCAGGTGCCGATCGTCGGCGGCGACTTCGAGGAGCGCGCCCTCGCGCAGGCCCTCGACCACGAGGCGCTGAACATGGCCGCCGCGACGCTGTACCGCGAGCGGTTCGGCGACACACCGGGAATCGTGTACGCCGCCGGAGTCGATCACGCGTACAACCTCGCCACGGCGTTCCGCGCTGCGGGCATCAGGGCGGAGGCGGTCTCCGGCCGGACGCCTCCGGTCAAGCTCGCCGAGATCCTGGCCGCCTATGAGCGCGCGGAGATCGACGTGCTGATCAACGCGATGCTCCTCGCAGAGGGCTGGAACTCACCACGCGCGACGATCGTCATGCACCTTGCGCCGACGGCGTCGAAGCGGGTGTACCAGCAGCGGATCGGGCGGATCATGCGCATTCATCCGCGCAAGGAAGCCGGCATCGTCGTCGACTTCACCCCCAAGGCGGCCACGCACAACGAGCGCGTCGTGTCGCTGCACTCGCTGCTCGACGCGGATTTCTACCGCGAAGGCGCACGCGTGACGCCGGCACCGCGGCGTCGCACCCAGCGGCGGGCGAGGCGCAAGCTGACGCCGGCATCGTGGCTCGTTCCCGTCACGCCCGACGTCCTGCGGCGCAAGATGGTGATCGCGCGCGAGTGGCAGCGCGTCGATCCGAAGTTCCTCGACGAGGACGAGCAGGAGTTCTGGGGCGAGATCGCCGGCCGCCAGCTGCGGTTCGACGAGCGCGCCGCGTTCGTCGAGAAGCTGACTGCGCGCGGCGCATCGAAACGGGCGATGGAGAAGTTCCTGTCGACGTGCGCGGCGCAGAACCCCAACCGGCGGCTGCGGCTGATCGCGCTGGCGGACCGCGTCTCGATGAAGGTCGAACGCGCCGACTTCGACGACCTCGTCACGCTGGTCACGCAGGCTCCTCCCTGGGAGAAGGACCGCGCGGCGGGTGTCCGCACGATGCTGCGCGCGATCGCCGAGGGGAAGGCGGACGCGCCGGATCAGATCCTCGCCCGCTGGACGTGGAAGCTCTCCCGCGCAGTCCGCAAGCAGCTCGACCGCAAGGCGTCGCAGGAGTATCCCGATGCGAAGCGCCTGCTCGGTGCACTGGCGAACTCGCGCGGTCACCGGCACGAGGAGAACGCGGCGAAGCTCGTGAACGCCGCGCTCGAGATGCCGCGCGAGGTCGGCGCAGCTCTGCTGGCCTCGGCCGAGGGCTACACGCCGCGCTCGACGCAGCTGCTCGAGGCCGCGCGCGAGCGGCTCGGGACGATCCAGGAGGTCGCAGGCTGGATCGCGGAGAGTCTGCCCCAACCGAAGACGGGCCCGTCGCGCGCACGGCGCCGTCGCCGCCGGAAGAAGAAGACGGGCACCGAGGCCACCGGCGGCGCAACGCAGGTCGTCGCGGGCGCCCCGCCCGCCGAAGGCGGAGCCGAGGGCCAGCCTGCGCCGGCCAGGAAGCGGCGGCGCAGGCGCAGGAAGCCGGCGGAGGCAGGACAGAGCCCCGGAGCCGTCTCGCCGGACAGCGCGCCCCCGCAGGCGGCCCCGGCCGAACAGGCCGTGCCCGCCGAAGACGCGGCGTAGCGAGCCACGTCCGGGGTCTGACCCCCGTACATGTCGTGACGAGACACGTCCGGGGTCTGACCCCCGTACATGTCGCGACGAGACACGTCTGGGGTCTGACCCCACGCAGGGGCGCCCAGAGACGGCGCTTCTGATCTCCGGTCTCGGCTCGGCAGGACACGTCTGGGGTCTGACCCCGGACATGGCGCAACAAGACACGGCCGAAACCGATCCCGTCGTCGTAACGAATCACCGGCAGACTGGGTCGATAACGGATGCTGATTCTCCTCGCCATCGGCTTTCTCGCCGGCGTGGTCACCGCGGTGTCGCCGTGCGTGCTGCCGGTGCTGCCGATTCTCCTCGCGGCGGGAGCGTCCGGTCGCAAGCCGCTCCGCATCGTGGCGGGGCTCGTCGCGAGCTTCACCGTGTTCACGCTGTTCGCCGCCTGGCTCCTCGGCCAGCTCGGGCTCCCCGAGGACTTCCTGCGGAACGCGGCCATCGTTCTGCTCTTCGTCGTGGCCGCCACGCTGCTCATTCCGCGGGCGGGCCAGCTGCTCGAACGGCCGCTTGCGGTCTTCTCGCGCTTCCGGCCCGCCGGCGTCGGCGGCGGATTCTTCCTCGGCGCGACACTCGGGCTCGTGTTCGTGCCGTGCGCAGGCCCGGTCCTCGCCACCATCAGCGTGGTTGCCGCCAACAACTCCGTCGGGCTGCGGGCGGTCCTGCTGACTCTCGCCTACGCGGCCGGTGCCGCCCTGCCCATGCTCCTGATCGCCCGCGGCGGGCAGGAAGCCGCGGGACGCCTGCGCCGGCACGCCGAGACGGTGAGGATGGTCTCGGGCGCGCTGATCGCCGCCGTTGCAATCGCGCTCGTGCTCCACCTCGACGACAACCTCGCAACCCTCACTCCCGGTTACACGGCGTTCCTGCAGACGAAGCTCGAGGACAGCTCCACCGCCAAACGCGAGCTGTCGAAGGTGCGGGGCGGAGGCCAGGCGCTCGCGGCCGTGCGCAAGACACCCAAGGGCGACCTGCCCGACTACGGCGTCGCACCGCCGCTCCACGCCGGCGGCGCCTGGATCAACACAAAGCCGCTGACGCTCGCTTCACTGCGCGGCAAGGTCGTGCTCGTCGACTTCTGGACGTACTCCTGCATCAACTGCCTGCGCACACTGCCGCACCTCAAGGCCTGGTACGCGGCGTACCACGACAACGGCCTTGTGATCGTGGGTGTCCACACGCCGGAGTTCGCCTTCGAACACGTGACGTCGAACGTGCGGGCCGCCGTCAAGCGCCTCGGCATCCCCTATCCGGTGATGCAGGACAACGACTACAAGACGTGGGACAACTACGCGAACCAGTACTGGCCCGCGGAATACCTGATCGACAAGCAGGGGCACGTTCGCCACACGCACTTCGGCGAAGGGGAGTACCCGCAGACCGAGTCGCTGATCCGACGGCTGCTCGGCGACAACGGTGCTCATGCGAGGCAGATCGCGGACGCGACGCCGACGGGCCTGCTGACCGCCGAGAGCTACCTGGGGTACGCGCGCCTCGCGAACTACACCGGCACGCGACCGGTTCCGAACGTCTACCACGTCTATCACTTCCCACCAACGATTCCCGCGAACACGCTCTCGTACGACGGCCGCTGGCGTGTCGGCGGCCAGCAGATCGTCGCAGGGAAGAACGCACGGCTCCGGCTCCGCTTCCAGGCGCGGAACGTGTACATCGTCCTCGGCGGCCGCGGCACGGTCGAATCGCTGATCAACGGCAAACCGGCCGGCACGATCCACGTCGACGCGCAGCGGCTCTACACGGTCCGGGCGTCGAAGACGTTCGAGACCGCGTTGCTGGAACTGCGCTTCACGCCCGGCATCCAGGCGTACTCGTTCACGTTCGGGTAGCCGGGGCTAGTACTCGCGGGCGACGTCGTCGTCGCCCTCGTCGTTCTCGCGCTCGCGCAGGAAGCGCGTGAGCTCTGCGGCGATCGAGTCGCCGGACGGCAGATCCGCCTCGTCGGCCAGCTCGTCGACCCGGCGCTCGAGATCCTGCACGTACGCCGAGGTCTCCTCGTCGGTCGCGACAGCTTCGCTGACCTGCTGGGCGTAGGCATCCGCCGCCTCGTCGAGCTCCGCGGTGTCGACGTCCGCGCCGAGCAGATCGCCCAGCCGGTCGACAAGCGCCTTCGCCGCACGCGGCGACGGAGTCAGCGAGACGTAGTGCGGGACGGCCGCCCACAGGCTCGCCGACTTCAGACCGGCGCTCGCGCAGGCGTCGTGCAGCACGCCGACCATCCCGGTCGGCCCTTCGTAGCGCGAGGCCTGGAGGCCGAGCTGGTCGATCAGGTCGGGATCGGTCGCACTCCCGGTGACGGGCGACGGGCGCGTGTGGGGCACGTCGGCGAGCAACGAGCCGAGCGTGATCACGAGCTCGACCTTGAAGTCCTTCGCCATGCCGGTGATCAGCTCCGAGAACGTGCGCCAGCGCAGGTTCGGCTCGACGCCGAGCAGGATGATGGCGTCTCGTCCGGCGCCGGGAAGCGGGGCGTGCATGAAGGTGTTCTCCGGCCAGTCGATGCGGCGCGTGTAGCCGTCGACGAGCGAGACCGTCGGCCGCGTGGCCTGGAAGTCGTAGAAGTTCTCCGGGTCGATCGACGCGAACTCCTCCCCGGCCCACGCGCGGGCGAGGTAGGCGCCGGCCAGCGAGGCGCCCTGGCCCCCATCGTTCCAGCCGCGGAAGGCGGCGATCAGGACCGGACGGTCGAGCTCAGGGCGCGAGCTCAGGCGCAGCTCCGTCATCCACTCATCCTACGCGGGCGCCAGAGGCTGTAGACGAACGCGGTGACCGCGACCCAGACCGTCGCGGCCAGCGTCACGTGCCCGAGCACGAGCCACCATGGCAGATGCGTGCGGTACTGCGTCTCGCCGATCACCATCTGAACGGCGAGCAGGCCGAGCAGCACGAGGGCCCCGCGCACCTGCGGCGCCCGGTTCCGCACCAGCCAGACGAGCAGCAAGGCGAAGGAGATGCCAAACACGGCCGTCGCGCGGACGTGCCAGTAGACCGCCGGCTGGAACGACCACAGCCGGCGGACGACCGCGCTCCCCGGATGCGGGCCGGAGGCGGTCGCGAACGTGCCGCTGACGAGCAGCACGATCGCGGCGAGCCCGACGAGCAGCCCCACACGCGGCACCCACGCAGGCAGCGAGGTCCGTTCACGCGCGCGTGTCTCGACCGCAAGCACCACCCCGAGCGTCAAGACGACGATGGAGAGCAGGAAATGCGAGAGGACGAACCACGGATTGAGGTGGAAATGCACGGTCAGCGCGCCGAGCGGTGCCTGGAGCAGCGTCCCGAAGAACACGAGGAACGCGAGCCACCGGAACCGCGGCGCGAGCAGCCACGTGGCGAGCGTGACCAGGATGGTGAAGAACGCGATCACGCGGTTCGAGAACTCGATGTAGCTGTGGTAGCTCTTCGGCTCGAAGTGATGCTGCGCGCAGCCCGGCCAGTGCTCGCATCCCAGTCCCGAGCCGGTCAGGCGCACCGTGGCCCCCGTGGCGACGATCAGCACGAGCATCCCCACGTTCACCAGCGCGAGCCGGCGAAAGGCAGTGGGCGAAAGCGCGAGAGCGCGCGCTCGGGCGAGCGGCTGGGCGCCGGCTTCCATCGCCGCAACTGTAGCGGCACCGGGTCCTGTTAATCTGACGTTGACGTAAAGATGAGATTCCTGTCGACCCGCCGCCATTCGCCTCACTACAAGTGGTGGGTGCTGTCGTGCACGAGCCTCGGCATGCTGCTCGCCACGGTCAACTCGGGAACGCTGATCATTGCGCTCCCCGATCTCGAGCGCAGCCTGCACACGACCCTGCTGCAGCTCGTCTGGGTGATCCTGGCGTACATGATCGTGTCGACCGTGCTCGTGCTCACGGCGGGACGGCTCTCCGACCTCTTCGGCCGCAAGACGGCGTACGTCCTCGGCTTCCTCGTCTTCTCCCTCGCCTCGCTCGGCGCGGGCTTCGCGGCGAGCGGCACCGAGCTGATCCTCTGGCGCATCCTGCAGGGCGTCGGCGGCGCTTTCCTGTTTGCGAACGCCGCCGCCCTCGTGACGGACGCGTTCCCGCGGCGCGAGCTCGGGCTCGCGATGGGGACGAACACCATGGTCGCGGCGGTCGGACTGGTGATCGGGCCGGTGCTCGGCGGCGCGCTCGTCGCGATCGACTGGCCGTGGGTCTTCTGGTTCAACGTCCCACTTGGCCTGCTCGGCTGCGTGTGGGGCGCGCTCGTGCTGGAGGAGCGGTCTGGACGGAGCAAGGAGCACGGGCTCGACCTGCTCGGGGTGACGACCTTCGTCGTCGGCCTGACGGGGCTCGTGCTCGCGCTGTCGAAGGGCGGGCTGAGCGGCTGGAACGATCCGCTCGTGATCGGCGGGCTGGCCACCGCTGCAGTCCTGCTGCCGCTCTTCGTCGTGATCGAGCAACACGCACGCGCCCCGATGCTCGACCTCGACCTGTTCCGCGACCGGCTCTTCACCGCCGCGTCGGCAGCCGCGTTCCTGAACGGGCTCTCCCGCTTCGCGCTGATGTTCCTCTTCGTCTTCTACTTCCAGGGGCCGCAGGGCCAGTCCCCGATCATGGCCGGGCTCGAGCTCGCGCCGCTCGCCATCGGGATGCTCGTGGCCTCGCCGATCGCCGGTGCGATCGCCGACCGGCACGGCTCACGCGCGCTCGCCGCGGGCGGCATGCTCGTCTCGGCGATCGGCCTCGCCGGGATGACGACGCTGCAGGCGGGAACGGCGTATGCCTGGAGCGCCTTCTGGCTCTCCCTCGTCGGCATCGGCTCGGGCATGTTCAACAGTCCGAACACAGCGGCCATGATGGGCTCCGTGCCGGTTCACCGGCGAGGCGTCGCGGCCGGCGTGCGAGTGATGCTGCAGAACACCGGCGCCGTCATCTCGATCGCGTTCGTGATGGCGATCGTCACCGAGGCGGTGCCGAAGGACGTGCTCTTCAAGATCTTCTCGGGCCTCGCCTCCGGCCTCTCACCCGAGCAGCTCCAGCCGTTCATCTCGAACCTGCACCTGGCACTGTGGGTGCTCGCGGCGATCTCGCTGCTCGGGGCCGGCATCTCGCTGCTTCGCCCGGCGCACGTGCGCGAGTTCGACGCCGAGCCCGTCCTGGAGCACGCCGCATGACACTTCGGATCGGCGAGATCGCGGAGCGCAGCGGCGTCACGCCACGCACGATCCGCTACTACGAGGAGCTCGGGCTCCTGCCCCGGACCGAGCGCGAGCAGGGGAAGCATCGCGTGTACTCCGACTCGGACGTCGAGCGCATCTGCGCACTGACCCGGCTCCGCGACCTGCTCGGGCTGTCTCTGGACGAACTGCGCTCGATGATCACGGCGGAGGATGTCCGCGCCGAGATTCGCCGCCGCTTCCACGAGACCGAATCGCCCGAAGAGCAGCTCGCCCTGCTCGACGAGGCGCTCCCGCACATCGAGACGCAGCTCACGCTCGTGCGCCGCAGGCTGTCCGCACTGCAGGAGCTCGAGGCCGAGCTGGCCGAGCGCCGCAAGCGCGTCCTGCGCCGCCGCCGCGAACTCGTCTAGCTCGAGTCGAGCAGCGCCGACCAGTTCTCCCTGATCGCCGCGCACCCGGCCACCGACCGAAGCTGCCGCAGCGTGTCGTCGTTCTCCTCGTGCGGCGACCGGAGCACGTTGAGGTACTCCGAGAGGTCGCCGAGGTCCCACGCGAGGCGAAAGAAGTCGAGGGCGGCTTCGTTGATCGGCGCGCCGGTCGCCTGGACGTAGCGCTCACCGGAGTCGCCCCGGTCGACGAGCATCCACAGGTCTCGCTCCGGCGGGGCGATCGCCACGGTGTCCCAGTCGACGAGGAGCGTGCCCTCGCTCGTCTGGATGACGTTGCCGGCGTGCGGCTCACCGTGCGTGACGACCCAGTTGCCGCCGTGAGTCTGTGCAGCCGCGGAGAGACGGTCGGCGAGCGCGAGCAGCTCGGCCAGCTCGGCCCTGCACTCGCGCACAGCCTCGCGTGCGGGCTCCGAGAACGGTCCGCCGGTCCACGGCTCGTCCGCCTGCCGGAGCGCAGACTCGACGAGGTGCCGTCCGGGCAGGCCGAGCCCGGCCGTGCGCACGCCGTTCCCGGCCGCAGACGTCGCCAGATGCAGCTCCGCGATCAGCCCGAGCACGGCTCGCCGGCCGTCGTCGTCGTAGTGCCCGAAGACCCCGGCCTCACCGTCGACGAACGGGAACAGTGCGATCGAGTAGCGAGGATCGAGCCGGAGCAGCGGGCCGCCCTCACGCGACGGGATCGGCGCGACGACGAAGTCCAGACCACCCTCCCAGAGAACGGACGAGGTGTCGAACGCGCACCGCAGCTCCTCGAACACCTCGTCGCGGGTGTCCCCGAGCCAGGCTTTCTGGCCAAGGTCGTCGACCGTGACGAACCCCCGCCGGCCCTCGGCATCCGCGACCTGCCAGTGGTAGCTCCCGCCGCCGACCGCCGCGTACGCCGCCTCCGTCACGTCGAAGTCCCAGCCGTCGCGCAGCGCGTCGCCGATCGCGCTCTCGTCGATGCCTTCGGGCCGGGCTCTCATGGGACGAGCGCGACGCCCGCGCCCTCCTCGACCGCACCGACCCGCGCCAGGAAGAGACCGGCCCGGGCGAACCCCGCCTCGAGCGCCATTCCCTGATCCCGCGGCAGCGAGACGAGCAGGCCACCCGCCGTCTGCGGGTCGTGCGCCAGCTCGACCAGCTCGGGAGCGACGTCGCCCACCTCGAGCCCGGCGTACGCGCGGTTGTTCCGGGTGCCGACCGTCGAGATGCCCGCGCGGGCGGCGGCGAGCGCGCCGTCGAGCGGCGGCAGCCGCTCCGCGGAGAGGACGATGCGCACTTCGCTTCGGCTCGCCATCTCGTGCGCGTGCCCCGCGAGCCCGAACCCGGTGACGTCGGTGACCGCGTTCGGCGCGAACGCACGCAGCACGTCGGCTGCGTCTCGGTTGAGCGTGCGCATCCAGCGCACGGCGACGGCGCTGTCGCCGAGGCCCTGCTTGGACCCACCGAGGACGAGCGCCGTTCCCAGCGGCTTCGTCAGGTAGAGCGCATCACCGGGCCGCGCTCCCGACTTCGGCCAGATGCCGCCGAGCGAGACCGTCCCGACGACGGCGAGCCCGTACTTCGGTTCGGTGTCGCGAATCGTGTGCCCGCCGGCGAGGATCGCGCCGGCCGCCCGGACCTGGCGGTCTGCGCCGTCGAAGATCGCGCGCACGACCTCGGTCGGCAGTTCCTCGGGCAGCGCCGCGACCGAGAGCGCAAGCAGCGGAGCACCGCCCATCGCGAACACGTCGTTGAGCGCATTCGTCGCGGCGATCGCCCCGAAGTCGTCCGGATCGTCGACGATCGGCGGGAAGAAGTCGATCGTGAAGACGAGCGCGCGCTCCTCGTCGAGCTTGTAGACCGCGGCATCGTCGGCAGGATCGAGGCCGACGAGCAGGTTCTCGGCCTCGGCAGGAACGAAGCCGCGCAGCAGCTCTTCCAGGCGCGAGGCGGAGTACTTCGCCGCGCACCCTCCGGCGGTCGCGAGATCGGTGAGCTTCACCTCTGCACCGTAACGTGGCAACGGCGGCCGGGGAGCCGCCGTCACCAGGGGAGAGGAACACGTTCTGGCGCTCGATTCGCGGTGAGGCGGCCGAGTCCTTTAGTCTCGGCCGATGCCGAGCGCTCTCGTCACCGGCGGCTCGTCGGGCATCGGCCTGGCGATCGCGCGCATGCTGCGCGAGGAGGGGCACGACCTGACCCTCGCCTCGCGCACGGGTGCGAAGGTCGAGGCGGCAGCGGCGGAGATCGGCGCGCACGCGGTGACGGCCGACATGAGCAAGGAGGACGACTGCATCCGCGTCGTGGCCGAGCACCGGGAGCGTTTCGGCGGCCTGGACGTGCTGGTCAACTCGGCAGGGATCGGCATCGCCGGCACGGTGGAGTCCCTGCAGACGAAGCATCTCGACCTGCAGCTCAACATCAACCTGCGCGGGCTGCTCCTCGTCAGTCGCGAGGCGATTCCGCTGCTCAGGGAGACCAGAGGCTGGATCTTCAACCTCGCGTCGATCGCCGGCACGACGCCGACACCGGGCCTGACCGTGTACGGCGCGACGAAGGCGGCCGTGATCGCGCTGACGCGATCGCAGAACGCGGAGCTGGACGGCGACGGCGTGCGCGCGATCGCGATCTGCCCCGGCTTCGTGGATACGGCGATGGCAGAGTGGTCCGGCCTCGCCGCGGACGAGATGATCCAGCCCGAGGACTGCGCCGAGATCGTGCGGATGTGCCTGCGGCTCTCGCCGCGGGCGCGGATCCCACAGGTGATCGTCGAGCGTGTTGGATCGTCGGAGGGCGTCGGCTAGCTCCGCAGCCGACCCCACCGCTAGCGTTCGTCCGGCATGCCGCGCCCGGTTCCGCTCGTGCTCCTGGCTGCAGTGCTCGCCGGATGTGGGAGCTCAGCCGCGAAGATCAGCGTGCCGGCAGTCCCGAAGCGGACCTTCGCGGGAGGTGCGCTGTCGCCGCCGCGCACGGCGCCTCCGATCCAACTGCACGACCTAGCCGGACGGCCCGTGACGCTCGCGGCGCAGCGGGGGCGATACGTGCTCGTGACGTTCCTCTACACGCACTGTCCCGACGTCTGCCCGCTGATCGCCCAGAACCTCAATGCCGCGGTGAAGTCCTTCGGCGGCAAGGCGGACGACCTGCGCGTGCTCGCAGTGAGCGTCGACCCGAAAGGCGACACGCCCGCGGCGGTGCGCGCGTACACCAGGCGCATGCACCTCGCGCCGCAGTTTCGCTACCTGATCGGGACGCGGGCCGAGCTGAGCCGCGCCTGGAGGGCCTGGCGCGTGTTGAGCGTTCGGCAGTCGGCGGGCGTCGTCGACCACATCGCCTACACCGCGCTCGTCGACCCCACGGGGCAGGAACGCGTCCTCTACGGAGCGGATGTTCACGCGAAAGACGTGGTACACGACCTGCGAGTCCTGATGCACAGATCGGCGGCAACGACCTAGCCTCGTCCGAGTGGTAGAGCGCGCGCCGGCTCCCCAGTGAGAGCGCGCCCTCGGAGGGCCCAGGTCAGGTGCCTAAGCGGGCCCGTCCCACAGGCCGACGTGCCCGAACTTGCCGAGCACGACCGCAACGACAACCGACGCCAGCAAGACGACCGCGCGACGCCGAAGAAGCGTTGCAAACAGGTTTGCCACAGTGAACACCTCCCTTCCTCAAAACCGGAAGTCCTGGAGAGCCTCGGCGGCACGGCGATACAGCACCGCGGCCCGCCGCTCGTCTCCACGCTTGGTTGCGAGATCCCCCTGCGCCACCCACGCGGCGGCGCGATGCGAGGTCGACGTCAATCTCGCGAAGGCATCCTCCGACGCGGCGAAGGCGACCTCCGCCTCGTCGAGCCGGCCCTGCTCGAGCAGCGAGCGCCCGAGCACGAGCCGTGCGTTCCCGATCTCGTCGAGCATGTCCTGGCGCTCGGCGATGATGTCGAGCGCCTGACGTGCCTGCTCCTCGGCCTTCTTGACGTCGCCGGTGCGGAGATGGACCTGCGCGAGCGACGAGACGGCCTTGGCCGCCTCCTCGTCGCGCCCGAGCTCGAGCGCCACCGAGAACGCCTGCTTGAAGTGCTCGACCGCCACCTCCGGCTTGCCGAGCAGGAACTCGACCGCGCCGAGGTTGTTCATCAGCCGGCCGACGTTGGCCCGGTCGGCGAGCTCCTCGTACTGGCTCTTCGCCTGCTCGGCATAGGTGCGCGCGAGCACGTAGTGACCGTCGCGCTCGGCGAGCAGCGATGCCTGGAAGTACGCGGCGCCGAGCGCTCGCGCGTCCTGGAGTGACGCCGCGAGCTCGAGTGCGCGCTCGACGTCCTCACGCGAGGCCTCGTAGTCGCGCTGGCGGCGATAGCACCGCGAGCGCCAGGCGAAGATGTTCAGGCGCAGCCGGTCGGACGGCAGATCCGAGCGCTCGACGAGGGCGAGCGCCTCGTTGAAGAGCCCGACCGCCGTCGAGATGCTCGCGAGCAGATACCGGCACACCCCCAGCCGGTAGAGCACCTCGGCGCGGTCGATGTCGGAGAAGCCCTCGTCCTCGACGAGTGCCCGAGACTCGGCGAGCAGCGCGAGACCGCTCTTGATGTCGCCGTTCTCGGCGCGCGCCATCGCCTCGCCGTTCAGTGCGCGAACGCGCAGCTCGGGCGCACCCGTTCCCAGCACCGCCGGCAACGCGCGCGTGTACTCCTCGATCGCGTCGTCGAGCTCGTGCTCCTGGAGCAGCGACTCGGCGCGGGCGAGAATCGCCTCGGCCTTGGCGCGGTCGTCCGTCGAGACGCCGCTCGCGAGAAAGCCTGCGTCGACCCCGAGGCGAAGTGCGAGCCATTCGACCGTCTCCGGAGTCGGACGGGTCTTGCCCCGCTCGATCTGGGAGATGTACTCCTTGGAGAAGCGGTCGCCCGCGAGCCCGGTCTGCGTGAGCCCGGCGGCGACCCGGAGCTGACGCAGGCGCTCGCCCAGGCGAGGCGCCCGGGGCGTTCTGGTCGTGCTCACTCGTGCGGCGCGAGGAGTCATACGCCGGCTCAGCATGCCGAACGCTTGACCAAATTGCAATCCCCTGAACGGGACAGTCCCCCAAAAGGGGGATCTTTCCTGGCTTTTGCCTGTCAACTAGCGGTTTGCGAAATCACTTGACCCAGCTACTTGACAGAGCCGGACATGGCTCGTAGAGTGAGCCCACCTTGCACCACGGCCGGACGCCAGGCCAAGTGCAGGGGGAGCGCCAGAGGCGACAACCCGAAGGTACGGCTGGGCCGCAGAGCCATTGCCATTCGGAGACGCCCAGCCGGCGCCCCGCCTGACCAAAGGAAGAGCCCCGGGTGCCGCAGCCGGGGCTTTTCCATGTCCAGGGGCGGTCTCTCAGGCCCTGGGATCGGCGGCCATCCAGCGGTGGCGCTCCGCGCGCACCCGCTGGAGGTCGTCGCCGAGGAGCCCGCCGAGGCGGCTGTCCATCGTCGCGAGCAGGCCGCCCGCGACGAAGAGCCAGGCCTCGGCCTCGGGATCCCGGTCGGCGTGCAGCGCCCCGCGCTGCTGGCCGTCCCGGATCAGCTCGGCGAAGAAGTCGTGCACCTCCCGCACCTGGTGCCGCAGGGCGGCGGCGATCACCTTGTCCTCGGCCGACACGGTCAGCGCCTGGATCCACAGGTCGATGAGGCGGATCTTCTTCCCCTTCGACATGTACGCGTCCGCGATCGCGCCGAGGCACCTCAGGGGATCCTCGGCAATCGCACGCTCCGAGCCGGCCCGGAAGCTCGCCCAGGCCTCGTCGAGGCACGCGAGGTAGAGGTCGCGCTTCGAGCCGAAGTGGCGGTACAGGATCGGCTCCGAGATCCCCGCCTCGCGGGCGATCTCCGCGGTGGTCGCACCGCGGTAGCTCGAGCGGGAGAAGACGCGGCAGGCGGTGTCGAGCACCACCTGCCGGCGGGCCTCCGCCGTCAGCCGCTGCTTCACCTGCGTCATGCGGCCTCGGCCATCGCTGCGGCTTCGCGGGCAGGCTCGCTCGGGTGCTCGATCTTGCGGATCGCGGCCACCGCCACGCCCGCGCCGACGAGGCAGAGCAGCCCGCCGACGCGCAGCGCATCGTGGAACCCCGCGAGGTAGGTCGCCTGGCTGGCGACGATCGCGCCCATCACGGCGATCCCGAGGGAGCCGCCCACCTGCCGCGCCGAGTTGAGCACGGCCGACCCGATGCCGGCCTTGTCGACTGCGACCGCGCTCATCGCCGCCGCCGTGGTGGGGGTCATCGTCATCGCCATGCCGGTGCCGCCGATCAGCAGCCCCGGCAGGAGCGCCCAGAAGCTCTCGTGCAGGCCGAGCTGCGAGTAGTAGAAGAGCATCGCCGCGAGCAGCGTCATCCCGCCGCCGACGAGCCAGCGCGAGCCGAACTTGTCCGAGAGCCCGCCCATCCGCGGCGCCAGCACGATGATCAACAGCGTCATCGGCAGGAAGCTCGCACCCGCCTGGACCGGTGAGTAGCCGAGCACGTTCTGCATGTACAGCGAGACGAAGAAGAATGTGCCGAACATCGCCAGGCCGACGAACAGCATCGCGGCGTTCGCGCCGCTGAACGTGCGGTTGCGGAAGAGCGACAGATCGAGCATCGGAGCGCGCTGGTGGCGCTCGAGCAGGATGAAGGCGCCGAGGGCGAGTGCGGCGACGAGGAACGAGCCGAGAATCCGGCTCGAGGTCCAGCCATAGTTGTTCGCCTCGATGAAGGCGTAGGTCAGCGCGAAGAGGCCAACGGCCGACGCCGCGAGCCCGGGGAGATCGAGGCGCTGCTGCGCGGACTCGTCGCGCGACTCGTCGATGAAGACCGGGATCGCGAACAGCCCCGCGATGCCGATCGGGACGTTGATGAAGAAGATCCAGTTCCAGTTCACGTGCTCGGTGAGGAGGCCTCCGACGAGCGGGCCGATCGCGAGCGCCATGGCGGAGACGCCGGCCCAGATGCCGATCGCCTTCCCGCGCTCCCGCGGGGCGAACGTCGCCGTGATGATCGAGAGCGTCGCGGGGTTCATCAGCGCGCCGCCGAGGCCCTGCACGACCCGAGCGCCGATCAGGACCCCGCCGTTCGGCGCAAGGCCGCAGGCGAGGGACGCGCCGGTGAAGATGACGAGCCCGACCATGAAGATGAGCCGCCGCCCGAAGTAGTCGGCGAGCTTGCCGCCGGTGAGCAGGAACGCTGCAAACGTGAGCGCGTACCCCGCAACGACCCATTCGAGGCCCTCGAGGCTGACGCCGAGCGAGCGCCGGATCGACGGCAGTGCGACGTTCACCACGGTGTTGTCGAGCATGATCATGAACAGCCCGACCGACACGGCCGCGAGCGTCCACCACTTCTTGTTCTCCGGCGTCACGAAACGCTTCATCCCCGAGGTACCTCCCTGAAGTTAGCGTCCGCTAAGTTAGCAGACGCTAACTCGAGCCCGCAAGTAGGGTTGCCGCGTGACCGGTGTGGTGTGGACGCCCGACGAGGCGACGATCGAGCACGCGAACGCGACGCGGCTCGTGCGCCGGGCGGGCGTCTCCGGCTACGACGAGCTCGTCCGGCGCTCGCAGGACGAGCCCGAGTGGTTCTGGCCGCTCTGCGTGGACGACCTCGGGCTCGAGTTCTCGCGGCCGTGGGACCGGGTGCTCGACGTGTCGCGCGGGCCGGAGTGGGCGACGTGGTTCGTCGGCGGCACCGTCAACATCGCTCGGAACTGCGTCCATCGCTGGGCCGCCCGCCGCCCCGACGCGGTTGCGGCCGTCGGGCTCGGCGAGGACGGCTCGCGCAGCACGCTGACCTTCGCCGAGCTCTCGCGCGACGTGACGCGCCTCGCCGAGGAGCTCGTCGCGCTCGGTGTCGAGGCGGGCGACCGCGTCGCGATCTTCCTGCCGATGTCGCCGGAGGTCGCAGTCGCCTCGCATGCGATCGCCCACGTCGGCGCCGTGCAGGTGCCGGTCTTCTCCGGGTTCGCCGCGCCCGCCGTCGCCCAGCGCCTCCAGGCGAGCGAGGCGAAGGTCGTGATCAGCCGGCGGGAGTCGTCGCGCCGCGGCCGCACGGTGCCGATGCTCGAGATCCTCGAGGAGGCGATCCGCACATCGGGCTCGCCGGCGCAGGTCGTGCTCGCACCGTTCGAGCTCGACGGCCGGCCGGGCCGCCTGCCCCCGCTCGAGGTCGACTCCGAGGCTCCGTATCTCCTGACGTACACCTCCGGGACGACGGGCAGGCCGAAGGGCGTGCTGCACGTCCAGGGCGGGTTCCTCGTCTCGATCGCCCGCGAGGCCGCCTACCAGGCCGACGTGCACGAGGGCGACGTGATGCACTTCGCGACGGACATGGGCTGGATCATGGGCCCGTGGACCGTCGTCGGCGTCGGCGCGCTCGGCGGCACGATCGTCTTCGCCGAGGGTGCTCCCGACTGGCCCGCGCCCGATCGCCTGTGGCGCATCGTCGAGCAGGAGCGCGTCACCTCGCTCGGGCTCTCGCCGACGCTCGCGCGCGCCCTGCTGCCCCACGGCGATCCGGCCGCCGACCTCTCGTCGCTGCGCACCTTCGTCACGACGGGCGAGCCGTGGAACCCCGAGCCGTACCGGTGGCTGGCGGAGAACGTGGGCGGCTCGCGCGTTCCGATCATCAACTGCTCGGGCGGCACGGAGGTCGGCGCCTGTTTCCTCTCGCCCACGCCCGTCGGCCCGATCAAGGCCTGCTCGCTCGGCGGGCCGGCGCTGGGAATGGCGATGGACGTCGTCGACGACGCGGGCAGCTCCCTGGTCGGGACCGGAGAGGTCGGCGAGCTCGTGTGCCGCAGGCCCTTCCCCGGGATGACGCGCGGCTTCTGGCGCGACCCCGACAAGTACCTCGAGACCTACTGGTCGCGGATCCCGGGCGTCTGGGTGCACGGCGACTGGGCCTCCGTCGATGCGGACGGCTTCTGGTTCCTGCACGGGCGCTCCGACGACACGATGAACATCGCCGGCAAGCGGATCGGGCCGGCCGAGCTCGAGTCCGCCGCCGTCGACCACCCGGCGGTGCGCGAGGCCGCCGCGATCGGGGTGCCCCACGAGGTCAAGGGTGAGACCGCCTGGATCTTCTGCTGCCTGCTGCCCGGGGCCGAGGCGACGGAGGCCGAGGTCGCAGCGCACGTCGCGGCCGTGCTCGGCAAGGCGTTCAAGCCCGACCGTGTCTTCTTCGTCGACGCCCTGCCGAAGACCCGCTCGGCCAAGATCGTCAGGCGCGCGGTCAGGGCGACCGCCCTCGGCGCCGACCCCGGCGACCTCTCGTCGCTCGAGAATCCCGAGTCACTCGACCAGATCGGAGCAGCAGTTGCCTGAAGGAGTTGCACTCATCACCGGCGGCGGTCGCGGCATCGGCGCCAACATCGCGCGCTCGCTCGCAGCGGACGGTTGGAGCGTGGTCGTGACGGCGCGGTCGCGCGAGGAGATCGACGCAGTGGCCGAGGAGACCGGCGGCCGCGCGATCGAGATGGACGTCTCGAGCCGCGACTCGGTCGAGCGCGGCTTCGACGAGGTCGGGCACGTCGACCTGCTCGTCGCGAACGCCGGCATCGGCAACGCCGGCGACTTCTGGCGCACCTTCGAGATCAACGTGCTCGGCGTCCACCTGTGCTGCGAGGCAGCGCTGCGGCGCGGCGTCTCGCGCATCGTCATCACCGGCAGCGGGGCGTCCTATCTGCCGGGCGCGAGCGATACCTCGTACACGTCGTCGAAGGCAGCCGTCTGCCGCTACGCCGAGACGCTGAACAACGCCGTCGACATCCCGGTGTTCGTCTTCAGCCCCGGGCTCGTGCGGACGGCGATGACCGAGAGCCACGTCCCGGCCGACGCGCCGTGGACCCCGCCGGAGCTCGCTCCCGAGCTCGTCCGCAAGCTGGCGACGGGCAGGTACGACGAGCTCGCCGGCCGCTACATCCACGCCGAGCACGACGACGCCGACGACCTGCTCGCCCGCATCGACGAGATCCGCGAGCGGGACCTGAACGCGATCCGCCTGCAACGCTGATGCGCACCCTGCTCTGCTTCGGCGACTCCAACACCTGGGGGTACATCCCGGGCAGCAACGGCCGCCGGTTTCCCCGCGAGGCCCGGTGGCCGGTGCGCCTCCAGCTCGCCCTGGGCGACGGCTGGGAGGTGATCGCGGAAGGGCTGAACGGCCGCACCGCGACCATGGACAGCCCGGTCGGCGAGGGGCGCAACGGTCTCCCGTACCTCGTGCCGTGCCTGCACTCGCACGCGCCGGTCGACCTGCTCGTCATCTTCCTCGGGACGAACGACACCGGCGAGCGGTTCAAGCTGCCCGAGCGCGACGTCGCACGCTCGGTCGGCCGCCTCGTCAAGACCGCGCGCTCGGCCGAGGCGGGGCCCGGCGGCGGGGCGCCGGAGATCCTCGTCGTCTGCCCGCCGCCGTTCGACGGCCACCGGCTCGGGCCGCACTTCGCAGAGATGTGCGAGGAGCTCGGCTGCGAGCTCCTCGACCTGGACGGCGTGGCGTCGTACGTCGAGATCGGCGACGATGTCGAGCACCTCGACGAAGCGGCTCACGCCGCCGTCGCGTCGGCGGTCGAGGAGCGCGTGCGGCGCCTGGTCCCGTGACGGGGCGCCGCTATGGCGCCCGGCGGCCGGTCCGGCTCTCCGACACCGACCAGCACGGCCGGCTGCGGCTCGATGCGATCGCGCGGTTCCTGCAGGACGTCGCCGCCGACGACGTCCTCGATGCAGGCTGGGCTCCGGACGAGCACATCTGGGTCGTGCGGCGGACGGTGCTCGACGTCGTGCGGCCGTTCCTCGACGACGCCGAGGTCGAGTTGACGACGTGGTGCGGCGGGACCGCCGCCTCGGCAGCGCTCCGCTGCACGTCGCTGGCCGGCGACCGCGGCGGCCGCGTCGAGGCCGAGATGACCTGGATCCACCTAGGCCCCGACCTGCAGCCGCTGCGCCTCGGCGAGCGGTTCCTCGCCGTCTACGGAGAGTCGGCGGCCGGTCGTCGGGCCTCGACGCGGCTCGAGCTGCCCGGCCCGCCAGACGACGCCTGTGCGCTCGAGTGGCGGCTGCGCGCGACGGATGTCGACCGGCTCAGGCACGTCAACAACGCCGCGTACTGGGCGCCGGTCGAGGAGCACCTGGCCGCGCGGCTGCGCGAGCCGCACCGTGCGATCCTCGAGTACCGGCAGCCGCTCGATCTGGGCGATGCCGTCGAACTGCGCGTGCACGGCCCCGGCCTCTGGTTCACCGTCGGCGGTTCGGTCCGCGCGGCCGCCATACTGAGCGCCTGATGACGGCGAACAGCCTTCGGATCTCCCTGATCGCTGCGCTCGTCGCAGCGGCGGTGCTGAGCGTCGTCGCCAACAAGTCGCACTCGCCGCTGCTCGGCTTCGTCAGCTTCGCGGTCTTTCTCTGCGCCGTCGCGCTCTATTTCGCCTGGCGCCGGACCGCGCTCCGCGAGCGCCGTGGTAGAGTTTTCGACCGAGAGGCGAAAACCGATGAGACTCGCACTCGCCCAGATCAATAGCGTCGTCGGCGACATCGACGGCAACACCGTCCGCGTCGTCGAATGGCTCGACCGGGCCCGGGACGCGGACGCCGACCTCGTCCTCTTCCCGGAGCTCGTGGTCACCGGCTACCCGCCGGAGGACCTGCTGCTGCGGCCGGGCTTCGTGCGGGCAGCGCGGCGGGCGGTCGACGAGATCGCCCGGGCCGCCCACGGCATCACAGCGCTCGTCGGCGCACCCCACCTCGATGCCGACCTCCACAACGCCTGCTTCGTGCTGGCCGGTGGCGAGGTGCGCTGCGTCTACCGCAAGCGCTACCTGCCGAACTACGGGGTCTTCGACGAGGACCGCTACTTCGCCCCGGGCAACGACCTTTTCCTGCTGCGCTTCGGCGACGTGCGCATCGGCCCGACGATCTGCGAGGACATCTGGCAGCCGGGGCCGCCCGCCACCGATCTCGCGCTCGCCGGCGCGCAGCTGATCGCGAACATCTCCGCCTCGCCGTTCCACGTCGGCAAGGACCGCGAGCGGGAGGAGATGCTGCGGGTGCGGGCGCTCGACAACTCCTGCTTCGTCGCGCTCTGCAACGCCGTCGGCGGCCAGGACGAGCTGATCTTCGACGGCCACTCGGTCGTGCTCGACGACGAAGGCGAGGTGCTCGCGCGGGCGGCCGGGTTCGAGGAGGAGCTGCTCGTCGTCGACGTCGATCCCGCTGCGGCCGTCGGCCGCCGGCTGCGCGACGTGCGCCGCCGCGCACTCGCGCGCGAGCGCGAAGCGGCCGAGGTGACCGAGATCGACTTCCCCGGAGCGAGAGAGCAGCAGGACGCGCCGGCGCCGCGCATCGTGCAGCAGCTCGACGATCTCGAGCAGATGCGGCTCGCCCTCGAGCTCGGCCTGCACGACTACGTCAAGAAGAACGGGTTCGGCGACGTCGTGATCGGCCTCTCGGGCGGCATCGACTCGGCGCTCACGGCTGCGTTGTGCGTCGAGGCGCTCGGCGCCGAGCGCGTTCACGGCGTGTCGATGCCGTCGCGCTACTCGTCGGAGGCAACCCGGGGCGACGCCGGGCGGCTGGCCGAGGCGCTGGGCATCGACTTCCGCGAGATCGCGATCGAGCCGATGGTCGACGCGTTCACGTCCGCGCTGAGCGCGCACTTCGCAGGCCGCGACAGCGACCTGACCGAGGAGAACCTGCAGGCGCGCATCCGGGGCACGCTCCTGATGGCGCTCTCGAACAAGTTCGGCTGGCTCGTGATCGCGACCGGCAACAAGTCGGAGCTCTCCGTCGGGTACTCGACGCTCTACGGCGATCTCGCCGGCGGCTTCGCGCTGATCAAGGACGTCTACAAGACGGATGTCTTCCGCCTCTCCCGCTGGCTGAACGAGCGCTCCGGCCGCGAGGTGATCCCCGCTTCGATCATCGAGCGGGCCCCGAGCGCCGAGCTCCGCGCGGACCAGCTCGACGAGGACTCGCTGCCGCCCTATCCGGCACTCGACCGGGTGCTCGAGGCGTACGTCGAGCTCGACCGCTCACGCGAGGAGCTGTCGCAGGACGGCTTCGACGCGGACGTCGTCGACCGCGCGGTCGGGATGATCGACCGCGCCGAGTACAAGCGGCGGCAGGCGCCGCCGGGTGTGAAGCTGCGGCCGAAGGCGTTCGGCCGCGACCGCCGCACCCCGATCACGAACCGCTGGCGGAGCTGAGTCGCAGGCCCGAACGGCTCAGTCGACGAGCCTGGCCAGCACGACGCCGAGGATCGGCAGCGTCATCGTCAGCGCGTAGCTGAGCCAGCCGACGAGCACGAGGCGCGGGCGCGTCCGCTGCTCGAGACCGTCGCGGATCTCGGCCTGGAGCCGCGGCCCGAGCACGAAGTTGTGCAGGTACGAGACGACGAGCAGGCAGGCGAAGAGGGCGACCTTCGTCCAGAGGACGATCTGGAACGCGGTGCTGTGCTGCCAGTCGCGCGAGGCGAGCACGACGCCGGTCAGCGCCGCGACGATCAGCGCGCCGTAGCCGAGCGGCCGCCAGCGGAGGCCGACCGCCTTCATCGCGCGCCCGCGGGGCTCGCCCTCGAGCGTCCGGATCGCCGGCACGCCGACGAAGACGAGCGCGGTCGAACCTCCGAACCAGATGCCCGCGGCCAGCAGATGGATGGTGACGAGGACTGCGGTCACGAGCTCAGGGTACGCACGCGCTCGAAGAGGTCGGGGGGCGCGAACTGCTCGCGCGAGGCCGCCAGCTCGTCGAGCGTCCACCAGCGCACCTCCACCACCCCCTCCTCCGACAAGTCGACGTTCGCCGCCGGCTCGTGCGTCTGCACGCGAACCAGGTACGTCGTGTTCCGTTGGCGATAGAGCTGCCTCGCCCAAGGGAACTCGCCGATGTGCTCGAAGGCGAGCGGGCCAAGCTCGTATCCCTGCAGTCCGATCTCCTCGTGCAGCTCCCGGGCGAGTGCGTGCTCGTGAGTCTCGCCCGGCTCGAGCCCGCCGCCGGGCGTTCCCCACCATGACCGGTCGCGCCCCGGCCCGAAGAACCGGACGAGCAGAACGCGGTCGTCCCGGTCGATGACGAGCGCCCGCACCGCCTCGCGGTCGACCGGCTGCAGCCACTGCCGCAGCGAGCGAAACCAGGTGAGGCGCTCGTCGTACGGCACGGCGGCGTTCGCCGGCGACGTCGACGGCAGCACGTACAGCCCGGTCGGCCCGATCGAATGCAGCTGAGGGCCGAGCTCCGGCCGGTCGCGGTAGAGGCCTCGGTACGCCTCCTTGCCGACGAACGCGACCGCGCGCGGCCGGACGGCCACGATCCGGTCGTCGAAGGCCTCCGGATCGAAGTCGCCGCGCCGCAGGTCGCCCGACCCGGGCGTGGTCCTGTACGCCGCGTTCGTGATGCCGTAACCCAGGTCGAGCAGCGAGAACTGCTCCTGCGGATCGTAGAGCCGCGGGGTGAACCCGGCGTCGTGCAGGAGCCGCCAGAAGTCGTTCCGAGGATTGGCGAAGTGGGCTGCGGCGGCATCCGAGACCCGGCCCGGGTTGATCCCGCAGAAGACGCAGGCGAGGCCCGGCGCGAGGACGTCCGGGACGGAGCTCGGGGTCGACGAGGAATCAGCTGAGCTTGCCACGCGGTCGACAGCGTGGCACGCGCTGCGTCCAGGTGGCCGTGCAGACCCACGAGCTCGGGAGGGGCGGTGCGGGACGGCGGCCCGCCGAGACCTGCTTCGGCAGCCGGCGGGCGTTCCACGTTCTGCAGGTGCGCGTCATGCCGCCTCGGCCTCCGGCCCGTGGACGTCCAGCCGTTCCTCGAACCTTCCACGCAGCTGCTCCCCCGCCACGGTGCTGCGCCGGCCGCGCCGCGGCACGAGCCGCACGAAGCTCACCCGCTCATCGCTGTGCCCGCCGTAGATGCGCGCATAGCACTCGGCCTCGGTCAGTGTTCTGAGCCTCATGCCCGCCACCCTAGGACCGGGACCGGACGGACCCAGATAGCGTCTCAGCCGTGGCGAGCGAAGCCCGCATTCCGACGACCATCGACGCGGTCCGCGCACGGTTCACGGCGCTCCAGAGGCCGCTGGCGTTCTTCGACGGCCCGGGCGGGACCCAGGTGCCGGACTCGGTGATCGAGGCGGTCGCGGGCTACCTGCGCAGCGGCAACGCGAACCTGGGCGGCGCGTTCGAGACCAGTCGGAGCTCCGACGACCTGGTCGACCGGGCGCGGGCGGCCGCAGCCGGGTTCCTCGACGCATCGGTCGACGAGGTCGCGTTCGGCGCGAACATGACGACGCTGAACTTCGCGCTGTCGCGCACCGCGTCACGGCACTGGCGGGAGGGCGACGAGATCGTGTGCACGAGGCTCGATCACGACGGCAACATCTCGCCGTGGCTCGAGCTCGCACGGGACAGGCAGCTCACCGTGCACCTCTGCGAGGTCGACGACGAATGCCGGCTCGACCTCGGCCACCTCCGCTCGCTGCTCTCGGCGCGAACGCGCGTCGTCGCGTTTCCCTGGGCATCGAATGCGGTCGGGACGGTCACGCCCGTTGCCGAGATCGCACGCCTCGCCCACGACGCCGGTGCGCTCGCCTGGGTCGACGCGGTGCACTACGGGCCGCACGGCCCGATCGACGTGCAAGCGGCCGGTGCCGACGTGCTCCTCTGCTCGCCGTACAAGTTCTACGGCCCGCACCTCGGGCTCGCCTACATCCGCCGGGAGCTCGCCGAGAGCTGGCGTCCCTACAAGGTGCGCCCCGCGCCCGAGGAGCCGGTCGCGGGGCGGTTCGAAACGGGCACGCTCGCGCACGAGCTGCTCGCGGGGTTCGTCGCGGCCGTCGAGTACCTGGACGACGTGGGCTGGGAGTTCGTCCAGGAGCACGAGCGCGCGCTGGGCGCGCAGTTCCTCGAAGGGCTGCCCGGCAACTGCCGCCTCCATGGGATCAACGGGCTCGACGACCGGGTGCCGACGTTCGCGATCGGCGTCGGCGGCGTCACGCCGCGAGACGCCGCGGTCCGCCTCGGGGAGCGCGGGTTCGCGGTGTGGGACGGCAACTACTACGCCGTGGAGATCATGAAGCGGCTCGGCCTGTCCGACGGCGCCGTGCGCATCGGGATCGTCCACACCAACACCGAGGACGAGGTGGCCGCACTGCTCGATGAGCTGTCCCGCCTGAGCTAGCGCTCGGGCTCGGCGAGGCCGAGGCGCTCCTGCAGCGCGATCCCGGCGGCGAGCAGGTCCCAGTCCGACCCGGCTGCGCCGATCAGCGACACCCCGACGGGCAGGCCGCTGCGACCGCCCACGCCGGACGGCAGCGCCGCGACCGGGAACCCGGTCCAGTTCCAGTAGTGCGTGAACGAGATCTCGGCGGCGTCCGTGAACGGCTCGTCGTACCCGTGACCGCGCGGCCGCGCCACGATCGGAACGGTCGGCTCGAGCACGGCGTCGACGCGGTGCTCCGCGAACCAGTCGAGCCAGCGAAACGCCGCCTCGGCACGCCGCTCCTGCGCGCCGACGTAGTCCTCGGCCGACAGGGCGCCGCGCTCCGCGTACTCGATGAAGCCTCGGATCGAAGGGCGGTAGAGCTCGCGGCGGTCGTCGAACCGACGGTGGTAGGCGAGCATCTCGGCACACACGAGATCGAGGAAGACGAGCCCGAGGTCGAGCTCCACGTCGGGGGGCGAAACGTCGGCGATCTCGATGCCGAGCTCGCGGCAGCCGGCCAGCGCGCGGTCGAGCCCCTCGGCCACGTCGGCGTCGACCTCGACGAGCCCGAGCCTGGGCGAGACGGCGAGGCGGCGGAGCTGCCGCCGCTGCTGCGGCGGCGCCATACCGGCCAGCGCGCCGAGCAGCGGCTCGCAATCCGCAAGGCTCCGCGCCATCGGCCCGGCATGGTCGAACGTCGGTGCGAGCGGCACGAGCCCACGCGTCGGCACCGCGCCGCGCGTCGGCTTGACCGTCGAGGTGCCGCAGACCGCAGACGGGATGCGCAGCGACCCCGCGGTGTCCGTGCCGGTCGCGGCCGGAACCATGCGCGCGGCGAGGGCGGCAGCGGAGCCGCCGCTCGATCCGCCCGCCGAGCGGTCGAGGGCCCACGGGTTGCCGACCTGGTCGGTCGTCCCGCCCGCCGCGAACTCGTGGGTGTGCAGGTGCCCGAGCAGGACCATGCCGGCGGCCTCGAGCCGCAGCCAGGCCGGGCAGGACAGGTCCGGGACGTCGTCGAGCAGCCGGCTCGAGGCGGTGAGCGGCTTCCCGGCGACCGCGTAGAGGTCCTTGAGGCCGACGGGAACCCCGCAGAGCGCCGGTGCGTCTCCTGCAGCGAGCCTCGCATCTGCACGGCCGGCGGCTGCGAGCGCGTCGTCCTCGTAGAGGCGCACCCAGGCATTGATCGAGGCAGCGTCGCCGTCGTGGCTCTGCGTGCCGTTCCGCTCGTGGATGCGGCCGAGGCAGGCCTCCGCGAGCTCCCGCGACGAGGCCTCCCGCCGGGCGAGGAGCGCGATCGATTCCAGGACGCCCGCGTCGGCGAGGTTCGTCATCGGCCCGGGCCTCTAGTACGGATACGCCGCGCCGGCTGCGTCGGCCCACCGCGACCCCGGCTCGCGCCGGATCGGGTCGGGATCGACGCCACGGGACTCCGCCACCGCCAGCGTCAGAAGGTGGAAGCGCACGATGTCGACGACCGGATGGACCGTCGGGACGAGCGTCGTCTCGCAGCCGAGCTTCTCCAGCGCGGCGACGGCATCGTGCGCCCGGCCGGCCGCCTGTCCCTCCCCCTCGAGCACGAACGCGCGCGTCGACTCGTCGATCGCCGCCAGGTGCCCGTGCAGCAGCTGTTCGAGGTGGTGCGCCTCGGCCGGGACGTGCGCGCCCTCCCGCAGCTTGAGCACGGCCTCCTGCGCCGTCGGCCAGTCGCGGCCGGCGCCGGCGACGACGATCCGGTCCTGTGCGGGTGCCTCGACGTCGAGTCGAAGGGCATCCTCGACCGCCGGCGGGAGCCAGCCGATGTCCTCGCCGTTCAGCGCGGCGATCGCCGCCACGGCGCACGTGTAGCTCGCGGTGTGGCACCACGAGCGCTCGACGTCGGGCGTGCAGACGATCACCTCGTCCGCGTTCTCCGCAAGTGGCGAGGAGGCATTGCCCGTGACGAGCCACACGTCGCCGCCGAACCAGCGCTCGGCCTCGATCGTGAGCGCGGTCTCGCCCTCGTGCGAGACGCAGACCATGATGTCCGCGCTCGGCGGGCTCATCGCCGCCTCCAGCGCCTGGATGGCGACGCCACCGGTCTGCGCTGCGTGGAACGAGGTGCCGCAGCCCGTGAAGACGACGCGCGCGCCGCTCGGGAGCTGCCGGTCGGTCGGGACGCCCCGCAGCCACTCGGGCTGCGCCAGGACCGCCTGCTTCGTCTCGCCCGCCATACCCGTCTCTATACCATCGCGCCGGTGGCCGCGTGCCGGTCCGCCCCGCCTCCGAACCGACGAAGGAGACTCCAACGATGAGCGTGTACCAGCGCCACACCCTGTCGAACGGCCTGCGCGTGCTGACAGCACCGCTGCCGCACGCCCAGTCCGTCGCCTGTTACATCATGCTGGCCGCGGGCTCGCGCTACGAGGACGCGGGGAACCGCGGCATCGCCCATTTCGCGGAGCACATGTTCTTCAAGGGGACGGAGAAGCGCCCGACCGCGCGCGACCTCTCGATGGAGGTCGACAAGATCGGCGGTGAGTTCAACGCGTTCACGTCGAAGGAGTACACGGGCTACTACATCCGCTGCGCCGGGGAGCAGCGCGACGTCGCACTCGACGTGCTCGTGGACATGCTGCGCAACTCGAAGTTCGACGCCGAGGAGCTCGAGCGCGAGAAGGGCGTGATCCTCGAAGAGATGAACATGTACATCGACACGCCGCGCGACTACATCTCGTCGGTCTACGAGGAGCTGGTGTTCGGCTCCA
Organism: uncultured Thermoleophilia bacterium; assembly: GCA_963722065.1. Taxonomy (GTDB): domain Bacteria; phylum Actinomycetota; class Thermoleophilia; order Gaiellales; family Gaiellaceae; genus PALSA-600. Next base: position 888,927 of record CAVRMI010000005.1, on the reverse strand, counting down.
ACCCACTCGGGTGGGAGACGCTCGGCACCAGAGAGACGATCAAGGGAGCCACGCGAGAGACGTTCCTCGACTACCTCGGTCACTGGTACACGCCGCAGCGCATGGTCGTCGGCGTCTCGGGGATGATCGGCGACGACCTGCTGCCGACGCTCGAGGGCCTGCTCGGCGACCTCTCCGGCAACGGCAGCGGCGCGCCCGCCCCGGCGCAGGTCGAGCGCTCGTCGGAGCCGAAGGTGCGCATCCACCGCAAGGACTCCGACCAGGCGAACGTCGCGCTCGGCTTCCCGAGCTATCCGCTCGGCCATCCCGACCGCTACGCGCTGCAGCTGCTCGGCACCGTGCTCGGCACGGGCATGTCGTCGCGGCTCTTCCTCGAGGTGCGCGAGCAGCGCGGCCTCGCCTACTACGTCTACGCGCTCAACGCCGCGTTCACCGACGCAGGGTCGCTCTTCTCACAGGCGGGCGTCGACCTGAAGCGGTCGGAAGAGGCCGTCGAGGTGATCGCCACCGAGTTCCGCAAGCTCGCCGAGGAGGCCGTGCCGGCCGAGGAGCTCGAGAAGGCGCGGGCGCTCGCCAAGGGACGGTTCGTCCTGCAGACCGAGAGCCCGAACGGCCTGATCACGTTCGGGCTGCGCCGCGAGGTGCTCGAAGGGAAGGCGGCCGAGCCGACCGAGGTGCTGGCGGGCCTCGACGCCGTCACCGCCGACGACGTGCTGCGCGTCGCGCAGGACGTGATCGGCGGCCAGGGCATGCGCCTCGCCGTGATCGGGCCGTTCGACGATGCGTCGAAGTTCGAGGCGCTGATCTAGTTCAAAACGCCGGAACCTGGTTCGCGGAGCGAACCAGGTTCCGGTTGCTCACCGGCCGCTCAGCTTCCAGACGGGCCACGCGACCCCGCCGATGAAGACCAGCGCGACGGCGAGGAACGCCAGCTCGTTCCAGTGGTAGTGGCCGAGCGCCACCATGCGGATCGCCACGCCGATCGTGACTCCGCCGAGCCATGTCGGCACGAACCGGCCCGTGATCCGCGCGAGCACGAGCCAGGCGGCGAGCAGCGGGAGCGCGTCCGCCGCGTAGCCGGCGAGCGAGACGTGGTGATCGTGCGAGAGCTGGCCGATCGTCGCGAAGAGCAAGATCGCGATTGCTCCTGCGAGACCAAGCTTCGAAACCGTGTCCGACACTTAGGTGTCAGACACCGAAGAACCTGCGGACGCCCCGGAAGTCGCTCGTCCGCACGGGGACGATGCGCACCTCGCTCGCCGAGTTCGGCGCCTCGATCATCTTCCCGCCCCCGATGTACATGGCGACGTGGCCGACAACCGGGTGCTCGTAGAAGAGAAGGTCGCCCGGGCGCATGGCGGCGAGCGACACGGGCGTGCCCGCCGCAAACTGCGCGTCCGCGTCCCGGGGGATCGTGATCCCGTGCGTGCGGTAGACGGCCCAGGTCAGCCCCGAGCAGTCGTACCCCCAGGCCGAGAGCCCGCCCCAGAGGTAGTGGAGGCCGAGAAACTGCTCCGCGGAGCGCACCAGATCCGCTCGCGTGCGCGGCAGCGGCCGGGTCGCGGCCGCCGGGACCGCGCCGCGCGGCACCTGCGTCCCGAAGCCGATCTCGCTGCCGTTCGCAAGCCTCGCGCTCCGTGCCGTCACGACGAGCGGGGCCGCGAACGCCGGCCCGAGCTGCCACGAGCGCACCCAGCCCGGGTAGCCGCGCGCATCGAGCGGGCTCGGTTGGTCGGGGACGGCGATCTTCGTCCAGCCCGGCCGGCGCACGAGCACGCGCACGGTCTCTCCGTAGAGCACCTGCGTCGGCATGTGCCCGACGAGGGCCCGGCGCTCGGTGGTGGTGACGGCGGGCGTCGGCCAGACACGCGGGTCGAGCGGGAGGTGGCCGGCATTCGGCGCCTCCCACACGTTCGCGACGGGGACGCGCACGGTCGCCGTCTGCGCGGGCGCAGCGGCGAGCACGAGCGCTGCAGCGAGGGCGGTCAGCACTCGCGCAGGGTAGCCCGCGCCTAGAGCGGCCAGACGATCTCGGTCAGCGGCTCCTGGCCCGCCGCGGGATCGCCCAGATAGCGCTCACGCGGGGCGGAGGTCGGCGTGAGGCCCTGCTCGTGCGCGGCTGCGTAGAGCTCGGCGTAGAGCTCGCCTCCGAGCTCCTCGTACGGGCCGGGATGAAGGTGGCGCAGGGCTCGGGTCGCCGGCAGCGTCCGCATCTCGACGGGCGCGGCCGGTGCGGCGTCCGCGGCCACCGGCCAGCCCGCCTCGACGACGAGCGAGCCGTACTCGTCCGGCGCGGTGGTGATCGCCATCGGCGGCCCCTGCGGGCCTCCGCGATCGGCTGCGAACTCGGCGACGCGGGCCAGCGCGCCCTGGATGAACTCCCCGACCTCGTTCGGCGCGACGCGCCTGACGACGAACGCGAAGGTCTCCTCCGGCAGGTCGACGATCTCGAACTCCAGTGCCGCCTTGAGCATGGGAAGCCTCCTCGATTCGACACCGGAAGTGTCTCCCGGTCCCGATCGGGCGGCATCCGTGGTTTCTGCGGCTCAGTCCTCCTTGGACTGCTCGTCCGCCCCCCGCGCCTGCAGCTCGGCGACGACGGTCGGGTCGGCGAGGGTCGTCGTGTCGCCGAGCGGCCGGTGCTCGGCCACGTCGCGGAGCAGGCGCCGCATGATCTTTCCGCTGCGGGTCTTCGGCAGCTCGGGCGTGAAGACGATGTTCGCGGGCTTCGCGATCGGCCCGATCTTCTTGGCCACGTGGTCGCGCAGCTCGTCGAGCTTCGCGACCGACGGCTCGACGCCGCTCTTCAGCGTGACGAACGCGACGATCGCCTGGCCCGTCGTCGCGTCGTTCCGCGCCGCGACCGCAGCCTCGGCCACGTCGTGGTGGTCGACGAGCGCCGACTCCACCTCGATCGTCGAGATGCGATGGCCCGAGACGTTCATCACGTCGTCGACGCGGCCGAGCAGCCAGAAGTCGCCGTCCGCGTCGATGCGCGCGCCGTCACCGGCGAAGTAGACGTCGCCGTAGCGCGACCAGTACGTGTCGACGTACCGGCCGTGCTCCTGGTACAGGCCGCGCAGCATCGCGGGCCACGGCTTGCGCAGCACCAGGTAGCCACCTCCGCCGGGGCCGACCTCCTCGCCGGCCTCGTTGTAGATCGCCGCATCGATCCCGGGGAACGGGCGCGTCGCGGAGCCGGGCTTCGTCGTGGTGATCCCCGGGAGCGGCGTGATCATGATCATCCCGGTCTCGGTCTGCCACCAGGTGTCGACGATCGGGCAGCGCTCGCCGCCGATGTGCTCGTGGTACCAGACCCACGCCTCGGGGTTGATCGGCTCGCCGACCGATCCGAGCAGCCGGAGCTTCGAGAGATCGTGCTTCGCGGCGTGCTCCGGCCCCCACTTCATGTGCGAGCGGATCGCGGTCGGTGCCGTGTAGAGGATCGTGACGCCGTACCGTTCACACACGTCCCACCAGCGGTCCTTGTCGGGAAAGTCCGGCGTGCCCTCGTACATCACCGACGTCGCGCCGTTGCAGAGCGGCCCGTAGACGATGTAGCTGTGGCCGGTCACCCAGCCGACGTCGGCCGCGCACCAGTACACGTCCGTGTCGCGCTTCAGGTCGAAGATGTAGTGGTGCGTCGCCGCGACGCCGACGAGATAGCCGGCCGTGGTGTGGACGATTCCCTTCGGCTTGGCAGTCGTTCCCGACGTGTAGAGAAGGTAGAGCAGATCCTCGGGGCCCATCGGTTCGGCCGGACAGGGCGACGCGTCGACGGCGACCTCGTGCCACCAGTGGTCTCGCCCGGCGGTCATGGGCACGTCGTTGCCGGTGCGCCGCAGGACGATCACGTTCCGGACACTCGGCGACACGGCGACCGCCTCGTCGGCGGTGCGCTTGAGCGGCACCGTCGCGCCGCGGCGCCAGGCCTCGTCCTGCGTGATCAGCACCTCGCACTTCATGTCCTGGAGACGGCCCGAGAGCGAGTCGGCGGAGAAGCCGCCGAAGACGACGGTGTGCGGCGCGCCGAGCCGCGCGCAGGCGAGCATCGCAACGGGCGCCTCGGGGACCATGCCGAGGTAGATGCCCACCGGTGTGCCCTTGCCGACGCCGAGCTCCTTCAGGCCGTTCGCGAGCTTCGTCACCTCGTCCAGCAGATCAGCGTAGGTCAGCTCACGGCGGTCGTCTGCGGGCTCGCCCTCCCAGTGGTAGGCGACGCTGTCCCCGCGGCCCGCCTCGACGTGCTTGTCGAGGCAGTTCCACGCCACGTTCAGCTTCCCGCCGAGGTACCACCTGGCATACGGCGGCTCCCACTCGTACAGCTTCGTGAACGGCTCGAACCAGGCGACGCGCTCGCGTCCCTCGCGCTCCCAGAACGCGTCGAAATCCTCCTCGTAGATCCCCGGCTGCGCGTTCGCCTGGGCCGCGAACTCCGGCGACGGCGGATACCGCCGCTCCTCGAGGAGGAGCGTGTCGATGTCCTTCGCGTTCGTCACGGCTCGAGCTCGTAGGGGTACTGCGTCAGGTTCTCGGCGCCGCCGGCGGTGACGAGCACGAGGTCCTCCAGACGAACACCGCCGTAGCCCGCCCTGTAGCAGCCGGGCTCGACCGTGACGACGTCGCCGGCCGCGAGCGGCAGCTTCGACGCGAGCCCGAGGCCGGGCTGCTCGTGCACCTCGAGGCCCACACCGTGGCCGAGCCCGTGGAAGAAGCCGTCGGCAAGCGGCTTTCCCTGCTCCTTCGTCCGCTGAGTCGGCTCGCCGGCCGCTTCGAAGATCTCGCACGTCCCGTCGAAGATCGCGCGGCCGTCGGCGCCGTCCTTGATCTCCGAGATCGCGCGGTCGAGCGCCGCCTTGCAGAGCCGGTGCCAGGTGCGCACGTCCTCGGGCACGTCGCCCACGACGAACGTGCGCGTCATGTCGCAGTAGATGAACGACTCGTTGTCGCGCGGCCAGATGTCGACGACGATGGGCACCCCCGCGTGAATCACGCCCGACCCCATGTCGTGGCCGACAGCGCCCTGGGCGCCCGGCGCCACGATGAACTCGTCGGCGGTCGTGCCGTGTGCGGCGAACGTCTGCGCCATCGCCGACTTCACACGCTCCACCGTCAGCGGGTCGCCGTCCAGCAGGAGGCTCTTCCCGTTCGGGGTCGCTCGGCGCAGAAGGTCGCGCGCCGTGTCCATCCCGGCTTCGGCTGCGCGCTGTGCACGGCGCATCCCGGCGAGCTCGGCATCGGTCTTCGCACGCCGCCGGGTGTCGAAGAAGCTCGCATCGACGACGAGCTCGACGCCGTCTGCCCGCAACCGGTCGGCGAGCCACAGCGGGAACGTCTCCGGGACGACGGCGCTCGTCACGCCGAGGCTCTTGACCGCGCGCGAGACCACCTCGGCGCGAACCTCGGCGTTCGAGCGGCCCGCAGCGATCAGCTCGTCCGAGCCGAACTCCTCCGACGGATGCAGCTCGAAGAGGCCGAGCGCGGCCAGCCGCGGCACCTCCATCGAGCCGATCTGGATGTGCCTGACCCCGCCCCGCTCGGCGTAGAGGAACGGGTCCGGGATGCCGAGCGGCACCTCATGGCGGAGCTCGGGTGAGCGAAACGTGTCGCCGAACATGAGGACGTCTGGCATGCCGGTGACTCTAACTAGGATCCAGCTGGTGGAGCCGCGCGACAGAGCACAGGCGCTGATCGAGCGCTACGACGCCGAATTGAGCGAGCTGCTGCCGGCGGGGACGGACATCTTCGACGCCCACCTCCACCTCGGGCACGACATCGACGGCATGGTCGGCGACTACGACCAGCTCGAAGCGCTGATGGCCAAGTACGGCCTCTCGCGGGCCTTCATGTTCTGCCTCGACGAGGCCGACCACCACCCTGCCTTCAGCGCCGCCAACAACCGCACGCTCGAGTTCGCGGCGCGGAGCGAGGGCCGGCTGATCCCGTTCGTGCGCCTCGACCTGAACGAGACGCCGATCGAGGAGGCTCGTCGGTGCCTCGACCTCGGCGCCCGCGGGATCAAGCTCCATCCGCGGGCCCAGAAGTTCACCGCCACCGACGAGCGGCTGGGGCCGGTGTTCGAGCTCGCGGCCGACCGGCGCGTGCCGATCCTGATCCACGGCGGCCGCGGCCTGCCGCCGATCGCCGCCGGCCTGCGCGCCCTCGTCGACCGCTATCCCGAGGCGAGGCTGATCATCGCCCACGCCGGCATCGCCGACCTCGCCGAGCTCGCCCGCTGCATGGCCGGCCGCAAGGGCGTGCTCTTCGACACCTCGACGTGGAGCCCGATCGACCTGCTCGACTTCTACCGCCAGGTGCCGCCCGAGCAGGTCGTCTACGCGAGCGACTATCCCTACGGCCAGCAGCCGTCGTCGCTCCTCATCGCGCTCAAGACGGCGCAGTACGCGGGCTACTCCGACGCGCAGCTGCGCGGGATGCTCGGCGGCACCGGGAACGCGCTCGCTGACGGGCACGATCTGCCCGAGCCGACGACGCCGGTCGGGAGCGAGCTGTACACCCAGCCCATGCAGCTGGCGCGCATCCACCAGTACCTCTCGATGGCGACGCCGCTCCTCTGGACCCGGCAGCCCGACACGATCGGCGTCCTCGGCCTGGCCATCAACACCTGCGCCGAGCGCAACGGGCACGCCGCCGACGTCGACCGGATCCGCGAGCTGCTCGAGGCGGCGCGCGACCTGTGGCTCTCGATCCCGACGCTCGAGGACGAGGTCGAGCAGCGCCTCCTGATCCGGCTGACGCACCGGCTGATCCACATCGCCGACATCGAGGCGGTCACCGCTGCCTGAGCTCCACGTCAACGAGCACACGTACGAGGTGCACGCGGAGGTCGGTACGACGCTCGCGGAAACGCTCCGCGACGAGCTCTCGCTCACGGGAACGAAGATCGCCTGTGCCGAAGGGCACTGCGGCGCCTGCACGGTGCTGGTCGACGGCGCCCCGACCCTGTCGTGCATCACGCTCGTGCACAGCGTCGGCGACTCGAAGGTCACGACGATCGAGGGGCTGCGCGACCACCCGATGGTCCACGCGTTCGTCAGGGAGGACGCGCTTCAGTGCGGCTTCTGCACGCCGGGACAGATCGTCAGTGCCGTCGCGCTCGTCACGGCGACACCGAGCCCGAGCACCGAGGAGATCCGGCACGGTATGGCCGGAAATCTCTGCCGCTGCGGCACGTACCCGAAGATCGAGGAGGCGATTCGCACGTGGCAAGACTGATCCGCACCGAGAAGGAGGTCGAGGGCCGGTACGAGGAGGTCTGGCTCGTCGTCGAGGAGGACGCGCTGGAGCAATGGCCGGCGGGCCCGCTCGAGATCGTGGGCCGGCCGACACCGCGGATCGACGGCCTCGAGCGCGCCCGCGGCGAGGCCGTCTACACCGCCGACCTGCAGCTGCCGGGGATGCTGCACACCGCAGTGCTGCGCTCGCCCTACGCGCATGCCCGCGTCCGCAGCATCGACCTCGCACCGGCGCTCGCGCTGCCGGGCGTGCACGCAGCCGTCGGGCCGGGCGACGTCGACGTGCTGAACGACGAGTGCGGCTTTCAGGGCGCCGCGGTCGCGGCCGTCTGCGCGAACACGTTCGCGCAGGCCCGCGCCGGCCTCCATGCGATCAAGGTCGACTTCGAGCAGCTCGAGGTCGTCACCGACCCGGATGAAGCGGTTGCGCGCGGGCAGCTGCTCGGCGAGCCGCGGGTGCGGGAGCGCGGCAACCTGGAGCGGGGGCTCTCGGAGGCGGACGTCGTCGTCACCGGTGAGTACACGACCCAGGTCGTGCTGCACAACTCGATGGAGACCCACCAGGCTGTGGTGCAGTGGCTCGGCGACTCGCTCGAGGTCTTCATCTCGACGCAGTACATCTGGGGCGTCCGCGACTCGATCGCGGGCAAGCTCGGCCTCCCCGCCGACAAGGTGCGCGTCGTGTGCAACTACATGGGCGGCGGCTTCGGCTCGAAGAACGAGCCGGACGACTACACGTACATCGCGATCGAGCTCGCGAGGCGGACGCACCGGCCCGTCCGTTGCGCGCTGACGCGGCGCGAGGAGAACCTCGCGACGGGCAACCGCAACGCCACCAGGCAGCGCCTGACGATCGGCGCGCGTGCCGACGGCACGCTCACGGCCCTCGGCGGCGACTACGTGAACTCGACCGGCTGGGGCGGCTGGTCTTCCCCGGTCGAAGGGCCGATGCAGATGCTCTACGCCTGCGAGAACGTCAAGACAACGACGTGGGCGGCGAAGATCAACCAGCCGCCGATGAAGGCGTTCCGTGCGCCCGGGTTCGTCGAGGGGACGTTCGGGCTCGAGTCGCTCCTCGACGTGCTCGCGGCCCGGCTCGACATCGATCCGCTCGAGCTCCGGCGCCGCAACCACGCGAACCACGACGCCGCCGACGGCCGCCCCTACAGCGGCAAGAACCTGCTCGAGTGCTACCGGCGCGCCGAGCCTCACTGGGAGCGCCGGCATGAGGTGCGGGCGCGCTCGAGCGGCACGGTGAAGCGCGGTGTCGGGATGGCATCGCAGATCTGGTACGGCGGCGGCGGGCCGCCGAGCTACGCGTGGGTGCGCGTCGGGTCGGACGGCCGCGCGACGGTGGTGACGGCGATGCAGGACATCGGCACCGGCACGCGCACCGCCATGGCCCAGATCGCCGCCGAGGAGCTCGGCATCCCGCTCGAGCACGTCACCGTCTCGCTGGGCGATTCGGCCCGCGGGCCGTTCGCCTCGATCTCGGCGGGCTCGTCGACGACGCCCTCGATGGGGCCGGCAGTTCGCGCCGCAGCCGCCGATGCCCGGCGACAGATCGAGGAGATCGCCGAGCAGCGCGGGACACCCGACGCACCGCTCGAGGAGATCGTCGGCCTGCTCGAGAGCGCGCAGATCCTCGGCAAGGGCGGCCGCGGCCCGAACCCCACCGGCATGCAGGTGCTGACCTTCGGCGTCCAGGTGGCCGAGGTGGCGGTCGACGTCGAGACCGGCGAGGTCTGGGTCGACCGCATCGCGGCGGTGCACGACGTCGGGCGCGTGATCAACCCGCTCGGAGCCTCGAGCCAGATCGAGGGCGGGATCATCCAGGGGATCGGTCACACCCTCTCCGAGCATCGTCTCCACGACCCGCGCACGGGCCAGATCCTCACGACGAGCCTCGACGCCTACAAGATCCCGACGTTCGCCGATGTGCCCGTGATCGTCAGTGAGCTCATCGACGAGCCGGATGCACAGCTCACGAACCTCGGCTCGAAAGGGCTCGGCGAGCCGCCGATCATCCCCACCGCCGCGGCGATCTCGAACGCGATCCGCGACGCGACCGGAGCCGAGGTGCACCGGCTGCCGATCTCGCGCGAGGAGATGCTGCGCGCCTTGCGCGAAGCCGAGGCGAGGGCGAAGGAGAAGGTTGGAGCTCCGGCGCGCGTCTAGCCTCGACCTCGACGGCGGCACGCCGCTCCACGGCGGCACGGAGCTCGTGCCCCTGCTCCGCAGCGGGATCGTGCGTGCCGAACTGCTCGTCGATGTCCGCGCCGTGGTGCCGCGCGGCATCGACGGGGCGACGATCGGCGCCGGCACGACGCTCGCGGAGCTCGAACGCGCGCCCGGGATCCCTCGGGCCCTGCGCGAGGCCTGCCGGCTCGCCGCAAGCCCGCAGCTGCGAAACGCCGGCTCGCTCGGCGGGAACCTGCTGCAGGCGACCCGCTGCTGGTACTGGCGCCTGAAGTGGCCGTGCCGCCTCCACGGCGGAGACGAGTGCTTCGCGCAGGAGGGCGAGCATCGCGAGCATGCGATCTTCGCGAACGACTTCTGCGCCTCCGCGCATCCCTCCGACGTGGCCGCAGCTCTGCTCGCGCTCGACGCCCGGCTGCGCACGAACCGGCGCGAGCTGCCCGTCTCCGAGCTCTACCGCCTCCCGACCGAGGACGACCGCCGGACGACGACGCTCGAACCGGGCGAGCTGCTGCTCTCGGTGGAGCTGCCGCCGGCCGACGGATCGGTCTACCTGAAGGCGATGGAGCGGAAGCGCTGGGCCTTCCCGCTCGTCGGCGTCGCCGCCGCACGAGCCGGCGACGAGACGCGGGTCGCGCTGGCAGGCGTCGCTCCGATCCCCTGGCTCCTGGCAGGAGACGTCGACGCCGCCACGCCCCTGCCGCGGAACGCGTACAAGGTGGACGTGGCCAGAGCACTCGTCGCACGAGCCGTCGCCGAGCTCGGGGGGAAGTCATGACGATGCAGGCCCGCGCCCTGCAGCTCTCCCTCGTGCCCGTGCTCGCGCTCGGGCTCGCTGCGTGCGGCGGGTCGAAGAAGTCGTCGCAGGCCACGACGACGGATCCGGCCACCGGCTGCATTCCCGTGTCCACGCCGCCGGCGAAGGCCCGGCAGGAGCCGAAGCCGACGACGCAGCTCTCCCCGTCGAAGACCTACGACGTGACGTTCCTCACCAACTGCGGCAGCTTCACGATCCGGCTCGCCGTGAAGACGTCGCCGAACACCACGGCGTCGTTCTTCAGCCTCGCCCAGAAGGGCTTCTTCGACCACACGATCTTCCCGCGGATCATCCCGGGGTTCGTGATCCAGGGCGGCGACCCGACCGCGAGCGGCACCGGCGGCCCCGGCTACACGACCGTCGATCCGCCGCCTGCCTCCACGCAGTACACCCTCGGGTCGGCGGCGATGGCGAAGACGGCGAGCCAGCCCGCCGGCACCGCCGGCAGCCAGTTCTTCGTCGTGACCGGGGCGAACGCCGGGCTGCCGCCCGAATACGCGGTGCTCGGCAAGGTCGTGCGCGGCCTGCCGGTCGTCCAGAGGATCGGCAAGCTGGGCGATCCCGCGTCGGGCAACGCCGGCACCCCGACGGCGGTCGTCGAGATCGAGAAGGCGACCGCCCACGTCGGCTAGCGCGGTCGTCCTCGCGGCCGGCGCCTCGACGCGCTACGGCGGCGTCAAGCAGCGCGAGCTCCTCCCTGCGGTGCTGGCCGCGCTGGCGGAGACGAGCGTCACGGAGATCGTCGTCGTCGAAGGAGCACACACCCTCGACGTCCCCGGGGCACGCGTCGTCGCCTGCCCGGACTGGGCCGTCGGCCCCGGAGCCTCGCTGCGATGCGGCCTTTCAGCCCTCGGCGCCGAGGTCGAGCGGGCGGTGATCGTGCTCGCCGACGGGCCCGACCTCGATCCGCGCGCCGTCGAGCGGGTGCTCGGCCGTGACGAGCCCGTCGTCGCCGCGAGCTACGACGGCACCCGCAGCCATCCGGTCGTGCTCGCACGCAGCGCCTGGGGCGAGGTCCCCGATGCAGGCGGGCGGGCGCTCGATCCCGTGCTCGTGGACTGCTCGGACCTGCGGCCGCCCGGCGACGTCGACGTCCGCGGCTAGGCGTCGAGCGGCGTGCGCAGCGCCAAGAGCTTCGCCTTCAGCTCGGGCGGCATCGGCTCGGTGACCGCGACGCGCACGTAATGCCGCAGCCGCTCTTCGAAGTGGTACCGCTTTGCGCACCAGCTGCATTTCTCCAGGTGCGCCTCGGCCTCCTGGACCTCGCGGTCCGACAACGTACCGTCGAGGAACGGCTGCATCATCTCCTCGCACTTGTCGCACCAGTCGATCATTCCCGCTCCGGCGCCGGCCAAGCCGCCGCCTCCGCTCTCAGTGAGCCTCCGTCGAGCCTACGGCTCATCTCCGGCGCCGGCCAAGCCGCCGCCTCCGCCCTCTGTGAGCCTCCGTCGAGCCTACGGCTCATCTCCGGCGCCGGCCAAGCCGCCGCCTCCGCCCTCTGTGAGCCTCCGTCGAGCCTACGGCTCATCTCCAGCGCCCCGGTCATGCAGCCACCGTTCTGTCGGCGAGGTTCTTCTTCAGGATACGCCTGCCGCGGTGCAATCGCGACATGACGGTCCCGATCGGGATGTCGAGAATCTGCGCGGCGTCGGCGTAGGAGAACTCGCCGATGTCGACGAGCACGATCGCGTCGCGAAAGTCGTGGGGGACGTCGGCGAGCGCCTCGACGATCGAGTCCTGGCTCAGCCGCTCGAGCACGCGCTCCTCGTCCGGGTTCTCGTCGGGCACCTGCGACGCGAGCTTGTCGTAGAGGAAGTAGTCGCCCGCCTCGTTGTCGAGCGACGTGGTCTGCGGCGTGCGCTGCTGGCGGCGCCCGCGGTCGATGTTCAGATTCGTGAGGATCCGCAGCAGCCAGGCCCGGAGATTCGTCCCGGGCGTGTACTGGCGCCACGAACGGAAGGCGCGCTCGTACGTCTGCTGCACGAGGTCGTCGGCCTCCTCACGGGAGCCCACGAGACGGCGGGCCACGCGGTAGACCTGGTCACTCAACTCCAGCGCCTCCTCTTCGAAGCGAACACGGTCCCTCGCTTCCTGGGCGAGCCTACGGCTGTCGGCGGCTGACGATGCGCTGTCGCTCATCCGGCGGCCACCCTAGCAGGGGCATAAACGCTCACCAGAGGCGCTGGATTCCCGGAAAAAATCAGATGAACTGCTGCTCGCGAAACCCACCCCGCGCCATCGCCTCGACGATCGCGGCACGGGAGGTCCTGCCGTCGTCGTAGGTGAGCATGACCTGGCCCATGAGGTTGGCGTTCGCAGCCTCGAGCCCCTCGGTGCCCTCGAGCGTCTTCGCCAGGCGCAGCACGCACTTCTCGCAGCGAATGCCGCTGACCTGGATCGTCTCGGAGACCGAAGCCACGACGTCAGCCTAGCGAGCGGTTGACGAGATCCGCCGCCGCCGCGTGCGGGGATTCCTGCTCGAGCTGCAGGTCGGCCTCACAGGCCGCGGGGTCGAGGCGCACGAGGAGCCCGGCGCCGCCGAGCTCCTGCGCCGCCGGCCGAACGAGCTCGAGGAGCTCGGCGCCGAGCTCGGCGGCCGGCACATAGCTCCTGCCGTCCGGATGCACGAACCGGGCGCGGGGCCCGAACCGCGCCGCCGACCAGCGGTTCTGGCTGTAGTCGGCGCGGCCACGGTCGGCCAGCAGCAGGCCGTTCTCCGGCAGCACGCCCGCGAGCGCGGTCGCGCACAGCGCCTGCAGGAGCGCGGCGAACGCCGCCGAGAGCCGGACGTCCGTCGGCTGGTCGGGCACGCGCACCTCGAGCGTCCCGAGCTTCGGATGCGGTCGGACGTCCCACCAGATTCGCGTGTAGTCCTCGGCGACCCCGAGCTGCGCGAGCCGGCCGACCCACGATTCCCACTCCTCGTACGAGGCGAACGCGGGCGGTGCGCCTGCGCGCGGCAGCTCGGCGAGGATCGGTGCGCGGTTCGACGCCATTCCGTTCAGCTCGCCCGCGAACCAGGGAGAGTTTGCCGACATGCCGAGCACGACCGGGAGCCACGGGACGATCGCCTCGAGACAACGCCAGCAGTCCTCGCCCGACGGCATGCCGACGTGCACGTGCAGCCCCTGGACGCCCTGGCGGCGCACCGAGATGCCGCCGTAGCCGACGAACGTCACGTACCGCTCCTCCTTGACGATCGGCTGGGCCTCGGGGCGGGCGAACGGGTGCGTCGCCGCGGCGGCGATCGCGAGCCCCTCCGCCGCGGCCGCCGCTGCCGCAGCACGGCGCAGCGCCGGCAGCGCCTCGTCGATCTCCTCCGCAGTCGTACAGACATTCGTGTTGATCTCGAAGACCGAGGCGAACAGCTCGGTCTTCAGGGAACCTGGGAGCACGAGGCCCTCGACGCCGCGCAGGATCCGGTCGACCGCGGCGACCTGTCCGAAGGTCTCGGCGTCGAGGATCATCAGCTCCTCCTCGACGCCGAGCGAGAACGGCGGGGTCTCGCCGAACCGCTGCTCGCCGATCACGACTGGGTGTGTGCCTTGACCCCGTGCACCGGGCGGCCCGCTGCGACCCACGCGTAGTACGACGCGCTGGGCCCGAACTCCGAGCGATAGCCGGTGACGCGCGGGTTGCGGCCCACGTCGCGGGCCCGCGCGGCGTGGCGGAGCAGGTTGATGTCGTCCAGCTCCTGCCACACGAGGATCAGGTGGGCGGCCGTCATGAACTCCGCGACGAAGGAGCAGCCGGACGCCGGGCACGGGAACGGGTCCGTGCGCACGCAGAACCACCCTTCGTAGTCCCCGCCGTCCTCCTGCCAGAGCTCCTCTTCACCCTCGACAACCGTGTGCTCGAGGACGATCTGCCCGCGCTCCATCGGGCACAAGGTAGCGGGGGAAGGACAGCAGACCGGCGCGGGGCCGCGCCCGGCTCAGCCTCGCTGGCCGAGCGTGGCGGTGACCGTCTTCTTGGAGCCGTTGCGGTAGATCTCGAGCTTCAGCTTGTCGCCCGGCTTGCGCCGCGAGATCGCGTCGCGAAGCTGCTGGTAGGTGGACACCGGCGTCCCGTCGATCGCGACGATCAGATCGCCGCCGACCTGGTAGCTCTCGCCCTGCACGACAACGGTCGTCTTGCCTTCTCTGAGCCCCGCTTTGTCGGCGCCGCTCCCGACCGTGACGTCCTGGATCAGCAGGCCGCTGCTCGACGGCAGGTGGAAGAGCTTGGCGAGCTGCGGGGTCACCGGCGCGGCATCCAGCCCGAGGAACGCATGCTCTGCCTTGCCGCTCGAGATGATCTGAGCGGCGACGTTTCGCACGGTGTTGATCGGGATCGCGAAGCCGATACCGACGTTCCCCTGCCCTCCAGTCGTCCCGGTGGAGATCTGCGACGTGACCCCGATCACGCGCCCCTCGGCATCGATCAGCGGGCCGCCCGAGTTGCCGTGGTTGATCGCGGCGTCCGTCTGGATCGCGTGGTCGATCGGCAGCGAGTTCGGCGCCTCGATCTGGCGCTGCACCGCGCTGACGACACCTGTCGTGAGGGTGCGCGTGAAGCCGAACGGATTGCCGATCGCATCGACCGGATCGCCGACGACGACGGCATCGGAGTTGCCGAGCTCGAGCGGAGTGAGCGCCCGCGCGTGTGCGTCGATCTTGAGGATCGCCACGTCCGTGGACGGGTCCTTGCCGACGACCGTGGCGGTGATCTCGTCCTGGCCGGAGAACGAGACCTGCACCTTCTTCGCGCCCTGGATCACGTGGTAGTTCGTGACGATGTGACCGGCCTTGTCGATCACGAAGCCCGACCCGAGCGATTCGCTCGTCTGCGGAGTGGTCGGCAGCAGGTTGAACGGGTCGGTGGACACCTGGGAGACCGACGTCGCGGTGATCTGGACGACACCGGGAGCGTCGCGCCGGTAGATCTGCTCCGCCGTCAGCGCCTTCCCGCTCGTCGTGGTCTGCGAGGTGGTGACGATGCCCGTCGACCGCGTCACCTGCTCGACCGTCGTGGTGGCGCCGAGCTTGCCGAATGCAGCTGCGCCGCCGAGCGCGAGGGCGGCGCCGGCGACTGCGACGACGAGGAGCTCGACGGCGCGGGCAGAGAGGAGGCGGCTACGAGCCACGTGTCCCGTTATAACCGCAGGAAGTTCAATGTCTGTGTGCGGCGATTAAAAGGCAGTTAAGAGTGCTGCGAGACCAGTTCCTCCTCGACCCCGGCGTGGTCTTCCTGAACCACGGCTCGTTCGGCGCCTGCCCGGCGCCGGTGTTCGAGGCCTACCAACGGATTCAGCGCGGGCTCGAACGGCAGCCGGTGGAGTTCCTCGCCCTCGGCAGGGGCGCTGTCGATCGTCGACGGCGCGCACGCCCCCGGCCAGATCGCTCTCGACCTCGACGTACTCGGCGCGGACATCTACGCCGGCCGGCAACTACCACAAGTGGCTGTGCGGCCCGGGACTGGCTCGACGGGGCGTCGTTCCCCGAGCTCCACCGCTGCCAGGGAACGCGGGACCCGTCGGCGTACCCGGCGGTGCCGGCGCGATCGACTTCCAGGCGGAGCACGACTGGCCGGCGGTGCGGCGGCACTGCCACGACCTGCTGGCCGCGTACGAGTTCGGGCTCGAGCCGCTGACCGACGACTTCGTGCAGATGCGAGGCCTTCGCATCGACCACGCAGACCCGCCCGCCCTCCAGCGACGGCTCTACGACGAGCACCGGATCGAGGTGCCCGTGTTCGAGACGCCGCACGGCTGGGTGCTGCGCGTCTCGGTTGAGGGATACAACGACGAGGACGACCTCCGCGCGCTCGACGACGCGCTGTCGTCCTGCCCCTAACCGAGCTCTCGCGCAGGCAGCTTCTCCTCACCTGCGCGGGTGACGCGATAGGCCGTGGCACCCGGCCGGCACGTCACGATCTCCGCCAGCTCGGCACCGGTGTAGTGGAGCCCGACACCATCGTCGGCGGCGATTCCCTCGGGGAACCCCGCGTCGACGAGCTCGCGGTATCTCGGCCGCCGCTGCTCTTCCCCGTCGTAGTGGGGGCAGGCACTCCCGGGCAGGAAGCCGAGGCAGTCCATCCCGGCAAGCTGCGGGCCGAACGAGTCGGTCACTCCGCCCTCGAACCAGCAGATCATCCCGGCACTCGCGCCCCAGAGCACGACCCCGCTCTCCCAGGCCTCGCGGAGCAGCTCGTCGATCCCGTGTGTCCTCCAGATCGCGAGCATGTTCGCGGTGTTGCCGCCGCTGACGCAGATGGCGTCCTGGGAGAGGATCACGTCGCGCAGATCGGCGGGCGGCCACGGGAAGGTGCAGAGGTGGTTGAGGTCGGCCAGGCCGCGGAAGCGCTCGTAGAACCCGACGATCGCCTCGGCCGATTCGGCGACCGCGGTGGGGATGTAGAGGAGCCTCGGGCTGGGCTTCCCGGTCAGGCCCAGGACGTAGTCGTGGAGCAGACGGGTCTGCTCCGGTGTGTCGCCCCCGCCGCCGAGGCCGACGATGTGCCGCTCCATCGTCACACCGCGAGTTTGCCAGGGCGGCCGCTCTCGCGCGTCTGCTTCAATCGGGGCAATGGCCTCGCCGTCCCAGCTGCAAGTCGGAGACCGTTCGTACGAGATCTTCCGGCTCGATGCGCTGCAGGCCTCCTACGACATCGCGCGCCTGCCCTACACGCTCCGGGTGCTGCTCGAGAACGTGCTGCGCAACGGCGGCGAGGAGGACGTCGAGGCGGTTGCGCGCTGGGATGCGAAAGCCGAGCCGTCCCGCGAGATCTCGTTCTCGCCGTCGCGCGTCCTGCTGCAGGACCTGACCGGCGTGCCTGCCGTCGTCGACCTCGCCGCGATGCGGGACGCGATGGCCGATCTCGGCGGCGATCCGGAGAAGATCAATCCGCTGATCCCGGCCGAGCTCGTGATCGACCACTCGGTCCAGGTGGATGCGTTCGCCTCGCGCGGCGCGTTCGGCCGCAACGTCGAGCTCGAGTTCGAGCGCAACCACGAGCGCTACCTCTTCCTGCGCTGGGGCCAGGAATCGCTGAACGGGTTCAAGGTCGTTCCGCCCGGAACGGGCATCTGCCACCAGGTCAACCTCGAGTACCTCGCGCGCGTGGTCGAGGACCGCGACGGCGTCGCCTTCCCCGACACGCTCGTCGGGACCGACTCGCACACGACGATGATCAACGGCCTGGGCGTCCTCGGCTGGGGCGCCGGTGGCATCGAGGCGGAGGCCGCGATGCTCGGCCAGCCGCTCTCGATGCTCGTGCCGCAGGTCGTCGGCTTCAGGCTGAGCGGGGCGCTGCCCGAAGGGGCGACCGCGACGGACCTGGTGCTGACCGTGACCGAGATCCTGCGCAAGACCGGGGTCGTCGGGAAGTTCGTCGAGTACTTCGGCGCGGGCGTACCCTCGTTGCCGCTCGCCGACCGGGCGACGCTCGGGAACATGTCGCCCGAGTACGGCGCGACGTGCGGCTTCTTCCCGGTCGACCAGGTGACGCTCGACTACCTCGCTCTGACCGGGCGCAGCCCCGAGCGTATTGCGCTCGTCGAGGCGTACTGCAAGGAGAACCTGCTCTGGCACGACCCGTCGGACCATGCGACCTACTCGCAGGTCGTCGAGCTCGATCTCGGAGACGTCGAGCCGTCCCTCGCAGGTCCGCGCCGCCCGCAGGACCGCGTGCCGCTCGCGGCTGCGAAGCAGTCGTTCATCGACACGCTGGGCTCGTTCGGCGCCGACTACCGGAACGGGTCACACGATCGCGCGGTGGCCGACACGTTCCCCGCGTCCGATCCCACGACCGAGCAACAGCCCGCGGGTGAGCCGCTGCCCGACGACGGCTCCGTGGTCACGGCGGCGCACGAGGGCCATCACCGCGTGCCTGTAGCCGGCTCCGACTACGAGCTCGATCACGGCTCGGTCGTGATCACGGCGATCACCTCCTGCACCAACACGTCGAACCCGCAGGTGATGGTCGCAGCGGGTCTGCTGGCACGGAAGGCGATCGAGCGCGGCCTCCAGCGCAAGCCGTGGGTCAAGTCGTCGCTCGCACCGGGCTCGAAGGTCGTGACGCGCTACTACGAACAGGCCGGTCTGCAGACCTACCTCGACCAGCTCGGGTTCAACACCGTGGGCTACGGGTGCACGACGTGCATCGGCAACTCGGGCCCGCTCGCCGACGAGATCTCGGCTGCGATCAGCGAGGGCGACCTCGTCGTCTGCTCGGTGCTCTCGGGAAACCGCAACTTCGAGGCGCGGATCCACCCCGAGGTGAAGGCGAACTACCTGGCATCACCGCCGCTCGTCGTCGCCTACGCCCTCGCCGGCCGCATGGACATCGACTTCGAGACGGAGCCGATCGGCGCCGCGAGCGACGGCGGCGAGGTGTACCTGCGCGACATCTGGCCGAGCGCGCGAGAGATCGGCGAGACGATCGCGTCGTCGGTGCGGGCCGAGCAGTTCGCCGAGACGTACGACGACGTCTTCACCGGGGACGACGCCTGGCGCGCGCTTCCGGTGCCCGAAGGACAGCTGTTCCGCTGGGAGCCCGGCTCGACGTACGTGCGGCAGCCGCCCTACTTCGAGGGGATGTCGCGCGAGCCGGGCGTCGTGCCGGACGTCGTCGACGCACGAGTGCTCGTCTGGCTGGGAGACTCGGTGACGACCGACCACATCTCGCCCGCCGGGTCGATCAAGGTCGACTCGCCTGCCGGGGCGTACCTCGTCGAGCACGGCGTCGAGCGCAAGGACTTCAACTCGTACGGCGCGCGGCGCGGCAACCACGAGGTCATGGTGCGCGGCACGTTCGCCAACGTCCGCCTGCGCAACAAGCTCGTCCCCGGCTCGGAGGGGACGTGGACGGCGCATCTCCCGTCGGGCGAGGAGACGACCATCTTCGCCGCGTCGGAGCGCTACCTGGCCGAGGGGACGCCGCTCATCGTCCTGGCGGGCAAGGAGTACGGCTCGGGCTCGTCGCGCGACTGGGCGGCGAAAGGCCCGAACCTGCTCGGGGTGCGGGCCGTGATCGCCGAGTCGTACGAGCGCATTCACCGCTCGAACCTCCTGATGATGGGGATCCTTCCTTTGCAGTTCGAGGACGGCGAGTCGCCGGAGTCGCTCGGGCTGACCGGGCGCGAGCTCTTTTCGATCACCGGCGTGGAGAACGGCGAGGCGGACCGGGTGACCGTTCGCGCCGACGAGCGGGAATTTCACGCGCGCGTGCGCCTCGACACGCCGCGCGAGCGCGAGTACCTCCAGCACGGCGGCATCCTCCAGTACGTACTGCGCAAGCTGCTCGGCGCCTAGATGGCTGATCGGTAAATGCCGTCGAGCGGCGCCTCCGTCAGTGCGGTTCGTGGCGGACGAGCCACGTCGCGCCCAGCACGACGACGATCGTGCCGAGCACCCACACGATCGAGCAGATGAGCACCCCGAGCAACCAGAGCGGCATGTGCGAAAGAATTCCGGCGTGACGAGCCCGGCGCATCCGCAGAACTCCACAGACGTGCCCATGCTGATCGTGGTGACCGGGCCGCCCGGTTCCGGAAAGTCCACGATCGCAGCCGCACTTCGTGACCGCCTCGGTCTGCCGCTGATCGCAAAGGACGGCCTGAAGGAGGTGCTCGGCGAGGCACTGGCAATCCGTGGACGATCCGAGTCGCAACCACTCGGCGCGGCAACCTTCGAACTGCTCGCGCACGTCGTCCACGAGCTGCTCGAAAACGGCGTGTCGGTGATCGCCGAGGGCAACTTCACAGCCGAGTCCGCGCTTTTCGGCGCACTGCCGCCCGCCCGGATCGTGCAGGTGCATGTGTCCGCCGAGCCGGCGCTGCTGCGCGCGCGCATGCTCGACCGCGCTGCCAAACGGCATCCGGTGCACTGGGACGGCGAAGCAGCCGACGAGGTTGCCGAGCGCGCGGCGGCGGACGAGTGGCAGCCGCTGCCGCTCGACGGCGACTTGCTCGAGGTGGACACGACGTCGTGGCCGGACGTCGACGACGTGACGAGGAACGTCATGGCGCGACTCGGCTCCCCCGGCTCCCGCTAGTCTCCGTCCACCGGGGTGCCCTCCGTGGGGCTGAGATCACACCCGTCGAACCTGATCCGGGTCATGCCGGCGAAGGGAGCGTGCAATGAGCGAAGTCGAAACGCCCTCGTGGGGGATCGAGCCGGTTCCCGAGCGGCTCCGGGTGCTCGGCACGTTCGACGGCTTCCTGCTCTGGGCGAACCTCTCGGTGTCGCTGCTCGTGATCGTCGCGGGCGCCTTCCTCGTGCTGCCCGCCGACCAGTACGGGCTTGCTCTCTCGCTGCCGGTGGCGTTCGCGGCGATCGTCGCCGCGGCGATCGTCGGCAACGTCCTGCTCGGGCTCGGCGGACTGATCGGCGCCGACGCGCGGGTGCCGAACATGGTGCTCCTGCGCGCGCCGCTCGGACGCCGGGGCTCCTACCTGCCGACCGGGCTGAACATCCTGCAGTGCCTGGGCTGGTCGGTGTTCGAGCTGATCATCATCGCCACGGGCGCGAGCGCGCTCTCGAAGCAGGTGCTCGGCTTCGGCGGCCTCTCGTTCTGGAAGATCACGTTCGGCATCGTCGCCACGGTCCTCGCCTTCCTCGGCCCGGTCGGCTTCGTGCGCAAGTACGTGCGGAAGTTCGCGGTCTGGGTCGTGATCGCCTCGCTGCTGTACATCTCGTGGTGGTCGCTGCACGGCCAACATCCCGCGGAGCTGTGGCACCGCGGCGGCTCGCACGCATTCTGGCCCGGGTTCGATCTCGTCCTCGCCTCGGTGATCAGCTGGACGCCGCTCGTCGCCGACTACACGCGCTTCTCACGCACCCGCGCGGGGGGCTTCTGGAGTGCCGGTGTCGGGTACTTCGTGCCGACGATTCCGCTGTTCGCGCTCGGCGCCGTGATCGCGCTGTCGCGCTCGATCAGCGACGCGCCGGCTCTGCTCACCGCCGTCGCCGCCGGTGGAGCAGCGAGCGTGCTGGCCCTGCTCGCGCTGACCGTCGACGAGAGCGACGAGGCGTTTGCGAACGTCTACTCCGGCGCTGTCAGCCTGCAGAACTTGCTGCCGGGGATACCGCAGCGCGTGCTCGTCGGCGGCGTCGCGCTCGTGGCGACCGTCGGCGCGCTGGTCGTCGACCTCCGGAACTATCAGCCGTTCCTCTACCTCCTGGGGTCGTTCTTCGTCCCGCTGTTCGCCGTCCTGCTGGCCGACTGGCTGCTCTCGGGGCGCCACTACTCGCGCGACGACATCTTCCACGCGCCGAATCTGCGGCTGGAGATGATCGGCGCCTGGCTCGCAGGCTTCGCTCTGTACCAGTGGCTCTCTCCACAAGGCCCGGGCTGGTGGACGCGAGTCGTCGCCCACAGTGATCCCCACGCACTCCCCTGGGGCGGCGCGTCGCTCCCGAGCTTCGCCGTTGCATTTACGCTCGCGGCGCTCGCCCGCCTCCTGGCGAGGAGGCCCATACTGGCGGGCGCGTGATCGCGCTGATCGGAAACCTCTCGCGTGACCTCTTGCCCGGTGCGCCCCCCCGGGTCGGCGGCGGCTCCTACCACGGCGCCCGCGCACTGCAGCGACTGCGCGTCCCTGCTCGCATCGTCGTGCGCTGCGCAGCCTCCGATCGCGAGGCGCTCGTGCCGCCGGTGATCCGGCTCGGGACACCGGTCCGCTACGTCCCCGGCGAGTCGACCGCGACGTTCTCCTTCTCCTACAACGGTGACTTGCGCACGATGACGATCGACGCGCTCGGCGACACATGGTCGCCCGCCGACGTGCCCGACCTGCCCTCGGGGCGCTGGGTGCACGTGGCCCCGCTCGCGCGACACGAGTTCCCGCTGGAGACGATCGCCGCGCTCGCAAAACGTCGCCGTGTCTCGCTCGACGGCCAGGGGCTCGTCCGCGCGTCGCGGACCGGCCCGCTCCAGCTCGACGGCGACTTCGACCGGGACCTGCTGCGCCACGTCTGGGTGCTGAAGCTCGCCGACGAGGAGGCGGAGGTGCTGGGCGATCCCGCGGCGCTCGGCGTGCGCGAGGTCGTCGTCACCCACGGCTCGCGGGGGTCGACCGTGTACTGCGGCGGCCACGCGGAGCCTGTGCCGGCCCGGGCCTTCCCAGGGGACCCGACCGGCGCGGGCGACGCGTTCGCGATCGCATACGTCGTCGCGCGCAACGCGGGGTTCGCCCCCGCCGGGGCAGCACGGCGGGCCACCGCAGTCGTCGCGTCGCTGATCGCGCCGTGAAGGTGCTCATCTCGACCGCGGCCGGGCCGTTCTCGGTCGACCTCGAAGCGGAGGACGTCGAGCCCTGGGACGGTGCGTTCGAGCTCCCCGGAGCGCCCGTGCTCAACCTGCCGCGGGTCATCGCCGCCGCCGCCGCCGGCGCCACCGTCGTCGCGGTCGTCGACGCCAAGCCGCCGCTGCTCGTCTCCTACGACACCGGCTCCACATGGCGCGAATCCGGTCGCGGCCTACCCGCCGGCCGCGCGGTCGCGGTCTCGGACGACGATCCCGACCTGATCGTCTACGCCGCGCGAAACAGGCTCTTCGTCTCCCGGAACGGCGGGGTGTTCTGGAGCTCTCTGCCGGTCGAGCTCCCGGAGATCGCCGCGATCGCCTTCCCGGGAAGCTGAGGTCGCGCCGGGGCGTTCTTTCTGCATAGGCTTGTTCCTCGTTCCACGAGAAGGAGATCACGCATGGCGTTGCAGCTCGGCGATACCGCACCCGACTTCGAGGCCCAGACGACCGACGGCCCGATCAGCTTCCACGACTGGATCGGCGATTCGTGGGCCGTCCTGTTCTCGCATCCGAAGGACTTCACACCCATTTGCACGACCGAGCTCGGCTACATGGCCAGCATCAAGCCCGAGTTCGACCGGCGCGGTGTCAAGGTGATCGGTCTGTCCGTCGACTCCCTCGAGCGCCACTCCGACTGGGCAACCGACATCGAAGAGACGCAGGGGCATGCGCCGAACTACCCCATCATCAGCGACGACGACTTCACCGTGTCGAAGCTCTACGGGATGCTGCCGGCCGACACGTCGGGCGACTCGGCGCCGCGGACGGCGGCCGACAACCAGACGGTGCGCAACGTCTTCGTGATCGGCCCGGACAAGAAGGTGAAGCTGATCCTCGTCTACCCGATGACGACCGGACGCAACTTCGACGAGGTGCTCCGTGTGATCGACTCGCTCCAGCTGACCGCGAAGCACCGCGTGGCGACGCCGGCGCAGTGGCAGCCGGGGGACGACGTCGTGATCGCCGGGTCGGTCTCGAACGACGAGGCGAAGGAGGTCTTCGGTGACTGGGAGGAGCCGAGGCCCTACATCCGGATCGTGCCGCAGCCGCAGTAGCGTCCGTCAGAAGGTGAACTCACCGCGCGCGACGACCACGGCCGAGCCGCCGACGGTGACGCGCTCGAGCGTCTCGCCCGTGCCGTACGCAGTCGCGTAGAGCGTCGAGGGACGGCCGATCTCCGCGCCCTGCGAGATCTCGATCCGCTCCCCGAACGCGATTCGCCCGTGGCGGGCCAGATGCACGGCGAGCGGGCCGGCGGCGGATCCCGTCGCCGGGTCCTCGACGACGCCGTGGTTCGGCGCGAACATCCGGGTCTTCCACCGCGAGCCGTCCCGCGCGAAGCAATTCGCGCCGTCGCCGGTGGCGAGCGCCAGCGCGCCGACATCGGGCGCGAGTGCCGCAACGGCGTCCGCCGACTCCAGCTCGAAGTAGACGTGGCCGGGCCCGAGGTCGTAGCGCTCGACGGGCAGCGATGAGCCGGAGAGCCCGAGCGCGCTGAGGATCGGCGCCGGGTCGGCGACGGTCTGCCAGGCCGGAAGCGGCTGATCCATGACGCCGAAGACGATGCGGGGCCCGTCGCGCTCGAGCTCGACGGGGACGACACCGGCCTCGGTCTCGAGCCGGATCACGATCTTCGACAGCGGGCCGCCGAGGACGAACGCGGCCCCGAGCGTCGGATGGCCGGCGAAGGGCAGCTCGACCGCCGGGGTGAAGATCCTGATGCGCACGTCCGCGTCGTCGCTCGACGGCGGAAGGACGAACACGGTCTCGGACAGGTTCGTCTCCTTCGCGAGCGCCTGCATCGTCACCTCGTCGAGGTCGCGTGCGTCGGTGAAGACCGCCAGCTGGTTCCCTGCGAGCGGGACGTCGGTGAAGACGTCGCAGATGACGTAGCGGAAACGCCGCATTGCGCGACTCTAGATGGCTGCGTCAGGCCGTGGCGGGAGGCGGCAGGCCGCCGAGATCCGCGCTCGCCTGCAGGAACGTCTCGCGGTCGATCTCGCCGCGGGCATACCGGAGGCGCAGCAGGGCGAGCGGCTCGTCGCCCGCGGGCGCGGCGGCCGGCACCGCCTGGCCGCGCGCAACCATCCGAGCGGCGACGAAGCCGATCAGAGCTGCGAGAGCGATGAGGAAGATGATCAGCAGCACGAACCCGACCCCACGGTGGCCGTGGTCCCTCGCCGGGCCGACGAAGATCTGTCCGCGATTCGGGTAGGGCTGCACGCACTCACCGTAGGACCGTGACCTAGGAGCGGGCTAAGAGTGTCCTGAGAACGGTGGAGGGCGCCTGCCGGCGCCCTCCACCGTCGAACCGGGGCCTGACCGGCTAGCTCGTGCTGCCGAGCTCCGTGTCGGCCGGCAGCAGGAACCCGCCCTCCTGCTCCTTCTCGAGCTGTGCCAGCTCTTCCTCGGTGCCCATCCGCACCGGGCCTTTGAACCAGTGGCGGGCCGAGATGAACCACCAGCCGCCGAAGAAGAGCCCGATCCCGGCGAACCAGAGAATCGTGTAGTTCGTCAGCGACCAGGAGAAGTTGCTCGCCCACGGAAGCCCGTCGTAGAACAGCGGCAGACAGAACAGAATCGTGATCAGCGCCACCCACAGCATCGCAGTGACGTCGATCCACTTGTAGTGCCGCCCGAGGCTCCAGGCGCCGTGCTCGAAACTGTCGCCGAGCCGGAACCGCAGAAAGACGGGCAGGATGAACGCGATGTAGAGGCCGATCACGGCAATCGCGGTACCTGCGGCGTAGCCGACCAGGTAGTTCCAGATCGCCGGCACCATCAGCAGGCCGGAGAGCACGCCGATGGCGAACACTGCGTAGACCGGAACGCGGTGCTTCGACACGCGCCGCCAGAGCGTGTGACCCGGTACGGCTCCGTCGCGAGAAAACGCAAACATCATCCGCGAGGCCGACGTCGTCGAAGCGGTCAGACAGAAGAACTGTGCAACGACGCAGATCGCAAGGAGCGCATCCGACCAGTTCTTGCTCATCGACGTCGCCCAGATCCACGGCACGACCGCCCCGATGTTCTCGAGAGCTCCCTGCGTGCTCGGGATCGCGAAGGTGACGGCGACGAGCAGGATGAAGCCGAAGATCGCCGAGACGACCACCGACATGTACATGCCGACAGCTGCCATCCGGGAAGCCTGGTGGGTCTCCTCTGCCATGTGCGCCGAGGCGTCATAGCCCGTCATCGTGTACTGCGACATCAGCAGACCGAGCCCGAACACGAGCCAGAACGCAGCGTGCTGGAAGCCGGTCACGTTGTGGCCGTACCCCGTGGCGTTCACCTTCCCGGTGAAGACATACGAGATCGACTGATGGTGACTCGGGACCACGATCAGCACGATCACGATCAAGGCGACACCCAGCATGTGC
This sequence comes from uncultured Thermoleophilia bacterium, assembly GCA_963722065.1. Lineage (GTDB taxonomy): Bacteria > Actinomycetota > Thermoleophilia > Gaiellales > Gaiellaceae > PALSA-600. The sequence continues at coordinate 862,987 of CAVRMI010000005.1, read as the reverse complement.
CAGTACGCCGAGACCGTGTTCAGCATCGCCGTGATGCGGACGTCGAAGACGTTGATGAGGCAGACGGCCAGCAGGAGCACGGCGTAGAGCGCGTAGACCGTCTCGTTGTAGTTGAAGCCGAACCAGTCGTTCATGTGCTTCTCGAAGCTGAAGAGATCGTCGAACAGCACCGTCGCGAACGTCGAGAGGCCGTAGCCGATCGCGGCGGTGACGGCGATCTGCCCGATCAGGTTGAACCACCCCGTCGCCCAGCCCCAGCCCGGGCTACCGAGCTTGGAGGCCCAGTAGTACAGGCCCCCGGCAGTCGGGAAGGACGATGCGATCTCCGCCATCGCGAGCGCGATGATCGTCGCGAACAGACCGACGATCAGCCAGCCCCACGTCACGGCGATCGGGCCACCGCTCTCGAACGCGATGTAGTACGAGGTCAGGCAACCCGCGAGGATCGAGATGATGGTGAACGAGATCGCGAAGTTCTGGAACCCGCCCATCGCGCGGAACAGCTCCTGGGCGTATCCCAGCCTGTGCAGCTGTTGCTCGTCCTCCGTCAGCTTGGGCTCAGGCGTCGGGGCGCTTGTACTCACAACAACCTCCTGGGGATCGAGTTGCGATATTCCTCACCATGGGACGCGTCTTGTCAAGAGGACAGCGCCGGCAGCTCCATTCCGCCTCTGTGGTTGCCTTCCCTGAAGACAGCCGATTTGGTTGACTGGGATTGTCGTGGCGACGCCACGGCCGGCAACCGACCGACCAGGGAGACATGTGCTGACGCTCGAGGAACTGCGGGGGGACCCGTCGATCGACACGGTGATCATGGCGTTCACCGACATGCAGGGACGGTTGATGGGGAAACGTCTGCATCGCGATTTCTTCTTCGAGAAGGTCGACCACGGCCACGGCACGGAGGGCTGCAACTACCTGCTCGCGCTCGACATGGAGATGAACCCGGGCGAGGGCTACGAGCTCGCCTCGTGGGAGCGCGGCTACGGCGACTTCGACCTCGTGCCCGACCTGGCGACCCTGCGGCGAATCCCGTGGCTCGAGGCGACGGCGCTCGTGCTCTGCGACGTCGCCTGGGGCGACGGCTCGCCGGTCCGTCCGTCCCCGCGTCAAGTACTGCGCGCGCAGCTCGAGCGCGCACGCGCACTCGGCTTCGAGGTGATGGTCGGGTCGGAGCTCGAGTTCTACTTGCTGCGCGAGACGTACGAGGAGGCGCACCGCAAGCACTACGACCACCTGACTCCGTCGGTGCCGTACATCCTCGACTACCACATCCTCGCCACCACCTATGACGAGCCCCTGCTGCGCCAGATCCGCAACGGGATGCAGGGCGCCGGTATTCGGGTGGAGACGTCGAAGGGCGAAGCGTGGCCGGGGCAGCAAGAGATCAACTTCCGCTACGACGACGCCCTGACGATGGCCGACAACCACGTCGTCTACAAGAATGGGGCGAAGGAGATCGCGCATCTGAATGGGTGCTCGATCACGTTCATGGCGAAGCCGGATCACACGTGGATCGGTTCGTCGTGCCACATCCACTCGTCGCTCTGGCGCGGCGACGAGAGCGCCTTCAGCGGGGAGAGCGAGACGTTCAAGCAGTACCTCGCAGGACAGATCGCGTGCGCGCGCGAGCTTGCGATCTTCTACGCACCGAATGTGAACTCGTACAAGCGGTTCGCGTCCGGCTCCTGGGCACCGACAACGCTCGCGTGGGGGCACGACAACCGCACGTGCGGCTTTCGCATCGTCGGTTCCGGCTCGGCGATGCGGGTGGAGTCGCGCATACCGGGCGGCGATGTCAACCCCTACCTCGCGTTCGCAGCGACGATCGCGGCCGGGTTGCACGGGATCGAGAACGAGCTCGAATTGCCGCCGGCGCTCGAGGGGAACGCGTACGTGTCGGATGCGGATCGGTTCCCGTCGACGCTCCGCGACGGCATTGCTGCGCTGGAGGGCGGATCGATCGCGCGCGGTGCGTTTGGCGACGACGTCGTCGACCACTACCTCAACTACGCGCGGACCGAGCAGGAGCTGTTCGACCGCGTTGTGACGAACTGGGAGCGGGAGCGGCTGTACGAGCGTGGCTAGGCCTCTCGTCGGCATCACGACCTACCTGACCCGGGCCGCGTGGGGCGCCTGGGACATGGAGGCCGCGCTCATCCCGGCGGACTACGTGCGCGCGGTCGAGCGCTCGGGCGGCGCACCGCTGCTGGTTCCTCCCGGGGCAGACGTGGAAGCGACGCTGGAGGTCGTCGACGGTCTCATCTTCTCGGGCGGCTCCGATCTCGATCCGGAGCTGTACGGGGATCCTGCTCATCCGGAGACGAACGGTGTCGTACGCGAGCGCGACGACTTCGAGCTGGAGCTGATGAGGGCGGCCCTCTCGCGCGACGTGCCCGTGCTCGCGATCTGCCGCGGCTCGCAGATGCTGAACGTCGCGCTGGGCGGCGGGATCGAGCAGCACGTTCCGGACCGGGTCGGCAACGACCTGCACAAGGAGACATCCGGTGTGTTCGCAGAGCACGACGTCGACGTTCTGCCGGACACGCGGCTTCGTGCGCTCCTCGGCGACCGGCACGACGTGAAGTCGCATCACCACCAGGGTTTCGGGAAGCTCGGCCACGGCCTGCGGGAGGCCGCGCGGGCGCCGGACGGAACGGTCGAGGCGCTCGAAGACCCGTCGCGCCGCTTCGCGCTCGGTGTCCTCTGGCATCCGGAGGCGGGAGACGACGGAGCGCTCTTCGGCGCGCTCGTCGAAGAGGCAGCCGCCTACGCAGCCGTCAGGCGGTAGGCCCCGGCTGCGGGCCTGCAGCACCGACCGACTGCAGGACTCGATCGATCGCGCGGCGGGCCCGGCCGAGTGCGGCGGGATCTCCCGTGGCCACGTATTGCGCGTTTGCGAGGAGCAGGTGGGCGTCGAGCTCGAAGGCGACCTGGGCGGGGTCCTCGTCCGCGTCGAGCGTGTGTTCGGCCTGGGCTTCGGCGACTGCGCGTTCGAGGTGCTCGAACCAGTCGGCGACGAAGGCGAGTGCATGGTCGCGCACGCGGCCGGGGTGGGTGTCGATCTCGGCTGCGACCGACGCGAAGAAGCAGCCGCCGGGGAAGACGCCGCGTTCGAGATGGTCGAGGAATGCCTCGCAGAGTGCACGGAGGCGAGGTATCCCAGGGGCCGCACGGAGCGCGGGCTCGACGACCTCGGCCCTGAAGATCGCGTCGGCTGTCTCGAGGGTGGCGAGCTGCAGCTGCTCCTTCGACCGGAAGTGCGCAAAGAGGCCGCTCTTGCTCATCCCGACCGCGTCCGCGAGCCGCCCGAGCGAGAGGCCCTCGATGCCCTCGACCGTCGCGAGCCGAGCGGCCTCGTGGAGGATCGCTTCGCGGCTCCGAATCCCGTCGCTCCGAGGCTGTCTCGACGGCGTGGCGGCCCCGGCGGAGGTGTTCCCGTCCATCGCTTGACAAGTTAGCACGACCGGTTGTACTATCGCTCACTACGACCGACCGGTCGTGCTAACTGGGAGGGAACATGACTTCGACCACGATCGGCCCGCGGCAGGCGGTCAAGGAGCGTCAGCAGGCGACCTGGGCGAGCGGCGACTACTCGGCCGTCGCCGCTCTGATCGTCCCGGTCGCCGAGCGGCTCGTCGACCTTGCAGATCTCGAGGCAGGCTCGCGCGTGCTCGACGTCGCGACCGGCAGCGGGAACGCGGCAATCGCCGCCGCCCGGCTGCACGCCGACGTCGTCGGGATCGACTACGTCGACTCTCTGCTCGAGCGCGGCCGGGAGCGGGCTGCAGCCGAGGGGCTGTCGATCGACCTTCGCGGCGGCGACGCGGAAGCACTGCCCTTCCCGGACTCGTCGTTCGATGCGTCCGTCTCGGTGTTCGGCTCGATGTTCGCGCCCGACCACGAGCAGACTGCCCGCGAGATCGTCCGCGTCACCCGCCCCGGGGGGACGATCGCGCTTGCCAGCTGGACACCGGACGGCTTCCTCGGGGCCTTCTTCCAGGTCGTGGCGCGGTACGCGGCACCGCCGGCCGGCCTCGAGTCACCGATGCTGTGGGGCACGCCCGGCCACCTCGGCTCGATCTTCGGGCCGACTGTCCGCTTCACTCACACGACCGAGACCTTCACCTTCCGCTTCACGAGCGCGGAGGCCTTCGTCGCCTACTTCGCCGCCCACTACGGCCCGACCTTGAAGGCGATCGCGGCTGCCGGCAGCCGCGCACACGAGCTCGCCGCAGCCCTCACCGAGCTGGTGCGAACATGGAACCGGCTCGAACGGCCGGGGCCTGTTGCGATCCCGGCGACGTACCTGGCCTCCGTCGGGAAGCGAGTGACAGGCGCCGCCGACACGGCCGCCGGAGGCCCGAGATGACAGCCACGGTGAGCGACCCCGCGGCTCCCCGCCCGCGAGCGAGGCCTCTCCCCGTTCTCCTGGCCGTCGACGGGGACCCGGCCGCGCTCGCGGTCGTCGAGACGCACCTGGCCCAACGATACGGCCGGGACTATCGAGTGAGGTCTGCTGCCCATCCGGAAGAGGCGGTTCGAACGCTGACCGACCTTGCAGAGGCCGGCGACGACCTGGCACTGGTGCTCGCTGCAGCGTCGCGTTCAGGCGCCGGCGCCGATGTCTTCGAGCACGCGCGCCGCCTCCACCCGCACGCCAAGCGCGTCCTGCTCGCTACGTCGGGCGCCTGGACCGATGCCCCGGCCGCCGAACAGATCCGTCACGCAGTCGCGCTCGGCCGCGTCGACTTCTGGGTGGAGAAGCCGGCGGCCGCGCCGGACGAGGTCTTCCATGAAGCAGTGTCCAGCTTCCTGCTCGACTGGGCCAGAGATCAGCGCCTCGTCCCACAGACGGTGCACATCGTCGGCGAGACATGGTCGGGTCGCGCGCATCAACTGCGGGAGGTGTTCACGCAGTGTGCCGCGCCGCATGCGTTCTGTCTGGCGGACTCGGAGAAGGGCCGCGAACTGCTCGCCGAGGCTGGTGAGGGCGCAAGACTCCCGCTCATGGTGCTTCCGGACGGCACGACGCTGAGCGACCCGTCGAACGCCGAGATCGCGGCGGCGGCCGGGGCCCCGCCGGCCCTGGAGCAGCACACCGTGGACGTCCTCGTCGTCGGGGCGGGCCCCGCCGGCCTGTCGGCGGCCGTGTACGCCGCATCCGAAGGGTTGAGCGTGCTCGTCCTGGACGGGGGCGGTATCGGCGGCCAGGCCCGGTCGAGCTCGTTGATCCGCAACTACCTCGGCTTCGCCAAGGGGGTCAGCGGGAGTCGGCTCGCCGAGCAGGCGTACGAGCAGGCGCTCGTCTTCGGGGCGCGCTTCCTCTTCATGCACGAGGCAGTTGCGCTCGAGCGCTCCGGAGGCAGGCTCCGCCTCATCCTCTCCGACGGACGGCGCCTCGAGGCGCGCGCCGTCATTCTCGCGACCGGCGCCACGTACCGCCGCCTGAGCGTGCCCTCTCTCGAGACCTTCCACGGCGCGGGCGTGTTCTACGGCGGGCCCGTCTCCGAAGCCCCGGCTCTGACCGGCAAGGACACCTACATCGCGGGGGGCGGCAACTCCGCCGGCCAAGCGGCGCTGCACCTCGCACGCTACAGCCGGCGCGTCACCCTGGTCGTCCGCGCGCAGTCTCTCGGGGCCGGCATGTCCGACTACCTGGTGCGGACGGTCGAGGCGACCCCGAACGTCGAGGTGCAGGTCCGAACCGAGGTGGTCGACGCAGGCGGCGAGGGACGTCTGCAGCACCTGGTTCTCCGGGACGGCGCAACCGGCGAGCAGCGAGCGGTCGCCGCCGATGCGTTGTTCGTCCTGATCGGCGCACATCCGCACAGCGACTGGCTGTCCAACGACATCGCCCGCGACGGCCACGGATTTCTTCTCACGGGCGACGAGATTCCGGCGAGCTCGCCGTGGCCGCTCGACCGGCGACCGCTCTCGCTCGAAACGAGCATGCCGGGGGTGCTGGCCGCGGGCGACATCCGGCACGCGTCCGTCAAGCGCGTCGCGTCTGCGGTCGGCGAGGGCGCGATCGCCGTGCAGCTCGTCCAGGAACTGTTGGCAGACGACGAGCAGCCCGTCGGGCCTCCGGAGTCGTCCCCGGAGCGAGCCGGGAGAACGTGGTTAGATCGAGGGGGATGAGTCTCACCGTCTTGAACCCGGCCACCGAGGAGGCGATTGCGACTCTCGAGCAGGCCGGGGTGGACGAGACCGATGCGGCCGTCCGGCGCGCCCGCGCGGCCTTTCCCGCCTGGCGCGCGGTTTCGCCCGCCGACCGGGGACGGCTCCTGCGGCGGCTCGCGACGCTCGTCGAGGAGCACCACGAGGAGCTCGCGCGGATCGAGTCCCAGAACGTCGGCAAGCCGATCTCCGGCGCCCGCGGTGAGGTCGGGATGGTCGCCGACGTCTTCCACTTCTACGCGGGCGCCGTCGACAAGAAGCACGGCGAGACCATCCCCGTCGCCGGGGGGATCGACATGACGTTCCGTGAGCCACTCGGCGTCGTCGGCCTGATCGTGCCGTGGAACTTCCCGCTCAACATCTCGTCGTGGAAGCTCGGCCCGGCGCTCGCCTGCGGCAACACCGTCGTGCTCAAGCCCGCCGAGCTGACCCCCCTCTCCGCACTGCGGCTCGCCGAGCTCGCGCTCGAAGCCGGGATCCCCGAGGGCGTGCTCAACGTCGTCGTCGGCAAGGGCTCGATCGTCGGGCAGCGCCTCGTCGAGCATCCCGACGTCGCGAAGATCGGCTTCACCGGATCGACCGAGGTAGGCCGCTCCGTCATGGAGGGCGCCGCCGCGACGATCAAGCGCGTGACGCTGGAGCTCGGCGGCAAGTCCGCGAACGTCGTCTTCGCCGATGCCGACCTCGAGCGCGCGGCGGCCGCTGCGCCGTACGCCGTCTTCGACAACGCGGGCCAGGACTGCTGCGCGCGGTCGCGCATCCTCGTCGAGCGCAGCGCCTACGATCGCTTCGCCGAGCTGTTCGTGGCCGCAACGCGCAAACTCGAGGTCGGCGACCCGAGCGCAGAGTCGACCGAGATGGGCCCCCTGATCTCCGCGCAGCATCGGGAGACCGTCGCCGGCTTCGTCGAGGGCGACACGCTCTACCGGGGCGAGGCGCCGGACGGCAAGGGCTTCTGGTACCCGTGCACGATCGTCGAGGCGACGAACGACGACCGCGTCGCACGCGAGGAGGTCTTCGGCCCGGTTGCTGCGCTGATCCCGTTCGACGACGAAGCGGATGCGATCCGCATCGCGAACGACACGCCCTACGGGCTCTCCGGCTCCATCTGGACGCAGAACGGCGGTCGCGCGCTGCGGGTGGCGCGCGCACTCGACACCGGCGTGCTGAGCATCAACTCGAACAGCTCCGTGCGCGTCTCGACGCCGTTCGGCGGCTTCAAGCAGTCGGGCTTCGGCCGCGAGCTCGGCATGCACGGGCTGGACGGCTACTCGGAAGTGAAAAACGTCTACTACTCGACGGAGGGCTGATGGGGCGTCTCGACGGCAAGGTCTGCGTGATCACCGGAGCCGGCGGCGGCATGGGCCGCGACGCGACCCTCCTGTTCAGCGAGGAAGGCGCACGGGTCTGCGCCGCGGACGTCAACCTCGAGGCCGCGCAGGAGACGGCAGCTCAGGCGCGCGACGCGTTCGCCCATCAGGTCGACGTCGCCGACGAGGCGAGTGTGAAGGCGATGATGGACGCGACCGTCGAGCGCTACGGCGGCATCGACGTCCTCTACAACAACGCGGGCATCTCGCCGGACGACGACGCGTCGATCCTCGACACGAGCGTCGAAGCGTGGGACCGCGTGCAGGCCGTCAACACGAGAGGCGTCTTCCTCTGCTGCAAGCACGGCATCCCCCACCTCCTCGAGCGCGGCGGCGGCAGCGTGATCAACGTCGCGAGCTTCGTCGCGATCGTCGGGGCCGCCACGAGCCAGATCTCCTACAGCGCCTCCAAGGGCGCCGTGCTGTCGATGAGCCGCGAGCTGGCGGTCCAGTTCGCGCGCGACAACGTGCGCGTGAACGCGCTCTGCCCCGGGCCGGTCGAGACGCCGCTCCTGCTGAACATCTTCGGCGACGACCCCGCGGCGCTCGCGCGGCGGCGGGTGCACTGGCCCACCGGCCGGCTCGCGAAGCCGCGCGAGGTCGTGAACGGCGCGCTCTTCCTCGCGTCGGACGACGCGTCCTACGTGACCGGCTCCACCTTCCTCGTGGACGGCGGCCTGACCGCGGCGTATGTGACGCCGGAGTAATGCGCGTCTGCCTGATGATCGAGGGGCAGGAGGGCGTCTCCTGGGAGCAGTGGGTCGCGCTCGCACGCGCGGCCGAGGACGCCGGCCTCGACGGGCTCTTCCGGTCCGACCACTACCGCTCGATCGTGCGCGGCGAGCCCGCGGGCGCGCTCGATGCGTGGGCGACACTCGCCGGGCTCGCAGCGGTGACGAGCCGGATCAGGCTCGGGACGATGGTCTCCCCCGTCACGTTCCGCCGCGTTCCCGTGCTCGCGAAGATGGTCACGACGGTCGACCACATCTCCGCCGGACGGGTCGAGCTCGGGCTCGGCGCCGGCTGGTTCGAGGCCGAGCACGACACGTACGGCTTCGACTTCCCGCCGCTTCGGGAGCGGATGGACGAGCTGGACCGCCAGCTCGCCGAGATCGTCCGCCACTGGGACGGCGCACCGGAGATCCAGCCCAAGCCGCTGCAGCGCCCGCATCCGCCGATCATCGTCGGCGGCAGCGCGAAGCCGCGCACCGTTCGAGCAGCCGTCGCGCACGCCGACGAGTACAACACCGTCTGGCCGACCGTCGCGGAGGCACGCGAGCGCAGGCGCACGCTCGACGAGGCGGCACGTGTAGCGGGGCGCGAGCCTCTCCGCTTCTCGATGATGACGAGCTGCGTCGTCGCCGACGACGAGGCTGATCTTCGCGAGCGCCTGGCCGCCTTCAAGACACTGACCGGCAGCGACGGGCCTGCGATCTCCGGCACCATCGACGAGGTCGCCGGCCGGCTGCGCGAGTACGAAGACGCAGGCGTCGAGCGCGCGATGCTCCAGCACATCGCGCACGAGGACACCGAGATGGTCAAGGTGCTGGGCCGCGTGGCAGCCCAACTAGGCTAGGCCCGTGCGCCTCTTCCTCGTCCGCCACGCCGAGGCCGCCCCCGGCGAGCCGGACGCACTCCGGCCCCTGACCCCGGCCGGCCGGGCGCTCGCCCGAGAGCTGGCCGACCGGCTCGCCACGGAGCAGCTCGATGCGGTGCTCACGAGCCCACTCCTGCGCGCGCGCCAGACGGCGGAGCAGATTGCGCGCGCAGCCAACCTCGCCGCCGAGGTCGACGAACGGCTTGCGCCCGGCGCGAGCGCAGACGACGTTCGCGAGGCGATGACCGGCCGCGGCGCGACCGTCCTGGCCGTCGGGCACCAGCCGGACTGCAGTGAGATCTTCCTCGAGCTCACGGGCGAGAGCCGGCCGTTCGCGCCGGGGGCCGTCGCCGTGGTCGAGCTGTGAGCGCGGTCACCGTGACGGGCCTGCGCAAGGCGTACGGCGCACACGAGGCGCTGCGCGGCATCGACTTCACGATCGAGGCCGGCGAGGTGTTCGGGCTGCTCGGGCCGAACGGCGCGGGGAAGACGACGACGGTCGAGATCCTCGAGGGATACCGCAACCGCGACGCCGGGACGGTGGAGGTCCTCGGGGTCGACCCACAACGGAGCGGCACGCCGTGGCGCCAGCGCATCGGCGTGATGCTCCAGTCCTCCTCGCTCTACCCGAACCTGACCGCGCGCGAGAGCCTCAGCGTGTTCGCCGGCTACTACGCGAAGCCGCGCGACGTCGACGAGGTGATCGAGATCATCGGCCTCGCCGAGAAGGCGGGGTCACGGGTGCGCACGCTGTCGGGCGGGCAGCAACGCCGCCTCGACCTCGGCCTCGCGCTCATCGGAGACCCGGAGCTCGTGTTCCTCGACGAGCCCACGACCGGTTTCGACCCGGGAGCGCGCCGGACCGCCTGGGAGACCGTGCGGAACCTGCGTGCGCTCGGAAAGACGATCCTGCTCACGACGCACTACCTGGACGAGGCCGAGCAGCTGGCCGACCGCGTCGCCGTGCTGCGCAACGGGGTGATCGTGCGCGAGGGCTCACCGGCCGATCTCACCGGCGGCTCCGTCGAGACCGAGATCCGCTTCAAGCGCGACGGGCGGAACGTGGTCGAGCGCACCGATGACCCGACACGGCGGCTGCACGAGCTGACCACCGAGGCGCTCGCCCGCGGCGAGGAGCTCGCCGAGCTCGAGGTCCTCCGCCCGACGCTCGAGGACGTCTACCTGGAGCTCACACGGGAGCAGTGAGGGCGGCGAGCAGGCGCTCGCCGTCGGGCGTGCCGTGGCCGGTGCATGCGTCCCAGCCGAGCCTGGCGCGATAGCCGCCGTTCGTGCCGTGCACCACCGCGTTGAACCCGGCCGGGGCGATCGACTCGTAGAGCAGCGGATTGAGGAAGCCGACCCTCGTGCCGAGGTGCTGGTTCAGCCTGGCGATCAGCGCCGCCCACAGGGGGCCGACCGCGCTCGTGCCTCCGAGCGCCTTCAGCTCGCCGTTCAACCGGATCCGATAGCCGGTGTCGGGGTCGGCGTTGCCGGCGACGTCGGGAACACCACGCCCGATATGGCGCCCCGGGTTGCGAGACCGCGGCACTCGCGCCCGCCTCTGCCACGAGGGAACCGGGTAGTACTGGCTCACGCCGCCTCCGGTCGCGTTGCCGTCGCTGTTCCAGACGACCTCGCTGAGCTTTCCGGCGTTCACCTCCAGCCGCGTGCCGCCGCAGGCGAGCACGTACGGGCTCGACGCCGGGTAGTCCACGTGACCGCGCTTGGTCCCGATCCCGTCCGTCCACCCGTTGTCACCGGAGACGCAGCACACGGTGATGCCGAGCACGGCCGCAGCCTGGAATGCCTGGTCGAGCACGGCGCGCGCCTGCTCGGACCAGTTGAACTCGGCATCTCCCCAGCTGATCGAGATCACCGACGGCGCGCGCTCGTCGAAGACGGCTGCGGTCACGGCATCGACGAAGCCTCGATCGGTGAGGGGGGCGAAGTAGACGAGCTGCTCGGCTCCCGGGGCGATCGCGCCGATCACCTGGATGTCGAGCATGACCTCGCTGTCCGCGTGCGCGTGCACGCCGGGGCGGTTCCGCACTCCGTCGACGGAGACCGCCGTGATCTTCGGCAGCTCGAGGCCGAGGTCCGAGAAGTACGACCGCAGCTCGGCCCGCCGGTAGCCGCCGCCGAGCTCGATCACCGCGATGCGCTGGCCCTGCCCGTCGAGCTTTGGCGGGAAGTTGTACAGCCGGGCGACCTCCGGCGGCGTGAAGGACCTGGCCGCGGCATGTGCGGCACCGTTCGCCGACCGGGCGCGGATCTGCGGATGTGCCTGCGGCCGGTCGTCGAGACCGAGCACCGCCTGCACGACCGGCGCGAGGTCGCGCGGGAGGTGCACCATGCCGGAGCGGCCGCGGTATTCCCCGTGCGGAGAGGTGTACCGCGAGAACTTCGTCCCGAATGCCTGCGCCATCGCGGCAACCGTCCCGGCCAGCACGACGCTGCGGCGGGGGATGCTCGACTCCCGAACCTCGAGGCCGTAGTCGTGCGCGAACGCCGCCACGGCGGCGAGGTCCCTCGGATCGGCGCCGTAGGCCGCGACGAACGCGCGCAGATCCAGATGCCGGCGCTCGGACAGCGGCTGCCGGCCGAGCTCCTCGATCGACGGAAGCGGGACCGAGGTGCGCGGCCGGACGATCACCGTGACCTCGGCCCACTCGTCGTTCGCCGGGTCGCCGACCTTGCGTGAGCCCGGGATCAGCCGCCGCTTGCTGCCGCCGACAGTGGTGGTGCCTCGCTTAGCCGCTCTCCCGCTTGTGCTCCTTGTGCTTGTGCTCACCGGTCTCGGGTTCGCTCGTGTGCCCTTCGAGGCTGTGCCCCTCGAGGCTCCGCTCGCCGAGGCCGCCTTCGTCGGCGTGCCCCTCGAGGCTGTGCCCTTCGAGACTGCGCTCGCCGAGCCCGCCCTCGTCGGCGTGCCCTTCGAGACTGTGCCCCTCGAGACTGCGCTCGCCGGGCTCTGGCCGCTCATCGCCCACGACTCCTCCTCCGCTTGGGAACGACCACTCTAGCCCGCAGTCCGCGCAGAGTCACGCGACGGAGCCGGCGGAGAGGCCGGCGAGCAGCGAGCGCGTCCTCGCGGCGTGCGCGACATTGCCCTTCGCCTCCCAGAGGACGAGCGCCGCGCGCATCGCCTCGACGCCGTCGCTTCGGCGGCCGCCGAGCTGAATGACCTCGCCGAGCGCGAGCAACGCATCGCCGCGCAGGTCGATGTACTCCGTCTGCTCCGCAAGTGCGACCGCCTCCCGGGCCACCGCCTCGGCGCGCGCCAGGTCGCTCCCGCGGGCGAGCAGCTTCGCCCGGCCGGCCCGCAGGCGCACCTGTGTGACGAAGTCGTTGTCGGCACCGGTCTCGGCGGCGATGTCGAGCAGGCCGTCGGCTTCGTCGAAGCGCTCCTGCCTCAGCATGCACTCGGCGAAGATCGTCGCGACCGTCGAGAGAACGTTGAGCCGGCCGGCTTCGGCGAGCGCGTCGTAGCTCGCCCGAAGCCGTGGCTCCGCGACACCCGGGTCGTCGGTCAGACCCCAGATCCAGCAGCCGACGAAACTGGCTGCCCAGAGCTCCATGCCGAGATCGGAGCAGTAGGACATGCCGCGCGCGAAGAGCGCCTCGCCTTCCACGGGATCCCCGCGCGCGACGCGAACGATCGCCCGCCGCAGCGTCGTCTTCGCCTCCACGCCGAGGCTTCCGGTCTCGCGCGCCCAGCTCAGATCGTCCTCGAGCATGGCCTCGACGCGATCGAGCGGGGTGAAGCCCCACTGAGCGGCGACGGTGCGCACGAGGCGGTGGTTGCCCTGCTGCTGGGCATCGTGCGCGCGCTCCGCGTGCACGAACCCGCGCTCCGACGCCGCGGCCGCCTCGGACAGACGCCCGTGGTAGTAGTGGACCATCGCGACCACCTCACAGGCGCGCGCGACGCCGGTGTCGTCGCCGAGGCGCTCGAACGCGGGTATGCCCTCCTCCGCCTCGCGCAGCGTCGAGGCCTCGGTCGACCGCTCGCCCTCCGTGTACACGACGAGCCACGCCTCCTCGATCCTGGCCCGCGTCAGGAGCAGCTCGTCGCCGAGCAGCTCGGCCGACCGGACCGCCTCGACGGCGAGCTCCTGCGCCTCGGCTGCCCGCCCGCTGACCGCCAGGGGCTCGACCAGGTCGAGCAGCACCGCGACGCGCTCGCGGCTCTCGGCGGAGAAGAGCACCGCGGCCCGGCCGAGCAGGTTGGCGCCCGCTCCGACGTCGCCGCGGGCGACGGCGCGGCGGCCGGCGGCGGCGAGCCTGGTCCCTGCCAGCTCGCCGAGGATGCGCACCTCGTCGTCGACGGCGCCGAGCTCCGTGCAGTACTGGTGGCTCTGTTCGAGGTGGTAGCCGAGGATCTCCTCGTGCTCGGTGACCCGCTCGCCGGCCATTCGTTCGAGCCAGTGGGCGAACTGCTCGTGGAGCGTGGCGCGAAGGGTCTTCGCGGTCTCGCGGTACGCCGCGTCGCGGACGAGGATGTGCTTGAACCGGTACGCCGTCTCGCCGACGAAGCTCGCGGGAGCGGACCGCACGAGGTCCTTGTCGCCGAGCCGCTGCAGGTCGCCCGGGACGGCGGGACGCCAGGCGGGGTCGGAGAGCTCGACGACCGCGCCCGAGTGGAAGACCTCGCCCTCGACCGCGCCGCGCGCGAGCGTGGCCCGGGCCTCGCTGTCGAGCCGGTCGAGGCGCGCGCTGAGCAAGGCATGCAGGCTCGCGGGCAGGGCGAGCGCGTCGAGGTCGCCCTGGAGAAGACTGCTGCCGCCGGACCGGACGAGCACGCCCTCATCGAGGAGCATCGCCACGAGCTCCTCGGCGAACAGGGGGTTCCCGGCGGAGACCTGTGCGAGCCGCTCGCGCACGGCCGGCGGAGTGTCGCCGAGCAGGCTCTCGAGCAGCCCGTCGATGTCGCGCCCGCCGAGCGGCTCGAGCCGCACCGCCACCTGCCAGTGCGGCCCTTGCTCCAGCAGCTCGGGCCGGGCCAGGCAGAGCAGCAGGATCGGAGCGTCGGTGATCGCGGCCGGGAGCCCTGCGAGCAGGCCGAGGAGCGTCGGCTCCGCCCAGTGGATGTCGTCCACGATCACGACCAGCGGCCGGGCGTCCGCCTGCGCCCGCAGGAAGTGCCGGATCGCCCACTCGGTCTCCGGCGCGGTCGCGGAGCCCTCCGCGAGCCCGAGCAGCTGCGCGATCTTCGCCGCGACCACCCGCGCGTTCGGCCCGCCCGCGACGTGCGCCTCGACGAGCGCACGCGCCTGCTTGATCGAGTGCTCGTCGTGGATGCCGGCGAGCTCGCGGACGATCTCGCCGATCGCCCAGAACGTGATCCCCTCTCCATATGAAAGACACCTTCCGCGCACGACCCGCCCACGGGCGCCGATCTGCCCGACGAGCTCGGCGGTCAGGCGCGACTTGCCGACGCCCGGCTCGCCGACCACGGTGACGAGACGGCACTCGCGCCGCGCGACCACCGCGTCGAACTCCCGCTCGAGCAGCTGCAGCTGCTCCTCACGTCCCGCGAACGGCGTTCCCGCCCGCCGCGGCACCGGTCCGACGCTGCTCACGTCGAGGAGCCGGTAGGCCTGCACCGGCTCGGACTTGCCCTTGGCGGCGAGCGGCGGCACCGGCTCGGCGTGCACCGCGCCGCGGACGAGCCGGAACGTCCGCTCGCCGAGGAGCACCTCGCCCGGGCCTGCGTGCTGCTCCAGCCGCGCGGCCACGTTGACCGGATCGCCGGTGACGAACGTCTCGCGGCTGGAGGCGTCTCCGGCCACCACCTCCCCCGTGTTGACGCCGATCCGCAGCGCGATCGCGTGTCCGACCCGCCGCTCGAACTGCTCGTTCAGGACCGCGAGACGGGCCTGCATCTCCAGCGCCGCGCGGCACGCTCGCAGAGCGTCGTCCTCGTGCGCCTCGGGGACGCCGAAGACGGCGAGCACCGCATCGCCGACGAACTTCTCGACGGTGCCGCCGTGCCGCTCGAGCGCGCCGCGCATCTCGTGGAAGTACGAGAGCATCAGGCTGCGAACCGTCTCGGGATCGACCAGCTCGCCGAGCGCCGTGGATCCCGAGAGGTCGCAGAACACGAGCGTCGCGAGCTTCCGGCGCTCGACCGCAGTCGGGACCAGCGCGGCTCCGCAGTAGCCGCAATGGCGAAAGCCCTCAGGGCTTTCGCGGCCGCAGGTCGGACAGGTCAGCACCGCGCCAAGCCTACGACCTCGCGGGGAGCCACCGATAGTCTCCATCCCTGACCGATGGATCCCGCCTCCCGCATGCCCCTGACCGCCGAGTGAGGCTCTTCCTGCACGAACTGAGAACCGAGCAGGTGCTCTTCTGGCGAAATCGGGAGGCGGCGTTCTTCACCTTCTTCCTACCGGTGATCTTCTTCCTGGTCTTCGGTTCGATCTACGGCAAGAGCGTGATCACGAAGGAGCACATCAAGGCGGCGCCGTTCCTGCAGGCGGGCATGATCGGCTACGGGGTCGCGTCGACGGCCTTCGCCGGGCTCGCGATCACAATGGTGATCCGCCGAGAGAGCGGTGTGCTCAAGCGCATCCGGGCCACTCCTCTGCCGCCGTGGACGTATCTGGTCGCCGTGCTCGTCTCGACCTTCATCACCTTCCTCATCGAGGCGACCGTCCTGATCCTGCTGGGCAAGCTGCTGTTCTCGGTCGCGTTCCCGGCGCGGCCGCTCTCGCTCTTCCTCGTCCTCGTGGTCGGCGCAGCGGCGTTCGCAGCGATGGGCCTCGGGCTGACGGGATTCATCCGGTCGGCCGAGGGATCGTCGGCCGTCGTCAACTTCGTCTACCTGCCGATGGCGATCATCTCCGGCACGTTCTTCACGCCGAAGGACTACCCCGGCTTCCTGCGCGCGATCGCCAACCTGCTGCCCCTCACCTACTTCACGAAGCTGACCCGCGATGTGATGGTGCTGCACCACCACATCTGGTCGGAGACCGAGGCGCTCGCGGTCGTGCTGCTCTGGGGCGTGATCGGCCTCATCGCTGCGCTGCGCGGCTTCCGCTGGCAGCCGCGCGAGGGCTGAGCGGACGCCGCTTGCCGCGCAGCGGCATGCTCGGCCCGACAACGGGCAGGTCGTGACCCGGCAGCAGCGCGTGCCAGTAGAGCCACGGGAAGAGCACGTTGCCGAGATGGCTCAGCCGCGACTCGCGCAGCAGCGGCAGCGGGCCTGCCGCATGGGGAAAGCGCCCCGGGAGCGGCTCGGTCTCGTAGTTGAAGTCGAGCAGGAGCGCCTTGTTGTATCCGGTCTCGACGAAGAGGTTGGAGTGGCCGTCGTAGACACGCTCCAGCTTCTCGCCTGCGAGGGAGCGCACGACGTTGTCGGTCAGCGCCTCGGCCTCGAAGCGGGTCACCGACCCGGCCTTCGAGGTCGGCAGGTCGGTCGCATCGCCGATCGCGAAGATGTTCGCCGCGCTCTCGTGGCGAAGGGTGTGCGTGTTGGTGGGGATGAACCCACGGGCATCGCCCAGATGCGCCGACCGTCCGACGAATTCGGCGCCACCGTGTCGTGGCACGGTGACGAGCAGGTCGAAGGGCGTCCGGCGGCCGTCCTCCGCGTGAAGCACGCTGCCCGCGCCGTCGACCTGGCTCGGGCTGAAGTCCGTGATCAGCTCGATCCCCTTGGACTCGAGCAGCGAGCGCAGCCGGTCCGACGCGACCTCGTTCGCGAAGACGTCGGGGAGCGGCGTCGCGTACGCCAGGTCCACCCGCTCGCGCAGGCCGCGTTCGTGGAAGAACCAGTCGGCGAGGAACGCGAACTCGAGCGGGCCGACCGGGCACTTGATCGGAGCGGCCATGAGGTTGACCACGAGCCGGCCGCCCTCGAAGCGCTCGAGGTGCTCGCGGAGCGCCGCGGCACCGGCGACCGTGTAGAAGGTGAACGCGCGCTCGTTCCAGCCCGGGCCGGTCAACCCGGGTGTCTCCTCGGGGCAGAGACGCGCGCCGCTCGCGACGACGAGCGCGTGGTATGGAAGGAGCGTCCCGTCCGACAGGCGCACCTCCTCGCGTCCGACGGAGACGGCATCGACGTCTTCCTCGTGGAATTGAATGCCCTTGCGGAGCTGCCGTCGGCGCGGGCGGACGATCTCCTCGATCGTCGCGAGACCGAACGGCACGAAGAGGAGCCCCGGCTGGTAGACGTGGCGATCGTCTCGATCGACGACGTGAATGTCGGCGTCGCCCTCGGCGAACTTCCGCCGCAGCCGATTGGCGACCATGGTGCCGCCGGTGCCGCCGCCGATGATCACGATCTGCTTGCGCACCACGTCTCCTCGTTGCCACCGCAAGGCTCGCAACGCGCGTGGACCACGCCAACAGCGCATCTGCGCACGATCTGTTCGGAGAACTACGTGGAGCAGCGGCTCAGCGGGTGAGGGTGATCTTCGAGAGCCCCACCGGGTTGTCGAGATCCGCCCCGCGCAGCTGCGCGAGCCGGAGCGCCGCGAGCTGCCCGGGGACGACCGCGACCAGCGGGCTGAGCCATTCCGGGACACCTGCGACGAGCGGCAGCGCGACCTCGCCGTGGCCGAGCACCCGGGCGTCGTCGGAGACGACGATCAGCCGGGCGCCACGGCGCGCGATGTCTGCAACGGCGGTCTCCATCGCCTCGAGCGCCGGACCGGAGGGAGCGATCGCGAACACGGGCCAGCCGGGCCCGATCGCAGCGACGGGCCCGTGCATCAGATCGGCCGCCGAGTACGCCTCGAACAGCAGCCCCGACAGCTCGCGGATCTTCAACGCCACCTCGTACGAGGTGCAGTAGTTGATCCCGCGCGCAACGACGGTGCCGCCGTCGACGGCTCCGAGAGCGTCGAGCGCTGCGACGTCGGCCCAGGACCGCTCGATCTGAGCTTCGATCTGCGTGGGAACCCTGCGCAGCTCTGCGAGCGCCTGGGCATCGCCGGTCGTCGTCGCGAAGATGAGCGCGATCGCGCCGAGCGAGTTGACGTAGGTCTTGGTCGCGGCGACGGCCTGTTCCCTCCCGGCCTCGAGCTTCACCACGGCGTCGGCCGCGAGCCCGAGCGGCGACGAGGGAGAGTTCGTGACGGCGATCGAGGGCCGGCCCTGGCGCTGCGCCTCCCGCACGACCTCGACGACGTCCGGCGACTCGCCGGACTGCGAGATACCGACGACGAGGGCGCCGTCGAGCCGCGGCGGCTGCTCGTACAGCGTGAAGAGCGAGGGCGTGGCGAACGCCACCGGGACCCGGTGCGCCCGCCCGAGCAGGTACTGCGCGTAGCGCGCGGCATTCGACGAGCTCCCCCGCGAGGCGATCAGCACGTACTGGACGTCGCTGCGGCGGAAGAGCCCGGCGATGTCCTCGGCATACGCCAGCTGCTGTTCGATGAGCCGGGCGAGTGCCGCCGGCTGGTCGCGCAGCTCCTGCTCCAGGTGGCTCGTCACAGCCCGAGCACCTTTCCCGCCGCGGAGAGCGACGCACGCCCCCCGCCGTAGGTCGCGACGTAGCCGCGCGCGAGGATCGGCCGCCACACGGGCAGCCCGGTCTCGACCACGATCACGCCCGGCACGTCTGCCGCGCGGCGCATCCAGGGATGACGGTGCGCGTCGCGCACGACGTACACATCGGCGGGTGGCACCAGCTCTCCCTCGCGCACGACCGGCGCGTCCCCCAAACCGTGCTCGGCCTCCCCGGCGGCGATGTTGGCGGTCGGTCGGAGCTCGACGATCACCGGCACGTGCGCAAGTGCGACGTCCCCTTCGACGAGAAGCGCCCGGTCCGCTCCGGCAGCGGCGCCCGCGTGGTCGGCGACGCCGGGGTCGGGTCGCGCCCAGTCCGCCAGGTGGGCGATCCTTCCCGCGGCCTCGCGTAACCGGCCCTCGTCCACGTTCGCGGCGAGGGCCGCGCGGATCCGGTCGACCGCGTCCTCACCGAGGTCGTGGCCGACGCAGAGGGCGTCGACGCCCGCGGCGAGGGCACGGACGGCGGTGCTCTCGACGCCGACGGTGTCGGCGACGGCCTTCATCTCGAGGGCGTCCGCCATCACGACGCCGTCGAAGCCGAGGTCGTCGCGAAGGCGGCCCTGGATCAGCGCCGGGTCGACGGTCGCGGGCAGGTCGTGCACGCGGATGTGGGCGGTCATGATCGACTTCACCCCGGCGTCGATGGCGGCCCGGAACGGCTCGAGCCCCGCCTCCACGTCGCCGACGAGCTCGGGCAGCTCGAGGTGGGAATCCTGGGCGGTCGAGCCGTGGCCCGGCCAGTGCTTCGCGCAGGCGGCGACGCGCGCCCCCTGGAGCCCCCGGACCCAGGCCGCGACCTGCCGCGCGACGAGATGCGGATCCGAGCCGAAGGCGCGCGTCCCGATCACGGGGTTCGCCGGCACGTTCACGTCGGCCACCGGAGCGAGGTTCCAGTTCACCCCGGTGGCGGCCAGCTCCGCGGCGATCGACGCCGCGACGCCCTCCGTCAGGGCCGGGTCGTCGACCACGCCGAGCGCAGCGCCGCCCGGGTACGAGCTGCCGGTCGCCCACTCGAGCCTCGTCACGTCGCCGCCCTCCTCGTCGATCGCGAGCAGGAGGTCGGGGCGCTCGGCCCGCAGGCCGTCGCACAACGCGGCGAGCCGCTCCCGCGAAGGGACGTTGTAGGCGAAGAGCACGATGCCGCCCCCACCCCCGGCGAGGAAGCGGCGAGCCCAGTCCGGCGCGGTGTCGCCGGCGAAGCTCGGGAAGATGCAGGCCGAGGCGAGGCGGTCGAGCTCCGCGTTCATCCGCGGACCGCCCCCGCGGTCAGCCCGAACGCGATCCGCCGCTGGACAAGCAGGAAGAAGACGACGACCGGGATGGCGGTCAGCGTCGAGGCGGCCATCAGCGCCCCCCAGTCGGTGTGGCGGCTGGAGCCGAGGAAGTACGAGAGCCAGACGGTGACCGTCTGCTTCGACTGGTCGTTCAGGAGCACCCGGGCGAAGATGTACTCGTTCCACGTCGTGATGAACGCGAACACCGACGTCGCGACGAGGCCCGGCCCCATCAGCGGCAGCAGGATCTTCATGAAGACGCCCACCCGCGTCGACCCATCGACCATCGCCGCCTCCTCGAGGTCCTTCGGGATGCCCAGCAGGAAACCGCGGAGCGTCCAGACGCAGAACGGCAGGACGAAGGTCATGTAGGTGATGATCACGCCGGTCAGCGCGTTCACCTGGTGGTAGTCCGCGAGCACGACGTAGAGCGGGATGATCAGGCCGGCCTGCGGCAGCATCTGGATGCCGATCACGAGGACGATGAACATCTTGCGCCCGTCGAAGCGGTAGCGCGCCAGCGCGATCGCGGCGAGGAAGGCGAGCACGATCGAGATCGCAACGGTGACGGTGACGACGATCAGGCTGTTCTTGACGTCGACCCAGAAGTACGGCTTGTGGATCGCGTCGCGGAAGTGCTGCAGGGTCGGAGGCAGCGGGAACCAGGTCGGATCGAGGCTGACGATCTCGTCGTTGGTCTTGAACGCCGTCGAGATCATCCAGAAGACGGGGAAAACCATCACGAGGAACACACCGATGCCGACGACGTTCCAGCCCGTCTGGCGCGCGCGGCGCCCGCGTTCGCGCCTGGTCACTGTGCCTCTCCGATCCGCACCATCTTGCGCACGTAGACGACGCTGAGCGCGGCGACCATGAGCAGCATCAGCAACGAGATCGCGGCGCCGCGGCCGTAGTCGCTCTTGAAGTACCCCTCCTCGAAGAGGTAGATGCTCATCAGGTAGTTGCCGGTGGTGATCTTCGACTGCCCGATCAGCAGGTAGGGCTGGGTGAACACGCCGAAGTCCCAGATGATCGAGAGGCTCGTCAGGATGAGCAGGATCGGCTTGAGGATCGGCACCGTGATGTCGCGGAACACGCGCCACGGCCGCGCACCGTCGACCTCCGCCGCCTCGACGAGATCGTGCGGCACCTGCGCCAGGCCGGCGTAGAGCGTGATCACCACGAACGGAAGCGCGCCCCAGACGATGAGCAGCGTCGTCATGCCGAGCTGCGAGAACGTCGTCGCGTACCAGTCGTGCTGGAAGAAGTCGCCTACGCCGATCTTCGTCAGGATGTAGTTGACGACACCGTTCTGGTAGTTGGTCATCCAGTACCAGATCTGCACCGCGACGACGACCGGCATCGACCAGACGAGCACGAGCCCCGAGCTGAGCAGCAGCCGCACCGCCGTGCTGACCCGCACGAGCAGGAGAGCGAGCAGCATCCCGATCCCCATGGTCATGACCACGTTGACCGTCGTGAAGACGATCGTGCGGACGAGCGTGTGCCAGAAGACGGGGTCGCTGAGAACCGAGCGGTAGTTCGCGAGCCCGATGTAGACGCCTTCGTGCCGGATCAGGTCGAAGAGGCCGTAGCGCTCGAGGGAGAGCTTGACGAGCCAGTAGAGCGGATAGCCGAGGATCACCGCGATCACGACGACGATCGGCGCAATCAGCCCGTAGGGCACCGCCCCGCGGCCCGTTCGAGCCCAGAAACGGCGTCGCCGCCGAGACCCCTGATGCAAGGTCTCGGCGGCGTGTGCCGTTGGACTGCTCTCGTGCACCGGTTACGGCTGGTTCAGCACCGATGCGATGTTGTCGCTGGCGGACGAAGCTGCCTGCTTGATCGACAGCTTGTTGGTGAGGATCTGCGCCAGCATGTTGCGCAGGATGTTGCCGTTCTCGACGTCGACCCAGTGCTTCGCGGTCGGGACGAACCAGCTCCGCGCGGCTGCACGCTCGTTGACGCTCGAGCCGAGCAGGTTGGTCGCATTCGGGATGTTGCCCTTCGCCTGGAGCGCCTTCTCGGAGCTCGTGTCGGTGAAGTCCTTGATCCAGTCGGCGGCGAGCGCCTTGTTGGAGCTCGTCACCGGGACGGCGAGGTCGGAGCCGCCGAGGAAGCCCGGGATCGCCTGGCCCTTGACGTGGCCGGGCATCACGAACTGAGCGGTCGTCGGGGTGTACGCCTTCCCGACGCAGCAGCTGAACCAGCTCGGGCCGATCATCGACGCAGCAAGACCCTGTGCGTACACGTCATAGGGGTTCGGATGCGTCTCGTCGGTCGTCTTGCTGGCCCGCGAGGTCGCGAGGAAGAAGGCCTTGTACGCGGCGAGACCGGCCAGCGACTTCGGCGTGCTGAGGAGGCCCTTCCACTTCCCGCTGACCTGCTGGGCGATGCCGCCGCCGTAATCGAAGACGAAGCTCATCGCGAAGTACCAGTCGGTGCCTGCGATGTAGACCGGGGAGAAGCCCTTCTTCGGGTTCTTGGCGAGCAGCTTCCGGGCGTCGGCCGCGTACTGCGCCGTCGTCGCCGGCAGCTTCGAGATGCCCGCCTTCTTGAACAGGTCGGTGCGGTAGGTGACGACGCGCGAGCCCGCGTAGTAGGGAACGCCATACGTCTTTCCGCCGAACGCACCGGAGGCGGCGAGGCCCTTGAGCCACGACGACGAGTTGTCGAACGACGACTTGTCGAGCGGCGCGAATGCACCGGCCGCCATGTACTTCGTCATCTCGGTGTTGCCCATCTCGATCACGTCCGGCCCGCCGCCGCCTGCGAGGGTCGCGTCGAACTTCTGGAGGTGATCGCCCCAGTTCTGGTACTGGACGTTCACCGACGTGCCGGGATGGTCGGACTGGAACTGCTGGTTGGCGGCAGCGACGACACCCGGCCAGCCGGACTGCGCGTCGACCTGCAGCCACACGGTGATGCTGTTGGCGGTCGCCTTCTTGGTCGCACCGAGCGTCGTCGCGGTGGTGACCGCGGCGGCGAGGACGGCGACGAGACAGAGAGCGACGATGCTGCGTCTCTTCATCTGGAGACCTCCAGAGTCAGGCGGCCCTGTCGCTCACTGCGAGTCTCGGCGCCGCGCTTTTGGTACATACCACTTACCATCTCGCCGGATAGTTTCACAACGTTCACCAAGAAGTCAATACCAATTCTAGAACTGGTCCAGCCCGGCGACGAGCGGCGGCACCGGACGCCCGCCCAGGCCGATCTCCGTCACCAGCCGGTAGCGGTCGCCGCGATAGGTCGAGCTCGTGAACTCGACCACGTCGCCGTCCGGCGTCCGCGTCACCCGCTCGAACAGAAGCGCCGGCGAGTGGAGGGGGACGCCGAGCGTCTCCGACTCCTCCTCGTTCGTCACCGTCGGCTCGACCGTCTGCGTGCCGCCGACGATCGCGACGTCGTAGCGGCCCGCGAGCAGGTCGTAGAACGAATGCTCCTCGAGATCGCGCGCGGACAGACCGGGCACGAGCGACGACCGGACGTGCAGCAGTTCGATCGCCATCGGATCGCCGTCGGCGAGGCGCAGCCGCTTGACCGCGACCACCGGCTCGGACGGCGAGACGTGCAGGATCCGGCCGAGCCGGGCGCCGGCCGCGATCTCGCGGAGATCGAGCGTGCGGCTGCCGGGCGTGAGCCCGCGGGCGCGCATGTCGTCGCTGAACGACGTGATGTCGATGCCCTTCGCAACCTTCGGCTCCGCGACGAACGTGCCTGCGCCGCGCCTGCGCACGAGGTACCCCTCGCGGACGAGCTCGTCGAGCGCGGCGCGCACCGTCAGCCGCGACACGCCGAGATCGATCCCGAGCTGCCGCTCGGAGGGGATCGCGTCGCCGACGCTGAGCGGCTCGATCAGCTCGAGGACGCGCTCGCGGGTCTCACGCTGCTTCGTCAATGCGCGGCCAGGGCGGGCGCACCGGCGGCCGTCTCGAGCCGGGCGCCACTGTCGGGGTCGAAGAAGTGGAAGCCCGCAGGGTCGACCGCGAGCTCGAGCTCCTCGCCCACCCGCGCGGCGGTGCGGGCGTCGACGCGGGCGGTGAAGAGCGCCCGGTCGGCGGGCAGCAATCCCTCTTCCGATGCCGTTTCCAGCACCTCGGCGGTCATCGGTGGCGCATCGACCTGGAAGAACACGTGCGCGTCGGAGCCCAGCTCCTCGAGCACCTCCACGTGAGCGCGGATCGTCGGCATCCCGGAGGCAAAGGCGGCGTCCTCGAAGCTCTCGGGGCGAATCCCGACGACGACCCGCTCCAGGCCGGGCGGCGCCGTGATCTCCACGCGGTACTGCCCGAAGCACACGTGGTCGCCGTCGACCGTCCCGGCGACGAGGTTCATCGCGGGTGAGCCGATGAACGCGGCGATGAAGAGATTGTTCGGCCTGCGATAGAGGACCTGCGGCCGGTCGCACTGGAGGATGCGCCCGTCTCTCATCACCGCGACTCGCTGCCCGAGCGTCATCGCCTCGGTCTGATCGTGCGTCACGTACACCGTGGTGACACCGAGCCGCTGGTGCAGCTGCGCGAGTGATGCCCGCATGCCGACGCGGAGCTTCGCATCGAGGTTCGACAGCGGCTCGTCGAGCAGGAAGGCCCGTGGCTGGCGCACGATCGCGCGTCCCATCGCCACGCGCTGCCGCTGGCCGCCCGACAGCTGGGCCGGGCGCCGCTCGAGCAGGTCGGTGAGGCCGAGGAGCTCCGCGACGTCGGCCACGCGGCGCGCGATCTCGGGCTTCGGGGTGCGCCGTGCCTTCAGGCCGTAGCCCATGTTCTGCCGCACCGTCATGTGCGGGTAGAGGGCGTAGGTCTGGAAGACCATGGCGATGTCCCGGCTGCGCGGAGCGAGGTCGGTCACGTCGCGGTCGCCGATCCAGATCTCCCCGCCGGTCACATCCTCGAGGCCGGCGATCATCCGCAGCAGGGTCGACTTGCCGCAGCCCGAGGGGCCGACGAGCACGAGGAACTCGCCGTCGGCGATCTCGAGCGAGACGTCGTCCACGGCCCGCACCGTGCCGAATGTCTTGCGCACCTGGTCGAGCCGGATCGCCGCCACGCAGCGATGGTATAGACCAACTCGTGAGGACACAAGCCCATCCGTGGTGAAATTGGGCGACTGGTATTGACCAAAGGGTAGGACCACTTCTAGACTGCGGTGGATGAAGCTCGGTGTCACAGCGGCACTCGTCGACGGCCTGCTCGTGAAGGGCGACGTCGAGGTGCTCGACGGCCGGATCGCAGCGGTCGGCCTCGCCGGCCGCAACGGGCACGGCATCGCCGTCCCGGGCTACGTCGACCTGCAGGTGAACGGCTTCGGCGGCGTCGACTTCCTCGACGCGGACGCGGACGGCTATCGCAGGGCGGGCGAGGCGCTGCTCGAGACGGGCGTCACCGCCTACCTGCCGACGCTGATCACGAGCCCGGAGCAGCAGATCCTCGCGGCGATGCGGGAGGTCCCGATCAGCGACGCCCGTCCGCGCATTCTCGGCATGCACCTCGAAGGCCCCTTCCTCTCCCCGAACCGGCTCGGGACGCACGAGGCGTCGTCGCGCCGTGATCCCGACCCGGCGCTGCTCGAGCGCCTGCTCGATTCAGGCCCGGTGCGCCTGATGACGTTGGCGCCCGAGCTCCCGGGCGCAACGGAGCTGATCGACCGGCTGCTCGCGCGCGGTGTGGCCGTCTCGCTCGGTCACACGGACGCCACGGCGGAACAGGCGAACGCGGCGTTCGACCGCGGCGCGCGCAGCGTCACGCACCTGTTCAACGCGATGCGGCCCTTCCTCCACCGCGATCCCGGCATCGTCGGCGCCGCGCTCGCCCGCGAGGACGTCGTGGTCTGGATCATCGTCGACGGCATCCACCTCGCGCCCGAGACCGTTCGGGTCACGTGGCACGCTGCGCGGGAACGGCTCGCGCTCGTGACGGACGCGATCACGGGGGCCGGCGTGGCCGACGGCTCGTACAGCCTCGGAAATCTCGACGTGCGCGTCCACGAAGGCACGGTTCGCGGGCCGGATGGAGTTCTCGCCGGCAGCGTCCTGACGATGGACGAGGCCGTGCGCAACCTGCACGCCCTCGGGGTGCCGTTCGAGGAGGCGATCGCGGCCGCGACCACGACTCCGGCCGGCGTGCTCGGCGAGACGGAGCTCGGCCGGATCGACCTGGGGCTGCCGGCCGATGTCGTCATCCTGAACGAAGGGCTCGAGATCGAGCGCGTGCTCGTGGGCGGCGAGGTCCGCGTCGCGGTCTAGCCTCGAGGCGCTGCGCCCGCCGGCCGTTCGGCTCGCGACCCACTATCTCGGCACCTTCCACCGCGTTCTCTACCGCGCGAGCGGGGGACGGATCGGGTCGCGGATCTGGGGCCTCCCGATCGTGCTGCTCACGACGACCGGCCGCCGGTCTGGACGTCAGCGGACGGTGCCGCTCTGCTCGCTGCCGCGAGGCGAGAGCTACGTGGTGATCGCGTCGTACGGCGGGCTCGACCGGCCGCCGTCGTGGTGGCTGAACCTGCAGCGTGACCCTCACGCGACCGTGCAGCTCGGGCGCACGAAGCGCGCCGTGGTGGCACGCGAGACGACGTCCGCCGAGCGAGACCGGCTGTGGGCCGAGGTGACCGCGATTGCGCCGGGCTACCTCGGCTACGAACGCCGGACGTCCCGCCGCATCCCCGTCGTCGTGCTGGAGGCCACCTAGGGGAACGTCAGCGGCTGGTTCACACTGGTGACGGCGTACGACAGATTCATGTGGAGGCTCTGGTTCGCCACGTGCATGGTCATGTCGATCAGCGCCGTCTCCACCAGGTGCGAGTCGCGCGGGATGAAGAGCGAGACCTTGATGTCGCTCATCGAGCCGCCGACCTTCGAGAGCAGGCCGGCCGACACGCCCGGGAGGCTCTGGAGCAGGGCGTTGCCGTCGATCGTGCCGGTCACGTCGTCCTCGGTGCGGCCGTTCACGTCGATCTTCGACACCGAGACGTCCTTCACGTACGGGGTGAGGGCGTTGAGGTCGAAGCCCGCGGCCGCGGCCGGCTTCACGGTCGTCGGCAGCGGGACGGTGCGCGTGGTGCCGTTGAACCGGAGCTGGACGTTGGAGCCGCGCTTCACCATCACGAGATCGAAGGGGGATGCGCTCCCCGCCTCGCTGTTGACGGTCGCGTAGTAGTCACCCGCTCCTGCGCCCTTCAGGACCATGCCGCCCACCACGTCGACGACGACGCTGTTGCTGGAGGAGTCCATGGTCATGCGCATCGAGAACGCTTCCGAGCGAACCGACTTCGCGGCGACCTGCGACTGGGCGAGCAGGTCTTCGGCCTGCTTCGCGTCGGCGCCGGTGCACGCCGCGAGCAGAAGCGGGAGCGCCACGAGAGCGAGGAGGAACGAATAGCGCCGCACCTGCAGATGATCGGCGTGTTTCCCGTTCCGCGTGTCCCCCGTTCGGAGGATCAGGGAGCCGACTCGTCGACGAGAGACGCCGGCGCGGCGCGGAAGCGTCGCCGTCTTGCAGGCACAGAACAGTTCCTTGACATCTCACGAATACCGCGGCCCTACAGTCAGCAGAGACGTGAACGCTGCTCGGTTCAGGCTGATCGGGATCTCGCTCGCGTGCCTCGTGGCCGCGGGCGCGTTCGCGGGCGTCGCCCGCTCGCTCTTCACTCCGGCCTGGAGCTATGTCCCGGCCGCCACCCGTGCGCAGCTCGCGGAGCGACAAGGGGGAAGCCTGTTCCTGCCGGCGCGGACGCCGCTCTTCTACCGCTACCGAGCCGGCGCGCAGGTCGCAAACGGCGTGCTGAGCGTTCCCTTCACGAACCGTGTCCGCATCCGCCAAGGCCTCTGGCGGTGGACCGGACAGAGCTTCACCTGGCAGGTGCGCAGGCTGCCGGCCGGCAAGACGTGCGACCAGTGGGCCGCGCGGACGCAGACGTTCCAGGTCGACGGCAACAAGGTCTTCGGCGGCACCGGCCCGACGGGTGCGGTCGCGTGGCGATGCGTCACCAACGCGCACGGCACGTACGTGCTCTCGGCGTCGAACGGCGCCAAGCTTCCCGCCGTGGGCCTCGCGATCGTGGTCGCGAGCGGCCTCGACGTGAGTCACCGCCGGTAGCCGCCGGCTGCAGCTGACTGCGCCATCCCTGGATCGAGGGACGCGCCTCCGACAGCCGGCCGCCGATATCCGACCTGGATATCCATTGCCCGGATGAAAAGGGAGACTTCATGAAGCTCAAGATTGTGTTGCTCGCGCTCATTGGAGCCGCGGGCGCCACCTCGTCCTTCGCACTCGCCGACTCCGGCCACCACGGCCGGACGCATGCCGATGCCAAGAAGGGTTCGGCGTGCACGAGAGCGGCGCTCCTCGGTACAGCCGCGCCGCAGTCGTTCACGGTGACCGTCACGCACGCGGGCCGGCACAGCGCGTTCAAGAACGGCGACGTCGTGACCGTCTCGCTGGGAGCCCAGGGGCAGACCGTCGCGGTCAGCGGTGTGGGCTGCGCAGACGGGTCGACGTTCCAGGCCGGCACGGCGCTGCTGCACGTCAGGATGGTCAGGAATCCTCCGACGACGACGGCGACGGCCACGCACACCTCGACAACCGGTGATCGCGGCAAGGGCCACGGCCACCACGACCCCCATGGCGGCACGACGGGAACGACCACCACCTCTCACACCACCACGACCTCGAAGACGTCCACCGGGGACACGACGACGTCGGACACCACCACATCCGATACGAGCACGGCGGATACGACGACCTCGGACACGACGACGGACAGCGGCGGCATGTAAGCCGGCCCGCGCCGGGATCAGGGTGACGGGCTGCGCGGCTCGTCACCCTGACCCGCTGCGCAACGGCCTCGGATCCGGGGCTTGGCGGGGCACCCGGCTCGTTACAGTGGAGCGCGGGCCGGCGTCGCAAACGCGCGCCGTCGGGCAGCAACGCCCCCGTAGCTCAGTGGATAGAGCAGCGGTTTCCTAAACCGCGTGCACAAGTTCGATTCTTGTCGGGGGCATCAACGGCTAGCTCGGAAAGCCGTGGGCCCACCGATCCCGAGCAGTACCCCGGCGGTAAGTGCCGTGCCGAGATGCACGCGCTCGAGGCGCTCGAGGACCGCTTTCGTTCGCGGGCTCGAACGAGGTTCGGTGTTCGGTGGCCGATGCCACACACGTGCCGCCAACCAGAGCATCCAGACCGCGAAGCCGAGATCGAGGAGCGCCCGCAGCATCGGGTCGGCTTTGGGGACGTCCGGCACCGTCCAGCCACCGAGCGCCAGGATGATCGCGCCGACGACGAACTGGCTCGAAACGACGCCTGCGGTGAACGCCAGCGCCTTGAGACGACCTGCCCTGATCACAGCGAGAGTCGCGGCGAACGCCATCGGACTCAGCGCCGCCAAGAGCGGGAACAGTACGAGTTCGAAGCTGACGCTCACATGTGGGACTATTCATGGTCGCCGAGGGTCTGTGCCGCCTCCCTGACCGTGTGGAAGACGCGATCGTCGCCGAGAGCCCGAGGAAGCCGTTCGACGGGCCATCTCGATGACGGGCTCACGGAGGTCGGCGAGAGCGAAGTCGATGCCTGCGGAGCGGAGGCTTGCGATGAGTTGCTCGAGCATCTCGGCGCTCGTGATGTCGAGCGTGTGGTTGGCGATCGGTTCGAGAATAACGGCCCGTGGAAGCGGATGGCTCGACCCGACGAGGTACTTGATGCGGTCGCGCACAAGCGTTGCGTTTGCGTAGAACAGCGGCGCCTCGAGCCGCAGGACGAGAAGATCAGGCACGCGTTGGTAGTCGGGATGGCGGTCGATGTCGCCATAGGCTCCTGGGACGCCCGGCACGGCGCCGAGGACGCCGAGGTGCGGTCTGCTCGCGTTGTAGATCGACAAGGAGCAGCATCGCCAGGACGCCGATTACGAGCCCTGGCAAGACGTCGATCAGTGTCACACCAGCGAGTGTTGTGATGCCGAGCCAGAACTCAACCCGTTGTTCGCGGTAGTAGACCTTGAACTGTTTCA
Organism: uncultured Thermoleophilia bacterium; assembly: GCA_963722065.1. Taxonomy (GTDB): domain Bacteria; phylum Actinomycetota; class Thermoleophilia; order Gaiellales; family Gaiellaceae; genus PALSA-600. The sequence goes on along the minus strand of CAVRMI010000005.1, from coordinate 833,051 downwards.
CCTTCCAGAGGTGCGAGACGGCGTAGATGATCAGTGCTGCGAGGACGGCCTCCGGGAGGTTCTTGAACAACGGTGTCAGCAGCAGCACCGTGACGAGGATCAGACCGGCTGCAACGAGCGATGAAAGCTCGGACCGGGCCCCTGCGCCTTCGTTGACGGCAGATTGGGACAGGCTCCCGCCGCCGGCCAGGCCGCCCATGAGGCCGGAGCCGGCGTTGGCGACGCCGAGAGCAATCAACTCCTGATTGGGGTCGATCTCATAGCCGTACTTCGTGGCGAAGGCCTGGGCGGCGCCGAGCGACTCGCTGAAGATGACCAGCACCATGCCGGCCGCAGCGGCAAGCAGCGTGGCGATGTCCCCGGCACTGAATGTCGGGAAGACCAACCGACGGGAGCCCGCTCGGGACCGTTCCGACGGTCGCAACGCCATGTTGTGCGAGGTTCAGCGCCGTACTGATCCCGATCCCGAGGATGAGCACGAGCAGCCCGCCGGGGACTCGCGGCGCAAATCGCTCGACTGCGACCAGCAGCCCCAGCGCTCCCGCGCCGATCGCCAGGGTCACCGCACTTGTGTCCCCGAGATGCGTGATCAGGTGGACGAGCTGCTGGACGCTGTTGCCTTCGCCCTTCGGTACTCCGAAGAGCTTGGGCAGTTGCTTCACCGTGACGAAGATCGCGAGACCGAAGACAAACCCTTCCATCACGGGGCGCGACAGGAACTGCGCGATGAACCCGAGGTGGAGCAGGCCCGTCAAGTAGGAGAAGGCCGGCGCAGAAGAGCACGACCGCGGCGGCATTGGCAGCGTATTGGTCGGCGTTGACCGGACCTACGCTCGCCGCGGCAGTTGCAAGCAACACTGCGGCAGCCGATGTTGCCGCCACTACGAGGTGTCTGCTGGTGCCGAATACGACATAGGCGGCGAGGGTCGCGAGCAGCGTGTACAGACCTGCCTGTGCCGGTAGGCCGGCCAGGCCGGCATAGGCGATCGACTCCGGCACCAACAGGCCCCACAGGGTCGCGCCGGCGATCAGATCAAACCGAACCGAGGTCCGGTCGTACGACGGAAGCCAGGTCAGGATCGGCAGCAGTCGGTGCAGCCCCGACGGTTTCGGCGCAGCCCAGTCGCGAGGATCCGTTGCCGCCGTTTCGGACCGCGGGCTCGTGGGATCACGCTGCATGGATGTCCTCCTCGACCCGCCGGTGGCGATCGGTCCAATAGACTCCCGCGACGAGGACGGAGGTGATCAAGGCTGAGATCACGATCGAGGCGAGCGCGAAGTCGGCAATCGCGGTACTGACGAAGTAGGCGAGAACGCAGGTGTAGATCGCCCACGCTGTGCCGCCGACCGCCGAGAACAGGAGGAAGCGCCGGTACGGATACTCAGTGAGCCCCATCGAGACATTCACTGCGAACCGGACGCCGGGCACGAAACGGCCGCATGCGATCAGCAGAGGGCCGGATCTCAAGGTCGTCTCGCCGGGAAAGATCGGCACGACCGCGTCGGCGAAGACGAGGCCGAAGACGGTGAAGTAGGTGACGACCTTGTCGTCCAGGCTCCCGATGAGACCGAAGACGCCGTCCTGGTCGAGCAGCGAGAAGACGATCGTGCTGAGGATCGGGACCATCAGCAGAACGACCAGCGAGAGAACGAGCCAGAATGCGGCGCGGCGCTTCACGAGCCACCGTCCCGGCTCGTGTATGCGTCGACCGCTGCGTGCACGGTCGGGTACAGGTGCTCGCGGCCGAGGACGTCGAGGACTCCCGCGTCGTCGAACTGTTCCTCCATGCGGGTTCGAAGGCGAGCGATGACAAGGGTGATTCGATCGCGGCGCAGGTCTTTGGTCAGGTCGAGTAGCGCGTCCAGGCCGGTGGAGTCGGTATGTGTGATCGCGTCTGCGTCGACGACGAGCCAGCGGACGCTTGCAGACGCGGCGCGGATCGCCTCGCGCACGCGCCCATTGAAGTAGCGGGCGTTCGCGAAGAACAACCTGTCGTCGAGGCGATAGACGACGACGCCTGGCGTCACGCGCGCCGACGGATGGAGTGAGACGTCGGCGTAGCGTCCGAGCCGCTCTACCCAGCCCAGGACGGCGTCGTGGGGGTGGGCGCTGCGACGCACGGTGTCGACCATCGAGAGGCCGACGGCGACGACGAGCGCCTCGAGCACGCCGAAGAAGATGACGCAGCCGGTGGTTACGGCGGCGATTGCGACCTCAACCGGATCGACCGCGGCGAGCGCCCGCCAGGCTTGCGGCTCGATCAGCCCGATCGCGGCGAACACGATCACCGCCCCGAGCACTGCTTTCGGCAGGTACTGGACCGGTTCGGTCAGGAAGAGCAGGATCGCCGCCACAGCCGATGCGGCGAAGATGCCGGCGATCTGGGTGCGCGCGCCCATGTCGTCGTTGACCGCAGTGCGTGACCCGCTCGCTCCGACCGAGAACCCCTGTGTCAATCCGGCTGCGGCGTTGGCCGCTCCCATCGCGAGCCGCTCCTGGAGCCCCGCACACTCTGGTTCTGCTTGCGGCAATGTTCGTGCGGTGAGAACCTCGTCGGCGAAGCAGACGAGGAAGATGCCGAGCGCCGCCGGCAGGAGTCTGACGATGTCGGCGAAGCCCGCGGTGGGAATCGCGAAGCTCGGCAGCCCGGCGGGAACCTCGCCGACGACTGCGATGCCGTGCGCGGCGAAGTCGAACGCCCACGAGAGGCTGATCGTCGCCACGACGATGAGAAGCGCCGCCGGCAGCGCCGGCATCAGGAGCCGCAGACCGAACAGCGCCGCCAACGACGCTGCGCCGACGAGCATCGTCGGGGCGCTCACACTGCCGAGCTCGGTGATCTTCTCCCAGAGCTGCGGAATTCGATCCTTCGCGGTGACCGAGAGCCCCAGGAGCTTCCCCAGCTGGCCGATGACAAGCACGACCGCGACGCCGTGGATGTACCCGATCAGCACCGGGCGCGAGAAGTAGTCGGCGATCCAGCCGAGACGGAGCACCCAGGCGGCCACAAAGCAGTCACGACCAACCCGCGAGATCGCGCCAGCTGGCGGCGTGTGGGGAGCCTGCGACCGCGAGCGGGAGAATCGCCGCAGCGACGAGGGTGGAGATCGAACCTTCCGGGCCGATCGAGAGCTGTCTCGACGAACCCAGCAACGCGTAGACGACGACTGGCAGCAGAAGCGCGTAGAGCCCGTTCACGGGCGAGATCCCCGCGACCTCGGCGTACGCCATGGCCGAAGGGATCGCCAGGGCCGCCACCGTCACCCCGGCGATCGCATCGCGTCGGGCACTCGAGCCGCGGTAGGCCGGCAGTTCGGCCGTTACCGGGATCGCCCGCGTCAGCAGCGGCTCCTGTCTGGCGGGACGGAACGGCGATCTCTGGGCGCCATCAACGCCGGCGCAAGTCAAGCGGGCCTCGTCGACCTCTGCTTCCGTGCTTGGCCGCAATCCGCTCCCTTCGCCACTGGACTCGATTCAACGCTAGGGCCGTGGCGCGCAGACGGATAGGCGCAAGAGCCAAGTTCATCCGGGATGATTCGTGAGGCGGTTTGCGCTAGGTGAGGCTGAGCTCCGCCGCGCGTGCAATCGCTTCCTCCCGGTTTGTGACGCCGAGCTTGCGATAAATGGTGCGGCGATGGGTCTTCACCGTGGTAGGAGCGAGGTAGAGCTCGCGGGCGACCTGCGACACGGAACGGCCGGCAACGAGCAGCGAGAGCACGCGCAACTCGGCCTCGCTAAGCGGCTCGCCGTAGAATCCCTCGTGCCGCGGCGAAGCCGACAGCTCCGCGGCGACCTCTGCAGCGAATGCTCCCAACATTCCGGGATCGAGGAGCATCTCGAGCTCCGTGCGCCTCGCCGACTCGAGCGGCTCCCTTCCGCCTCTGGTTGGCCACGCTGTGGCCCGCCAACCCCAGCCGCAAAAGCGCTGAGCATGCCAGTAACTCGCCCTTGACGGTGCGCTGAGCCGTACGGCGAGCTCGAGCTCTTCGGCCTCGGAGCTGACGTCTGCGCCGGCGGCGTGAATCTCGCCGAGCGCGATGTGCGTGTTCGTTGCGACGTACGACTCGGCGAGACCGTGCGCCTCGAGCAGCTCGCGAGACGCACGAGCGTGTTGCTTCGCGGAGGCGACGTCACCGGCGTCGAGGTCGACGAGGGCGAGGTAGGCGAGGACCGCAGCTGCCGCGGGAGCATGATCGTGTGCGAAGGGGAGCCGGTGGGCCTCGAGGAGTGGTGCTCGTGCCTCGTCGGCCTTGCCTTGCAGGTAGAGCGCCTGGCCGAGTCCGATCAGCGCCTGTCGACGCCAGCCGCTTCCCGGTGGTTCGAGTTCGAGTGCGCGCTTCGCCGCTGCGACTGCCGGGGTGACTCCTTGGGTGAGGTAGAGGCAGCGCAGGATTGCCACGCACGACTCGACCGAGGCGATGCCGTTCGCGAGCGGGCCGGGACGTGCGCCTGCTGCGGCGACCGCAAGCCAACGCTCGATCTCGTCCGCCGGCCTCGCAGTCTGTGCTGCCAAGGAAGCTCGCACAAGTGCAAGTTGCGGATCTGCTGTCGCTCCGGGCCAGGACAGCTCGTCCAGCCAGAGGGCGAGCGTTGTCAGCCGCCCCTCGTTGACGAGGCCACGCTGATGGAGCGTCACCAGATCACTTGCCCTGTCGAGATCGCGGGCGGCTATCGCATGACCGATCGCGGACTCGACGTCGCCCTGCGCCTCGAACCACGCCGACGCGCGGTCATGCAGGTGCACTACCGCTTCCGGGCTCGTGCGTGCAAGTTCCAGCCGAAGCACATCGACGAAGAGTCGGTGGAATCGGTACGTCTCCCCGTGCCGATCGACGGGCACCAGGAACAGGTTGGCGCGCTCGATCTCGACGAGCATCGCAGCGGAACCCTGTGTCTCGAGGACCGCGTCGCACGCGGCGCCGGACACCTCGTCGAGAATGGATGCTCGGAGCAGAAACGCCCGCATCTCCTCGCCGACCGAGCCGAGAACGTCGTCCGAGATGTATTCGAGCAGATGCCGCGAGTCGCCGGCGAAGTCGAGAACGAACGCGTGCGCGTCCGGTTCGTGCCGAAGCAGGATCGACGCCAGGCTAAGGCCCGCGGCCCATCCCTCGGTACGCTCGGTCAGGCGCTCGATGTCCTCCGGCTCGAGGTCGACGTTCGCGTCGCGTAGGAACGACGCCGCCTCTGCGTGGGACAGCTGCAAGTCTGCGGCTCGCAGTTCACTGAGTCCGCCGTGCGCACGCCACCGGCCGACCGGCAAGTTCGGGTCGGAACGGCTGGAAAGCACGATTTGAACTTGCGCGGGTCTCCCTTCCAGGAGGATGCGCATGGACTCGTCGCAGGCCCTGCCGCGGACTTGGTGCCAGTCGTCCACGACGAGCACCAACGGTGATGCATCGGACAACTCGTCGAGCAGCAGCGGAAGAACGACGCTCTGGAGGGTGCTCGGGCCGGCGCGCAGCGCCTCAACCGACCCTGCTCCAGCTCGAGAATGCACGGCCTGGAGACCGGCGATCAGGTGGCTCCAGAGCCGGACTGGGTCTTCGTCGCCCTCGTCTGCAGATAGCCACACGAAAGGCGTTCGCTTGTCATCCGCCTCGCGCCACTGTGCCAGCACCGTTGTCTTTCCGTATCCCGCGGGTGCAGAGATGAGCGTGAGTTTGCGCCCTCTTCCCTCCCGGAGGCGATCCAGAAGCTGCCCACGCGGAGCGATCCCCTTGCGTGCCTGGGGCGGGGCCAGCTTCGAACGCAGCAGCCGTACCTCTCGGCCGGCCGTGGCGTCCTCGGTGCCGCTGTCGTCGTCGCTCACGTTCCGTGTTCGCTTCGTCATAGGTAGCCGGATTATCCACGGGGAGACGCGAAGTTCATCCCGGATGAACCTGGCTTAGACGGCGGACAGCGGCTCAAGGCTGAGCAATGCTTGTCTCAATGACGTCGCAGCGCAAAGTGCCGGCCACGTCGAAGCCCGTGACGTACGAGATCGTCGTTCGCGGCGAACTGAGCGACCACTTCGCTTCGACGTTCCTGAGCGAGAGCCTCGGGTCAACCGTCGGCCCGCCCAGCATCGAGCCTGGTGACGGGGTAACCGCGATCGTGATCGACGCGATCGACCAGACACACCTGCTCGCGACCCTCGAACGGCTCCGCGACCTCTCCCTTGAGATCGAGCGAGTGAACCCGGCACACGAGAGCGAAAGGAACACGAAATGACGAGCAGCGATTCCACGCCAATGCCGATGCCAACGTATGCGGCGGAACGGCGGCGATCAGATACACCAGCGTCGCCACGCCGCGGCGAGAGTACGCCGAGACATTATGTTCCAGGTGACGAGGAGCTTGACGACGGCTAGCAACGGGTGCCCGAGCTGGGGAGCGGCAACCCCTGGGTGACCCGCGCTCAATCCTCGGGGAGCGTGCTCGTAGAGATCGGCAACGCGGAGCGCGATCTCTTCATCGTTGACCTCGGGAGCGGCTCGCTCGCGAACTACGCAAGCCTGAAGCTGCCGGTCAACAAGCTCGACAAGGTCTTCTTCACGCACCTGCACGCCGACCACACCGCAGACCTGATCACCCTCTCCGGGAGTTTCTCGAAGGTCGGACGTGCAGATCGGCCGGTCGCGGTCTGGGGCCCGAGCGGGTCCGAGCCGCGTTTGGGGACGCGGCATTTCGTCGAGTCGATCCAGGAGGCCCTCGCCTGGGACACCGAAGGCTCCCGCGGTCCGATCAACCCGGACAGCCTCGAGCTGACGGTGACCGAGTTCGACTTCTCCCAGACGCAGGCCGTCTACGAGGCGAAGGAGGTCACGGTGACCTCCTTCCCGGTCATTCACGCGGCGAGTGGCGCGGTCGGCTACCGCTTCGACTACGCCGGGCTCACATTCGTCCACTCGGGCGACCCACGGCGGGCCGGCCGCTCGTGCGCGCCTGCGATGGCGGAGTCGACCTACTCATCCACGAGTGCTTCCCACCGGCTCCGGCGCTCGCGGCCGCGACCGGACTCTCGATCGAGCGGGCAACAATCGCGCTCAACGCTGCGCACACGTCTCCCTCGGCTGCGGGCAAGGTGTTCGAGCTCGTGCGGCCGCGGATGGCTGGTCTCATCCACACGTTCCTCTCACCGCAGGTCATCCCACTGATCTTCTCCGAGCTCCGCGCCGTCTACGAAGGCCCGGTCGTTCAGACCCAGGACCTGACGATCTTCAACGTGACAAAGGAGGCCGTGGTCGCGCGCCAGGCACAGGTGATCGACCAGTTGCCGCCGATCGCGGGCGAGCAGCGCGTCGCCTACACCCCGGTCGCGCCGGCACCTCCCGAATGGTGGGCGGAGGCGCTCATTCCCCTCGACGACGTGGAAGCGCCAATCCCTGTTCCGGCGACTTCCTGACCGGACGATGACGGAAGCCGAGGCGATCCCGGAGTCCCTGCCCGTCGCTCGCGCGATCAGGACACCGCGCGCCGCAGCGCTCGCCGGGATCGCGTTCTCGGTCCTCTACACGCTCTCGCTCGTTCTCGTCCGGACGGCCGTTCCCGCCGATCCCCACGACGCCGGCCGCTGGCTCACCGACGGCTCACGGCGAGACGCAGTTCTCTTCGGGCTCGGCCTTGTGCCGTTCGCCGGCATCGCGTTCCTCTGGTTGGTCGGCGTTCTGCGGGACCGCATCGGCGACGCGGAGGATCGCTTCTTCGCGACGGTCTTCCTCGGAAGCGGACTGCTTTTCGTTGGCACGCTCTTCGTCGCGGCCGCCGTCGCCGCGGGGATGGTCGCGGCCGCCGGAGACGCTGCCGACAAGCTCCTTTCCTCCGGCGCCTGGGAGTTCGGGCGCCAGGCGACGCACGAGCTTCTCGTCGTGTATGCGATGCGGATGGCAGCGGTCTTCACTCTCACCATCTGCACGATTCTCATGCGAACGAGGCTCGCACCACGATCGCTCGTCGCGTCCGGGTACCTCGCCGCGGTTCTGCTCTTGTTCACCGTCGGTTCCGTCCCATGGATCGAGCTCGTCTTTCCCGTCTGGGTGCTCGTACTCAGCCTCTACTTGCTCGTCGCCAGCTTCAGGGGAAAAAACGGAGCGGTGCCTGGGAGATGACCTGGGCAACGCGCTTCCGGTTGCGCGAGAGCGTGCGCCAGAGTCTGTGGTTCATCCCGCTCCTCGGTGCTCTGACCGGGATGCTCCTCGGCTGGGGTGCGGCGAGGGCGGAAAGTATCGTCGCCCTGCCGGCGGCGCTGACGTTCACACCGTCGACTGCCTCGTCGATCCTCTCGGCGATTCTCAGCGCCATGATCGGGCTGATCGGATTCGTGGTCACGGTCACCGTGCTCCTGGTGCAGACCTCGACCAGCCAGTTCTCGGCGCGCTACATGCGGCTGGTCTATCGAGACCGCCTCCTGAAAGCGGTGCTCGCGGTACTGGTCGGAACGTTCGCGTACTCGTTCGTGCTGCTTCGGCGGGTCGGCGAGACAGCAGCGCCCGACCTCGGGCTCATCATCGTCGGCGGCCTCGTCCTGCTCGGCGTCCTCCTCTTCCTCCTATTCTTCTCGCGTCTCCTGCACCTGCTGCGGCCTGTGGCCGTCGCGGCCTCTGTCGGGGAGCTCGGTGTCAGGGCGTTCCAGGACGTGTCCCGGCCGGCCGCGACCAACGCGAGACCGACCGAGCTGCAGACCACGAAACTCCACACCGTCCGCAGCACGCGCAAGGGCACCATCCAGGCGATCTCGATCGAGCGCCTCGTCGCCTGGGCACAGCAGCGGAACTGCACGCTCGCCTTCCATCACGGGGTCGGCGACTTCGTCCACCGCCACGCGCCGCTCCTCGATGTCTGCGGCCCTCCGCCGCGACGCGATGCCGTCCGCAGGCTGGAGGGGATGATCGCGCTTGGGAAGGAACGCACGATCGAGCAGGACCCGGCCTTCGCCGTTCGCATCCTGGTCGACATCGCCAACCGCGCGCTCTCGGCCGCAGTCAACGACCCGACCACCGCGGTGCAGGTGCTCGACTACCTGGAGGACATGCTGCTCGTGATCGGCCAAGAGGACTTCTCCGGCCGCGGCGTCTTCCGCGACGCCGACGGCACACCGCGGGTCATCCTCCCCTCGCGCGGCTGGGAGAGCTACCTGTCACTCGCCGTCACGGAGATCCGCCAGTACGGCGGAGGCTCACTCCAGGTCGTCCGACGCCTCCGAGCCCTGCTGCTTCGCGTGCAGGAGGACGTGCTGCTCGAGCACCGCGCCGCCGTTGATGCCGAACTGGCTCGCCTCGATGCCACCGCGCGAGGGAGGTTCGGCGAAGGAGTCGATCTCGACTGGGCGCTTGCACCCGACCGACACGGACTCGGAGGACCAGTCCGCGAGGCAGCGTAGGCGATTGCCGACGAGGGTGTACGCCGACACCGCCGACGCCGACCCACCTCCGCCGCTCTGGTGGGTGCGCACGGATCGGCTGAGACGAGTTGTCCGGTTTTGAAGTGACCTATCTCCTCTCCCCGCAACCGGCTAACCACGGCGTAACCAGCGCGAATGACACTTCACAGGCAACGGTCACGTTTTGAGCGGTAGAGCGAAACCCTCCACCTAACCCCGCAACGGACTTACGGGTTAAGAGATAGGGCAGTCCCACAGATCTCGAACGTGGTCCCCCTCGGCTTCGAAGTGTCGCAACCTGGCCTGGTGACTAGGCGGGCCGTCCTCGCGCGCGTAAGAATCGGCGCATGCGACTGACTGCCGCGCTCACCTTCGTCCTTTGTGCGTGGCCGGCACCGCGGCGACGATCTGGGCGGGGAGCGGGATCTGGTCGCCGTGGAGACAATCGGGGTAGCCGTGTCCGTCGAGTCGTTCGTGGGTTGCGTGCACGAGTGGGCCGACGGGTGCGAGTGCGGGCGAGGCGGCGAGGATGCGCTCGCCGATGATCGAGTGGCGTCGCATCAGCACCCATTCCTGGTGTCGAGCGCAGAGCCGTTCACTCCGTGCGCGTCCTCTGAGGGGCCAAGAGCCAGATCCGAGCTGAACTTTGAGCGCGCGCACCGAGCGTGCAACCCCGCCGACGATCCTGACCGAACGCAAGCCTGGAAGACATCCCGGGCCGGCCGAGGGCGAGCCGCACCTTCCGCTGACCGATTTGGCTCCCTGGCCCGTCGTGCGATTCACGCACGCAGAGCGCGCAGTGCGTTGACGATGACGGCGACGTCGATCGCTTCCTGGAGCAGCGCACCGGCGACCGGCGTGATCAAGCCTGCGGCGGCGAACACCATCGCGACCAGCGAGAGGCCGATGCCGGCGATCATGCTCTGGCGTGCGATCGTGAGCGACCGGCGTCCGATCTGAATCGCCTCCACGACCGCATCGATCCGGTCGCTCATGATCACTGCGTCGGCGGTCTCGGAGGCGACCGTCGCACCGGCAGCGCCCATGGCGATACCGACGTCGGCGAGCGCAAGCGCGGGAGCGTCGTTGACACCGTCGCCGACCATGACCACGGGCGTCAGCTCCCGCTGCTCGCGGAGCGAGCGAACGACGTCGAGTTTCCCTTCGGGCGACTGGTCGGCGTAGACCCGATCGACGCCGAGCTGCCGACCGACCTCCTCGGCAACGGTCGCGCGATCGCCGGTCACTACCGCAACGTGCCTGACGCCGACCGACCGTAGACGCGCGACCAGCTCGGGAGCGTCCTCACGCAGGGAGTCTCCCATCACGACGGCCCCGGCGAGCCGGCCGTCCACGCCGACGAGGATTTTTGCCTTGCCCAAATCACTGTTCGTGTCAAGCGCGCGTGCCGCCTCCTCGGCACCGGAGTAGCCGCGCTCGCGCAACCAGACCGAGCTACCGACGGCGACGTTTCGGCCATCGACTCGCCCCTCGATCCCCTGTCCCCGTCCCTCCTCGACCCGCGCGGGCGCGGCGAGCTCGAAGCCGCGCCTCTGCGCCGCGTGCACGAGCGCTTCTGCGAGTACGTGCGCGGACAGCTGGTCGACGGATGCGGCCAGGCGCAGCAGTTCGTCGGGGCCGATCCCGTCGAAGGCGACGACCCGCTCGAGCGCGGGCTGCCCGAGCGTCAGCGTGCCCGTCTTGTCGAACAGCACCGTGCGCGCCTTGCCGAGCGTCTCGATCACGCCGCTGCCCTTGACGATCACTCCGCGCCGAGCGGCGCGCGAGACGCCCGCGATCAGAGCAATCGGAGCGGCCAGGATCAGCGGACAGGGGGTGGCAACGACCATCACGGCAACGAAGCGAACCACGTCCCCCGACACCGCCCAGGCGATCCCGGCGATCGCGAGGGCCAGCGGAAGGAAGAAGGCGGCATAACGGTCGGCCAGGCGAACAAACGGCGCGCGCTGCGTCTCGGCCCCCCGCACAAGGCGCACGATCGCCGCGTAGGTGCTCTCCGCGGCAAGCCTCGTCGCACGCACGTCGAACGCCTCGCCGGCGTTCGACGACCCACTCCGCAACTTGCTGTCAGCCGCATAGGAAACCGGCAGCGGCTCGCCCGTCAATGCAGCCTCGTCGACAAGCGCCTCGCCCACGGCGACACCGTCGACAGGAATCACCTCGCCTGCGCGGACGACCACGATGTCTCCCGGCAGAAGCTCGTCGACCGGCACCTCCTCGACCGCGCCCGCTCGGCGGCGGTGAGCGGTCCGCGGCGCGCGCTCGAGCAACTTCGTCAGCTCACGCCGCGCCCGACCGGCCGCGTACTCCTCGAGCGCGTTTCCGCCGGCGAGCATCACGGCGACAACCGCGCCGGCCAGATACTCGCCCGTCGCAAGCGCCGACGTCATCGCAACCAGCGCAATCGCATCGACGCCGACGTCGCCCCGCCAGAGGGCGCGCGCGACCGACCAGGTCAGCGGCACGAGCATCAGGCCCGTCGACGTCGCCCAGACGACGTCCGCCGCACCGGCGTTCCCGATCATGCTCAGGACGCCGCCGACCAGGACGCCGATGAGGGCGGCGAGCGCGAGAAGGCGCCGGTTCATCCGACCCCTCCGAGGATCGGGCGGATGGCGTCGATCCGGTGACCAGCCATCACAGACCCAACGCCTACGTCGCCGCACGCAGGTTCGCAGGCAACCCGCAGGTCGCATCGTCGATCTCACCGTTCGCGAGGCGACGGTCAAGGCTCTCCTCCGGCCCGACAGCGGTGGTCGACCGGCTCGCTCTATCGTGACGGCTGACGATCGCGACGATCCAATTCATGCCTTGAGTGTGCTCCACCCCGGCGGTGGGCGACCCGCGACGACGCCGCTTCTCACTTGCGGAGAACTACGCGACCGCCGGGCGGCCGCGAGACTTCAGTGGCCAGGTAGCCGAGTGCCGTCGCAATGGCGGGGCCCGGGCCTGCGAGTTCGCTTTCGCGTAGTTCTGCCAACGTCCGGGCGATTTCGATCGGTGAATTTAGCTGTCCTGACCGTCAGTCCCCGACCGCGCCACCCCCGCTGCGCAATGCGCGTCCGGTCCTTGAGGAGAGGTCGGCGTCAGCTGCTACACGGATCTCAGACCGAGGTCGCTGGCCGAGGCGGCGCTCCTAGCTGCCGGTCATCAGCGGCTCAACCACATGCGTAGTCGTGGTTGGCGTGCCAGCAGGATGCCCAGGATCACCGCGACTATCGCGGCAACTGCGAACGGCCACATCGGCTGGTAGCCGCTCATGGCCGGTGGAACGACAATCGCCAAGACAATGGCGCCGAGAATGAGCCGGTAGACGACGCCGTGCAAGGTGAACGCGAACCGCTCCCGCACATCTCGATGCTATCCGTCTGACCCGACTCCTGACCAAAGCAGCAAGGTTCTCGCGTCAGCGCCGAACGCCCGCCCAGCCGAACGTGGGTGACGTTCGCTACCCGTATCTGACCGCGTAGACCGTCATCGCTGTTCCGAAGACGGCAAGGGAGAAGACGAACCACCGGCGGTAGGGGTGCAAGCGGATCAGCCGGTCTCGCCAAGCCTCAGGGCCGAGCGCCCAGAAGACGAGCGGGTTGAACATGAAGCCTACGAGCGCGACCGGCACCAGGCTCACAGCGATGATGGTCAGCCAGACGTACCGCACAAGTTCATGCTAGATCCGCCTAAGTTCGGGGATGCGGCGTTTTCGCAACAGGGCTCGCGAGAGATCGCGGCGGCGCGCGGCTGAGGTTGAGATCGTCCGTGCGGGGGTGGAACCCCTAGAGGGTGTTGCTGGCGATCTGGGCCCAGTCTGTGCCGAGCGGTCGGCGCAGCGTGCAGCTGTCGATCGTCCGGCCGCGCTCCTCGTTGTCGAGGCGGGCATGGTTGTCGATCGTTGCTTTGAGGTGCCAGCTGCTGCACAGGGAGTGGAGCGTTGCCGGATCGACACCGACGGTCACGAGGTAGCGCTGCGGGAGCAGTCGGGGCCGCCAGTACTGCCAGCTCAGATGGCCGCTGACTACCAGGGGCAATCTGTCGTGGCCGTAGTGCTCGAGCGCTGCCGCTTCGCCGTAGTTCCCGGCGAGGACCGCGCCGCCGGCGCGTTCGGCAGCCGGCAGCGACACCCAGACGACCTCGGTCTGGTGCGTCAACTCGGGCCAGCCGATCTCGTCCTTGAAGAAGGCCACCTTCCACTCCCCGGTCGAGATCAAGAGCCGCTCAGGCAGAACGGGCACGATCGCCGGCACCGCCACCACACAGACCGCAACCTGGAACACGGCAATCAACGCCACCCAACGCCTCCGCCGCCGTACCTGTTCGAGCGCCACACCACCGGCCGCGGCCGCGACGACGTAGGCGGGCATCGCGTAGTAGGCGCGACCACGCTCCACGAGAAAGACCACGAACAGGATCACCGGCAACGCCGCGAGCACCCGCAGGCGCTGTCGCCACAACCAAACAACACCGACCACGACCAGAATGAAGACGCCGGCAAGGAACAGCACCTGCTCGATCACGTAGGTGGGGGGCGGCGTGTCGGCGGCCGACTTCGCGTTCTGACTCGAAGCAAACGCAACACTCGGCCAGCCATGCTGCGCCTGCCAGACAAGATTCGGAACAAGCAACGCCACCGCGATCGCCAGAGCCACCCAGGGGCCACCCGTCCGCAGCAGCCGACGGTCGAACAGCAGTAACGCCAGACCGAGCCCGGCGAGCAGGAACGCCATCGTGTACTTCGCCTCGAGCCCGATCCCCGCGACAAGGCCGAGCAGCGGCCAGAGACGCGGCTCCGGCCGCACGAGGATCCGCGCCGCGAGATAGACGACCGCCGACCACGCGAGCGCATCGAGCCAGGTCGGATGGAAGATGCTCGCCGAGCCAAGCACATACGGGCAAAGCGACCAGGCAAACCCCGCCACCAGCTGCCCGAACCCGCCGCCGCCCAACTCGCGAGCGATCAGAACGACGAAGAACGTCGTCCCCACCCCCGCAGCGAGACAGGTCAACCGCAACGCGACCAACGAATCACCCGCAAGCTGGCGCACACCCCAGGCAAGCCAAGCCGTCAACGGCGGAAAGTCGACATACCCCCAGGTTGGCCGCTTCGACGCCGAGAGAAAATAGAGCTCATCCCGGTCCCACCCATACCGACCCAAGAACGCCACCACCACCAACACCGTGCCGGCTGACGCAACGGTCGCCCGAACCAACGCCGCCCGCAGCGACCCCAACGCCGGCCAGGCCGCGACATCGGACACGCGCCCCAACCTACCTCGACCAGGCACCCAACACACCCGCAAGAAACGATCGACGAGGTTCCAGAATCGGTGTCTTCCCGGATGAGCCTGCGATCGCAGGCTCGTACCGTCTCGTGGATGTCGATCCCTCCTCAAATGCGCTGTCCCGGAAGCTTGCGCCCCCCAGCCGACAAGAGCGAGCAGCAACCACAGGGGAACCTCTGCCCAGTCTGCGGGGCGGCGCTCAGGCTGAACTACTCAGGCCGCATCCCGATCCACGAACCGAAGTGACCTCCGGGATTAGGCGGGAACCCACAACCGGACTCAAACTGTGGACCCAACTCATGCGACTGGCCCAATCACTGGCGCACGTCTTCAACGCAGCGCCAAAAACAGTCTGAAATGCAGGGACGTTCCGTGACGTACCCGTAGCTTCCTAAACCGCGTGCACAAGTTCGATTCTTGTCGGGGGCATGATCCAATAAGCCGTCTCGTAAGCGGGATTGCGGCACCCTTGAGTATCTGAAGTTCGGCGCTCCGCCGGCCTCCATCTACAAGCCGTCTACCAGGACTGGCATGAGGTTGCACGACCGCGCACAGGCCGTCGTCCTCGCCTACGAAAGCGGTCTCGTTACCCCAGGCGGTTCCCGTGCTGAGCGCGCTGCTGCTCGTGAGCGCCGCCGTGGTGGTGATGGACGTCGGCTTCGTGCTCTCGCTGCTCGCCGCCGGGATCGAACCCGGCCCGGCGGTGCTCTACGCCCTGGCCCTCGGCATGGTGAGCGTTGTCTTTCGCCGCGCTCGCCGCGGTTTGCTCGACCCAGGTCTATCTCGCCATCATCGCCTGCGGCTATGCCGTCCAGGCGCTCGGTCTGCTGCGCCATGAGGAGGCGGCCGGCCGCCTCGAGCCCGTCCTCGCCGGAGCGGTGGGCAGGATGCGCTGGCTGGGCGCACAAGTGCTGGCCGTGATCACCGGGCTGGTCGTGGTGGTCGTTGTCTCGGCGGTGGTGTTCGGCGCTGCCACTGCGCTCTCGACCAGTGACTCGGGCTACGTCGGCACGTTGCTGAAGTCCGGGCTGGCCTACCTGCCGGCCGAGCTGGTCATCGCGGCCCTCGCGGTGCTCCTCTACGGGTTCGTTCCGCGTGCATTCGCACTCGCCTGGGCGTCGTTCGGTGCAGTCACGTTCATCGGGCTGCTCGGATCGGGCCTCCAGCTTCCAGACTGGATACTGAACCTGTCTCCCCTGACCCACGTGGGAAAGCCGCCGGTCGACGACATCAACGCCACAGCGCTGGCGTGGCTGGGACTGCTTGTGGCTCTCCTCACTTCGGCAGCATTCGCCGGGTTCCGCCGGCGAGGGGTGCCTCAAAGCTGAGCGACGGATGACCTCCCCGACGGATCTAGGAGGGCGCGACGGCAACGCGACCGTCCTCGACGCGGACCTCCCAGACGCGCCCGAAGGCCCGCACGCTCGTGAACCGGGTGCCGTCGAGCCACGGCGGAAGCGCCGGCGCGGCCGTCTCGAGCGCACGCACCGCCCGGTTCGGCTCGAGCCCGAGCAGCACCTGGAGCAGGAGGACCGTCGCGCCCGCACCCCAAGCCTGCGGGTGCGCCGCGAAGGGGTACGGCACGGGGAAAGGCGCGGCGGCGCATCGCCCGATGCCCGCGATCACCTCTGGTAGGCCGCCGCCGAACCATTGCGCCGCGTCGAGGAGCGCGCCTGCGAGCCGTTGCGCTTCCGGCCACCGGCCGTAGCGCGCGAGCCCACGCGCGATCAGGGAGCAGTCGTGCGGCCAGACGGTCCCGACGTGGTAGCCGAGCGGGTCGTAGCCGGCGTCGGCGGTCGACATCGTCCGCACCCCCCACCCCGACCAGAGCTCCTCTCCGAAGAGTGCCTCGACGACCGCGTCGACGCGGTGCTCCGGGACGATTCCGCTCCACAGAAGCTGGCCGACGTTCGAGCAGAGCGCGTCCACCTGCCGCTTCTCGGCATCGAGGGCGAGGGCGTAATAGCCGCCGCGCCGGTCGATCCAGAAGGCGGCGTCGAACCGGCCGCGCAGCTCGTCCGCCTCGCGCTCGAGCCGGCCGGCGAGCGTCACGTCGCCCCAGGCGTCTCGCGCGAGCTCCGCCAGACGGCGCTTGGCGTCGTAGACGTACCCCTGCACCTCGCACGGCGCGATCGGCGCCCGCGCCAGGCGTCCGTCCGCGAAGCGCTGCGAGTCGTGCGAGTCCTTCCACGACTGGTTCGGGAGGCCGCGCGGCGTCCGCCGCTCGTATTCGACGAAGCCGTCGCCGTCCCGGTCGCCGTACTCGTCCATCCAGGCGAGTGCCGCAAGCATGGGCTGCCTCAGCCGGGCGGCGAAGCCCGCGTCGTCCGTCCACCGCCACAGCTCCGAGACGAGGATGAGGTAGAGCGGCGTCGCGTCGACGCTGCCGTAGTAGCGGGGGAACCAGCCGCGTGCCGCCCGGCCGTGGCGGAGCTCGTGGACGATCTTCCCCGGTTCGGCATCGATCGCGGAGTCGTCTGCCGCCGCCTGGAGCTCCGTCAGCGCGTCGACGGTCGCGGCTGCGGTCTCGGGACCGAGCACGAGCGTCTGCAGCGATGCGATGATCGCGTCGCGGCCGAAGAGCGTCATGAACCAGGGCGCGCCGGCAGCCGGGGCGCCGCACGGGAGGCGGAGCGCCGCCAGGTCGAAGGTCGAGCGGCCATAGGCGCGCGCCAGCGCCTCGCTCTGCGTCCGCAGGCGGGGAAGCCGCGCGCGCCACTCCGCGAACGGCGGCGGCCCGGCGTCTCCCGGCTCGCCGAGCGGCTCCACGTGCACGACGAGCTCCCAGCGCGACCGGGGCGCGAGCTCGACGCGAAACCTCACCCGACCGTCGCCGATGTCGCCCGTGCGGGAGAAGACGACGCGGGTCGCGCCGTCGGCGCCCTCGAAGAGCAGCCCGCCGGCTCCCTGCTCGTCTCGCGGCACGACAGGCAGCGGGAGGGCGAGCCCCGCGACCGGGTCGCCGACGAGCTCGTGCTCCTTGACGGTGATTGCATCGGCGAAGTCGGCCCGGAGCTCGAGCGAGAGCATCGACTCGACCGGCTCGCCCGACGCGTTCTCGAGCAGGATCCGCTCGGTCATCGACGCGCGCACGCGCCTGCTTCTCCGGACGAGCAGCCGGCCCGCACGCGCCCACACGACTGCCGAATCGGGCTCGATCACGTGCCCGCCGAGGTGCTGCGGCCGCTTTCCGTCAAGCTCGAGCAGCAGGCGCGAGAGGTAGCGGGTATCGGCGGCGTAGAGCCCGTCCGCGCCGCCGACGAGGTCGCCCGAGTCGGCGGAGAGGCAAAAGGTCGAGCCGGCGAGAACCGTCAGCGGCATCAGGAGATCATGACCCGCGCTCCGGGAGACGTTAAAATCACTTCGTCAATCGGGAGGGACGATCTTGGCGACGATCGAGTTCGACGACGTCCAGAAGATCTACGACGACGGCACCCAAGCGGTGTTCGACCTCAACCTGAGGATCGAGGACGGTGAGCTCATGGTGCTGGTCGGACCTTCGGGCTGTGGCAAGACGACGGCGCTGCGGATGGTCGCCGGGCTGGAGGAGATCAGCGACGGCGACCTCTGGATCGGGGAGCAGGTCGTCAATGATCTGACCCCGAAGGAACGCAACATCGCGATGGTCTTCCAGAGCTACGCGCTCTATCCGCACATGACGGTGGAGGACAACCTGGCTTTCAGCCTTCGGCTCCACAAGATGCCGAAGGAGGAGATCAAGGAGCGCGTCCGGAACGCGGCTGAGACCCTGCAGATCGACCAGTACCTGAAGCGCAAACCGAAGGCGCTCTCCGGCGGGCAGCGCCAGCGTGTCGCCATGGGCCGGGCGCTCGTGCGCGAGCCGGTGGCGTTCCTGATGGACGAGCCGCTCTCGAATCTCGACGCCAAGCTGCGCGTCCAGATGCGGGCGGAGATCCACCAGCTCCAGAGGCGACTCGACGTGACGACCATCTACGTCACACACGACCAGGTGGAAGCCATGACGATGGGCGACCGCGTAGCGGTCATGAACGGCGGTCGTCTGCTGCAAGTCGACACGCCGCAGGTGCTCTACAGCCGGCCGGCCAACGAGTTCGTCGCCGGCTTCATCGGCTCGCCTGCGATCAATCTCGTCGAAGCACAGCTCGAGCAGACCAACGGGAATCTGTCTGTCAGCTTCGGCGAGCACCAGCTGACCATCGACGACCTTGCCGCTCGCAACCATTCGGGACTGAAGGACTACGTCGGCAAGACGGTCATCCTCGGCATTCGGCCGGAGGACTTCGAGGACGCGAGCCTGGTGCCGGACGTGCCGACCGACCGGCGTGTGAGGGTCAAGGTCGACCTGCTGGAGCCGCTCGGCTCCGAGGTGCTGCTCTACTTCCGCACCGCCGCGAGAGGCGTCGTCTCCAGCGCGGCGGCCGCGGACGCGGGCGAGGACGCCGCAGTCCATCTCGGAGACGGCGGCGTAGCAGACGGGTCCCGCATGTGCGCACGAGTCAGCCCGCACACACGCATCGCGATGGGTCAGAGCACGGAGCTCGCGGTCGACACCAACCGGCTCTACTTCTTCGACCCGGAGACGCGCGATACGGTCTAGCCCTTGACGGCGCCGGCGGTGAGGCCGGCGATGATCCGCTTCTGCAGGATGAGGACCAGCAGAATGAGCGGCAGGGTGACGATCACGGTCGCGGCCATGATCTGGCCCCACGGAACCGCGAACGCGCTGCCGGTGTTGCTCACGAAGGACGTGATCGCGAGCGGCACCGTGTAGTGGTTCGGCGACTGGATGAACGACAGCGCGTACAGGTACTCGTTCCAGGCCGAAATGAACGCCAGCAAGCCGGTCGTGACGAGACCCGGGGCGATCAGGGGCAGCAGCACCTTCCAGAAGACCTGCAGCGGCGTCGCCCCGTCGACGTACGCCGCCTCCTCGAGGTCGGCGGGCAGCGCCCGCATGAAGCTCGTCAGCACCCAGATCGTGAACGGGAGCGTGAAGATCAGGTACGAGAAGATCAGCGCGCCTAGCGTGTCGTACAGGTTGAACTTCGTGATCGTCGTGTAGAGGGCGCCGAGAATCGCTATCTGCGGGAAGATCGTCATCGACAGGACGAGGTAGAGAACGAACGAGCGGCCGAGGAAGCGGAAGCGCCCGAGCGCGAAGGCGGCGGACGAGCCGATCGCCAGCGAGAGCAGCGTCACCGATCCCGCGACAATCGTCGAGTTGAGCAGGGCGTGGGTGAAGAAGTTCGCGCTGAGCGCGCCCCGGTAGTTCGCCAAGGTCGGATGCGACGGGAAGTACTTGATGGGCGTCTGGAAGAGGTTCACCTCGGGCGTGAACGAGGAGCGGATGACCCAATAGAAGGGGAACAGGCAGTAGACGACGATCAGGACGATCAGCAGATAGAACGGCATCCGAACGAGCAGGCGCCCGAACCGGTTCTTCCGCAGCCTGCGGATCCGGCTGGCCGGACGCGCGACGGGGCGTGCTGCTTCCGCGACCGTGCTCATCTGCCGTTCACGCCGTTTCCCCGCTCACCCTGTTGAGGGTCATGTAGACGACGACGAAGATCGCGATGATCAGAAAGATCACGACGCTGACCGCCGCGCCGTACCCAACGTGGCCGTCGCCGACGATCGTGCTCTGGGCATAGATGGCCATCGTCTGCGTGTCGGGGCGGTTGCCGAAGAAGACGTAGAAGACGTCGAAGACGCGCAGTGCGTCGAGGGTGCGGAAGATCAGCGTGACGAGGATCGCCGGTTTGAGCAGCGGGAGGGTGATCTTCCAGAACTGCTGGAACACGTTGGCGCCGTCGACCCTGGCGGCCTCGTAGAGGTCCTGCGGGATCACCTGCAAGCCCGCGAGGAGGAGCAGCGCGACGAACGGCGTCGTCTTCCAGATGTCGACCGCGCAAACCGCAGCGAGCGCCGTGCTCGGCTCGGCGATCCAGGCATGCGGGTGCGACAGCACGTGGCTTCTCACCCCCAGGTCGTTGACGACCCCGAAGGTGTCGTCGAGCATCCACTTCCACATCTGCGCCGCGACGACCGTCGGGATAGCCCACGGGACGAGCATGACCGCGCGCATGCCACCGCGGCCTTTGAAGTTCGAGCTCACGACGAGAGCGATGACGAGCCCGAGGGCGAACTCGAAGGTCACGGTGATGAAGGAGAACTTGATCGTCGTCCAGATCGAGTCGCGGAAGAGCGTGTCGTGCCACAGCTGTCTGTAGTTCGCCAGGCCTACCCACTTCGTCGGCTCCAGGGCGAGGAACTCCTGGTCGGTGAAGCTCTGGAAGACGGTCTTCACCAAGGGATACAGCGCGACGAGGGCGACCACCGCCAACGAGGGCAGGAGCAGCAGCCACGCGAGCCGCGTCTGGCGGCGCGCAAGCTTCGTCCGCCTGCGGCGGCGGCGTGGCGGGACGGGTGTCGCGACGGATGCCATCAGCGGGAGTCGAAGGAGAGACGAGGGAGGATGAGTGATGCCATCCTCCCTCGTCTCGGTCAGCTTGCTTCGCTTACTTCAGGAGTGCCTGGAGCTGGGACTGGAGGCTCGGCAACACGCTGCTCGCCGATGCCCCGTTGAGGATGCGGCTGATCGCCTGGTAGATGTCCTTCGAGCCCTCGTTGTACTTGACGCCGAGGACGGTCGACGGGCGGGTCGCACGCGGGACGTTCGCGGTCGCCGGGTTCAGGTACGGGGCGGCCTTCTTGACCTGCGGATCCTTGGCGAGCGACGGGATCGTCGGCACGTTCGAGTTCGTGATCGTGTCGAACTTCTCGACGGGCTTGCTCGTCATGTAGCGGACGAACTCGATCGCGGCATCCGGGTGCTTCGAGTACTTCGACACGGCGAGCTGCCAGCCACCCACCGTGGCGACGGAGTTGTGGCCCGGGCCGTGCGGGAGCGGGGCGACGGCGAACTTGCCGGCGACCTTCGAGCCCTTGGCCTGGTTGAGCGAGTACGCGTACGGCCAGTTGCGCTCGAAGGCGGCGTCGCCGTCGGTGAATGCGGTCTGCGACTCGCCTTCCTGGTAGGTCGTCACACCGCGTGGCGTGGTCACACCGATCTGGCTGCGGAACAGGTCGAGGATCGCAGCCGCCTTCGGGTTGTTGATCGTGGCCTTGCCGTTGTCGATGAAGCTGCCGCCGCCCGACGACGCGATCCACTCGAGCGCGTCGCAGGTCAGCCCCTCGTAGGCATTGCCTTGGAAGACGAAGCCGGAGAAGTTCGGGTTCGTCGCCTGCTCGCCGTCCTGGATCTTCTTCGCCATCGTGAAGAGCGAGGTCCAGGTCGTCGGCGGCTGCGTATAGCCGTACTTCTTCAGCAGGTCGGTGCGGTAGTAGAGCATCCCGAAGTCGCCGAACCACGGCATCGCCACGAGCCTGCCGTTCACGGTGTCGCTCTGGACGATCCCAGCCGCGTGAATCTTCGACTGGGCGCCGAGCTTCGGCTTCAGGTCGACCAGGAACGGCGCGAACGCGCCGGGCCAGACGACGTCGATCATCGCGACATCGATCGACGACGAGTGCGTCGAGAAGGCCCTCGCGAGCTGCGAGTACGCCGCATCGGACGCAGCCGGATGCGGCACGACCTTCACCTTGATTCCCGTGTCCTTCGTGAACTCTTTCGCAAGCGCCGTGTCACGCTGGTGCCCGCCGCCGACGGAGTCGCCGACGAACGTGATCGTCTGGCCGCCGTACTTCGCCTTGATGGCGGCTGCGTGCGGCACCTTCGGCGCTGCCATCGCCGTGCTCTTCGTCGCTTTCGCCGTACCGGCGGTGGCTACCGCCAGCGCGGCGACGAGCGCCAAGAGAGAGGCGACCCCTGCCATGAGCAACACACGAGATCTCACGTGGCTCACTGTCCTTTCTCTATGTCCAGGGCCTCCGAGAGGCCCTCTGGAAGAGGGGGGTTTTCACGAGCCTAACACCCTCCGAGCGACTCGGCATCCGGCAGCACGCGAACGCGCCCAGGGAGCGATTCCGCTATCCCCGCCGCCAGGATGCCTCGGGAACGGGCCTCTCGACTCTCCGGGAGTCCGTCCTCGACCGTGCTGTCCTCGCCCGATCGGAGGTTCTTCTTCGGGTACTTCATCATCTGCTCGAGCCCACACCGCTGGGGTGACATTCCCACGCTCCGGAGCGGGTAAACGCGTAGCGAGCGCACCGCGAGATCAGTCCTCGTTTTAGCGGGAACCTCGGCGGCCGAGAGCGACGGCGCTCGCCGGGGCCGATGATCGTCAGCAGTCGAGGCTCGCGGTCGAGCCACAGGGAGGCCGCGTCGAAGAGCTCGCGCTCGCGCCCGAGGAAGCGAGTCGCGGGGATGGGAAGGTCGACGGCGCCCGGCGTTCTCAACGGCGGAAACTCGTCGTCGCCGAGCTGGAACAGCCGAGCCGGG
The DNA here is from genome assembly GCA_963722065.1 of uncultured Thermoleophilia bacterium. Taxonomy (GTDB): domain Bacteria; phylum Actinomycetota; class Thermoleophilia; order Gaiellales; family Gaiellaceae; genus PALSA-600. Next base: position 810,009 of record CAVRMI010000005.1, on the reverse strand, counting down.
GCGTCGAAGTCCTCGAGTCGGTGACGTCCGAGATCCCTGAGCGGCTGATCCTCGAGGAGCGCCGCGGTCGAGGCTGAGACGATCACCTGACCGCCGTGGGCGAGCGCCGCGACCCGGGCAGCGCGGTGGACGTCGATCCCGACGGAGCCCTCACCGAGAGCGGGCCGCTCTTCGAGATTCGAGGTCGGCGGCCGAGCGAGCGTCTTCGCTCGACGCGTCGCGTCTACCGCGTGCCTACCAGGAGCAGCCGGACGCAGCAGTCCACCACGACACTCCGCGACTCCGAAAGACCTTCAGGACGCGGGCAAGACGAACGTGGCGGACTGAGCGGTACCACACGCCACAGTTCCGGCCGACTTCCTAAACCGCGTGCGCAAGTTCGATTCTTGCCGGGGGCATGAGTCGCGGACTCTTGGCCTAGAGCGTCGCGAGCCGCTCGCGTGCGCGGTGCGCGCAGGGCAAGCAGCCCTTCCGTTCCCAGATCGCTGCGGCACGATCGAGCGCTGCGCTGGCGTCGTCGGTTCGTCCCGCGCGCTCGAGCACGCTCGCCAGGTCTTCACACGTATGCGCCCGGAACCAGACGTTGTCGGTCTCGTTGTCTGCCCGGGCGACCGCCGTCAGGGCGAGCTCCTCCGCCTGTTTGTACTCACCACGCGCCGCGAGGAGGAGCGCTTCGGCCGAAGGAGCCATGACGCGCACCGAGGCGCGCGGCGGGACGGCCTGCGCCTGCCGCAGCCAGGCCTCGGCTTCGTCGATGCGACCGAGATAACAGAGCTCTCGTGCCTGAACAGATTGGAAGGCTGCCGCAACGCTGGACGCGCCGTAAGCGAGGAGTACCTCGATCATGTCCTCGTTGTGGCGGCAGGTCCGCTCGCGATCGCCCTCGATGATCGCGATCAGCCAGAGGTAAAGGTGGCCCTCCTGCAGGGAGTCGCCGCTTATCTCCTGCAGGTGTCGCGACCGCGCTTCGGCCAGCGGCCATGCCTCGTCGAAGCGGCCTTGCATGGCGAGCAGCGCGGCGCGCGCCAGATCGTCGGCTCCCCCCGGAGTCGAGCCTCGTCGTCGATCACCCGCATCGCCTCGTCGACCGGGCTTGTGCCGAGAATCAACGGCCAATCCACTCCGCTCCACGAAGGTGAGTCGCCTGCGAGGCGGCGGTAGTAAAACGCCTGCTGGGCAGCGTGGACGTTGTCGTCGTTCTGCATGCGGAAGTTCGCGATGCTCCCACGCATCAGCCAGAGCAGAGCAAGCCGCCGTGGATCGCCCCGCACCTCCTCGAGCGGCAGCGCCACGCGGCAGAGCTCGGCCGACTCGTCGACATCGGGAAGATCTCCAGCGAACATCTCGTTGTGGAGCACGATCGTGCGGGCGAGCATTGCGCCCGAGAGGTCACCCTCGGCTTCGGCACGCGCTGCGGCGACCGCCGCCGCGGCCGAGGACGCGCCCACGTCGACGTCGCTCTGGACGTAGGCGGCCTCGAGCTCGAGTGTCAGGTCGAGCCGGTGCGGTCGTACGAGCTCGGCGGCGCGGACAAGCAGGGCAGCCGCCGTCCGGAAATCAAGGCGGTAATAGGCACGAATCAAGGCGTATGGCACGCCGGCCGGCCGCGGCCAGCCGTAGAGCAGCGCGATCGGCAAGCGCCGGGTCAGCGCGGCCGAGCTCCGCCTGATAGCTAGCTGTAGTTCCTGAGAGCGTTGTTCCATCCGGGTCTCCCTGGAGGCTGGAGCTGCCAAGCCACCAGCTCCAAGGAGGATCCCGGATGTCGAGGTTGCACGCTAACGCGAGGACCTGCCCGCATAGCCGTCGTTTGGCGGTCGATCGGGTTGAGAGGGATGGTTGGACGCTCGCGGCGGCGGCCGAGGCCGCCGGCGTGAGCGTGCGGACGATCTCGAAGTGGCGGCGCCGTTATCGCGTCGAGGGTGAGGAAGGTCTGCTGGATCGTTGTTCGGCACCTCTGTCGGTGCCGGCGCGGACGGCGGAGGGCCGTGTTGCTGCGATCGCGGGGTTGCGCCGGTTGCGGATGACCGGTGCGGAGATCGCTGAGGCGCTCGGGATGCCCGACTCGACGGTGTCCGGGATCTTGACGCGGATCGGTCTGGGGAAGCTCTGGCGGTTGGAGCCGCTCGAGCCGCCGAATCGGTACGAGAGGAAGCGGCCCGGTGAGCTCGTCCATGTCGATGTGAAGAAGCTCGGCCGGATCGGCAGGCCCGGCCACCGCATCACCGGCAGGCTCTCCGGCGGCGGCCATCACCGGCGTGCCTTTCACCTCGGTTGGGAGTACGTGCACGTCTGCGTCGATGACGCGACCAGGCTCGTCTATGTCGAAGTACTCGACGACGAGAAGGCCGTGACCGCTGTCGGTTTCCTCCGCCGCGCAGTCGCCCACTTCGCTGCCTTCGGCATCCGCGTCGAGCGGCTAATGACAGACAATGGCTCCGCCTACCGCGCCACGATCCACGCGCTCGCCTGCAAAGCGCTCGGGATCAAGCACCTCCGCACCCAGCCTTACCGGCCGCGCACCAACGGGAAAGCGGAGCGCTTCATCCGCACGATGCTCGGCGGCTGGGCCTACGGCGCGATCTACCGCAACAGCGACGAACGCCGACAAGCACTCGCAGGCTGGCTCGACTTCTACAATCGACGACGACCACACCGCAGCCTCGGCCGCCAAGCCCCGCTCGAGCGCTTACACACGCTCAACCGGAACAACGTCCTCGGGTCCTACAGCTAGCTGCCTGACCGAGGTGATAGCCGACGATCTCGTCGTACTCGACCAGCGCAACGCCGTGCTCGTCGAGCCAGTCTGCAAAGCGAACGTGCAAGTCGACTCGCACCGCCTTCGGCAATGCGTCGTAAGCAGCATCTCGAATCAAGAGATGGCGGAAGCGGTAACCGTCGTCGCCGGCTAGCTGCGCACGATCAGGGCGAACCAGCTGGTGCCGCACCAACGCGGCAAGCCGCGTCGTAACCCGTGTCTCCTCAGGCCCGAGAGCCTGGACGGCGCCGCGGTGGAAGATCTCGCCCTCGACCGAGCCCCGCTCCAACACCTTGCGTTCCGCCTCGTCGAGCTGATCCAGGCGCATCGCCAGCAACGCCTTCAGCGTGGGCGGTACCTCGACCTCGGCGTCGTCAGCGGCCACGGCGAGCATCTCCGAGATGAACAACGGATTGCCCCCGGCCGCCTGGGTGATCCGCTCGCGTAGCCCGGGCTCGATGTCATCCCCGATCAAGGCTTCCGCCTGCTCTCGACCCAAAGGCTCGAGCGGGAACACCCCCGCCCACCCCGGCCGTCGTTCCAGCAACTCTGTTCGCCGAGCCTCTCGAGCCGCATCTACCGTCCGTCTACCGGGACCAGCCGGTCGGAGCGGTACACCGGGCAGGCCGGCAACGGGCGCGTCGACCGACGGTGCCGCGTGGACGACCTAGGCGCCGGACCCCGGCGAACGTATGGTTGGCTCGATGCTCTGTCCCGGCTGCGGCACCGAGAATCCAGCGGGCAAGAAGTTCTGCAGCGAGTGCGGAACCGGCCTGACGGTTGCGTGCGCCTCGTGCGGCGCCGCGCTCGAGGACGGCGTCAAGTTCTGCGGCGAATGCGGGAGCGCCGTGGGGGCTCCCACGGAACGTCTGCAGCCGGCAGCCGAGCGGCGGCTGGTTTCGGTGTTGTTCGCGGACTTGGTCGGCTTCACGCGCCTGTCGGAGGCGCGGGACGCGGAGGAGGTGCGCGAGCTTCTGTCGCGCTACTTCGACACCTGCCGCCGGCTGATCGAGCTCTATGGCGGGACGGTCGAGAAGTTCATCGGCGATGCCGTGATGGCGGTGTGGGGAGCACCGACCGCAACGGAGGACGACGCCGAGCGGGCGGTGCGCGCGGCGCTGGACCTGGTGGCGGCGGTGTCGGCGCTCGGCGACGAGATCGGGGTGCCCGAGCTGCACGCTCGGGCCGGCGTCGTCACCGGCGAGGCGGCCGTCACGGTCGGGGCGCAAGGTCAGGGGATGGTCGCGGGCGATCTCGTCAACACCGCGTCGCGCGTCCAATCGGCCGCCGAGCCTGGGACGGTGCTCGTCGGGGACGCGACCCGTCGCGCGACGGAGCAGTCGGTCGTCTACGAGGACGCCGGCACCCATGAGCTGAAGGGCAAGGCGGAGCCTGCGGCGCTCGCCCGCGCGCTTCGCGTTGTCTCCGGGGCGCGTGGGACGCTCAAGTCGCACGGGCTCGAGGCGCCGTTCGTCGGCCGCGACCGTGAGCTCCGGCAGGTCAAGGACCTCTTCCACGCGTGTGCCGAGAGCGGCAGGGCGCATCTCGTCTCGGTGACAGGCATCGCCGGGATCGGCAAGTCGCGCCTTGCGTGGGAGTTCTACAAGTACTTCGACGGCCTGCCACAGCTGACGTACTGGCACCGCGGGCGCTGCCTCTCCTACGGCGAGGGTGTGACCTATTGGGCGCTTGCCGACATGGTGCGGATGCGCTGCCGCATCGGTGAGGAGGACGAGCCTGGTGTCGCGCTCGAGAAGCTTCGGGCCACGCTGGAGGAGCACGTCCTCGATGCCGACGAGCGCGCGTTTGTCGAGCCGCGGCTCGCGCACCTGCTCGCCCTCGCCGAACACGCCGCGCGCGACCGGCAGGACCTGTTCGCCGCCTGGCGCCTGTTCTTCGAGCGGCTCGCCGACACATATCCGACGGTGCTCGCGTTCGAGGATCTGCAATGGGCGGACTCGAGCCTGCTCGACTTCATCGAGTACCTGCTCGAGTGGTCGCGCAACTCGCCGCTCTACGTGGTCACGCTTTCGCGGCCGGAGCTGCTCGAGCGGCGGCCGACGTGGGGCGCAGGCCACCGCAACTTCACCTCCCTGTACCTCGAGCCGCTCGACGGCGACGCGATGGAGCAGCTGCTGGACGGTCTCGTCCCCGGGCTCCCGGACACGACGCGCCGCCAGATCCTCGAGCGCGCCGAGGGCGTCCCGCTCTACGCCGTCGAGACCGTGCGGATGCTGGTCGACCGCGGGCTGATCGCCGAGCGGGGAAGCAGGTACCAGCCGGTGGGCGAGCTCGGCGAGCTCGACGTGCCGGAGACGCTGCACGCGCTGATCGCCGCCCGGCTCGACGGGCTGCCGCCGGAGGAGCGGCGCCTGCTTCAGGACGGCTCGGTTCTCGGCAAGAGCTTCGCGCGTGACGCGCTTGCGGCTCTGGCCGAGGAGGACGACCAGCTCGACCTGTTGCTCGGCTCGCTCGTCCGCAAGGAGGTGCTTGGCCTGCAGGCGGACGCGCGCTCGCCCGAGCACGGGCAGTACGCGTTCCTCCAGGACCTCGTCCGCCATGTCGCCTACGAGTCGCTCTCCAAGCGGGAGAGGCGCGCCCGCCACCTCGCAGCTGCCTCCCATCTCGAGCGCGCCTTCGCGGGGGACGACGAGGTGGCGGAGGTTATCGCCTCGCACCTGCTCGATGCCTACACGGCGGCGCCTGACGACGAGCTGAGGGCACACGCGCGCGAGGCGTTGGTCCGGGCGGCAGCGCGTGCGCAGGCGCTCGCAGCGTCCGGAGAGGCGCAGCGGTACCTGATGCAGGCCGCCGAGTTGGCCGACGACCCACTGGAGCGGGCAGGGCTCCTCTACGAGGCCGGGCATGCCGCCCAGGGTGCGGCCGACCTCCAGGCCGCCGAGCGTCTCTACGGGGAGTCGGTCGCGCTGTATGAGGCGGCCGGCGAGAGCCATCCCGCCGCGCGGGCCGCGGCGCGCCTCGCCTACGTCGTCCGTTGGCAGGGGCGGTTCGGCGAGGCGATCGCCATGACCGAGCAAGCCTACGATCTGCTCAAGGACGACGAACCGGACGAGGATCTCGCGATGCTCACGATGCGCCTCGCCGGCGGCTACATCTTCTCCGGCGACGACCGCGCCGCCGCGTTCGTCGACCGGGCGATCGAGCTCGGGGAATCGCTCGGCGCTGCCGAAGTGCTGGCCGGCGCCTTCGTCGGGCGCGCGCAGCTCGCGCGCGCGGCGGGCCACTCGCACGTGGCGACGGCGTACCTGCGCGAGGGGCTCGTGATCGCCGAGGAGCACGGAGTGCTCGATCAGGCGGCGACGATCCTGTTCAACCTGTCGGACCAGTGCTTCCACGCCGACCGCTACGCGGACGCGCTCGGCTACCTCGAATCGGCGCTCACGTTGAGCCGGCGTCGCGGGAACCGGCCGCACGAGCGCGCGACGCTCGCCGAGTCGACGTACCCGCTCTACATGCTCGGCCGCTGGGACGAGTGCCTTGCGACGGCCGCCGAGATCCCGGAGGACCGATTGAACGAGAGCGTGACGCTGAGTCTGCTCAGCTCGGTGGTGGAGATCCACATCGCGCGCGGCAACGCGCCAGAGGCGCGGCGGCTTCTTGGGCTCTACCCGGCGGACTCGCCGGATCTGCAGGAGCGTACGTCGGTCGCGGCGGCCGACACCGCCGTGCTGCACGCCGAGGGCCGGCTCGAGGAGGCTCTCATGGCAGCGCTGAAGACGTTCGACATGCTGGGGGAGATGGCGGCGATCTCCTACCAGCAGGCAAAGCAGGCGTTCTGGCACGCGGCGGAGGCCGCGCTCGCGCTCGGCCGGACGTCCGACGTCGAGAGCCTGCTCGCGCGCGTCGAGACCGCGGCACCGGGGCAGCGGCCGCCGTTCATGGAGGCGCAGGCGCTGCGTGTGCGTGGACGGCTCGAGGCAAACCCTGGGCGCTTCGAAGCGGCGGCGCAGCAATTCCGCGAGCTCGAGATGCCGTTCTGGGAGGCGGTCGCGCAAATCGAGCGGGCAGAGGTAGCGGGCGAGGCGGTGCAGGCGGATGCCCTCGGCACGCTCGAACGGGTGGGCGCGACGGCGTGGCTCGCGCGCGCGAGGCAGCTCGCCGCGGGGCCGGCCGTCCTGGCCGGTTAGCACTGCGATCGCATCGCCGAGCCGTGGACGATCGCTCCCGGACGACCCAGGCTCCCGGCGCCACTCGACGCGAACGTCAACGCCGACCGAGCGGAGTGAGACCGATGCGCCGGGTTGGGAGCCTGTCTCGCCTCCGCGTACCGCGTGCACAGAAGCCCTGGTCTTCTTGCGCTCGGTCAGCCGGGCTGGTCGAAGATCTCGCCGAGAAAATGGGTGATCAGCCAGGCCGTGAGTCGCGCGGTGACACTGGACGGGTCGTGGGGTGGGCTGAGCTCGGCGATGTCGAACGCCACGACGCGGCCGCGGCGGGTCACTTCGGCGAGGATCGATCGCAGCTCGCGGTAGGAGATTCCGCCGGGCTCGGGCAGCGTGGTTCCGGGTACGAGAGCCATGTCGAGGACGTCGAGGTCGATCGAAACGTAGAGCGGGCGCTGGGCGGGGACAAGATCGGGGACGACTGTGGCGGCACCGTTAGAGAGCAGGTCGAGCGTTGTCGCCCAGCGAACGCCTAGTTGCCGCATCCCGTCGACCTCTGTCGGATCGACGTTGCGGAGCCCCAGCGCGGTCACATTCCCAACCTCGGGTAGCTCCGCCAGCCGGCGCAGCTGGCTGGCACCGCTGTAGCGCGAACCGTCGAGCTGGTCGAGGAAGTCCGCGTGCGCGTCGATGTGGACGACATCAAGCTCGAGGCAGGCGGCCACTCCCCGAACCAAGGGAAAGCTCATCGAGTGGTCGCCGCCCACCGCAACGAGAACAGCGCCACCTTTCGCGATTCGGCGGGCCGCTTCGGTCATGCGAGCGAAATTGCCGGCCTCGTCCGAGCCCTGGATCGCGACATCGCCGACGTCGGCCATGGTCACGCCGACGAGATAGTCACGACCAGCCTCAACGTCATACCAGCCCAACGCGCCGGCACTAGCCGTCGCTCCATACTCGAAGATCTCCCACGACGACAAGCGCACCGCCGCCGGACCCGCCGCCTGACCGGTCCGATTGCCCGGCTGCGGCGTGCCGGCATCGAAGGGCACCCCAAGGAACGCCACCTGGGCCTCGAGCGCGTCAAGGTCGCGAACGACTGGCACGCCAAAGAATGTCCGCGGCGCAACCGAAACCAACTCTCGCGACGGCAGCTGCGCGTCCACGGGACGAAAGCCTACTGAACAGCCGTGCACACCTGGACGATTCATTCCGAGGACAACAAGGAGCGGTCCGACCCCTGACGAGTCACACACGGCACCGCAACATCCAGGCTGGCGACGGCCCCAGACAGACCGACCCACCGAGTCTTACCGACGCCTGAGCGGCGCGCGACACAACGGGTATCCGCTTAGCCCTCCCGGGGTTCGGGGTGGTCGAGCGGCAGCATGAGTGAGCAATAGCCTTTGATCAGGGTGTAGTCGCTGTCGGCGTAGAGACGAAGGGCGGGGTGGTTGTCATCCTCAGTCTGCAAGACCAGCCGCAGTGCGCCCGACGTGATTGCAGCCGCTTGGACGGAAGCGAGGAGGGCGCGACCGACTCCGAGCCGTCGGTGTGTCGGCAGGACGAATAGGTCTCGGATCTGCCAGAAGTGGGCGAGCCGCAACGAAGCCGGAACTTCCATCGTGATCGCAAACCCGACGAACCTCTGATTGTCTTCAGCGACGAACGCGCGGAGGCGGCCGGTACTGAGGTTCTCGTCCAGCCAGTACGCTGATCGGGAGGTATCGGAGTCCTCGCCGTAGTGAGCGCGATACAGATCGAAGATCTCGGCAAGTGCCTCGATTTCTCTGCGGGTCGGGGCAGCGAGAGTCCGAACAGAAACAAGGTCGTTGGCGGCTGTAGGACTGGGATCGGGGTTCCGACTCACGGCTCTCTCCACGACAACGGTATCGCCCAAAACGGCATTAGTCTCGCCTGCCCCAGTGTTCCGCGATGCCGCCTGAACGGTCGCGATAGCGTCTGCACCATGGGCGGAGGAGAGGCGATCCCAGCGTGACGAGCGTGTCTCTCGCCTGGCGCGGGCCGCTAGATGACGCCGAGATGTTCGACCTCGTTGCGTCACACGGCGGAAAGCCCGAGCGAGGATGGTGGGACAAGATTGGGCAGCACAGCCTCGGATGGGTCACCGCCAGGAGTATCGACGGAGAACTCGTCGGATTCGTCAACGTCGCCTGGGATGGGAGCGACCACGCATTCCTGATCGACCCGAAGACGCGCGGGTCGTTCCAGCATCGCGGGATCGGGACGCGTCTTGTTCGTCTGGCAGCCGAGCACGCGAAAGCAGCCGGATGCGAGTGGCTGCACGTCGACTTCGACGCCGAGCTTCGGTCGTTCTACTTCGATGCATGCGGGTTCACTCCCACTGACGCAGGTCTTGTCAACTTGCGGTCGATGTAGACGTCGCCTGGGCCAGTGTTGCTCCTATGTCAAGGCTGGCTCGCTTTCAGGGCGTTGAAGACTGCGCGGGCGAGCAGTCGTTTGAGGCAGCGAATCGCTTCTCGTTTGCTTTTGCCTTCGGCTTGTTTGCGTTCGAGGTAGGCACGGGCGGCCGGGTGGTAGCGCGACTGCGTGATCGCGATCCGGTACAGGGCGGCGTTGAGTTGCCGGTTGCCGCCGCGGTCGAGTCGGTGCCGCTGGCTCTTGCCTGAGCTTGCCTCGAGCGGCGCGACACCGCTGTGGCGGGCCAGCTGCGCGTCGCTTTTGAAGCGGTTGATCGGGCCGATCTCCGCGAGCAACTTCGCCGCTGTGACGGCGCCGCAGCCGGGAAGCTCGAGCAACGCCGGCGCGACGGCAGCCGCCCGCTGCTCGAGCTCTTGGTTGAGCTCGTCGATCGCCCGCGTTAGTGAGCGGCAGCGGGCGACGAGCTCGCGCGCGATCCGCACCTGGACATCCTGCTCGCGCCGTGCGAGCCAGCGGCCGACGCGTTCGAGGTGACTCGCACGGTCGAGTCTCCGCAACGGGACGACAAACGTCGGGTCGAGCTCGTGCAGGTGCCAGCGCAACCTTTGCTGGGTCCGACGCCGCTCGTCGACGAGATCGTCACGATGATCAACCAACAGCTTGATCTCGCGATGCACCTGCTCGCCCGGTTGCGGCCGCGGCAGATCGGGCTCACGCAGCGCCGCCCTGGCAACCGCGAGCGCATCAATCGGGTCTGACTTCCCGCGCACCCTGCCGGCGCGGCGCTCCGGCACCGTCAGCTTCGGCGAGACCCGCACCAGCTCCTCGCCCAGCCCGAGCAGCTGCCGCCCAAGCCACGGCGTCAACAGCCGGCAATCCTCCAACGCCCACAGCCGCTCAGCCCCGAGCGCTGATGCCCAGCCGATCAGTTCGTCGCTGCCGACCAGCACCGTGCGCTCATCGAGCATCCGACCGGCCTCGTCGACCGCCACAGCCGTCACCGACTGCTTGTGTACGTCCACTCCGACACGATCATCCCTCTCGCCTCCAATAGCCGTTGGGGGCGACCGGCGAGCGGGCAGACCTCAATCGAGGCGAAAGCCACGCTCCTATCAGGTCACGCTCGACGGTCTCGGTCGGCGACGGCGACACAACGCTGGAAGGTCGGACCTACGGGTCGACATTCGGAATCGAGTCAGCCGCCGCCGACCGAGTCTGCGCTAACCAACCGGACGCAGCCGCCGACCGAGAGTGACATTGAGTTCGGGAAGACGCCAGAGCAGCTAACCCGCGACGGGCCACGCACTAGGCGCGGGATGTGGAGCGATGTGGGCGAAGGCGCGGTTCATTGTCTTCTGCGCGTAGCCGGGGACGGTGCGCCAGTAGGCGGCGACCGGCTTGGGGTTGTACTGGGTGCGGCTCTGCCAGGTACGCACTTCGTGTCGGGCAGGAACGTAGAGCATCTTGGTGATGCCGAGGCTCGCTGCGGTCGGGTAGCCGATTCGGATCGCGTAGTAGGGCGCCGGGGCAGGAGCGCTCGTCGGCCCGTAGGGCTTGCTCCACCCGGAGATAACTCTCGTCGCCGCGTTGTTGTGGTAGCTGATGCAGCGCGAGACTCCGCAGACCTGCATGACCTCCCAGTCTTTCGCGGAGATTGAGGCGGCCGTGAAGCCGGCGAGTAAGAGCAGCGACGCGAGTACGACGACTGAGCGGAGTATGGCCGTTGACCTCATGTTCGCCTCATCGGTCAGTCCGTTGCTGAGAAGACGACGCTGCCGGTGGCGTGGCCGGTTGTGACGGTCACGCGCCAGCAGCCCGGGGCTGGAACGTTGACGTAGGACGGGTAGTCACCGAAGCCTTGGTATGTGTCGGTGAATGAACCTGGCGCGTCGAGGCGCTGCCCACGCATCGTCAGCATCTGCCGGTATCCGTGGGCGCGAGTGATCCACAGCACCTTCGGGTTGACGTTGCGCGACCGTCGGGTTGTGAAGATCCGCGCTCCCAGCAGATGCTGCTTGCCCCACGGAACGGATCCGTAGAAGAACAGATGCGCCGTGAATCGTCCGGCTGGCGAGGAGGCGATCCAAGGAAGCGTTCGCAGGCCTTGCGCATCGACGCCGGTATACGGCCGATAGAGAACATGGCTCATCGGGCAAGCGTTCCCGGATGAGCGGGCTTCGGTGGACGCTGACAAGCCGAGCGCCACAGCCGAAGCCGTCACGAGTGCCAGACACCGAAGTCCAGCCGCGACCATCACGGCTCAAAGTCTAGGTGGGTCGCTTGGGTCGTGTCGGCCGCTACTGAGTTACGAGTGCGGAGTGATAGCCCCCGAGCCCGCAGGTCGCCGCATAACCATTGCCCGCGGCGGTGACGTTCAGATGGAACAGTCCTCTGTCCGTCGTCCCCGGCTTCGGCCACACCGCCCCATTGCCCAGTTGATCCCCGCTCGGCGCTTGCACGGAGAGTGTGTGGTGCTGGTAGCGGCACACGACCGTGGCCCCCGACCGAAGCTCATTGCGGGTGTAGCTGCGACTGGTGCCAACCTTCACGACGAACTTCCCGACCGGGTTGAGCGATGCCGCAGCCGACCCAGCGAGCCCAAGCGCGCAGACCGCCAGGATGAAGGCGGCGCTTGCCCGTGGACTGCTCTTTCGTTGGCTCTGCCCGTACATGCTGATCACTGAGACTGCGCGAACGCTGGTGGGTTAGACCTTCACCCCGAGTCCAGTCGCTCCTAGGGACGCTGACGGAGTGCCTGGCGCTCGATCTCGACGCCGTGTGAGTCAAACCAGACTGCTTCCCCGATCAGATCCTCGCGGCGTTCGTGCTCGGGCCAGATAGACCACTCGCACCGGCGAACGAGAGTCCCCTGTTCATCGAACTCCCGTACCTCAGCGTTCCCGGTCTCGTCGTCCCAAGTCGTCTCGACTCGGTAGGTCACTCCGTTTCTAACGCGCTCTTCAGTCTGAGTGCGAAGCACAGGCGAATGATCGCAGGCGTGGGCCAGTGTTCGGCGTGACCCCTGAGCTAGCGACGGCGTGAGCTGGACGAGCGTGGCGTCAGCGGGATCGACAAAGACGAACCCCAGAATGACCGCGAACGTTCCGCCAGCAACCAGGTAAGCGACCCCGGCAGCGATCCCCGAATACGCGACCACAACCACAAACCGGCTCCACCAACTTGCGAACCGGGGCCTTTTGACTGAGGCGGAGCGAGACTCAGAGGCCAACCTCGCAGGCTTGGAAACCGGCAGAACCGCGAGCGCCCAGACGAGAGCCCCTGCGGTCGCAAGTACGAGCGCCGAGATGCCGAACTCGTGATGCCCCTTTATGACACCCGTCGTATAGAGCGTCCCGATGAGAAACATCGCTACGACGGGGGCCGCGAACTGCAGCGAGCGTCTTGGTGTCATTGGTACGAGGCTCATCGGCCCTCGGCCGAAGGCACTTGAGGTACTGGTCGCCGCTCGCCTGGGCCAGTGTTCCGGAATGACCCCTGACCGACGAGTCGACTACGTTGGGGCAATGACGGCCGAGTCTCCGAGCGATGGCCAGGCGCTTGTCCGTCGCAGTGCGAAGGTGTACGCACTCGGAGTCATGCTGATCTGGTTCGTTCCAGTACCGTTCTTCGCCATTCTCGTGACGCCGGGCTTGTGGCGCATTCCTGTCGCTGTCGTCGTGATTGCGGTTTACCTTGCCGCCGCCTTTCGCGCTTGGCGCATCGAGTTCAGAGCCGACAGCAACGGGGTTGTGATCCTGAATCAGTGGCGCACATATCGGTTCGGCTGGGATGACGTGCGGCGGATGACGGTCATTGGAGTGCGATTTCCAGCGGTCGCTTTTGTGCTGGCGGATGGACACGTTCGATCAGTACAGGCGTCTTCCTATAGCCGCACCCTCCGTACGGCCGCCTGGTCGATTGCGAAGACGTTTGCCCCCGACGCCGTCGAGAGAGACGACGACGCGAGCGTGTTCAACAGAGGCCGCTGACCGACCACCGGGGCAGGCAGGCTGGCCTGGGCCAGTGATGCGGAATGGCCCCTGGGGTCCGCCGTTTGGGTCGGCGACGCTGTTGCCTTGACGCGATCTCCGTTTCGATACAAGCTGAGCTTGGAGTGACTTAGTCGTGACGACGAGGGTGAGACGGCTGTGAAGTTGAAGCGATCGCCCAAGCCGACAAGGTGGCTCACGCCGGAAGAGGCCGACGAGGAGGTTCGTCGACTTCGCAAGCCGCAACGGCACCTGTGGCGTTTGGCTGGTGCCGTCCTGGTTGTCGCAGGCGTGGTCGTCGTCCCGCTTACCTGGCAGGGTCGAACGACGCCGAAGCTGGACGATCGGGAAGCGGCGTATGCCACCACCTGGGTACGCGCGCACTTCCTCACACCTCGCGTCTGTCCGAGAGGACCCAACGTCCGAACGCCAACGTGGTGCGCTGTTCGGCGCTCTTTGAAGACCAGCGGCGCTCGCCTCGCTCTACCGCTCACACCGACTAACTGTTCCCGCGACTGGTTGAAGGTAACGATCGGCGCCCCTGACGAGGGCGTCAACCTCGAAGGGAACAATTTGGTTTGCGCGGGTTATTCCCTAGACGGTCCCAGTCAGCTATCCGCTCAACAGCTCTGGGTGATCGTCGGGGGTGGTTCCGACCCGCCCTTCATCAGCGACGACGGCCTAAGCGGCAGCGGTCACTGGTAGCAATGACGGCAACGCTCCCCTGGGCGAGTGTTCCGGAATGACCCTGAGGCCACTTAGCGGGATTCCGGAGGCACACGCGGCGCGATCCGCTGAAGCCACTCGTCCTGTGCCTGGCGCTCAAAGCGTTCCGTCTCATGCCGTCGGTCCCTGAAGAACAAGACATCGAGGGTGACGATCAAGAAGAAGATCGACGCAACTAGCGCCAGGACGCCTCGCGCAACGTCACGGTGCAACCCGTAACCCGTGATCTGACTCAGCCCCAAGAGAAGGGCTACAGCCGCGAACGCTCCCGTTCTCGACGCGGTAGCGACATTTGGAGTGCCAAACCAAGCGTTCCAGCGACGAGAGACGCTCCCGCCACTCGGCAGAAGAGAAACGAGAGCGAATACCGCCAATATGGCGAACAACGCCCCACCGAGCGGACTGCCGGAAGCAAACTGCCAAGCGGCGGCGATTGCCGAGGCGATCAGGCCGGAAAGGCGTACCCAGACAGGCATAAGAGTCAGTATGGGGCAAGTACCAGAGCGGCGCGAGACCCCAAAGCGCGGGACCGTTCGCCTGGGGCCAGCGTTCGGCAATGACCCCTGAACGACGTCAGCTAACGGAGAGCCACCTGAGTTGCTGCGTAGTAGTAAAAGTGGTCTTGGTCGGCGTCTTGCGCCCGGAGGCGATCCACCTCTGCGAGTGCTGCATCCTCAGCCCAGTAGACCCTCAGTACCTCCACCACGTTCAACCGGTCGCCGTCGAGGACGCCAGTGTCGCGACACATCACCGCCCACGCCTGCTCAAAGTCAGTAGCCACCGACGTGAGCATAAGCGGCGGTCGGCTGGGCCAGTGTGTGCGGGAAGGTCCCTGGAGCGCGGCGAGTACAGTCTGTCCCATGACGGTCTGGCCCTCTGCGTTGGGTCACGTCCACTCTCGACGCCCGAGCAAGTGGTGGATGATCCTCCTGTTGGCGGGTCTTGCGTTCTTGGTCGGCCTCGGAGCGAGCTACCTCGTCAACCGTACGACAACCGTGGAACGGATCGCAGCCGCCGCGCAGGTGCGCTGGGAAGCGACGAGCGTTTCGTGTGCGAAGCCCAGGCACGTCGGCGTCGCCACTGTGAGTTATCGCTCGGGCCTGCCTCAACAGGTCTACTCCTGCGTGATCAGCGGCATCCCAGTGGGACTGGCGACGTCAAACAGGTCTACGCTCACGCTCTGCTACGGAGTCGGCAAGACGGGCAAGATCCTCGACCTGACTAGCACCATCGTTTATCTGCGGCGGCACCATCAGACGTTCGGTCTCGCCTGCGACCACTAGCGCGCAATCCGTTCAGCCCTCGACTGGGCCAGCGTGCGGGAATGTCACCTGAGCGATTAGGCGATATCTAGAGACCCGGCGCGGACTGTGATCTCGTCTCCACTCTGCATCTCAATGCGTACCGAAACGGCGTCTGTGTCGCGTTCATCGACGTATTCGACTGTGTTCACGAAGACGCTTGGCCCCCAGGGTTGATCGCGGGGGATGTGAACCCCCCGGAGGCCGCGAAAAACAAGGCTCAGACTTGGCGACGGGTCACCAGGAAGGCCGAAGCGAATAGCCGTGGTCGCTGACTCCCAGTCGACCTCGATGCCCTCCAAGACAGCATCGTGGAGGTTGGGAAGCTCTGGGTACATGGGAAGTCAGGATAGACCGGCGTCGCCTGGGCCAGTGTTCCGGAATGACCCCTGAGCACTATCCCCGCGTGCCCACGACGGGCGCGTCGCTCTCCCGAATGAACCATCCGCTACCGACGACGGTTCCGTCTGCGCCGTAGGCGGCGATGGTCGATGGGCGGCTTCCCTCGTTCCGGTGCTCAGGTTGTATCTGGTACAGGAAGAAGTCGGCGTTGATCGGCGCCGAGACCTGGACGAACGGGAGGTTGATCGTGCTGCCGTCCTCGAACTTGATCGTGATTCGGGTCACTCCAGCAGCGGCGATCGAGCCGTCGATCAGCGGCGGTTCGTTCCCGGTTACGGGTAGCTGGTTGTATCCGTAGTTGAGGCCGCTGGTCGGCGTGTTGCAGGTCATGTCGCGATCGACGATGCCCCAGCACCAGCCATCGCGTGAAGGCGCTGCAGCCAGGTCGTAGCTGCCACTCGTTGTGTGGAAGGTGTAGACGATCTTCGTCTGTCCGGTGAGGGCGCCGGGGCCGTGGAGCGGGTCGATCGCGTCGAGCTTGCCGAAGATCACCTTCACGGGCTCCGAGGCAGATGGCGCAGATGAGAAGTTGATCACGCCAGTGGCAACGGCGAACGCGGGAGCGGCGACGATGACTGCCGCCACCGCCAGGCCGAGCACGAGGCGAGGCTGTCGCCGCCGTGGTTCGAGTACGCGGGCGCGGCGCTTCACCTCGCGCCAGCGCGGCGTCGCATCGTGGGCGACCGCTTCGCGGAGGCGGTTGCGCAACTGGTTGTCGAGCTGCGCGTCGGTGTTGATCGATGTGGTCATCGTGTCCCCTTTGCTGTCCGGGCGGGTTCGGGGCGTCTGTCGGCCAGCGATTCGGCAAGCGCAGCGCGAGCCTGCGAGAGCGTCGCAGCCACCGTCCCCTCACTGATCCCGCAGATCTCGGCCACGGTCGGATAGGGCAGGTCGGCTACGTAGTGGAGGTAGACCACCAACCGCTTTCGCGGCGGCAAGCCGCCGCAATGCCGCTTCCAGTTCCGGGTCGGTTTCTGGATCGGGAAGCCCTGGTTCCGGCAGTTCGTCGAGCGACGCTGTCGCCCGCGCTACGGCCAGCCGATCGAATGCCTTCCGCAGCACGATCTTCCAGATCCACGCTTCCAGCGCTCCGTCGCCACGGAACTCGCGACGCCGGGCGAGCGCCTGCGCGAACCCGTCCTGCACCACGTCAGCAGCATCCTCCGGATTCTTGACCATTGCGGTCATCGCACCGACGAAGGCGCTGTAGCGGCGCTCGTAGACGCGTTCGATCTGCCGAGGAGTAGCGCCCATCTACATCAGGGACGGCTTCAGGGGCCGAGAACCTTTACTGGAGTGTGCCGCAATCCTGCGGCGTCGTCTCCACGCGAATGACATCCGAACAGGGGCGGCGCTCACCTGGGCCAGTGTTCGGGAATGACCCCCGAGGCGTCGAACGTGATGGTGGCATCGGAGATGACAGTTGATCCCTCCATCGCGTCCGTGTTTCAGAGTGAGTCGGCTACCGAGGAACCGTTCGCGCCGTCGCTCAGCGAACGGGTGATCGTGTTTCCCGTGTTGAGCCCGGCGCTCCCGCACGACATCATCTCTGCGTTGGGTCGGAGCGCAGATCCACACTGCTCGCTCTGCTTCGTTGGTGTCGCGGTCTCGGAACGCGTAGGTGAGCTTGCGACGCGCAGGATCGACCTTCGCGACGCCGATGCCTATGTCCGGCTGACGCGGCTTCCGTTTTCGCATGCCCTAGCTGCGCTGGACACGTCGTGGGGCGCAATCCTCTCCGACGAGCATTTTGGGCTGCTCGGAACAAAGCCTGAGGTGATGGGCAAGCTCAAAGCTGACAATCCGTCGCTCGATTTTGAACGCCAGCGCCTCGGATTTGAAATGGAGTTCGCGGAGGACGGCGAGTGGGCGATCAGGTTGCTTCGGTACGCCTCCGCAGGCGGTAGATCAAGACCGCTCGGTGGGGCCAGCGTTCCGGAATGACGCCAGACTCCGCTGTAACAGCAGGCATGCGTCGAGCGGGCGAGGATCGGAGTCGCGACGGTCACCAAAGGAGGTTCTCCGATGCAACCGTTTTCATTGGCGCTGAACCGTTCTTCCTGCGCGACTCTCGCCGTAGCCGCCATATCGCTGGCAGCACTTGCGCTCATTCCGGCAGCCACAGCGCGACAGTGACGCGGCACTGTCGGTTCGCTCCGTGCAGCCACTCACGCGCCGAAGGCCGCTCGTCTCAGGACAGCCTGAAACCTTTACCGTGCCGGGCAACCTACCCATTCGGCTTCGCGTATATAGCTTTGGAACGTACGCGCTGGTCGATGCCGTACTCGGTCAAACTCACCATCAGATACGCAAGAACAAAGAAACCGGCAAGAAGCTTCATTGTGTTGAAGACGACAGCTACCGCCAAACAGGGCAGCGTCACCGTCCACGACGCGCTCCGTGGCAGCGAATGGTCGCGTTTGCGATACGCGCACGGCTCACGGTGTCCGTGACAGACCGTGTCGCACACGTGACCGCAACGCGGCAGTACGCGATCATCTTCACGCTCGGCTAAACCGCCTCGCGGGTCGCATGCGCCAGTGTTCCGGAATGACCCCCTGAGCGCTGATTCGGTCAAGATCCGACCAATGGATGTGCAGGTAGACGCCGACGCGGCCAACTTCGCCCGTCAACACAGAGAGGCGATGTAGATCTTGGCAAGCGAGGGACGGCTTGACTCCACGTCAAGACGACTCAGCCCGCAGAAAACGCTACTGAATGGGATCGGTTCGTTCCTGGCGGCGATGTCGAGGCGTTCGTCGCCCCTTTAGCATCAGGAGTGGAGTCGTGGCGCGTGAGCCTCCATCCGCTTTCCGTGGAAGCGACTAGTTGCGACATCGGAGGTAACAGCGCGATATCGGCCAAGACCCGTCGGGAGGCATCGGAAGCGGAGTGTGGTGACCTGGCCCAGTGTTCGGGACTGACCCCTGAGCACGCCGGTCGCTAGAGGCGTGTGATCTTCCGGACGCCCTGTTCGAGACGTACCGCGATGAAGCGGAGTCCTCGGGAGCGCGGCCCAACCTTGTCGGGCGAGTTCTCTCGGCGGCGGTGTGAAGAGGGGCATCGCCTACTGACGATAGTCCGACTAACAGGGAGATCAAGCCTGGCCTGCGCCAGACTTTTTTTTCCCCCCCCCCCCAAAAAAAAAAAAAAAAAAAAAAAAAAAAAAAAAAAAAAAAAAAAAAAAAAAAAAAAAAAAAAAAAAAAAAAAAAAAAAAAAAAAAAAAAAAAAAAAAAAAAAAAAAAAAAAAAAAAAAAAAAAAAAAAAAAAAAAAAAAAAAAAAAAAAAAAAAAAAAAAAAAAAGGAAAAAGCTGGCGCTGATCGTCTAAAGCTACGGCGGCGATAGCCAGTCGCCTGGGCCAGTGTTCGGGTATGACCCCGACGCGATGAGCAGGTAGCGACAGCCAGCCGCTGCGAACAGTGCCGGCGAGAGCGAAACCAAGAACTCGGCCGAAGATCGCAAGCGCGGGCGTTACAACCACGCCGACATCGCTCAACTCGAAGGGACTCGCGGAGGCCATGGCTAGAAGGACGATCAACGGAAAGGATGCGCCGAGCGCGAGCCTCTTCGCGCCGCGCGTGGGAACCAGTCCGAGGCCGAGGCCCAGCAAGCGCCGGACACCCTCGAGGCGGCGAAGCTTGCTGCGATGCGATGGCCTCAGACTGGTCCCGGCCGAGAGAAAAGTCGCCTGGGCCAGGGTTCGGGAATGACGCCCGACGCATCACATCTCCGGTTCGGACAGCACCGTGTAGTGCTTCGCGCAGGGCACGACGTCTGAGACATGGACGACCGTGCCGTCGGCGTTGTAGTCGAAGTAGAGCGGCAGGCATCCGAGCCGCGTTCCGCCCGTGGTCGTTACGAGCAGGGGATTTGAGTTTCTGACGCTCGTTTGTACCGTCGGCAGGGTTACACCGGGTTTGACCGTGGAGGCTCCGTACTTCTTCTTACACAGGTTGTCGCCGGTTCCGCACGATGTCAGAACGACGGTTCGCGCTGTGTCGTTGACGACCTTCACGTCGAAGTTGGCCTCGGTTGGATCGGGATGGAACTGGCAACCTCCAACCACCAGAGCCGCAACGACCAGAACCAAGCCTCTCAACCTCAACTTCATTCGGCCCACGTCTCCCAGGTTACGCGGGGCAAAGTACTTTGGACATACCTCATTCCGGCGGCCTGCGCCAGTGTTCCGGAATGACCCCCGAATGCACCCGCCGCTAGCTTTGATGGCGTGACGATCCGCCTCAGGTCTTGTTCCACGCGTCGGCGACCGTGAACCGGGAGTCCTTTACCGCTCATGGCCTCGACGTCACTCGCATGGCCGTGGGAGGAATCGCTGGCAGCCCGATGGCGGAAGCCGAGGTGTCTACCTCGCAGAGACACTTTGGGAAGGCTTCTGGTACGCGAGTTTTCGTCACCACGCGTTGGTCGATCTCTGGGAGGCACACGTGAACGGCCTCCGTCTGCGTGAAGTCAACGAGGAGTGGATCTGCGAGGAGGTCATCACGCCTGACCGACTGACGTTGGTCGAGGCGGGCCTGTCGCCGGACGATGCGGAGGCGTGGCTCGACGCTCAACGACGGGAGGAGCCGGACCGCGCCGGTCCCAGCGGCGATATGAACGTCACATTTCGGATCAGTCGATCTGAAGACTCGCTCTCGTTACGCGGGTCGAGGGTCGCTTGGGCCAGTGTTCCGGAATGACCCCTGAGCGACGGCGGCTAGTAGCCCTCGCTGCTGCCCTGTGCGACCAGTCTGACAAGGTGCGGGGC
Organism: uncultured Thermoleophilia bacterium; assembly: GCA_963722065.1. Taxonomy (GTDB): domain Bacteria; phylum Actinomycetota; class Thermoleophilia; order Gaiellales; family Gaiellaceae; genus PALSA-600. The sequence goes on along the minus strand of CAVRMI010000005.1, from coordinate 789,539 downwards.
AAACCACTCTTGCTCGCGGGTGTCGATCGAAGAACACCGACCATGCGAAGTCCTCGTCTCGACCCTTACGAACTCCGATGACCGGCCCACTCCCCGACGCGGAAGGCTTGGTGTGCCCGTAGATCACGCCCTGGCGACCTGCGAACCGTCCGGCCTCGTGGAGATCGACGATGTAGACCGTATCGCCCATGTCGAGCTTCTCCGGCATGTCGGGGATGATCCCAAAGTCACCGAGAGCGAGAGGCCTCGCCTGGGCCAGTGTTCGGCACCGACCCCTGAGCGACGCTAGAGCGTGGTCGTTCCGCTCTCAATCTGTCCCGCCCCGCCCATGTTCGACATGACGTCGAGCCGACGCCAAGGAAACCGGAGCAGCCGGACATGCCACTCGGTCGCCGCTGCGGCGGAGCTTCCAATGTGGCAGGCGACATCGTCGACATCGAGCGTCACCCAGTCCTCTGACTGAGCGAACGACGGTCGTTCGAGCGATCGGTGGATCAACCCGCCGCCGTCCGCCCAGATGTACAGATTGCTGCCACGCGTCCGAATGTAGTCGCGTGCCGGAGACTCAACACGAACTGAAGCGCCGGAGCGGTTGTCGGGCATCATGGCGACCCCAAGTGTAGAAGCGCGGCGACATCAACTATCGCCTGGGCCAGCGTTCGGGAATGACCCCGGGGACTACTTGGTCAGCGCTCTGAGCTGAGCAAGCGGCGGCAACCTGATCAGGTCGAGTCCGGGGTGTTCGGATCGGTTTATCTGGTACTCGTTCTCGATTCCGACGCCGACAGCCAGCGTTCTGCCGTTGGGCGAGATCGTTGGTCGCCCAAAATGTTGGCCCTCGATCAGGAGTGCCTTTCGGCCACTGTCAACGTCAAAGAACCACAGTCCGTCCGGCTGATGCGACGGCTGCACGTTCGCAATCAACCATCGAGAAGAGTGAGGCATCCACGCGATCGCGGCGGGGAGGACATTCTTCAAGCCGCTGGCCACGAGGTGAAGATTCCCCGGTTGATCCGGCCTGAAGGTGTACAGGTTCACTTCAGCATCTGTCTCTGACGAAGTCCCGACGAATGCGATGAGCCGTCCGTCCGGAGACCACCTGGGCCCCTCAGCGATGGAAAGACCCTGCCGGATGACCGTGAACCTGCTGGGCGAGACCCAGCTCCAGCTTCGGTTCAGGCCCCCCGTCGCTGTCACCGCCCGCTTCCCGTTCGGGGAGAACGAAAGGATCCCGGTGACATAGGTCGGTTGGACTGAACCGAAGCGATGGCTTACTCCCGTACGAAGATCGAGCACTGCGTAGCCGATTAGGTTGCGCAGCGACAGCGACAGCGTCGGAGCTGGGCGGAAACACTCTGTCCGGTACACGATCTCGTCGACTGTTCTGCGGGCCCCGAAATCGGCACTCGTGATGCCGCACCCGGGCATCCGAAGCGTTCTGATCGGCACGAACCGGCCAGCCGATCCAGCTAGCCGGGCGAGCGATGGGTGATATGCACGCCAGTACGCCACCTGGATGCTCCGCGAATCGACCCAGATCGGATCGTCGACCGCCGCACCACGCGGCACTGCAATGGCCCGGACATCCGAGCCGGTCGCAATTGGCATCGGGTCAGGATGGCTTCCCTGCCGAAATCCGCTCCCGACCACGGCGGCAACAGCCAGGGCGACACCGACCACCGCGAAACGTCCACCTGTTCTAAAAGGGGATGAGCGCACAACCGTATTATTGCCGCCCTAGAAAGTGATTTCGGTGCGCAACGCCCTGACCTGGGCCAGTGTTGGGAATCACCCCCGAGTAGGCCGCTAGACGACGTGCATCGTCACGACGTGGCTGAACGTCGTGCCATCGACCTGGAACGCGTAGCAGCCCTTCGCACGGAAGAGTGACGCGAACGGCAGCAGTCGCCACCGGTCGCGGTTCTTGGGGAGTTCGGCGTCCGCGCCAGCCGAGAACTGCTCGGCTTTGAGATGTTGCCCGTAGCCCTCTGCGAAGCGAACGGCTCCTGGCTTGTCGATCCTCGCGCCCCGGATGAGGATTGGCCCGTTATAGGCGCGAGCGATCAGCCAAGGTGTTTTCTGGGAGCGCCAGCCGGACGAGTCGGGTGGTGACTGATCGATCGAGATGACACCTGCCGGTGAAGCGCCGACACCCATCAGAAAGGCGGGGCTGGTGCCATTCAGCGGCCGGCCGGTCGAGCTCGTCTGGGTCGCTGAGACGGCGGGACACCTCTGCCCCGGTGCGACGTGCGGAAGATGAAGCGGCCGGGCGAGCGTCGAGCTGGACGATGTCGCGACTGGCACGGTGGTTGACGCGACCAAGGACGCAAGGACCACGATCAACAAGCCACTTCGCATCAGCTTGATTGTAGGAGTCGGGGTCTGTCGCCTGGGCCAGCGTCCCGCAATGGCCTCTGAGTGCGACGCTACGCTCCCTGCTTGGGTGGTGGAGAGAACGACGGCGTCCCCGCGCTGGTTGCGAAGGGGTTTCGCCTGCGCTCGAAGTGCTTCAGGTCGGCGCTCGCGCTCGCAGAGAGCTTCGGAGCAGCGGTCTTCGAACCCGCCTGGTGGCCCGAGGACACCGGCAAGGTGGCGTACCGACTCGACGGCGCTACGTACTGGATCGGGTCAACCCGCCGCGCGGGAACTCCGATCGGCGTGATCGGCAAGACAGAGAAACCCGAGCTACGCCTTCCGGTTGGGAACTGGTCAGCGATAGCGGAGCTAGAGGCGATGCGGGGACTCGTCAGCACGAGCGATGACCACGTCCGCGCCGTCGTGCACCAGGAGCAGCAGACGATCCACCTGATCGGCTACCCATCCGAGGGCGAGCTTGTACACGCCGTGCAGAGCTTCCTGCGAGTCCCGGCGGAATCGGACTGAGCCGCGCCCACAGTAGGGACGCTCACCTGCGCCAGTGTTCCTCAATGACGCCAGAGGATCTATCGTGAGCGAGTGGTCACGGATCCTCCTGTATCGCCGAGCCGGGCCTGGCGAGAGTTGGTGTACGCGGGCGTTCGCAGTAGGTTCGGCCTCGCAGTACTCGCCGTCATGGTGGCGCTAACCGTCTGGAACTTTGCTCACGGAAGCGTCGCGATCGGCATCGCCTGCCTCGCGATCATTGCGTTCGTGTATCTGCGGGTGCCTTGGGCCGTCGCGCTGGCGATTGCCGTTCGGCGTCACCGAAAACCCTGAGTACGTCGGCTGGGCCAGCCCTCCGGAATGACCCCTGAGCGACTACCCTCCGAGCATGGCGACTCGGTTACCAGAGGAGTGGCGTGCGCCAGCCGCCTTTGCTGCTCTTTGCCTCGGGTCGCTGATCTATGAGGCGATTGATAGGTCGTTCTGGCAACGGGCACATGACACAGCACCAGTCGCGGCTTCTTCTTATTCTGGCACTCCTCGTCCTGTTGCTCCGCGGGTCGCGTTTCGCGTGGTGGGTGTTCACTGCGTTTACGGGTCTGGGTCTCGTGACGTGGATAGTGGGCATGCCTAACCACGCCGACACGGCATGGATCGTCGGTGGGCTTGTCGGGTTGGTCGAGTTCGGGTTGTTGATCTCGCCTGGCATGCGGCGGTTCGTGGGGCTACGCGGGCGGCTCTCGCCAAGTCCGGGTTAGCCGATCTTCGCCTGGGCCAGTGCTCACGAATGACCCCCGACGAGCCGATGAGGAGCGAGTGATAACGAGGATCTTCGTGATTGCCGTCCTGAGCATCCTCGTTGGGGTCGGCTGCGGGTCATCGAGCAACACGATTGACACGCAGAGCACGCGCACCGCTCTAAAGGCAGCTGGCTTTCGCGACCTTGTGGTCGTGTCGTTCAAGGGGAAGTCGGACGCGGCGTTCATTGGGACGCGCGGTTACCGTGGGGCAAGGGTTGTCGAGATGCCGGTTTCTGCGCTGCGTGCGGCATCTGTGTCCGCAGCGAAGACCCGCGTTGCCAACGACCAACCCTTGTTGCACGGCCAGCTGACCTCTTCGGAACGCGGCCTTCTGCCCCTGAGACTTCGACGCCATGCGCTTGCAAGAAGTTCGGATCTGCAATGTTGTGCTGACTTCGTACAACGCTGCCAACGACGCCGCCCTGGGATCCCGTGTGAAGCGTGCGGAATCGCTCCTTCGCGCCGCGTGTTAGCTCGACTGTCGACTGTGCCACTGTTTCGGAGTGACGCCTGATGGCGCAGTCTGTTCGCAGTCTTCTATCTGCAGACTGCGTAGAGCACCATTTCTCGGCGTGCGCCGCACTCGGTCGCACCCAGGTTCTCTGACCGCTCGGCGTGATCGCAGGTTGGCCGCGCCGATGAGAAAGACAACCGTCTCCACTGACTGAAACGCGTGCTCGAACATCACTCGCTTCAAGTCTGCGTTGTACACGCCGCCCCAGTACGGGCGAGCGAGAAACGCCTCAAGCCGATCTCGACCTCGCTCGCTTCCGGGTCGTAGTTGTCGTACCGAGTGGCACCGATCAAATTGCCCGTCGCGCGTTCTACGACAGCAAGCGCGCCACCCGAGGCGAGATGGTCGTCGAAGTACGCACGAAAGACTTCCTCGCGCCAGCGCTGCGGTTCAGGATGCTGTTCCCAAAGCACCGGATCCGCGGCCGCCGCCATAGAGCTCGTCGAAGTCGTCGGCGTGCAGCGGCCGGACCACGACCAACTCTCCTTCTAGTGTCGGCTGGCGATTCACCCTTCCTCGCCTAGCTCCTCGCATTCCAGGCAGACCCAATCGTCGTCGCGGCCCTCATCTGCGCTCAGCGCAGCAGGCACCATCGTCACGCCGCAGCGTGGGCAGATCGGCGGTCGATCGTCATTCACAGGTCTCAGTATCTCGCCTGGGCCAGGGTTCCGGAATGACCCCTGAGCGGGCATGCTAAGAGCTTGTGAGAAGCCAACGTCTCATTCTGGTGGGTGCGTTGATTGGGATCGCTCTGGTCATCGGCCTGGCGAGGGCCTTCGCGGGCGGCGACGGTGAGTCGCCGTTGCCGATCGGTGATGTCTCCGCGTCCGCGCTAGCCTCCTCTCCGAAGGCGGCCGCGGATAGCAGAACGAGTCGGACCTACGTGGCGACGTGCTCTGATTCCGTCTATCAAGCGCCGCCGAGCAGACCGCCACCGACACATGCAGCGGTTCGTCTCGGTCCAGTGATCTTGAGCGACCTCGCACCGGCCCGCCAGGTGTACCGGCCGAGGAAGGGATTTCCCTACTACCAGGTGTCTTCGTTCTTCAACGTATTCACGACTGCGCCGCGAGGCGTGACCGTCAGCGTCGCCAGTCGCACTGGGCAACTCGCGCTCATTTACGGGAACGTCGTAACCAAGCCCATGAACTTTCTCGCTCGCCTCAAGAACGGAACGGCAACACTAGCCTCGGGCGCGCACACCGTACGCTTCCCTCTCTGCCATGACCCGACGAGCAACGCCCGGCTGATTACGCAGTACGGCCTCTCGGTGTTCCTGCCTAAGCCAGGCTGTTTCTCGATCCGGGTGCAGCCGGTGGGCGCTCAACGCCGATACACCGCAACCGTCCGCGTGCTAGTCCCTCGCTGCTGAGCGGACTGCGCCGGTCTCAGGCCATCGCCTCCGGAATCTGAGCCAAAAGCGTCGCCACGCGATCGGGGAGGATCGCGGGCAACGGGCGCTCCGTTGGGCGAGCGTTCCGAAATGACCCCCGAGCGAGCGTCGCACGTGACTAGTGGCCCTTGAGGTTTTGTTGGACTCGTAACGGCATCAGGCGGCGATCCGGTGGCGGGCTTCGGCGGCGGCGATGCGGCGGTCGCGGTGGTCGCCGTTGCGGTAGCGGACGTGGCGGGCGAGCGCGTAGCCGAAGGCGTCCCAGTCGAGGTAGTCGGCGTTGGAGACGACGAACTGGCTGAGCGGCGGAGAAGTGGCATTCGACCGGGTTGAGGTAGCTGGCGTAGGTCGGTGTCGGGACGAGCTCGATCCGGTTGTGGCTGGCGTAGGCGCGGATGTCGGGGATCCAGTTGGCGGAGAGGTTGTCCTGGATCCAGTAGATCCGTCTGGCGGGCCGGATAGGCGAGCCGGATCTGGCGCATGAAGGTCGAGCATGTCGCTGCCGGCGCGCTTCGGGCGCAGCCTGACGCGGAGCCGGTCGGCGTGGACGTCGTAGGCGCCGAAGACGTAGCGGATGCCGGCGCGGCGGTTGTAGTCGGCGCGCTGGCGCTCGGGGCGCCCTTGCGGCGCCCAGCCCGCCCCGGCGGTCGGGCGCAGGCTGACCGGCCCCATCTGGTCGAAGCTGACGACCGGCCCGTCCGGCGGCGGCTGCTCGCACAACTCGAGGATCCGCGCGGCTTTCTGCTCGTAGTCGGGATCGGGGCTGGCCTTCCAGGTGCGGGTGCGCTGGAAGCGACAGACCCGCCTCGGCCAGCACGCTGCCGAGATGGCGCGGCGAGACCATGATCCCCTCGCCGGCGAGATGGCGCAGACAGCCGCGGCAGCGACCAGCGCGTCAGCGGCACCCCCTGGGCGTCGGGACGGGCACCGGCCACGCTGACGATCTGCTGACGCTGCTCAGTCGTGATCCGGCGGGGACGCCCGCCCCGGTAGCGAGGGCGCAGCTGTCCATCCCACGCTCGTTGAACTCGTGAATCACCTTCCGCACCCAGGACGGATCGGTGTGCCACATCTCCGCGATCTGCGGCACCGACATCCTCACGTTCGAAGCCAGCAGCACCGCCGCCCGCTGCCGGGTGCACTCATGCTTCGCACGCCGCGACAGCCGCTTCAACCGCACCGCCTCCTCATGCAGCAACGGCCGCACGAACACCGACGGGGGACGCATCACCACCTCCACGGTCGAGATGCATCCCAATTCGACGGCAGACCGCCACGGACCCTGCCGGTTTCAGGCCCAACGTTTCCTCAAGGGCCACTAGGCTGCCGTCGGTGGACGGTGTGCCCGCGATCAATCAACTCCAGCAGTGGTATCTCGCGCAGTGCAATGGAGAGTGGGAGCACCAGTCGGGCATCGAGATCGAGACAATTGATAACCCCGGCTGGCAGGTGCGGGTGAACGTGTTCGGCACCGACCTCGACGGCCGCGTGTTCGGTCGCGTGAAAATGGAGCGTTCGGAGACCGACTGGGTTCAAGCGTGGGTCGAGCAGAACGAGTGGCACGCAGCCTGTGGGCCGCTGAACCTGGAAGAGGCGCTCGGCCTTTTCGTGTCGTGGGCGGCTGAATCAGAGAGTTAACTGGCCTGGGGCTGTGTTCCGGAATGACGTCCGAAGGTGCCAGCCGACTAATCGCGTGTGACGTGCGAGACCTGCCCACCCTTTGCGGCCTCGATCATCGGGCCGAGTTCTTTGATGCGGTCGTGCAATACCTGTAGGTCTGTATCCTCGCTCGTCGCGCTCGCCTCGACTACGACGTAAAGCTTCACATCGGGAAAGCCAGCGTAGGTGAGCGCCGTTGCGATCTCGGCCACTCCGTCAGGACTTGGAAACGTGATGTGGATATCGACCTGGTCGCCGTCGGACATCGCCGCGAGAGTAGCTTCTCGCCTGGGCCAGTGTGCGGGAATGACCCCCGATTAGCGCGGCCGCTCTGGCTGCGAGGATAGCCCGATGCTGAGGCAACTAAAGGCGCTGACCTTCCTGGCTGTCGGTCTTGGTCTCATCATCGGGCCATTTGTCGTCTACCACGTGCTAACCAAGAAGAAGACTCCTCCGCTGTTCGCGCTGCTCCATGGCCCGAGAACCTCAAGCGGTAAGTTGATCATCGATGGGTCGCGCGGCAGCTTCGCCGGGCTGCGAGTCGGGATGCCGTTCGCAGCGGCTCTGGATCGACTTCCGGCCAAGCAGCGACAGGACACCTCCTTCCCACCATCCGAATACATCTACGCCGACGGGAACGGTCTGCTCATGGACGTCGCTTCCGTTTGCGGGACACAGGTGCAAACGACCATTCCCTCCCCAAGCGGGAAACGATGTCGGCCCCTCTGGCCGAGATCGACATCGAAGCCCTGCTAGGCGAGAGCACTCCGAACATGGGCGATGCCGTCCGCCGCATTGCTGGGAGCCAGGACGTCGTGACAAGCGAAGGGCTGAGGTTCGGCGATTCCCTCAAGACGTTGAAGCAGAAGTATCCGATCACGACCAGGCAGCGGCCCCTCGGCGTCTCCCCATGCCCCGGCGATGGCTACTCCTATGCGACAGTCGTTGGCGGAAACACCATGGTGTTCGACGTGGACGGGAACGCCGTCGACATGATCAGCCTCTTCCCAGGTCGCAATCCCAAAATCTGCGATAGCTAAGCGACGACCTTCGCCGGGGCAGTCGGCTGGGCCAGCGTTCCGGAATGACCCCCGAGCTAGCGCCGCCGGATGGCTTCCAGTTCGGTTAATTACACGGCGGGCGGTGGTACGCAACTCATCGGCTGTGATGGCGGCACCCGGGAAATGCTCCGGATCGTTTGAGAGGCAGTCGACTTCGACGAAGAAGTCGTCAAGGATTGACGCGGCGTCCTCCGGGATGATCCAAACGCCCTGGCTGTCTTCCTCTTCGATCGCCCGGCGATAGTCGGAGAAGTACGCGGTGTCGAAATCGTCCGGAGGAAGTAACTCGTCGTAAAACGAACGGATGAGGGCGATCCAGTCGTCAAGCGTTGGGACGTCCATGTTCGGAGTCTATGGGCGGTGAACGACGGCTCCCCTCGCCTGGGCCAGCGTTAGGCAATGACCCCTGAGGCTGGCAAGTACGCGGATACGCTCGACGACGATGAGTGCCGTGTGCCCCACGTGTGGTCGTGACATGGAGACAGGTGCTAGCTGTGTCGAGTTGGCCGTCGAGTTCCCAGACGGTGATCGTTTGCCGCCGGTCGCCTACGGGTCTGAGAAGGACGACTGGGGAGTAGCACGGGGCAAACCGTGCCGTGATTGCGGCGTCTTACCGGGCGGCTTCCATCACGCAGACTGCGACGTTGAGAGGTGTCCTGCTTGCGGTGCTCAACGCGACGACAGCATCGCCTGTGACCTCGCGGTCTTCTGGGCGACGTTCTGGCGTTGACTCCTCAGTGGTCCCTGTTGCTCCGCGTGCCGGGTTTCGCGCCTGGGGGGTGTTCGCGTTTATGGTTCTGCTGGTTCTTCTCGTCACGTTAGTGGGGGTGCCAGTAGCCGCATACCGCATGGCTGGGCGAAAGGGCCGTACGAGAGCTTGGGCGCTGATCGTTTTCCTAGGGCCGCTAGGTTGGATCGTCGGCTGGGCTTGTCGGCCAGCTTGAAACCGAGGGGTCCGGCGAGCTAGTTCGGCGGCGATTCGTCCTGCGTTCCGGCGGATGGCTGAACGTTGCCAAACCGGAATCAGGCCTGGTAGTCGGCGCTGAGGAGGCCAATCCCCGGATTGGAAGCTCGCGCCCTGGGCCTTTCAGCCCGACCGCACAAGAAGGCCGCAAGCGATCCACAACGGCAAACCAACCGCGAAAGCGGCCACTGTCGCTGTGCGACTGCCTGCACCGACAACCGCGCAAAGCCCATAGATCGCCCCGAGCAGCAAAGCAAGCGATGGAAACCAAACCTTGTTAGGCACAGGCTGAGTCTAGGCCTAGGCCTGGGCTGGGCCAGGGTGTGAGTTGACCCCTGACGGGTTTCCCTCCGGGCCGGGATAGTTGCTGATTGGATCGGCGGGCCGCGGCCGGTCAAGGCGGAGCCGACCCCGTAGGGGTTGACGGGTCGTGGGTCGTCGGTCAGGCTGCGCAACCCCTTCGGCCGGGTTCGGCTGGTTTGCGCGGGTTGGCCTGGCCGGGCGCGCCCTCGCCGCCAGGCGGGGGTGCCCGGCGGGCCTCCGCGCTCGGCCGCCCGCGCAGCGGGCGGGCGTGCACTACTTCACTCGTATAAGCAACGAAACTCGTTCGGCGGGTGTCGGGGTTCGCTACGCTTGTTGGGTGTAGGAGCGCCGATCCCTAATTGGGCGGCAGAGGCTCCCGCCCTCGGCGCCATCGGGGCAGCGAGACCGAGGTTTATTTACAGCCCGCCGAGCGTGGTGATAGCGGCCCGCTCACTCAGTAGTCAATGAGTGAAGGAGGTTGGCTGTGTCGTATTCGTTGTGCCGTCCTGGTTGGGAGCGTTGCTGGCCGGACCCGTTTCGCGCACGGTTTCTGCAGTACGAGCCGAAGGCGGTCGCGATCGGCAAGCGTCTCGGTGCTGCGGTGGTCGCCGAGTATCTCGCCTGGGCCTGGGTGTCCGAGGAAGAGTTGTCCGAGGGCCGGGGTGATTCCGGGCGATACGTGCGGGCGCTGGCGCAAGTCGAGGCGCTGGAGGCCGAGGGGCTTCTGCTGTGGTGAACGCGTACGCGGGAAGCAGTGAACGCCGGGGTGGTCGGTGGTGTCTGAACCTCTACCCGGCGGCGGCGGAGGCAGGCGGCTGTTTCTCGTCGGGCCGGCGTCGCGAGCCGACGAGCCGGGGCGGTTCGCCGGATGTTGAGCGGTCGCAGCAGGAGGCGGCGCGAAGGGCGCGTGGTGCGTTGCGGCGTTACTGCGCGGCGAACAGGCTGAACCGTCTTGCCACGCTGACTTACGCGGTCGGCTGCTTCGATCATCTTGAGTTGCGCGCCGACGTGTCCGGGTTCTTTCGTGGTCTGCGGCGCGAGCTTCGCGGTGAGCCGCTGCCGTACGCATGGACCTCGGAGTGGCATCCGGGCGGTCACGGCCTGCACGTTCACTTCGCCGTCGGCCGCTACGTTCGACAGTCGTTGATCCGGGACGTGTGGGGGCGCGGGATCACCCACATCAAACTGATCGGTGACCTGCCCGTCGGATCCGGTGCGCTCGGCGAAGCCCGGATAGCGGCGCGCTATCTGGCGAAGTACGTGAGCAAGAACGTCGCGGACGAACGCGTTCCGCGCCTGCATCGCTATGAGGTCGCGGAAGGGTTCCAGCCGGCGCCGATCTTCTGCGCGGGCGAGTCGGCCGACGACGTGATCGGGCAGGCGTCGGGATACATGAACCAGCTCCCGGCGTACGAGTGGCGCTCCTCGACAGAGCAAGGATGGGCAGGCCCGCCCGCGTACTGGTGTGCCTGGACTGAGTGAAGCTCAGGCGGCCGAGGCGCGGGCTTGGGCTGAGCGGACGGCGGCGGCGCAAGGCCTTCCGCTACGGGTGAGCGACCCGGCGGTGTTGCGGCAGGTGGCGGCGCTTATCCGGCCGGGGCTAGGCGCGCCAGACCGCGGTCAGGCGGGCGGGGTCGAGCCGATTCAGGCCGCGTTTGCCGGGGGCGACGGTGATGTGGTCGATGACCGCGGCGACGATCGCGGCCTGGCGGCTTAGCGGCATCCCAGGCCACTCAATCCGTAGCTCGCCGGCGTTGCCGACAAGCCCATCCAGGGCGGCGCTGCGGTTCAGTGTCGCGAGCCGCTTCCGCGCCTGCTGGAGACGCTTCTCAATCAGGTCGCGAGCCTTCAGCCACTCCTGCAGGCCGATCTGTTCTGCGGCGTAGGCGGTCGCAAGCTCGTCCAGCTGTGCCTGGGCGCGGTCTGCTTGGGCCTGCCACTCGCCCGCGGCCGGATCGTCGCTACGGCCCTCTAGCTCGCCGGCGAGCTCGGCGCTGTCGAGCCGATGCAGCATCGCCTCCACGACCACCGCCTCGACGCTGTCGGCAGTGACCGTGATCTTGCCGCAGCCGCCGAACCCCGGCCCCGACGAACAGACATAGCGGCGCGTGCCGTCCCCGCGCGGACGAGCGACAAGCGTCGATCCGCAGAGGCCGCAGCGAAGCAACCGCGTGAGCAGATACCGGCGCGCCGTCTTGTTCGTCCGGCGGGCGGGATCCTGCAACAGCGCCCGCACACGTTCGGTCTCGGCCGCGCTGATGATCGCCGGCCACTCCGCCTCCGCGACGATCTCGCCGCGGTGTTCACGCTGGCCGCTGATCCGGGCCGAAGACAACATCCGTCGCAGCGTCTGCGGCGCCCACTCGCCACCGCTCACCGTCCGCACCCCGCGAAGGTTGAGGTTGCTGCAGATCGAGCGCACCGACTCACCCGCCAAAAGCCGGGTCGCCGCCTCACGAACGACCGCCGCCTCGTCGGGGCAAATCGTCCTCCGGTCGGCCATGAACCCAAAGGGCCGAGTGCCGCCGCCCGAGACTCGACCCGCGGCCGCAATCTCCTCATGCTTGCGCCGAATCCTGCGGCTCTTATCGTCGCTCTCCTTCTTCGCCACAGCACTCAAGATACGAGCAGTGAACTGCCCGTCATCGCTCGCGAGGTCAACCATCCCCGTCACGCTCGCAAGACCCACCCCGCCTGAGCGGTCACACACCTCCAAGAACTCCTCCAACTCCCTCGGCTGACGATGCAACCGGTCGAGATGCCAGACCACCACCTGATCAAGCGCACCCGCCTCGATCTCACCCAACAACCGCCGATACTCCGGCCGGCGCTTACCGCTATACGCGCTCAGATCCTGATCGACATACCGATCGACCACCGTCCAACCCCGCCGAGCCGCAAGCTCCTGACAATCCGCCAACTGACGCTCGATCGCCAACCCATCGCCCTCGCGATCCGACGAGATCCGTGCATAAAGACCCGCCCGAACAGCCACAGGTAACATTCAAGCATACTGGCATGCGCCAGCGTCCTTTCACCAGAACCCCGGAACTACTCCTTGAGGGCTTGACGGTACTTCGTCTATACGTCAAACGGGAGACGACCGCCGTCGACGCGCGCACCCGCGAGCAGATCATTTCGAAGGCCGCACCAGCCGGCCCGTCACCTCGTGAGTAGCGTGCGGCACGCCTGACGGCGGTGCGCGGACGGCGGTTCGAGGTCGGCCATCCCTGCTGGCGTTGCTCTTGCTCTTGTGCTGTAATTATGTCTTATGGAGATAGGTAAGAAACACAGGATGGATTCCACACGGCGAGACACGCGATCAGCTGTTGAGTTCCGGCTCGATCCTTCGTCTGGGTTGTCGGTGTCGCAGCAGCTGGTCCAGCAGGTGGAGCATGCGTTGCGGCTCGGATACCTGCAGGTCGGCGATCAGTTGCCCAAGGTTCGGGATGCGGTTGCTTCGCTCGCGATCAACCCGAACACGGTGCTGAAGGCGTACCGCGAGCTCGAGCTCAAGGGGCTTGCGGAGGGACGCCCCGGACAGGGGACATTCATTACGGCGACGCTTACGCAGGTCGGGCTTCCCGAGCTGACCAAGCTTCGTCGGTCGCTGCTCGGGTGGATGACGCAGGCAGACAGAGTGGGCTTAGACGCCGACGGCATGTCGGCGCTGTTTGCGAGCGCGCTGCGGGATTTCGGTGAACGCCGCGCCAGTCCCGGTGAGGCGAGCGGCGAGACCGAGGCGCTCGCGTGAACGTCGTCGAGGCACGCGGCCTGGGTAAGCGGTACGGCGGCAGGTGGGCGCTGCGGGACTGCTCGCTGGCGATCCCCGCCGGTCACGTCGCCGCTCTCGTCGGACCGAACGGGGCCGGAAAGACGACGCTCTTGAACCTCGCAGTGGGCCTCGTCGCTCCATCCGCCGGCCAAGTGGCTGTGCTCGGCGGGCGGGCGGCCGGGTCGCCGGCGGCGCTGGACGGTATTGCGTTCGTTGCCCAGGACACCCCGCTGTACAAGAACTTGTCCGCGGCGGACATGCTGCACCTCACTTCCAACCTGAACCGACGCTTCGACCGGGCGGCGGCCGAGGCGCGCCTGGCCGAGTTGAGCATCCCGCTGGAGCGCAAAGCAGGCAAGTTGTCCGGCGGCCAGCAGGCGCAGTTGGCGCTGACGCTGGCGTTGGGGAGGCGGCCGCGGCTGCTCGTGCTCGACGAACCCGTGGCGATGCTCGATCCGATCGCCCGCCACGACTTCATGGCAACGGTGCTGGCGGCGGTGGCCGACGACAACGTCTCGGTGCTCCTCTCTTCGCATGTGCTCGCAGAACTCGAGCGGGTCGCCGACTACCTTGTTCTCCTCTCACGCGGACATGTCCAGGTAGCGGGCGAGGTCGACGACCTACTCGCCGGCCACCGCGTGCTCACCGGGCCAGCCGCCGAGGCTGATCGCCATGCCGACCGTATGACCGTCGTTCACGCCCGGCGCGGGGGAGCTCAGGCGCACCTCCTGGTGCGAACAAACGGAGGCGGCGATCCGGTGCCCCACGGTTGGGAGGCACACCCGATCGGGCTCGAAGAGCTCGCACTGGCCTACCTGCGCGAGCCGAGCGCCGCAGCATTGCCAGGCCCGGATCGCACGAGCAACGTCGAACCTTCGGCGCTCGCGCGATGAGCGCCCTCGGCATGCGCGCAGGCTCAGAGGAGAGGCTGCGGCCGTTGGCGTGGCGGCGAATGGGATGGGTCATCTGGCGCCAGCACCGGTCCGCCCTGATCGGTGTGGCCGCGCTCGTGGGCGGCCTGGCCGTTGCAGTGTGGATCCTCGGGCTTCAGCTGCGCCACGCCCACGCCGCCGCGATCACCTGCTCCCCGGCACGCTCGCTCGGCCTGCCGCTGTTCTGTAGCAACCTGGTCAACCACTTCAACGGCATGGACAGCTTTCTCGCGAACGGCTTCGTCCTGCAAGCCGTGCCCGCGCTGATCGGCGCATTCGTTGGAGCGCCGCTGCTCGCGCGCGAGCTGGAAACCGGCACCTACCGCTTCGCCTGGACACAGGGCTTCGGCCGCGCGCGCTGGACACTCGCAAAGCTCGTCGGACTCGCGACAGGAGTGGTCACCGCAGCTTCGCTGCTCAGCATCGTCCTGTTCTGGTACTACCAGCCGTACTTCGCAGCAGGCAACCAAAGCAGATTCCTCAACGAGGCGTCCCCGCTCAGCTCAGGGCTGTTCGAGCTGCGAGGAATCGCCTTCGCTGCCTGGACGCTGACCGCCTTTTCGCTCGGAGCCCTGCTCGGCATGCTCATCCGCCGCGTCGTCCCCGCCATCGTCGCCACCCTCGTCGCCTACCTGGGCCTCGCCCTCGGCACCGCGCTCTACCTGCGCCACCACTACCTGACGCCGCTGGTCGCCAGCATCCCGAACGTCCCCGGCACAGACCTCGTCATACGCCAGTGGTGGACGAAGGACGGCAGGTTCGCGTTCGCGCGAGCCCCGCTCAGCCTCCTCGAACAGGTCTGTCCTCCACCACCCGCCGGGGCCCGCGAGGGCAACTTCGACAAGACCGGGTACGTCGCGCACTGCCTAGCCCAGCACGGCTACAGGCAATGGATCAGCTACCAGCCCCCCACGAGGTTCTGGTCATTCCAGCTCATCGAAACAGGCTGGCTACTCGCACTGTCAGCATCACTGATCGTCGCGACAGTCTTGCTCGTCCGGCGCCGCGCGACCTAACAAGCCGCAGCTCATCACCAGGAGTCGGTGACCGAGCTCGCCGCGCCGTCTTTGCGCGGGTGAAGGGCGGGCTGCGGGAACGTCCGCTCGCCCGAAGGAGAAGTGAACGCAAACGACGGTTCTCTGCCCGCGCTCAGATCGACAGGGATGCGCCCGGTCGGGTGTTCACGGATGAGTACCGGGACGGAATCCAAGATAGAACGCCGCGAACAATAGAACGATCCCGACGTTCGCTATAAGTCGCTCCCGGGGCGTGGTGCCTGAAAAACAGGACATCGACGCTCACCACCACGGCTACCAACGCCAGCAGGAAGAGCGCGACGGTCGCCGTTCTTCCCATCGTTCGATCGTACGCATTGGGCGGGACGCGCCCAGCGCCGACCGAGAATCGAGAATCGCTGCCCTGCGCCAGCGTTCTCTCGCCAGGACCCCGGACCTACTCCGCCAGGGCTTGACGGTACTTCGTCAAGTCACTAAAGGTCAGGGGAATGACGCTGGAGCAGCACGCCACGGCGACGATCCGGCTCATCCGTGCACGCGGGTAGATAGTCAATTCCGGATATCGCGATCCGCCGGAGGGTAGCGATTCACGCTGAGCCATCGCGACGGCAACCGGGCACCGCCACGACGCGCAAACGCGACACGGGAGTCCCAGCGGCCTAGCCACTCAAGCAGGCCGACTAAGACAGCACCTGCTGCGCACCGATCGCAACGCTAAGCCCAGGGCCGTACACCTGCCATGCACGGTCGTCTTTGGCTTGATCGATTGCCTCGGGTCTGCCTCCGCGACAATGGGGAATGGCCCCGGACGGAACTCGGGCTGCGTCCCAAGCGCCCGGGCTCGCAGACGAGGCGCTACAACAGCCGATGCGGCCGTGGCGGCGCGCTCTGCGGTTGGCACTGGGTCTTACGCTCGGCAGCGCCGCTGTCTGGATCGTCGTCCGGGCCAGCGGCGGGCTGGGCGATGCCTGGCAGGCGATCGGGAGGGTGAACGCCTGGTGGCTGATCCCGGCACTCGTCAGCGAAGGGCTTGCGTATGTCTTCGCGGGCCTTCGCTTACGTCGTCTCGCCGGCGCGCAGACGGATTTCACGGTCGCGTCGGCTACCGGCGTTGAACTGGTGGTGAACGGACTGGGGCTGTTGGCGCCCGCGGCGCCGGCGGAGGGTCTTGCCTTCGAGGTCTCGGAACTGTCTCGGCGCGGCCTGGACAGGCGACGGATCGCGCTCACGCTCGGCTTCGAACAATGGTTCAGCTTGCGCGTCTTTCTGCTCGTCAATGCGCTGAACCTCGGCTGGATCCTCGCGACCCGTGACCTCCCCGTCGACTCGACCTGGCCCCTGATCGCCGCACCGCTGATACTCGTCGCGCTTCTCGCGACCGCGGTGCTCGCCAACCGCCCGGCAACCGCCGAGACCCTCGCGGTCGCCGCCGGGGCGTTGCGATTCTGGAAAGCCCGCGCCGCCGTTCCGGACAGACGCGTCGCGGGCGCAAACATCCATGCTGAAGCGAAGGCGATGCTCGGCCCAGCTCGAAAACGCGTTGTGCTCCCACTCCTGTCGGTCGCGTCGATGCTCGCCAACATCTCGTGCCTCTTCTTCGTACTCATCGCCGCCCATGCACACGTGGGGTTTGACATCGCCATTCTCGCCGCCGGAGCCGCGGCGACCGCCGGACTCATCCCTCTGCTGCCAGGCGGTCTCGGTGTTGTCGAGGTGATCATCCCGACAGTCGTGCACTGGTACGGGCCGCCTTTCGACGCAGCTCTCGCAGCGGCACTGGTCTATCGCGTACTCGGGACGTTCCTACCAGCAGCAGCCGGCGCCGTCGCCCTCCTCGCACTCAGGACCTCACGGCAATAGCGCCTCCCCACGTCAGAGTCGACCGACGCTTTCGTTCCGACCGCATCCGGGGCCCTAGCCACGACCCGGGCCGCGGCATCAATCATCCAGCCGTGCGGCGCGTACTCGACGTTGGCGAATGGCCAGTCCGCTTCGACCCACTCGCTCACGGCGCGCCAGAGCGGGACGTCCAGGTGCGCGTGGCTCTCGCGCACCCAGGAGAGCACGGAGGCGTCGTTGTCGCTGTCGGGCAGCGGAGAGATTTAGACGCATCCGATCACGTCGCGGTCGTCCGGATCGAGCACCGTGTACGTGAACCCCTTCCGGGCGCGGACGTCGGCGTGGAGCTGCAGGTCCGCGGGGTTCTCGTCCCGCGTCATCGCACGCGGCCAGGAACGGTCAGGATACCCGGGCGTCGCCGCCATGTGCTCCATCGACGACGTCCAGGCGTCGTAGTCCAGCTCGTTGTGCTCAGGCCCGAGCGGTTCGAGGACGAACTCGGAAGTCTCGAGAGCGAGCGGGACGTCGAAGTCGGACGGAACGAACTCGGCCAGGCGACCAATCGTAGAACGTCAACCAACCCAAGGGAGCCTGGGGAGCAGACGCTCACCTGCGCAAGCGTACTTTCGCCGGAACCCGGAACTACTCCGCCAGGGCTTGACGGTACTTCGTCTATACGTCAAACGCGATGAAGATGCCGACCGTCAGGCCGGCAAGACCGATCGCGGCGGCCGCCTGGCCGACACTTCCCGCGGTCAGCCCCTTCACGAACGCCGCGGCGATCGCCGCGACCCCGAACACCATCATCGCGATGTAGCCGACGAACACCACCCGGTAGGAGCGCCGAAGATAGGCGGTCGTGCGCGCGAGCGTCTGAACATCATCCTGCAGAACCGACGCGGCGAGCGCGCGCAGCTCGGCCGTCGTCTCGTGGGGATCCCCGTGCCGCGGGCGGGGCAGCCGCATCGTCATGGCATGCCCTCCCTCTGTCCACCAGCGTTTGAACCGCGAGCCTACTAGGCGCCGAATAGTGACTGCGCGAATGCCAGTTCGGCCCTACAATTCGCATTGATGCAGGGCTTTTCTACACAGAAGTTGGGGCCGCGTAGCGGTAACTACCGGCCCCACGACCACACGGAGGTACATCCGCATGGCACCAAAGACCGTACCAAGCTCTAAGACGAAGCCGTACATCGGCTACGTCCGCCGCTCGCAGGACAACGGCAGCGGCGTCAGCGAAGAACAACAGCGCGCAGCCATCACAGGATGGGCCGCGTTGAACGGGCACGAGGTGAAATTCCTCCCGCCCGATCTGGATGAGTCAGGCAAGAACCTCAAGCGCCCGTCGATGACGAAGGCGCGCGAGATGGTCAACGCAGGGAAGGCCGCTGGCATCGTCGCCGCGAAGCTCGACCGGATCACGCGCAACGTGGGTGACCTGATGGGACTCCTGCGCGAAGCCAAGGACGGCGACTGGAACCTTGTCGCGTGTGACCTTGGCCTCGACCTCTCGACCAAGAACGGCAAGCTTGTAGCGACACAGTTGGGTGCCGTGGCCGAGTGGATCCTCGACAACCAGACCGAGGGACTCAACGAGTCCCGGCGTGGTGCAGTGCGGAACGGCGTGCACGGGTCAACCACACCGCCGTACGGCTACGAGTTCTCGACGCGGGGCGTGAGACGTGACGGCAAGAAGCAGCGTGGCAAGCTCGTGATCGTGCCGGAGGAAGCGGCGAAGGTGCGTGAGGCGTTCGAAGCTCGGGCCGACAATCACTCGTGGCGCGAGGTCATGAACATCCTCGGCAAGAAGACGCAATCGGCGGCTTCGAACATCATCAAGAACGAGGTGTATCGCGGAGTCGCCTCGTCGGGCGACGAGCGGCACGAAGGTGCACACGAGGCGATCATCGACCCCGTGCTCTGGCGTCGGCAAACGCCGTGCAGAAGGTTAGGCCCCCTTCGTACGGCAAGTCCGGGCACGAGTGGATGCTCGGCGGCGGGATCCTGCGTTGCGCAGCGTGCGGAGGCACGTTGGTCGGTGACATCTCGCTTCACGCGTATCGCTGCAAGACGCTCGGTTGTACCGAGAAGGTGTCAGTCAAGGCGAGTGCGGTTGAACCGGTGGTTCTTGAACTCGCACGGGGCTGGCACGAGCGGCTTCAGCCGGACTACGCAGTCCTTCGCTCAGCGGACGATGCGCTCCTTCCGGCGCTTGAGGACGAGCGAAACGGTGTACTCGCGGAGCGCGCCGCGGTCGAGGCGTCCGACGCTCTCTCCGCGTTGCGGAAGGCCGAGGCGCTCACCACAGCTGGACGAACGGCTCGCGCGGATCGACACGGAAATCTCCTCTGCCGAGGCGGGGATGGGGCGTTGAGCTTCTCGCCTCAGCGGATGGCCGAGAAGCTGGCGAAGGCCGAGGTGAGGGAGAAGCGCTCGTTCGTGAAGGAGATGGTGCAGGTGTGGGTTACGCGTTGCGGCCCTGGAAGCCGTGCACCGGTCGAGGCGCGTCTCAAGACGCAGTACCTCGACGCGGGTCGCACGGCAGGCGGAGTGCCTGCGGAGCAGTGGCCTAAGACGGTCGAGGTCGCAGCGCGATTCGGCGTCGATGCTCCCGTCAAAGAGGTCGCCGCTCGTAAAGCGGGATACGTCGAAGCCGCTCACCGTGGATGACCCGTCCTACGCCAAGGCGCACAAGGCGCTGAGAGCGTCGTGACCATCACGGCTGGCATCTCGGTACAGCGCCCGTGTCGCTGCTGCAAGGGGCTGGGAGAGGCTGAGGACGGCTCTCCTTGCCCTAATTGCTTGCGTCATCCGGGGCTAGACGCTTCGTGCTTCGCCGGGTGCTGTGAGGTCGATGACCACGAAGCAGATCGACCCGACGGTGTGGTCATGTGGCCACGTGCTCGATAGGCGGCTAAAGCCGCTCGGCCTGATGAACAGAAAGTGCAACTGCCTGCGGCGCGGGCGGGCGTACACTGAGCCTATGAAGCAGTTTGCGACAATGAAGCTGGGTCAGGCGGCTACGAAGTATGGCGAGCAGGCACCGTTTGCCACGGCGTGCTGCAACGTCTGCCGGGCGTGCGTCCAGACGAACTTGCTCACCGTCGCGCTCGGAGCAGTCGCATTCGTGGTTACGCCGATCAGACGCCGCCTGAAGCGCAGCTAGCAGCTAGTCAAGTCCGCGAGCTTCGCGATCCCAAGGAGCCATCGGAGCTTCTGGCGTGGCAGTGAGGACGGGCGGGAACAGACTCGGCATGTTGTTTCGTGCGCGGTTGGATTTCAAGAAGCCGTCTTTGGTGAAGCGGTTGTCAGGCTCCTCGACGGGCGCGTTCTTGGCAGCGGCAGCGCGCTCGGCTTCGGCGGCTTCTGCCGCCTCGTACTCGGCGGGATGTTCGGCGCGGCGGTGCCGCGAGAGGATCGCCTCAGGAAGCTCGACGTCGCACTCCGGACACCTCATCCGAGCGTCCAGGATCCCGTTCGCTGTCTGCCCCATTGGTCGTAGCCGCCCTTCAGTTTCCGGCGCATCCCTTCCGCGCGCGGGTACGAGTAGTCCGCGAACGCGCTGTCGTCCCAGCGGAGCGCGTTGATTTCGCGTACGAGTTCTTGCAGGTCGTACACGTTGCCGGAGATGACGTAGCCGAAATCGATAGTGCCGTCCGGAAACTTGATCGGCCAAAGATCGTCCTCGCTCGGGCCGGGAATCAGGAGTCCGGCGTTGCCGAGCGCCTTGGTTGTCCAAAGCAGCTGGAGGTATTGAAGGTCAGCATCGAAACGTGCGGTCAATGCACGCTCGGCAAGAACACCCGCCGAAATCGCCCAAGGGTCTGACGGCACGCCGATGTATCGCGGTCTTTCCGGCGGTGGGATCCGGTCGTCCGGGCTGAGCCGACATGACCACGCTTCCTGGCGACCGATGCGCTCGCTCGACGCGATGAGGAGCGCGTTGCTCATACCAAGTGAACTCCCAAGATCCTTCCCGCGTTCGGGTTGTAGATCAGGTCGAGGTTGTCGAGGCCGATTGCGAGCGCCATGACCGTGTCCTGTCGGATGCCTGCGTCCTGCTCTTTGTAGGAGCGCATCTCGCGGTCAAGATCGGGACAGGCTCGCGCGTCCCAACTCACCTCGGCGTTCTGCACGGCGACTGCAAGATTCGACACCATCCGCCGCTTGGACAGCTGAGAAGTTGTGTGCTCGTGGAGGCGGTGCGCAGGGACTCTCAAATTCCGGACGAGGCCGATCCCAATGCCGTTTATCTCAACCACAACGGGCGCGTTCGGGTAGTCGCGCGCCATCTGCTCGATGGCGACTTGCGCGTCTCGGAGCGTGGTGGGGCGCATCAGCCGGAAGCCGACGACATCGACAACGCCGCGAATCGAACCCGTCGAGCGCGCGTCCGGACTGAGCACGACGATTGCTGTCCCGTCTTTTTCGCCAGGATCGACGGCGATGAGGAACTTGCGATCAGGCTCCCAAGGTTGAAGCCCTCGCGGGTAGGCGGTGCAGAGGTCGAGCGATTCGGCGCTGAACCGAAATTCCCCGGCACCGGAGAGCGCGTCTTCCTCCGTGAGTGGAAGTTCCTGGCGAAGGGTCTGCGCGTCGGTGGTGCGGCGCTTTTCTTCGTACCAGGCGGGACTGCGGTCGTCTCGTTCAAGAGCGCCGATGAACAGCGGATGAAAGCGAGTCTCTCCAACTTTGGATTTACGCCAGACGTCCGCTGTAACGTCGCCACCGCCCACGCCAGTCGTAAGAACGTGGATCGTGCCGCCGGGGACGATGCTCTCCTCTACGGCCCGCCAGACTTTCTGCGGATGCGTCATGGCAGCCCATTCGTCCAGATGAACGTGGCTGAAGCTGCCAGAGCGGATCGCGTTCGAAGCCGGGTACGAACGCACGCGCCGTTTGTCCTGCGGCCCGGCATCGAGGATGGCCGAGTGCTCAAGTGCACGGAGCGGAAGCCGCAGTGCTGGCGGGAGACGCTCCAGCCCGAACACGACATCTCTCAGGAGTTGTTTGGAGTTCTCATCTGTTTGGCTGAGCACTGAGACGCGGCAGTTGGTTGGGCCGAATCGCAAACGCCAGGCGTCGTAGGCAGTGGCGATGGTGGACTCCCCGAGTTGTCGAGCTTTGAGAAAATAGATAGACGCGTTCGCGACCGTCGCGGCGGCATACGTTTCTTGGGATTTCCACATCGACGGCCCGAGCAACGTGGGCGGCTTGCCCTCCGGCACGAACGTCCAGACATCTACGAACGCGCGGAAGTCGAGCGCGCAGCTAACGAACGTCCGGCGTAGCTCTGCGTCCCGCCCGAGTAGCGCGAAGCCCTCGTGCGAGATGGCGAACTCGCGGCCCTCGACCTCGACAAGCCAGGCGCTCGACTTGCGAGGTTTGCCGACCGGATCGCCGTCGCGGGTCAGCGTGATCGTCGCAGGCACGAGCTACGCCCACGCCGCCAACGCATCCGCGTCTTCATCTTCGGGCTTCGGGTTCGGATTCGGTGCCCGGCGAAGCTCTCGGGCAGCTGCCAGGCGCACGCGCTCGTCGGTCGAATGCAGGAGGTCGAGGAGCACGTCGGTGGCGTTCTCCTCCGTCAGGGATCCACGGAGCGAGTCGATGTGTTCGCGGTAGCCCGGCACGTCTGTCAGCCACCGGCGGATCGTCCGGTCGTCCAAGCCCATCCTGCGACCGACCGCCCGTTGACTCATCCCGAGCGCGAGATATCGCGCCGCCCGGTGCTGGCGAGGTGTGAACGTGTCCTGCACCCACCTACGCTATCGCCCGCCCGCCGAATTCATCAAAGGCCGCACCACTGCCGCAGGTCTGCCGCACCTATGCCGGGGGCGATGCGAAGCCCTTTTCCTGCGTGGCGATGGACTGGACTAATCGCGCAAGCCGTTGGTACCACAGGCGTTGCGCCCTACCCCACCTGCTGCCCTACGCCGGGAGGTAGCCGTTCCAGTTCTGCGCGAGGTGGGGCGGAAAGCGAGGCAGGCACCCCCGCCCCGCGGCGGGTGCCGATGGCGCTGCGGTCTAGTCCCCGACGATGTCGCGAAGCCCCGGGCTGGCTTCTGGGTGAGCTGCTGACGCTCGTGCGGCGTCCCGCCAGTGTGGGTGGTCAGCCTCCATTTCCGCAAGGATTGCTCGGCCGCGAACGATGTCGTTTGCATTCGCTGCGTCGATGAGTGACATCCAACGGATGTAACTCTCGGGTAGCTCGCGTTCGCGGGCAACTGGAACCGCTGGGTCAGCTCGGTTCGCGGCCCGGTAGCCCTCTGCACGCTCGACGAGACGCCGTAGTTCGCCAAGCGACTGATCGCCTTCCTCGACACGAAGATCAATCACGCGTTCCCAGGGTTCACCGTTCGCTGGCACGACGACAACGGCTGCGCCGCCGCGGCCGCGAAAGTCGCCGCCCCCGGCTTCGGCCGCCTCCAGGGCCGCCATGAGGCGCTGCACCAGCGAGTCATTCGTTCGTTCGAACGCGACACCCATTGCGTGCCAGTGGTCAGCAGTCAGCATGTTCCCTTGGGCCATCCAGTTCGTGCCGCCGAAATGACCGGCGCAGCGAATGCAGTGCGCCCCTGTCCACTGCGCGGATTCCCCCGAGGCACTCATGATCGCTACCTGACGGAAGGCGGAGAGCGGATCGTCGAGCCGCAACTGATCGAGTGTCTCCTTGGCCGACAGACCCGACGCAAGAAGTTCAAGACCGCAATAGCCGTAGCGTCGGTCGGTAAACGACTGGGTCGCAATCGCACCGACCCCGGCGCGAACCCATGGCACTGCCGCCCCCGCATTGAAGGCTTGCGACTGGACTCCGACACCAAGCTCGCCAGTCGTCTCATCGCGGCCCACGATTGAGTAGGTCATTCCAACGAGTAAACACGACGGGACGAGGCAAGAAGCAGCCCTGGATCGCTACGAGTTGGCTAGATCTTCTCTCTCCGCCGCAAACCCATGCCGCGATCAAGGGTCTGAAACCCGAAGTGTTGATAGAACGGCTCAAGGGCGTCGTCGCAACAGACATCGACCATGTACAGGTGGTCAAGTTGTGCGAGGAGTCGGTGCACGAGTTCGGTTCCGATTCCACGATGCTGATGTGATGGAAGGACTTCCAGGAATGGGATGAACGCGCTCAGGACGCCGTCGCTGATCCCCGTGGCGAAGCCGACGACGGCCGCGTCCTCGACCGCAAGCGTCACCGCGTGGCTCCGGTGCAGCAGTTCCAGATGTCGCTCCATGCTCGGTGGGTTGGGCCAACCGACGAAGAAGCCCGACAATTGAACGGGGCGTAGCCCGTCAGCCGTCTCCAGGTACCTCAGCACGTTGCAAGCGTAGTCAGGCACAGGAGTGTGCCTTGCGCGCAAGCGCATTTACACCTGATCGAGCGCGGCCCAAGCCTAGGCCCAAGCGCTTTTTTTAAAAAAAAAAAAAAAAAAAAAAAAAAAAAAAAAAAAAAAAAAAAAAAAAAAAAAAAAAAAAAAAAAAAAAAAAAAAAAAAAAAAAAAAAAAAAAAAAAAAAAAAAAAAAAAAAAAAAAAAAAAAAAAAAAAAAAAAAAAAAAAAAAAAAAAAAAAAAAAAAAAAAAAAAAAAAAAAAAAAAAAAAAAAAAAAAAAAAAAAAAAAAAAAAAAAAAAAAAAAAAAAAAAAAAAAAAAAAAAAAAAAAAAAAAAAAAAAAAAAAAAAAAAAAAAAAAAAAAAAAAAAAAAAAAAAAAAAAAAAAAAAAAAAAAAAAAAAAAAAAAAAAAAAAAAAAAAAAAAAAAAAAAAAAAAAAAAAAAAAAAAAAAAAAAAAAAAAAAAAAAAAAAAAAAAAAAAAAAAAAAAAAAAAAAAAAAAAAAAAAAAAAAAAAAAAAAAAAAAAAAAAAAAAAAAAAAAAAAAAAAAAAAAAAAAAAAAAAAAAAAAAAAAAAAAAAAAAAAAAAAAAAAAAAAAAAAAAAAAAAAAAAAAAAAAAAAAAAAAAAAAAAAAAAAAAAAAAAAAAAAAAAAAAAAAAAAAAAAAAAAAAAAAAAAAAAAAAAAAAAAAAAAAAAAAAAAAAAAAAAAAAAAAAAAAAAAAAAAAAAAAAAAAAAAAAAAAAAAAAAAAAAAAAAAAAAAAAAAAAAAAAAAAAAAAAAAAAAAAAAAAAAAAAAAAAAAAAAAAAAAAAAAAAAAAAAAAAAAAAAAAGTGCCAGCAACCGGTGCCAGCGCCGTATTTCCCAGACCCCTCTGGCACCACTTCTGGCACCGCTTCAACCGGTGCCAGCACCGTTCCAGCACCACGTTTCTGGCACCGCTCAGATCGGCTTCCAGCCTCAAGGAACCGGTGCCAGCACCACCCTAGTTCTTGTCGAATCCGGCACAACCGGTGCCAGCCGTTTGGGGGACTAGGGACTAGTCCCCCGGCACCGGAGCCTCGAATCAGGCCACTACTGGATCGGCGTAGAAGTACTCGACCGTCTTGCCCGTCGAGCCGTCCGCGTTGATCGTCTTGCGCGACTGCACTGGCGAATAGGGATCGAGCGCAATCTCCTTCAGCAAAGAGCCGATTGCGCCGTCATTGCCGTGTACGCGCTTCTGCACCTGATTCTGCGAGAGCGTGTCGCCGTTCGATCCCCACGAGCGCACGACCTCGACAATGTCCGCGATCATCTTCACGCGCTTCGCGGCCCCGGCGGTGTCCGACTCATCGAACAACGGCGCAACAGACTCGGTGCCGAAAGGCCAGGAGGCCACGAGCGAGGTCACAGGAAGCCCCTCAGCGTCTTCCCCAACGACCATCACCGCAGGTGTCAGCGTGATCGGCGCAGGGCGCTCAGCGTCTTTCATGCGTTCGCACGTCACCACGACCGAGGTGCGCGACTTGCGTTCGAACGAGTACATCGCGAACGACGCGTTGCGAAGCGACTCCCCGCCGCGCTCCGACGATCCGTCTTTGGTCGAGTGATGGACGACGGCGACGGTGCACCGGAAGGCCGTCCGAATCTGCTCGGCTCCCTCGACAAAGAGGCCCATGTCCTGTGCGGAGTTCTCATTGCCACCGACGAAGTTCCGGGCAAGGGTGTCCACGACGACAAGCTCCGGCGCTCTCATCTGAGCGTGCACGCACGCTACGAGCGCCGCCACATCCCGTTCATCGTGCATTCGCACCGGCAGCGGCTGGACGTGCAGGCAGGGAAGCTCCTCGACGCCGTGCTGCGCCTTCCACGCAGCGATCCGGCCACGCAGCCCGCTCACACCTTCCGCCGCGATGTAGAGCACCTCACGGCCCGAGAGCGCAATCCAGCACGCCCAGTCCAGTGCGGTGAAGGATTTGTACGAGTCGCCGGGGCCGTAAAGGCCCACAAGCTCGCGCATCGGGAGATAGCCCTCCAGGCCGGGGAACCATTCGACCGCCGGGTAGTCACCGAGCGCCGCCTCCGCATAGATGCGGAAGCGACCCGGAAGCTCGACTGCCTCGTCCGGCTCGGGTTCATCCAGGCCGTCCCATCCGGCCCAGCGTTCCGCCCATGCGCGTGACACCGACGCCATCGTCAGCTGATACGCCGCTTCCGCTTCCTCATCTTCGAGGAGCGTTTCCGGCATCCAGCCCTGCGGCCGATTCACGCCGTGCGTCTCGTAGTAGCGCGCGGCCTCACCGATCCAGACTTCTTCCGGTGTCATCGGGCGTCCGCCCGGCGTTGAAACATCTTGGGACATCGCAGCACCTGCGACCGATCCCCCTACAAACGCTTCCTCCTTCTCACCCGACGTGCGTTCCCCGCCGAGTGCCCAGCAACGTGCGCTAATCGTCAGTAATCGGGTTAGGTCTTCCCTTTCGAATCGTTGGTTTGAGTACCGCCATTCTAGCCCGACAACGACGAAACCCCACTCGCGCGGGGTTCCGAAGACTCAAATCAACCACTCGGCATGACCTCTCAAACCGACAAATACATTGTAGCCCGCCGATGCCGCACACAGTCGCCGGGGCCAGTAGTCGGAACGACTCCGAGCGTCTGACTGTGCTGTGAACTCACGGCGTCATGGGGAGCGTTCTGGCGGCTTCGATGGCGAGCGCACGGGTTGATGCGTCGATCTCAATGTAGAGGTGGTCGTGTTTTGTCTGCACAACGACCAGCGAGTTGTCGATGTGGCTCAGCGCAACGTTCGGCCAGTTAGGTACTGGTGCCTGAGCGACGGTGAGTGCCGTTCTGCCACGGCCGAAGTTCCCGGCGTAAGCGAAGGTCTTCGTCTCGGTGATGCCAACCGATGGTTCGCCGGGTTTTGTTCGGTAGCCGCCGTTTGCGAGCACCTGAACGCCGTAGAGGAGTCTGATCGCGTAGCCGCGACCAACGGTGTTGCTGCGACGTATCGGCAGTGCGTCGTGCAACGAAGAGTTGAGGTATTGGGTCAGTGACAGTCGGACTCCGGAGATTGATCGTCCTGACCACAGTCCAGGTGTGTGCAGAAGCTGCGGCGCGTCGGTGATCGGGATCGCCCGTATCTCAGAGTTCGCGTAGCGGCCGAACGACGGAGACGACCAGTGAGGTGCTGAGAAGTCTGCTGCTCGGCGGCTGATGCCTTCGAGAGTGATGATGGTGTAGGTGGGCGGCGGGGCTGTGCAGCCGGAGCAGATCTCACGCATGAACCGCGCCCGATACGTGGTCGGATCGACGGCCACCTCCTCGTAGACACCCTTCCGGACAGATGGGAAGCGAATCCAAAGCACCGGGAAGCCATTCATGATCGCGCGCCCCGCAACTCGCGCCTTGCCTGTTTGTAGGGCGGCGCGGTAACCCGCGAGCGCATCGTTCAATCCAGGATCGAGAACGGCCAAGGCGAATCTCGTTGTTGGGCCATCCACTAAGCCGACCTACCAGACGCTCAACCTGAAGACCGGAGCAACATCCACTGTTCTGAACCGTCGGGAGATCTGGTTCGACAAGAAGCGGGGTCTGCTGCACGAGACGACCACCGTGGGTGGGGCAGTGCAGTACGACGCGGTGCAGACACCAACCGTCACCCGCAACAACCTGAGCCGGAAGCCCCTCCCTGGCGGGGCCCTGAGCCAGCTCAGCAAACTGCACGCAGTATTAGCCCGGTGGTCACCCGTCGTTGTTAGATCAGGAACCAAACTGTGGGAACCGAAGAGAGCCGTTCGGGAAAGCTGACAGTGATGGGGTTGTCCTTTGACGCGGTGTTCGAGGCAGAGTTCGCTCCGCTGTATAGCTATCTGCGTCGTCGCGTCGGGCCTGACTTGGCGGAAGAACTTGCTTCGGCGACGTTCGGCACGGCGTACGCGAAATGGGATCGGTTTGATCAGACCCGCCCGGTTCGTCCCTGGATCTACGGGATAGCGGCGAACCTCGTTCGTCATCACTGGCGCGACGAACGCCGGATGCTCCGGGCCTACGAACGCACGGGCGTCGATCCCGTTTTCGATCCAGAGGACGAGTCGATCAATCGTCTGGACGCGTCCGCACAGCACCGTCTGATAGCTGCGGCGCTCGCTGATCTGCGTCCGCAGGAGCGCGAGATTCTGTTGCTCCACGCCTGGGCGGAGTTGAGCGACCGAGAAATCGCCGCCGCCCTGTCACTGCCGGTGGGCACCGTGAAGTCGCGCCTGCACCGGACGGGAGAGCGGGTCGGAACCGACTCGACCCGAACGGGCAAGCACCAATGAAGCCTGTGATCGCAAGACCGGAGGATCGATGACCAACGCGCACCTGGATCTAGTCGCCAACTTCCGCAGCGAGTTTCCCAGCCCAGCGCGGAGACAGCAGAACGCGTCTATCGCCGCGCACCGACACGCGGCAACACCCGCGTACTTTTCTCTCCACTCGGCTCTCGCCGCGCACCTGGATCGGCCTGGCCCTGGGAGTTGCTGCGCTCGTGCTCGTCCCAGCGGCAGTCGCAATCGGTAGCAAGATCCTCGACGTGTTCGAAGGCACACCCGCTCCGCCATCGGTCTCGACTGTCTTCAGCTCGGACAACCGAATGGCCGACCAGAACGTGCGGGATGGGTTCGCGGCAAAGTTCCCACATGTCGATGTGAGCAAAGCCCACGGCGTGGTGCAGACTCAGACCCCGGACGGCCCAGAAGAACTCTGGGCAGCACCCAATGATCAGAGCGGCCTGTGCTGGTTTATCAACTTCGCCAATGACGCATCCGGGCCGAACGGCGCCTACGGTGGCGGCAATTGTGACAGCACGACTCCGCCTGCGTCGAACGTTACGTTCGGCGAT
The DNA here is from genome assembly GCA_963722065.1 of uncultured Thermoleophilia bacterium. Classification (GTDB taxonomy): domain Bacteria; phylum Actinomycetota; class Thermoleophilia; order Gaiellales; family Gaiellaceae; genus PALSA-600. Next base: position 760,223 of record CAVRMI010000005.1, on the reverse strand, counting down.
TTCTGGCAGCTTCCGCACCCCTCGCTACTCACGGTCGATGGACGCGTCTACGTCGATGCCGTCACAGTGCAACTCATGCTCGCTGACGGATCGACAACAAGCCTCCCAGTCGTCGAGGGACTCTTCCTTGGCTCCCTTGACAAGGTGAAAAAGTCACACAAATCACCGCCTACGACAGTTCAGGAAAGCAAGTAGCGCACTTGGACATTCCCAGCTAGAGGAGCGCAGGTTGGGCCAGTGTTCGGAATGACCCCCGGAGCGAAACGCGTTAGGCTGGTGTCTATGCGTATGTCTCGGGTCGTCAAGGTGGCGATCCTGGTGGTCGTCGTCGGGCTAGTGGTTGGCTACTTCGCTGCCCGACCGAGTCACACGTCTGCTGCCGTGCGAGTCGAAACGGCATTTCGAACCTCTGGCCTGCCGCTGGTTTCGATGAGCGACGGCATCACGACGAGCTTCGTGCGCCCGCACGCAGCCCAGGATCCCCTCCGCCTCAGAGTCATTGTTTCCAAGGCCAAGTTTGGTTCAGAGTTTGGTCAGGGCCGCAAATTGGCTGGGCTACGTGTTTACACCACTCCGCACATCTGGATTGAGTACGACCCGAACGCGCCAGGAGCAAGCCGCGTTGTGGGAGCAGTTGCTCGCCTTCGCAACTAGCTGTGTGGCCACAACCTCGCCTGGGCCACCGTTCGGGAATGACCCGTGACTGGAACTGGACTCCGCGAGGCACTCGTGGCGTAATAGGTGGATGACGTTCACCCGCCCTCTCGCTCTCGTGGCGTCCGGACTCATCGTCGCGGTGGTTGGCGTTGCCGCTGCAAGCGTCGCCGCTTCGCAACGACACGCCAAGGCATGTGCGGTCACCGTCGTCAGTCCTCGGACGAGACCCCCAGCGCGTGTCCCGCGGGGGTTCGAGTACGGGAACGGGTCGCTCGCCGTTGCTCTGAACCCGCCGAACGGTCACCTTGTCGCGGGCCGCTTGCCGACCGGTGGGATGCGGGCAGAGATCAACGCGGATGGTTCTATTTCCGCGAAGTATGGGTGGTGGCGGGCTGGGGATCGGCTCAGGATCGCGGGCCATCGTCTCGACGCTGCCGCGCCTCCGTTGCGTGCGGTCATCCCGAGGGGCTACAGCCCCGGAGGATTCCAAGCGACCGGGCTGACCTTCCCAACGACAGGCTGTTGGCGGGTGACGGGAGCGGTCGGCCACGCAAGACTTTCATTCACTGTGCGTGTGACGAAGAGTCCGCTCGGCCCGTAGCGCCGTGACCTGGGCCAGCGTTCCGGAATGACCCCCGAGCGCGGACGGCTAACTGACTCCGCGACAGATCACGGTGCCTGCGAACGTCACCTCGTTCCCATCCTTGTCCCACGCGCCAGCGAGTGAGCCCGTTTCGGCGCGCAGCTCAACGACTTCCCACTTTGTGTAGCCGAACAGCGCAACCTCGATCGTGCTGCCGATATCGAGACGCTCGGTCGTAACCGTCGTGTATCGGGAGTTCTCGCGGGGATTGCCGTCTTCGTCGCAAGGCAGGAACCGGTAGGCGCGAGAGGCATCCATGAGTGAAACGATACGACGGTGGGCTGGGCGACCGTCCTTACGTCTGACCCAGCACCGTCAACAACTGGCACTTCAGGCTGAGGGCGTTTTGCCGGGCGCTAAGAAGCGACCGTTCTTCATGTCGTCCAGCGCGTCAAGAGTGAGTAGCCTTCCGGGAGGCCAGGCTCCTTTTGAGATTGGCCGGATGCGCGTGAACACATCGCTGAGTTCCTTGGGCCGCACGATGCCTTCGGCTCCAGGATCGTGGACGACTTGGAAGAACAAAGCCATCGCGCTAAACGAAAGGCGATACGCAGGATGCGGCGCGAGTGTTCCGTCCGCCAACGTCACCTCTAGGCGCTCGGGCTGGCTCCAACCCGAGCGCACCTCGCCGCGTCCCTCCGGCTGGACGCCACCAATCCAGACCCACGTGCTGTTCGGCGGCTCGCCTTCGTTGTAGAGGTGTTCGAAGTGCTCAGAAGGCACGACACGCTCGTCCGCTGGCGTGACAAGCGACAGCACGATTGCCGTCTTGTAACCCCATGTCGCTAGGCGCTTCTGTTCGCTCGGCGTTATGTCGTGGGTGCGCTCGTTAGTCAGCAGCGGGATGAGGAGTTCCTTGGTGCTGTCTTCAAGCCTGCTCATCCAACCGTTGTTGCACTGACGGCACACCTGTTTGACTTTGAAGTCGAATCCTGAATGCACCCATGCCGACTTCACGTCGCCAGACTGAGCGGCTGTACGGCGGTGGGTCATCGCGTCAGCTGGAAGAAGGTCGTTCAGCCACTGCGGAAACGCGTGCTCTGAACTGTTGGCGGGGCCTCCGCAGAACGTCAAGTTGGCGAGCATCTCGTTTGCGAGCTTCTGGTATCTGACGGCGTCGGCTGCCGCGAACTTGTTGCTGGGGTCTGCGAGCGCGACGGCTCTGGAGCCGCGAGCCATATCCAAAGTTTCAAGCGCCCACTCTTTTGTGCCAGGGCCGAAGTCCCAGCCGAAGTCGGCGGGCAGATCGTGTGCTGGAAAGCGACGTCTCTCACCTCTCTCATTCTAGTTGAAAGTTGCTCTTCCAAACCGCATCAATACTGGATTTCGCTTCAGGCACCGAAGAGCGGCAGCAAGCTGGTCTTCTCGACTGTTCGCGCGGGGCTAGACCTGCGCCTGTTATCTCCGCTACGACAAGTGCTTCGGCGGTCAGGGGGTCTAGCCGGTGATCGTCGCCTTGGTCGGATAGCGGGGGTAAGTGGAAACCTCGCCGGTGGCACGGTTTCGATTCTTGCCGACTGAAGCGGAGGGGAAGAGCTCCGCGTAACGGAGCCCTCCCCCTCCCACACCCCAGCCGGCTCGCTTCGGGTCATACGCACTGCACGCTGTAGCCGTCGAAGTCGACGATCACCTTGTTGCCGTCGCTCGCGATGCGCGCGGTCTCGCGCACGACGACGTTGTCGCCGCTGCCTGGTCCGATCAGGTGGTAGCGGTGTACGTAGGTCAGGACGAACTTGTCGCCCTGCGCGACGGTCACGTAGGTCCCGCGTTCGACTCCCGCGAGCCGGTAAGGCTCACCGGTGGTCCGTCCGATGAGCGTGCCGCGGGGGGCGAACATGAACTGCCACGAATCGACGCCGTCGTTCACCGTCGAGGTGTCGAGAAGGTGTGCGTCGATCGTGCCGGTCACGAGCTCGCCGGCGCCGCCGTTCGCGCACGGAACCCAGCCTGCGTACGCGTGCGAAACCGCCGTGTTCCTGACGACGCCCGCCTCGGCTGCTGTTGAGCTCGCGAGAATTCCGATCCCGGCGAGCGTCAATAGCATGAGGATCCGTTTCATTGTTGCCTCCGTCTTTCACGTCGCCCGGCCCGGTGCCGGACGTTGATGCAGGGGACCGTCCAGCGGTTCTCGCGGGGTAAAGGCCCGGTAGGAATGCGCCAGCCCCGAGATGCGCGGGCGGAGCAAGACGCAGAGTGAAGATGCGCGCATGAGCGACCCTGCGCGGCGGCGGCGCTCACCCGGCCCTTCCGGCAAGCTCGTGGTCACGGCGCCACCGATGTGCTGTGAGGAAGGCGACGGCCTGCCGGACGCGCTCGCGCCGTCGCTGCGCCTGCCGGGCTCGCGCTACGCGGTCGTGCTCGCGCAGAGTCTCTCTCCGGCGAGCGGCCTCGGGGGAGTCGAGAGACGCGCGGGACATCTGCAGGGAGAGGTGGTGAAGCAGCGGATCCATGTGATCTCCGTTCGTGGGACGTTGCCGACGACGTCAGTCCACTCCACGCTGGTTGCGGCTCACCCTCGAGCGCGGTAACCGGCGGGTAGGTAGCCGCAGACCCAAACTGCCCTCCAGGCGGGCGATCCGCGATCACTCACGCTGCGTCCTCGAGCGCGGTGGCGGCGACGAGGAGCGCGTCCGCGAAGCCGACGGAGAAGGCGACGGTGGAGAGAATCGCGACTCCGTGTGCTCCACCGATCTGCTGCGTCGCGTTCACGAGGCCCGACGCCAGTCCGGCGTCGGGCTCGGTCACTCCTTCGAGCGCCCCGATCGACAGCGTCACGAACGCGAGCCCCGCTCCGAGCCCCGACACCGCGAGCCAGGCGAGTCCCGCCTCGAGAGGCGAGTCACCGAGCTCGCGCCGGTGTTCATTGTGTGCGTCTCCTTGTCTGGAATTCAGCCGACACAGGAGAGCGCGCGCGGCTCGTCGCGCGGTTGACGCCGGGTTAACCGGCGGTAAGCACTCGGGCTTTACCCGACGCCTACCGCTCGAGAACCCACGAGTGGTGTTCTTGCCGTCGTGGCCGAACGGCGCATCACCTTCTCGCTCTTCCTCTGCGTCTTCGCGGCGCAGTCGGGTCTGATCGCCCTCTCGCCTGTGCTCACCGCTGTCGCATCGGAGTTCGGCGTCTCGACGGCGCTCGTCGGCCAACTGCGGAGCGTCGCGGGGCTTGCCGCCGGCGTCGCATCGCTCGCGCTGCCGGCCGCGGCGCGGCGCCTCGGGCTGAGCCGGTTGCTACGCGCGGGTGCTGCGCTCCTGGTCGTGGCGTCGCTCGCGAGCGCGGCGGCGCCGACGCTCTGGCTGCTCGCGCTCGCACAGGTGCCGGTCGGCATCGCGGTCGCCGTGCTCATGGCGACCGCGACGTCGGCCGCGGGCGACTGGGCGGCCGCAGCTCAGCGCGGGCGGGTGCTCGGCTGGGTGCTGATCGGAAGCCCGGCAGCGTGGATCGTCGGCATGCCGGCGCTCGGCCTGCTCGGAGGCGCGAGCTGGCGACTCGGCTGGATCGCACTCCCACTCGCGGCGGGGCTGGCGGCGTTCGTCGCCGTACCGGATCGCCAGAGCGCTCCGAGCGAAGAGAGGGGCGGCCTCGGCGTCGCGCTAGCCGACCCGGTGTTGCGGCGCTGGCTGCTGGCGGAGCTCGCCGCGAACTCGGCCTGGCTCGGGACGCTGGTGTACGCCGGCGCGCTGTTTGCAGAGACGTACGCAACGCAGCCGGCCGAAATCGGGGGGCTGCTCGCGTTCGCGGCGATCGCCTTCGCGCTCGGCAACCTCGCCTTCCGACGATTCGTCTCCATCGTGTCGAGCAGGACGCTCGTCCGCCTGGCCGTTGGAATGGCGCTGCTCGTCGGGCTCTTCGGCGTGCTTCGGCCGGCGCCGGGCGTGAGCGCAGCGCTCCTGGCCGCCGCGTCGTTCCTCGGGGGCGGGAGGACCCTGCTCGGGAACGCCTACGGGCTGGCTGCACGGCCGGAGCGGCGCCTGCCCGCGATGGCCGCCCGTGCCGCGGCCAACCAGCTCGGGACGTTCGTGGGCACGGCAACGGCGGGCGTCGCGCTCGCCCTCGGCGGCTACAGCCTCTTCGGGCTGGTGCTGGCGCTCGAGTTCGTCCTCTCCACTCTGCCGCTCAGGCAACGACGGCGTGGACGTGCCACGCTCCCGGTACACCTTCGACGTGCAGCGGCTCTCGCTCGCGCTCGCTGAAGGCGAGGCCCGAACCCGCGACCAGGTCGCGAACGGTCGAGGAGACGACGATCTCACCCGGCTCGGCCCGGTCCTTCAGCGCCACCGCGACCGCCACGGGAATCGCCTCGAGCGCGTCGCCGCCGAGTTCGCTTTCCCCGGTGTGGAGGCCTGCGCGGGCGGCCCGTCCGTTGGTGCGCGCCCGCTCCATCAAGGCGGAGCCGCAGCGGATCGCGCGAGCCGGGCCGTCGAAGGTGGCAATCAGCGTGTCGTGCGTCAGGGCGAGCTCGCTGCCGCGGAAGCGAGCAACGTCGGCGCGGACGAAGTCGCACGCTTCCTCCGTCCCGTCTGCTTCGACGACGAGGACCGTCGCGAGCACGCGCTCGGGCGCCGGCGTCGAGTCGAAGTCGCCGGCGAACCGCTCGATCTCGTCGAGCACCTCGTCCTGCGTGCCCTCCCAAGGGAGATGGTCGGCACCCGGAAGCTCGACGATCCGCGCTGCCGGGATCCGCTCGCCCATGTAGCGCGCAGCCTTGTGCAGGTACTCCCGCTCGCGGTAGAGCACGAGCGTCGGCACGTGGATCGACGGGAGTACGTGCCGGACGTCGATCTCGGCGTTCATCCGAGCGAGCTGCGCGACTGCTCCGGGGCTGGCGCCGCGGACGAGATACGAGGCGTACCACCGATAGGCCTCCTCGTCGCCCGCGAGCGACGGCGCACGCTCGTCGACGAACCGTCGCGCGGCCGGGAGCCCCCAGTCCTCGGGCGGCACGTTCGACGACCAGATCGCCTCCGGGCGCCTGCCGATCGTGTAGTCGGGCGCCCACAGCCGACGCGCGTAGGCGCCGATCAGCACGAGCCCAGCCGTCCGCCGTGGATAGGTCGCGGCGAAGAGCGCGGCCATCGGCCCGCCCTCGGAGACTCCGAGGAGGAGGGCGCGCTCCGAGCCGACGGCGTCCATCACCGCCCGCACGTCGTCCATCCGTTCCTCGAGAGACACCACGTTCGCCACCCGGTCCGACAGCCCGACCCCGCGCTTGTCGAACATGACCAGCCGTCCGATATCCGCCAGCCGCTCGTAGAAGCGTGCGAGCGCAGGCCATTCCCAGCCCGGCTGGAAGCTCGACACCCACCCGTGCACGAGCACGAGGTCGAGCTCGCCGTCGCCGATCGTCTGGTAGGCGATCGAGACCTCGCCGTTTCTGACGTACCGGACGCCGGGCGCCGCCGACGCGTGCACGGGCTGATAGTCGAGCGTCCGGTCATGGCGGAGAATGCGGCGCTCGAGCTCCTTCAGGCGCGGCGAAGGCTCGAGCCCGAGCTCGTCAGCGAGCAGGTCGCGGAAGCGTCGGTAGGCCGCAAGCGCGTCGGACTGTCGGCCGGAGCGGTAGAGCGCGAGGAGCTGCTGCGCCCGTAAATCCTCGCGCAAGGGATGCCGCGTGAGCAGCGGTTCGAGTTCCGCCACGAGCTCGGCGTGGCGCCCGCGGTCGAGGTCGGCGGCGATGCGCGCTTCGAGGCAGGCAAGGTGCAGCTCGTCGAGCCGCGCAGCCTCCGCCTGCGCGAACGGCTCCTGGAACTCGGCCAGTGCGTCGCCGCGCCAGAGCGAAAGTGCCTCGTCGAAGCGCTCCGCCGCCAGCTCGGCGTTGCCCGCCGCGTGCGCCGCCTCGCCCTCGCGCCGCAACTGCTCGAACCGGACAAGGTCGATGCTCGCCGGCTCGACCTCGACGGCGTAGCCCGGCGGCCGAGTCTGGAGAAGGCCGTGCGGCAGGATCTTCCGCAACTGCGACACGTAGATCTGCACCATCTTGTGCGCCGAGTCGGGCACGGACTCGCCCCAGAGATCGTCGACGAGTCGGTCGGCGGCGACGGTCCTGTTGGCGTCGAGGAGCAGCCGCGCGAGCAGGGCCCGCTGCTTCCGCCCCGCAATCGCGACGGCCGTCGAGCCGTCGCCCACCTCCAGTGGACCGAGGAGCTTGAACTCCATCGTCCCGTGCGAGGCTACCAGGGCAACGCCGCGCAGCTACGCGCGCCGTTCCCTTGTACACGGCGAGTTGTTGTTTTCATCCGAAAACCCGGTGGACGGCGGTGCACAGCAACCGACCCCTCCTTTCATCTCGGCCCGGCACTCGCGTCATCGCCGTTTCGGAGCGCCGCGTTTCGGCGAAGACCCGAGGCCCGGGGCTCCGAGCATCTGGGCGATCGGCCCGGCGGTTTGTCTGACGTCGAGCCTGGGGTCGACCAGGTGGTGGAACAGAAGTCCGTCGAGCGCCGCGGCGAGTAGAACGGCCGTCGCTTCGATGTCGAGCGCAGGGTCGATCTCGTGGTTGGCACGTGCCGTCTTGAGGCGTTCGAGGATGATTGCCCGGAACCGCCGGGATGCTCGCTTGGTCCAGCGCCGAAATGCTGGATCCCGCGTTGCCTTGACCATCGCTTCGGCGAGAATGGCTGCGCCGGGCGTCCGCTGCCCCCTCTGCTCGATCCACTCGAGCATCGCCGATATTCCTTCCTGTGCGGTGGCGGCCGAAACGAAGACGTCGATCGACGGTCCCAGTTCCTGGAGCAGGGCGTACTCAGCAGCCTCCATGACCAGCGCTGCAATCGATCCGAAGTGGTAGTGCACGAGTGCCGGGTTCACACCAGCACGCTCGGCGATTGCGCGTGTGCGGACGCGGTCGATCCCGATCTCAGCCATCAGTTCGACCGTCGCTTCAACAATCCGATCTCGGGTTGGGCCTTCGGTCGCAGCGGCGTCTCGCCTCGGATTGTTTTGTTTGGGCACTTGCCCAAAACGTAGCCTCTCCGCGTCCCGGCGTCAACCAAAGCGGACTTCTTGGACTTCCATTGACAGGTTCGCTATCTTGGGCATACGCTTTGGGCAAATGACCAATGCTATGCCCAAGGCGCCTTCCACGCGACGACCAAGGAGGGACATGAGCGACGGCATCGTTCGCATCGAGGGCCTGGTCAAGCAGTTCGGTGACTTCCGGGCGCTGGACGGCCTCGATCTCGTTGTGGCCCGCGGAGAGGTGCATGGGTTTCTCGGGCCAAACGGCGCGGGGAAGTCCACCACGATCCGGATCCTGCTCGGCCTGATGCGACGGGACGGCGGCAGGATCACGCTCTACGACCGCGACCCATGGGCCGAGGGCACCAAGCTGCGCGGCGACGTGGCCTACGTGCCCGGTGACGTGTCGCTGTGGGCGGCTCTCACCGGTGGGGAGTGCATGGACATCCTCGCAGGCGTCCACGGTGGGATGGACCCCAAGCGGCGGGCCGAGCTGATCGAGCGGTTCGACCTCGACCCGACCAAACGTGCGCGCGACTACTCCAAGGGAAACCGGCAGAAGGTCGCGCTCGTCGCGGCGCTGGCGAGCGAGGTGGGGCTGATCGTCCTCGACGAGCCGACCTCGGGGCTCGACCCCCTGATGGAGCAGGTGTTCCAGGGCGTGATTCGGGAGCGCTGCCGTGAGGGCGCGACGGTTCTGCTCTCCAGCCACATCCTCTCCGAAGTGGAGGCGCTCGCCGATCGGGTGAGCATTATCCGCCGCGGCAAGACGGTGACCTCCGGGACGCTCGCGGACCTGCGCCGACATACCCGGACGAGCGTCCACGCGCTGACTTCATCAGCCGTCGACTCGTTGGAAGCGGTCTCCGGGTTGGAGAACCTCACCACCGCTCAGGTCGACGGAAACATCGAGACGCGATTCACCGTCGGCCCCGATGAGCTCGACCAGGTGATCGGGCTCATCCACGCAGCCACGATACGCAGCCTCACCGTTGAGCCGCCGAGCCTGGACGAGCTGTTCCTGCGGAACTACAGCGATGAAGAGACCGGCGCGGTCCAGGCATGACGGGCACCGGGGCCATGCTGGCGATCGCGTGGCGCATACACCGCCGACGCCTCGTGGTGTGGGTGCTCGCGCCGGTCGCCACCCTTGCTCTCACCGCGACCGCGGTGGCCCGTCTCTACGACACGCCCGAGAAGATCGCGTCCTACGGCGCGGCCCTGGTCAGTGATGCCCTGATTGCGATCAACGGCCACGTGGAGGGCATCAACACGCTTGGGGGCATCATCCAGGACGAGTTCGGGTTCATCGCCTCGTTCCTGATGCCGCTCATGGGGCTCGCCCTGGTCGCGGGAATGACACGAGGCGAGGAGGAGTCCGGACGTCTCGAGGGGCTGCTGGCAGGACGGATCGACCGGCACGTGCCGGTCGTGAGTGCGCTCGTGCTCGTGAGTGCCGCCGTGGTGATGATGGACGTGGGCTTCGTGCTCTCGCTGCTGGTTGCCGGCATCGAGCTTGGCCCGGCGGTGCTCTACGCCCTGGCCCTTGGCATGGTGAGCGTTGTCTTCGCTTCGCTCGCCGCAGTTTGCGCCCAGGTCGTCCTGCATAGCAGGGGTGTCTTTGCCCTCGGCTTCGCGGCCCTCGCGCTGTCCTACATCCTGCGTGGCGTCGGGGACGTGAACGACACCTTCTGGGTGTGGCTCTCCCCGCTCGGCTGGCTCGAGAAGACCGCTCCTTTCGCCAATGATCAGCGCTGGTGGGCCCTGCTCATCCCGACGGCTGTCGCGACCGGGTTGTCCGTCCTCGCGGTTGTGCTGGCCCGGCGCCGGGACCTCGGTGCCGCGCTGTACCGCCAGGGACCAGGTGACCCGTCTGCCTCGGCCTGGCTCGTCCGACCCCTTGGCTTCGCACTGCACGGGCAGCGCGGCTCGTTCCTCGGTTGGCTGCTCGGATCGGTCGCGTTGGCTGCGGTCATGGGCGCCCTGGCCCAAGACGTCGTGGGCGCCATCCTCGGCAATCCGTCACTGCGCGAGGCGATGGGCATCACCGCGGCAAACGCCGCAGACGGCTTCCTCGCATCGACCCAGGTCTATCTCGCCATCATCGCCTGCGGCTATGCCGTCCAGGCGCTCGGTCTGCTGCGCCATGAGGAGGCGGCCGGCCGCCTCGAGCCCGTCCTCGCCGGAGCGGTGGGCAGGATGCGCTGGCTGGGCGCACAAGTGCTGGTCGTGATCACCGGGCTGGTCGTGGTGGTCGTTGTCTCGGCGGTGGTGTTCGGCGCTGCCACTGCGCTCTCGACCAGTGACTCGGGCTACGTCGGCACGTTGCTGAAGTCCGGGCTGGCCTACCTGCCGGCCGAGCTGGTCATCGCGGCCCTCGCGGTGCTCCTCTACGGGTTCGTTCCGCGTGCCTTCGCACTCGCCTGGGCGTCGTTCGGTGCAGTCACGTTCATCGGGCTGCTCGGATCGGGCCTCCAGCTTCCAGACTGGATACTGAACCTGTCTCCCCTGACCCACGTGGGAAAGCCGCCGGTCGACGACATCAACGCCCCAGCGCTGGCGTGGCTGGGACTGGCTGCGGCTCTCCTCACTTCGGCAGCATTCGCCGGGTTCCGCCGACGAGGGGTGCCTCAAAGCTGAGCGGCCCTGAGGGGCCAGGCGCTCCGATTTCGCCGGCGTTCGCCAAGAGGACGGCGGCTGCGCAGGCCCCCGCCGAAGCGGGGAGCCTGCGCAACTCCGGGTCATCCGATCGGCGCGGAGATGGGGCCGAGCCCGAGAGCCGAGTCGTAAAGGGTGACGTGCACGACGACCATCCTCGTGGGCGTCACCGTGATGATCGAGCCGTTCTTCGCGACCCTCGATGCGACCAGGACGCCCATCCACTTCGGCACCGTCGCCGGAGCGTGGCTGAGGCCCGGCGAGGCGACCCAGGCATCGCCGACGCGCTGTGCGAACCCCTTGAAGCTGACCGGCGCCGGGCCACCGGACAGCCCGTTCATGATCCACCACGTAGAGCTCCAGAACGTGACCAGTCCCCTGACGGAGCGATCGCCGACGACGAAGGCACCGCCGACCGGGAACCGGTACACGAGTGTCGAGGTGCTTGCCGACGACCCGGTGTACAACGAGTCACCGTCGAACCTCGCCGTCACGGTTGACGGCCCGAGCGGGGGCGGCGACCCGAGCGTGCACTGTGCATCGCCCGAGGCGTTCGTCATCGCGGTGCAGGTCGACCCGCCGACCGCGAACGTGACCGCGTGCCCGCCGAGACGAGCTGACCCGGGGTCGGTGCCGTCGCCGATCCGGGCGCCGACGACCGGTGAACCGGCGTCGAGCGTCGCGTGTGTCGTCGCAGCGAGCTGCGACGCGCGCGGCAGGACGGTGACCGTGGTCGTGTCGGAGCCGGCTCCGCCGTCCTTGTCGATGACGGTGAGCGTCGCCGTGTACGTCCCGGGATTGGCATAGGAGTGCGTTGCATCGAGCGTGTCCGCTCCGCTTCCGTCCCCGAACGACCAGTGGCCGGCGAGCGTCTCGGAATCGACCGAGCTCGGATCACTCGCGTGTCCGACCAGCGTCGCCGGCACGCCCCACGGGACAGCCGTGACCGCGTCGGCAACGGCGGTCGGTGCCACGTTCTTCACGATCACGTCGATCGTCGCCTGTGCGGTGCCGCCGCGGCCGTCGGAGACCACCACTTTGACCTCGGTGGCAGCCGGACCGTCGTCGGCGGCGAAGGTCGCGGTCTCACCGGTCCCCACGGGCGTCGCGCCCGTCCAGGCGTAGGTGAGCGGGTCTCCGTCCGGATCGCTCGCGGTCGAGGTGAGGGTCACCGGAGCCGCTACGGCTCGTCATTGCCCCGGTCCTGCAGATCAGCGGCCGCAAGCTCTTCGAAAAGGGGCCGCCACGGCGCCTGAAACTCACGCGCAACATCACCTCGCCGTCGGGCTACCTGCTGCTCGACTTCCAGGTCGCCGGCTGAATCAGCGTTCATGCCGAGGTAGCGCATCACTTCGGGGTCCCGGTTGATCGCGGCGTAGAGCTGCCGATCTTCGTCACGCCACTGGCGCAGCAGCACTCTCATCCGCACGGGCTCATGATCCGGCCGCGAGCGGCACCCCGTCAACGGCCGTTCGAGGCAGGACTAGACTGAGGAGGCCGTCCGGCCCCGGGGAGGCGGACGTTGACGGCGCAGGGACATCCGAGAGCGACCTTCCACCGAGCGATCGAGCGCGGCAATCTGGTCGTCGCCGAGCTGACACTGCGCGAGCTCGGCCGCCCGACCCTGGACGATTTTCTCGAGCTGACGATCCTGATCGCGCACCGCGACCCGGCTCGTCACGCCCGTGTGTCCGCCCGCTGGCTCTTCCGGTATCTCGAAGCGAGCGACGACGCCACGATCGACGACGCGGCGCTCGTCGCCTCGTGTCTCATCGCCCTCGGCGGGGCGCGCCATCTGGAGGCTGCCGCTGTTCTCCGGGCCGTCTCGAAGGCAGCGTTAGTTGGCTAGGCGGAGCTGATGGGCGCGCGCTCGGCACACCCTGCGCACCGGACAGCTGCTCTCCAAGACCGCGGCCATTCTGTGAGACTCGGCTGGTCGGTGCGTCAGGAGCCGCCGTCGCCAGGCCGGCTGTTGTCGCGTCGCTCGTGACTCATCAGGTGTCGGACTGAGCCGAACCGGGCAGCGGCTGCACCCGGGATCAACCCCGCAGGTAGGCGTCGCTGCCGTCGAGCCAATCCTCGCGCGGCGGCGTGAAGACGTCGACGTCGAGCGTGTCCTCGAGCGCTTCCGCCGTATGCGGGACGTTCGGCGGAATGGCCAGGACCTCGCCGGCGTGGACGTCGACGACGTGCGACTCGTCGTCGCCCAGCCGAAACCGCAGCAGCCCCTCGAGGATGTACGTGACCTGCTCGTTGTGGTGTGCATGCTTGGGCACGACCGCGCCTTTCGCCAGATAGACGTGCGCGATCATCAGTTGGTTGCCCGTGATCAGCCGTCGCCCGATCTGCGGGCTCAGCTCCTCCCGCGGCAGACCGTCCCAGCGGTAGTGCTTCGCGGCGGTCACAAGGCGATCCTAACGAGCACAGGGCACAGCGAGGCCGAACCGCTCTCGGTAGACGTCGACGAACATGTGCTCGCCTCCCTCGAGGAGTGCGCGGATGTTGGCGACAACGACATCCGCCTGCCGGCCGGCCCGGCCGGCCGTCTGGAGGTCGGCGGCAGCGACGTCGCCGAGGGCGAATACCTTCGCGAGCCCGGTCACCTGGAGCTGCGGGCTCACCTCGACCGAGCCGTCGCTGAGCCTCGCGCCCGCGAGGTCTCGGCGCAAACATCCCTCAAAGAGACCAGGACGAAGCGCTGACCGCGCGCCGTCGACCGACCGGGCAGCGCCGGCCCGGCTCAGTAGACTCGGTCGTCGGGTGAAGATCGTCGTGACGAATCTCAAGGGCGGTGTCGGCAAGACGACGACCACGCTGTATCTGGCCGCGGTCGCTGCCTCCCGCGGCCACACCCCGGTCGTGGTCGTCGACGCCGACCGGCAGGCCTCCGCGGCGGAGTGGCTCGAGGAGCGCCCGATCGAGGGCGTCGAGGTGATCGAGGCGCCGTCGGAGCGGACACTGGCCCGCGCGATGAACGCCGAGGACGGGACGGTGGTGGTCGACCTGCCGCCGGGAGACGAGCGCCTCGTCCAGTCGGCGATCTCGTCGGCCGACGCGGTCGTCATCCCGACCCGCGCCGGCGGGGTGGAGTTCGCGCGCGTCGCATACACACTGGGGATGATCCCGTCGCGGACGCCTCGCGGGATCGTCGTCACCGCTGCGCGGCTCGGGACGAACGACCTGCAGGAGACGATCGACTGGTGGAAGGGCGAGGACGTTCCGATCTGGGGTGTCGTCCCGGAGCGCGTCGGGATCGCGGCCGGCCCCGAGGCGCGGCTCTATCGCGACGGCCTCGACGAGTACGGCAAGGTGCTGCGCCGTGTCCTGCGCTCGACCTGAGCCGGAAAGCGGCCGATGGCGATCGACCTGATCGACGGCAGGCTGGACACCCCGGCTGTGGCGAGGATCGTGTCGGAGGTGCTTCGCTGGATTGTGTTCGACACGGACTCGATCGAGCATGCGCGGGCGACGACTCCGACGTGGCGAGACTGGATCGGGCTGCTGGACGGAGAGCCGGTCGGCGTCGGCGGCTGTGGTGTCGGCGCGGGAATGGAGGAGAGCAGCGCCGTCTTCGCGACGTTGTGTGTGCTCCGCGCCGCCCGTCATCGAGGAGTCGGGGGTGCGCTGTATCGCCGTGTCTCCGAGCACGCGCGCGAGCTCGGGCGCGAGGAGCTGGAGCTGTTCTCCTTCGCGGACGACCCGGACTGTGACGGTTTTGCGGCGCGGCACGGCTTCACGCTCGTGATGCGCACCAGGGGCCTTCGCCTGCAGTTGGCCGGCCGGCCGCGCCCGGACGTCACTGCTCCTGCCGGAGTGACGATCACGACAATCGCCGAACGACCGGATCTCGGCTACGGCGTCTGGGAGACCGCCTGCGAGGCGATGCCTGACATCCCGTACGACAGTGATGTGCCGCTGCATCCCGGAACCTACGAGCAGTTCGCGGCTCGGCGGCTCGAGGGGCCGCGGCACATTCCCGGCGCGACGTTCGTCGCGCTCGCAGGTGAACAGGTCGTCGGCTACGGCCAGCTCGGCTGGATCGACCGTTCCGCGGGCATCGCCGAGCACGAGATGCTCGCCGTGCGTCGGGAATGGAGAGGACAAGGGATCGCCCGGTCGCTCAAGGCCGCCCAGATCGCCTGGGCGCTCGACAACGGGCTCAGCGAGCTTCGCACGGGGAACGAGGAACGGAACACCGCCGCTCGTGCGGTCAACAGCCACTTCCCCTACACGCCGATGCCGGACGGCCTCGCGTTCCGCGGCCCCGTGCGGTTGTGATCTAGCGCCGGCCCGCCGCTTCCAGAGCGCGGACGAAGAAGCCGTTCAGCCGTCCGAGCTCGGCGAGGTAGCGAACGCTCAGACGCGGGGTGGCGTGGGCGAGCAGTGACGTCACGGTGAGCCGGACGCGGGGCGACGCCGCGACGAGCGCCCGCGACTCCGCAACGGGGAAGTACCGGTCGCGCGGCGCCGTCGCGATCTCGACGGGCGCGCGGAGGCTCGCCGCCTGCCTGAGGGGTGAGAGGTCGTGCACGGTCGACCGGATGTGGCCGGGCAGTGCAGCGTAGAGCTCGCCGAAGCGTGCGGGGTCGCGGTTCGACAGCAGCGCGAAGATCCCCAGAGCCTCAGCGCCCGCCGCCCGAAACGCGGCCTCCGGGAGCTCGGCCGCGGCGCCGGCAGGCGGGTCGATCCGGCGAAGCTCGTCGCAGAGGACGGTCGCCTCCGGGGTCGAGGGCAGCATCGCCGCGAGCGAACGGGCGAGCCCGACCGCGAGGTACGGAGGCACCGGGTAGGACGTGACGCCGTCGTCGAAGGGATACGAGCTCGTCGTCGCCAGGAGCATCACCTTTTCGAGATCGGTGTACGGCGCGATGCAGACGACCGCCGAGACGTGCTCCGCGACGCGGGCGTCGGCTGCGCACAGAAGGGCCAGGCTTCCTCCGATCGAGACGCCGGCGAGAGCGACTCGGTCGTGCGCGGCGCCGGGAGCCCGCGCGGCCGCCTCCACGAAGGCGACCGCGGCTGACAACGCGGCCGGTGACAGTTCACCGCCCGCAACACCCGGGAGGTCCGGGATGAAGACAAGCTGCCCCGTGCTCGCGAGCGCGAGGCCGAGGCGGAGCACCATCGGGTGAGTGCGCCCGTCCGGCGTCGCGCCGTTCATGAACACCAGAGCGGGCCACGGGCCCCGGCCGGGCGGACGGAGAATCGTGGCCGGGACACCGGCAAGCACCTCGTCGTGCGTGCTCGGCGAGCCGGCGCGACGAGCCATGAGCGACGCGCCCGGGAGATCGAGCGTCGCCCCGAGAATCGCAGCCGCGTGCAGCTGGGCCCGAAGCACGCGCTACGCGAGCGTGGGATGGCCGAGAAGACGCCGCTGAACGGAGATGCACAACGACCCGCCCACACCGATGACGGTGGCTGCGAGCGCGCTGATGGTCAAGAGCATGCCGGATGCCAGAGAGAAGTTGATCGCTGCGTCCTGCGTGACGCCGAGTGCAAGCAGGACACCGGAGGTGGCACCGACGCTGACGATCGCTCCGCCGGCGGTGATCGGCAGAATCGATGCCGCCGCAGCCATGCAGAGGATGACGAGCGCCAGGGTCGGCGAGGACCCGACGCCGAGCGCGCTCAGCAACAGCGCACTGCCGACCGCCCTGGTCGTCCAGCAGCAGAACAGAAACCCGCTCGCGGCGAAGGTCGAGCGCGAGATGCTCGCATGATCGCCGACGCGGCAGAAGACTCTCTCCAGGCGCCGAGACCGGCGGATGAACGGGAACTGCGCGAGCCTCGGCCCGATTGCCAGGACGGCGATGCAGCCGACGCAGAAGAGCAGCACCACGATCAACGGGGCGCGGAAGATCGCGCCGCTCGTCGCGATCGCGGCGACGGCCAGCGGCAGCATCGCAACGGCATCCACGAGCCCGAGCGAGACGATCGAGAGGCCGACGGTCTCCAGGCCCAGCCGGACGCCGCCGAGCCGCCGCAGCGTCGAGACCTTGACCACGTAGTCGAGCCGGAAGGGCAGCACCACTCCGCTCGCAGCGGCTGCGCCGCAGGCAGCCAGGCAGCGGCTCCGGTCCGGTCGTTCGCCTCCGGGAAAGAGACGCTGCCAGCCGAGGGCCCGAAAGATGAAGCTCGCGAGATACGCCGCGGAAGCACCGAGCACGAGCACGACATTTGCCTCCTGCAGCGGCCAGCTCGTGCTCGTCAGCCGCCGCGCGGCCAGAAACCCCGTCGTCATCGCGAGCACGCCGAACGCCGCCCCTGCGACGGTCTTCACCCGGCGGCTGCCCAGGAGCCGCCTCATGCCTGCGGCAACACGAAGAACGCGACAGCCGCGTACTGACAAGCGACGGCGACGATCACGAGCGCGTGAAAGACCTCGTGGTAGCCGAACAGGTGAGGGATCGGGTCCGGCCGCCGCCGCGCATACACCACGGCGCCCGCCGTGTACACGAGGCCGCCGACGACCAGGAGCAGAGAGCCGGAGATCCCGATGCGTCCGACGATCTGCGGCAGGGCGACCACGACGAGCCACCCGAGCGTGACGCAGACGACCGGCGCGAGCCAGGTCGGCGCGTTGTGCCAGACCAGCTTCGCCAGGGCGGCGATCAGCGCCCCGCCCCACGCCGCCGCGAGGAGCGGCACCCGCCAGCCCGGGTGCACGACGAGCAGCCCGATCGGCGCATACGTGCCCGCGATGAGCGCGTAGATCATCGCATGGTCGAGCCGCCCCATCCGAAGCGCTGCGCCCGGCGTCCACGAGAGGCGGTGGAACAGACTGCCGACGCCGAACATCGACGCGACGCTCACCGCAAACGCGATCGCTGCCGCGCGCGCGACGACACCGTGCGCCGACACGGCAAGCAAGATGCCGAGGGGGACGGCAACGAAGAACGCAAGCTGATGAGACACCCCGCGGAGCAGCGGCCTCGGCATGCCGTCGCAGGTCGTCTTTCCGTCGGCTCGGGCTACGGGCGAAGCGTCAGCGTCGATCTCGAGACCTCCGTTCGGTCGAATGCTCCGTCCGCGGTCTCCAGTTACGGCCGCCAGGCGACTGATCTCGAGGTCGCCTGCGCTACAGGGAGCTCAAGGGCCCGAGCTCCTCGACGGAGGGTAGCGCGGTCCCATCCTCGCTGTCATTAACGTCGCGCGAGGGCCTGGGCTCACGGCCGTCCAGGGTCAGCCGCTGCTGTCGAGGCGCCTGCTGATCCGGATAACGTTGCCGCATGCCGATGCGGCTTGCGCTCGTCCTCGTTCTCCTGGCGGCGGCTGTCCCGGCCGCCGCGTCGGCGCGTTCGCGGTCGGCCGCGGGCTCAGCTCCGGTCGTGATCCAGTTCCGGACCCCGACGGGCAACATCGGCTGCGGCTTCTCCTCGGGCCTCGCCGGCGCCGAGAAGCCCACGATCCGCTGCGACATCCGCAGCCGGCTGCATCCCGAGCCGCAACGGCCGAAGCGCTGCCCGCTCGACTACGGCGACTCGATCGCGGTCTCTCGGCTCGGCCGGGCCATCCTGGTCTGTCACGGCGACACGGCGATCGACCCGCGGTCACGGGTGCTGAAGTACGGGCACACGTTCCGTCGCGCCGGCCTGTCCTGCACGTCGCGGTTCGACGGGCTCACCTGCACGAACCGAAGCGGTCACGGCTTCTTCCTCAGCAGGCAGAGCTGGCGGATCTTCTGAGACCTGGGCGATGGTGCGGTGACGAAGGACAAAACGGGTCGCACGAGTGCAGGCCTCCTGCTCTGGCGCAGCCGGGCCGGCCGCCTGGAGGTGCTCCTCGCCCATCAGGGCGGGCCGTTCTGGGTCAAGAAGGATCTGGGGCACTGGACGATCCCGAAGGGTGAGGTCGAGCCGGGTGAGGAGCTCGTCGCGGTCGCCCGGCGCGAGTTCGAGGAGGAGACCGGGAACAAGCCGCCCGCCGGGCCGCTGATCGAGCTGGGTCAGATCACCCAGAAGTCGGGCAAGCTCGTGGTGGGCTTCGGAGCGGAGGGCGACCTCGACCCGGCGACGGCGGTGAGCAACACCTTCGACCTGGAGTGGCCGCCGGGCTCGGGGGTCGTGCAGTCGTTCCCGGAGATCGACCGGGTCGAGTGGTTCGAGCTCGACGAGGCGCGCCGCAGGCTGAAGGCGGCCCAGGTCCCGTTCCTCGATCGGCTCGAGGCCGCCCTGGCCGGCGCGCCGCCTCGGCGCTAGAGGGCCCCGCCGGCCGCGGGCGGTGCAGTGCTCGACGGCTCGGCGGCGATCGCGGTGGTCCGGCTCAGGTAGTCCTCGACCAGGAGGATCTGCCCGGCGCCCGCCCGTTCGACCACGGAGAGCAGTGCGGACATGCTCGCGACCTCCTCGCGCTGCTCCTCGAGGAACCAGCCGAGGAACTGCTCGCCGACATGCTCGTTCTCCTCGCGGGCGACCTGCACCAGGTTCGCGATCTGCGCCGTCACGGTTCGCTCCTGCTCGAGCGCCAGCTCGACCGGCGCGCGATCGTCGGCGAACACCGTCTGCGGCTCCTGCACACCCGGGATCACGACGGTCGCGCCGGTGTCGAGCAGGTACTGGACGAGCATCATCGCGTGATTTCGCTCCTCGAGCGCCTGCCGGTAGAAGTGCGCTGCAAGCTGCGGGAGCGTCCCGGCGTCGTAGTGCACGGCGATCGCGGTGTACTGCTGCGAGGCCGCGAACTCACTCGCGATCTGCGCGTTGACGGCGTCACTGAAGCGGCTCATGTCTGGGTCTCCTCCACGGCGGGTCGAGGCTGAACATATCCCGCCTCCGGCGCCCGCGCACGGAAGTGCAGGCTCCGGGGGCGCGAAAGGTCAGGCGACGCGCCCCCGGAGCCGCAAACGGCGCAATCTCCCCAGAAAGTCGCCGGTGGTTCAACGTTAGTCGCCGCAGAGGGGCTCGGAAATAAGGATTCGTTAAAAAGCGCAGTCTGGAGATTTGCCCGATGCCCTGCGCCGAACCGTCCGAGCTTGCCGAGCTTCCACTGTTCGAATCGCTCTCCCCCGCCGAGGTCAAGAAAATGCACGCACCTGTCGATAACACACGCCATGAGACTGCTGGCATATGGAATGACAGCGTCGGTGCTGGCGTACGCAGCGGCGCTCTGGGCCGTCGTGTGGCATCAGCCGACGCTCGGCCACACCGACCGTCGCTAGCCGGCGCCGCCACCGGACGCCGGTCGGCTCAGCCGTTCGAAACGGCGCCGAACAGGGCTTCGGTGACGCCCCACCCACGACCGACGAGGGACTGGAACCGCGCAACGAGCAGTGCCGACAGCGTCTGTTCGTCGAGCTTGTTGACCAGGGCGTCCGTGAGCTGGACGTCGGCGGAGAGAAGGCGTTCAAAGGATGCAGCAGTCATCACGAGCTCCGATCGTCAAGTCCTGGGGTTGAGACTCGGGTATCGGCTCCGGACGCCGAGAAGTTGAGGGCCGGGGCCCGTCGAGCGCCTCGAGAGCTGACCACGGCACGAGCCGGAGCGGCTCGTTCGCACTCAGGATCGCCCAGCAGCGGCCGATAGATGGACCGATGATCAGCCGGCCGGTGTCCCCCAGGGTTGTCGTCTCCAGCCTGCCGCGCCGTCTCTCCCCCTGGGCTCTCGCAGCGCTGGCGGTGGGCTTCACCTGCGCAATGGTCGGGAGGTTCGGCAGCGCGGGTGACTATCCGATGGATGCCGAGCGGTCGGTCAACGACCTGTCCCACGGCCACCTGCACGATGCGCTGACCCACCAGCCGTTGATGGGGCCCCTGTCCATCGTGCTGCGTGCGCCGTTCGTGACACTGGCCCGGTACGCAGGTGCGGGCGAGCCCGGCGCCTACAAGACAGGCGCACTGGTCTGCGTCGTCTTCGCCGCAGCGCTGGGCGTCTCGCTCGCGCTGTCGCGGTTGGACGCCTCCCTGGCACAAGCGGCGGTGCTGGTCGTCCTGACGGTTCTGAACCCGGCGTCGATCGCCGCGGTGCAGTCCGGGCATCCCGAGGAAGTGCTCACGGCGGCGTTGAGCATCGGGGCGGTCGGGCTCGCTCTCCGCGGCCGGGAGCTCTCGGCAGCCGTGGCGCTCGGTCTCGCAATCGCCTCCAAGCAATGGGCGGTCCTCGCCGTTGCCCCGACGGTGCTGGCGCTGCCGCGCGGGAAGCGGCTTCGGCTGCTCTGCATCTCGGGACTGATCGCGGCGGGTGCGACGCTCCCGCTGCTCGCCGCCGACCCCACGGGATTCGGCAACGTCTCACGGAGCGCCGCCAACGGAGGAGTGCTCGTGACGCGCTCGACCTGGTGGTTCTTCGCGGCCGCACCGGACAAGGTGCCCCTTCATCTCCAGCCCGGCTATCCGACGAGCTTCACGCTCTATCGTCTGCCGTCGGGGCTCGGGCAGGTGACCCACCCGCTGATCGTGGGCCTCGCGGTGCCGCTCTCGATCCTCGCGTACTGGCGGAACCGGACGCGGGAGGCCGCACTCCCCTTGCTGGCGGTCCTGTTCCTGCTCCGCTGCACCCTCGACCCGGTGGACAACGCGTACTACCACCTGCCGTTGCTGCTCGCACTGCTCGCGTACGAGGTGCTCTGCACGCGCCGGCAGTTGCCCGTCGTGACGCTCTTGACCGCGGGGATGCTCTGGCTGACGTTCGATCTCGTCGAGCCTTCGGCCGCTCCGCAGACGACGAGCCTGTTGTACCTCGGGTGGACCTCGGTTCTGCTCGTCTACCTCCTGACGCTCGTCTTCGGCGGCTCGCGCAGGCAAGGCCGCCGGCGGCCGGCCGAGAATTGACCCATCTGCGTCAGGGAACGGAGGCGGGCAGGCAGGTAGAAAGCATCAGATGTCCAGCGCGGAGACCATGGAGCGCAGCCGGACGCGCCGGCGCAGACCGAGCTGGGCGTGGTTCGCAGGCGCCGATGCCCGCGTGCTGGCGCTCGTCCCGAGCGAACGAAGCTTCCTCGAGGCGCAGGGGCTCGTCATCGTTGCGATGGCCTGCGTCACCGGCTTCGCGGTCGCAGTCGCGGGCAGCGGCTGGTGGAACGTCCCGATCACGCACATCCTGTGGCTCGGGGTCGTCTGGACCGCCGTCATCTGCATCGTCGACCGCCTGATCTACAAGAGCTTCGGCACGAGCCGCCGTGCGAACCTCATGCTGGCCGTTCCGCGCGCGGTGCTGTCGGTGATGCTCGCGCTCGTCCTCGGCCTCCCGATGGTGCAGTTCATCTTCAAGCCGTCGATCTCGAATCAGCTGACGCTGACGAGCGCCGCCGCTCAGAAGGATGCGCGCAAGGCCGCGCTCGTCTTCTACGAACCGAAGATCGCACAGGCGAACACCCAGATCGCCGCCATTCAGGATCACGAGACCACACTCGAGAACCGCGTCAGCAAGTTCACGCGCCTGTCGGGCTGCGAGAACAACGAGCCGTCGTGCTCGCACACGCACCGCACCGGCTGCGGACACTGGTGCCAGTACTACGCACGACAGGCGAGCATCGCGCGCACGACCCTCGGCCGCGACCGGGTCGCCGACCGCGCGAAGATCGCAGCCCTGAGAGCGAAGATCGCCGACTGGCAGCAGAGCGAGTCGCTCGAGACCCGGTCGCGTGTGAGCGCGATCGCCCACGACCAGGACCTGCTGGCACGGGCGCAGGCCCTTTCCACCATCGAGCAGCAGCACCCCGAGGTCACGCGGTACGTCATCTTCGTGCTCGGTCTCTTCGTGTGCCTCGACCTCGTCGCCCTGATGATGAAGCTGTCGCACCTGTTGATCGGCGGCGCCGTCTACGAAGAGGTGGCGGCCGCGCTGCGCGAGCGTGACCGGGTCGAAGCGCACCGGCTGCGCGAGCAGACCGCGGTCCTGCGCAAGCGGATCACGGCGAAGGCGGGCGCCGACGCAGATGTCGACGAGGTTCGCATCGCGGGCGAACGCACCCGGCGGATCGCCGCCGAGGGCACCCCGATCATCGTCACCTAACCGGCGAGGGGCGAGATCAGCGACCTGTACGCCGCCAGCGACCGAGGCTTCGACCGCAGGTCGAACACCGATCCGGACTTGCCTGCGTAGTAGTTCGCAACCACGACCCGCCGGTGCCGGCGCAGGAAGGTGGCCATCCTGCTGACGAAACCCGCGTCGTCGACGCCCCAGAGCCCCCACTCGCCGACCGCGAACGGCTTGTGCGGATGCGCCGCGTACAGCGCGCCGGCGGCCGCCCAGGCCGCCTTGCCGCCGATGTCGTAGAGATCGTCTCCGACGACGTCGACGTAGGCATCGCCGGGGTAGTACGCCGCCGCGGAGTTGCCCGGCAGGTCGGGGGAGCCGTATCCCTGCGGGTTCCAGATCACCTGCGCGTTCGGCGCGGGCAGCGGCTGCTGTGCGACCGGAGGGAGACCCAGCGCGCCGAGCTGCCGGTTCACGGCAGGCCCTCCGTGCACGATCAGGTAGATCCGGGCGAAGGCCTTCCTGAACACCGCGGTCGAGTGATCCGGCCCACGTGACGAGCCGTCCGCATTGAAGGCGGAATAGGCGTTCCAGTGGCCGTTCATCTCGGCGAGCGGGCGCACGAAGACCGGCTTGCCCCAGCGGGCCAGCGCGCCGTTCAGGGCGAGGAGGAATGCGTCGCCCTGGCCACGGGCGATCTCGGCAGGAGTGATGCGCTCGCCGGAGCTCGTGCTCGTGTTGAGCCCGATCATCGGCTCGGCGAGCATCGACGAGAGCAGGCTCGTGAAGTACGAGGGCGTCGTCCCCTGGTCCCAGCCGACGATCATGAGGCGCGTCGACGACCGCTGATCCGTCTCGTTCGCGAACCGAACCGGGTCGCCGAGCAGCCCCAGGTGCAGTTTCGGCGCCGCGACCGGCCTGCCGAATGCCGACACCGGTGCGACCACGAAGACGATTGCCGCGACCACGACGAGACCTCTCGCAAACACCGGCCGAACTCTCCCCACCGAACGCGGCACTCGCATCCCTCGATCGAGGGATCCGCCCCGCCGGCTCAAAGCAGTGCGGCGAGCCGTTCGATCCCCTCCTCGATCTCCGAGCCCGCAACCATGCTGAACGACAGCCGCAGCGTGTCCCGGCCCCGCCCGTCCGGGAAGAACAGCGTCCCGGGGACGACGCCGACCCCTCGCTCCACCGCGCGCTCCGCGAGCTCCACCGAGTCCACGCCGCCGGGCAGCGTCAGCCAGGTGAAGAAGCCGCCCTGCGGCCGCGTCCAGACGGCTCCGTCGGGGAGCGAGCGCCCGAGTGCAGCCAGCAACTGGTCGCACTTGTCGCGGTAGACGGACCGCGAGCGCGCGACCTGCTCGTCCAGCCAGCCGCGGCGAAGCGACTCCTCGAAGAGCCGCTGGCCGAGCGCCCCGGCGCACTGGTCGGTGTTCTGCTTGGCCGAGACGAGCCGTGCGGAGACCTCGGCCGGGCCGACGGCCCAGCCGAGCCGGACGCCGGGAAACAGGGTCTTCGACGTCGTGCCCGTCTGCACGACGACGTCGGGCGCGAGGCTCCAGAGGCTCGGCAGCGACTCGCCGGCGAAGCCGAGCTCGCGGTAGGCGACGTCCTCGACGATCAGGAACCCGTAGCGGCTCGCGAGCTCGACGAGCCGCGTGCGCCGGTCGGCCGCGAGGCTGACGCCGGCCGGGTTCTGATGGTCGGGGATCGTGTAGAGCAGCTTCGGGCGCAGGCCGTCCGCCAGGCGGCGCTCGAGGTCGTCCAGATCGAGGCCGTCGCCGTCGAGCGGAACGGCGACGAGCGCCGCCTCGTAGCTGCGGAGCCCCTGGATCGCACCGAGGTAGGTCGGGCCTTCGACGACGACCACGTCGCCCGGGTCGATGAACGACTTGGCGACGAGCTCGAGCGCCTCGATCGCACCACTCGTGATCAGCAGCTCGTCGGCCGCCGGGCGGCGCCCCTGGAGCTGCTCGATCCGGCCGGCGAGCGCGTCGAGCGGGCCCGCGAGGCCCCGGGTGGGCGCGTACTGGAACGCCGTCGACTCGGCCGACTCTGCGAACTCCTGGAACAGGGCCGCGACGCGCTCACGCGGGAACGTCGCAGGATCCGGGAACCCGCCTGCGAACGAGATCAGGCCGGGGACCCCGAGCAGCCCGAGAACGAACGCGATTCCCTCGTCACCGCCGCCGCGCGCCCGGCCGGCGACGAGCGGGCCCCACCGTCCGAGCTCAGGCGTCAGGGTCAAGTCGCCATCCTAGTCCCGCTCGGGCGCCGTCCGGCACTGGACGGCTCGAACCGGCATGCTTCGGGGGATGCGCGTGGGATCGCGAGCCCGGCTCGCGGCGGCCGGACTGCTCTCCGGCGCCGCCGCGTGCGGCGCCCTGTCCGGGACCGCCTCTGAGGCAGGCGGGCCGGGCACCACGACCACGCTCCACACGATCCCGGCCGCCAGCCTGCCGGTGCTGCAGGTGCTCGCGCGCTCGGGGAAGGCGAAGAGCGGCTACATCTTCGTCGCCGAGAAACAGGGCGGGAAGACGGGCGGCCCGATGATCGTCGATTCACGAGGGCAGGTCGTCTGGTACCACCAGATCGCCCCGCCGCTGCAGGCCACCGACTTTCGCGTGCAGCGCTACCAGGGCAAGCCTGTCCTCACGTGGTGGCAGGGAACCGAGAACGTGGCCGGCACCGGCAAGGGCGAGTACGAGATCTTCGACACCTCCTACCGCCACATCGCCACGGTGCGCGCAGGCAACGGGCTCCACGGCGACCTGCACGAGTTCCAGCTGACCCCGCGCGGGACGGCCTTCATCACGGCCTATCGCGAGGTTCCGGCCGACCTGAGCGGCGTCGGCGGGCCGAAGCGGGGCTACGTGGACGACAGCGTCGTCGAGGAGATCGACATCGCAACGGGCCGCGTGCTCTTCGAGTGGCACAGCATCGGTCACGTGCCGTTCTCCGACTCGACCCAGGCGAACCGCGAGCCGGCCCGCAACGCCAGCCGGACACGCCCCCTCGACTACTTCCACGTCAACTCGGTCGCCGATGGGCCCGGCGGCACGATCCTGATCTCGGGCAGGAACGTGTCGACCGTGTACCTCGTCGCCCGGGACGGGCACATCGTCTGGCGGCTCGGCGGCAGCCGGAGCGACTTCGGCCCGAAGGCCGCGGTCCGGTTCGCCTTCCAGCACAACGCCCGCCTGCACGGCAACGTGCTCAGCCTGTTCGACAACGGCGGCATTCCCCGCGTCGAGCCTTTCTCGCGACCGCTCGTGCTGCGGCTCGACGTCCCCGCCAGGCGCGCAACGATCGTCCGGACATTCCAGCCGCCGAAGAAGATCGCCTCGCCGTACGAGGGGAACCTCGAGCTTCTCCCCGGGGGCGGCGCACTCGTCGGCTGGGGCGGCATCCGCCAGGTCAGCGAGTTCGGCGCCGACGGCCGTCTGCTGCTGCAGCTGAAGCTCCCCTACGGCGACACCTACCGGGCCTACCTCGGCGCCTGGGGGGGCCGCCCCACCACGCGGCCCGCCGTCGCGGTCGAGGGCAAGACGGTCTTCGCGAGCTGGAACGGCAGGACGGGGATCGCCCGGTGGCAAGTGCTCGCCGGTCCCGACGCCGCGCACCTCGAGCCGGCCGAGGAGCAGGCATGGACGGGCCTCGAGACCTCGATCGCGCTCGACGAGACCGCGAAAGCCGTCGTGGTTCGCGCCCTCGACGCGCACGGCAACGTGCTCGGCACCTCGACCGTGATCGCGGCCTAGAGGTAGTTGCCGCCGTCCGTCGGGGCCGAGGGCCCGTACAGGGCGCTGTTCGCCTCGTGGACCGCGGTGACGTAGCCCGATCGCTCGTAGCTCTCTTCGTCCGTCCCGGCCGGCACCGCGAGCAGGCCGCGGCAGTCGTCGACGGTCGCGAACCCCTTGGTCTGCATCCACTCGCTCAGGCCGTCGAGCAGCACGGCCGCGTGCTCGTGGCCGTGCCGGAGCAGCGCCGAAGCGGTCATGACGACATCGGCGCCCGCCAGCAGGTACTTCGCCACATCGGCAGCGGTGTCGACGCCGGTGGTCGCGGCGAGCGACGCCTGCACCCGTCCGCGCAGCAGCGCGATCCAGGTGCGCGGCAGCCGCGCCTCCGCCGGGCTCGAGAGGCCGACCTGCGGCACCACCGTGAGCCGGTCGTGGTCGATGTCGGGCTGCAGGAACCGGTTGAAGAGGACGAGCGCATCGGCGCCGGCCTCGTCCAGGCGCAGCGCCATCTCGCCCGTCGAGCTGAAGTACGGACTGAGCTTGACGGCCACCGGGATCGTCACGGCTTCCTTGACCCGCGCGAGGATGTCGACGTGTCGCTGCTCGACGTCCCGGCCCGCGACCCGAGGATCGCCCGGCAGGTAGTAGATGTTCAGCTCGATCGCGGCGGCGCCTGCGTCCTGGATCGCCCGGGCGTAGTCCACCCAGCCCCCCGGGGTCACACCGTTGATGCTGCCGATCACCGGGACGTCGACGGCCGAAGAGGCGCGCTCGACCAGGCTGAGGTAGCGCCGCGGGCCGCGTTCCTCGTCTGCGGCGGCAGGGAAGTAGGACAGGGACTCCGCGAAGCTCTCGGTGCCGGCGTCGGCGAGCAGCGCGTCCTCGGCGGCCTCCCGCCTAACCTGCTCCTCGAAGAGCGAATAGAGGACGATCGCGCCGACCCCCGCGTCGGCAACCCGGCGCACCCCGTCCGCGGTCAGCGAGAGCGGGGACGCCGAGGCGACGAGCGGGTTGCGCAGCTCGAGTCCCATGTAGCGGGTGGCGAGGCTCGTCATGGTCCCTTCCGCGCGTCGGCGGCGAAGTGCTGCGCCCCGCTGGTTGCCATCTGCTCGTACACGTCCCAGCGCTGATCGACCGCCTGCTCGCCGAGCGCGTGCAGGCGCTCGGCCTCCGCCGGATCGGTGTTCGTGAGCGAGCGGTAGCGCAGCTCGCGGTTCGTGTAGTCGGAGAGCGGGATGCGCGGCCGCGGCGAGTCGAGCAGGAACGGGTTGCCACCCTCGGTGCGCACCATGGGGTCGTAGCGCATCAGGGGCCAGTAGCCGCTGGCGACGGCGCGGTACTGCTGGTCCAGCCCGTCGCGCATCTCGATCCCGTGCGCGATGCAATGGCTGTAGGCCAGCACGAGCGACGGGCCGTCGTAGGCCTCGGCCTCTCGAAGCGCGCTCAGGGTCTGCTGTGGGTCGGCGCCCATCGCCACGCGGGCGACATAGACGCTGCCGTACGCGATCGCCTGCAGCGCGATGTCCTTCTTCGGCACCGTCTTGCCGGCGGCGGCGAACTTCGCGACTGCGCCGAGCGGCGTCGACTTCGACATCTGGCCGCCGGTGTTCGAGTAGACCTCGGTGTCGAGGACGAGCACGTTGACGTTGCGGCCGCTGGCGAGCACGTGGTCGAGGCCGCTCGAGCCGATGTCGTAGGCCCAGCCGTCGCCGCCGACGATCCAGACGCTGCGGCGGACGAGGTGGTCGACGACGCTGCGAAGGTCGACTGCGGCAACGCCGTCGAGCTCCTCGAGGCGCCGCTTCAGCTCGTCCACCCGCTCGCGCTGCTCGCGCAGCTCCGACTCCCGCAGCTGCGGCGCAGCCAGGATCTCGTCGGCGAGCTCCGGCCCGACCGCCTCGCGAACCTCGGCGAGGCGCCGGCGCGCGAGCGCGACCTGCTGGTCGGCTGCGAGCCGGAAGCCGAGCCCGAACTCGGCGTTGTCCTCGAACAGCGAGTTCGACCAGGCGGGGCCCCGCCCGTCCGCGCCGCTCGTCCACGGCGTGGTCGGCAGGTTGCCGCCGTAGATCGACGAACAGCCGGTGGCGTTCGCGACCATCAACCGGTCGCCGAAGAGCTGCGACAGGAGCTTCAGGTACGGCGTCTCGCCGCAGCCCGCGCAGGCGCCGGAGAACTCGAAGAGCGGCTCGAGGAACTGGGTTCCGCGCACGGTGCCGAAGTCGACCCGCGAGCGGTCACTCGCCGGCAGCTTCTCGAAGAACGCGATGTTCTCGCGCTCGGCGGCGACGAGCGGTTCGCGCGGCTCCAGGTTGATCGCCTTGCGGCCGTCTCCACCCGGCGCGACGACGGGGCACGCCTGGACGCACAGCTCGCAGCCCGTGCAGTCCTCGACGTAGACCTGGAGCGTGTAGCGGGTGTCGGGCAGGCCGACTGCGTCGAGCGGCGCGGACTTGAAGCCCCCGGGCGCCGACTCGAGGTTCGACTCGTCGTAGTACCTCGAGCGGATGACGCTGTGCGGACAGACGAAGCTGCAGTTGCCGCACTGGATGCAGAGATCGGCATCCCAGACGGCGACGGTCTCCGAGATGTTGCGCTTCTCGTACGAGGTGGTTCCGCTCGGGTAGGTGCCGTCGACCGGAAGCGCGCTGACGGGCAGCTCGTCGCCGCGGCCGGACAACATGGCTGCGGTGACGGTTCGAACGAACTCGGGCGCGTCGTCCGGGACGACCGGCGGCAGCCCACGGGTGGCCGTCGCGCTCGCCGGCACCTCGATGCGGTGCAGACCGTCGACCGCGCGGTCGACGGCAGCCTGGTTGCGCTCGACGACGTCCGCGCCGCGACGGCCGTAGGTCTTCGCGACCGCGGCCTTGATCCGGTCGAGCGCATGCTCGCGCGGGAGCACGCCCGAGACGGCGAAGAAGCACGTCTGCAAGATGATGTTCGTGCGGCCGGCCAGGCCGACCTCCTGGGCGATCCGCCCCGCATCGATCGCGTAGACGTCGATGTGCTTGGCGATGATCTGCTCCTGCACCGGCCGGGACAGCGCGTCCCACACCTCGTCCGGCTCACGTGAGCAGTTGAGCAGCAGCGTGGCGCCGTCGGCTGCGCGTCCGAGCACGTCGACCTGGTCGAGCAGGCCGAACTGATGACAGCCGACGAAGCTCGCCTGCTGCACGAGATACGGCGCGCGGATCGGCTTCGGGCCGAAGCGCAGATGCGAGACCGTCTGCGAGCCGGACTTCTTGGAGTCGTAGACGAAGTAGCCCTGTGCATGCAGGTCCGGCTCCTCGCCGAGGATCTTGATCGTGTTCTTGTTCGCGCCGACCGTCCCGTCGGAGCCGAGACCGAAGAAGATCGCGCGCACGGTGTCGGCCGGCTCGATGTCGAGGCTGGGGTCGAACGGGATGCTCGTCCCCGAGACGTCGTCGTCGATCCCGATCGTGAAGCGGCGCCGGGGCCGCTCGAGCGCCAGCTCGCCGAAGATCCCGGCGACCATCGCCGGTGTGAACTCCTTCGACGAGAGGCCGTAGCGGCCGCCGACGATGCGCGGCATCACCTCGCGCTCACCGTCGCCGAACGACTCCGTCAGGGCCGCGACCGTGTCGAGGAAGAGCGGCTCGCCGATCGATCCCGGCTCCTTCGTCCGGTCGAGCACCGCGAGCTTGCGCACCGAAGCAGGCAGAGCTGCGACGAGCGCCTGCGCCGGGAACGGCCGGTACAGCCGCACCTGCAGCACACCGACGCGCTCGCCCCGTTCGTTCAGCGCCGCGACGGTCTCACAGATCGTCTCCCCGCCCGAGCCCATGACGACGAGCACGCGCTCGGCCTCCGGATGACCGGTGTAGTCGACGATGTGCATCCGCCGGCCGGTGCGGTCCGCGAGCCGGGCCATTGCCTCCTCGACTGCGTCGGGGACGCGCGCGTAGAAGGGATTGACGGTCTCGCGCGCCTGGAAGTAGACGTCGGGGTTCTGGGCGGTGCCCCGGATGAAGGGCCGCTCGGGCGAGAGAGCGCGATCGCGGTGCGCCTGAACGAGCTCCTCGGGCACGAGCGCGCGCAGGTCGTCGTCGGACAGCAGCTCGATCGAGTTCAGCTCGTGCGAGGTGCGGAACCCGTCGAAGAAGTGGACGAACGGCACCCGCGTCCGCAGGGTCGCCGCCTGGGCGACGAGCGCCAGGTCGTGCGCCTCCTGCACCGACGCCGAGGCGAGGAGCGCGAAGCCCGTCTGCCGGACCGCCATCACATCCGAGTGGTCGCCGAAGATCGAGAGCCCCTGCGCGGCGAGCGACCGAGCCGCGACGTGCAGGACTGCCGGGGTCAGCTCGCCGGCGATCTTGTACATGTTCGGGATCATCAGCAGCAGGCCCTGCGACGCGGTGAACGTGGTCGCGAGCGCACCGCTCTGCAGCGCGCCGTGCAGGGCGCCCGCCGCACCGCCTTCGCTCTGCATCTCGACGACCGAAGGCACGCTGCCCCAGACGTTCGGCTGATGCTTGCTCGACCATTCGTCCGCGAGCTCGGCCATCGGCGACGACGGCGTGATCGGGTAGATGCAGCAGACCTCGTTCAGCCGATAGGCGACCGACGCAGCGGCCTCGTTGCCGTCGATCGTCGCGCGCACCGAGCTCAGCGCTCCGCGATCATGTCGATGGCGTGCACGGGGCACTGCTCGAAGCACACGGCGCAGCCGGTGCAGCGGTCGTAGTCGAACTTGTAGCGATGCCCCTCGCCGAGCTTGATCACGGCGTCCTCGGGGCACGCGCCGAGGCAGCCGTCGCATTCGAAGCAGTTGCCGCACGACAGGCACCGCTTCGACTCGTACACGGCCTCGACGGCCGTGAGACCGCCGAGAACCTCGTCGAAGTCGGTGGTGCGCTCGTCGGCCGGAAGCTCGGGCTGGCTGCGGCGGGCGGCATCGCCGAAGTACCAGAGATGCAGCTTGTCGAACGACGCTTCGGGATGCTTCGGGGCGCCTGCGACAGCAGTCGTTCGCAACCACGCGTCGATGTGCCGCGCGGCCTTCTTGCCGTGACCGACGCCGATCGTCACCGTGCGCTCGCACGGGACCATGTCGCCGCCCGCGAAGAGGCCGGGGCAGCCCGTCTCGAAGCTGCTCGAGACCTGGACGGTCCCGTCGCGCTCCACCTGCACTCCCGGCACCGCGCGCAGGAACGCGGTGTCGCTCTCCTGTCCGAGCGCCAGGATCACCGTGTCTGCTGCGAGCGTCTCGAAGCGGCCTGTCGGCTGGGGGTAGCCGGAGTCGTCGAGCTCCATCAGCTCGACCTGGAGCTCGGGGCCGTCGAACGTGGTGATCGTCCGCAGCCAGTTGATCCTCACACCCTCACGCTCCGCATCCTCGGCCTCCTCGAGGTGCGCCGGCATCTGCTCGCGGGTGCGCCGGTAGACGATCATCGCCTCGTCCGCACCCAGGCGCCGGGCGACACGGGCCGCGTCCATTGCAGTGTTGCCACCGCCGTAGACCGCGACGCGGCGTCCGAGCACCGGCTCCTCGCCGGACGCGACGCTGCGCAGGAACGCCACCGCATCGAGGATGCGGCCTGCATCGCGGGCCGGGATGTCGACGCGCTTCGAGAGATGCGCGCCGACGGCGACGAAGACCGCGTCGAAGCCGCCCTCCTCGCGCTCGGCGACGAGATCCTCCACCCGGTGGTTGCACGTCATCCGGACGCCGAACTCCTCGATCCGCCGCAGCTCGCCGTCGAGAATGTCGCGCGGCAGCCGGTACGCGGGGATGCCGTACCGCATCATGCCGCCGGGCTCCGCGCCCGAGTCGCGGATCTCGACCTGATGGCCGAGACGCGCCAGGTGGTAGGCGGCGGAGAGGCCGCTCGGGCCGGCGCCGATGACGAGCACGCGTCTCCCGCTGAGCTCTGCCGGCGGATCGAACTGCCAGCCCCGTTCCAGCGCGAGGTCGCCCAGGAACCGCTCGACGGAGTGGATCGAGACCGCGCTGCCGTCGAGGCTCGAGCGGTTGCAGACGCTCTCGCACGGGTGGTAACAGACGCGGCCGTGGATCGCAGGCAGCGGATTGTCCGCGACGAGCTGACGCCACGCCTCCTCGTGCCTGCCTGCCTGCGTGTGGGCGAGCCAGGCCTGGATGTTCTCGCCGGCCGGACAGCCCGCATTGCACGGCGGCAGCAGATCGACGTACACGGGCCGGCGCTCGCGCACGGGCCCGGTGTGCGCGCGGCCGTGGAGCAGGTCGGGAAGCCGCGTCACATCGCGCATCGGTTCACTCATTGCCGTTGCGACGATCGGGCAGCCATGTCTTCCACCCTAGCCCTCCTCGGAGAGACCCACGCCTCGTTGAATCCCACAGCCGGTTGCGGGAAATCCGCCGACTTGCCCCGTCGTCGCACCCCGGTGCCGAGCCCTAAAGGTTTCGGCCGCCGAGGCCGATCCTGGCCAGATGCGGTTGGTGGCGGTCCGGCGAGGAGGCCTGGTGATCCTCCCTGCGCTCATTCTGGGCGCAGCGTTCGCCGTGCATGCCCACGCGGTGCCGGCGGGGACAACCGACTTGCGGATCACGGAGCGCGACTTCCACATCTCCGCCCCGAAGCAGGTCGCGAGCGGCGACCTGACCCTGACGGTCGTCAATCAGGGCCCCGACGACCACGAGCTGATCATCGTCCGCGCGACGACCGCCCGTCTCCCGCTGCGGTCGGACGGCCTGACGGCCAACGAGGAGAAGCTGGCCCCGATCATCGCCCTCTCGATGGAGCCGGCCGCGCCGGGCACGAAGCGCACCGTCCACCTGCATCTTCGTCCCGGCCGCTACGTGCTGTTCTGCAACATGGCCGGGCACTTCATGGCCGGAATGCGGACGACACTGGTCGTGCGGTAGCGATGAGCCCGGTCCGCGCTTCCGGCAGGGCCGCCGCCCTCCGGCCCTTCGCCGCCCGAAGCCGCAGCCCGATCGCGGCGATCCTCGTCGTCTTCGCGCTCTTCTCCGCGCTCAGCGTCGGTCTCTCGATCCGCTCGACATCGGGCTCACGGAACAGCGCCGCGGTCGTCGAGGTCGCGGCACGCCAGCGAACGCTGGCCGAGCGATACGTGAGCGCCGTCCTCCTCGTGCGCCAGGGCCGGCCCGCCGACCCGGACTACACGGCGAGCGTTCTCCGGCGCAGCGCGAGCGCGCTCCTGAACGGCGGCACCGCGCCGGCGGTGAACGGAGACGACGACGAGACCTCGCTGCCGCGGGCCACCGGACGGATCGAGCGCGCGCAACTGGGGCAGGAGGCGCGACTCGTCCGCGATCTGGCCGCAACCGGCAGCGCGCTCCTGCAGCACCGCTCGGTCCGGGCGGTCCCGCTGACTGCCCACGAACAGCTCCGCGCGCGGGACCCCGTCCAGCGCATGGAGATCCTGGCGGCACTGACCTCGAACGTCTCGCTCAACGCCGCGCGCACGATCGCCGGCAACGCCGACCACCACATCCAGAACCTGATCACGCTGCAGGTCGTGCTGGGGATTGCCGGGCTGCTGACATCGTTGCTCCTGGGCTGGGCGCTGATCCACGCGACCCGGCGCCAGACGGCTCACTTCCGCAGCCTGCTCACGTCGTCCACCGACCTCGTCGCGGCCTTCGGGCCGGGCGGCTGCAGCTACGTGAGCGGGTCGGTGACCGAGATGCTCGGCTGCCGCGAGGGCGACGTGCTCGGACACGGATTCATGCGCTTCGTCCATCCCGACGACCGCGAGGCGCTCGACGCGGCGTGCGCCAACGGCCAGACGCACGAAGTCGTGTTCCGCCTGCAGAACAAGTTCAGCGAGTGGCGTCAGCTCGAAGCTCATGTCAGCGACCTGCGCGGCGATCGGTACATCCGCGGCGTCGTCCTGAACGCCCGCGACGTCACCGAACGCGTCCGGCTCCAGGAGGAGCTCACGCACCAGGCCTTCCACGACGGGCTCACGGGCCTCGCCAACCGTGCGCTCTTCCGCGACCGTCTCGACCAGTCGCTGTCCCGCTCATCGCGGACCGGCGAGTCGCTCGCCGTGCTGTTCGTCGACCTCGACGGCTTCAAGCAGGTGAACGACACGCTCGGCCACGACGCGGGCGACGAGCTGCTCGAGGAGGTCTCACGGCGGTTCTCCACGGCGATCCGCCCGAGCGACACCCTCGCCCGGCTCGGTGGCGACGAGTTCGCGCTCCTGCTCGAGGAGGCGGACGAGACGCTGTCCATCACGGTCGCCGAGCGGCTGCTCGAGCGGCTCTCGAAGGAGATCCAGCTCGCGGGCCGCGAGATGTCGCTCGGCGCGAGCGTCGGAGTCGCCGTTCACGGCGGCGGCGCCGGCCAGAGCGAGGAGCTGATGCGGCACGCCGACCTGGCGATGTACGCGGCCAAGAAGGGCGGACGCGGGCGGTTTGCCGTGTTCCACCACGACATGGGCCGCGAGCTGGGCGACCTCTTCGGCATCGAGCACGAGCTCCGCCTCGGTCTGCAGCGCGGCGAGATCAGCGTCCACTACCAGCCGCAGATCTCGCTCGAGAGCCGCGAGATCGTCGGCGTCGAGGCGCTGCTCCGCTGGCGCTCGCCGACCCGCGGGCCCGTTCCGCCGGGCCAGTTCATTCCGATCGCCGAGTCGACCGGGCTCATCGCTCCGCTCGGCGAGCTCGTGCTGCGGGAAGCCTGCGACCAGACGGCGCGCTGGGCGCAGGAGGGGCTGCTGCCAGAGCCCTTCGTCGTGTGGGTCAACGTGTCCGCGAAACAGCTCACCACCGGCGGAGTCGGCAAGCTCGTTCGCAGCGCGCTCGCCGCCGCACACATCCAACCGGGGCAGCTCGGCCTCGAGGTGACGGAGACCGCGATCGTCTCCGAGGGGACGGCGGGCGACCGCGCCATGCTGGAACTGCAGGAACTGCACGACCTGGGCGTGCGGATCGCGATCGACGACTTCGGCACGGGCTTTTCGTCGCTCGCGCAGCTGCGCCGCTTCCCCGTCGACATGATCAAGGTCGATCGCTCGTTCGTGCAGGGCATCGAGCACGATGCGCGAGACGAGGCGATCACCACCCACACCGTCAACCTCGCGCATGCAATCGGAGTGCTCGCACTCGCCGAAGGCGTGGAGTCCACCGGACAGCTCGCCTCGATCGACGAGCTCGGATGCGACCTCGCCCAGGGCTATCTCTTCGCGCACCCGACGCCCGCCGATGAGGTCACGTTGCAGCTCGCAGAGCAGCAGCGCGCCGCGCAGCAGCGCACCACGGCGACCACCGCCGCCTGAGCGAGCGTCGCCTCAGCTTCTGCGGCGACGGACACGCCGAACGTGCACCGCATACGCGGGGAGGCCGACGATCAGGAACAGGAAGACGAGGCTCGCCCAGGCCGAGGCGTGCGGGATCTTGTTGCGCTCGGCGTGGAAGAACACGCCGGTCCCCGCGGCCGCGGCGGCGAGAAACGCGAAGAGGAACTGGGCCGGCGAGAGGTTGCCCACGTCTCGGCAAGGTACTACGCATCCACCGGGATGACATGATCGCGCGATGCGCGACGACGAGCTCTGGTCGATCGCCCCGCGCGCATGAGTGCAGTCGCCGACGTCCTCGGGGTGATCGCGCGCAACCGGGAACTGCGGCGCATCCAGCTGGCCTACGCCATGTTCAACAGCGGCGAATGGGCGACGTGGATCGCGATGCTCGTCTACGCGTACTCACGGGGCGGCGTCACCGAGAGCGGGCTCGTGGCGGCGGGGATGCTGGTCCCGGCAGCTCTCCTCGCACCGGTCGTCGCGGCGCTCGGTGAGCGCATCCCACCGGGGCAGGCGCTGCTGGCCGGCTACGGACTTCAGGCTGTCTCGTCGCTCGCCACCGCAGCGGTGCTCTACGCGGATGCTCCCGGGGCCGCCGTCTACGCACTGCTGGCCGTGATGTCGGTCGCGTTCACGATGACGAGGCCGACGCAGGCCGCTTTCGCGCCCGGGCTCGCGCGCACACCGCAAGAGCTCGCGGCGACGAACGTCGCGTCGGGCACGGTCGAGGGGATCAGCGTGCTCGTTGCCCCGGTTCTCGCGGGCGTCGTGCTCGGCGTCGGCTCCCCGGCGGCGGTCTTCGCGCTCGCGGGCGCAGGGTGTGCGATCGGCGCGCTGCTGGTGACGCCGCTCCGCAATGCCGTCCCGGTCGTCGTGTCCGCCGCCCCGGACGAGCGTGCTTCCGTGTTCGGCGAAGGGCCGAAGCTGATCCGGCGCGACCCGCAGTCCCGCATGCTCGTCGGGCTGCTCGGCGCGCAGTGTGTCGCGCTCGGAGCGCTCGACATCCTCTACGTCGAGCTCGCGCGCGGCGTTCTCCACCGGAGCGGGGCCTGGACCGGGTACCTGTGCGGGGCGGCGGGTGCGGGCGGTGTGCTCGCGGTGGCGTTCACCGCCCACCTGGTCGGCCGCCCGCGGCTGGCAGGCCCGCTCGCAGTGTCGATCGCAATCTGGTCGACGGCGTTCCTGGGACTGGCGGCGGTGCCCGGCGTGGGAGCCGCGCTCGTCCTGCTGCTCCTTGCGGGCGGCGCGGAGAAGACGTTCGACGTGACGGGCCGGATGCTGCTCCAGCGGGTCGCGCGAGCCGATGCGCTCGCCGGCGTGTTCGGCCTGCTCGAGGGGTTCCAGATGGCGGGCTACGCCGTCGGGTCGCTGCTCGCGCCCGCGCTCGTCGCGCTGGCCGGAGCTCCTGCGGCGTTTCTCGGCGTGGGAGCGATCTTGCCCCTGGTCGCGCTGCTCGCGGGACGCCGCCTCCTCGACATCGACCGTCACGCCACCGTCCCCGTCGTCGAGATCGCGCTGCTGCGCTCGATGCCGCTCTTCGGGGCGCTCCCTCCCCAGACGCTCGAGACGCTCGCGCGCGCCCTCGAACCGCTCGCGCTGCCGGCGGGCGCCGACGTGATCTCTCAGGGCGAGGAAGGCGACCTCTTCTACGTGATCGCCGACGGGGAGGTCGACGTGGTCGCGTCGGGCCGCCACGTCGCGACGCTGAACCGCGGGGACGGCTTCGGCGAGATCGCCCTGCTCAACGACGTGCCGCGCACGGCGACGGTGACCGCCAGGACCGACGTCCACCTGTATGCGCTCGAGCGCGAGGCCTTCCTCGTCACGCTCACCGGCCATCCGTCGACCCGCCGCTCCGCGCACGAGCTCGCGGACCGGCGCCTCGCCGAGCTGCGAACGATCGCGTGATACGGGGTGGGGGTACGGTAGGATCCGCCCGTGCCACGGACCGCCCAGGTTGCTCCCGGCTACACGGCCGACAAGGACAAGCTGCTCAAGCGGCTCGCGCGGATCGAAGGCCAGGTGCGCGGCGTCTCCCGGATGATCGAGGACGATCGCTACTGCATCGACATCCTCACGCAGCTCGGAGCCGTCGACACGGCGCTCGAGGCCGTGGCGATCAAGGTGCTCGAGGACCACGTGAACCATTGCGTCGCTGCTGCACTCGCCTCCGGCGACGCGGCGGCTGCAAGCGCGAAGGCTGCGGAGCTGCTCGACGCGGTGCAGCGCTTCGCGAAGACCCGCTAGGACGGCTCCTCGCGGCGAACCGCGAACCGGCGGAGCCGAGTCGGCCGCGCCGCGCAGGTCGCCGGAGACGAGCGTGAGGTCGCTCGCCTCGATCGCGACGTCGGTGCCGATGCCGATTGCGATGCCGAGGTCCGCCCGAGCGAGAGCGGGCGCATCGTTGACGCCGTCGCCCACCATCGCGACGACCGCGCCCTCGTCCTGCAGCCGGCGAACGAACGCGGCCTTGCCCGCAGGGAGGATGCCCGCGCTCACCGTGTCGATGCCGACCTCCGCCGCGACCGCGCGGGCGGTGCTCTCGTGGTCGCCGGTGAGGAGGACGGTACGAAGACCGAGCCGCTTCAGGGCGCGCACTGCCTCCGGGGTCGTCGGCTTCGCGGTGTCCGGGACGACGAACACCGCGCGCGCCGCGCCGTCCCAGCCGGCGAGGATCGCCGTTCGCCCGGCCGCCTGGGCGGACGTCAATAGCTTCTCCAAGTCGGTCGTCGGGCTCGAGGCCCCAGTCCGCTGCGAACGCCGGGCGTCCGGCGACGACAGCGCGCCCCGCCACCACACCCTGCACGCCGAGGCCCCCGCAGCTCGTGAACGAGTCGAACCCGCCCACAGCACGACCGGTGTCGCAAGCTCCAGCGCGAGCCACTGCCAGTAGGTGGTTGACGGCCGCACTCACCCCGTCGAGCCGGTTCAGCGTGCGTTCGATCCGCGCCGCGCACGACGCGCACGACATCCCCTCGATCGGAAGCTCGACGCGCTCGCGGGTGGCGTTCGGCACAACGATACCTCCAGGGGGTATACCTGCACCATAGCACCGCGGCCGTCCCGCCCGATAGGGTGGTGTTTCACGTACACCGTGGTCAGGAGGTCGGCATGAAGGGCTCCGACAAGCCGAAGAAACCGCAGAAGAAGGCGCCTCAGAGGTCCCTGAAGGAGAAGCGGAACGAGAAGCGGGCCGCGGCGGCGAAGAAGTCCAGCGGGCTCGGCTGAGCCCGGGAAATTCGCGCGCCCTGCTACGCTCCCTGCACTTCGAGCGAGTACCGGATGCGCCTTCTCGCGCCTCCTCTGCCCGTTCTTTCAAGGTGGAGGAGGTGTAAGTACATGGCAACTGGAACCGTCAAGTGGTTCAACGCCGACAAGGGGTATGGATTCATCACTCCTGACGAAGGCGGCAAGGATCTGTTCGTCCACCACAGCGCGATCACCGGCGAGGGCTACAAATCCCTCGACGAGAACGCGAAGGTGCAGTTCGACGCAGCCGAGGGCGCCAAGGGCCCCGAGGCCCAGAACGTCTCGGTCGTCTCGGCCTAGCGCCGACCATCGGTGCGCGGGGGCGCAAGCCCCCGCCCCGTTTCTTCCACTTCGACGCGCGCACATCGCGCAGGAGGGAGTCGCATGCGTGGCCGGCTGATCTGGTTCAACCCCGAAAAACGCCACGGGTTCATCCGCACCGAAGACGGCGAGCGCTTGCGCGTCGAGGAGGCGGGCTTCGAGCCGGGGCACCTGCTCGGTGACCGCTGCGCGGGCACACACCTCGCGTTCGAGCGCGAGGAGGTCAACGGCAGCGGCGACGCGCACGCCATCAAGGTCACGGTCGTCGACGACGCTTCCGGCGGGCGCGCACGCGCTCGGAGAAGGGGCTAGTCATGGCAGGCCGCAGACCCGAGACGATCGCGAAGCGCGAGAAGGAACAGGCCCGTCGCGAGAAGCGGGAGCGCAAGCAGGCGAAGAAGGAAGCACGCGCGCTCGGCGAGGTGCCGGCGGCGAACGAGCCGGTGGAGGGCGAGGCGCCGCTAGACGACGTTCAGCTCGACCCGGACGTCGCCCGCGTCGAACCGCTCGACTGAGAACGACGCGAGGTCGAAGGCCGGCGTCCGGCCGAGCGCAAGCTCGGCGAGATGCTCGCCGACGACCGGCCCCTGCTGGAAGCCGTGCCCCGAGAAGCCCGTTGCGTACAGCAGTCCCGCCGGGCTCGGGGCAGCGCCGACGAGCGCATTGTGATCCGGGCTCAGCTCGTAGTAGCCCCACCAGCTCGAGCGGACACCGAGCTCCTCGAGTGCCGGAACGCGCCGCGCTGCGACCGGCGCAAGCTCCTCGAGCGACTGCTCGCGCCCGCCGAAGGCGAGCGACGGTCCCTCCCGATGGAAGTAGAAGCCCGTCGAGAAGTCGATCGTCAGCGGCAGCTCCCGTGGGAACGACGGCGCCTCCTCCGTGAAGAACATGTAGCGCCGCTCCCGCGTCACCGGCAGGTCGAACCCGGCGGTCGCAGCGAGCTCACGTGACCAGACACCCGCGGTGAGGACGACGCGCTGCGTGCGGACCGTGCCCCGGGTGGTCTCGACGCCTGCGACCCGACCGTTCTCGACGATGATCCGAACCGCCTCGCACGACTGCTCGATGTGCGCACCGCGCTCCGCCGCGTGCCGCGCATAGCCCTGGACGACGAGGTCGGGGGTCAGGTAGCCCGCCGTGGAGCAGAGCACGGCCGCGAGCAGGTCCTCGGTCGCCAGCTGCGGCACCAGCGCGTGCGCCTCCTCCGGGGTGAGCAGCCGCGTGTCGAGGTCGAACCGCTCCTGGAGCACGAGGTCGCTCTCGAAGCGGGAGACGTCCCGAGCGTCGTCGAGCAGGAAGAGATAGCCCCACAGCCGCAGGTCGAGCTGCTGCCCGAGCTCCATCTCGAACCGCTCGAGCCGGCGGATCGACTCGAGGCCGACGCGCACGTTGAGCTCGTCGGAGAACAGCGTGCGGACGCCGCCGGCGCAGTGACCGGTCGAGCCCGAGGCGAGCGTGTCGCGTTCGACCAGCACCGGATCGCGACAGCCGAGCTCCACAAGGTAGTGCAGCGCCGCGGCGCCCATCACCCCGCCTCCGATCACGACCGCCTCGCTCCGCTCCGGCAGCATCGGGACGAGGCTACCCGCGACACTCCCGGCGATGCTCGACGCCGCCGCTCAACACCGCCGCGGCCGGCTGTTCGTCGGACTCGCGGCGATCGCCTGGTCGACCGCCGGTCTCCTCCAGCGTGAGCTGACGACGGACGTGCCGACCCAGCTCGCCGGCCGCTCGTTCTTCGCCGTCATCGGAGTCGGCGGCTACGTCCTCGTCACCGAACGCGGCCGGGTGCTGCAAGCATTCCGAGCGATCGGCAAGGCCGGCGTCGCGATCGCCGCGCTGCTCGCGGTGTCCTCGTCGTCGTTCTTCATCGCGCTCAACTACACCTCCGTCGCCAACGTGCTGTTCATGCAGGCGCTCGCTCCGATCATCGCCGCGGTGTTCGGAACGATGCTCGGCGACTTCGTGTCCCGCCGCACCTGGGCTGCGATGGCGGTCGCGGTCGGCGGCGTCACTCTGATGGTCGGAGGGCCCGGACGCCCCAGCGCCCTGGGGCTCACCCTGTCGCTCGTGATGTCGGTCTCGTTCGCCGCCACCCTCGTGCTCACGCGACACCGCCGCGACGTCTCGATGGCGCCTGCGATGTGCCTCTCCCAGGTCGCGGTCTTCGCGATCGCCGCGCCGTTCGCGCAGCCGCAGCAGGCCGGCGCGCTCGACGTCACGCTGTTCGCCCTGCTCGGCATCGCGCAGATCGGTCTCGGCTTCATCTTCCTGACGATCGGCGCACGGTTGATCCCCGCGGGCGAGGTGGCGCTGATCACGCTGCTCGAGATCGTCCTGGGGCCGCTGTGGGTGTGGCTGTTCCTCTCCGAGGGACCGAGTGCCGCAACCTTCGTCGGCGGCATGATCGTGCTCGGCGCGGTCGTGCTGCAGTCGCGCGGCGAGGCGCCCGAGACCGTCATCTAGCCGAGTGTCGCGACGGTCGCCCCGTCGTCGGCATCCGCGGCATGGCCCTCGACCAGCGGATGCCGTGCCAGTTCGTCCCGGACCGCCGCGCGCAAGGCGCCCGTGCCGCGACCGTGGACGACGCGTACCTCATGCAGGCCGGCGAGCGCCGCGTCGTCGACAAGGCGGCGAACCTGCTCTCGCGCCTCCTGGCCCGGAAGGCCGCGAACGTCCAGCTGGTCGGACACGTCACTGCGCGCAGACGTACGCACCTGCACGGCCGGCGTCCGGTCCTCCGGCACGCGCTCGCGCGACGGCCGCAATCGGGCCAGCGGAATGCGCACCCGCTGCCCTGCTGCGCCGATCACCTCGGCGTCGTCGCCGCGAATGGACGCGATCGTGCCTCGTACCCCAACATCCGGCGCCTCGACCGGATCGCCCGCGGCGAGCCCACCGCTCTGTGGCAGCGGCCCGCCGAGATCGCGCAGCGACCGCTCGGCCCGGTTCGCCCGCTCGGTGGCCGATCCGAGCAGCCGATCCTGCTCGGGCTCACGCGCGACGCGGCGCGCTCGCCGCAGGTCGTCACGCAGCCCGCGCAGCTCGGCCCGCGCGTCCGCCAGCTCATGCTCCGCGTCGGCCATCGCCTCCTGCCGTGCGCGGTCGGCAGCCGCCTGAACCTTTCCGAGCTCACGCGCGAGCTCGGACTCGCGCTCCTGCGCACGGCCGAGCGCGTCCTCGAGCTCCGCCCGCAGCAGAGCCGCTTCGCGCTCGGCTGCCTCCGCCTCCGCGAGCAGCTCGGCCGTGCGGAGCCGCTCCGGTGTGACGCGCGCCCGCGCGTCCGCAACGACGGCGCGGTCGAGCCCGAGCCGCTCGGCGACCCGTAGAGCGTGCGACGTGCCCGGGCGCCCGAGCGCGATGCGGTAGAGCGGCTCGTCGGTCTCGGGATCGAAGCCGGTCGCCCCGTTGACCGCCTCGCCGCTCGCGCTCGCCCACTCCTTCAACTCTGCGTAGTGCGTCGTCACGACGGTCAGCCGCGCCTGGCGCACGAGCCGCTCGAGCAGGGCCTGCGCCAACGCGGAGCCCTCCTCCGGATCGGTGCCCGCCGCCAGCTCGTCGAGCAGCACGAGCGACCGCCCGCTCGCCGACCCGAGGATCGACACGAGCGCGCTCAGATGAGCCGAGAAGGTCGACAGGCTCATCTCGATCGACTGGCGGTCGCCGATGTCCGCGAGCACCTGGTCGAAGACGGGCAGGGCGGCAACCCGGGCGGGCGGCCGGAGCCCCGACTGATGGAGGAGGGCC
The DNA here is from genome assembly GCA_963722065.1 of uncultured Thermoleophilia bacterium. Lineage (GTDB taxonomy): Bacteria > Actinomycetota > Thermoleophilia > Gaiellales > Gaiellaceae > PALSA-600. The sequence continues at coordinate 717,065 of CAVRMI010000005.1, read as the reverse complement.
GCGAGCCCGATCGTCTTCAGCGCAACGGTCTTCCCCCCGGTGTTCGGACCGCTGATCACGAGCGCCCGCACGCCTCCGAGCTCGAGGTCGATCGGAACCGCCGTGCCGGCGCCGAGCAGCGGATGACGCGCCTGGACGAGCCGAACGTCGTCCGAGATCTCGACGGGCGCTCCGCCCCAGGCCTGCGAGAGCCCGCCGCACGCGAGCGCCAGGTCGAGCGCGCCGGTCGACTCGACGAGCGCCTGCAGGGCATCGGCTCGCGACGCAACTCCAGCGGAGAGCTCGCCGAGGATGCGCTCGACCTCCTCACGCGCGTCGGCCGCGGCCTCGGCGAGGCGATTGTTCAGCTCGACCACGGCGAACGGCTCGACGAACAGGGTCTGACCCGTGCTCGACGCATCGTGCACGACTCCCGGCACCTTCGAACGGGCCGAGGCGCGCACGGCGAGCACGGGCCGTCCGCCGCGCTCTGCGAGAAACGACTCCTGCAGCGCGTCTCGCACGTCGCTCGAGCGGGCGACGCGCCCGAGCTCGTCGCGCACGCGTGCCCCGCCGTTGCGCAGCTCGGTGCGCAGCTTGCGGAGCAGCGGCGAGGCGGTGTCGCGGACGTCCGAGCCGTCCTCCTCGATCCGCCGGTCGATCTCGTCGGCGAGCCCGCGGAGCTCCGGATCGACGGGCTCGAGGAGCGCGGCGAGCACCGGCTCCTGCAGAACGCGCTTCGCCTCGAGGGCGACCCGGATCGAGACCGCGATTGCACGCAGCTCCCCGGGCCGCAGCAGGCCGCCCCGGCTCGACCGCTCGGCGGCCGGGCGCACGTCGCGGATGCCCGCGAGCTCGGGTGCGGCGGCCGCCGCCAGCACGACGATCGCGGCGGTCGTCAGCTCGTGCCGGCGCTCGACCACCGCCCGGTCGGCCGCCGGCGCGAGATCGCGCGCGAGCGCAGCCCCGTGGTCGGTCGAGGCGAAGGTTGCAAGACGATCGACGATCGCCGGCAGCTCGAGCGCAGCGAGCGCCGCAGCGTCCATAACGCGCCAGTCTAGGCGGAGGGGGCCGCCGCGAGGCTACTCGGGGCGTTCGTCGCCCGGCCGGAGCCGGTAGACGATGCGGCCGCGATCGAGGTCGTACGCCGACAGCTCGATGCGAACACGGTCGCCCGGGTTCATGCGGATGCGGAACCGGCGCATCTTGCCGGCGGTGTACCCGAGAGTCTCGTGACCGTTGTCGAGCTGAATCCTGAACATGCCGTTCCGGAGGGCCTCGACGATCTCACCGGTCATCTCGACCTTGTCTTCTTTCTGGGCGATGGTCGCCTCCTCTCTCGTGCCTGGAGGGAAGAAAGAGCGGCGGGCGGAGACAGACCGCCCGCCGCCTCGGTGCTACGCGAGTAGGTTCACGTTCGCGGCCTGAGGGCCTTTGTCACCCTGCTGCGCCTCGTACTCCACCTTGGCGCCCTCGGCGAGCGAGCGGTAGCCGCTGCCCTGGATGGCGCTGAAATGGACGAAGAGGTCCTTGCCGCCTTCATCGGGAGTGATGAAGCCGTAACCCTTGTCCGCGTTGAACCACTTGACGGTTCCGGTTGCCATATCTGTCTTTCACCTCCTTGCCAACTTCACTGAACGGGCAAGAAAGGTGCAAGTCGGCACCATCCAGCACTCGCTCAAACTGCATCCGCGAGTGTAGCTGGCCTCGACTGCGGTTATGCCCGTGGCAGGACGTAAAACGCGATCGCAGCGTACTGGCACCCCGCGGCGACGATCGTCAGGCCGTGGAAGACCTCGTGGTAGCCGAGCACCCGCGGGAAAGGGTCGGGGCGGCGCCGCGCGTACGTGATCGCCCCGAGAGTGTAGGCGAGACCGCCGCCGAGCAGGAGCAGGAGCCCCGGCAGCGGCAGCTTGAGCAGCTGCGTGAACGCGACGACCGCGACCCAGCCGAGCGCGAGGCCGATTGCCGCCGACGCGCGCTTCGGGAGGCCCGGCCAGAAGAGCTTCAGGAGGATGGCTGCGGTCGCTCCGGTCCAGATGATCGACAGCACGGGCACCGACCAGCCGCGGGAGAGGACCAGGAGGCAGAAGGGTGTGTAGGTGCCGGCGATCAGCAGGTAGATGCCGGCGTGGTCGAGCCGCGCGAACCACGACCGAGCGCGAGGCTGCCAGGTCGGACGGTGGTAGAGCGCGCTCGCACCGAAGCACGCGGCCACGCAGGTCGCGAACACGATCGCAGACAAGCGCCCCTTGCCGGGATCGGCGGTGAGCACGAGCGGGATCCCGAGCCCGAGTGCAGCGAAAAACGCGAACTCGTGGAACACACCACGGAGCTTCGGCTTCACGCGCGGCGGCGCAACGGCCATGGCGGAGCCTAGCAGCCGGAGATTCTGCTTCCCGTCGCGGGATCGAAGAGGTGCGCCTCGTCGCCGTTCGGGCGCAACGCGATCCGCGCCCCCCGTTCGGGTGCCCGCTTCGCATCGACCCGAGCCACCAGCTTGCCGACCTCTGCAGCGGTGAACACGTACGCGTCGGCTCCGATCTCCTCGACGACCTCCACCTCGCACGGGATGCCCTCGGCGCTGAGCTCGAGCGACTCCGGGCGGAGCCCGACGACGACCTCTCCGGTCTCCACTCCCGCGGGCGCCGTCAGGCTGACGCCGCCGAACGCGATGGCGCCGTCCTCGCAGCGGGCCGAGCAGAGATTCATCGAAGGCGAGCCGATGAAGCCGGCGACGAAGACGTTCTCCGGTCGCTCGTACAGGGTGCGCGGCGTGTCGCACTGCTGCAGCCTGCCGTCCGCCAGCACGGCCACACGGTTGCCGAGTGTCATCGCCTCCGACTGGTCGTGCGTGACGTACACCGTCGTGGTGCCGAGGCGAGACTGAAGGCCGGCGATCTCCGCGCGCATCTGCACGCGGAGCTTCGCGTCGAGGTTCGACAGCGGCTCGTCCATCAGGAACACGCTCGGCTCCCTGATGATCGCGCGCCCCATCGCGACGCGCTGCCGCTGCCCGCCGGACAGCTGGCCCGGCTTGCGCTCGAGGTAGGGGACCAGATCGAGCAGCTCTGCGACGGCGCGCGTGCGCGCCTCGCGCTCGGACTTCGGCACACGTGCGACCTTCAGCGGGAACGCGATGTTCGCAGCCACGGTGAGGTAGGGGTAGAGCGCGTAGTTCTGGAACACCATCGCGACGTCGCGCTGTTTCGGCTGGAGGTCGGTGACGTCGCGCTCTCCGATCCGGATCGTGCCTGCGTCGACCTCCTCGAGCCCGGCGAGCATGCGCAGCGCCGTCGTCTTGCCCGATCCGGAGGGGCCGACGAGGACGAGGAACTCGCCGTCGGCGATCGCGAGATCGAGGGCGTCGACCGCCGGTATCTCGGTCCCCGGATAGATCCTCGTCGCCTGCTCGAACGTGACGGTCGCCATCAGCGCGCTCCCGCCTCCTCGAGGTCGGAGACTGCGCCGACCAGCTGCTCGCGCACCCGAGCATGGACGCCGCCGTCGGCGCCGAGCTCGTCGAAGGCGAGCAGCGCCGCCCCGACGATCGGCGGCGCACTCGTCCGGTGAACCGTCAATCCCGAGGGGAGCGCCGCGTCGATCCGGGCGACGACGGCATCGTCCGCTGCCCGCATCAGCCCGCCGCCGACCACCACCTCGGCTTCGTCGAGACCGAGGCGCTCTGCCGCTGCCCGGGCGAAGGCGGCAACCTCCGACACCAGCCGCTCGACGATGAGCCGTGCAGTCGCGTCGGTGGCGGCGGCCGTCATCACGACAGGCGCGAGCTCGATCGCGCGGCGGCGCGGCAGGCGCCCGTCGTGGATCGAGCGTGCGACCTCGAGCGGCGTCGCGGCGCCGAAGTGCTCCGGCACCAGCTGCTCGAGCACCGTGGCCGGGCCGCGGCCGTCCTGGCTCCGCGCTGCGGCGCCGATCGCCGCGAGCCCGACGTCGTACCCGCCGCCCCAGTCGCCGGTGACGTCGCCGAGCGCCGGGAAGCGAACGTGGTCGCCCGCCGGCGACACGCCCACGCAGTTCATGCCTGCGCCGCAGGTCACGGCGATCCCCCAGCCGCGCTCGGTGCCGGCGCGCAGCACGGCGAACGTGTCGTTGCCGACGCGCGTCCGGTCGGCCCAGCCGCACGTCTCGAACGCGGCACGCGCGACGTCCTCCTCCTCCGGAAAGTCGAGCCCCGCGAGCATGATCTGCGCGAGACCGGCGCTCCCCTGCAGCCCGGCCTGGTCGACGAGATCCTGGAGCGTGTCGACGCAGCCCGCAAGCCCGAGATGGTGGGGCGAGCTGAGGGGTCCGCGGACGTGCGCGAGCAGCGTGCCGTCCTCGGCGAGCAGCGCCACATCGGTCTTGGAGTTCCCGCCGTCGACGGCCAGGATCATGCGAGCACCTCCGCCGCCAGGCGGTCGAGCAGCTGCTCCGCGATCGCGTACTGCGCGATCAGCGGGTGCGCGAGCAGCGCCTTCTTGACGTCGAGCACCGCACGCGACCGCGCGGCCGCCACGGCGAGGCGCTCGTAGGCCGCGACGTGCTGCACGAGCCCGAGCAGCTCGGGCGCGAGCGGGCTCTGCGCCAAGGGCTCGGCGCCGGCCCGGGTGACGCGGGCGGGGACCTCGACAACGTCGTCCGGCGCGAGCCCGGCGAGCGTGCCGTCGTTGCGCACATCGACCTCGTGGACCGCGCCGTCCCCCGAGACGAGCGACGCGACGAGGCCCAGGGCGGCCTCGCTGTAGAACGCTCCTCCACGCTGCTCCAGCAGAGCGGGCTTCTCGACGAGCCGGGGGTCGCGGTAGAGCTCGAGCAGCTGCTCCTCGATCTCGGCGACGACCTGCGCGCGCGGCACGCCGTCCAGCTGCTCGCGCAGCACCTCGTCGTGCGCGTAGAAGTAGCGGAGGTAGTACGACGGCACCGCCCCGAGCTCGCCGAGCAGCCGTGCCGGCAGCTCCAGGTCGGCGGCGATCTCGTCACCGTGCTCGGCGAGGAGCTCCGGCAGCACGTCGCGTCCGTCGAGCAGAGCCCGCCGGGCCCACGTGAGGTGGTTCAGGCCGACCTGGTCGACGACGATGCGGGACGGCTCGACTCCGAGCCAGGCGGCGAAACGGCGCTGGAGCCCGATCGCGACATTGCACAGCCCGATCGCGCGGTGGCCGTCGTCCAGCAAGGCGCGCGTGACGATGCCGACCGGGTTCGTGAAGTCGACGATCCAGGCGTCGGACAGCGCGCGCACGCGCTCTGCGATCTCGAGCACCACGGGAACCGTGCGCAGCGCCTTGGCGAGCCCGCCCGCGCCCGTCGTCTCCTGGCCGATGCAGCCGCACGCGAGCGGCGCGGTCTCGTCCGCGAGCCGAGCCTGCTGTCCGCCGACGCGAATCTGCACGAGCACGAAGTCCGCGCGTGCGACGGCGAGGTCGAGGTCGCCCGTGACGACGAACCCGCCCCGGTAGCCCTGGCGGTCGAGCATGCGTCGGGCGAGCCCGCCGACGACATCGCGCCGCCCGGCGTCGACGTCGTGCAGCACGAACTCGTCGACGTCGAGCCGCGAGAGCCCCGAGACGAGCTCGGGCGTGTAGGTCGAGCCGCCACCGACGACTGCGACCTTCACCCCTTCACCCCTGTGAGCGTCACGCCCTCGACGAATGCACGCTGGGCGAGGAAGAACAGGATGATCACCGGGGCCATCACGAGCAGGGTCGCCGCCATGGTCAGGTTCCACTGCACCTGGTGGAACGAACGGAACTGGGCGAGCCCGATCGAGAGGACCCAGTTGTGCGAGTTCTCGCCGACGTAGAGCAGCGGCAGGAAGAAGTCGTTGAACGTGTAGAGGAACGAGAAGAGCGCGACCGCGGCGAGCGCCGGCTTGGCGAGCCGGGTGACGACGGTGAACAGGATGCGCAGCTCGCCGCAGCCGTCGACCCGCGCCGCGTCGAGATACTCCTCGGGGATCGTCAGGAAGAACTGGCGGAGCAGGAAGATCGAGAACGCATCGCCGAACCAGTTCGGCAGGATCACCGGCCACAGCGTGCCGACGAGGTGCAGCTTTGCCCACATCACGTACAGCGGGACGACCGTGACCTGCGGCGGCAGCATCAACGCGATCAGCACGACCATGAACGCGAGGTTGCGCCCGCGCCAGCGCACACGGGCGAGCGCATACGCGACGGGCACCGACGACACGAGCACGCCCAGCGTCGCGAGGCACGAGTAGACCAGCGTGTTGAACGTCCAGCGAAGGAGCGGAGCCGTCGTGAAGACGTCGATGAAGTTCCTGAACCGGAACGGATGCGGCCAGAGCTGGGACGACAGGGCCTGCTCATTCGTCATGAGCGCCGTCAGCGTGATGAAGACGAACGGCAAGAGGAACGCGATCGCGAGTGCGATCAGGACCGCGTGGGTGGCAACCGTGTTGACGAGCCGGCGTCGGCGCACGCGGGCCGGCGGCCGGCGACGGACGAGGGTCGTGCCGGTCGTGACCGGCGCGGTGGTCACCTCGGCACCGCCTGGTGCACCCACCGGCGGGAGTTCAGGACGATCACGAGCGTGACCGCGAACGAGACGGCGAGCAGCAGCATCGCGAGCGCCGAGGCATAGCCCATCTGAAACTCGCTGAACCCGTGCTCGTACAGCAGGATCGGATAGAAGAGCGTCGAGTCGAGCGGGTAGCCGAGGTTGACGGACGTGACGTCGGCCGCCTGGGAGGCCTGGCCGGCTGCGACGCCCGCGGCGACGTACGCCTGCGTGAAGTACTGCAGCCCCTGGATCACGCCCAGCACGACGGCGAACAGGAGGACGGGACTGATCGTCGGCAGCGTCACCCAGCGCAGCCGCTGGAACGGGCCTGCGCCGTCGAGCTCCGCCGACTCGTAGAGATGCTGCGGCACGTCGAGCACGGCCGCGAGGAAGATGACCATCACGTTCCCGATGCCCCACATCCCGAGCATGATCAGCGACGGCTTCGACCACGCCGGATCCTGGAACCAGAGCGGGCCGGTGATCCCCAGGTGCCCGAGGATCGTGTTCACCGGCCCGGTCGCCGGATTGAGGATGTAGACGAAGCCGAGCGTTGCGGCCACCGGCGGCGCGAGCGCAGGCAGGTAGAAGATCGTCCGGAAGACACCGCCGCCCGACTTGATGCGGGCGACCGTCGCGGCGACCACGAACGCGAACAGGACCTGCAGCGGCACCGCGATCCCGACCATCCAGATCAACGTGTTCTCCACCGATGTCCAGAACTGCGGATCGACGTTGAACATGTAGCGGTAGTTCGCGAGCCCGACCCACCGTGGCGACGAGAGCAGGTCGTAGTGGTTGAACGACAGATACGCGCTCATCACGAGCGGGTAGCCGAAGAACACCGAGAAGCCGATGATCCACGGGGACATCAGGACGAGCACGAGCCGGCGGCGGCGCCAATCGCTCCGGCGCCGCCCGCGTCTCCGCGGCGGCGCGGCCGGAGCCGAAGCCCCGGCCGCGTTCGCCACTAGACCATCGTTCACGGCACCCCGCCGCCCTTGGCCTGGGCGACCTGGGCGTCGAGTTGCGTGTCGAGCTTGTTCAGCCCCGCAGTGAGGTCATTGACGTCGCCTGCCTGCCACTTCGTGAAGAAGTTCTGCGCCAGGTTCGTGTAGGCGACACCAGAGGCCATGATCGGTGACGTGCTCGACTTCGGATTCCCGAAGATCTTCAGGAACGTCGAGAAGTGCGCGTCCGGCGTCAACTCGGGCGAGTGCAAGGAGGCACTCGTCGTCGGCACGTTGCGCAGGCCGTTCGAGAGAACCGCGAGCGCGTGGTTGTTGGTGGTCAGGTACTTGACGAGCGCCCACGCCTGGTCGACGTGGTGGCCCCCGCGCGGGATGCCGATGATGGTGCCGTTGATGTAGCCCGACCCGTACAGCTCGGGGTGGGCGTCGTCGACGGCCATCGGCGCCGTCCCGTAGTTGAGGCTCGGGTGCTCGTTCTGGATGAAGGCGACGCGCCATTCACCGTCGAGGTTCATCGCGAGCTTGCCCTTCTCGAACGCCTGCGAGGCCGAGAACTCGTCGCCCAGCCCGGCCTGGAACCGGATCAGGTTCTTGTAGCCGTACCAGTCCACGAGGCTCTTCTGCCACTTGGCCCATTTCGCCCAGGCGGGGTCCTTGCCGAGGATCGCGTGACCCTGGGCGTCGTTCCACTTTCCGCCGAACGACGTGATCCAGCGCTCGGGGACGTTCTCGTAGAAGCCGATGATCGGGTCGAGCCCGGCGACCTTGATCGACCCGTCCTTGTTCCGGACGGTGAGCTTCTTCGCGTCGGCGGTCAGCTCCGAGATCGTCTTCGGCGGATGGGCGATGCCGGCCGCCTTGAACATCGACTTGTTGTAATAGAGGCCGTAGTCGTCGGCGAGGAGAGGCAGCGCGCACCGCTTGCCGGCGTACTGCGTGTAGTACCGCGGTGCCGGCGGGAACAGCGACGCGCTGATGTTGTCCTTCTTCATGTACGGCGACAGGTCGATCCAACCACCCGACCCGCAGTAGTTGCCGACGTTGTAGGAGTTGAACGAACTGACGACGTCCGGGGCAGTGCCCGAACGAATCGCCGCCACGATCTTGTTGTCGTCGATGCCGCCGACGACATTCACGGTCACGTCGGAATGTTGCGCGTCGTACTGGGCCGCGACCTTCTTGAAGGTCGTCAGCTCGTGCCCGGCGCTCCAGCCGACCCAGATCGTGAGCTTCGTGGGAGCCGCACGATGCGCGCTCCCGGCGGTGGCGGCGGCGGCAACCGCCAGCGCTCCGATCAGAAAAGCCACTGCCGCGACGTAGCGCTTGTTCATGCGACCTCCCCGCACTCTTTTGGTAAAGGTTCCGAACTAGACGAGAGACTATTCCCGCGGTTTTGCCCCTGTCAAGCCATACGAGCGGCCGCTCTGGTTAAGCTTGCTTACTCCATGGCCAAGAGCCACGCGACGCCCCCGCTGCTCAAGGATCTCAACGAGCGAACCGTCCTCGACGCCATCCGGTCCGCCCCGCCGATCTCCCGCGCCGAGATCTCCCGGCGCGTCGGCATCTCCAAGCCAACCGTCTCCCTGGCGCTCCAGTCGCTGGTGCAGGCGGGGCTCGTGCGCGAGGCGGCCCACGACGGCGCAGGACCGAGTTACGGCGCGACATTCTTCGAGGCTGTCCCGGAGGCGGCGTTCGTCCTCGGGCTGGATCTCGGCGCGCGCTTCGTCCGCGGTGCCGTCTGCGACCTCGACGGCGAGGTCCGCGCCCGCCAGGACCTCGAGCTCGCGGAGGCGGACGCCGCCTCCGCGCTCGAGACGATCGAACAGCTCGCGCGGTCGCTGCTCGACGCAGGTGGGATCGACGCCCGGGTCGTCGACTGCGTCGTGCTGGGAGTGCCCGGTGCCGTGCAGGGCTCGACGATCAAGCTCGCGATGAACGTCGCCGGACTGGAGGACAGCGACTTCGGCGGCCTGTTGTCCGACCGGCTCGGACTGCCCGTCTCGCTCGAGAACGACATCAACCTGGCGGCGCTCGGCGAGCGGTGGCGCGGCGTGGCGCGAGGGGTCGCCGACTTCGTCTTCATCTCGATCGGCACCGGCCTCGGCGCCGGCCTCGTGCTCCGCGGCGAGCTGCATCGCGGCCACACTGGGGCGGCCGGAGAGCTCGACTACCTGCGCGTCGGCATGACGGAGGACATCGATCCCTGCGCCGGGGCACTGGCCTCCTACGCGCAGCAGATCGGCATGACGCCGCCCTATGACCCCCGTTCGGTGTTCGCCGCCGCACGGGCCGGCGAGCCCGTCGCACGACGGGTCGTGGCGGAAGCAGCGCGCCGGATCGCACTGCATCTGGCACCGATCGCCGCGGTCACCGACGTCGGCCTCGTCGTGCTGGGCGGCGGGATCGGAGCGAATGCGGACCTGGCGGCGATCCGTGCGCTGCTCGCCGGCTGGCTGCCCGCTCCGCCGCAGCTCGAGGTGTCGAGCCTCGGCGATGCCGCCGTGCTGACCGGGGCGCTCGCGGTCGGGCTGCACGCCGCCCGTGAGAACGTTTTCGTGAACCGGCGGTCGGTTACGCCGTGACGCCCGGCCCCGGCGCGGCTGCCGCGGCGGCCGTCGCACGCTTCAGCACCTCGAACGCGCCGGCGGTGTCGCCCTCGGACTCGAGCAGGTCGGCGAGCCGACGGCCGGCGTCGAGTGCGAAGCGATTGCCGTGCTCGATCAGATCGTCGAGGCCCTGCTCGAGCAACAGCCGGCCGCGGACGCGGTCCCCCGACGCGAGAAAGACGTCCGCCAGGGTGACGCACGCGCGCCCGCGATCGGCGGGCTGCATCGACTCGAGCAGCTCGAGTGCCCTCGACGCGGCACGCGCGGCCTCGGCGTAGCGCTCGAGGCCGACCAGGGCGCGAGCCTCCTCGATCGAGAACCGCGCCTCGTCGCGCTTGCCGATCTCGTCCCCGAACAGCTCTCGGCCTCGCCCGAGGAGGGAGAGCGCCTCCTCGAACTGCCCGGACTCGATCTCGGCGTAGGCGGCGAGGTGGTAGGCCATCGCGACGTAGGCGTTGTTCTCCGTCCGCTCCAGGATCGCGAGCGCGCGCCGCGCATAGCGTCCCGCGAGCGCCGGCTCGCCGCGCATCGAGTGGAGCCGGGACTGCGACCAGAAGATGCGGGCGGACGTCACCGGATCGGTGGTGCCGTCCGCGATCCGGATCACGTCGGCGAGCGCCTGCTCGGCCTTGCCGAACGCTCCCACGTCGATCAGGGCGTTCGCGAGCAGCACCGAGAACCGGAGCTGCTCGAGTGAGGCATTCGCTGCGGCGGCCTCCGCGCATGCTCGTTCGAACAGCGCGATCGACGACTCCATCGCCCCCGCGATCGCGTAGGCACGGCCGAGGGTGTCGACGGCGCCGGGATCGGCCAGCGTGCTCCCCTTGCGCGCCTCGAGCGCCTGCTCGAGCAGTTCGATCGCCTGTCCAACCTGCTCGCCGCGAAATGCGATCTGACCGAGACCGGCGAGCGCGGTCGCGCGGGCCGGATCGCCGGGCTGCAGGTGGGCGCGGTAGAGGCGCTCGGCCTCGGTGACCTCGCCGAGCCGGAGTGCGACCTCCGCCTCGACCAGCTGCAGCGGCTCGAGCGGCTCCGAGTCCACGCCGGTCGCGAGCCACTGGCCGGAGACCTCGACCCGCAGGGCGAGCTGGTTGATCATCTGGAGCGACGGCACCCGGGCTCCGGCCTCGATCCGCGAGATGTAGGCCGCGGTGCAGCCGGGGAATGAGAGCTGGCGCTGCGACAGGCCCGCCCGCTCGCGCGCTGCCTTCAGACGGATTCCGACCTCGCGGGGCGAGTCGATGTGGGTCGTCAGGGACCGGGGCACCGGCGCAAGTCTAGTTGCCTGTGGTCAAGCGTGTTGACTCGGCACGTTGGCTTCCCGGCGATGGGCGAAGAGAATGCGCCGGCGCCCCCGGGGGCTGTCAACCCACCACCAAGGAGACAGCCCAGACATGAGCCGGATCATCACGCTGGCCGCAGCAGCGGCCCTCATCCTCACGTCCCTGCTCGGCGCGGATTTCCCGACGTACTGGCCCTAGGCGGCAGGCCCGAACGGCAGGTTCGGGCTGCGGCTCGAACCTGCCGCTGCACCTTTCGGGGGATGCGATCCCACCGCGATCCGGACGACTACCCGAAGAGGTCATGGCAGTTCTACGTCGAAGCATGTTCCTCGCGGTGCTCGCGGGTGTCCTCGCCTGCACTGCGGGAGCGTCGGTGCGCAACTGGGCCGCACCGCAGATCCGAGCCGTCACGAAGGCCGGTGTCCTCGGGACGTCCACCTCGAACTTCGCGCCCCAGGCGCCCCTCACCCAGGCGGCGCTCGCCGACGCAGTCCGGACGACCGACGCGCTCCAGCATCCGCCCCAGGCCGCGCCGCCCCCGCCCAGCCCGCTCGCGATCCTCTCGACCGTCGGCGCCGGCGCAACTGTCGGCGGAACGGTCCCGCTCGAGATCCAGGCTCCGGACAACACGGTCGCGCGCGTGGACTTCGCCGTCGACGGCACCGAGGTCGGGACGGCGCTCGACGCGCCCTACGTGCTCGAGCTCGACACGACCACGCTCTCAGACGGCCCGCATCAGCTGGCGGTCAACGTCGCCTTCGCCGGCGGCGGCTACGCGATCGCCGTCTGGCAGATCACGGTGGCGAATGCCCCGGGCGCCGTCACGACGGCACCGACTGCGCCCGTCGCGCTGCCGATCGCCAAGTCGTCGCTGCCGGCGCCGCCAGCGGCCGCCTCGGTGCAGACCGCGATCCAGCACGCGCTCTACCACGCTGTTGCCCCCACGCGTCCGGTGTCGGTGAAACAGCTCGACGCTGCGCTCGTCGCCTACCTCGGGCTCGGCGCCGCCGCACGCGAGATTCAGGGGACACTCCAGCGCGCGGGGCTTCGACCGCCGCCGAACACCGGCACCGAAGCGATTGCACGGATGCTCGAGCTGCGACTCAACCATCCCGCCGCCCAGGACGACCTCGAGCTGCTCCCCTCTCAGGCCGCGACGCGCGCCGAGGCCGCGTACTCGTTCGCACAGCTCCTGCAGCTCACCGACGCGTCGGTGGCCGTGGTGCAGCAGGCGGCCGACGGGTTCACTCTGCCCACGCTCACGCCCTGGCAGCGCCGGATCCTCACGACGGCGGTGCACTACGTCGGCTACCCGTACGTCTGGGGCGGGACGAGCCCGACCGCCGAGACGCTGTTCGGCGTCCACTCCGCCGGCGGCTTCGACTGCTCCGGCTTCGTGTGGCGCGTCTACAAGCTGACGCAGTACTCCGGCGAGGGCGCGCTCGCAGGCGTGCTGCGCGGCCGGACGACCTACCAGATGAGCGGCGAGGTGCCGCGCAGCGATCTGATCCCGGCCGCGAAGCTCCAACCCGCCGACGTGATGTTCTTCGGCGCGCACGGACGGCGCTCGAGCCCGAGCGAGGTCGACCACACCGCTCTCTACCTCGGCAACGGCTGGTTCATCCAGTCGAGCGACGAAGGCGTGACGCTGCTCCCGTTCGGCGGCTGGTACGCGACGAACTACGCCTGGGGGCGCAGGCCTCTGCGCGAGGCCGGGCTGGCCGGTTGAGGCCGGGGCAGGCACGCCGCCCCCGCCGGTTCGTTCAGAGTTGGTTCAGTTTCGAGCGAGGCCCTCAGGCCCCCGATATAGGGTAGGGCGCGATGTTGGCCCCCGATCTCTCGACCGAGCTGTCGCGCTTCGCGATCGGCTTCGACCATCGCGACCGTGCCCTGCTCCACCAGCTCTGGGATCGCGTGCTCGATTCCGAGCGCTGGTCGGAGGGCGAGCTCACCGCCGAGTTCGAGCGCGAGTGGTCGACCTGGAACCGGCTCGAGGCGGCGGCGTTCAACGGCTGGACGGGCGCGGCGCTCGCTGCGCTCGAGTGGGCGGGCGTTCGCGGCGAGACCGTCCTCTGCCCGTCGAACACCTTCATGGCGACCCCGCTGGCGGCGATCAGTGCAGGCGCCAACGTCGAATTCGTCGACTGCAACCGCGACGACCTCTGCATGTCGTTCGAGGACCTCGAGCGGAAGGTGCACGAGCACAAGCCGCGTGCGGTCTTCCTCGTCCACATCGGCGGCCACCTGGCGTTCGAGTCCGACCGGATCGCGGAGCTCTGCCGGAGCGAGGGGATCGTCCTCCTCGAGGATTGCGCCCACGCGCACGGCGCCGAGTGGAACGGCCGCCGAGCCGGCAGCTGGGGCGACGCCGGGATCTGGTCGTTCGCGCCGACCAAGACGATCTCGACAGGCGAAGGCGGCATGCTCGTCTCCTCGAACCCCGAGGTGGTCGAGTTCGCGCGCGCGTTTCGCAACTACGGCAAGCCCGACTACGCGGTGCAAGGCCTGAACTTCCGGCTCAACGAGTTCACCGCGGCGATCGGGCTCGTGCAGACGACGCGGCTCGACGAGATCACCGGGTGGAAGAACGAGGCGGCGCGGACGCATCTCGATCCGCTCTACGCCTCTCGGCTGCAGCTGCCCGACGGGATGAGGTCGGGTTTCTACAAGTACATCGTCTTCGAGCCGATCGAACGTTCGACCGGCAAGGTGTACGACGAACCGTGCCACCGGGTGCTCGGTAAACCCGTGGACCTCCCGAACTCGGACTGGGTGGCGCAGAATCACTGGTGCGTGCCGCTCTACTACCGACCAGAATCACGCGAGGAGGCGATTCAATGAAAGTGCTCGTCACCGGCGGCTCGGGGTTCATCGGATCCCATGTCGTCGATCGTCTTCAAGCGCGAGGGCTCGAGCCTCGGAACTTCGACCTCGTGCCTTCGCCGCACCACCGCGCGGCCGACGTGGACACGGTGCTGGGCGACCTCTGCGACCGCGACGCCGTCCGCGCTGCGCTCCGGGGCTGCGACGCGGTCGTCCATCTCGCCGCGCTTGCAGACGTCGACCAGGTCACGAAGGATCCTGCCCTGGCCGACCGGGTCAACGTCCGCGGCACGCAGACGCTGCTCGACGGAGCGCGCGAGCTCGAGATCGGCCGGTTCGTCTACGCGAGCACGATCTGGGTGTACGGCGACGCGGCCGGTCCCGAGGCGGTCGACGAGGACACGCCGCTCGGGCTCCCGAAGCACTTCTACACCGCCACGAAGATCGCCGGCGAGATGTACACGGCGGCCTACACGGAGCTCTACGGGCTCGAGCACACCATCCTCCGGTTCGGCATCCCCTACGGGCCCCGCTCGCGGCCGACCGCGGTGGTCGCCGCGTTCACCGCGAAGGCGCTCGCGGGGCAGCCGCTCACGATCGCAGGCGACGGCACCCAGTCCAGGCGCTTCGTCTACGTGGAGGACCTCGCAGACGGCGTGGCCGTCTCGCTCGTCCCGGCCGCCGCGAACCGCGTCTACAACCTCGTCGGACGCGAGAACACGAGCGTCCGCTCGATCGCGCGCACGGTCCGTGACGTCGTCGGAGACGTGCCCATCGTCCACATCGAGGGGCGCGCCGGCGACCTGAAGGGCGGCAACATCTCCGGCGAGCGCGCCGCCCGGGAGCTCGGCTGGGAGCCCACGACTCCGTTCGCCGAAGGCGTGCAGCGCTACGTCGACTGGGTGACCGACGAGGCCGGAATGCCGAGAGTGGCGACCGCGTCGAGCACCGACGGCAGCGCAGCGGCCGTCCTACGCCAAGAGTCCGCCGAGCTGTAAGCGTCGGAGTCGTGGAGGAGCACGACGTCGCCGGCGCGTAGCCCCCGCGTCGCGCGGCGCGCGATCCCCTGCGGAGTCGCCCGCCGCTCCCAGTCGCGGCCCCAGGTCGACCAGAGCAGCGGCCGCCACCCGCGTGCCCGCACGTGGGCCAGCGCGCCCGAGCTGAGAACGCCGTACGGCGGCCGGTAGAGGGTCGGGCGCATCCCGGTCGCCTCGCCGATCGCATCGACCGCGCGGTCGAGGTCGTCGGCGACCGCTTTCACCCGCCGGCGGAGCAACAGCGTGTGGCGGTAGCCGTGCACCGCGACCTCGTGTCCCGCCGCGACGATCTCGCGCGCGAGTGACGGACGCTGCACGACCTGCTCGCCGACCAGGAAGAACGTGGCGTTCGCACCGCGCCGGGCGAGCTCCTCCAGCACCGCGGGCGTTCCCTGTGCGTGCGGCCCGTCGTCGAAGGTGACGGCGACGACCGGACGGTCGACCCGGCGATCGAGCTGCAGGTGGTCCGCGAGCCGAGGGACGTAGGCGGCGAGCGCGGGCGTGAACCAGGTCACGCGACGAGGGCGAGCACGAGCGAGGCGGCGGACGGCATCGCGGCGAGCGCGAGCCCCGGCGCGTGCCGCGTCACGAGCGCTCCGCGCAGCGCGCGGTCCAGGTCGTCCTCGCTCTCGACGACCTCGGCTATCCCGTAGCGCCGGAACGCGGCGTTGTTGACGCGGATGTGCCCGCGGCCCCAGCCGTACGAGATCGTCGGACAGCCTCGGACGTACGCCTCGAGCACCGTCAGGCCGCCGGTCGAGTGGACGAGCGCGTCTCCGGCCGCGAGCCATTCGCTCATCTGCTCCGTGAAGCCGACCACCCGCACCCGGTCATCGCCCGAGTAGCGCGCGCGGAGTCTCTCGCGCAGCTCCTCGTTCCGCCCGCACAGGCAGGCGACGACGGTGCCGTCCAAAGCGAGCGCCGCGTCGACCGCGCTCTCGAGATCGCCCACCCCCCAGCCGCCCCCGGAGACCAGCACGACCTTGCCGTCGGAGGGCAGCCCGAGCGAGGCGCGGGCCGCGTGCGAGTCACACGGCTTCGCGAACTCCGGTCTCGTCAAGCCGTGCACGACCTGGACCTCCGAGTCCGCCCCGGCGACCTCGCGCACCTCCTCGATCGACTCGGGATGGATCACGAGATGCAGATCGATTCCCGGGGCGGCCCAGTAGTGCATCGCTGCCAGGTCGGTGATCGCGGCGGCGACGGGGATGTCGAGCCGGCCGGTGCGGCGCAGCTTGCCGAGCACCTCGGTCGTCATCGGATAGACCGAGACGATCACGTCGGGCCGCACGCGGCGGATCAGCCGCAGCACGCCCCTCGACCCGAAGGCGTGCACGGCGAACTGCGTCAGTCGGCGCGTCGGACCGAAGCCGACGCACAGCCAGAAGGTCGCGTCCCAGAGCCATTGCAGCCCGAGCCGGAAGAACACCACACCCGCCGCCTTCTCGTTCACGAGCACGAAGCCGCGGCCCATCGCGCGCAGGCCGTCCTCGGTCACGATCTCCGAGTCGGGGGATTCCTCGCGCAGCTGATCGGCGAGCGTCCGTGCAGGCAGGTCATGGCCTTCGCCTACGGTCGCGGTGAAGATGAGGACACGCGTCACGGCCGTGCGCGAGACTACCGCGTCACCCGGACCTACGCCGTCAGGACGGCCCCGACCTTGGCGACGAGCTGAGCGGGAGTGAAGGGCTTCTGGATGAACGGCCCCTCGGCCGTCGCGTCCGTGTAGCCCGACGTGTAGAGGATCCGCAGGCCCGGCAGCCTCGACGTGATCCGGTCGGCGAGCTCGAACGCATCCATCTCGGGCATGACGACGTCGGTGACGAGCAGGTCGATGTGCGCATCGGCACGTGCGAGCTCGAGGGCGCAGCTGGGCGAGCCCGCCTCGATGACGGTGTACCCGGCGCGCTCCAGCGCCAGCCGGATCACGTCGCGGACGATCTGCTGGTCGTCCACCACGAGGACGGTCGCACTCATGTTCACACCATCGCCGCAAGCCGGCCTGCGGCCGATCCCCGATCCGGGTACGGGCTCGCCTCCGCGGGCCACTCACACCCTTTTCCTACTGGTGGCTCGTCGCGACCGGCGGCCAGTGCGGCGAGATGTCGGGGTCCCCGAGCTCTCCGTACGGCACACACGTCCCTGCAAGCAGCTGCCGGTCGCTCCGGAGCAGCTCGTCGACGCGCTGGTTGAACGGCACCGCGCGCTTCCAGCGCTCACGCAGCGCGAGACCTTCCCGAATGAGCGCACGCGGGGCTGCCGGCCGCGGCGAGCGCACGACGAAGTAGTGGCCGTCCACCGGCTGGACGCCGAGCGCTCTGGCGCCCGCCTTCGCCTCGGCCCCGGACGCCGCGTAGAACACCCACACGCCGAATCGCTTCCCGGACAGGCCGTGCAGGAACGGCTCCACCCGCTCGCACGAGTCGTCGTCCACGAGCCGGACCGAGGACACCCGCAACGCGACGAGGTGGTCGAGGATGTTGGCCGGGTGCCCGTAGTCGAACGACGAGAACAGCGCGCCCGAGGTCCCTGTCGATCCGAAGAGGATCGAGCCCGCAGGCTCTCGGGCGACGGCGTGCGTGACCGCGTCGACGCCGATCCTGTGCACGGCATCTCGATGGTGCACGTCGTACCGGATCTCGATTGCCAGCAGGCCCGCGACGAGAAGCGCGAGCACGAGGAGCCGCCACGGGCCGGCCCAACGCGCGATCGCGGCGCAGCCGGCGACCACGACCGTGAGGAACGCCGGCGTGACCGGGATCATGTAGCGGTCGAAGAACAGCGCCGAGTCCCCGTTGGCCGGCACGAACGAGAAGAAGAGCACCGGAGCGGCGATGGTGATCGCGCAGAACGCGAGCGTCCGGTGGCGGCGCCACACGAGCAATGCGACCACACCGATCAGCGCCAGAGCCGTGAAGTAGTTCAGATCGTGGCGGCCGGGCGCGACGAAATGCAGCGCGTCCTCCCAGACCGGCCGTCCGGAGAACGTCCGGCCGCGCGCCTGCCCCGAGCCGACGCCGTACCGGTCGCCGAGCACATGCAGGGTGCGCACGTAGTAGGGGACGAACGTGAGCAGCAGCGCGGCGGCGCCGGGCCACGCCTCACGCGCGACCAGCCGCGGTGAACGTGGCGCGAACACGAGCGCGCCGGCGAACGCCGTCAGTGCGTAGAGCGGCGCCGTCGGATGCACGAACACCGAGAGGCCGAGCGCCGCACCGCCGGCGACCCAGAGGCGCCGGCTGCCGCCGTGCGCGGCCTTCAGGACCAGGACGGTCGACCACATGAGCCACGCGAAGAGCATCGTGTGGGGCCGGCCGAATGTCGCGTAGAGCACGGGGATCGGCGACGCCGCCGTCAGGAGCACGACCGCGGCGGCTGCCTCGTCGTCGTCGAGCAGACGGCGCACGATCAGCGCGACCGCCGGCAGCGCGAGACAGAGGAAGACGAGCGACGGCACCCGGAGCGCGGGCAGGCCCGGCCACCAGCCGAGCAGGAAGTGCTCGAGCCAGAAGTGCAGGGGCCCACCGCCGCGCTGCGTCGAGACGATGTGGAAGATGTGGCGGAACGAGTAGTCGCCGAGCCGGAGGGTCAGCTCCTCGTCGACGTTCAGCGGCGACCACCAGACCGTCGGCAGAGCGAGCCAGGTCAGGAGGCCCGCGGCCCCGACGACCGAGGCAGGGAGAAGGAGCCGCCTACTCAGTGTGTGAGGTCGCGAGCACCTGCATCTCAGGCGTCTCGGGGGCGGTGCGGTACGGATGCTCGTCGGCCACATCGGTCTCGTGATAGACGCTCTCCGCGTTGACCGCCCAGATGTCGTGGTGCGCGCCCGTGAGGACGTTGTCGACCGCGCGCATCGCCGTCAGCATCGAGTGATCCGAGTTGTTGTAGCGGTGGAGGCCGTTGCGGCCGACCTGCTGCAGGTTCTCGATCCCGTCGAGCCACGCCCGGATCGTCTCGACGCGCTCCGCGTAGTCGGCGTCGTAGATCGGATACGCCTTGGGCACGCGGATCGCGAACCCGCGATCCACGCTGGACGCGGGCGCGAGGCGGAGCCGCTCGAGCTCGTTCGCGGCGAGCGCCACGAGCGCGTCGTCGTCCATCGTCCACAGGTCGTCTCCGGCGAAGCAGAAGTACTCGAGCCCGACACACGCCTTGTCCGGGTCGGGGACCATCCACGGCGACCACGAGCGGAAGTTCTGAATCCGGCCGACGCGCACACTCGGGTCGTGGATGTAGATCCAGTTGTCCGGGAATGGATCGGCGCCGTCCAGCACGAGCGCGACGGTGAGAAAATCGCGGTAGCGAAGTCCACGCGCGGCGTCGATCACCGTCTGGGGCGCGGCGGGGCTGATCATCTCGACCACCTCGCGCAGCGGCAGCGAGGAGATGACCGACTCCGGGCTCTCGTAGGTCTCACCGCCGACCACGACACCAGCGATCCTGCGGCCGGCGAGCTCCATGCCGTCGACGCGCGCATCGAGACGCACCTCGCCACCCTGCTCCTCGATCGCGCCGCGCATAGCCTCCCACATCTGGCCGGGACCGAAGCGCGGGTAGTTGAACTCCGAGATGAGGCTCTTGACCTTGTTGTCCTTGTTGCCGAAGAACGCCGCTTTCGCGGCGGAGAAGAACGACAGCCCCTTGATTCGCTGCGCGGCCCACTCGGCGCGGATCTCGGTCGTCGGGACGCCCCAGACCTTCTCGGTGTACGACTTGAAGAACAGCTCGAACAGTCGGCGGCCGAACCGGTTCGAGACCCAATCCTCGAGCGAGTCGTCGACCTTGTTGCGGCGGGCGGCAGCGCGGGCGTACGACGCCATGCACCGCGCAAGCTCGACCGGGCCGAGCTTGCGGATCACATCGGGCCCGCGCAGCGGATAGTCGAGGTAGCGGTTGTTCCAGTAGATCCGGGACATCCGCGGGCGCCGCAGGAACTCGTCGCCGAGCACCTCGTGCCAGAGCGTGTCGACCTCGATCGACTTGGTGAAGAAGCGATGGCCGCCCAGATCGAAGCGATAACCGTCGCGCTCGACCGTCTTGGCGATGCCGCCCACCTGGTCGTCGGCCTCGAAGACGATCGCGCTGCGGCCGGCCTGGCCCAGGAGGTAGCCCGCGGTCAGACCGGCCGGGCCGCCGCCGAGGACGAGCGTCGTCTGGGAGGTGTCATGCGTCATGAGATCGGCCGCGCCCTGGGGCCGCGACCGCCAAATCTAGCCGACTCGGCGATAGACGAAGGCCTGCAACGGCTTGAAGTAGTTGTGGCGGAGCGCGATCTCGTCCGTCGAGACGTGGTGGAGCAGGCGGACACGTGGATCCTGCTGGAGCGCGGAGGTGTAGGCCGTCGACTTCTCCCACACGAGATGCGTCCAGGTGGCATTCCAGGCGCGGTAGTCGCGAAACACGGGTGATACGACCACGAACTCGGCCCCGGGGCGCACCGCCGCAACCGTCTGGTCGACGCGGGCCTGCATGTTCGACGCCCGAAGCCGGCCAACGGCATCGCGCCAGTCGAAGACCCGGGGATCGGGCACCGGCCCCATCGTCGTCGCGAAGCGATACCCGGGGCCCAGGTAGTAGCGGAGGACGGGCACCTGCTCTGGATGGGTCGAGACGACGAGCTCCCCTGGACGCAGGAACCTCGACACGCCCGCCGTGATCTGCCTCGCGTTCTCCTTGTCGTCGCGCACCGAGTAGCCGGCCCACAGGAACAGGATCGCCGCCAGCGCCGCGAGGCCGCGCCGGTCCGCCCGCGCGAGCCCGCGGGCTCCGATCAGCAGGACCGGGCCGAGGACGACCGCGAAGTAGCGCGTCGTCCACGCCGGCGAGACCTGCGACGAGATCCAGGCCAGCGTGACCGTCACCGCGATCACGGTCGCCAGTGCGAGCACGATGGAGCGCTCGTCATCTTCCCGGCGTCCCGCAAGTGCGAGCAGGCCGCCGCCGCCAACCAGCACGAGGGCGACGAGCACCGCGTCGCCGTTGACCACGGCGCCGGGCGCAAGCACGAGATCGCGGAAGCCGGGCGAGGTCGACCACGGCGCGCCCGTGTGCTGCACCTGCGAGAGGACGATCGGCACCCAGGGCAGGTAGAGCAATGCGACGCCCGCGGCGACGAGTGCGAAGCGCTTCAACCGCCGGCGCGCGCAGAACACCGTCGCCGCGGCGAGCCCGACGCAGAGGAAGAGCGCCCAGTTGTGCACGTAGACCATCGCGGCGAGCGCCGGCACGAGGACGACCGCCCACCCGTCCCGGCCGCGCAGGATCCCCTGGACGTACGCGTAGGCGACGACGATCGAGAGCAGAGCCTCGACCTCGTACATCCGCGTCTCCTGCGCGTAGTAGGTCAGGAAGGGGTCGAACGCCGCGAGGGTCGCGCAGATCAGGCCGGTCTTGCGGTCGAAGACGGCGCGCCCCGCCGCATACGCGGCCGGAATGCACACGAGCCCGAAGAGGAGCGACAGCGTGTGCGTCGCACGCTCGCCGTCGCCGAAGAGCCGGATCCACAAGCCGAGCAGCAGGTAGTAGCCGGGCGGCGAGCCGTCCTGGCGCAGGAGACCGGGGATCGACGACCAGTGGTGATGCGCGATGCCGACGGACAGGCCCTCGTCGATCCAGAAGCCGGCATTCAGCTCGCGCGTGCGCAGGAACGCCGAGAGCGCCGTCAGTGCGATCAGGAACGCAGGCACTGCGATCCGGCGGGACAGCACGAGCCGCCACGGGCGTGCGAGCTGGACGCTGGCCACGGCAGCGAAGCTAGCAGGCCGTTCAGGCAGGCAGCGTCGGCCGAAGGCTCAGCACGGTGCGCCTGCCGTCGTCGAGGTACACGACGTCGACCGTGTCGTTTCGCCGGTACGTGCCGGCCACGCCGAAGAACAGGCCGGCCCAGCGCCAGAACCCGAGCCGGCCCTCCGCCGCCAGCTCCTCGCGGAAGACGAGGGCGCGCCCGACCTGGTCGAAGTCGACGCCGCGCCGCTTCGGCACCCCGTTGACGAACACGTCGAACACGTCTCCGACCTCCGGGGGCAGCTCCACGTGGCTCCGCGCTTCCACGCGCTATACGATGCCAGTCGGCGTGCGCCGGACCGCCCTTGCCACTCTTGGTACGACCTTCATCGCCCTCGTGGCGACGGGAATCGCGTACGCCGGCAACGGCGGCTTCCTGCCGGGCGAGGCCCACTCCCCGAACGCGCACCGCATCGACAGTGCGTTCATCTTCGTCGCGGTCTTCACCGGCGTGATCTTCCTGATCGTCGAGGGCGCACTGATCGCCTTCATCATCAAGTACCGCCGCGGCAAGCGCGCACGCACCGCCGAGGGCCCGCAGATCCACGGCTCGACACGGCTCGAGGTGCTCTGGACGGTCGTGCCGGTCGTGATCTTCGCGATGATCGGCACGTTCGTCTTCTGGGAGCTGCCGGGCATCGCCGATGCGCCGAAGGCCGCTGCCGCCGACGAGACGACGATCCAGGTCGAAGGGCACCAGTACTACTGGCTGTTCCGGTATCCGAACGGCGCCGTCTCGATCAACCAGATGGTCGCGCCGGCCGACGAGGTGGTTCACGAGCGGATCGTCGGCCTCGACTGGGAGGTCATCCACTCGTGGTGGGTGCCGGACCTCGGGGGCAAGATGGACTCGATCCCGGGCCGGATCAACAAGACGTGGTTCCAGGCGCCGGTCGGCCACTACATCGCGCGCTGCGCCGAGCTGTGCGGCATCCAGCACGCGCACATGGACGGTGTCGTGAACGTCGTCCCGCGCGCGCAGTACGACAGCTTCATCAGTGCTCGCCTCGCGAACGCGTCGAGCGCGACCGTCGGGCAGGAGGAATGGCAGGGCGTCTGCCAGTCGTGCCACCGCCTCGACCACAAGTACATCGGCCCTGCGCTCGGGGGCAACCCGCTGCTCGCCGACCGGAAGGGCATCGAGATGCTGCTGCGCAACGGGCAGGGACAGATGCCGCCCGTCGGCAAGAACTGGACTCCCGCCCAGATCGACGCGCTCGTGGCGTACACGAAGCAGTTCGCGAAGGGAGGCAGCTCCTAGATGGCGGTCAACGTCGAGAGCGTCGAGCCCTATCGCGCCGACTGGCGCCGCGGCCGGTTGACCTCGCTGCTGACGACCGTCGACCACAAGCGCATCGGGCTGATGTACATCTGGACCTCGCTGTTCTTCTTCGCGATCGGCGGGATCCTTGCGCTGCTCCTGCGGACGCAGCTCGCGACGCCGAACGAGCACTTCCTGACGAAGGGCTCGTACAACGCGGTTCTGACCGTGCACGGCACGACGATGATCTTCCTCGTCATCGTCCCGATCCTCGCGGGCTTCGGGAACTACCTCGTCCCGCTGATGATCGGCGCCCGCGACATGGCGTTCCCGCGCCTGAACGCGCTCTCCTACTGGCTGTACCTGCTCGGCGGCATCGTCATCATGATGAGCTTCTTCGCGAGGCACGGGCCTGCCCAGGCTGGTTGGACGTCGTACGTGCCACTCTCGACCGTCCACGAGCCCGGCAACGGACAGGACCTGTGGATCCTCGGGCTGCACATCCTCTCGATCTCGTCGCTGGTCGGCGCCATCAACATCGTCGTGACCGTGCACAACATGCGGACGCCCGGGATGTCGTGGATGCGGATCCCCCTGTTCGTGTGGGCGATCGTCACCTACGCCTGGCTCTTGATCATCGTGCTCCCGACGCTCTCGGCCGGGCTGACGATGATGCTGCTCGACCGCCAGGCGGGAACGCACTTCTTCGATCCGGCGCACGGCGGCAGCCCGCTCCTCTACCAGCATGTGTTCTGGTTCTTCGGGCACCCCGAGGTCTACATCATGATCCTGCCCGCGATGGGGATCATCTCGGAGGTCCTGCCCGTCTTCTCGCGCAAGCCGATCTTCGGCTACAAGGCGGTGGCGATCTCGACGGCCGGCATCGCGTTC
This sequence comes from uncultured Thermoleophilia bacterium, assembly GCA_963722065.1. Taxonomy (GTDB): domain Bacteria; phylum Actinomycetota; class Thermoleophilia; order Gaiellales; family Gaiellaceae; genus PALSA-600. The sequence goes on along the minus strand of CAVRMI010000005.1, from coordinate 692,912 downwards.
TACTCCTTGCTCGTATGGGCGCACCACATGTTCGCCGTGGGGATGCCGGTCGGCCTCGACATCTTCTTCATGCTCAGCTCGATGATCATCGCGATCCCGACCGGCGTGAAGATCTTCAACTGGCTCGCGACGATCTGGCGCGGGAACATCTCGTTCGACACACCGATGCTGTGGGCGCTCGGGTTCATCGGAGTCTTCACCATCGGCGGGCTCTCGGGCATCTTCCTGGCCACATTCCCGATCGACTGGCAGGTGACGGACACGTATTTCGTCGTCGCGCACCTGCACTACGTGCTCTTCGGCGGCTCGATCTTCGGGATCTTCGCCGGCCTCTTCTACTGGTGGCCGAAGATGTTCGGGCGGATCCTCGACGAGGGCCTCGGGAAGCTCCAGTTCTGGCTCGTCTTCATCGGCTTCAACGTGACGTTCTTCCCGCAGCACCTGCTCGGGCTGCTCGGCATGCCGCGCCGCGTCTACACCTACCAGCAGCACGGGCTCTGGGAGGTCTACAACATGATCTCGTCGATCGGCTCGTTCGTGATGGCGTTCGGCATGCTCATCTTCGTCGTGAACGTCGTCAAGACGGCGCGCAGCGGCCCGCGGGCCGGGAACGACCCATGGCTCGCCGACACGCTCGAGTGGTACACGACCTCGCCGCCACCGCCGTGGAACTTCGACACGGTCCCCTACGTGACGAGCGCGCGGCCGCTGCGCGACCTGCGGCGCAGGCTCGAGGAGACGAGAGGCTTCTGATGGGGGCCTGGGCCCGTCTCGTCGCGCTCGCCGCGGTCGCCGGAACCGCACTGGCCGTCATCTCCGGCGCCGCCGGCTGGGACACGGCGCACCGGCTGCTGGCGGCACTCGCGCTGCCGCCGCTGGCGGCGCTCGCCGCGATTGCCTGGGTGAGCGCGCGCCGGCTGCTGCCCGCCGCTCTCGCGGCGCTGGTGCTGTTCGGCATCACAGCGCTCCTCACCAGGCCGACCGTCCACCTGGTCGCGGCATCGCTCGCCTTCGCGGCGACCGCGTATGTCGCCGCGCTGACGTTCCGAGGGAGCGTCGAGCAGGGGCCGCTGCGCGACTACCTGACGTTGACGAAGCCGCGCATCATGTCGCTGCTCCTGCTCACGGGTGCCGCCGGCGTATTCGTCGGCGCGGGCGGCGTGCCCGCCCTCGGTGTGTTCGCAGCGACGATGGCGGGGCTGGCGCTGGCCTGCGGCGGCGCGTCGGCGCTCAACCACTATCTCGACCGCGACATCGACAGGCTGATGGGCTCGCGCACCGAACAGCGCCCCGTCGCCTCCGGGCGCGTGCCCGCGGAGCGCGCGCTCGAGTTCGGGCTCGCTCTCTCGGCGTGCTCGTTCGCCCTGCTGGACTCTCTGGTGAATCTCCCGACGGCACTGCTCGCGCTGGCCGGGAACCTCTTCTACGTGCTGGTCTACACGCGCTGGCTCAAGCGCTCGACGCCGCAGAACATCGTGATCGGCGGCGCAGCGGGCGCAGTGCCGCCGCTCGTCGGGTACGCGGGCGCGGCGGGGCATCTCGGTTTCGCGGCTCTCGTGATGTTCGTGATCGTCTTCGTCTGGACGCCGCCGCACTTCTGGGCGCTTGCGCTGATGATCAAGGAGCACTATGCGCGGGCGAACGTGCCGATGCTGCCGGTCGCGCGTGGAGATGCCGAGACCGCGAAGCAGATCGTCCGCTACACGATCCTCCTGATCGCGGTCACCCTCGCGCCGGTCGCGCTCGGCACCTTCGGCCTCGTCTACGGCATCTCCGCCCTCGTGCTCGGTGCGCTGTTCCTGCTCTTCGCGGTCGAACTGCGCCGCACGCTCGACCGCGGCGTCGCCGTGAGGCTCTTCCACTACTCGCTGCTCTACCTCGCACTGCTCTTCGTCGCAATGGCCCTGGACACGGTGATCTAGATGGAAGAACCGCTCACCGAGGCCGAGATCGCACGCAAGAACATGCTCTGGGGCTGGGCGCTCTTCGGTCTCTTCTGCCTGCTCTTCGGCGGCACGGTCGTCGTGGCATTCGTCTACCGCTGGCTTTCATAGAGAACGTCTGGATCACCGAGTTGGGCGGCGGGGCCCCCGGCCGGCGCCTCGCGGTCAAGGACCTCTTCGACACGGCGGGGATCCGGACGACCTACGGATCGGCCGTGTTCGGCGACCACGTCCCGACGCAGTCGGCAGAGGCCGTGCTGCGGCTCGAGCGCGCCGGGTGGACGAACGTCGGGAAGGCGAACCTCCACGAGTTCGCGTACGGCGTGACGTCGCAGAACCTGCACTACGGCGCCGTGCCGAACCCGGCGTTCCCTGATCGCACGCCCGGCGGCTCGTCGGGAGGGTCGGCGGCAGCAGTCGTGCTCGGCCTTGCCGACGGCGCGCTCGGGACCGACACGGGCGGCTCGATTCGCATTCCGGCTGCCTGCTGCGGCATCACCGGCCTCAAACCGACCTACGGGCTCGTACCGATCGACGGTGTGTTCCCGCTCGCACCGTCGTTCGACCATGCGGGACCGATGGCGGCCGACGTCGCCGGCTGCATCGAGTTGCTGCGCGGCCTCGTCGCGGGCTTCTCGGTGAGCGATGTGTCCCTCGACGATCTCTCGGTGGCTGTGGCCTGGGGAGACGTGCCGGTGCAGGGAACGCCGATCGAGTTTCCGACCGCCGAGGCGGTCGTGCCTGCGTTCATGCGCGAGGTCGGAGACGTCCACCGTGAGCTCTATGCAGAGCAGGCGGAGCTCTACGGCGAGAACATCCGCGGCAAGGTCGAACGGTGCATCGCAGTGAGCGACGAGGAGCACGCCGCCGCTCTTCGCGCCCGCGCCGAGCACGCCGAGCGGGCGTTCGCCGCGCTCGAGGGCCACGACCTCCTCGTCACACCGACGCTCAGCGTCCCCCCGCCGCCGGCCGACGTCGTGGAGGTCGAGATCCGCGGCGCACTGACCCTCTTCACCTTCCCGTTCAATGCGCTGGGCTGGCCGGCCCTCGCGCTGCCGGTGGGGAGCTCGTCGATCCAGGTGGTCGGGCGACCGGGGGACGACGCACTCGTGCTGGCGGCCGGGCTCGCTCTGGAACGCCGGGCGGCGGCGGCTGGATGAGCGCCGATCTCGCGTTCGCGCACCGCCTCGCCGACGCCGCCGATGCGATCACGGCCGCCCACTTCCGCTCCCGCGACCTGCACGTGGAGACGAAGCCCGACCTCACGCCCGTGTCGGAGGCCGACCGCGCCGCCGAGGAGGCGCTGCGCGCCCTCGTCGCCGCCTCGGGCCGGGGCGAAGGCGTGCTCGGCGAGGAGCTCGGCGACGACGGCGGCGACGTGAAGTGGATCGTCGATCCGATCGACGGGACGTCGAACTACGTGCGCGGCGTCCCGGTCTGGGCGACGCTGCTCGCGCTCCAGCGGGAGGACGAGGTCGCGCTCGGGCTCGTGTCCGCCCCGGCGCTCGGCCGCCGCTGGTGGGCGGTTCGCGGGGAAGGGGCGTTCGCGAACGGCGAGCGGTGCCGCGTGTCGGCCGTCGCCCGGCTCGAGGACGGTGCCGTCTCGACGACGTCGGCGCGCCGCATGCCGGCCGGCTGGCGCACGGTCGTCCAGCGCGCGTGGTCGAACCGCGGGCTCGGCGACTTCTGGCAGCACTGCCTCGTCGCGGAGGGGTCGCTCGACGTCGCCTGCGACTCGGTCCTGCAGCTCTGGGACTTCGCGGCGGTCCAGCTGCTCGTGGAGGAGGCAGGCGGCCGCTGCACGACCTACGAGGGCGGACCGCCGGCACCCGGCGCGAGCTTCCTCGCCACGAACGGCCACCTGCACGACGAGCTCGTCTCGCTGCTCGGCACCTGAGCGGCCGTGTCCGAGCCCGACGTGTCTGGGGTCTGACCCCAGACGTGGCTGCGCTCGCCGCGTCCCGGTTCGACACGGCTGGGGTCTGACCCCCGTACATGGCTCGTCGAGACGCGGCTCGAAGGGTCAGGCGGCCGCGGCGATGACGGACTGCTCGTAGATCGGGTCACGCCCGAAGCGGTCGAGCTGCGCCGACAGCACGTCGCTGGCGTCCGGCGGCTGGCCGGGCGGGAACGGCGCCGGCTCCCCGTCGAGGTCGATTCCCTCCAGCCGCTCGCGCGGCTCGATCTCCACGCTGACGCCGTGCCCGAGCCGTGAGCGCAGCCAGCCCGCGAGCAGGTGCCCCTGCGCCGGCGTCCCCTGGACGCGAATCGCCCGAACATCCGCGACCTCGGGCCAGAGCGAGGCGAGCAGCGACCGCCACCGCTCCGTCCGCTCCCAGGCGATGTCCGAGACGACCACCTTCGAGAAGAGCTCCGCGAGCCGCCCGTAGGCGGCGGGCAGGTCCGGCCACTCGGTCGAATCGACGATCAGCCGGTCGACGATCCCCGTCAGCTGCTGGAACTCGGTCGAGCCCCAGGCCGGCTGGCCCCGCCAGCGGCAGAACACCGGCAGGTCCGAGATCAGGAGCGGCAGCGCGATCGACGCGGGCGCAGACGCGCGGTTGCCGCGCAGCGTCAACTCGATCACCTCGCCGCAGACCGCGCGGTCTCCGATCGGGAAGCAGCGCAGCGAGAGCAGCGCGTCGAGCCCGTCCTGGTCCTCGGGCCGCGGCACGAGCAGGAGCGTGCGCGAAGGATGCCGCTCCGCCATGCCGGCGAGCGTCTCCTCGGCGACGCTCTGCCACTCCGGCGGCACCCAGGCGATGTGCGTCATCACCGACGTGCGCAGGTTGGGCTGGGCCCCTTCCTCGGCGGACTCGGAGCGCAGACGCGCCAGCTCGCGCTCGATCTGGGCGATCGAGACGTCCTCGCCCGTCCAGTCGTTCTCGATCAGTGCCTTCGCCATGAGCGTCCATCCCGGTGCAGCAGCTCGTCCGACGCGGCAGGCCCCCAGGTGCCCGACGCATAGTTCGGGAACGACGGCCGGTCACGTTGCCAGAACGAGACGATCGCGTCGACGAGCGCCCACTGCTCCTCCGTCTCGTCGGACCGCGTGAAGAGCGTCGCGTCCCCGAGCATCGCGTCGAGGATCAGCCGTTCGTACGCCTCGGGCAGTCCCTCGCGAAACGCCCCGCCGTAGAGGAAGTCCATGTGCACCGTGCGGATGGTCATGCCCTGGCCCGGCACCTTGGCGCCGATCGCGAGCGACACGCCCTCGTTCGGCTGCACGTGGATGAGCAGCACGTTCGGGCGCAGGCCCTCCGCGGCGGCGTCCTCGAACGGCGGATGCGGCGCCCGTTTGAACTGGACCGCGATCGTCGTCTCCCGCCGTGCGAGCCGCTTGCCCATGCGCACGTAGAACGGCGTGTCCGCCCAGCGCCAGTTGTCGACGAACAGCTTCGCGGCGACGAACGTGTCCGTCATCGAGCCCGGAGCGACGCCGTCCTCCTCGCGGTACCCGCGCACCAGCTCACCCTCGACGAAGCCCGCGCCGTACTGGCCCCGCACGATGTGCTTCGGTCCAGGCGTGTGCATCGCCTTCAGCACCTTCACCTTCTCGTTGCGCACCGAGTCGGCGGTGAAGTCGATCGGCGGCTCCATCGCGGTGATCGCGACGAGCTGCAGCAGATGGTTCTGGAAGATGTCGCGGATCGCACCGGCCTGCTCGTAGTAGCCGGCGCGCCCCTCGATGCCGATCGACTCGGCGACGGTGATCTGCACATGGTCGATGAACTGCCTGTTCCAGATCGGCTCGAAGATGCCGTTCGCGAACCGCAGCGCCAGCATGTTCTGGACGGTCTCCTTGCCCAGGTAGTGATCGATCCGGAAGACCTCGTTCTCGGCGAAGTGCTCCTGGAGGCGCGCGTTCAGGTCGCGGGCCGACTGCAGGTCGTGACCGAACGGCTTCTCGATGATCAGGCGGATCCAGCCCTCGGCGCCGCGCCGCTTCGCGATCTCGTCGACGATCGTCCCGATTGCGTTCGGCGGGACGGCGAAGTAGTAGACGCGGTTCCCGCCGGTGCCTCGTTCCTCGTCGAGCTTCGTGAGCATGTCGCGGAGCTCGTCTTCGCCCCGGTCGTCGGCGACGTCGAGGGTGATGTAGTGCATCCCGGCGGCGAGACCGTCCCAGACCTCCTCGTCGAACTCGTCCCGCGAATGCTCGGTGACCGCCTGCTTCATCCGCTCGCGGAACTGGTCGTCGCTCTCCTCGCTGCGGGCTGCGCCGACGATCGCCAGGTGCTCGGGCAGCAACTGACGCACCGCCAGCGAGTAGAGCGCCGGCATCAGCTTCTTCGACGTCAGGTCGCCGGAAGCTCCGAAGATGACGAGGATGCAGCCGTCGGGCCGCCGGCGCAGGTGCAGCCCGTCGGCGAGCGGATTGTGGCCGGCCTCCGACACCGCCTACTTCTCCTGCTCCGCCGCTTCGACCGCGTGCCCGCCGAACTGGTTTCGCAGCGCCGCGTTCACCTTCGCCGCGAACGACTCGTCCTGGCGCGAGGCGAATCGCGCGAACAGCGCAGCGGTGATCACCGGCACGGGGACGTCCTCCGCGATCGCCTCCGCGATCGTCCAGCGGCCCTCGCCCGAGTCCTCGACGTAGCCGCGGCTGTGAGCCCTCCTTCTCGAACGAGGCAGGCAGCAGCAGTTCCAGCAGCCACGAGCGGACGACCGATCCGTACCGCCAGATGCCCGCGATCTCGTGCAGGTCGAGCCCGAACCCCGACACTTCATCACCTCGAAGCCCTCGGCGTAGGCCTGCATGAGGCCGTACTCGACGTGCGCATAGCCGTCGTCCGGGGCGAGATCGACGAACACCGCGGTCGACGCGACACCTGGGTCGTACGTCTTCACGTCGTGGCCGCGCTCCTCGAGCCGCTTCGCCATGTTGCCGCCCATGCGGCCGAGACCGATCGTTCCGAGCTGCATCTACGCCTCCTCGAGGTGAATGCGTGCGACCCGCCGGCCGCGCTCCTGCAACAGCGTGAAGTCGCCGGCGGCCTGGGCGCGGATCAACGTCCCGAACCCGAACGACCTGCCTGGAATCGGAAGCTCGAGGCCCGTGTCGTCGACCACCTGCAGGTAGAGGCCTGTCGGCGGCCCGCCCTTGTGCAGCTGGCCGGTCGAGTGGAGGTACCGCGGGCCGAAACCGTGGGTGACGACACAGCCGGTCTCCCGCCGCGCTCGCTCGGCGAGCGCGGCCAGCTTCGCCTCGGTTTGCGGCGTGGGGTTGACGAATGCCTGGATGCAGACGTAGTCGCCGGCGTTCGCCTGGGCCAACAGCTCCTCCACCGTGCCCGCAGGCTCTACCAGCGGGTCGTCGCCGGAGGCAAGGATCTGCGACGTCTTGTCCTTGGCCGCCTGCACGTCCGGCTGGTCGAAGGGATTGATGCCGAGGATCGACCCGGCGACGGCGGTCGCGAACTCCCAGCGGAAGAGCTCCTGACCGAGCTCGTACTCGTCGGCGATGCGAACCTCCTGCGCCTGCCGGTCCGGGCCGTCGGCGGGCTCGCCCGGGGCCGGGATCAGCCCCTTGCCGTGCTTGCCGGTCGACTCGGCGAGCAGCTGCTCCGCCCACAGGCCGAAGCCGCCCGCGTGCGGTGCGATGCAGATCTTGTCCCGCCCCGCCTGCCAGCCCTCGCCGAGCGAGCGGCCCAGCTCGAGGCCGGGATTGCCCTCGCTGAGACGGCATGCTTCGGCCATCTCCTGGGCCCGCTGCAGGAACCGCGCGACGTCGACGCCCATCAGGGCGGCGGGCACCATTCCGAACGCCGAGAGCGCGGAGTAGCGTCCCCCGATCGCAGGGACGCCCGCGAAGATCGCACCGAAGCCCCGCTCCAGTGCGAGTGTCTCGAGCGACGAGCCGGGATCCGTCACGGCGACCCACAGCTCTCCACTTCGGCTCTTCTCCCAGAAGTAGTCCGCGTGCGAACGGGTCTCGAGCGTCGAGCCCGACTTCGACGCGGCGATGAACAGCGTCCGTGCCACGTCGATCTTCGCCTCGAGGTCGCGAATCGCCTGCGGATGCGTCGTGTCGAGGACGTGGAACGTCTCCTGGCGGAAGGTCCGCCGGAGCACCTCGGGCGCGAGCGACGAGCCGCCCATGCCGAGCAGCACGATCGAGTCGATCCGGTCGACGACCGAGTCTGCGTACTGCAGCAGCAGATCGACGTCCTCGTGCATCCGCCACGGCTCGTCCAGCCAGCCGAGCCACTGCTCCTCGCCCGAATCGGTCCAGACGGACGCGTCGCGCGCCCAGATGCGCTCGACCAGGCCTGTCGCGGTCACGCCGCCGCCAGGGAGGCCCGCTTGGCGCGAATGCTCTCGACGATCTCGTCGAACGAGTCGCTGAACTTCTGCACCCCTTCCGCCTCGAGCGTGAGGGTGACGTCGTCGTAGTCGACGCCGGCCTCGGCAAGCTCCGCCAGGAGCGCCTGGGCCTTCTTCACCCCTTTCTCGACCGTGTCGCCACGCACCTCGCCGTGGTCCTGGAACGCGCGGATCGTCTCGAGCGGCATCGTGTTCACCGTGTCGGGCCCGATCAGCTCCTCGACGTAGATCACGTCGCGGTAGTCGGGGTTCTTCGTCGACGTGGAGGCCCACAGGCAACGCTGCTTGTTCGCACCCTTCCCTTCGAGATACGCCCAGCGCGGGCCCGAGAAGGCGGTGAGAAAGTGCTTGTACGCGAGCTTCGCGTTCGCGACGGCGAGCTTGCCCTTGAGGTCGGGACGGCCGACGGCGTCGAGGCGCCTGTCGGCCTCGGTGTCGACGCGCGAGACGAAGAACGACGCGACCGACACGACCTTCGACGGGTCGCCGCCGCCGGCGACGAGCCGCTCGAGCCCGCGGATGTACGCCTCGACGACGGCCTTGTAGCGGTCGAGCGAGAAGATCAACGTGATGTTGATCGACGTGCCGTGCGCCGTGCAGTCCTCGATCGCCGGCAGCCCGGGCTCCGTCGCCGGGATCTTGACGTAGAGGTTCGGCCGGTCGACCTCCGTGGCGATCCACCGGGCCTGCGCGAAGGTCCGCTCGGTGTCGTAGGCGATGCCCGGTTCGACCTCCATCGAGACGTAGCCGTCGATCCCGTTCGACGCGTCGTACGCGGGCCGGAGCACGTCGCACGCGTCGCGAATGTCCTGCAGCGCGAGTGAGAAGAAGGTCTTCGTCGGATCGTCCGTCTCGGTGAGGAGCTCCTTCAGATCCTCGTCGTAGGCGTCGCCCTGCGACAGCGCCTTCTGGAAGATCGTCGGGTTCGAGGTGACGCCGGTCACGGCGTCCTCGTCCATCATCCGCTTCAGCTCGCCGGAACCGACGAGATCGCGCGAGAGCGTGTCGAACCACACCGACTGCCCGCGCGCAGCGAGCTCATGGAGCCGTGATTTCGCCTTCGCCTTAGCCATCCTTCATCTCCCTTTCCATCTCTGCGACCTTCCGGAGCCGCGCGACATAGCGGTCGCCTCCGTTGAACATCGCGTTCAAGAATGCGTCAACGAGCTCACGCGCCAGCGACGGGCCGACGACCTCGGAGCCGAGACAGAGCACGTTCATGTCGTCGTGCTCGACTCCCTGGTGCGCGCTGTAGGAGTCGTGACAGACCGCTGCGCGAATGCCGGTCAGCTTGCAGGCGGCCACCGAGGCGCCGACGCCCGACCCGCACACGAGGATCCCCCGCTCGGCCTCGCCGCGCTGAATCGCCTCGCCGAGCTCACGGGCCTTGTCCGGATAGTCGATCCGCACGGCGTCCGTGTCGGTCCCGAAATCCAGGACCTCGTGGCCGGCGAGCACGTCCAGCACCGCCTCACGCAGGTGGACGCCGCGATGGTCGAACGCGACCGCGACCTTCATACGGCGTAGGCTCGACGGAGCCGTTCGACAGCGGAGGTGCCGGCTCTGCGGGCTCCGGAGCGGATCATAGAACCTCGACGCGAGCGATCTTCCCCTCGTCGAACGTGAACCGGAGCGGCAGTGTGCGCCCGTCGGCCTGCACCATGGCGATCGCGTGCCCGTCGTGCCGGACCTCGATGCCCTCCACGTGCACGGCCGGCAGCTCGCCCTCCATGCAGAACCCCGGTGAGACGAGCTCGAGGAACGACCTGATCGCGTCTGCCTGTCTCATGCGGCGACCCGCTGCAGCAGCGCCGTCGCGCGCGCGACCACGTTGTCGAGGTTGTAACCGAACTGTTCCAGGACGGTGCTGCCGGGTGCCGACGCGCCGAAGTGCTCGATCGAGATCGAGTCGCCCCGGTCGCCGACCCATCGGCTCCAGCCGAGCTCGACCCCCGGCTCGACCGAGAGACGCGCCTGAACGTCGGGCGGCAGCACCTCGTCGCGATACTCGGAGGGCTGGTCGGCGAAGAGCTCCCAGCAGGGCATCGAGACGACGCGGACCGCGGTGCCCTCGGCGGCCAGCTTTCGCCCTGCCTCGAGCGTCAGACCGACCTCGGCGCCGGTGGAGATCAGAATCAGCTCGGGCGACTCGGCCGACTCCCAGAGCGTGTAGGCGCCGCGCTCGAGGCCCGATGCCGGAGCCAGCCCGGAGCGGTCGAACGTCGTCACCTTCTGCCGAGAGAGCGAGAGCGCGACGGGGCCGTCCGCCCGCTCGAGCGCGACCTTCCAGGCATACGCGGTCTCGTTCGCGTCGGCCGGCCGCACGAACCAGAGATTCGGGATCGCGCGCAGCGCGGCGTAGGTCTCGACGGGCTGGTGCGTCGGGCCGTCCTCGCCGAGCCCGACCGAGTCGTGCGTCCACGCCCAGACGACGGGCAGCCCCATCAGCGCCGACAGCCGGACGGCGGGCCGCATGTAGTCGCTGAAGATGAGGAAGGTCGATCCGTACGGTTTGACACAGCCGCCGTGCACGGCGATGCCGTTGACGATCGAGCCCATCGCGTGCTCCCGAATGCCGAACGCGATGTTGCGGCCCACCCAGCTGTCCGAGAAGAGACCGGCTCCCTCGAACTCGGTCTTCGTCGACTCGACGAGATCGGCGGCACCGCCGATCATCGTCGGCACCGCGTCCTTGAACGCCTGCATGACCTGCTTCGCGGCGTCACGGGTCGCGATCTCCCCGCCCACCTCGAAGTCGGGCATGCTCCACTCGCCGATCCGGCCGGCCCAGGCGGCGTCCCAGCGCTCGCGCTCGACCGGGAACGCCTGCGACCAGTTGGACAGAGCCTGCTGCCACTCGCTCTCGAGCTCGCTTCCGCGCTCGACGCCGTTCATGTGCGCGTAGACCTCCTCGGGCACGAAGAAGTGCCTGTCGGGATCGAACCCGAGGGCCCGCTTCGCCGCGGCGACCTCCTCGGCGCCGAGCGGCGAGCCGTGCGACTTCGCCGTGTCGACGGCGTGCGGCGCACCGAACGCGATGTGGGAGCGGACGATGATCAGGGACGGGCGGGCGAGCTCGGCCTGTGCGTTCGCGATCGCCTCGCGCAATGCTGCGAGATCGTTCACGTCGGGGATGTACTGCACGTGCCAGCCGAGCGCCTCGAAGCGCCCGGCGCGATCCTCGGTGAAGGAGATCGCCGTCGTCCCGTCGATCGTGATGTGGTTGTCGTCGTAGAAGTAGATGAGCTTGCCGAGCGCGTTCGTGCCGGCGAGTGAGCCCGCCTCGTAGGAGACGCCCTCCATCAGGTCGCCGTCCGAGCAGATCGCATAGACGCGATGGTCGACGATCGAGTGATGCGGCCGGTTGAAGGTCCCGGCGAGGAAGCGCTCGGCGAAAGCCATGCCGACCCCGTTCGCGAACCCCTGCCCGAGCGGCCCCGTCGTCACCTCGACGCCCTCCGTGTGACGGAACTCGGGGTGGCCGGGCGTGGCCGACTGCCACTGCCGGAACCGCTTCAGCTCCTCGAGCGAGAGGTTGTAGCCGGAGAGGTGCAGCGCGGAGTACTGCAGGATGCACGCGTGGCCCGCGCTGAGGACGAACCGGTCGCGATTCGGCCAGTGAGGACTGGCGGGGTTGTGGCGCAGCACCTCGGTGTAGAGGAGGTAGGCGAGCGGCGCGAGCGCCATTGCCGTGCCGGGATGGCCGGCATTCGCCTGCTGCACCGAATCCATCGACAGCGTGCGGATCGTGTCGATGGAGAGCTGTTCGATCTCCGAGTTGGCCAACGCTCCTCCTCGCGGGGTCGCTTCCCTGCGAGCGTAACGACTATGCCACCGCTGCTGCGCCGGCTCTGATCTCGTCCTTCAACGCCTCCTCTCCGGCGTCGTCCAGTCCGGTGAGGACGGCCGAGATGACGTGGCCGTCCTGATGGAAGCGCAGCACGGCCGAATCGCCGCCGAAGTCCCCCTCGAGCGTCGTCGAGTCGTGGCCGGCTGCGTCGCCGAATGCCTTGAAGCTCTTGCCGAACTCCTCGGAGAAGAACGCCGAGACGATGTCGTAGCGTGCGTCCTCGCCGGCGAGGATCCGACCGAGCGTGGTGCCGTGGTACGCCGCGTTCGACCAGTGCTCGATCCGCCGGTGGCGCCGGTAGAGCGGGTCGTAGAACTCCGCGACGTCGCCGATCGCATACGTGCCGGGCCGGGCGGTCTGGAACCGCTCGTCGACGACGACACCGCTTCGAACCTCGAGGCCGGCGGCGCGCGCGAGCTCGACGTTCGGCTCGACGCCGATGCCTGCGACGACGAGGTCGGCGGCGGGGATCTCGGTCGCCTCGAGCCTGAGGTCGACCCCGCGGGCACGGAAGGTGTCATGGAGCGCCTCGGCGAGCGGCGGGGCCTGCAGAGGGGCGAACACCATCGGCTCGCGGACGATCTGCGTCACCTGCACACCGAGCTGGGTCAACGATGCCGTCACCTCGCAGCCGACGAAGCCGCCGCCGATCACGGTCGCGGTCCCGGCCTCGCCGGCGAGGCGACGCAGCTCCAGCGAGTCGTCCAGCGTGCGCAGGCCTGCCGCTCCGTCGAGGAGCCGCGGCCGCGACCCGGTGGCGATCACGACCGTCTCGGCGCGGGCCTCGTCGAGCGAGGCGAGCGTCTGACCCAGGCGGAGGTCGACCCCGTTCTCCGCGTACCAGTCGACCGGGTGGACGAGCGCGTCCTCGGCCTGCGACTCACCGCGCAGGAGGCGCTTGGAGAGAGGCGGACGGTGGTAGGGGCCGTGCGGGTCCTGCGACCAGATGGTGATCTCAGCTTCGCCGCCTGCGGCGCGGTAGGCCTCGACCAGCTTGGCCGCCGCGAGGCCGCCTCCAACGATCTCGATCATGTGAGCTCCTTCAACGTCGTCTCCCGCTGTTCTGCCCTCGCGGCCAGATGGATTGCGTGCCGGTCCGCGCGCGGCTCCACGGCCTTCGCGACGGGCGCGGGCGGGACCGGCAGGCCGGCCCGCTCGAGGGCCATCATCGCAGCACCCCGGGCCGAGCCCTCGGCGACACCCGACACCTCGAGCGTGCGGCCGAGGACGTCGGCGAGGATCTGCGTCCACCCGGCGTTCGCGAGGAGCGCGCCGCCGGTGACCACGATCGACTCGATGCCGCCGAGCGCGTCCAGCACGTCCGCCAGCTGGTAGCAGACGCCTTCGAGCGCCGCCTGGACGATGTCGTCCGCGCTCGTGGAGAACGAGAGACCGTGGATCGCCCCGCGCCGGCTCGCATCCCAGCCCAGGGACCGCTCGCCGCCGAGGAACGGCAGGAAGACCAGCCCGTGCGCGGCAGGGGGGCGCTCCGCGAGACCGGCGTCGGCGCCGTCCCGCAGCGTCTGCGCGAGCCAGGCGTGCAGGTTGCCGCCGTCGGAGAGCGCGCCCCCCTCGCAGAAGCGCCTGTCGTCGAGCCGGTAGAGGAACAGGCCTGGTCGCGGACCGGCCGACCCGGCGGCGTAGACGACGCGCAGCGCGGCGGAGGTCCCGATCATCAGTGCGGCCCGGGTGCGCGTCGTGCACCCCGCGCCGACGTTCGAGCACGCCCCGTCGCCGAGTGCGGGACGCACACCCGCCACGGGCTCGTCGGAGACCGGCGGCAGGAGCGCGCGGTCGACCCCGAGCGCGTCCAGCGTCTCCTCGTCCCAGTCGAGCCGGTTGGGGTCGAACAGTCCGGTGCCGCTCGCGGTCGAGATGCTCGACCGCGCCTCGCCCGCGAGCCGGAGGAGCAGGTAGTCGCCGAACGAGAGGTAGCGCGCGGCCCGGACACCCTCGTCCCGCAGGCGGCGGATCTTCGCCGGCCAGTAGGCGGGGTGCTCGAAGCACCCCGTACGGCGGTGGTAGGCCGCCGCGTCGAGCGCCGGCGGCGAGCCGCTGAGCTCGCGCCAGGTGAGCACGGGCGTCAGGGGCCGGTCGCGCTCGTCGACCACGACGAGCGAGTGCCAGAAGCAGCTGATCGCGAGCTCGTCGCCGTCGCCGACCTGTCCGAGCACCGCCCGACAGGCGGCGACGAGGTCGTCCGCATCGCCCAGCACGTAGCCGAGCTGCGCCTCGCCGGGCTCGGGGACCCCGCGCTCGTCGTAGGCGACGGCCCGGACCGACGACGAGCCGACGTCGAGCGCGACGATCCTCGGCCCGCTCACTCCCCTGCCTCGCCGGCCTCGACCGGCAGCTCGATGCGGAAGCACGCCCCCGCTCCGGCCTGCGAGGTGACGTCGATCGTCCCCCCGTGCGCCTCGGCGATCGCGCGCGAGATCACGAGCCCGAGCCCCGTGCCGGGTATCGCCTGCTGCGTCGCGGTCGACGAGCGGAAGAAACGCTGGAACAGGCGGTCCTGTTCGTCCGCGGGGATCCCGATGCCCGTGTCCGCCACCTCGAGCACGACGTTGCCGCCTTCGAGGAACGCCCGCACCGTGACGGTCCCACCCGCCGGCGTGAACTTCAGGGCGTTCGAGAGCAGGTTGCCGATGAGCTGTACGAGCCGCTCGCGGTCGCCGCGCACGAGCGGGACCTCGGTCACTTCGAGCTCGAGTGTGATCTCGCGGGAGCGGGCGAGCGCCGACGACGACTCGGCGACCTCGCGCACGATCTCGTCGATGTGCACCGGGGCGAAGTGCAGCTGCAGGCCGCTCGCATCGAGGCGCGCCACGAAGAGAAGGTCGCCGACCAGTCTCTGCAGCCGCTCCGAGCTGCGGTAGACGATCGCGAGGAAGCGCTTCTGCTCGTCGGTGAGCTGGCCCGCTTCGCCCTCCCGGATCATCTCGAGGAAGCCCATCATCGAGGTCAGCGGCGTGCGGAGCTCGTGCGAGACCGTGGCGACGAAGTCGTCCTTCAACCGGTCGAGCTCGCGCTGCTGCGTCACCTCGCGCAGGGTCCAGATGCGGCCGAGGAACCCGCCGCGATCGTCGCGCACGGGCGCCGTGAAGCCCTGGAACGTGCGACCGCTCACCGCGTCCTCGAACTCGTCGAACGTCTCGTCGTCGGGATTCGAGCGAAGCCGCTCCATCGCGGCGTGGTACCCGTCGCGGTCCTTGATCCGGTGCTCGACGGAGAGCAGCCGGTCGACGACGGGGCCCTCGAAGCTCATCCCGAGCTCCCGCGTCAGGTTGAGCACCGGCCTGTTCGCGAGCTGGACGTTGCCGTCGGAGTCCGAGAGCAGGATCCCGTCGACCGTCGAGTCGAGCACCGCGCGCAGCACGTTCGCGAGCCGTTCGAGATCCACGTTCTGACTCGCCAGATCGTGCTGCTGGCGAACGAGCGACTCCGCCATCTTGTTGAACGACCGCGCGAGCTGACCGATCTCGCCCGGGCCTTTCTCCGGCACCTTCACGTCGAGATCCCCGCCGGCGATGCGCTCCGTGGCGAGGGCGATGCGCCGGATCGGTGCCACGGCGAAGCGCAGCAGGTAGGCGATGATCGCGACGAAGACGAGCGCGCGCAGCGCAGCACCGACGATGCCGACGTTGACGCCCGAGTTCACCGTGTGGGCGGCATGGGCCCGATCCGACTCCGCCGCAGCCTCGGTGCGGGCGATGAACGGGTCGATCAGCACCCGCATGCGGCTGACGCGCGTCAGGCCCTCGCGCGTCGCCACCCTCGACCTCGCCTGCTGCGGCGAGCGGGCGGTGAGTGCGATCAGGGGCTGCGCCCACTCGCGGACATACGCACGCCAGTCACTGTCGAGCCGGGTCGACCAGGCCTGGGGAACGAGCGTCATGAGCAGCCTCGACTCGGCCGGCAGCTGACGGCGTGCCTGCTGATAGGGCCGGAGGAACCGCGGATCGGAGGTGAGGACGTATCCGCGAAGGCCGTTCTGGAGGCGGAGAATCGAGTTCTCGACGCGAAGCGCCGCGATCACGGACGCGTCGGCGCGCTGTTCCGACCGCGTGTCGTGGCGGACGGACCGGAACGATCCGGTCGTGAACACGAACTGGACCAGGAAGATGACGGCGACGATTCCGCCGCCGATCAGGATCCGTCCTGTCAGGCCGAGGCGCACGTCTAGATAGTTTCAGGCCATGGCGGTCGTCATCGCATCGTCCCTCCGCAAGGAGCTCTCGGGCGGCGTCCTGTTCGACGGCGTCTCCTTCAAGGTGGAGCGGCGCGACCGGTTGGCGCTGGCGGGCCCGAACGGCGCCGGCAAGACCACACTCCTCCGCGCCCTGGCCGGCGAGGTGTCGCTCGAGGGTGGCGAGCTCGCACTCTCGAAGGGCACGCGCATCGCGCTGCACGACCAGCGCCCGCCGGCCCAGAGCAGGCAGCCGCTGCGCGACTACGTCCTGGCAGGAACCGCCGACCTCGCAGCCGTCGAGGCGGAGCTGCGCGAGCTCGAGCAGTCGATGGCGGCCGGCACCCACGACCCGGGGACGATGCGGCGGTACTCGGAGGCGCAGGCGAGGCTCGAGCACGCGGGCGGCTACGACTGGCGCGACCGCGCGGCCTCGTTCGTCCGAGGGCTGGGGTTCACCGACGCAGACCTGAACCGTCCGCTCTCCACGTTCTCGGGCGGTGAGCTGACGCGTGCGTCGCTCGCCCGGGCATTGGCGTCACAGCCCGACCTGCTGCTGCTCGACGAGCCGACGAACCACCTCGACATCGAGTCGCTCGAGTGGCTGGAGAAGCTGCTCGAGACGCTCGACGCCGCCGTCATCCTCGTCGCGCACGACCGGTGGTTCCTCGAGGCGGTGACGACAGCGGTGCTCGAGCTCGAGGGCGGCAAGTCCGTCTATTTCCCGGGCGCCTGGCACGTGTGGCGGCGCGAGCAGGCAGCGCGGGCGATCCACCAGACGAAGACCGCGGTCCGCCAGGCCGAGCAGATCGAGCGCCTCGAGCGCTTCGTCGAGCGCTTCCGATACAAGGCGAGCAAGGCGCGCCAGGCGCAGATGAAGATCAAGCAGATCAAGAAGCTCGAGGCGGTGCGCGTGCACGCGCCCGACGACCGGCGCAGGACCCTCGGGTTCGAGTTCCTGCGACCGGCCCGGTCGGGCCGCGACGTCGTGGTCGTCGAGAACCTGTCGCTGCAGGCGGGCGAGAAGCAGCTCCTGACCGGAGCGTCGTTCGCGATCGAGCGCGGCGAGCACGCGGCGCTCGTCGGGCCGAACGGCTCGGGCAAGACGACGCTGCTCGAGACGATCCTCGGACTGCGCAGCCCGGCGGGCGGGAAGGTGCGGCTCGGTCACGGGGTCGAGGCCGCCTACTTCTCCCAGCACGAGGCGGAGCTCGACGAGCGCGGCTCGGTGCTCGACGCCGCGATGTCCGGCACGGGCCTCAAACGGCCCGAGGCCCAGTCGCTCCTCGGCAAGTTCCTGTTCTCGGGCTGGGACGAGCACGAGAAGCCCGCAGCCGTGCTGTCGGGCGGGGAGCGCCGGCGGCTGGCACTCGCGATCGCGGTCGCGTCGGGCGCGAATCTCCTCGTGCTCGACGAGCCGACGAATCACCTCGACCTGGAGTCGCGGGAGGCACTCGAGGCTGCCCTGGAGGCGTTCCCGGGCACCGTCCTGCTCGTCTCCCACGACCGCGCGCTGCTCGACGCGGTGGCGGGGCGCCTGCTCGCGGTCGAGCACAGGCAGATCGCGTCCTACCCCGGCGGCTGGGCCGACTACGCGCGCGCGCAGGAGGCCGAGCCGGTTCCCGCCGCACCGGCGCCGAAGCCGAGGCGTGAGAAGCCGAAGCGGCCCCCCAGGCCGAAGCCCACCGCGCTCGAGCTCGTCGAACAGGAGGTCGCGCGCGCCGAGGCCCGGGTCGCGGAGCTCGAGGAGCGGCTCGCAGCCGACTGGGGCGACGCCGATCTGCTCGCGGCGCACCGCGAGGCGCGCGAGGATCTGGAGGCTCTCCTCGGACGGTGGGAGTCGCTCTTCGAACAGGTGTCAGACACCAAGGGTGTCTGACACCAGCGCCCGGATCGCCGACTCCGTGATCGGGTCGAGGACGAGGATCGCCTCGTCCGCGCCCGCGTCGCCCAGCGCGCGCAGGTGATCGGCGAGATCCGCGGCTTGCACTGCCTCGACGTCACGCGGGCGCTCGCCCACGGGCTCGACCTCGACGAGCACGCACGCGCTGCGCTCGATCTCCGACGGGTCGCGGCCGGCGCGCACCGCCGCGGCCGTGACCTCCTCGTTGTGGCGCGCGAATCCCTCGGGGGTGTTGCCGTAGTGCACGTACCAGGTGTTCCACGCGTCGACGTACGGCAGCGCGATCGAGAGCATCCGCGGTGCGTTCGCGCCGATCATCAGCTTCGGCCGGCGCAGTGGCGGCGGCCGAAGCGCCGCATCCCGGACGGTGTGGAAGCGGCCTTCGAACGTCACGTGCTCGCCGGCCAGCAGCCGCCGCACGATCGTGAAGGCCTCCTCGAACCGCGAGACGTGGTGATCGAACGGCAGGCCGAAGGCCCGGAACTCCTCCTGGTTCCAGCCCGCGCCGAACGCGGCGACGAACCGGCCGCCGCTCAGCTCGTCGATCGCGGCCGCCTGCCGGGCCAGGATCCCGGGCGGATGGAACGCAGTGCACGCGACGAGCGGGCCGAGCTCCACGCGCTCGGTGATGCCGGCGAGCCACGCGAGCGTCGTCCAGCAGTCCCACGGCCCGCGCTCGGGTCGGCCGTCGCCGCGATAGAGCAGGTGGTCGCCGACCCAGAGCGAGTCGAAGCCGCGCTCCTCGGCGGCGCGCGCCATGTCCGCGAGCTCGTCGCGGCGGACAACCCGCTCCACCTCGGGCAGCTGGAGCCCGACCCTGATCGTCACGCCGCCCAGAACGCCTCGAACGCGGGAGGGTCCGCAGGGATCGCGGTGATCCGCTGCCAGACCCCGTGCTCGTGGTCGATCACGAGCACCTGGTCGATGTCGAGCTCGCGGCCGAGCCGCGTGCCTTGCGCCCGGTAGACGACGACGGCGTGCTCGTCGTCGGCGAGCGACCAGCGCAGCGTGCTCAGGTAGGTGCCGTCGGTCAGCCGCCGCGTCTCGCGGAAGAGGTCGAAGATCCGCGCCCGCCCGGCGTACTCCTGGGCGACGGACACGTTCCCGTTGACGGTCCACACGGCGTCGGGCGCGATCACCTCGAAGAGGGCCCGCGGGTCGCCGCCGCCGAACGCAGCGAAGACGCGGTCGATCCCCTCGAGAGCCTCAGCGTTCAAGCGGAGCGAGGGTCAGCCCGTAGGCCTCGAGCTGGGAGTGGTAGAGCTCGGCGAGCTCGCGGTGACCGGACCAGACGATCGCCTGGCCCGTCGTGTGGATCTTGTTCGCGAGCGCCATCCCTCTGGCGTAGTCGACGCCCGGAATCGTCTGCGCCAGCGCGAACGCCACTCCCTCGAAGGTGTTGTGGTCGTCATTTCGAACGATCACGCGCCACGCGTCACCGACGCCGGGCCCACTCGACCGGCGGAGCCTCGTCCTGGGAGGGGTGATCGTCTGCGTCATTCCCCGAGCGTAGCGATCACTGCTTCCGCGATCACCTTCAGCGGCCGGCCGGAGACCTGGCTCGCCTTGCGGAGCCGCGCGAACGCCGCGTCCTCCGAGAGTCCGTCCCGTTCCATCAGCAGGCCCTTCGCCCGCTCGATCGCCTTGCGCGCGGAGAGGGCGTCGGCGAGCGACTCTGCTTCCTCGCGCACTGCCGCGAGCTCCTCGTGGCGCGCGCGGGCGGTGGCGATCGCGGGAACGAGATCCTGCTCGCGGAACGGCTTCACGAGGTAGCCGAAGACGCCCGCCTCCACCGCGCGGCTGACGAGCTCATCCTGGCCGTACGCGGTCAGCATCACGATCGGGATCGGCCGTTCCTGGAGCATCTGCTTGGCGGCCTCGATCCCGTCGAGCTTCGGCATCTTCACGTCCATGATCGCGAGCTCGGGCTCGTGCTCGCGGGCGAGCGCGACGGCCTCCTCGCCGTCCCGCGCCTCCGCCACGACCTCGTGCCCGCTCCGCTCCAGCAGAGCGCGCAGGTCGAGACGGATGATCGTCTCGTCCTCGGCGATCAGGATCCTCACGGGCAATAGAATCGCACGATGCTGCAGATCGACGACGAAGCCGTTGCGGCGCTCGCGCAGATCGGGACGATTCGCATCACGGCCGAAGAGGTCGAGGGCGAGGTCGAGATCTCGATCGAGGAGGCGTCCGAGCCGAGCGACGGCGACGAGGTGGTCGAGCGCGGCGACATCCGCGTCTACCTCGATCCGGCCGCGGCCGAGGTGCTCGACGACCAGGTGCTCGGCGTGCACGCCCACGGCGACCACTTCCACTTCTCGTTCGAAGACCAGCCCGCGTAGCCCTCCCGTCCGGCCACCCGAGTCACGTTCTCGTAACGCCACCCCTCCCGTCCAGCCGCGTCTCGCTCAGACAAGACCGGTGGCAGCCACCCGAACGACGCGGGCGCAGAAGTGGATCGAAAGTGGGGCGCTTCGTCCACCGGGGCCCACACGCGGCGGCCGGGGTCGTACGCTTCGGACGCCTGCCCGCAGCCGGCCGCGGCGGTGTGGTGGAAGGGACTGGTCGCGAATCGCGGTGGCGTGACTCGCTGCCGAACGGCCGCGGCCGCTGCAGCTCGACCCCGTCCCTCGCCGCGCGCTGGTCCTTCCCGGCCTGCGACTGGGCGCCGAAGGATCTACCGCCCTACGGCACGCCGACGCGTTCTAGGCCGGAAACACCACCTCGGCGCGGGTGCCGCCGACCGTGCTGAGATCGAGCGTCCCGCGGAGCTCGTCGCGCACGAGCGCCTGGACGATCGAGAGCCCGGTCCCCGCGACGACGGCGCCGACGCCCGAGCCGTCGTCGGCGATCGCAAGCACGACCTCCCCGTCCCGCCGCGCAAGCTCGACGCGCACGCGGTCGCCGCCGTGCTCGAGCGCGTTCTGAAGCAGCTCCGAGAAGACCAGTGCGAGGGCCGTTGCGCGGGCGCTCGGCAGTGAGACCGGCTCGAGCTGCGCCGACACGTCCTTGCCGCCGCCGACCCCCTGGACGAGCATCGCCCGCAGGCGGTCGATCAGGTCGGCGAGCTCGACATCCTCGTCGCGGCGCTCGGTGAGGAGCTCGTGCACGGCGGCGATCGCCAGGATGCGGTTCACCGAGTGCTCGAGCGCCTCGCGCGGGTCGATCGCGTCCGACGACCGCGCCTGCAGTCGCAGCAGCGACGCGACCGTCTGCAGGTTGTTCTTGACCCGGTGGTGGATCTCTTGCGCGAGCACGCCTCGCAGCACCGCCCGTCCGTGCTCGAGCGCGACGGCCGCATGCGTCGCGATCGACGCGAGCAGCTCGCGATCGGGATCGGTGAACGCGCGGTCGCGATCCGCGACCAGCTCGCCGATCTGACGTCCGCGCCAGCGCAGCGGCTGGCGGATCGCATGGGTCGACGCCACGCCCTCCGGCCAGGCGATCCTGCCGTCGTCCAGCACGAGCGCTGCGCCCGTCGCCTCGAGGGCGTCCATCGTCGTCTTGACGATCGCCTCGAGCGACTCCTCGAGGTAGAGCGAGTCGGACACGGCCTCCGAGATCCGGGCCAGCGCCTCGAGCTCGTGGACGCGGCGCTGCGCCTCCGAGTAGAGCTTCGCGTGCTCGATCGACTGGGCCACCTGCGCTGCGATCGCGAGCAGCAGGTCGACCTCGTCGGCCGAGAACGCCCGCGGCTCGCGGGTGCGGACGTTCAACGCGCCCTCGAGCGTTCCGTCCCGGGTCAGGATCGGCACCGCGAGGATCGACTCGTACTCGTCCTCCGGCAGGTTCGGGAAGTTCTTGAAGCGTGGATCGAGGTGCGCCTGCGACTCGAGCATCACCGCCGCACGCGCGGCCGCGGCGGACCCGGTGATCCCCTCGCCCGGTCGCATGCGCGGGCGACGGGACATCTCGTCGATCGCCGTGCCGTGCGTCGCGCGCAGGACGAGCTCGTCCGCCCGCTCGTCGTACAGGTAGACGAAGCAGGCGTCCGCAACGAGCGCCATCGCCACCTTCGAGGCGACGAGGCCCATCACCTCCTGGAGGTCCAGAGTCGAGTTGACGGCCTCGATCGTCTCGGTCAGGAGGCGCAGATGACGCTCGCGGGTGTCCATCCGCGGCGAAGCGTACGCTCGCCCCGTGACCACGGCTCAGTGGCTGCTGATGCTGCACGTCTCGGCAGCGTTCTTCTTCGTGGGCGGATCGGTTGCAGCGGCGATCCTCAACACGCTCGCGGTCCGGGCGGCACGACCGAGCGAGGCGGCGGCGCTGCTGCGCCTCGTCCGGATCACGCTCCCCGTCATCGGCCTCGGCGTCGCCGGCACACTCGTCTTCGGCATCTGGCTCTGGCACGAGCTGGACTTCCCGCTCGACGCGTGGTGGATCTGGGCGTCGCTCATCCTTTGGGTGATCGCCAACGCGCTCGGCGGGATCGGCGGCCGCCACCAGGAGCGCTCCCGCAAGCTGGCCGAGCAGCTCGCGGCCGCGGGCGACACGTCCACCGACGAGCTGCGCGCGCTGCTCCGCGACCCGAAGGGGAACGCGATCTCCTGGCTCGCGGGGCTCGCGACCCTCGGCATCCTCGTCCTCATGATCTGGAAGCCCGGCGCGTAGTGGTGCTCGCCTACAGCCGCCCGTTCTGGCCCCTCTTCCTGCACGTGCTCGGGGCGATGACCCTCTTCGGCGCGATCCTCGCCGCGGTCATCCTCTCCGGCGCCGCCTGGCGGACGCCCGACCGGGCCTTCCTCCACAAGGCGACCTTCTGGGCGCTCGTCTCCGCGATCCCCGACTACATCGTGCTCCGGGTGGGAGCCCAGTGGATCTACTCCAAGGAGGGGTTCAGCGGCAAGAACGACCCCACCTGGATCGGCATCGGCTTCGGCGTCTCCGACGCGGGGCTGCTGCTCCTGCTCGTTGCGATCGGCTGCGCCTACTGGTGGACGCGCAGCGGCCGGCCGCTCGCAGGCCGGATCGTGGCCGGGATCTCGTCCCTCTACCTCGTGCTGCTCGCCGTCGCCTGGCTCGCGATGTCCGGGAAATGGGGCTAACAAAACGTTTACCCCAAGGGGGGGAAACTCCTCGCAAACGGGGAATAGGTTCACCGCAGTGAGCGCTCTCGCCATCGACCTCCGCGGCACAGCCGGCTTCCTCGTGGCAGATGCCAAGGGACGGGTGGTCGGAACGGTCGAGTGCCCGATGTACGGCACGAGCCCCGAGACCCCCGATGCGCTCTCGGTGCGCTCGGGCTGGCTCGCGAGGCGGCGCCGGCTGGTGCCCGCCGAGTCGATCGAGCAGATCGACGGCGGCTCCAAGGTGATCGGCCTGCGCGTCGAGCGCGAGTCGATCAGGACGTTTCTCTAAAGAACGGCAGGTGTCTGACACCCGAAGGTGTCAGACACCATTCGCTTCCGCCTACAGCACCCCGAGGTAGCGGTCGAGCTCCCACTGCGTCAGCTGGACGCGGTACTCGTCCCACTCCTTGCGCTTCAGCTTGACGTAGGCCGAGAAGATGTGATCCCCGAAGGCACGCCGCATCAGGTCGGACGCGGCGAACTCGTCGATCGCCTCACCGAGCGTCTCCGGCAGCGAGACGATGCCCTGGTCACGCCGCTCCTCGGCGGTCAGGTGGTAGAGGTTCGTCTCCATCGGCGCCTCGAGCTCGTACCCCCGCTCGATCCCCTCCAGCCCCGCGTGCAGGAGCGCGGCGAACGTGAGGTACGGGTTGCACGCTGGATCGGGACACCGGATCTCGGCACGGGTCGCCTGCTCCGAGCCAGGCTTGTAGAGCGGGATCCGGATCAGCGCCGACCGGTTGCGCTGCGACCACGCGACGTAGACGGGCGCCTCGAACCCCGGCACGAGCCGCTTGTACGAGTTGACCCATTGCGCGAAGACACCGGACAGCTCCCGCGCGTGGCGCAGGAGGCCGGCGATGAACTGCTTCCCGGTGACCGAGAGGTTGTACTGGTCGCTCCCCTCGAAGAACTGGTTGCGGCCGTCCTTGAAGAGGGACATGTGGGTGTGCATGCCCGAGCCGTTCTCCCCGAAGAGCGGCTTCGGCATGAACGTCGCGTACACACCGTGCTTCGCCGCGACCTCCTTCACGATCAGCCGGTAGGTGATCGTCTGGTCGGCCATGTCGAGCGCCGAGGAGTACCGCATGTCGATCTCGTGCTGTGACGGCGCCACCTCGTGATGGTGGTACTCGATCCCGATCCCCATCGACTCGAGCGCGCGGATCGTCTCGTTGCGCAGCTCCGTTGCGGCGTCGAGCGCGGTCATCGCGAAGTAGCCGCCCTCGTCGAGCGTCTCCGTGCCGGACTTGTCCTTGAACAGGAAGTACTCGAGCTCGGGGCCGATGTTGAACGTGTCGAAGCCCATCGACTCCATCCGGTCGAGCGCGCGCCGCATCACGTAGCGGGGGTCGCCCTCGTACGGCTCGCCGTCGGGCTTGACCACGTCGCAGATCAGACGGCCGACCTTGGCCTCGCCCTCGCGGGTCGGCATCAGGCGCCACGTGGCGGGATCGGGAATCGCGACCATGTCGGACTCCTCGATCGCGTTGAAGCCGGTGATCGACGACCCGTCGAAGCCCATCCCGTCGTTCAGCGCGCCCTCGATCTCGGACGGCGTGATCGCGAAGCTCTTGAGGTGGCCCTCGATGTCCGTGAACCAGAAGAGGACGTACTCCACGCCCTCCTTGGCCACCGCGTCGAGGACCTCCTTCCGGGCCTTCGGGTCGGAGGTCGCCCGGTCCTTGCTCTCGATCATTGCCATTCCGCCAGCTCCTCTCGGGGGGAGAACAAAAGAAGGTCCAGTCGTATCACCCCGGCAGCGGCCTCGCCGTCCGCCGCGGAGGCGGGTCGCGATCATCCCGACCGCTTGAGCTTCCCCTGCTTCTTGGCGTACCGCTCGCCCGCCTTGAACGTCATCAGGCCGATCGGGATCGAGAACACCCCGATCACGAGCAGCGGCCACACGTCGGCCCAGGCGAGGCCCGCACCGAGCAGGATCGAGTTCCGGCAGCCGCGCAGCGCGTAGGTCGCGGGCGAGATCTTCGCGATCCACTGCATCCACTGGGGCAGCACCTCGACCGGGTAGTAGACGCCCGAGACGACGAGCATGAGCCCCTGGGCGACGAAACCGAGCTGCGTTCCCTTCTCGGGCGAGATGAGCGGCAGCACCGCGGTCATCATCCCCACACCGATGAACGAGACGGACGCGATCGCGAGCAGCGCGACGGCGGCGCCGTAGTTCGCGAGCGGCAGGTGGATGTCGATGAACGCGACGACGGCGACGAAGATCAGCCCGGCGCGGACGAGCCCGTACAGCACTGCGTAGACGCCCATTCCCATCAGGTGCACGGAGCGCGAGACCGGCGCCATGAACGTGTACTCGATCGTGCCTTCCCAGCGCTCCCACGCGACCGTCTCGGTGACGATCTCGAAGATGATCCCGAGGAACGCCCAGATCACGCCGCCGACGAGCAGCTTCGTCGCGAGCTCGTTCTGCTGCACCGGACCGACGTCCACGCCGCGCGAGATGAAGACGATCGTGAGCGTGTTCGCGATCGTCCACAGCAGGAACGCGAGGTCCCAGAGGAAGTAGCGCTTGGTCAGGTACAGGTTGCGCTCGACGACCCCGTAGAGGCCGACCAACTCGTCCCGCAGGATCTTGCGCCGGGTGAAGGTCGTGTCGACAGTGGCCATCAGGCGAACACCTCTCTCTCCTCGTCGTCTTCCGTCTTCTCGTCCTCGAATGTCCGGCCGGTCGCCGCGAAGAACGCCTCCTCGAGCGTCTCGACTCCGTACCGCTCCTTGACGTCCTCCACCGGTTCGATGAACAGGAGCTCACCGCGGTCGAGCAGCCCGATCCGGTCCGCGAGCTCCTCGGCCTCGTTCATGTCGTGCGTGCAGAGGAGGATCGTCGAGTCGTGCTGCTGCCGGATCTCCCGGATGAACGCCTGCACCTCCTGCTTCGAGCGCGGATCGAGGCCGGTGGTCGGCTCGTCGAGGAGCAGCAGCACCGGCGAGGTGAGGAGGGCGCGGGCGAGCGCGACCTTCTGCTGCATGCCGCGCGACAGGTTCTCCATCGGCTCGCCCCGCCGGGACGACGGAAAGCCGACCCGCTCGAGGATCACCGGGATCTTGGCGTGCGTCTCGCGCGGGCCCATCCCGTAGAACCGCGCCGCGTAGGCGAGATTCTCGGCCGCGCTCATCTTCTTGAAGAAGCTGGCCTCGACGGAGACACGGTTGACGAGCCGCTGCACCTTGCGCGGCTCCTTGAACACGTCGTAGCCGAAGACGTGCGCGGTCCCCGCATCCTGCAGGAGCAGCGTCGAGAGCAGCCGCACGAGCGTCGACTTCCCCGAGCCGTTCTGGCCGAGGATCGCAACGCACTCCCCGCGCTGCAGGCTGAAGCTGACGTTGCTCAGCGCGGCGCGACTGCGCCGGTGCACACCCTTGCGGCGGGTGAAGGCCTTCGAAAGATCACGTACGACGACTGCGGATGAAGAGGACAAGCCATGCTCCTTGGGATCGCGGGAGGAGAAGAACCGAACGAAGACGCACTGACGCCGCTAGAAGCGGCGGCGAGTGACGTCTGCGTTGGCGATCCCGGTCATGGCTCGCGGAAGGTTAGGCGAAGTCGCCCGTGTCCGCAAATCAAATGCCGTAATCCCAGCGATCAGCCGGCGCGCTCGCGGCAGGCCTGGATGATGGCCTGCGCCTCGGTGCGATTCCCGAACCCGCTCGTCTCGGTGTTGCCCTCCTCGAGGTCCTTGTAGACCTGGAAGAAGTGCTCGATCTCGTTCCGGAGCTGCGCGGGCACGTCGTGGATGTCGGAGACGGCGCTCCACGACGGGTCGTTGAGCGGCACGCAGATCAGCTTCTCGTCCGGCCCCTTCTCGTCGGCCATGTGGAAGACGCCGACGGCGCGGACGCGCATCCGGCAGCCGGGGAACGTCGGCTCCCCGACGAGCACGAGTGCATCGAGGGGGTCGCCGTCCTCGGCGAGCGTGCCCTCGAAGAAGCCGTAGTCGGCCGGGTAGCTCATCGACGTGAAGAGCCGCCGGTCGAGCGTGATGCCGCCGAGCTCCTCGTCCCACTCGTACTTGTTCCGCGACCCGGAGGGGATCTCGACGAAGACGACGCCATCCATGACGGTAAGACTATGACGATGCCGCACGATCACGGTCACGACCACAGCGTGGGGGCCGACACCGACGCCCGGCCCCTGGCCGTCGCGCTGGCCCTGATCCTGGCGTTCATGGCCGCCGAGGTGGTGCTCGGGATCGTCGCCGACTCGCTGGCCCTGCTGTCCGACGCCGCGCACATGCTCGTCGACGCGGTCGCGCTCGGGCTGAGCGTCTGGGCGGCCCGGCTCGCGCTCAGGCCGCCCGGGGGCCGGCTGACGTTCGGCTTTCGCCGGGCGGAGATCCTCTCGGCCCAGGTCAACGGCGCGACGCTGCTCGTTCTGGGCCTTCTGATCGTCGTCGAAGGGGTGCGCCGCCTGATCGACCCGCCCGACGTCCGTGCGCCGATCGTGGTCGCGACCGCCGTCGTCGGGGCGATGGTCAACGTGGTCGCCATCCGGCAGGTGGCGCGCGCGAATCGCGCCAACCTGAACGTGGAGGGCAGCTACCGCCACCTCCTGACCGACCTCTATGCGTTCGCCGGCACCGCGCTGGCCGGTGTCGTCGTCTGGACGACCGGCCTCGAGCGGGCCGATCCGGTCGCGTCGCTCGCCGTCGCGGCCTCGATGCTCGCCGCCGCGTGGCCGCTCCTGCGGGCATCGGGACGGGTGCTGCTCGAGGCCGCGCCGGAGGGGATCGATCCGGGCGAGGTCGGCGCGCTGCTCCGGGCGCACGCAGGGGTCACGGACGTCCACGATCTCCATGTCTGGGAGATCAGCTCGGGCTTCCCGACGCTCTCGGCCCACGTCCTCGTCGAGCGGGGCGAGGACTGCCACCGGATCCGCCGCGAGCTCGAGCGTGAGCTCGGCGATCGGTACGCGATCGAGCACACGACGCTGCAGGTCGAGCACACCTCCGACCGCCTGCTCTCGATCGAGCCCTTGCGAAGGAGCCGGGGGGACCGCTAGATTGGCCCTACGTGCGGCGCCGCAGAGGGCGCGCGCGGAGGCAACGAGGCCTCGTCACTCCTTGGAGTGACGAGGCCTTTTTTCGTTCTCGACCACAAAATGCGACCACGAAACAAGGAGTGAAGGGATGTCCAAGTACAAGCTCGAATACATCTGGCTCGACGGCTATGAGCCCGTCCCGAACCTCCGCAGCAAGACGAAGATCGTGGAGTTCGACGGCGAGCCCGTCCTGGAGGAGCTGCCGATCTGGAACTTCGACGGCAGCTCGACCCGCCAGGCGGAGGGCAGCAGCTCCGACTGCGTGCTCCAGCCCGTCGCGCTGTTCCCGGACCCGGCCCGCCGCAACGGACTGCTCGTCATGTGCGAGGTGCTCCTGCCCGACGGGACACCGCACCCGTCGAACAGCCGGGCGACGATCCCCGACGACCCGGGCACCTGGTTCGGCTTCGAGCAGGAGTACTTCCTCTACCGGGACGGCGTGCCGCTCGGGTTCCCCCGCGAGGGCTTCCCCGCCCCGCAGGGCGAGTACTACACCGGTGTCGGCTACAAGAACGTCGGCGATGTCGCCCGGGAGATCGTCGATGCTCACATCGACCTCTGCCTGGAGGCGGGGATCAACCTCGAGGGCATCAACGCCGAGGTGGCGAAGGGCCAGTGGGAGTTCCAGATCTTCGGCAAGGGCTCGAGGCGGGCCGCCGACGAGGTCTGGCTCGCCCGGTACCTCCTGCTGAGGCTGTGCGAGCGCTATCGCGTCGACGTCAACTTCCATCCGAAGCCGCTCGGCATCGAGCACGACTGGAACGGGTCCGGGATGCACACGAACTTCTCGACCGCGTACCTCCGCGAGGTCGGCGGCGAGGAGTACTTCGAGGCCCTGATGACGGCCTTCGACCAGGTGAAGGACGACCACATCGCGGTCTACGGGCCGGACAACCACATGCGCCTGACAGGGCTGCACGAGACGGCGGCGATGGACGAGTTCACGTTCGGCGTCGCGAACCGCGGTGCCTCGATCCGGATCCCGCACAGCTTCGTCGGGAACGGCTATCGCGGCTATCTCGAGGATCGCCGTCCGAACTCGCTCGGCGACCCCTACCGGATCGCCGGACGGATCCTGCAGACGATCGAGACCGTGCCCACCGACACCGTGGAGGCCGCGGGACGCCTCGCCGAGGAGGTGGCGGCCTAGCTCCTTTCCCTCGCGGGCACACGTCGAAGAAGGAGTGGCGATGAGCCGCACGACCGAACCGCCGCCGCTGTGGTGCACCTGCGAGACGCCGTTGCCGGTGCACGTCGCAGAGCGCAAGGGGGCCGCGCGCAGCGTTTGCGCCCGCTGCGAACGGCCCTTGCGCCTGCAATTCCGGCTCAGCTGAGCATCAGGTGATCCGGAAGGTGACGGTCACATCGGCGGTGACGTCCTGGGTGCCTGGCTCGATCGGCGTGGCGTCGCTCTTGGCGGCGGCAGCAGCCTCGTAGACCGGCGCCGGGGCGGCCGCCGCCTGCTCGGCGACCGACGAGACCGGGCCGACGCCGAAGCCGCCGGCCCCGGCGAGCGCCGCGGCCTTGGCACGGGCATCCTGGACGGCCTTGCCGAGCGCGTCGCGATAGAGCGCATCGCGGTCCGAGACGTCGAGAGCCGGGCCGCTGACATTGTTGGCGCCCGCCGAGACGGCCGCGTCGATCAACGCGCCGGCGCCTGCAATCTTCGACTTGGCGGACACGGAGTTGTCGGCGACGTACCCGGTCACCTGGTTCTGATCGTTCGTCTGTGGGAAGAGCGAGACCTGCTGGGTCTGGAGCTCCGAGCCTCCGGCGGCCTTCAGGGCCGAGATCACGGAGGTCATCAGCTTCGCATTCTGGGACAGCGCGGCAGCAGCGGTCACGGCCTGTGTGTGCACGCCGGCGGAGACCGACGCCTCGTCGGGCACGACCGTGACGACGCCGTGCCCCGTCGTCGTGACCGTGCCGGCCGACGCGACGTCCCCGTGCGCCGCCTCCGGCCGGCCGACGCCGGCCAGGGCCGCAACGGCGAGGAGCGCGGCCGCGGCCAGGGTGAGTGTCAGCAATCGTCTCATGACGGTCCTACGCCGCCGCTCTGCTTTCCTGTCACACGTGCGCTACCGCTTCGTCGATTGCCGCTGGTCGCTCGACGACCCGGAAGCCGGTCGGCGCGCGTACCTGGAGGGCCACATCCCGGGCGCCGCCTTCCTCGACGTCGAGCGGGATCTCTCGTCGGAGCCCGGGGCCGCCGGACGCCATCCGCTCCCCGCGGCCGCCGCGTTCGCCGCGGCAGCGGGTCGCGCGGGGATCGACGGCGGCACGTTCGTGATCGCCTCCGGCTCGCTCGGCGGCGCGGAACGGCTGTGGTGGCTGCTACGGCACTTCGGGCACGACGACTGCGCCGTTCTCGACCTCGCTGCCTGGCGGGGGCCTCTCCGGGCAGGCGACGAGCTTCCCGACCCGGCCGAGTTCTCCCCCGTCGAGCGCACCGGCGACACGATCGACCGGGAGGAGCTCGCCCGCAGGCTCGAAGAGCTCGTGGTCGTCGATGCGCGGATCCCGGGCCGCTGGCGGGGCGAGCCGGGCCCCGTCGACCGGGTGCCCGGCCGGATCCCGGGCGCCGTCAACGCGCCGTGGAGCGAGGAGAGCCGGCCGTTGCCCGACGGCGAGCTCGTCGCCTACTGCGGCTCGGGCGTCACGGCGTGCGTGACGCTGCACCGCCTCCACCTGGCCGGCCGCACCGGCCGTCTCTACCCGGGGTCCTGGTCCGAGTGGGAGCTGCACCCGGAGCTGCCCGTCGAGCGCTCCTCCTAGGCGGCCGCGGTGGCGCTCGAGAACGGGCCGAGGTACCGCTCCCAGCGCTGCGGGATCTTCGGCGTCGCCAGGCGGATGAACAGCACCGGGGCGGGCTGGCGCGGCCGTGACGGCAGCACCATCTGCACCTCGTGCGGCAGGCGGTTTCCCTTGCGCAGGTTGCACGGCGCGCACGAGGTGACGACGTTCTCCCACGTCGAGTCACCGCCCTTCGAGCGCGGGATGACGTGGTCGAGCGTCAGCCGGCCGCCGGACGAGCCGCAGTACACGCAGCGCCAGCCGTCACGGGCGAAGAGGGCCCGCCGGGAGATCTTGCGCTGGACGATGCGCGGGACCCGGACGTAGTGGACGAGCCGGATGACATGCGGCCACCGGAACGTGTCCGTGGCCGAGCGAAGTGGTCGGTCGAGCTCCTCCACCACCTCTGCCTTGCCCTTGAACACGAGCACATGGGCGCGGCGCAGTGAGCACACGTTCAGCGGCTCGTAACTCGCATTGAGGACGAGTACTTGCTGCACCTTGCGGGCAATGTACCCAAGGACCCGGGGGTGCAGGTGCCCGCGGCAAGGCGCGCCTGAGGCGCTCGGCGAGAGGCGGTACGCGGAGCCGGGCTCCGCCCGGCGGGAGCGTACCGCCGTCCGGGCGCGTCAGCGGCCCATGGCGCGCTCGACGGCCTCCTGCTCCTCGGGGGAGAGGGCGACCGAGGCGCGGCCGCGCTCGAGCTCCTTCATGTAGATCCGTGCATAGTCGCGGCCCTGGATCGCCGTGACGATCAGCCCCGTACGGGCCGAGTCGAGGAGCGCGAGCGACGCGGACTGGTGCCCGCCCGTGTCCTCGTAGGCGTCGTACCGCACGATCGACATGTTCGTGACCGTGCCGTCGATGCGCCGGTCGACACGGGCGAGGCCCGCAGCCACCTCGTCGACGGCGCGATGGAGGTCGTCGATCCGGCCCTGGAGTGAGACGGCGAAGTCGACGAGATCCTTGCGCCCGCCGCCGATCAGCGACCGCTGGGCTTCGCGCACCCGCCGCACCTTGATCCAGGCCCACCAGGCGATCCCGACACCGACCAGGCCGACGCCGATGCCGACGAGGGCGACGATCAGAGCAGTTGTCGCCGTGACGTGCACGACGCCGAGGCTAGCCGAGCGAGAAGATGACCGGGTAGCTGGCCTTGTTGTTCGTCGGGTCCGACTCCGACGGCACGCGCGCGACGTCGACGTGGACGAACGTCTTGCTCGCGAACGGCACCCCGCCGAGATCGGAGAACGAGAGGGTCACGTTCTGGCCGGGGTTGATCACCTTGATCGTCTTCGTCCGCACGATCGCCGTCGGGGTCTTGTCGATCGTCAGCGTCACCTTGATCCCGACCTCTTGCGAATCGCCGCCGTCATGGACCGTGACGGCGAACGCGAGGTCGGTGCTCGCGGTCACCGTGTT
Source organism: uncultured Thermoleophilia bacterium (assembly GCA_963722065.1). Lineage (GTDB taxonomy): Bacteria > Actinomycetota > Thermoleophilia > Gaiellales > Gaiellaceae > PALSA-600. The sequence goes on along the minus strand of CAVRMI010000005.1, from coordinate 660,345 downwards.
CTCGTTCGTCTCAGACAGCACCTGGCCGCCCGGGTTCGCCTTCGTGGAGACGATGTTCGTGCCGTGCACACCGGTCGACGTGCCGCCGGTCGACGCGCCGCGGAGGCGTTGCAGCACGAGCGCCATCGAGTGCTCGGTGGTGAAGTCCTGGTCGGCGACGAAGTTCGAGTCGGGCGGAACGACGCCGCTGACGCCCTTGCTCTTCATCACGGCCGCGGACGGGATCCGGAAGAAGTCGTCCCAGACCACGTCGCTCGCCGACAGACGCTGGGCCTGGGCGGCGAGCGCCGCCGCGTCGCCAGACGACTTCGCCGTCGTCGTGGTCCCAAACGCCGCCGCGAGCCCTGCGACGCCGCTGACGCGCAGCTGCAGCGCCTGGACGATCGCGTGGTTCTCGTCTCGAAGCGGGCCGGGCGGGTTCAGGTTCTGCGCGGCGGCGACGTTCTGCCGCTCCTGCTCGGCGATCCCGGAGAGCTTCGCGGTCAGGCTCGCGACCTTCGTGCCGGGCGTCGTCAGCGCGTCCGCGACCGCGGCCCCGTCGGCCTCGGAGCTGTGGGCGATCGTCGAGACCTGCGACATGTAGTGCTGGTACCGGGCGTGCTTGGACGTCGCGGCGCACGACTGGATCACGAGCCCGAAGAACACGAGGACCACGACGAGGACGACGATCAGCCCCAACAGGCGGAGGAGCGGCGTCAGCCCGCGCGGAGGTCCTGCCGGGCGGCGCATGCCGGTCCCGCGACCGCCGCGGCGGGGCAGACGGACCCGGCTCGACGGTGAAGCCTGCTCGGTTGTGGCCGCTTCGTCTTCGAAGAAGTCGAAGTCGATATCGTCGTCGCGGGGGTCCATGCGCAGGGCGAATCTACCGCGTTCGTTCGCTCCGCAAAGGAAATGTCCTGGCAGCACCGTAGAAACGAGGGTGTCTTCGGCTGCGCTCGAGCACGACCTCTTCCTCGGCCGCTACCGGCCGCTACGGCCGCTGGGCGCCGGCGGGATGGGGCACGTTTGGCTCGCCCGGGACGAACGGAGCGGTCTCGACGTCGCGCTGAAGATCGTCGCCCGCGAGGGCAAGTCGGGGCACCGGGCCGAACGCGAGGCCCGGGCAGCCGCCTCACTGCGCCATCCGCGCTGCCAGCGGATCGTCTCGCTGGCGCGGGACCAGTCCCACGTCTACATCACCTACGAGTACATCCCGGGCCGCACGCTCCGCGAGGCGATGCGTGCGGGTGAGCTCGACGACGGGGCGGCGATCGAGGTCGCCGCGCAGATCTCGGAGGCGCTCGCGCACGCCCACGGCAAGGGGATCGTCCACCGCGACGTCAAGCCGTCGAACGTCCTCCTCGCCCAGCACCTCGACTCGCAGCCCGACGACGTCGACGTGCGGCTCCTCGACTTCGGCCTCGCCCAGATGGCCGAGTTCGACACGCTCACCGCGCTCGGCGACATCCCCGGCACGCTCGCCTACATCTCGCCCGAGCGCCTCCAGGGGCTGACGGCCACGACCGCCGCCGACGTGTGGGGGGTCGGTGTGCTCCTCTGGGAGGCACTGGCAGGGGAGCATCCGTTCTGGGGCGGCGACATGGTCGAGACCTCGCGGCGGATCCAGCAGGGAGCAGATCCGCTCGCACGGCTGCGTCCCGACCTGCCCGAGCACGTGCTGGAGACGGTCGGAAATGCGCTGCTCGTCAACCCTCAGCGCCGTCCCACGGCCGATCGGCTGGCCCACGAGCTCCGCTCGCTGCCGAAACGCCGCCGCTCGAAGCAGGGCGGCTCGACGCCGGCGGCGCCGACCTGGTCGCTGAGCGCCGTGGCGTCCGAGCGGCTCGTTCCCGCCGCACTGACGGGCATCGCCTCCGGCTGGGTGGCGGCTGCGCTGCCGTTCTATCCGGCCGGCTGGCCGGCCGGGATCGCCGCTCTGGGAGCCGCACTCGGCTTCGCCGCGCCGCGCCTCGGCCTGCTCTATGCGCTCACCGTCGCGTTCTTCCCGCTCGCGAACATCTCCGTCGGCCTGGCGGTCGTCTATGCCGCCGTCGCCGCCGTCTGGCTCGCCCTGAGCTGGCGGGATGCCCGGGCCGGCCTCCTGCTGACCCTCGGGCCGCTGCTCGCGCCCGTGGCCGCGCTCGCGCTGCTACCGCTCGCCGCCCAGTTCGCCCGCGGCCGAGCGCGCCGAGCGGCGCAGGCGGGGTGTGGGCTGCTGCTCGCCGCCGTGATCGCCGGGCTCCACCGTGCGTCGTTGCCGTTCGACGGTTCGGCGCCCCCGCTCGGCCTCGGGATCACCGGCTCGGGCCGGCCGGGCGCCGTCGCGCATTCGCTCTGGGCTCAGCTTGCTGCCCATCCCACCCTCGTCGGCGAGGCACTCGTCCTCGGCGCGGCCGCGGCGCTGCTCCCGCAGGTCCGGCGGCGCGGCCCATGGCCGGCTGCGATCTTCGGCGCCGCCCTGCTCGCGGGCACCGCGCTCCTCGCTCCCGCGGCGGCGATCCTCCCGCTGATCGCAGCCGCCTGGCTGACCGCCACGGCGCTGGCGTTCGAGCCCCGGACATAAACTCCCTGTCATCGGGGTAACGGCCCCGCCTCTCCATGTCAGTCCTGCGCAACATCGAATCCAAGCTCGAATCGCTCTTCGAGGGCGTCTTCGGCCGCGCATTTCGAACCAACGTGCAACCGGTCGAGCTCGCCCGCAAGCTCGTGAAGGAGATGGACGACCACCGCAACATCTCGGTGTCGCGCGTCTATGTCCCGAACGAGTACACGATCTACCTCTCGCCGGGCGACCGCGACCAGTTCGCGAGCTATCAACAGCAGCTCCAGGACGAGCTCTCGGACTACCTGGCCGAGCATGCGCGGCGCGAGGCCTATGCGCTCCTCTCGCCGCCGAAGGTCCTGTTCGAGACGGACGAGGACCTCGACGTCGGCGTCTTCGGCATCGCCACGCGCCTGGTGCAGACGGGAGAGAAGGGGGAGGCGGCCGTCGACTCGGCGCCGGGAGCGACCATGCTCTACAAGCCCTCCGGCCCCGTCCTCCAGCCGACGGAGGCGGCCTCGGCGGTGGAGCTCGGCGTCCAGCGCGAGGTCGCAGTCCTCACCTGGGACGGCCGGCGCCACGAGGTCGCGAAGCAGCGCGTCGTGATCGGCCGCTCCAAGGACGCCGACGTGCAGGTCTCCGACCCGAACGTCTCACGCCGGCACGCCGAGCTGCGTCAGGAGGGCTCCTCCTACTGGATCGTCGACCTCGACTCGACGAACGGCGTCGAGGTGAAGGGCAAGCGTGTGAAGCGGCTGAAGCTGGAAGACGGCACACGGTTCACGGTCGGCTCGACCGAGATCCAGTTCGCCCGGGAGCTGCAGTAGCAGTGCTTGCCTCGGCCCAGGTCGAGACGACGCTGCTCGCCCTGAAGATCGCGTTCCTCGTTCTCCTCTACCTGTTCATCTGGCGAATCGTCAGGTCCGCGGCCCGCGATCTGCGCCTGCCGCAGGAGTCGATGATCCTCGCACCGCAGCAGGCGGCCGCAGCAGGCCTCCTCGCTCAGCCGTCGGCACGCGAGACCGGCCGGCTGATCGTGCTGCAGAGCCCGGCGCTCGGAGCGGGCGACCTCTTCACGCTGGACTCGCATCCCGTGACGATCGGCCGCGGCGCGACGAACGACGTGGCGCTGCCGGAGGACGAGTACTCGTCGACACGCCATGCGCGCCTCGAACCGCGCCGCGACGGCGTCTGGATCGAGGACATCGGCTCGACGAACGGCACCTTCGTGAACGGGATCCGGCTGACCAGGGAGCGCAGGCTGGTCCCCGGCGACGTCGTCCGCATCGGCGAGACAGATCTGCGGTTCGAGCCATGAGCCGTAGGCTTGACGGAGGCTCGGCCGACGCCGGAGCGGCGCAAGCGCGCAGGTGCCGGCCTTGCCGGCGCCGGGAGCGGGTATGAAGCTGGGGGGTTACGCGGCCCGCACGGATCCGGGGCGGAAGCGGCGGGGGAACGAGGACTCCTACGTCAGCCGGCCGCCGCTCTTCGCGATCGCGGACGGGATGGGCGGCGCGCGGGCGGGTGAGGTCGCCTCGGCGCTCGCCGCCGGCGCGCTCGAGGAGTCGAGTGCGGGTCGCGGCGGCGAGGCGTACGTCGTCGAGCTGATCCAGGAGGCGAACCGCCGCGTGCACGAGCGGGCCTCCACCGACGCGGAGACCTCCGGGATGGGCACGACGATCACCGTCGCCCTGATCGAGAACGACGGGACGGTGACGGTGGGACATGTCGGCGATTCGCGCGCCTACCTGCTGCGCGGCGACCGCCTCGAACAGCTGACCGACGATCACTCGCTCGTCGCGGAGCTCGTTCGGCGCGGGGAGCTGTCGCCCCAGGCGGCGGAGGTCCATCCCCAGCGGTCGGTGATCACCCGCGCACTCGGCACCGATCCCGACGTCGACGTCGACGCGTTCTCCGTCGACGTGCAATCCGGCGACCTCTTCCTGATCTGCTCCGACGGGCTGTCGGACATGGTCGACGGCGAGCAGATCGAGGCGATCATGAACACGAACCGCAGTGATCTCGACGCCACCGCGAGGGCGCTCGTGCAGGCGGCGAACCGCGCCGGAGGCGAGGACAACATCACCGCGGTCCTCTTCGAGCTCGTGGAGGGCGACCCGTCGCCCGGCGAGCCGGACGAGCGGACGAAGGAGTACGTGGCGCCGTTCGACGACGAGGACACCCTGCACCCCGAAGACGGGGTCGTGCCGCCGCCGCCGGCCGGGGCCGACACGCCGGCGCCCCCCGACACCATGGTCGTGGCCGCCGCGGACCTCCAGGCGGCGATCGCGGCCCAGAGCCCCGAGCCACCGCAGGCAGGCATCGGCAGGCGCCTACTGGCCCTCGCCGTGATCGCGGCCCTGATCGCCGTGATCGTCGCGCTCGTCTGGTGGGGGCTCGCGCGCTGAGCCTCAACTACCGCAACAGGGAGCTCGTCTACCTCGCGGTCGTCGGGGTCCTCACCGGCATCGGCTTCGCGTCGGTCTACATCGCGCGGCAGTCGGTCGTCAGCTGGGGCTCGCTCGGCTATGCCGTGTTCTTCTTTGCGCTCTACATCGCGGCGCACATCGTCACGCGCATCACCGTGCCCGACGCCGACCCGTATCTCCTGCCGATGGCCGGGCTCCTGACCGCGGTCGGGGTGACGGAGATCTACCGGCTCGGGGTCAGCGACGCGTTCAAGCAGGGCCTCTGGATCGTCGTCGGCGTCATCCTGTTCGCGGTCGCGCTCCTCGGCCTGCGTCGCGACTACCGAGTTCTCGAGCAGTACAAGTACCTCTTCGGGATCGGCGCGATCGCGCTGCTCTTCCTGCCGCGTGTGCCCGGGCTCGGCACGACCGTCAACGGCGCGCGGCTCTGGGTGCACGTCGGAGGGTTCACGTTCCAGCCGGGCGAGTTCTCCAAGATCTTCCTGATCGTCTTCCTGGCCGCCTACCTCCGCGAGAAGCGAGAGGTGCTGGCGCAGGCACGGCTCAAGGATGTCGGCCCGCTGCTCGTGATCTGGGGCGCGTGCATGCTCGTGCTCGTCTCGTCGAACGACCTCGGGTCCGGCCTCCTCTACTTCGGGATCTTCCTCGCGATGCTCTACATCGCAACCGCCCGCCTCACGTTCGTGATCGCGGGCGTCGCTCTCTTCCTCGCGGGCGGCTACGGCGCGTACGAGAAGATCCCACACGTCCACGAGCGCGTGACGATCTGGCTGCATCCGTGGACGACGCAGCGGGTCTTCTGCCCGGCGACCGGTGGGCTCGCGCTCAGGCAGGACTGCGAGAGCTACCAGCTCGTGAAGTCCCTTTACTCGATCGGGAACGGCGGCTTCGCCGGCGCCGGCCTCGGCAAGGGGACCTTCACCAGCACGGACGGCCATCAGCTGATCCCGTACATCAACAGCGACTTCATCTACTCGGCGCTCGCGCAGGAGCTCGGGCTCGTCGGCGCCGCGGCACTGCTCCTCGTGTTCATGCTCTTCGTCGCGCGCGGGATGAAGATCGCGCTGCAGGCCGACGACGGTTTCTCGAAGCTGCTCGCCGCCGGGCTCACGTTCGGGTTCGCGCTCCAGACGTTCATCATCGTCGGCGGCGTGCTCAGGATCATCCCGCTGACCGGGATCACGCTGCCGTTCGTCTCGTACGGGGGCTCATCCGTCGTCGCCAACTTCCTGCTGCTCGCCGGCTTGCTCCTCGTGTCGGACCGGGCGAACGCGAGCCGATGAACAAGCAGATCTCACGCGTGGCGATGGTCGCCCTCCTCCTGCTCTCGTCCCTGATCGTCGCCACCACCTACTGGCAGTCGTGGGAGGCGCCCACGCTCGCGGCGAAGCAGGACAATGCGATCCAACGGGTGGCGCAGTTCCGCATCAAACGCGGCCTGATCTACGCGGCCGGGGGCAAGCTGGTCCTGGCCGAGAACGTGCGGAAGAAAGGCGCGGGCGGCACCCTGTACTTCCGCCGCTACCCGACGAACGGCCTCGCCTCCCAGGTCGTCGGCTACTCGACGCAGGGCCGGTCGCGCGCCGGGATCGAGCGTCAGGAGAACGCGTACCTGACCGCCTCGAACGCCAATCTCGGGACGCTGTTCGACAAGCTCTCGGACCGGCTGAAGGGCACGACCGTGACGGGGAACAACCTCGTCCTCAACATCCGGCCGGGCGCGCAGCGGATCGCCGAGACGGCCTTGCAGGGAAAGTGCGGCGCGGCGGTCGTCCTCAATCCGAAGACGGGCCAGGTGTACGTGATGGCGTCGTCGCCCGGCTACAACCCGAACAAGATCGAGTCGTCGACCGGCTACGCGAGCATCCTCCAATCGCCGAGCGCGTGCCCGGGGTCGGCGTCACCGCTGTACAACCGCGCGACCCAGGGGCTCTACGCCCCCGGCTCGACGTTCAAGACCATCACCGCCGCCGCCGCGCTCGAGTCGGGGAAGTACACGCCGACCTCGAGCTTCTACGACCCCGGCTACTGCACCGAGTACGGGGTGCAGATCCACAACGCCCTCGATCAAAACGGCCCCGAGCAGTTCGGCAACGTCGACCTGATCGAGGCCTACATCCACTCGATCAACGCGGTCTTCTGCGACCTCGGGATCAAGCTCGGGGCGAAGGCGATCCTCGACAAGGCGAAGCAGTTCGGCTTCTACTCGACGCCACCGATCGAGCTGCCGTCCAGCGAGGTCGCGGCGAGCGGGCTGTACAACTTCAAGAAGCACAAGCTGTACGACAACCCCGCGATCGTCGACCCGGGCCGCCTCGCGTTCGGCCAGGAGAACATGCTCGTGACGCCGCTCCAGATGGCACTCGTCGCCGCCGGCGTCGCGAACAACGGCACGATCATGGCGCCGCACCTCGTGAGCCGCGTGACCTCACCGAGCGGCAGCACGGTCGTGAAGGTCCACCCAGAGGTGTGGAAGCACGCGATCAAGCCCGCGACGGCCGCGGCGCTGAACGAGATGATGCAGGGCGTCGTCCAGTCGGGGACCGGCCAGGCGGCCCAGATCCCGGGTGTGAAGGTGGCCGGCAAGACCGGCACGGCGGAGACCGGAGAGCCCAACGTCTACACGGCGTGGTTCATCTTCTTCGCCCCGGCCGACAACCCCCAGATCGCGGGCGCTGTGGCCGTGGAGCACCAGTTGAACGGCTTCGGCGGCGCAGTCGCGGCCCCGATCGCCAAACAGCTGATGCAGGCGATCCTGACCCCGACGTCGAAGCACTAAAGCCGGATTCGTATGACCTCGTCAGACACCATGATCGGCCGCACCTTCGACAAGCGCTACGTGATCAAGCGCAAGCTCGGCTCGGGCGGAATGGCGATCGTCTACCTCGCCGAGGACCAGGAGCTCGGGCGTCCGGTCGCGCTCAAGCTGCTCGACGACCGGCATGCCTCCGACGAGCAGTTCGTCGAGCGGTTCCGGCGCGAAGCGCAAAGCGCTGCGGGGCTCAACCATCCGAACATCGTCTCGATCTTCGACCGCGGCCACGCGGCCGGGACCTACTACATCGCGATGGAGTACCTCGACGGGCGGACGCTGAAGGAGCTGCTCGTCCGCAACGGGCCGACGCCCGTGCCGATCGCCATCGACTACGCGCGCCAGATCCTCGGCGCGCTCGCGTTCGCACATCGCAACGGCATCGTCCACCGCGACATCAAGCCGCACAACATCATCGTCGGCAGCGACGGGCGCCTGAAGGTGACCGACTTCGGCATCGCCCGCTCCGGCGCCTCCCAGATGACCGAGGCGGGATCGATCGTCGGCACCGCGCAGTACCTCTCGCCCGAGCAGGCGCGCGGTGCGCCCGTCGACCCGCGCTCGGATCTCTACTCGCTCGGGATCGTCCTCTACGAGATGCTGACCGGCTCGGTGCCGTTCACGGGCGACACGCCGGTCGAGATCGCGATGAAGCACCTCTCGCAGGTCCCCGAGCCGCCGTCGGCGCTGCGCCCCGACGTGCCGCACGACCTCGACGCCGTCGTGATGCGCTCGCTCGCCAAGGCGCCCGAGCAGCGGTACGACTCGGCCGAGGAGATGGACGCCGACCTGGCGCGCGTCGCGCGCGGCGTGTCCGTCTCGCGCGAGACGGAGGACGCGATGACGCAGGTGCTCTCGGGCGCGGGCATCGCGAGCGCACAGACGATGGTGCAGCGGCCGCGGACCGCGGTTGCGCCCCCGCCGGTGCCGCCGGTCTACCGCTCGCCCGGCTACTACGACTACGAGGAGCCGCCCGGCCGGCGCTCGATCTGGCCCTGGGTGCTCGCGGTCGGCCTGATCCTCGCCGGCGCGGCCGGAGGCTGGTTCCTCTACACGAAGATCCAGGACCAGCTGAACAACAACAAGCCCGTCGCGGTGCCGGACGTGATGCTGATGGCGCGCTCCCTGGCGGTCGCGAAGATCCAGGAGGCCGGGCTGAACCCGGTCGTGATCACGGCGACGAGCGACACCGTCGCCAAGGGCCAGGTCTCCGGCCAGAACCCGGGCGGCGGCTCGAAGGTGGGCAAGGGATCGACGATCGCGCTGACGGTCTCGAGCGGGAAGCCGCTGGTCCAGATCCCCAATGTCGTCGGCCTGGACGCGACGAGCGCGGTGGCCTCGCTCGCCCAACTCGGCCTCAACCCCAAGATCACGCGCATCTACTCCGGCTCGCAGCAGGACACCGTCACGGCGCAGCAGCCGCATGCCGGCGACAAGGTCGTCAAGGGCACGGTCGTGCACATCAACGTCTCGCGCGGCGCGAAGCCGGTGACCGTGCCCGACGTGACCTCGCAGCCGTTCGCGAACGCGAAGTCGGCGCTGAACGGCCAGGGCTTCGTCGTCGGGCGCGTGGACATCCAGTCCGACCTGCCGCAGGGGACCGTGGTCGCCGAGGACCCGCCGGCCGGGACGTCGGTGCCGGCAGGCTCGAAGATCACCCTCTCCGTCTCCAAGGGGCCGGCCACGACCCAGGTGCCCGACGTGACCGGTCAGACCCAGGCCGCCGCGGAGGCGATCCTCACCGGCGCGGGTCTGACCCCGGCCGTGATCTTCGACCAGGTGACCGACCCGAGCCAGGACGGGATCGTTCAGTCCACCGATCCGGCCCCCGGCTCGGACGCCAAGTCGGGCGAGGTGGTGACGATCCACGTCGGCCAGCTGCAGAGCGGGACGCCCGGCGGCACGACGACGACGACCACGACGCCGACGACGACGGGATGAGCCGCCGGATCGCCGTCATTCTCGGCGGCCGCTCGAGCGAGAACCCGATCTCGCTCGCCTCCGCCGCGAGCGTGATCACGGCCCTCGAAGCGAGCGGGAACGAGGTCGTCAGCGTGCAGATCGACCGCGAGGGCCGTTGGGAGCTCGGGGCCGGCACGAAGGCGCTGGAGCGCGGCGACCGCCTGCCGGGCAAGGAGGTCGCGACCACCATCTCGGACGTCGACGTGGTGTTCCCGGTGCTGCACGGGCCGTTCGGGGAGGACGGGACGGTGCAGGGCCTGCTCGAGCTCGCCAACGTCCCCTACGTCGGTGCCGGCGTGCTCGGCTCCGCGCTCTGCATGGACAAGGACGTGTTCAAGGCGGTGCTGCGCGACCGCGGCGTCCCGGTCACCGAGAACATCACACTGCGCCTCGGGGACGAGGCGCGCAACCCGTTCGACTATCCGGTGTTCGTGAAGCCGGCGCGGCTCGGCTCGAGCGTGGGGATCACCAAGGCCCACGACGGAGAGGAGCTCCGCCGCGGCGTCGCGCTGGCCTTCGAGCACGATGAGAAGGTGCTGGTCGAGCGCTTCGTCTCCGGGGTGGAGGTCGAGGTCGGCGTGCTCGGGAACCAGCGGCCGATCGCGTCGCTGCCCGGCGAGATCGTCGTCACCCACAACGAGTGGTACGACTACGAGGCGAAGTACGACGAAGGCGAGATGGACCTCGTCGTCCCGGCACGGCTCACCGACGACCAGATCGAGCAGGCCCAGGAGCTCGCGGTCCGCGCGTTCGTCGCGACCGAGTGCGAGGGAATGGCGCGCGCCGACATGTTCGTGCGCGACGACGGCGAGGTGCTCGTCAACGAGCTCAACACGATCCCGGGCTTCACCGCGACCAGCGTGTATGCGCGGCTGTTCGAGGCGTCCGGCATCGGCTACGCCGAGCTCCTGCAGCGGCTGGCCGACCTGGCGGTGGAGCGGTTCGAACGCCGCCGGCAGCTCCGCTATTGAACCGCTGGCGACTGCTCGAGATGCGGGACCCCCAGGTGGGCCCGCACGTCGAGGCGTTCGAATCTCTGCTCGCGCGCACTCCGCAGGGCGAGACCGTCGACTACGACCTGCCGCAACCGAAGTGGTGGTTCCTGCACCACCTGGTCCGCTCCGGCTACCTCGTCCACGGCTCGAACGAGACCGCGATCGAGGAGGTCCGTCCGCGCCCGAACTTCGACGCGCACAACACGAACCGGGTCGACGCCGTCTTCGCGAGCGACGACGCGATCTGGCCGCTCTACTTCGCCGTGGTCAAGCGCCCGCAGAGCTTGATCAACTGGTGCGAGCACGTCCCCGGCGGGTCGCGGTATCTCTTCTCGATCGGCGCCGATCCGCGCGACCCGGCATCGTGGACGACGGGCGCGGCCTATGTCCTGCCGCGCGAGACGTTCGCGCCGACCCCCGAGAGCCGCGAGTTGATCAGCCTCGTCCCGGTCCGGCCCCGCGTACGGCTGAGGGTCGAACCGGACGACTTTCCGTACAGGACGGCGACCCGGGAACACAGGCGAGGCGAATCGGTCCGCAGCGTCGCGCTGCGGAACCTGTTCAGGTTGCCTTCACCTCGTTGATGCGGACGGACGAGCCGCCCGGGGGCAGGCTCGTGATCCAGATCAGGTAGTAGCGGTGCTTGCCGCGTTTGATCACGAACTGCGTGTCGTCCGCGACGACCTGGGATGCGGACACCGTGTACGGGAACGATCCTGCGAGATCGCCGGCCCGAATCACCGCCGTGAAGCCGGGCGTCGCGGTCGCGATCCCGAGCCGATGCAGCTGCACCGGGCTCTTCGCGTCGAGGACGAGCCCGACCCCGGGCTTCCCGATCTCGGCGAAGGTGGCGCGGTAGCGCTCGGTCTCCCAGTACGTTCCGCCGAGCCCGTCGGTCGCATAGTGCGCCTCGGCGTTGTGCTCCTGGCCCGGCGGACTGCCGTAGGGGTCGTAGGCGGTCACGGCCGAGAGCCGAATGGGTGCGCCGCCGCCGCCGCCGGACGACGAGCGGTGGATCGAGAAGACCCCGGTGCCGTTGTGCAGCACGAGCGCGGCCACGACGGCGCCGATCGCGATCAGTGCCGCGACCACGAGCAGCAGCGGCCAGGGTGAGACGCCGCTCTTGCGACGGCGAGCGGGCTGCCGCGCCGGCGCGATCACCTGAGTCGCGCCCTGCGCCTCGGCGAGGCAGGCCTCGAGCTCCCGGCGAAAGTCGGCCATGGTCGGGAACCGGTGGCGCGCCTCCTTGGCCATCGCCCGCTGGACGGCCGCCTCCAGACGCGGCGGCACGTCCGGCCGCCGCTCGCGGATCGAGGGCGGCGGCTCGTTGATGTGGCGCATCGCGACGGCGACGAAGTTCTCACCGGGGAACGGGACCTCGCCCGTGAGCAGCTCGTAGAGGACGACACCGAGCGAGTAGACGTCGGTGTGCTCGTCCACACGCTGACCCTGTGCCTGCTCGGGCGCGATGTAGTCGGACGTCCCGAGCACGGTCCCGGTCTGCGTCATTCCGTGCTGCACGTCGAGCGACCGGGCGATGCCGAAGTCCGTGACCTTCGCCTGGCCGTCGCCGTTCAGCAGGACGTTCTGCGGCTTGACGTCGCGGTGGACGAGCCCCTGCTGGTGGGCGAACGCGAGCCCCTGCGAGATCTGGATCGCGAGCTCCACCGCCGTCGAAACAGGGACGGGGCCGCGCTGGATCAGCTGCTTCAGGTTCTCGCCGTCGACGTACTCGAGGACGATGAACTGGCGGCCGTCGTGCTCCCCGCGATCGATCACCGTGACGATGTTCGGATGCGAGAGGGTGGCGACCGTCCGTGCCTCGTGGCGGAACCGCCCGACGTGCTCGGCGTCGTCGGTGTACTGCTGGTGCAGGACCTTCAGCGCGACCTTGCGATCGAGCAACCGGTCGTGCGCCCGGTAGACACTCGACATGCCGCCGCTGCCCACGAGCTCCTCGAGCTCGTAGCGGTCCGAGAGAACGCTGCCAATCATTCCGGGGTGACCCTACCCCCGGCCCGTTTGCCTAAAGCGCAGCTTCCAGGGCCGCTTCCCACACGTCGAGCGCCTCCTCGAGCTCGGCGTCCGAGATCACGAGCGGGACGAGCACCCGGATGCAGTTGCCGGCCACGCCCGCCTTCAGGAGCAGGAGGCCGCGCGCCAGCGCCTCGTCGACGACCCGGGAGGCGAGGTCGGTCGCCGGGACCTTGCCGTCGTCCCGGACGAGCTCGATGGCGAGCATGCCGCCGAGGCCGCGGACGTCGCCGATCTGCGCCCAGCGGGCCTGCCACGACTCGAGCCGCGACCGCATCAGCTCGCCGATCGCGGCCGACCGGTCGACGAGGGCCTCGTCCTCCATGACGTCCAGCACGGCGAGCGCCGCGGCGATCGCGACCGGGTTGCCGACGTACGTCCCGCCCACGCCGCCCGCGAGCGGGGCGTCCATGATCTCCGCCCGGCCGAGCACGCCCGAGAGCGGCAGGCCCATGGCGATCGACTTCGCGACCGTGATCAGGTCCGGCTGGACACCGAAGTGCTCGATCGCGAAGAACCGGCCCGTGCGCCCGAAGCCGCTCTGGACCTCGTCGCAGACGAGGACGATCCCGTGCTCGTCGCAGATCTCGCGCAGGCCCTCGACGAACTCACGCGAGGCCGGGATGAATCCGCCCTCGCCCTGGACGGGCTCGAAGACGATCGCGGCGACGTCCTCGGCCGCGACGAGCGTCGAGAACGCACGGCGCAGCGCGGCCAGGGCCTCGCCGGCCGTCGGTCCGCGGAATGCGTTCGGGAACGGCACGCGGTAGACCTCGGGGGCGAACGGGCCGAGCCCCTGCTTGTACGGGTGGGTCTTCGACGTCAGTGCGAGCGAGAGGTAGGTGCGGCCGTGGAAGGCGCCCTCGAACCCGATCACGGCCTTCCGGCCCGTGAAGGCGCGCGCGAACTTGACCGCGTTCTCGACCGCCTCGGTCCCGGCGTTGAAGAAGGCGGCCTTGAGCGGCCCGTCGATCGGCGCCCGGGCGAGCAGGCGCTCGGCCAGGGAGGCGTAGTTCTCGTAGGGCACCACCGTGAAGTCGGTGTGGCTGAAATGCTCCAGCTGGTCCTGCGCCGCCTGGACGACGTGAGGATGCGAGTGGCCGACGTTCAGGCAGCCCACTCCGCCCGCGAAGTCGATGAAGGTGTTCCCGTCCAGATCCGTGATCGTCGCGCCCCGCGCGGTGTCGACCACGAGGGGGAAGGTGATCGCGAGCGGCGAGGCGACCGAGGCGGTGAGCCGGTCCAGGACCTCGCGCGAGCGGGGCCCCGGAACACCGGTCTGGAGGACGATGGTGCGCGTGGTGACCATGGGCCGAGGGTAGCGGAGGGGACAGACGTCTGCATGGCTGAATAGTTAGGAGTCACCGAGGCGTTCGAATGACCTACTTGGCTCATGGCGAGGCCTGTCGATATCGCTCTACACTTCCCGCAGGTGCCTGCCCCCAGCCGGCCCGTGTCGTAGCTCCATCCCCAAGACAAGAAGGGCAAAATTCTGATGCACAGCTCGCTCAAACGCATGTGGGCGCTGCTTGGCGTGGTCGCGGCGATCGGCGCCGTGGCCGCGACGTCCGCCATTGCGTCCCACAAGGCGGGGCCGACGATCGTCATCTGGACCGATGCGAATCGCGCAGCCTCCGTCAGCAAGGTCGCGAACGCCTGGGCCGCCAAGAACGGCGCGACGATCCAGGTCGTGACGAAGGACTTCGGCTCGATCGAGACGGCGCTCGGCACCGTCGCGGCCGCCGACGCTCCGGACGTCGTCGTGGCCGCACACGACTGGACCGGCCAGCTGGCCGCGAACGGTCTCGTGGAGCCGCTCTTCCCGAGCAAGACCGTCGCAGCGCAGTTCCCGGCATACACGCTCGACGCGTTCTCGTACGGCACCGCCGTCAAGAAGCTCTACGGCATTCCGGTGCAGGTCGAGAACATCGCCCTGCTCGTGAACACCAAGCTCGCCAAGGTCCCGACGACCTTCGCCCAGCTCGAGAGCGAGGCGCTCGCGGCCAAGAAGAAGAATCACCTGTCGTTCGGCATCTGCGTCCAGCAGGGCTCGGGCGGCGACGCGTACCACATGTACCCGTTCTTCTCGGGTCTCGGCGGTTACGTCTTCGGCACCAACAAGGCCGGGAACCTGAACCCGAAGGACGTCGGCGTCGCGAACCCGACGTTCATCAAGAACTCCAAGCTGATCGACAAGTGGAACAAGGAAGGCCTGATCAACTCGAAGACCGACTACTCCGTCTGTGACACGGCGTTCACCAAGTCGCAGACGCCGTTCTGGGTCACCGGCCCGTGGGCTGTGGCCGACATCCAGAAGGCCGGCGTGACGTTCAAGGTCGTCCAGGTGCCTGCCATCGCCAAGCCGTCGGTGCCGTTCCTCGGCGTCAACGGGATGATGGTCACCAAGTTCGCAACGACGCACAACGTCGACGCGGCAGCGAAGGATCTCGTCGTGAACTACTTCTCGACGCCTTCCGCTCAGACGCAGCTCGCTGCTGCAGGCGGCCGCGCACCGGCGAACCTCAAGGCGAAGGCCATCGACCCGATCCTGGCCCAGTTCGGCAAGGCCAGCAAGGGCGGCGTCCCGATGCCGAACATCCCCCAGATGGCCGGTGTCTGGAACGATCTCGGCCAGGCGTGGGTCCGCTCGACGAAGGGCGCAGGCGCAATGCCGGCCGCGCGCTCCTTCAAGGGCGCTGCCCGCGCGATCTCGTACAAGATCGGCTAGCTCGACGTTCACCTCCGGAGCGGGCGCCTGGCGGCGCCCGCTCCGGACTTCTGCACCCCCGGCCCCGTGAGCACCGCGACCTCGCCCACAACCCCCGACGCCTCTCCACCCTTCCGCCCGGGACTGATCCCCCGGGGGATCGCGTTCTTCTCAGGCAGCGTCGGCTTCGCGATCAAGATCGCGCTCCTTTGCGCTTCGAACGCACTCGCTGTCTGGGCGATCTACGTCCTGATCACGCACAGCCGCTGGCCGGCCGTTGTCGTGCTCACTGTGGCGACGTTCCTGATCGACCTGGTGTACCTCGCGCCGCGCCGCAAGACGCTGCCGTTGAAGTTCCTGATCCCGGGCATGGTCTTCCTGATCGGGTTCCAGATCATCCCGATCCTCTTCACGATCAACGTCGCCTTCTCGAACTACTCGACCGGTCACATCCTCACGCAGGGCCAGGCGATCGCAGCGATCAAGATCAACTCGCTGGAACCGCCCGCGAACGGCCGCCAGTACGACCTCGCTCCTGCGCGCGACTCGTCGGGGAACCTCGTGCTGATCATGCACGACGAGACCGGCGGCAAGGTGTATGTCGGCACGCCGAAGGGGCTGACCGAGCTGCCGAAAGGCGACGTCAAGCTCGCCGACACCGGCCAGCCGACTGCCGCCAAGGGCTACAAGCTGATCACCGGCGCAGAGCTCTTCACCCTCGACCAGCAGCTCCGCGAGTACAAGGTGCCGACCACCGGCGACGCGGCGATTCAGCCGCAGGGCACGGCAATTGCCGTCGAGCTCCAGCCCACGCTGCGCTACGACGCGAAACGCAACGTCTTCATCCGGATCACCGACGGCAAGGTGTTCCATGACAACGGGCTCGGTTCGTTCGTCTCCGGGAGTGAGGAGCTGGAGCCCGGCTGGAAGACGTATGTCGGCTTTCGCAACTTCAGCCAGATCATCCACAACCCGCTCGTGCGCAAGCCGTTCCTCCAGATCTTTCTCTGGACATTCGTCTTCGCAGCGTCGACGGTCTTCTTCTCCTTCGCGATCGGCCTGTTCCTTGCGATCGCGCTCGACAAGCGCGGCCTGCGCTTCCAGCGGCTCTACCGCTCCGTGCTCGTGATCCCCTGGGCGATCCCCGGCTTTCTCTCGCTGCTCGTGTGGGCGGGGCTCCTGAACGACGACTTCGGCGTCGTCAACAAGCTGTTCGGCATCCACGTGCCGTGGCTGTTCGGCGGCAACGTCTTCTCGTGGCTGCCGTTCATCAGCTGGCCGCGCATCGCGGTCATCCTCGTCAGCGTGTGGCTGACGACGCCCTACTTCTTCCTCGTCTCGATGGGCTCGCTGCAGTCGATCCCGAGCGAGCTCACGGAAGCCGCACGCGTCGACGGCGGCGGCGCCTGGCAGGTCTTCCGCCGCGTGACCCTGCCGCTGCTCCTCGTCGCCGTCGCGCCGCTGATGATCGCGTCCTTCGCGTTCAACTTCAACAACTTCAACAACGTGTACCTGCTGACCGGCGGCGGGCCGTACAACGGCGCCTCTGCGATCGCGGGCAACACGGACATCCTGATCAGCTACACCTACAAGCTGGCAATCGCCTCCGGAAAGGGATCCGACTATGGCCTGGCAAGCGCGGTTGCGATCATCATCTTCTTCCTCGTCGCCGGCATCTCGGCGATCTCGTTCTGGAAGACCAAGTCACTGGAGAACGTGAGATGAGCACCGGCGAACTCGCAGCCCCGAAGGCTGCTCCTGTCGCGGTCGTCGCCAAGAAGCCGCGCCCGCGGCTGAAGTTCAAGGACGCCTGGTGGCGGCATCTCGTCGGCGTGATCGCTATCTGCGTGGCGCTCTTCCCCGTCGTCTACATCGTGTCGTCGGCGTTCAACGCCAATAGCTCGCTGCAGAGCGCGCAGGTGATTCCCTCACAGGTGACGCTGCACAACTTCGGAAACCTGCTGCACAACACCGTCAAGGGCAACACCGGCGCGAAGCAGGACGCGCCCTATCTGCACTGGTTCCTCAACTCGATGCTGATCGCGCTGATGACCGCCATCGCGACGACGGTGCTCGGAGCGCTTGCCGCGTACGCGTTCAGCCGCTTTCGCTTCAGAGGCCGGCGGGGCGGAATGCTGGGGCTGCTGCTGATCCAGATGTTCCCGTCGTTCGTGGCCGTCGCCGCGATCTACCTGATCATCCTGAACATCGGCGAGGTCTTCCCACAGATCGGCCTCGACAAGCAGGCCGCGGTGGTGATCGTCTACCTCGGCGGGGCACTCGGTGTGCAGGCGTGGCTGATGAAGGGCTACTTCGACACGATCCCGACCGAGCTCGACGAGTCGGCGAAGGTCGACGGAGCCACCGCGGCACAGATCTTCTGGGGCGTCGTGCTGCCGCTCGCCGCGCCGGTGCTCGCAGTCGTGGCACTGATCTCGTTCGTCTTCACGCTGAACGAGTTCATCATCGCCTCCGCGATCCTGCAGACGACGAGCCACAAGACGTTGCCGGTCGGGATGCAGCTCTTCGTCAGCGGCTCCTACGACAAGGTCTGGGGGCCGTTCACCGCAGGTGCGCTGCTCGCGGCCATCCCGGTGGCGGCGCTCTTCCTGCTCCTGCAGCCGTTCATCGTCAGCGGGCTCACTGCGGGCTCCGTCAAGGGATGACGCTGCAGGAACAAGAGGTGGGCGCGCTCCTCGACCAGCCGCACCACGACGGCTCGGACCTGTACGTGCTCGAGCGGCCCGGGCAGCTCGGCGACGAGGCGGTGGTTCGGCTGCGCGTGCCGCGCGCCGCGACCGCCGACCGCGTCGTCCTGCGCTACGAGCGCGACGGGGAGCCGCGCAACGCGGAGGCATTCGTGGACGAGGAGACGGAGACGGACGTCTGGTGGCGCGCCTCCTTCCCGGTGGCGAACCCGATCTCCCGCTATCGGTTCCTGCTCGCAGGCGGGGACGTCGGGTACGCCTGGGTGAACGCGCTCGGGACGACGGCGCACGAGGTCGCCGACGCCGACGACTTCGCGATCGCGGTCGGCGACTGGGGGCCGGCGTGGCACCTGGAGTCGGTCGTCTACGAGATCTTCCCCGATCGCTTCGCCTCGTCCGGGCTCGCCGCGGAGCGGCCCGGCTGGGCGGTCGCACGAGCCTGGGGCGAGCGGCCGACCGGGCGCGGGCGGCCGACGCCGTTCGAGCTCTTCGGCGGCGACCTGCGCGGAATCGAGCGGCAGCTCGACCACATCGCGTCGGTCGGAGCGAATCTGATCTACCTCACGCCGTTCTTCCCGGCGAGCTCCTCGCACCGCTATGACGCGACCACCTTCGCACACGTCGATCCGCTGCTCGGCGGAGACGACGCGCTGCAGTCGCTCGCGGCCGCCGCGCACGCACGCGGGATCAGGATCGTCGGCGATCTGACCCTCAACCACACGGGCCACCGCCACGAGTGGTTCCTGGCCGCCCAAACCAGCCCGGCGGCGCCGGAACGCGCCTTCTACTACTTCGACGACTCCCTGCCGCACGGCTACGAGTCGTGGCTCGGCCATCCGACGCTGCCGAAGCTCGACTGGCGCAGCGAGGAGCTGCACGAGCGCTTCGGAGCGGTGCTCAGCCGCTACCTGGGCCTCGGCCTGGACGGCTGGCGGATCGACGTCGCGAACATGGTCGGCCGTTATCGCGACCTCGATCTGAACCGCGAGGTCTCGAAGTGGGCGCGCGAGCAGGTGGGCGAGGGCCTGCTGATCGCCGAGCACGGGCACGACTTCCGCCCGGACCTCGGCGCACGCGGCTGGCACGGAGTCATGAACTACTCGGGGTTCCTGCGCCCGCTCTGGACATGGCTGATCCGGGACGATCCCGACCCCGAGCAGCAGGAGCAGTTCTGGGGGATCCCCGTGGGCGTGCCCAGCCTCGACGGCGAGCCCTCCGTGGCCGCGCTGCAGCGGTTCCGGGCCGGTGTGCCGTGGGAGTCCGTGCTCCACTCGTGGAACCTGCTCGACAGCCACGACACTGCGCGCTTCCGGACGATCGCGGGCACGAGCGACCGCCACCTGGTCGGCCTCGGGCTGCAGATGACGCTGCCGGGGGTGCCGATGCTCTTCGCCGGCGACGAGCTCGGGCTCGAGGGCGCCTGGGGCGAGGACGCACGGCGCACCATGCCCTGGGACGCGGAGGAGAGCTGGGACCTGACGTTCCTCGAGCACGTGCGCGCGCTCACCGCGCTGCGCCGCTCGAGCAGCGCACTCGCCCACGGCGGGATCCGCTACGTGCACGTGTCCGCCGACGCGATCGCCTTCGTGCGGGAGACGCGCGGCGAACAGCTGCTCGTGCTCGCATCACGTGGCCCTCACGAGCCCGTCACGACCCCGTTCCGCTCCCTCGAAACGCTCTTCGGCGACGACGCCCTCGACGGCGTCCTGCCCGCCGCCGGCCCCGCATTCCACATCTGGAGGGTCTTCTAGCCATGGCTGACGTCGCGTTCAACGACGTGGACAAGATCTACGACAACGGCGTGCAGGCCGTCTTCGGCCTCACGCTCGACATCCACGACGCCGAGTTCCTGGTCCTCGTCGGACCGTCGGGGTGCGGCAAGACGACCGCGCTGCGGATGGTCGCCGGGCTCGAGGACATCTCCGGAGGCACGGTCTCGATCGGCGGGCGAGTCGTCAACGAGGTCTCGCCGAAGGACCGCGACATCGCGATGGTCTTCCAGAACTACGCGCTGTACCCGCACCTGAGCGTCGGCGAGAACATCGCGTTCGGCCTGCGACTCCGCAAAGAGGCCAAGGACGTGATCAACGAGCGCGTCGCCTGGGCGGCGAAGCTACTCGACCTCGCGCCGTACCTCGACCGAAAGCCGAAAGAGCTCTCGGGCGGCCAGCGCCAGCGGGTCGCGATGGGACGCGCGATCGTGCGCAAGCCGCAGGTCTTCCTGATGGACGAGCCGCTCTCGAACCTCGACGCCAAGTTGCGCGTGCAGATGCGCGCCGACATCGCGCACCTCCAGAAGGAGCTGCAGACGACGACCGTCTACGTCACCCACGACCAGGTCGAGGCGATGACGATGGGCGACCGCGTCGCGGTGATGGCCAAGGGAATCCTGCAGCAGGTCGACGCGCCCCAGCGGCTGTACGACCGGCCGGAGAACCTGTTCGTCGCAGGGTTCATCGGCACCCCGCCGATGAACCTCCTCGAGGGGACTGCAATCGTCAACGGCGACGTCTCCGTCGATCTCGGCGGGAACGTCCTGCCGGTCGCGCCCGAGGCGCTGCAGCAGTATCCGCGCCTCCGGGAGTACGGAGGCCGCTCGGTGATCGTCGGCCTGCGGGCGGGCGACCTGCACCCGGCACAGGGCCGGGACGACCTGCCGCAGATCCACGCCACGGTCGAGATCGTCGAATCGCTCGGCGGCGAGTCGATGGCGTACTTCAGGGTCGATGCCAGGCACATCAAGAGCGAGGCCGCGGAGGAGGAGGACGTGCTGGCAGCCGGCGAGGCCCCGGAGGTGGTCGTCGGCTCGCGGCCGAACCTGGTCGCGTCGTTCCCGCCGCACGTGCACCTGAGGCTCCGCGACCAAGTACCGATCGCGGTGGACACGCGGAACCTCCACTTCTTCGATGAAGCGTCCGGCGCTCCGCTTCGTTAGCGCAATCGCGGTCGCGATTGCGCTCGTCACTGCAGCGGGGGCGACGAGCTCCGCGGGGCCGCCCACGGGCGCCGTCCTTGCGACGCTCTCGCAGCTGCCGACGCAGAGCTCCCTGGCGTCGCAGCGGATCTACTTCGTCATGCCGGACCGGTACGCGAACGGCGACACGGCGAACGACACAGGCGGCCTGAGCGGCCCCACCGGCGTCACGGGCTTCGACCCCTCGAGCACCGGCTACTACCACGGCGGCGACCTGAAGGGGCTCACCGAGCATCTCCAGCGGATCAAGGATCTCGGGTTCACCGCGATCTGGGTGACGCCCGTCCTCAAGCAGGACCCGGTCGAGAACGGGACCGCCGCCTACCACGGGTACTGGGGCCTCGACTTCACGACGGTCGATCCGCACCTCGGCACCGACCAGGACTTCACGAACTTCGTCAGCTCCGCGCACGGGCTCGGCCTCAAGGTCTACCTCGACGTGGTCGTGAACCACACCGCCGACGTCGTGCAGTTGACGGGCGGCGGCACCTACAACGACGCGCCGTATCGCGACTGCCACGGCAAGCGCTTCAATCCGGCGAACTACGTCACGTCGAAGCACTTCCCCTGCCTCAAAGCGACGACCATGCCGGAGGTGCCGCTGCTGCTCAAGGCAGACAGCCACCTGAAGAAGCCGGAGTGGCTCAACGACCCGCTGAACTACCACGACCGCGGCAACATCGACTTCGGCTCGTGCAGCCAGCAGTGCTTCGAGCAAGGGGACTTCTACGGGCTCGACGACCTGTTCACCGAGAAGCCGAACGTGATGAACGGCCTCGCCCAGATCTACTCGTCGTGGATCACCCGCTTTCACGTCGACGGGTTCCGCGTCGACACGGCGAAGCACGTGAACGCCGCGTTCTTCAAGCTGTGGGTGCCGAAGATCCGGGCGGCTGCGCGCTCGGTCGGGGTCACCGACTTTCCCATCTTCGGCGAGGTGACGCTGAACGACACGGTCGACCTGTCCGCCTACGTTCGCAACCGCGGCCTGCCACAGGTCCTCGACTTCCCCTTCCAGCAGGTCGCGACGGCGTACGCCTCCGGCGCGACGGGAGCCAAGGGGCTCGGCTTCAGGCTTCAGGACGACGACTACTTCCGGCTGCCGAACGGCATCGACCCCGCGTTCACGACCTTCCTCGGCAATCACGACATGGGCCGCGGCGCACAGCAGATTCTCTCGCAGGCGCCCGGGCTCGCGGGCGCCGCCCTCGTCCGGCACGTGCTGCTCGGGTACGACCTGCTCTACCTGCTGCGCGGCGCCCCGACCATCCTGTACGGCGACGAGGTGGGGATGATCGGCTCGGGCGGCGACCAGGCCGCGCGCGAAGACATGTTCCCGACCCAGATCACCGACTGGCAGACGGAGCAGCGCGTGGGCTCACCGCCGATCGGCAAGGGATCGTCGTTCGACGTCACGACCAACCCGATCGAGCTGGAGCTGAAGCAGCTCTCCTCGGTCCGCGACGCCTACCCGGCGCTGTCGACCGGGGCCTCGATCGTGCGCCGCGCCGGTGATGCCGTCCTCGTCGTGTCGCGGATCGACTTCGCGACCGGCCGCGAGGTGGTGACGGCGTTCAACAACGGCGACACGGCTGCACACGTGACGGTCCCGGTCGCAACGCCGGGCACGACCTGGCAGATCGCGTTCGGGAGCGGAAACGCCACGGAGACGGGCAGCTCGCTCTCACTCACGATCCCGGCGGTGTCCGCGCTCGTCGCCGCCCCCGCGGCGGCCGTCCCGGCGTCGGCGCCCGGTGCCCCGAAGCTCAAGGAGTCGCCCGACCCTCTCACCTCCTACGACCTGCTCGCCGCGACGGTGCCGGGCGCTCCGGTGAGCGTCACCTTCGCACTGCGCCGGGCGGGCGGCGCCTGGCAGCGCCTCGCGATCGACGACTCCGCGCCGTACCGCGCCTTCGTCGACCCCGCCCGCTACCCGAAGCACGAACGGCTCGCCGCCGTCGCAGTGGCCCGGGCGCTCGACGGGAGCGTGTCCGTCTCGCCGGTCGTGACGTTCGTCGCGAACGGGTGAGCCGGGTTTCGCTAGCCTCGTCGCGGTCTTGAACACGATCGAGCAGACGACGGACACCGCTGCGGCCTGGTGGGCGCGGGCCCACGGGGGCGACGACGTGCTGGTCGCGTACTTCAGCATGGAGTTCGGCGTGGACGTGCGCCTGCCGATCTACTCCGGCGGGCTGGGCATCCTCGCCGGTGACCATCTGAAGGCCGCGGCGGAGCTCGGGCTGCCCCTGGTGGGCGTGGGGCTCCTCTATCGCGGCGGGTACTTCACCCAGGGGCTGAGCGACGAAGGCCGCCAGACCGAGACGTACACCGCGATCGACCCGGCGGCAGTCGGCCTGCACCGCGAGCCCGTCACCGTCGAGGTCGACCTCGCAGGCCAGACGGTGACGGCGGACGTGTGGCGCTACGACGTCGGAACGGGCTCCGCGACCACCTTGCCGCTCTATCTGCTCGACGTCGACCTGCTCACGGACGCCCTCTACTCGGGCGACCGCGAGCACCGGATCCGCCAGGAGCTGCTGCTCGGGGTCGGCGGGGTGCGGGCGCTCGCGGCCCTCGGCCTCGAGCCGACCGTCTTCCACGTGAACGAGGGCCACTCCGCATTCCTTGCGATCGAGCGCGCGCGGATCCTCGTCGACAGCGGCCTTTCGAGCACTGAAGCGCTCGAGCACATCCGCCGGTCGACGGTGTTCACGACTCACACCCCGGTGCCGGCGGGCAACGAGGTCTTCGGCGACGACCTCGTGCTGCGCTACGTGGGCGGGCTCGCAGCCGACGCCGGCATCTCGGGCGAGACCCTGCTCGGCCTCGGCCGCAGCAGCGGCACCGACGGCTTCGGGCTGACGCCGCTGGCGCTCCGGCTCTCCGCGCACGCGAACGGCGTCTCCGAGCTGCACGGCCGGGTCGCGCGGGAGATGTGGGCGGGGCTCTGGCCCGGCGCCAAGACGCCGATCGGGCACGTCACGAACGGGGTGCACCTCGGCACGTGGCTTGCCCCGGAGCTCGACGAGCTCCTTCGCTCCATCGGCGTTCGCCCGGAGGCACCGCCCGCCGAGGGCGGGTGGGAGGCCGTCCACGACCTCGACGGCGAGGCGCTGTGGAGCGTGCACGCCGTGCTCAGGCAGCGGCTCCTGCACCTGAGCGGCGGCAACCCGGACCGGCTGACGATCGGGTTCGCGCGGCGCTTCGCGACGTACAAACGGGCCGGCCTCGTCTACTCGGACCTCGAGCGGCTGCTGGCGCTCCCCGTCCAGCTCGTCGTCGCCGGCAAGGCCCATCCGCAGGACGCCCCCGGCAAGGACGTCATGCAGCACATCGTCGAGCTCTCCCGCGACCCGGCCGTCGCCGGACAGGTCGTGTTCCTCGAGAACTACAACATCGAGCTCGCTCAGGCGATCATCCCGGGCTGCGACATCTGGCTGAACACACCGAGGAAGCCGTACGAGGCGTCGGGCACGAGCGGGATGAAGGCGGCCGTGAACGGCGTTCCCAATCTGTCCGTGCTCGACGGCTGGTGGGCCGAGGCATACGACCCGGTGATCGGCTGGGCGCTCACGGGCTCCTCGGACGAGGCAGACGCCGCCGAGCTCTACCGGCTGCTCGAGGAGGTGGTCGTGCCGCTCTTCGCCGACCGAACGGCCTGGACCGGGCTGATGAAGCGGTCGATCGCGCACCTCGCGCCGGTGTTCTCGATGCAGCGCGCCGTGATCGAGTACGCCGAGCGGTACTACCTGCCGGCGTCGCGCCCGCGGGCCGACAGGTAGCCGGGCTCGGCCGCTACGCCGACTGCGTCGGCTGCGGCGTGTCCTCCGCCGGTGATCCCAGGCGCTCGATCAGCTCCTGGACGTTCTTCAACTCGCCCTCGAGATGCTCGCGGTAGGACTGCAGGCGCTCGACCCACTGCTCCCGGTTCGGGTAGCCGCGGCGGCCCCTGCCGTGATGGTGTCCTCTACACATGTACGCTCACCTCCTCTCGTCACTTTCGATAATAGTTATCCGATGGTAACAAAAGATCAGCAGCTCGCCGAGCTCCGCGAGTCGCTGCGGCGCGTGATGCGCGGCCTGTGGGGCCGCCGCCGGCCGACCGGCGAGCTGCTCGCGCTCGTCGACGGCGACCCGCCGCTCGGCCGGCGGCACGTGATGCTGCTCGCCCACGTCGGCACGGAAGGCGAGCAGACCGTCTCCGAGCTCGCCGCGGCGATCGGTCTCTCGCTGCCTGCGGTGAGCAAGCTGACCCGCGAGCTCGAGGAGCACCGGCTGATCGAGCGGCGCGAGGATCCCGCCGACCGGCGGCGGACGGTGGTACGTCTGAACCAGGCCACGGCCGCTGCCGTTCGGAGCTGGCTGGACCGGCGCAGCAAGCCGCTCGAGCGGGCGCTTGCGGAGCTCGACGCGGCCGAGCGCATGGCGTTCCTGAAGGGACTGCGCGCGCTCGGCGACGCGCTGATGGAAGAATCAGGACGTGGTCCTCTCCGATCGCACCATCGAAAGGCTCATCGGCGAAGGTCGGATCGGCATCGACCCGTATGAGCCGTCGCTCCTGCAGCCGTCGAGCGTCGATGTTCGCGTCGACCGGTACTTCCGCGTCTTCCACAACGCCCGCTATCCCTTCATCGACGTGAAGCAGCCGCAGGAGGCGCTCACCGAGGCGGTCGAGATCGGGGACGACGAGCCGTTCATCCTGCACCCGGGCGAGTTCGTGCTCGGGTCGACGCTCGAGCGCGTCAGCCTGCCCGACGACCTCGTGGCCCGCCTGGAGGGGAAGTCGTCGCTCGGCCGGCTGGGCCTCCTGATCCACTCGACCGCCGGGTTCATCGACCCGGGCTGGGACGGCCACGTGACGCTCGAGCTGTCGAACGTGGCGAACCTCCCGATCACCATCTACCACGCGATGAAGATCGGCCAGATCTCCTTCATGCAGATGACCGAACCGGCCGCCTCGCCCTACGGCAGCTCCACTCTCGGCTCGAAGTACCAGGGCCAGCGCGGGCCGACCCCGTCCCGCTACTGGCAGAACTTCTCCCAATGACGGTTCTCGTCACCGGCGCAACCGGCTTCGTCGGGGCGCGGATCGTGCATGCGCTGCGCGCCCAGGGGCGCAACGTCCGGGCGCTCGTGCGCCGGCCCGAACAGGCCGCGCACCTCCGAGCGCTCGGCGTGGAGCTCGCGACGGGCGACATCACCGACCCGGCGAGCCTGCGCGCAGCCGTGGCGGGCTGCTCGCACGTCGTCCATCTCGTCGCGATCATCCAGGGCAGCCCCGACGACTTCCAGCGCGTGATGACGCAGGGCACGAACGACCTCGTCGCGGCGGCGCAGGAGGCGGGCGTCGAGCGCTTCGTGCTGATGAGCGCGCTCGGCACCGGGCCGCCGTCCGAGGGCACGGTTCCGTACTACGCCGCGAAGTGGGCCGAGGAGCAGGCGGTCGCCGGCTCGGGCCTCGAGCACGTGATCTTCCGCCCGAGCTTCATCTTCGGTCCGGGCGGTGGCGCGCTGCGGACGTTCGTGAAACAGGTTCGGTACTCGCCGGTCGTCACGGTGATCGGGCCCGGCCTGCAGCGCTCGCAGCCGATCTGGATCGACGACGTCGCGGAGCACTTCGCGCAGGCGATCGCTGCACCCGAGGCGGCGAACCGGGTCTTCGAGATCGGCGGGCCCGACACGGTCGACTGGAACGGCCTCTACCGGACGATTGCCGGCGTGCTCGGCAAGCGCCGGCGCCTCGTGCACGTTCCGATCCTCCTCGCCCGGACCGGCGCGCAGCTGACCCAGTGGCTCCCCGGTGCACCGCTCCACGTCGACCAGGTGACGATGCTCGAGGGCGCCGACAACGTCGTCTCGAACACCGATGCCGCCGATACGTTCCAGCTCCCACTCGTCCCGCTCGAAGAGCAGATCCGCCGCTCCGTCTGAAGACGGCTAGGCCGGGAGAGCGTGGAGGACATAGGCGTCGACCGCCGCGTCCTTGCCCTTCACCCGCAGGCCCGCCCACTCCTCGACGACGGCTCCCGCGGGCAGACGCGCGAAGGTCTCGGTGCCGATCAGGACTCCGCCGACGGGTGCGAGGCGTTCGAGACGAGCGCCCGTGTTGACGGTGTCGCCGACCGAGGGATATGCGACGTACCCGGGGCCGCCGATCTCGCGCACCACCACCCCGCCGGTATTGACGCCGATGCGCATCCGGGGCCAGTCCGGATGCTGCTCGGCCAGGCGGGCAACCCTCCGCTGGAGCGCAAGGGCGGCGCACGCTGCCCGGCGCGCGTGGTCGGGCTGGTCTCCCCGGCTGTTGAACATGGCCATCATGCCGTCGCCGATGAACTTCTCGACCTCCCCGCCGAACCGGCGGGTGATCAGCGGCGCGGCGATGCCCCAGTAGGCGTCGAGGACGGCCGCGACCCCGGCCGGTGACGAGCGCTCGGCGAAGCCGGTGAACCCGGCGAGATCGGCGAAGAGCACGCTCACATCCTGGTGCCGCTCGCGCGTCGTCGGCAGATAGAGCCGCCGGAACCGCTCATCCCGCCATTCGCGGCGCGCTGCCAGTCCGACGAGCAGATAGGCCGCGACGATCAGCCCGTGCCATTCCCACCAGCTGGCGTGCCACTTGCGCTCACCCGTGACGGCCACGCCGATCGTCGCCTCGGCAAGCAACACGAAGCAGGCGACGACGGCGCCGGGAAGCAGGTTGCGATCGTGCCGGAAGATGCTCCCGTAGCGTGCTGCGCTGGTCGCGTACGCGATCGCCCCGAGGACCGCGATCACGGTGAGAAAGTGGTTCGTCGCGGCTTCGCTGTCCGAGCCGCCGAGCGGTGGCAGCTTCGCGACCGTCCAGGCGAACCACACAGCCATGGCCACCACCACGGCCAGTCGAAGACGCGTCCGCCGGCGTATCAGCATGGCCGCGATCCCGGGACGGATGTCGACGAACGCCGAGCCCAGCGCAAACACGCCGCCGACCAGGAGCCCGACGGGAATGGCGACCTGAAAGCCTGAATGCTCCTCCGAGAAGAGGATGGTCGGCGTCCCGATCGCGTGCAGCCACAGGAAGCCGCCGGTCGCCATGAACGCCAGCGAGAGCAGCAGGACGCGAGCGTCTCCCCGCCGGTTGGCGGCCTCTCCCGCGGCGTAGCCGAGGCCGAAGGCAATTGCCCCGACGACCCCGAAGACGATGAAGTGGAGCGGATAGTTCTCGATGTGCGGATCGAGCTGAGAGCGAAGCAGCAGCGAGACGAGGCCGATCAGGGGCAGCGCGGCGGCCACGAGCCCCAGGGCGACAAGCGCGCGTCCGCTGGCGCGGCGAACCTCGGCAGGATGAAGCGAGCGCCACATTCAGAGCACTTCGCGCGGAGCCGGGCGATCGAATTTCGACGCTCGCCCGCAGGGGGAGCGCCCTGTCCTTTCGGTGGGACTGTCCTGAACCATCTCGCACCCCACGCTACGGCGGCGTCCTTTGCGGAGGCTTTGCAGCGCCTTAGCGAGCGCGCCCGAGGTAGACGAAGGGCCCCTTGCGGGGCCCTTCTGTCCGAATACCAGCTTGGACTTCGTAGAGGCGCTTCCGGCCGATAACGGCGGCGCGTTCACGCGAGTCCCCCACGCTGGCTAGGCGATTCCCCGTCAGGTCCCGGGGACACACCTCTACGAGCTGGTACCTCCACTGCCCGTACTTGAAGTCTCCAACGCCGGACCACCTCCTTTCCGCGGTTAGCCGGAAATCTACCGCATCGGTCAGGACAGACGTCGGGCCCGCTCGGCCTCGACGGCCTCCCGCACCCAGCAGCCGGCCAGGTGGTCGTTGACGACGCCGCAGGCCTGCATGGCCGCGTAGACCGTCGTCGGGCCCACGAACCGGAAGCCGGCCTTCTTCAGCAGCTTGGAGAGCGCCGTCGACTCGGCCGTCGAGCCGTGCCAGTCCCGCGGGCTCCGCGGGGCATCGTGCCGTTTCGGCGCGGCCGCCCAGAAGAGCTCGTGCAGCGGCTCCGTCTCGCGCAGCGCGACGGTCGCCCGCGCGTTCGCGATCGTCGCCTCGATCTTGCCGCGGTGGCGGACGATCGAGGCGTCGGCGAGCAGGCGCACGACGTCGCGCTCGTCGAACGCCGCGACCCGGTCGGGGTCGAAGCCCTCGAACGCCGCCCGGAATCCTTCCCGCTTGCGCAGGATCGTCAGCCACGACAGCCCCGACTGGAAGCCCTCGAGGCAGAGCCGCTCGTAGAGGCCGCGCTCGTCGCGGACCGGACGGCCCCACTCCTCGTCGTGGTACGCGTTGTACCGCTCGTCGGCCGTGTCCCAGCAGCGCTCTATGCGACTTCCACCTTGACGATCCCGTCCTCGACGCGAACCGGATAGATCGCGACCGGCTCATAGGCGGGCAGGGAGAGCGGCGAGCCGGTCTCGAGATCGAAGGCGGAGCCGTGCCGCGGACAGATCACCCGGCACAGATCCTGGTCCCATTCGCCCTCGCAGAGCGGGCCGTCGTCGTGCGAGCAGCGGTCCTCGAGCGCGTACAGCCTGCCGTTGCAGTTGTAGACGCCGATGGACGTCCAGCCCAGCGTGACGATCTTGGCCGAGCCCGGGCCGAACTCCCCGAGCGGCGCGACGTCGATCGTCGCCATTAGTCGAACTGCAGGTCGTCGCCCAGGTTCTGCCACTCCGCCGGCAAGGGCGTCCCTTTGGCCTTGTGCAGCGCGACCTTGAGCACACCGAGCCCGAGAATCGCGCACTTGAGGCGGATCGGCGTCAGCGGGATGCCGATCTCCTCGAGCAGCTCCTCCTTCGGGAGCGCCGCCACGTCGGTCGCCGTCCGTCCCTTGACGAGCTCCGTGAGCATCGACGTGGCCGCCTGGGAGATGGCGCAGCCGCGGCCGTCGAACCCGACCGCCTCGATCGTCTCGCCGTCCGCGCCGAACCGGACCGAGATCGTCACCTCGTCGCCGCAGAGCGGGTTCTGCCCCTCGGCCTGCGCATCGGGATGCTCGATCAGCCCGTGACCGCGCGGCGACTTGTAGTGGTCGAGAATGACTTCCCGATACATCTGCTCGAGCTCGCTCATCCGAGCGCCTGCGCTCCCTGGTGGGCTCCGTCGAGCCTACGCCGACGCTCAGACACCGAACGTCTCCTTCACCTTGAGCAGCCCGGCGATCAGGCGGTCGACGTCCTCTTCGATCGAGTACAGGTAGAAGCTCGCGCGCGTCGTCGCCGCGACGCCGAGACGCGTCATCAGCGGCTGGGTGCAGTGGTGGCCCGCACGCACCGCGACGCCCTCCCAGTTGAGAATCTGCGCGACGTCGTGCGGGTGCACGTTCTCGAGCTCGAAGCTGACGATCCCGGTGCGCCGGTCGGCAGGCGGGCCGAAGATGCGCACGCCGGGGATCCCGGCGAGCCTGTCCATCGCGCCGACGACGAGCTCGTGCTCGTGCGCCTCGATCGCCTCGAGACCGACCGCGGAGACGTAGTCGAGCGCGACGCCGAAGCCGTAGGCCTCGGCGATCGCCGGCGTTCCCGCCTCGAACTTGTACGGCAGCTCGTTCCAGCTCGTCCGGTCGAGGGCGACCGAGCGGATCATCTCGCCGCCGAAGTTGAACGGCTGCATCTCCTCGAGCAGCTCGCGGCGCCCCCACAGTGCTCCCGCGCCGGACGGGCCGCAGAGCTTGTGCGATGAGAACACGAGAAAGTCGCAGCCGAGCGCCTGCACGTCGATGTGCTTGTGGGGCGCAGCCTGGGCCGCGTCGACCACCATGATCGCTCCCTGCTCGTGCGCCCACTCCCCGAGCTTCTCGACCGGGTTGATCGTGCCGAGCGTGTTCGAGACGAGGTTGTTCGCGACCACCTTCACGTTGCCGAGCCGCGCGATCTCGTCGAGCGCGTCCAGCTGCAGCTCGCCCTGGTCGTCGATCGGGATGTGCGCGAACTCGGCGCCGGTCTTCTTCGCCATGAACTGCCACGGCACGAAGTTCGCATGGTGCTCGAGCTCGGTGATCACCACGACGTCGCCCGGCCCGAGGTTCTCGAGCCCCCACGCGTAGGCGATCAGATTCAGCGCCTCGGTCGAGCTGCGCGTGAAGATCACCTCGCGGTTCGACGGCGCGTTGATGTACGCGCGGACCTTCTCGCGAGCGCCCTCGTACCCTGCCGTCGCACGCTCGGCGAGCGTGTACACCCCGCGATGGACGTTCGCGTAGGAGTGCTCGTAGAACTCCCGCATCGCGTCGAGCACCTGGCGCGGCTTCTGGGTCGACGAGGCCGAGTCGAGATAGGCGACGGGGAGACCGTTGGTCAGCTCCTCGAAGACGGCGAAGTCGGCGCGCAGCTTCTGCGCATCGAGCCTTGGGGTGGTCACGGCCACCTGGGAAGAGTACCGAGGCAGGTTTGGCCGGCGAAGGTATCGTGGCGAATCTGTGAGCTCCGAGTACATCTACACGATGTATCGCGTCGACAAGTTCTACGGCGCCGACCGCCAGGTGCTGGCGAACATCTCGCTGTCGTTCTTCCCCGGCGCGAAGATCGGCGTGCTCGGTCCGAACGGCGCCGGCAAGTCGACGGTGCTGCGGATCATGGCCGGCAAGGAGGAGCCGTCCTCCGGCGTCGCCGAGCCGGCCCCGAACACGAGCGTCGGCCTGCTCGAGCAGGAGCCCGAGCTCGACCCTGCGAAGACCGTCCGTGAGAACGTCGAGGACGGCGTGCGGGAGCTTCGCGACCTGCTCGACCGCTTCAACCAGATCTCGGCCCGGTTCTCGGAGCCCGACGCCGACTTCGACGCGCTGCTGGCCGAGCAGGCGAAGGTCCAGGACCAGGTCGACCGGCGCGGCGCCTGGCAGCTCGAGGAGCAGCTCGACCACGCCATGGACGCGCTGCGGCTGCCGGAGGGCGACCGGGACGTCACCTCGCTCTCCGGCGGAGAACGACGGCGCGTCGCGCTCTGCCGCCTGCTCCTCAGCGCGCCCGACCTCCTGCTGCTCGACGAGCCGACGAACCACCTCGACGCAGAGTCGGTGTTCTGGCTCGAGCGCTTCCTCGCCGAGTACAAGGGCACGGTCGTCGCCGTGACCCATGACCGGTACTTCCTCGACAACGTCGCAGGCTGGATCCTCGAGCTCGATCGCGGCCGCGGCATCCCCTACGAAGGGAACTACTCGGGCTGGCTCGAGCAGAAGCAGGCGCGGCTGCAGATCGAGGAGAAGCAGTCCTCGGCGCGCCAGCGAACGCTCGCGCGCGAGCTCGAGTGGGTCCGCCTGGCGCCGAAGGCGCGGCATGCCAAGTCGAAGGCGCGGCTCGGCGCCTACGAGAAGCTGCTGGCGGAGGAGGATGCGGTGCGCCTCGACAAGGTCGAGATCCACATTCCGCCCGGCCCCCGGCTCGGCGACGTGGTGATCGAGGCCAAGGGCGTCTCGAAGGGCTTCGGCGACCGGCTCCTGTTCGAGAACCTGGAGTTCTCGCTGCCGCCGGCCGGCATCGTGGGCGTGATCGGGCCGAACGGCGCCGGCAAGACGACGCTCTTCCGGATGATCGCCGGCGAGGAGACGCCGGATGCCGGCGAGCTGCGGATCGGCGACACGGTGCAGCTCGGCTATGTCGACCAGTCGCGTGCGAGCCTCGACCCGAAGAGCACCGTGTGGAAGGAGATCTCGGGCGGCCAGGACGTCATCCTGCTCGGCAAGAAGGAGATCAACTCGCGGCAGTACACGTCGTGGTTCAACTTCCGCGGCGGCGACCAGCAGAAGCCGGTGGGCAAGCTCTCCGGCGGAGAGCGCAACCGCGTGCACCTCGCGAAGATGCTGAAGAGCGGCGGCAACGTCCTGCTCCTCGACGAGCCGACCAACGATCTCGACGTCGACACGCTGCGCGCGCTCGAGGATGCGCTCCTCGACTTCGCGGGCTGCGCTGTCGTGATCACGCACGATCGCTGGTTCCTCGATCGCGTCGCAACGCACATCCTGGCGTTCGAGGGTGACAGCGAGGTGACGTGGTTCGAGGGCGACTGGGCCGAGTACGCGGACTGGGTGCGGGAGACGCGCGGGCCGGAGGCGCTCGAGCCGCACCGGATCAAGTACAAACCGCTCGTCCGGGCCTAGAGTCGCGCGTTGCTGATCCACCGCCTGGACGACATCCAGCTGCGGGTGCTCGGCTGCCTGATCGAGAAGCAGCGGACGACGCCGGAGCAGTATCCGCTGACGCTGAACGCGCTGCGCCTGGCGTGCAACCAGGCGACGAACCGCGAACCGGTGCTGGAGCTCGACGAGTCGCAGGTCCGCGGCGCGGCGCAGAGCCTGGGCACGCTCGGCTGGGCGCGGCTCGCGACCGGGCCGGGCTCCCGCACCCCGAAGTACCGGCAGCTCTTCTCGGAGGCCCTCGACCTGCTCCCGTCCGAGGTGTCGATCCTCGGCGTGCTGATGCTCAGGGGAGCACAGACGGTCGCAGAGCTGAAGGCGCGGACCGAGCGCCTCCACCACTTCGCCTCCGCCGACGACCTCGCGTCGGTGCTCGCCCGGCTCGAGGAGAAGGAGCTGGTCCAGCTCCTGCCGCGCCGCCCAGGGCAGCGTGAGGAACGGTGGCTGCACCTCCTTGCCGCGGAACGCTCCGACGACAGCCCCGAGCAGGGGCCGCCGCCTGCCGCGCCGGCCACGCTCGAGCAGCGGCTCGCACAGATCGAGGCGCGGCTCGAGGCGCTCGAGCGGCGGCTCGACTAGGGGCCACGAGCGGCAACAGCGCCTCGTTGAGGATCTCGACGTGGACCGCGGTCCGGGCAAGGTCACGCGGCCCTGATCAGACCCGTAGGAACCCGGCGATCGCGGAAGGCCCACATGCCGACAGATCGGCGCCGGGGCTAGGCCTGCGGAATGCGGGCCTCGAGCGCGGCGCCGAGCGCCTGGCGCACCGGCTCCAGCTCGATGCGGTCGAGCACGTCCTGGAAGAAGCCGCGCACGATCAGGCGCTCGGCCTCGGGCCGGCTCAGGCCGCGGGCCATCAGGTAGAAGAGCTCCTCGCGGTCGATCCGGCCGAGGGTCGCGCCGTGGGTGCAGCGGACGTCGTTGGCCATGATCTCGAGGCCGGGGATCGAGTCTGCGTGCGCCTTGTCGGAGAGCAGCAGGTTGCGGTTCTCCTGGTAGGCGTTCGTCTTCTGCGCCTGCTCCTCGACGCGGATCATCCCGCGCCAGACGGCGCTCGCATTCTCGCGCAGCGCGCCCTTGAAGGCGAAGTCGCTCTCGGTGTTCGGCGCGATGTGCTCCTGGAACGTGTCGTAGTCGAGATGCTGGTCGCCGTCGGCGAAGTACGCGCCGGTGACCCTCGACGTCGCCCCCGGGCCGGCCAGGTCGTTCTCGATCCACACCTTGCCGCGTTTCGAGCCGAAGCCGCCGATCACCCAGTCGAGCTCGGAGTCACGCTCGAGCCACGCCTTGTACCGGCCGAAATGCCAGGTCTCGCGCGACAGGTTCTGCAGCGAGACGTACTCGATCTTCGCCGCCGGGTGGACGAAGAGCTCGACGACGGCGTTCGTGTAGGCCACCGTGTCGGGCGCGGCCGACGAGAGATCCTCGATCAGCGAGAAGCGCGCGCCCTCCTCGGCGATCACGACCATGCGCCAGAACAGCGTGCCGCCGCCCGAGGTCACCTGGACGTAGAGCGGCTGCTCGAGCTCGACGCCCTTCGCGACGTGGACGAGGAGGCCGTGCTCCCAGTGCGCGAGGTTCTCGGCGGCGAACCGGTCGTCGTCCGGGATCAACGTCGCCGCGTAGTCGCGCGGGAGAAGCTCGAAGCGGACGCCCTCGGGCGCGGAGAGGATCTCGATCCCGGTCTCGGTGACGAGCGCCCGCGCGGCCACGTCCAGCTCGAGCATGGCCGGGCGAGACACGTCTGGGGTCTGACCCCGGCCATGACCATTTGGGGCAGGGTCGAAGCCGCGGAGGTCGGTGAAGCGCCAGTGCTCGTCCTTGGTCGACGGCAGCGGCAGCTCTGCGAACCGCTTCGCGGCCTGCTCACGCGTGAGCGTCGTCATGCGGGAGGCGCGTAGCGGCGGTGCAGCATCAACGCGTTCCCGTCGGGATCGCGGAAGAACGCCATGTGGCAGACCGTCGTGTCGAGCGTGTCGCCCTCGAAGGCCACGCCCTTCGCCTCGAGCTCGCGGCGCGCCTCCTCGACGTCGGGCACGCGGAACGCGATCGAGCCGCTGTGCGGTGCCGTGAACTCGGAGCCGATGCTCTTCATGTCGAGCAGGTAGAGGCTGACGTTCTCGCCGAGCTGGTACTCGGGAAAGCCCTGCTCCTCGCGGTGGCCGACCGGCTCGAGGCCGAGGGTCTCGCCGTAGAACTGCTTCGAGCGCTCCATGTCGGTGACGGGAACCGAGATGAAATCGGTCCGCTCGACGATCACCTAGCCGACCGAGCCTTCCATCTGGAGCTGGATCAGGCGGTTCATCTCGACGGCGTACTCGAGCGGCAGCTCCTTGGTGATCGGCTCGACGAAGCCGCTGACCACCATCGCCGACGCGTCGGACTCGGAGAGACCGCGCGACATGAGATAGAAGAGCTGCTCCTCGCCGATCTTCGACACCGTCGCCTCGTGGCCGATGTCGACGTCGTTCTCGTCGATGCGGATGTACGGGTACGTGTCGGAGCGCGACTCGTCGTCGAGGATCAGGGCGTCGCAGACGACCTTCGAGCGGGCGCCCGCGGCGCCCTTGGCAACCTCGAGCAGGCCCCGGTAGCCGGCGCGGCCCCCGTTCTTCGAGATCGACTTCGACGTGATCACACTCGTCGTCTTCGGAGCGATGTGGACGCACTTGCCGCCCGCGTCCTGATGCTGGCCCTTGCCCGCGAAGGCGATCGACAGCACCTCGCCGTGCGCGCCCTTGCCGGTCAGCCAGATCGCCGGGTACTTCATCGTCAGCTTCGAGCCGAGGTTCCCGTCGACCCACTCCATCGTCGCGTTCTCCTCCGCGACCGCACGCTTGGTGACGAGGTTGTAGACGTTGTTCGACCAGTTCTGGATCGTCGTGTAGCGGCAGCGGCCGCCCTTCTTCACGACGATCTCGACGACGGCGCTGTGCAGCGAGTCGCTCGAGTAGATCGGCGCGGTGCAGCCCTCGACGTAGTGCACGTAGGCGTCCTCGTCGACCAGGATCAACGTGCGCTCGAACTGGCCCATGTTCTCCGCGTTGATGCGGAAGTAGGCCTGGAGCGGCAGCTCGATCCGGACGCCCTTCGGCACGTAGATGAAGGATCCGCCCGACCAGACGGCGCTGTTCAACGCCGCGAACTTGTTGTCGTTCTGCGGGATGATCGTCCCGAAGTACTGCTTGAAGAGCTCCTCGTGCTCGCGGAGCGCGGTGTCCGTGTCCAGGAAGATCACGCCCTGGGAGGTCAGGCTCTCCTGGAGCTTGTGGTAGACGACCTCGCTCTCGTACTGGGCGCCGACGCCTGCGAGGTAGTTCTTCTCGGCCTCGGGGATGCCGAGCTTGTCCCACGTGTCCTTGATGTCGGCGGGCAGGTCCTCCCACGAGTTGGCCTGATTCTCGGTCGGCTTGATGTAGTAGAAGATGTTCTCGAAGTCGATCTCGGCCAGCGAGGGCATGCCGCCCCACGTGGGCATCGGACGCGCGAGGAAGTAGTCGAGCGACTTGTGGCGGAACTTGCGCATCCACTCGGGCTCGTCCTTGTGCGCGGAGATCGCGTCGACGAGCTCGTGCGAGAGGCCGCGGCCGCTCTTGAAGAAGTAGTCCTTCGCCTCGTCCGGGTTGGAGAAGCCGTACTTGGTGCCGTAGTCGGCGCCGATCTCCTGGACGATCTCTGACTCGGTCTGTGCCATCAAGCTGCCTCTTCCTTCGGTTTCTCCCACTGGACGTACCCGGAGACCTCGAGCCTCTCGGCGAGCTCGGGACCGCCCTCCTCGACGATCGTGCCGTCGACGAACACGTGCACGAAGTCGGGGTTGATGTACTTCAGGATGCGGTTGTAATGGGTGATCACGAGTGCGCCCATGTCGGGTCCGACGAGCTGCTGCACGCCCTCCGCGACGACCTTGAGCGCGTCGATGTCGAGACCCGAGTCCGTCTCGTCGAGCACCGCGATCTTGGGCTGGAGCATGGCCATCTGCAGGATCTCGACGCGCTTCTTCTCGCCGCCGGAGAACCCGTCGTTCAGGTAGCGCGAGGCGAGCTCGCGGCTGACCTTCAGATCGTCCATCTTCGCCAGGAAGAGCTTGCGGAACTCGGGCACCGGCATCGGGTCGTCGACGCCCCCGTTCCGGGCCTTGCGCACCGCGTTCAGCGCCTGGCGCAGGAAGTTCGTGACGGTGACGCCCGGAATCGCATGCGGGTACTGGAACGCGAGGAACAGCCCGGCCTGGGCGCGCTCGTCGGCGCCGGCCGTGGTGATGTCCTTGCCGTCGAGCAGGATCTGCCCGCCGGTGATCTCGTAGGCCGGATGGCCGGCGATCGCGTAGGCGAGCGTCGACTTGCCCGACCCGTTCGGGCCCATGATCGCGTGCACCTCGCCGGAGGAGACCGTGAGATCGACACCCTTGACGATCTCCGTCCCGTCTTCCAGCGCGACGCGCAACTGCTTCAGCTCGAGCTTGGCCATGGTCTCCGAGTCCTAGAAGGGCCTTTCCCCGACGGGCCTCGCGGCCCACCGGCATTGTGGTCATCGTAGCCCAGGGGGCCGCGCAGGCCGAGGTCAATACCTGGTTTTCCGCCCGGGCACAGCCCGAAACGCTGATACTCTGGCCCCATGTCCAACATTGGTCCGCTCGAGATCGCAGGCTTGCTCCTGCTCGCCCTCCTCCTCTTCGGCGCCAAGCGGCTCCCGGAGATCGGACGCTCCCTCGGCAGCGGGATGCGTGAGTTCAAGGACTCGGTGACGGGGCACGACAAGCCCGAGCCGGTCCAGACGACGCAGCTGCCGGTAGGGACGCAGGACACCAGCGCGCCTGCGCCGCCGCGCGAGAACGAAACCGTTCACTAGCCGAGCATGCGGGTGCGGTTCTGGCGCCCGCCGCGCCGCCTCGCGCACGGCGAGGAGGCAACCCTCGTCGAGCATCTCGAGGAGCTGCGGCAGCGGCTCTTCGTCTGCATCGCGCGCCGTCGTGGTCGGCTGGATCGCCGCGTTCGTCGTGCACGACCGCGTCATCCATGCGCTGACCGATCAGCTGCCGCCGCAGCATCGCCAGCTCCTGACGCTGGGCATCGGCGAGCCGTTCATGACGTCGATGTGGGTCAGCCTCTACCTCGGGTTCCTGCTCGCGATCCCGGTCATCCTCTGGCAGGCGTGGGCCTTCTTCATCCCGGCGGTCGAGACCTCGCACGAGCGGATGCTGAAGGCATTCGTCTTCCTCGCGACCGCCCTGATGGTTGCAGGCGTCCTCTTCGGGTACTACATCGCCCTGCCGGCCGCCGCGAAGTTCCTGACCAACTTCGACTCGTCGCTCTACAACGTCCAGATCCAGGCGAAGCCGTACATCACGTTCGCGACGAAGGTGCTCGTCGCGATGGCGATCGTGTTCGAGCTGCCGCTGTTCGTGATCGGTCTGACGCGCCTCGGGATCGTCAGCACCGCCAAGCTGCGGCGCAACCGCCGCATCGGCTACTTCATCGTGGCCTGCATCGGCGTGGCGCTCCCCGGTGTCGACCCCGTCACGACCTTCTTCGAGACGGTCCCGCTGATCGTGCTCTACGAGATGTCGATCTGGCTCTCCGTCCTGCTCGACCGCCGCTCAGCGCGCGCCACCGCCGCCGCCGGCACCACGTGAGCGGGCGTAGGCTCGACGGAGCCCGCCCAGGAGCGGAGGTGCCGGCTTCGCCGGCGCCGGAGCGGGTGACCGAGCTTTCGGCGGACTGGGTGCTGCCCGGCGACGGGCCGCCGATCGAAGGCGGCCGCGTGCGCTGGGAAGGCGGCCGGATCGTCGAGGTCGGACCCGGCCGCGCCGGGCGCCACTACGCGGACTCGGTGATCCTGCCGGGCTTCGTCAACGCGCACTCACACCTCGAGTACGCGGTGTACGCCGGCTTCGGCGACGGCAAGCCGTTCGGCGAGTGGCTTCAGGCCCACGTCCAGCGCAAGCGCCTGCTCGACCCCGGCGACATGGTGGCGATCGCCCGCTGCGGCGTCGCCGACTCGCTCCGCACCGGGGTCACGACGACGGCGGACTACAGCTTCTCGGGCGCCGCCGCGATCGCGGCGGCCGAGCTCGGGCTGCGCGCCACCGTCTACCTCGAGGTGTTCGCGAACGATCCCGAGGACGCGCGCCGCACCTACGAGGAGAAGCGCGCGCTCGTCGAGGAGACGCCGCTCGTGTCGATCGGCGTCTCGCCGCATGCCCCCTACACCTGCTCGCTCGAGACCTACCGGTGGTGCCTGTCGCTCGGCATCCCCGTCGGCACGCACCTCGCGGAGAGCGCCGCCGAGAACGAGTGGCTCGAGCGCGGGACGGGCGCGCTCGCCGGGATCCCGATCCTCGTCCCGCCCACGGGCAAACGGGCCGTCGGCTCGCTGGAGCCCGTGCTCGGCCCCGACCTGCTCTGTGCGCACTGCGTCGACGTCACCGACGGGGAGATCGGCCTGCTCGCGGAGCGCCGCGTTCCCGTCGCCCACTGCCCGCGCTCGAACGCGCTGCTCGGGTGCGGGGTCGCGCCGGTCGCCGCCCTGCGGGCGGCGGGGGTGGTCGTCGGCCTCGGCACCGACTCGCCGGCCTCGACGCCGTCGTTCGACGTCTTCGAGGAGATGCGCGCCGCCGTCTACGCCGCCCGGGCGCTCGAGCGGCATCCGGACGCACTGCAGGCGGCCGACGTGCTGCGCCTCGCCACGAGCGAGGCCGCCCGCGCTCTGCGAATCGACGATCGGGTGGGTACCCTGACCCCCGGCAAGCGCGCCGACCTGGCGGTCGTGTCGCTTGCGGGCAGCCTCCACCACCCGGTCGAGGACCCCGCGGCGGCGGTCGTCTTCGGCGGATCGCCCGAACGAGTGCTCGAGACGATCGTCGACGGCAACACCCGCTATCGGAAGGAAGAAGAGGAGCAGCAGTGGCGAGAGGTACGCAGCACCGCAAGCGCCGCCCGGCGCAAAATGCTCGCGCTTCGACCGTAGCGGCACCTCCGCACAAGCAGAAGCCGCCGCAGTGGCAGGAGGAGCTCTTCTTCCAGCGCCTGCGCGTCCATGCGAAGTGGGCCTTCGCGCTGCTCGCAGTCGTCTTCGCCCTCGGGT
Organism: uncultured Thermoleophilia bacterium; assembly: GCA_963722065.1. Classification (GTDB taxonomy): domain Bacteria; phylum Actinomycetota; class Thermoleophilia; order Gaiellales; family Gaiellaceae; genus PALSA-600. The sequence goes on along the minus strand of CAVRMI010000005.1, from coordinate 620,001 downwards.
TCGTCTTCCTCGGGGTCGGCTCCGGCTCGACGGGGATCAGCGACGCGCTCCAGAACCTGTTCAGCTTCAGCAACAACGGCGGTTCGTCCGTCTCGAGCCTGCAGAGCAAGGCGGCGAAGCATCCGAATGATCCAACCGTTTGGCGCAACCTCGCGACCGCGCTCGAGCAGAAGCAGCGGACGCAGGAGGCCGTGAGCGCCCTCGAGCACTACGCCACGCTGCGCCCGAAGGACCAGGGCGCGCTCGCCGAGCTCGCCTCCCAGTACGGGACGCTCGCGACCAACTACTCGAACGACTACGCCGCCGCCCAGCAGCAGATGGCGGAGCAGGAGTCGCCTGCGTCGGCCTTCGGCCCTCCTTCGACCACCCCGTTCGGCAAGGCCCTGGCGAGCCCCACCGCGCTGAAGGATCCGATCTCGTCCGCGATCGCCACGCTCGCGAACGCGAAGCTGACGACCGCCTACTCGAACTACCAGGGTGCGCAGAGCAGCGCCGAGAGCGCCTACCAGCGGCTCGTGAACCTCAATCCGAGGAACGCGACCTCGCAGATCCAACTCGGCCAGGCGGCCCAGGCGGCCCAGGACGCACCGACGGCGATCAAGGCCCTGACCGCCTTCCTCAAGCTCGCCCCGACCGATCCACTCGCGCCGCAGGTCAGGCAGGCGTTGAAGGCGCTCAAGGCCCAGGCGGCTGCCGCCGCCTCGAGCACAGCCTCCGGTTAGACTCACGCCGCAGCGGCCCGCCACAGACGGTTTCCGGGGGACCAGATGAACTTCGACATCAAGACCGAGCAGCTCTCCGACGACACGTATGTGATCTCGCTCACCGGCGAGGTCGACCTCTACACGGCGCCGGAGTTCAAACAGCAGCTGCTCGAGGTGATCGGACAGGGCGGCAAGCAGGTGATCGTCGACTTCTCGTCGACCACGTTCATCGACTCGACGACGCTCGGGGTGCTCGTAGGGGGCGTCAAGCGGCTGCGCACGAACGACGGCCAGCTGTCGCTCGTCTGCAGCGACCGCAACATCACGAAGATCTTCGAGATCACCGGCCTCGACCGCGTCTTCGCGATCTACGCGACGCGCGAAGAGGCGGTCTCGAAGCTCGACGGTCTCTCCCAATCGACCTCCTGACCCCCGGCCGACCCTGACGACGAGCTGACCCTGAACGCGCGCCGACTCCTCGCTCTAGCTGCGGTTCTGCTCGTCGCGGTCATCGCATCGGGATGCGGTGCCGTCAAGCGCGTCACCTCCGGCGACCCGAGCCAGGGCAAGGCGCTCTTCCTGACGAAGTGCGCCTCGTGCCACACCCTCGCGAACGCCCGCTCCACGGGAACGATCGGACCGAACCTCGACGACGCGTTCGCCTCGGACAAGGCGCAGGGATTCTCGCTGCAGACCATGACCGACGTGGTGCGCGGGCAGATCGCCTACCCCGAGGCGCCGATGCCGGCGAACCTCGTCGAGGGCTCGGATGCCGACGATGTCGCCGTCTACGTCGCGAAGTGCGCCGCCAACCCGGCCTGCGGCGTGACGGCGTCGAATGCCACGCCGCCCGCGACGACCACCGCCCCGACGACGACCAGCGGCGGTTCGTCGACCGCGCTCGGGAAGCAGGTCTTCACCTCGGCCGGCTGCGGCGGCTGTCACGCGCTGAAGGACGCCGGTTCATCCGGCAACGTCGGCCCGAACCTCGACCAGCTCAAGCCGTCGCTCGCGGCGGTCATGCACCAGGTCGAGGTGGGAGGCGGCCCGATGCCGGCGTTCAAGGGTCAGCTGAGCCCGGCGCAGATCCAGGCCGTCGCGGCCTACGTCTCGAGCGTCGCCGGGAAATAGCGACTAACCGCGCGGCGCGCCGAGGAGCTTGCCGAGCACGAGGTAGGGTGGGTAGTTCGCGCCGAAGTCGACGTCCGCGAGCTCGATCCAACCGTTCTTCGCGTAGAAGCTGCGCGCCTTTCGCGACCCGGTCTGGGTGGAGAGCAGCGCCCGGTCGTGCGGCTGGCGGGTCAGGAGCTGCGCGAGCAGGGCGCTGCCCACGCCACGCCGCTGCCAGGACGGCCGCACGTGGAGCTCGACGATCTCGAAGTGCGGCGGGTCGAGCCACTGCTCGCGCTGCGCGGCGTCGAAGGACCGTGCGACGTGCTCCGTCCACCACTGCTCGTACGCGCCGGTGTAGCCGTACCCGAAGCCGGCGAGCTCCGCGCCGCTTCGCGCCACGAGGAAGACGAAGTCGTCGCGCTCGACATGGGCAGCAAGCCGGTTCCGCGCCCAGTCGTCCGACAGTGCGCCCGCTCCGAGGGCGGCTCGATGAACCTCGCGGAGCTCGGCCCGCAGCGGCAGCGGATCCACCTGTTCCACGGTCAGCTCCGGCACGTCAAGCATCGAGATCGACGACGACGTGCGTGACGGGGACGGCGAACCGCTCGCGCGCCTTCTCGACGACGCCGCGCTCCAACCAGTGCGACCGTCCCGGCGGATGGGTCGACACGATCAGCTCGTCCGGACGAAACGTGCGCAGCGCATCCTCGATCGCCTGAATCGGGTCGCCGTCGCCGATCTCACCGGTCGCGTCGACCCCGGCGGCGTGCATCGCCTCGAGACTCGCCTCGAGGCGCGCTCCTGCGGCGGCCCGTGCCTCGTCCTCGTCCGAGATCCAGTGGCGCAGGGGCGAGTTGAGTGCCGGGCAGACGACCAGGACTGCCGTTCTGCCGGCGGCCGAGCGGGCGCGGATCTCGGCGAGGAGCTCGGGGCCGCCGACCGTCTCGTTCGCGACGACGAGGATACGGCGCTCGTCGGCGGGCCCGGAGGCGGTCGCCTGCTGCACCGCCGCCTCGGGCTCACGACGGCGGAAGATCGCCCACAGCGCGACGCCTGTGAGGACGAGGAAGACGGCCAGCCCGACCCACGAGTCGATCAGCGAGCCGATCACGATCAGGCCGAAGTAGCCGATCGTCAGAAGAACGAACCGGAACGCATCACCTTCGCTCCGGATGGGGTTCCGCACGGCGCTAGAGGAGATACACCGTCACGTAGACCACGATCCACATGACGTCGACGAAATGCCAGTAGATGCCGCCGAGCTCGATCCCGTGGTGGTGCTCCGGCGAGAATTGGCCCCGGAAGGCCCTGACGGTCATGACGCCGAGGATCGTGAGGCCGACGAACACGTGCGCACCGTGCAGGCCCGTGAGCCCGAAGAACGTTGCGGCGAACGAGGTGTCGCTCGTGTTGAAGCCGATCCGGCTGTACTCGATGATCTGGGTGAGCAGGAAGGTGAGGCCGAGCAGGAACGTCAGGACCATCCCGGCGCAGAGACCGTTGCGGTCGCCCTTCTTGATCGAGGTGTCGGCCCAGTGCATGGTGAAGCTCGAGCTGACGAGGATCAGCGTGTTGATGCCCGCGACGAAGGCCGGACGCTGGTAGCCGTCGGGCGGCCAGACACCGTTGACGCCGTTGTTGACCACGCGGTCGAAGAAGTAGACCGTGAAGAACGAGCCGAAGAGCATGATCTCCGATGCGATGAAGAGGAACATGCCGAGCACGAGCGGCGAGACCCGCGAGCTGTAGTGGACGGGCGGGGGGCCGTGCTGCTCGTGCGCTTCGGCCGCGGCCGTCATGCCCGCCCCGGTGCGACGACATGCTCGACGGGAAGACCGGTGTCCTTGCGCAGCCGCTGGACGAGATCGCGGCGGAGCCAGCCGCTGCGCTCGCCGGGGAACGTCGAGACGATGATCTCGTCCACACGCTCGTCGTTCACGACGTGCCGCGCGGCGGTGTACGGGTCGGGGTGCACGACCTGCCCGTGTGCGTCGATCCCTGCGCCGCGCAGCTCCGTCAGTGCGCGCCGCAGGCGCTTGTCGGCCTCGTCGTGCTGCTCCTCGTCGCTCTGCGGGGCGACGATCAGGAAGCTCGCGGGGCTCTTGGCCGCGCGCTCGCGGATGCGCTCGAGCAGCTCCTCCGAGACGACGGTCTGGTTCGCGATCACGAGCACGTTCGCATCGCCCTCGGCGCTCGGCTCGACGACGACGTGCAGGACGGGAACACCCGCGATCCGCTCGATGTCACCGACGACGTCGCGGCGCATCCACCCGGAGCGCTCGACGGCGTGCGTCGCGACCACGATCTCGTCCACGCGGGGCTCGAGCTGCACCAGCGCGTCCTTGACGGCCTGGACCGGCCCGGTCTCGACGACGAAGCCCTGGGCCGACAGCCCTGCCTCACGGAGCGCCTTCAGCGTCTTCTCGAGCCGCCGCCCGGCCGACGCCCGCCGGGTGTCCTCGTAGACGACGTAGCCCTGGTTCGGCTCGTTCACGGGCGCGATCACCGTCACGCGGTCCTCGCCGCCCGCCTCGGCGCGCACGGCGTCGAGCAGCGTCTGCGATGCGACGGTCTCGTTGGCGATCACGAGGATGTGCGCCATCAGTCGGCCCCGACCGCGTCGGGCGCGGGAGCGGGCGTCGGAACGCCGAGGATCGCGTGCCTCGCGCCCGGCACGCCGTACTCGTACGGATTGCCGACGACCTGCGGGATCTCGTCGAAGTTGAAGATCGGCGGCGGCGAGCTGACCTGCCATTCGAGCGTCAGCGAGCGCCAGGGGTTGCTCGGGGCAGCCGGCCCGTGCGCCCACGAGTTGATCATGTTGTAGAGGAAGACGAGCGTCGATGCACCGAGCCCGAAGGACGCGATCGAGATGAAGAGGTTGATGTCGGCGAAGCGCGGGGCGTAGTCGGCGACCCGCCGCGGCATTCCCTGCAGGCCGATGTAGTGCATCGGGAAGAACGTCAGGTTGAAGCCGATGAACGTCAGCCAGAAGTGCAGCTGCCCGAGCCGCTCGTCGTACATCCGGCCGGTCATCTTCGGGAACCAGTAGTAGATGCCGGCGAAGATCGTGAAGACCGAGCCGCCGAAGAGCACGTAGTGGATGTGCGCGACGATGAAGTAGGTGTCCGACGCGTGGATGTCGATCGGGACGGAGGCGAGATAGATGCCCGAGAGACCGCCGATCACGAACATCGACAGGAACCCGAGCGCGAACAGCATCGGGGTCTTGAAGTGGATCCGCCCGTTCCACATCGTCGCGAGCCACGAGAAGATCTTGATCCCGGTCGGCACGGCGATCACCATCGAGGTCACCATCATCGGCACGCGCAGCCATCCCGCCATGCCGGCGACGAACATGTGGTGCGCCCACACCGAGAAGCCGAGCACGAGGATCGCCATCAGGCTCAACGCCATCAGGCGGTAGCCGAAGACGGGCTTGCGGCTCATCACCGAGATCACCTCGCTGATGATCCCGAAGCCGGGCAGCATCATGATGTAGACCGCCGGGTGCGAGTAGAACCAGAAGATGTGCTGGTACCCGAGCACGTAGCCGCCCCCGGCCGGCTCGAAGAAGTTCATGTGCAGCACGCGGTCGAAGAGGACGAAGAACTGCGAGCCGGCGATGAACGGCGTCGCGATCACGACGAGCAGGCTCGTCGTGAAGTTCGCCCAGACGAGGAGCGGCATGCGCCAGAACGTCATGCCCGGCGCGCGCATGGTGATGATCGTGACCAGGAAGTTGAGCGCGGTCATGATCGAGCTCGCACCGGCCCACTGGACGCCCATGTTGAAGAACACCTGCCCGAACGGCTGATGCGAGCAGAGCGGCGCGTAGCAGGTCCACCCGGCCGAGGGGCCGCCGCCCGGCGTGATCATGCCGACGAGCAGCATCGTGCCCGCAATCGGCAGCAGCCAGAACGAGAGCGCGTTCAGACGCGGGAACGCCATGTCGGCGGCGCCGATCATCAACGGGATCACGTAGTTCCCGAGACCGGCGAACGCCGGGATGATGAACAGGAAGATCATCAGCGCCGCGTGGTTCGAGACGAGCACGTTGAACGTCTGCGGGTTGAAGTACTGGTCGCCCGGCTGGGCGAGCTCGGCGCGGAAGAGCATCGCGAGCAGGCCGCCGATGCAGAAGAAGATGATCGTCGTGACGACGTACTGGATCCCGATCACCTTGTGGTCCGTGTTGATGCGGAAGTAGTCGCGCCACGACTTGGCGCCGTGACCCGAGTGGTCCTCCGGGCGCGTCGGCCGGCCGGAGGCGTAGTAGGCCCAGTAGTCGAAGCCGCCCAGCCCCACCAGGAACCCGAGCGGCACCGTGACGAGCTCGACGGTGGCGATCACCGAGGCCTTGTTGTACGGCTGCCAGCCGGCGGCCCAGCGCAGCAGCACCGGCAGGGCAAAACCGATCCCGAAGAAGAGCGGCGTCACCCACAGGACGCGCAGCCAGCCGGGCGCGGTCCAGCGGTGCCAGCCGGCCGGTGCCGGCGGTGCCGCATGCAGGTCGTGCTCGTGGGCGTGTGCGACGTCGGTCATTGGTTCGGCCCCTGCGCCAGATACTGCACGAGCTGCTTCAGCTTGCCCGGCGGGATCTGCGTCGCGAAGATGTGCGGCATCGCGTCGGTGAAGCCGGGCGCGATGTAGGCCTCGGGCTTCAGGATCGACTCCTGGATGAAGGCTGTGAGCGTGCCGCGATGAGCCTGCTGGGCCTCCTGCGCGAGGTTGTCGAGGTTGGGGCCGACCGTCCCCGTCGCGCCCGCGGGCTTGAAGGTGTGGCAGCCGGCGCAGCCGTTCTGCTGGAACACCGCGAGCCCGGGCGGCCCGCTGCTCGCCGCGCCGCCGCGCTGCACCCACTTCGTGTAGTCGGCCGCCGAGAGGATGTCGACGTGGCTGCGCATCAGCGAGTGGCCGAGTCCGCAGAGCTCGGTGCAGATCACGGGATACGTCGCGATGTGAGTGGGCGTGATCACGAGGTAGTTGTGCTGGCCGGGCACCGCGTCCTGCTTCTGCGAGAGCTGCGGCACCCAGAACGAATGGATGACGTCGTCGGCGGTGATGTCCAGCTTCACGTGGCGGCCCTGCGGAAGTGTCAGGTAGCCGTAGCTCTTGCCGTTCGGGTACGTGAACTTCCAGGCGAACTGCCGCGCGTCGACCTTGATGATCAGCGGGTTCGTGCCGGCGTGCCCGTTCTGGGCGAGCACGATCGCGCTGACGATCGAGATCGCAGTCACGAGCACGGCCGGGATGGCCGTCCAGACGATCTCGAGCTGGGTGTGACCGTGGGTCGGGGGGCCGTCGGAGTCGTCGTCGGGCCCCGCCCGGAACTTCCAGACCGAGTAGATCAGCACGGCCGCGACGACCGAGAAGACGCAGATGCAGATGACCGTCGTGAACCAGTAGACGAAGTGGATCCGGTGGGCCTCCTCCCCGCCCGCCACCGGAAGCCACGGGATCGCCAGGGCGACGGCGGTGCAGATCGCACCTGCGACCAGCCCGATCGCGGTGAGCTGAATGATCGATCCCCTGCGCACCCGCGCGAAGCCTAGTGCAACGCGGCCCGCCGCGACGCACGAGCGTCTCGGGCATTTTCGGCGCAGCAAGCCGCCCGGAGCCCGGGGTCAAGGCGGCAGCATTCCCGCATCGCAATTGATGTTTGACAGATGTCGAATTTGATGTCATAGTGACATCATCATGAATCTGACCATCGTGCTCGAGGGTCTCCAGCAGGACCTCCAGAACCTCGGCGAGCTCGGCGACGAACGGTCCGTGCAGGTCGCCCAGCGCCTGACCGAGGCACTCGGCTCCAACCTGCGGCTGAAGCTGCTCGACCTGTTCTCACAGGCGGCTGTGGAGCTGTCCTCGAAGCTGCCCTCCGGCCACATCGAGGTTCGCCTCGCCGGCCAGGAGCCCGAGCTCGTGTTCGTCGACATCCCCGGCGAGGCCGCGGGAATGGCCGGCGAGGAGCTCTCGGCGCGGATCAGCCTGCGCCTCCCCGAGTCCCTCAAGGCGGCCGTCGAGCGGGCGGCCGACCGCGAGGGCGTATCGACGAACGCGTGGCTCGTGCGCGCGATCGCACGCGCAACGGAGTCGCGCCCCGTGCAGGTCTCCGGCAAGCGCCTGTCGGGCTACGCCCAGAGCTAGGAAGGAGCGTCATGCAGAAGTCATTCGAAGTCGCAGGCCCCGCAGAGCTGGAGATCAGGCTCGCCTCCGGAGACATCACCGTCGACGCGGGGACCGTCGCGAACACGGTCGAGGTCGAGCTGACCGCGCACGACGAGGAGTCGCAGCGGCTCGTCGACGACGCGACGGTCGAGCTGCGGGAGCAGGGCGGCCGGCCGCAGGTGATCGTCGAGGTGCCCAACAAGCGTGGGTTCAACCTCGGCCAGATCTTCGGCAGCCAGGGGATCACGTGCCGCGTCCGCTGCCCGGAGGGCTCGGGCCTGAGCACGAAGACGAAGTCGGCGGACGTGCAGGCCCACGGCGTGCTCGGCGGCCTGCACGTGCAGACGGCGTCGGGCGACGTCGAGGCCGACCGCGTCACGGGCGGCATCAACGTGAAGAGCGCGAGCGGAGATCTGAGCGTCCGCGAGGCGGGCGAGGGCGTCTCGGTGCAGACCGCTTCGGGCGACGTCGCGATCGACCTCGTGCGCGGGCCTGTCAACGTCAACTCGGCCTCCGGCGACGTGACGATCGCCGAGGCCTACGACAACGTCAACGTCAGCACGGTCAGCGGCGACCAGGATCACGGCGCGGTCATGCGCGGGAAGATCTCTGCGCACAGCGTCTCCGGCGACGTCTCGATCGGGGTCCGCCGCGGCTCGAAGGTCTTCCTCGATTGCAACACCGTGAGCGGAGACACACGCTCGGAGCTCGAGCTCTCGGGTGACGTGCCGGCCGGCGACGGCCCGCTCGTCGAGGTCCGCGCGAAGACCGTCAGCGGCGACATCAGCATCACGAGGGCCCCGGCGCCCTCCGACAGCACACAGGGGGTGCACGCATGAACCGTCTTTCGTGGGACACGACGGCGCCACGGCGTCTGGGACGCAAGCAGTCGACCGCCGGGTCTCGCCCCGAGGTCGGCCTCGTCGAAGCGGAGGCGGAGCTGATCCGCGTCGCCTGGCAGAAGCCTCACCGGGTCAGCGGCTTCTAGCCGACGGGTGCAGCAGCGGCACGGCGCCCGTGAAGCCGGCCCGCAGGACGTCGAGAAGCGACGGTGGCGTGACCACCGTCGCTTCTCCGTTCCGGGGGCGCACCCGGCGCTCCCCATAGCCGGCGGGGGCCCAGCGCAGCAGCCGCGTGCCGCAGACGAGCCACGGCTCGCCCTCATGCAGGACGAAGGCGCCGTCGGGAAGCCCGGCGATCGGAAGCACGTGGTAGGGCGCAAGCCGCTCGCGGTGCAGCCGCTCGTCGATTGTGCCCGCCCGCCGCTCGCCGACAAGCTTCAGGAAGCGGGCGTAGTCCTCGCGGCGGCACTCCGCGCACGGCCGGTGACCGGCGGCGAAGGCCGTTGCCTCGTCGAGGAAGAAGAGCTCGGTGTAGCGGCCCGGCCGTTGCTTCTCCACGCGGCGCCTGTCCTTGAACTCGAGCCGGCAGGCGATCCACCGTTTGACCTGGAACCGCCGGACGATGTTCCCGTGCGCATCGTGGAGGCAGCCTCGGTTGCCGTAGACGAGCCCGCGTGCCGGATCGGCGATCAGATCGCCGAGCGGCGTGACGCGGTTTCGCAGCGGCACCGTCGGTGGCTCAGCGGCGCCGGCGCTCTCGCATGCGTGTGTGCGGACGCGACGCCAGGAGCGCGAGCAGCACGACGGCGACGAAGTTGCGCAGCGTCGGCTCCGGCCAGCGCACGCGGGCCGACCCCTGGAACCACGAGGGGTCGACGAGGAAGACGACGCCCGCGATCAGGACCTTCCCGCCCCAGCCGGCGATCAGGAAGAGCGTCGCGAGCACGATCCCCCAGAAGCCGAGCTCCGGCAGACCGACCGCCTTGGCGAAGTCGAGCACGTTCCAGGCGAGCCAGAAGATCAGCGGGCCGAGCAGGACGACCAGCAGGACCACGGCGAGCGCAAGCACGAGGCCGCCGGCGACGAGCGCGCTGAGGCCGAGCACGCGCAGGAGCATGCCGAGCGACCTGTTCACGATCCGAGTGTAGGTGAGCCGGGACGAGGCGCACGGCACGGTGGAAGATTCCCAGCCGCCGCACCGTCTAGTGGGCACGAGGTTCCAGTGGGGTGGAACCCTCGGGTGGCGCAGACGGCTGGGGCCGGAGTTGCTGCCTTCCTCTGGGGCAGTCAGTGGGGCCGTTCGGGAGAGGCGGCCCCACCGCCTGCCCGGACCGGAACGCTTGGCTCTGGCCGGCAACGGGAAGGATCGGTGCATGGACATCGCGGTGGTCGTCTTCGTGAGCGTCGTGACCGGTCTCACGGTCGTGCTCGTGCTCGGCCTGTTCGTGTGGGCCGCGCGCAAGGACGGCGAGTACGACCGCTCGGTCCAGAAGCGCCTCGGGATCCGTCGCCGCACGAGGCTCTGAACGGCCGCCGCGAGCGGCTCGCGAAATCCAGTGAGTGGGCCGTGAAGGGATCGAACCTTCGACCTTGGGATTAAGAGTCCCCTGCTCTACCAGCTGAGCTAACGGCCCGGGAAGCGCCGCGTATCGTAGCGAGGGTGGCGAAAGTCCTCTCCGTCGTCGGGAACCGGCCCCAGTTCGTCAAGTCCGCACCGCTCTCGGTGGCGCTCCGCGAGGCGGGGATCGGCGAGGTGGTGCTGCACACGGGGCAGCACTGGGATCCCGACATGTCCCAGGTCTTCTTCGACGAGCTCGGCATTCCGGAGCCGGCCCACAGGCTCGACCTCCGCACCTCCGACCCGCAGGCGATGACCCCGCCGATCCGCGAGGTGATCGAGGCCGAGCGGCCCGACTGGGTGCTCGTCTACGGCGACACGAACTCGACCCTGGCGGGAGCGCACGCGGCGGGAGAAGAGGTGCCGATCGCGCACGTCGAGGCGGGACTGCGGAGCTTCGATCCGACGATGCCGGAGGAGCGGAACCGGATCGAGGTCGACCGGCTGTCAGCTCTCCTCCTCTGCCCCGACGAGCGCTCCGCGTCGCAGCTCGAGCAGGAGGGCGTCCCCGGCCGCCGGGAGGTGGTGGGCGACGTGATGGCGGACGCCACGCGCCTCTTCGAGCCGGTCGCGCGGCGGCAGCAGCCGCAGCACGAGCCGCCGTACACGGTCCTGACGATCCACCGCCAGGCGAACACCGAGCCGGGCCGGCTGCGCTCGATCGTCGACGCGGTCGCCGCGGCGGAACGCTCCTTCGTCTTCCCGGTCCACCCCCGCACGCGGCAGGCGCTCGACGAGCACGACCTCCATTTGCCCGCGAATGTCGAGGCGATCGAGCCGCTCGGCTATCTCGAACTGCTCGCCCTCGTCACCGCGGCGGACTCCGTCGTGACCGACTCGGGCGGCCTGCAGAAAGAGGCGTACTGGCTCCGCGTCCCCTGCGTCACGTTGCGGACAAGCACGGAGTGGGTGGATACGGTGACCGCCGGCGCCAACCGGCTGGCCGAGCCCGGCGAGCTCGCGATCGCGCTCGCGGCGGCGCGTTTCCCGGCTGACGCACCGGAGCTCTACGGCGACGGACATGCGTCCGAACGCATCGCGGCCGCCCTGTACGCTTGAGCGCCGTGCCGGAGCAGACCCTCTACGACGTCGCCGTGATCGGCGCCGGTTATGTCGGCCTGCCGCTCGCCGTCACGTTCGCCGAGGGGGGCGGCCGCGTTCTCGTCATCGACGTGCAGCCGCGAATCGTCGAGGCGCTGAACGGTGGGACGAGCCACATCGAGGACGTCACCTCCGAGCGCCTGGCAGCGCTCGTCGAGAAAGGTCTCGTCGTCGCGAGCTCGGACTACGAGCAGGTGAAGCACGCACACGCCGTGCTGATCGCGCTGCCGACGCCGCTCTCGCGCCAACGCGAGCCGGACCTGTCGTACATCGAGCGGGCAGCCCAGAGCCTCGCACCGGTCCTCCAGCGCGGCCAGGTCGTCGTGCTGGAGTCGACCACCTGGCCCGGCACCACCCGCGAGATCCTGCAGCCGATCCTCGAGAACGGCTCGGGGCTGAAAGCGGGAGTCGACTTCCACCTGGCCATGTCCCCCGAGCGCGTCGACCCCGGCCGCGAGGACTGGACGACGAAGACGACGGCAAAGATCGTCGGCGGGATCACTCCCGAGTGCACCCGGGCGGCCGCGGAGGTGTACCGCGCCGCGCTCGACACGGTCCACGAGGTCTCCACGCCGGACGCCGCCGAGCTGACGAAGCTGCTCGAGAACATCTACCGGGCCGTCAACATCGCGCTCGTCAACGAGCTCGCGCAGCTGTGCGACCGCATGGAGATCGACGTGTGGGAGGTGATCGACGCAGCGGCGACCAAGCCGTTCGGGTTCGCGTCGTTCAAGCCGGGGCCGGGTCTCGGCGGCCACTGCATCCCGATCGATCCGTTCTACCTCACCTGGAAGGCGCGGGAGTTCGACTTCTCGACGCGCTTCATCGAGCTGGCCGGCGAGGTGAACAACAACATGCCGTACTTCTGCCGCTCCATGATCTCCCAGGCTCTGAACCACGGAGCGAACAGATCGGTGAGCGGGTCGAAGATCCTGATCATCGGCGTCGCCTACAAGCCCGACATCGGCGACTGGCGCGAGACCCCGGCCGAGAAACTGATCCACCTGCTGCGCAACGCCGGCGCGGACGTCGCCTACCACGATCCGTTCGTCCCCGAGTTCGACGGGATGACGTCGGTTGCGCTCGAACCGGAGGCGTACGACTGCATCGCGATCGTGACCAACCATTCGCAGATCGACTACGGCGACCTCGTGCAGCGCGGCAAGGTGATCGTGGACTTCCGCAACGCGACCAAGGGCCACGAGGTCGACGGCAAGGTCTGGAAGCTGTGACGAGAGTCGCAGTGGCCGGCCTCGGCTACTGGGGCCCGAACCTCGTCCGCAACTTCGACGAGCTCGCCGAGCTCGCGTGGCTCGTCGACGTCGACCCCGAGTTGCGCGAGCGCTTCGCGGCGCGCTATCCCAACGCGAGGGTGACCGGAGACCTCGACGACGCAATCGCCGACGACTCGCTCGACGCCGTCGTCGTCGCCACACCGGTCCCTACGCACCACGCGCTCGCGAAGCGGGCGCTCGAGGCCGGCAAGCACGTGCTGGTGGAGAAACCGCCCGCGATGCACGCCGTCGAGATGGACGAGCTCGTGTCGCTCGCCGCCGAGCGCGACCGCGTGCTGATGCCCGGCCATCTGCTCCTCTATCACCCGGGCGTCCTGAAGCTGAAGGAGCTGATCGACGCGGGCGAGCTCGGCGAGGTGCTGTGCGTCTACGGCAACCGGCAGAACCTCGGCATCGTGCGCACCAACGAGAACGCGCTCTGGTCGCTGGGCGTGCACGACCTCAGCGTGATCCTCCACCTGCTCGACGAGGACCCGGAGATCGCCACCGCGAACGGCCGCGACTTTCTCACGCCTGGCGTCGAGGACGTCGTGTTCTGTTACCTGCGGTTCCCGAGCGGCAAGATCGCACACATGCACCTCTCGTGGCTCGACCCGCACAAGATGCGGAAGATGACCGTCGTCGGGCGCGAGAAGATGGTGGTGTTCGACGACATGGAGCTCGAGCGCAAGGTGACGATCTACGAGAAGTCGCCGTGGAAGCGCGCGGAGACCTACGGCGAGTGGCAGACACGGTCCGGCGACATCTCCATCCCGAAGATCTCGACCGCCGAGCCGCTGCGGCTCGAGTGCACCTACTTCCTCGAACTGGTCGACGGGCTGCACGATCGCGGCAAGGTCGCACGGGACGGCGCGCGGGTCGTGCGCGCGCTCGAGATGCTGACGAACTCCCTCAATGGCTGAGGTTCACCCGTCTGCGATCGTCTACCCCGGGACCGCGCTGGGTGAAGGGGTGCGGGTGCTCGAGAATGCCGTGGTCGGCAAGCAGCCCTCGCTCGGCGCCTCCTCGACCGCAGCCCGGGAGCCGCTGCCGCCCACGACGATCGGCGCCGGCACGATCGTCTCGACGGGCGCGATCGTGTTCGCAGGCTCGACGATCGGCGCCAACTGCATCGTCGGCGACCAGTCGTGCATCCGCGAGCGGGTGCGGATGGCCGACAACTGCATTCTCGGCCGAGGCTCGCTGATCGAGAACGACACGACGGTCGGTGCCGGCACCCGGATCCAGGCCGAGGCATATGTGACCGCCTACTCGACGCTCGAGGAGGACGTCTTCATCGCGCCGTGCGTCGTGACGACGAACGACAACTTCATGGGCCGGACCGAACGGCGCCGCGAGCTGATGCGCGGGCCGACGATCAGACGCGGCGCGCGCGTCGGCGGGGGCGCCATCCTCTGTCCCGCCGTCGAGATCGGCGAGGAGGCGTTCGTCGGGGCCGGAGCCGTGGTGACGAAGGACGTCCCGGCGCGCATGGTCGTCGTGGGCTCGCCGGCCCGGGTCCTGCGGGCCGTCGACCCCTCGGAGCTACGCGAGAACGGCGGCTAGCGTCAGGCGCGCGCGACCGCCAGCCGATAGACGAGCGGGTCGTGCGTCGGACGGACGAGCTTGAGCTCGAGGTAGTAGGTGCCGGTCTGCGTCGCCCGGTAGCCGACTCGAGCCTGTGCTCCGACGAGCCGTGACTGGGCGACGAGCAGCTGCTGGGCGCCGAGACCGTCCACCTGCTGCGTTCCGGGTGCCCACACGCCCATCCGGACGTCCCCGGCCGTCTCCGGCGTGACGCGCGCAAACAGCCGCTGGCCTTTCTGGAGGTAGACGCGGTAGACGTCGAGGTCGTCGTCCCAGTAGTCGAGGGTCGCCTCGATCGTTCGCGGGAGCGGTGGGAGCGCGTGCGCCCAGGGCCCTGCGTTGTCGTTCGGCTCGTAGTGGTCGGCGGGCGGCAGCGGGCCCTGTGTCAGGCGGGTGAGCGCCCGCTCGACATCGAGTGTCCCCCACCCGGTGAACCGGTCGCGGCCGACCGGGCACATGCCGCAGCCGGTCGAGGCGTTGTCGTCGTCGGCGCTGCGTTCGAGGAGGTACGCGACCTGCTCGGGCCGAAGGGTCGGATCCTGGCCGAGCAGCAGCGCCGCCGCGGCGGAGACCTGCGGGGCCGCGAACGACGTGCCGATCGCGTCTCGAAATTCGAATGGCCCGCAGTTGGAATACGGCTCGCCGGTGCAGCCGGTCCGGGCCTCGACCAGATTGGTCGGAATGGTCGAGAAGATCCCGTCCCCGGGCGCCGCGAGATCGTTGTAGACCGTGTCGCGGTTCGAGTAGTCCGGCACCGATCCGTCCTGCCGCACCGCGCTCACGCCGATCACGTGCGGCAGCGACGCCGGGTAGTGCGCGAAGTTCCAGGGAGTCGCAGGGGACTGCGGACCGTTGCCCACCGCTGCAACGACGACGGCGCCCTTCGAGTAGGCGTACTCGACCGCCGCCTGCTCGAGCGGCGAATAGGTGTCGAGCGACGGGTCGAGCGGGTCACGCACCCCGCCGAGGCTGAGATTGATCACGCGCGCGCCGTTGTCGACCGCCCAGCGGATCGCTGCGACCTCGGCCCTGAGCGACACCGAGCCGTCGGGCTCGACCACCTTGGCGATCATCAGCCGCGCGTTGAACGCCAGGCCGGCGATCCCCTGGCCGTTGAACGGGCTCGCGGCGATCTCGCCCGCGACGAACGTCCCGTGGCCCTGGTCGTCGCGGTACGGCGAGCCCCCGACGAACGACTTCGCGGCTACCACGCGGCCCGCGAACTCGGGATGGGTGCCGTCGATGCCCGAATCGATCACGGCGACGGTGACGGGGAAGAGCTGCGGCTGCTCCGGCCAGAACGTCCAGGCGCGGTCGCTGTCGAGGTACCACTGGCGGGACGCCAGCGGCTCGAGATTGCCGAACGCCGCCGCCGCCGCAGGCACCACGAGCGCGGCGATGACGATCGCGGCCGCGGTCCAGCGTCTCACGGCGCGAGCAGCGTCGCGGAGACGCCGGCGGCGAGCCCCTGGCCCGGTGCGCAGCGGATGCGGTAGGTGCCCGCAGGCAGTGCGCCCGAGAAGCTCCAGGCGCCGGCCGCGTCGGTGACGGTCGACGAGACGGTCGTCCACGCCGTCCCGGACTGTTGCTGTAGCTGCACGACGGCCGACGCGAGCGCCGGCCGGATCGACCCGCTGACGGAGACGGGGCCGACGGTCGCGTCGACGCGCGGGGCAACGGCGATCTTCGCGAGGCCCGCCCGCACGCCGCCCCAGGCGAGGCGGTACTGCGTGGTCGCCTGCGGCCGAACGATCGTGGAGAACGAGCCGTCCGACCCGAGCGTCAGCGCCCCCGCGGTGGACCAGACCGGTTGCGCCGCCGTCTTCGACTCCAGCGAAACCGCGTCTGCGCCGTGCGCCACACCCGTGAGCGACACGGCACCGCCGTAGGTCATGGTCCTGGCGGCCGGCAGCAGCTCGAGCAGCGCGGGCGCGAACCACGTCGAGCGCAGGCCGAGTGCGTCGCGCACCTGATTGCCCGTGAGCGTCGCCTGCGAGTCGTCCGACGAGACGACGGTCACAGACCGCACCCGGCCGGACGGGCCGAGCTGCGTCTGCACGTCGGCGATCGGCGCCGAGAGCTTCAATTGCTTCGCGGCCTTCGCCGCGTCCATCACCACGGGGCCCCAGTCGTGGTACGGCGACAGCGTGTCGTACGGATCGGGCACCGAGGCGAGATACGGCACGGCGGTCCCGGTCGCCTCGAGAGCAGAGACCGTGCGTCCGCCGGAGGTCGAGAAGAACAACGTGTCCGCCACGGTGCCGGCATAGAGCACGACCTCTCCGCTGGTCGCGGCAACGGCGGCGCTCGTCGCGGGCGCCTCGCCGGCGATGCCTCCGTACGCCTGGCTGCGCGTATCACCGTAGAGGTCGAACGGACGGCCTTTCGCGAGGTTCGCGAGCGCGTACGACCTGGCGGCGACAGCCTGCGCCTCGAGCGCGGCGGGGGGCCAGTTCGACGGCACCTCCGCCGGAACGACGCCCTTGAGGTACTGCTCGAGCCCGACGACGTCGATCACCTGGACGAGCTTCCCGGCGAGCGAGACGGTCAGCTTGCCGCGGTACGGCGCGCCGTTCACCGAAAGCGGCCCGGCGGCTGCGAAGGTATACGGCGGCTGCAGAGCGGGCCGGCCCGCCAGCGCAAGCGTCCGGTCGAGCACGACTGCCCCGGGATCGAGCTTCGCGCGGCGCCCCGTGGCATCCGTGACCGTCCAGGGCACGCTCGAGCTCAGCGTCGCCTTCTTCGCGGAGTCCAGCAGCACGCGCACGGCCGCCGTCTTCGCCGGCCCGAGCGTGGTCCCCGGGTAGTAGTGCGCGAGGATCCGGGCGTAGCCCCAGCCGTGCCTGGCGTAGCCGTAGGCCCCCCACTGGCTCATCCCGAGCCCGTGGCCCCAGCCGTGACCGTCGAGGACGAGCACGGCCTTCGCGGGGCTGGTGGTCACGTCGGCCGTCGTCGGGGCGGCAGTCGCCGAGGTCGTGGTCGACTCGACCCCCAGCGCAGGCCCCGCGACGAGCGCCGCCAGCCCGAGACCGCCGAAGAGACACAGCGACGCAGCGGCCGGCCGAAGGGCGAAGCGACCCACGCGGTGCACGGTAGCCGAGGTGCCCGCAGCCTCCGGCGATGCTTTACCGAACGTTTCCATAGCGCAGAGAACGGCAACAAGCCGCCCGATGTCGAACTCCTTCGTTGCCTGCTGAGGCATGCCTGCCGAAGCCGGGACATGAGTGATGGGCGAGATCTACCGCGCGGCCGACGGCGAGCTCGGGCCACCGGCCGGAGATCAACCGGCTGCGCCATGACGCTCGACGGCGCTGCGACTGGCCCGGACTACGCGAGCCGGGCGGCGTACTGCGTGTCGTAGTAGCGGCGGTACTCGCCGGACTTGATCGGCTCCCACCACTCACGGCTCGCCCGATACCACTCGACCGTCTCCTCGAGCCCGCCCGCGTCGAACGAGTGCGCCGGTGTCCATCCGAGCCCCCGCAGCTTGGAGGAGTCGACGGCGTAGCGCCGGTCGTGGCCGGGGCGGTCGGCGACATGCCTCACGAGATCCGGGCTCGCTCCGGTCAGATCGAGGATGCGCTTCACGACGGCCAGGTTCTCGCGCTCCTGCCCGCTGATGTTGTACGCCTCGCCGGCCGCTCCGTGCCGCAGCGCCAGCTCGATGCCGTCGCAGTGATCCTCGACGTGGAGCCATTCGCGCCGCTGCCTGCCGTCGCCGTAGACCGGCAACTGCTGCCCGTCGAGCGCGTTCGTGATGAACAGCGGCAGGAACTTCTCGGGGTACTGCCGGGGCCCGTAGGTGTTCGCCCCGCGTGTGACGAGCGCGTCGACTCCGAACGTCCGCACGTACGCGAAAACCTGAAGCTCGCCGCCGGCCTTCGATGCGGAGTACGGGCTCGACGTGCGCAGCGGCGCATCCTCGCTGCATGCCGGCGCGTCGAGCGGAATGTCGCCGTAGACCTCGTCGGTCGACACGTGCACGAACCGGATCTGCGCGTGACGCACATGATCGAGCAGGACCTGCGTCCCGAGCACGTCGGTGAGGATGAACTCCGCCGGCCCGATGATCGAGCGGTCGACGTGCGTCTCCGCCGCGAAGTTGACAATCGCGTCGCAGTTCTCCGCCGCGCGGACGACGGCGTCCGGGTCGGCGATGTCACCGTGGTGGAACTCGTGCTCGACGCCCTCGAGGTTGGCGTGGTTCCCCGCGTAGGTGAGCTTGTCGAGCACAACGACGCTCTCGCCGCGCTCGGCCAGGCGGCGGGCGAAGTGCGAGCCGATGAACCCCGCTCCGCCGGTGACGAGGACGCGCATCGCTACAGGGTACTCACAGCCGCGACAGGCATTCGCGGAGGCCCTCGCGCCAGTGCGGGAGCTGGGGCGCGCCCCGCTCGCTGCGCAGGACGGAGTACGCGGGCCGCGCGGCCCGGGCGCCGAACTCGCCGCTCGTGATCCGGCGGACGCGCGTGTCGAGTCCCGCCTCCTCGAAGATCGCCTCGGCGAACTCGGCCCAGGTGCAGTCTCCTGCTGCGGCGACGTGGTAGACGCCGAACGGCAACCGGAGCACCTCCTTCGTCGCCTCCGCCAGGTGGCCGACGAACGTGGGCGAACCGCGCTGGTCGCCGACGACCGCCACCTCGCCGCGCTCGGCGCCGAGGCGCAGCATCGTGCGGACGAAGTTCTTCGACGTCCAGCCGAAGAGCCAGGAGGAGCGGACGATCCACGCTCGCTCTCCCGCCGCCGCTTCACCGTGCAGCTTCGTCCGCCCGTAGGCCCCGAGCGGCGCCGGCGCGTCGGACTCGACGTACGGCTCGCGTTTCGTCCCGTCGAAGACGTAGTCGCTCGACCAGACGACGAGCGGTGCGCCGAGCTCGGCCGCGTGCTGCACCCCGCCGACGTTGACCGCGGCTGCCTCCTGCGGCTCCTCCTCCGCGCCGTCGACGTCCGTCCACGCAGCCGCGTGCAGGACGAGGTCGGCGTCCAGCCCGGGCGGAGGCGGCAGGGCGACATCCCAGTCCGCGCGCGTCAACGCCCGCGCGTCGGGGAATGCCTCGGCGAGCGCGTGGCCGAGCTGGCCGCCCGCGCCCGTGATCAGGACGCGGCGCGCTGGTCCCGCTCCGACAGGATCGGCGATCGAGTGCTCCACAGGTGGGCGACGCGCGGGTCGTTCCACGCGACCCCGTGCTCGTCGGGGCTGGCCGGGTCGTACTCCTCGGTGACGAAGTAGCAGAAGAGACAGTCGGTCAGCGCCTCGTAGCCGTGCGCGTTCCGGCCGTCGACGTAGATGGCGACCGGGTTGTCGTCGCCGATGTCCTCGGTGAACGTCTCGCCGGTCTCGCGGTTCAGGACGACGACGCGCACCATGCCCTCGAGGCAGACGAAGAGATCGTCCTGGCCGCGCTCGTGATAGTGCAGCGCGCGGATCACGCCCCGGCGCGAGCGCGCGAGATTCGCCTGGCGCACGGGCTTCGGGAGCGCGCTCGCGCGCATCAGCTCCAGGAACCAGCCGCGCTCGTCCGCGTGCTTCGTCAGCGGGACGCGCGTGACCACTACTTGTTCGCGCCCGTCTCTTCGATCAGCCGGCCCAGGTCGGCCAGGTCGGCCCAGTGCTTGCCGCCGTCGTGCCACCAGCCCTCGACCCGGCGGACCTCCAGGTCGCCGCGCTGTGCGTAGACGCGGTTGACATCGGTGATCTCGAGCTCGCCTCTGCTCGACGGCTGCAGGCCCTCGATGATCTCGAACACATCCGGCGGGAAGCAGTAGAGGCCGACGACGGCGTCGTTGGACGGGGGCCTGTCGTAGCGGGTGTCGACGCGTCCGGCCTTCTCGACGATGTCGGTGACGTTCCCCCGCTCGTCGTAGGCGACCACGCCGAAGTTCTCCGGGTCGGGGACCTCCTTGACGAAGACGACGGCCCCTTCGCGCCACGAGGCGATCGCCTCGGCGTGGGCGTGCTCGAAGATGTTGTCGCCGAGACACACGACGAGCTGCTCGCCGGCTGCGAAGTCCCGGGCCATCCCGACCACCTGGGCGATGCCGCCCGGCTCGACCTGGACCTTGTACGACAGATCGAGCTCGAAGAGCGGCTCCCCGCCCGAACGCGACCGGACGTCGCCGTCTCCGAGCAGGTCGATGAACTGGCCCGCATGGTGCTGGCCCGTGACGAGCAGAACCTCCCGGACGCCGAGACGCTGCAGGAGCTGCAGCGGGTAGTAGACCATCGGCCAGCGGCCGACCGGCAGGAGGTGCTTGTTCGTGACGCGCGTCAGCTCCTCGAGACGGGTCGCCGTCCCGCCGGCACAGATCAGGCCCTTCATGCGGGCGATGCTACAGCGGCCGCTTCCGCGTCATGCCCGCGTGCAGCGGCGAACCCGGTGAGGCCGGCGATCACGCCGACCAGGGCCACGCACACCCGACGTAGTCGGAGAGATGGCCGCCGAGGGAGCCCGTGCCCCCGGCGAGGATCGCCGCCGCAGCGCACGGTCGACATCGCCGCCCCAGACGAGACGGAAGAAGCGGGCGAAGAACGTCATGTCACGAGTCGCGTCCGCGAGATCAGCCAGAACGACCCCTCGACGGACGGGCCGATCAGCAGCGCGAAGGCCAACGTGCCGATGCCCACCCGGCCGCCCAGCGCAAACCCCGTGAGCAGGACCGTCCCCTCGAGCAGCGCGCGCACCGCGCCGATCCGCACGTGCGTGCGGAACGCGCCGACGAGCATCAGCGAGTCGCGCGGGCCTGCGCCGAACGCCGCGCCGATGTAGAACGCGGAGCCGGCTCCGAAGAGGACGAGCCCCGCGGCGAGCAGTCCTGCCCGCGCGGGAAGCGGCCACGTCGCCAGGTCCTCGACGAACCCGAGCGGCTGCACGAGGACGATGAAGAGCCCGATCAGGGCGGCGTTCGCAACCGTCCCCGGGCCCGGCTTCGAGCCGAGCGACCAGGCGAGGAACAGCACGGCCACCGCGACCAGCTCGTTCGCGACGCCGAACGAGATCGGCGTGTGGTTCGCGATCCCCTGATGCAGGACATCCCACGGCGGAAGGCCGAGCCGCGACTCGAGGAACGCGAGGATCCCGCAGGCGCAGAGAAAGAGGCCGGTGACGAGCCAGACCGATCGTGCGGCCCGCCCGCCACGCAGGACGGGAGCCGCGTGCACCGTCGGACGTTAGCCCGCGGCGGCCGGAGCGCGGCGGCTGAGCGCGACCCCGAGCCCCACCAGCACGAGGCCCAGGCACGTGAAGACGAGCGGTGAGACCCACGGGCGTTCCGCGGCGCTCCCTCCCGTGAAGAAGATCAGCCGGACGTGCGTCCACTCGAGCGCGAAGTGCACCGACGCGAACAGAAGGCCGATCGCGCCGAGCACCGCCCAGCTCGACCGGTCGGCCGCCTGCGAGAAGAACACGAAGAGGACGGCGGCGATCGTGATCAACGTCCACTCGACGTTGCCGCCGTGCCAGAACCAGAGCAGGCTGCCCCCGATCAGCACGCCCGCGGCGAGGTGGAGCCAGAAGCCGTAGGGCCGCGCTGCGCCCGCGTCCACCGCGAACGCGATCGCGAGGTAGACGAGGCCGACGAAGAGCGTCACGACAGCCGACCAGCCGCCGCCGTTGGAGAGCAGGTCGGTGACGACGACCCAGGCGGCGAGCACGACCTGCGCCACGAGCAGCGGAAAACGGAACGTGCGCAGAGCGACGAGCGCAGCGACGAGCCAGAGCGCCTCGAGCAGAAGCCGCGCAAGGTGGAAGCCGTGGAAGCTCGACGTGGGCGACGCCGACTCCCAGCCGAACCACGTCCAGAGGGCGCTGAGGAAGGCCACGAAGGCGATCACGGCGACGAAGGCGAGCACTCCCGCCGCTACGCGGTGCGCCCGCCGGCGAAGACCGGTGGCGAGCGCCCCCAGGAGCGCGAGCACGACCAGCGACCAGCCGGCGTACCCCGCGCTGCCGGAGTGCGCCGCCAGGTACGTCAGCCAGGCCCCGGTGGCGCCCAGCAGCGCCAGGCCGCCCGCGTAGACGAGAAAGCTCCAGGCCGACCAGCGCGGATGCAGGACCTCCACCGGCCCATCGTCTGCTGGGCGTCGGACGACAGACGAGCCTTTCGCGGGGGCCCGGACGGGGTAGCGTTCGCGCTGGATGACACGCAGGGACGTCGACAAGCTGCAGGAGGAGATCGAGGAGCTGTTCGCCGATCTCTGGCAGGTGCCGCGGTTCTCCGGCCTTCGCCACGGCTTCCGGCCGAACGTCGACTGCTTCCACACCGACGAGCCGCACGCGCTGACCGTCGTCGTGGAGCTGCCGGGCGTCGAGGCGCAGTCGATCCGCGTCGTCGCGGGCGAACGGCTGCTCGTGATCGCAGGTGAGCGGAAGCGCCCGCAGGTGCCCGGCCGCGTCTACCAGCAGGTCGAGATCGAGTACGGGCCGTTCCAGCGGCACGTTCGGCTCGTCGAGGACGTCGATCCCGAACACGCGCAGGCGAGGTTCGAGCAGGGCGTGCTCACGATCGAGCTGCCGGTGATCGAGCACGCACCTCCGGCCGGCCGCTACCGGATCACGGTCGAACGGCTATGACGATGAGCCGTAGGCTCGACGGAGGCTCACAAGGAGCGGAGGCGGCGGCTTGGCCGGCGCCGGAGCGGGCACGGAGCCGTAGGCTCGACGGAGGCTCACAAGGAGCGGAGGCGGCGGCTTGGCCGGCGCCGGAGCGGGCACGGAGCCGTAGGCTCGACGGAGGCTCACAAGGAGCGGAGGCGGCGGCTTGGCCGGCGCCGGAGCGGGCACGGAGCCGTAGGCTCGACGGAGGCTCACAAGGAGCGGAGGCGGCGGCTTGGCCGGCGCCGGAGCGGATATGACGGACGTCGGCTTCGAGACGGCGGAGCCGGAGCAGCACCAGCTGGAGTTCCCGGCTGTCCTGCCGGTGCTGCCGCTGAAGGAGACGGTGGTGTTCCCGCAGTCGATGTCGCCGCTCGCGATCGGCCAGGAGCGCTCCGTGCAGCTGATCGACGACGTGGTCGCAGGCGAGCGGCTGCTGGCGCTCATCACCGCCAGGGACGGCTCGGTCGAGTCGCCCAGCTGGGCCGACATCTACGAGGTCGGCACGATCGCGCTCGTCCACAAGATGATCAAGGTCCCCGACGGGACGCTGCGCATCCTCGTTCAGGGCATCGAGCGCGTCCGGCTCGAGCACCAGCTCGACATCGACCCGTACCTGCTCGGCGAGTTCAGCGCGCTCCCGGACGTGCTCGAGGAGACGCCCGAGCTCGAGGCTCTGACGCGGAACGTGCAAGGGCTGTTCGCGCGCATCATCGGCCTCGCGCCCTACCTCCCGGAGGAGCTGCAGCTGGCCGCGGCGAACGTCGACGACCCGAGCGCGCTCTGCCACCTGGTCGCATCAACCCTGCGCACGATCAGGACCGAGGAGCGCCAGGACATCCTCGAGCAGGTCAACGTGGAGCTGCGGCTGCGCACCGTCTCGGCGATCCTGAGCCGTGAGCTCGAGGTGTTCGAGCTCGGCTCGAAGATCCAGTCGCAGGTCCAGTCGGAGATGGAGAAGGGGCAGCGGGAGTACTTCCTGCGCCAGCAGCTGAAGGCGATCCAGCAGGAGCTCGGGGAGGACGATCCCGAGCAGGCGGAGATCGCGGAGCTGCGCGAGCGCCTCGGTGCGCTCGGGGAGCTGCCCGAGGATGTGCGCAAGGCGGCCGACCGCGAGCTGCAGCGCCTCGAGAAACTGCCGTCCGCCGCGGCCGAGTACGGCGTGATTCGCACGTACGTCGAATGGCTCCTGACCGTGCCCTGGACGACCTACACCGTGGACGACCTCGATCTCGAGCACGCGCGGGCGGTGCTCGACGCCGACCATTTCGACCTCGAGAAGGTCAAGGACCGCATCATCGAGTACCTCGCCGTCGCGAAGCTGCGCAACGAGGTCTCCGGCCAGATCCTCTGCTTCGCCGGCCCGCCCGGCGTCGGCAAGACCTCGCTCGGCCACTCGATCGCGAACGCGCTCGGACGCAAGTTCGTGAGGCTCTCGGTCGGCGGCGTACGCGATGAGTCGGAGATTCGAGGGCACCGGCGGACGTACATCGGCTCGATGCCGGGCTCGATCATCCGCTCCCTGCGCGACGCGGAGTCGGCGAATCCGCTCGTGCTGATCGACGAGATCGACAAGATGGGCAGCGACTGGCGCGGCGACCCGGCGAGCGCGATGCTCGAGGTTCTCGACCCCGAGCAGAACCGTACGTTCCGCGACCACTACCTCGACCTGCCGTTCGACCTCTCGAAGGTGCTCTTCATCTGCACCGCCAACACCCTCGACACGATCCCAGGGCCGCTGCTCGACCGCATGGACGTGATCGAGCTGTCCGGGTACACCGAGGACGAGAAGCTCGGGATCGCCAAGCGCTATCTCCTGCCGAAGCAGCTCGAGCTGCACGGCCTGCAACGGTCACAGCTGACCCTCTCGGACAAGATGCTGCGCTCGGTGATCCGCGAGTACACCCGCGAGGCCGGTGTGCGCAACCTCGAGCGGCGGCTCGCCGACGTCTGCCGGAAGGCGGCGACCCAGGTGGCGCAGGGACGGACGCAGAAGATCCGCGTCGACGACGCCCGGCTGCGCGAATGGCTCGGCACGCGGCGGTTCTCCGGCGAGGTGCGCAAACGCACGTCGGACCCGGGCGTCGCGACCGGTCTCGCCTACACCACGGCCGGCGGCGACGTGCTCTTCATCGAAGCGACGGCGTATCCCGGCACCGGCAAGCTCACGATCACCGGGCAGCTCGGCGATGTGATGCAGGAGTCGGCCCAGGCCGCGCTGTCGTGGGTCCGGTCGCACACCGCCGAGGTGGGGCTGCCCGACGACTGGTTCGCGAGCCACGACCTCCACATCCATGTCCCGGCCGGCGCCGTGCCGAAGGACGGACCGTCCGCGGGGGTGACGATGGCAACGGCGCTCGCCTCGCTCGTGCGCGACGAGCCGGTCGCCGCCGACGTCGGCATGACCGGCGAGATCACGCTCACGGGCCAGGTGCTGCCGATCGGCGGCCTGCGCGAGAAGTCGCTGGCCGCCCAGCGCGCCGGGCTCAAGCGCGTGATCTTCCCGCGGGAGAACGAACCGGATCTGGACGACCTGCCGCCCGAGGCTCGGGCCGCCATCGAGTTCATCCCGGTGGACACCATCGAGGACGTGTTCGCCGCCGCCTTCGACGGCAAGCGCCGCGCCCGACCGCGCGCCGCCCGAGGCATCGAGCGCCAGGCGGCTAGGCCGGCCGGAAGCTCGTGAGCAGGTCGGAGCAGAACGCCGCGTTCGACGACGTGCGGTACCGGCAGAGCAGCTGATACTCCCGCTTTCCGATCAGCACGAACGTGTACTGGTCGACGTGGCCGTCGACCGTCACGTCGAAGCGATGGGACTTCGCCCCGCCGGCCGTCACCGTCTGCCTGCCGGTGACCTTGCCGCCCGTTTCCTGCGCGATCGTCTTCATGCGCAGATCGAGCTCATTGGCGACGCGGGCGAAGAGGGCGGGCGTGTAGCGCCGGGCGAGCGGGAAGGTCGAGACCTGGACGAGCTCCGACCCCTGGGAGGCGGCGGAGCCCTGGCTCGAGTGTTGAATGCGCCACCCAGCAGGCGCCGAGAAGCTGTACCCGTGACCTCTGACAACCTGTGTCTGCACCTTCGGCTCGCTCGAACCGCCGCAGCCTGCGAGGATGAGCACAGCCAGGAAGAGCATCGGTTTGCCGCGGACAGCCCGGGGCAAGAGGTGTGAGGTAACGAGGCGAAAGGATCCAGCAAGCATGGTCAAGACAAAAGACAAGGTCTACGGCGCAGCGGAGAACGTCAAACCCTACGTCGAACGGGCAATGAACGACGAGAAGCTGCGCGACGACGTGATGAGCGCGTTCGCGACGGCGAGAGACCTCTACACCGAGCTGGTCGGCCCGCGAGGCGCGGTCACGCTCGCCACCCGTGTCGCCACCGACGAGGACATCCGCGAGAAGCTCAGGGCCACGGTCGACGATCTGAGAAACGCAGCCGACCGGCTCCAGGGCAAGAAGTCGCACAGCGGCCGCAACACGACGCTGCTCATCGCGGGCATCGCTCTCGGCCTCCTCTTCAACCCCGTCACCGGGCCCGAGACACGCAGGTGGGTCAGGGACCTGCTCGGCGGCGGCGAGGACGAGTTCGGCGGCGACTACCCGTCCGCGAACGGCGGCGGCGGCGCGGCCTAGGAATGGGCGCGCGTTCCGGCTACCCGTGACCGAGATCGGTGGTCGGCGCGGGGACGGTCGGAACGAGCGTCTGCATGAGCGCTGACGCCCTCAGCGGAGTGAGCGCTCGCTCGAGCGAGCCCGGGTCGAGCCCGTCCGCGGTGGAGATGTCGTTCATGCCCAGGAGGATCGCGCCGGGCTCGGGAGCGGCCGGGCCGCCTGGAACAGCCGGGGCCCAGCCGGCGGCGACCGGGAACGGCAGATCCTTCTGGTGCTTCCAGGCATCGAGGTACGGCGTGGGATCGACGGCCCCGTCGTAGCCGAGGTAGAGCAGGGACACCGGGTGCACCTCGAAGTGCAGGTGGACCGGCGTTCCCTCGGCGTCACCGGTGTTGCCCATGAACCCAACGACCTCGCCCGCCTTCACGTGCGCCCCGTTCGTCGCAGCCGCCGAGAACGCGGAGAGATGAGCGTAGTAGAACTGGTTGCCCTCCTGGTCGAGGATCCAGAGCCGGTTGCCGCCGATCTTGTTCCAGCCGACCGAGAAGACCGTCCCGTCCGCGACCGCGAGCAGCGGCTGCCCGAGCCGGCCGAAGATGTCGTCGCCGTGGTGGTAGGTGACGTCGGCTCGGGGTGCGCCGAAGGTGTCGATGTACGAGGACGGCCCGTAGACCGGGAAGACGTAGTGGCCGGCCGTGAGCTTGGGGTGGAGCTTGAGCGGTCCGGAGCCCTGTAAGCCGGTTTGCTTCGGCCGCAGCCGCGGCGCGTCGCCGGCGCTCGGGTCGTAGGGTGTGGTGGTCTCGGTCTCGGTCGTCGTCGTCGTCGTCACCGTCGAGGTGACGGACGGTGCCGTCTGCGCGGCGGCCTCGGCGTAGCCGATCTGGATCTCGCTCCCCGCGGGCAGGCCCCCGTGGTCCGCGGTCAGGCGCACGCCGAGCTCGGTGACGAACCCGCGATACCCGTGGGAGCCCGTCGCCGCGCTCAGATCGGTCCCCTCCGTGTCGAGCGCCAGCTGCCCCCAGTCGCCGAGCGCCACCTTGAGCACACCGGCCTGGACCGGCTGGCCCTCGACCTCGAGGTTCGTGACGGTGCTCCCGTTCGTGTTCCCGCCTGCGCCGGAGTAGCCGGTACCGGCCGACGCGCGGGCCGTCACCGCGTCGGCCGTGATCTCGCCCTTGAACAGTGAGAGGCCGGTCACGACGCTCTGTGAGCTCGCGGACGCGTTCGCCAGGACCGCCGTGGTCGCGCTCGCAGTGGTCGACTGGGCGGACACGATCGAGCCGTCGGAGGGATACGAGAACACTGCCCCCGCCGACGGGGCGGCGTTCGGCGGAGCGGCAACCGTCGGCGTCGTCACGGCAGCGGCACCGGGCGTCGTGATCTTGATCGCCCACGCCGCGGCAGCACCGCTCGGGGCGCGCGCGGGCCCCTCAGCGCCGGCCGACCCGAAGGCGAGCAGCGCGAGGGGCAGTAGCAGTGCGAAACGGCGGCGCACCACCCTTGATTCTGCCAGTGATCGAGGATTCCTCAGGCGGGCCGTCTACCCGAGCTGCCTGCGGGCGAATCGCGGAACCGCTCGCGCGCCGCAACGTCCGGGCCGATCGGGCCTTCTCCCCCGTAGCGCGGGTCTGGCCGAACACGAGCCCTACCCGGATGTGGGCGAACGTCCGGAACGCGAGGGTCGCCTGCGGGCCGGCGACGAGCTCGTCGATCTCGGGATGCTCCGCCTGGAGCCGGTCGACGATCGCGCCGATCGGCTCGTCCGCGAGTGGGATCCAGATGTCGTCGCGCTCGCTCATCGGCTGAAAGTGCTCACGATCGGCCCCGCAACCGCCAGACGAGGTGGCCCGAGGTGATCAGGAGCAGAACGCCGAACAGCCGGCGCAAGGTGCTTTCTGCGAGCGACTCGGCGACGAGCACTCCTCCCTGGACCCCGATGATCGACGCAACCCCGATCAGAGCCGCGGCGCGCAGGTCGACGTTTCCGTACCTCCTCTGACGCCAGGTGCCGACGATCGCCGTCGGGAGGATCGCGAGCAGGGACGATGCCTCCGCGTGCAGCTGAGTCAGCCCGAGCACGAGCGCGAGCGTCGGCACGAACAGGATGCCGCCGCCCACGCCGAAGAGGCCCGCGAGCACTCCGCCGGCCGCCCCGATCACGACGACGAGCGCGATCGTCATACGAGGAGCCGGACTCCGACGACCGCGAGCAGCACCGCGAATCCGTACGCGAGCCGGTCCACCGGGATCCGCTGCTGCAGCGACGTCCCGACGAGCACTCCGAACATCGCCGGGATGCCGACGAGCGCCGCGGCACCCACGTTGACGTCACCGTGGAAGCCGTAGGTGATCGCGCCCGCCACCGACGAGACGAGGATCGCCGCGAGCGACGTCCCGGCGGCGCGACGCTGGTCGAATGCGAGGAGGAGCGCGAGCATCGGCACGATCACGATCCCACCGCCGACGCCGAAGACCGCGCCGAAGAAGCCTGCGACGAGCCCGATCGCAAGCAGCTTCAGCACCTCTCGTACTCTACGCAGGTGGATCTGCTCAGCCCGCTCTGCTCCGACCCGCGCCGGGCGGCGCTCTTCCTCGACGTCGACGGCGTGCTCGCCCCGATCGTGCCGCGCCCCGAGGACTCGGCGGTCCCGCCCGAGGCCCGCGGCGAGCTCGAGCGGCTGGCCGGCCGCTACGCGCTCGTCGCCTGCGTCACGGGCCGGACCGGGGACGTCGCGCGCGCGATCGTCGGTGTCGACGGCCTGCGCTACGTCGGCCAGCATGGATTGGAGCTCGAGCCGGCGGCCGTCGCCTGGGCCGACCGCGTTCACGCCTTCGCGCGTGCGTGGCCGTGGCCCTGGCAGGAGCTGAAGCCGCTGACCGCCGCCTACCACTTTCGGCTCGCGGCCGCCGAGGCGGTTGCACGGGCAGAGCTCGAGGCCGTGGCGGCGGCCGCGGAGGCCGCCGGACTGCGCACGCGCTGGGGGCGGATGGTGCTCGAGGTGCTCCCGCCGGTGGACGCGACGAAGGGAACTGCGGTTCGGCACCTGCTGGAGGAGACCGGCCTCGCCCGCGCGCTCTACGCAGGCGACGACACGACCGATCTGGACGGCTTCGCGGCGCTCGACGGCCTGGAGGCGGCGGTGCGCGTCGCAGTCGTCTCGGCGGAGGGGCCGTCCGCGCTCGCGGAGCGCGCCGACCTGATCGTGGGCTCGACGGCCGAGTTCCTCGAGCTGCTGAAGCGCCTCTAGTCTTCGGAATTGCGGAGCCTTTCGACGAGCTCGAGTGCGCGCTGCAGCGCCTTGCGGAGCGCTGCGACCCGAGCCACCTCGCGTCCACGGGCCAGCGCCCCCGGGATCGCGGCTAGAAGCCGAGCCGCTCTCGCAGGTGGCGCGCCTGCCGGCGCGCGACGTCGAGCTCCGTCCTGCGGGCGTCGGCCAGCTGCAGGCACAGCCGCTCCGACGAGACCCGGCGCACGCCCGCCACCTTGCTCAGGTTCACGAGGTGGGAGCGGTGAATGCGGGCGAAGCGGCTCGCCGGCAGCTTCTCCTCGAGGTCTCCGAGCGACGCCGTGCAGAGGTACACGCGGTCGTAGGTGTGGACGCGGCTGTAGTCGCCGTCGGCCTGGGCGTAGTGCACCTGGTCGTAGTCGAGCAGCTCGGTCCCGCCCGCCGACACGACCGGCACCTTCTCGACCGGCAGGACCTGCTCGACGGAGCGTTCGCGGAGACGCTCCACGACCCGGGCGAGCCGGTCGGGGTCGACCGGCTTCAGGAGATAGTCGAAGGCCTCGACGGCGAACGCGTCGACGGCGTAGCGCTCGTGGGCGGTCACGAACACCACGGCCGGCGGATCGGTTCGCTCACGCACCAGGGGAGCTGCCTCGACGCCGCTCAGGCCCGGCATCTCGACGTCGAGGAAGACGATGTCCGGCGCGAGGTCGCGCGCGAGGTCGAGCGCCTCCCGCGCGCTGGCGGCCTCGCCGACGACGCGCACGTCGGCATGGCTGTCGAGCAGATACCGCAGCTCCGACCTCGCCGGCGCCTCGTCGTCCACGAGCAGCGCGCGGATCACCGGGCGACCGGCACCTCGAGCCGCACGACCGTCCCGAACGGGAAGGAGCGGAGCCGAACGCGTTCGCCGTAGTGCGCGATCAGCCGTTGGTTGACATTCGCAAGCCCGAGCCCTGTGCCGTCGCCCACCCCGACACCGGGCTCGAGCACGCGCTCGATCACCTCACGCGCAACCCCGCGGCCGTCGTCGCGGACCGTCACGTGCAGACGTCCACGACGAACGCGTGCGCGGACGAGCAGGTGCAGCGGCCGGTCGGTCTTGCCGTGCTTGATCGCATTCTCGACGAGCGGCTGCACGAGCAGCGGCGGGAGCCTGACGCCGAGCGCGTCGGGTGCTGCATCGATCGTCACCTCGAGCTGCGGGCCGAACCGCGCCTGCTCGAGCTCGAGGTAGCTGGCAACGTGCCGCAGCTCCTCCTCGAGCGTGATGAACTCACCCGGCCGGGCGAGCCGGCTGCGGAGATGGTCCGCGAACGCGAGGACGAGCCGGCGGGCGCGTTCCGGCTCCGTGCGGATGAACGACGCGATCGTGTTCAAGGCGTTGAAGACGAAGTGCGGCTCCATCTGCGCCTGTAGAGCGGTGGTCGTGGCGGAGTGGAGCTCGGACAGCTGCAGCTGTGCGGAGAGCTGGGTGCCGAGCAGGTCGAGCGTCTCGACGGCCGTCTCGCCGAGCGGCGATCCCGCCGTGGCATAGGCGACGACGGCGCCTGCGGGACCGTCGGTCAGCCGGAGCGGCACCACCGCGGCAGCACCGAGCGGGCAGGCCGGATGCAGGCACTCGGTGCGGATCCCGAGCGGCGCGAGCAGCGGACGCTGCTGCGCAAGGGCTTCGTAGACGGGCCGGATCGGTTGGTCGCCCGCCCCGTGATGGTCGGCCCCGGCGCCGACGAACGCGAGCACCTCGTGCGTGTCCGTGACCGCGACAGCACCGAACCCGAGCTTCTCGAAGAGCTCGTAGGCGAGCGTGCGGGCGGCCGACTCGGTCAGCCCCCGCCGAAGCTCGGGCAGGGTCGCCTCGAGCAATTCGAGCACCGGCGCCTGGCGCCTGGGCCTGCGGACGCGAGGCATGATCCGGATTGTGCACGTGACCGACGAGGTCCTCGCGCAACTGCGTGCCCGCTACGGCAGCCCGGCCGTCCTGGAGTGGAGCGGCCGGATCACCGAGCGGGAGCATGCCCTCGCGACCTACAACCCGGGCCGCACGCACGACGTGACGCTCTTCATCCTCGATCCCGGCGACCGGATCGTCCTGATCCGCAAGCCGCACTTCGCAGAGGGCATCTGGCGCCCGCCGGGCGGCGGCATCAAGCCCGGCGAGGATTTCACGCTCGGGGCAGAACGCGAGGCGCTCGAGGAAACCGGTCTGGCGGCGCGGCTCGAGCGGTACCTGGTCGCGACGCGCGCATCGTTCGTCTTCGAGTCGGAGTGGGTGGAGTGGCGAACGCACGTCTTCCTGGCCCGGACTACGGAGACCGCGCTCGCACCGCGCGACACGGAGGAGATCGCCGGCGCGCGGTGGGGCACGCTCGCCGAGCTCGCAGGTCCGCTGCGCGAGCGCCTGCTCGAGACGGGCCACGCTCTCTGGCGCTACCGCGTCGCGCTGCACGATGCCGCGCTCACGGCTCTTCGCGAATGAACGAGTAGCCGACGTCGAGCGGGCTCGGCGGATACTCGACCACACGCGTCTCACCGTTCCTGCGCCAGCCGTGCTTCTCGTAGAAGCGACGGGCGCGGCGGTTCTCCTCGAGCACCCAGAGCTTGGTCTCCGCGCAGTCGGGCTGCGCGGCGAGCGCCGCATCGTGCAGCGCGAGCGCGACGCCGGTGCCCCACGCCGCCGGCACGACGTAGAGGCCGTGCAGCCAGCAGGCATGGAACGCCGCAAGCCCCACTGCCGTGCCGTCCTGCTCGGCGACGAGCACCGCGCCCGGAAACGTGCGCCAGCGCTCGCGCACGGCGTCGTCGGGGTACGGAAACCGCTCGGGCGGGAAGATGTGCGACAGCCCGGCGAGGGATGCGGCGCGCTGCAGCGTGAACTGGAGCTCAGCCTCGTCGGGACCGGCAGGCCTGATCACCAGGGTCATGCGAGCACGTCGAGCACGCCCGGGATCGACGTGACGCGCGGCCCATCCCAGTCGTCGAGCCCGGGCCAGAGCGGTCCTTCCCCGTCGCGGTGGATGAGGATCGCGTCCATGCCGACCCGGCGCGCGCCCGCGAGCTCGTCATTCGCGCCGTCGCCGACGAACACCGCCTCGTGCGGCTCGACGCCGAGCAGCTCGCAGCAGTGCAGATAGATCTGAGGATCCGGCTTCGACATCCCGACGCGCGAGGAGAACACCTCGGCGTCGAACAGGCCCGCGAACTCCGACTCCGGCCACAGCGTCTCGATGTCCTCGCTGCACACCGTGATCAGCCCGACCAGAAAACCGTCGCTGCGCAGCCGGCGCAGCGTGTCGACGGCCCCGGGCCGCGGCACGAGCGATCGCCGATGGTGGCGCAGGCGCAGCGCGCAGATCTCGTCGTGCAGGTCGGCCGGCACACCAGCTTCCGCGAGAGCCACGCGGATCGGCGCGTTGTATCGCGTGGTCGACCGGCTCCAGCGCTCGCCGAAGTCCCCTCCGACGATCGCGGCCACCTCGTTCCCCAGTGCCTCCGCCGCCTCCCGGTCCCAGTCGATCAACGTCTCCCACAGGTCGAAGATCACTGCGCGGTATCCCGCTCCAGGGCCGGCGGAGCCGGCCCCTGCGCTCCTGGACGGCTCCGTCGAGCCTACGCCGTATCCCGCTCCAGGGCCGGCGGAGCCGGCCCCTGCGCTCCTGGACGGCTCCGTCGAGCCTACGCCGTATCCCGCTCCAGGGCCGGCGGAGCCGGCCCCTGCGCTCCTGGACGGCTCCGTCGAGCCTACGCCGTCGGGACGCACGAGCGCAGCACCTCCCACGAGCGGCGGATGTCGTTCTCCGTCGTCTGCGCGTTCCCGATCGCGAGACGGATCAGGTCCCGGCCCTCCAGGCTCGCCGCCGCCACGAACAGCTCTCCCGTCGCCGTAGCGGCGCGCGCCAGCTCGACGTTGTCGGCCTCGACGTGCCGGAAGCAGACAGTCGAGAACGGATGCGGCGCGACCACCTCCCAGCCGGGCTCGTCCTCGACCAGGGCGGCGAAGAGCTGGGCGAGGCGCACGTGCTCGCGGATCAGGGTGCGCAGGCCCTCGGCGCCGTACCAGCGGAGCACGGCCCACAGCTTGAGCGCGCGAAACCGCCGCCCGAGCGCCGGGCCGTAGTCCTTCAGGTCGATCGCCGTCTCGGTCGCCGCGAGGTAGTGCGGCACCAGGGCGAACGCCTCGTAGAAGGCCTCCGGCCGGCGCGTCCACAGCGTCGAGCAGTCCATCGGCGTGAAGAGCCACTTGTGCGGATTGATCACGAGGGAGTCGGCCCGATCGACGCCGTCGAGGCACCAGCGCAACTCGGGGCAGATCGCGGCCGAGCCGGCATACGCCGCATCCACGTGCAGCCAGACGCCCGCCTGCCCGCACCGGGTGGCGAGCTCGGGGACCGGATCGACGGACGTCGTCCCGGTGGTCCCGACGGTCGCGACCACCGCGGTTGCGTCGTCGAGGTCGAAGTCCGCCCGCATGCGGAACTCGTCGTCCACCCCGACGGCGCGAAACTCGAGCCCGACGAGCCGAGCAGCCTTCTCGACGCTGATGTTCGCGTGCTCCGAGGCATAGACCACCCCGCCCGGCTTCCGCGTGCGCGCAGCCGCGAGTGCGGCGACCGTCGCGGTCGACGCCGTGTCCTCGATGTGCCCGTGCCAGCCGCGCGGCAGGCCGAGGAGCTGCGCGAGCCAGTCCAGCACCGTCACCTCGAGCTCGGTCGCAGCCGGGGACGAGAGCCACGTCATGTTGTTGACGTTCAGAGCGGCGATCAGGAGCTCGGCGAGGATGCCCGGCTCCGAGCCCGTGTTGGCGAACCACGCGAAGAAGCGGGGATGGTTCCAGTGGGTCAGCCCCGGCAGGATCAGGTCGTCGAGGTCGCGCAGCAGGGCCTCGAAGGTCTCCCCCTGCTCCGGCGGCGCAGCGGGGAGCACGGCCCGAATCGCTCCCGGCTCGACGCGCGCGGCGACCGGCAGGTCGCCGACCCGTTTCAGGTACGCGTCGACCCAGTCGGACGCGAGGTTGAGATCGTCCCTAAATGGCACAGATTCCCTTGGAGACTCCGTCGAGGCTACGGCTCGTCATCGCTTCTTCCGCAGCTTCTCGATCTGCTTCCAGGTGCGGGTGTTGAGCACGTCGTCCTTCGTCAGCCACGCCCGGCGCGCCTGGCCGACGCCGAGCTCCACGTAGTCGAGCGCGGCCACCTGATGCCCGTCGGAGTCGATCACGACCTTCAGTCCGGCCTCGCGGGCGGCGCGGGCATGGACGTCGCTCAGGTCGAGCCGGTCGGGCTGCGAGTTCATCTCGATGAACGTGCCCGTGGCGAGCGCCTGCTCGATCACGCGCTCGAGGTCGATCGGCGACGGCCGCCGCGTGCTGATCCGGCGGCCGGTCGGGTGGCCGATGCAGTCCACGTACGGGCT
This sequence comes from uncultured Thermoleophilia bacterium, assembly GCA_963722065.1. Classification (GTDB taxonomy): domain Bacteria; phylum Actinomycetota; class Thermoleophilia; order Gaiellales; family Gaiellaceae; genus PALSA-600. The sequence goes on along the minus strand of CAVRMI010000005.1, from coordinate 584,749 downwards.
CTCCATCGCGGCGAGGATCCGCTCCGTCGGATTGTGGTCGAACCGTGAATGGGTCGAGGCGACGACCCAGTCGCGGGTTGCAAGCTCGGCATCGTCGACGTCGAGCGTCCCGTCGGGCCGGATGTTCACCTCGATTCCCTTGAGGATGCGGAACGGGGCAACCAGCTCGTTCAGCGCATCGATCGCCTCCGACTGGCGTTGCAGCAGGTCGCCGCGCAGCCGCTGGGAGTGATCGCAGACGGCGTAGTAGGCGTATCCGCGCGACCGGGCGGCGGCCACCATGTCCTCGAGGGTGTCCCGCCCGTCCGACCACGTGGTGTGCGTGTGCAGGTCGCCGCGCAGGTCCGCCAGCTCGACGAGCCTCGGGAGCGTCCCGTCCCGCGCTGCCGCGAGCTCACCGCCGTCCTCGCGCAGCTCCGGCGGGATCCAGTCGTAGCCGAGGAAGCCGTAGACGTCCTCCTCGCGCGCGAAGTGGTGCTCCTCGCCGGTCTCGACCTCGGTGATCGAGTACTCCGACACGGAGTAGCCGCGGCGGACGGCCGCCTCGCGCAGCGCGACGTTGTGGTTCTTCGAGCCGGTGAAGTGCTGGAGAAGGTTGCCGTAGCTCTCCGGCGGCACGACGCGCAGGTCGTATCGCGACCCGTCGTGCGAGACGACCGTCGCCTTCGTCGGCCCCTTGGCGGCAACGTCGACGACGAAGCGCAGCGAGCAGAAGTGCTCGACCAGGGCGGCCGGATCGGTCGCGGTCGCGATGATGTCCAGGTCCCGAACGGTCTCGCGCATGCGACGCGACGAGCCGGCGATCGACACCTCGACCGACGCTGGATGCTCGCGCAGCACCTCGACGACGGCCCGCAGCTTCGGCAGGGTCGTCCCGAGCAGTGCCCGCCGGGGGCCCTCGGCGGCCTTGGGCTGCGCGAGCGCCGCCGCGATCTTCTCCTCCGTGCCGGGGCCGATCCCCGCGTGCCCGCGCAGCTCCTGCGCTTCGGCGGCGGCCTGCAGGGCGGCGACGGTCGTGATGCCGAGCTCCTGCCAGATCCGGCGGGCGGTCTTCGGCCCGAGCCCCGGAAGCCGCATGAAGACGGCGACCTCCGCGGGCACCTCGGCCTTCCGCTTGGTCAGGGCATGGACCTCCCCGTCGTCGACGACCTGGACGATCTTCTCCTCGATCGTCTTGCCGATGCCCTGCAGCTGCTTCGCCTTCCCGTCGAGGGCCAGCTGCGCGACGGAGGTCGGCGTCTCCCGGATCCGGGCCGCTGCCTTCCGGTAGGCGCCGATCCGGAAACCGTCCGCCCCCTCGAGCTCCATCAGGTCGGCGAGCAAGTCGAACTGCTCCGCGAGCAGTTCGTTCCGCGGGAGTTCAGCCACGTAGCGATCATAGGCGCGGGGATGAACGCGACCGTCTGCCTGCCGACCTACGACGAACGGGCCAATCTCGAGCCGATGCTGCGCGCGCTCGGGGACGTGCTGAGACCGGGCGACCGCGTGCTCGTGATCGACGACAGCTCGCCCGACGGCACCGGCGAGATCGCCGACCGGCTCGCGTCGGAGCTCGACTTCGTCGACGTTCTGCACCGCGCCGAGAAGGAAGGGCTCGGGCCCGCGTACATCGCGGGCTTCCGCTCGGCTCTGGCGACCGGCGCCGAGCTGATTCTCGAGATGGACTGCGACTTCTCGCACGACCCGCGCGACGTCCCTCGCCTGATCGCAGCGGCCGAGGGCGGAGCCGATCTCGTGCTCGGATCCCGGTACGTGCACGGAGGGCACGTGGGCAACTGGGGGCTCCTCCGCCGGGGGATCTCGCGCGCGGCGTCCCTCTACACCGCCCTCTTCCTGCGGATGGGCGTGAAGGACCCGACCGGCGGGTTCAAGTGCTTTCGCCGGTGCGTCCTCGAGGAGCTCGACCTGGACGCGATCACCCCGCGCGGCTACGCGTTCCAGATCGAGACCACATACCGGGTCAAGCAGGCCGGCTTCCAGGTGGTCGAGATCCCCATCACGTTCAACGACCGGACCGCGGGCCGCTCGAAGATGAGCAGGGCGATCGTGCTGGAGGCCGTGTGGGCCGTCCCCCTGCTCCGTCTCCGCGGGTAGCCTGGCCCGGGTGCGCAGCGTCACCGACGACACGTTCGAGGCCGAGGTCCTCAGCGCAGCGAAACCGGTCGTCGTCGACTTCTGGGCACCGTGGTGCGGGCCCTGCAAGGCGATCGAGCCCGCGCTGGCCGAGCTCGCCGCCGCCAACGAGGGGGTGGAGTTCGTGAAGATCGACATCGACGCGAACCGGCGCACGGCCGACCGCTTCAGCGTGCTCTCGCTGCCGACCGTGATGCTCTTCCAGAACGGCGAGCCGCGCGAGACGGTGTACGGCGCCCGGTCGAAGAAGCACTTCCAAAAGAAGTTCGAGCCCTACTTCTGATCGCGGAAGTGCTCCCACCCGGCGAGCTCGAACGGCTCGCCGGCGCGGAACAGACCGACGCCCTCACCGGGCCGGACGCTCCCGATCACCGGCAGGCCCCCGGCATCCATGACGGCGGCGAGCAGCTCGAAGTCCTCGCCGAAGCCGAGATCGGCGACGGTCGCCCCCGGCGCCAGCGGCACCGCGTCGAGCTCGAGCTCGACCCGCACGCCCGACCGCCGCGCGATGTGCCCGGCGTCGACGGCGAGGCCGTCCGAGATGTCGAGCAGCGCATGTGCGTGGCGCGCGAGGGCGCGCCCCTCGGCGAGCCGCAGCGGCGGGCGCACGTACGAGCCCGACCGAAACGCGGCTCCCGCCCCGCCGAGCGGTCCCGTGACGACGAGCACGTCGCCCGGCACCGCGCCGGCCCGCCCCGGCACCCGCTCGCTCCGGCCGAGAGCGGTGACCGAGATCAGCACGGCGCCGGCCGCGGTCGTGTCGCCGCCGACCACCGGTACCCCCGCCTCGACGATCCCCTCGTAGAGCTCGATCACGTCCTCCGTCTCCGTGCTCGCCGGCAGCGCGAGGCTGACGAGCAGCGCCTCCGGCACCGCGCCCGAAGCGGCGAGATCGCTCAGATTGACGGCTGCGGCCCGGAACCCGAGCTCACGCCAGCCGATCCAGTCGAGGCGAAAGTGCACGCCCTCGACGAGGGCGTCCTGCGTGGCGACGAGATTCGCCCCGAGCTGCGCCGCGTCGTGCTCGACGCCGACGATCAGCCCGCGGCGCTCGAGCTCCGCGAGGAGCCCGAGCTCACCGCTCTCCGAGAGCCTCGTCAACCGTCCTCCTCACGTTCGGATCGGCCGCCGCCCGGATCGTCGCCACGCCGGCGGCGCCTGCCTCGATGCACGCGGCTGCGTTCGACGCGTCGATCCCGCCGATGGCGATCACCGGCACCCGCGCGGCGGCACAGATCGCGCGGAGGCCCTCCAGGCCCATGGGCGCCGCCGCGTCCGCCTTCGACGGGGTCTCCCAGACAGGCCCAGCGCCGAGATAGTCGGCGTCCGCGGACTCGACCTCGGCGAGCGACGTCACCGAGCGGCCGAGCAGGAGGCCGACCGCGCGCGCCCGGTCCGCTCCGCGATCGTCCTGGCCGAGGTGCACACCGTCGGCGCCGAGCGCAAGTGCCGCGTCGACGTCGTCGTTGACGACGAACGTGACACCGAGCGCGCCGAAGCCCTTGCCGCGCTCGACGATCTCGGCGGTCGAGCCTTTCACCCGCAGCTGCACGACGGTGGCGCCGGCGGCCACCGCACGACGCGCAGTCTCCAGATCGGGGACGAGCGCGTGGACCTTCACGACGTGCGGGCCCTCTCGTCGAGCGTCACCGGATCGAGCGCAGCGAGCGCGTCGTAGAGCGCGACGTGGAACGAGCCCGGCCCCGCGGCGCCCCGGGCCGCGTCCTCGCCCGCGACCCCGAAGGCGACGAGCGCCTCCGCGGCTGCGTCGAGCGGACGCTCACGGTTGACGGCGAGGAAGCAGCCGGTGAGGGCGGACGACATGCAACCGGTGCCCGTGATCGATGCCATCAGCGGATCGCCGTTCGCAACCGCCACGACCGCGTCGCCGTCGGAGACATGGTCGACCGGCCCGGTCACCGACGCGACGAGGCCGAGCTGAGCGCCGGCCGACCGCGCGAGCGCAGCGGCATCGTCGCCTGCATCGATCGACTCGACGCCGCGCACCTCGGCGGCCACGCCGAGCAGGGTCGCCACCTCTCCGGCATTCCCGCGCAGCACGGCGACCCGCACCTCGTCGAGCAGGAGCTTCGCGGTCTCGGTGCGGTAGGTGGTCGCCCCGGCCCCGACCGGATCGAGCACGACCGGGACGCCGTGCTCGTTGGCGGCCCGGCCGGCGAGCAGCATCGCTTCGACCCACGCGGGCGAGAGCGTGCCGATGTTCAGGACCAGCGCGCCCGCGATCGCCACCATCTCCTCGACCTCCTCGCGCGCGTGCGCCATCACCGGCAGCGCGCCCAGCGCGAGCGTCGCGTTCGCGGTCTCGTTCATCACCACGTAGTTGGTGATCTGGTGGACGAGCGGCTTCGCCTGGCGCAGCCGCTGCAGGGAGTCACCCGTTTGCATGCGTTCCTTTCACGTTGAGGACGTCGACCGGGCCGTCGCCCGCGCCGAGCTCGGTCAGGCCGTGTCGAACGGCTTCCGTCGCGGCCCCGGCGGCGCGGCGCGCCGCGTCCGCGAGCGGCAGCCCACGGGCGAGCAGCGCGGCCAGCGTCGCTGAGTGCGTGCAGCCCGCGCCGTGGGTTGCGGGGATGTCGAGCCGCTCGACGGGAATCGCGAGATGGTCGCGCCCGTCGAAGAGGTGGTCGACGGCGTCGTCCCCATGGCCGCCGGTGACGATCGCAGCCCGCGCCCCGAGCGCGACCAGCCGTTCGGCGAGCTCCGCGCGCGTCCCGTCTCCCACGAGGACGCGCGCCTCGAGCAGGTTCGGCGTCACGACCGTCCCAAGCGGGAAGAGCAGCCCCACGAGCGCTTCGACCGCGTCGTCCTCGAGCAGTCTCGCCCCCGAGGAGGCGACCATGACCGGATCGACCACGAGCGGGGTGGGATGAGCGGCGAGAAACGAGGCCACCGCCTCGATCACGCGGCGTGAGTGCAGCATTCCGGTCTTCGCGGCGTCGACGCCGATGTCCGAGTAGACCGCCTCGAGCTGCGCGACGACGAACGAGGCCGGCACCTCGTGCACGGCGGTGACGCCCGTCGTGTTCTGGGCGGTCAGAGCGACGATCGCCGACAGGCCGTGCGCGCCCGCGGCGGCGAAGGCCTTCAGGTCGGCCTGGATGCCGGCGCCGCCGCCGCTGTCCGAGCCGGCGATCGTCAATGCTCTTGGAACCACTGCTCTCCCTTCGCCGGTTCTAACCGGATCAGGTTCAACGGGTGTGATCTCAGCCCCGCTCGGAGCACCCCGGTAGCGCGAGGCTAGCATCGGCGAGGTGAGCGTCGACGTCCTGCACTGGGAGGGGCTGCTCGAGGGCGAGGAACTGGCTCACCTCGTCACCGAGCCCGCGCGCGAGGCTCGGACGGCGGCGCTCCCGGACGAGCTCGACCCACGGGTGCGGGCCGCCGTCGGGGTCCCCCGGCTCTACGCGCATCAGCGGGCGGTCTGGGATGCGTCCGGCCGGGGCGAACATGTGCTGGTGACGACCGGCACCGCCTCCGGCAAGACGCTGGCCTTCAGCCTCCCCGTGCTCGACGAGGTGGCGCGGCAGCCGAAGAGCCGCGCGCTCTATCTGTACCCGACCAAGGCGCTGGCGCAGGATCAGTTCCGCTCGCTCGCCGCGCTGCAGGCCCCCGGGCTCCGGCCGGCGATCTACGACGGCGACACTCCGGCGGAGCAGCGCCGGCAGATCCGCACGTGGGCGAACGTGATCCTCACCAACCCCGACATGATCCACGTCGGGCTCCTGCCGAACCACGACCGCTGGGCCGACGTGCTCGCAAACCTCCGCTACGTGATCGTCGACGAGGCCCACGTGTACCGCGGCGTGTTCGGCTCCCACGTTGCGAACGTCCTGCGTCGGCTGCGGCGCCTCGCGCGCATCTACGGCGCCGTGCCGAGATTCCTGCTCGCGTCGGCGACCATCTCGAACCCCGGGGAGCTCGGCGCGTCCCTGCTCGGCGAGCCGGTGACCATGGTCGGGGACGACGCGGCCCCGCGCACCGAGCGCACGGTCGTGCTCTGGAACCCGCCTCTGCTCGACGGAGAGCTCGGCCTCCGGGCGTCGGCGCTCGGCGAGGCCGCGCGCCTCCAGGCGATGTTCGTCGACCGGGGGCTTCGCACGCTCACCTTCGCCAAGAGCCGCAAGGCCGCGGAACTGATTCACCGCTTCACCGCCGAGCGGCTCGGTGACGACCGCTTCCTCTCGCCGTATCGCGCCGGCTACACCGCGGCGGAGCGGCGGGAGATCGAGCGGCGGCTCTCCGCCGGAGAGCTGCTCGGCGTCTCGACGACGAACGCGCTCGAGCTCGGGATCGACGTCGGACTGCTCGACGCGGTGATCTCCGTCGGCTTTCCCGGCACGGTCGCCTCGTTGCGCCAGCAGTGGGGGCGCGCCGGGCGCCGCGGCAACGGGCTCGCGGTGCTCGTCGCCACCGAGGACGCTCTCGACCAGTTCTTCATGCGCGAGCCGGACAAGCTCCTCGGGCGGCGGACGGAGGCGGCGATCCTCGACCACACGAGCCCGCGCGTGCTCGCCGGCCACGTGCGCGCTGCTGCGTACGAGGCACCGCTGACCGAGAGCGACGAAGCGACGCTCGGCCCCGAGGCGCTCCGGGCAGCGCGCGCCGACCCCGAGCTCAAGAGCACGACCGCGGGGATCGTCTGGGCCGGAAAGGATCACCCGGCTGCCCGCGTCTCTCTCCGGTCGACCGACCCCGACGCGTTCACCGTCGTCGACGGGACGTCCGGCTCCGTGCTCGGCGCCGTCGAGCGCAGCCGTGCGTACGCCACGGTTCATGAGGGCGCGATCTACCTCCACCGCGGCGAGTCCTTCCTCGTGCGCGAGCTCGACCTGGCAACGCTGCACGCGGTGGTGGAGCCGTTCGCCGGCGACTGGTACACGCAGGCGAAGCAGGAGACGATGACCCTGATCGTCGAGCCCCGCCGGGTCGAGTGGCGGCTCGGCCTCGAGCTGGCCTTCGGCGAGATCGAGGTGACGGAGCAGGTCGTCGGATACGAGCGGAAGACGATCTCCGGCCAGGAGCGCCTCGAGCTCGTCGCGCTCGAGCTGCCGCCCGTGACGTTCGCGACCGAGGCGGTCTGGTTCCTGCCCGAGGCGCACCAGCTCGCCGGGCTCGACGAGATGCCGAAGCTGCTCGGCACACTGCACGCCGCCGAACACGCGCTGATCGCGCTGCTGCCGCTCTGGGCGATGTGCGACCGCTGGGACATCGGCGGGCTCTCGACGAACATCCACCCGCAGACCGGGCGTCCGACCGTGTTCGTCTACGACGGGCACGCCGGAGGCGTCGGGATCGCGGAGCGGGGGTTCGAGCAGTTCGAGGGCTGGGTCCGGGACACCGAGGGGCTCCTCCGAGGCTGCCCCTGCCACGACGGCTGCCCCGGGTGCGTGCAGAGCCCGAAGTGTGGAAACCTGAACGACCTGCTCGACAAGCACGGCGCGCTGACGTTCCTGGAGCGGCTGCGGTGAGGCCCCTGTCGATTTCCCCACTTCCCGTTCGTCGTAGTAGCGACCACACCGCTCGAAGGAGGCGAACGTGAAATACGCACTGCTGATCTACTCGCACGAAGCCGACGACGGCCCGGCCCTCTCGGAGGCCGAGCAGAGCGCGATCATGAACGAGTACTTCGCGATCTCGGAGCTGCCCGAGACGTTCCACGGCGCACAGCTCCAGCCCGCGGCGACCGCGACCACCGTGCGTGTCAACGGCGGAAGCACGCTCACCACGGACGGGCCGTTCGCCGAGACGAAGGAGGCCCTCGGCGGCTTCTATCTGATCGAGGCGGACGACCTCGACACCGCGCTCGAGATCGCGGCGCGCGTGCCCGCCGCCCGCCTCGGCGGCAGCGTCGAGGTGCGACCGCTCGTGGAGCGCTGACCCTGCTCGATCAGGTCTTCCGCGACGAGTGGGGCCGGGTGCTCGCCTCGCTGATCGGCTTCCTCGGCGACTTCGACCTCGCCGAGGAGGCCGCGCAGGAGGCGTTCGCGATCGCCGCCGAGCGCTGGGGGCGCGACGGCGTCCCGGACAACCCGGGAGCCTGGCTGCAGACGACGGCGCGCAACCGCGCGATCGACCGCATACGGCGCGATCGCACCCTCGCCGTCAAGACCCAGCTGCTCGACGTGCCGGAGGCGCTGGAGGAGGACATGGAGGACACCGCATTCGCCGACGAGCGCCTGGAGCTCATCTTCACCTGTTGCCATCCGGCGCTCGCGATCGACGCGCAGGTGGCACTGACGCTGCGCACGCTCGGCGGCCTGGCCACGGACGAGATCGCGCGTGCGTTCCTCGTGCCGGAGCCGACGATGGCGCAGCGGCTCGTCCGGGCGAAGCGCAAGATCGCCGCAGCGGGCATTCCGTTCCGCGTGCCGCCCGCCCACCTGCTGCCCGAGCGGCTCGCCGCGGTCCTCGCAGTCGTCTACCTCGTCTTCAACGAGGGCTATGGCGGCCGCGGAGACCTGACGGCAGAGGCGATCAGGCTGGGGCGGGCACTCGGCGAGCTGATGCCCGACGAGCCGGAGGCGCTCGGCCTCCTCGCGCTCATGCTCCTCCACGACTCGCGTCGCGCCGCCCGGCTGCGCGACGGTGAGCTGGTGCTGCTGCGAGACCAGGACCGGGCGCTGTGGGACGACGCGCAGATCGACGAGGGCCGGCTCGTGCTCGATCGCGCGGTCTCACTGCACGGCCGCGGTCCGTACGTCGTCCAGGCGGCGATCGCGGCCCTGCATTCCGACGACCCCGTCGACTGGCCGCAGATCGCCGCGCTCTACGGCGAGCTCTCCCGGCTGACCGAGTCGCCGGTCGTGGAGCTGAACCGGGCGGTCGCCGTGGCGGAGGCGGACGGCCCGCTCGCCGGGCTGGAGATCATCGACCGGCTCGAGCTCGACAACTACCACTACCTGCACGCCGCCCGGGCGGAGCTCCTGCTTCGGCTCGACCGGAACGACGAGGCACGCGTCGCATACGTCCGTGCGCTCGAGCTCACGCACGCCGGCCACGAACGGCGGTTCCTCGAACGGAAGCTGGCCGCGCTCTAACCGCCAAGATACGGCAGTGAGCGTTCAGCGCATCAGGGAGTTCCGGCGCGCCGTCGAGCTGGGCGCCGCCGAACGGCGCGAGCCGACGAAGCACGGCATCGGCCTCTTCGCGGACTCCGTGCCGAGTGTCTACGACGCGAACTACCTGTCCGTCGAGGACGCGGACGCCGACGCGGAAGAGCTCGCGGCCGAGGCGGACGCGGTGATGGAGCGCAGCCACCACCGCCGGGTGATTCTCGAGCACGGGGACGATAAGACCGCCGCGGCACTCTGCCGGCACGGGTACGTTCGCTCGACGCACATCGTGTTCGCGCTGGCGCGCGAGCCGGACCGACGGGTCGACACCTCGATGGTGCAGGAGGTGGAGTTCGACCGGCTGGTGCCGGTGCGGATCGCCACGACGATCGCGGAGCCGTGGGGAGACGACGAGGTCGCCGAGCAGCTGAACGATGCGAAGCGGTTGATCATGCGCGCGGTCGAGACACGGTTCTTCGCAGCGATCGCCGACGATCGCGTGGCCGCGTATTGCGAGCTGCGCAGTGACGGCCGAACCGCCCAGATCGAGGACGTCGAAGCGGTGCGGGCCTACCGGGGCCGCGGGCTCGGGCGCGCGATCGTCCAGCACGCGCTCGACGAGGCGCGCCGCACCCACGACGTGGTCTTCCTCGAAGCGCTCGCCGACGACTGGCCGCGCCGGCTCTACGCCAAGCTCGGCTTCGACGCGGTCGACCGGCGCGACTTCCTGACGAGGTTCCCGCATCCCCTGACCCGCCTCCGGCTGCGGACACCGCGGCTCGAGCTGCGGCTGCCGACGGTCCACGAGCTGAGGCAGCTGTACCGGGTGGCAGAAGAAGGGATCCACGATCCGGAGCTCATGCCGTTCGAGATGGCCTGGACCGACGGCCTGAACGAGCCCGACTTCCTCGCCTACCACGCCGGCCGGCTCGCGGCGTTCTGCCCCGAGCGCTGGGAGCTCGGCCTGGTGGCCTTCTTCGACGGGCGCCCCGTCGGTGTGCAGGCGCTCGCGGCGACGTCCTTCCCGCGCGACCGAACGGTCTCGACGGGCTCGTGGCTCGGCCGGCAGCACCAGGGGCAGGGCCTCGGCACCGAGATGCGCGCCGCCGTGCTGACGCTCGCGTTCGCCGGGCTCGGTGCCGCACGCGCGCGTTCCGGAGCGATCCAGGGCAACCGGCAGTCGCTCGGCGTCTCGCGCAAGTTCGCCTACGAGCACACCGGCGTCGCGACGGTGAGCCCCCGCGGCGTCCCGGTCACGCACGACAACCTCGAGCTCGCGCGTGACCGCTTCCGCTCACCGGTACCGGTGGACGTGGCCGGCCTCGAGAGCCTGCTGCCGCTGTTCGGCGCCTCGTAGGCTGGGAATGAGCTCGTGGCTGCCCCGCCGGCGGCACGGGGATCCCCACGAGACGACGGCGAGCGGCCGCCGCGTTCGTGAAGGGGCTCACGGCGGAAACGATGGGACAGGCCGGCCCACAGCGATCGGGCTCGCGGGGCTGACGGTCGTCTCCCGTCCGGCGAGTGCGCGCGGAGAGGGCTGCATGCGGCGCCCCTCGTGAGCCGCGGGGTTCCATCGAACGCGCATGGCCCGGCCGCCGGGCCGGCGGACATCCTGCGCAGGGCACGAATCCCACCGGCCCGGGTAACTGACCCGCTTACGCCGCGCGCTCCATCAGGTGCTGGAGGGCACGCACGTGGTTCTCCAGCGTGGCGACCGGCGCCAGCGGCTGGACATCGATCGCGACGATCACGAACGCCGGTGAACTCGCGAGCATCTCCGACAGCTCTTCACCAGAGTCGGCGTTCACGATTGCCATCCCACCCGACCCCTGAGCCAACACGTAGGCGCAATCGAAGACACCATCGTCGATCTTCTCCTCGAGCCAACCTCGCTGCGCCTGCAGAATGCCCGCAATCGCGTCCGGGGGGATGGGCACGCCGTCGCGACGGCGGAACGTCACCCAGTACTTCATCGGCTCACCTCCGTACTTGGATACCGCGGCCAGCGTGATGTTCGGATGTGAGCCGTCGAACAGGACGAGGTATGGGAACGCTCACACAGTCGAAGCCGCGGAGACCGCATAACTCCGCGACGCACAGAATCGGTTCGGCCGCGGCGCTGCTGGAACCTCGACAGGTCGGCCGCGGCACTAGAGTGCTTGGCGCGTCGTGCGGGCGCCCAAGAGTGTGGTGCCGAGGGCGTAGACGAGGGCGTGGTACAGGATCGAGATGACTGCCAGCGCCGTACCGAGTTCGTCCTGCCCCGTTTCGACGAGCGCCAGGGCGGCGACGATCGAGACGAAGAGTTCTTGAAACAGCCGCAGTGGCTCTCCGAGACGTCCGGCTTGATGAAAGTCGACGGCTCCCCAGAAGCCGAACCCGAGCGCAGGGACGCCGAGACCCAGGGCCAGCTTCGTCGCCGGCGAGTTGCCGGTGTTGAACCCCCAGTAGGCGAGACCGCCGACGACGCCGATCTCGGTAAGGACTCGCAGAACGAGCAGAACGGCTTGCCTGCCGGTCACGAGCTCTGGTGAGTTGCTCGATCAGCTCTCGGCATTCCCAGTGCTGATCGAGTTCGAGATCGGATCTGTCTGTCCGAGTTCGATTCGAAAGACCGGATGATCCGTAGCGATGCGCGTGAACTCGTCCGAGGGAGACTCCGGCCCGACGCCGTCGAAGAACTGGCCGGCCTCCCACTTCCAACGGCGCAGGTAGGCCCGCAAGACCTCTTCTTTGTTCGCGTCGGCCACCTCGGCCGCTGTGAAGTGCTCACGGCGCGATCCCAGCAGAAGCTCTCCCTGCCCTGCCGCACGAAGATTGCGCACCCACTGCGTATGGCCGCGTGGAGCAACCAGATACCGGCCGCCCCGCAGAGCCAGTGGATTGACCGGGTTGCGGCGTGGCTCGCCGCTCTTGCGCCCGCGGACCTCCAGAATCCGTGAGCCCCAGAAGCTGATACCGAGCCTCGTCAGCCCTGCGATCAACGGGTTCATCAGCTTTCGGTCGAACCAACTCGGGGCACGGTAGTGCATGAGTCCCTCCGTTAGACGTTGACCCGGGGAGCGTAACGAGATACATCACGATGCGATGCAAGATCTTCGTAATGTCCCCTCGGGCTCGACGGCTTGCTGCGACCTTGTAGGCTGCCGCAAAACGCTGGTGGACAGAAGGAGGGCATGCCATGACGGTGCGGCTGCCCCGCCCGCGGCACGGGGATCCCCACGAGACGACGGCCGAGCTGCGCGCGCTCGCCGCGTCGGTTCTGCAGGATGATGTTCAGACGCTCGCGCGCACGACCGCCTATCTTCGGCGCTCCTACCGGGTGGTGTTCGTCGGCTACATCGCGATGATGGTGTTCGGGGTCGCGGCGATCGCCGCGGCGTTCGTGAAGGGGCTGACCGCGGGAAGTGTCGGCCAGGCGGCCGCCGCGATCGGTCTTGCCGGCCTGACGGTCGGCATCTTCATCGCGTTTTTCGTGCAGAGGCCCTCGGCGGCGCTCGAGCGAAACGCCATCTTCATGCCCTGGGTGTCGATCGTGCTGACCACGTTCTGGACACGGCTTCTCTACCTCGACGATCCGGAGACGCTCGACCTGAAGCTCGGGCACGCGGCGAAGGAGGCCTCGGACGAGCTGAGCGCGATCGCGCTGCGCTACGCGGTGATCGACGGGAAGGAGCTCACGGTCGCGAAGGAGGCGGCGCACACCCACCCGATCAAGCCAGGCGCCTGAGCGCCCGGGAGAGCGACTGGCGGGTGGTCAGCATCCCCTCGTAGAGGTCGCCCTTCGCCCGCACGCGTTCGAGCACGACCGCCATCGTGTAGGTCGCCGGGTTCAGCCGGTCGTTCACCTCGTCCCAGGCGAGGGGCGTGGAGACCGGTGCGCCCGGCTTCGGACGCACCGAGTAGACCGACGCGATCGTCTTGCCCTCGCCGTTCTGATTCGAGTCGATCAGCACACCACGGCGTCGCGCCTTCGACCATTCGGTCGTCGCAAGCTTCGGATGCGTGCGGGCGATCGCCCCGGCGACATGCTCGGCGAAGGCGCGGGTGTCCTCGAACGTCGAGCGGCGGTCGATCGGGACGAGGACGTGGAAGCCCTTGCCGCCGCTCGTCTTCGGAAACGACTCGAGCCCGAGCGCGTCGAGCAGCCCCTTGAGGATCAGCGCCACCTCGACCGTCTGCGACCACGGGACCTCGGGTGTCGGGTCCAGGTCGAAGAGGACGAAGTCCGGCCGGTCGGGCTTGTCGACCCGCGAGTACCAGGGGTTCATGTCGATGCAGCCCATGTTCACCATCCAGAGCAGCGCCAGCTCGTTGTTCACGATCGGGAAGTCGACCCACCTCTGCGCACGCGAGCTCTCGCGCGTCGAGACGAGCGCGCGGTGCGTCGCGATCCACTCGGGCATGTGCGCCGGCGCGTTCTTCTGGAAGAACACCTTGCCGTAGGCGCCGTCGGGGTAGCGGCGCATCGTGAACGGCCGGCCGCGGAGGTGTGGCACGAGCACCGGGGCGATCGCGCGGTAGTAGCGGAGCAGGTCGCCCTTGGTGATCCCCTCGTCCGGCCAGAACGGCTTGTCCAGGTTCGAGAGCCGCAGCTCGCGCCGGCCCTTGAGGAGCACGGCCGGGAGGTCCTGCTCCTCCGGCTCCACCTCGTCCACGCTCTTGTCGTCCCGGATGCCGAGGTAGGCCGGATGGCGCAGGTGCCCGTCGTGCGTCCACTCTCCGAAGCGGACCTGCACGAGGACCCGCGGCTCGACCCAGTGCACGTCCCCCTTGCGCACGCGCGGGAGCTTCGGCTCGGCCGCGAACGGCGCCGTGTCCCGGCGGAGCGGCTCGAGCACGGCCAGCAGCTTCCGGATCTCGGCGTCGTCGAACCCGGTGCCGACGTTGCCGACGTACCGCAGCCCGTCGTGCTCCTGCACGGCGAGGACGAGCGAGCCGAACGTGCCGGCGCGCCGCCCACCACCGCGGGTGTAGCCGGCCACGAGGAACTCCTCGCTGTGCTGCGTCTTGACCTTCAGCCAGTCGCGGGTGCGCCTGCCCTCCTTGTAGACGCTGTCGACTCGCTTCGCGAGCACGCCTTCGAGCCCGCGCTCGAGGGCGACCTCGTAGAGCGCGTCGCCGTCCTCGAAGCTCTCCGAGAAGACGACGTTCTCGACGCCGGCGTCGAGCAGCTTCCGCAGCTCGGCCTTGCGCTCCGCCAGCACGAGGTCGATCTTCGGCTCGCCGTCGAGCTCGAGCAGGTCGAAGGCGTAGAAGACGAGCGCGCCTGTTCCGCGCTGGAGCTCCGAGAAGCTCGCGCGTCCGGTCGGATCGATCCGGCACACCTCGCCGTCGACCACGGCGTTCGGTGACTTGACCGCCTTCGCGACCGCCTTTGCGACCTCCGGGAACCGCGCGGTCAGGTCGTTGTCGTTCCTCGAGACGAGCGTGCAGTCGCCGCCGCGGACGTAGGCGACGGCGCGATAGCCGTCGAACTTGACCTCGTAGGCCCAGAGCTCGCCGTGCGGGACCGAGCTCGCAGGAGTCGCGAGCATCGGCCGGTAGGTCCGGGCGGTCACGACGCGCTCCTCACCGTCGCGGCGCTTGATCAGCAGCCAGTTCTGCTCCTTGCCGTCCAGATGGGCCGGTACGAGCGACCAGCGCCCGCGCAGCCGGGAGCCGCGCAGGTCGACCGTCAGCCGGCCGTCCGGCTTCTCCTCCACGAGGTCGTAGGTGCCGCTGTCCCACACCTCGACGGTGCCGGCCCCGTACTGGCCCGCCGGGATCTCGCCGTGGAAGGACGCGTACTCGAGCGGATGGTCCTCCACGTGCACCGCGAGCGCCCTCGCTCCCGGCTCGAGCGGAACGCCCTTGGGCACCGCCCAGGACGCGAGGGCGCCGTCTCGCTCGAGACGGAAGTCGTAGTGCAGCCTGCGCGCATCGTGCCGTTGGACGACGAAGACGGGCGGCGAGCCTCGCTCGCCGGCGGAGGGAAACGGCTCGGGGGTCTTCTCCGGGTCGCGTTTGCGGCGGTAGTCGCCGAGGCTCATCGCGGAAGCTTCACTGATTCGCGGACTGCTTTTCCACAACCGGCGAGGTTTAGCCGCGGCGTGGTGGGAAATGATCGTCTCGTCGTCTCTTCCTGACGGGGGGCAAGACGCTCGGGGCCTGCCTACCAGCGGGCCTCGACGCGTTTCGGACGGCGTTCACCCCGGTTGAAAACCCTGTGGATGATGTGGAAAGTCCCTGGATTACGTGGCAAACGTCACGCGTAGACGCCCATGCCGCGGAACTTCGCCCGCCGTCGCCGGCGCAGCTCCTCACCGGGGGTGTCCTCCAGCTCCTCGAGCGACTCGACGAGCGCCGCGCGCAGCAGGCGCGCCGCTTCGTCGTGGTCGGCGTGGGCGCCGCCCGCGGGCTCGGCGACGATACCGTCGATCACCCCGAGCTCGAGACAGTGCAGCGCATCGGGCTTGAACGCCGCGGCCGCCTTCTTCGCCTCGCCCGCGTCGCGCCAGAGGATCGCGGCACAGCCCTCGGGGGTGATCACCGAGTAGATGGCGTTCTCCTGCATCAGCACCCGGTCCGAGACCGCGATCGCCACGGCGCCGCCCGAGCCGCCCTCGCCGATGATGCAGGCGACCGTCGGCACCGTCAGCCGGGCCATCTCGGTCTGGGAGCGGGCGATCGCCCCGCCCTGCCCGTGCTGCTCGGCCGCGACGCCCGGGTAGGCGCCGGGAGTGTCGACGAGCGAGATCACGGGGAAGCTGAACCGCTCGGCGATCTCCATCACCCGCATCGCCTTCACGTAGCCCTCCGGGTACGCCATGCCGAACTGCCTGTCGAGCCGCTCCTTCACGTCGCGGCCCTTCTGGTGGCCGATCAGGACGATCGTCCGGCCTTCGAGTGATCCGAGCCCGGTCACCAGTGCGCCGTCGTCGGCGCGGCCGCGATCGCCGTGCAGCTCGACCCAGTCGTCGACGAACCGCTCGACGTAGTCCATCGTGTACGGCCGGTCGGGGTGACGGGCCAGCTCGACCGAGCGCCAGATCGCCTCGTCGCTGGTGTCGGCCTGCAGCCGCTCCAACTGCTTCTCGAGCCGCTCCGCCTCGCCTTCCACCCGTGCTCCGCGCAGGAGCGGGAGCCGCGACAGGCCCGAGAGCCGCCGGCGCAGGTTCAGCTCCTGATCCTTCTCCGTCACGTGAAGAGCCTCAGCAGCCTGACGAGATGCTCCCGCTGGCCGGAGCGCGGCACGATCGCGTCGAGGTGGCCGAAGCGGAGGTTCTGCTCGGCGAGCCCGAAGTCGTCCGGCAGCTTCTCGCGCGTCGTCTGCTGGACGACGCGCGGACCGGTGAACGCGATCAACGCGCCCGGCTCCGCGATCGTCACGTCTCCGAGCGACGCGAACGACGCGAGCACCCCGGCCGTCGTCGGATGCGCCATCACCGTGAACATCGGGATATGCGCGTCGTGCAGGTCCTCGACCGAGCAGACGGTCTTCGGCAGCTGCATCAGCGAGAGGATCCCCTCCTGCATGCGAGCGCCGCCGGAGCTCGTGACCGACACGAGCGGCACGCCGCGCTCGATCGCGGAGTCGCAGGCGCGCGAGAACTTCTCGCCGACCGCGCTCCCCATCGAGCCGCCCATGAACGTGAAGTCCATCACCAGCAGCTCGAGCGGGTGGCCGTCCATGGTCGCCTGGCCGATCACGGCCGCCTCACCGAGCCCCGTGTTCAGCTCCGCCTCGGCCAGACGCTCGGCGTAGGGCCGCAGGTCGAAGAAGTCGAGCGGATCCTCCGACCGGACGCCGGCTGCTTCCTCGACGAACGAGCCCGGGTCGGCGTACCACTCGATGCGCGCGCGCGCATCCATCGGATAGTGGTGCCCGCAGTGGCTGCACACCCAGAGGGCGGCCGCCAGCTCGTCGTCGCGGTAGTGCGACCCGCACCTCGGGCAGGTGTTCGGGTGCTTGCTCTCGTCGGGCGGTGGAGCGTTCTTGTGCTCGACCTGGACGTCGATCCGGGTCTCGGACATGTCGAGAGCTTAGACCCCAGTCCGTCACCGATCGGTTACAGGCGGCGTCCCCGGCTCGCCCCTAGGCCGGGACGAGCTCGTCGAGCGTCTCCGGGAGCGCAAGGAGGTCGGGCAGCTCACGCGCCGGCTCGGCCCCGGCGGCCGCCCGCGCGCCGGTGCGGTTGATCCACACGCTGAGCAGCCCGAGCTCGTTCGCGGGGGCGATGTCGTGGAAGAGCGATGCCCCGACGTGCACGTGACCATCACGCGGAGCGCGCGTGCGCGCGAAGAACTCCTCCCAGTGGCGGTGAGCCGGCTTGTACGAGCCGATCTCCTGCGCGACCACGATCTCGTCGAAGGGCACGCCGATCTGCACCTGCGAGGCCGCGATGAAGTCGTCGTCGGTGTTCGAGAGGATCGCGAGCTTCCAGCCGAGGCTGCGGAGCTCCTCGAGGGCGCCGTGCACCTCCGGGAAGGCACGCCAGCCCGGCAGCGACTCCGCCAGGCCGTGCTCGGCGCCGGCCGGCGAACCGAGCCGGCGCATCGACTCCGTCAGCACCTCGCGGTAGCTGAGCGTCCCGTCGCGCTGCAGGTCCGGTTCGAGCGCGTGATAGCGGACGAGGAGCTCATCCGCCTGCGCGTCGCCGAACACCCGTGCGAGCTCGGCGCGCACGCCACCGTCCCAGTCGATCAGCGTGCCGTAGCAGTCGAAGCTCGCCCAGCGTTCCACGCGGGGATCTTAGGCCGGACCTCTCAGGCAGCGGCCTCGAGCGGCGGACGGTACGCGAGCAGCTCCCACCCGTGCGCGTCCAGCCAGTCCTTCGACTCTGCGTAGTCCGGACGCCGCCTTGCGACGAGCTGCCAGAAGGCGGGACCGTGATGATGCTCGGCGAGATGGCAGACCTCGTGCACGACGACGTAGTCGAGGACGTCGTGCGGTGCGAGCACGAGCCGCCAGTTGAAGCTGAGCGCCCCCTTGCTCGAGCAGGATCCCCAGCGGCTGCGCTGGTCGCGGAGCGTCAGCCGCGTGTAGGAGACTCCGAGCGCGGCCGCCTCGGACTGCGCGATCAGAAGAATGCGGGCATGTGCCTCGCGGCGGCCCTGCTGCTCGGTCAGCTGCAGCCGGTCGAGTCCGAGACATGCCTCGGGGACGCTCGCGAGCTGGCGCTCGAGCCATTCCTTGTGCATGGCGATCGCGTCGTCGATGTAGGAGTCCGATGCGCGCGGCCGGACGACGAGCTCCGGCGGCAGGCCCTGCCGCACGTACAGGCGGTGCCCGTGCACGCGCTTCGACCGGCGTATGTGCAGCTCGACCAGGCGGCCGCCCACGTCGACGAGGCGCATGGGAGGACGGTAAGAGTCGCCCCGGACGACAGCGCTTGTGCGGTCCATGCGCGCCTGATTCGCGCACGGGCGGGGAGTTTCCTGTGCTACTCCTCGAACGCGCGAACGACGATCGACGCGTTGTGCCCGCCGAAACCGAACGAGTTCGACACCGCGACGCGCAGATCGGGCAGGTCGCGCGCCTCGTTCGGCACGTAGTCGAGGTCGCAGGCGGGGTCAGGCTCGGCGTAGTTGATCGTCGGCGGCGCCTTCCGGTCGACGACGGCGAGCGTCGTGAACACCGCCTCGACCGCGCCTGCTGCGCCGAAGCAGTGCCCGGTCGCCCCTTTCGTGGACGACACCGCGAGCTTGGTCATTGCATGCTCTTCGCCGAAGGCGATCTTGATCACCCTCGTCTCGGCCGCATCACCGAGAGGTGTCGACGTGGCGTGCGCGTTGACATAGCCGACCTCGGTCGGGTCGACGCCGGCGTCTTTCAACGCCATCTTCATCGCGCGGGCGGGGCTCTCGCCCGTCGGGTCGGGCTCCGTCATGTGCGAGGCGTCCGACGAGATCCCGTACCCGATGAGCTCGGCATAGATGCGCGCCCCGCGGGCCCGCGCGTGCTCGAGCTCCTCCAGGACGAGGACGGCGGCGGCCTCGCCCATCACGAGACCGTCACGCTCGTTGTCGAACGGCCGCGAGGCCTGTTCGGGATGGTCGTTGCGGCGCGAGAGCGCGCGCATCGCATCGAAGCCGGCGATCCCGACCTGGGTGATCGGCGCCTCGGTGCCCCCCGCGAACATCACGTCCGCCCGGCCGATCCGGATCTCGTCCATCGCGTCTCCGATCGCCATGTTCGACGCCGCGCAGGCGGTGCACTCGCTCATCAGTGGGCCCTTCGTCCCCAGCTCGATCGACACCCAGCCGGCGCCCATGTTCGGGATGATCGACGGGATCGAGAACGGGCTGACCCGGTCCGGGCCGCGTGTCAGGAGCACGTGGTAGCACTCCTGGTAGCTCTGCAGCCCGCCGATGCCGGTCGCGATCGAGGCGCCGAACCGGTCGGGTGCCGAGGAGACGTCGACTCCCGAGTCGCTCTCCGCCTGGCGGGCGGCGGCGAGGATCATCTGCGCGAAGCGGTCCATGCGGCGCGACGCCTTGCGGTCGACCCAGACCGTCGGATCGAAGTCCTTCAGCTCGCACGCGAAGTGGACGTTGTAGTCCGTGTGATCGAAGGCCGAGATCTCCGCGGCGCCCGATTCGCCCGCGAGCAGGCGCGACCACGACGACTCCACGTCGTTGCCGAGCGGGCTGACCATGCCCAGGCCGGTGATCACGACTCTTCTACTCATTTCCGCTCACATTCCCAACCCGCCGTCGACGAGCAGTACCTCGCCGGTGATGAACGAGGCCTCGTCGGAGGCGAGGAAGCGTACCGCGCCCGCTATCTCCTCGGGCTCGGCGACGCGCCCGAGCGGCGTGTTCTGGATCATCGCGGCGGTCGCCTCTTCCGGGAGCACCTCGGTGAGCTGCGACTTCACGTAGCCGGGCGCGACGACGTTGGCCCGGACGTTTCTCGAACCGAGCTCGCGCGCGAGCGACTTCGTGAAGCCGATGATCCCCGCCTTGGAGGCGGCGTAGTTCGTCTGGCCGAAGTTGCCGTGCACCCCGACCACCGAGCTGATGTTGATGATCGAGCCGCCGCGCTTGCGCATCATCGGCCGCGTCACGGCACGGCACGTGTAGAAGACGGAGCTCAGGTTCGTCTCGATCACCGTGCGCCAGTCGTCGTCCGACATGCGCGCCAGCAGTCCGTCGCGCGTGAGCCCCGCGTTGTTCACGAGCACATCGACGTCGCCGGCTTCGTCGATGAGGCGCCTGGCGTCCTCGGACGAGGAGACGTCTGCCTGAACGGCCCTCGCACCGAGCTCCACCGCGAGCTGCTCCGCCTCGTCCTTCCCGGAGCGGTAGCCGATGACGACCTCGGCGCCGGCCGAGGCGAGGCCGGTCGCGATCGCGCGTCCAATCCCGCGCGAGGCGCCGGTGACGAGCGCGAGCTTTCCTTCGAGGGTGGCGAACCGGCTGCTACTAGCCAAGTGCGTTGCTGACGTCGTCGAGCGACTTCAGGTCGTTGACCGAGAAGGTGCGGACCGATCTGTCGATCCTCTTCAGTAAACCGCTGAGCACGTTGCCGGGCCCGACCTCGACGAAGGTCGTCACGCCGCCCGCGATCAGCTCGCGCGCGGCCTGGGTGAACTTCACCGGCGCCGTCAGCTGGTCGATGAGCAGCTCGCGGTAGCGCTGCGCATCCTCGACCCGCGCGGTGACCGTCGACATGAACTCGGTGACTCCCTCGCCGATGTGAACGCGCTCGACCGCGGGGCGCAGGCGGTCGGCGGCCTTCGCGACGAGCGGGGAGTGGAACGCGCCGGAAACGCGCAGCTTGATCGCGCGGCCGGCACCTTCGCGGGTCGCCTCCTCGCAGGCCTCGTCGACCGAAGGCGTCTCGCCGGAGATGACGAGCTGGCCGGGACAGTTGTAGTTCGCGGGCCAGACGTTCGTGATCTTGTGACAGAGAGCTTCGACCGCCTCGTCGGCGAGGCCGAGAATTGCGGCCATCGAACCGGGATGCGCTTTCGCCGCCGCAGCCATCGCAGCGCCGCGCTCGCGGACGAGCGAGATCGCATCGCTGACGGACATCGACTGGGCCGAGCCGAGCGCCGAGAACTCGCCGACCGAATGGCCGACGACGACGTCCGGGCGGATCTGGCGCGCGCGCAGGGCTGCGTCGAACGCGAGGGAGGTCGCGACGAGAGCCGGCTGCTGAATCTCGGTGTCCACGAGATCCTCGACGGGCCGCTCGAAGCAGAGCTCCTTGAGGTCCATGCCGGCGGCCAGGCTGCCGGCGTCGTAGACGGCCATCGCCTCCGGCACGGCTGCCGCGACGTCCTTGCCCATCCCGGCTTCCATCGAGCCCTGCCCGGGAAACATGAAGGCGATCTTGGTCATGCTGCTGCTCCAGTCGTTTGGTGTGTCCATTCGATCAGCGCCGACCCCCAGGTCAGCCCCGCCCCCATGCCGGTCAGGAGCACCAGTTTGCCTGGTTCGAGCCGGCCGTCGTCCGCGGCATCCGCGAGCGCAAGCGGGATCGAGCCGGATGAGGTGTTGCCGTACTTGTTCACGTTGACGATCGTCTTCTCCTGCGGAAAGCCGAGCTTTCGCGCAGCGTGGTCGATGATGCGGACGTTCGCCTGGTGCGGAACGTAGACATCCACGTCCTCGACCGTCCGGTCGCACTCGCCCAGAATCGCCTCGGCCGAGCTGACCATCACCCGCGTCGCGAACTTGAAGACCTCGCGGCCGTTCATCTTGACGTACTTGTCGGGATCATCGAAGGCCCGAGATCCGGAGCCTGGAAGCCAGAGGTTCGAGCCGCCGCCCCCGTCTGCTCCGAGCTCGAAGCCGAGGAATCCGCCGGCGCCGACGCGTTCCATCACGACGGCGCCCGCGCCGTCGCCGAAGAGCACGAGCGTCGAGCGGTCGGTCCAGTCGAGGATCTTCGAAAGAACGTCCCCGCCGACGACCAGCGCCCGCTTGCTCAGGCCGGACGCCAGCATCGCGTGCGCCTGCGCGATCGCGTAGACGAACCCGGTGCACCCGGCGGACAGGTCGTAGGCCGCGGCGTCGGGCATCCCGAGCGCGTCGGCGATCAGGGCGCTCGAGGACGGAAACGCCATGTCGGGCGTGACGGTCGCGACGATGAGCAGGTCGATCGACGCCGGCTCTACACCGGCCATCTCGAGCGCGCGGCGCGCCGCCGGCAGGCAGATGTCGGTGAGCGCCTCGTCGTCGGCGGCGATTCGCCGCTCGCTGATCCCGGTGCGCTCCATGATCCATTCGTCGTTCGTGTCGACGAGCTTGGAGAGGTCGTCGTTCGTGAGCACGCGCTCGGGCACATGGACGCCGAGACCCGTGATCGAGATCGGCCGGCCGTTGGTCCTGCCGATCACGTTTTCCCCGCTCCGTCGCCGTCGCCGACGGCGAACGTGAGGAGGCCGCGGACGGCGAGCTGCCCGTCGACGGTGGCCTTCACCTTCCCGCGTCCGACGGGCCCGCGGACGGTCTCGACCACGCACTCGAGCGTCAGCACGTCGCCGGGACGCACGACGCGCTTGAAGCGCACGTCGTCGATACCGGCGAACAGCGCGAGCTTGCCGCGGTTCTCCTCCTGCGACAGCACCGCGACGGCGCCGCACTGGGCGAGCGCTTCGACCATCTTGACGCCCGGCATGATCGGGTTGCCGGGGAAGTGGCCCGCGCAGTCCTCGTCGGTCACGGTCTTGCGGGCAACGACCCGCTCGCCCGGCACGAGCTCGGTCACCTCGTCGATCAGGAGCATCGGGTCGCGGTGCGGCAGGACCGCCTCGATCGCGGCCTTGTCCATGACGGCGTCCGTCAAGCGGACAACCGCTCTCGGAGGCCGTTGCGGCCGCGGTGGGCGTAGCACTTGGCGGTCCCGACGGGCAGTCCGGTGGCGGCCGAGATCTCGTCGAAGGGCACGTCGAACGCGTCCTGCAGCACGACGACCCGGGCCTGGGCCGCCGGAAGCTCCGCGAGACAGCGGCCGAGCTCGAGGCGGGCCTCCGACTCTGCGAGCGCGCGGGCCGGGTCGCCGTCCGCGGCGACGCGGGCGTCGTCGAAGAGCGGCTCGGTCCGCCGCGTCGCCGCCCAGCGGGCCTGCGCGACGTCCTTGCAGGTGTTGACGACCAGCCGGTGCAGCCAGGTCGAGAACTGCGACTGGCCCTTGAACTGGCCGACCCGCTGGACGAGCTTCACGAGGGACTCCTGCGCCGCGTCGCGCGCGTCCTCGGGGTCGCGCAGGACATGCTGGGCGATCCGCTCGACGCGGGGCGCGTGCCGCTCGCAGAGCGCCGCCAGCGCCAGCCTGTCTCCGTCTTTCGCGCGTCGCACCAGAATGGGATCCGAAAGCCTCTCGTACACGAGCGGCCCGTCGGGCCGCAGGTCACTGACGATTCGACGCGGGCCGCTGCTGGAAGGTTGCACGCGCCTACTCTAGTGCCGATGGGCCTGACCCCCGCCTCCGTCCTGCCCGCGCTCCGGGGGGCGTACGGGCGCGAGTACCACTACGCGGAGGAGGCGGAGACGACCCAGCGGATGCTGCCGCCGGACGCCGTGCACGGGGCGGTCGCGCTCGCCGAGCGCCAGACCGCGGGCCGGGGACGCCTGGGACGGACGTGGGTCGACTCGGGCCTCATGTTCTCGGTCGTGCTCTATCCGCCGCAGCCGGTCGCCGAGTGGCCCGGGCTGACATTGGTCGCCGCGGAGGCGGTGGCAGCCGCCGTCGGCCCGCAGGCGGCGATCAAGCACCCGAACGACGTGCTGCTCGACGGCCGCAAGGTGGCGGGGATCCTCGCCGAGGCGGCCGAGCGCGTCGTGCTCGGGGTCGGGATCAACGTCGGCGAGACGGCCTGGCCCGGCGCCGGCTTCGTCGACCGCGGGCGGCTCGAGCTGCTCGTCGACGTGCTGGAGCGGCTCGAGCGCGGATACGAGCGCTGGTCGGCTACCCGGTCACGACCGGGCTGAGATTCCCGCCCGCGTCCTGCGCCTGTGCCCAGAGCGTGACCACGCTCCCCTGGAACGGCACCGTGAAGATTCCCTTCGGCTCGGCCAGGACGACCCGAGTCGTCCCGTTGACGAGCACCGTCACCGTCGCCGGCTCGTCGAGGCTGAAGGTCAGCGCGGGGGCATCGATCAGCGTGAGCACCGGCGGTCGAGTGTCGACCGTCACGGGCAGCGGGATCTGAACGTCGCCGAGGCCGTCTGTGATCGTGAACACCGCGACGTACTTCCCGTCCGGAAGCGGTGAGCCGTTCGCCGTGCCGTCCCACGCGAGTGTGTGCACACCGGAGGCGAGCGCGCCCTGGAACGGCGTGGTCAGCACGACACCCGCCTCCTCGATGTCGAGCCGCAGCGGCACGGCCGCCGCGAGCTGGAACGAGAACGTGACCGAGTCGGCCACCCCGTCGCCGTTCGGCGAGACGACGGCCGGCAGCGGGCCGAGCCCGCCGAGCGTTCGGTCGACCGTCACCGCGGCGGTCTTCGTCACGCTCCGCGTCCCCGCTCTCGCGGTCACGGAGAGCAGGTAGCGGCCGTCCGGCAGCGGTGCGGCGGACCAGGTGAAGCTGTTCGGACCTGACGCGCGCGGCCCGACCGGCAGCGAGAGCACGCGCGTGCCGCCGGCATCGAGCACCTGCGCCGTCACGGTTGCCGGCGCGCCGAGGGTGAACGTGGCGGTCGAGGTGCCGCCGGTCCCGTCACCGGCGGGCGCGACGACGGCCGGAAGCGCGGCCAGGTTCGTCAGCGAGAGCGCGGGGGCCGGCACCGGGCGCCCGGTGCCGATCGTCCCCGTCGCCGATCGCGCGCCCGGAGCGGCGATCGTCCAGGTGACGCGGCCCGCTCCCGCAGCCGCAGAGCTCCACGTCCAGTCGACGAGCGGGCCGCGCCCCGACCCCGAGGCGACGATCTTCCCGAGGGCGTCGGTGATCGTGACCGTCCAGGGCAGCGCTGACGAGACACGGCCCTGGAAGCGGATGCGGCCGCCGAGCGCCCCCGCCACGGTCGGAGAGTAGAGCTTCGGCAATCCCGTGACCGACACACGCTTCGCGATCCCGGGCAGGAGCGCGTAGGCGTCCTGGCCGGGGCACTCGGTCGGGCCGGTGTCGCGGTGACCGGAGATCGCCCGCAGGGTGACCGCCCTCCCCGCCTTGAACTTCGCGTTCCCTCCCGAGAGGTAGAGGACCCTCGACAGAGGGTCGACGTGTGCCACATCGAGCCGCCACGCGAGCAGCCTGACGAGTGCGGCCTGCATGGCCGGCGGCGGCTTCGTGCTCGTGAAGTTGCCGATCAGCGCGATCCCGACGGTGCCCGAGTTGAACCCCTCCGAGTGCGCGCCGATCACATTCCTCGTGATTCCCCCGGCGCGGCCCTCGTACACCGTCCCGAACCGGTCGACGAGAAAGTTGTAGCCGATGTCGTTCCAGCCGTTTCCCAGCACGTGGTAGGCCTCGATCCCGCGCACGATGGCGGCAGCCTGGGCCGGCGTGTACGAATTTGCGCCGGCGGTGTGGTGCACGACGGCGAGCCGCACGGCCGGTGCGAACTGCGGGGCTGCGCGCACGATCTCCTCGTCCGCATGCCAGCCCGAGCGGGTCACGATCGCAGGCACGCCGGCCTGGGCGAGCCGTCGCGAGGCCGGCGTCGTGACCCGCGACCAGACCTCGTAGACACGGAGCCGCCGAACTGCGCCGCGAGGCCGGAACTGGAACGCGTCGGATGCGCCCGTCCACTCGAGGCTGCCGTCGTGCCACGCGCCGGTACCCCCGTCGGGCGCCACGTCGGCGTCCGCCACGGTCCAGCCCGACCACCCGCCGTGCAGGCGGTGGGTGCGGTAGAGCACCTCCCCCGGGCCTGTCCAGTGAGCCGCGAGCAGGTTGAAGCGCATCGCCGCCGGCGCCGCGGCGAGGGCGCGCGCGGCGACCGGCACGTCCTGGACGCGCAGGGCGACGTCGTTCGCACGAGCAGGGGCCGGAGCAGCGAGCGCCGCGGCCGCGGCGAGAATGGGGACGAGCTTCGACATACAATCCTTCCACCGGTGAAGCGCCTGCTCCTGGCCGTGTTCTTTCTCGTCCTCGCCCTCCCTGCGGGCTCGGCGGCCGGAAGCACGCCCGCTCGGCCTCGGGTGATGGCGATCCACTTCACCGCCGACGTCGATCCCGTCACCCAGGACTGGTTGAACCACGAGCTCGGGCAGGCGGCAGCACAAGGGTACTCGGCCGCCGTGATCGTTCTCGACACGCCCGGCGGGCTCGAGGAGTCGATGCGGAAGATCGTCGCCCGCGAGCTCTCGCTGAAGATCCCGGTGATCGTCTACGTCGCACCGGCCGGGGCCCGCGCCGCCTCGGCGGGCGTCTGGATCTCCCAGGCCGCCGACCTCCTCGCGATGGCGCCCCAGACGAACATCGGATCCTCGACGCCGATCAACGGCAACGGCTCGAACATCGGCAGCGACCTGCGCCGCAAGGTCGTGAACGATGCGGCCGCGTCGCTCCGCGGCCTTGCGAAGTCGCACGGCCGGAACGCGGCGTGGGCCGATGCGGCGGTGCGCAAGGCGTCCAACCTCACAGCGGAGGAGGCGCTGCGGATGAACGTGATCGACGTCATCTCGCCGACGCTGCCTGCGCTGCTCGACACGATCGACGGCCGGGTGACGACGCCGCGCCACTTCACGCTGCGCACGGCGAACGCGACGATCGTCGACGAGCACGAGGGGCTCCTCACCCGATTCCTCTCGACCCTGATCGATCCGAACATCGTCTCGCTGCTCTTCCTCGCAGGCCTGGCGGGGCTCGGGTTCGAGCTCTTCCATCCGGGCGCCGTGATCCCCGGCGCCTTCGGAGCCATCTGCATGGTCACCGCGCTCTTCGGCTTCTCCGTGCTGCCGCTCTCGTGGGCGGGCCTCGCGCTCGTCCTGCTCGGGGCCGCGCTGCTCGTGATCGACCTGCACGTGCAGAGCCACGGCGCGCTGACCCTGTCAGGCCTCGTTGCGATGTCGATCGGGATGATCACCCTCTTCCACAACCTGCCGGCGCCGTACCACACCTCCGAGACGCTCGTGATCACGATCACCGTCCTGCTCGGGGCGCTCTGGGCGTTCGCGATCTCGAAGGCGATCGCCGTGAGGCGCCGGCCGGCGCAGGTCGGACCGCAGGAGATCGTCGGCATGGAGGGGGTCGTGCGCACCGGTGGGCTCGTGTTCGTCCGGGGCGAGCTCTGGCACGCAGAGTCCGACAGCCCGCTGCGCGAGGGCGAGCAGGTCCAGGTCGAGGGCCTGAACGGCCTCTCGCTCCGGGTCCGCCACATCTAGGCTGTCGCCATGGATGCGGCACTGATCATCTTCGCGATCGTCGTCTTCCTGCTCCTGCTGTTCGCGATCGGGGCGATCAAGGTGGCGCGGGAGTACGAGCGCGGGATCGTCTTCCGGCTGGGCCGCCTCCTGCCCGAGCCGAAGGGGCCGGGCCTCTTCATCCTGATCCCGGTCGTCGACCGCATGGTCCGCGTCGACCTGCGCACGATCACGCTCAACATCCCACCGCAGGAGGTGATCACGAAGGACAACGTCCCGGTCCGGGTGAACGCGGTCGCGTACTTCCGGATCGTCAAGCCGGAGGACGCGATCGTGCAGGTCGAGAACTTCATGGTCGCGACCTCGCAGATCGCGCAGACCACGCTGCGGTCGGTGCTCGGCCAGCACCAGCTCGACGAGCTCCTGTCGGAGCGCGAGAAGATCAACGCGATCCTGCAGGGGATCATCGACGAGCAGACGGCGCCCTGGGGCATCAAGGTCTCGATCGTCGAGGTCAAGGACGTCGAGATCCCCCAGGGGATGCAGCGCGCCATGGCGCGCCAGGCCGAGGCCGAGCGCGAGCGGCGCGCGAAGGTGATCAACGCCGAGGGCGAGTACCAGGCGTCGGAGCGGCTGAAGGACGCCGCCAAGGTGATCGAGGAGCATCCGATCGCGCTCCAGCTGCGCTATCTGCAGACGCTGCTCGAGCTCGGCGCGACGCCGTCGACGACGATCGCGTTCCCGATCCCGATCGAGATGCTGCGGGCGTTCACCGCCCTCGCCGACCGGCCCGAGGCCTGACCCAGGGCTCCGGCGCTGGCCGACCTCCGGCACGACGCGACCACCGGTCGCTGGGTGGCGATCGCACCGGGGCGGTCGGAGCGCCCGGGTGCGCATGCACCGGCCGCAGACGACCCGGCTGCCTGCCCGTTCTGCTCCGGGAACGAGGACCAGACGCCGCCGGAGACGCTGCGCCTCGGCGACGGCCCGACCGGCTGGGGGGTCCGGGTCGTGCCGAACCTCTATCCGGCGCTCGAACGGCAGGAGGTCGTGATCCACGGCCCGGTGCACGTCCACTCGTTCGGCGAGCTGGCCGACCCGGCGATCGAGCTCGTGGCCGAGGCGTGGCAGCGGCGGGCGAGGGACGCCGGCGGCCACTGCTTCCCGATCCTCAACGAGGGACACGAGGCGGGCGCCTCACTGCCGCACTCGCACTCGCAGCTCGCGTGGCTGCCGGTCCCCGCGCCTGCGGCCACCGCCGAGCGAGGGCTGCCGCCGATGCTCGAGGTGGTGACGCGCGACGGCGTCACGGCCGGCTGCCCGGTGGCGAGCCGCGTCCCCTACGAGCTCCTGATCGCACCGGCCCGGGCCGAGGCCAACGGGCTCGAGAGCGACCTCCTGGCGCCGGCGCTCCGCCTGCTCGCAGAGCTCGTGCGCCGGCTGCAGCGCGTCCGCGGGGAGGCGCTCGTGCCGCTGAACGCGTGGCTCCACGACGGCCCGCACTGGCACCTCGAGCTGTTCCCGCGCATCACGAGGCTCGCCGGCCTCGAGCTCGGAGCCGGGGTATTCATCGATCCCGTCGCGCCCGAGGACGCGGCCGCAGCGCTTCGCGCCTAGACGAGCGCGGTCCGCTGCGCCCGGAACCGGCGGGCGGCATCGATCGCCGCACCGAGGTTGAGGCCCTTGTCCTTCGCCTGCTTGATCAGCATCACGGTCTCGACGGCGTCCATGTCGTAGATCCGCTGCTTCCGGCCCTTGGTCGGGATCTGGGCCTTGTTCGTCCAGTAGTCGAGCTGCATCTTCGAGATTCCGGCGACGGCGCACACCTGGCCGAGATAGAGCTCGAGCTTGTCCAGATGCTCCGCCATGTCGATCGGCTCGAGCAGGTCGACCTGCTTGCTGTACGCCATCGGAGACGGCTTCCTTTGTCCGCTGGGCCGAATTCCTCGGCTGTTACTTCTACCACTACGTCTTGAAAAAGGGAAGCAGCGGTGGCGGCGGCGGGCTTACTCGCCGGGCGGCGCGCCGTCGAGCTCGGCCGGTTCGGCAGCACCCGGCTCGTCGTCGCCCGATTCGACCACGGGCGCGAGCGACGAGACGAGCTCGCCTTCGCGCAGCCGCATCACGATCACGCCCTGCGTCGAGCGTCCGAGCCGCTTCACATCCTCGACCGGCATCTTGATCACGGTGCCGCCGGTCGAGATCAGCATCACCTGGTAGCCGTCTCGCACGACCCGGGCGCCGGCCAGGTGGCCGCGCGCCGCGGTGAGCTGGACGGTCTTGACGCCCATGCCGCCACGGCCCTTCTTCGGGTACTCGGACACCCTGGTGCGCTTGCCGTATCCGTTCTCCGTCACGACGAGCAGGTCGGAGTCGTCGGCCGCGATCGCGACCGAGATGACCTCGTCCTCCCCGCGGAGCCGCATGCCCTGCACACCCGACGCGTCGCGGCCCATCGCGCGAACGTCCTGCTCGGAGAAGCGGATCGCCTGGCCGAGGCGGGACACCATCAGGATGTCGTCGGAGCCGGAGCTGTGCCGCACCCCGACGAGCTCGTCGCCCTCGCGCATCTTGATCGCGATGATCCCGTCCGCCTTCAGGTTCGTGTTGTAGGCCCCGAGCTCCGTCTTCTTGACGACACCGTTCTTCGTGGCGAAGAGCAGGTACTTGGCCTCTTCGAAGTTCCGCGTCTGGATGACCGCGCGCACGGTCTCGCCCTGGCGGAACGGCAGCAGGTTGACGATCGCGCGGCCCTTCGACTGACGCGAGCCGAGCGGCAGCTCGTGCACCTTGAGCCGGTAGACCTTGCCGACGCTCGTGAAGAACAGGATGTAGTCGTGCGTCGAGGCGACGAACAGATGCTCGATGTAGTCCTCGTCCTTCAGGTCCATCCCCATCACGCCGATGCCGCCGCGGCGCTGCTCGCGATAGGCCGTGACCGGCAGCCGCTTGATGTAGCCGGAGCGGGTGATGGCGATGACCATGTCCTCTTCCGCGATCAGGTCCTCGAGCTCGAGCTCCTCCTCGGCGGCGACGATCTCCGTCCGGCGATCGTCGTGGCGGGCGTAGATCCCCTGCAGCTCCAGCAGCTCGTCCTTGATCAGCGTGTCGATCTTGGTCTCGTCGGAGAGGAGCTGCCTCAGCTCGGCGATCCGCTCCTTCTTGTCGCGGTACTCGTCCTCGACGCCCTTGCGCTCGAGTGCGGTCAGGGCACGCAGGCGCAGCTCGAGGATCGCGAGCGCCTGGAGCTCGGACAGCTCGAACTGCTCCATCAGCCCGTTCTTGGCGGCCTCGGTGTCGGCGGCCGCGCGGATCAGCGCGATCACCGCGTCGAGGTTGTCGAGCGCGATCAGGTAGCCCTCGAGGATGTGCGTGCGCTTCTCGAGCTGGCGCAGCTCGTGCTTCGACCGGCGCGTGACGATCTCGCGCTGGAAGTCGAGGTAGTGCGTCAGCAGCTCGAGCAGTGACAGCGTCCGCGGCACGCCGTTGACGAGCGCGACCGTGTTGACACCGAAGGTCGACTGCAGAGGCGTGTGCTTGAACAGCTTGTTGAGCGCGACCTGCGGGACCGCATCGCGCTTCAGCTCGACCTGGATGCGCATCCCCGTCCGGTCGGAGTGATCCTGGAGATCGGAGATCTCGGTGAGGACCTTGTCGTTCACGAGCTCGGCGATCTTCGCGATCACACCGCCCTCGCCGCCCTTCTTCACGCCGTACGGGAGCTCGGTGATGATGATCGCGCTCTTGCCGCCACGCAGCTCCTCGATATGTGCGCGCGCGCGCATGACGACGCGGCCCCGGCCCGAGCGGTACGCGTCGCGGATGCCCGAGCGGCCGACGATGATCGCGCCCGTCGGGAAGTCGGGGCCCTTCACGTGCTTCATCAGGTCCTCGACGTTCGCGTCGGGCTTGTCGATCAGCGTCACGATCGCGCCGATCACCTCGCTCAGGTTGTGCGGCGGGATGTTCGTCGCCATGCCGACGGCGATGCCTGCGCTGCCGTTGACGAGCAGGTTCGGGAACCGCGCCGGCAGCACGAGCGGCTCGCGCTTGGACTCGTCGTAGTTCGGCCCGAAGTCGACCGTGTCGGAGTCGAGCTCGCTCAGCATCTCCTCGGCGAGCTTTGCGAGGCGGGCCTCCGTGTAGCGCATCGCGGCGGGCGGGTCGTCGTCGATCGAGCCGAAGTTGCCCTGCCCGTCGACCAGCGGATAGCGGAGGGAGAACGGCTGCGCGAGGCGGACGAGCGTGTCGTAGATCGACTGGTCGCCGTGCGGGTGATGGTTGCCCATCACGTAGCCGACGATGTTGGCGCACTTCACGTACGGGCGCCCCGGCCGGTTGCCGTTCGTCCACATCGAGTAGAGCACGCGGCGGTGGACGGGCTTCAGGCCGTCCCGCACGTCGGGAAGCGCGCGCGAGACGATCACGTGCATCGCGTAGCCGAGGAAGCTCGACCGCATCTCCTGCTCGAGCTCGCGCGACTCGATCCGCCCCGGCCCGAGTGCCCCTGTCTCTAGCTCGCTCATCCGTTTGCTCTTCTAGACGTCTAGCGAAGCTAAACGTCGAGGAATTTGACGTCCTTCGCGTTCTGCTCGATGAACTGGCGGCGGGGCTCGACCTGGTCGCCCATCAGCATCGAGAACGCCCGGTCGGCGGCCGAGGCGTCCTCGACGTCGACCCGCATGAGCAGGCGCTTCGCGGGGTCCATCGTCGTCTCCCAGAGCTGCTCGGCGTTCATCTCGCCGAGGCCTTTGAAGCGGGAGACCTGGATCCCCTGCTTCGCCGCCTCGAGGACGTGCTCGCGCAGGAGGTCGAAGGTCTCCGCCACCTCGAGCTCCTTCCCGATCCGCACGGTGAACGGCGGCTGCCCCAGCTGCGCGACGAGCTTCTGGTACGCGGCCCGCAGGCCGTGGTACATCGGCGAGCCGAGCAGTTCGACGGGGACCGCGATGTTACGGCCGGCCGACGTCTCGGTCTCGACGACCCGCACGCGAAACTCGTCGTCTGCGTGCTCGAGCACCGATAGTGCGTAGCCGTTCTCACCGATCGCGGAGATCGCGCCGGCGAGATCGTTGGGCCCTTCGATCTCGTGCTCGACGAGACGGTGGAGGATCATCAGCTCGGTCGCCGCCGCACCGAAGTCGGACCGCAGGCGCGCGTAGTAGCCCTCGTACTGCTGCAGGTCCTTCGCGAAACGGCTCCACTTCGCCTCCGTCAGCTTCAGCGCGTCCCCGCCGCGCGACGTGATCTCGACGTTGGGGATGCGCTCGCGCGCAAGCAGGTCCTCGAGCTGCGCGTCCTTCTCGAAGTAGAACTCCTGCCCGCTGAGCTTCACCTTGTACAGCGGCGGCACGGCGATGTACACGTGGCCGTGGTCGATCAGCGCCGGCATCTGCCGGTAGAGGAACGTGAGGATCAGCGTGCGGATGTGCGAGCCGTCGACGTCGGCGTCCGTCATGACGATGATGCGGTGGTAGCGCAGCTTCTCGAGGTCGAACTCCTCGCCGATCGACGTGCCGATCGCGGTGATCATCGCCTGGATCTCGTTGTTCGAGAGAACCTTGTTGATCCGGTTCTTCTCCGAGTTGATGATCTTCCCGCGCAGCGGCAGGATCGCCTGGTAGGTGCGATCGCGCCCCATCTTCGCCGAGCCGCCAGCGCTGTCGCCCTCGACGATGAAGAGCTCCGCCGCCTCGGGATCCTTGATCGAGCAGTCCGCGAGCTTGCCGGGAAGCGACATCGACTCGAGCGCCGACTTGCGCCGTGTCAGCTCGCGCGCCTTACGGGCCGCCTGCCGAGCGCGCTGCGCAGAGATCGCCTTGCTGACGATCTGGCGCGCGTCGGTCGGGTTCTCCTCGAAGTACTCCGCGAGCTTCTGGTTCACCGCCGTCGAGACGAGCCCACTCACCCAGGGGTTCCCGAGCTTGGTCTTCGTCTGCCCTTCGAACTGCGGGTCCTGCAGCTTCACCGAGATGACCGCGGCGAGGCCCTCGCGCACGTCCTCGCCCTCGAGGTTGTCCTCCTTCTCCTTCAGCAGGCCCTTGTCGCGCGCGTACTTGTTGATCGTCGAGGTGAGCGCCGACCGGAAACCGGAGAGGTGCGAGCCGCCTTCATGGGTGTTGACGTTGTTGGCGAACGAGAAGACCGACTCCTGGTACGAGGTGTTCCACTGCATCGCGACCTCGACCTCGCCCTCGTCGTTCCCGGTGGAGAAGTAGACGACGTGGCGGTGCACCGCGTCCTTCGACTCGTTGATGTACGAGACGTAATCCTTGATGCCGCCCTCGTAGTGGAACTCGACCGGGGGCTCGGCACCGGCGCGCTCGTCGGTGAACGTGATCCTGAGCCCGCGCGTGAGGAATGCCATCTCGCGGAAGCGGGAGACGATCGTGGTCGCGTCGTACACCGTCTCGTCGAAGATGTCCGCGTCGGCGAGGAAGGTCGTGGTCGTGCCGTTGTCGGTCGACTCGCCGACGATCTGCATCGGGCCGCGCGGGACACCGCGGTCGAACTCCTGGCGGTAGACCTTCTCGTCGCGTGAGACCTCGACGACGAGCCACTCCGAGAGCGCGTTGACGACGGAGGCGCCGACACCGTGGAGGCCGCCGGAGACCTTGTAGCCGTCGCCGCCGAATTTCCCGCCGGCATGCAGCTTGGTCATGATCACCTCGAGCGCCGAGGTGCCCGTGCCCTCCACCTCGTCGACGGGGATCCCCCGGCCCCGGTCGCGCACGGTGACCGAGTTGTCCGGGTGGATGGTGATCTCGATCAGGTCGTTGTAACCGGCCAGAGCCTCGTCGACCGAGTTGACGACGATCTCCTCGACCAGGTGGTGGAGGCCCCGCAGGCCCGTCGAGCCGATGTACATGCCCGGGCGCAGGCGGACCGGCTCGAGGCCCTCGAGCACGGTGATGTCCTTGGCCGAGTATCCGGCCTTCGCCTGGGTCTTTGCCATACTGAAGAAATGCCTGCAAAACGACGGTTTTGCGAGGCACCGGAAGTGTATCAGATTCGGCGGTCGCCACGCCCGCGGGCGAGGCTCAAAGAGACCGCTTTTTGCACACTTTCGCGCAGCTTCTCGTCGCTGATCGACGAGGCGATCGCGCGGGCCCGTTCGTCGTCCTCCGGGGTCACCTCGACCGGGTCCTCCACGGCCTCCGCCGCCGGCTCGGGGAGCGGGCCGGGCGCGAAGCGGACCCCCGGCGCGCCGAGCTTGCCCGCGATCTCGGCGGCGCGCTGGCCGAGCTCGAACGACCAGACCGAGTCGGCGGTGTTGACGTGCACGGTCCCGTCCCGGCCGATCCGCGCGGGCCACGCGTTGCGGGCGATCCCGGCGCCGACGGCCGCGGGCCAGCGCTCCACGAGCTCCGCCATGCCGGCCTGCGGCCCGAAGCGGGAGAGCTCCGAGCGGATCTGGCTACCGAGCGGATCCAGCTTCGACCTCCACGATCTGCGAGGGCTCGATCGGCAGCGCCGACCGGTGGGTTGCGGTGATCATCGCCTGCCCCATGCCCGCGATGCGCTCCGCGAGCACCTGCCGGCGGCCTGGATCGAGCTCCGACAGCACGTCGTCGAGCAGGAGCAGAGGCGGCGACGGCAGCAGCTCCGCCTCGGCGAGCAGGAGCGACAGCACCGCGAGCCGCTGCTCGCCCTGTGAGCCGTACTGCCGCAGGTCGCGCTCGCCGCTTCCGATCAGCACGTCGTCGAGATGAGGGCCGAGCCCGGTCCCGCCGCGCTCGAGATCGCGGTCGAGCCTGGCGTCGAGCGCAGCGCGCGTCGGCGGGCTCCCGTCGTACCCGAGCTGCGCCGCGGGCAGCCCGAGCTCCTCTGCCCGCTCGGCGAAACCCGGCCCGAGGGCGGCGAGCGTCTCTCCGCGCTGCGCCACGAGCTCCGCTCCGAGCGCGACCACCTGCTCCGTCCACGGGTCGAGCGCGTCCCGGCCGGACAGGCCGAGCTGCACGCGGCGCAGGGCGGCGTTCCGCTGCGCGAGGGCGGCGAGGTAGTCCTGCGGCACCGAGGCGCGCGACGGGTACAGCCGCCCGAGCGCCCGGTCGAAGTACGCCCGTCGCGCCGCAGGGCCGCCCTTCACGACGGCGAGGCGGTCGGGCGTGAAGACAAGGGTCGCGACCTCGCGCCGCAGCGTCTCCGCCGACGGCAGCTTCGCTCCGTTCACCCTCGCCTCCTTCGCCTGGCCCTGGCGCAGCGTGACCGCGAGCTCGAGCGGCGCGCTGTTCCGCGTGCCCTCGACGACGACCCGGGCGGCCGTCTCGCCGAAGCGGATCAGCTGCGCATCCTGCCGCGTCCGCGGCGAGAAGCCCTGCGTCGCGACGTGCAGCGACTCGAGGAGGTTCGTCTTGCCGACGCCGTTCCGTCCGACGACGAGCACGATGCCCGGAGCGAGTGCGAGGTCGAGCGACGCGTATGAGCGGTACTGGCGGAGTTGAACGCGCGTGTAGGTCAGCCGGCGAGCCTGATCGGCATGATCAGGTAGACGTAGTCGTCGGCATCGCCCTCGAGCACGGCGGGTCGAAGCGGGCTGATCAGCTTGAACTTGATCGTGTCCGAGTCGACCGACTCGAGCCCGTCGCGCAGGAACTCGGCGTTGAATCCGATCTCCATCGCGTCTCCGGTGAACGGGGCCGGCACCGACTCGCGTGCCTCGCCGACGTCCTGCGTGATCGCCGAGACGGTCAGCTCGCCCTCGGCGAACCGGAGCCGGAGCGGCGAGTTGCGCTGGGCCATCAGCGAGACGCGCCGTACGACCTCGAGCACCTCCTCGCGCGGGAGCGGGAGCTCGTACTCGAACTGCTCGGGAAGCAGCTGGCGGTAGTTCGGGAACTGGCCGTCGATGCGGCGTGTGGTCAGCCAGGTGCCGTCGGCGCCGAAGACGACGTGGTTCTCCTGCATGCCGAGCTGGATCTCGTCGGCGCCCGTCGCGATGCGCGCCAGCTCCTGCAGAGCGCGCGCCGGGATGATCGCTTCGAGATCCGGGAGCGTGCCGGTGACAGGCGTCTCCTTGACAGCCAGCCGGTACGAGTCGGTTGCCGCCATCACGATCTTGCCCGGTTCGAAGCGAACGAGAATGCCCGTGAGCACGGGGCGGCTCTCGTCACGCGAGGCGCTCCGCCCGACCCGTGCGACAGTCTCGACCAGGGCGTCGCGGTCGACGGTGTGCAGCGCACCCGTGTCGACCTCCGGCAGGCGCGGGAAATCCTCGCTGGAGTACGTGTGCAGCCGGTAGGTCGCACCGCCGGCGGCGACGACGACGACCGCCTCGTCCGGATGGTGCTCGAGCGAGACCTCGCCGTCGGACAGCGACCGCGCGATGTCGAGCAGCAGCCGGCCGGGAACGACGACCGTCCCCTCGTCTGCGACCTGCGCGTCGACGGATGCTCTCAGGGACACCTCCATGTCCGTCGCCGCGAGGTGCAGCCGGCTGCCCTCGGCGCGAAGCTGGATGCCGCCGAGAACGAGGACCGTCGTGCGACTCGAGACACCGCGAGCGACCACCGCGAGCTTGGACGCGAGCTCGTCCTTGGCGACCGTGATCCTCAGTCCTGTGCCCACCACTGTTTCTGAGTCAATCATTTAAATGAAACCTCGTTGTAGTCATAAGCCCTGTGGGTCCGGGGAGAAGCCCTTCGTCTCCTCTGTGAGAGCCAGTTTCGCTGTGGGTGCGGACGGGGGACAAGTTGCGGTCTTGCACAGGGGCCGCACTCACCTGGCCTGACGCACGCGGGCTGTGAGCTCCTGGACGAGGTTGTACACAGACCTGTCCTCACGGATCAAGCGGGCGATCTTGGAGGTCGCATGGATCACCGTCGTGTGGTCGCGGCCCCCGAACTCCTTCCCGATCTTCGGCAGGGAGGAGTCGGTGAGCTCGCGTGAGAGGTACATCGCAACCTGTCTGGGATAGACGATGTTCTGGGAGCGGCGGTCACCCGTCAGCTCCTGCATGGTGACGCTGAACCGCTCGCAGACGAGCTCCTGGATCCGCTCGATCGAGATCTGCGCGCTCTCCCCCTGCGGGAAGACGTCCTTGAGCACGTCTTGTGCGAGCTCGATGGACAGCGGCCGCCCCGTGAGCGACGAGAACGCGACGACGCGGGTCAGCGCACCCTCGAGCTCGCGGATGTTGGTCGAGACGCGCGAGGCGATGAACGTCAGGAGCTCCGGCTCGCGAATCTCGATCTGGTCGTTCTTGACCTTCTTGCGCAGGATCGCAATGCGCGTCTCGAGGTCCGGGGGCTGGATGTCCGTGATCAGCCCCCACTCGAACCGTGAGCGCAGCCGCTCCTCGAGCGTCGAGATGTCACGCGGGGGCCGGTCCGACGACATCACGATCTGGCGGCCGGCCTCGTAGAGGGAGTTGAACGTGTGGAAGAACTCCTCCTGGATTCGCTCCTTGTGCTCGAAGAACTGCACGTCGTCGATCAGCAGCACGTCGTAGGTGCGGTACCGCTGCTTGAACCCCTCGATGCGCTTGTCGCGCAGGCTGTTGATGAAGTCGTTCATGAACGTCTCGGAGGTGACGTACCGGCAGGTGAGCCCGCCGCCGTGGTCGGTGACGAAGTTCGCGACGGCGTGCAGGAGATGCGTCTTGCCGAGCCCCGTGTGGCCGTAGATGAAAAGCGGGTTGTACGCCTGCGCCGGCGCCTCGGCGACGGCCAGCGCCGCCGCGTGCGCGAACCGGTTCGACGAACCGATCACGAACGAGTCGAAGGTGTACTTGGGGTTGATCCCGGCGACATCGGTGCGGACCGTGGTCACCTCGGCCGGGAGCGGCCGAACGGCGCTCGGGGTGAGGCTCGGGGCCGACTGTGGGATCAGCGGCAGCGCCGGCTCCTCCACCACCCGCAGCTGCACCCGCAGATCGGAGCCGCCCGCGTCCTTGACCGCGGCGCGGATCAGGTCGAGGAAGTGCCCCTCGATCCATTCGCGCGTGAAGTCGTTGGGGACAGCGACCGCGAACGTGTCGGCGTCGAGCTCTGCGCCGCCGACCCCTCCGAACCAGGTCGAGTACGTCGTGTCGTTGAGGGCTTCCCGAAGCCGGGCGGACACGTCGCTCCAGAGGCCTTCCGCCGTCAGCTCGATTTGCCCATCCACCCGGTTCAGCACTCCTTTGTTCGACCTCTGGGGGTGGCGAGCATAGCAGCGTGCCATCGACGCCTCAATGAGGATTTCCTGCCTTGTCCACAGCCGCCGATTCGTGGAATTTGCAGGGCTTTCTGTCGGCTCCACACGACTCTCCACAGGTGTGGAAAGTCTGTGGCCGACGCGCGCGGTATGCGCTCTTTCCACGGCTTTTCCGGTCCCGGCAGCCTGTGGACAACCGGCCGGTGAAGCGGTCCGGCTATACTCGCCCGCGGCCGGCATCCGCTGGCCAAGTTCTCTTTCGGACGCTATGAAACGGACCTATCAGCCGAACGTGCGCAGGCGGAAGCGGAAGCACGGCTTCCGTGCCCGCATGTCGACGCGCGCCGGTCAGCAGATTCTCAAGCGGCGCCGCTCGAAGGGCCGCAAGCGCCTGTCGGCGTAGTGCCGCCGGTGCAGCGCCGGAACCGTCTCTCCCGCTCGCGCGACTTCGACGCCGTGTACCGCCAGGGCCGCTCGGTGTCGACACGCTTCCTCACGCTCTACTGGTTCCAGCGAGACGAGTCGATCGGTGCACCGCGCCTGGGGTTCGCCGTGCCGAAGGCGGTCGGGAACGCCGTCGTCCGGAATCGGATCAAGCGGCAGCTGCGCGACATCGTCCGCGACCGGCTCGAGGCCGTGCCCGCGACGAACGACTACGTGCTCGTCGTGCGTCAGGGGCTGCCCGAGGCCGCCGAGGTGAACGGGCACGACTGGCTCACCGCCCGCGTCGACGAGGTGCTCGGGAAGGCAGCGGCATGACGCAGGCACTGCGAACGGTCGCGATCCTCCCGATTCGCCTCTACCAGAAGCTCGTGTCGCCCTTCATCCCGGCGAACACCTGCAAGTACCACCCGAGCTGCTCGGAGTACGCCGTGCTCGCGATCCGCAAGCACGGGGTGCTGCGCGGCGTCCCGCTCGCCGGCTGGCGCCTGCTGCGCTGCAACCCGTGGTCGCATGGGGGTGTCGACTACCCATGAGCCTCGGCGCGCTGCTCGTCTTCTCCATCCTCACGCCGCTCGAGAACGTGATGCAGTCGATCCTCGACTTCTTCCACGGCTCGGTGGGCCTGCCGTGGGCGTGGTCGATCGTCGCGTTGACCATCCTCACGCGGATCGTGCTCGTGCCGCTCACGGTGCGGCAGATCCACTCGATGCAGGCGCTCCAGGCGCACGCGCCGGAGATGAAGGCGATCCAGCAGAAGTACAAGGGCGACCGGGCGAAGCTGAACGAAGAGCTGATGAAGTTCTACAAGGAGAACAACATCAACCCGGCCGCCTCGTGCCTGCCGCTGCTCGCGCAGTTCCCGGTCTTCATCGCCCTCTACTTCACGCTCAAGCACGGCACGAAGCACATCCAGGGGTCGTGGCTGCATGTCGTACCGAACATCTCCGACAAGGCGACCGCGCACTGGTCGGGCTTCGTGCTGCTCGCGATCTATGCGGGCTCGCAGATCGCATCGACCTACTTCATGGGCACCACGATGGACAAGACGCAGCGGACGATCATGATGTTCCTGCCGCTGGTCTTCCTGACCGTCGTGTCGCGCTTCCCGACAGGTCTCATTCTCTACTGGATGACGACCAACCTCTGGACGGTGGGCCAGGGCCTCGTCACACGGAGGCTCGTGCCGAAGCCGGGCACGCTGCCTGCGGCTCCCGCCGGCCCGAAACGCACGTCGCGGAACCCGCCAAAGGCAGAGGTCGCGACCGGGAACGGTGCGAACGCGGCCGCTCCGGCACCGAAGTCCACGCCCTCGCAGCCGCGCCGCGTCAAGAAGAAAGGCAGAGCCAAGCGGTGAGCGACGACGGCACTGAGCAGGTCAGTGTCGAAGCGACCGGCGAGACGGTCGGCGAAGCGAAGTGGAAGGCGCTCCGTGACCTCGAGCGCGCAGCACCCGGGCTCGACAAGGCGGCGGTCGAGTTCCAGGTCGTCTCGGAGGGCGAGCGCGGACTGCTCGGAGTCGGCTACACACCGGCGCGGGTGGTCGCCACGGCCGCCGTGAGGACGGCCGCGGCGCCGCAGGCGTCGGGCGGAGACGAGAGCGACCCCGAGGCGCACGTGCGCGAGCTCGTCGAGCGGGTCGCCGGCGCGATGGGGATCACCACGCACGTGGAGGCGCGGGAGACCGAGGACGAGATCTTCGTCACCTGCAGCGGCGGGGACCTCGGGCTGCTGATCGGCAAGCACGGCCAGACGATCGACGCGCTGCAGGCGGTTGCGAGCGCCGCCGTCTACCGGTCGGGCACGCACAAATCGGTGACGGTCGACGCGGCCGGCTACCGGGACCGCCGCCGCCAGACGCTCGAGGGGATCGCCGTTCGCAGCGCCGAGCGTGCCGCACACGGCGAGCGGGTGCTGCTCGAGCCGATGAGCCCGGTCGAGCGCAAGATCGTGCACGAGCGGTTGAAGGAGTTCCCCGGCGTGCAGACGGCGAGCGAGGGGACGGAGCCGAACCGGTATGTCGTCGTCCTCCCTGCTTGACGACTGGCTCGCGGCCGTCGTTGCAACCCGGGGCCTGACGGCGCTGCGCGACCTCGGCGAAGCCCGCCGGGTGCTGCTCGAGGACTCGCTCGCCGGTGCGGACCTCGTCGCGCGCTTCGACGGCGTGATCGTCGACGTCGGCAGCGGCGGGGGCGCACCCGGGATCCCGCTCGCCCATTCGTTCCCGGACCGCGAGGTCGTGCTGCTCGAGGCCGAGCGCCGCAAGTGCGAGTTCCTGCAGGCGGTCGCACCTGCGAACGCCCGCGTCGTCCGGGGCCGCGCCGAGGAACAGGAGACCGACTGGGCGGGAGTCGCCGTCGCGAAGGCGCTCGCGCAGCCGCCGACGGCGGTCGAGTGGTGCCTGCCGCTCGTGCGCCCCGGCGGAGCGGTCGTGCTGTGGGTCGGCCCGTCGCTCGACCGCGAGCGCCTCGCAGCCGCCGCCGAACGGGTCGCGGGCGCCGTCGAGTGGGCGCCTGCCGGCTTTGCCGTGATCCGCAAGACCGGCCCGACTCCGGACGGCTTTCCCCGCCGGACCGGCCTGGCCAAGAAGCGTCCACTGGCCTAGCCTGCAGGCCGGCCGAGGGCGTGCGAAGCCTTTTCCGAAGCGGATTTCGGTGTCCGGCGCGGTCGCTAGATTGGCCGGGTGACCAAGGTCTACGCGTTCGCGAACCAGAAGGGCGGGGTCGGCAAGACGACCACCGCGATCAACCTCGCGGCGTGCCTGGCCGAGGCGGGCGAGCGAGCGCTCGTGGTCGACCTCGACCCGCAGGCCAACGCGACCTCCGGTCTCGGGATGCGCGCGAACGGGACGTCGACCTACGACCTGCTCGACGGCGTGCCGCTCGCCTCGCTCGCGAAGGCGACGCAGTTCCCGAACCTGTTCCTCGTCCCGTCGAAGCCCGAGCTCGCCGGCGCCGCCGTCGAACTGTCCCAGCGCGACGACGGCGAGCGCTACCTCGCGGAGGCGCTGCAGCACGCGGAGGGCTTCGACTTCGTCCTGCTCGACTGCCCGCCCTCGCTCGGCCCGTTGACGGTCAACGCGCTCGCCGCGTCCGACCGCGTGATCGTGCCGGTGCAGACCGAGTAC
Organism: uncultured Thermoleophilia bacterium; assembly: GCA_963722065.1. Classification (GTDB taxonomy): domain Bacteria; phylum Actinomycetota; class Thermoleophilia; order Gaiellales; family Gaiellaceae; genus PALSA-600. The sequence continues at coordinate 542,595 of CAVRMI010000005.1, read as the reverse complement.
TACGCGCTCGAGGGCCTGGCGCAGCTCGTGCAGTCGATCAACCTGATCAAGGCCCGCCTCAACCCGAAGCTCGAGATCGCCGGCGTTCTCCTGACGATGACGGACGGCCGCACACGCCTTTCGGCCGACGTGGAGGCGGAGGTGCGCCGGCACTTCGGCGCGCTCGTGTTCAACGCCGTCGTCCCCCGCTCCGTCCGCGTCGCGGAGGCGCCGAGCCACGGGCTGCCGGTGACCCACTACGACCGGCGCTCGCGCGGCGCCGAGGCCTACTGGAAGGTGGCGATGGAGCTTGTCGAGCGTTCTTGATCGCAGGCCGGCCGATCCCGCCCGCCCGTCGCTCCCTTGGTTTTCGCCCGCCATCGGAGGACGTTCGTGACCGGCCAGCCCGCTAGGAGAGGCCTCGGCCGCGGCTTCGAGGTCCTGATCGGCGGCGCGGCGCCGGAGCTGGCGCAGGTGGCCGTCGAGCAGATCCACGCCAACCCGAACCAGCCGCGCAAGCGGTTCGACAGCGACGCCGTCACAGGGCTCGCGGAGTCGATCAAGGCGCAGGGGCTGATCCAGCCGGTCGTCCTGCGACCGCGGCTCGAAGGGGGCTACGAGCTGATCGCCGGCGAGCGCCGCTGGCGCGCCGCCCGCGAAGCCGGGATCACGACGGTCCCGGCCGTCGTGCGCGAGGCCGACGACCGCGACTCGCTGCTGCTCGGGCTCGTCGAGAACGTCGCGCGCGAGGACCTCTCGCCGATCGAGGAAGCGCGGGCCTTCGCCCTCCTGATCGACGAGTTCGGCCTCTCGCTCGGCGAGGTCGCCGAGCGGGTCGGTCGCTCGAAGCCGACGGTGTCGAACCGGATCCGGCTGCTCGAGCTTCCCGAGGACGTGCTGAGCATGATCGCCCGGCGCGAGCTCACCGAGGGCCACGCTCGCGCGGTGCTCGCCGTGCCCGACCAGGACGGCCGCCGCCGGCTCGCCAAGCGGATCGTCAAGGAGGGCCTCTCCGTGCGCGCGGCCGAGCGTGCGGCCCGCTGGGCGGGCGCCCGGACGAAGGAGCGCCGCGTCACGGCGGTCGACCCGGCCCTCGCGGCCCGGGTCAAGGACGCGTTCCGGCTTTTGACCGGGTTCGAGGCCAAGGTCGGCGCGGCCGGCCTGCAGGTCCCGGTCGACGGCGACGTCCAGCTCGAGGAGCTGGCCGAAGCGCTCGAGCGGCTCGGCACACCCTAGGCAAGCCATCCGCGCGTACCCTGCGCCGGTGCGGACGCCCGGGCCTGCGCAGCTCTTCGCCGCCGCGGCGATCGTGCTCGTGGTGGCGTTCCAGCTGTGGATCTCGCCGCACAACCCGCCCGGGTTCCTCGACGACGAGGCCTCCTTCGCCCTGACGGGCTACACGCTCGCTCACGGGCTGCGCGACCAGGACGGCGCGCGCCTGCCGGTCCTGTTCCCGTCGTTCGGCGACTACAAGAGCGCGACGTTCAGCTACGCCCTGGCCCCCGCAGTCGCCGTCTTCGGCGCGAGTGACGGTGTCGCACGCGGGGTCTCCGCCGCGTTCGTCCTCGCGGCGGTCACGCTCGTCGGCCTGATCGGGTACCGCCGCGCCGGGCCCTGGATCGGGGTGGCGGCTGCGGTGGGTGCGGGCCTGACCCCCTGGCTCTTCCAGCTCGGCCGGGTGGCGTTCGACACCAGCGTCTTTCCCTTCGCGGTCGCGCTCGTCCTTTACATGGTGGACGTCTGGGCGCGCGGCCGGCGTTGGCCGCTCGCGCGCTCCATCGGGCTCGGGTGCTCACTCGCGCTCTTGACCTACACCTACAACGCGGGCCGGTTGTACGGGCCGCTGCTCGCGGTCTGCCTCGTGCTGTTCGCCCGGCGCGTCCCCCGGCGCTCGCTCGCCGCCGCCTGGCTCGTGTATGGGGTCTGCCTGGTGCCGCTGGGGCTCTACCGCCTGCGCCATCCCACGGGCCTCACCGCGCGATTCCACGAGACGTCGTTCTCCATGAAGGGGATGTCACTTCCCGGCATCGCCGGGCACGCGTTTCTCAACTACCTGCATGACCTGAGCCCGTGGCACTGGGTCGTCTCGGGCGACCGCAAGCCCTACGTCGACGTCTGGGGCGCGCCCCAGTTGCTCGCGGTCGTCGTCCTGCTCGCGGCCGCCGGGGTCGTCGAGATCGCACTGCATCGGCGCGGCGACCGGTACTGGCTCTATGCGATCGCCGCCTATCTCCTGTGCGCCGTGCCCGCCTCGCTGACCGTCGACCGCCATCACGCGCTCCGGCTGAGCGCCATGCCGGTCTGCGTCGCCGTCCTCGCCATTCCCGGGCTCGAGGCGGTTGCGCGGATCCGCCGCCCGCTGTTCTACGGCGTCGCAGTCGTGCTCGCGGCGGGGACGCTCGCCGAGTGGGGGTTCTTCGTCGACCATTTCGCCGCCACCGGGGGCGGCCGCACGGCGGCGTTCGAGGCCGACGTCCCCTCGCTCGTGCAGCGCGGGCTCGCCGGCGGCCGGACGGTCTACGTCGACTACGACGACTCGTATGCGTTGACGATGGCCCAGTGGTACGCGGTGTCGCACGGGCTGCCGCTGTCGCGGGTCGTCCGGCTCCCCGACGGCGCGGCTCCGCCCCGTGGGTCGATGGTGCTCGGCCGCACCCGGCCCTGCGACTACGTCTGCGTCCGGCTGGCGACGGCCGACACGTTCTGGCTCGCCCGTGCGGCCGGGCCGAAAAGGAGCGGCTGACTGCGAGGCGGCGTCCGGAGAAGGGCTGTGCCGCCCAGCGGGATGGGCGATCCTGGATTCGAACCAGGGACCTCCGCCTTATCAGAGCGGCGCTCTAACCAGCTGAGCTAATCGCCCGCGGGGCGCATGATAGCGACGTGCACGTTCGCCTCACAGGCCGGGGGTAATCTAGGGACAGATGATCGAGATGACGATCTACGGAGTCTCGTTCGACCTGGTCGGAAAGCAGCCGATCGTGCTGCTGAAGACCGCCGAGGGGAGCCGCTACCTGCCGATCTGGATCGGCCACCCGGAGGCCGCTGCGATCCTGATGAAGCTCCAGGGCGCGAGCGCGCCGCGGCCGCTGACCCACGACCTGCTGGTGAACATGCTCGGCGAGCTCGATGTCGAGGTCGTGCGGGTCACCGTCACCGAGTTGCGCGACGGAACGTTCCACGCTTCCATTACCGTCGCCCAGAACGGCAACGAGATGGAGATCGACTCCCGCTCCTCCGACGCGATCGCGGTGGCGGTGCGGGCACACGCTCCGATCTTCGCCGCAGACGATGTGATCGAGGAGTCGGCAATCGAGATGGAAGGCGACGAGGTCAACGAGGAAGAGATCGTCGACGAGTTCAAGCGCTTCCTCGACAAGGTGTCGGCGGAGGACTTCGCCGGCGCCGAGGTCGAGGCCGACGACCTCGCTGAGAGCGACGAGGGCGACGACGACGAGTAGCGGCTAAAGCGTCACCGCGGCGACGAGCGCGACGAGGTTGAACAGCGCATGCAGGACCATGCCGGGATAGACGCTGTCGGTGCGTGACCGGATCCATGCGAGCACGCCCCCGAAGAGCGCGAGCACCGGCAACGACTCGATCAGTCCGTGCGCGAGGCCGAACAGGAGCCCCACCAGGATGATCGCCGGCCAGCGTCCGTACCGCTCGAGCAGCGAATAGCCGAGCCCGCGATACGTCAGCTCCTCGACGAACGGCACCCAGGTGCAGATGACGATCGCATTGGCGACGTACGCGGCTGCATGGTGCGGCTCCCAGTGGCTCGGCGTCAGGCCCTGCTCGTTGCCGATGTGAACGAGCCGCCCGTAGACGATCTCGAAGAGGTAGACGGTGGCGAGGGCACCGCCGAGCGCCCAGGCGGCCGCGGAGGTCGAACGCGGCGGGCGCAGCGCCAGGAGCCGCGCGCTGAAGCCGGCGATCGCGAGGACGAGCAGGAGCAGGATCCCGTCCTGGACCAGTCCGCCGATCGCCGTCGACCATTCGTAGAGAACCTGCGGGTCGGGCTTCCCGGAGGCAGCGCGCGAGCCGTAGCCGAGCGCGATCAGCACGGCGACCAGGGCGAGCCACAACGCGAGCCGCCGCCCGTCGTCCCTACGATACGGCGGCGCCGTGCCCGATCGCTCCTTCACTCCCTCCGAGGCTAACAGCGCCCTCGAGGAGGTGCGCCCCGTCGCCGAGCGGCTGGTCGCCGTTCGCGCCCGCATGCGCGAGCTCGAGCGGTCGCAGAGGGAGCTCGTGACCGCGATCGGCGGCAACGGCGGCGGCTATGCCGCGAGCGACCTCAACGCCGCGCAGTCGGAGCTGGCCGGGCTGGCCGAGGCGGCCGCCGCCTGTGTCGACCGGCTCGACGAGCTCGGCGTGACGGTGAAGGATCTCGACCTCGGCCTGCTCGACTTCCCGTCGCAGCGCGACGGTGCAGCGGTGCTGCTCTGCTGGCACGTCGGCGAGGACGCCGTCTCCGTCTGGCACGGGCTCGACGAGGGGTACGCGGGCCGGAAACCGATCGACTGGGACGAATAGAGACCGATGCCCGAGTTCTGGCAGCACGTACTGATCGCCGCCGCGGTGATCCTGATCGCCTGGGCGGTGGCGAAGTTCGTCGACTGGAGGATCTCGCGGCGCAACCTTCCGCCGGAGATCGTCACCCGCTACCGCGTTCTGCGCCGCACGATCTTCGTGGCGATCGTCTTCCTCGGCGTGATGTCGGCGCTGCTCGTGATCCCGCAGGTCCGCGCCGTTGCGGGCGGGGTGCTGGCCTCGTCCGCGGTGCTCGCGCTCGTGATCGGGTTCGCAAGCCAGCGGACGATCGGGAACTTCGTCGCCGGGATCCTGATCGCGATCAGCCAGCCGCTCCGGCTGGGCGACGAGGTCGAGGTGCAGGGGACGCGGGGCGTCGTCGAGGAGATCGGGCTGAGCTACACCTGGATCCGGACGCGCGACAACGACCGCCTGGTCGTCCCGAACGAGCGGCTCGCCTCAGAGACGATCCGGAACTCGACGATCCGCAGCTCGGAGACGTTCGCGGAGGCCACGGTGCAGGTGCCGGCCGATTCGAGACTGCGGCAGGTTCTGCAGGCGCTCGAGGCCGACGGGGACGAGGTGTACGTGACCGGCCTGGCGGGTGAGAACGCGACTGTCGTGGTGCGCAAGCGCGTCTCCGGCGAGAGCGGCGTCGATCGTGTGTCGAGCGACCTGCGGCTGCGGATCGCCGAGCGACTGGCCGAGGCCCCGCGGTGACGCCGCGCCGGCGCCGCGACGACTTCGATCTGATTCTCGCCCACCGCGGGCGGAAGCGGAAGCGCGCCGACCGGATCAAGCGCCGCCGTCGCGCCGGCATCGTCGCCGCGACGATCCTCATCGTGATCGCGGCGGTCGCCGCCACGGTGGGCCTCGGCGCCGGGACGGCGCTCTCCGCCAGCTGCGACCTGAACACGCTCCGTCCCGTCGAGATCGGCCAGAACTCGTTCGTCTATGCATCCGATGGATCGCTCCTCGGCTCGATCCCCGCCGAGCGAAACCGCGAGCCCGTCTCGACGCGGAACATGTCGCCGTGGCTTCCGAAGTCGACGACGGCGATCGAGGACCGCCGGTTCTGGGAGCACGGCGGCGTCGACTACGTCGGCATCGCGCGCGCGGCCTGGAAGGACCTGACCGCCGGCAAGGTCCTGGAGGGCGGCTCGACGATCACGCAGCAGCTCGTCCGCAATCTCTACACCGGCCAGGAGAAGACGTTCACGCGCAAGATCAAGGAAGCGTGCCTTGCGATCAAGCTCGCGAGCAGGTGGCCGAAGCCGAGGATCCTCAACGAGTACCTCAACACCGTCTACTACGGGAACCACGCGTACGGCGTCGAGGCCGCCTCCCAGACCTACTTCTCCAAGCACGCGAGCCGGCTGAGCCTGCTCGAGTCGGCACTGCTCGCCGGGCTGCCGCAGGCCCCGTCGGTCTACGACCCGTTCCACAACCCGCAAGCTGCACTCGACCGCCGCGACGAGGTGCTGCGCGCGCTGTTCGCCAATCACGACCTCACGCCCGCGCAGTACCGGCGGGCGATCCGTTCAACCTCGCTCGGCCTGCGGCCGGGCCGCATCTACACGCGCATCAAGCAGCCGTACTTCTTCTCCTACGTGATCGACGAGCTCGAGCGGCAGTACGGGGCGAACACGGTGCGCGAAGGCGGGCTGAAGGTCTACACGACGATCGACCCGCGGCTGCAGCGCCTCGCCAACAAGGCGATCCGCGACGTTCTGCCGTACAGGACAGATCCTGCCGCGGCGATCGTCTCCGTCCAGCCGGGCACCGGCGCCATCCGCGCAATGACGGCCGTGGTGCGGAGCACGGGCAACCAGTTCAACCTGGTGGCGCAGTCGGCGCGTCAGGCCGGATCGACGTTCAAGACGTTCGTGCTCGCGTCGGCGGTCGAGCGCGGCGTCGATCCCGACACGACCTACTACACGTCTGCGCCGTTCACGTGCTCGATCGGGCCGTGGTGCCAGCCGCCGTGGGAGGTGCACACCTACGGGAACGACTACTCGGGCTCCGAGTCGCTGACGCGCGCGACGCTCCAGTCCGACAACACCGTCTACGCCCAGCTGACGCTCGATGTCGGCCCGCGCTACGTCTGGCAGATGGCGCACCGACTCGGCGTGCACATGTCGCCCGACAAGCCGGTCGCATCGATCGGCCTCGGCTCCCTGGCCGTCTCGCCGCTCGACATGGCCGCCGCGTACGCGACGTTCCCGGCGATGGGCATCTACGCGAAGCCGATGGCGATCACCAAGGTGATCCTGCCGGGGAACCACGTCGACACGAGCTCCGGCTGGGGGAAGCCCCAGACCAAGCGTGTGCTGTCACAGGGCGTTGCCTGGAAGGTCAACGACGTGCTGCAGCAGAACGCGCTCTACGGGACCGGCGCCGGGTCGGGCGACGGCATCCACGTCAATGCCGGCAAGACCGGGACGACAGAGAATCACGCGGACGCCTGGTTCGACGGCTACACGCGGCAGTTGGCGACCGTCGTCTGGATGGGGTATCCGCGCGGCGAGATCCCGATGCTCGACGTGCACGGGGTTGCGGTCGCAGGCGCGACGTTCCCGGTTCCGATCTGGCACGAGTACATGGCCGCGGCGCTGTGGCATCGCAAGGCGCTCTCGTTCGATCTCCCGAACACGTATCCGACGTGGCACTACCTGACGCGAGGCAACTACGGCAGCTTCGGCTACTACTCGGCGCCGGCGACCACGACGACGACCGCCACCACGACCACGACCGCGACGACGTCATCGGTCACGCCGTCGACTCACGCCACGACGACGGTCGCGCCGCCGCCGCCCCCCCACACGACGACGGCGAAACAGCCCCCTCCGCCCCCTCCGACCACCCCGGCGACCCCGACGACGACGGTGCAGCAGTCGCCGACGACCACCGCGTCGCCGCCTCCTTCTCCTGGCCGAGTCCCGTAGCGTCCTCGCTGCCGGCGCGCTGACCTTCGCGCTCGTCGTTGCGCTCGTCGTCGTCGAGTGGACCGCGGGCTCGCCGGTCGTGCCCGTGGCGGGCGGTCACCTCGCCTCGGACGCCGGCCTCTTCCTGACGCTCTTTGCGTCGGCGTTCGCGGTGTACCTCGCCGCGCTCGTGCTCGTACGGCGCGGTGCACGCTTCGGTCACGTCTTCGTGCTCGCGTGCGCGATCCAGCTTGCGCCGCTCGCAGGGCCGGTGTTCCTCTCATCGGACGCGTGGACCTACTGGAGCTACGCGCGCGTCCACGACCCCTACACCAACACGCCGTCCGACGATCGCATTGCGGCACGCCACGCCGGGACGGCGTACCTGCACGAGACCTCCGCCTACGGGCCGGCGTTCTCGCTCGCCTCTCGCCCGGTGGGGCTGACGAAGTCGCCGGCGCTCGCCGCGTGGCTCTTTCGCGCGGCCGCCGCCCTGTGCGTCCTCGCGACGACCTGGCTCGTCGCGCGGCGCCGCGCCTTCGCGGCGGCGCTCGTCGGCTGGAACCCACTCGTGGCGATGCACTTCGCGGGCGGCGGCCACAACGACGCGCTGATGATGGCTCTCGTTGCGGCGGCGCTCGCGCTGGGCGAGCGCAGGCGTGTGCAGGCAGCGGGTGTCGCCTGGGCGCTCGCGATCCTCGTCAAGTGGGTGCCCTTGCTCCTGCTGCCGCTCCGCGCGCTCGAGGCGCGGGCGACCGGCCGGCGGGTCGGGCACCTCGGGTTCGCCGTCACCGTCGTCGTGACGCTCGGCCTCGCGACGCTCCTCTGGCGCTTCCACTGGCTGCGCGCGGTGACGCCGCTGACACACGACGCGCGCCGCGAGACGCACTACGCGATCCCGCACCGCCTCGGCCTGCCCCCGTGGCTTCTGCTGGCGGCGTACGGCGTCGCCTACGCGTGGCTCCTGCGGCAGGCGGCGCGCGGCAGGGCGCGGCTCGGCCTGGCCTTCGGCCTGCTGCTGCTCGCGCTCCCGTACCTGATCGGCTGGTACGTGCTCTGGCCGCTCGCGCTGGCAGCCTGGGACGACGACGACGCGGCGACGCTTCTCTCACTGGCGCTGTGCGCGTACCTCCTGCCCCAGCGCCTGACCTAGCAGGCCCAGCCACCGCTCGCCGAGCACGCGCCGGCTCGCCCGCTCCTCGAACACCTCGCGACCGCGGTCGGCAATCCGGCGCCGCAGCGCCTCGTCACGCGCGAGGCGGTCGATCGCCTCGGCCAGGCTCGCCGGGCTCTCGGGCTCGACGAGCACGGCCGAGTCCCCGTCGGCCAGCAGCTCACGCGCGGCCTCGGTGTCTGCGGTGATCACCGGCGCGCCTGTCGCGAGGGCCTCGAAGACGACGGCGGGGATCGCGCGCGAATCGTGAAAGGAGCCGAGCACGATGCCCGCGTGGGCGAGCGCGATCCCGCGCGCGTCGGGCGCGATCTCGCCTGCTTCCGCGACGCGAACCGGTGTCTCGGTTCGCTCCGCCGCCGCAGTGGCGACACCGGCAGAAGCATCGGCGATCTGCAGCGCCGTGAAGGGATACGCCGGTGACCACGTCTCGCAGAAGACGTCCTCGTCGGCACCGAGGAAGACGGCGGCTGTCCGCCTGGCTCCCAGCTCCGACAGGTGGCGGGCCTCGGCTTCGGTGCCGCAGACGACGAGATCAGGCAGGCGAAAGGCGTGGAAGTCGGCCGCGCGCAGAACGGTCGCCGCCGTCGAACGGTCGCGAAAATGTCGGCGCACGGCGACGAGCTCGTTCTCGAGCGACAGGACGGCGTCGAACACGAGCGGGCGCTTCCTCGCCAGCCGGCGTGCGCGCGGGACGTCGAAGTGACCGGGATACCCGACGATCACCACGTCGAAGTCGCCGGCGCGTGGAGCGAGCAGGCGCCACTCGGCGGCGAACACGTTGAGGGCGCCCGCGAGCCCGCCGCTGCGAATCGGAACCTGCCGCTCCTCGATCTCGGCGCCGGCGAGGCGCAGGGCGGCGATCGCGTTGACGTTCCGCGGATGCGCGCGGTCGTACGTGCCGAAGTAGAGGACCCTCACGGGGTGACCGTCGTGGTCGTGCCCTCCGCGGTCGTCACGGGCGTGGTGTCGGTCGTCGTGGCGGCGGCGGTCGTGGTCGGCGGGGCCGTCGTGGTCGGCGCGGTCGTGGTGGCAGGAGGCGTCGTGGTGGTCGGTGGGCTCGTCGTCGTGGTCGGCGGGGCCGTCGTGGTCGGAGCCGTGGTGGTGGCAGGAGGCGCCGTGGTGCTCGTGGCTGCGGTGGTCGTCGTCGGCGCTGTGGTGGTCGGAGCCGTGGTGGTCGGAGCCGTGGTCGTGGGCGCGGTCGTCGACGGGGAGACCGGGACGCTCGGCAGCGTCAACCCGGCCGGCGGCGAGTTGCCGCTCGAGCCGTTGTTCGTGAGGACGATCGCGAGCGCGCCGCCGGCCACGAGGAGCAGCGCGGCGACCGCTGCGATCGGGACGATCGGCCGGTCCCTCTGCCGGGGAGGCGCCGCACGCAGGACCTGGGTCGCCGCGGTGGCCGCCGGAGCCGCGGCCGCGGCTGTCGCGATCGTCGTGCTCTCATCGGCGCCCTGCAGCGCGCGCAGCAGCGCCTCTCCGTCCTCCGGCCGTGCGGCCGGGTCCTTGGCGAGCGACGCCGTGACGACGCCCGCCAGGCCGGCAGGCACATCGGGCCGCACGGCGGTGACGTCGGGCGGAGGGTCGTCGCGGTGCATGCGCACGAGCTCCATGGCGTTGCTCGAGACGAACGGCAACGTGCCTGTGAGCATCCGGTACAGGATCACGCCGAACGAGTAGACGTCGCTCGGCGGCCCGGCGGGCAGCCCGCTCGCCTGCTCCGGCGAGATGTAGGACGCGGTGCCGAGCACGGTGCCCGCCTCAGTGAGCGTGCCGCTACCGCCCATGCGCGCGATCCCGAAGTCGGCGATCTTGGCACGCTCCTCGGTGTCGAAGAGGACGTTCGCGGGCTTGAGGTCGCGGTGCACGAGACCGCGGCCGTGTGCGTGCGCGAGCCCGGCCGCGAGCCCGGTCGCGATCCGGAGCGTCTCGTCGTCCGCCAGCGGCGACCCATCGCGGAGGCGGTCCTCCAGAGAGCCGTTCGGGAGGTACTCGAGCACCATGTACGGCCGCCCGTCCGCCTCGCCGTAGTCGAAGAGGGAGCAGATGTTCGGATGCGAGAGCGCCGCCGCCGCCCGGGCCTCGCGCTCGAACCGGGCGCGGTCGGCGCTCGGGGCGAGCATCTTCACCGCGACCTGCCGCTCGAGCTCGTCGTCGTGCGCGAGCCAGACCGCGCTCATCGCGCTGCGCCCCAGCGGCTCCAGCAGCCGGTATCTGCCGGCGATCGTCTCCCCCGTCATCTCCGCGGGATTATCGTGATCCCCGTGAGCGACCTGCCCGGGATCGACGAAGCGCTGGCGCTCGTCCTCGCGCACGTCCGGGCGCTGCCGCTCGAGGACGTGCCCGTCGGGTCAGCCGCCGGACGCGTGCTCGGCGAGGACGCACGCGCGTTCACCGACCTGCCGCCGTTCGACAGCTCTGCAATGGACGGCTATGCGGTGCGTGCCGCGGACACGCCCGGCCCGCTGCGGGTCGTCGGCCATTCCGCGGCCGGCCATCCCGAGCTCACGGCGGTCGGGCCGGGCGAGGCGGTTGTCATCTCGACGGGCGCAGTCGTCCCCGAGGGCGCGGACGCGGTGGTCCCGGTCGAGCGGACCACCGGCGACGTGGTGGTCGAGGCCGTTGGCCAGGGTGACAACGTCCGGCCCCGCGGCGGCGACACGCGCGCCGGTGACGTCGTCGTGCCCGCCGGCAGCCCGCTCGGTCCGCCCCAGGTCTCGGCGCTGGCGGCGGCGGGGGTTGCCGTCGTGCGCTGCGGCCTCCGCCCGCGGGTTGCGGTGCTGGCGACGGGAAGCGAGCTGCGGCCACCCGGCACGCCGCTCGCGCCCGGGGAGATCTACGAGTCGAACTCCGTTCTGATCGCGGCGCAGCTCGCGTCGGCAGGCGCTGTCGCGACCGTCTTTCCCGTCGTTGCAGACGACGATGCCGCGACCCGGGCGGCGCTCGAGGGCGCGCTCGAGCAGGACATGTTGATCACGTCCGGCGGCGTCTCGGTCGGCCCCCACGACCTGGTGCGCGCGACCCTCGCGGAGCTCGGGGCGGAGGAGATCTTCTGGCGCGTCGCGGTGAAGCCCGGCAAGCCGATCGCGTTCGCGGTGCGTGGAGCGTCGCTCGTCTTCGGGCTGCCCGGGAACCCCGTCTCGTCGCTCGTGGGGTTCGAGCTGTTCGTCCGTCCGGCACTGCGCGCACTGCAGGGCGCACGTGACCCCGGCCCGGAGTTCCTGCCCGGACGGCTCGCGGCCGCGGTCGGACGGACGCCCGATCGCGACGAGCTCGTGCGGGCGCACCGCGCCGGCGACCGGCTCGCACCACTCGACGGCCAGGACTCGCACATGATCGTCCGGGCCGCGGGCGCAAACGCGCTCGTCCTCGTTCCTCGCGGCAGCGGTGAGCTGCCGCAGGGCGCCCAGGTCGTGTACCTGCAGATCTGAGCGTCAGCCGACTGCGGGGCGCCGTGCTCTGCGCCGTCGCGCCCGCACTGCGAGCGCCACGCGGCGCACGAGCTCCCGCAACGGCCCGCGCTCCGGACGCTGGCCGGCGGGCGGGTACGGCGCGTAGCGGCCCGCCGTCACGACGGCGAGCTGCGCCGCGCACGCTGCGCCGCACAGCGTGATCGCGACGGCGGGCAGATGGACGTAGCCGACGGCGACGAGCTCGAGCAGGTACCACGGGGCGTCGAAGCCGAGACCGAAGCGCAGCGCGAGCGAGAGCACGATCAGCAGAGGCCCGGCGAGCCCGACGAGGAACACGAGCGCGCGGGTCGGCGCCCGGCTCGTGTGCACCTGGGGCAGCCAGAGCCAGGCGTGCATGGCAGGCAGGAAGAAGATCAGGGCGAAGGGGTTTGTTGCCAGGACGAGCAACGAGACGATCCCGAGGCCGAGCAGCGCCGCTGTCGAGCCCGCAAGTTGCTCGTCGGCGCCCACCGCACGCCGCGGCACGAGCCGCTGGCGCGCGACGATCCAGCCGAGCAGGCCGACGAGGGCGAGCGCCGTCAGTGCGAGCACCGGCCAGTCGCCTGATGAGGCAACAGCGGGGTTCGGCGGCCGCGGCACACCGGACGGCCACGCGCCGAGCGCGCGGAACGCCAAGAAGGCGAGCCCCAGGAAGAGCCAGAACGCGAGCCGGGTGCGCAGGCTGCGAGCGGCGGGCAGGAGCGGGATCCGGCGCCTGCGGCAGTGCGCGAACAGGTCGACGACGGCGACCAGGTAGGGGATCAGGAGAGCGACCAGGAACAGCTCGATCGCCCAGCCGCGGACGATCCGGTCGCCGATCCAGACGAAGCTCGTCGTTCCCTGCGCGAGCTCGAGGCCCTGGTCCAGCGAGCCGATGAGCTCCTGCGTCGCCCGGCCGAGCGCCGCCAGCCTGGCCGTGTCGAGCGCCGGCGCCCGGTCGGTGAACGCTGCCGGCGGCTGCTCGCCGCCGGTCGTCAGGGTGACGGCCGGAATGCCGCGCGCGACGAACGGCCCCTGCTCGTAGAGGGTGAAGGGGAACCCGAGGTCGATCAGCTGCGCGAGCGGGCTCGTGCGCCGCGCCTGCATGCCGGCCTGCTCGAGCACGCGCTTCGCGGCCGTCTCGACGAGCGAGGCCGCGGGCGAGCGAGGGCTGTCGCCGGTGATGACGATGCGCGGGGGCCCGTGCCCCGCGATCCCGTCGAGGTTGATCGTCGCGACGACGTGGAAGGGCGAGTGCTCGGCGAAGCGGAGTGCACCGAGCCCGCCGAAGGAACCGGCGTCCGTCGAGAGAAAGACGACCGTGTGCGCGGAGCGCACGCGCTGGCCGGTCGGTGCCCCGGCCTGTGCGTAGCCGCGCGCGAGCTCGATCAGGGCGGCGGTGCCGCTCGCGTCGTCGTTCGCCCCCGGCCCGGCGCCCGTGTCGTCGCGGTGCGCCATGACGACGATTGCGTCCGACGATTGCCCTCGCGCGACCGCCCACAGGTTGCGCAGCCGGGCCCGCCCGAGGCCGGGCACGTGCGCCGTCCAGGTGTCGGACGAGACGGGCAGGCCGTACGGCGCGAGCTGGTCGCGGAACCACTGCGCGGCGCTCAGCGACCCCGCTCCGCCCGGCGTGCGGTCCGGGAAGCTGTTCGACAGGTCGGCAGCGAGCTGCCGGGTCGCCGCTCCGTCGAAGTTCGGCGGCAGGAGCGGCGCCGGCAGCGCGCCGGGCCGGGTGATGCTGAACGCGAGGATCACGAGCGGCAGCGCGAGCAGGAGCAGCGAGCCGCGGTACAGGCGCCCGTTCACCGGGCGTTCGAGCGAGCCGCGGCGCGCGCGGCGACGGCGTGCGGGGGTCCGGGCCATCGCCATAGCGAGGGCTATCCTGGCAGCAGGCCGACCCCGATGCCCGAATCGACTCCCACGATCCTGCTCGTCGACGACGAGGACGCCGTCCGCAAGGTGCTCGCGTTCCCGCTCGAGAAGGACGGGTACACGGTCGTGCAGGCGGCCGACGGCGAGGAGGCCCTGCGCCGTTTCGCCGACACGCCGGTCGACCTCGTGGTGCTCGACATCATGCTGCCGCGGCTCGACGGGCTCGAGGTGTGCAAGCGGCTTCGCTCGACGAGCACGGTGCCGATCATCATGCTGACCGCCCGCGACGACGAGCTCGACAAGGTGATCGGCCTCGAGCTCGGCGCAGACGACTACATCACGAAGCCGTTCTCGATCCGGGAGTTCCGGTCGCGTGTGCGCGCCCTGCTCCGGCGCGCCCGGGCGCCGCGGCCGCTCGGCGAGGGCCAGGACGAGCTGATCGAGCACGACGGGCTCGCGATCGACATCCCGCGCCGGGTGGTCGAGGTGCGGGGCGAGCCCGTGCAGCTGACCTACGTCGAATTCGAGCTTCTGCGCGCGCTGGCGGCACATCCGGGCCGCGTCTTCAGCCGCCGGATGCTCCTCGAGGCGCTCTGGAAGAGCGCCGACTACCGGGACCCCCGGACGATCGACGTGCACGTGCGCCATCTGCGTGAGAAGCTGGAGGCGGAGCCGCGGACGCCGGAGTACATCCTGACGGTGCGCGGGGTCGGCTACCGCTTCCGCGACCGGTGAGCCCGCTCTCGAGCGTGCGCGGCAAGCTGGCGCTCGCGCTTCTGCTCGTGGTGGCCGGCGTGCTCGCGATCGTCTACCTGATCGTCGTCCCGTCGTACCGGACGTCGCTCGAGAACACGGAGCTCAAGGGGCTGGAGTCGTCGATGCAGAAGGTCGCGCTGCCCCGGTTCCCGCCCGAGTCCTACCTCCAGCAGCAGTTCGTGGACAGCGTCGCGCAGACGACGAACGACCGGGTGGTGGTCTTCACGCTGACGAGCGAGACGCCGACGCTGATCGAGGCCTTCGCCGATTCGGCGACCGAGCGCGACTCGTCCGAGCTGCAGAACGATCCCGTCGCCCTCGCCGCCGTGCAGCACCACCGCTCGTCCCGCGGCACCGTCCGCCGCGACGGCGAGAGCTTCGCCGAGGTGGCCTACCCCGTCGGGGACGCGGCGGTCATGCTCTCGGCGCCGTTGCACGACCAGCTCCAGGCCGTTGCGCTCGTCCGCCGGCGCGTGTTCGTGGCAGGCACGCTGGCGATGGCGTTCGCCGTGCTCTTCGGCTACGCCGGCGCCAGCCTGATCACGCGCCGGATCCGCCGCCTCGAGACCGCGGCCGAGCGGATCGCGGAGGGCCGCTTCGACCAGCCGGTGGTCGATCATGGCTCGGACGAGGTGGGGCAGCTGGCGCGGACCTTCGAGCGGATGCGGCTGCGCCTCGCGAACCTCGACCGGGCGCGCGGCGAGTTCATCGCCAATGCCTCGCACGAGCTGAGGACGCCGCTCTTCTCGCTCGCCGGCTTCCTGGAGCTGCTCGACGACCCCGACCTGGACGAGCCGACGAGGGACGAGTTCGTGGGGCAGATGCGTGAGCAGGTCGCCCGCCTGACCCGGCTCGCGACGAATCTGCTCGACCTCTCGCGCCTCGATGCGGGCCGGCTGACGGTCGCCCGTGAGCCGCTCGACCTGTCCGAGCTCGCGCTCGAGCTCGTCGGCGAGCTCGGCCCCAGGGCGGCCGCGGCCGGCCACCGGCTCGAGGGCCCGGTTGAGCCGGGCGTCCCCGCACGGGGTGACGGCGAACGGGTCCTGCAGATCGGGCGGGTGCTGGTCGAGAACGCGCTCGTGCACACGCCCGTCGGTACCGCCGTGCGGGTCACGACCGCGGTCGACGGCGGCCGCGCGACCCTGACCGTCGCAAACGACGGGCCTGCGATCCCCGTCGAGGCGCACGAGCGGATCTTCGAGCGCTTCTACCGGCTCGACGGCGGCCGCGCCTCCGGGAGCGGCCTCGGCCTCGCGATCGCCCGTGAGCTGGCCGAGGTGATGGGCGGCCGCATCGAGATCGAGTCCGAAGGCGGCTGGACGCGGTTCACGCTCGTGCTCAGCGCCGACGTGCCCGAGCGCGAGCCGGCGCCGGATCTCGTCTGACCGTCGAAAGGAGCCAATAGACGGGGATCGCCGACCGTTCCACAATGGATCGCATGGCATCAATGGATCGCATGGCATCGCCAACGGAGATCGCCTGGGCAGCGGGACTACGGCAGCCGGCGCAAGCCCTTCTGGCGGTGGGCGGCGCGCGGGGACGCGGCGCACGACGTTCTGATCTGTTGGGGCCGTGGCTGATGTCGCGCCGAGTCCTACAGGCACAGGGACACGGCGTCGTGCTCGAGCCTTTCGCCGTGAAATCGCGCAATCGCTGTCGCTGAGCCAAATCGGAGCAGGCGCCGCCCGGCGCGGCTAGAGTGGGCCGCCGGTGCGCTCGAGCTCTGCTGCTGCCATCGCCCTCGTCGCCGCCGTGCTCGGCGGCCTCGCGGTGCTCGCCGTCGGCAAGGCCACCGGCTGGCTCGGGAGGACCACGACGAAGACCGTGGTCGTCGCCCAGGCGCCGCCGCGCGCCGGGGACGCGGCCCCGGTCGTCGTCGCAAAGCCGCTCGCGGGCAACGGCTTCGCGCCGGCCCAGATCTTCCGCCGCCGTTCGGCGGGCGTCGTGACGATCATCTCGTACTTCGATTCGGGCAACGTTCCCGACGCGAGCGCGGCCCAGGGGTCCGGCTTCGTCGTCAGCCCCACCGGCCTGATCCTGACCAACGCCCACGTGATCACGAACGCGGGCCAGCCGCAGGTCGCGCTCGGGCAGGCGACGCCCGCGCACACCCTCTATGTCGAGTTCTCGGACGGAGACCGCGTGCCGGCGGCCGTGGTCGGCTTCGACCTCTACGACGACGTGGGCGTGATCCGCGTCGACCCGGCCCTGCATGCGCTGGACCCCGTGCCGCTCGGCGACTCGAGCCGGGTGGTCGTCGGGCAGCCGGTCGCCGCGATCGGGAGCCCGTTCGGGAACACGGATTCGCTCTCGGTCGGCGTCGTCTCGGCGATCCGGCGCTCGATTCCCTCCCTGACGAGCCGCTACAACCTCGTCGATGCGATCCAGACCGACGCCCCGATCAATCACGGCAACTCCGGCGGGCCGCTGTTCGACGCGCGTGGCCGTGCGATCGGGATCAACGCCCAGATCCGCTCGAGCGGCACCGGCTCCGGGTTCGAGGGCGTCGGGTTCGCGGTCCCGATCGACTCCGCGCGGCGGTCCATGCAGCAGCTGCTCGCGAACGGAAGCGTCCGCTACGCCTACGTCGGGATCACGACGGAGGACTTGACCCCGGCGATCGCGAAGAAGTTCGGATACGCCGCGCACAACGGTGCGCTGGTCGACGCCGTCACGAAGGGCAGCGCGGGCGCACGGGCCGGGCTCGTGGCCGGCCCGACCGACGTCGTCTACGAAGGGCAGGCGCTCAAGGTGGGCGGCGACGCGGTCGTCGCGATCGACGGTCTTCCGGTCACGAACGCCGAGGACGTCGTCCGGATCGTCTCCGAACGGCTCCTTCCGGGCGAGACGGTGCCGTTCACGGTCGTGCGCGGCGGCCACCGCCGGGTCGTGCGCGTGACGCTCGGCGAGCGGCCGGCCGGCTAGGAGCGGATTAGGAACGGCGCCGAGAGGGAATCTGGACGGTACGCCGAATCTCGTTCGCGCAGGTTTCGGCAGAATCTCTGAGGTTTATCTTCCGAATTCAATGGGAATGGACCGGTGCGGTGGACGCGAACGGGCACACACGGGCAATTCGGCTCACGATTCCGGCCAAGCCGGAGTACATCACGCTCGGCCGGCTCGCCCTGACCGGCCTCGTCCGGCTCCGGCCGCAGCCCCTGCCGCAGGAGGTGCTCGGCGACCTCAAGCTCGCTCTCACCGAGGCGTGCACCAACTCCGTGCGCCATGCGTACGCGGACGGCCAGGGCAGCGTCGAGATCCTCTACGAGCTTCACTCGGACCGGCTCGTCGTCGAGGTGACGGACGACGGCGCGGGCTTCGAGCCGCCCGACCGGCCCGGCGACATGCTCGACGGGCAGGAGCTCAACGAGGGCGGGCTCGGGATCGCGATCATCGAGGCGCTCGCCGACGAGCTCGAGATCCGGGAGCGCGAGCAGGGCGGGTCGTCCCTGCGCTTCGTCAAGCTGTTCTAGGTTTGCTGCCACTCGTCAACGTTGGGCACAAGGCGCTCGGCGACTACGCCACGCTGGTCTCGCGCGGTCTGATGAACGAGATAGGGCGGCTGGCCGAGCCGCTGCAGGGCAAGCGCGTCGTGCATGTCTCGGCGACCGCATTCGGCGGCGGGGTGGCCGAGATCAACTACACGCTGGTCCCGCTGATGGCGGACGCCGGCCTCGACGTCGAGTGGCGGATCATTCACGGCGAGGACGAGTTCTTCAACGTCACGAAGGCGATCCACAACGGCCTGCAGGGCGCGTCGCGGTCGTTGACCGAGGAGGAGCAGGCGATCTTCGCCCGCTTCAACCGGGGGAACGCTGCCGAGTTCTCGGAGGCGGACTACGACTACGTGATCATCCACGACCCGCAGCCGGTTGCCATGATCGACTCGTTTCCCGACCGGCGTGCGCACTGGATCTGGCGCGGACACATCGACTTCTCGACCCCGAACGAGCAGGTCTTCGACGTGCTGCTGCCGTCGATCCATCGCTTCGACGCCGCGATCTTCCACATGCGCCAGTACGTGCCGCACGCCGATCTCCCCCTGGCGGTGGTCTGGCCGCCGGCGATCGATCCGCTGATGCCCAAGAACATGGCGCTGTCGCCCGAGGACGCCGCCTACATCGTCGACCAGTTCGGCATCGACGTCGAGCGCCCGCTGCTCACGCAGGTGTCTCGGTTCGATCCGTGGAAGGACCCGCTGGGCGTGATCGACGCGTACCGTCAGGTCAAGCGGCGCTTCCCGGAGGTGCAGCTCGCGCTCGTCGGGTCGATGGCCCACGACGATCCGGAAGGCTGGGACTACTACAAGCGCACGGCCGAGCATGCGGACGGCGACCCGGACATCTACATCCTCAGCAACATGAACAACGTGGGCGCCGTCGAGGTGAACGCGTTCCAGGTCCATTCGCACGCGCTGATCCAGAAGTCGACGAAGGAGGGGTTCGGGCTCACCGTCACCGAGGCGCTCTGGAAGGCCCGGCCGATGGTCGCAGGCCGCGTCGGCGGCATCGTTGCCCAGATCGACAACGGCGTCACGGGCTGGCTCGTCGACTCGGTCGAGTCGTGCGCCTCCGCGTGCATCGAGATCCTGCGCGACCCGGATGAGGCGCGCGTCCGCGCGCTGCACGGCAAGGAGCACGTGCGCAGGCACTTCCTCACGCCGCGCCTGCTGCGGGACTGGCTCGTCCTGTTCAACAAGCTCGCAGGGAACGACACGGGCGAGAGCGAGATCCTCGTTGTCTGATCGGTCAACGCTGATCGTCGCCTCGAACCGCGGCCCCGTGACGTACGACAACATCGACGGCAGGCGCGTGGAGCGCCGGGGCGGCGGCGGGCTCGTGACGGCGCTGCGTGGGGTGCGCGAGCACCACCACGTGATCTGGATCGCGAGCGCGACGACGGATGAGGACCGGGTGGTCGCCCGCGAGTCGTCGGGCGGCGACGTCGTTCTGGTCGCACACGATGCGGAGGCGTACGACCGCTACTACAACGTCGTCGCCAACCCGATGCTGTGGTTCATCCAGCACGCGCTGTGGGATCAGACCTTCCGACCGGAGCTCGGCCGCGCCTTCCACGACGCCTGGCACGAAGGGTACGAACGCGTCAACCGGACGCTCGCGGACGCGGTCGTCGCTGCGCTCGACGACCATCCGGAGGCGACCGTCTTCTTCCACGACTACCACCTGTACCTCGCGCCGGGATTCGTGCGCAGCGCGCGGCCGGATGCGCGACTCGCGCACTTCGTGCACATCCCGTGGCCGACCGACTGGTCGGTGCTGCCCGAGCCGATGCGCCGCGCCGTGCACGAGGGCCTGCTCGCGAACGACGTCGTCGCGTTTCACACGAGGAGGTGGGCGCAGAACTTCGAGCGCAGCTGCGAGGACGTCGTCGGCGGGACGCACGGGACCAAGATCACGCACCATCCGCTCTCCGTCGACATCGACGAGTTCGAGCGGCTGCAGGAGAGCGAGGCCGTCCGCGCCGCGGAGGCGAGGCTGCCGCGGCCCGAGAAGCTGATCGTCAGGGTCGACCGCACCGATCCGTCGAAGAACATCGTGCGCGGGTTCCATGCGTTCGCGCTCATGCTCGAAGAGCATCCGGAGTGGCGCGGCCGCGTGACGATGCTCGCGCTGCTCGATCCCTCCCGGCAGGCGATCCCCGAGTACGTCGCGTACGTCGCCGAGATCGAGCGGGCGGTTCGCGAGGTGAACGACCGGTTCGGGCCGGTGATCGACGTGCAGGTCGCGGACGACTTCCCACGATCGGTCGCGGCCTACAAGCAGTACGACGTGCTCCTCGTCAATCCGGTCTCGGACGGGCTGAACCTCGTCGCCAAGGAGGGCCCGCTGGTCAACCAGCGCGACGGGGTGCTCGTGCTCTCCGAGAACGCCGGCTCGTTCGCCGAGCTCGGGGACTGGGCGCTCGGCGTGAGCCCGTTCGACGTCTGGGGGCAGGCACGGGCGCTGCACGAGGCGCTCGCGATGGAGCCGTCCGAGCGCCGCCGCCGCGCCGACGGGCTGCGCGCCCAGGTGCGCGAACACGACCTCTCGCGCTGGATCGCGGGTCTCCTCGGCGACCTGCCGCTCCCGGCGACGTAATCTTCCGGCGATGACGGAGCTGTCGCATGTCGACGAGAGCGGGTCGGTGAGGATGGTCGATGTCGGCGACAAGCCGGCGCAGCGCCGCCGCGCCGCCGCCCGCGCCGTGGTGCACATGGCCCCGGCGACGGCGGCCCGTCTGGGGCGGCTCCCGAAGGGCGATGCCCTTGCCGCCGCCCAGCTGGCCGGGATCATGGCGGCGAAGCGGACCTCGGAGTTGATCCCGCTGTGCCATCCGCTGCCGCTCTCGCACGTCGCGGTGGAGCTGCGCGTGCTCCCCGACGGCGTCGAGATCCTCGCGTCGGCGGAGACGACCGCGCAGACCGGCGTCGAGATGGAGGCCCTCACCGGCGCCTCTGTCGCCGCGCTGACCGTCTACGACATGGCGAAGGCGATCGACAAGGAGATGACGTTCACCGTCGAGCTCGTCGAGAAGAGGAAGGAATGAAAGCGGCCGTCCTGACGGTGTCGGACCGCGTCTCCCGGGGCGCGGCGGACGATACGAGCGGCGACCTGCTCGACGAGCTCCTGCGCGGAGACGGCCACGAGGTCGAGCGGCGCGTCGTGCCCGACGAGGCCGACGAGATCGCCGCAGCCATCGAGGAGCTCGCCGCGTCCGCCGAGCTCGTGCTCACGACCGGCGGCACGGGGCTCGCGCCGCGCGATGTGACGCCCGAGGCGACGCGCACCGTGCTGCAGCGCGAGGCTCCCGGGATCGCGGAGGCCCTCCGAGCCGATTCGATCGCCAAGACCCCGCACGGCCTCCTCTCGCGCGGGGTCGCAGGCGTGGTCGGGCGCGCCCTCGTCGTCAACCTGCCCGGTTCGCCCGGCGGCTGCCGCGACGGGTACGCCGTGCTGCAGCCGGCCATCGGTCACGCGGTTGCGCTCCTCGCCGACCACGCCACCTCCCACCGGCAGACGTAGCGCGTGAGGGTGGCGCGTCTCTACTACCGGCTCGTCAAGTTCGAGCACACGATCTTCGCCCTGCCGTTCGCCTACGTCGGTGCATTCCTCGCCGTGGGCGGCGTGCCGTCCGCGCACGACCTGATCTGGATCACCGTCGCGATGATCGGCGCCCGTTCGCTCGCCATGGCCTTGAACCGGCTGATCGACGCGCGGATCGACGCCGCCAATCCCCGCACCGCTGCGCGCGAGCTGCCGTCCGGCGCGCTCACCGGGCCGGCCGTGATCGTCTTCTGCCTGGTCTCGCTGGCCGTCTATCTCTTCGCGGTCTGGCAGCTGAACCCGTTCGTGCGCCCGCTCTCGCCGATCCCCGTCGCCGCCTTCGTCGTCTACCCGTATCTGAAGCGGTTCACCTGGCTGTGCCATTTCTGGCTCGGCGCGATCGACGGGCTCGCTCCTGTCGGGGCCTGGGCGGCGATCAAGGGAGACCTGCCCTGGCAGGCCTGGGCGCTCGGTGCCGGCGTCGCCACGTGGGTCACGGGCTTCGACCTCTTCTACGCGCTCTTCGACGTCGACGTCGATCGCGAGCAGGGGCTGCACTCGTGGGCGACGCGCTTCGGCGAGAGCGGCGCCTTCGCGGCTGCGCGTGTCCTCCACCTGGCGACGATCGTGTTCCTGACCGCCGCGGGGCTCGGGCTCGACGTCGGGCCGCTCTACTGGATCGGTGTCGGGATCGTCGCGGCCCTGCTCGTCTACGAGCACACGCTCGTCCGGCCGGGTGACCTGCGCCGGCTCGACGCGGCGTTCTTCACGATGAACGGGGTGATCTCGCTCGCGTTCTTCGTCTTCGTGCTCGCCGACGTGCTGTGATCGTCGGGCTGCTTCATCCCGGCGAGATGGGCTCCGCGGTCGGCCTCGTCCTGCAAGGGAACGGCCACGAGGTGCTGTGGGCCTCGGAGGGCCGCAGCGAGGCGACGCGCTCGCGGGCCGGATCGTTCCGCGACACCGGCACCGTCGCCGCTCTCGCGAACCAGTCCGAGTTGCTCCTCTCGATCTGCCCGCCGCACGCGGCGGTCGCCGTCGCAAGAATGCTCGAGGGCTTCGACGGCATCTATGTCGACGCGAACGCCGTGTCTCCGGCGCACGCCCTCGAGATCGCGGCGCTCCATCCGCGGCATGTCGACGGCGGCATCGTCGGCGGGCCGCCGCGAGAGGCCGGAACGACCCTGTACCTCTCCGGCCCGCTTGCTTCCTCGGTGGCGGACCTGTTCGCGGGGACAGTGCTCGAGTCGCGGCTCGTCGCGAACGCATCCGCGGTGAAGATGGCCTACGCCGCGTGGTCGAAGGGGACGACCGCCATGCTGCTCGCCATCCGGGAGGTCGCCCGCCACTTCGCCGTCGAGGACGAATGGCGCCTTGCGGCGCGCGAGCTCGCGGATCAGCTGCCGCGCGCAGAGCGCGCCGCCGCGACGAAGGGCTGGCGCTGGGCCGGCGAGATGGAGGAGATCGCGGACACCTTCGCCGCCGCCGGGCAGCCGGACGGCTTTCACCGGGCCGCTGCAGAGGTGTACCGGTCGTGATCACCGCGCGCGGCCTGGCGAAGCGCTACGGCGACCGCCGTGTCTTCGCCGGGGTCGACCTGGATCTCGACGAGGGCGGCTTCCTGCTCGTCACCGGCCCGAACGGCTCGGGCAAGACGACGCTTCTCCGGGTGCTGGCGGGCCTGGCCGCGCCGACTGCGGGCGCATTGAGCCTGCCCGACCGTCACACGATCGGCTATCTGGGGCATGAGCCGCTCGTCTACCGCGAGCTTTCGCCTCTCGAGAACCTGACGCTGTTCGGCCGGCTCTACCGGCTTCCCGAACGGGGCGAGCGGGTGGGGATGCTGCTCGAGCGCTTCGGGCTCTGGGACGTGCGCCACGACCGCGTCTCGACGTTCTCGCGCGGGATGCAGCAGCGGCTCGGCCTGTGCCGTGTGCTGCTGCACGAGCCGTCGCTCCTGCTGCTCGACGAGCCGTACAACGCACTCGACGCGCAGGGTGCCGAGCTGCTCGACGGCATTCTCGACGAGCCGCGGACGTGGGTCGTGGCGACGCACGAGCCCGAGCGCGTCGAGCGCCGCGCGACCGAGCGTCTGGCCTTCGCATGAACTACGCGAGCGACGTGGCGGCACTCGCGCGGAAGGACCTCCTCCTGGAGCTGCGGGCGAAGGAGACGCTCCCGGCGATGCTCCTCTTCGTGCTCGCCGCGCTGACGATCTTCCACTTCGCCCTGCCGCGCGGGTCGAGCCATGAGGCGGCGCTGGGGCTGCTCTGGGCCGCCCTGATCTTCACGGCGCTCCTGGGGCTGACGCGCGCATTCGTCCCCGAGCGCGAGCAGGGGATGTTCGACGCGCTCGTTCTCGCACCCTGCGACCGCAGTGCGATCTGGCTCGGCAAGACGCTGGCCGTGCTCGCGTTCCTCGTCACAGCCGAGGTGGTCGCGCTGCCGGCGTTCGCGGCGTTCTTCTCGGGGCTCGACGGCCGCACGATCGCGGCGGTCGCCCTGGCGGACATCGGGATCGCGACCGTGGGCACGCTCTTCGGCGCGATGGCCGTCGCCGGACGGGCGCGCGAGCTCCTTCTGCCGTTGCTCTTCCTGCCGATGGCCATCCCGATCGTCGTCGGCGGCGTCGGGCGGTACCTCTGGTTCCTGCTGCTCTACGACGCGATCTTCGCGGTGCTGAGCTGGGCGGCGTTCGAGTACGTCGTGTCGGAGACCTAGGAGCGTCGGACTACGATGCAGACGCCGTGAAGACGCATCTGGGACTGCCCGTGCTCGCTCTCGTCTGCACCGGCCTGACGGGGCTCGCGCTCGGGCTCGTGTTCTTCTACGCGCCGACCGACGCCGATCAGGGCTTCTCGCAGCGGATCTTCTACTTCCACGTCCCGATCGCGCTCACGTCGTATGCGTGCTTCGGCTGGGGCGCCTGGAAGGCGCTGCGGTATCTGCGCACGCGCGACGAGCGGGCCGATCTGGAGAGCTACGTCGCGATCCACCAGGGCGTGATCTTCGGCGCGCTGACGCTCGTGACCGGCTCGATCTGGGCGAAGGCGTCCTGGGGCGTCTGGTGGTCGTGGAGCGAGAACCAGCTCGTGCTCTTCCTCGTGCTGTTCCTCTTCTACTGCGCCTACTTCATGCTGCGCTTCTCGGTCGAGCCCGGCCCCGCCCGAGCCAACCTGAGCGCCGTCTACGCGCTCTTCGGCGTCGTGCTGATCCCCGTCTCGTTCCTCGCGATCCGCCTCTCGCAGAAGTTCATCCATCCTGTCGTCTTCAACTCCCACGGGCCGCAGATGGCCGGGTCGCAGTTCTTCGTGTTCTGCGTGTCGTTCGCCGCCGTGCTCACGCTCTTCGCGACGCTGTACCAGGTGGAGCTCGCCGGCAAGCGACTCGACGCCCACGTGCGCGAGTTGCGCGAGCTCCTGACATGAGCCCGAGCCCTCCCTCGGAGTGGCAGTACGTCGCTGCCGCGTATCTCGTGATCTTCGTCACCGTGCTCGCGTGGGTCGCCCTGATCGCGGCGAAGCTCGGGCGGCTGCAGAGACAGCTCGCCGACCTGGTCGAGAGGGCGCGCGACCGTGGTTGAGGCCCTCTTCTGGCCGGCGCTCCTCGGCTACGGCGAGGCGGCCTTCGCCTACGCCTCCGCGCGCACGTCGCGGGCCGCCACCTGGGGCGTGCGCCTCGGCTGGATCGCCCAGACCGCGCTGCTCGCAGCCCAGGCCGCCGGCGCCGACGGTTTCCCGTGGTCGAGCTGGGCCGGCTCGCTCAACCTCTTCGTCTGGTTCGTCGTCGGCGCCTATCTGATCTGGGGCTGCCGGCCGCGGTTCCGCCTGCTCGGCCTCGCGGTCATGCCGCTCGCGGCAGCGCTCTTCCTCGTGGCGCGGATCGGCGGCGGCACGAGCCAGGGTGTGAAGTCGGGCTACGGGAACCTGTTCCTCGCCCTGCACGTCGGGCTCGTGCTCGCGGCCTTCGCCGGCTTCACGCTCGCCGCTGCCCTGGCCGGCCTCTATCTCTGGGAGGAGGGGCGCCTGAAGCGCCGCGCCGCCGACATCCTGCGGCTGCGGCTCCCGCCGCTCGCCTCGCTCGAGCGGCTCACGTGGCGGACGATCGCCGTGTCGCTGCCTCTGCTGACGCTCGGCCTGGCGGCCGGGGTGATCCGTCAGCGTGAGCGCGGCGGCTCGCTCGATGCGCTCGAGGTGGCCACGCTCCTCACGTGGCTCGTCTACGGCGGGTTCCTCGCGCTCCGGCCGACCGGCCGCAGGGCCGCCTACTTCGCGCTCGGAGGCTTCGCGCTCGTGATCGTCGCGCGGCTCGTCCTGGCGGGGAGCCACTTCACGTGACCTTGACCCTCGTCGGCCTGTCGCACCACGTGGCGCCGGTCGAGCTGCGGGAGCGCGTCACCCTCGATCTCGAGGCGGCCGCGGCGCTCGCCCGCTCGCTGGGCGACGCGGTCTGCCTCTCGACCTGCAACCGCACCGAGCTCTATGCGGACGGGATCGACGAGGCCGCTGTCCTGGCCGCGCTCGAGCACCTCGCGGGCGAGCCGCTCGACGGCGTCGTCTACCGGCTGCACGAGGACGCGGCGGCGCTGCATCTCTTCCGGGTCGCAGGCGGGCTCGACTCGCTCGTGCCCGGGGAGGGCGAGATCCTCGGCCAGGTCCGCGCCGCCTACGAGTCCGTCGAGCCGGGCCCCCTCGTCGATCACGTCTTTCGCCAGGCGCTCGCCGTCGGCAAGCGCGTGCGCACCGAGACGGCGATCGGCGAGAGCCCCGCGTCTGTCTCCTCGGCAGCCGCCGCGCTCGCCGCCCAGGTGTTCGGCGACCTCGCCGGGCGGCGCGTCCTCCTCATCGGTGCCGGCCGGATCGGCGAGCTCGCAGCCTCGAACCTCGCCTCGCGGGGCGCCGAGATCGCCTTCGTCGCGAACCGCACGCTGCAGGCGGCGCGCGAGCTGGCGCAGCGCTTCGGTGGGCAGGCGCTCACGTTGGACGACCTGGCCCGGTGTCTCGGCGAGGTCGACGTCGTCGTGTCCTCGACCAGCGCGCCCGGCCCGGTGCTCCATGCCGGCGACGTGCCGGGCAGGCGGCGCACACCGCTCTTCTTCATCGACATCGCCGTGCCGCGCGATCTCGACTCGGGGATCGGCCTGCTCGACGGCTGCTTCCTCTACGACATCGACGACCTCGAAGCCGTCGTCGCCGAGACGCTCGCCGGCCGCCGGGCGGAGGCGGAGCGCGCCGAGGAGCTCGTGGCGGAGGAGGCCGAGCGCTTCCGCGCGTGGCGCGCCTCGCTCGATGTGGTGCCTGCGATCACGTCGCTACGCGCGCGGGCCGAGGAGATTCGCAACGCAGAGCTCGCGAAGCTGAAGGGCCGGGTCTCGGACGACGAGCGGCGGACGATCGAGTCGGTGACCTCGCAGATCCTGAACAAGCTCCTTCACCTGCCGACGATCCGCATGAAGGAGGCCGCGGTCAGCCCGGATGGGGCGGCCTACGCCAACGCGGTGCGTCACCTCTTCGGTCTGGAGGACGAATGAAGGCCCGGCGCGTCGCGCCGCTGCCGTCGCTCGTCCCGTCCGCATTCCTGCGCGTCGAGCGCGTCCGGCCGGTGTGCGGGCGCTCGCCGCGTCGAGGGAGGGCTGTCTGTGCTCGTCCGCATCGGGTCCCGCGGATCTAGGCTCGCGCTCACGCAGGCCGAGCAGGCAGCGGCCGCACTGCGCGCCCCCGGGATCGAGATCGCCTTCGTGCCGATCACCACCGCCGGCGACCGCGACCGGACGAAGCCGTTCGGCGAGATCGGCGACCGCGGCGTCTTCGTGAAGGAGATCGAGGAGGCGCTGCTCGGCGGCCGCATCGACGTCGCGGTCCACTCGGCGAAGGACATGACCTCGACCGACACCGACGGTCTCGCGGTCGGTGCGTACCTCGAGCGCGACGACCCGCGCGATGCCCTGATCGGGGCGGCTGCGATCCAGCCGGGCATGCGCATCGGCACCGCCTCCGTGCGCCGGCGCGCCCAGCTGCTCGCCTTCGAGCCGTCGCTCTCGGTCGAGCCGCTCCGCGGCAACGTCGAGACGCGGCTGCGCAAGCTGCGCGAGCGCGGGCTCGACGCGATCGTCCTGGCCGCCTGCGGTCTCGACCGGCTCGGGCTCGCGGGTGAGATCGGCGCCCGGCTCGAGCCCGAGCTGATGCTGCCCGAGGCGGCGCAAGGCGCGCTCGCGCTCCAGGTCAGAGCGGGTGAAGAGGAGCTCGTGGCCCGCGCCGACCACGGCGAGACCCGGCGGCGCGTCGAGCCCGAGCGCCGGTGTGTGGCGGCGATCGGCGGCGGCTGCCTCGCGCCGGTCGCGGCCCATCACGACGGTGCCACGCTCCAGGCGCTGATCGCGGACGAGGACGGAGCATGGATCGAGCGGCGCACCGGCGACGACCCCGTCGCGCTCGCCGAGGAACTGGCGGGTCTCGCCGCCGCGCGATGAGGGTGATCGTGACCCGGCCGCGGGCGCAGGCGCGACCACTCGTCGCAGCCCTCGATGCGGCCGGCGCGCAGGTGGTCGAGTGCCCCTTGATCGAGATCGAACGGACGTCCGACGAGCCGGTCGATGCGGCCGGCTACGACTGGGTGATCGTCACGAGCCCGAACGGTGCGGACGAGCTCGCCGCACGCGGGCGCAACCTTCCCGCGGTCGCCGCCGTCGGCCCGGGCACCGCCGAGGCGCTGCGCGCCCACGGCATCGAGCCGGCGTTCGTGCCGCGCGAGTCGACCCAGGACGGTCTGCTCCGCGAGTTCCCGCGTCCCGCCGGCCGCGTCCTCTTCGCCGCTGCCGAAGGAGCGCGTCGAGGCCCGATCGACGCGCTCGGAGCGGACTTCGCGCCTCTGTACCGCACCCGCCTCCTGGCGCCTGCTCCGCCGGACGGCGACGTGGTCGTGCTCGCGTCGGGCTCGGCGGCGCGCGCCTACGCCGGCATCGGCGGGGCGCTGCCCGTTGTCACGATCGGCCCCGAGACGAGCCGGGCCGCGCGCTCGTGCGGGCTCCAGGTCGCGGCCGAGGCGGCGACGCACGATCTCGCTGGGCTCGTCGCGGCCGTGCGGGATCTGATGGAGTCCGCACCTTGACCGTCATCACGTTTCTCACCGACTTCGGGCTGCAGGACGACTTCGTCGGGACGTGTCACGGGGTGATCGCAGGCATCGCGCCCGAGGCGCGCATCATCGACATCACCCACGGCATCGAACCGCAGGCGGTCCTCCAGGGCGCGCTCGTTCTGCGCAACACGACCCGGTACCAACCGGTTGGCGTGCACCTCGCGGTCGTCGATCCCGGTGTCGGCGGAGACCGCCGTGCCGTCGCCGTCTCCACTGTCGACGGGCGCCTGTTCGTCGGGCCGGACAACGGACTGTTGACGCTCACGGCGGACGAGCTCGGCATCGACGCGGCGCACGAGCTCACGAGCGAGCGGTATCGCCTGCCCGAGGTCTCGCGCACCTTTCACGCGCGCGATGTGTTCGCACCGGCGGCAGCGCATCTCGCCTCCGGCGTCGCGCTCGCGGAGCTGGGGCCTCCGCTCGACCCCGGCGGGCTCGTCCGGATCGACCTGCCCGATCCCGAGGTCGGGAAGACCCGGATCTCGGCGACGGTGCTCTCCGTCGACCGGTTCGGCAATGTCGCGACGAATGTTCGCCGGTCGCACATCGATGCGCTGGGCCTTGTGAACGGCGACCGTGTCGAGGTGCGGATCGGGCTCGATCGCTACTTCGCGTTCGTCGCGGGCACGTTCGCCGACACGGCGCCCGGCGAGCTGATCCTGTACGAGGACTCGTACGGCCTCGTCACCCTTGCGATCAGCAGCGGCGATGCGGGGCGCTTGACCGGGGCGGCCTCGGGAGACGAGCTCAGGATCGCAGTCCCGTGACGCCGGGCCAGCGGTTCGCCCGGCTCGTCACGACCATCGTTGTCCGGGCGCCGTTTCTCTGGTGGGTCTTCCGGCGGCCGCTGACCCGCAACTTCGACCGGCTCGCTCCTGAATGGGACGCAACGCGCGTGAGCCGCGAACGGCTCGCCCCGATGATCGCGGCGCTGGAGTCGCTGCCCGATCCGCCGGCGCAGGCGCTCGACGTCGGCACGGGAACCGGAGCGGTGGCGCGGCTCCTGTCCGAACTGTGGCCCGACGCCGAGGTGCTCGGCGTGGACGCGTCGGCCGGGATGATCGCCGAGGCACGGCGGCTCGGGCGCGAGCACTACTCGGTGGCGGACGCATCCGGTCTTCCCTTCGACGACGAGAGCTTCGACCTCGTGACGTTGAACAACATGATCCCGTTCTTCGACGAGCTCGACCGGGTGACCCGGCCCGGCGGCCTGGTCGCAATCGCCTTCAGCATGGGAGACCGCACGCCGATCTGGGTGCCCCTGCAAACGGTGCGCGCGCGCCTCGAGCGGCGCGGCTTCGCCCACGTAGCGGACTTCTCGTCCAACGGAGGCCTGGCCCTCCTTGCCCGCAAGGACGAGGTGGCGTAGGGTGCGGGGCACAGAGACGTTCGCGACGCGGTAGCACCGGTCCGGACGTCTCTTTTCGTGCGGCTACACTTGCGACCCGCAGGGCGAGGTAGCTCAGTTGGTAGAGCACACGGCTGAAAACCGTGGTGTCGCCGGTTCAAGTCCGGCCCTCGCCACCTCACCCCGTCGAATCCGGCTCCGGCACAGCCGGAGCCATGACGATTCGCCGGGGTATCGCCGCTCCGGCAAGCGCGTGTGGACCGAGCCCGCCCGGGTCGGTCTCGGCGGCGGGATGGCGTACATTCCTTCGCCATGAGCAGCCGCGAGACACCGAAACGGGTCGCGATCATCGGGGCCGGGCTCGATCTTGGGGCCGGGCGCCGCGGGGTCGACATGGGGCCGTCGGCGATTCGCTACGCCGAGCTCGAGGCGCGCGTGCGCGACATCGGGCACGAGGTGAGCGACTGGGGCGACGTCCGCTCCCCGGTGCCGGAGGCGACCGACGTCGGCGATCCGGCGGCCCGCTACCTTGCGCCGATCCTGCAGGCGTGCGAGCGCGTCGCGGCCCTCGTCGGCGAGGCGGCCGATCAGTCGCTCGTCCCGCTCGTCCTCGGCGGCGACCATTCGATCGCCATGGGCACGCTCGGAGGAATGGCGAGGTCGCGAGGCCCGGGAGCGACGCTGTGGATCGACGCGCACGGCGACCTCAACCGGCCCGGCACCTCGCCGAGCGGCAACGTGCACGGGATGCCGCTCGCGGCGGCGCTCGGTGCCGCCGGCGACGCGTTCGTGAGCGAGGCCTTCCCGACGCCCTCGGTGACCCGTGCGGCGCTGTTCGGGATCCGCTCGCTCGATCCCGGCGAACGGGAGCTGATCCACGAGCTCGGCGTCAAGGTGTTCACCATGAGCGAGATCGACCGGCGCGGCGTCGAGCCGACGATGGCCGAGGCGCTCGAGTTCCTCGGCGGCGCGTCGTTCGTCCACGTCAGCCTCGATCTCGACGCGGTCGATCCGATGTTCGCGCCGGGCGTCGGCACCCCCGTGCGGGGCGGCCTGTCCTACCGGGAGGCGCACCTCGCGCTCGAGCTCGTCTCGGAGTCGGGCCTGCTCGACTCGCTGGACGTCGTCGAGGTGAATCCGGTGCTCGACCGGGAGAACGGAACGGCGGAGCTCGCCGTCGAGCTCGTCGCGAGCGCCCTCGGGGCGAGGATCCTCTAGATCTCCTCGCCGTTCCCGGACGGCTCGTAGAACACGGTTCCCTTCAGCTCGTCGGGGAGGCAGTCCACGTCGTACCCGGCGGGATCGGCCGGCGGGTAGATGTAGCCCTCGCCGCGGCCGAGCTTCTTCGCGCCCGCGTAGGAGGCGGAGCGGAGGGCAGCCGGGGGGAGCAGCGCACCGCGCTCGCGAACCGCCTGCGTCGCCTTTCCGATCGCCACGTAGGAGGCGTTCGACTTCGGCGCTCGCGCGAGATAGACCGCCGCCTGCGCGAGGTTGAGGCGTGCTTCGGGCAGCCCGACGTGCTCGACCGCATGTGCCGCCGAGACCGCCACGACGAGCGCCTGCGGGTCGGCGTTGCCGATGTCCTCGGAGGCGAGAATGATCATGCGGCGCGCGACGAACCGCGCGTCCTCGCCTCCCTCGAGCATCGCGGCGAGGTAGTAGACCGAGGCCTGGACATCCCCGGCGCGGGTCGACTTGATCCACGCGGAGATGAAGTCGTAGTGCTTGTCGCCTCCCTTGTCGTACGCGAGCGGCCGCTTGCGTGCTGCGTCGTCCACGTGGCGCTCCTCGAGCGCGCCGCCCTCGGCCCGCGCGGTCTCGACCGACAGCTCGAGGATGTTCAGCGCGTTGCGGGCATCTCCGCCGGCTCGAGTGGCGATCAGCTCCTCCACCTGCGGCGAGACGTCGACGTCCAGGGCCTGGGCGCCTCGGCGCACGACCTCCTGCAGGGTCTCGATCGAGTGCGGGTCGAGCTCGTAGATCTGCGCGCGGGACAGGAGCGCCGAGTTGACCTCGAAGTAGGGGTTCTCCGTCGTCGCGCCGATCAGCGTCAGTAGCCCGTCCTCGACACCGGGCAGCAGTGCATCCTGCTGCGCCTTGTTGAAACGGTGGATCTCGTCGAGGAAGAGGATCGTGCGCAGACCGCTCGCCCCGAGCCGCTCGCGCGCCCGCGCCAGCACCTCGCGGACGTTCGAGACGGTCGCCGACACCGCGGACAGCTCCTCGAAGGCGGCGCCGGTCGTCTGCGCGACGATGCGCGCGAGGGTCGTCTTGCCGGAGCCCGGCGGCCCGTAGAGGATCAGCGAGGGCACGCGGTCCTGCTCGATCGCGAGCCGAAGCGCGCGCCCCGGCCCGATCACGTGCTCCTGCCCGGCGAAATCGTCGAGGGTCAGCGGCCGGAGACGCTGGGCCAGCGGCGCGGACGCGCCGAGCCTGCGGTCGGCAGCCTCGCTGAAGAGGTCTCCCACGGGCAGAAGTATGCTCTCGAAGGCATGAGCGAGGTCTGGGGCACCGGGACGTACGAGCGGCTGGCGGCGCGGTTCGCGCCGGTGCAGGACGAACTGGTCGAGCGTCTGCGCATCCAGCCGGGCGACCGTGTCCTCGATCTGGTGACGGGGACGGGGGAGGTGGCCCGCCGGGCCGCCCGCCTCGGCGCAGCGGTGTCCGCGATCGACATCGCCGGGCCGATGCTCGAGAAGGCGCGCACGAGCGCGGGCGACGAGGGGCTGAACATCGCCTTCGATCTCGGCGACGTCGAGTACCTCCCGTACGACGACGCCTCCTTCGACGTGCTCGTTTCGAACTTCGGCGTCGTCTTCGCGCCCGACCATGCGAACGTCGCCTCCGAGATCGCCCGCGTCGCGGTCCCGGGCGCGCGGCTCGGCTTCACCGCCTGGAAGCCGAACTCGAAGCTCGGAGAGCTGTACCGGCGGTTCACCGACGAGCCGATCGAAGGGCGCGAGGCGTACGAGTGGGGCCGCGAGGATCACGTCGAGGACATGCTCGCCGACGACTTCGAGCTCGAGTTCGCGGACGGCACGCTCTGGCTCGAGGCCGAGACGGGCGAGGAGATCTGGAAGCTCTTCTCGGAGTCGGCGCCGCCGGTGATCGCGCTGCTGCGGCGCCTCGACCCGGCCCAGCAGGAGGAGCTCCACCAGGCGTTCGTCGAGCTGTACGAGGGCTACCGCACCGAC
Source organism: uncultured Thermoleophilia bacterium (assembly GCA_963722065.1). Classification (GTDB taxonomy): domain Bacteria; phylum Actinomycetota; class Thermoleophilia; order Gaiellales; family Gaiellaceae; genus PALSA-600. Next base: position 509,207 of record CAVRMI010000005.1, on the reverse strand, counting down.
GGCGGCGGCGTGCGTGCTCCGCGCCGCTACCTGCTCGTCCTCGGCCGCCGCAAATGAGCGAGGTCGTTCGGCTCCTGCAGGAGCTGATCCGCCTCGACACGACGAATCCGCCCGGCAACGAGACGCTTGCGGCCGAGGCGCTGCGCGACTATCTCGAGGCGGCCGGCGTCGAGTGCGAGCTGTTCGCGCGCGTGCCCGAGCGCGCCAACCTCGTGGCGCGCATCCGGGGCCGCGGCGACGGCCCGTCACTGGCGCTCCTCTCGCACACCGACGTCGTGCTCGCCGACTCGCGTGAGTGGGAGCGCGAGCCGTTCGGCGGCGAGCTCGTCGACGGCGAGGTGTGGGGGCGGGGCGCGCTCGACATGAAGGGCGAGGTCGCGGCCTCCGCGGTGGCGGTCGCGACGCTCGCGCGAGCGGGCTGGCAGGGCTCCGGCGACCTGATCTTCATCGCCGCGGCGGACGAGGAGGTCGGCGACGGGTTCGGCCTGGAATGGCTCGTTGAGGCGCATCCCGACGCCGTCCGGGCGGACTTCTCGGTCAACGAGGGAGCCGGTGACCGGATCGAGCTCGGCGGCCGCGTGCTCTACCTCTGCGCGACGGCGGAGAAGATGAGCTCGCCGTTCCTGCTCCGCGTCCACGGGCGCAGCGGCCACGCATCGATGCCGTCGATCGCCGACAACGCGCTCGTGAAGGCGGCCCCGTTCGTGACGAGGCTCGGCGAGTTCACAGCCGAGCCGCAGCTGATCCCGGAGGTCGAAGGCTTCCTGGACGTGCTGCTCGGCTCCGTCCCCGCCCCGGGGGACGCGCTCGCGGCGGCGCGCGCTGTCTCGCCGCTCGCCGGTGAGCTGATCGAGCCGTTGCTCGGCATGACGGTCTCGCCGACGAGAGCGCACGCGTCCGACAAGCGGAACGTGATTCCGGCCGTGTGCGAGATCACCGTCGACGTTCGGCTGCTGCCGGGCGAGACCCCGGCCGGCGCCGAGGCGTCGTTGCGTGCGTGGCTCGGAGACGGCGACTACGAGCTCGTCAACACCGAGGCACAAGGCGGCACGCGCTCGCCGATCGGCGGCCCGCTGTGGGACGCCGTACAGTCGTTCGTCGAGGCGGAGGAGCCGGGCGCCCTGGCGGCGCCGCTCTGCGTCGCCGGGTTCACCGACTCGCACTGGCTGCGGGAGGCGTTCGGCACCGTCGCCTACGGGTTCTTCCCGGCCCGCGACCTTGACGCCGAGGCCGCCGCACGGCTGATCCATTCGGCGAACGAGCGCGTGCCGGTGACCGACCTCGAGCTCGGCGTGCGCTTCCTGCGCCATGCCGCCCAGACCGTCTGTGCTTGAGCTCCACGATCCCGAGGGAGCACTCGAGGCACTCGAGGACTACCTGGCCGACGAGCTGCGAGACGGGCTCGCCGCCGACGTCTACCTCGGCTACGGCCTGGCCGAGACGCTGCGGCGGAGCCCCTGGCCCTCGCCCCCGGAGCCGTGCCCGCTGCCCGTCGCAGCGGCCCGGATCCGGCCCTCGGGCGACCCGGCCGGCCCGTGGGAGGTGCCGGCCTGCCGGGTCGGCGAGTGGGAGCCCACCTGGGCTCCCGACGACTACGGCGCAGCCGTCGCCGAGGTGCGGGCCGCGATCGCGCGCGGCGACGTCTACCAGGTCAACCTCGTCCAGCACCTCTCCGCGAGCTTCGACGGCGACCCGGCCGGTCTCGCCGCCGCACTCGCTCCGCTCCGTCCGCTCCACCCACGGCCCTACGTCGGCGACGGCTGGGCGATCGTCTCGGCCTCGCCCGAGCTCTTCCTCGCCCGCCGGGGCGACCGGCTCTGGACGAGGCCGATCAAGGGCACGCGGCCGCTCGGGGAGGACGTCGACGACGCCAAGGACGCTGCCGAGCACGTGATGATCGTCGATCTCGAGCGCAACGACCTCTCACGCGTCTGCCGGGCCGGATCGATTCGCTGGCCGAGCCTCATGGCCCAGCACGAGCTCGCAGGTGTGACGCATCTCGTCTCGACGGTCGAAGGCCGTCTGCGCCCCGGCGCCGGGCTCGCCGGGATCCTGCGCGCCACCTTCCCGGGAGGCTCGATCACCGGTGCGCCGAAGATCGCGGCGATCGACCACATCGCCCGGCTCGAGCCCGTCGGGCGCGGCGCGGCGATGGGCGCGCTCGGGACGATCCAGGCGAACGGCGACTTCGAGCTCGCGCTGACGATCCGGACGTTCGCCGTCGCCGCCGGCCGCATCCACCTCTGGGTCGGGGGCGGGATCGTCTGGGACTCGGAGCCCGACGCGGAGATCGAGGAGTCGTGGGTGAAGGCGCGTCCGCTCCTCGCGGCGATCAGCGGCAAGGTCGCGGTTTGAGCCTGCTCGCCGTGGCGGTCGCCGGGCGCGGCCTCGTCGACCCGGAGGCGCCCGTCTTTCGCGCGGACGACGAGGCCTTGCTGCGCGGAGGGGCGGCCTTCGAGACGGTGCGCTCGTATGCCGGCGTTCCGTTCCTGCTGGACAGGCACATCCGCCGGTTCCGATTCTCGATCGACGAGCTCGCGCTCCCGCCTGCCGAGGGGCTGGCCGAGCTGGTCGGCCTCGTCACCGGCGCCGCACCACCCGATCACGTACTGCGGCTCTATCGCACCGACCGGGAGCTCGTTGCGACGGCGGCGAGCCTGCCGGGGGATCTCGAGGAGATCCGCGCGCGCGGTCTCGCCCTGCGCTCCGTCGACGTCGGGGCGCCGGCACCGCTCCTTGCGGGCGCGAAGACGACGAGCTATGGCGAGGCTTTCGCCGCACGGCGGCTGGCCGAGCGCGAGGGAGCGGACGAGGCGCTGCTGGTGGCGGACGGGCTCGTGCTGGAGGCTGCCACGGCGAACATCTGGTGGCGCTGCGGCGACGAGCTGCGCACGCCGGCCGCACGGCCCGGCGTGCTGCCCGGTGTGACCCGCGAGCTCGTGCTCGAGCTGGAGCCCGCTACGGAGGGCCGGTTCCCGCTGACCGAGCTCGCAGGCGCCGACGAGGCGTTCCTCACCTCGTCGATCCGTGAGGTGATGCCGGTCGTCACGCTGGACGGGAGACCGCTCGGCAACGGCGCGCCCGGCCGGGCCGCAGCGCGGCTGCAGGCCGCGCTCCGGCTACGCTCCACGGGGTGAGCGATCCGGTCCGGCTCGGTGGCATGGCTCTGGCGAACGGCGTCCTCGTGCACGGCCCGGAGGCCTGGGCCTGCGCGGTGCGGACCGACGCCGGCGAGCTGAAGGTGATCGGCCGCCGCAAGCGGCTCCGTGCGGCCTCGGTCCGCAACCCGCTCCTGCGCGGCCCGGCGCGGCTCGCCGAGGCGTTCGCCCTGCTCCCGCAGGTCAAGCGCGCCCTGCCCGAGGCCCGGCTCCCGATGGAGGGCCCCACGGTGCTCGCCTCGATGATCGGGAGCGCGATCGTCCTGCGGGTGGTCAAGCGCTCGGGGCTCCGCCCGGTCGTCCGCGAGCTGATCACGAGCGCGCTCTCGGTGGCGCCGGCCGCATTCGCGCTGCGCGGCGGGGAGCTCGCCGAGTACCACGGCGCGGAGCACATCTCGATCGGCACCTACGAGCACGGTGCCGCGCGCCCGAAGGAGCACGAGCGCTGCGGGTCGCATCTGATCGGCCCGATGCTGCTCACGAACGCGGCGAGCAACCTCGTCACCGAGCAGGTGCCGGTGCGGTACCGGCCCGCCGCGCGGGCTGCCGGCGTGGTCGGAGCGATGGCGGCGTCGGTCGAGCTCTTCGGCTGGATGACCCGTCATCCTCGCCACCCGCTCGCACGCGCGCTCGCGAAGCCGGGCCACGAGCTTCAGCACCGGCTCGGCACGCGCGAGCCGAGCCCCGCGCAGCTCGAGGTCGCCGACGCGGCGCTCCAGGCCTGTCTGGAGCTCGAACATGATCACGACACGTAAGCGACTCGACCCGACCGTCTTCGACCTGCCCGTCGAGAAGATGCGGGCGGGCTGGTACACCGACGCGTACTTCAACCACACGCGCGAGGCGCTTCGCTACGACGGGCGCAAGCCGCACGTTCTGATGCAGGTCTTCCAGAAGAGCCATTCCTATCTCGGCGGGATGGACGAGGCTCTCGCCATCCTCAAGCTGTGCGCGGACGACTACGACGCGCTCACGGTGCACGCGCTCTACGACGGCGATGCGATCGCGCCCTACGAGACGGTGCTCACGATCGAAGGCGACTACACGACCTTCGCCCACCTCGAGACCGTGTATCTGGGAACACTCGCGCGGCGCACGCTGATCACGACGAACGTCGTCAACGTGCTGCGCGCCGCCAACGGCAAGCATGTGATCTTCATGCCGGCGCGGCATGATCACCATCGTGTGCAGACCGGTGACGGCTACGCCGCCTACGTCGCCGGCCAGATCGTCGGCGCACCGGTCGGCGTCACGACCGACGAGCAGGCTTCGTGGTGGGGCGGCACCGGTCTCGGCACGGTCCCGCATGCGCTGATCGCGTCCTATGACGGCGACACTGTCGCGGCCGCGAGGCACTTTGCCGACTGGGCGCCGGCCGACATGAACCTCACAGTGCTCGTCGACTTCGAGAACGACTCGGTCCGAACGGCGCTCGACGTTGCCCACGCGCTCGGCCCCCGTCTCTGGGGTGTTCGGCTCGACACGTCGGAGTCGCTCGTCGACCGCTCGCTCTGGAGCGAGCTCGGCGACTTCAAGCCGACGGGCGTCAACCCACGCCTCGTTGGGAAGGTGCGGCAGGCGCTCGACGGCGCGGGCTTCGGCCAGGTGCGCATCGTCGTCTCCGGCGGCTTCACCGTCGACAAGATCCGCGAGTTCGAGGCGGACGGTGTGCCGGTCGATGCCTACGGCGTCGGCTCCTCTCTGATCCGCGGCTCCAACGACTTCACCGGCGACATCGTGCTCACGGACGGGCGGCCGTCCGCGAAGTTCGGTCGAAGCCTGCGGCCGAACCCGCGCCTCGAACGCGTCTCATGAAGGCGATCCTCTGGGACGTCGACACCCAGTTCGACTTCGTCGACCCCGGCGGCAAGCTCGCCGTCCCCGACGCACCGGCCGCAGTCCCGGCGATGGCGGACCTCGTCGCCGCCGCGCGGTCGGCCGGAGTGCCGCACGTCGCGTCGGCGGACGACCACGAGCTGACCGACGCCGAGATCTCGGAGACGCCCGACTACACGCTGACCTACCCGCCGCACTGCCTGAGAGGCACGCGCGGCGCGGAGAAGATCCCCGAGACCCGGCAGGACGACCCGGTGCCGCTCGCGCTCACCGACGTGCCGGACCGCTGGCTTCAGGGCCGCGAGTTCCTTCTGCTGAAGAAGCACTTCGACGTGTTCACGAACCCGAACGCCGATCGCGTCCTCCGCCTGCTGGGCCCGGAGGAGGTGATCCTGTTCGGCGTTGCGACCGACGTGTGCAACGCGGCGGCCATTCGCGGCCTGCTCGCCCGGGGCCGCGCCGTGACGTTCGTCGAGGACGCCTCGCGCGGTCTCGACGAGACGCGCACGGCGGCGTGCGTCGCCGAGTGGCGCGCAGCCGGGGTCCGGGTCGCGGCCGCCGCCGAGGTGATCGACTCGTGGCGCTGAGCGTTCATCACCTCGGGATCGCGGTCGCCGACCTCGACGCGTCGATCGAGCAGTACGCGGTGCTCTTCGGCGCCGGCGTCGAGCACCGCCAGGTCGTCGAGGAGCAGGGCGTCGAGGCCGCGTCGTTGCGCGTCGGCGGCTCTCGCCTCGAGCTCCTGCGGCCGCTCGGCCCCGACACGCCCGTGGGCTCGTTCCTCGAGAAGCGCGGCCCCGGCCTGCACCACGTTGCGTTCGAGGTCGCCGACCTCGACGCCGAGCTCGCGCGCCTGCGCGCCCACGGCGTGCGATTGATCGACGAGTCGCCCCGGATCGGCATGTTCGGTCTGCAGGTGGCGTTCATCCATCCCGAGGCGACGGGTGGCGTTCTGGCAGAGTTCGTCCGTGATGACTTCAACTGACCGCATCCGCATCGAGATCGCGCTCGACGGCCAGCAGGTCCTGTCGGTGCTCGTCTCGGCCGAGACGGCCGACGAGCTCGACGGCGCCCTGGCCGGGCGGCACGACTCGGCGTACTCGTTCGACGCCGAGGACGGCCGCTACACCGTCCTGCTCGGACGGGTCGTCTACGTCAAGCGCTTCGCCCGCGAGAGCCGCGTCGGCTTCGGCGCCGTCGCGTAGAGGGGTTACGCCGGCCCGTCACCGGGCACGAGATTCGACGGTGGTGAGGGAGGCTCAGGCGGCGGGGAGAACGAGCGAGTCGAGGCAGGTGCGCCGCCTCGTCGCACGGGCGCAGCAGGGTGAGCGGGCAGCGCTCGAAGAGCTCTACCTGATCTACTTCGACCGGATCTACGGCTACCTCCACGTCACCGTGGGCAACCGCCACGACGCCGAGGATCTGACGACCCAGACGTTTCTCCGGATGCTCGAGCTGATCGAGGGCCTCTCATCGGAGCAGCAGCAGGTGCTCGCCCTGAAGTTCGTCTTCAACTTCGCGAACGCCGAGGTCGGGACGATTCTCGGCAAGACCGAAGGGGCGATCAAGTCGCTCCAGCACCGCGCGCTCGTCTCGCTGCAGCGGCAGATCGAGGAGTGCGAGGCCGCGACCTAGCTACCCTCCACGGCCGATGGCACTCGAGGTCGGCATCGTCGGCCCGTCGGGCGGTGGCAAGACGGCGCTCTTCACCGCGCTCACCAAGACGGGCGGCGGCGAGTACGGAAGGACGAACGTCGGCATGGCGCCGATCGCCGACGAGCGGCTCGGAGCGCTCGCCGAGATCGTGAAGGCGCGCAAGATCACGCCCGCGACGATCCGGGTCCAGGACGTCCCCGGGGCCGGCGCCGCGCAGCTCGGCAACCTCCGGCAGGTCGATGCGCTCCTCGTCGTGCTCAGGGGCTTCGGCGCCGACGCGACGCCGGACGACGACCTCGAGACGTTCAAGCTCGAGCTCCTGGTCGCGGACCGCGACCACGTCGAACGTCGGCTCGAGCGGGTCGAGAAACAGGCGAAATCGGGTGACGCGAAGATCCGCGCCGAGCTCGAGGAGCTGAAGCGGGTGCTCGCGCACGTCGATGCGGGCGGCGAGCTCGGCGAGTACGACGGCGAGCTGCCGCCCGAGCTCGAGCCGCTGACCACGAAGCCGCTCCTCGCGATCGTCAACGGGCCGGGCGGGATCGATCTGAAGCTGGAGGCCGAGCTCGCCGAGCTGCCCGATGACGAGGCCGCCGCCTACCGCGACGGAGGCGCATCGGCGCTCGACGAGATCGCGGGCCGGCTCGCGAATTCGCTCGACCTGATCACGTTCTTCACCGCGGGCGAGCAGGACACCCGCGCCTGGACGCTGCGGAACGGCCAGACCGCGCTCGACGCGGCCGGAGCGATCCACACGGACATCGCCCGCGGGTTCATCCGCTGTGAGGTCGTCAACTGGCGCGACCTGGTCGAGCTCGGCTCGCACGCCGAGGTCGCGAAGCACGGGCGGCAGGGCCTCGAAGGGAAGACCTACGTCGTCAAGGACGGCGACGTGCTCAACATTCGCTTCAACGTCTAGGGCGCGACCCGGCTCCCGGCCTGGGGCTGAGCTAGACTCGAACGATGATACGTAACCTTTGGAGCAAGCTCACCGGCACCGGTGACCAGGCGATCGAGCACGAGGAAGAGCTCGAAGAGATGAGCCCCGAGGAGCGCGACTTCGCCTCGGAGAGCATGGAGGACATCGCCGCCGACAACCTGGCGAGCGACCGGTACGGCGCGTGGGGCTCCCCTGGGTTCCAGGGCGACCACGACCCGCCGCCCTTCTCCTAGCCGTCAGGCCGAGATCAGCACGACGCCGGTGAGCGTCAGGACGATTCCTGCACGTTGCATCGGTGCGACTCGTTCGTGCAGCACGGCCGCCGCGAGCAGCACCGTCACGACCGGGTAGAGGGACGCCAGCACCGCGGTCAGGCTGACGAGCCCGTGGCCCGAAGAGGCTGCGAAGAGCACGTTCCCGAGCGTGTCCCCGAGGCCGACCGCCACGACGATCGCGAGGTTCCGCTGCGACAGCCGCAGCGGCGGGCGCTTCGCGGCGACCGCGGCGGCGACGATCACGAGTGCGGTCGTGCGGAAGATGAGCGACGCCCACCAGAAGTCGACCTTCCCCGCAGCGTGCATCCACGGGAAGTAGAACCCGAACCCGAGCGCGGCGAGGAGCGCCAGGCCGACCCCGGCCGCGACGCGGGGCCGTCCCTCACTGTGCTCGATCGAGGCGAGGCCCACTCCCGCGAGCGCGCACACGATCCCGGCGACCTGGAGGGTCGAGGGACTGTCGCCGGTCGCGATGCCGAAGACGACGGGGATCACGGCGGAGACGCCGGCGATCGGCGCGACGACGCTCATCACGCCGATCTCCATCCCCCGGTAGTAGGCGAAGAGCCCGAGCATTCCGCCGACCGCTGCAAAGATCGCGAACAGGACGGCCCGGCCGGCCGGAGCCTCTCCCCGCACGACCACGGCGATCGCCAGCGCGAGCACGCCGGCGAGCTGCCCCCAGAAGAGAACGCGCAGGATGCCGAGCGTCCGGCTGAAGAGCGGCCCGACGAAGTCGGAGATGCCCCACGCGAGGCTCGCGCCGAGCGCGAGCAGCAGCGGGCTCAATCGACTCGGCGCGTCTGCGCGACCGCGTCGAGCTGGTTCGCGTGGTAGAGCACGGCTGCTTCGGCCGTGCGGGCGCCGCGCAGCTCGTGGTGGACCGCGACGCAGTGGAGCAACTCGGCGAGCTGGCCGGCGGTGAGCCCCTCCGCGCGCTCCTCGATCAGGCGCAGGCCGAGGTGCACGTGCCCGAGCAGGCGTCCCTCGTCGGTCACCCCGAACGCCGGCCCGCGCTGCAGTTCGATCGTGCGGCCGACGTCGTGCACCAGCGCCGCCGCGAGCAGCAGATCGGGGCGCAGGCGGGGGTGCAGCTGCGCCGTCTCCCGGCAGAGCGTCGCGACCCCGACCGTATGCTCGAGCAGTCCCCCGGCGTAGGAGTGATGTTCGTCGGCGGTGGCGGGGAAGGCCCCGAGCTCGCGGTCGGCGAGCACCGCCCGCACGGTCCTCGCGAGGCCTGGGTGGGTGACGTCTGCGACGAGGAACTCGAGGAAGCCCGCGAGCTCGTCCTCGTCGCGCCGCAGCGCCGGGGTCAGCGACGCCGGATCGACATCCGCCGCCTCGAGCGAGCGCACGTCGAGCTGCAGGCGGTCGCGGAACTTCTCGACGCGGCCGAGCACGCGCACGGCGTCGCCTTCTCCAAAGCGGCCGTCGAGCAGTTCGACGTCCTTCCACACGCGTGCCTCGATCGCCCCCGTCGGATCGACGAGCTCGAGTGCGAGGTACGACGCGCCGGACTTGGTGCGCAGCTTGCGCTTCAACCGCACGGCGTAGACGGCCTCGACGACCCGGTCCTCCGTCAACTCGGCGATCGTCATGGGGAGGAGCCTATCGGCGGGTCCAGATGCGGAATCCCTCCTCGTCGCGGCCGTCTCCGACCTCCTCCAGCACGGCCGCTGCCTCCTTGCGAGGCCAGCCCAGCGCACCGGCGAGGTCGGCCGCCGTCAGCTCCCCGGCGCCGTCGAGCACGACGTGAGCGAGGTCGCGGCGCGCGTCCGCTCGCGCCGGGAGGCGCTGCGGCAACGGCCACTTTCGCTCCACCAGGTCGTGGGCGAGCGCGCCCCACGGCCCGTCCTGCTCCACCAGGTGGGAGCTCGTGAGCACGATGCCGTGATGCAGTGACGCGATCGCACGGTCGACATCCTTCTTCGTGAGGCCGGTTGCCTCGCGGAGCTCCGGCCCCGTCAGCGGACCGGCGTCGCGCACCGTCTCGGCCACCTGCAGGGTCGCGCCCTCGGGCTCGGCGCCGTTCGCGGCGACGAGGGCTGCGACGAGTCGCGGCGCGATGCAGGCCACCGCTCGCGCGAGGTGCTTGCCGACGCAGGCGAGCCCCTCGGCGGGCAGCTGGTCCTTCGCGCCCCAGAGAAAGCTCATCTCGTCGCTCCAGCGCACGAACGTCCCGTCGGCCTCGCGGACCGCCCAGCTGCGCTCGGGGCTTCCGTTCACCTGCTCCCAGAGCGAGGGCAGGACGACGTCCGCCTTGGGCAGGAGCAGCGCGAGGCCGGCGTCCTCGACGAAGGCCGCTGCTTCCTCCAGCGTGCGCACCATGCGGTCTAGTCTGCAGGAGTGCCCACGGTCAGGCCATTTCGCGCCCTGCGCTACGACCCGGCCGTGGCCGGTCCTCTGAGCGCGCTGGTTGCGCCGCCCTACGACGTGATCTCGGACGCCGCCCGGCTCGAGTACCTCGCGCGCAGCCCCTACAACGTCGTGCATCTGACGCTGCCCGACTCGGAGACGGAGGCGGCGCGCGATCTGGCCGCGTGGCGCACGGACGGCGTGCTCGCTGCGGCGCCGGAGGCGTACTGGTGGGTCGCCCAGGACTACACGGGCCCCGACGGGATCGAGCGGACGCGCGAGGGCTTTGCGGCGGCGGTGCCGGCCGTCCCGTATGCGGACGGCATCGTTCTGCCCCACGAGCGCACACACGCGGGGCCGAAGGAAGGACGGCTGCGCCTCCTGCGAGCGACCCGGACGCAGCTCGAGCCGATCTTCCTGCTCTACGACGAGGAGCCGCTGCTCGAGCGGCCTGCCGGAGAGCCGTTCGCAGACGTCGTCGAGGGAGGCGTGCGCACACGGATCTGGCCCGTCGAGGCAGGCGAGCTCGAGTTTGCGGCGCCGCTCCTGATCGCGGACGGTCATCACCGCTACGAGACCGCGGTCGCCTACCGCGACGAGCAGCCCGCTGCGACGCACACCTTCGGGATCCTGGTCTCGTCGCGGGCGCCCGGGCTGGAGATCTTCCCGACGCACCGGCTCGTGCAGCAGGTCGGCGACGTGCCCGGAGATCGGGTCTCGTCGCCGGACGGCGGCGTCACGCTCTACCGCGGCGGGACGTTCACCCGCGTCGCCACCGATGACGACTTCGGGCCCCGTGTCGTCGAGGCGTTCTCCCCGCAGGGGGTCTCGTACACGGCGTACGCCGACGAGGCGATTGCGAGCGTCGACCGCGGCGAGGCCGCTGCCGCGTTCCTGCTGCAGCCCGTCACCGTCGAGCAGGTGGCCCGCTTCGCGGAGGCCGGCGAGACGATGCCGCAGAAGTCGACGTTCTTCTATCCGAAGCTCACCTCCGGCCTGCTCTTCTTCTCCGTTGCCTGAGGACTGGCCGGCGCTCTGCCGTGCTGCGCGCGACGACGTGGCGCGCGTGCTCGAGAAGCTGCCCGGCCGTGCCGAGCGCGAGCCCGTGATCGGTCGCGGCGAGGGCGGCGACGACACGACGGCGATCGATGCCGCAGCCGAGGCGGTGATCCTCGACCGCTTCCGCGGGGAGGACGTCAAGCTCGTCAGCGAGGAGGTCGGTGTCCTCGGCAACGGCCGCTTCACGGTCGTCGTCGACCCGATCGACGGCTCCCTGAACGCGAAGCGCGGGATCCCGTTCTTCTCGATCTCGATCGCAGTCGCCGAAGGCGGCACGATGGACGACGTCGTGTTCGCGTACGTGCACGACTTCGGGACCGGTGAGGAGTGGACCGCGAACCGCGGCGGGGGCGCTTTCCTGAACGGCGAGCCGCTGACCGAGCTTCCGAAGGACGAGCTGGAGATCCTCTCGTTCGAGGCGACGACGACCGCCTACGTCTCGGAGAACGCCGCGCGATTCGACGGGGTGGCGCACCGGCTGCGGATCATGGGGTCGCTCGCGATCACGCTCTGCCACCTCGCCGCCGGCCGCGTCGACGGCGTGGTCTCCCTCAAGGGGGCGCGCTCGGTCGACATCGCGGCTGCCCAGCTGCTCGTCCGCGAGCGCGGCCTCTGCATCGAGCTGCCGGAGGCGCCGCCCTTCGGGTCGGCACCGCTCGATCTCGTCGCCCGCTCGCGCGTCGCCGCTGCCCTGAACGACGAGCTCTGCGGGCGGCTGTCGGCCGCCCTGCTCGGCTGAGGGGGGTACCCTCGGGGCATCATGGCCACCCAGGAGGAGATCCTCACCGCGCTCGGCCGGGTGATCGACCCGGAGCTGCGGCGCCCGGTCACCGAGCTGAACATGGTGCGCGACGTGACGATCGAAGGCTCCGAGGTCTCCGTCACGATCGCGCTGACGGTCGCCGGCTGCCCACTGCGCTCGAGCTTCGAGGATCAGGTCGCGGAGCACGTCGGCGCGCTCCCCGGCGTCTCGCAGGTCACGCTTCACTTCGACGTGATGTCGCCCGACGAGCGCGCGGCGCTGACGGTGAAGCTTCGCGGCAATGCCGAGGTCAAGGGCATCCGGCTCTCCGCCAAGACGCGCGTGCTCGCCGTGGCCTCCGGGAAGGGCGGTGTCGGCAAGTCGTCGCTCTCCGTCAACCTCGCGGCTGCACTGGCGGCCATGGGGCACGAGGTCGGGATCCTCGACGCCGACATCTACGGCCACTCGATCCCTCACATGCTCGGCGTCACGCAGAAGCCGGTGGTCGTCGACCAGATGATCGTGCCGCCGGTCGCGCACGACCTCCGTCTGATGTCGATCGGCTTCTTCCTCGACGACAACCAGCCGGTGATGTGGCGCGGCCCGATGCTGCATCGTGCGCTGGAGCAGTTCCTGCAGGACGTGCACTGGGGCGAGCTCGACGTGCTGGTCGTCGACATGCCGCCCGGCACCGGCGACGTGTCGATCTCGCTCGGCCAGCTGCTGCCGCGCGCCGAGGCGATCATCGTCACGACGCCGCAGCCGCTCGCGCAGGAGGTGGCGGCACGCGCGGCGGTGATGGCGCAGAAGACCGGCATGCGCGTCGTCGGGGTGATCGAGAACATGACGTCGGAGCTGTTCGGCTCGGGCGGCGGCGCGCACCTGGCCGCCGAGCTCGGGGTGCCGATGCTGGGCAGCGTGCCGCTCGACGTGCGTCTGCGGGAGGCGGCCGACGCAGGTGTGCCGCTCGTCACGAGCGATCCGGAGTCGGAGCCCGCCCTGGCGATCCTCGAGCTGGCGCGGGCAGTCGACGCGAGCCGCGCCGGCGGCTTCACGAGCATCCTGCCGCTCGTCTCCTGACGTTGCGCCCCGAGGACGCGCGGCCGCGGCTCCAGGCGCTCGGCTTCGACGCCGCCGACGCCGAGACGCTCGCGGCTCACTTCCTCGCCGCCGAGGAGCGCGGCCAGGCGAGCCACGGCCTCGCCCGGATCGAATGGCTCGAGTCGTGGCCCGAGCTCGACCCGGCCGCGCGTCCCCGCCGGGTCGTGTCGGAGCCGGCGTACGAGCGCTGGGACGGCAACGGCGCGCTCGGCTACCTGACGCTCGCGGCCGTCGTCGCGGCCCAGCTCGCGGCCCCGCCGGACCGCTCCCGCCTGGTCGTCTGCTCGCAGGCGTTCCCGACCGGCACGCTCGGCTACTGGGCCCGGCAGCTGGCGGACGGCGGTCTGGTCGCTCTGCTCACCGCCACCTCTCCCCGCCGTCTGCCGCCGCCCAACGGCGGGCCGCCGCTGACCGGGACGAACCCGCTCGCGATCGCGATTCCCTCGAGCGACGGCCGGCCGCTCGTCGCCGATGTCTCGATGGGTGCGGTCACCCACGGCGACGTCCTTGCCGGCCGGGCGCAGCCCGAGGAGCTCGTGCCGTTCGGCGGGGCGCAGGCCCACAAGTCCTTTGCCCTGGCGGCCGGACTGCAGCTGCTCGTCGATGCACTCGACCCGCAGGACGGCCACGGCGCCGTGCTGCTCGTCGCGAGGCCGGAGGCCGACCCCGTGCCGGCGTTCCGCGAGCTGGCGGGCACGGTGCGGCTGCCGGGCGATCGCGTGGCCGGGCGCTAGCCGGCCGGAAAGCCCTGCTCGCCGCGGATCGCGGCGAGGTCGTCGTCGCGCTGCGCGTGCTCGGCCCACCGGGGCTCGAGCGCGACCGCCCGCTGCAGGTGCAGCAGCGCCTCGACATGGCGGCCCCCGCGGGACTCCATGCACGCCAGGTTGTAGAGGAGCGCCGGCTGGTCGGGGCGCTCGGCGAGCGCCTCCTCGTGGAGCCGGATCGCCTCGGGCCAGTCCCCCCGGTTCGCGGCGGGGACGGCGGCGAACATCGCCTCCCACGGCGAGACCTCGTGGGCCGCTCCCGGCTTCCCGCCGAACGCGAGCACCACCGTGTCCGCGTCGACGGCCACGGCGCCGCGCTTCAACGACGGGTCGCGCACGAAGACGAGCTCTCCGGCGCCGAGCTCGTGCTCGTTGCCGTCGACCGTGAAGAGAGCCCGGCCGCGAAGGACGAAGTAGATCTCCTCGTGGCCGAGCCGGCTCTCGCTGTGGGTCTCGACGATCGGCGAGCCGGCCTCGATCGCGGTGTAGGCGTTGACCCCGAACGCGCGAATGTCGAAGCGGCGCCGGACCGGCCGCCACACGAAGCCGTCGGGCATCTCGATGCGGTCGAGCTCGTCGACGTGCGTCCAGCTCATTGCGTCGCCTCGGTGTAGCGGGGATCGTCCCGCAGCGCTGCGAGGTCGTCGTCCGCGGCGGCGTACTCGACGACGTCCCGGTTCATCGCGACGGCGCGGCGCAGGTGCTCCAGCGCCGCGCCGGTCTCGCCCGCGAGCGCCTCGAAGCACGCGGCGTTGTACTGGCCCTGCCACGCGCCCGGCTCGCGCGCGAGCGCCTCGTCCATCGTCGCGCGCGCGAGCCCGGTCTCGCCGTCCCGGAGCAGCGCGAACGCGACGTAGAAGTCCTCCCATCCGGACGGCGTGAACGCCTTGCCTGCCTCGGCGCCGCACGCGAGCACGATCGTCCCCGCCTCGGCAGCGGTCGCGGTGCGGAACGTTCCGGGCGGCGCATGCACGAGCGTGCCCGTCGGCGCATCGAACGTCTCTTCTCCCAGCGTGAAGCGGGCCGTGCCGCGCACGACGACATACAGCTCCTCGGCGCCGTTCTGCTCCCGATGCGGCTCGATCACATGGTCACCGGCCTCCTCGCCTTCCCAGGCGTTGAGCCCGAAGGGCCGGAAGCCGAGCCGGCGCCGCACCGGCCGCAGGAGGAGCGTCCCGTCCGTCGAGCGCAGGCGGTCGAGGTCGTCCAGGCCGAGGATCTCGTAGCCCGCGCTCGGTCCGGCTGCGCCGCTCACCGCGCGCGCAGCTCCGCGAGCACGACGGGGTCGATCCGGTCGACGCCGTCGACCCGCTCCTCGAGGTTCTCGGTGCCCGACCACTCGCCGAACGCCCGCTCCAGCTCTCCCTGGTACCCGAGGGCGTGCAGGCGCCGGACGAGCTCGGCACGCAGCTCGTCGTCGACCTCGACCCACTCTGCGCTCGGCGTCTTCCCGAAGAGCAGCGAGTGGAGGCCGTACAGGCGTGCGAGCTCGGCGACCGGCTGCTCGTGGTCGTCCACCCGCAGGTCGACCAGCACGTCGCTCAGCTGGGCATAGCCCCCGTCGCGCTCGACCACGAGGAGCGCCGCCGACTGCTGGCCGCGCCGGTCACCGCCGGCCGCCTGCGCGGCGGCGAGGCACTCGAGCAGCCGCTCCGCGAGCGGCCGGCCCGTCGTTGCGGCGAAGGCCGACGCGAGGGCCGACACGGTCTCCGCCCCGACGAGGATGTTGCCCTGTGCGGCGAAGCACGGCCCGGCGAGGCCGCCCGCCCAGTCCATGCAGGCGCTGCCCGTGAACGTCGCGCTGCCCCCGCGCGCATCGACGACGCCGAGCTGGCGGTGCTCACGCTCGGGGTCGGCCGCGGTCAGTTGTTCGACGACCTCCTCGGCGCTCGAGCCGCCGCGCAGCAGATCGAGCCCCTGCGGGCCGTAGCGTGGGTTCGCGTACGCCTGCGTGGCCACCGCACCGGCGCCGGGCTCCGCCCAGGGAACGACCGAGCCGACTGCGAGGAACTTCGACTGGGTGGCGACGCCCCACTGCCCGGCGCCCGGATCGCACGCGACGATCGAGTACGTCGCGACGACAGGAGGTTCGCTAGCCATACGTCAGCTCGGTCAGGTCGAGCTCGAGCAGCGCGGGATCCGTGACGAGCGCGCAGGCGACCTCGGGCCGCGACAGCGCCGCTTTGACCTCCTCCGGGGTGCTCGCCCGGATGACGACCGGGCGGCCGAGCTCGTGCGCGGCCTGGAGCGCGTCGACCTCGATCGCGTCGAGCACGAGTGCGTCGTCGAGCTCGAGCTCCCCCTCGAGCGCGATCTCCGGCACCCGGCGCCCCGTCGCACCGAACCAGCGCTCTCTCACAGGTCGACCGTGTCCCCGGGCTCGATCCGGTCGACCTGCGACCGGGTCAGCTTGGCGAGCGCATCGGGTGTGCCGGCGAGGAGCGGGAACGTCCCCCAGTGACAGGGCACGCAGCGTGGGTTGCCGAGCAGCTCCAGCGCGACGGCGGCCTCCTCCGGCCCCATCGTGTAGTGGTCGCCGATCGGCAGCACCGCCACCTGCGGCTGGTACAGCTGCGCGATCAGCTGCATGTCGCCGAAGACGCACGTGTCGCCGGCGAAGTAGATCGACGTGTTGTCGGCCCGGATCACGAACCCGGCCGGCTCGCCGGTGTACGTGCCGTCGGGCGCCGAGCTCGAATGGAAGGCGTTCGTCAGGGTGAAGTGGACGCCGTCGAGCTCGACCGTCCCGCCCTTGTTGAACGCGACCAGCGCGTCGTCCGGGACGCCGTTCGCCGAGAGCCACCCCATCAGCTCGACCATCCCGGTCACCTTGCAGCCGAGCTTCTGCTGGAGAGCGACCACGTCGCCGACGTGGTCGCCGTGCCCGTGGGTGACTGCGATCACGTCCGCCCGCTCGGGCTCGCGCTCGGAGTCGGGGCAGGTCGGTCCGCTCAGCCACGGGTCGACGTAGATGCGCTTCCCGCCGTCGGTGTCGAGCCGGAACGACGCGTGCCCCAGCCATGTCAACGTTGCCATCGATGGTTCCTTTTTTCGCCGGGATCTGGACGGGATGAGCATAGAAGGACCGTCCGGCTCGAGGGCGAAGCTAGGTGGTCGTGGGACGTCGAGCACTTCCTGCTCTCCTCGCGGTATGTGCGGCGGTGGCCGATGCCCGTGGGGCGCACGGGCTCGCGTTCGACGCGCTGCTCGCGGCCGTCCCGATCACCGCGGTCCTCGCACTCGTCTGCTTCGGCGAGTACCTCGAGCACCGCTCCGGCTCGCTGGCCGGCTTCCAGTCGCTCCTCTGGGGCCTCGCCCTGGCGTTTCTCGTGCTCTCGTGCGCGGCCCGCTCACCTGCCGCCCAGACGCAGACACTGCCCACGCTCGGCGCATCGGCGCTCGTGGCCTGCCTCGTCGTCTTCGGGTTGAAGGCCGTGCTCGCCGGCGCGCCGTACCTGCGGCGCCTCGCCCTGCAGCCCGCGAAGCCGTAGAGGCCTACAGGGGCAGTGCGGCTGCGGCCGAACGCGCCACGTCGATCAGCGGCTGCACGGCGAAGAACGAGCCGACCGTGACGAAGACGCAGATCGCGACGCCCGCGCCGAGCAGGAGCTCGCGCGGCGGCGACCCGCCGGCCGGAGCGAGCTGCAGCTCCACCGCATCGCGGAAGTACATCGCCCGGACGATCCCGAGGTAGTAGTACGCCGAGATCATCGTGGCGATCACCCCGGCGACGATCAGCCACCAGAAGCCGCGGTCGTAGGCGGCTGCGAAGACGTAGAACTTCGCGACGAAGCCGCCGGTCAGCGGAAAGCCGAGCATCCCGAGCAGGAAGACCCACATCGAGACGCCGAGGAGCGGCCGTTCCCAGCCGAAGCCCGCGAGGTTCTGCAGCGTCACCGGCACGCCGAGCTCGCGCTCGCGCGCCGCGATGACGGCGAAGGCTCCGAGCGACATCGCCGAGTACGGGATGAGGTAGAACATGAGCGCCCGCTCGCCCAGTGGGCTCGCGGCGGCGATCCCGATCAGCATGAAGCCTGCATGCGAGATCGACGAGTACGCGAGGATGCGCTTCACGTTCAGCTGCACCAGCGCGCCGATGTTCCCCCATGCGAGCGAGATGCAGGCGATCACCGCAATCGTGTAGCGCCACAGATGCTCGTCCTGGGGGAACGCGGTCTGCAGCACGCGGTAGGTGACGGCGAGCGCTGCGATCTTGGTCGCGGAGGCCATGAACGCCGTCACGGGTGTCGGGGCGCCCTGATAGACGTCCGGGGTCCACATGTGGAACGGCGCCGCCGAGGCCTTGAACGCGAGGCCGACGATGATCATCGCGAGGCCGACGACGAGCATCGACGCGCTGCCGTGCCCGTAGGCCGCGATCTGGTCGAACGAGAGCCGGCCTGTCTGCCCGTAGACGAGCGCAGACCCGAAGAGCAGCGTCGCTGATCCGACCGCACCGACGACCAGGTACTTCAGCCCCGCCTCGAGCGATCCGATCAGGTCGATGTCGATCGCCGTCAGCACGTAGAGACCGATCGAGAACCACTCCAGCCCGAGGAAGAGCGTCAGGAGGCTCGCCGCCTGGACGAAGAACGCCATCCCTGCTCCGGCCGCGGTGAGGAGCGCGAAGTACTCCGCGATGTGCTCGTCCCGCATGCGCTCCCGGTAGGCGATCAGCACCGCAACGGCGCCCGAGCCGGCGATCAGGACCTGCGCGAGCGCGGCCCAGCGGTCGCGGTACAGCGAATCGGCGATGATCGTCGTGGGCACGGGGCTGCGCACGTCGACCAGCACCGCGAAGATGAAGGCGGTCACGAACCCGGCGAAGCCGATGGTTGCGGAAACTGCGCGCCGCGGCCCGACCGGGACGAAGACCGCGACCATCAGCAGGAGCGCTGCCGCTGCGAGCAGCGACAGCGACGGCGAGATCGCGAACCAGTCGACGTGTGGCTTGTCGATCACTTGCCGGGGCCCTCCACGACCGCCGAGCGGGCCGGGCTCCCGCCGGTCGCATGCCCGGAGACGAGGTTCGGCCACGCCGAGAGGCCGAGCAGGCAGACGACGAGCGGCACGACCACGGCGAGCTCGCCGAGGCGCAGGTCGAGCGCCGCGTCGGAGACCGCCGGGCCGGGCTCCTGGTGGAGCACGCCGGAGATCGCGCGCAGCATGTACATCGCGGCGAGCACGATGCCGGCAGCGCCGATCACGGCCCACCACCAGCCCTGCTGGAAGACACCGGCCAGGATCAGGAACTCCCCTGCGAACGAGGTCGAGAGCGGCACCGCGAGTGCGATCACCCCGGTCGTCAGGACGAGCGTGGCGAGCGCCGGGCGGCCGCGCGCCATGCCGCCGAGGCGCGAGAACTCACCCGTGGACGTCCGCCGCTCGACCATCCCTGCGAGCAGGAACAGAGAGGCCGAGATCAGCGCGTGGTTGACGATCTGCAGGACGGCCCCGTCGAAACCGAGGTTGTTGAACGCGAAGAGCCCGAGCACGATCAGCCCCGCCTGCGACAGCGACGAGTACATGACGACGCCGCGGAAGTCGGGTGCGCGGAACGCGAGCAGGGATCCGTAGATCAGCGAGATCGACGCGAGCACGAGCAGGACGTACCGCCAGTCGTGCGCCACCGTCGGGAACTTCGGGATCGCGATCCGCAGGAGCCCGTACAGGCCCGCCTTGCCGACGACGCCGGAGAGCACGCCCGCGACCTCGGGCGGCGACTCGCGGTAGGTGATCGGAAGCCAACCGTGGAACGGGAAGAGCGGCGACTTGATCGCGAACGCGGCCACGAAGCCGAGGAAGAGCCACGTCGACGTGCTCGTCCCCATCGTCGTCAGGTCGAAGGTCCCTTGTTGCAGCCCGAGCACGATGATCGCGGCCAGCATCAGCAGTGACCCGACGACCGTGTAGACGACGAAGGTGATCGTCGCGCGCATGCGGTTCGGGCCGCCCCAGACGCCGATCAGGATGTAGAGCGGGATCAGCATCGCCTCGAAGAACGCGTAGAAGAGCAGCAGGTCCTGCGCCGTGAACACGCCGACGATCGCTCCCGTGAGGAACAGCATCAGCGCGAAGTAGGCACGGCCCCGGTCTCGCCCGACCCACCAGCCGTAGATCGTGCACGCTGCCATCACGACGACCGTCATCCCGACGAACCAGACCGAGTACGCGTACTGGCCGATGTGGTAGCTGATGCCGAACTCGTGGAACCACGGCCGGTCCTGCGCGAACTGCAGGGACGGCGAGTTGAAGTCGAACTTCGCGGCGCTCGTGATCCAGAAGCCGACCTCGAGCAGCGAGACGAGAGCGGCGAGGGAGCCGAGCCAGTAGGCGGTCAGCGGCGCGATCGCCACGACGAGCGCGCCGGCGAACGGCAGCAGGATGAGGATCGTCGTCAGCCAGTCGTTCATCAGCGGGCCGCCAGGAAGACGACGGCGAGGATCGCGAGCCCGCCGGCGAGCGCCAGCGCGTAGGAGCGGACGAGCCCGGTCTGGGCGAGCGAGAGCTCGCGGGAGCCGAGCCCGACCGCGCCCGACACCGCGCTCAGCGAGCCGGCGATCAGCGGCCGCTCGACGAACGCGTAGAGGCCGCGCGCCAACAGGTCGGAGCCGCGGTACCAGACGAGGTCGTACAGCTCGTCCCAGTAGAACTTCCGCTCGAAGAGCCTGACCGGCTGCGGCGCCTGGACGCGCTTGGCGGCGTAGATCGTCCATGCCACGAAGATGCCGGCGAGGCCGCAGGCGACCGAGACGACCATGGTGATGTACTCCTGCGTGTTCGTCGGCTCGACGATCGCGGCGGCGACGGGATCGAGCCAGGTCGAGAACGGGGTCCAGAAGGGGGAGAACTGGATGAACCCCGCCACCGTCGACAGCACGGCCAGCACCCCCACGGTCCAGCGCATCGAGAGCGGGCCTTCCTGGCCGTGATGCTTGTGCAGGTGCTCGCGCGCGAAGGCTGCGGGCTCGCCGGTGAAGACGATGAAGTAGAGCCGGAACGCGTAGAGGCCCGTGAGGAACGCTCCGATCAGGCAGGCCGCATAGATGAGGTCGCCGTACCACCCGCCGTGCGCGAGGGCCGCGGCGATGATCGGGTCCTTGGAGAAGAAGCCCGCGAACGGCGGGATGCCGACGAGCGCGAGCGAGCCGATCAGGAAGACGATCTTCGTGAACGGCATCAGCTTCCCGATCCCCTTGAGCTTGCGGATGTCCTGCTCGCCGGTGATCGCGTGGATGGCGATCCCGGCAGCGAGGAAGAGGAGCGCCTTGAAGAACGCGTGCATCATCAGGTGGAACATCGCGCTCGGGTAGGCGCCGAGCCCTGCGCCCACGAACATGTAGCCGATCTGCGACATGGTCGAATAGGCGATCACGCGCTTGATGTCCGTCTGCACCAGCGCGATCAGGCCGGCCATCACCAACGTCGCGGCGCCGAGGCCGGCGGCGAGATCCTGGATCACGTAGGCGTTCTCGAAGAGAGGGTGGCAGCGCACGATCAGGTAGACGCCGGCGGTGACCATCGTGGCCGCGTGGATGAGCGCGCTGACCGGTGTCGGGCCCTCCATCGCGTCCGGGAGCCACGTGTGCAGCGGCAGCTGCGCGGATTTCGCCAGCGCGCCGCCGAGCAGGCCGAGTGCGATCAGGTTCGCGACCGTCCCGCTCGTGGGGGAGGCCGCGAACACGCCCGCGTAGCCGAGCTGCCCCGTGTGCTCGATCAGCAGGAACAGGGCGAGCGCGATCGTCGCATCGCCGAACGCATTCATCACGAATGCCTTCTTCGCGGCGGCGATCGCCGACGGCCGGTCCTGGTAGAAGCCGATCAGCAGGTAGCTCGAGAGGCCGACCATGCCCCAGCCCGCGAGCAGGATGAGGAGGTTGCCGCCCTCCACGAGCAGCAGCATCGAGAAGACGAACAGCGACATGTACGCGAAGTAGCGCCGCTCCTCGTTCTCTCCCTCCATGTAGCCGATCGAGTACGCGACGATCAGCGAGCCGACGCCCGTGATGATCAGCATCATCACGACGGAGAGCTGGTCGACGAGCAGCGAGAGGCCGAAGTGGTAGGGGCCGGCGCTGAGCCAGGTCCACGAGGTCGTCGTGCTCCCGCGCGCAGCCGGGCTCTTGCTCCACATCTCCACGAACACGACGACGGCGGCAGCGAACGCGGCCATCGTCGTCAGCGTCGAGACGTACGCCGCGACGCGGCGCGAGACGGCCGTTCCGGCCAGCGTGATCGCGAGCGCAGAGGCAAGCGGCAGCAGCAGGCAGATCCAGGCGGCGGCTGTCATCTACCCGCGCAGCGTCCTGAGCTTGTCGACGTCGAGCTCGACGTGCCGGCGGCCCATCGCGACGATCAGGCCGAGCCCGACGACCACCTCGGAGGCGGCGACTGCCATCACGGAGATCGCGAACACCTGGCCGTCCTCGCCTCCGTGCAGGCGCGAGAACGCGATCAGCAGCAGATTGGCCGAGTTGAGCATGATCTCGACCGAGAGCAGGATGATCAGCGGGTTCCGGCGCAGCATCACGCCGAGCGCGCCGATCGAGAAGAGCAGCGCGGCGAGGACGACGTACCACCCGATGTCAGGTCCGTGCATCGCCCTCGATCCTCCGTGCGTGTGAGCCGAGCACGACACCGCCGACCGCGGCGACGAGCAGCACGATCGACGTCACCTCGAAGGCGACCAGCTGGTCGGTCAGGAAGAGGCGCCCGATCGACTCCGGAGAGCCGAACGCGCGGTCGATGTGCTTCGGCTGCGAGAGAAAGCCTCCGGCGCTGAGCCCGACGACGACGCAGATCTCGGCCAGGACCGCGCCGCCTGCGAGCACGGCGCCGACGATCTGCCACGACGGGCCGCCCGACCAGGGCGATTCGTCCGTGCGATCGCCGAGGTAGGCGATCACGAACAGGAACATCACCATCACCGCGCCGCCGTAGACCAGCACCTGGGCGGCGGCGACGAACTCCCCGGACAGGAGCAGGAAGAGCACGGCGAGCGACGCGAGGTTCCCGATCAGCGACAGCGCGGAGTAGAACGGGTTCGAGAAGCTGACGACGGCGAGCGCGCTCGCCAGGCAGGCGAACGCCGCCAGGAACCAGACCACCCAGACGAGGAAGTTAGCCACGCCATTTCTCCTGGGCGGAGAAATGGCTAGCAGTGCAGTCTCTGGACCATTCGTGACCGCAGGTCATGAATGGTCCTTGTAGTAGGGGATCGGGGTGTCGTAGAGATCTGCGTCGGCGACCGGCACGCGCTTGATCGGCGGGGCAAGCAGCATGTCCTTCGTGTAGATCAGGTCGTCGCGGTTGTACTCGGAGATCTCGAAGTCGTTGCCGAGCGTGATCGCGTCGAACGGGCAGGCGAGCTCGCAGTAGCCGCAGAAGATGCAGCGGGACATGTTGATCTCGTAGATGCGCGCGTAGCGCTCGCCGGCCGAGACGCGGTTGTCGGCCGTGTTCTCGGCGGGGACGACGCGGATGCAGTCGGCGGGGCAGGCGGCCGCGCAGAGCGAGCAGCCGACGCACTTCTCGAGGCCGTTCTCGTGCACGTTCAGGCGGTGGCGGCCGCGATAGCGCGGATACACCGGGCGCTTGTACTCGGGGTACTGCTGCGTGATCGGCTTCTTGAAGACCTGCTTCAGCGTCACACCGAAGCCCTTCAGCGTGTTCGGTACGACGAAGCTCATACGGACTCCCGCTCCGGCGCCGGCGAAGCCGGCCCCTGTGCTCCTTGTGAGCCTCCGTCAAGCCTACGGCTCATGAGACCGCGACCACGAAGAAGGCGGTGACGAGGGCGTTGACGGTTGCGATCGGGAGCAGCACCTTCCAGCCGAAGCGCATCAGCTGGTCGTAGCGGAGGCGCGGCTGGGACGCGCGCAGCCAGATGAAGAGGATCACGAGCGTGAACAGCTTCAGCACGAACCAGATCGGCCCGAACTTGTCGAGCTCCGGCACCCACGGGAAGTGGTAGCCGCCGAAGAAGAGCGTCACGCAGAGCCCCGAGAGGACGAGCATGTTCACGTACTCGGCCGCCTGGAAGATCCCCCAGCGCATGCCCGAGTACTCGGTGTGGTAGCCGGCGACGAGCTCGGTGTCGGCCTCGGGCAGGTCGAACGGCGGCCGCGACGTCTCGGCGACGCCGCCGAGCAGGAAGACGCAGAGCCCGACGAACTGTGGAATGAAGAACCAGACGGTGGCTGCCTGCTTGTTGACGATCGCCTGGAGGTTCAGCGACTGGCCCATCAGCACGACGCCGAGCACGGAGAGGGCGAGCGACACCTCGTAGGAGACGAGCTGCGCGCACGTGCGCATCGAGCCCAGGATCGAGTACTTCGACTCGGAGGCCCAGCCGCCGATGATGAACCCGTAGATGCCGATCGAGCCGAGCGCGAAGATGAGGATCAATGAGATCGGCACGTTCACGACGGCACCGTTGATCCGGTAGCCCCACACCGTCCAGCCCGCTCCGAACGGGATGACGCTGAACGCGAGCAGCGCGGTGAACATCGAGAGGACCGGCGCAATGATGTAGAGCGGCTCCTTGGCCGCGATCGGCGCGAACGCCTCCTTGCGGATCAGCTTCAGCAGGTCGGCGATCGGCACGAGGAGGCCCTTGGGGCCGGCACGGTTCGGGCCGTAGCGGTTCTGCATCCGCCCGAGCAGCTTGCGCTCGAGCCACGTCGTCAGCGCGAAGAACACCATCACCACGTTGATCACGATCAACGCCTTGATGATCGTGATCCACCACGGCTCCGTCATAGCCGCTCCAGCGCCGGCGAAGCCGGCGCCTCCGCCGGGCTCCCGGCTCCGTCGAGCCGACGCCGGGTGGTCATGGGGCCGAGACCTCGACGATCGCGTGCAGGTCGCCGGCGGTGTCCTGCGCGATCCGTACGACTCCGGCAGCGAGATCGCGGGCGATCCGTGCGCGCAGCTGGACGGACGTCCCGCTGGAGGAGACGGTCACGACCTGCCCGTTGCGGATCTTGCGCGCGTTCGCGTCCTCACGCGACAGCTGCACCTCGTCGGCCGGGCGCTGGAACTCGAGCTCCGGTGTGCGGTCGACGGCGGCGCCGGAGAAGAGCGGCCGGTAGGCGACGAGCCGCAGTCCCTCGGCCGCGGGCTTCGCGTGTGCGGCCGGCGGAGTGCCGGCCCGCTCCGCGCGGGGCGGCAGCGCAGCGCGCTCTCCGACCTCGCCGAAGGTGATGCCGCCGAAGCAGCGGGCGGAGATCTCGTCGAAGACGACCGACACGTGCGGTGAGACGGCGACGCCGAAGCGCTCGGCGAGCTTGGCGATCCACGCGAGGACGTCGGGCACCGGCGCGAGCACCGCGCGGCGCTGGCGCTGCAGCCTGCCCTCGAGGTTGATCGTGGTGCCGTCCCGCTCGAGGTAGCTCGTGGACGGCAGGACGAGATCGGCGAGCCCCCGGAAGCTCTCTTCGAACATCCCGATCCCGATCACGGCGTTCGCGCGCTCTGCGAGCGCCCGAACGCTAGGGTCGGTCGCCGCTTCGTCGCCCGAGATCACCAGCAGTTGCGGTTCGGTGTCGAGCGGCTCGCCGTCTCCGGCCGCACTCCACGCATCGGCGACGCCGCGGCCGTTCGGCGTGCGGGGCAGGTAGTAGACATTCGTCGCCTCGACCGTCGTGGTTGCGTCGTCGGTCACCAGCGCATCGACGGGGCCGTCGGGGGCGCCGTACGTGACCACCGCCCCTTTGCGCCGCGCCGCCTTCAGCCAGAGCTCGACCACCGGCGCACGCTCGACGACCGGCTCGTCGCAGACGACGGCGATGGTGCCCGCGTCGCGCAGTGCGGAGAGCGGCGCGCGGTAGGCATCGCCCCAGTCCGGGACCTCCTCGGGGAGCACTGCGGCGTTCGCGCCCAGCCCTTCGCGGAGGAGCCTGGCGAGCCCGTAGGCCTCCTCGACGGACTCCCCGCCCGAGAGCGCCGCCACCGTGGAGGCGCCGCCGGCGCGCAGCAGCTCCTCGGCGCGGTCGAGCGCGTCGTCCCACGAGAGCTCCTCGAAGCGGCGCGGCCCGGCCTTTGCGCGCGGCGCTGTGATCCGGTCGCGCGCGTCGAGGTGCGCGTAGGCGAAGCGGCCCTTGTCGCACAGCCAGCCCTCGTCGACCTCGGGGTGGTTGCGGGAGAGGATCCGCTTGACCTTGCCCTCCCGTGTCGTCGCGGTCGTGTTGCAGCCGACCGGGCAGAGCCCGCACACGGTCGGCACGTTCTGGATCTCCCACGGCCGCGCCTCGAAGCGGTACTGCGTCGAGGTGAGCGCGCCGACCGGGCAGAGCTCCGTGACGTTGCCGGAGAAGTGGCCCACATACGGCTCGTCCTCGAACGTGGCGATCACGGACTGGGCGCCGCGGTTGATCGCGACCAGCTGCCCGTCCTCGGCCACCTGCTCGCTGAACCGCGTGCAGCGGTAACAGAGGATGCAGCGCTCGCGGTCGAGGGCGATCAGCGGCGAGATCGGGATCGGCTTCTCGAACGTTCGCTTCGGGAACGTCATGCGCGTCGATCCAGGCCCGTAGCGGAACGTCAGGTCCTGCAGCGGGCACTCGCCGCCCTTGTCGCACACGGGGCAGTCGAGCGGGTGGTTGACGAGGATGAACTCGAGCGTCGAGTTCTGGCCGTCCGCGGCCTGTGTCGAGGTACGCGCCGTCTTCACGACCATGCCGTCCTGCGCCGAGAGCGTGCAGCCGGCCTGGAGCTTCGGCATCCCTTCGACCTCCACCAGGCACATGCGGCAGGCGCCGACCGGCGGCCCGAGCCGCGGCTCGTAGCAGAAGACGGGGATCTCGATGCCGGCGGCGGCCGCCGTCTCGACCATGCCGGTGCCCTTCGGCACCTGCACGGTCCGCTCGTCGACGGTGACGGTCACGAGGTCCGTCACGCATGCACCTCTAGCCGTTTGCCCGGGGGCAAATGGCTGTGCATCTGGACCGGCGCGAGCACATGGTCGAGGGACGAGTCGCCGTGGAACGGGCAGCCGCCTTCCGTGATGTGCGCCTGGAACTCGTCGCGGAACTTCGCGACGTAGCTCGCGATGATGATTGCGTCCGAATCGCCGAGCGGGCAGAGGCATTTGCCGTTGATGCGGTCGCAGACGTCCAGCAGCAGGTCGAGGTCGCCTTGCGACGCGCGCCCGTCCTCCAGCTTGCGGAGGATCGCGGTCAGCCAGCGGGTGCCCTCGCGGCACGGGGTGCACTTGCCGCACGACTCGTGCTCGTAGAACTCGGAGAAGCGGATCCCGAGCTGCACGATGCAGCAGCGGTCGTCGAGCACGACGATGCCCGCCGAGCCCATCGCCGTGCGCAGCTGCGCGAGCGAGTCGAAGTCGTAGCCCACGTCGATCTCGTCCTTCGTCAGGATCACCGTCGACGACCCGCCGGGGACGACCGCCTTCAGCTCGCGGCCGTCCGGGATACCGCCGGCGAGGCCGTAGATGATCTCGCGCAGCGATGTTCCGGCCTCGATCTCGAAGTTGCCGCCGTTCACGACGTTGCCCGAGACCGAGACGACGCGTGACCCGCGGGTGTTGGGGACGCCGAGCTTCGCGTACTCGGCGCCGCCCATCGCGATCACCGGCGGGACCGTCGTGATCGTCTCGACGTTGTTCACGACGGTCGGGGATGCATAGAGGCCCGAGATCGCAGGGAACGGCGGCTTCGAGCGAGGCTGGCCGCGCTTCCCCTCGAGCGACTCGAGCAGCGCCGTCTCCTCGCCGCAGATGTACGCGCCGGCGCCGCGGTGCACGACGATCGTCACATCACCGCGCAGCTCCGGCCGGTCCTTCAGCTGCTCCAGTGCGTTGACGAGGATCTCGTACGGGCCCGAGTACTCGCCGCGGATGTAGACGAAGACCTTGTTGCAGTCGATCGCATGTGCGGTGATCAGGCAGCCCTCGATGAACCGGTGTGGGACTCGCGAGAGGATCTCGTTGTCCTTGAAGCTGCCGGGCTCGGACTCGTCGGCGTTGACGACGAGGTAGTGCGGCTTCGGCAGTTGCTCCTTCGAGGGCACGAACGACCACTTGCGGCCGGCGGGGAAGAACGCACCGCCGCGCCCGCGCAGCTCGGAGGTGATCAGTTCCTCGGTGACGGCCTCGGGTGTCATCGCGCGTGCCTTCGCGAGCGCGGTGTAGCCGCCCGTTGCCTCGTACTCGGCGAGCTTCGTGGTCGCGTCGCGGAGGACGATGTCAGGCGCCACGAAGCTCCTCGACGATCGCAGGCACGTCGTTCGCGCCGACATGTGTGCGGTACTGGTGGTCGACGGCGACGATCGTCGCCCAACCGCAGCCGCCGAGACACTCGACCGTGCGAAGCGTCACCTTGCCGTCCGCGCTCGTCTCGCCGGCCTTGCAGCCGAGGCCGCTCTCGAAGGCCTCCACGACCTGCTGCGCGCCGACGACGGCGCACGAGACGTTGGTGCAGACCTCGACGAGATGCTCGCCGATGGGGGCCAGGTGGAGCTGGTCGTAGAAGGACGCGATCGACATCACGTACGCCGGCGTCTCGTCGAGCGCGTCGGCGACCTCCCGGATCACCTCGGGCGAGAGCCAGCCGTGCTCCGCTTGCGCGAGCCGCAGTGCCGGCAGCACCGCGCTCTCCGAGTCGGCCGGGTACTTCGCCCGCTCGGCCTGGATCGCCGCATACAGGGAGGTCAACGGTCGACCTCGCCCATCACGGTGTCGAGTGAGCCGACGATCGCGATCATGTCGGCGATCAGCGCGTCGGTCATGCACGTCGCGGTCGCCTGCAGCGCGACGAACGACGGTGCCCGGAACTTGACGCGCCACGGCTTCGGCCCGCCGTCGGAGCAGACGTAGCAGCCGAGCTCGCCGCGCGGCGACTCGATCGCGAAGTAGACCTCGCCCTCCGGCACGCGGAAGCCCTCCGTGACGATCTTGAAGTGATGGATCAGCGACTCCATCGACGTGTGGAGCTCCTCGCGCGGCGGCAGGACGACCTTGCGGTCGTCTGCGATCCACGGCTCGCCCTCCATGTGCTCGAGCCGGTCGAGGCACTGCTCGACGATCCGCACGGACTCGCGCATCTCGGCCATGTGCACCCGGTAGCGCGCGTACACGTCGCCTTCCGGGAACACGGGCACGCGAAAGTCGACCTGGTGGTAGGCGAGGTACGGCTCGACCTTGCGCACGTCCCAGTCGACGCCGGACGCGCGCAGCACCGGCCCGGATTGTCCGAGCGCGATCGCGTCGTCGGCCGACAGGAGGCCCAGGCCCTCGGTGCGCTCGAGCCAGATCTTGTTGCGGGTCAGGAGCGTCTCGTAGTCGTCGATCGCCTTCGGCATCCAGTCGCAGAACTTGCGCGCCTCCGGATAGAAGCCGCGGGGAATGTCCTCTGCCAGGCCGCCGACCTGGAAGTAGCGCGTGTGCATCCGGTAGCCCGCGACGAGCTCGAAGAGGTCGAGGATCTGCTCCCGTTCGCGGAATGCGTACCAGAACATCGAGATCGCACCGAGCTCGAGGGCCGAGGTGCCGAGCCAGACGAGGTGGGAATGGATGCGGTTCAGCTCGAGGAGCAGCGTGCGCATCCAGGTCGCCTTGGGCGGCACCTCGAGCGCGAGCAGCTTCTCGACCGCGCCGACGAAGACGTACTCGTTGTTCTGGTACGAGACGTAGTCCATCCGCGGCGCGTACGGGATCGCCTTCCACCACGTCTTCTGCTCCATGTTCTTCTCGAAGCCGGTGTGCAGATACCCGATCACCGCCGCGAGGCCGGTCACGTCCTCGCCGTAGAGGTCGACGACGAGGCGCAGCACTCCGTGCGTCGACGGGTGGTTCGGGCCGAAGTTGACCATCATCACGTCGCCGGTCGCGGCGATCTCCGCCGGCGTCTTCAGCACCGTCGGGATCGGGTACGGGATGCGCGATCCCTCGTAGACCGGTCTGCGCGAGCGCGTCGGTGCCGTCGCGGTCACGCGTCTCCCGAGAAGCGGACGGGCTCGCCGCCGATCGGATAGTCCTTGCGCAGCGGGTGCCCTTCCCAGTCGTCGTCGAGCAGGATCCGCTGCAGGTTCGGGTGGCCCTCGAAGACGATCCCCATCAGGTCGAACTGCTCGCGCTCGTGCCAGTCCGCGGTCGGCCACACGCGGATCACGGTGGGGACGGCGTCGCCCTCAGCGGCCCAGGTCTGGAGCCGGAGCCGGCGGGGACGCTCCGAGATCGAGAGCAGGTGGTAGTTGATCGCGAACCGGTTCGGCTTGCCGAGCGGCACCGCCTGGTAGCCCTGCGTCATCGGTGTGTTGAGGTCGCGGCCCGCCGGGGTGCCGATGTAGCCCGACACTTCCTTGTCGCCCCAGCCGAGATAGTCGACCGCCGTCAGGTCGGAGAGGAAGTTGAAGCCCGCCTCGTCGCGGAGGTGCAGCGCGGCCTCGACCACGCTCTCGAGCTCGACCACGACCGTCGTCTCCCGGTGCCTCTCGATCTCCTCGACGAGGCCCGGCAGAGCGTCGAACTCGCTCACGACGCGACGCTCCGCACGTCGTACGCCGGGGGCACGCCTGCGCGCACGGCCTCGTGCAGGCGGACGATCCCCTCCACGAGCTGCTCCGGCCGCGGTGGGCAGCCGGGGACGTAGATGTCGACAGGCACGATCTTGTCGACCGACTGGACGATCGCGTAGTTGTTGAACATTCCGCCCGACGACGCGCACGCGCCCATGGCGATCACCCACTTCGGCTCGAGCATCTGGTCGTAGATCTGGCGCAGCGGCGCGGCCATCTTGTGCGACACGCGGCCCGAGACGATCAGCAGGTCGGCCTGGCGCGGCGAGCCGCGGAACGGCTCCATCCCGAACCGGGCGATGTCGTAACGGCTCGCGACGATCGACATCATCTCGATCGCGCAGCACGCGAGGCCGAACGTGTCCGGCCACATCGAGTTCGTCTGAGCCCACGCGACCGCCTTGGCGAGGGTCGTGAGCCCGACCTTCTGCTCGAGATCGGCGACCTCGTCCTCGAACCTGGACGGGCCCTTCGTCGGCCAGAGCAGGCGCTCCGACTTCAGGCCCGACTCGCGCAGGGGCTTCTCTAGTGCCACTCGAGAGCCCCCTTCCGCCAGATGTAGACGTAGGCGAAGAAGAGAATGATCAGGAAGGTCAGGAACTCGAAGAAGCCGAACCACGAGAGCTGGTGGAGGATCACCGCCAGCGGGTACAGGAAGACGATCTCGATGTCGAAGAGGATGAAGAGCATCGCCGTCAGGTAGAAGCTGACCGTGAAGCGCTGCCGCTTCGGCGGCCCCTGCGAGACACCCGATTCGAACGGGGTCGTCCGGGCGCGGACGCGGCGATGGGGCCTCGTTGCGAAGACGAAGCTCCCGATCATCATCGTTGCCGGGATCATCAGAGCGAAGAGCCCGTAGATCGCAAACGGCAACCAGTCGTTGAACAAGCCCGCTGCCTCCTGAAAAGGACGTCGTCCGGCGACGGACGCTAGCAGCACGAACGACCCCGCGAGGCGTGTACCCATCGGCGTTGCAGGTGTCACGAAGTTCCCACCGCTGGGCCTCCGGCTACACTGTGGACAATGGCGACGATCGAACAGTCCGAGACCACGGTCGTGACGCTCACCGAGCGGGCGGCGACCAAGGTGCAGGGCCTGATGGCGGCCGAGCCGGCCGGCGAGGCCGAGGTGCTCCGGATCGCGATCCAGGGCGGCGGCTGCAGCGGCTTCGAGTACGCGCTCGGCTTCGACCGGGGCGCCCAGGCGGGCGACCACGAGCTCGAGTTCCACGGCGTCAAGGTCGTCGTCGACCCGTTCAGCGCCCCGTACCTGCAGGGCTCGACGATCGACTTCCTGGAGGGGCTCCAGGAGTCCGGGTTCAAGATCGACAACCCGAACGTCACCACCGCCTGCGGCTGCGGGCACAGCTTCCAGGTCGCCGAGGGCGAAGAAGCGCCCGAGGGCGCAGCGGGCTGCGGCTCCGGCTGCGGCCACGCCCACTGACCCGGGCGCGCATGGCGCTGACCGGCCTCTGGCCCTATGCGCACGTCGCGGACGTCCAGCGCTCGATCGACTTCTATGCCCGCCTGGGGCTCGACGTGGAGAGCACGCACGAGGCCGGCGGCCGTCTCGTCTGGGCGTTCCTCAGGAGCCCGGCCGAGCCCGGGGCCGGGTTGATGCTCGCGCTCGCCGACGGGCCGGTCGATCCGGGCCGGCAGGCGGTGCTCTTCTACTGCTGGGCGTCCGACGTCGGCGCGCTGCGCGACGAGCTCGGGGCCGGCAGGCTCACGCATCCGTTCTACATGCCCGCCGGGGAGCTGCGGCTCGTCGATCCGGACGGCTACGTGCTGCTCGTCGGCCAACTCGGCTAGCCTCGCCGGGGTGAGCGCCCCGCCCCTCAAGGTCGCCGTCGTCGGCTCGGGCCCGGCCGGGTTCTATACCGCCGATGCGCTCCTGAGGAGCGAGGAGCCGAGGGTCGAGGTCGACGTGATCGACCGGCTGCCGACGCCGTGGGGGCTCGTCCGCCTCGGCGTCGCCCCCGACCACGAGAACATCAAGGCCGTCTCGCGCGCGTTCGAGAAGACCGCCGCCCGCCCGGGGTTTCGCTTCTTCGGGAACGTCGAGGTCGGCTCCACGGTCAGCCACGACGAGCTCCTGCGGTCGCACGACGCCGTCGTCTACACGGTCGGCGCCCAGACCGACCGGCGGCTCGGCATCCCCGGGGAGGATCTGCCGGGCTCGTGGGCGGCGACGGAGTTCGTCGCCTGGTACAACGGCCATCCCGATTACCAGGACTGCAAGTTCGACCTGTCGCACGAGCGGGCGGTCGTGATCGGGAACGGCAACGTCGCGATCGACTGCGCTCGCATGCTCGCGCTGACCGCCGAGGAGCTCGGGCCGACCGACACGACGCCGGAGGCGACCGAGGCGATCTGCGGGGCCGGGGTCCAGGAGATCGTGATGCTCGGCCGGCGAGGGCCCGTCCAGGCGGCATTCACGCCGCCCGAGCTGAAGGAGCTCGGCGAGCTCGGCGGAGCCGAGGTGATCGTCGACCCGGGCGAGCTCGTCCTCGACGCCGCCAGTGCGCAGGCGCTCGACCTCGACCGCGAGCGTGCGCGCAGGAACTACGAGCTGCTCGAGCAGTTCGCCGGGCGGCCGGTCGAGGGGAAGCCGCGCCGGATCGTGCTGCGGTTCCTCGTCTCGCCGGTGGCCATTCTCGGCGGCGACCGCGTCGAAGGCGTCGAGGTGGTGCGGAACGAGCTCGTCGAGGAGGGTGGACGCATCGTCGCCCGCCCGACGGGGGAGACGGAGGTGCTCTCCGCCGGGCTCGTGCTGCGCAGTGTCGGCTACCAGGGCGTCGCGCTCGCGGGCGTGCCCTTCGACGAGGGCAGCGCCACCATCCCGAACCACGGCGGGCGCGTCGACGACGCGGAGCGCACGTATGTCGCCGGCTGGATCAAGCGAGGCCCGAGCGGCGTGATCGGGACGAACAAGAAGGACGCGACCGAGACGGTCGAGCTGCTGCTCGAGGACGCGCGCGCGGGCCGCCTGGTGCGGTCCGGGGACGGGCGGCCGCTCGCCGACGTGCTGGCCGCGAAAGGGGTGAGGTTCGTCGATCAGGCCGGTTGGCAGGCGATCGACGCCGCGGAGCGCGCTGCCGGCGAGCCGCTCGGCCGCCCGAGGGTGAAGCTCACCGCCTGGGACGAGCTCCTGCGTGCAGGCGGCGCGAGCTAACCTCCCGGTATGACCGACACCGCTGCCGGCTCGGAGCTCTGGGGAGGCGAGACCCGCAAGGCGATCGCCAACTTCCCCGTCTCCGGCGAGCCGATCCCCACTCCCGTGGCGCGCTGGCTCGGACGGATCAAGTCCGCCGCGGCGCTCGTGAACGCCGAGCTGGGCCTGCTCGACGAGGACAAGGCGCGGAGGATCTCCGCCGCGGCCGACCGGGTCGCGAACGGCGAGCTGGACGACCAGTTCCCGATCGACGTCTTCCAGACCGGCTCGGGCACCTCGTCGAACATGAACGCGAACGAGGTGATCGCGGCGCTCGCGGGCGACGACGTGCATGCCAACGACGACGTCAACATGGGCCAGAGCTCGAACGACGTCTTCCCGTCGGCGGTGCACCTCGCGGCGCTCGACGAGCTCGTCCACGACCTGCTGCCCGCGCTCGACCAGCTCGAAGCCGCGCTACAGGCCAAGGGGACCGAGTTCGCAGACGTCGTCAAGTCGGGTCGCACGCACTGGATGGACGCCGTGCCCGTCACCCTCGGCCAGGAGTTCGGCGGCTACGCCGCCCAGGTCGGCGAGGGCAAGGCCCGGATCGAGGCGACGCTCGGCCGGCTCGGCAAGATCCCCCTCGGCGGCACCGCCGTCGGCACCGGGCTGAACACCCATCCGGAGTTCGCGGCGCGGGTGCGCGCCGTTCTCGGCGCGGATACCGGCCTGACCATCTCGGCGCCCGCGGATCCGTTCGAGAGCCAGGCGGCCCGCGACGGGCTCGTCGAGGCCTCCGGCGCGCTCAAGACCCTGGCCGTCAGCCTGACGAAGATCGCCAACGACCTGCGGTTCCTCGGCTCCGGCCCGCGTGCCGGGCTGGCCGAGATCTTCCTGCCCGAGCTCCAGAAGGGCTCGTCGATCATGCCGGGCAAGGTGAACCCCGTCATCCCCGAGGTCGTCACGCAGGTGGCGGCCCAGGTGATCGGCAACGACGCCGCGATCGCGGTCGGCGGGATGCAGGGGCACTTCGAGCTGAACGTGTTCGTCCCGCTGCTGGCGCGGAACCTTCTCCAGTCGATCAGGCTGCTCGCCTCCGCGTGCCGTCTGCTGGACGAGAAGTGCGTCGCGGGGATCGAGGCGAACCGGGAGCGGTGCGAGAGCTACGCCGAGCTGACGCTGTCGGCCGCGACGGCGCTCAACCCGCACATCGGGTACGACAAGGCCAGCGAGATCGTCAAGCGGGCCGCCGCCTCGGGCCGATCGCTGCGCGAGATCGCGCGCGAGGAGGGTGTCCCGGACGACGTGCTCGACGAGGCGCTCGACTACCGCAGGATGGCTCGCCCGAACGGCTAGGCGGTCGGTCCGGCGGGGTGTTTCCCCCGGTTGCCTGCGTCGATTCTCAGGTCTAGACTCCCTCCCGGGTCCACGTTCTTGCGTGTGCAACTTCGATTTGCGCCCGCGGGACGCGTTCATCGACCGGGCGTCGCCCGGAGGGCTATCGAAAGGGGAGCACAAGTGAGGGGTTCTGGAAAGCGCGGCTTGCGGCTGGCAATTTGCCTTGCGCTGTTCGCGCTACTCGTTGCAATTGCGGCGGTCTCGGCGGCTTCGCACTCGACTCGGTCGGCAGTGCGGAGCACGATGAGCCCGGCGATCACGGCAGGTCCGAGGTACCAGCGCGTGTCGGACACTCAGGTCGTGAAGAGCGGGCAGGTCTACTACGGCTGCCAGCTGTCCACGCCGCCGAATGGCCCGTGCTACGGCCCGGATCAGATCCGCGCCGCGTACGGCACCCAGTCGCTGCTCAGCGCGGGCAAGGACGGCACCGGTCGCACGATCGCCATCATCGACGCGTACGGCAGTCCGACGCTTGCGTCCGACCTGGCGTACTTCGACGCCCGTTGGGGCCTCCCGGCCGCGAATCTCACCACCGTCTACCCGTCCGGCACGCCGGACGCGACCGATCCGGACAACGCAAGCGGGTGGTCCGGCGAGACGACGCTCGACGTCGAGTGGGCGCACGCCGTGGCTCCGGGTGCGAAGATCCTGCTGATCATCGCCAAGTCGAACAACGACTCCGACATTCTCGCGGCGACTCAGTGGCTTGCGAACAACAACAACGCCGATGTGCTCTCGCAGAGCTACGGTGAGGCCGAGTCGTGCATGGGGCAGCATCTCCTCCTGCAGCAGCACGCGATCTTCGACAAGCTGTCGTCGGAGGGCATCACCATCTTCGCCTCGGCCGGAGACGACGGGGCAGCTCAGACGAGCTGCGACGGGAACTCGCTCATGAAGGTAGCGAGCACCCCGGCGAGCGACCCGGATGTCACGGGTGTCGGCGGCACGACGCTCACCGCCGACGGCGTGACCGGTGCCTACGGCAGCGAGTCGGTCTGGAACGACACCGACCTGCTGGGTGGCCTGGCCGAAGGCGGAAGCGGCGTGAGCAACGCATACAGCCGCCCGGCCTACCAGACGCCGGCGATCGGGAACGCCAAGATGCGCGTGGTGCCCGACGTGTCGTACAACGCCGCGGTGCTGCAGGGTGTCCTGGTCCGGTGGCAGGGTGCCACCTATCGCTTCGGCGGAACGAGCGCTGGTTCGCCGCAGTGGGCGGCACTGACCGCCATCGCAGACCAGATCGCCGGCCACCGCATCGGCGGCATCAACAAGACGCTCTACAGCCTGGGCCTGGCGAGCCAGGGAACCTATTTCCATGACACGACGACCGGGAACAACAGCGTCGGGGACTTCGGGCCGGGAACGGGGACGCCGATTCTCGGCTACTCCGCCGCACCCGGGTTCGACTTCGCGACGGGCTGGGGCACGCCGGTCGCGAACACCCTGGTGCCGAAGCTCGCAGGCCAGTAACGAGCAAGGCTTCGACGTAGCCACAGTGAGACGAAGGGCCGCCCTCGGGCGGCCCTTCGTCTGGTCCTGAGCTGCAGCCCGCGCTTACTTGCTGTTCTGCAGGGAGAGCATCCAGATCGAGCGACCGTGGGTCGCTGCGTACAGCGTCCTGGTCTTCTGGTCGAGCGTCACGCCTGCGACCTCCACCTGCGGGAGCCCGGTGGCGGCGGGCCGCCAGTTCCCGTCGAAGGTGCCGGTCTTCCCCGGCGTGTCGGCGAGCACGTTGAAGTCCGTGGACACGTAGACCGTGCCCGTCGTGGCGTCACGCGCGATGCCCGTCACCGGCAGGTCGCCGATCGGGCCGGTGCCGTTGTCGATGTCCGTCCATGTCGCGGTGTGCGTGGCCGGGTTGTAGTCGACCTGGAACACGTGACCCGGCGTGGTCGGCGTGTTCGCGTTGTAGCCGCTGTAGGTGAGCCACGCCCGGTTCGCGTTCGTCGGGTCGATGGTGATGCCCGAGACGAACCTGCCCGGCGCGGCGGTCGAGGTGCTGTCGATCCGCCGGTACGTGACCGAAGCCGCGGCAGCGTTGGCGTTCTGCGAGATGAACACCCGCCCCGTTGCCGTGGCCGCCCACAGGGTGGAGTGGTCGGCGGTCGTTCTCGCGATCGCGACGACATAGCCGCCGGCCCGGTCGCTGCCGTACTGCGTCGAGGTCAGGTCACCCGGTGTGCCCGGCCCGCCCTTGCCGGACGGGTCGCCGAGAGGTGCGAAGTCGCCGCATCCCGGGGTGCCGCCGAACGTGGTGAACTCGGGGCAGTTCGCCTCGAGGGTCGCCTTGTCGCCGCCGTTGTCCTGGGTCCGCCAGACGTGCTGGAGGCCCGTGAACTGCGTGCCGGGCACGGACGGATCGGAGATCTCCGGCAGGTAGAAGGCCGAGGCCTCCTTCGGGTTGCCGTTCGCGTCGAAGAAGGTCCCGGAGACGATCACCCACGCCGTCGGGTCACCGTTCTCGAAGTTCTCGTCGCTGTACGGCGAGTAGAAGTTCATGAAGCGGATGCTCGAGTTGCCGCTGTCGTAGCCGGACTGGCCGCCGTCGCCGTAGATCGTCTGCGGCCACGAGAGCGAGTTGATCGAGCCGTTCCACGTGCCGTTGTCCTGCGTCCCGCCCATCAGGTTCGTCGACTGGGACGGGTTCACGGACACGCTCTGGTACTGGAGCGTCGAGAGCCCCTGGTTGAGCGTCGTGATCTTGGTCGGGACGGCCGAGAGCAGCTCCGTGCAGGTCGTCGAGTACGGCCCGAGGTTCGGGTTGCAGTTCGCCGACGCGTTCGTCAGCTTGCCGCTCGAGTGGACGACGCCGCCGTCCGAGCCCTCGAAGAAGAGCAGCGGATTCGCGGGGTCGACGGCCAGCGCGTGCTGGTCGGGGTGGATCCCCGTCGTCGGGTCGGTGTTGTCCCGCGTCTGGTCGGTCCAGGTCGCGCCCGCGTCCTGCGAGAGCAGCACGGCCCGTCCGTTGTTGATGCTGTTCCCGAACAGGTTGTAGTCGAAGGAGCCGCCGATGTAGACCATGTCGGGATGCCCGGCGGGTGAGACCACCATGTTGTCGTACCAGCACTGGGTCTCGCAGTAGTCATACGTCGGGTCGGCCCGCCCGCGGCTCGGGTCGGTGAGCGCGACGAACCCGGGGTTGGCGGTGCCGTTGGTCAGCTGGGCCGACGTCTTCGTGTCGATCGAGTCGGCGCGGTAGACGCCGGTGTTCGAGTGCGGCGGGAACTGGCCGTCGGTCTCGGTACCGCCGTCCCCGACGTAGATCCGGGTGTGCCTCCCGGCCGTCGTGTTGAGGGCGAACTCCGAGCGTGCCGTGTTCTCGGCAGGATCCTGCGTCGCGAAGACCTGCTCCCAGGTGGAGCCCCCGTTCTTCGAGCGCCAGATGCCCTGCTGGTAGGCAGCCGCGTAGATCGTGCCGTGGCCGTCGAGCTCGACGTCGTTGACGCCGCGGGCGCTGCCGTGGCCGTCCCACACCTGGGTGAAGGTCTGACCGCCGTCGGTGGTCTTCCACAGCCCCCACGGTGCCGCGTCCGGCGCGAGCGACACGGAGCCGCCGGACACCGACGAGACGCCGCGGACGCCCCGCGTGGTGCCCACGTACATGGTCTTGGGGTGGCTCGGATCGATCACGATCGAGGAGATCGAGCGGGCGTTCATCGCAGCCGGGCTGCCCGGCAGGAGCGTCCACTGGTTGCCGTAGTCGGTGGATGCGTAGATCCCGACGCCCGCCTCGGAGTCGCCCGAGGAGTTCGGCTCGCCGGTGCCCGCATAGAGCGTGTGCGACGGCGCGTCGTAGACCAGCGTCCCGATGGCGTTCGTGCCGAAGCCGTTGGAGAGGAACGTCCATCTCGGGTCGCTGGCGAGGGCATTGTCGCTCCGCCAGATGCCGCCGCCGGCTGCCGCCATCCACACCCGGCAGGTGGAGAGCCCGCAGGCCGGATCGACGGCGAGCGCGGTCACACGGCCGGAGACGCCGAAGTCGGAGGCGCTGTCGTCGAAGACGTTCAGCACCGCCGGCACGGTTCCGGTGGCGGGGCCGACGAGCTGCCAGCCGCCCTTGTGGAACTGGCTGCGGCCGGCGATGTTCGTCTGGTAGTAGGAGCGCTCGTTGTTCAGCACGGCCGCCGTCAGGCTGCTCGACGGGTACGCGAGCGCGGCGATCTGCTGCGCCTCTGCGCTCGACGGGCTGCCGAGGTTGTGCGTCTTCCCGGCGAGCGTGCGCGCGTCCGGATCGCTCTTCAGGTAGCGAGGCCCGTTCGGCAGCCTGCCCTGATGCTGGAACGCCCCGAACGCGGCGAGCCCGGCCGCGGTCAGTGCGACGAGTGCCAGCGCGACGAGCGGCCGGCGCGATGGAAGTCTCTTCAAGGTGCCCCCCTTCTTCTGCCGGCGCGTGGCGGCCGGCTCCTCGAGGCTCTGCTCGAGCCGATGCACGATCTCGCGATTCAGGCTCCAGCCGGCGCTTTGCGCGGCTGTCGTGAGACGGTCGCGCAGCTCACGCGGCATGCGCAACAGGAAACGATGCGTCTCTCCCCCTGGCACGAGCAGCGAACTCTAACCGGTTGATATCGATTCGGCAATGAGGATCTGCAGGGTGATATCACCGAGTTTCAATCGGCATTCGGGTGGCATGATGAGCGGGTGAGGCCGATCCTCGTCGGATTCGTGCTCTGTGCCATCGCGCCGGCCGCGTGGGGCGCGACGCGCCCTCAGCTCCATCTGGTTGCAGCCTCGCCGGCGAGGGTCTCCGGCTCGGGGTTCCACGGCCGCGAGCGGGTCGCCGTCAAGGTCACGGGCGGCTCCAACCACCTGGCGCAGACGGTCGTGACGAATGCCCGGGGCGCGTTTTTGGCCCGGTTCACGCGGGCGGTCTCACCGGTCGGCTGTGGCCAGCTCGTGATCGTCGCCGTCGGTGCAAAGGGAGACCGTGCCGCCTGGAAGTCCCCGCCGAGGTCGTGCGGGCCGCCCCCGCAGCCGATCGGCCGGTAGTCAGTAGGCGACGGCGCCGCGGCCGGTGGCGGCGGCATGGCGCTGCTCGTCGGCGCGGTAGCTCGAGCGGACGAGCGGGCCGGAGAAGACGGAGCCGAAGCCCAGGGCCTCCCCCTGCTCCCGGAACCAGGCGAACTCGTCGGGGTGCACCCAGCGGTCGATCGTGGCGTGCTTCGCGCTCGGCTGAAGGTACTGCCCGATCGTCACGACGTCGACCCCGTGTGCGCGCAGGTCGCGGAGCGTCTCGACGACCTCGTCGTTCGACTCTCCGAGCCCGACGATGATCCCGCTCTTCGTCAGCGCGGGATAGTCCGCGATCTCCTTGGCGCGCCGGAGCAGCCAGAGCGCGCCGTCGTAGCTCGCCTTGCCTCCCCGCATCTTGCGATGCAGGCGGCGCACCGTCTCGATGTTGTGGTTGAAGACATCGGGTCGGGCGGCCAGGACCGTCTGCAGGGCCGCCTCCTCGACCCCGAGGAAGTCGGGCGTCAGGACCTCGATCGACGCGTCGGGCACCTTGGCCTTCAGCGCCCTGATCGTCGCCGCATAGTGGCCTGCGCCCCTGTCCTCGACGTCGTCGCGGTCGACCGACGTGACGACGACGTGCTTCAGGCCCATCTGCTTGGCGGTCTGGGCGAGGCGCAGCGGCTCGAGCGGGTCGACCGGTTCGCTCGGCTTGCCGGAGTTGACGTAGCAGTAGCGGCAGGCGCGCGTGCAGGTCTCGCCCAGGATCTGGAAGGTCGCAGTGCCGCGCCCCCAGCACTCCGCGATGTTCGGGCAGCGAGCCTCCTCGCAGATCGTGTTGAGCTGGGCGCCGTGAATCAGCTTCTTCACGTCGAAGTAGCTCCCGTTCGACGACGGCGCCCGCACCTTCATCCACTCCGGGCGGCGCGGCCGTTCTGCGACGGGGAGCGAGGTCTCCACGACGCCCAGTCTAGAGGCCGAGGGCGGGGGCCCGGCCCACGAGTTGGGCGTAGCGTCCGTCCAGGTCGATCAGCTCTGCGTGCGTCCCGCGCTCGACGATCCGGCCGCCGTCGAGGACGACGATCTGGTCTGCGTTCTGCACCGTCGAGAGCCGGTGGGCGATCGCGATCGTCGTTCGGCCCTCGGTGAGCCGGTCGAGCGCCTCCTGCACCTGCCGCTCGGTCTCGGTGTCCAGCGAGCTCGTGGCCTCGTCCAGGACGAGGATCGGGGGGTTGCGAAGGATCGTCCGGGCGATCGCGATCCGCTGCTTCTCGCCGCCCGAGAAGCGATAGCCGCGCTCGCCGACAACCGTGTCGTACCCCTCGGGCAGCGCTGCGATCAGGTCGTGGATCTGGGCTGCGTCGGCCGCGGCGCTCACCTCGTCGTCGGTCGCGTCTGGCTTGGCGAACCGGAGGTTCTCGCGCACCGTCGCGTGGAAGAGGTACGTCTCCTGTGAGACGACGCCGACGAGGTTCGCCAGCGAGGCGACCGTCAGGTCGCGCACGTCGACGCCCCCGATCCGAACGCTGCCCTCGTTGACGTCGTACAGGCGCGCGGTGAGGTAGCCGAGCGTCGTCTTCCCGGCTCCCGTCTCGCCGACGAGCGCGGTCGTCGTCCCGGAGGGGACGACGAACGAGACTTCCTCCAGCGTCCACGGACCGTCGCCGTAGCGGAACGACACGTGGTCGAACACCACGTCGCCCGCCTCGTCGAGGGCGCGGGCAGTCGGGCTCTCCGCGATGTCGATCGGCTGATCGAGATACTCGAAGATGCGGTCGAAGAGCGCGAGGGACGTCTGCACGTCGAGGCCGACGCCGAGCAGCGAGCCGACGGGGAAGAACAGGCGGGCCTGCAACGTCGTGAACGACACGAGCGTCGGCACGGAGACGGCGTGCGACCCGCTCGCCAGGGCGAGCCCCCCGAACCAGTACGTCGCGGCGGGCATCACGGCAAACGTCGTCTGGATCGTCGCCATCACCCAGCGGCCCGCCATCCGCTGGCGGACCTCGAGGTCGGCGAGGGTCTGAGACTCGCCCTCGAACCGGTCGGCGAGCTCGTCTGTCCGCCCCATCGTCTTGCCGAGCAGGATCCCCGAGACCGAGAGCGACTCCTGGACCAGGCTCGAGATGTCGGCGAGCGACTCCTGCGTCGACTTCGCGATCCGTCGTCGCTGCTCGCCCACCCGCCGCGTCAGGAGGACGAACAGCGGGATCAGCGCGAAGGCGAACAGCGCCAGCTCCCAGCTGAGCAGGATCATGCCGACCATCGTGGCGAGCACCGTCGTGACGCTCGAGACGATCGACGTGGCCGTGTTCGTCACGACGCCCTGGACGCCGCCGATGTCGTTGGAGATGCGCGACTGCACCTCGCCCGTGCGCGTGCGGGTGAAGAACGCGAGCGAGAGCCGCTGGAGGTGGCGGAAGACGGCGGCCCGCAGGTCGTGCATCACACGCTGGCCGACCTGGTTCGAGAGCAGCGTCTGCCACACCCCGAGCACGCCGTTGACGATCGCGATCACGATCATGCCCGCGGCGAAGAGCGAGATCTGCCTGGAGTTCTGGTCGTAGATCGCCTGGAGCAGGTCGCGGAGCAGGAACGCCGGCAAGACCCCGAGCGCGGCCGAGATGAGGATCAGCCCGAGCACGACGGAGAGCCGTCGCCGGTACGGCCGGAACAGGCGGGCGATCCGTCTCAGGTTCGCCCGGCGCACGGCCGGGTCGGCCGGCCGCTCGGGCGTCTCCTGGTAACCGCGGTGCCAGCCTCCGAACACGGCCCCACGGTAGAGAACAGCGGTACGCTCGCGCCGTGCAGCGGGTCTGCGTGTTCTGTGGCGCGTCGAGCGGGCGGCTGCCCGCATATGCCGAGGCGGCCCGCGCCCTCGGCGCCGCGGCGGCGGCCCGCGGGACCGGCGTCGTCTACGGCGGCGGGCGTGTCGGCCTGATGGGCGCGGTCGCGGACGGCGCGCTGGCGGCGGGCGGCGAGGTGATCGGGGTGATCCCGCAGGCGCTCGTCGACCGGGAGCTCGCCCACGGGGGCCTGTCGGAGCTCCACGTCGTCGGCTCCTTGCACGAGCGGAAGGCGCTGATGGCCGGCCTGGCGGACGGGTTCGTCGCTCTGCCCGGTGGCTTCGGGACGCTCGACGAGCTCCTGGAGCAGCTGACCTGGTCCCAGCTCGGGCTGCACGGCAAGCCGGTCGGGCTGCTGGACGTCGAGGAGTACTGGCTGCCGCTGATCGCTCTCGCCCGGCACGCGACCGACGAGGGGTTCGTGCGCGCTGCCGATCTGGCTGCGATCGCGGTCGCGACCGACGCGGATGGGCTGCTGGACCGGCTCGAGCGGTCGACGCGCGAGCCGCGCCCCCGGCCGAAGTGGTCGGGACCTCCGGCCCCGTAGCCCGTGGCGGGCTACAGCTAGATCGAACCGAAGAGCACGCCGATGGCGACCGCAGCGCTCACGGAAGCCGCGGCGACGATGCCTGCCCAGGCGAGCAGGCGAAGCGTTGCCTCCATCGTCAGATGATCGGCCGCCGCCCGGACGGAGACCGTCAGACGGTGGCCGTGAGCGCCTGGGCGTCCGCGAAGGCGAGCTCGAACACGTCGGCCAGTGCCTGTGCCGCCGCCGGGCGGACGTCGTCCACCCGGATCGGCCGCCCGAGCTCGCGCGCCATCGACGTGAAGGCGTACCCGTCGAGGCCGCAGGCGGTGATCCAGTCGGTGAACGGCGCAGGGTCGAGGTCGACGTTGAGCGCGTAGCCGTGCGTCGAAACCCACCGGGTCAGGTGGATCCCGATCGACGCGATCTTCCGTGGCGGCGACTCGAGCCAGACCCCCGTCAGTCCTTCGATCGTCGTGCCTACCAGCCCGAACGCCGAGAGCGTCTGGGCGATCGCCGTCTCGAGGTCCCTGCAGTACCGCCTCACGTCCTGCCCGTGCCTCGTCAGGTCGAAGATCGGATAGCAGACCAGCTGGCCCGGCCCGTGGTAGGTGGACTTCCCGCCACGGTCGACCTCCACGACGTCGACGTCGGCGCCGGGCGGGAGATGCACCTCTCCCTCCTCGGTGCGCCGGCCGAGCGTGATCGTCGGTGGGTGCTCGAGGAGGAGCACCGTGTCGGGCAGCGACCCGTCCGCGACTCCGGCCGCTGTCGCCCGCTGCAGCTCGAGCGCCTCGCGGTACTCCACGGTGCCGAGGTTGACGAGGTGCGCCGGCCTAGTAATCGTTCTCGCCCCAGGTCTGGAGGCGCTCGCGCAGGTCGCGCAGGAAGCGGCCCGCGAGGGCGCCGTCGACCAGGCGGTGGTCGTAGGTGAGGGTGAGGTTCATGATCGAGCGGATCGCAATCGCGTCGGCGCCGTTGTCGTCGGTGATCACCCACGGCCGCTTGACGATCGCGTAGGTGCCGAGGATGCCCGCCTGCGGCTGGCTGATCACCGGTGTGCCGTGGAAGGTGCCGTAGCCGCCCGGGTTCGTGATCGTGAACGTGCCGCCCGAGACGTCGTCGGGGGTGAGCTGCTTCTCGCGGGCGCGCCGGGCGATGTCGGCGATCCCCTTCGCCATGCCGAGCAGGTTGAGCGTCTCCGCGTTCTTGACGACCGGGACGATCAGCCCCTTGCCGTCGGCCAGCTCGACGGCGAAACCGAGGTTGACGAAGTTCTTCGTGACGATCTGGTCGCCGCGGAGCTCGCCGTTCACCCAGGGGTAGTCGCGGAGCGTCTCGACCGTCGCGCGCGCAATGAAGGCGAGGTAGGTCGGATTGACGCCGTACGCCGCTTCGTACTCCTTCTTCAGCTTGCCGCGGAGCGCGACGACCTTCGACATGTCGACCTCGATCGCCGAGGTGACGTGCGCCGAGGTGTCGAGCGACCGGCGCATGTGATCGGCGATCCCCCTGCGCATCGCGCTCATCGGCTCCAGCTGCTCGCCAGGAGCCTGCGGCTCCTGGCTTGTGCCAACGGATGGCGTCACGGCGACCGGTGTCGGCGGTGCTGCCGGTTTCGGTGCAACGGTCTCACTAGCCTTTCTCGAGGCCGCTTCACCGGCTTCGAGAAAGGCCTGGATGTCCTTCTTGGTGACGCGG
Organism: uncultured Thermoleophilia bacterium; assembly: GCA_963722065.1. GTDB lineage: Bacteria > Actinomycetota > Thermoleophilia > Gaiellales > Gaiellaceae > PALSA-600. The sequence continues at coordinate 464,211 of CAVRMI010000005.1, read as the reverse complement.
CCGCCGGTGCCCGTGCCGGGCACCTGGGCCGGGTCGATCCCGTGCTCGGAGGCGATGCGCGCGACGACCGGCGAGACGAACGACTTGCCATTCTCGCTTGGCGCAACCGGCTGCGCCGGTTGCGCTAGTGGCTCGCTCACCTCAGGTGCTGCAGCTTCGGCCGGAGCAGTTGCCGGCTCGGGCTTGGGTGCAGCTGCGCCCGCCTCTCCGCCGATGCGCGCGAGCACCGTCCCGACCTCGACCGTCGCGCCCTCCTCGACGAGGATCTCGCTCACCACGCCGGACGCGGGTGACGGCACCTCGGTGTCGACCTTGTCGGTCGAGATCTCGAGCAGCGTCTCGTCCGCCTCGATCTGGTCCCCGACCTGCTTGTTCCATTTCGTGATCGTGCCCTCCGACACGGAGACGCCCATCTGCGGCATCACGACGTCGACTGCGGTTCCAGTGGCCAAGTGATTCTCCTAGTGATGTGTTCGGACGACTGAGGACGCGGCAGCGCGCCGCGTGATCGCGAGCGAGGGGCCGGACGCCGTCACTGGGAGGGTCACTAGTACGAGATCAACTCCTCGAGTGCACGGACGACGTCGTCGACCTGCGGGATGTACGCCTTTTCCAGCACGGGCGAGAAGGGAACGGGGCAGTCGGGCGCGGCGACGCGCTTCACCGGAGCGTCGAGATCCTCGAAGGCCTCTTCGGCGATCGTCGCAGCGATCTCGCCGCCGAAGCCGCCGCTGCGCGTGTCCTCGTGCAGCACGAGGACCTTCGACGTCTTGCGGGCGGAGGCGAGCACGGCCTCCTTGTCCCACGGCATGATCGTGCGCAGGTCGACGATCTCGACCGACGCATCCACCGCCTTCGCCGCTTCCTCGGCCGTGTAGACCATCGCGCCCCAGGTGATCAGGGTGACGTCCTCGCCCTCGGTGTGGATGCGGGCCTTGCCGATCGGGGTCACGTAGCGCTCGTCCGGCACCTCGCCCTTGATGCGGCGATAAAGGTGCTTGTGCTCGAAGAAGAGGACCGGGTTCGGATCCTCGATCGCCGCGGTGATCAGGCCCTTCGCGTCCTCGGGCGTCGCCGGGCACACGCACTTCAGCCCGGGGATGTGCGCGAACGACGACTCGGGGTTCTGCGAGTGGAACGGGCCGCCCGAGAAGCCCCCGCCCGACGGGAGCCGGAGCACGATCGGCACCGGCGTCCCGGCGCGCCACCGCTGCTTCGCCGCGACGGTGACCAGGTGGTCCCAGGCGCAGGAGACGAAGTCGGCGAACTGCATCTCCGCCACCGGGCGCAGGCCCATCATCGCGGCCCCGGTCGCTCCGCCCATGATCGCGGTCTCCGAGAGCGGCGTGTCGAGGACGCGCCACGGGCCGAACTCCTCCTGGAAGCCGAGGGTCACCTTGAACGCGCCGCCGTAGACGCCGACGTCCTCCCCGAGCACGAAGACGCGCTTGTCGCGGCGCATCTCCTCCCGGAGGCCGTCGCTGATCGCCTGGAGATAGGTCTTCTCCGCCATCGCTACTTGTGATGCGGCGTGTCGAGGTCTTCCGGCGTCGCATACACACCGTCGAGCAGCGTCGCCGGATCGGGCTGCGGCGACTCGTCCGCGCGCTGCAGCGAGTCGTTCAACAGCTTCTTCACGTAGCCCGTGATCTCGTCCTCCTCGTCGCCCGTCAGATCGGCGTTCGTGAGCAGCCAGGTGCGGTAGCGCTCGATCGGGTCGCGCTCCGCCCAGCGCTCGAAGAGCTCCTTGGGAACGTAGAACGCATCGTCGTGCACGGCATGACCCTCCATGCGGAGCGTCTGGTTCTCGATCAGCGTCGGTCCGCCGCCGTCGCGGGCCTTCTCGATCGCGCGCTTCGCCTCGCGGTAGACGGCGAGCACGTCCGTGCCGTCGACGACGACGCCTTCGAACCCGTAGGCGGCGGCCCGGTCGGCGAGATGCTCCACCGCGTACTCGAGGTGGGACGGGGTCGAGTAGGCCCACTGGTTGTTGTCGCAGATGAAGACCACCGGGAGCTGCCGCACGCCTGCGAAGTTCATCCCTTCGTGCGCGTCTCCCCGCGCCATTGCTCCTTCACCCGACCACGCGACCGCCACGCGCTTCTCCTCGCGGATGCGGAACGCGAGCGCGCAGCCGACCGCCACCGGCAGCATCGCGGGCAGGTGGCTGACCATCGCGACCAGGCCGAGGTTCATGTCGGCCATGTGCACGTTGCCGTCCTTGCCGTGCGCCGGCCCGTCCGCGCGGCCCATGTACTGCGCGAAGATGCGCCACGGCTCGACACCGCGCGTGATGTGCACGCCCATGTCGCGATGCAGCGGCGTGCCGACGTCGTCCGTGCTCATCGCGGTCGCAACGCCGACCGACGAGGCCTCGTTGCCGCGCCCGGTGTAGAACGAGCCGGGGATCTTCCCCTGGCGGTAGAGGATGTGCCCTCGCTCCTCGACGCCGCGGGTGATCAGCATGTTGCGGTAGATCTGGAGCAGGTCCTCGCGGTCGAGGCCCCACTCCTTGACCTCCTGAAGCGAGCCGCTGGGCTCGGCTACGCGGGCAATCGCCACTGTGCTCCTCGGGTCGAGATGACGAAACGGGCGGTGGAATCGTAACGTGCGGTTCGGAGCCGCCCGTGGCTCGAGCTGCTTCGAGCCGGTATCAGCCGGATTCCGTGGGCACGCACGAGCCGGTAGAGCTGGATCCTGATCTACAGTGCGGGTGTGGGCAAGGCAGCCGACTGGCTTCGCGAGGAGCGCCGCAACGTGCTCGGCCACTGGACGGCGTTCTGCCTCGACTGTGGAGCGGCCCGCCGGTGGTTCATCGACGACGAGGCCGATGTCCCCGACGTGTGTGCCTGCGGGGGCACGATGCTGCGTCGCTGCCCGGCCTGCTCTGCGCCGTTCTCCTCGACGTTCGCGGTCGAGTGCGAGGAGTGCGGCGCGCAGCTCCGCGAGCCCGAGCTCCTCGGCATGCGGATCCGCAAGCCGGGCAAGTAGCCCCCTGGTGCTAGAAGCCGTAGCTCGGCTTGATCGCCGAGAAGCGGATCAGGGTCACGGTGTCGCTCTCCGCGATCTCGCGGTTGTAGAGCTGGCCCAGGAAGCGGCAGAGCTCGTCCACGTGGCGGATCTCGGGGTTGTCGTGCTCGATCTCGTTCGGGGAGAGCTCCGCGATCGTCTTCACCTCGACCTTGTCGATCACGGCGTCGAAGACGTGCTGGCGCGCGCTGAACCGGGCGCCGCAGAGGACGGCGACGATCATGCCCTTCTGGTACTTGCGGGACTTGTCGCCGAGCCGGATCGTCGCGGTCTTGCGGTGCGACTTGAGCTGCGCTTCGACGATCGGCGAATAGAAGTTGAGCGCGTAGGACGGCACCGGCCGCCGATCATACGTCCTCGCCGCCCGGGCCAGGGCCCGAACGACCATCTTGCGGCGTTGGCACTCGAACCGCTAGAGTGCCAACCGTAAGCACAAGCCTGTTACAAGGTCGGAGGTTTTCCAGATGAATCTACAGCCGCTTGGCGATCGCCTGATCGTCGAAGTCCTCGAGGAAGAGGAGACGACGGTCAGCGGGATCGTCCTGCCGGACACGGCGAAGGAAAAGCCGCAGCGCGGCAAGGTCCTTGCAGTCGGCCCGGGCGCTCGCGACGAGAACGGCGAGCACGTCGCCATGGACGTGGAAGAGGGCGACGAGGTCATTTTCAGCAAGTACGGCGGCACCGAGATCAAGGTCGGCGCCGACGATGTTCTGATCCTCCGCGAGTCGGACGTCTTGGCGAAGGTCGTCGGCGACCGCGCCGCTGTCTAACCGCGAGATCCAGGAAAGAAGGAGAGAGACACCAGATGGCTCACAAGGAGCTCAAGTTCAGTGAGGATGCGCGCCGCTCGCTTCAGCGTGGCGTCGACATCCTGGCCGACGCGGTCAAGGTGACGCTCGGCCCGAAGGGCCGGTACGTCGTGCTCGACAAGAAGTTCGGCGCCCCGACGATCACGAACGACGGCGTCACCATCGCCCGCGAGATCGAGGTCGAGGACGTCTTCGAGAACCAGGGCGCACAGCTCGTGCGCGAGGTCGCCACGGCGACGAACGACGTCGCCGGCGACGGCACCACCACCGCGACGGTGCTCGCCCAGGCGATCGTCCGCGAGGGCCTCAAGAACGTCTCGGCCGGCGCGAACCCGATGGGGCTCAAGCGCGGCATCGAGCAGGCCGTCCTCGCCGTGGTCGAGAACCTGAAGTCGCAGTCCAACGAGATCTCGGGCAAGGAGGACATCGCGCGCGTCGCGACCGTCTCCTCGCGCTCCACCGAGATCGGCGAGGTCCTGTCCGAGGCGATCGAGAAGGTCGGCAAGGACGGCGTCGTCAACGTCGAGGAGGGCCAGACTTTCGGCCTCGAGCTCGAGTTCACGGAGGGCATGCAGTTCGACAAGGGCTACCTGTCGCCCTACATGATCACCGATCCCGAGCGCATGGAGGCCGTGCTCGACGACCCGTACATCCTGGTCGCGAACCAGAAGATCGGGGCCGTCAAGGACCTCCTGCCGGTGCTCGAGCAGGTCATCCAGGCGGGGCGCCCGCTGCTGATCGTGGCCGAGGACGTCGAGGGCGAGTCGCTCGCGACGATCGTGGTCAACAAGCTGCGCGGCACGTTCCAGGCCGTCGCCGTCAAGGCGCCGGGCTTCGGCGATCGCCGCAAGCGCATGCTCGAGGACATCGCGATTCTCTCCGGCGGCGAGGTGATCACCGAGGAGATGGGCCTCAAGCTCGAGAACACGAAGCTCACGCAGCTCGGCCACGCCCGCAAGGTCGTCGTCGACAAGGACTCGACCACCATCATCGACGGGGCCGGCGAGAGCGACGCGATCAAGGGCCGCATCAAGCAGCTGAAGGGCGAGATCGAGAACACCGACTCGGACTTCGATCGCGAGAAGCTCCAGGAGCGGCTCGCGAAGCTGTCCGGCGGAGTCGCCGTCGTCAAGGTCGGTGCCGCCACCGAGACGGAGATGAAGGAGACCAAGCATCGCGTCGAAGACGCGCTGCAGGCCGCCCGCGCCGCCCTCGAAGAGGGTGTCGTCCCCGGCGGCGGTGTCGCGCTCCTGAACGCTGCGGACGCGGTCAAGGACGATCTCCTCAATTCGGTCGAGGGTGACGAGCGCACGGGTGCGCAGATCATCATCAAGTCGCTCGAGGAGCCGCTTCGCCAGCTCGCGACGAACGCGGGCCTCGAGGGCTCCGTCGTCGTCCAGCAGGTCCGCACTGCGAAGCCGGGTCAGGGCCTCAACGTCGACACCGGTGAGGTGACCGACCTCGTGAAGGCGGGCATCACCGACCCGACGATGGTCACCCGCTCGGCGCTGCAGAACGCCGCGTCGATCGCGAAGAACATCCTGACGACCGAGGCGATCGTCGCCGAGGCACCCGAGAAGGCAGGCGCCGCGATGGGCGCCGGCATGCCGGACATGGGCGGGATGATGTAGGCACTTCGCTTGCGCGAAGTGCTAGTTCGGATGAAGGGCGGCCTTGCGGCCGCCCTTCATTGTTCCCAGACAAAAAAGAAGAGCCGCGGGAGGGCGGCTCTTCGGGGAACTAGGGAGGGTAGTAGCCCAGGTATCGACTGCAGCCGCGCGGCCCCGATCCCTCGACCGGGGGATTTCCGGCTCTAGAAGGCGTAGCGCTCTTCGCGCCAGGGGTCGGCGTCGTTCGAGTAGCCGTAGCGCTCCCAGAATCCCGGCCGGTCGACCGACGACAGCTCGATCCCGCGCAGCCACTTGGCGCTCTTCCAGAAGTACTTGCCGGGGATCACGAGCCGCAAGGGGTACCCGTGGTCCGGCGAGAGCGGCTCGCCGTCGCCGTGCGTCGCGAGCAGCGCGCTCTCGTCCTCGAGAAACGAGAGCGGGACGTTCGACGTGAACCCGGCCTCCGCGTGCGCGATCACGAAGCGCGCCGTCGGTTTCGGCATCGCCAGCTTGGCGAGCTCGCGCCAGTGGACGCCCTCGAAGCTCGTGTCGAACTTCGACCAGCGCGTCACGCAGTGGATGTCCTGGACGTTCGAGGAGTGCGGCAGCCTCAGGAACTCCTTCCAGGTGAGCTCGACCTCGTTCTCGACCTCCCCGAAGACGCGCAGCGTCCAGCTTCCGAGGTCGTCGTAGCGTGCGACCGAGCCCGCGTGCAGCACCGGCCACTTCGCGGTGAGGTACTGCCCGGGCGGCAGGCGCGCCGGATCGTAGCCCGCCTCCTGCACCTTGCGCTCCGCCTTCGACCTGAACACGGTGTCTAGTCTAGGTCGCGATGGCAACCGCGACACCGCCTGCCGCCCGGAGGAGCCGCGCCTACGTTCGCGTGCACGGCGCCGACGCGGTCGACTACCTCAATCGGATGCTGTCGAACGACGTTCCGCCGGAGGGCTCCGTAGACGCCTTGCTGCTGACGCCGAAGGCGCGGGTGATCGCGCCCCTCCTCGTCTGGCGCCGCGGCGCCGACGATGTGCTCCTGCTCACCGAGCCCGAGCTCGGCGAGGTCGTGCGTGCACATCTCACCCGGATGCGGTTCACGGCCAGGTGCGAGATCGAGCTGGAGCCGCACAGCTCGACGATCCTCTTCGCCGAAGCCGGCGGGATCCCGAACCGCGACTACGGCCGCCCCGCGGTCGAGGTGCTCGATGCGGTGGTTGCCGCGACCGTCTCCGACGACGAGCTGGAGCGTCTGCGCATCGAGGCGGCGACGCCGCGCTTCGGCAGCGAGATCGACGACAGGGTGCTGCCGGCGGAGGCGGGCCTCGACGAGCGCGCCGTCTCGTTCACCAAGGGCTGCTATCCCGGCCAGGAGCCGGTTGCGCGCCAGCACTACCGCGGCAAGGTGAATCGCAGGCTCCGCGTCCTCGAGGTGGACGGCGACCCGCCCGCTGCCGAGACGCCGGTCGCCCACGAGGGCAAGGAGGTCGGCCGCATCACGAGCGCCGTGCAGGGCCTGGCGCTCGCCTACGTCCGCGTTTCGGTGCCCGACGACGCCGCGCTCGACGTCGACGGCCGTGCGGCCCGGCTACACTGACCCTTCTCTCGCGCCCGTAGCTCAGGGGATAGAGCACCGGCTTGCGGAGCCGGGGGTCGCAGGTTCAAATCCTGCCGGGCGCACCTGAACAGAAGCACTAACTGTGGCACGGTTTCGAGGCGTCCGAGAGGGCGCCTCGGCCTTTGCCGGGCGTTCGATCAGTCCGAGAAGGTTCGATGCGTGCGGCGGCTCACGTGAGCTCGCCCGCCCAGGCGCGACTGATTCGGCCTTGCCTTCGCTCGTGAACGAGCCCAGGGATCGGCGGCGTGGCCGCGGTCGCGACTGCGTACTCGGCGAACAGTTCCAGCGCTTCGCCTGGGTTGCCGAATGGGGCAGCGGTCAGGCGTCGGTGGGTTCGATCAGCCCGGGTAGCAGCCTCCCGCCAGGCGTTGGCCTGAACGAGAAGATCGGAAAAGACCAGGAACGACAAGAAGACGACGCCTAGCCGCGCAACGAGCAGTGTCGTCGACTCTGCTCCGATCCCGGCGACGACGAAGAAGACGATCACGATCGCGGCGACGAGCCCGACAGCGGGGTAGAGCGTCCACCGAGCAGCGGTGCCGTAGAGGTCGCGTGACCAGAATGCGCTCTCGCGCATGTTGTCGCGCAGGCGTTCCTCGCCTGTCATGCCAGCAGACGACGACGAGCACCGGAAGCGTCAGCCAGAGCGAGATGTTCGCGTTCAGCTTGCCGCCGAGATCACGCCAACCGCTCTGGCGTCAGGTCGGCGGCACACATTTGTGCTTCGTCACGGTCTACGTCCAGGGCAAGGGACGGCTTGTCGTAGTTCTACGCGGCTACTGAGCTTCGGGGGCCATTCCCGAACACTCGCCCAACCGAGTTTCCCTTCTCGTCGCGCCTACGATGTCTCAGGTGCGGCGCCGTCAGCGAGTGGTGGTCTACGTGGAGCGAGGACGAGACCTGCTCGTCTTCGAACACCGAGACCATCCCGAGGCGCGCACCCAGGTACCCGCAGGCGGTATCGAGCCAGGCGAGGAACTTGAAGCAGCGGCAATCCGAGAGGTTGCCGAGGAGACCGGTGTGACCCTTCTTGCTGAGTCGTTACTGATCGGAGCGCACGATCACCCAGACGGTCTCGGCCAGCCCGCCACGAGCCACTTCTTCCGAGTCGATGCGCCGCCAGGGTTACCGGATGAGTGGCAACACGTCGTCACCGGACACGGGGACGATGCTGACCTCGTCTTTGTTTGTCGGTTCGACCCGAACCCGGTGCTGTGGCCCGTTCAAGCCGTCTTCCGGACGTAGGACGATCAGGCGTCTGTGAGAGTTGGTTGGTCGGTCCGTCAGGGGCCGTTGCCAGGCTAGGTGGTCTCCGTGCCGCTCGTGACTCATCAGGCGTCAGGCCGCGGTTGCGTGCCTTGGGAATGAATCGTCCGGGTGTGCGCGGCGACGCCGGCCTGGCGCCCGCTGTTGGCTTGATCAGGAGCTTGTCCGCCTTCGGGGCGTGACTCATCACAGACCTGCCGCGCGGTTTCCCTGCTCCAGACCGGCGTACCGGACCCTACGAGTCGGAGGATCGGTTGGGATGCTTGCAGACGAACTGGACTACGTGGTCGGCGTCGATACGCATCGTGACGAGCACGCGCTCGCGGTCGTCGACGCGCGTACTGGCGCGCTGATCGCGCAGGCGACGACGGCGGCCCGCGGGCGCGGCTACCTGGAGGCGCTGCGATTCGCGGATCGACACGCGCGAGGCGCACGGGTGTGGGCTGTCGAGGGCACCGGCCACTACGGTGCCGGCCTCGTACGCTTGCTTCAGCGCCACGGCGAGCAGGTACACGAGGTCGAGCGGACCAGCCGCGCCGAGCGGCGGCTCCAGGGCAAGGACGACCAGCTCGACGCTGTCCGTGCCGCCCGCTCTCCGCTTGCACACAAGCGTTGGGCAAGACCGCGCGCCGGCGAGCATCAGGAGGCGCTGCGGCTTCTGTTGCTGGCTCGGCGTACCGCGGTCGAGACGCGCAAGGTCGCGCTCGTGCAGTTGCGCAGCGTGATCGTCACCGCACCCGACGGACTCCGGGACGAGCTGCGCCGGCTACCGGTCGGCGAGCTGCTCAACCGCTGCAGCCGCTTCCGCCGCTCCAGCTCGCGGACGCCCGCTCAGCTCGCGACCATCCTCGTGCTGCGCACGCTCGCCCGCCGCATCCAGACCGTCACCGCCGAGGCCGAGACACTCGAACGCGAGATCCTCAACCACGTCCGGGCGCTCGTCCCCGAGCTGCTCGACGAGCCCGGCATCGGCCCGATCGTCGCCGCCCAACTGATCGTCACCTGGTCCCACCACGACCGCATCGACTCCGAGGCCTGCTTCGCCCGGCTCGCCGGCGTCGCACCACTCCCAGCCTCGAGCGGCCAAACAACACGGCACCGGCTCAGCCGCGGCGGCGACCGCCAACTCAACCGAGCCCTCCACACAATCGTCCTGCACCGACGCCAACACGACCCGGCAACACGCGACTACATCGCCCGCCGCCTCGCCGAAGGCAAGACCAGCCGCGACGCCACGCGGCTGCTCAAGCGCTACCTCGCCCGCCACCTCTACCGCGTCATGCAGAACTCAACCCCGCTGACCACTTGACAGTCATAGGAGCTTCATTGCGGAACAACTGGCCCACGCCTGCGATCATTCGCTTGTGCTTCGCACCCAGACTGAAGAGCGCGTTAGAAACGGCGTGACCTACCGCGTCGAGACGACTTGGGACGACGAGACCGGGAATGCTGAGGTACGGGAGTTCGATGAACAGGAGACTCTCGTTTGCCGGTGCGAGTGGTCTATCTGCCCCGAGCACGACCGACGCGAGGATCTGATCGGGGAAGCAGTCTGGTTCGACTCACGCGGCATCGAGGTCGAGCGCCGGGCACTCCGCGAGCGTCCCTAGGGACGACCGCGCCTCGGAGTCATTCCCGCACGCTGGCCAGGGGGAGAGACTCCGGTTAGTCCGAGCCGATTAGATCCTCGATGTGAGCGCGCAGTGGCTCCGTCGCGCCGACTTCATCGAGCAGTCGTCGCGCGAAGCTCTCCTCGGACTGGCGCGTCATTGCAAGCAGCAGATGCTCCGTGCCGACGATCCCGTGTCCTCTCGCCTCGGCTAGTCCTCTCGCTTCGCCGAGTAGCTCCTCGACCTTCCCGGAGAGTTCAGTCATGGCTGCATCATGACCGCGCGGTCAGGGGCAATTCACGCACACTGGCCCACGCGAGAAACGGGCTAGAGACCGGCTGATTCCCTCGACTCGCCAGGGATACACGTCCCCACGAGTTTTCCGTTCGGCAAGCGCATGATTCGGATCAGTCCCAGCGGCCTCTGGAGAAGGTCTTCTGGCTGAATGTGCGCGAGTTGTTTCTCCGTTGGAGCGACGAGCGCATGGAGGTCTGAGAAGCAGACGACACTGCGTGAGAGCGGCATCCGCGTTGGCCCAGAAGGCAGAGTCGGCGACCCAGTGCCGCTAGAGGTCTTCTGCGTCGCTGATGTGCTCGCATCTGGCCTCAGCCTTGTCCCACAGCCGTAGAGGCCGACAGCGATCAGGGCGATAGCTGTCACACCCAACGGTGCACGCCAGCTGCCTTTCATTGGCCCAAAGTATAGGCCGATCCTTCGGGGATCATTCCGAAACGCTCGCCCAGGTCATGGTCCGCCGTCGTTTATCCACTCGTCACGGAGCGCGCCAAATAGCAGCTTGTCGGCGAACCGGTCGACTCTGAACGAGTGTTTGCGGAGGCGTCCCTCGAATTTCATCCCTGCCTTTTCGAGAACGCGCCGAGACGCCGGATTGTCTCCGTGGCACTCCGCGTACACCCTGTTGAGGGCCAGCGTGCGGAAGCCATAGTCGATCGCCCCTCGCACCGCCTCAGTGGCGTATCCCCGTCCCCAAGAGTCGATGGCGCACCAGTAGCCGAGTTCAGCGCGCCGATGCTGCTCCTGTTCGAACAGACTGATTCCACCGACGACGCCGCGAGTGTCGCGCACCACGATCGCGAACTCGCGCCCAGATCGGGCTGTCGCGATCCAGTTCGCCGCGCCGCGTTCCGGGTACGGGTGAGGGATCGCGAGCATCCTTGCCATCTCTATCCGCGAAAGCTCGCGCTGCATCATCGCCGCGTCATCCGCGCCCCACGGCCGCAGGAGAAGGCGCTCCGTCTCGATCTGGTGGTCAGCCACCCGCCGCCACCCTAGCTGGGCGCCAGTTGTGAACGACTCGCGCAGGCCGAGCGTCAGGCTTCTGGCCGGGGCCGTGACTGAAAGGTGTCTTGCCGCCTTGTGCGCGCCTTCGGAGTGATCTGTCTGCGCGTGCCCGGGAAGCGCGATAGCCAGTCGCAGAGCCACAGAGCAGCTACTCCGGAACTGTCGTAGGTCTGCGGACTCGTTCTTCGTCCGCTCTGCTCCTAACGCGAAGCCACCCCGGCCCCTGCGAGGTTGAGGCTACGCGGTGGGATGATTCGTATCTCGATCCACTGGGACGCCAGTCGGCGAACACCGTACGATCGGCCCGTGGTCGAACTGGCTCGGGTCGCATCCGACGAGCTCGTCGAGGCGTTGCACCGCCTCGTGCCGCAGCTCTCTAATTCGGCGACGCCGCTGACCCAGAAGCAGATTGCGGCCATCGTTGCCTCAGACGCCACTCGGCTCCTGGTTGCGCGAGACGAATGCGGGGTGATCGTGGGGACTTTGACCCTCGTGATCTTCCCGATCCCGACCGGTGTCCGCGCCTGGATCGAGGATGTGATCGTCGATGAACGTGCGCGCGGGCGTGGCGTCGGCGGCGAACTGACCGAGGAAGCTTTACGCATCGCCCGAGCTGAGGGAGCCCGGACGGTCGATCTCACATCTCGTCCGTCTCGGGAAGCGGCGAACGCCCTCTATCTTCGCGCCGGGTTCAAGCCGCGTGACTCGAAGGTCTACCGGTACGAGCTCTAGCTGTAGTTCCTGAGGACGTTGGTTCATCCGGGCCGCCTTGGAGGCTGAGCGCTGTCAAAGGCAGCTCAAGCTTCCAAGGAGGCGGCCCGGATGGATTTGCACGGTAACGCGGCTCTCAGCTGGAGCGGACGGCGTCTGCTCGCTCGGCGTGTTGTTGATCAGGGATGGACGGTGTCGGCGGCCGCCGAGGCTGCCGGCGTCAGCGTGCGCTGTGCGCGGAAGTGGGTGCAGCCGCTATCGCGACGGCGACCGCGAATTGCTTGATCGCTCCTCGGCGCCCCGGCGGGTCGCCAACCGCACGCGCCCGGAGCGGGTGGCGGTGATCGCCAAGCTGCGCCGACTGCGGATGACGGCCACCGAGATCGCCGAGACGCTCGGGATGCCGCTTTCGACCGTCTCCGGGATCCTGGCCAGACTCGGCATGGGCAGGCTCGGTCGTACTCGGGCTCGAGCCGGCCGTCCGCTACGAGCGCTCACGAGCGGGCGAGCTCGTGCACGTCGACGTGAAGAAGCTGGGCCGGATCGCCGCGGCCCGGCCACCGCGTCTTCGGCGGTCATCACGTCCAACCGGGGCTGGCAGCGGCCGCTCGTTCCAGGAATGGGCTGGGAGTTCGTCCACGTCACCGTCGACGACTACAGCCGGCTCGCCTACGCCGAGGTCCTCAGCGACGAGAAGGCGACCACCGCGGCCGCCTTCCTCCGCCGCGCGGTCGCCTTCTACGCCCGCCACGGCATCCGCGTCGAAGCCATCCTCAGCGACAACGGCGCCTGTTACCGCGCAACCGTGCACGCGCTCGCCTGCCGCCGCCTCGGCATCCGCCACCTCCGCACACGGCCCTACCGGCCACAGACAAACGGCAAAGCAGAACGCTTCATCCGCACCCTCATCAACGGCTGGGCCTACGGCGCCGTCTACGGCTCATCCCGCGAACGCAGCCGCGCCCTTGACGGCTGGCTCTGGCACTACAACCATCGACGCCGACACTCAGCCCTCGGCCACCAACCCCCGGCCAGCAGAACCAACCTGCTCGGGTCCTACATCTAGCTGACAGCTCCAGTCATCCCACCGCGAAGCCGCACCCCCGCAGGAACTACTGTGTACACCCGCTCGCGGGGAGCACGTACACGGGCCTCCAGCGCCGAAACGAAGAACTGGCTCCCGTAGCGGGCCAGCGCCTAACCTTGCCGCTGTCCCACCTCGCGCGTTGGCTCGAAGAGGTGTCTGACACCCTGGTGTCGGACACCGGGCGAGTCTCCTAGACTCGGTCGATGCCGGTGTACGTCACCGAGCAGCGGGTGTCCGAGCTGCTCACTCCTGCCGACGCGATCGCGGCCGTCGAGGCGTGCTTCGACCGGCTCGCGCGCGGTGTGATCGACAACCCCGCTCGCGTCCGGGCGGAGGTGCCCGGCGGCGTCTTCGCGGTCATGCCCTGCGTCGACCACGAGCTCGGCTACGCGGGGCTGAAGTCGTTCCTGTGGCTTCCCGGCGGCACGCCGTTCCTCGTCGTGCTGTTCTCACTCGAGCACGCACGGCTCGAGGCGGTCGTCGAGGCCGACGCACTCGGACAGCTCCGAACGGCGGCGGCGTCGGCCGTCGCCGCGAAGCACCTCGCCCGCGTCGATGTGCGCACGCTCGGGATCATCGGCTGCGGACGGCAGGCGGCCTCGCACGTCGCGGCACTGCGAACTGCTGTGCCCTCGCTCGAGCATGTGCTCGTGCACTGCCGCGACGATGCGCGCCGCTCTGCGTTCTGCCGCGAGCACGGCTGCGAGCCGGCCGGCTCGGCGCGGGAGGCCGGCGGCTGCGACATCGTGGTCACCGCGACGACGGCCGAGGAGCCGGTGCTGCTTGGAGAGTGGCTTCGCGACGGCGCCTTCGTCTGTGCGGTCGGCGCGAATGCGCCCGCCGCGCGCGAGCTCGACGACGACGTGCTCGGGCGGGCAGCGTTCGTGTGCACAGACGCGCGGGCGCAGGCGCAGGTCGAGGCCGGCGACCTGATCGGCCCGGTCGGCGGCGGCGTCCTCGACTGGCCGGCGGTGCATGAGCTGCACGACGTCGTCGCCGGCCGCTTGCCCGGCCGCGAGAGCGAGAGTGCGATCACGGTGTTCAAGTCGAACGGCCTCGCCGCCTGGGATCTCGCAGCCGCGGCGCGGGTCCTGGAGCTCGCGCGGTAGCTACGAGACGACGTTCGCCTTGGCGTCGGCGACGACATCGTCGCCGAGCGCATGCACCACGTCGGGCCGGTCGAGGAGCCGCCGGATCTGCTCCGGCGAGCAGCGGTTCGTGACGTAGTTGTCCTGCAGGATGTCGGCGAGCGGGCGCCCGCGGTGATGCTCGCGGATCACGTACTGCGCGATCCGCTCCTCGCTCTGCGAGCGCGACGAGAGGAACGAAAACGCGCCCTTGACTGCATCGACGATTCCCACTGGCGAGGGCGATTGTATAGTCGAGGACGTGAAGGCCCCCGTGGCAGCCGGGCGCTTCGCCGAACGGATCGTGGAAGGTCGCGACGACGGCGGAAGTCTCGAACGGGTCGTGATCTGGATCGAGCGGCGGGCAGGCGCCGTGTGGGCCGTCGGCCGCCAGGTGAACCCCCAGCATCGCGAGAGCGGGTCGCCGCGCGCGGACGACTACATCTGGGAAGGCTACGAGCTCGAGGACTGCCTGGACGCCGCCAACGGCACGCTCGAGGACGACGCGGTCGTCTCGGAGGACGACGGCGGCGCGGCCGTCGTCAAGCCGTTCCGCCGCGAGGAGCTCCTAGAGCCCCTCGAACGCTATTTTTTCGGCCGTAGCTGACGCCACCGGCCGACGTCAGCCTGTCGTCGCCGGCCAGTTCAGGTTGGCGTCCGGGATCGGGTCGCCGTGTGGGTCGTGCGTCGGGAAGCCGAGTGCGCGGTCGATGCGCGCCTCCAGCTCCTCGGAGATCACGTGCTCCAAGCGGTCGGCCTCGTCGTGCACGGCGTCGACGTCGAGGCCGAGCGTCTTCGCGAGGTAGAGCTCCAGGAGCCGGTGGTGGCGGATCACCTCGACTGCGACGCGTTCACCGGAGCCGGTCAGCTGCGCGCCGCGGTACGGCTCGTGCGCGAGCAGGTCGAGCGCGGCCAGCTTCTTCACCATGGCAGACGCCGACGCGGGCGACACCGCCAGGTCCTTCGCGAGCGCGCCGATCGTCACGCGGCCGTGCTCGGCCTGCAGCTTGTACACGCTCTTCAGGTAGTCCTGGATCGACTCGCTCAGTTCGGCCCGCGGCATCTTTGACCAGGGTAACGTGACCGCCGTGATCATTCGCGTGGGACACAGCGCCGATCCGGACGACGCATTCATGGCGTGGGCGCTGGAGGAGGGAGCGGTCGACCGGCGGGGGCTCGAGTTCGAGCTCGTCGCCGCCGACATCCAGACCCTGAACGAATGGGCGCTGGAGGGACGTCTCGAGGTGTCCGCGCTCTCGGCCGGCGCGTATCCCGCTGTCGCCGACCGCTACGTGCTCCTGCCGCACGGCGCGTCGTTCGGCGAGGGGTACGGGCCGATCGTCGTCGCGCGCACGGAGCTCGATCCCCGCGAGGTCGAGATCGTGACGCCGGGCCTGCTGACCACCGCGACGCGGGTCCTGCGGCTCGTCCTCGGGGACGGTGTGCGCACACGCGACCTGCCGTTCGACCAGGTGCTCGACGAGGTCGTGTCGGGCCGGGCCGAGGCGGGGCTCCTGATCCACGAGGGGCAGCTCACCTTTGCGGAGCACGGTCTGTGCAAGCTGCTCGATCTCGGCGTCTGGTGGCGCGACGAGACGGGCCTGCCGCTGCCGCTCGGTCTCGTCGCGGCGCGGCGGGACGTCGACCGGGTCGCCGACGCCTCCGCCGTCGTGCGCGACGCGATCGTTGCCGGGCTCGCGCATCGCGAGGAGGCGATGGCGTACGCCGTCGGCTTCGGCCGCGGGATCGACGCGGCGACCGCCGACGAGTTCGTCGCCATGTACGTGAACGACCTGACGCTCGACATGGGCGCTCGCGGCCGGGAGGCGCTCACCCGACTGCTCGGATTCGAGCCGGAGTTCGCGTGAAGGCGGTCATCCTGTCGGCGGTCCGCACGCCGGTGGGCCGTTACGGGGGCGGCCTCGCGGGGACGCGTCCCGACGACCTGGCGGCCGTCGCCGTCCGCGCCGCGGTCGACCGGGCCGGCGTTCCGCCCGAGGAGATCGAGGACGTCTGGCTCGGCTGCGCGAACCAGGCCGGCGAGGACAACCGCGACGTCGCCCGCATGGCGGTTCTCCTCGCGGGGCTGCCGGAGTCGGTGGGCGGCGTCACCGTCAACCGCCTGTGCGCGTCCGGGCTCGCCGCGATCGTCGGCGCATGTCACGCTGTGATCGCGGGTGACGGCGACCTCTTCGTCGCGGGGGGCGTCGAGTCGATGTCGCGCGCCCCGTTCGTCACGGCCAAGCCCGATGCCGCGTTTCCGCGGGGTGACCGCACCCTGTACGACACGACGCTCGGCTGGCGCTTCCCGAATCCGCGGCTGGAGGAGCTCTTTCCGCTGGAGACGATGGGCGAGACCGGCGAGAACGTCGCCGAGCGCTGGGCCGTGTCGCGTGAGGATCAGGACGCGTTCGCGCTCCGGTCGCAGCAGCGCTGGGCGGCGGCCGCCGCTGCCGGCCGCTTCGACGACGAGCTCGTGCCCGTCGGGGAGCTCGACCGCGACGAGCATCCGCGCCCGGACTCGTCCGCCGAGAAGCTCGCGTCGCTGAAGCCTGTGTTCCGCGCCGGCGGCTCCGTCACCGCCGGCAACTCGTCGGGCCTGAACGACGGCGCTGCCGCCGTGGTCGTCGCCTCGGCGGAGAAGGCTCGCGCGCTCGGCATCGCGCCGCTCGGAAGCTTCGTCGGCTCCGCGGTGGCGGGCGTCGATCCGCGCGTGATGGGCATCGGCCCGATCCCCGCGGTCCGCAAGCTCATCGCGCGCACCGGTGTCACCGCCGATCAGCTCGATCTGGTCGAGCTCAACGAGGCATTCGCATCGCAGTCGCTGGCCGTGGTGCGCGAGCTCGGGCTCGACGAGGAGCGCGTGAACGTGAACGGCGGCGCGATCGCGATCGGCCACCCGCTCGGGATGAGCGGCGCGCGCCTCACCGTGACGCTCCTCCACGAGCTGCGCCGGCGCGACGGCCGGTACGGTGTCGCGACGATGTGCGTGGGTGTCGGCCAGGGGCAGGCGGCCCTCTTCGAGCGATGACTCCGGCGGAGCGCTACCTGGTCCTCGGCCTGAGGCTGGGGAAGCATGTCGACGGGCTCGTGGACGCCTACTACGGCCCGCCCGAGCTGAAGGCGCAGGTGGACGCCGAGGGCCCGATCGCCACGGCGCAGCTCGCGGCGGACGCCGACGCACTCCTCGCCGAGCTCGAGGACGGCTGGCTCCGGGACCAGGTCCGCGGCTGCGCCACGTACGCGCACGTGCTCGCGGGCGACGCGATCTCCTACAGCGACGAGGTCGAGGCCTGCTACGGCGTGCGCCCTCGCCGGGTCGCGGAGTCCGTCTACGAGGAGGTGCACGCACAGCTCGACGAGCTCCTCCCCGGCGACGGTTCGCTGTTCGAACGGCGGCAGGCCTGGCGCGAGCGCCATCGCTGTCCCGGCGACCGGGCGGTCGCCGTGCTCGAAGACCTGGTGCCGGTCCTGCGGGCGTGCACGTCCCGGCTGCTCGAGCTCCCGGCGGGCGAGGAACTGACGCTCGAGCCGGTCGAGGACGAGCCATGGTGGGCGTTCAACTACTACCAGGGCAACCTGCGCAGCCGGGTCGTGCTCAACACCGATGTGCCGACCTCTGGGCGCGATCTGATGCGGCTCGTCGGGCACGAGGTCTATCCCGGCCACCACACCGAGCACGCGGTCAAGGAGCAGCTGCTGATGCGCGACCAGGGCCGCATCGAGGAGGGGATCCAGCTCGTGCCGACGCCGCAGGCGCTCCTGAGCGAAGGGATCGCGGAGGCGGGCCTCGACGTCGTTCTCGACGACGCATCCAGGGAGGAGGCGTACGCGATCATCCGGCGGCACGGCATCGTGCTCGAGGACCCGGACCTCGTCGAGCAGGTCGCCAGGACGTTCGAGGGTCTGGGGACCGTCGGGGTGAACGCCGCGCTGATGGTGCACGAGGACGGCGCTGCCGTGGCCGAGGCGGAGGCTTACGTCGAGAGGTGGAACCTCGTCACGGCGGAGCAGGCGCGCCAGAGCGTGCGCTTCATCACCGACCCGACCTGGCGGGCCTACGCGATCACCTACTCGGCCGGCCACGAGCTCTGCCGTGCCTACATCGCGGACGATCCCGCGCGGCTCCGCACGCTGCTGACCGAGCACGTCCGGGTCGGCGAGCTCGCCGCGAGCGTCTAGGCGGAAGGCGTGAGGGTCAGGCAGCGCCTCGACGAGATCTACGCGATCGCACAGCATCGCGCCGGCTACTCCCCGGAGGAGGACGCGGCGCACGAGCTCGCGGCGGGCTGGCTGGCCGAAGCGGGCCTCGACGTCTCGAGCGACGAGGCCGGCAATCTCTTCGGGCGCAGGGGCGCTGCGCGAGTGTGGGCGGGCTCGCATCTCGACAGCGTTCCGACCGGCGGCCGCTTCGACGGAGCGCTCGGCGTCGTGGCGGCGATCGAGGCGGCCGAGCGGCTGCCGTCCGCGCCGCTGGCGGTCGTCGCGTTCCGCGCCGAGGAGACCGGGCCGATGGGGAGCAAGCGGCTGGCGGAGCTGCCGGACGCCTACCTCGAGCTGCACATCGAACAGGGCCCGGTGCTCGCACTGGCGGGCGAGCCGCTGGGGGTCGTGACCGCGATCGCCGGCGCAGCGCGCGGCGCCAAGGTCTTCTCCGGACGCGCCGACCACGCCGGGACGACGCCGATGGACGCCCGCAGCGACGCGCTCGTCGAGGCGGCGCACTTCATCCTGCACGTGCGCGAGTGCGCCACGGACGGCACCGTCGCGACCGTCGGTGTCGTCGAGGTCGAGCCGAATGCGATCAACGTCGTGCCCGAACGCGTCACCGTGAGCGTCGACGCCCGCTCCGCCGACTCGGCGCAGCTCGCGGCGCTCGTCGAGGCGATCGGCTTCGAGCCGAGCCACCGCCTCGAGCCGGCGCTGCTCAGCGACGCGTTCGACGCCGTCCTGCCGGACGCGCCGCGCCTCGTGTCGGGGGCGGGGCACGACGCGATGGTGCTCGCGCTCGCCGGCGTCCCCAGCTCGATGCTCTTCGTCCGGTCGCTGAACGGGGGCGTCAGCCACCATCCGGACGAGCTCTCGAGCGACGAGGACATCGCACTCGCGGTTGACGCGCTCACGGCGGCACTCAGTAGGCTCACGTCGTGACGGAGAGCGGCGTAGGCGAGAAAGAGGTCATGGCCTGGAGCGATCTCGGCACCGGTGCGCGTGAGCTTGCGGAGGCGGTCGCTGCGGACGGCTATCACCCGGACATGGTGCTCGGCATCGCCCGCGGCGGGCTGCTCGTCGCCGGTGCGCTCGGCTATGCGCTCGGCGTGAAGAACACGTTCACGATGAACGTCGAGTTCTACACCGGGATCGACGAGCGGCTCGACATGCCGATGATCCTGCCGCCGGTGCCCGATCTCGTCGACTTCGCGGAGACGAAGGTCCTGATCGCCGACGATGTCGCAGACACCGGGGCGACGCTGAAGCTCGTGCAGGAGTTCTGCGAGGGCAAGGTCGCCGAGGTGCGGTGCGCAGTCCTCTACGAGAAGCCGCGCTCGACGGTCAAGTGCGAGTACGTCTGGCGGCGCACCGAGCGGTGGATCACGTTTCCGTGGAGCGCCGACGACCCTGTGCTGCTCGCGGTCTCCTAGACCGTCGACACAGGTTCGAGCCCGCGCGCGGCCTCCGGCGCCTCGACGAGCACGCCTTCGCCGGGCAGCGCGGCCAGGCGCTCGAGCAGGGTCGGGCCGAGCAGGGCGCAGCCTGCGGCGTGCGCCACCGCGTCGCTGCCGATGAAGATGTGCATCAGGCAGCCGTCGCCGAGCTGGTGCAGGCGCCGCGCATACGGCTCGACGAGGTCGAGCAGCGCGTCCAGCCGTTCCTCGAGCGGCCTCGAGATGTCGAGCGGGCTGTCGACGACCCACGCCGTTTCGAGCCGGGCAGAGGTGCGCGGCAGCTCGAACGCCTCCGGCTCGTCGACCGTGCGGAGCGGCAGCAGGCCCGCGTGCTGCGCGATCTCCTCTGCACTCAGCGACGCGCTGAGAACCCGGAATCCGACACGGCGGTGCTTCTCCTGCATGGCACCGGGACCGTACGCCCGGGCCCTCCGGGTCGGAACCGCGAAAGCCCTGATCGGTCTTGCGGGTTAGGTCTCGCGGAACGCGATCGTCTGCGCGCCTTCCCAGAGGGTCAGGCGTCCGAGCTCTCGCAGCTGTTCCTGCCCCTCGACCAGGGTGGCGAAGTGGTTCGCCCACAGGTGCCCGGCCTTCGAGGCGAACGAGCAGTACCCGTACGGGAAGAGCAGCTCCGTCTCGCTCTGGCCGCCGGGGTAGAGCGCGAGCTCGCCGGGGTGCGGATACGAGGTCGCGTTCTCCGGTCCGATCCCGAAGTCGCGCTCGCCCCAGGGGATCCAGTTCGACTCGCCGCTCCAGCGGCAGTGAATGATCCGGTCCTCGAGCGGCAGGCTCGCCTTGAACGCCGCGACCGTCTTCGGCGCGGCCTCCTCTTCCCACCGGGCGACGAACCGCATGCCTGCTGCGACGATCTCGAGCACGTGCCCGACCCTATCTCACGTCAACGCATGACAATGGCGATCGCGACGATCCCCGCCGCCGCGATGCCGAGGATCGGCCACACGTTCAGGCCGCGGTGGCGCAGGTTGAAGTAGTGGCGGACGAGCGCACCGATCGCCATCAGCGCGACGAGCGCGATCCACCCGTTCCGGTGCCCGTAGGTGAACGTGAAGTGGTTCGAGAGCATTGCGAACACCACGGGCAGCGTGAGGTAGTTGTTGTGCACGGAGCGCGTCTTGGCACGGATGTTCCAGCGGGGGTCCGGCTCGCGCCCCGCCTCCTTCGCCCGGATGAGCTCCCAGTGGGCGGGAATGATCACGAAGAAGACGTTGCCGACCATCATCGTCCCGATCATCGCGCCCACCTGCAGGTACGCGGCTCTCGGCGCGAACAGGTTCCACGAGGCCCACGCCGAGGCGCAGATGAACGCGAAGACCAGCACCGCGAGCAGGGCCTCGTCGCGCTCGAACGCGCGGCAGAGCGCGTCGTACACGACCCAGGCGAGCACGATCCCGCCGACGGAGAGGGCGATCGCCTCCCACGCCGTCAGGTCGGCGACCGACGGGTCGATCAGGAACGACGTTGCGTGCGAGTAGTAGACGACGATGAAGAGGGCGAAGCCGGAGAGCCAGGTGGTGTACGCCTCCCACTTGAACCAGTACAACGGCTCGGGCAGCCGTCGCGGCGCGACGCGGAACTTCTCGACGCGGTAGAAGCCGCCTCCGTGCACCTCCCACGCCTCGCCTGCCACACCGCGCTCTGCCTGCTGCGGGTCCTTCGGAGGCTCGAGGTGATTGTCGAGCGCGATGAAGTAGAACGACGCGCCGATCCAGGCCATCGCCGCGATCACGTGCAGCCAGCGGAACAGCAGGTTGCCCCAGCCCCACCAGTAGTCCGAGAGCGCGACGAGGTGCGTCACCCGGTGCTCCAGCGATCGAGCGCTATCTGCACGAGCTCGTCGACCGCCGTCGCGAGCTCCGCCTCACGGGGCCGCTGCAGCCGGCCTTCGAGAACGGGAACGATCTCGCGGCGCGGCCGGCCGTTCACGAACACGACGAACCGAAACCCGAAGCGCTTCTCGTACGCGGCGTTGAGCTCGGCCAGCCTCGCGAGGACGGCCGGGTCGTCGTCGGTTCCCTGCTCGCGGGCCGAGCGCGCCGAGGTGGCCCGGCCGCCGATCGGCGGATGCGCGTCGAGCAGCTCCTTCTTGTCGGCTGCAGGGAGCTCCGAGGCAATCTCGCGCGCGCGGGCGAGCGGGTCTTCGCGCGTTGCGAGGAGCTCCACGAACCGCGTCCGCCCTTCGAACAGCTCGGCGAGCTGCTCGACCGTCAGCTGCCGCGGTAGCTCGCGCACGCGTACGACGAGATGAGCAGCGGGACATGGTGATGCCCTTCGTCCAGCTCGATCTCGAGCTCGACCTTCTTGAAGAACGGGGACGGCGGATGGAAGACGATGCGGTAGGTGCCCGGCGAGGCCTCCGCCAGCTCGCGGATGCGACCGTCGGCGTCCGTCATTCCGGCGCCGGCGAGTGATCCTGCAGCGTCGTAGAGCTCGACGCGCACGCCGGCGGCCGGGCGGCCGAGCTCGGTGTCGAGCACGTGGGTCGACAGGCTCATGCTTGCCATAGCCTCCGAGCCTGTTTGCGATGCTCGGCCGCGATCTCCTGCTCGTTCGCGCGCACGAGGGCACCGCCGCGCACGACGTCCTCTCCGCCGACCACGAGCCGGTCGACGCGGTGGGGGCCGCTGAGCACGAGGTTCGCGACGAGATCGTCGGCGCCGCCGAACTCGAGGCCGTCCGTGCGCCAGACGGCGAAATCGGCGCGCTTGCCCGGCGCGAGCAGGCCGATGTCGTCCCGGCGCAGCACGTCTGCGCCTCCGCGCGTCGCGAGCCGCAGCGCCTCCCGGGCGGTCAGCGCCTCGCTGCCGTCCCGGCCGCGTGCGACGAGCAGTGCGTTCTTCACCTCCAGGAAGATGTCGCTCCGCTCGTTCGAGGCGCTGCCGTCGACTCCGAGCCCGACGCGCACATGAGCATCGAGCAGCGCGCGCACCGGTGCGACGCCGCCGCCGAGCCGCAGGTTGGAGGTCGGGCAGTGCGCAACTCCGACTCCTGCACGGCCGAACGTCGCCACGTCGGCGTCCGACAGGTGAACGCAGTGCGCGCACCAGACGTCGTCGGCGATCCAGCCGACCCGCTCGAGGTACTCGACCGGTGTGGAGTCGAAGAGCTCGCGGCAGTACGCGTCCTCCTCGATCGTCTCGGCGAGGTGCGTGTGCAGCTGCAGGCCGAGGCGGCGGGCGAGGCCGGCCGACTCCTCCATCAGCCTCGTCGTCACCGAGAAGGGCGAGCACGGCGCAACGGCGATCTGCACCTGTGCTCCGTCGGCGAGTCGATGCAGCCGCTCGGTGTCGGCGAGGATCGTGTCGATGTCCTCGACGAGCGAGTCGGGCGGGAGGCCGCCGTCGGACTCACCGAGGTCCATCGAGCCGCGCGATGCGACGATTCGCACGCCGAGCTCCTGCGCGGCGCGGATCTCGGCCTCGACAAGACCGTGCACGCCGCGCGGGAACACGTAGTGATGATCGAAGACGGTGGAGCAGCCGGAGCGAGCGAGCTCGGCCAGGCCGCATCTCGCCGCTGCGTACTCCTGCTCCTCGTCGATGCGGGCCCAGACCGGGTACAGGGCCTTCAGCCAGGTGAAGAGGTCGGCCTGCTGCGCTCGTGCGCGCGTCAGGGTCTGATACAGGTGGTGATGGGTGTTCACGAAGCCGGGCGTGACCACCGCCCCGCCCAGATCCTCCGCGTCCGCCGGCGCTTCGCCGCCGTGCACCTCTGCGATCAGGCCGTTCTCGACACGCAGCCATCCGTGCTCGTGCTCGGTCCCGCCGTCGTCCATCGTGACGATCCACGCGTTCCCGTACGTGGTCATGAGACGGCCAGCGGCACGAGCTCGAACCGGTCGACATCGACGAGCCCCTGATCAGTGAGCTTCAGCGAGGGGATCACCGAAAGAGCGAGGAACGAGAGGTGCTGGAACGGCGCTTCGAGCGTGCACCCGAGCTGCCGGACCGCCGCAACGATCGCATGCGACTGTGCGACGACCTCCTCGAGGGGAGCGTCGGAAAGCAGCCCGGCGACCGGCAGCGGCAGCTCCGCGAGCACCTCCGCCCCGTCGACGACGACGATGCCGCCGCCGCGGTTCGCAAGCCGGCGGACCGCAGCCGCCATCGATGCGTCGTTCATCCCGACGACGACGACGTTGTGCGCATCGTGTGCGACCGTCGAGGCGATTGCGCCACGCTGGAGGCCGAAGCCGCGCACGAAGCCGTGACCGACGCGCCCGGTCCCCAGGTGCCGCTCGACGACAGCGATCTTCGCCAGATCCCGCGCCGGGTCGGCGAACGCCTCGCCGGCGCGCGCGGGAATCGCGGCCACCAGCGAGTCGGTGACGATCTGGCCGGGAACGATCCCGATCACATGCGCGTCCCCGCCGTCCCAGGGCACGCGGAACATCTCCGGCCCGAATGCGCCGATGCGAACCGTGTGACGCACCCAGTCGGGCACCGTGGCCCGCGGCCACTCGGCGACGGGTGCGCCGTTCTTCAGCACCAGGTCCGGAACGAAGCTCTCGAGGTCGGGCAGCACGAGCAGGTCGGCGCGGTATCCGGGCGCGACGGCGCCGAGGCCCCGCAGGCCGTGCCAGAGGGCGGGACTGAGCGACGCGCAGACGACCGCGTCCTCCGGCGGGATGCCGAAGGCGACGGCGTCCCGCACCATCCCGTTGATGTGGCCGTCGCCCGCGATGTGCTCCGGCTCCCGGTCGTCGGTGCAGAACGCGATCCGGCCGGGGCCGTAGTCGGCGAGCAGAGGCAGGAGCGCCTGGAGGTTCCGCGCGGCGGTGGCCTCGCGGATGAGGAGCCACATCCCCGCGCGCAGGCGCTCGCGTCCCTCCTCCGGCGTGTACGCCTCGTGGTCCGAGCCGATCCCTGCGGCCGCGTAGGCGTTCAGCGGCCTGCCGAGAACGCCGGGCGCGTGGCCGTCGACGTGGTGCGCCAGCGCGAGCTTCGCGAGCTCCGACGGCGCGCCGCCGATCACTCCCGGGAAGTTCATCATCTCCGCGAGCCCGATCACGCGGCGGCGGCGGAGCAGCGCATCGAGATCGCCGGGCGTCAGCTCGCGGCGCGGAGACTCGAAATGCGACGCCGGCACACACGACGAGGCCATGAAGTAGACGTCCAGAGGGATGTCGTCGCAGACGTCGATCAGCCAGTGCACGCCGTCGGTGCCGAGGACGTTCGCGATCTCGTGCGGGTCCGCGACCACCGTGGTCGTGCCGAACGGCAGCACGAGCCGCGCGAACTCGTCGACGAGCAGCTTCGACGACTCGAGGTGCATGTGGGCGTCGATGAGCCCCGGGACGACCCAGCGGCCCGTGGCGTCTATCACCTCCCGGCCCTCGTAGCCCCCGAGCCCGGCGACGTGCCCGTCGACCACGGCGACGTCCGTCGTGAGCCACTCGCGTGTGAACACCGAGAGCACCCGACCGCCGCGGATGACGAGGTCTGCCGGCTCGTCGCCGCGCGCAACCGCCAACCGGCGTGAAAGGGATGCGCCCACTCGATCGGAACCGTACCCTTCGCCCTCGTGGAAGTCCTGACGCCCCGCACCCTCGCCGAGGCGCTGCGCCTGCGGGCCGAGCACGAGGACGCCTGGGCCGTCCAGGGCGGCACCGACGTGATGGTCGCGCTGAACTTCGACCGCGGCCGGCCCGCCCGCCTGCTGAACCTGAACGAGGTGCACGAGCTGCGCGGCTTCACGCGGGAGAACGGCAGGCTGCGTCTCGGCTCCGGCCTCACCTACAGCGAGATCGAGCACGGCCTCCTGCGGGAGGTGCTGCCGGCGCTCGCGGAGGCCGCGCGTACCGTCGGGTCGCCCCAGATTCGAAACCGGGGCACGATCGGCGGCAACCTTGCCACGTCGTCGCCTGCGGGCGACGCGCTGCCGCCGCTCGTCGTCGAGGACGCGGAGGTCGAGTGCACATCGGTGCGTGGGACCCGCCTGGTCCCGGTCGGCGAGTTCGTCACCGGCGTGAAGCGCAACGCACTCGAGCCGGACGAGTTGATCACCGCTGTGCTGTTGACGCCGTCGCGCGCACCGCAGACGTTCATGAAGATCGGTCCCCGCAACGCGATGGTGATCGCCGTCGTCTCGCTGGCGGTGTCGGCGGGCGACGAGCTGCGTGCGTCCTTCGGGTCAGCGTCGCCGCGTCCCCTGCTCGTGACCGCGCCGCGGGAAGAGGCCGGCTCGTTCGCCGAACGGGTCGCGGCGGCGGCCGCGCCGATCGACGACGTGCGCGGCAGCGAGCGCTACCGACGCCATGCGCTGCGCGTGCTCACCGACCGCGCCCTGAAACGGGTGCTCGTATGAGGCGGGCGTGAGGATCTCGCTGCGGATCAACGGCGAGGAGCACCAGGCCGACTGCTGGGAAGGCGAGTCGCTGCTCTTCGCACTGCGGGAGAAGCTCGGCTTCCCCGGTGCCAAGAACGCCTGTGAGCAGGGCGAGTGCGGCTCGTGCTCGGTGCTGCTCGACGGCACGCTCGTCTGTGCGTGTCTCGTGCTTGCGGCGCAGGCGGACGGGCACGACGTGACGACCGTCGAGGGCCTCGCGGACGGCGACCGGCTGCACGCGGTGCAGCAGGCGTTCGTCGACGCCGGCGCGGTTCAATGCGGCTTCTGCACACCGGGGCTCTTGGTCGCGACCGTCGATCTGCTGCGCCGCAATGCGACCCCGTCCGACGACGAGATTCGCGAGGCGCTCTCCGGCAACCTCTGCCGCTGCACGGGCTACGCGAAGATCTTCGACGCGGTGAGAACGGCGGCGGGCACATGACGCAAACGGTGCGCCGTCTCCAGGTGGGGAAGATCGGGGAGCTCGTCCCGCGGGTCGACGCACCGCCGAAGGTGAAGGGCGAGTTCGTGTACTCGAGCGACCTGATCGTGCCCGGGATGCTCTGGGGGCACACGCTGCGCAGCCCGCACGCACACGCCCGGATCACGCAGGTCGACATCTCGGCCGCGGTCTCGATGCCGGGCGTGCACGCCGTGCTCACCCACGCCGACGTTCCCGGGGCGAAGTTCTACGGCCTCGAGTTCCAGGACCAGCCGGTGCTCGCCATCGACCGCGTCCTCTACTACGGCGAGCCGGTGGCGCTCGTCGCCGCGGAGCATCCCGAGCAGGCTCGCCGGGCGGCCGAGAGCATCCGCGTCGACTACGAGCCGCTCGCCCCGATCGCCGACATGGAGCGGGCGATGGAGCTGGACGATCTGCATCCCGACCGGCCGACGAGCGGCCACGGCTACTTCGAGGATCCCCGGCCGAACGTGGTGCGCCACATCCGCATCGAGCACGGCGACCCCGAGGCGGCCGGCGACGTTTCGGTGAGCGGGGTCTACGACATCGGCAGCCAGGACCAGGCGTTCCTCGGGCCCGAGTCCGGCCTCGCGGTGCCCGATGGTGAAGGCGGCGTCGACATCTACGTCGCGACACAGTGGCTGCACGTCGACCGCGCTCAGGTCGCACCGTGTCTCGGACTGCCGTTGGAGCAGGTGCGGATCCACCTGAGTGGAGTTGGCGGCGCGTTCGGTGGCCGGGAGGACCTCTCCATGCAGGTGCACGGCGCGCTGCTCGCGCTGCACACCAACCGCCCCGTCAAGATCGTCTACAACCGCGAGGAGTCGTTCACCGGCCACGTGCACCGGCATCCTGCACGGATCTGGTGCGAGCATCGCGCGACTCGCGAGGGGCGGCTCGTCAACGTGCGCGTGAAGATCCTGCTCGACGGCGGCGCCTACGCCTCCTCGTCGACCGCCGTCGCGTCGAACGCCGCATCGTTCGCGATCGGCCCGTACGAGTCGCCGAACGCCCTGATCGAGTCGACTGCGGTCTACACGAACAATCCGCCCTGCGGCGCGATGCGCGGCTTCGGCGCCGTGCAGACGTGCTTCGCCGGCGAGGCGCAGATGGACAGGCTCGCCGCCGCACTCGGCCTCGACCCGATCGAGCTGCGGCTGTTGAACGCGCTCGCGCCCGGCGACGTGCTGCCGACGGGCCAGCGGATCGGCGGCTCGATGCCGGTGGCCGAGACGATCCGCGCAGCCGCTGCACTCGTCCCGCCGCCGGCGGAGCCGCTGCCGCGCGATGTGCTCCGCCTGCCCGGCGGGGCGGGCAACACGACGAACGGCGAAGGAGTCATTCGAGGCGTCGGCTTCGCCGTCGGCTTCAAGAACATCGCGTTCTCGGAGGGGTTCGACGACTACTGCGCCGCGCGCGTCCGGCTGCTGACGGACGGCTCGGCCGAGGTGCACTGCGCCGCCGCCGAGGTGGGGCAGGGCGTCACCGGTGTGATCCTGCAGGTTGCGCGCACGGAGCTCGGGCTCGACGACGTACGGCTCGCGCCCGGGCAGACGGCGACCGTCGACTCGGCCGGGTCGGCGTCGGCCTCGCGGATGACGTGGATGGCTGCCGGGGCGGTTCGCGACGCCTGCCGCGCCGCGCTCGAGGAGCAGCAGCGGCGCCCGGGCGAGGAGATCGACGTCGAGCGGACCTACCGGCATGCTCCCACGACGCCGCTCGATCCGCAGACCGGACAGATCACCGGCGAGCGGGCGCACGTCGCCTTCGCAGCGTGCGCGATGAAGGTCGTCGCCGAGGTCGACGTCGATCTGGGCCTGACCCGCGTCGTGTGGATCGGCACTGCGCTCGACGTCGGCAAGGCGGTCAACCCGCAGCAGGTCGAGGGCCAGATCGAAGGCGGCACGGCGCAGGGCCTCGGGCTCGCGCTGATGGAGGAGATCCAGACGCGCGCCGGGCTGATCACGAACGCGAGCTTCACCGACTACCTCATCCCGACCGCGCTCGACATGCCGCCCGTGGAGTCGGTGCTGATCGAGGACCCGGAGCCCGGGGCGCCTTACGGCGTGAAGGGCGTCGGCGAGCCGCCCACCGTCGTGTCGACCGCGGCGGTCGTCTCGGCGCTCCGGGCGGCGACGGGGCTCGACCTGACGCGCGTCCCGGTCAGGCCCGACGATATCTGCCTCGCCTCAGAGCCCGAGGGTGCGTGACACCTCTTCGAGGTCCGTCACCGGATCGACGTAGAGGATGAACCGCTCGATGCCGGCCGCGGCGAGCGCCGCGTAGTCGACGGCCTCGCCGGCGCGCACGGTGAACGAGGCGGTCTTCTCGATCTCGTCGTAGTCGCGCTCGATGCTCGCGCAGTGTCCGCGGAGGACGTCGAGCTTGTGGCGGTAGAAGGCCGGGTCGAACGAGTCCGTCAGGTTGCAGGCGTCGGCGTACTGCGCGACGAGCCGGAGCAGGACACGCTCCCCCGCGCCGCCGACGAGGATCGGCCGGCCCGGACGGCGTTCGCGGAGCACCTGCAGCGTCTCCTCGAGGTGCGCGAGCCGCTCACGGACGGGCGGATACTCGTGGCCGTAGCCGAAGGCGAGCCACTCGCGTTCGTCCCAGCCTGCGCCGACGCCGACGATCACCCGGCCGCCGCTCGCCGCGTCCACCGTCGAAGCCATCTGCGCCAGGAGCCCGGCGTTCCGGTAGAGGGCGCACGTGACGATCTGGCCGAGCTGCACCCGCGTGGTCTCGCGCGCGAGCGCTGCGAGCGACGTCCAGCACTCGAGCACGCGGTCGGCGTCGCCGTCGCGTGTCTGCAGATGGTCGTAGACCCAGATCGAGTCGAAGCCGAGCTCCTCGGCGCGGCGCGCGGTGTTCACCGTCGTCTCGAAGTCGCGGCCGTCGAGATCCGTGCGCCAGCCCTGCGGGACGATCAACCCGAATCTCATGTCGGCACCGTAGATGCTTGATCTCCGGTCAACCGTGGCCGACGGCGCTCTCTCGCTCGAGCTCGGGCATCTCGGTCGGCTCCCGCCGCACGACCGTCGCGACCGAGATCACGACGATTGCGGCTCCGATCAGGAGACGCCACGTCAGCTGCTCGCCCCGGAAGAGCACGCCGAGCGTGATCGCAACGACCGGGTTCACATACGCATACGTCGCGATCAGGCCGAGCGGCGCGTTGGCGAGCAGCCAGACGTAGGCGGAGTAGCCGATGATCGACCCGAAGATGACGAGATAGATCCAGCCCGCGATCGATGCCGCCGACGGTGAGAAGTGATGCACGGTCAGAAGCGAGAACGGAAACATGATCAGGCCGCCGGCGAGCATCTCGAACGACGTGGCCGCGAACGGATCCGCGGGCATCGTGAGCCGCGACGAGAGGAAGGAGCCCGTCGCCCACATCACCGCCGAGCAGACGCACAGCGCGATCCCCCACCAGGTCGCGCCGCCCGAGGGCTGCGCCAGCACGGCCACACCGGCGAAGCCGACGCCGACGCTCGCGAGTGCCTGCCACGGCAGCCGCTCGTGTCCGGCGAGCCGCAGCACGACGAGCCAGAGCGGGACCGAGGCGATGATGAGCGAGGCCAGCCCGGTGGGGACGCTCCGCTCGGCGAAGAACAGGACGGCATTCGCGCCGGGCAGCAGGCCGCCGACGATGACGCAGGAGCCGAGGGCCCGGCGCGACATGCGCAGTGAACGGCCGCGGGCCGTCACGATCAGCGCCATCAGCGTCCCGGCGGTGATGAAGCGCGTGGAGACGGCGAAGAGCGGCGGGATCGTCTCTCCGGCGTACGCGATGCCGAGGTACGTCGAGCCCCAGATGACGTAGACCGTGACCAGCGCGGTCCACACCTTCGCGTTCTTCGACACCTCCTACCGAACGAGCGAGAGCGCCGCGCCGATTCCCAGCAGCACGATCCCGATCGCGCGCGGGACGGAGATGGCGATCTGATGGACCCCGAAGAGGCCGAAGCGGTCGATCACAGCGCCCATCACGAGCTGGCCCGCAATCAGGATCCCGATCACCGCGGTCGCGCCGATCTGCGGCTGCGCGAACGTGATCGTCCCGACGACCGTGAGGCCCATCAGGCCGCCGAGCCACATCCAGGCGGGTGTGGCGCCGATGTGGTGCAGCCCGCCGAGTCCGCCGCGCACGGCCAGCAGGATCGCGACCGAGAAGACGAGCTGCACCGCCGTCGCGAACGTCAGTGCCTCGACGACGCCGACGGCGCCGCCGAAGCGCCCCATGACGGCGACCTGAACAGAGCCTGCCAGGCCCGCGAGGACCGCGAGCGCGACCGCGACGCCGGTCACGCTGCGCTCTCGTCTCCCTGCCAGAGGCTGAAGTTCGTGCCCTCGGTGTCCTGACATGCGGCGAACCAGCCGTGCGTCGGGACGGGCTGCTTGTCGCCTGCGGTCCCTCCCAGCTCGCGGACCTTCGCGATCGAGGCGTCGATGTCGTCCGTGTCGAAGTAGACGACGGGCCCGGTGCCCGGCGTCTCCGACGGCATCACGGCACCACCCTGGTCGTCGCCGTTCTGGAACATGCGGTAGTCGAACCCCTCCATCGTGCTCGCGCCGATGTTCCAGCCGAACAACCCGTTCCAGAATCCGGCTGCGCGGTCGGTATCCGCCGCGTGCAGCTCGAAATGAACGATCTTCCCGGCCATCGTTAGGCTCCTTTCACTCCGACGAAGGGAACAGAGATGGTCAAAGTGGTCGTACTCTACGACGAGGCGCCCGACCCGCAGCGCTACCAGGAGCACCTCGAGCTCTGCAGGGCCGTTCCGGGCGCGATCTTCCGTCACGGGCCGGTCTTCGGCGCGCCGATGGGCGAGCCGGCGCACCGGTACTACGCCGAGTTCGAATGGCCGGACCAGGACTCGTTCAAGGCCGGCGTGTCGTCGCCCGAGTTCGCGGCGTCCGGCCAGGACGCGATGGCGATGGGCAAGCGGTTCAGCGTCGAGTTCGCGGAGGTCGAAGCGCTCTAGCGGAACCGCGGCTTGCGCTTCTCGCGCACTGCCGCGACGCCCTCGTGCACGTCGGGGCCGGCCAGGTCGAGGAACTCGAGCGCGAGTGACGCGTCGAAGGCCGGCCCGGCTGCCCGCAGCCAGTTGTTGAGCGCGAGCTTCGTGTGGCGGATCGCCGGCTGGGAGCCCTCGGCGAGCCGCGTCGCGAGCTCGAGCGCCCGTGCCTCGAGCTCGTCCTCCCCGACGCAGAGCGAGACGAGCCCGATGCGCTCGGCCTCGACGCCGTCGACGGGCTCGCAGAGGAGCAGGTGGTACTTCGCCTTCGCAAGGCCGCAGAGCAGCGGCCAGACGATCGCTGCATGGTCGCCGGCGGCGACACCCAGCTTCGTGTGGCCGTCGACGATCCGCGCGGCCGGGGTTGCGATCGAGATGTCCGCGAGCAGCCCGACGGCCAGCCCCGCTCCGACGGCCGGTCCCGTGATCGCGGACACGATCGGCTTGGAGCAGTCGATCACGTTGTAGACGAGGTCGCGCGCCTCGTGGAAGACGCGGGCCCGCGCCTCGGCGTCACCGGCGATCTCGAGCACCAGGTCGAGGTCGCCGCCTGCGCTGAACGCTCCGTCCGCTCCGCGCACGATCACCGCGCGCGTCTCGTCGTCCGCGTCGATCGTCTTCCACACCGCTGCGAGCTCCCCGTGCATCGCGCCGCTGACCGCGTTCAGCTTTCCGGCAGCCCGCAGCGTCAGCCGCAGCACGTGTGGCGCAGGACGATCGAACTCGAGGCTCCGATAGGCGGCGTAGGCGTCCACGCCGGGCGGACTCTAGCCATCTACCCGGTTATGGTTGGCGCGTGTCGGAGGTCGAGATCACGCGCGACGGTGCAGTCCTGACGATGACGCTCAACCGTCCGGACGTGCTCAATGCGCTCAACCGCGCCGTGCACGCGGGTCTCGCAGCCGGGCTCGAGCAGGCGGAGGATCCGACCGTCCGCGCCGTGGTGATCACGGGCGCCGGCCGCGGCTTCTGCGTCGGCCAGGACCTGCAGGAGTTCGGCTCCGGCGCCGGCGACGTCGCGCAGAACCTGCGCGACAACTACCACCGCAACGTGCTCGCGATCCGCGCCCTCGAGAAGCCGGTGATCGCGGCCGTCAACGGCGCAGCAGCAGGCGCCGGGATGTCGCTTGCGCTCGCGTGCGACGCGCGGATCGCGGCCGACACGGCGAGCTTCGTCCCGGCGTTCATCAAGATCGGCCTCGTGCCCGACTCGGGCGGCACGTGGCTCGTGCGCCGGCTGCTCGGCACGGCGCGGGCCTTCGAGTGGCTCACCACGGGCCGCCGCGTCGATGCCGAGGAAGCGCGCAGCTGGGGCCTCGTCAACGAGGTCGTTCCCGCTGGTGAGCTCCTCGCCAGAGCACATGAGGTGGCCGAGCTCTTCGCCGCGATGCCGACGCGTGCCGTGTGGCACACGAAGCGGCTGCTCGACGCCGCGGAGGACTCGAGCTTCGAGGAACAGCTCGAGCTCGAAGCGCGAACGCAGGCCGAGCTGACGAGGACGGCAGACTTCAGCGAGGGCGTCGCGGCGTTCCTCGAGAAGCGCGATGCACGGTTCACCGGTGCCGACGTCGCCTGGCCGCACCCGGTGCGGCTCGTCGTCAACGACGACCTGCGGCGCTGGCGGCTCACGGTCGCGCTCCGCTGGCTGCTCGCCCTGCCGCACCTGTTCGTGCTCACACTCTGGACGTATCTCGCGATCCCGGTCGCGATCGTCAACTGGGTGATCGGCCTCGCCCGCGGCCGCCCGTCGCTGCGCCTCCATTCGTGGGTGACGCGCCTCGTCCGCTATCAGGCGCATGTCTATGCCTACGTGTACTACGTCGCCGATCCCTACCCGTCGTTTCGGGGCTGGTACGGCACGTATCCGGTCGACCTCGTCGTGCCCCCGAACGACAGCCAGTCCCGGTGGAAGACAGGCTTCCGCATCCTGCTCGTGCTCCCTGCCTATGTGCTGACCACGGTGCTCGGCTACGTGCTCGTGGTCGTGGCGTTCCTCGGCGGCCTCTACGCGCTCGTGACCGGGCGGTACCCACGCGGGTTCCGCGACCTCAGCGCCTACTGCATCCGCTACCAGGCTCAGACTTACGCGTACCTCCTGCTTCTCACCGACCGCTACCCGACCCTTGCGAGCGGGAGCGGCTACCAGTTCGAGAGGGGAATGCGATGATCGAGCAACAACCCGAGCCCCACCCGATCGGCCTGATCGTCGACGACGATCTGAAGCGCAGCCGGCTCACCGTCTTCTTCCGCCTGCTGCTCGCGATCCCGCTGGCGATCTGGCTCGCGATCTGGGGGATCGCCGTGTACGTCGCGGTGCTGATCGCGTGGTTCGTCGCGCTCTTCGCGGGGCGCCTGCCCGAGGGCCTGCACGAGTTCATCGCCCGGTATCTGCGAGCGCTGACGCACCTCTCGTCGTATCTCCTGCTCCTCGCGAACCCATGGCCGCCCTTCGGCGGGACGCAGGGCGCGTATCCGGTCGACCTGCGGGTCGACCCGGCCGCGTCGCAGAGCCGGTTGACCGTCTTCTTCCGCGTGCTGCTCGCGATCCCGGCGCTCTTCCTCTGTTACGTCTTCCGGCTCGTCAACCAGGTGATCGCCTTCCTCGGCTGGTTCTACTGCCTCTTCACCGGCCACATGCACCGCGGCATGCGCGACATCAGCGCGTGGATGCTCCGGTACGAGCTGCAGACGTACGGGTACCTCTTCCTGCTGACGGGCCGCTATCCGAGCCTGTCGGGGGCACCGACCGCGTAACTACACAGCGAGCGCCGCGAGCGATTCGGCGATCGACACCGGCACGACGACGAGGCCGAGCAGCGTGTAGGTGCGGGCGCTCGGTCTCGCGTCGTTGCTGCGCGCGACGCGCAGCCAGAGCACGGCCGAGAGCGAGCCGGTCACCGCGAGGTTCGGGCCGAGGTTGAGCCCGATCAGGAGGGCGCGCGGATGGGCGGGCACGTTCGCGGACAGCAGCGGCCGACCGACCCGACCGCGACGGCGAGCACGAAGAGGCAGACGAGCACGCGCGGGTCGGCGGTCGCGAACACACGCGCGCGGGAGACGCGGGCGAGGAGCACGACGGCGACGTCGAGGATCAGCACCGGCAACGCGGGTGCCGCGAGAGCGAGCACGAGGACCGTCGAGACGGTGACTCCGAGGGCGCCCAGGCCGAGGTGCGCCGAGCTCGACGAGCGTCGCAGCGGCGAGGCTCGACGACTCCCCGTGACCGCAGATCAGGATCACCTGTTCGTCGCAGGTCGTCCAGCGTTCGGCGTGCCGTCAACCGCGTCTCCCGGCTCAGGGCTGCAGGTGCTGGAAGACGGTCTTCGTCCGTTTCTGGTCGAGCTTCCGGATGACGAAGATGTCGTGCGTGGAGACGGCTCCGACGTAGCTCCTGGGGAAGAACTGCGCCGAGCCGTCGGCTGGACCGCAGGTGACGTACGTCCGTCCCTGCAGACGCTCGACCGCGCAGAAGATGTGCGTGCCGCCGACCGTCGCAACGGTTCCGACCGGTGCCCGGTAGCTCGCGCCCGCGGCCGCCGGCCCCGGGTAGGTCCCGCCCGAGCCGGCCGGTTCGGGCACGCGTTTGACCTGCACCGGCGTCGAGGACGGTGAGGCCTTGAGGACGAGCAGTGTCGTGTCGGCGACCGCGAAGCCGTAGCTGCCCGCCCGGGGCGACCGGGCGCTGCCTTCTCCGCAGACGATCGTCGTCGGGCCGGTCGACGACGAGACGGCGCAACGGAGGCTCGTGCCGGGCACCGCCATCTGGTCGCCCGGCCCGAGCCGCAGCAGCCGGCCGCTCGACCGGTCGCCCGCGCCCCCGGCGGCGGCCGCGGTCGCGAGGACGGCGACGACGCCGACCATCGCCCCGCCGACGAACCGCCGAGCGCCGGAGATCCGAACGAACGCCGCAGTCATGGCTCGAAGCTACTGCATTGAGCGGGCGTCGCGTCGCCCGTTTCACGGCCGGGCACTCGCTCAACTGGTCTCCGCGGCGAGTCGGGTAGGCGGCGCACGCCGTAGACTCGACAAGTGGCGAGCTGTCCGACTTGCGGGAAGGAACTGCCGGGCGAGTTTCCGTTCTGTTCGTTCTGCGGAGCGCCGCTGACGGTCGCACGGTCTGCGTCGGTGCGAGAGGAGAGGAAGTTCGTGACGTGCCTCTTCTGCGATCTGGTGGGCTTCACGGCGACGTCCGAGAGCGCGGATCCAGAGGACGTGGACCGGATGCTGTCCGCGTATGCGGAGATGGCGCAGGCGCTGATCGAGAGCCACGGGGGGACAGTGGAGAAGTTCATCGGCGACGCCGTCGTCGGGGTGTTCGGTGCGCCGGTCGCGCATGAGGACGATCCGGAGCGCGCGGTCAGGGCAGGTCTTCGGATTGTCGAGGCGGCCGAGGAGTTGCAATCGCTCGGCGGTGAGCCGTTGCGACTGCGGGTTGGAGTCAACACCGGTGAAGCGTTGGTTCGGCTGGGTGCCTCTGTGAGGCTGGGCGAGCGCTTGTTGGCGGGGGATGCGATCAACACGGCGTCGCGGATCCAGGCGGTGGCGCCGGAGGGCGGGGTGGCTGTCGGGTATGCCACCCATGAGGCGACGGCGGTGGTGTTCGACTACGAGGAGCTCGAGCCTGCGGCGTTGAAGGGCAAGTCGGAGCCGGTTCGCGTGTTCCACGCGAAGGCGCCGCTCGCTCGATTCGGGACGGATCTCACCCGCACGCACGACTCGCCGTTCGTCGGGCGAGAGATCGATCTGGCGCTGCTGAAGGGAATCCTCGACAAGTCCGTCGCATCGGACTCGGTGCAGCTGGTGACGATCGTCGGCGAGCCGGGGCTGGGCAAGAGCCGTTTGGTCGCCGAGCTGCTCCGATACATCGATGCGCGACCGGAGCTGATCGTCTGGCGGCAAGGACGATGCCTGCCCTACGGGGAAGGGGTCACCTTCTGGGCGCTCGGCGAGATCCTGAAGGCCCATGCCGGCATCCTGGAAAGCGACACGCCGGAGCTGGCGGAGGCGAAGTTGCAGCGTGTGCTGCCACCGGGTGAGGAGCGGGAGTGGTTTCGGCAGCGGTTGCTCCCGCTCCTCGGGATCGAGGCCGCTTCGCCGGCGGAGCGGGAGGAGCTCTTCACGGCTTGGCGGCGGTTCCTCGAAAGGATCGCCGAGGAGCGGCCGACGGTGCTCGTGTTCGAGGATCTGCACTGGGCCGACGAGGCGATGCTCGCCTTCCTCGAACACCTCGCCGGCGTCGTTGAAGGCATCCCGCTGCTCCTGGTCGGAACGGCCAGGCCGGAGCTCTTCGAGCGTTACCCCGATTACGGGAGCCGGCTTCGCAACACCAACACGATCAACCTGGCTCCGCTGGCGCAGGAAGAGACAGCCCGGTTGGTCTCGGCGCTGCTCGACGCGTCCGCGTTGCCCGTGGAGCTGCAGCAGCCGATCCTCGACCGCGCCGACGGGAATCCGTTGTACGCGGAGGAGTTCGTCAGGCTGTTGAAGGATCGCGATCTGCTCGTCCGGAAAGGGTCGAGTTGGGAGCTGCGGCCGGGGGCGGAGGTCCCGTTCCCGGAGTCCCTCCAGGCGCTGATTGCCGCCCGACTCGACACGTTGGAGCCGGAAGCGAAGTCCTTGCTGGCAGATGCGGCCGTGATCGGAAAGGTCTTCTGGGCCGGCGCTGTCGCCGCCATGTGTGGCCGTGACCTGGTGGAGGTGACCACCATCTTGCGGGAGCTGTCTCGGAAGGAACTCGTGCGCCCGGCGCGGCGCTCGTCGATCGAGGGGGAGGCTGAGCATGCGTTTCGGCACATCCTCGCGCGCGATGTTGCCTACAGCCAGCTCCCCCGCGTCTCGCGGGCTGCCCGACATGTCTCGGCGGCAGAATGGATCGCGTCGAAGGCGCCCGGCCGGGTCGAGGACCTCGCGGATGTCCTCGCCTACCACTATGCGACCGCTCTGGACCTCGCGCGGGCAGCAGGACGGGTGGAGGAGGCGGCCAACCTGGAGACACCCGCGCTGCGGTTCCTCGGACTGGCGGGGGAACGAGCCCTCGGCCTGGACACGGCTGCCGCACTCGTCAGTTTTCGCCACGCGCTTGCCCTCACCCCGCAGGGACATCCTGACCGGCCGAAGGCGCTCGCGCACTTCGGCGAGGCGGCCATCGAGGCCAGACAGTACGGTGAGGCCAAGGACGCACTCGAGGAGGCGATCGCCGCCTTCGAGGCGGCAGGTGACGTTCGCGGCGCGGCCCGGGTGATGGGCAGGCTCAGCAGCCTGTTCACCAGTCTTGGCGATCCGCGAGCGTGGACAGTGGCCGCCGAGGCGCTGGCACTGTTGGAGCCGTTGCCCCCCGACGCGGACCTGGTCGCCATGCTCACCGAGATCGCATCCAAGGAGACTCTGCAGGGGCGACCCGAGGCCGGGATCCGCTACGCCGACCGGGCGCTCTCGCTCTCGGAGCAGCTCGGCCTCGACCGGCCCGCCCGTGCGCTCGGCGTCCGGGGTCAGGGGCGGGTGGACGCGGGCGACCCCGACGGGCTCGAGGACATGCGCCAGGCGGTTGAGCTTGCAAACCGCGCCGGGCAGAGCCTGGCCGTAGCTTCCATCGGCAACAACCTCGGTGTGACGCTCGCGGCGTTCGAAGGGCCGATGGCGTCCGTGGAAGCGCTCAGAGCGGTGGTCGCCTTCGCCGAGCCTCGAGGGCTCGCCCGGTGGGTCCAGACCGCGACCACCAGCATGCTCGATCCGCTGCTCTTCAGCGGCCGGTTCGACGAGGCGCTCGAGCTTGCCGCCGGACTCGTCGAGGGGCTCGGCGACGGGGAGCTCTGGGACCTCGCCTGGGCTCGAGCCGTCGAGACGGCGATCCTCGCCATGCGCGGGCCGGGGGCCCAGTCGGTCGATGTGCTCGACTGGCTCGAGACCACCGTTCGAGAGACGGGCTCGGCACAGCACATTGTCTTCGGTCTGGGCTCGGCCGCGCTTGCACGAGCGGCGCTCGGCCAGGCCGAGACGGCGACCGAGCTGATCGCCGAGATCGAGGCGCGCCCCGGGGCCCGTGAGATCCAGTACTACTCGGTCCTTCTGCCCGGGCTGGTGCGAACCGGCCTCGCCCTCGACGACCAGCAGCTCTCCGAGCGGCTTGTTGCAGACGTCGAACCACACACCCCTCAAGCCGAGCACGCACTGGTCGCAGCCAACGCCGCCCTCGACGAAGGCCGCGCCGAGTTGCAGGCAGCCGCCGTCGCCTACCTGGACGCAGCCGAGCGCTGGCGCGGGTTCGGAGCGGTTCCCGAGGAGGCCTATGCCCTGCTTGGTCGGGGTCGGTGCCTCGATGCTCTCGGCAGACCGGACGAAGCCCTGCCCCCGCTCCAAGGCGCACGCGCCCTGTTCGAGGGCCTGCGGGTGGCGCCCGCTCTCGCCGAAACCGATGCGCTGCTCGGGTCCGCCGGCAGGCTCAGCGCTTAGCAGCGGCTGAGCGCCTCAGTCATCAGATCGTCTTGAACTGCTCGAACGGCTGGCGGCAGCTCTCGCACCAGCGGATCGAGCGGCACGGTGTCGGGCCGAAGATGTTCTCGAGCCGGGTCTCGGTCGAGCTGCAGTACGGGCAGCGGAACGCCCGGGACTGGAGCTGCACGAGCGTCGTCGGCCCGGCGCTACGGGGCGCGGGCGGCGCGAAGCCGGCGGCGCGCAGCTTCTCCCGGCCGGAGACGGAGATCCGGTCGGTCGACCACGAGCCGTCCATGATCACCGCGATCTCCGGTTTCGCGCCGAGTGACGCGACGCTCGCCTCCAGCGCGCGCGTCATCGCGTCGAGCGCGGGGCAGCCGAGGAACGTCGGCGTGAACTCGACGCGGACACGGTCGCCCTCGACGGTCACGTCGCGGATCACGCCGAGATCGACGAGCGAGATGACCGGGATCTCGGGGTCGGGGATCTCGTCGAGCGCGGCCCACACCGCCTCGGCCGTCACCATTGCGCGCCGGGAATCGACCGCCGCACCTCGGTCATCGTGTCCCACAGCCGCGCGAGCTCCGGCAGGTGCGTCCCGCGCTCGACCGCGGCCACCGGCTCGAGGCCCACCCGCCTGCCGAGCTCGGGCCGCAGCTCCGGCTCGAGCACGCCGAGGGCGAGCGGCCACAGCTCCTCGACGGCGGACCGGAACCGGGGCTCTTCGCGGAGGCGTCCCGCCCACAGCTCCGCGTGCAGGCGGTGGTAGGTCTCTTCACGGTCGATCTTCGTCGCGATGCCCGCAAGCTCGGCGTCCTCCGAGCGCATCAGGCCGTTGAGGCGGATGCGGTCTGCCTCCTCGTAGAGGTAGCGCCGGGCGATCGTGTGCCCCCACTCGAGCAGATGCAGCTCGACGAGCGGCGCGCAGCGATAGTCGTCGGGATCGCGGTCGAAGGCCAGCGCATCGGCGTCCGAGTCGAGCTCCCGCGCCGCGAGCTCGTACAGCGCACGGGCGTGCCCGATCTCGTTCTGCGCGATCGACGAGAACGCCACGTCCTCCTCGAGCGTCGGTGCGATCCCCGTCCACTCCGAGTCCCGCCAGCCGAGGATCAGCTCGTCGTCAGCGATCGACAGAAGGAGTGATGCCCGCGCGTTCACGTGCGATGCGCAACCTTTCCTTGATCGAGTAGCCGTCGACGCGGCGGTACTTGAGGTCGAACTCGTCGGCCCACTCGGTGATCGTGTGGATCGACTCCCGCGGGACGAGCCACAGCGCGTCCGACTCGCCGCGGCGGCCGTACTGCTCGCGTGCCCAAGCGTCGGCGAAGGCGGCGTCGGGCGCCTCGACCGAGCCTGCGTGCTGGAACGGCTGCCCCTTCCGCTCCTGGCGAAAGACCTCGAACACCATCAGCGCACCCGCTCCGGCGCCGGCGAAGCCGGCACCTGCGCTCTCTGTGAGCCTCCGTCAAGCCTACGGCTCATGCTGCCAGAGCGTCGCGCACCCACTGCTCCTGCTGCAGGAAGCGGGCGCGGAAGGCGAGGCGGTCCTGCGAGCGGGGGCCGTGACCGGTGACGACCGACTTGAGCTCCGCCCAGTCGGGCTCGGAGTAGGTCCAGACGCCGTCGTCGCCGCGGCGCAGGTTCGAGTCGGGCACGGTGAGCCCGAGCTCGCGAATCTGCGGCACGTACCCCTCGAGGAACTGCTGCCGCGCCTCCTCGTTGCCCTGCGACTTGATCCGCCACACGAACATCGGATCCTCCTCGCGCGGGATCGGGTTGCCGTGGAACTGCATCAGCGGCCCCCACCACCGGTTCAGGGACTCCTGTACGAGCTCTCGCTGGGCGTCGGTGCCGGTCATCAGCGCGAGGATCACGTCGCGGCCGTGGAGGATGTGGAACGACTCCTCCCAGCAGATCTTCTTCATGATCCGCGCGTACGGCGCGTAGGAGCACTTGAGGAGCGCCTTCTGCGAGATGATCGCCGCCGCGTCGACGAGCCAGGCGATCACCCCGACATCGCCCCACGTCTCGGTCGGGTAGTGGAAGACGTTGTGGAACTTCGCCTTGCCCGAGAGCAGGTCGGCGAACATCGCGTCGCGCGGCTTGCCCAGGTCCTCGGCGACGCGGTAGATCAGCTGCGCGTGACCGACCTCGTCCTGCACCTTCGCGGTCAACGCGAGCTTCCGCTGCAGCGTCGGCGCCTTCAGGATCCACTCCCGCTCCGGGAGCACGCCCATCAGCTCGCTGTTCGCGTGCATCTCGATGAACTTGATCAGCTTCCCCCGGTACTCGTCCGGCAGCCAGTCCGTCGCCTCGACCTGTCCGCCGTCCTGAACGTACGCGAGAAATTCCTGCGTCCGAGCGTCCACGCCCTGAGCCTCCCTACCGATCGTTAGGCTGGCCATCATAGATGTCGTCGAGGCGTGAGGAGCTCACCCGGACCGCGGCGCGGCTCTTCGCCGAGCGGGGGTATCCGGGCACGTCGCTCGCCGACCTGGCGGACGCCCTGGGCATGCAGAAGCCCTCGCTCTACCACCACATCGCCTCGAAGGAGGATCTCCTGTGGGAGGTGGCCTGGGAGGGCGCCGAGGCGTTCCACGCGGGCCTCGACGGTGTGCCGGCGGACGTCCGGGCGACCGAGCGCATCCGCCTCGCGCTGCGCGCACATCTCTCCGTCGTCGCCGGCCAGCTCGACATCGCCACCGTCTTCGTCCGCGAGTGGCGCTACCTCGAGGGGGAGCGGCGCGAGCGCTTCGTGGCCGAGCGCCACCGGTACGAGGAGCGCATCCGTGTG
This sequence comes from uncultured Thermoleophilia bacterium, assembly GCA_963722065.1. Classification (GTDB taxonomy): domain Bacteria; phylum Actinomycetota; class Thermoleophilia; order Gaiellales; family Gaiellaceae; genus PALSA-600. The sequence continues at coordinate 422,327 of CAVRMI010000005.1, read as the reverse complement.
CTCTATCGCGAGGGGGTCGAGGGCAGCGAGCTGCGCACCGATCTCGACGTCGCCACCGCCGCGCTCCTCTTCCTGTCCGCGGCGAACTGGGCCTATACCTGGCTCCGCCCCGGCTCGGACACCGACCAGCTCGCGGACCGGGTCTACGGCACGCTGCTGGACGGCATGCGCGGCTACGCGACGCCGGACTGAGCGAGCGGGAAGACCGCTCGCGTCGTCCACTGCTCGTCATCCTGCTCCTCGATCAGGCGCACCTCGTGCGCACGGCAGGCGATGGGCAGGCGGATGTCGACGTCGAGCGGCTCGTCGCTGACCGTCAGATGCGGGATCACCTCGGCGTGAGCCCCTTCGTACGGCGGATAGCCCGGCCAGCGCTGCCAGATCGCAGCGGTGAGTTCGGCGAAGCGCGACGACGGCTCCGGGCGGAGCCAGGTCGGGCCGTTCTCGAACTGCTCGACCCGGTCGAGCGCGAAGTCGAAGGCCGGGAAGCGCGCGAACAGATCTCGGAGCGCCGCCTCGTCCACGGCGTCTGACGGCGCAAACGGAAACAGGAGCGTGACGTGAGCGGGCACGCCGCGGGCTGCCGACCAGTCCCGGGTGAGCCGGATCGCGCCGACCGCCGGCTCGGCTTCGGGAACGGCGATCATCAGAGCGGTGCGGCGTGTCATGCTCGCAAGCGTGAAGCGCGCCCTCCTGATCGTCAATCCCTACTCGACCCACGTCACCGGAGCCCGGATCACCGAGGTCGAGAACGCGTTGCGCGAGCGGATCGACCTGCGGACCGAGTTCACACAGCGTCCCGGCCACGCCACCGAGCTCGCGGCCGACGGTGCGGCGTCGGACGTCGACGCGATCCTCGTCTTCTCGGGTGACGGCACCTACAACGAGGCGCTGAACGGCGCGGACGGCGAGGTGCCGTTCGGGTTCCTGCCGGGCGGCGGCACGAGTGTCCTGCCGCGCGCGCTCGGCGTGCCGCGCGATCCTGTCGAGGCCGCGCGCGCCGCGGGTGCTGCGATCGCCGAGTCGCGGCTGCGGCGGATCTCGCTCGGGTCGGTGAACGGGCGGCGTTTCTGCTTCTCGGCCGGAGTCGGCTTCGACGCCGAGGCCGTCAGGCGCCTCGACGCCCTCGGCCGCGCGCCCGGGGGCGCCCGCCCCGGCGACCTGGCGTTCATCCGCGCGATCACGAAGATGATCTACGAGCGGCGGGGCCGCTGGATGCCCGAGCTCGAGATCGAAGGCGTCGGGCGTGCCGCGTTCGTGCTCGTCGCGAACGGCGATCCGTATTCATACGTCGGCTCGGTGCCGCTTCGGATCGCTCCTCATGCACGCTTCGAGGACGGCATCGACTTCGTCGCGCCGTCACGCGTGCGCGCGCGCGATGTGCCGGTCATCCTCTCGTGGATCGTGCGTGGGAACGGCTACGCCGACTGGGTGATGACCGGGCACGATCTCGATCGCATCGAGGTCCGGTGCGACCGGCCGCTGCCGGTCCAGGCCGACGGTGAGGATCTCGGTGATTTCGACACCGTCGTCTTCGAGGCACGACGCGATGCGGTTTCTGTGCTGGTGTAGCGCGGCGCTCATCCTCGCGTCGTGCGGCGCCGCGAAGCACGAACCGGTGCGCGATCCCTTCGCCGACGACACGGCCGTGCCGCTCGCAGTCGCGGACGGCGGTCTGTACGCCTCGAGCCCGTGGGCGACCATCCGCGCCGTCTCGTTCGCCGGCGTCGATGGCACGCGCATCGACGCGTACCTCGTCGTGCCGCGCGCAGCGGGCCGCCATCCGGGTGTGCTGTTCCTGCATGGATCGGGCGGAGACCGCCGCGACATGATCCTCGAGGCGGCACTGCTCGCCCGGCACGGCGCCGTGACCATGACCATCTCTCAGCCGAACGACGTCACGACCTACCGCACGCTCGTGGTGAATGCACGACGAGCGCTCGACGCGCTCGCGGCGCGGAGCGACGTGGACCCTGCGCGGCTCGGAGTGGTCGGCTTCTCGCTCGGCGCGCAGACCGCAGCCATCCTCGTCGGCGACGATCACCGGCCGAAGACGGCCGGGATCATCGGAGGACGCGGCACGCCGGTCGCCCTCTACTGGATCCGGCGCAGCCGTGCCGCGCTGTTCTTCCAGGCGGGAACGCGCGATCCCGTGGTGCCTCACGCGCAGCTCCTGGCGCTCGAGCGGGCGGCGCCCGGCCGGCCCCGGGTGCGCTGGTACGACGTGGGGCACGTGGTGGATCCGCAGATCTGGCAGGACCAGCTCGCCTGGCAGGCCGCCGAGCTGGGCCTCAGGTAGCTTCCGGCTCGCATGGCCTCCATCGACGCCCTGCGGCACACCACGAGCCTGGCGGAGAGCGAGCTCCTCGAGCTCTATCGCCGCATGGTGCTGCTGCGCACCTTCGACGAGCGCGCAGTCGTCTACCAGCGCCAGGGCCGCATCGGCACCTACGCGATCTCCTGGAACCACGAGGCGATCCAGGCGGGCGCGTCCTTCGCACTCGGCGACGACGATTGGATCTTCCCGTCGTACCGGGAGGCCGCAATCGGGCTCGTGCGCGGCATGCCCGCGGAGACGATCCTGCAGTGGTGGCGCGGCCACCCGTCCGGCTGGTGGAGCCCCGCCGACTGGAACGTCGCGTCGATCTGCGTCCCCATCGCCACCCACGTCCCCCACGCGGCCGGGCTCGCGTGGGGGAAGAAGCTGCGCGGTGAGCCGGTCGTGGCGATGGCGTTCTTCGGCGACGGTGCGACGAGTGAGGGCGCGTTCCACGAGGGAGTGAACTTCGCCGCGGTGATGAACGCGCCGGCGGTGTTCGTCTGCAACAACAACCAGTGGGCCATCTCGACGCCGATCGAGGCACAGACGCGTGCCGAGAAGCTCGCCGACAAGGCGGTCGGCTACGGGATCCCGGGTGTTCGCGTCGACGGGCTCGACGTGCTCGCCGTCTACGAGGCGGCCCGCGAGGCCGTCGAGCGCGCCCGTGCGGGCGGTGGGCCGACGTTGATCGAGGCCGTCCACTACCGGGCGGCACCGCACGGCACCGCCGACGATCCGCGCGCGTACATGGACCTGGCACGCGTCGAGGAGGAGCGCGCGAACGAGTGTGTCGGCAGGTACGAGCGGTTCCTGCGAGATGCGGGGCTCCTGAACGAACAGCTCGTCGCGTCGCTGCGCCAGGACGCCGAGGACCTGATGCGTGCGGGGATCGCGGCGGCCGAGGCGGAACCGCCGCCCGAGCCCGACCTCCTGTTCAGGCACGCCTACGTCGATCCGCCGCCGAACCTTCGCCATGGCTGATCTGACCCTCGTCGAGGCCGTCAACGACGCGCTCCACACGGAGCTCGCCCGTGACCGCGACGTGCTCGTGCTCGGCGAGGACGTCGGCCGTGCCGGCGGCGTCTTCCGTGCGACCGCCGGGCTGCGCGACCGGTTCGGCGCCGACCGCTGTGTCGACACACCACTCGCCGAGGCCGGGATGCTCGGTACGGCGGTCGGTCTCTGCATGGCCGGCTGGCGCCCCGTCGTCGAGATGCAGTACGACGCGTTCTCCTACCCGTGCCTCGACCAGCTGATCACGCACGTCGGGCGCTACCACTGGCGCACGGGCGGCCGGATGCAGTTCCCGATCACGATCCGCATGCCCTACGGCGGCGGGGTCCGCGCGCCCGAGCTGCACGACGACTCACCCGAGACGTACTACGTGCACACGCCGGGGATCAAGGTCGCGATCCCGTCGACTCCGGCCGATGCGAAGGGACTGCTCGCCGCGGCGATCCGCGACCCCGATCCGGTTGTGGTGTTCGAGCCGAAGTTCGTCTACCGCACGGCGCGCGGCGAGGTGCCGGAGGGCGAGCACGTGGTGCCGCTCGGCCAGGCGCGGATCGCGCGCGAGGGAACCGACGTGACGCTGCTCGCCTACGGCGCGATGGTGCCGGTGTGCGAGCAGACGGCCGCGGAGCTCGCGGGCGAGGCATCGTGCGAGGTGGTCGACATCCGGTCGCTGCGTCCGCTCGACGAGCAGGCGATTCTCGGGTCGGTCGGAAAGACCGGCCGCGTCGTGATCGTGCACGAAGCGCCGCGCACGGTCGGCTTCGGTGCCGAGCTCGCGGCGGTCATCGCCGAGAAGGCCATCTTCGACCTGCAGGGCCCGGTGCTGCGCGTGACGGGGTTCGACGTCCCGTATCCCTACTGGACGATCGAGGACTCCTACGTTCCCTCCGCCGCACGCGTCGCCGCGGCCGTGCGCAGCTTCTTCTGAACGGGCGCCTCAGGCTCTGGCTCGAGCGCGACCGGCGCGGCGCCGGCTACCACCTGCGCGACGCGGCCACGGGTGAGCGGGTGTCGTGGGAGGACCCGCGCATCCTCGTCGTGCCGGTTGCCGGGGTCTCGTTCCGCCCCGAGGCGGTCGCCGACGAGTCGTTCGATCCCGGCCGGCGGCTCGCGCTCGTGCCCGAGCCCGCGAACGAGCACGATCCGAACGCCGTCGCCGTCTGGAACGAGGAGCGCACGCTCCAGGCGGGGTACGTGCCGCGTGACCTTGCCACCGAGCTGGACGGGACCGAACGGGCCGTGTCGCTCTGGCGCGCCGGCGAGGGCCTGCGGATCCTGGTCGTGCCCGCAGACGCCTGGATCGGGCGGCCGCGCAGGTAGCCTCCGACGCCGTGCCGTACGAGTTCAAGCTGCCGGATCTCGGCGAGGGCCTGACCGAGGGCGAGGTGGCCCGCTGGCTGGTGGCGGAAGGCGACGAGATCGCGGAGGACCAGCCGCTCGTCGAGATCCAGACCGACAAGACGACCGTCGAGATCCCGTCTCCGGCCGCAGGACAGGTGACGAGCATCCGCGTCGCCGAGGGCGACGTCGTGCCGGTCGGGACGGTGTTGGTCGTGATCGGCGGGGACACCTCCGAACCAGCCGTCGCCCCTTCGGACATGACCCGGGGTCAGACCCCAGACGTGTCTCCTTCGGACATGACCCGGGGTCAGACCCCAGACGTGTCTGAGCGGGACGCGTCCGCGGGGGCCGTGATCGGGCGCGTGCAGGCGACGCCGCTCGTGCGGCGGGTGGCGCTCGAGCTCGGCGTGCCGCTCGAGTCGGTGACGGCGACGGGGCCCGGCGGGCGGATCACCGAGAACGACGTGCGCGCGGCGGCGCGGCCGTCCGAGGGCCGCCGCGTGCCGGTCCGGGGCATCCGGCGGCAGATCGTCGAGCACCTGACCCGCGCGCACCGGGAGGTGCCCGCGGTCACCTACGTCGAGGAGTGCGACTTCTCGAACGTCGACCTCGGCCGGCTCCTGCCGACGGTGCTCCGGGCGACTGCGCTCTCGCTCGTCGAGTTCCCCGAGCTCAACGCCCGCCTCGAGGGAGACGAGATCGTCTACCTCGACCGCTACGACCTCGGCGTCGCCGTGCAGACCGACCAGGGCCTCGTCGTGCCCGTCGTGCGGGGGTGCCAGGAGCGGAGCATCGATGACCTACGTGCGGACGTCGACGGGCTCGCGGAGCGGGCGCGTGCGGGCAAGCTCGACGCGGCGGAGCTGAGAGGCTCGACGTTCACCGTGACGAGCGCCGGCAAGCTCGCGGGGCTCTTCGTGACGCCGCTCATCAACCATCCCGAGGTCGGGATCCTCGGCGTCCATCGCATCGGGCCGCGGCCGGTCGTGCGCGACGGCGAGGTCGTCGTGCGGGCGATGGGGAACATCAGCGTCACCTTCGACCACCGCGTCGTCGACGGCGCCCGGGCGGCGCAGTTCACGTTGGCGGTGATCGCCCGGCTGGAGGCCTAGGGGCCGCGGGGACGTACACTCGGGGTCGTGGGGGCCTGGTACACGATCGGGATCTTCGTCGGCCTCGGCACTGCGCTCGGCGTCGCCGCGACCGCCCTCGCCGGACGGGCGCTGATCGGCGCCGTCGCCGCCGCGGTCGTGGGCGTCGCGCTCGGCCTCGTCTTCTCAGGCTGGGAGCAGGCAGCCGGCGCCGTCGTCGGCGCGGTCTGCGGCGCATTCGGCTCGGCGCCTCTCGTCGCCGGCGCGCTGCGCCGCGGGGGAACGCGCGGCGGGACGTCGATCCTGCTCGCGCTGGCGGCTCTCGTCGGGGCAGGCCTCGCGTTCATCCCGGTCGTCGGCTACCTCGAGGCGATCGCAGTCCCGATCCTCGGCGCACGAATGCGGCGCCGCTCGCCCGAGACGCACGCCGGACTGCGCACGCTCGCGCGGGACTGAGGACGGTGCCGAAACCCGTCGTGCTGGTCGTGATCGACGGTCTCACGCCGTCGATGTTCGAGAGCGCCGCTGCTCCCGCACTGCGTTTTCTCGCGGAGCACGGCGAATATCGCCGGGCAGCCTCGACCTTTCCGTCGCTCACGCCCGTCTGTCTGTCGTCGATCGCGACGGGCGCGCATCCCGACGTGCACCACATCCCGCACCTCGTGTGGTGGAACCGTGACGAGCAGCGCATCGTCGAGTACGGGTCGTCGTTCGGGGCCGTCTGGGCGGCCGGCCTCGCACGTTCGCTGCGCGACACGATCATCGACCTGAACCTGCGCCATCTCTCCAAGGACGCCGAGACGATCTACGAGGCGCTCGAGGACACCGGCCTGACCACCGCGGCGATCAACATCACCTGCTACCGAGGCCGCACCCGCCACCTGCCGACGATTCCGGGCGTGCCCGCCGTATACGGCCCCAAGCGGTTCTTCTGGTACTCGCTCTACGAGAGCGACCGGACCGGGTCGCCGATCGCAGTCCGCAACCGCGCGCTCGGCTCGATCGACGCGTATGCCGCATGGGTCGGGCGGTGGCTCGTCACGCGCGACGGCTTCGATCTGCTCGTCTACTACCTGCCGGACTACGACTATGCGTCGCACGCGGCCGGCCCCGACAGCGCACACGAGGCGCTCGCCCGCAGCGATGCTGCGGTCGCCGTCCTCATGGACGCTGCAGGCGGTCCTGATGCGTTCCTCGAGCGTTACGCCGTCGTCGTGTGCTCCGACCACGGGCAGTCGAGGGTCGAGGACGTCGCGGCGCTCGATGCCGGCGGTGATCTCGTGACGGCCTCGAACCGGGCCGCGATGGTCTACACGTCCGATGCGCGGGCGGTGGCGGAGCGGCTCGACGCCCAGCCTTCCGCGGGAATCGTGCTCTTCCGCGAGGACGGGCGCATGGTCGTTCGCAAGAACGGGGACGAGGACGAGTCGCTGCTCGACGACCTGCCCGACGGAACGGCCCGTGCCGCCGCCGCCCTCGCGAATCCCAACGCCGGCGAGGTGATCGTGTCCGCCGCGCCCGGCTGGGAGTTCGTCGATCTCGCGGGGCGCCACCATGCCGGCGGCGGCAGCCACGGGTCGCTCGAGTCGGCCGATTCGGAGGTCCCGATGCTGACCGTCGGCCTCGGCCCGCCGCCGGACTCGATCACGGGGATCAAGGGGCTCGTCGCCGCCCACTTCGGCGTGCCGGTCAGCCGTGCCGTCTGACTGGGTCGACCGCCAGCTTCGCGCACGTGGCATCAGCGACCCGCGCGTCCTCGACGCGATGCGCTCGGTGCCGCGCGAGTCGTTCGTGCCTGCCGACGCGAGCAGGCGCGCCTACGACGACGCCGCGCTCGCGCTCGGCCACGGCCAGACGATCTCGCAGCCGTACGTCGTCGCGCTGATCTGCCAGGCGCTCTCGCTCAGGGGCGACGAGCTCGTCCTCGACGTCGGCACCGGCTCCGGCTACCAGGCCGCGGTCCTCGACGAGCTCGCCGGCCGGGTCGTCTCCGTGGAGCGGATCCCCGAGCTCGCGGACGTGGCCCGCGGCAACCTCGCCGCGACCGGCCACGGCGCGGTTGAGGTGCTGCTCGGCGATGGTTCGCTCGGCGTGCCGCCGCAGGCTCCGTTCGACGCGATCGCCGTGGCCGCCGCCGCAGCCGAACTGCCACAGGCGCTGCTCGAGCAGCTTGCGCCCGCCGGGCGGCTCGTCCTGCCGCTCGGACGGCAGCTCATGCGGGTCACGGACGAGGACGGCGGGTGGAGCCTGGAGCCGCTCGCAACGGTGCGGTTCGTGCCGCTCATCACCGGCTCGGCACCTTGACGCCTGCGGTCGCCGGCAAGGCACTGCGCGCGGCGGCGTCCGCTAGCCTCGCGGCAGTGTCCGTCTCCTCGCGCACGAGTGCCGCGCTCCGGCGGCGGGCAAATTGGATCCAGCTCGCGCAGTTCGGCGCCGTCGGCGTCACCGGCTACGTCATCAACCTGCTGGTGTTCGCCGCGCTGCTCGGCTGGGGCGCGCACATCGCAGCCGCGATCTCGTTCATCGTCGCGGCCGCGAGCAACTACTGGTGGAACCGGCACTGGACATTCGCGCACCAGCAGGGCAACTTCGGCGCTCAGGGTGCCCGCTTCTTCGTCGTCTCCGTGCTCGCGTTCGCCGTGAACCAGCTCTGGCTCGTCCTCTTCATCGACGTCCTCGACTGGCGGAAGGTGCTTTCCCAGGCGATCGCGATCATTCTCGTCACGCCGCTCAACTTTCTGGGCAACAAGCTCTGGTCGTTTCGCAAATGAGACTCGCGGCAGTCCTCGCGCTCGCGCTCGCGCTCGTACCGGCGGCGCGCGCGGGGACGACCACGACGATCTCGACGCCGCAGATCCCGGCCTCCCAGCCGGCGCGGTCGACGGACGGGGAGGTGATCCAGAACTTCCTCGCGTACCCGAAGGTCGCCCACTGGCTGACGCGGTACCCGCTGAACCCGGTCACCCAGGCGACCTACGCGCAGGGCGTCTGGACGGTGAACGTCTGGTCGGGCAAAGCCGGTGAGATCGCGACCGGCAAGGTCGACGATGCCACGGCCTCGGTCACCGAGGCCTGGACCGGCCCGCAGGTCGCCTGGAAGATGGCGCGAGGCTACAAAGGCGCGTTCGGCGGGGCGAAGATCAACAGCCCCTGGGTGTGGCTGTCGTTCTGCGGGCTGTTCCTGCTCGGCCTCGTCGACTGGCGGCGGCCGCTCTCCGTCCGCAACGTCGACCTCCTCGTCCTGCTCTCGTTCACGGTCTCGCTCTGGTACTTCAACCGCGGGAACGTCTTCGCGGCGATGCCCCTCGTGTATCCACCGCTCGTCTGGCTGCTGGTGCGCTGTGTCTGGATCGCGCGCTCGGACCGGCCCTCGCGCGGGGCCGCCGTGTGGCCGGTCTGGGCGCTCGCCGCAGCGACGGTCTTCGTCGCCGGTTTCCGCGTCGGCCTCAATGTGCGCGCGTCGAACGTGATCGACGTCGGCTATTCGGGCGTCATCGGGGCCGATCGCATCGCCCACGGACAGAGCCCCTACGGGCACTTCCCGGTCGAGGACGACCGGCCGAAGTGCGGGCCTGCAGACGCCGACGGCGAGGTGCGCGACCGGATCCAGACGAACGGCCGGTGCGAGAACGCGAACCCGCTCGGCGACACCTACGGGCCGGTGTCGTACCTCGCGTACCTGCCGGGGTACGCGATCTTCGGCTGGAGCGGGCAGTGGGACTCACTGCCCGCCGTGCACTTCACCTCGATCCTCTTCGACCTGCTGGCGATCGTCGGGCTGGCGCTCGTCGGCCGCCGCTTCGGCGGGCCTCGACTCGCGGCCACGCTGGCGTTCGCGTGGGTCGCGTGGCCGTTCACTCAGTACGCGTCGAGCTCGAACACCAATGACGCGATCGCTCCGGCGCTCCTCATCTGGGGCTTTCTCGCGCTCACGAGCCCGGTCGCTCGCGGTGCGGCAGTCGCAGTCTCGGGGTGGACGAAGTTCGCGTCGCTGCTCCTGCTGCCGCTGTGGCTCGGCTACCCGGAGGCGCGCCGTGGACGTGCGCTCGCGGTCCTCGGGTTCGCAGTGACGACGGTTCTCGTCTTCTTCGTTCTCTTCCTCGAGCCGTCGCCGTGGCACGCAGCGCGCGTGTTCTACGACCGCACCGTCGGCTTCCAGATCGGCCGCGACTCGCCGTTCTCGCTCTGGGACTGGGGGCAGTACCACGCCAAGGGTCTGCCCGACCTGCACCTCGTGCAGCGCGGGCTCCAGGTGCTCCTGGTCGTGGGGTCGCTCGCCCTCGCGTTCGTGCCGAGGTGGCGCTCCCCGCTGCGCATGGCAGCTCTGACGGGCGCCGTGCTCGTCGGCTTCGAGCTCGTCCTGACGCACTGGTTCTACCTCTATCTGCCGTGGTTCTTCCCGTTCGTCGCACTCGCGCTGGTCGCGCCGCTGCCGGGAGGTGCGCACGAGAGGGAACGTGCCGAGGACGAGCACGAGGACGAGGCTGTTGACGCGCCGGCTCCTGCCCTCGGCTGAGGCGCTCGCCGCCGGCGGCCTGTTCCTCGCCTGCTGGGGGCTCGTGCACCGGTGGTTCTGGGCGCACGGCCAGCTCGTCGACTGGCCGACATACCGCACCTACGGCGACGCGATCCTGCAGCACGGCCGCGTGCCGTACCGCGACTTCGCGGTCGAATATCCGCCGGGCGCCCTGCCGCCGTTCATCGCGGCGGCGCCGTTCGGCGACTACGCCGGTGCCTTCGCGTGGCTGATGGCGGCCTGCGGCGTTGCGCTCGTGTTCGTGGTCGCCCGCATCAGGCCCGCGGCTGCGTTCTTCGTCGCGCTCGCACCCGTACTCGCCGGTTCGCTGATCCTCAGCCGCTTCGACCTGTGGCCCGCGCTGCTCGCGACCGCCGCGCTCGCCGCGCTGCTCGCCGAGCACCACCGGCTCGGCTGGGGCCTGCTCGGTGCCGCAGTGGCGGCGAAGCTCTGGCCGCTCGTGCTCGTGCCGCTCGCGCTCGTCTGGTCGATCCGGCGCGGACGCGGCTGGGCGGCGCTGGTCGGCGCGGCGGTGCTCGCCGTCGCATTCCTGCCCTTCGTCGTCGTCGCCCCGCACGGCCTGTGGACGAGCTTGCGCGGCCAGGCGTCGCGGCCGCTGCAGGTCGAGAGCCTCGGCGCCGCGCTCTTCATGTCCTTCGGCCACCCGACCGTCATCTCCTCGCACGGCTCGCAGAACGTCGCCGGCCACGACGGGGTCGCCGCGGTCTTCGGGGTCGCCCAGATCGTCGTGCTCGTCGGGCTGTGGGTCGCCTTCGCCCGAGGTCCGGCGACCGCCGAGCGGTTCCTGCGCTTCTCCGCGGCTGCCGTGTGCGCGTTCATCGCCTTCGGCAAGGTCCTGTCGCCGCAGTTCCTGCTGTGGCTCATCCCGATCGTGCCGCTCGTCCGCGGCCGGCGCGGCCTCGCTGCAACGGGCCTCCTGATGACCGCGCTCGTTCTCACGCAGGTGTGGTTCCCGCAGCGGTACTGGGGCTACGCCGACTCGTACCACCTGGCAGGCGTCGTCCTCGTGCGCGACCTCGTGCTCGTCGTTCTCCTGGCGGTGCTCGTCTGTCCGCTGGCGGCCGGGCGCCGACGGGCCGAGCCGTCCTAGTCGACGCCGACGCGAACCGCCGTGCACGACGTCGCGCGTCCGTCGGTCGTGCAGGTGACGAGCACGCCCTCGATGCGGACGTCGCCGGTCGCGGGCTCGAGGCGGGTCGGCATGCCGGTGACGAACCGCTTGAGCGCGTTGTGCTCGTCGCTTCCGATCACCGAGTCGTGCGGCCCCGTCATGCCGGCATCCGTGATCGCGGCCGTCCCGCCGGCGAGCACCCGCGCGTCACTCGTCTGGACGTGGGTATGCGTGCCGAGCACGGCCGTGACCCGCCCGTCGAGGTAGCGCGCGAGCGCGACCTTCTCGCTCGTCGCCTCCGCGTGGAAGTCGACGATCACCACCGGAGTGGAGCGCCTGGCCTCGGCGACGAGGCGGTCGGCGGCGAGGAACGGGTTCTCGAACGGCTGGAGCGAAAAGATGCCGAGGAGGTTGATGACCGCGACATCATCGTGCACCGCGAGGCCGACACCGGGCGTCTGGGGCGACAGGTTCGCCGGTCGCAGCACGCGGTCGGTCCCGGAGAGGTAGGGGGCGAAGCCCGCCTGGCCCCAGACCCAGTTCCCGAGCGTGACGACGTCGGCCCCGCTCGCCAGGAGCTTCTCGGCGAGCTTCGCCGTGATCCCGCGGCCGGCGGCTGCGTTCTCGCCGTTGACGATGCAGAAGTCCGCCGCGAGCTCCTGCCGGAGCGACGGCAGCCGCGATTCGATCGCCCGCCGGCCGGGCGCGCCGAACACGTCGGCGACGAACAGGATGTTCAAGGCGCGACCTTTCTAGCCCACGGAGAGCGTCGCCGAGGGATGGACCTCGATCACGACGTGGTTCCCCGAATCATTCGTGTACCGGGCGAGTGCCTGGCGCTCGGCGTGCGTGAAGTCGACGACGGAGCCGAGCTTCGAGCCGGCCGACGTCACGGACGAGCCGACTACGAGCGACGGATCGACCCTGACGTGCGAGACGGAGACGACGAGCGACGGTGCTCCCGTCGGTTGGATGTCGATCCGCGAGCCGTAGACGCGGTCGTTCAGCACGACGTCGTCGATCGCGACGATCGTTCCGTCGACGGGCGCATAGACGTCGGTGCCGGCGGGTGCCCCGACGTCGACCGAGGACGACCCCGGCCCGAGGCCGCCGGGCAGCTGGTACCACCGCGGCCGGCCGGACGAGCCGCCGACGACCGAGTGCAGCACGCGTCTCAGGAGCCCCTCGTTGGCCTGCGTGCCGACCGGCGAGAGCGCGAGCGCTCCTTCGCTGCCGCCCTGGAACCCGATGGCCGTCACGCGCGACTGGCTCACCGGGAGCTGGAGGTGGAGCACGCCGAGGCGGGCGACGATCTCCGGCAACGGCGGGCCTGCCGGCAGGAGGCGGGCGGCGCTCGCCGGAGGCGCGGCGGCGGGGGCAGGCGTGCCGGAGCCGCCGAAGGCCGACAGGAGGAGCGTGACGGTGCCCACCACGAGCACGGCGATCAGCACGGCGAGCCGGCGGCGGCGGCGCTCGCGGTCGAGGTTGCGGCTTCGTGTCCTGCGGGCACGCCGGTGGGGCGCCGGAGGCGACATCGAGGGCACGGTAGCGCACGGTTGTGGCGCTTTCAACGCGAGGGAGCCGTCCAGGGGGAACGGCCAGTCCCAGTCGGGTGGGCGAAGTGCGACCACCCGCGCGGTAGCATCGCCACTGTGAGCACGGACGGGCGCACCCCGCGCATCGAGGTTCCGCGCTGGATTCAGCTCGTTGGCCTGCCCATTCTCCTGGTGCTGGCCTGGGTGGTCGCGACCGCGGCGGGTCACGTCGTCTTCCTGTTCCTGGTCGCGGCGCTGGTGGCGCTGCTGCTCGATCCGATCGTGCGCGGGCTCCAGCGCGGCCGCCTGCCGCGCGGCCTCTCGGTTGCCCTCGTGTACCTGACGTTCTTCGCGGCGGTGGTGTTGGTCATCGTGGCGGTGGCGACCGCGGTCGTGGGACAGACGAAGACCGCGGCCGACAGGTTCAACGGCTACTTCACGAATCGTCACGGCGTCGCCGGACAGACGTCCGCCGACCGCGACGTCAACCGCCTCCAGCAGTGGCTCAACACTCATCACCTGCAGTCGGTCCACATCGAGAAGCGCGGCCACAAGCTCGTGCGCCAGATCCAGCAGCGGGACGTGGGCAAGTACACCCACAAGATCGTCACGTTCGTCGAGGGCGCAGCGATCTCGATCGGCAAGACCTTGTTCTCCCTGGTGCTGCTGATCGTCGTGTCGGTCTACATGCTGCTCGACATGGAACGGTTCGGGCGCGCGATCGACCGGCGCTACCCGCCCCGACCGGGCGAGGACACGCTGCTGCGCAGCATGGAGCACGCGCTCGCGTCGTATGTCCGCGGGCAGCTGCTCCTCTCGCTGATCATCGGCGCGAGTGCGGGGTTCGGTCTCTGGGTGCTCGCGGCGCTGGGTCTCCTGCCGCACGCACAGCAGTACGCGCTGCTCTTCGGTGTCGTGGTGGCGATCACCGAGGTCATTCCCTATCTCGGTCCGTGGCTCGGTGCGATTCCACCGCTCGTCTACGCGCTCGTCGTGCATCCGATCTCGGCGGTGTGGGTGGCGCTCCTCTTCCTCGGGATCCATCAGATCGAGGGGCACGTCGTCGTGCCGAACGTGATGGGCAATGCGCTGCGGCTCCATCCGCTGCTCGTGATCTTCGGGCTCGCTGCAGGTGCCGAGGTGTACGGGCTCGTGGGGGCGCTGATCGCCCTGCCCTTGCTTGCGGTGTGCCGCGCGATCTGGGAGTTCTTCGCGGATCGCATCAAGCTCGAGCCGTGGTCGGGGACGGACGTCCCCGTGGAGGTCGAGCTGGCCAAGACGCGTACCCTGCGACCGTGAGCACCTTCCCGATCACGCGCCTGCGCCGCCTGCGCAGGACGGGACAGCTGCGGGACCTCGTGCGGGAGACGTCCCTGACGGCGGACGATCTCGTGATGCCGCTCTTCGTCGCGCCGGCCGCGCTGCCGAACGTGCGGCTTCCGGGGCTTGCCCGCCACACCGTCGAGTCGGTCGTGCGCGAATGCGACGAGCTCGTCGCCCTCGGTCTCAAGTCGGTGATTCTGTTCGGCCTGCCGGAGGAGAAGGACGACGAGGGCTCCGGGGCCTGGATCGAGGACGGGGTCGTGCAGCAGGCACTGCGCGCGCTGCGGCCGCGTTTCCCGGAGCTCGTGCTGCTCACCGACGTCTGCCTGTGCGAGTACACGAGCCACGGCCACTGTGGGGTGGTCGGTTCCGACGGCGAGGTCGACAACGACGCGTCGCTCGAGCTGATTGCGCGGACTGCCGTTTCGCACGTCGAGGCCGGCGCCGACGTCGTCTGCCCGAGCGACATGATGGACGGCCGCGTTGCGGCGATCCGCGAGCTTCTCCCACAGACGCCGATCGTCGCCTACTCCGCGAAGTACGCGTCGGCGTTCTACGGGCCGTTCCGCGACGTGGCGGACTCTGCGCCCGCGTTCGGCGACCGCCGCGGCTACCAGATGGACCCCGGCAACGTCCGTGAGGCGCTGCGTGAGTGTGAACAGGACGTCGCCGAGGGCGCGGACATGCTGATGGTCAAGCCGGCGCTGCCGTATCTGGACGTGGTGCGGGCCGTGCGCGATCGCTTCGACCTGCCGCTCGCCGCGTACAACGTGTCGGGGGAGTACGCGATGGTCAAGGCGGCCGCGGCCGCCGGCGACGTCGATGAGCGCGCCGCCGCGATCGAGTCGCTGACGTCGATCCGGCGCGCGGGCGCGGACCTCGTGCTCACGTACTGGGCCAAAGAGTTCGCGCAGTGGGCGCAGGACTGATCAGCTCCCCGCTCTGGCACCGGGCCAAGAAGGTGATCCCGGGGGGCGTGAACTCGCCGGTGCGCGCGATGCGCGGCGTGGGGCTCGAGGAGCCGTTCTTCGTCGAGCGGGGCCACGGCGCGTTCGTCGAGACGGCGGACGGTCGTACGTTGCTCGACTGGGTCCAGTCGTGGGGGCCGCTGATCTTCGGCCACGCCGATGCCGAGACCGTGGAGGCGGTCCGGGCGGCGGCGCTCGACGGCACGAGCTTCGGCGCTCCAACCGAGCGCGAGGTCGAGCTGGCGACGGAGATCGCAGACGCCGTTCCGTCCGTCGAACGGGTGCGCCTCGTCTCCTCCGGAACGGAGGCGGCGATGTCGGCTGTGCGCCTGGCGCGCGGCTTCACCCGCCGCGACCGGGTGATCAAGTTCTCGGGCTGCTACCACGGCCACGCCGACCAGTTCCTCGCGAGCGCCGGATCCGGCCTGGCGACGCTCGGTCTTCCGGCCTCGCCCGGTGTGCCGAGCGGTGTCACGGCGGACACGATCGTCTGTGAGTACAACGACGTCGACGGTGCCGCCGCGGCGGTCGAGCGTTTCGGTGAGGGTCTCGCGGCGATCATCGTCGAGCCGGTCGCGGGGAACATGGGGTGTGTTCCGCCGGCGGAGGGCTTCCTCGAGGCGCTCCGTCTGCTCTGCGACGCGAGCGGCGCCCTGCTCGTCTTCGACGAGGTGATCACCGGCTTCCGGGTGGCGCGCGGCGGCGCGCAGGAGCGTTTCGGGGTCGTCCCCGACCTGACGGTGCTGGGGAAGATCGTCGGCGGCGGGCTTCCGCTCGCCGCCTTCGGCGGCCGGAGCGAGGTGATGGACCTGCTCGCGCCGGGCGGTGCCGTCTACCAGGCCGGCACGCTGAGCGGCAATCCGCTCGCGACCGCCGCCGGCCTGACGGTGCTGCGGCGGCTGCGCGACCCGGAGGTCTACGACGAGCTCGAGCGCCGCTCGGCGCGCCTGGCGGCAGGCCTCGCCCCGTTCGGCCGGGTGCAAGGAGTGGGTGCGATGCTCACGCTGTTCGCGGGCCGCGCCGAGCCGGTCGAGCGGTTCGAAGACCTCGACACCGGCCTGTACGGCGAGCTGTTTCGCAGCGTGCTCGACCGAGGCATCTACGTGGCCCCCAGCCAGTACGAGTGTCTCTTCCCGTCGCTGGCCCACGGGGATGACGAGATCGATCGGACGGTTGCGGCGGTTTCGTCCTTCTTCGAAGGCCGAGACCGCTGATGGACACGTTCGCCGCGATTGCCGACGGGGCCCAGAGCGAGAGCCGCGTGTGGGCGGCGTCGCTTCTCCCTAGCCACGAGCGCCAGCTCGTGGCCGTGTTCTCGCCGCTCGCTCCGGAGCACCTCGCGGTCGGGCTCGAGACCGTGTACGAGGCCTACCTCGTGCACTACGGGCGACCCCGCCTGTTCACGTCGTCGGATGCCGACGAAGCGGTGCTGCTCGGGGACTATCTCTACGCGCACGGTCTCGTCAGGGTCGCGGACGCGGGCGGCGTCCCGGCAGTCGCCGTGCTCGCAGACCTGATCGCACGGTGCGCCGCCCTCCGCGCGGACGGCGCAGAGGGCGACGGCGAGGCGTGGGTCGACGCGGCGCGCGCCCTGGGCGGCTCGCCGTCGGAGGACGACGTCGCGAGCGCGCTCGCCCTGCACTTCGCTAGAGTCGCCGCATGATCTTCGATGCCGCGAGTGAAGGCACTCACGTCATTCTCGGGATGCTCATCGTCGGCCTGATCTTCCTCGCCGTGATCGCGCTCGGCGAGTTGACGCACTGGGCCGGCCACCGCCGGGCGGAACGTCGCCGCTCTCGCCCGACGGCCTACTAACCGATCGCCTCGACGAGCTCGTGCCGCACGCGCTCGAGCTCGCGCGTGTGCTCGTCCAGCTCGGCGCGGGTCGCCCCACGCCGAGCCAGAACCTCTCGCACGAGCACGAGGCCGCGCGCGTGCAGCAGCAGCTCGTCGATGCGACGGTCGAGCACGGTTGCGTCCTTCGTCGTCATGCCGCCTCCTCCCACGCGGGCAGCGCATCCGGAGCGCGCTCGGCGACCTCGCCCGTATGCGGGCGCATGGTCGGTGTCAGAGCCACCCCGGCGAGGGCCAGCAACATCAGGACGCCGAACGCGACGCGGTAGCCGTGCGTCGTCGCCGCGGCGGCCGACAGGGTCGCACTCGGGTGGCTCGCGTAGGTGGTCGCAACTGTCGTGACGGCGGCGAGACCGATCGCCCCGCCGATCTGGCGGCTCGTGTTGACGAGACCCGACGCGATCCCGGCGTTGACGGGCTGGACTCCCTCGAGCGCCGCGATCGTCACGGCGACGAACGAGACGGCCATGCCGATGCCGACGAGGATGAACGACGGCAGCAGGTCGACCGTGTAGCTGCCGTGCACCGGAAGCCGGACCAGGAGAGCCTGCGATGCGGCCATCGAGAGCAGTCCGGCGGCGAGCACCCGGCGGGCGCCGAACAGGGTGACGAGCCGCTGCGCGACGTTCGACATCACGGCGACGGTCACCGCGATCGCCGCGAACGCGACGCCGCTCTCAGCGGCCGAGTAGTGCAGCACCTGCTGCAGGTACAGCGTCAGCAGGAAGAACTGCGAGAAGCCGATCGCCGCGATGATGCACGTGATCAGGTTGGCGATGCCGAGCGTGTTGCCGCGGAACGCGTGGAACGGGAGCAGGGGTGACGTTGCGGATCGCTCGATCGCGACGAACGCGGCGGCGAGCGTGCCCGATGCGACGAGCAGCGTCACCGTCGTCGGTGTTCCCCAGCCCTCCTGCGTTGCCCGGGTGAGGGCGTAGACGAGCAGCATCAACGATGCGGTGATCGTGGTCGCGCCCGCGACGTCGAAGTGGCGGGTCGCCAGCTGCCCCCGCGCCTCGGCGATGAAGCGCGGAACGAGGAGGATCAGCGCCAGCCCGACGGGAACGTTGATGTAGAAGATCCACGGCCAGCTCAGGTACGACGTCAGGACGCCGCCGAGCAGCACGCCGACAGCCGCGCCGCTCCCGGACGCGGCGCCCCAGATCCCCAGGGCGAGGTTGCGCTCGCGGCCTTCCCGGTATGCGGTCATGAGCAGCGAGAGACCCGCCGGCGCGAAGAGCGCGCCTCCGGCGCCCTGCAGCGCCCGGAACACGACCAGCGAGGCCGCCGACCACGCCAGGCCGCTGAGTGCGGAGCCGATCGTGAACACGGCGATGCCGGTCAGGAACACGCGCCGGCGGCCGAGCACGTCTGCGAGGCGCCCGCCGAGCAGCAGGAAGCCGCCGAAGGTGATCGCGTACGCCGTGATCACCCACTGGAGGCTCGCCTGCGAAAAGTGCAGGTTGGACTTGATCGACGCCAGCGCAACGTTCACGATCGACATGTCGAGGACGACCATGAACTGCGCGGTGACGATCAGGGCGAGGGCCGCCCACCGGGCCCTGGAGAGGTGCGGAGCAATGGAGGAACCGATCATCTATCTCCCTTCAAGATCGTGGAGAAAGCCAACGATACCACAACACCACGCTTTGGCGAGCTACACTTCTCCCAGATGACCGCACCACTCACCCATCCCGTCGTGAAGCTCGGCGTGGGGCCCCCACGCGAGCTCGTCGGCCACACCTCCTTCCTGCTGAAGAGGCTCGGCTGGGCGATCAAGGACCGCGCCGCCGAGGCCTACGAGGCCGTCGGGGCGAGCCCCTACCACTACTCGGTGCTCGCGCTCCTCGACGAGGGGACCTGCAGTGCCCAGGCCACGATCGCCGACGCGCTCGGCTACGACCGCAGCTGGTTCGTCGGCCTGCTCGACGAGCTCGAGGAGGCCGGTCTCGTCGAACGCAAGCGCGACCCGGTCGACCGCCGCCGTCACCTCGTCAGCCTGAAGCCGGCCGGCAAGAAGCGGCTGGCTCAGCTGCGGGCGATCTCGAAGCGCGTCGAGGACGAGTTCTTCGCACCGCTCGACGCGCAGGAGCGGGAGCGCCTGCACGCCCTCCTGCTCGAGCTCGCAGCGCACCACGACCCGCGCTACGCAGCAACCGGCGGAGACCGCTAGCCGTCTAGACTCGGCGCGTGGTCAAGGACCTGCGCGATTGGATCGCCCTCCTCGAGCGTGAGGAGGAGCTGGTCCGCGTCTCGGCCGAGGTCGATCCGCGCCTCGAGGTGACGGAGATCGTCGACCGGACGGTGCGCGCCGGCGGCCCCGCTCTGCTCTTCGAGCACCCGAAGGGCAGCTCGAGCCCGCTGCTCATCAATCAGTTCGGCACCGAGCGGCGGATGTGCCTCGCGTTCGGCGTCGACTCGCTCGACGACGTCGCGGCCAGGCTGTCGGAGATCCTCGAGCTGCAGCCGCCCGAGGGCCTCGCCGCCAAGGTGCGGGGGTTGAAGACGCTGAAGTCGATCGCCGATTCGCGGCCGAAGGTCGTCAAGCGGGGCGCCTGCCAGGAGGTCGTCCTCCGGGGCGACGACGTGGATCTCGGCCGGCTGCCCGTGCAGACGTGCTGGCCGGGTGATGCGGGCCCCTTCATCACCCTGCCGGCCGTGATCACGCTCGATCCGCGCACCGGCCAGCGAAACGTCGGGATGTACCGCATGCAGGTTCTCGGACCGCGCTCCACCGCGATGCACTGGCAGATCCACAAGGACGGCCGGGCCGACTACCTCTTCACCGAGGGCCGGATGGAGGTGGCGGTCGCACTCGGGCTCGATCCGATCACCGCCTACTCCGCGAGCGCCCCGCTTCCAAAGCACATCGACGAGCTGATGGTCGCAGGCTTCCTGCGCGGTGAGCCCGTGGAGCTCGTGAAGGGCGTGACGGTCGACCTCGAGGTTCCGGCCGACGCCGAGATCGTGCTCGAGGGCACCATCGACAAGGGCGACCTCGCGACCGAGGGCCCATTCGGCGACCACACCGGCTACTACACCCCGGCCGAGCAATTCCCGGTCTTCAACGTCACTGCGATCACGATGCGGCGGGACGCGATCTATCCGTCGATCGTCGTCGGCAAGCCTCCGCAGGAGGACGCGTGGCTCGGGAAGGCGACCGAGCGGATCTTCCTGCCCGCAGTGAGGATGACCGTGCCCGAGATCGTCGACTACGACCTGCCGGTCGCGGGGGCCTTCCACAACCTCGTGATCGTGTCGATCAAGAAGGCGTTCCCGGGCCATGCCCGGAAGGTGATGCACGCGATCTGGGGCCTCGGGATGCTCAGCCTCACGAAGGGCATCGTGGTCGTCGACGAGCACGTCGACGTCCACGACTACGCACAGGTGATGTTCTATGTCGGCGCGAACGTCGATCCCAAGCGCGATGTGGTGATCACGGAGGGGCCGCTCGACCACCTCGATCACGCGCCGACGCTCCAGTTCATCGGAGGCAAGCTCGGCGTCGACGCCACGGCGAAGGGGCCGCTCGAGGGCACCCGGCAGTGGCCGCCGGAGATCGAGATGTCGGCCGAGGTCCAGGCCCTCGTCGACCGGCGGTGGGAGGAGTATGGGATAGGTAGGGTTCTCCCGGCGTCGAACGGGGAAATCCGTCAGAGTTCGCGCCGCCTGTTACGACGTTGACCAGCCGTGACCCAGACCGCTTGAATCTCACCTAGCCCCTTTGCAGCCGCACGACGAACACCCGCACGTCCCGGGCCCGAGTCTCTGGCCCGTCGGCTTCGCCGTCGGCATCGTCGTCCTGCTCGTCGGGCTGATCGTCTCGTGGTGGGTGGCCGGGCTCGGCGCGTTGATCGCCCTGGTCTTCGGCTTCCTCTGGGTGCGCGACCTGACCGTCGGCACGGACCTCGCGCAGGCGCCCGAGGTGGCTCCCGAGGGCGCCGCGGCGGAACCGGCGGAAACGGCGGCAGCCGTCGCACCGGGGGCGCCCCCGAAGCGCCGCCCGAGCGCTTTCCGCGCTCGCGGTTCCTCGAGGCCTCGACGATCGGCCTGGGCGCGGTGATCGGCGGCCTCGTGACGGTGCCCGTGCTCGGCTTCATGGTCGGGCCGCCGTTCCTCAAGCAGGGGCAGAAGGACCACGACATCGGCCCGCTGCGCGACTTCCCCGAAGGGAAGTACGTGATTGCGACCTGGATGTCCGATCCGAGCCAGGGTGAGGTCTCTCGTCGCACGGCGTTCGTCCGGTACAACGGGCTCCTCGGCAAGCTGCCGAGCTTCACGATCATCTCGAACCACTGCGCCCATCTCGGCTGCCCCGTGCAGCCGAACGGCCCGCTCGACAACAAGAACACGAAGCAGCTCGCGGATGTGACGCTCATCCCGACGGTCTCGATCGCAGGCTTCGGGTGCCCGTGCCACGGCGGCCAGTACGACACCGAGGGCAATCGCACGGCGGGGCCGCCGGTGCGCGCGCTCGACCGCTACTCGTTCTCGATCCGCAACGGCCGGCTCTTCGTCGGCAAGCCGTTCTCCGTCTCGCATGTCGACGGGACCGGCGCCAACGCTCAGATCCACAAGTGGACGCTCTCGTTCCCGGGCGAGCACGTGAACGGTCTCGAGTCCTGGCTCTATCCCATTCAGCCGCCGCACTGATGGCAGCCGTCAAGCCCACGCGCGGACAGCAGATCCAGGGGACGATCCTCTATCCGCTCGACTGGCTCGAAGAGCGGTCGGGCCTGGTCGGCGGCGTCAAGTACTTCCTCTTCCGCAAGGTCCCCGGCGACACCAACTGGTGGCAGACGCTCGGGGCGGCGACGCTGACCGCGTTCATCGTGCAGGCGCTGACCGGCGTGATCCTCGCGATGTACTACAAGCCGGATCCGAACGAGGCCTACAGCTCGATCCAGCACATCACGAACGACATCTTCGCAGGCTGGCTCGTGCGCGGGATGCACCGCTGGGGCGCCTCGGTGTTCATCATCCTCATGTTCCTGCACATGGGGCGGGTGTTCCTGTTCGGCGCCTACAAGTATCCCCGCGAGCTGAACTGGATCATCGGTGTGCTGCTCCTCACGATGGGGCTCGCCGAGGGCTTCACCGGCTACCTGCTCCCCTGGGACCAGACGGCGTACTGGGCGACGGTCGTCGGCATCAACATCAACGGCACGGCGCCGTTCCTCGGGCCGTTCATCGCGCAGTTCCTGCAGGGGGGCACCTACATCAACGCCGACACCCTGTCGCGGTTCTATGCGATTCACATGCTCGTGGTCCCGGGCGCGATCATGGCGTTGATCGGGCTGCATCTGTATCTCGTCGTGCGTCTCGGCGTCACGTCGCCGCCGTGGTCGAAAGAGGCGGCCGGCAAGGGCCCGATGACGAACGGCCAGATCACGCCCGCCGCCCGCCGCGGCCTGACCCGCTTCGGCACCAGAGGGCGGAGGTAATGCGCCTCCCGGCGACCCCCTCCGTGTCCCTGACGGCTGCAAAGCTGCGCGATGCTGCGTCCTCAGTCGCGTCAATAGCTACGGCTATTGACGCTCCCTGCGTCCTTGCCTCGCTTGCTTTTCGCTCGCCAGTGACACAGCAACGTCACCGGGAGACGCATTAATGGCCAGCGACCGGATCACCGAACGGCGGCGCGTCTACCAGCAGTACAAGGCCGACGTCAAGGAACGCGGGAAGCCGTTCTTCCCGTACGCGATGTTCCACGACACGATCATGTCGCTGGTCGTCGTCGTGGTGATCATCGGCCTGGCGGTCGTCTGGAAGTACTCGACGCCCGGCAACCACACGGGAAGCGGCGCCGGCTGGCTCGGGAAGCTGCTCGATGCTCCCGCCGACCCGGGCACGATCAACTTCGTCCCGCGGCCCGACTGGTACTTCTACTTCCTCTTCTACCTGCTGCGGATCTTCAAGTGGCCGCCGACGGTGATCCTCGGCACGATCGGCATCCCAACGCTCTGCCTCGTCCTGCTGCTCGCGATGCCGTTCATCGACGTGCGGGCCGAGCGCCGGCTGTCCCGCCGGCCGGTCGCGATCATCGCGGCGATCCTGGTCGTCCTCTCGATGGGCGTCCTGACCTACAAGGGCGCGACGGCGAAGGAGGCGCTCGGCACGGAGCTGATCGCAAAGATCCCGTCGTGGGCGAAGACCCAGGGCTTCGAGAACAACCCGAAGGCGCTCGCCGGCGCCAAGCTGTTCGCGGTCTCCGGCTGCCTGAACTGCCATACCTACCTCGGTGTCGGCGGCTCCTTCCCCGGCGCGCCGAACCTCAGCGCCGAGGGTGCGAAGAACAAGGGCATCGCCTTCCAGATCGCGCATCTCAAGTGCCCGGCCTGCGTCAACCCGGGGTCGCCGATGCCGTCGTTCCAGGGGCTCGGCGAGCAGAACCTGACGGCGCTCGCCAACTTCCTGCAGGCCTCCAAGGGCCCGCAGAAGTAGCCGCGACGTACTCTTAACAGCATGCGGGTGTTCCTCGGTGTCACCGGTGCCTCCGGCGCGCCCTATGCGCGGCGGCTGCTGCAGTCGCTCGCCGCAGCAGACTGCGAGGTCGGCGTCTCGGTGTCGAGCGCGGCGATCGAGGTCCTGGCCACCGAGCTGTACGGCGACGCGCGCCTGTCGCGCGACGAGACGCTCGCCCGCTTCACGGAAGGCACCGGGGAGGCGGTCACGGTCTTCGAGCCCAACGACTGGAAGGCGCCGTATGCGTCGGGGTCGGCGAAGGTCGACGCGTACGTGATCTGCCCGTGCTCGATGGGCACGCTCGGGACGATCGCGTCGGGCGCCATGCAGAACCTGATCCACCGCGCTGCGTCGGTGGCGCTCAAGGAGGAGCGGAAGCTCGTCCTGTGCCCGCGCGAGACGCCGCTTTCGGCGATCCACCTGGAGAACATGCTCACACTGCGGCGGGCCGGCGCGACGATCCTGTTCCTGGCGCCGGGCTTCTATCACGGGGCCGAGAGCGTCGACGACCTCGTCGATTTCGTCGTCGGCCGCGCGCTCGACCAGCTCGGCCTCGACAATGCGCTCATCCCGCGCTGGGGGCAGGGGCCATGACCATGGCACCCGACGCCGTCCGCTCGATGTTCGACCGGATCGCACCGGTCTACGACGTGATGAACCGCGTCATGACGGCCGGGCTCGACATCCGCTGGCGCCGGCTCGCGGCGGAGGCCGCGGTCCGCCGCGGCGACCGCGTTCTCGACGCCGCCTGCGGGACGGGGGACCTGGCGCTCGCCGACCTGAGGGCCGGCGCCGGCAAGGTGACGGGCCTCGATTTCTCGGCGGCGATGCTCGCGCGCGCGCGCCGGAAGAGCACGCCGCGCCCCGATGCGCTCGAGTGGGTGCAGGGCGACATGCTCGCGCTGCCGTTCGCCGACGGCACGTTCGACGCGGCGACCGTGGGATTCGGGGTGAGGAACGTCGCCGATCTCGAGCTCGGCCTGCGCGAGCTTCGCCGCGTGCTGCGCCCCGGCGGGCGGCTGGCGATTCTCGAGATCACGCAGCCGCGCGGGGCGCTGCGCCCGTTCTTCTCGTTGTGGTTCGACCGCATCGTCCCGGCGCTCGGGAAGGTGCTGCCCGGCGGGGCCGCCTACTCCTACCTGCCGGCCTCGGTGAAGCGGTTCCCGGATGCCGAGTCGCTCGCGCGCATGCTTCGCGATTGCGGTTTCGGCGACGTGCGTTTCCGCCTGCTCGCCGGTTCGATCGTGGCGCTGCACACGGGGACCGCGGAGTGAGCCAGCAGCTCGCGCAGGTGCACGCGACGCCCGGCGTTGCGGCCTACATGGCAGAGGTCGAAGCGGGCCTCGCGCGGGCGGTCGCCCTCCGGCCGGGCCTCGCGCAGGCGGTTGCGGGCGAGGCGCTGTCGGCCGGCGGCAAGCGGCTGCGGCCGCTGCTCTGCTTCCTCACCGCCGAGGGCGAGCCGTCGGTCTCCGCCGGAGTGGCCGTCGAGATGGTGCACATGGCGACGCTCGTGCACGACGACCTGGTCGACGGCGCGCGGCTGCGCCGCGGGCTGCCGGCCGCATGGTCGGTCTACGGCGCGGGAGCGGCCAAGGCCGCCGGCGACTACCTCTACGCCTGTGCCTTCGCGGTGCTCGCCGAGACCGGCGACGCGCAGGCGGTCGAGACGCTTGCCGATGCCGCGCTGTGCCTCGCGCGCGGAGAGGCGATGCAGAAGCTCCAGGTGCACGAGCCCGAGACGCCGATCGAGGCGTATCTGGAGCGTTGCGCGCTGAAGACGGGAAAGCTGATCGAGGCGGCGTGCCTGCTCGGGTCGGGCGGGAATCCGGCCCTCGGGGCGTACGGTGCGGCACTCGGGATCGCATTCCAGATCGCCGACGACATCCTCGACTGTGCCGGGCAGACACAGGAGACCGGGAAGATCCCGGGGACCGACCTGCGCGAGGGCACGCCCACGATGCCGCTCATCTATGCGGCGGAACAGGACGAGATCGTCCGCGCGGCGCTCGCGGGCGGATCGCTCGACGGCGCACTCGTCCGGGTTGCCGCGACCGATGCGCTCGATCGCTCGCGCAGGGCGGCGCTCGACTACGCTGCCGACGCGAGGTCGTCCCTCGGCTCGCATGCTCATCGGGAGGAACTGGAAGCGTTGACGTACGCCGTGGTGGACCGCGCAGGATGAGCCCGGACGGGGACCTGATCAAGCTCGGGCGCATCGGCTACGTGAACATGGCACCGGTCTTCTTCCGCCTCGACGCCGCCGTGGAGGAGATCGTGGGCGTTCCGACCGACCTGAATCGGCGGCTCGTCGGCGGAGAGATCGACGTTGCGCCGATCTCGTCGATCGAGTACGCGCGCAACGCCGAGACGCTGCGGCTCCTCCCGCGGCTGTGCGTCTCGAGCGAAGGTGCCGTCGAGTCGATCCAGTTGATCTCGAAGACGCCGCTCCAGCGCATCCGCACCGTTGCCGTGACGCCGGAGTCGGCCACGTCGGTCGTGCTCACGAAGGTGCTGTTCCCGGACGCAGAGCAGGTGCCGCTCGGCGAAGACGCCGAGGCGAAGCTGCTGATCGGCGACGCAGCGTTGAGGTCGGCATTCGAGGATCCGACGCCGCACCACGACCTCGGGCGGCTGTGGCTCGAGCGCACCGGGCTGCCGATGGTGTTCGCCGTGTGGGCGGCGCCGGTCCCGACCCACCCCGGCCTCGTCGAGCTCGAGGATGCGCTGGTCGAGTCGGTGCGGGCGGCTCGTGCCGAGCCCGAGCTGCTTGCCTACGAGTCCGCCGAGCGCTACGGGTACCCGGCAGGCTTCCTCGCCCGGTACTTCGAGAAGCTCCGCTATCGCTTCGGGCCGCGCGAACGAGCGGGCCTGTACACGTTCCTCGAGCTGGCACGCGATGTCGGCGAGCTCGCCGAGGTGCCCGAGCTGCGGTTCGTCGCGGCGACCGGCGCAGTCGTCTAGCTGCGCCCAGATGGCTGATCGGTAAATCGACGCCGCTGCGGCTGGGGGCCTGCACACGGCGCATCGCAGCCGGCTCGCCCGGCACCAAGGCCCACCGGCCTTGGCACCGATCGATCCGTCCACGCTGCTTGGTGCAGACCCTCCCCGCAACGACGGCATTTACCGATCAGCCATCTAGGGTCGCTCCGGGACCAGGCGAACGTCACTTCCGGTCGAGAGCTCGTCGCGAGCAGTCTTCGAAGATCTGTCGAAGCCGCACGGGGTCTGCCGATTCCGCGAGTTGTTCCGCATGGATGATCCCGACCCGTTGCTTTGGCCCTGACCATCTTCGGCGGTGCGAGATCAGAGCGTGTCCTGCCCGGTCTTCGGCGGGGAGCTTGGCCGCGGCACAGGTGAGGACCTCGCGGTAGGGCTCGAGGAAGACGTGGTCAGGGCCGTCGGGCAGCAGCACACGGTCAAGGTTGAGGTGCCGGAACTCGACCCAGGGCAGGGTTGCGTCACGGAAGTCCACGTCGTCCATCGGGTTCGCGTCAGGCTTGCTCGTCTCGAATCCTCGGTCCCAGAAGATCACCTCGCGAAGCTCGCCGGCGAACCGGCAGCGGCTGAACGAGGACGACTGGAAGTCCACACCATCGAGCCGCGTGCCCTCGAACACCGAGTCGGTGAAGGTCGCCGCCGGGCAGGCGATGCCGCGCAGATCGGCACCCGAGAAGTCGACGTGCCGGTAGCTGTTGCCCTTTCCGTCCAACCAGGGGCCTAGAACGGCTCCACTCAGGTCTGCGTCCTCGAAGCTGATCCGTTCGAACGACGTCCGCCAGACGCGGAAGTCGGCCAGCCGCACGCGATCGAGGCGCATGTCGGCGAGGCTGCAGTCGAACAACCGCAGCCCGGACAACTCCGCGCCGGAGAGATCGATGTGCTGCAGACGCGCCCGCCTCACCTCGACCGCGACGCCCGCTCGGCGCTCAGTTCCGGCATTCGTGGTCTCGCCGCGGAGGGACAGGCCGCGTGCGTCGATGAAGCCCTCGTGGAGGCCGAACCCAACCGGCTCCGTCATCTTCCGGCCCCGCTGCAGGTTCGAGACGAACGCGGCAGCCAGCGCCTGGCCTTCCGGTGTCCACCAACGACGCTGCAGCTCGAAATCCGACACCTCGCACATGATCGCGCAACGGTCAAGCGAGGATTCTTCGGGTCGGGCGCTCGTTGCTCGTGAATGATGTGCCCGATGGGCGTGCCTCGCGAGATCCGGGTCAGGCGCCTCGAAGGGGCCGAGCTCGGCGACCAGCTCGATTCGCTCGCCGCCGTGCTCGCCGACTGCGTTGCGGGTGGCGCCTCCGTCAGCTATCTGGAGCCGTTCTCGCACGCCGACGCCCGCGCCGCCTTCGAGGTCTGGGCCGCCGAGGTCGAGCAGGGACGTCGCGTGATCCTCGCCGCTTTCGACGGGAGCGGGCTCGTCGGCACGGTGCAGCTGATCCTCGCGCTGCCGCCGAACCAGCCGCACCGTGCGGAGATCGCCAAGCTGCTCGTCCACCGTTCCGCCCGGCGGCGCGGCGTTGCGGAGAGGCTGATGCAACATGCCGAGCTCGAGGCCAGGGCCGCGGGCAAGACGCTCCTCGTGCTGGACACCGTGACGGGCGACGCCGCGGAGCGTCTCTACGCGCGGCTCGGGTGGACGACTGTCGGCGTGATCCCGGGCTACGCGCTGTATCCGGACGGGCGCCTCTGCGACACGACCGTCTTCTTCAAAGCGCTGTAACGGGATCGCCGACGCGAATCACGCCGCCGACGACGATGTCCGCGTTGATCCCTGCCCGGTGGACGAGCTCCTTGATGATCCCGGGCCTCGTCATCGCCTCGAGGTGCGTGCACGGTTCACACAGCTCGACGCCGAAGCACTCGACGTCCCCGACGCGGAAGCGCTTCCCGACGAGCTCGTTGAGCTCGACCCCGCGAACGGTCAGCTGCCTGCGCGTCTCGCCCGGTGCGAGGCCGACGTCGTCGACGTTCTCGCCCGAGACGAGGGTCAGCGCCTGGCCGGGGCGGGCGCCCCCCGCGTGGAAGTGCCGGTCGCCCTCGAGCCCCTGGCCCGCGACAGCCCGCACCTCGTCGACCGCCCGCAACTCGGCAACGCCCTCGGCGCCCAGATGAATCGCCTCGACCGTCATGGCCTACGCAACGCGACCGAAGCGCTCGGCCGAGCGCGCCCGGCGGCGGGCGGCCTCGACCTCGCGGTCCTTCGGCGGGGCGGTCGTGACCAGGTCGGCCAGCAGATGCTCCGTGATGTGCGCGATCTCGTGCACGGCCCGTTCGAAGGCCGCTTCGTTCGCCTTCGACGGCTTGTTCATCCCGCTCACCTTGCGCACGTACTGGAGCGCCGCGCTGCTGATCTCGTCCGAGGTCGCAGCCGGCTGGAAGTTGTGAAGAACGCGAATGTTGCGGCACATGCACGCCATTCTACGGGGCGGGCGCCGGGGTAGGCTCGGCCCGTGCGCAGAGCGCAACTGAGCGGGTGGCTCGTCGTGGCGCTCGGCGCCGCCGGTGCCGCCGTGGCGCTGGGATCGTCGCCGGCAGCTGCGGCGGGCTCCTGTGCGCCGCCTCGCGCGGCACCGCTGTACGTCGACTCGATCGAGCGCGCCGTCGCCTCCGGCCCCGACCTCTGGGGCGGCCGGCTGCTCGCGTCGCGCTCCGGGCCGACGCTCGCGGCGGCGGAGCGGTTCCTCGCGCCGCTGCTCCTCGCGACCCAGCGCGGGCAGCGCCCCCTGACACCGTCCGGCTTCTACTACATCCCGCTCTCGTTCGGCTTCAGCTCCTACGGACCGGCAGTGTTCGCGCTCCACGTCGCCGACGGAAGCGAGATCATCACGAGGCACGTCGGCGGCCCGAGTCTCACGTTCTACGTGGGGAACGGCCGGGAGCGGTACGGCTCGTGCACCGAGCGGCTCCGTCCCGCCCGGCTGGCCGAGGGCCACCTGCCGATCGTCCAGACCTCCTACGTGGACGCGAACGGCGTCGGCTACCGGCAGGAGTCGTTCGTCGGCAGGGCATACGGCGCGCGGTCGGTCGTGAGCTTCGTGAAGCTCGACGTCGACGCGACCTCGGCTCGTGCGGGAGCGACCGTCCGCCTCGTGCCGTGGAAGCTGCTCGCGCACTCGGAGCCGGACCGGCTGGCGTACCGAGGCGGCACGCGGTTGATCGTCAGCGACGGCGCCGAGTTCGTCGACGGCGTCGTTCGCTACCGCGTCCCGCGAGGAGGCGTCGCGACCATCTACGCGGAGTGGCTCAACGGCCCGTCCGAGGTGAAGACGCTCCATGCCGACGCTCCGACCTACGACGCTGCGAGATCGACGGTCGTCAACTACTGGACGACCCGGCTCACGTCCGGGATGCAGGTCGACGTGCCCGAGCCGGCTGTCGGCAACGCGGTGCTCGGCGTGCTCGAGCAGGTGCTGGCGTTCGGCTGGCGCTACAGCGTGGGGAATCCCTACGAGGAGCTCTCGTTCGCCGAGGCGCTCGACTCGGCCGAGGTCGCCGCGGAGTACGGCTTCCCGAACGTCGCGAAGGCGATCCTGCAGGTGTCGCTCGATCGGCTGAGGCAGAAGCCGAAGCGGTTCACCGCATTCAGGGCCGGCCACCTGCTCTCGACCGCCGCGCTGTACTACCGCCTGACCCGTGACCGATCCTTCATCCAGAGTGAGACGCCCGAGCTCGCGCGGCTCGTGCGCCAGCTCGGAGCCCGTCAGGTCGTGAGCGGGCCGGCGCGCGGCCGCCTGCGCCCCGAGCAGCTCTCCTCCGACATCCCGTACGACGTCGACAGCGTCAACGGCACCGTGGCAGCCTGGCAGGGACTGCTCGCGATCGATCGCGTCTGGGGCGTCACCGGGCACCGTGCCGCTGCCGCGCGCGCGCGCCGCCTCGGGCTCAGCATCGGCACGGCCCTGCGCTCGGGCCTGCGCAAGGCGAGCCGTCGCCTGTCCGACGGCTCCCTCTTCGTCCCCGACGCGCTCAATGCGCCGAACGCCGGCCCGTACGACAAGCTGACCGCGGTCCGCGAAGGCTCCTACTGGAACCTCGTCATGCCGTACGCACTGGCGTCGGGGTTCTTCCCGCCGCACTCACGTGCAGCGCACGGCCTCGTCCACTACGTGCTGGCGCACGGCTCACGCCTGCTCGGCGTGCCGCGGGCAGACGCGCACATCATCTACTCGAACAGACCGTACGGCTCGGGCCTCGGGGCGGTGTACGAGCTCAGCATGTCGCGCTTCATGGCCGACAACGATCACCCCGACCAGCTCGTCCTCAGCCTCTACGGCATGCTCGCGATCGGGATGACCCCCGGCACGTACGTCTCCGGCGAGGCGATCTCGGTCGTGCCCGTGAACGGTGCCTACTACCGGTCGATGTACATGCCGCCGAACTCGGGGGCGAATGCGTCGTTCCTCGAGACGTTCCGTCAGCTGCTCGTGCACGAGCGACGGGGGCCGAGCGGCGCTCCGGACGGTCTCGACCTCGCGTTCTCGACGCCGAGGGCGTGGCTCGCCGACGGCAAGACGATCAGCGTGCAGGACGCGCCGACCAGCTTCGGCCCGGTCTCGTTCTCCATCACCCGCACCGGCTCGCACATCGCGGTCCAGCTCGAGGCTCCGCCGAAGGCCGGGGTTCGTCTTCGGCTTCGGCTTCCGGCCGGCGAGCGGGTGCGGAGCGTGTCGCGAGGTGTGCTGCACGCGAAGTCTGGAACGATCGATCTGGGCGCACGCGGAGGAACGATCGCGCTCAGCGCGGCCGTCACGCACTGAGCGCGGCGGGGCGCTCGGCCCGGCGGTACTCCACCGTGTAGCCGAGCGAGCGGGGAACGGCCAGCAGGCCGTCGAGGTCGAGCTCGATCGTCGCGCCCGCCTTCTGCGTGACCTCGTCCTCGATCGGCAGGTCGAAGTCGTCTGCGCCGTAGTCGAGCGCGCGGAACGCATCGGCGTTCTGGGTGAGGACCGAGGTGCGGAAATGCTTGACGTTGTCGAGAAAGATCCGCGATAGCGCCATGTGCCGCCAGTACTCCTGCGGGGAGATCTCCCGGCCCCCGAACGCGGTGCCGTACGGCTTGTAGGTCCAGCAGAGGAACGAGAACAGCCCGTCGTAGCCGTCGCTCAGGCAGGCGTCCTGGAAGTCGCGGGTGCGCTGCAGGTGCTCGAGGCGCTCGTCGAGCGACTCGTCGAAGCCGATCACCATGGTCGCCGTCGTCTTCATGCCGCTCTCCACGATCGCCCGCTGCGCATCGAAGTACTCCCGCACCGTGTACTTGAACTTGGCGTGGCGCTTGCGGAAGTCCTCGGTGAGGATCTCGCTGCCGCCGCCCGTCACCCAGTGCACGCCGGCGTCGCGCAGCCGCGCCGCCGCCTCGGCATGAGTGAGCCCGGCATGGTCGGCGAGGTAGACGAACTCGGCGATCGTCAGCGCGTAGAACTCGACGCGGTCGCCGTAGCGCTCGCGGACCGCCCCGAACAGGTCGCAGTAGTAGTCGAGCGGCAGCTTGGGGTTGAAGCCGCCGTTGAAGCCGACCAGGTCGCCGCCGACGTCGAGCAGTTCGTCGATCTTCGAGAAGACGTCGTCGCGTGAGAGCACGTAGCCGCCCGTCTGGTTCGGCAGGACGTAGAACGCGCAGTAGTCGCACTGGGCGACGCACACGTTGGTGTAGTTGATGATCCGCATCACCATGTAGGTTGCGCGGTCCGGCTGGTGGAACTGCGCACGGACCTCCTGTGCGCGCTGGATCAGCTCCTCGTCCGACGCTTCGTTCCAGAGCGTCCGCGCATCGTCCACGGTGAGCCGCGTCACGCCGGCACCGCCTCCTCGACCGTGACCTCTTCGGGGGCCAGCGTGTCCATGAACGAGCTGACCGAGAACACGGCGTTGCCCGCGCCCGCGACGCCGTAGCCCGGC
The DNA here is from genome assembly GCA_963722065.1 of uncultured Thermoleophilia bacterium. GTDB lineage: Bacteria > Actinomycetota > Thermoleophilia > Gaiellales > Gaiellaceae > PALSA-600. Next base: position 389,879 of record CAVRMI010000005.1, on the reverse strand, counting down.
GGAGGCTTCAGACCGTGCTGCTCGAGCGATCCGCGGTAGGCCTCGAGCAGACGGATGTGGTACTCGAGCGGGGCGCCGTCCGGGTTGCCGCGGCCGAGCGGCGTGGACGGCTCGGGGCACCAGGTCGTGAAGCGCGGCGTGATGCCCCGGCTCATGAAGTAGTCGAGGCCCTCGGTCGTCGATGCGATTGCCTCGTCGACCGTCTCGAAGCCGTACGGCTTCGCCATCTCGACGCCGGCGACGAAGTTCGGGATCACGTAGCGCGCCCCGAAGACCTCGGCGGCGTCGAAGATCCGGCGGTGCCACTCCTCCCGGCCGACATAGCGCTCCTTGCCCGGTGAGATCAGCTCGAACAGGCGCTTGTCCCAGACCTCGTAGTTCGGGTGGTAGATGGTGATCCCGTAGTCCTTGTACCGCTGTACGTCCGCCTTCGGCAGAGCCTGCGCGACGACCTTGCCGATCCACCGGTTCGGGAAGCGCTCCTCGATCGCCTGCGCGTAGCGCCCGTAGAAGTCGGCTTCGGCGAGGCCGTCGACCGTGCTCGTGACCGAGCCGCCGGTCAGCGTGTACGCCTTCGAGGCCTGCGCCGTGTCGTAGCGGTCGATCAGCGCGAGCGCCTCGAGCACGTCCTCCACCGGCTTCACTCCCGTGTACGGACGGCCTTCCTTCTTGTGCTGGCGCCAGTTGTGGTTGATGTCGCAGAACTGGCACTCCTCCTTCGCCCCGAAGTACTGGCAGAGGCGGAGCACCGTGAGATAGATCAGGTAGCCCCACTGGATCGTCGGCGCCGTCTCCATCACGGTCTTGCCGTTCGCGAGCTCGTGGCGGTAGTACTCCGGCATCGGCGGCAGGCCGACCTCGGCGATCGCGCGGCCGTCCAGCGTCAGCACCAGCGTTCCCGCCTCATCGCGCGTGACGCGGTACGGGGAGTCGGGGTTGACCCGCACCGAGACGATCGTGCGACGCAGGGCGTACGGGCCGCCGGTCAGCGCGATCTCCTCCGGGGGGCGGCGCCTCGCCGCCTCGCCGAGCTGCGTCAGCGGCTTCTGGTCGAACGAGAAGATGAAGTACGACTTCGGCTTCACCTCCCCGTCGAGGTTGTCCGTCAGCGTGGCCTCTGCGAAGGCGATGCCGGTGCGCAACAGGTCCTCCTTGAGCACCGCCTCGGGCGGGATGTGCGGGAACCGCGCCATCAGGCCCTCCACCAGCTCGGTGCGCGCGCTCACCCCGGCAACCTAGCGGAGGGCGCCCTTCAGGGCGCCCTCCGCCTGCTGGGCGTCAGTGGTGCTTCTTCGGGCCGCTGATGTCGGTCAGGGTGTTCACACCGCTCACGAGCGAGCAGCGGATCTGCGCCACGTCGTTCTGCTTGAACTTCGAGTTCACGGCGGCGGACTTGTCCGCCGGTATCGTGCACGTCAGGCCTGCGACCGTGATCGACGTCGCCGAGAGTGCGGAGATCGTGCCGTGGGCCTCGCTCTTCTCGGGTGTGGGATGCGACGACTTGCACGAGCTGCGTCCCAGTTCGACCGCCGATCCGGCGGCCGTCCCCCCGCCGAGCTTGCCGCCGGTGAAGCCGGAAGCGGCCGAGAACGTCGCCGACAGGTTCGCCACGAGGGCGGCGGACGGCCCGTGAGCGCGTCCGGTCGCCAGGCCGGCAACCGTGCCGTGGTCGTAGACAGCCGAGTAGCTCGCGGACGTGTTCCCGCCCGACGTCTGCCCGATCCTCAGTGAGCCGCTGACGACGCCGACGTTGTCGGTCGTGTTGATCACGCTGCGAGCGCGCAAGGTGATCGGTCCGGTGAGGTCGGAGTCGCCCGTCGCGGTCCCGGTGTACTTCCCGTCCGTCACGACGATCGTCTTGTTGTCCGACGTGGTGCACGTGCGACTCGACGTGCTCGCGCCGGTGGCGGTGAACGTTCCGGCGACCGCGCTCGCGCTCTTTGCGTTCCCCAGCCCGTCCGCCACCGCATACCCGGTCGCAACGAGCGCGACGAGCAGCGCGGCAATGACCGTCAACTTGCGCATGCAGTCCCTCCAGTCGTCCTCGGGAAAATGTGCTCTGACCTTGTCCCGGGGTCGTGCGGTGTCCGCAAGGGGGACGTAAAGCCCACGTAAAGCGCGGTGTCCCGGCGGCTTGGCTACCCTCGGCCCAGGGATGCTGCGCCGTTTCTCGACCTTGCTCGTGCTCGCGGCGGCCTGTGCGGCACCGGCGCACGCCGAGAGCACGACGCTGCTTCCCCGGGTCACCTACGACCGGACCGTCGAGTTCACTCCGCACGGTGCGGTGGTGGTCGACGTGCTCACGGCGCCGCGGCCCGGCGACCAGGGCGGTCTCTACCAACTGGCGCCCGTGCTCGCCCACGGAACCGTCCTCGGCGGCCGGGAGCGGGTCACCCAGATCGAGAAGGACGTCTCGGGCCAGGCCACGGTCGCCGGGATCAACGGCGATCTCTTCAGCGCGGGCGACGGGCATCCGGCAGGGATCTTCATGTCGGGCGGCGTGCTCGCCCATCCGCCGTTCGGCTCTCGCTCCTCGATCGGCGTCGATTCGGCGGGCGGCCTGCAGGTCGACCGGGTCAAGTTCTTCGGCACCTGGCAGGGGACCGGGCAGCGACGGCCCCTCAACGGCCTCAACCAGGTCGCGGCCCAGGGGCAGGTCGTCCTGCTCACGCCGGCGTTCGGCCCGAAGGCGCCGGCCATCCAGGGCTCCGCGGAGATCGTGCTCCAGTCCTTCCCCGCCACGGCCTCGAACGTCGATCTCTCCGCCGTCGTGACCGCGGTCGGCGCGAACGGCGGCGAGACCATCCCGCCGGGCGGCGCGGTCATCCAGGCGGCCGGTTCGCTCGCCGCCAAGCTCCAGGCCGAGGCGCCGGTCGGCACGCAGATCGCCGCGCGCTTGATCCTGCAGCCTGCCTGGGGAAGCGTCGTCGCAGCGCTCGGCGGCGGGCCGGTGCTCGTCCGGAACTCGGTGCCGGTGTTCCGCTCGCTGGAGGACTTCACGAACGACCAGATCGCGGCGCGCTCGCCGCGGGCCGGCGTCGGCCAGCTCGCCGACGGGCGCATCATCCTCGTGGCGGTCGACGGCGACCAGCCGGGCTACAGCGTCGGCCTGACGAGCTTCGAGCTGGCGCAGACAATGGCGGGTCTGGGCGCCGTCACCGCCGCCGCCGTCGAGTCCGGGCCGGACGTCACGCTCGCCTTCGACGGCGGGCTGCTGAACCGGCCGAGTGCCGCGGGCGGCGAACGTGCCGTCAGGGAGGCACTGCTCGTGCAGTACTTCGGCGTCTACGCACCCCCGCCGCCGCTCGCCCTCCTGACCGGCGAGGCCGGGAAAACGCAGGAACAGCTGTCGTACAAGATCGTCCGGCCGTCAGAGGTCACCGCGCAGCTGATCGGCCCCGACGGCCGTCCGCGCGTGCTCGAGGCGGCCGTTCAGCACCTGCCGGGCACATACTCGTTCAGCTACTCGACGTTCGACGTCGAGGGAACGTGGCACTGGAACGTCACTGCGACCGACGATCTGAAGCGGGTGTCGACGATCGACCGGGCGTTCCGCTACGACACGACGCTGCGCGGGCTCAGCGCCCCGAAGCTCGCGCGCGGCACGGCCGCGATCCGGTTCACCCTGTCACGTCCCGCGAGTGTGCGGCTCCGGATCGAGACGCCCACCGGCGTGCTCGTTCGACAGCTGCCGCCCGTCAGCCTGCCGGCGGGAGCCCAGTCCGTCGTCTGGGACGGGCGCCTGCCCCACGGCAGCCGTGCGTACAGCGGTGGCTACGTCGCGCACCTCTTCGTCACGAGCGCGGTCGGGACGTCCCAGTTCCTCGCACCGTTCTCATTCAGGCGCGCGAGCTAGAGTCGCGCGGTGACTTCATGGCTCGCGCACTACGGCGTGATCGCCGTGTTCTTCCTGATGATGATCGACGCCGTGTTCCCGGCGGCCAGTGAGCTCGTCATGGTGTACGCCGGCGCACTTGCCTCCGGTGCGCTCACGCACGAGTTCGATGTTCTCGGCTGGCACGCCACGGGCTTCGGCGCCTACCTCGCCGTCGTGCTCGCCGGCGTGCTCGGATACCAGATCGGCGCGAACGGCGGCTGGTGGATCGGCGACCGGGGCGGTGAGCCCTTCGTCGACCGCTATGGGCGCTGGTTCCACCTCTCGGCGGCGAAGTTCGAGCGGGCAGATCGATGGTTCGCGCGGTGGAACGACTGGGCGGTCTTCGTCGGGCGAGTCACTCCCGTCGCCCGCTCGTTCGTCTCCATACCGGCCGGCGTGTTCAAAAGTCCGTTCCGGCGCTACAACGTGTTGACGCTCGGCGGCAACTCGATCTGGTGTCTCGTGCTGGCGGGGATCGGCTGGGCACTCGGCTCGAACTGGGACACCTTTCACAAGGACTTCCGCTGGGTCGAGTACGCCGTCGTGGTGGGAATCCTGGGTGTCGCGGCGTATTTGGTCCTTCGGCAACGCCGCACGGCTAGGATTGACCCCGCCGATGACGATTCCCCACGTTGACGTCAAGGCGCAGTACGCGCCGCTGATCCCCGAGCTGCAGGAGGCGTTCGCCCGCACGCTCGAGTCCGGTCGCTTCATCTTCGGGCCGGAGGTCGAGGCGTTCGAGCACGAGGCGGCCGCACAGCTCGGCACGCTCGACTCCGTCAGCTGTGCGAACGGCACGGACGCGCTCGTACTGGTCCTCGACGCGATGGGCATCGGGCCGGGCGACGAGGTGATCTGCCCCGCGTTCACGTTCTACGCGACCGCGGAGTCGATCGCGCGGCGCGGCGCGACGCCGGTCTTCGCGGAGATCGACCCGCTGACACTCAATCTCGATGCGGCCGACGTCGAGCGGCGGATCACGGAGCGCACGAAGGCGATCATGCCGGTGCACCTGTTCGGCCGGCCCGCCCCCGACTTCAGCGGTCTCGGACTGCCGGTGATCGAGGATGCCGCACAGGCCTTCGGCGCGGCGGGCATCGCGACCAGCGTCGCGTCGACCTTCAGCTTCTTCCCGACGAAGAACCTCTTCTCGCTCGGCGACGGCGGACTGGTCGCCGTCAACGATCCCGAGCTCGCGCAGCGCATCCGGATGCTCCGCTTCCACGGCTCAGCCGCGAAGAAGGAGTTCCTCTACGTCGGTTACAACTCCCGCCTCGACGCGATGCAGGCGTCGTTCCTCCGCATCTTCCTGCGGCACATCGACGACTGGAACCGGCAGCGGCGCGAGGCTGCGGCGCGCTATACCGAGTTGCTGGCGGGCCTCGTCGAGACGCCGATCGACGAGCCGGGGCACGTCTACCACATGTACTGCGTCCGGTCGCCCGAGCGTGACCGGTTCGCCGAGGCGCTGAAGGAGGCGGGCATCGGCTTCGCCGTCTACTACCAGCCGCCGTTGCACCTGCAGCCCGCCCTGCGGTACCTCGGCTACTCCGAGGGCGATTTCCCGGAGACCGAGCACGCGGCACGCGAGAACCTCTGCCTGCCGTTGTGGGCCGGGATCACCGAGGAGCAGCAGGCGGAGGTCGTCTCCGTCCTCAAGCGCGCTTCCGGTCTCGTCCGGTCCTGATGCGCTTCCCGGTCAATCGACACCGGGTCTGGCAGCTGGCGTTCGATGCGGTCCTGATCGTCGCGGCGTGGCAACTGACGTTCTTCCTGCGGTTCGACAAGACGACACCGGTGTTCTACCGGCATCTGCTCGACTGGCAGGTCGTGTCGCTCGTCGTCGCGATCAACCTCTCGACGTTCGTGCTCTTCGGGTTCTACAACCGATGGTGGCGCTACGTCTCGACGCGCGACATGTGGGGCGCGTTCCGCGGCGTCACGGTTGCGTCGGCGATCACCTATCTCGTGCTCTACGCGTTCCCGCCCGCGCACACATCGCGTCTCCCCCGCGGGGTTGCGGCGCTCGACTACCTGCTCCTGCTCGCCTTCGTCGCGGGCACGCGCCTGCTCGCGCGCACGCTGATCGAGCGGCCGCCGGCCGGCCTCGTCGCGCACGGCAAGGAGGTGCTGATCGTCGGCGCCGGCGACGCAGGGCAGTTGATGGTGCGCGAGCTGCAGCGCAACCACCAGTTGCACTACACGCCGATCGGCTTCGTCGACGACGATCCGCGCAAGCGCGGCGACCGCATCAACGGTGTGAAGGTGCTCGGCACGACAGATGACCTCAAGCACCTCTTGCGCGACAACAAGCCGGACGAGGTGCTGATCGCGATCCCGTCTGCGCCGGGCCGCGTGCGGCAGAAGATCGTCGAGACGTGCCTCGCCGAACAGGTCGCGGTCAAGACGCTGCCCGGGCTGCACGAGCTCATCGCCGGCGATCTCAACCTGGGGGCGCAGATCCGGCCGGTGCAGGTCGAAGACGTGCTCGGCCGCCAGCAGGTCGAGGTCGACCTCGGGCTGGTCGCGTCGTACGTCAAGGACAAGACGGTGCTCGTCACGGGCGCGGGCGGCTCGATCGGCTCGGAGCTCTGCCGCCAGCTTGCGCGGCTCGGCTCGTCGCGCCTGGTGCTCGTCGACAAGGGCGAGTCGGCGCTGTTCGAGATCGAGCGAGAGCTCGTCGACGAGCGCGACTACACCGCCGCGATCCCGGTGCTCGCCGACATCGGCGACAGGACGAAGCTGCGCCAGGTCTTCGAGCGCTACCGCCCGCAGGTGCTCTTCCACGCCGCCGCGTACAAGCACGTCGGCATGCTCGAGGCGAATCCGGCGCAGGCCGTGTCCAACAACGTGCTCGGGACGCGCACGCTCGCCGAGGTCGCCGTCGAGTTCAGCGTCGAGCGCTTCGTGCTGATCTCCACCGACAAGGCCGCGAATCCGAAGAACGTGATGGGCCAGTCGAAGGCCGTGTGCGAGTGGATCATCGAGTCGTTCGCGCTGCATCCCGAGGTCGACACCCGCTTCGTCGCCGTACGGTTCGGCAACGTGCTCGGCTCGTCGGGCTCGGTGATCCCCATCTTCCGCAAGCAGATCGAGCGCGGCGGCCCGGTCAGGGTGACCGACCCCGAGATGACACGCTTCTTCATGACGATCCCCGAGGCCTCGTCCCTCGTCGTGCAGGCGGGTGCGATGGGCGGCCGCGGGCAGGTCTACGTGCTCGACATGGGAGAGCCGGTCAAGATCCTCGACCTCGCCCGCCAGATGATCCACCTGTCGGGCAAGGACGAATCGCAGATCCCGATCGTGTTCACGGGCGCCCGGGCGGGCGAGAAGGTGCACGAGGTGCTCTGGAACGAAGGCGAGGCCGTCGGCCCCACCTCGCACCCGAAGATCATGCGCGCGGCCCGTCCGCAGATCGACCCCGTCTGGCTGGAGGAGTCGCTGGCCGCCCTCGAGCGGCTCGTCGACGAGGGCGACACACTCGCCGTGGTCGCGAAGCTCCGGTCGATGGTCGCCGAGCCCGTGCGCACCGGGCGCGAAGCGCTTCTGGAAGACACGTTGCACTGACGTCACGGTCGCCCACCGGCCGCGCCGGTACCGTGACCCGATGGACCCGCTCGACCGCCTGAACCCCGAGCAGCGCCGGGCCGCCGAGGCGGTGCGCGGCCCCGTGTGCATCCTGGCCGGGGCCGGCACCGGCAAGACCACGACGATCACGCACCGGGTCGCGCAGCAGGTGGTGACGGGGGCATTCGCGCCGACGCAGATCATGGCCGTCACGTTCACCGACAAGGCGGCAGGAGAGCTCAAGGCCCGCCTCGCCGGCCTCGGCGCCGCAGGCGTGCGGGCCTCCACCTTCCACTCCGCGGCACTCCGCCAGCTGCGCCACTTCGCGCCGGAGGCCGTGGGGCGCATCCTTCCGTCGAAGGCGCTCGCGCTCCGCCAGATCGCGAACTCGCTGCCGGCACCGTTCAAGTTCCGGCCGGCCGGCGACCTCGCCACCGAGATCGAATGGGCGAAGAACCGGAGGATCCCGCCGGACCGCTACGACGGCCGCGAGCCGCCGATCCCGCTCGATCTGATGCAGCGGGTCTACCGCGAGTACGAACGGCGCAAGACGGCCGAGGGCCTCGTCGACTTCGAGGACCTGCTCGAGCTGACGGTTCGGTTGTTCGAGGAGAACGCCGAGGTTCGCGAGACGTTCCGCGCCCAGTTCAGGTCGTTCACCGTCGACGAGGTGCAGGACGTGAACCTGCTCCAGCAGGAGCTGCTCGACCTGTGGCTCGGCGATCGCGATGATCTCTGTGTCGTCGGCGACGACTACCAGGCGATCTACGGCTTCACGGGCGCGAGCCCCGACTATCTGCTCGCGATGCCCGACCGCTTCCCGCACGCCGTCGTCGTTCGCCTGGAGGAGAACTATCGCTCGACGCCGCAGGTGCTCGCGCTCGCGAACAGGCTCGTGCCCAACCTCGGCGGCGCGGAGAAGTCACTGCGCTCGGTTCTCCCCGCAGACGTCGAGCCGGTGGTGCGTCCGTTCGCCACGCCCGAGGATGAGGGCGCAGCGATCGTCGCGGAGCTCCGCGCACTCGCCTGCCCGTTCGAGGAGGCGGCGATCCTCGCACGGACGAACGCCCGCCTCACCGACTTCGAGGAGCTCCTGCACGAGGCGGGGATCCCGTTCCAGGGCTCGTCGCTCCTCGAGCGCGATGCGGCCCGCAGGTTGACGCGCAGGCTCGAGCGCGCGACGGCGCCCGCCGCCGAGGCCGTGCGCGCGGCCGCTCTCGACGCCGGTCTGCTCGAGCGCGTGCCGCAGAAGCTCGGCGAGCGCGAGGCCGTGCGCCAGCAGGATCTCGCCCGGCTGGTGCAGCTCGCGTCGGCATTCGAGGGCGACGCCGCATCGTTCGTCGAGGACCTTCGCCGCCGGTTCGCGTCCGGCGGCGATGCCGCGCACGGCGTCAATCTGCTGACGCTGCATCGGGCGAAGGGCCTCGAGTTCGAGGCGGTCTTCATCCCGCGGCTCCAGGAGAGGGAGCTGCCGTCACGCCAGGCGCGCACACCCGTCGAGGTCGAGGAAGAGCGCCGTCTGCTCTACGTGGGCATGACGCGCGCGAAGCGCATCCTGTGGCTCACCTGGTCGGGCAAGCGCTCGCGGTTCCTGCAGGAGCTCGGCGTCACGCAGAGTGCGCCGTCGGAGAAGCGCGAGTGGACCGCCGACGCACAGCGTCTTCGCGACTGGCGGCTCGAACGGGCGAAGGCCGACAACGTCCCGCCGTACGTCGTCTTCCACGACAGCGTGCTGCACGCGATCGCGGAGGCGCGCCCGTCCTCGCTCGGCGAGCTGTCGCAGATCGCGGGCGTCGGCCCGGCGAAGCTCGAGCGCTACGGGCCTGACGTGCTCGAGCTGATTCGAGTCTGAATCAGGACAGCGCCGACAGCAGCAGATCGAGCATCAGCTGCGGATCGCGGCGCTCGCGCATTCCCGTTGCACGGTCACGTTTCTGCAGCTCGAGCGCGCGCGGGTCGGTGAGCGGGCGGAGCCGTCCCTCGCGAATCAGCTGCTCGTCGACACCGCCGAGCCGACCGCCGTAGGTCGTGTAGACCGGCACGCCGAGCGCAGCTGCCTCACGGTTCATCGTTCCGCCGGCCGACACGACGAGGTCGGCGAGCGCGATCAGGCTCTGCGCGTCGACCGCTTCGTCGGGAACGATCACCGACGGGAGGGCGAGCGACTTCACGAAGTCGCGTTGTTCCTCGGTGCGCGGGATCACGAAGGCGTGCACGTCGTCGGACCGGCCGAGATGCTCGAGCGTCATCGGGAAGAGCGGATTGGAATGCCGGTGGTAGAGCGAGACGTCGGGCGGGGGGCGCAGCACGACGAGCACGCGCGCCTGGTCGATCGACCAGTCGGTCAGCACCGACTCGTCCGGCTCGAAGTCGGAGAGGTAGTACTCCTCCTTGAGGCCCGGGTACTGCTGCAGCTTGGGCGGAGCTGCACCGTAGGTCTTGAGCCGCTCGGGCGGGATCGCAGCGGGAACGACGACCCGGGTTGCGGCGCGGCACCCGAGCTGATGCTGCAGCCACGCCCACTCGTAGTCGAACGTCGTCGAGCTCGGGATGCCGAGGCGGCGCGCGGTCATCGTCAGCTCGTGCGAGCCGTGCGCGAGCGCGAGATCGAAGTTGCGGTCCTTGGCGAAGCGCCGGAGCGCCTTCAGCCGTGTGCGCATCTGCGCTGCCTTGCCGAGCGCCGACCGGCCGCCGTGGTGGCCGATCACGGTGGCGGTCATGCCGTGCGATTCGATCAGCTGCAGGGTCTGCGCGTAGTCGCGCGCGGTGATCTCCACCTCGTTCCCTTGCACCTCGAGCAGCTGCACGAGCGGCCGGAAGACGAGCGGGTGCGCGCTCGCGGTGAAGTCGATCCAGACGTTCACGCGACGGCTGTCTCCAATGAGACGTCCCGGGTGATGCCCTCGACGTGGCGCTCGTGCCAGAGCGTGAACGCGAGCAGGCCCCAGAGCTGCCGCGAGAGATCCTCGCGTCCGGAGACATGCGCGTCGATCACGTGCGTCACCGCCTCCGGCTGCAGGAAGCCCTGACGGCGCAGTGTCTCCGGCGACAGTGTCTCGCGTGCGAACGGCTCGAGCTCGCCCCGGAGCCACGCCGCCGCCGGGATCGAGAAACCGCGTTTCTTGCCGTGGACGATCTCGCGGGGCAGGAGCGGCTCGAGCGCCTTGCGCAGCAGGCGCTTCTTGGAAAAGCCGCGGACTTTGTGCCTCACCGGCAGGGAGAACGCGAAGTTCGAGACGACGGTGTCCATGAACGGAACGCGTGCCTCGAGCGACCACGCCATCGAGGCGCGGTCGGTCTTCGTCAGGAGATCGTCGACGAGGTAGAGGCCGAAGTCGAGGTCCTGCAGCCGCGTCAGGAGCTCGTGGCCCTCGGTCGCGGCGAAGCGCGCGCGATAGCGCTCGAGCGGGTCGTAGCTGCTCCTCCGGCCCGTGAGCTCCGCGCGGACGTCGGTCGCGAAGATCTCCTTGTAGGCGTGGTGCCGCTCGAGCGGCGGCATTCCGGCAGCCCGTGTGAACCGTTTCAGGCGGTAGTCGAGGCTCGCCTTGCGCGTGGAGGACGGCAGCAGGTCGACCGCAGGCCTCGCCCGCGCGGCAACCGGGCCGAAGCGCTCGGCGAGCAGGTCGGCCACGTAGGTGTAGTAGCCGCCGAAGAGCTCGTCGCCGCCCTCGCCGGAGAGGGCGACCTTCACGTCCTCGGCCGCGAGCCTGGAGACGAGGTAGGTCGGCAGCGCCGACGAGTCGGCGAACGGCTCGTCGAACGCATCGGCGAGCGCCGGCAGCAGGAGTGCAGCGTTCGGCCGAAGCGTGAGGTCGCGGTGGAGAGTGCCGTAGCGCCGCGCGACCGCCTGCGCGCCGTCGAGCTCGTCGAACGACGCCTCGGCGAAGCCGATCGAGAACGTGCGCACCGCCTCCGACGAGGCCTCGGCGGCGAAAGCGGTCAGCGCGCCCGAGTCGACGCCCCCCGAGAGCAGCACGCCGACCGGCACGTCCGCGATCAGGTGAGCGCGGACGGAGTCGCGCAGGCGGGCACGGCACTCCTCCAGCAACTCGGCCTCGTCCTCGCCGTGACGCGGCGGCAGGGGCCCTGTGCGTGCGAAGCAGGCGAGCGACGTGCGGCCGCCCTGCCAGGTGAGCGTGTGGCCCGGGAGCAGCTTGCGGATGTCTCGGAAGATCGAGAGGGGCGCGGGCACGACGTTGAAGGTGAGGAACGCCTCGAGCGCGTCCAGGTCGACGTCGCCGTGCGGCAGCGCATCGAGCTCCGACGAGAACGAGAGCTCGCCGTCGACGTCCCGGTAGGCGAGCGGCTTGATCCCGAAGCGGTCGCGCGCCAGCACGAGCCGCCGCTCCCGCGCGTCCCACACCGCGACGGCGAACATACCGCGCAGCCGCTCCCACAGTTTCGAGCCCCACTCCTCGTAGCCGTGCACCAGCACTTCGGTGTCACAGCGGCTGCGGAACCGGTGGCCGGCCCGCTCGAGCTCGTGCATGAGCTCGCGGTAGTTGTAGATCTCGCCGTTCTGCACGACGACGACGGTGCCGTCCTCGTTCGCGATCGGCTGATCGCCCCCGGTCAGGTCGATGATCGCCAACCGGCGTGCGGCGATCCCGACCGGGCCGTCGAGGTGCGCGCCCTCGGAGTCGGGCCCGCGGTGGAACAGGGTCGCCGACATGCGGCGGAGCCGGTCGGGGTCGACGGCGCCGCGGCTGCTGGCGATCCCGCAGATCCCGCACATGCGGTGAGTCTAGGTGCGGCGGCCGAACACCTGGGCGAGCACCCGGATGCCGGTGACGAACAGTGTGCGCAGATAGAGGGGCACGGAGCGGTCGGCGATCCACTCGAGATCGTGCGCGAGCTTCTCGGCCATCGACGTCTCGTAGCCGCGCCGGACCTGGGCGAAGCCCGTCAGTCCCGGACGGACGACGAGGCGCTGCCAGTAGGCCGGCAGGTCGTGTGCGAGCTCCTCGAAGAAGCGCGGGCGGATCGGCCGCGGCCCGACGAACGACATGTCCCCCCTCAGGACGTTCCAGAGCTGCGGGATCTCGTCGAGCTGCGATGCCTTCAGCCAGCCTCCGATGCGGGTCAGCTCCGCGTCGGTGCGGCGGACGAGCTCCTCGCCCAGGTACTGCCCGATCCGGTCCTCGGCGCCGGGCCGGAGCGTGCGGAACTTCAGCATCTGGAAGAAGCGGCCGCGCCGGCCGACCCGTTCCCCGCGGTAGAGGATCGGCCGACCACTCGTGACGAGCAGGACGCCGGCGATCAGGAGCCCGACCGGAGCGAGGAGGATCCCGAAGAGGCTCGCGAAGAGGATGTCGAGCAGCCGCAGCTCGAGGTCGATCCCGCGATGCTCCGCCTGGGAGGCGAGCCGTGTGTACCCGCTGACGAGGGTGTCCTCGAGCGGTGGCGGCGCCGATGCCACCCGGTCGATGGTAGACCGTTGGGCTGTGAGCGTCCTCGGAATCGACCACGTGCAGGTCGCCGCTCCCGAAGGCTGCGAGCCCGAGGCCCGGGCGTTCTACGGCGTGCTGCTCGGGCTCGAGGAGCTTCCGAAGCCGGATTCGCTCCGGGGCCGTGGCGGGTGCTGGTTCCGGGCGGGCGCACAGGAGCTCCACGTCGGGGTCGACCGGGCGTTCGCACCCGCGCGCAAGGCGCATCCCGGCCTCGTCGTCTCGGATCTCGACGAGCTCGCCGGCCGCCTGGCGGCCGCCGGCGTCGCCGTCGACCCGGACGACGCGCTCCCCGGCACGAAGCGGTTCCATGCAACCGATCCGTTCGGCAACCGCCTCGAGTTCCGCGAGGCGTAGACCGGAACGCTTCCGTCACGGAGGGCCCGTCACGGTGGCGGCCCGTCACGGTGGCAGCCACGGTGGCTGCCACCAGGCGTGGCTCGCAGCGGCAGGTGGAGAATTGTGCCCTGTGCAGGGAGAAATGTGACTCGGGCACGGATTCGTGGCTTCGCTGTGACTGTTCGGTGCGGGTGGCTGCCCCGGTGGTGCGGGCCGGGTTCTCGTGTGTGGGTGGCTGCCCCGGTGGTGCGGGCTGGGTTCTCCTGTGACCTGTATAAGCTCCCGTTATGGATACGCGCCAGCTTCGTGCGTTCTGCGAGGTGGTGGAGCGCAAGTCGTTCTCCCAGGCGGCCGAGCGGCTGGGCGTCACCCAGCCTGCCGTCAGCCTGCAGGTGCGCGCGCTCGAGAAGCGCCTCGGCCTGCAGCTCCTCGACCGCTCGGGGCGGCGGGTGGAGCCCACCGAGGCAGGCCAGCGCCTCTACCGCGGCGCCCTGCGCCTGATCGCGCTCGAGGAGGAGATCACGAGCGAACTGGCGGACGAGGCGACCGGCGCGCTCGAAGGCACGTTCGCGATCGGCGCCTCGACCGGCCCCGGCGGCGTCGTGCTCTCCCGGCTCCTCTGCCAGTTCGCCGCGATGCATCCGAAGATCCACGTGGCGCTGAGCGTGTTCGACACACAGACGGTCGTCGACCGCGTCGCCGACCGCACGCTCGAGCTCGGCGTCGTCGGTGCGGCGCCCCGCCACCGCGCTGTCGAGTACGAGCCGTTCTTCCGCGACACGGTGATCCTCGCCTGTCCGCCGGGCCATCCGTTCGCCGGCCGCACCGTGTCGCTCGCCGAGCTCAAGGGCGAGCGGCTGATCGTGATGCAGGAAGGTGCCGGGGTACGGCAGATGATCGAGGACGAGCTGCGCGGCGCCGGGACGAAGCTTCGCGACCTCGACGTCCGGCTCGAGCTCGGCCTGCAGGAGTCCGTGACGAGCGCGGTGCGCGGCGGCTTCGGCGTCACGTTCATCTCGCGCTCGTCGGTCGAGAACGATCTGGCCGCAGGCACGCTCGTCGAGGCGCGCGTCGGCGGGCTCGAGCTCGAGCGTGAGATTCTCCTCGTCCGCGCGAGCGGTCGGTCGGAGACGCGCGCCGCGCGCGCGTTCGTGGACTACGCCCGCGAAAGCATGTCGTGATCGTCCGCTGGAGCCTCGACGACGTGCCCGCCACGCTCGCCGAGGTCGGCATCGAACGGCCGTTTCTGATCGCGAGCCCGCGTTGGCAGTCCCTCGACCTGCCGCACGTGGCGTCCTGGGCGGAGGTCCCCTCGGATCGAGTCGAAGTGCCGCCCGAGGCTGACGGCATCCTCGTCGTCGGCGGCGGCTCCGCGATCGACACGGGCAAGTACGCGTCGGGCCAGTCCGCCAAGCCGGTGGTGCACATCCCGACGACCTACTCCGGGGCCGAGTGGACGACCTCCTACGGGATCCGCTCGCCGGACCGGGTCATCCGCGGCGCCGGCGCCGGCGCCCGGCCGGTCGCAATCGTCTACGACGTCGCCCTGACGCTCGACCTGCCTGCGAGCGTGACGGCGGGCACCGCGCTGAACGGCCTCGCGCACTGCGCGGAGGCGCTCTACGTGACGGGTCACGGCGCCGAAGGCGACGAGGAGGCGCTCGCCGGAGCACCGCTCATCTCGGCGGCGCTGCCGCGCGTGCTCGCCGCTCCGCACGACCGCGGCGCGCGCGAGGACCTGCTTCGCGGAGCCGCGCACGCAGGTCACGCGCTCGCACTCAACCGTCTCGGGCTCGCCCACGCGATGGCCCAGGCGCTCGGCGGGACCTACGGCCTGGCGCACGGTGCGATGAATGCGCTCTGCCTGCCGCCCGCGCTCGAGTTCAACGCTCGGTTCGTGCCCGCCGACGTGGCGCGCTTCGGCGACGCGATCGGAGGTGACGCCGTCGGGCGCTCCCGCGAGCTCGCGCTCCTCGGCGGCTTCGAGCGGCTGCGGGACTTCGGCGTGCCCGAGCCCGAGCTGGCCGGCGTCGCCGAGGCGGCGGCACAGCGGGCCGGCAACCAGGCGAACCCACACCCGGCCAGTCCAGTAGAGATCCTGGAGCTCTTCCGCAGCATCTACTGAGGTCGCGCGGGAGCCGCCTCGCTAGCGTCGTCGGCGTGGCCGACCGATTGAACCTCGCTGGCCGCGCAGGCAAATGGAGCGCCGCCCACTGGAAGACGGCGGCGTTCGGCTGGGTCGCGCTCACGTTCTCGGCGATGATCCTCGGCTCGGCGATCGGACTGAACCAGCTCGGCGACTCGCAGTCGGGCTCGGGCCAGACCGCGCGGGCGGAGGCGATGCTGAGGGGCGCGAACTTCCTCTCGCCGGCCACCGAGTCGGTGCTCGTTCAGCGCAGGGACGGCCGAAGGATCGTCGGAGAGCCGACCTACACCGTGGCGATCGCGTCGCTCGTCCAGACGCTCGCACGGCGGCCGGAGCTGACGAACATCCGGTCACCGCTCGATCCCGTGCACACCGGCCTCGTCTCGGCCGACGGCCGGTCGGCGATCATCCAGTTCGACGTGCGCGGGAACGCGGACGCCGCGGACAAGCACATTCAGCCCGCCCTGGACGCGGTCGCGGGCACACAACGCGCCAACCCCGAGTACCGGATCGAGGAGTTCGGCGCCGCAAGCGCCAATCACGTGATCGGCGCCACGGTGACCAGCGACTTCAAGCGGGCCGAGTACACGTCGCTGCCGATCACACTCGCGATCCTCCTGCTCGCGTTCGGCGCAGTGGTCGCCGCCGTGATCCCGGTCGTGCTGGGCTTCACGGCCGTGCTCGGCGCGATCGGGATCTGCGTGCTCCTGAGCCAGTTCTATGCGCTGCCGAACTTCCTGGACAGCGTGATCCTGATGATGGGGATGGCTGTCGGGATCGACTACTCGCTGTTCTATCTGCAGCGCGAGCGCGAGGAGCGTCACCGTGGAGCGAGCCCGGACGGCGCGCTGCAGATCGCCGCACGCACCTCGGGCCGCGCAGTCCTGATCTCCGGCATGACCGTTCTGATCGCGATGGCGGGCATGTTCTTCGCCGGCAACCCGATCTTCACCTCGATGGGGCTGGCGACGATCGTGGTCGTCTTCCTCGCGATGGTGGGCTCGGTCACGGTGCTGCCCGCGCTCCTGCACAAGCTGGGCGACCGCGTCGACCGCGGGCGCGTGCCGTTCGTCCACGGGACGGGCGGCGAGGGCCGAGCGTGGAGCGCGATCCTGCGGCCCGCGCTCCGTCGTCCGAGGCTCGCGGTGCTGCTCGCCGGCGGCGCGCTGTTCGCAGCAGCACTGCCCGTGCTCACGATGCACACGAAGCTTCCCAGCTTCACCGACCTTCCCCACAACCTGCCGATCGTCCGCACCTACGCGCGCATGATCCACGCCTTCCCCGGCGCACCGACGCCGGCCGTCGTCGTGGTGCGAGCTCATCCGGTCACAGCGCCCCAGGTTCAAGCGCAGGTGAGCGAACTGCGGCGGCGGGCGCTCGCGAGCGGCCGGGTGCGCGCGCCCGTCTCGACCCGGATCAGCCCGGACGGCACCGTCGAGGAGATCGATCTGCCGCTGGCGGGCCGCGGGGACGATGCGACGTCGATGCACGCGCTCGCGCTGTTGCGCGGCACGCTGCTGCCGGAGACGCTTGGCAGTCTCGGCAGCGTCGAATACGCGACGACCGGGGTCGCCGCCGGGACGAAGGACTTCAACGACCTGATGAAGGCGCGGCTGCCGTTCGTCTTCGCCTTCGTCCTCGGCCTGGCCTTCGTGCTGCTGCTCTTCACGTTCAGGTCGATCGTCGTTCCGCTGACGGCGATCGCGTTGAACCTGCTCTCGGTCGGCGCCGCCTACGGGATCCTCGTGCTCGTCTTCCAGCACAGCTGGTTCGAGGGCCTGCTCGGCTTCACGTCGAACGGGGGCGTGACCTCCTGGCTGCCGATGTTCCTCTTCGTCGTGCTCTTCGGTCTCTCGATGGACTACCACGTGTTCATCGTCAGCCGGATCAAGGAGCTCGTCGACGCGGGCGAGACGACGGAGGATGCCGTCCTGCACGGGATCACCCGGACAGCGCCCTCGGTGACCAGCGCGGCGGCCGTCATGGTGGCGGTGTTCGGCATCTTCGCGACCCTCACGCTGCTGCAGTTCAAGCAGATGGGGCTGGGCCTCGCGATCGCGATCGCCGTCGATGCCACGGTCGTCCGCGCGGTGCTGCTCCCGGCGACGATGAAGCTGCTCGGCGACTGGAACTGGTACCTGCCCCGCTGGTTGGAGTGGCTGCCGCGCGAGGGCTCCGGCTCCCGTCCGTCACCCCCGCGGGTGCTTGCCGACTGAGTCGGTGGACGTCCTTGCCGACCAAGTCGGTGAACAATTCATAACTTCTTCTAATAACAGGTATAGTCCGGGCTGTGACGGAGTCGGCCCGCACCTTCGACGTGCTCGTGATCGGGAGCGGCGCCTCCGGGCTTGCCGCGGCGGTCTCGGCCGAACGGGCGGGTGCGCGGGTGGCGCTCGCGACCAAGGGCTCGCTCCAGGCGAACAACTCGTCGAAGGCCCAGGGTGGCATCCAGGCCGCCTTCGGCGCCGACGACTCGCCCGAGCAGCATGCGCAGGACATCTGGCGGTCGTCGCACGAGACCGCGGACATGCGCCTGGTCGAGGTGCTGGCCGGCGACGCGCAGTCGGCGATCCACTGGCTCGAGGAGCTCGGGGTCGAGTTCACGCGCGAGGAGGGGGGCTACCGGCTCGCGCGATGCGGCGGGGCCACCGCCAAGCGGCTGCTGCAGGTCGGCGACCGCACCGGGCACGCGATCACGAAGCAGCTGCGGGATGCCTGGGAGGCCGGCAGCGGCACAAGTCTTCTGAACGCACCGCTCCGCGAGCTCACCGAGCTCGACGGCCTGTGGCGGGCGCGGGTCGGG
The DNA here is from genome assembly GCA_963722065.1 of uncultured Thermoleophilia bacterium. Taxonomy (GTDB): domain Bacteria; phylum Actinomycetota; class Thermoleophilia; order Gaiellales; family Gaiellaceae; genus PALSA-600. Next base: position 371,700 of record CAVRMI010000005.1, on the reverse strand, counting down.
GAGCAGACCGTCGACGCAGGCACGGTCGTGCTCGCCGCGGGCGGCCGCTGCTACGCGGAGGCCGAGCGGCGCGGCGAGCTCTCGACCAATCACCCGAACGCCACCGGTGAGGTGACGCGGATCGCCGTCGATCTCGGCGCGGAGGCGCGTGATCTCGATGCGCTGCAGTACCACCCGAACGGCGGCGCGTGGCCGGCGAACATGCAGGGCTACTCGATTCCGGAGACGACGCGCGCGTACGGAGCCGTGCTCGTGAACTCCGAGGGCGAGGAGTTCACCGACTCGCTCGGACCACGCGATGCGGTCAGCCAGGCGATCTTCGACGAGGTCGAAAAGGGAAACGGCGTGACGACGCCGGACGGGCGCCCCGCGGTCTACCTCGACACGACCCGCATCTCGGAGAGCGACGCCGAGCTTTCGCTGCCGTACATGCTGCGCCGCTACCGCGGTGCCGGGATCGATCCGCTCAGGGAGAAGATCTTCACGTACCCCGTGCTCCACTATCAGAACGGCGGCCTCGTGATCGACACGGACGCCGAGACGACGCTCGAGGGCGTGTACGCGTGCGGCGAGATCGCAGGCGGCACGCACGGGCGCAATCGGATGATGGGCAACAGCCTTCTCGAATGTGTCGTGTTCGGTCGAAGGGCTGGTCGTAATGCACTCGAGAAGGCTAGGAGCTAGATGACAATCGATACGGTCACAGACCTGCAGCATGCGGTGGAGGACGCCGCTGCTCATCTCTACGTGTGGGCCCTGAAGGACATCCCGCAGGACCTGCGCGACGCCCTGGCGGCGGCCCGCCTGCGCGAGACGTCGGTCCCCGGCAAGCGGGTGCTCGAGACGATCCACCGCAACGTCAACATCGCCGACAGCGAGCACAACCTGGTCTGCCAGGACACCGGGATCGCTGTCTACACCTGCCGCGTCGGCGAGCACTTTCCCCTGCATCCCACGCGGATCTACGAGGGGCTGCGCGACGGCACCGCCCGCGCGACGGTCGAGCATCCACTGCGCTCCAACGCCGTGCACACGATCACGCGCGAGAACACCGGCCCGAACATCGGCTATCGCCTCCCGATCGTGCACTGGGAGTTCATCCCGGACTGGGACGGCCTCGACGTCAAGTGCATCCCCAAGGGCTCGGGCTCGGAGAACATGAGCTTCCTCAAGATGTGCGTCCCCGCTGACGGCGTGAAGGGCATCAAGCAGTTCGTGCTCGAGTCGATCGTCGGCGCGGGTGGCAAGCCGTGCCCGCCGGGGATCGTCGGCGTCGGGATCGGCGGGACCGCCGACTACGCGATGTACCTCGCGAAGGAGGCGATCACGCGGCCGGTCGGCACGCGCAACGCCGACCCGCTCGTTGCGCAGCTCGAGGAGGAGCTGTACGGCCTGCTGAACGAGACCGGCATCGGCCCGATGGGCCTCGGCGGCGACGTCACGGTCCTGCAGTGCCACATCGAGCACGCCGACACGCACATGACCCTCAACCCGGTTGCCGTCAACTACCAGTGCTGGGCTGCGCGCCGCGCGTCGGCGCACATCGCGGCAGACGGTTCCGTCGACTTCGACAGGGAGTTCTAAGGTGGCAAACCACACCGTCAGGTTCCCGGTCACCGATCCGCAGGAGATTCTCAAGCTGCGGGCCGGCGACGAGGTGACCGTCCAGGGTCACATCATCGGCATCCGCGACCGGACGCAGATCCGCATCTTCGACCAGGGCGTCGAGCCGCCGATGGATCTGACCGGCGCATTCCTGCTCCACACCGCCCCGAACGTGCGCAAGGTCGCCGAGCACAAGTACGAGAAGATCTGCATCGGCACCACCACATCGGCGCGGATGGTCAGGTTCACCGAGCCGCTCGGCCGTCAGTACGGCGTACGGGCGATCTGCGGCAAGGGCGGCTTCCCCGACGAGGCGATCGAGCCGATGCACGAGCTCGGCATGGTCTACTTCGCGATCGTCGGCGGCGCTGCGGCGCTCGAGACGACCCAGATCGAGGAGATCGAGGACGTCCAGTGGGAAGAGCTGATGCCCGAATGCCTCTGGAAGTTCCGCGTCAAGGACTTCGGCCCGCTCACGGTCGGCATCGACGCGCACGGAAACTCGCTCTACCGCGACGTACAGACGCGAGCCAAGGCGAAGCTGGAGGAGCTCTATGCCCGCCTTTGAGCTGGACCTCGGCCTTCAGCGCGACGGCGGCATGACCCACGTGCTCGACAAGGGCCTCGGCCCCCGCGGCTGGGCCGACGTGCTCGAGATGTCGGGTGACTACATCGACATCATCAAGCTCGGTTGGGGCACGTCCTACGTGACGAAGAGCCTCAAGCAGAAGCTCGACGTGTTGAAGGAGAAGCCCGTCGTGATCGGCGGCACCTTCTTCGAGGTTGTGTACGTCAGGGGCGCCTTCGACGACTACAAGCGCTGGCTTACGAGCCTCGGGCTCACACACGTCGAGATCTCCGACGGCACGATCGAGATCCCGCGCGATCGCAAGCTCGAGCTGATCGCCGACTTCGCGCGCGACTTCACCGTCCTCTCCGAGGTCGGCTCCAAGGACTCGGAGGTCGTGTTCGCGCCGTACGAATGGGTCGAATGGATCAAGGAAGAGAAGGAGGCGGGAGCGTGGAAGGTGATCACCGAGGCGCGGGAAGGCGGCACCTCGGGCATTTTCCGGCCCGACGGCCAGATGCGCACCGGCCTGATCGCGGAGATCGAGCATTCCGTCGACTTCCATGATCTCGTCTGGGAGGCGCCGACGAAGTCCTCGCAGGCGTGGTTCATCAAGCACTTCGGCGCGTCGGTCAACCTCGGGAACATCCCACCGGAGGAAGTCATCCCGCTCGAGACGCTCAGGCTCGGCCTGCGCGGCGACACGCTGAAGGAGGTGCTCCTCGGTGACGACGTTCACGCCTCCTGATGCCACAGCGGTCGAGGAGCTGAGCGCCGAGGAGATCCTCTCGCTCGTCGTAGGCGCCTTCCCGGGCCGGGTGGCGCTCGCGTGCTCCTTCCAGAAGGAAGAGACGGTGCTGCTCGACATGTTGTTCGCGATCGAGCCCAAGGCCCGCGTCTTCGCGATCGACACCCACTACCTCTTCCCCGAGACCTACGAGCTCTGGCGCGAGGTCGAGCGGAGCTACGACACGAAGGTGGAGGTCTTCGAGGGCCCCGGCCCCGAGGAGCTCGCCGCGACCCACGGCGAGGACGTCTGGGAGCACAAGCCCGATCTCTATCTCGCGGTTGCCAAGGTCTCGCCGCTCGTCCGCGCGCTCGGCGGGCTCGACTGCTGGATCACCGGCATCCGTCGCGACCAGTCGCCGACACGTGCGAACGCGCCGAAGCTCGGCTGGGACGAGGCGCACGAGCTCTGGAAGGCGAACCCGCTCGCAGCCTGGAGCGACGAGGACTGCTGGGCCTACATTCGCGAGCGGGGGCTGCCGTACAACCCGCTGCACGACCGCGGCTACGAGTCGATCGGCGACACGCACTCGACCCTCCCGGGCGCCGGCCGCGAAGGTCGCTGGGCCGGGACGGGGCGAACGGAGTGCGGCCTGCATGCACTTTCGGCTGCGCCGAACGTGCTAGACGAATCGAGTGCGAATTGATCTCCTCAGCTAGAGATTCCGCGAAGCGGAATCTCACTCACCTCGACGAGCTCGAGGCCGAGGCGATCCACATCATGCGGGAGGTCGCCGCCGAGCGCGAGCGCCCGGTGCTGCTCTTCTCGGGCGGCAAGGACTCGATCGTGATGCTCCGGCTCGCCGAGAAGGCGTTTCGCCCCGCCAGGTTCCCGTTCCCCGTGATGCACGTCGACACGGGGCACAACTTCCCCGAGGTGATCGAGTACCGCGACCGGCGGGTGCAGGAGCTCGGCGAGCGCCTCGTCGTCGCGAGTGTGCAGGAGTCGATCGACCGGGGCCGGGTGCAGGAGCAGACCGGCCCGCGCGCGTCGCGCAACCAGCTGCAGACGACCACGCTGCTCGATGCGCTCGAGGAGCACGGCTTCGACGCTGCGATGGGTGGCGCGCGCCGCGACGAGGAGCGCGCCCGGGCGAAGGAGCGCATCTTCAGTTTCCGCGATGACTTCGGGCAGTGGAACCCCCGTGCGCAGCGGCCCGAGCTCTGGGACATCTACAACGCCCGCATTCGCAAGGGCGAGCAGATCCGCGTCTTCCCGATCTCGAACTGGACCGAGCTCGACGTGTGGCAGTACGTCGCCCGCGAGCAGCTCGAGCTGCCGAAGATCTACTTCTCGCACGATCGCAAAGTCTTCCGCCGCGACGGGATGCTCTATGCGGTCTCGGATTTCGTCGAGCGCTACCCCGACGAAGAGCCGTTCAGCGCGGCGGTTCGGTTCCGCACGGTCGGGGACATGTCGTGCACCGGCGGCGTCGTCAGCGACGCGGCGACGATCGACGAGGTCGTCGCCGAGATCGCAGCGACCCGTGTCACCGAACGTGGCGAGACGCGCGCCGACGACCGGGTCAGCGAAGCGGCGATGGAGGATCGGAAGCGCGTTGGCTACTTCTAAGGAGTTTCTCGACACCGACCTGCTCCGGCTCGTCACTGCGGGGTCGGTCGACGATGGCAAGTCGACGCTGATCGGCCGTCTGCTCTACGACACCAAGCAGATCCTGGTCGACCAGCTCGAGCACATCGAGGATGCCTCACGACGGCGCGGTCACGACTACGTCGACCTGGCGCTCCTCACCGACGGGCTGCGTGCCGAGCGCGAGCAGGGGATCACGATCGACGTCGCCTATCGCTCGTTCGTCACTCCACGCCGCCGCTTCCAGCTCGCCGATGCGCCCGGACACGTCCAGTACACGCGCAACATGGTCACCGGCGCGTCGACGGCCGACGTCGCGGTGATCCTCGTCGACGCGCGCAAGGGCGTGATCGAGCAGACGCGCCGGCACTCCTACATCATCGGCATGCTCGCGCTGCCGCATGTCGTGTACGCGGTCAACAAGATGGACCTGGTCGAGTTCTCGGAGGAGCGCTTCGACGAGATCGCGCGCGAGCTCGCCGAGCTCGGCTCGCAGCTCGAGATCAGGGACGCGACCGTGATCCCGCTGTCCGCGCTCAAGGGCGACAACGTCGTCGACCGGACCGGCTCCATGCCCTGGTACGCCGGGCCAACGCTGCTCGAGCACCTCGAGACGATCGAGCTCGACGGCGATCTCAACGTCCAGGACCGCCGCTTCCCGGTGCAGTGGGTGATCCGGCCGATGACCGACGAGCACCACGACTATCGGGGCTACGCCGGGCGGGTCGCGGGCGGAGTCTGGCGTGCCGGCGACGAGGTCGTCGTGCTGCCTTCGGGTCTGCGCAGCCGCGTCGCCTCGATCGACAGTGCCGAAGGCCCGCTCGCAGAGGCTGTCCCGCGCGAGTCGGTCACGATCCTCCTCGAGGACGATGTCGACGTCTCCCGGGGCGACCTGCTCGCCGACCCGGGGCGCGTGCCGGTGGTGGCACGCGAGCTGACGGCACGGGTGAGCTGGATGGCCGAGCGCTCCGTCGAGGAGCGTGCTCGCCTGCTGGTCAAGCACACAACCCGCACTGTCCCCGCCCGGGTCGAGGAGATCGTCAGCGTCGTCGACATCCGCACGCTCGAGGACCTGCCGAGCCCCGGGAAGATGGAGCTCAACGACCTCGGCGTCGTCCGCTTCCGGCTGGCGGAGCCGCTCGTCGTCGACGAGTACGTGCGCAACCGCGGCACCGGGGCGTTCATCCTGATCGACGAGTCGACGAACGAGACGGTCGGCGCCGGCATGGTGGTCGCAGCCCAGCCATGACGGGAAGCGCAGCCACGGTGCCGAGCGCGCATCCCTACCGCGACACGCATGTGATCGACTCGCGGGCGCCCCGGACGAACCAGGCAGTCGTCGGCGTGGTCTCGGTGCTTGCGGTCGCGACCGGGTGGTGGTGGCTGCTCGTGCTGCTGGCGCTGCAGCTCGCAACCGGGCTCGTCTTCGGACGGCGGTATTGCGTGCCGTGCCTCCTGTACTTCGAGGTGATCCAGCCGCGCTTCGGGGAAGGCCCGCTCGAAGACTCACGCCCGCCGCGTGCCGCCAACATCGTCGGACTGGTGGTGCTCACTGCTGCATCGGTCGCCTACGCCGGCGGCCTGGCCCTTCTCGGCGCCGCCCTCGGCATGCTCGTGGCGGCGCTGGCGCTGCTGGCGGCATGCACCGGCTTCTGCACGGGCTGCGAGGCGTACAAGCTCGGCTGCCTGCTGCGCGGGCGCCCCTTCGTCTCCTGCCCGTTGCCCCCGCGCGCATGACCTGGCAGTTCAGCATCGCGGGCCTGATGATCGGCGTGCTTGTCGGCATGACCGGGATGGGCGGCGGCTCGTTGATGACGCCGATGCTGATCCTGCTCTTCGGCTTCGATCCCAAGACCGCCGTCGGCACGGACATCCTGCACGGCGCGGTCTTCAAGTCCTTCGGCGCGGTTCGGCACCGGCAGCTCGGCAACGTGCACGTTCCACTTGCCATGTGGATGCTGGTCGGCTCTGCGCCGATGTCGCTCGTCGGGGTCCAGATCGCGAGCTCGTTCTCGGGCAGCACGATGTCGACGATGAGCAAGATCGTCGGCGTCACGCTGATCGTCGGCGGCTTCGGGTTCCTGGCGAAGACGTTTCTGCGCGGACACAGCGTCGACGCCCGCTTCGACCTGGCGCGCCGCGACCGCTTGTACGCGATCCTGATCGGCGCGGTCTTCGGATTCATCGTCGGCCTCACCTCGGTCGGCTCGGGGACCTTCTTCGGCCTGGCCATGCTCCTGCTCTTCCCGCTCTCGGCTGCCCGGATCGTCGGCACCGACATGCTCCACGCTGCGCTTCTGCTCTGGGTGGCGGGCGCCAGCAACCTGCTGCATGGGAACGTCGACATGCACGCGATCGCCTGGCTGCTCGTCGGGTCGATCCCGGGCGTCCTGATCGGCTCGCACCTCTCGATCCGTGTTCCCGAGCGGGCGCTCCGGATCGCCTTCGGCTTCGTTCTGATCCTCTCGGGAATCAAGATCGTGAAGATGCCCTACTCCGACTCGTTGATCGTGGGAGTCGGGGTGCTCGGGGTGATCGCCTTCCTGATCTGGTCGGGTCGCACTCTGCAGACGCGCCGGGTGCGGGCGCGCCGGCTTCCCGCGCACGACCCCGCATAGAATCCTCCGGGCGTGGCCCGGGTCCTGTCGACGGTGTTCGTCCTCGCCCTGCTCGCGGGGAGCGCCGCGGCCTTCGCACTGACCGAGCGGGCGAAGCTCGAGCGGTCGCCCATCTACGGGACGCACGTCGATCCGGTCTTCTCGCCCGCCGGCACGCTCAAGCCGGTTGCGCACGTCGCCTTCCGCGTCCGTCCGCACGAGCGGGTCGACGTCCGGATCGTCGACCGGCATGGAAACACGGTGGGCGTCCTGCTCTCGAACCGCACGGTCAAGCCGCGGGCGAGGCTCGACCTCGTCTGGAACGGCCTCACCGCGGCGGGCCTGCTCGTCCCGGACGGCGTCTACCGGCCGGTGGTCAAGCTGCTGCGCTCGCACCGGACGATCACACTGCCGAGCAACATCCGCCTCGACACGGTGCCGCCGAGGATCACGGTGCGGCATCCGCAGTACCCGATCATCTCGCCCGACGGCGACGGGCACCACGATGCGTTCACCTTCCACTACACGATCAACGAGCCGGCGCACGCGATCCTGCTCGTGCGCGGCGACCAGGTCCTCTTCACGCGCACGAGCAAGCAGGCGGGCGAGTTGTCCTGGAACGGTCGCGTCGACGGAGGGAAGCGGGCTCCGCCCGGCCGCTACGTGCTCTCGATCTCGGCCCAGGACACCGCGGGGAACCGGGCCAAGGCGTATCCCTTTGCGATCGCGCAGATTCGCTACGTCGTCCTCGCGCGCAAGCGGATCGTCGTGCCCCCGGGCGGCAGGTTCGCGCTCCGGGTGTCGACCGATGCGCCGCGGGTGCGCTGGCAGCTGCACGGCCGCCACGGCGTGCTCCCGCGCGGGACGCTGCATCTACGCGCGCCGAAGTCGAAGGGCGTCTTCAACCTGTACGTCTTCGCCGGGACACACGCGGCGCGCAGCGCGGTGGTGGTCGGATGAGCGTCGGAGCGGCGCAGGCCGCAGGCGCGATCGGCGGGCTCGGGCTCGCCCTGCTCGTGGTCGCGCCGCGCCGCGATCTCCGCGTCGCGGGCCTCGCGGCGTGGGCGCTGGGCTGCGCCGGGCTGACCGTGTATCTCGCCCCGCCCGGGCATCACCGCCTGCTCGCGGCCGCTGCGGTCATGCTTGCGATTGCCGCCGCGGTCGGCACCTGGGGTGCCCTGCGCGCGCCCTGGCTCCTGGCGGTCGCGACCCTCGCCTGCGTCCCCGCCCGCATTCCGGTGCACGTCGGGTCGACGCAGGCGAACCTCCTCCTGCCGCTCTACGGCGTGGTCGTCGTTGCGGCGCTCGCGCTCGCCTGGGAGCTGTACGGCGACGACTCGAACCGTTCGCGCGAGCTCGGGCCGCTCGCGTGGCCGGTCGCGGTGTTCGTTGCCTGGGACGGGGTGTCGCTGCTCTGGTCCAAGGATCCGCGGCAGGGCGCGATCGAGCTGCTCTTCTTCGTCCTCCCGTTCGGGCTGCTCGCGGTCGTGCTCGCCCGGCTCGTCTGGTCGCGGGCGTGGGTGCTGACGCTCTACGTCCAGCTGGCGGTGATGGCACTCGTCTTCGCGGTGATCGGGATCGTGCAGTACGAGACGCGCAACATCTTCTGGAACCCGAAGGTGCGCGTCGACAACGCGTATGCCCCGAGCGGCTGGTTCTACCGCGTCAACTCCGTCTTCTACGACCCGTCGATCTACGGCCGGTTCCTGGTCGTCGGGATACTCGCGAGCCTTGTCGTGGTCCTCTTCCGCCGGGGCGACCCGCTGTGGTCGATCGCCGCAGCGCTGACGATCGTGATCACCTGGGTCGGCCTCCTGCCGTCCTTCTCACAGTCGAGCTTCCTCGCGCTCATGGTCGGAATCGCCGTGGCGACCGCGGTCGCCTGGGGCCGGCGCAGCCTGCTGCTGGTCGGCGTCGTCGTGGTGCTGCTCGGCGCTGCGCTCGTTGCCTCGCCCACGGTCCGCCACAAGGCGTCGCTGTCGCACGTGACGAGCGGGCGCTCGACGCTCGTCTCGACCGGGCTGAAGATCGCCTACCACCATCCGGTGTCGGGCGTGGGCGTGGGCGGCTTCAAGCGTGCGTATGCCGAGCTCGCGCATCTGCGGGGGAAGGAGCCGAAGGCGGCCGCGTCGCACACGACGCCGATCACCGTCGCTGCCGAGCTCGGCTTTCCCGGGCTGCTCCTTTTCCTGTGGCTCGTCGTCACCGCGGTCGTGCTGGCCTTTCGCCACCTGGCGCGCGACTTCGACGGCGCCGCCCGCCTCGCGTTCGGACTAGCCTTGGTTGCGATCCTCGTGCACTGCATCTTCTACAACGCCCTGTTCGAAGACCCCTCGTTCTGGGGCCTGCTCGGGCTCGTCGCGGTCGGGGCGCGCACCTGGAGGCCGGTCGCCCGGTGATCGAGGGCGTCAAACGCGCGCTCGTGCTCGCGCCGCACACCGACGACGGCGAGTTCGGCTGCGGCGGCACGATGGCCCGCCTCGTCGATGCGGGCGCGGATGTGCGCTACGTCGCCTTCTCGATCGCCACCCGTTCCCTCCCGGACGGCTACGCGCCCGACACGCTGGCGCGCGAGGTGCGTGAGGCCACCGCCGAGATCGGCATCCCCGCCGCGAACCTCACCGTGCACGACTTCGACGTGCGCACGTTCCCCGATCGTCGTCAGGAGATCCTCGAGCTGCTGATCGAGATCTGGAGCGACTGGCAGCCGGACTGCGTCTTCATGCCGTCCGTGCACGACGTGCACCAGGACCATCAGACGATCGCGCACGAAGGACTGCGGGCGTTCAAGCGGACGACGATCCTGGGCTACGAGATCCCGTGGAACAACTTCGACTTCAGCTATCAGGCCTACCTCGCCCTGGAGTCACGGCACGTCGAGCGCAAGGTGGCGGCGCTGGAGAAGTACGCCTCGCAGCAGCACCGCCGCTACGCGAATGCGGAGTACGTCTGGAACGTCGCGCGCACGCACGGGATCAACGTGAACCGTGAGTATGCCGAGGTGTTCCAGGTGTATCGCGTGGTCGCCTAGGATGGCTGAGCCGCAGTGTATTGAGGCGGTTTAGGTTTACGAGGGCGGCGCGTGCGATCCCGGTTTCAGATAGACCAGATAGGCCCCGACCCGTTCGCGCACGTAGCCGTCCGCACTGAGCAGCCGTTGCGTGCGTTCGCGAGCCTGGGCCGAGGCGGTCCTGTCATCTTGGAAGAACACGAATGCGTGATTCGCATCGCGGTTCACAGCCCGCTCGAACGGCTCCCAGCGGACGTCGGGATCGTGCGCGGCATACGCTCGGCCCCCTCGGAAGGTCAGTCGTAGAAGGTTGTTCTCGGCGGCGACGATGCGCTCTCCCGACTGGAAGTCCAGGCGATAGGCGATCCAGTAGTTCCCGTACACACTCCGGATGCCGCGGTTGGTCAGGGCGCGAATCAGGGGTGAGGTGCTCCGAGGTGCAAACTGCGGATCGGCGGACGACCTGCCAACCCACTCGTCCATCCGCTGCAAGGTGATCGCCGAGACCACGAACGTCAGCGCGAGAACGACGATGGAACGGAACTTGCTCTGGGCGAATTGGGCGATGATCAGCGTCAATGTCGGGGCAAGGGTCAGTAGGTACCGTGGCTCCATCTCGAAGAGCGTTTGTGGTGAGATCGCATAGACAATCGGGAACACCACCGCCGTCGTGTAGAGCAGCGAGGTGTTTCTCCTGCGAGTCCGGTAGGCGCCGTACGCAGCCAGCGCGATGAGGAGCAGGTAGGCGAGGTCGGTGAGGAGAGCTCCGATCAGCGGTCGCTGCGTGAACGGCTCGCGGAGCCCGAGCAGCATGGGAAGTAGCGGAGAGAAGAAGATCCGGAGCCGGTGCTCGTATGGGCTCGTATCGGCCGGTACCCCGAGCGAGCCCCAGTTGTGGCGCAGGTTCCAGACGAGCCACGGTGCGGCGCCAAGCGCGGCGGACAGGATCGCAAGCCACGCGTGGCGGAGGATCTGTCGGCGCTTCAAGACCGTCCAGACGATCACCCCGGCCATCAGCGGGACGAGCTGAATGTCGTTCCAGAGAGAGAGGCCGAGCACGAAGCCGAGCATCGCGGCTCGATTGCGATCCGGGCGCTCGACAGCTCGCAGCGCGAGCAGGAGCAGCAATGCAGCGTAAACGACTCCGCTCGCGTAGAAGCCGAACTGATGAGAGATCTCGTAGATCAGATAGGGCGGCCAGAGCCAGATGACGCCTCCGGCCACCGTCGCGGCCGGTTCCCCTATCGTCCTGCGCCCTACGCGCCAGACCACCACGGCGGCCACGGCCGAGAGCGCAATCGGCACGAGACGCAACGCGAGCCATGAGCTTCCCAGGACCGCAATCACGGGGGCGGTCACGATGGCTTCCTGCGAGCCTCCATATCCCTGGCCCCAGAAGAACGTGGTCAGCTGTCCGTGCAGGACATGACGTGCCATCAAGCCGACGATCGCCTCGTCCGAGTCCGAGACCCCGAGTGACGAGCGTTCGACGTACAAGCGCAGGGCAATTCCTGCGACCGCGACCAGCCCGAGGATCAGAGCCCACTGAGCGTCGAGTGGGGACCGGCGCGCCCGTACGTTCGAGCCTGACCTCGAACGGGCCATGTCCATGTAGACCGAGTCGTCCATGTTCGGCCACCCTAAACGGACGCAAGTTCAGACAGGCGCCGGCGCGGATCGGGCATGCTGCTGGGTGATGTCGATCGCCGCCGCCACGACCGTCGGTCCCGTCCACCTCACCGTGGCCGACCTGCCGCGGTCGCTGACCTACTACACCGGGTCGATCGGGCTCGAGGTGCTCGGCCTCGGGGACGGCGAGGCCAGCCTCGGCGCAGGCGGCGGCGAGCTCCTGCGCCTCGTCGAGGAGCCTGGCGCGCGCCCCGCCGACGGGTACACGGGCCTCTTCCACTTCGCGCTCCTCGTGCCCGAGCGCCGCCACCTGGCCGGTTGGATGCAACACGCGATCCGGGACCGCGTCCAGCTCACCGGTGCCTCGGATCACTTCGTGAGCGAGGCGCTGTACCTGCGCGATCCCGACCACCACGGGATCGAGATCTACGCCGACCGGCCGCGGCGGTTCTGGGAGGGGCAGACGGACCGCCTCGGCACCTGGCCGCTCGACGTCGACGATCTGCTCGCCACCAACACCGAGCCGGAGGCCGCCCTGCCGGCCGGTACCCGCATGGGCCACGTGCACCTGCGCGCCGCCGATGTCGAGGAGACCATCCATTTCTACCGCGATCTCGTCGGCTTCGACCTCACCGTGCAGCTCGGAGACCAGGCGGCGTTCCTGAGCGCCGGGGGCTACCACCACCACATCGGCGCGAACACCTGGGAGAGCCGCGGCGCACCGCCGGCTCCGGCGGGGACCGCGCGTCTGACCCGGTTCACGATCGTCGTGCCGGATGCGGACGAGGCCGACCGGATCGCCCAGGCGGTCGGGGGCGAGCTCCGCGACCCGTCGGGCAACACGTTCGTTCTCTCGGTCGCCGGCTGAATCCGTAGGAACTCCTCGTGACAGACCGCACGAGGTCCGCCACAATGGCGGCATGACCTCCATCGTTCAGCGGGCGATCGCCGAGGAGCACCACCTCGAGGACATCGCCAGGGACGGCTACGCTCCCGCAACGCTTCCGATCGTTCTCGGCGGGATCGTGCTCGCCCTGCTCGTGATCGTCGGGCTCGCCCTCGGCCTCACGCTCGTCGTGTACTACCTCTCGTAGGTCGCCGTCGCCCTCCCGCCGAGCTCCGGCGGCAGCGGCAGCGCGTGCACGACCACGAGCGTCTTCGTCGGGCGGGTCAGCGCGACGTAGAGCTCGCGGAGCTCGATCCGCGCGGGCTCCACCACCACGACGTGGTCGAACTCGAGCCCCTTCGCCTGCCGCGGCGTCAGTACGGGCACGCCGTCCCAGAGGTCGCCGGCAGGGAGCTGGTCGAGCAGCTCGTCGGGGACGATCACCGCGAGAAGCCCGTCCGGGGTGCCCGCGGCGTGGCGGTACGCCTCGGCGAGCAGGTGCTCCTCCTCGACCAGATGCAGGACGGGAGGATCGGCGCCCGTTCGGTAGGAGATGGGCGGCGCGACGTCGGGCGCGATCGTGTCGAGGAGCGGCAGCGCCACGTCCATGATCTCGCGCGGCACGCGATAGGCGTGCCGCAGCTCCTCGACGTCGGCGTCGGCCCCGCGCGGCAGATGCGGCAGGACGTCGTCCCAGCGTGGGTAGCGGACGGCGCCGGTTGCCTGCGCGACGTCGCCGAGGATGGTCAACGCTCCGTCGCGTGCGCGGCGCGCGACCATGCGCAGCTGCATCGGCGTCAGGTCCTGTGCCTCGTCGACGATCACGTGCCCGTACGTGCGCGGCGCCTCGCCGACGAGCGCACGCGCCTCGTCGAGGAGCGGGATGTCGCCGTCCGACCAGCCGCCGCCGCGCCGCACCAGCAGCTTCTGCTCCGGCTCGGTCAGGATCCCGTCGGCGGCGGCGGCGAGGGACGTTCGTGAGCCGGTCAGCGACCTGACGAGCCGATCCGGCGCGACGACGGGCCACGCGGCCTTCAGCACCCGGTCGAGGTAGCCGTTCGCGCGCAGCGCCTGCTCGACCTCCTCGAAGTTGCGGATCGCGCCTGCGCCGAGCACGCGGCCGTACTCCTCGTAGAAGCGCCGCAGGACGTTCATCCGGAACCGCTCCCTCGCGGCCGCCGTGGTGCCGAGCTCCGTGCGCGCGGCCGCGAGCAGCTCCCGGATCTCCCGCTCGCGGACCGAGACGAACGAGCCCTCGAGCCGCAGCACGAGCTCCTCGGGGGCCGACTCGAGGCGAAGCTCGGCGGCGCGGGCCACCACGTCGACCAGACGGAGGTCGGCCTTCAGCCGTGCGACCTCGGGCGGGTCGCGCCGTTGCGGTTCGACGCCGTCCACGAGCTCGCCGACCGCGCGCTGCTCGACGGCGTCCTCGCCGAGCGCCGGCAGCACGTGCGAGACGTACTCCATGAACGTCCGGTTCGGCCCGATCACGAGCACGCCGCGATGCTGCAGCTGGTCGCGCTGCGTGTAGAGCAGCCACGAGGCGCGGTGCAGGCCGACCGCGGTCTTGCCGGTCCCCGGGCCGCCCTGGATCACGAGCGGCGTGTCGGGGTCGTGGGTGATGAGCCGGTACTGGTCGGCCTGGATCGTGGCAACGATGTCCCGCATGTGCACGTCGCGATTCCGCTCGAGCTCCTCGAGCAGGAAGTCGCCGACCGCCGCGCCGTCCACGATCGAGCCGTCGAGCGCCTCGTCGGCGATGTCCAGCAGCCGCCGCCCGTCCGTGCGAAAACGCCGGCGCAACGTCACCCCGTGCGGATCCTGCGGCGTCGCCGTGTAGAACGGTCTCGCGGCGGGCGCCTGCCAGTTGATCACGAGCTGCCGCTGCTCGTCGTCGTGCACCCAGCGGCGGCCGACATAGAGCGGACGCGGAGTCGTCTCGAAGTCGAGCCTGCCGAAGCAGAGCCCGCGCTCGGCATCCTCGAATGTGCGTAGGCGCTTCGCGGCCCATGCATCCATCGCCGCCTGCGCCACCTCGCCGTCCACCCTGTCTGCGGCCGAGGCGACGACGTCGCGCATTCGCTCGAGGTGCTCGTAGGCCCGGTCGACGTACGCCTGTTCGGCGGTCAGCTCCGGATGGCTCATGCGTCCAAGCTATCGCGCCGGGACCTCTCGATTCACACGGGCCGTAAGCATGTGGATGAACCGTCGCGAGTTCGCCCTCGCCGCTGCCGCGGCGCCGTTCGCGCTCCGCGCACGGCTCACGGCCGCACCGTCTGCGCTCGTCACGTGCGACGCCGAAGCAAGGCTGGCCGTCGTCGAGCTCGGCACCTTCCGGGTCGTGCGCTTCATCGACACCCTGCCCGACCCACGGTCGATCGAGCTCGTCGGAGACCGCGCAGTCGTCTGCCACACGGCGATGGGCGCCGTCTCGATCGTGGACCGGCACGGAGTGCGTCATGTGCTCCGAGGGCTCGTCGAGCCGCGCTACACCGCCGCGCACCCCGACGGCAGGCACGCGTTCGTCACCGACTCGGGCAGAAGCGGCGTCGTCGCCGTCGACGTCCTGCGCGGCGTCGAGCTCGGCCGGGCGCCCCTGCCGGGCTGGGCCCGGCACCTGACGATCGATCGTCGTGGCCGGCGTCTCTGGGTCGGTCTCGGCACGGCGTCCGAGCACGTCGCGGTCGTCGACGTGAAGCCGCTTCACCATGCTTCGACGGTGACGCCGGGGTTCCCGGCGCACGACGTCGGCCACGCGCCCGACGGGCGCATCTGGATCACCTCGGGCGCAAACCGCCAGCTCGCGGTCGGCGGCACGGTGCAGAGCGCCGACCTGGCGCCCCAGCACGTCACCTTCGGGAACGGCGTCGCCTACGTGACGAGCGGCGACTCGGGCACGTTGCACGTCCAGGACCTGCAGGGCCGCATCGTGGCGCGGACGCCGGTCCCGACGGGGTCGTACAACGTGCAGTTCGGCTCAGGACTCGTGCTCACGGCGTCGCTCACGCGGGGCACGCTGGCGGTGCTCGACCGGCACGGGCGGCTTCTGCACGTGGTCCAGGTCGCAGGCTCGTGTCACGACGCCTGCTTCCTGCCCTCCTGAGGATTTACGAAAGCCTTACCGGCACCAAGGTGGATCTTGAGACCCGCCGGGGAACATGGGCCTGAATGAAGCGCCTGCTCCTGCTGTCGCTGCTCGTGGTCTTCGCCGTTCCGGCGCAGGCGCACGCAGCGCCTCCCTGTCGCGACCGGATCTTCAACGACTGGTACGCCGACGGCAAGATCGCCTCGACGTATCCGCACGCCTGCTACGTCGATGCGCTCCACCACATCCCGCTGGATGCGGACGAGTACTCCAGCCTTCGTCAGGACATCACCTCGGCGATGCGGGCCGGCGTCCTCCACTCCGAGGGCAAGGCCGTGCCGACCCAGGTCGGGCACGGCTTCGCGCAGCACAACGTGCTCGTCTCGGGCGCGCAGACGTCGACCACCCAGTCGGCTCCCCACGACCCTGCGCCGTCGTCCTCGCAGGCTCCCGCCCCGAGCTCGCAAAGCACGAACGCCGACGCTGCGGTCGCATCGTCCAGCACGAGCAGCGGGGCTCCGCTGCCGGTCCTCGTGCTCGGGGCTCTAGCGCTTGCGCTCGTTGCCGCGGGCGCGATCGGCGCCGGCGTCAAGCATGCGCGCTCACGGCGCCGCTAGGCGCCTGATGCGCGCCCGCTCGGCCGGAAGGTAGAAGCCGAGCAGCGCCAGGGCGAGCGGATAGACCGCGACGAAGAGGAGCGACGGGAGCAGCGGCAGTCCGGCGGCGCGCGGCGCCACGGTCAGCAGCACGGCGGCGCCGAGCACCGTGGCAACGCGTCGCCACTGGTAGGGGACGGGATAGACGTTCTGCGCGTAGAGCGTCATCCCGGCGAACAGCACCACGTACGCTGCGAGCGTCGAGATCGCCGCGCCGACCCATCCGTACTCCGGGATCAGCCAGAAGTTCAGGGCGATGTTGGCCGCGGCGCCGACGCCCGTCACGACCCAGTTCAGCTGCGTGCGGCGGGCCCGGCCGCTGCCGATCGCGAGGACCGTGTAGCCGGCGTAGACCACACCGGCGAACGCGAGCAGCGCGACGCCCTCCTCGGCGCTCTGGTACTTCGGCGCGGTGAGAAGCTTCGTCCACCACGGCGCCAGGGCGCCGAGTGCGAGCGCGCCCCAAGACGCGAACGCGAGCAGGTACGTGAGCACGAACGCATACGCGCGCTTCGCCTCCCTGTCGTCTTCGATCGAGTACGCGAACGCGGGCCACGCTGTCCGGAAGGCGATCATCACGAACGTGATCACCGAAGCGATCTTGACCGCGGCAGAGTAGATCCCGGCCTCGCCGAGGCCTCTGTACCAGACCACGAACTCGCGATCGACGAAGTTGATCACCCAGAGCGCGAGCGCCGCCGGCACGAGCGGCATGCCGAACTTCTGCATGCGCCGGAAGAGGGCCCGGTCGAACTCGAGCCCGAGTTGCTCCGTGCGGTAGAGGAGGAGCACGAGGTACACGAGGAGCGTCCCTGTGAAGTTGCCGACGACGAGCCCGATCGCGCCCCAGTGGAAGACGGCGACGAAGAGCACCATCGCCGCGACCGTGACGATCACGTTCGTGATGCTGGCGAGCGCATACGCCGTCGACCGCTCCTCGACGCGGAACAGCGCGGTCAACTGCTGGTAGTTCGTCTGCGCCCAGAGCCCGACGGCGCCGGCGCGCACGAGCCAGGGAGCATCGCCGAGCCCGAGCAGATGACTGATCTCCGGTGCGAACGCGAGGCCGACCACGAGCCCGAGCGTCGCGGCGCCCATCGTGAACCAGAACGATGTGCGAATCACGGTCAGCTTCGCCGCGTTCTCCTTCGCGTCGAAGTAGAAGCGGAAGAACGCGCTCGAGATCCCGAGCTGCAGGAGTATCGCGAGCACCGCGGTCGCGGCGGTGATGATCTCGACCTGCCCGTACGCGGACGGCGGCAGATAGTGCAGATAGAGCGGCAGGAGGATCGTCGCGAGGATCCTCGACACCAGGCCACCGGCCCCGTAGATCGCCGAGTGGCGCGCAAGGCGCTTCATCTGGAAGGCGAGGCTCAGGGACACCGGCTAGAGAGAAAGGTAGAGGTCGAGGAGGCGGTCGGCCACGCGGTCGATGTCGTGCACCTGCTCGACGTAGGCCCGGCTCTCGGCGCCGATCCTCTGCCGCAGCGCAGGTTGGTCGACCAGTGGACGCAGGCTCTCGACGAGGGTCTCCTTCGTCGCGGGCACGATGGGGATGCGGGCCCCGTACCCGGCGGCGCTCCGCTCGACCACGTCGGGCTTGAGGTACGTGACGACGGGCTTGCCGAGCGCCATCGACTCGAGCGCGAAGACCCCGTGCCACCCGGCGTTGAGCTGGTCGACGACGATGTCGGCGCGCGCGTAGCGTGCGCGTGCCTCCTCGTGCGGGATGCCTTCGACGATGTCGAGCTCGACGGGGAGCTGGGCGCAGGCGTCGATGACGAACTGCGTGCCCTTCTTCTCACGGTTCGACGGCGCGTGGACGACGAGCGGCCGTCGGCTGTCGGAGGGGGGCCGCGGACTGAACTCGCGCAGGTCGAGCCCCGGCGGGATCACGTGAGCCTCGGGAACCCACCGCCTCGCGTCGTAGGAGCCGACGATCTCCGCGTCGGCGCGCTTGCCGAATGCGAGCGCCTCGCGCGTCTTGCCGCGGATGTCCGATCCGAGGTAGTGGAAGACGCTCTTCTTCCGGAGCGCGTGCAGGAGTGGGAACTGGACCGACTTCGGGATCAGCGTCAGCCCGAAGTAGAAGTGGAAGACGTCGGTCCTCGGCGCGAGGCGGGCGAAGGCGGCGAACTGCTGTGCGAGCTTCGCCGGCAGCGGCCCGCGGCGGTCGAGCGACCAGTCGGCCTCGTGGTGCAGCTTCCCGCGCTCGAAGACGACGAGCCGTGCGTCCACCCCCTGGCGCCGCAGCGCCTGGACGTTCTCCCACGGGATCCCCGCGATGTTCACGGGGCAATGGGTGACCCGGAGGGACTTGTCCACGGACTGTCCGTGGCCGTCGCTCACGCGGGCGGGTCGAACTCGAGCTGGTCGAAGTAGCGGAGGGCGGTTCGGCCCGGGCGGATGCGCGTTGCGTACGACCCGAGCTCGTCGTCCGAGAGCTCGCCGAGCGCACGCTTCACGCCGAGATAGGGAAGGTTCAGGTCCTCCTGGTAGACGATCGTCGAGATCCGCGGGTTGATCTCGATCACCTGCTCACCGACGAGCTGGATGTTGAAGAAGTGCTCGATCCCGAGCTCCGCGACGATCAGGTTGGCGGTGCGCATCAGCTGCTCGTCCTCGAGCGTGACGAAGTACATCGCCAGCCCCGCGCGCATCGCCTCCCGCGTCTTCGGGTGCCCGAGCACGATCTCCCGCCCGTTCCCGATCCCGTCGACCGTCCGCTCGCCGCCGGTGGCGAGCTCCATCACCAGCAGATCCGGCCCGCCCTCGTCCGGCAGCAGCTCGACCGCCTCCTCGAGCCGCATCGCGACCGACCCCGGGCGCTCGTTCAGCAGCTGGTGCGCGCGGTCGACCGTCGGATCGAGGATGCGAAAGCCACGAGAGCCCGACGAGAAGACGGGCTTGAAGCACACCGGCCGATCCGGGTAGCCGAGCTCCCGCGCCGCCGCGTCGACCTCACCCGCGCCGTTGACGCGACGGAAGGCCGGAGCCCGCACGCCGATGCGATGCAGGAACTCGTACGTCTCGGCTTTGTCGTTCGAGCGGTGAATGGCCTCGGGGCTCGAGACGAGCACCGGCATCGGGAAACGCGTGACGTGCGCCGCGAGCCCTTCCAGGTCGAACGACGACTGCGGCAGGATCGCATCGACGCCCTCGCGCTCGGCGACCGCGAGCATCGCGTCGGGGAACTCCGGGTCGGCACCGCCCGGGACGATGTGGAAGGCGTCGCAGAGGTGACGGCCGACCGAGCGCTCGCTCATGTCGGTGCCGACGAGGCGCAGCTCGCGCTCGCCGTTCTCCCGCAGCGCGCGCAGGAGCGCAGCCGTTCCCGGCGCACCTGACGCCGTGACCATGACGGTGATCGGCCTCACGAGAGATCGATTCTGTCGCGGCGCAGGTGCTCGAAGCGCGCTGCACGGTCGGCGTCCAGCATCGATTCCATCGACTCCCGCATCGTCGTGCCCTCGAAGGCCCAGATCTCGGGATGCGTCAACAACTGCAGCCACTCGAATGCACCGCGCTCGAGCTCGCCGTGCGGACAGCCGTGACGCCAGTGCTGGTTCGAGTCCGACCGGTAGTGCTCCGGGTCGAAGAACCGCGGGCCCATGACGTTGACCGCCCCCGGCACATCCGTCTGCATGTACTCCGGATCGGGGTTGTGCCAGGCGACCACTGCGTCGAACCGGTCGTCGAGGTCGACGTCGGGCCACACGGCGTGGTGCGCGACCCGATGGCCGAGCTCGCGCAGACGCGCAATCGCGGCCTCGCCCTCGGGCGAGGCGAGGTTGTAGAAGACCGACCTTGTCATCAGGAACCACGTCGACCAGGCGCCCTCCTCGGCCTCGGCCTCCGCGACGGCGAGCGCGGCGTCGAGCGACAGGTCGACGTCGTGGCGCAGGATGACGACGCCCGGTTCGGGCGCCCGATCGAAGCCGGCGAAGCGGTAGCCGCCGCGCTGCGCGGCCCGCACGAGGTCGCGATAGTGGTCGAGGCTGAACTCGCAGCTCATTCGACCTCCACGTCGAGGAGGGTCGCCGCAGCCTCCGCGCGCTCGAGCGCCTCGAGGTTCGTGTCTGCGGTGGCGATCACGTAGCCGCGGCGGTCGCCGTCCACGCGCACGGGCCGAATCGTCTCGCCGAGCTGCAGGTAGACGTCCGCCTGTACGACGCCGGGAAACGCAAGCACCTTGTCGAGCGGGCCGATCCGCTTCACGCAGCCCGTCGGGAGCGGCCCGGGCTCGGCCGTGAAGAAGCGGATCGCGAGCGGCTGGTGAAACTTCGGCAGGACGAGCTCGTCGGGCAGCTCCTCGCCGAGCGCCATCCGGATCTGCACCCGGACGAGGTCGACGCCGGTCGCGAAGCGAACGAGGTCGGCCATCTGCCCGCCGGGAATGCGCGCGGCGCACTCGACGACCACGACGCGGCCGTCGCCCGTCGCGATCAGCTGCGGGAACGCGATGCCCGTGTCGAGGCCGAGGGCGTGCACGGTGTGAACGGCGACGCGCTCGGATTCCTCGAGCTGCTCGCCGTACGCCGTCGCGGGGTACACGTGGATCCAGCCGACGCCGAACCCGATGCCGGGCGGCCGGAGGCGGTCGGAGAGCGTCAGTGGGATCGAAGCGCCGTCGCGGGCGATCACGATCCCGTTCATCTCGACGCCCTCGATGAACTCCTCGAGGATCGCTTCCCCGGTCGGGGATGCCACGAGCACCTCGTGGAGATGCGCGTGGATCTCGTCGAGCGACTCGACCCTGAAGACGGCGCGCTGGCCGCCCGAGTCGGCCGGTTTGAGCACGGAGGGGAACCCGACCTCGTTCGCGGCGCGGCGCGTCTCGGCGATCGACCGGACGGCCGCATAGCGCGGCTGCGGCACCCCGAAGTCGGCGAGCCGCGTGCGCATCGCGATCTTGTGGGTCATCAGATGGGCCGTCTCGGCGCCGATCCCCGGCAGCCCGCGCGCCTCGGCGACCGCCGCCACGATCGGCACGGCGCGATCGGCGCTGACCGTCATCACTCCGTCGAGCTTGATCCGAGCAGTCGCCTTGATCACGGCGGCCGCGTCGGCGAAGTCGACGACCTTCGCGATGTCCGCCTCGGCGAGGCCCGGAGCCTCGGAGTTGCGGTCGACGGCGACCACGCGGAGGCCGAGCTCCTTGGCCTGGAGGATCGCCCGGCGCTGGTGGCGCCCTGCGCCGACGAAGAGGATGGTCTTCACGCGGAACGGATGCTACTTCGGCGCCAGCGCAGACCGGACGAGCTCGAGTGTCCCGTCGACGTCGACCGGATAGCCGGCGCCGAGGTGGACGGCGAGCCCGTCGAGCACCACGCCGAGGAAGCTGCCGACCGACTCCAGGTCGAGATCGTCGCGCTCGAGCCCGGCCGCCCGCCGCTGGAGCAGCTGTTCGCTCAGCTGCGCCTGCAGGTCGGGGTTGCGTGCCTGCCATTGCCTGCGGCGCTCCGGGTTCGTGCGCAGGAGGCGGGCGACCTCGAGGTAGACGCCGGCCCACTCGGGATCCTCGCCGCCGATCCGGCGCACGACGCCCTCGAACCCCTGGTCGAGCCAGAGCGCGCCGATCTCCCGCTGGTCCTCGGTGGCGAGCGCGAAGAAGAGCTCCCACTTGTTCGGGTAGTAGCTGAAGATCGCGCCGCGCGAGAGGCCCGTCTCCTCCTCGAGACGCGCGACCGTCGCGCCCTCGTAGCCGTGGCGTGCGAAGGCGCGCCGCGCGCCGTCCAGGATCTGGCGGCGCCGTTCCTCGCGATGGGCCTCGGAGACCTTCGGCATGTCTCCACTTTACAAAAACGTACGGACGTACTATATTCGCTCGATGCTGCGCCGCGCGCACACCCTGGCGGCACTCGTTGTCGCCGAGGCCGTCTCGAGCACCGGCACGGCCATGACGTTCGTGGCGCTGCCCTGGTTCGTGCTCTCGACGACCGGCTCCGCGTCGCGGATGAGCGTCGTCCTTGCCGTCGAGATCGCGCCGATGGCGATCTTCGGGATCCCGAGCGGCTCCGTCGTCGCCCGGCTCGGGGCGCGGACGACCATGCTCCTCTCCGACGCGCTGCGCGCCCCGCTGATCGCCCTCGTCCCCGCGCTCTACTGGCTGGGCCAGCTGAGTTACGGACTGCTGCTGGCGGTCGTCTTTCTCGTCGGGCTCTTCAGCGCCCCGTACATCGCCTCCCAGCGTTCGATCATCCCGGAGCTCTTCGGCGACGACGAGGTCACGGTCTCGAAGGCGTCGGCCATGTTCGGGACTGCGACGCAGCTCCCGATCGTGATCGGGCCTGCGCTGGCGGGCGCGCTCGTCGCGTGGATCGGCGCGCCCGGCGTGCTGCTCATCGACGGGGCGACCTATCTCTTCGCCTTCGCCGTCGTGCTGGTCGCGGTGCACGGTGGGCGGCGAGTCCCACAGGAGGGTGAGTCCGCCGGGGTTCTCGCCGGTCTCCGCTTCCTCGCGCGCGACCGCCTGCTCGGGCCGCTGACGCTGACCGTTGTCGTGCTCGACGGCGCCGCGGGCGCGATCGCCGTCGCGGTCCCGTTGCTCGCCTACACCCGCTACGGACAGAATGCGCACGTTGCCGGCTGGCTGTTCACCAGCTTCGGCGTCGGCGCGATCATCGGGTCTGTCGTCGCGATGAAGGTGCTCGACCGCGTGTCGCCGCTGCGACTCGCCTGCATCGCTCTGGTGCTGGCCACGTTGCCGCTGTGGGCGGTCGCGGCGCCGATCTCCTGGCCCGTGGCGTGCGCGGCAGTGATCCTCTGCGGCGTGTTCGTGGCGATGGTGAACGCGCCGATGATGGGGCTGATCGCGACGCGCCCGCCGGTCGCCCTGCGGGCGAAGGTGCTGACCTCGGTGATGACCGCGAGCGCCTTCGGCGGTCCGGTCGGCCGGCTCGCCGTCGGCCCCGTCTACCGGCTCTGGGGCAATGCGGGCGTGTGGATCATGATCGCGGGCGGCCTGAGCGCCGGGACAGCCTTGTTCATCGTCGCGGCGATCCGAGGGTCGAGCAGCGAGCTGGAGCGTCCCGGGGCGGTCGCGCCGAGCATCTAGGCTTGTCCCGATGCTTGCAGGGAAGCGGATCTTCATCACGGGCGGTGCCGGGTTCATCGGCACGACGCTGGCGCGCGAACTGGTCGACGAGAACCAGGTGATCGCGTACGACAACCTCCATCGCGACTCGTTATCGGGGCTCGACCTCGCCGAGCACGCGAACTTCGAGCTCGTCCAGGGCGACATCCTCGATGCCGACCGGCTTGCGGAGGCATCCCGTGGCGCGACGCACTTCGTGCACTGCGCCGCGATTGCCGGTGTCGACACCGTGCTCGCGAGCCCCGTTCGCGTGATGCGCGTGAACGTGATCGGCACCTACAACGCGCTCCAGGCGGCTCTCGGCACGCTGGACACGCTCGAGCGCTACGTCGACTTCTCGACGAGCGAGGTCTTCGGCACGCACGCCCTGAACGTCGAGGAGGGGCAAGTGTCGACGATCGGCTCGGTGGGCGAGGCGCGCTGGACCTACGCGGTCTCGAAGCTCGCGGGCGAGCACATGGCGTTCGCGTATCACGACGAGCTCGGCCTGCCCACGGTCACCGTGCACCCGTTCAACATCTTCGGCCCGGGGCAGATCGGCGGAGGGGCGATTCGCGCGTTCATCGAGGCGTCGCTGGCCGAACGCGACCTGACGATCCACGGCGACGGCTCCCAGATCCGCGCGTGGACGTACGTGACCGACATGGTCTCCGGCGTCCTCCTCTGCCTCGAGCATCCGGCAGCGGTCGGCCAGGCGTTCAACATCGGCAATCCGCGCGGTGCCGTGACCGTCTTCGACCTTGCCCAGCGCATCAAGCGCATCAGCGGCGCGACGGGCGAGATCGTCTTTCAGCCGCTGCACTACGCGGACGTCGAGCTGCGCATCCCGAACGTGAAGAAGGCCCGTGAGGTGCTCGGGTGGGAGCCGCAGGTGGAACTGGACGAAGGCCTCGAGAAGACGATCGCTTGGTACCGGCAGAAGACGCTCCAGTCCGCCTAGCCTGGCCCGACGTCGGCGAGCTCGAGCTCGCCGAGGTGGCCGAGGTCCTCGAGAGCGGGATGCTCACGATGGGCCCGAAGGTGCTCGAGTTCGAGGCGGAGATCGCGCGGCTCTGCGAGGTGAAGCACGCGCTGGCCGTCACCTCGGGCACCGCCGCGCTCCATCTCGCCGTGCTCGCCGCCGGGCTCGAGCCGGGCGACGAGGTCGTGGTGCCGGCGTACACGTTCCCGGCCACGGCGAACGTGGTCGCGCTCGCCGGGCTGACGCCCGTCCTCGTCGACGTCGACGCCGAGACGATGAACATCGACCCGGCGAAGATCCACGTCGGGCCGCGCACGAAGCTGCTCCTCGGCGTGCACCTCTTCGGCCGCCCGCTGCGCCTGCACGAGTTGCCCGATGTGCCGCTGCTCGAGGATGCCGCAGGTGCGCTCGGCGCCCGCTACCGCGGCAGCGCCTGCGGCGGCCTCGGCATCGCGGGCTGTCTCAGCTTTCATCCCCGCAAGATCGTCACCACGGGTGAAGGCGGCGCGATCACGACCTCCGACGATGCGTTCGCCGACGCGGTCCGCCAGATGCGAAACCACGGTTGGCGCTCGCTCGCGCCGGCCGACATGCCCGTCCCCGGTCTCAACTACCGGCTGTCGGACATCCTCTGCGCCGTCGGCCTTCCGCAGGCGCGTCGCCTCGACGAGTTGCTCGCGGCGCGGACGCGGATCGCCGCGGGCTATCGCGAGCGCCTGGAGCACCTGCCGGTGCTGCTGCCGCGTGCGGACGAGGGGGACATCCACGGGTGGCAGGCCTACGTACTGCAGGTGGACGACCGCGATCGCGTGCTCGCGGAACTGCGAGCGCAGGGAATCGAGGCGCAGATCGGCACCTACTCGCTGCCCCTGCTCGGCGCCTACCGGGACCAGGGCGAGTTCCCGGGCGCGCTCCGGGTGTTCGAGCGCGCGCTCGCCCTGCCGTTCCACACCCGCCTCGCGGACGCGGACCTCGACCGGGTCGCCGAGGCTCTCGGCCGGTCGCTCGACACGCGCCGGTGAGTGCGGCCACCCTCCCCGCGGTTTCACGCAAGCAGCTTCTGTGGGCCATTCTGTTCGTGGGGGCAGGGGTCGCCGGCCTCGCGCTCCGGATCTGGGTCGATCGCGCGGCCGTCGGGATCCCCGATTCGGACGAGGCCGTCGTCGGGTTGATGGTCCGGCATGCGCTTCACGGTCATCTGACGACGTTCTACTGGGGCCAGCCGTACGGTGGGACACAGGAGGTGCTCCTCACGGTCCCGCTCTTCTTCGTGAGCGGTCCAGGCTATGTCGCCCTGCGGGCGGTTCCCGTCCTCCTCTCTGCCCTGGCCGCCTTGCTGGTATGGCGTGTGGGCCGACGAACGATCGGCGATCCCGCCGGAGGCGTCGCAGCCGCGCTGCTCTGGCTCTGGTTCCCCGAGAACCTCGTCCACCTGACGCATCAGTACGACTTCTATGCGAGTGACATCGTGTACTGCGCGCTCGTGCTGCTGCTGTGCCTGCGGGTCGTCGAGCGGCCCGACCGGCTTCGGGTCGGGCTGCTCGGGCTCACGCTTGGCCTTGCGTTTTGGCAGACCGTGCAGATCGTTCCGATCGCGCTGCCGGCGATCGTCTGGACGGCCTGGAAACAGCCGCGTTCGCTGCGTAATGCGTGGGTTGCAGCCTCGCTCGCCGTCGTCGGGGCTCTGCCCTGGATCGTCTGGAACGTCCGCCACGACTGGGGCTCGCTGATGGTGCGCGCGAGCCGGCACGAGTACGTGCACAGCCTGCGGATCTTCGTCTCGCCGCTGCTCCCGATGACGCTCGGGCTCCGAACGCCCCTGACCGGTCAGCTGCTGGTCTCCTCGAAGGTGGTCGTCACGCTGGCCTACCTCATCGTCATCGTGCTCTTCGCCTATGCGGCGGTTCGCGCTCGCCGGGCGAACCGCTCGCTGCTCTACGCGGTTGCCGCCGCTTTCCCCCTGATCTGGGCGCTCTCGCGACGGGTCTCGTTTCTCACCGCCACGCCGCGGTTCTTGATCGTCCTGACCCCCGTGATCGCACTGCTCCTCGCGCAGGCCGGTCGGCGAATCGGTGCGGCTGTGGCACTCGTCGCTGTGGCCCTGGCAATCTCGATCGTGAGCCTGAACCGCATGGATGCAGACGCCCGCGCGTTCCACCCGCACGGCCTGCCGGTCACGCCGCGGAACATCAGCCCGCTCGAAGCCCGCTTGCGCGGGCTCCATCTCGACCATGTCTATGCGGACTACTGGATCGCCTACCGGCTCGACTTCGATTCTCACGAGCGGATCGTTGCGTCGGAGATCGATCCCGTGCACGGGTCGTTGGGCGTGGGCGGACTCGCCGTTGCAGGCACGACGCCCCGCTATCCGCCCTATGCAGAGGCGGTGCGGGCGCACCGCCATGGGTTCGTGTTCTTTCGCAGGTCGCTCGGGCCACGGCCGATTGCGGCACAACTCCGCGCTCGCGGTTATCGACGTGTGGTGGTCGGGCCGTTCGTCATCTTCGCCCCACCTTGACAGACTAGTAAGTCATCACTAACATCATTGCCCATGGTTCTGACCGAACGAAAGACCAAGGCGGAGCGGCGCGAGGACATCCTCGATGCCGCGGTCGCCGAGTTCGCGGAGAAGGGCCTGCACGGCGCCTCGACCGACGAGATCGCCCGGCTCGCGGGGATCTCGCAGCCGTATGTCTTCCGGCTCTTCGGCACGAAGAAGGAGCTCTACATGGCGGTCGTCGCACGCTGCTTCCGCCAGACGCTCGAGATCTTCCAGCGGGTGGCGGAGGGCAAGCGGGGCGAGGACGCCCTGCAGGCGATCGGCCTCGCCTACGGCGAGCTCCTGGAGTCCGACCGCATCTACCTGCGGGCCCAGATGCAGGCGTACGCCGCGTGCGAGGACCCGGAGATCTGCGCCGTCGTCAGGAACGGCTACGGCGACCTCGTGAGCTACGTCGAACGCGTCTCGGGCAGCTCCGCGGAGGAGCTTGCGGGGTTCTTCTCGCACGGGATGCTCATGAACGTGCTCGCCTCGATGAACGCCCCGGCAGACGACTGGGGCCGCCGGCTCGTCGAGGGCTGCAAGTCCGGCAAGTAATCGTCTCTTTTTTTCGCCCGGAGGTAAGTAATGACTCACAAATCAAAGTCGAACGTCTGGTGGACATTCGCGATCACGTCGGCCGCCCTCTTCATGGTGACGCTCGACAACCTCGTCGTGACCACGGCGATCCCGGTGATCCGCGAGGACCTGCACGCCGGCCTGAGTGGGCTCGAATGGACCGTGAACGCCTACACGCTCGTCTTCGCCGTCCTCCTGCTGACGGGTGCCGCGCTCGGCGACCGCTTCGGGCGCCGGCTCATGTTCTCGCTCGGCCTCGGCATCTTCACCCTGGCCTCGGCGGCTGCCGCCCTCGCACCCTCGATTCTGGCGCTCGACGTCGCGCGCGCCGTGCAGGGCCTCGGTGCGGCGATCATCCTGCCGCTCACGCTGACGATCCTGTCGGCGGGCGTTCCCGCCGAGCGGCGCGGCGTCTTCCTGGGGGCATGGGGCGGGATCAGCGGTCTGGCGGTCGCCTTCGGCCCGCTCGTCGGCGGCGCCGTCGTGAACGGCATCTCGTGGCACTGGATCTTCTGGCTGAACGTCCCGCTCGGGCTCGTGCTCCTGCCGCTCGCGATGTTGCGGCTCGACGAGACGAAGGGCCCGTTCGGGCGCGTCGATCTGCGCGGTGTGGGGCTGGTCAGCGCGGGCCTGTTCGGGATCGTCTGGGCGCTCGTGCGCGGCAACTCCGTCGGCTGGGGGACCCCCGAGATCCTCGGCGCGTTCACCGTCGGCTTCGCATTCGTCGCGGCGTTCGTGGCGTGGGAGCTGCGGGCCGAGCATCCGATGCTGCCGATGCGCTTCTTCCGCAACCGCACGTTCGCGCTCGCGAACGTCGGGTCGATGCTGATGAGCTTCGGGATGTTCGGCTCGGTTTTCCTGCTCGCGCAGTTCTTCCAGACGGTGCAGGGCTATTCCCCGCTCGGCTCCGGGCTGCGCATCCTGCCGTGGACCGCGATGCCGATGATCGTCGCTCCGATCGCCGGTGCGCTCTCCGACCGGATCTCGCCGTCGCGGATCATCGGCACGGGCCTCGCCCTCCAGGCGATCGGCCTGGCCTGGATCGCAGCGGTCTCGACACCGACCACGCCCTACGTCGACCTGGTGGCGCCGTTCGCGCTGTCCGGGATCGGGATGGGCCTCTTCTTCGCGCCGATCGCCAACCTCGTCCTCTCGACGGTGCGCGGCGAGGAAGAGGGCCAGGCCTCCGGCGCGAACAACGCGGTGCGTGAGCTCGGCGGGGTCTTCGGCGTCGCGGTGCTGGCATCGGTGTTCTCGCGCTACGGCGGCTACTCCAGCGGCACCGCGTTCGTGAACGGGATGACGCCCGCCGTCTACCTCGGCGCGGCCGTCGTCGCGCTCGGGGCGGTCGCGGTGTTCGCGATCAAGCGCCGGCCGAAGGCCGACCTGCTCGCCCTCGAGCCGTCGTTCGAGGCCGCCGCCTAGCTTCGAACCGGCCTGGGCACCGGTTGATGCCGTGCCCAGGCCGGATCGGGCTCCCAGAGCGCCCACCACGGATCCCACCAGCGGCGGCCCGCCTCGAGCTCGGCGGCCACGCGCCGCCCCTCGGCCCAGACCTCCTCGACCTGCGCCGGCGTGAACCGGCCCTCGCGAACGCGGTCCTCGAGCACGTCCGCGTCCTTCCATTCGAAGCCCCCGTCGACCGGCAGCCAGATGTCGAGCTCGAGGTCCTGGGTGTCGTAGCCCGTCGCGCTGCGGCGGAACGGCTCCTGCAGGTTCACGTACCAGCCGTTGAACTCGCGCTCGGGCCTGTGCCAGAAGACCCAGACCGCGTGCGCCTCGCCCGGACGCTGCAGCATCAGCACCCCGTGGCCCTGCCACGCGGCCCGCCCGTGCCACGGGTGTCGCCCGCTCGGCGTCGGCCAGTCGCCTGCCGGGAAGTGGAACGGCGTTCCCTCGGCGACGTAGGTCGCAAGGAGCTCCGGGTCGTCGCGCACGACGACGACCGGGACCTCGAGCCACGCCCGCCCGTCGTTCAGCACCTCGCGGCGCACGATCACCTCGCCTTCAGACCACATGCCAGTCCCACGGCAGTCCGAGCGGCCCCCAGTCGGCAGGTGGCCGCCAGCCCTCCCAGCCGGTCGGCCAGGGCGCCTCGGCGACCACCCGCTCGCCTTCGGCGCGGATCTCGTCCGCCTCGGCCTGCGTCCAGATCCCGAGGGTGATCGCCTCGGCCAGCTCGTCCTCGTCCTTCCAGCTCCAGACGCCGTTCGGCTGCACCGTCACGTCCAGCGCCTGATCCGTCGTGTCGACGAATCGCCCGTTCAGGACGACGGGCGTCTGGAGGTTGACGTACCAGCTGAAGTGGCTCCAGTCGGTGTCCCAGTAGATCTCGATGCTGTGACGAGCTCCCTCGCGCTCGAAGCGAAGGACGTGCGTCTGCTCCCAGGTCGTGTCGAACGGAGGTGCGTCGGTCTGCCAGCGCTTCAGATAGCCGTCCGGCCCGCGGCGCATCGCCTTTCCCTGGTTGCCCGGGCCGCAGTAGATGGCGAGCCGGCCGTTCCAGTCGCCGACATAGCGATGGGGGAACGTCCAGCGGACGTTGCCGCGATAGATGCTTCGCTTCAGCACGATGTCGCCCACCCGCACGCGCACGACCTTAGGACGCGCGCGTTAGCGCCGTGTGTGGCGAGTGTTCGAGGTGCTGTAGCGTCGTCCGCGATGCCGGGGACGCCGTTTCGCTACCTCCATCATCTCGTGACGGTGCCCGTCGGCGTCGACGACCGGCACGAGGCGCGCTTCATCCTCGACTCCGGGATCGGGCTGACGATCGTCGCGGCGTCGTTTGCGGAGCGGTTGGGAATCGAGGCCGGCCCGGCGACGTTCTCCGGGCAGCGCATGTCCGGGCAGGAGGTCGAGCTGCCCCTCGCCCGGCTGAGCTCACTTCGCTTCGACGAGCTGCGGCGCGAGGAGGTCGAGGTGGGCGTCCTGGACATGAGCGGGTTCCCGCCGGAGCTGCACGAGATCGACGGCTTCCTGTCGCTCGCCTTCTTCGACGAGCTGCCGTTCACGGTCGACTACCCGGGCGGCGTCGTCCGGCTCGGCGCCGCAGGCGGGGGAGTGCCGGTGGCGCTCGAGGTCGAACGGGACGGGCCGTCCGTCACCGTGTTCATGCCGCTCGTCCTGCCCGGAGGCCGGGTGGTGCGAGTCGAGGTGGACATGGGCAGCGACGAACTGATCCTCGACGACGGCCTCGCTGACGACGTCGGCGTTGCGCTCGACGATCCGTCGCTGCGCGTTGTCGAGGGGACCGACGAGACCGGTCACACCTATGTCCGGCGGTTCACGAACCTGCGCGGTGCGATCCATCCCGACGGCGCGCCCTCGATCGCGCAGGACGATCCTGCGGTGATGTTCCAGCGCATCCGCTACGACGGTCTCGTCGGCGATGCGTTCCTGCGCGGGTTCGCTGTGACCTTCGACGTGCCGGCCGGGCGCATCGTGTTCGCCTGATGGACGTCTCGGTCGTCGTCACGGTGCTGAACGAGGCGGGCTCGGTCGACGAGCTCTACCGCCGCATCGCCGCGGCACTCGAGGGCCGCGAGTGGGAGGCGATCTTCATCGACGATGGGTCGACCGACGACACCTTTGCGAGGCTCCGCGGGCTGCACGACTCCGACCCCCGGGTCCGCGTCGTGCGCTTCAAGCGCAACTTCGGCCAGCATCCGGCGATGCACGCGGGCCTCGCGCGGGCGCGCGGCGCCAGGATCGTGACGATGGACGGCGACCTGCAGAACGAGCCGGAGGACATCCCGAAGCTCCTGGATGCCCTCGATCGCGCCGACGTCGCGTCCGGGCGCCGGATCGCGCGCCGCGACTCGCCGGGCCGCACGCTGCCGAGCCGGGTCATCAACGGGCTTCTGCGCCGGTTCACCGGCGTGTCCATCTCCGACTTCGGCTGCGCGTTCAACGGCTACCGGCGGGAGGCGGTCGAGCCGATGCTCGGCGCGATCGGGCGGCAGAAGTTCACGAAAGCGCTCGTGCTCTCGAGCGGCGTGTCCGTCGAGGAGGTCGACGTGTCGCACGCGGCCGCCGCGTCGGGCTCGCGCTACTCGCCGCTGCGGCTCGTGCGGCTCGCCCTGCACGTCGTCGCCGGGTTCTGGCCCCAGCCGGTGCAGTGGATCGGGGTGACGCTCGGCCTCGTGTGCTCGCTCGCCGCGGCCGCGCTCGGGATCTACGGGGTGGTCTACTGGATCGTCAACAGCAACTTCCCCGGGCCGTTGTTCGCCGGAGCAGGCATTGTTCTGGTGCTCGGCATCCAGGGCTTCGTGCTGGCGCTGATCGGGGAGTCGCTCGGTCGCGTCCAGCGGGACGTCGAGGGCAGGCCGTTGTACACGATCGAAGAGGAGCTATGAAACGCGTTCTCGTCACGGGTGGGGCCGGGTTCATCTCGTCGAACTTCATCCGCCATCTGCTCGAGTTCACTCCGTACGAAGTGGTGACGCTCGACGCGCTGACGTATGCGGGGAACCTCGAGAACCTCGCCGACGTGATGAGCCATGAGCGCCTCTCGTTCGTGCACGGCGACATCCGTGACGCGGGGCTCGTGCGCGAGCTCGTCGAGGGCGTCGACGTGATCGTCAATGCAGCGGCCGAGTCGCATGTCGAGAAGTCGATCGAGCACGGAGCCTCGGAGTTCGTCACGACGAACGTCGAGGGCACGCAGATCCTGCTCGATGCCATTCGCGCGACGCCCGTCGAGCGCTTCATCCTCATCTCCTCGAGCGAGGTCTACGGCACCGCCGAGAGCGCGCCGATGGACGAGGAGCACGCGCTCAACCCCCGTTCCCCGTATGCGGCGACGAAGGCCGGCGCCGACAGGCTCGCCTACTCGTACTGGACGACGTACGAGCTGCCGATCGTGATCGTGCGCCCGTTCAACAACTACGGCCCGCGCCAGCATCCCGAGAAGGTGGTGCCGCGTTTCATCACACAGGCGCTCGCCGACGAGCCGTTGACGATCCACGGCGACGGGCACGCCTCACGCGACTGGCTCTACGTCCTCGACGACGCAGAGGCGATCGAGCGGACGATCGAGGCGCCGATCGACTCGATCGCGGGCGAGGTGATCAACGTCGCGACCGGGATCGACATCTCGATCGCCGACATCGCGGCGATGGTGCTCGACATGCTGGGGAAGCCGGGAGAGCTGACCCGCAACGTCCCCGAGCGCCTCGGGCAGGTCGACCGGCACATCGGCTCGGTCGACAAGGCCCACGAGCTGCTCGGCTGGCACGCGCGCACGTCCTTCGAGGAGGGCCTGGAGCGCACCGTCGCGTGGTATCGCGACAATGAGGCGTGGTGGAGAGCGATTCTCGCTCGGGAAGCCCGCGCCTTCTCGTCCTAGGGGCTGGTCCCGCTCAACTCGGTCTGCTCGAGGCAGCGCGTGCGCGTGGCCTCTGGGTGGCCGTGGTCGATCGCGACCCGGGCGCCCCCGGGTTCGTGTTCGCAGACCGGCGGTGCATCCTCTCGACCGAGGACGAGCCGGCGATCGAGCGGCTCGTCGGCGCGCTCGGCATCGACGGGATCATCGCGCCCGGGACGGACTGGCCCGTCGGTGTCGCCGCCCGGATCGCGGAGCACGCAGGGCTGCCGCATCCCATCTCCCCGCAGACCGCTGTCCTCGCGACGAACAAGCTGCGGCAGCGCGAGCGCCTCGAGGGCGCCGGTGTGCCTCAGCCGAGATCCTGGGTGGTCGGGGGTGATGACGCCATGCCGGAGATCTCCGGCCCGGTCGTCGTCAAGGCGCCCGACCGGCAGGGGCAGAAGGGCCTGACACTCGTCGAGTCGCCCGAGGCCCTCGGCCCGGCGATCGAGCTCGCGCGCGGCGCCGCCCGCAGCGGCCTGGCTCTCGTCGAGGAGCTCGTCGACGGCCCGGAGGTGACGGTCGTCGCGTTCTCGGTGGACGGCGTGTTCACGGCGCTCACCGTCACCGACCGGATCACCGCGGCGCCCCCTGCCTTCGGCGTCGCTCTCGCACATGTCTGGCCAAGCCACGTCCGGGGTCTGACCCCAGACGTGGCTGAACGAGCCGTGGCGGCTCTGGGCATCACGAACGGTCCCTCGTACACGCAGCTCCGGATCGGGCCGGGCGGGCCGATGGTGATCGAGGTGGCGGCCCGGCTCGGCGGCGGGCACGATGCCGAGCTCGTCGAGGCCGCGGTCGGGGTCGACCTGAACGGGCTCGCGATCGCCGCGGCGCTCGGCGAGCCGCTCGCGGTGCCCCGGCCTGCTCCCCGGGCCGGAGGGGCCGTCACGCGCTTCCTCGTCGCGCCGCCCGGGATTCTCGAGCGCGTCGAGGTGCCCGAGGGCATCCAGGCCCGGATCTATCGCACGCCGGGCTTCGCGATCACCGAGCTGCGCCGCGGCTCGGACCGGCAGGCGCTCCTGGTCGTCGCCGGCTCCCGGGAACAGGCGCTCGAGCAGGCGGATGCCGTCGCGCAGGCGATTCGCTTCCGCGTCGCCGCGCCTCTCCCGGACGCTGCCGCGCTAGACGTGGGCTGAGGCGACGAGGTTCAGGCCGAGCTCGAAGTGTCCGACCCGGATCCCGTCCGGCGCGAAGCCCGCCTGCTCGAGCTCTCGCCGGAGCAGCTCGGGCGAGTAGTAGCGCTCGTGATCGTCGATCTCGGTCGGATCGATCAGTCCGAGGCGGCGCGAGATGAGCTCGAGGATCGGCTTGGCCGCGGTTGCGGGTGTCGTGACCACGAGCTCGCCGCCCGGCCGCAGGATGCGGTGTGCCTCCGCAAACAGCGCGTAGGGCCGCCGGACGTGCTCGATCACCGCGAGGCACGTGACGAGGTCGACGGACGAGTCGTCGAGCGGGAGCGGGTCGTCGGCGGCTCCCTGGTGAAGCGAGACGTTCGCCGCGACGACAGAGGACGTGACGCTGAGATCGAATCCGATGCCGGTGCGAATTCTCGGCGCGAGCCGCACGAGCAGGTCGCCGTTGTAACCGCAGCCCAGGTCGACGACGACCCCGTTCGCGGGCACGTGACGTTCCACCTGCCGCCGCCGGAGCGCCGCCAAGACGCGGTCCAGCCGTCGCTGGCCGTGCTCCCCGAACGACGCTTCCCTCGGCGGCTGTTCCCGCTCGGTCACTGCCGCAATCTAGAGTGCGCGGACGTGCTCTTCAGGCAGAACCGCAGAGCTGCCGACGCCCTGCTCGTTGCTCTTGTTGTCGCGGCAGCGGTCACCGTTCTCGTGCGTGCGCCCGCGGCGTTCCGATCGGCGCTCCACGCTGCTGCCCGTGAGCATCGGCTCGGAGCGGTTCGGAGGGAGTTGACGCCCGAGATGCCGATTGGAGTAAGTGGCGACGCGTTGGTTGCGGCCGCGCATGTCATTCCCAGCGGAGCCGCCTACTACGTGAACGCCTCGCCAGAGGATGCAGGAACCGACCGCCCGATCACGTTCTACGCGCTGTTCCCGCGTCGCTATGTCGACTCACCCAACAGCGCGGATTGGGTCATCTCGTTCGGGACCAAGCCCCCGAAGGTCGGGGTCGCGCTGGGCGAGACGATCCAACTCGGCGATGGTGTGACCGCTGCGCGAGTTCAACCGTGATTGGAGACTACGCCGGGCTGCTCGCGCTCGACGCGGCCTTCGCAGCGACCGGCATCGCCGTCCTCTTCGGATTGGGCATGGTTGCGGAAAGGCGCTCCGCTCTACGTCTCATCGGCCTCGCTTTCACGGTCGGTTGGGCGAGTTACGGTATCGGTGCGACGTTCCTGCTCACCGTCGGGAGCCCACTCGGCGTGTTCATCAGCCTTGCGATCTGCGCCGTCGTGTCCGTCGCGGCCCTGCTCCTCGGACCCCGGGTTCCGCGCGCGCAGCCCCGCGAAACCGCGCCCGACAGAGGTCGGTGGCAATGGCTCGGACTTCCCTTCGCCCTCCTCCTCGCCGCGTACCTCGCGGTCCTCTGCTGGCGGAGCGTGCCCGGTGAGGCCGATCCGAACTGGGACTCCTGGGCCTTCTGGCTGCCGAAGGCGAAGTCGATCTACTACTTCCACGGGCTCGACAGCGGCCCGGGCGGATTCACCCATTTCGCGAATCGCGATTATCCGCCGTTGGCTCCGGCGCTGGAGGCGACGAACTTTCACTTCATGGGCAGTACGGCGGCCGCGCCTCTGCAGTTCCAGCACTGGCTCGCGGCAGTCGCATTCTTCGGCGCGCTGGCCGCGTTGCTCGCCCCTCGTGTTCAGGCGAGAATCCTCTGGCCGAGCCTGGCGGCTCTCGTGTTCATGCCGCGCTTCGGCTTCTACGCGGGCTCGTCCCTGCCCGACGAGACGTTGGGAATCCTCATCGCCCTGGCCGCGGTGTGCGCGGCGCTGTGGTTGCTCGAGAGGCGTCCGGCGTACGCCGTTCTCGTGGTGTTGCTTGCCACCGCGGCCGCGCTTCTCAAGAACGAGGGGCTGCTCTACGGGCTGTCGATCTCCGTCGTCGTCGCCGTTGTGGCATGGCGAGACGGCCGGCGGCTACTTTCGTGCGTGCTGATCGCATCTCCGATTCTTGCGCTCGTCCCGTGGAAGATCTGGCTGCTCGCTCACGGGCTTCCGATGTCCTCCCAGTACTACGGAGTGGGCGATCTCGGGCCTGCACACCTGGTTTCCGCGCACGGGCGCCTCGGGACGGCGATCGTCCGCCTCAGCTCGTATCTCGTATCGCCGAAACGTTGGCTTCTGGTGGTCCCTCTCTCCGCCGTGGCGGCTGCCGTGGCTCTGTGGCGCCGGCCGGCGCTCGGGGCGCTCCTCTCGTGCTTCGTTCTGCTCTCCATGGCGGGCCTGGTGGTCATCTACTGGATCGGAAACATCCCCATCGACTTCTGGCTCGACACTTCTGGAGAACGAACCGTGATGGCGATCGTGATGGCCTGCGGAGCATTGTTCCCCCTGCTTGTCGCCGAATCACTGCGCCGCGACCCCTAAGATCGCTTGCTCGTGCGCGTCGCCTTCCTCATTCCCGCCTACAACGAGGAGTCGTCGATCGGGGAGGTTCTCGAACGGATTGCGGCTCTCGATCTCGACTCGCAGGTGATCGTCGTCGACGATGGTTCGAGCGACGCGACCGCCGAGATCGCAGAACATGCCGGTGCGACCGTGATTCGTCAGCCGAATCGTGGCAAAGGCTCGGCGATCCGCGCGGCCATCCGGCTTCTCGATGCGGACATCGCAGTGATCCAGGACGCAGACATGGAGTACGACCCCGCCGAAGTCCCGGGTCTCATCGAGCCGATCGTTCGTGGTGTGGCCGACGTCGTCTACGGCTCCAGGCTCTCCGGCGGGCGCCCTCAGCGGGCGTACCTCTTCTGGCACATGGCGGGAAATCGTTTTCTCTCGCTCCTCACCGGACTTCTCTTCAACACCACACTCTCCGACATGGAGACCGGCTACAAGGCGTTCCGTTCCGAGGTGCTGCAATCCCTCGACCTGCGACAGGACAGCTTCGCAATCGAGCCCGAGATCACCGGCCTCATCTGCAAGCGGAAGCTGCGGATCTACGAGGTCCCGATCTCGTACTACGGCCGCACCTATGCCGAAGGCAAGAAGATCACCTGGCGCGACGGATTCCGGGCTGTCGCCGTGCTGCTCGCTGTTCGTCTCCGGAGGTGACTCGCCCGGCGAGGAGGGGCACGAAGGTTGCTGCGACAAAGACCGGCGTCGCTACGACGCGAGGGGCCGCGTGCTGTAGGTGCCAGTTTACGTTCTCGCGGCTGATCCAGAACGCCCACACAAGGGCCGCGTACTCGAGCGCCAAGACGGCGGTCAGAAAGCAAGCCACGTCTTGCGATGTTCGCCGGTAGGCAAGCACGATTGCGACGACGGTGATCGGGACGACGGCCAGCCACAGCGAAGGCCGCACCGAGTAGTCGGCGAGCGAAACGATCGCGTGCACCACCCGATCGAGTCGACCGAGCAGGAACGTCGGTCGAAGCGACTTGGCGAGTGGCAGGTCTTCGTGGCTGGTGTACCCGTAATGAGCAAGCCAAGCGAGCCAACTCACCACGATGAGGACGACAACTGCGAGGCCGGCGAGAAGCGGCATGAACGGTCGCTTCCGGCGCCAGGCGGCGACAAGGGTAACGACGAAAAGAGCGAGGGCGAAGGTCCAAGCTTCGCGCTTGGTCGCCGCGGATGCTGCCGCAAAGATGCAAAGAAGTCCCGCCGAACCCGAATCGCCCTCGACGAGATACAGCCACGCCGTGAGCGCAGCAAGCGCGCCAAAGATCGCCGCCGGAATGTCGGCATAGCCCTCCTGGACGAGCGTGATGGTGGCCGGGGCTGCAGCCGCGAGGCCGAGCATCGGCCAGACGACGAGGCTGTCAGCTCGGCCCCGGAGCAGCCGAGCCGTTGCGAGCAGCCACCCGAGAAGAAGGAGCCAGCTTTGGACGTGAATGACCTGGGCGTCCGTTGATTTCATGAATCGGAAATCGACCGCTTGCACACCGGGCAGCAGCAGCGGGTAGTCGAGGTTTGCAGCCGCGTATGCGTGGCTCGCAAACACCTCCGGTTTCAGCCCTCCGAGAGTCGCGATTGCTCGAGCCTTCATTGTCCAGATCGCGAACGAGTCCCATGTGTCGAGCGCCTGAAGCGAGCACTCGATCAACAGCAAGGCGAAGAGAACAGCAATGGTCAGTTGCACGACGCGCTGCTGCCAAGGCGGCTCGACGTGCTCCGCGTTCGAGTCGTTCCGTATGGGCCGTCTGGTGAATGCCAGGGCGCCCAACGCGAGACAGAGAATCCCGATCGGAGCGACAGAAATCGGCCGCCCGGCAATCAGAAGGAGCTGGATGCAGATGCCTATCCCTGCCACTCCGGCTAGGTAGGCAACTGCCAAGTACGACAGAGCTTGGCGCAGCGACCCCCAGCGGCCAAAGACCGCCGTGATGCCCAGCCCTGCGATGAGAAAGAGGAGGTTCGCCGCGGCGAGCCCGATCAAGTCGGAGATCATCGACCGACCTTCTCGAGCCACGTGTTTGCGTCGATCCGCGTGAGGTGCCTCTCGCCGACCGGTCTGGCGCCGTGGAAGATGATCCAGTCCGCCTGCCGACGGTTCGAGACTGCGACGCGCGGGAGGAGCCAGTAGCGGCTCCACGTCTCGAAGGGGACGTCGCCGTGGAGGAGATACGTGTCATCTCGAGGGATGGCGGCGGTAAGTCGATCGAAGACGGTCGGCGATGCGCCCGAGATGTCGCCGGCCGCGTGGCGAGCGGCCTCTGCCGAGCTCATACCGCCGTACAGCCGAATGAGCTGCGATGTCTGATCGACCGCCGTCGGCATCGAGGCGAGAAGTGAGCTGGTTGCGACTATCACGACGAGTGCGGCGAGGTTGGATCGCCGCCCCATCGCCTGCCACGACCCAAGCCCGGCGGCCGTCCCGACGATGAAGCCGGCGAGCCTGACGATGTCGCCCGAACCCCGGAAGTTGCCGATCCACAAGATCTGTGACGCTCCAGCCGAAGCAGAGCTTGCGGCCGTGATGACGATCACCGCGCAAACCGCCAGGTCGGAACGAGCACGGAGGACGGTCCATCGCATCTGCAGCCGAGTCTAGAAGCACCGGTTCCGGGCTAGGCTTTCCGCCGTGGAGGTCACGCGGCGAGGCACGTTTCTTCTTCGCGCCGGGGCCGTGCTCACGACCGGCCGGAGCCGCGAGGAGGCCGTCGCCCGGGCGAACGCGGCCGCCGAGCGCATACGCTTCTTCACCGCGGATGCCGGAGCTCTCCTCCAAGCGAACTGAGTTCCTCTCGTTCCAGCCCCCGGCGATCTCCGAAGCGGAGATCGACGCGGTCGCAGAGACCCTGCGCTCGGGCTGGCTGACGACGGGGCCTCGCACGGCCGAGCTCGAGGCGCGCATGCGCGACTACCTGGAGGCGAAGCACGTGCTCGCCGTGTCTTCGTGCACCGCCGCCCTGCACCTCTCGCTGGTCGCACTCGGTGTCGGTCCCGGCGACGAGGTGATCACGACCTCGATCACCTGGCCGGCGACTGCCAACGTGATCGTGCACTGCGGCGCGACGCCGGTGTTCGCCGACATCCGCGACGACACGCTCAACATCGACCCCGCGCGCGTGCGCGAGTTGATCACCGATCGTACGAAGGCGATCGTGCCGGTCGATCTCTACGGCCAGCCCGCCGATCTCGACGAGCTCGCGGCGACCGGCCTGCCGATCGTCGAGGATGCGGCGCACGCCGCCGAGTCGCGGTATCGCGGCCGGAAGATCGGCTCGATCGCCGACCTGACGTGCTTCTCGCTGTACGCCACGAAGAACATCTCCGCGGGGGAGGGCGGGCTGATCGCCACGAACCGCGACGACCTCGCCGAGGCGCTCGACGACCTGCGCGTCATGCGCCGCGGGCACGGCTCGCTCTACGACATCGCCGTGCCCGGCTACAAGGCGAATCTCAGCGACGTCCTCTCGTCGATCGCGCTCGTGCAGCTCGACAAGGTCGAACGGCACGCAGAGATCCGGCGACGCCATGTCGCGCTCTACGACGAGGGCCTGGCCGACCTCGAGGGCATCACCCCGGTCGCCCGTGACGAGCGAGACGTGCACGCGAACCACCTCTACGTGGTCCGGATCACCTTCGCCGACCGGGACGAGGTGCAACGGGCGCTGACCGACGAGAACATCGGTACGTCGATCCACTTCCTGCCCGTCCACCAGCTGAGCGCCTACCGCGACCGGCTCGCACCGGATCAGCCGCCGCTGCCGGTGACCGAACAGGCGGGAGCCGAGGTGCTGTCGCTCCCTCTCTCGCCGGCGCACTCGGACGAGGACGTTCGCGACGTGGTCGCAGCTATCCGGCGCGTGCACGCGCGGCTCGCCGGATGAAGCACTGGCTCCGCGTCGCAGCGACGCTCCTCGTCACGGGCGGCGCGGTCGCCTACATCCTGACGAAGGTCGACCTCGGCAAGACCTGGGACATCCTCCGCGCCGCCAGCCCGGGGTGGATCGCGCTCTCCGCTTTCCTGACGCTGATCACCGTGCCGCCGATGGCCTGGCGGTGGCAGCTGCTGCTCGCCGCCCGAGGCGTGCACGAGCGGGTGCTCTGGCTGACGCGGACGTACTTCGTGTCCTACGCCGTCGGCCAGGTGCTGCCGACGTCGGTCGGCGGCGACGCCTCGCGGATCTTCGAGACGACGCGCCGCCACCCCGGCCAGATCACGCCGATCACCGGCTCGGTCCTGCTCGAGCGCTCGATCGGCGGGGCCGTGACGCTGCTGCTCGCCGGGGTCGGGCTGCTGCTCGCGATCGGCCGCTACCCGATCGGCCCGTACCTCTGGATCGAGCTGCTGTTCGTCGTCGCCACTCTGGCCGCCGGCTTCGTGTTCTTCTCGCGCTCGGTCCGCCGCCGGCTCGCTTTCCTGATGCCGCACGCGCGGCGCTTCCGGCTCGAGGTCCCCGCTCGAGCGGTCTACGACGGCATCCACGGCTACCGCGACCACGTCGGGACGCTCCTGGGCGTCTCGCTGATCACCGCCGCCGCACAGCTGACGCGGATCGTCGCGATCTACGCCTCGGGGCGCGCGGTCGGGATCCACCTGTCGGTGCTCCCCTACGTCGTGCTCGGCCCGCTGCTCTTCCTCGTCATGCTCGTGCCGTTCACTGTCAACGGCATCGGTGTGCGCGAGGCGTTCTTCGTCAGCTTCCTCGGGAAGCTCGGGGTCCCGCCCGACGACGCGTTCGCGTGCGGCTTCCTGTTCTTCCTGATGACGATCCTGCTCGCGCTCCCGGGGGTGCTCGTGATCCTCTGGGAGAACACCGTCGGACGCTCCTCTGCGGTGCCCGATGGAACAACCTGACGTCACGGTCGTCGTCGTCACCTGGAACGCACTGCCGTGGATCGAGCAGTGCCTCGACTCGGTTCGCGGGCGCGACGTCGTCGTCGTCGACAACGGCTCCACCGACGGGACGGTCGCCTTCGTGCGCGAGCGCTACCCCGACGTCCGGCTGCTCGAGCAGGAGAACCGGGGCATGGGCGGCGGGAACAACGCGGGCATGCGGGTGGCCGCAGGCCGCTACTTCTTCCTTCTCAACTCGGATGCCTGGGTGCTCGGCGACGGCCTCGACCGGCTCGTGGGGTTTGCCGACGAGCATCCGGAGGCAGCGGTCGTCGGCCCGAGGCTGCTGAACACCGACGGCTCGCTG
Organism: uncultured Thermoleophilia bacterium; assembly: GCA_963722065.1. Classification (GTDB taxonomy): domain Bacteria; phylum Actinomycetota; class Thermoleophilia; order Gaiellales; family Gaiellaceae; genus PALSA-600. Next base: position 329,966 of record CAVRMI010000005.1, on the reverse strand, counting down.
CAGCGGTCCGTGCGAGGCGAGCCGACGCTGTGGGGCCTCGCGACGGAGTATCTGTTCATCCGCAAGCTCGCTCCCCACACGCGCCTGCTGAACCCGCTCTACCGCGGCGACTTCGCGCACGACGAGATCGCCGAGGTCGACTGGCTCTACGGTCCGGCGCTGCTCGTCCGCCACGAGGCTGCCGACGCGGTCGGGCTGTTCGACGAGGACTTCTTCATGTTCAGCGAGGAGGTCGACTGGCTGACGCGCTTCCGCCGGGCCGGGTGGAAGGTGCTGTTCGTCCCGCAGGCGGAGGTCGTGCACGTCGGGGGTGCCTCGCACGGGGGGAAGCTGTACGTCGAGAACCTGCGCGGCCACTTGCGCTTCTTCGCCAAGCACAAGGGGCCGAAGGAGGCCGAGCGGGCGCGCAGGCTGCTGCTCGTCTCGCTGCGGCTGCGCGCCCTGCTGCTGCGGCGTCAGGAGTACCGCGACGGCGTTCGCTTCCTCTCGTCCGGGAATGCCCGGTCGCTGCTCTCCGTGACCCGATGATCGAGTACCTGCGGCTCGCCTTCGGCACGGCCTGCGTGCTGCTGCCCGGCCTGGCCGTTGCCAGAGCGCTGCGGTCACGCTCGGTGGCCGCGGTCTTCGCCTGGTCGCTCGCGTGCGTGTTCGTCGCGTGGGCGGTTGTGTTCACGGTGCACCGCTCGATCCATCTCGCCGTGGCGATCCTGGCGGCGATCACGCTCGCCGGGCTCGTCGCCGGGCGCCGGGAGCGCATCGGCCTCGGCGGTGCGCGCGTGCCGGTCTTGATCTTCGGGGTGGTGCTCGGGTGGCTCATGTGGCACGTCGAGAGCCCGGTCGTCGGTGACGGGCTCTTCCACGAGGCGCGCGTGCGCAAGCTGGTCGACCTGACGAGCCTGCACCTGCGGACGGTCGACGAGTTCAAGGACGGCGGCCTGCATCCCGGGTATGCGTTCCCGCTCTGGCACGGCTTCCTCGCGCTCGTCGCCTGGTTCTCAGGCCTCGATCCCGAGCAGGTCGTGCGCCACGAGCCTTCGCTCCTCGCCCCGCTCGCGTGCGTGCTCGTGTTCGAGGCGGGTGTGGCAGTGCTCGGCTCGGCCCAGCTCGGGGCCGCCGTGCTCGCGGCGCAGCTGGCGCTCGTCTGCTTCGGCCCGGGGAACGGCGGCTCGTTCGCGGTGCTGTCGCTGCCGGCGACGGTGTCGCGGCAGCTGATGATCCCTGCGGCGATCACGCTCTTCTTCCTCGCACGAACCTGGCGCGGCTATGCGGCGGTCGCTGCGATCTTCGGCGCCCTCACGCTGACCCATCCGACCTACGGGGTCTTCCTCCTCGTGCCGCTCCTCGCCGTGACCTTCTGGTACTGGCGCGCGTGGCTCGTCGCGCTCGTCCCGATCGGGCTCGTCCTGCTGTGGCTCAGGCCGATCGTGGACGAGACGCTGACCCACGATCCAAGCTCGAGGACGCGCGCGGCGGACCTCGCGCAGTACGGGTCGCAGCTCGTCGTGTCGAGCGACCGCCACTTCCGGCTCGCGGCCGAGGTGTTCGGGCGCAGCGGCTCCGTCGCGGTCGCGACGCTGTTCCTGTTGCCGGTGATCGGACTGGCGCTCCGGCGACGCTGGGCTGCGTTCACGCTCGGCGGAAGCCTGATCGTCCTGCTCCTCACGCTCGTGCCCTGGCTCTTCGTGCACATCTCGGACTCGGTCTCGCTGTCGCAGTCGCGGCGCCTGGCGGGATTCATCCCGTTCTCGTTCGCGTTTGCGGGCATCGCGGGGCTCGTCGCCCGTCGCAGGGTCGCGGTTCCGCTCGCGCTCGTCGCCGGGATCGTCCTGCAGCAGCAGTGGCCCGGCGACTTCGAGTACGGCCTGAGGCACGGTGGGCCCGGCATCGCGACGTGGATCGCCCTCGTCGGCGGAGCGGTGTCGCTCGTCGTCTTCCTCGCGCTCCGGCGGCCGCCGCTCCGCGGGCACCACGGGCTCGGCCTCGCGGCCGTCTGCGCATTCGTCCTGCCGGTCTTCGTCCACGGCGCAGCGCACTGGAGCCCCGACCCGAAGACCGACCGGCGTGCGCTCTCGCCACGGCTCGTCCACAACCTGCGGACGAAGGTGCCCAAGGGCGCGATCGTCCTCGCCCCGCTCGACACGAGTTACCGCGTCGCGGCCAGCGCACCGGTGTACATCGTCGCGGCGCCGGTCGTCCACGTGGCGAATACGAAGGCGAACGATCCGTACGGCCGGGCTCGCGCGGTCCACCACTGGGTGCTGACGAACGATCCTCGTGTGGCCAAGCGCTACGGCGCGACCTGGGCGATCCGCAGCGGCCGCCTCTATCGTCTGCCGCAGTGAAGGTCCTCCTCGTCACGATGTACTTCCCACCGGCAGGAGGCGGCGGTGTGCAGCGCCCTCTGAAGTTCGCGACCCACCTGCCGGAGCTCGGAATCGAGACGCACGTGCTCGCGCCCGACGACCCGAAGTGGATCCACCGCGATGATGGCCTCGCCCCGCCGACGCTCGCGTGGGTGCACCGGGCGCGGTACCTCGGGCCGAAGGGGCGCAAGCCGGCCGAGGAGCTCCACGGCACCACCGGCCTCGAACGGGCGTCGAAGCAGGTTCAGCTCGCCGGGCGCAGGCTGCTCGTCCCGGATGAGAACGTCAGCTGGAACCTCACCGCGATCCCGGCGGCGATCCGCATCGCCAGGCGCGAGGGCATCGACGTCGTCCTGACCACGTCGCCGCCGTCCTCGGTGCACCTGGTCGGCGCCGCCGTGAAGCGGGCCGTCGGCATTCCGTGGGTCGCCGATCTCCGCGATTCGGTCGTCGCGCATCCGCACCGGCATGCCGAGCGGATGCTCGTCCGTCTGAAGGAGCAGGGCGAGCATGCAGTGGCGTCGCTGATCACACGCTCCGCGGACGCGATCGTGTGCGTCTCCGATGCGATTGCGGCAGAGATGCGCGAGCGCAGCCCGCAAGGCGAGGTCGTGACGATCGCGAACGGCTCGGACTTCGACGATTTCGCCGGCCTCGAGCACACCGGCTCCGACCGGTTCCGCATCACCCACGCCGGATCGTTCTTCGGCAAGCGCGATCCGCGCCCGTTCCTCACCGCGCTGCACGACACCGGGCTCGACATCCACGCGCGGTTCCTCGGCGACTTTCGCTCGGCCGACCGCGAGTGGGCCGAGCAGCTCGGGCTCGGCGACCGCCTGGAGCTGATCCCGTACGCGCCGCGCCGGCGGTCGCTTGAGCTCCAGCGCGACTCGGAGGCGCTCCTGCTCCTGATCCCCGAGGCCGGCGGGCGCGGCAAGGGCGTCCTCAGCGGCAAGGTGTTCGAGTACCTCGCGGCGGAGCGACCGATCCTGGCTCTCGTGCCGCCCGACGGCGCCGCCGCAGCGTTGATTCGCGACGCGGCGGCCGGGATCGTCGTCGCGCCCGAGGACACCGAGGGAATCAAGGCTGCGCTCGTCGATCTGCACGCGCGGTGGCAGGAAGGCGTCCTCGACGGCCCGGCGCTCTCCGACGACTGGCGGCGCCGCGTGTCGCGCCGGACGCGCGTCGAGGAGCTCGCGCAGCTCCTGGAGGGGCTCGCGTGAGGAGACTGACGAGCTTCCTGTTCCTCGCGACGCTCTTCGTCGCGACGTTCGAGAAGGTGCACTGGAACATCGCGGGCACCGTCGGCATCTCCGACGTCCTCGCGATCCTCTTTCTCGCCTCGCTGCTCGTCACGACGAAGCGCCCGCGGGTGCCGCTGACGACGGCGGTGCTGCTCGGCTTCTTCGCGCTCTTCCTCGCCGTGTACCTGGCCGGTTACTTCGACCTGTCCGACTCCGATGCCCTCGGGCAGTGGGGCAAGGGCCTCACCAAGTGGGTGATCCACTTCGCGTTCCTCGCGGCGGCCGTCTTCTGGCTGTCGAGGCGCGGGCGGGCCTACTTCTGGCGGGCGCTTGCCTGGTTCTGCGCCGGGATCGTCGCCAACGCGTTCTACGGCGTCCTGCAGCTGCTCGATGCACGGCGTGGAGCGAACCTCGACGCGTCGGTGCTCTCACCGATCACCGGCGGCGCGAGCCAGATCAACGTCTATGGCGCGATCAACGGCGCCAACGTCTACCGGCCGAACGCGATGACGGGCGACCCGAATCATCTCGGGATCATGCTGATCGTGCCGCTGCTCATCCTCACCCCGATCTACCTGCGGCTCGAGAAGGGCCATCGCATGCGCAGGTGGCTGATGCTGACGATCGGCTTCCTGCTCGTCGTCGAAGCAGCCACCCTGTCCCGCAGCGGCCTGCTCGGCCTCGGGGTCGGCGCGCTCGTCCTCGCCGTGCCGTACCGGCATTATCTGCGCTCGCGCGCCTTGCTGATCCCGGTCGGCGCCGCGCTCGCGCTGCTGCTCGCGATCGTCCTCTCCCGGCGGAGCTTCTTCACGACGATCCTCAAGTCACGGGTGCAGACGAGCGGCGGCTCCGAGAATGCGCACTTCCAGGTGTACAGCTTCATCCCGCACGTGCTCCATACCGATCCGCTCTTCGGGCTGGGGCTGAATACCTTCTCCGTCTACTACGAGTTCGTGACCGGCAAGACGAACTGGGGCCCGCACTCCTACTACGTCGCGCTGCTCGTCGAGACGGGCCTCGTCGGCACCGCCCTCTTCGCCGTGTTCCTCTGGTGGGTGTTCCGCCGGCTTCGCGTCGCCCGCGCGCTCGGGCGAGCGCTCGCGGCGGCTCACGACCCGCTGGCCGCGCGGGTACGGCCGCTCGCGTGGGGCTGCACAGCCGCCCTGGCGGGGACGCTCGCCTCGAACGTCTTCTACCTGACCATGCAGTTCTATTACTTCTACGCGTTCGTCGCGCTCGCGCTGGCCGTCCCCGTCGTCTTCGCCCGCAGCGAATGAAGGTCGTCGTCCTCACGACGTCGTACCCACGCGACCCGGGCGATGTCGCGGGAACGTTCGTGGCCGGGGCCGTCGAGGGCGTGCGCGCGCTCGGCGTCGACGTGGACGTGGTGTCGCCCGCGTCGTTCGAGGACTTCGGGATCGCCTACGGCGGGGGCATCGCACAGAACCTGCGCGCGTCTCCGTGGAAGCTGGCGCTCGTGCCGGCGTTCATGGCGGCGTACGCGCGTGCCGCCCGGCGCGCTGCGCACGACGCGGATCTCGTGCATGCGCATTGGATCCCGTCGGCGATCGCCGCGCGCGCGACCGGTAGGCCGTACGTCCTGCAGGTCTGGGGGACGGATGTCGCGCTCGCCCGCCGGGCGCCCGCTCTCTTCAAGCCCTTGCTGCGCGGTGCGCGGCTCGTGATCGCCGCATCGTCGTTCCTCGCCGGCGAGGCCCGGTCGCTGGGCGCGCGCGACGTGCGCGTCGTGCCGTTCGGCGTGGCCATTCCCGAGGTCGTCGCGTCGCCTGCCGAGCCGCCGCATGTGCTCTTCGCCGGGCGCTTGAGCGAGGAGAAGGGGATCCTCGAGTTCGTCGAGGCGACGGAGGGCCTGCCGCGGGTGATCGTCGGCGACGGCCCGCTGCGCTCCCGGGTCCCCGACGCCGTCGGGTTCGTCGCGCCCGCCGAGGTCGGCGCGTACTACGAACGGGCTGCGGTCGTGTGCGTCCCCTCCCGGCGGGAGGGCTACGGGTTCTCCGCCCGCGAGGCGATGGCCTATGGGCGGCCCGTCGTGGCGACTCGGGTCGGTGGGCTCGCCGATCTCGGCGGACACGGCGTGGTGCTCGTCGAACCGGGCGATGCCGATGCTCTCCGAGCACGAATCTTCGACCTTCTCGGAGACTCTGGCAGGCGTGGCCAGTCCGGGGCAGCCGCGCGCGGCTTCGCTGCAGAGCATTTCTCACCGGTGCGATCGGCTGGAGCACTGTTGGAGGCGTACGACTCGGCCTTGCGGCGCTGAGATCGCTCGAGCTTCGTTTCGAGTGAGGTTCTTCGTTGTGACGGCTCTCCGCATCGCGATACTGCCGCGGATGGCCGACTCGCTACCAGTTCGGGCTCGTGTGGCGCTCGATGCCGCGAAGGGGGATCGATGAAACGGCTCCGTGTCGTCCACGTCGTCGGTGCGAGGCCGAACTACATGAAGATCGCGCCGCTCATGCGGGCCCTCGCCGAAGACGGAGACACATTCGAGCAGTTGCTCGTTCACACCGGTCAGCATTACGACCCCGAACTCTCGGACGTGTTCATCGAGGAACTGAAGTTGCCGCCGCCGGACGTGAATCTCGGGGTCGGCTCCGACACGCATGCGAAGCAGACCGCCGAGGTGATGAGGCGCTTCGACGACGTGCTCGAGTCGATGAAGCCGGACTGGGTGGTAGTTCCGGGAGATGTCAATTCGACGCTGGCTGCTGCGCTGGTGGCGGTCAAGCGCGGCGTCGCCGTTGCGCACGTCGAGGCAGGCCTGCGGTCACGCGACCTCAGCATGCCCGAAGAGGTCAACCGGATCGTCGTCGACCAAATCGCCCAGCTCCTGCTGACACCGTCGCGAGACGCGGACGTGAACCTGCTTGCCGAGGGAGCAGCTCCGCAGCGGATCCGTTTTGTCGGGAATCTGATGATCGACTCCCTGGTGCGGCTGCTTCCGCTGGCCAAAACGCGTTGGCCGGCCCTGAAGGCGCGGCTGGGCGTCGATAACTTCATCGCCGTCACTCTTCATCGTCCGACCAACGTCGACAACCCAGCGGTGTTCGAACAGATCCAGGCTGCTGTCGCCATTCTGGCGGAGGAAGTCGACATCGTGTTTCCGATGCACCCGCGAACGCGCGCAAGCTGCGGGTCATCGCTCATGAACTCGCGGCGACTTCGCGTGCTGGAGCCGCTCGGCTACCTCGACTTCCTCGCATTGGAGGCTCACGCGGCAGTCGTGTTGACCGACTCGGGCGGCGTGCAGGAGGAGACGACTTGGCTCGACGTTCCGTGTTTTACCCTGCGCGCAACGACAGAGCGACCGATCACCGTCGACGTCGGAACGAACCGGCTCGTACCGCAGTCCACCGAAGCCATTGTCTCCGCCGTCCGTGGCGCCATCGAAGCGCCGCTTCGGCGGCAGCAGTTGCCGGAGCTCTGGGATGGTCACGCGGCTGAACGCGCTGCCGCGGCGTTGCTGGAAGCCTCGGGGGAGCATTGAGCCTTGCGCTGTACGTGCACGCCCTGCGCGTCGCACGCCCGCGGCAACTGGGGAGGCGCGTGACCCGGCCGCTCCGGCGCCGGATCCTTCCTTCAGCGGGGCGCTCGGCTTCACCTCGCCCGCTCGTCGCCAACGACCAGCTCTGGCGCTCCCCGGCCTTCGAGCGTCAGGCCTCCGAACCGCGCGGCCTGCTTGCGGAGTTCGCTGTCAACTACGGAGAGGACGTTGCAGAGGCAGCCCGGAGAGGAGCCGCGGCAGATGCGCGCCACCTTCTCGACGGCTGGATCGATGGGCATCCGCCACGGGTTGGCCCGGCTTGGCACCCATACGTCGTCTCCACGAGGATCGGGAACTGGGTGGCTGCGCTCAGTCTCGAGCCCGAGCTAGCGACGCCGCGAGTCGGCGAGTCGCTGCGGCGCCAGCTCGTCTATCTGCGGCGCAACGTCGAGGACGAGATCCTCGGGAACCATGTGATCCGGAACGCAAAGGCTCTCATACTCGGGGGCGTCGCGGTTGGCGACGGCGCTGCAGCCGAGTGCGGTAGGCGGCTCCTGGCCCGCGAGCTCCCGGAGCAGGTCCTCGCGGACGGAGGACACTACGAGCGTAGTCCCGCTTACCATCGGCTCGTCTTGCGCGATCTCCTCGAGGTGCGCGAGTTTGCGGACGTGGAGGGCGCGGTTGATCGCATGGCGTCGTTTGCCGCGGCGTCATCGAGACCGGATGGCGCACCGGCGCTCTTCAACGACGGCGGCCTCGACATCGCACCTGCTCTCGAGCTGGTCGCTCCGGGCGATGGAGTCGACGAGCGAGTTGCCAGCGGCTACGTCTTTCTCCGACGGCCGGGCCTCTGGCTTGCCTTTGATTGCGGGCCGCCGGCTCCGCCGTTTCTGCCGGCGCACGCGCATGCTGACGGCCTTTCCTTCCAGCTCTGGGTTGATGGTCGTCCGGCGGTCGTGGATCCAGGCACATCGACCTACGAGCCGGGTCGCGTCCGCGCCTGGGAGCGAGGGACGGAGGCCCACTCGACCGTCGCGGCGGGTGGTGATCAGTTTCGCGTCTGGGGCGCATTTCGGGCGGGCCCGCTCCCGAAGGTGCGACTGCTCGACGCGACAGCCGAACGGCTGGTCGGCGAGGCGAGCCTGCCCGGCGGCGTTCGCTTCCGCCGTACCCTCCGCCTCGGAGAGAGGACGCTTGACGTCGAAGACATCCTCGAAGGCTCCGGCGACCTCCCGGTTGTGTCCTCGCTTCCTCTCCCGCCCGACGCGCCATTGATTCGGATCGCGCCCCGAGCCGGCGAACTCGTCCTCGAACCTAGGACATTCGCTGAGCGATTTGGCGCGCCGATGGAAGCGACCGCCGCAGTCCAGCGTACGAACGTCCACCTGCCCTGGGAGGGCGGATGGACGATCTCCTGGAACGAAGCCGGTCGAAGTTATCCTGGCGACGTGGCCCCGGTTTGACCATGGAGCAGCCGATTCGCGTCCTCCGGGTAATCGCGCGCCTCAACGTCGGTGGTCCCGCGCTCCACGTTGCCTACCTGACCCGGGGCCTTGCCGACCGGGGCTACGAGACGATGCTCGTCGCCGGCCAGATCGGCACCGCCGAAGGGTCGATGGAGTACGCAGCGCGTGAACTCGGTGTCGAACCTGTTCTCCTACCGGTGTTGCAGCGCGACATCGCTGCCGGTCCGGATGTGGCAGCGATTCGCCGCGTCCGCGACCTGATCAGAGAGTTTCGCCCGCACGTGCTGCATACCCACACTGCGAAAGCCGGCGCTGTCGGCCGCACCGCGGCCGCGATCGCTCGTGTCTCCGATCCACCGGTGATCGTCCACACGTTCCACGGCCACGTGCTGCGCGGATACTTCGGGCCGGTCCGAACCGGAATGTTCCGACAGGTCGAGCGATCGCTGGCGACGCGGACTGATCGTCTGATTGCGGTCAGCCCGGAGGTGCGGGACGATCTCGTCGCGGAGAGAATCGCGCCGTTCGAGAAGTTCGAGGTGATTCGGCTCGGGTTGGATCTCGCGGAACGCGCCACACCGGATCCGCTGAGCGCCGCCGCGCTGCGGGCGAGCCTGGGCGTGCCCGACTCGGCGCTGCTCATCGGCTGGCTTGGCCGCATGACCGAGATCAAACGGGTCGAGACTCTCCTTGCCGCCTTCGCCGAGCTGCGTGCCCGGGGGATCGATGCTCACCTCGTCCTGGCGGGCGACGGCCCGCTGCGTAGTGACCTGGAACGGCTCGCGTGCGATCTCGGTGTGGCGGAGTGCGCCCATTTTCTCGGGATGCAGAGGCATGTCGCCTCGATCTACGGCGCCGCGGATGTCGTTGCGCTGACCTCGGCCAACGAGGGGACCCCCGTATCGCTGATCGAGTCGTTGGCGGCCGGCACCGCAGCGGTGAGCACCGACGTCGGCGGGGTTCGGGACGTCGTCAGGGACGGTGAGACGGGGCTGCTCGTGCCGATGGGCGACGTCGAGGCTATCGCGTCGGCGTTCGAGCGACTGGCGCTCGACCCAGGCCTACGGAAACGGCTCGCACACACCGCACAGTCCGACGTGCGCAAGCGCTACTCGGTCGAACGGCTGCTCGACGACATGGACGCGTGTTATCGAAGTTTGCTCGAGGAGCGCGGCAGGTCGCGTGTCGCGACATCTCGAGTCGGCCCACTGACCCCGACGCTGCCCCGTCTCTCCGTGGAGCAGGCACCGCGGCGGCTCCGCATCATCCTGCTCTCCCAGTACTTCCCTCCTGAGGTCGGCGCCACGCAGTCGCGGATGCAGTCGTTCGCCGAGCACCTCGCGGCCCGCGGTCACCAGGTGACGGTGATCTGCGAGTTTCCGAATCATCCGCACGGTGTGATTCCGGCGTCGTACCGCGGTCACATGTACGAGGACGATCGCTCGAATCCGTATCGCGTCCTGCGGGTCTGGGTGAGGGCCACAACCGAGAAGACGCAGAAGACGCGCATGGAGTTCTATCTCTCTTACATGGCTCTGGCGACCGCTATGGCACCGATCGCCGGACCCGCGGACGTGGTCGTCGCCACCTCACCACCACTCTTCACAGGACTCGCAGGACTCATGCTCGCGCGCGTCAACCGCGCGCCCTTCGTCCTCGATGTCCGCGACCTCTGGCCCGCGGCGGCCGTCAGCCTCAACCAGATTCCGAGCCAGCTCGCGATCGCCGCATCGGAGAAGCTCGAGCGCCTTCTCTACCGGCGTGCGGCAGCGGTGACCGCCGTCACGCTGCCGTTCTGCGAGCACATCGACGCCATCCGCGGACGAGAACCGGCGACCGTGTTCATTCCGAACGGCACACTCGACCTGTTCTTCTCGGTCGGCAACGACCGCTCCGCCCGCGCGCAGCTCGGTGTGCCGCACGACCGCTTCCTGGCGACGTTCGCCGGCACGCTCGGCATCGCCCAGGCGCTCCCGACGCTCCTCGGCGCGGCCGAGCTCACCGGCGACGAGATCCACTTCGCGCTGATCGGCGACGGTCCGGTGAGAGACGCGATCGAGGAGAGCGCCATCGCCCGCGGGCTCGCGAACGTGCACTTCCACCCGCAGGTCCCGCTCGAGGAGGTGCCTCCTCTGCTGGCGGCGAGTGACGCGCTCCTTGTGCCGCTGTCGGGTCATCCCACGTTCGCGGACTTCGTCCCGTCGAAGCTGATCGACTTCATGGCCACCGGGCATCCCGTCGTCGTTTCGGCTGCCGGCGAGGCTGCTTCGCTCGTCGAGCGAGTCGCCGGTGGCGTAGCCGTTCCGCCCGAGGATCCTCGGGCGCTCGCTGACGCGATTCGCCGGCTGGCGGCGAACCCCGTGGAGGGGCGGGAAATGGGGAGCCGCGGCCAGGCATTCGCTGCGCGGAGGCTTCGCTCGGTGCAGGCCGAGCGTGTCGAGCGAGTGCTGGCCCACGTCGTCGACGGCTCGGTGGTATGAGGAGCTTGCAAGGAGAGGATATCATACTGCCAGCCTCGTGCGTCCGATCCGCGTCGCCTGGGTGGGCGGCGAACCGACGCCCTACAGAGTCCCGCATCTCCAGGCTCTTGCTGCAAGACCCGAGATCGATCTGAGCGTGGTTTACGCCACGCGCACCTTCCAACAGCGAACCTGGTCGGTGCAGCATCCCGAAGCTCGAATCCTGCGTGGGTGGAGCCTCCCGACGACTTCGGTTCTCACCACGACTATCCGATCACGCCTGGGATCTGGAGGTTTCTCGACGAGGGAAGGTTCGATCTCGTAGTGGTCGCCGGTTGGGCGGTCTTCGCGGCCCAGCAGCGATTCTCTGGTGCAGGCGACACAATGTCCCGTACGTGCTGAACGCCGAAAACCACCTTCGCGAGCAGCGGTCATCGTGGGTGAGGTTCGTCAAGGGCGTGGTGCTGCCGCACGTAATACCCCGGGCTTCCGGGATGCTCGTGGCGGGGTCGCTCGCCCGCGAGCACGCGTTGCACTACGGCGCACGCGGAGACCGAGTGATTGTATTTCCGAACACTCCCGATGTGCCCCGATTCGTCACCGAAGCCGACAGACTCCGACCCGAGCGGAGCGCGATCCGTTCCCGGCTCGGCATTGACGAGAACGAGGTCGTTGTCCTCCAGGTCGGGCGCCTCGTTTCGCTGAAAGGGCTCGACGTACTGGTCTCTGCGGTGGGACTCGCTCAGCGTGAGTTGCCTGAGCCGATTCGCGTGGTTCTTGCGGGTGAGGGGCCCGAGCAGGGAGCGCTGGAGGCGCTTGCAGCCGAGAAGGGCGTGCGCCTGACAATGGTCGGTCAGGTCGACGGGGCCGAGCTGATCTCGCATTACGTCGCCGCCGACATCTTCGCTCTCCTGTCCTTGCGCGAGACCTGGGGAGTCGTCGTGAACGAGGCGATGGCCTCTGGGTTGCCTCTCGTTCTCTCGAGCGCCGTGGGGGCGGCGCGAGACCTATTGGAACCGGGCCGAAACGGCTTCCTGGTAGAACCCCGCGACCCGGGCGGCACGGCGGTCGCCATCGCAGCTCTAGCGAGCGACGCGCTTGCTCGTGAGGCGTTCGGTGTGCGGTCGCGGGCCATCGTCGAGGACTGGGGCTTCCCGAGGAGCCTCGACGATTTCTGCGGCCTCGCTGAGACCATCGTGCGCGAGCGTGCCGAGTCGAGGCGGATCTGATGCTCTGGAGTCGCCTCATCCACCGGCGGCTCGCAGGTATCTCAAAGTCAGGCTGTCGGGCTGGCAGGCCCGAAACGACCATTTCGCATCGGTCTCGTTTAGCCGTCACCTTCCTTCCGCGCCGGTGATCGTGGAGACCGGGCCTCACGTTGGAAGCGACACGCAAGCCATGGCCCGGCGCTGGCCTGCCGCGACGATCCATGCCTTCGAGCCGGCTCCGGAGCTCTCCGAGCTCCTCAGCGTGAATGCCGGGGAAATAAGGGGGGGTGCGCCCTCTACCCCGAGGCGCCGTCGTGGCTCGCGCAGCGCGGCTTCGATGTTCTGGTTGAGGCACTCCCTCTTTGTGCCCCTCAGGGAAGCATACTGTTCGGCTGGTGCGGGTAAATGGCGATCGACGAGGGACGGTGGGAGACGCCAGACGTTGATCTGATCGTGGCGACAGTCAACCGCGAGCAAGAGATCTCCCGGTTTCTGGCGTCCGTTCGCGATCAGACCTCGGTCACGGCTCGAGTGATCATCGTCGACCAAAATCAAGACGACCGCGTTGCGGCGATGCTTGACCGCGAGGGCGACCCGTTGGACGTATTCCGTCTCAGAGCAACGCTCGGAGTCTCACATGCGCGCAATCGCGGATACGCGCTTGCGACGGCCCCGATCGTGGCGTGGCCGGACGACGACTGTGTTTATCCTCCTGGATTACTCAGGTACGTGCTTGCTGCATTTGCTGCCGACCCGGCTCTCGATGTTCTGGTCGGACGGGTGGAGGATCCGTCGGGGCGCGCCGGTCCGTTGAAGGTTCCAAGCCATGACCAGGTTCTCGACTCGAGGTCGGTGTGGCGCTATCCGAATACCAATGCCTTTTTCGCGCGGCATGGCGCGGCTAACCGAGTAGGCGACTGGAACACAGGTTTTGGCCCCGGTGGGACGACCCGGTGGGACGCTGGCGAGGACACCGACTGGCTAATCCGTGCCGTCCGCGCCGGGCTTTGCGTTCGGTTCGACCCGGAGGCGACGGTGTTGCATCATGACCCGTTTGTAGCAGGCTCTCGTGCGGCTGGCCGGCGGGCTCGGAGGTACGGGCGTTGCACGGTGGCGGTGGCGCTTGCGAATGGCTACGCAGTGCGGTTCGCGGCGTGGCTTATCGTGCGCGCGGCAGGCGGTGTTGTGACCTCTCTCGTGTCGGGACGGTTCGCTCGTGCAGCGATCCACTTCCAGGCATTCGTTGGGCGCGTCGAAGGGCTGGCCCTGTTCATGCGCGAGGTGCGAACCGGCGGCGGAAGCGAAGCGCGCGCAGCTGCATCCCGAGCAACTCGATCGCGTCGGCGATCTTGATGAGGCGGTAGCCAATCCTCGGATGGACTGCCGCGATCAACCGTACTTTGTAACTCATGCGGGCTAGGAGCGAGTGCCGCATCTTTGATGTCTGCTGCGTCACTGCGGTGGCGCGTAGCAGGTCAATCCCGGAAGGTTCAATGAACGGTCCCCACGCCCAGCTGATCTTGGGCTCGAGGATGCGCAGCATCACCACTCCGCCGAAGAGTGACCAGTCGTCAGCGAGGGCGCTTACCCGCGGGAAGCGCTCGGTGATCGCAACAGCCGCCTCTCGAGTGACAAGGTACGCGAAGGTGGCTCGTACCCCTCCTCGGGCGGCGGGCGCAACGCTGGCATTCGGGCCGACTCGCCGACGCGACCCAACTCGAAGCGGGGCACCGCCGAACGCCCCAATCAAAATGAGGTCGCCGGGCGCTACGCCAGCAGCGGCGCTTGCGATTACTTCCCCGGCTGAGTCTGCAAGCCTGGCATCGTCCTCCAGGATCACGGCGCAATGCGCGCCGCTCTCGATGAGTCGTCTGAGCGCATCGCGGTGCGAGAGAGCGCAGCCGATCTCGGGTGCTGAGACCGGACGCCCGATTCGATCTTCGAGAGCGTGCACGTCGACGCGGTCATGGAGTTCTTCCGGCGTGAGCGCGTCGCCTCGGGTTGCCTCGACGAACGAGAACTCGATGCCGAGACGCTCGAGGTGCCGCGTGATGCGCGCCGCTCGTTCGGTGGCCTCAGGAAGGTTGATGACGAGCACGGACGGTAGGTTCTTCACAGGCTCGATCGGCGGGCCGGCGTCGAACTCCGCGTCGGTGCGCCAGATGACGGGTTCCCCTCGCGTGACCTTGCGGATCACCTCGAGCGGATTGAGTTCGTCCATCAAGCGCCGCTTCTGCTCACGAATTGCTGGCAACCTGTGTTCCCACTCGTTCTCCGCGATCGCGCTGCGCATGATCGAGACCGCTCTAGCCGGGTCGTCCATGGACACACGGATGAAGGTCTCCGGGTCTAGGAATGCCTCAAGGTTCGGGCAGCCGTCGTAGAAGCAAAGGCACTCGCAGAGGATGGCGTCGAGGATCTTCTCGGTGAAGTAATTTGGCTCCAGGGAGTTCTCGGCGTTGAACGTGTAGCGGTATGGCAAAAGGGCGTCTGCCTTGTTGGCGACGGCGCCTCGAACTTGAGGTGGTCCGCTCGGGAGGCCGCGGCCAAAGTGGTCGAGGTCGCCGACCGTCGGCAGGACTCGCAGGGTGAAGTCGAGGCGCTGCCGATGTCGAGGCAGCCAACTCGCCGCCGAGACGACCGCAGAAAGTTGCCTTGTCTTCGGAGGCGGTTGGAGCAGATCGGCATACGAGCGGTCCAGGAACCACTTGTCGAAGTTGAAATGACTATCTGTTTCGACGATGCGGCACCCGGCGATGCGGGATCCGAACTCGTAGGCGATTCGTTGGCGTGAGATGCGAGGTTCGCTCTGGAAGATCACCGTCTTTGCAGGATCAAAGTTATCGGTGCGGGGGTAGTTGAAGACCACAAACCAGTCGTAGTCGTCGTTAAGGGTCAACTCGAGGTCCTTCCAGCGGTAGTCGCCTAACGGCGACGACCGGTTGAACGCCTCGCGGATGGTCGCATCGTCGCACCAGTTTGCGTGGAGCCTGACCCTCACGGATTCTCGTTGTCGAGCTGCCAGCCAAGCGTAGGTGCGACGACGCCCTGCCGGCGGAGCCCGAACAGGGGGTCAGCTTGGGCCGACAATACCTCGAATTGAATGCTCGACGCGGCGTGGAAGATTTGTCCGACGCCGACTCTTGACGCTCGGGGCCCGATTGTGAATCGCCCTGTATTTAGCAAGCCGCCGGGGATGGTCGCACGCAGGCGGTTTCGGCCGACAGCAAGAGCAGATGATGTGTTCCCGTCGCCCGGAAGGAACGAGCTAAGGACGACGGTGCCGTCCTCGGCCTCGAGGTCGAACCCGACGGCAACTCGCGCCGCACTGATGAGGTCGACCTCGATTTCGACGACCACCGATGAGTCAGCGGCGGTCGAGGAGAGTAGGTGTCCCTCTCCAGTCAACACACGTACTGACGCGAGCTTGAGTATTTCGTCGCCGGGTCGCTCGTTCTCGTTCCAAGTCATCTCCGGCGAAACGGCCGCGTTGCGCTCGAGGTACGAGCGAACGATTGCCGAGGCTTCGCCGAGCTCGACGAGTTGGCCATGCTCCAGATAGACGGCACGGTCGCAAAGGCCGTGCACGGCCTGGAGGTTGTGACTGACGAAGAGGACCGTGCGGCCACCCCCGTGAGCCATGTCTTCAAGCTTCCCGAGGCACCGTCGTTGGAAGGCTGCGTCGCCGACTGCGAGCACCTCGTCCACGATGAGGATCTCAGACTCAAGGTGAGCGGCGACGGCGAAGCCGAGGCGCACCTGCATGCCACTTGAGTAGCGTTTCACCGGCGTGTCAACGTAGTCGCCGATCTCGGCGAACTCGATGATCTCGGAGTACTTGCGTCGAATCTCGGCCCGGCGCATGCCGAGGATGGCGCCGCTGAGGTACACGTTCTCGCGTCCGGTGAGCTCGGGATGGAAGCCCGTGCCGACCTCGAGCAATGAGCCAACTCGGCCGCGGAGCAAGGCCCGCCCTTCGGTGGGTGCGGTTATCCGCGACAGCAGCTTGAGCAGCGTGCTCTTCCCTGCGCCATTCGGGCCGACGAAGCCGATCACTTCCCCCTCTTCAACACTGAACGTGACGTCACGAAGTGCCCAGGCGAACTGCGGGGCGACGCTCTTTCGACCGCGCGAGCTGATCATGCGCCGTGGCGCAGCGCCGAGTTGAAACAGCGCTTCGCTTATGCGGCCGTAGTGGACACGGTCGCCGAGTTGGTAACGCTTTCCGAGCCCTTCGACCGTTACGGCTGCAGCCACTAGATGACGTCCGCGAACGTGCGCTCTGTGTTGCTGAAGTAGAGAACGCCGATGACGAGGACGACCAACGTTGACAGCGCTGAGAGGAGAAGGGTCGCAAGCTGCGGCTGAAACTGCCCGGTGACGCTCCACCGGAATCCCTCAACGACTCCCGCGACCGGGTTGAGGCCGATCAGCGCTTGCCACTGTCTCGGGATGCGACTCGCCGGGTAGGCGATCGGCGTCGCGAGGAGCCAAAGCTGAACGATGAACGGAAGAACGAACTGCACGTCGCGGTAGCGCACGTTCACGGCCGAGAGCCAGGTGCCGAATGCAAGTGCGACGACCAGAGCCCAAATGGCAAACAGAGGCGCGAAGATGACCGCAGCCGTTAAGGGAATACTGTAGAGCAGGAGTACGCCCGCCAGCACGACAAGCGAGACCCCGAAGTCCACGATGTACGAACTCGCCGCCGCGCCGGGGAGGAGCAGTCGAGGAAAGTAGACCCTCCCAATCAGCTGCTGGTTGTCGACGAGGCTCCCGGACGAGGTCATCAGCGCGCGGGAGAACAACGTCCACGGAATCACCCCGGAGAGCGCGAAGACGGCGTACGGCAGGTCGCTCGAGTAGACCCCAGCTACGCGGTTCAGGAAGATTGTGAAGATCGCCGTCAAGAGAAGGGGCTGAAGGACGGCCCAGAAGACACCGAACATCGTCTGACGAAAGCGCACCTTGAGGTCGCGCCAGATCAGGAAACCGCCGAGTTCACGAAAGTCCCAGAGGTCACGAAGGCGGAGCGCCGAGAGGCCGTGAAGCGGGGCGATGATGGTCGTCGCCTTCAGGTCCGGATCGCGCACGCTCGGCGTGATTGGCGTTTGTTGGCTCGCTGGCATGGATTTGCGGCGGTCCGCGCGGTGACGGTATCGCAGAGCGCGGAGGCCGCGCTCGTTTCGAGGTCAGGCGCCCGGCGCGTCGATGTACTCGCGCCACCAGAGCGCGAGGTTAAGGAGGTACCAGGCATCTCGGCCGGGTCGAGCGAGCACGCGGGCAGCCTCGTCGCCGTCGATTAGTCCCGTGGCAGCCGCCATCGCGGCGACCTCCTGTCGCGTCGTATCACCCAGGCGTTCGAGGAACCACTCGTCGACTGGTACCCGGAACCCTTGCTTTTGCCGGTCGATGAGCTCGTCGGGGATCACGCCTCGCACGGCACGCTTCAGGAGATGCTTCAGCTCGCCCCCGCGCATCTTCGCGTCGGTGGGAATCGAGAGCGCGAGCTCGACGAGTCGGTGATCCAGGAACGGGACACGCACCTCGAGTCCGACGCCCATCGACATTCGGTCAATTCGCGCGAGTAGGAGCTCTGGTAGGCGGAGCCGCAGGTCGAGGTACGTCATCCAATTGAGGTGCGAGGCGTCTGAGGCGCAGTTGTCGAAGCGCTCCCTGATCGGTGCGAGCGCATCCCAAGAAGTGAGATCGCCGACGCTCGAGCGAAGCTCCGGGCCGAGAAGCCGGCGCTTTTGAGTCTCCGTGAACGCCTCGGCGCCGCCCCAGAACACTGGCACGCCTTCGGCTCCGCGGCGAAGAAACTCATACGGCCTCGAGCGCTCTCGCCCGGCAGCAGCGAGTGCGGCGAGACCGGCGCGCTTGGCGTACGCCGGCACCGGTAGGTCGTCGGCGCGTTGAAGGCGCAGGTGGGTCCGCCAAGACGGATAGCCCCAGAAGAGTTCATCGGCTCCTTCGCCGGCCTGGCACACCGTGACACTGTTCTGGCGGGCGAGCTGAGAGAGGTAGTACAGGGGCACTGACACCGGGTCGGCGATCGGCTCATCCTGGAGATGCACCATCTCCGGAAGGAATGCGATCAGGTCGTCGAGCGACACGATGCGCTCGTGGTGCTCGGCGCCGATCTCGGCGGCCATCCGCCGCGCGAACGGGAGCTCGCTCGGGTATGACGCGTAGTCGCCGTCGTAGTCGATGGAGAACGTCCGCACCGGGCGGCTCTCGCCGCGGGAGAAGAGCGCCGCGTTCGTCGACGAGTCGATGCCGCCGGACAGGAAGACACCGACCGGCACGTCGCTCATCTTCCGCAGCTCGACGGACGTCTGTAGTTCGGACAGCACGCGCTCCGCGAGCTCCGCGTCGGAGGCGCCGACGATCGGATCGACGTGATCCCACACATCCCACCACACCCGCTTCTCCGTCGTTCCGCCCTCGTCCACTCTGAGCCACGAGCCCGCTTCCAGCTTCCGGATGTCGGAGAAGAACGTGAGCGGAGCCGGGGCGGCGAGAAACGACAGGTAGTGGTAGACGGCTTCGTGGTCGATGCGCCTCGGGTGAGCCGGGTCCGCAAGGATCGCCTTGATTTCAGAGCCGAATGCGAATTTGCCGCCTGCGGTCGAAAAGAACAGAGGCTTGATCCCCATGCGGTCTCGCGCAAGCCAGAGCTGGCGGGAGCGCCCGTCCCAGATTGCAAGGCCGAACATGCCTCGGAATCGCTCCAGGCAATCGATGCCCCATTCTTCGAACGCGTGTACGACCGTCTCCGTATCGGAGTGATCCGTCCGAAATACGTGGCCGCCGCGCCCCTCGAGTTCCCGGCGGATCTCGGCGTGGTTGTAAATCTCGCCGTTGAAGAGCAGCCTGACCGACCCGTCCTCGTTCGACATCGGCTGCATTGCGTTGCGGCCGAGGTCCACGATGGCGAGGCGCCGGAAGCCGAGCCCGACCGCGCCGTCCTGGGAAATCCACGTTTCGCCTCCGTCAGGGCCGCGGTGGTGCAGCGTCTCGCGCATGCGTGTGACGTAGTCGTCGGTTGCTCGGAAGTCGCTGTCGCGAAAGGCCAGGACTCCTGCGATGCCACACACGGAGAGCGATGGTAGCTCTACGATCCGCGAGGTGTCCGCCGTCGAGATTGTGTTCTGGATCGCGCTCGCCCTGCTCGTCTGGACGCACGCGCTCTACCCGGTTGTTGCAATGGCGATCGCGCGGGTCGCGCCGCGCCGGGTTCAGAAGGCGGACGTCGAGCCGGCAGTCACCGTGATCATCGCGGCCTACAACGAGGAGCCGGTGATCGCTCGCCGGATCGAGAACCTGCTCTCCCTCGACTATCCGGCCGAGAAGCTGCACATCGTCGTCAGCTCCGATGCCTCGTCCGACCGGACGGAGGAGATCGCCCTGCAGTACCCGGGCGTGCAGGTGATCTCGAATCCCCGCGGCGGCAAGGTCGCAGCGCAGGACCGGGCGGTGCGGCAGACCGACGGCGAGATCGTTGCGTTCTCCGACGCGAACTGCACCTGGTCGCCCGATGCGCTGCGCTCACTCGTGCGCTCCTTCGCCGACCCCGCCGTTGCGTACGTCTGCGGACAGCTGCGCATTCTCGATGCCGAAGGCGGCAACAAGGAAGGGGTCTACTGGACGTACGAGATGAAGCAGCGTGCGGCCGAGTCGCGGCTCGGCTCCGTCACGGGCGGCAACGGCTCGATCTACGCCTTGCGCCGGTCCGACTACGTCGAGGTCGACCCTCGCTTCGGTCACGATCTCTCGTTCCCCTACCTGATGGTGCAGCGCGGCCGGCGGGCCGTGTACGAGCCCGACGCCCACGCCTGGGAGAAGCCGACGCCGTCGAACGAGACCGAGTACCGCCGCAAGGTGCGGATGTTCGAGCACTGCTGGCTGATCGTGCTGCGCGGGAAGATGTTCCGCCGGCTCGGCCCCCTCTACCTCCTCGAGATCGTTTCGCATCGCCTGCTCCGATACGGCTCTGGGATCCTGCACCTGGTGCTGCTCGCCACGTCGCTCGCGCTCTATTCGCAGGGCTGGTTCTACGCGGTCGTCCTCGCGGTCCAGCTGGGGCTGCTCGCCGCCGCCGCGGTGGGCGTGGGGATAGCCCGCTATTACACGCTCGTCACCTGGGCGACGCTCGTTGCGCTCGTCAACTACCTGCGCCGAGGCGTGCCTGCGACCTGGGAGGTCGCGGAGGGCACCCGCGTTTGAACAGGGCGCTCGACGTCGCGATCGCCGGCACGGGGCTCGTCGTGTCGAGCCCGTTCCTCGCCGCCGCCGCCCTCGCGGTGAAGCTGCAGGACGGCGGCCCCGTGCTCTACCGCCAGACCCGGGTCGGCCGGAACGGGGTGGACTTCGAGCTGCTGAAGCTGCGCACGATGATCGTCGGCGCGGAGAAACAGGGTGCGGGGTACGCGGTGGACAAGGGCGACGCGCGGATCACCCGGACCGGCCGTCTCCTGCGGCGGCTCAGCCTCGACGAGCTCCCGCAGCTGTGGAACGTCGTGCGCGGCGACATGTCGGTGATCGGCCCGCGCCCGACGCTCCGGTACCAGGTCGAGCAGTACGACGAGCGCCAGCTGCACCGGCTCGACGTCAAGCCGGGCATCACCGGCTGGGCGCAGATCCACGGCCGTGCGACCCTGCCTTGGGCCGACCGGATCGAGCTCGACCTCTGGTACGTGCGCCACCACGACTGGAAGACCGATCTCCTGATCCTGCTGCGCACGCCGCTCGCGCTCTTCGGGGGCACCTACAAGGGGCCGAGCGGAGGTTGGCAGGCACCCGGCGGCTGACGGCGCCTTCACGCGCCCCCGCTACCCTCAGGGATCGTGACGGCCGTCCTGTTCACGTGCGCCGGGCAGCGGGTTGACATCGTCACCGCGTTTCGCGAGGCCGGCGCCACCACTGTCGCCGTCGACGTCGACCAGCTCGCGCCCGCGCTCTACCACGCCGACCGCCGGGCGCTCGTGCCCCGGGTCGACGACTTCGGATACGTCGCGGCGCTGCGCGACCTCGTCGACCTGCACGACGTCCGGCTGATCGTCCCGCTGACCGACCTCGACCATCACGTGCTCGCCGATGCGCGCGAGCAGCTCGGTGCCGCGCTGGTGCTCGTCTCCGGCGTCGAGACCGTCGCGCGCTGCTCCGACAAGTATCTCGCCCACCAGTTCTTCGTCGAGCACGGGATCGGCTCGCCGCCGACCTGGCTTCCGACGGCGCTGCCCGACGAGCTGCCGTTTCCCGTGCTCGTGAAGGCCCGGCGGGGCTTCGGCTCCCGGCACATCTACCGCGCCGCGAACGTGGCCGAGCTCGAGTTCTTTCTCCGCTACACCGCCGCCGACTCGATGGTGCAGGCCGCCTGTCTCGGGACGGAGTTCTCCATCGACGTCTTCTGCGACCTCGACGCCCGCTGCCTCGCGGCGGTGCCCCGGACGATGATCGAGTCGAAGGGAGGCGAGTCGATCAAGGGCATGACGATCAAGGACCAGGATCTGATCGAGTTCAGCTGCAGGGTGTCCGAGGCGCTCCGCATCATCGGTCCTGCCAACGTGCAGTGCTTCAGAGAGCCCGACGGCGAGCTGGTCGTGACCGACGTGAACCCCCGCTTCGGCGGCGGGTTCCCGCTGCCCACGGCTGCAGGCTCGCGCTACCCCGAGCTGGCGCTCGCGCTGGCCAACGGCGAACGGCCCGAGCCGCGGCTCGGCGACTTTCGCGAAGGCGTCCTGATGACACGCTTCTTCTCGCAGGTGATCCTCGAAGACGCGGGCGGCACGCTCGAGCCGGCGCAGGCGGAGGCGGTGCCGGAAGAAGCGTGAGACGGCTCCTCCCGCTCTGCCTGTTGGGGGCGGCGCTGCTCGCAGCCTGCGGCTCACAGCGCGAGGCCGGCACGACGGTCGCCTCGCGCACGACCGTGGCGCGCCGGGCGGCGCCTGCTCCGGACGCCGGGCCGCCGCGCCGCGCCCGCGCCCGGGCGGTTCAGGTGACGGTCGTGGACGGGGACACCAATGCGCTCGTCCGCGGCGCCCGCGTGACGATCGGTCACCGGTCCGCCGGAAGCAACCGGCACGGCGTCGCGCGCGTCCGGTTGGCTCACCGGGGCTCGCTCGTCACCCAGGTGGAGAAGCCCGGCTACACCGCGCGCTCGGTGCGCCTGTCGTTCCGCACGCATCCGAAGTCGACGATCAGGATCTACCGCCGCTCGCTCCAGTGGACGATGTACGGGGCGGATCCGGCGCGGTCGCAGGCTCAGCTGCAACTCGCGGTCCGCCCACCGTTTCGCGTCGTCTGGTCACGCGGGCTCGGAACGCTGATCGAGTTCCCCGCAGTCGTCCAGGACGGTGTGGCGTACATCGCGAACGCGCGAGGGACCGTCCGCGCGCTCGACATGCGCAACGGCGACGTCATCTGGAGGCATGACACGCCGCACGGGAAGATGGCGGCGTCGCCCGCGGTCTGGGGTGACGAGCTCGTCGTCCACGGCATGGACGGGCATGTGTGGGTGCTGCGGCGCTCCGACGGGCACCTCCTCTGGCATTACACGGTCGGCTCGCCCGTCGAGTCGTCGCCGGTGATCGTCGACGGAGCCGACGTCTTCGGCGCCTGGAACGGCACGATCACCGCGCTCGACCTGCGCACGCACCGTGTGCGCTGGCGGTACGCGGACGGCTGCAAGGTGACGTCCTCGGTCGCGCTCGCGGGCACGACGCTCTATCTCGGCGACTACTGCGGCCGACTCGTCGCCTTGCAGGCCCGCACCGGGCGCCTTCGCTTCGCGCGCGGCGTGGGCGGCCGGGTGTACGGCACGCCGGCCGTGTCGGCGGGGCGCGTCTTCGTCCCGAGCTCGACGGCGGGCTCGCTGACGGCGTTCTCGACGAGCGGCCGCTTCCTCTGGCGCCGCTCGACCGGCTCGTACGTCTACTCCTCGCCGGCCGTCGCCGGCGGGCGGGTCTTCTTCGGCTCCTACAACGGCGTGTTCTACGCCCTCTCGGCGCGGACCGGCCGGACGCTCTGGGCGCATGGGGCCGGCGGCCCGATCTCCGGCGCCGCGGCCGTCGTCGCCGGGGTCGCCTACGCCGGCTCGTTCGCGCACCGCATCGTCGGAGTCGACGCGAGGAGCGGGCGCGTCCTGCTCGACTTCCCGCACGGCGAGTACGTGCCGGTGTCCGGCTCCGGCCGGCGCCTCCTGCTGCACGGCTACTCGCGGATCTATGCGGTCGTGCGGCGGTGAAGCGCCGGCTGATCGTGACCTTCTCGGTCGTCGTTCTGGCGCTGATCGGCGCCGGAGCGGCCTACTACCTGCACGTCAGGCAGCAGGCGCGCGACATCGAAGGGTCCTCGACGGTCGAGTTCGTCACGACCGAGGCCGCAGCACCGCCGCCGCGCGAGCCCGGGATCGCCTGGCCGACCTACGGCCACGACGCCCGGCGCCAGCGCTTCGCGAACGGCGTGCTGCTCGCGCCTCCGTTCCGCACCGAGTGGATCTTCCGGGCGCAGAGCCTCGTCGAGTTTCCGCCCGCGGTCGGCTACGGCCGCCTCTTCTTCGCGAACAACGCGGGCGTGGTCTTCGCGATCGGTGCGAAGAACGGAAAGCGCGCGTGGAAGTTCGACTCGCATCGCTGCGTCGCCGCCTCACCGGCGCTCGACCGCCATGTGGTCTATGAGGCATTCCTCAACGCGCCCCCCTGCAACCGGAAGCCGAGCGCGGCGCTCACCGGCGAGGTCGTCGCGTTCGCGGTCGGGACGGGGCGGGTCCTCTGGCGCCGCACGATCGGCCCGTCCGAGTCGTCGCCGGTCGTCGTCGGCGC
Source organism: uncultured Thermoleophilia bacterium (assembly GCA_963722065.1). Lineage (GTDB taxonomy): Bacteria > Actinomycetota > Thermoleophilia > Gaiellales > Gaiellaceae > PALSA-600. Next base: position 305,899 of record CAVRMI010000005.1, on the reverse strand, counting down.
CTCGGTCTTCGTCGGCGACTGGGACGGCCGCATCTGGGCGCTGCGCCGCCGCACAGGGAAACCCCGCTGGGTGACGACTCTCCGCTCGCAGGTGAAGAGCGGCGTCGCGATCTCGGGCAACCGCCTGTACGTCGGCGACTACTCGGGCCATCTCTACTCGCTGAACGCGCGGAGCGGGAAGATCGTGTGGCAGTCGAGCGTGCAGCCGCGGTTCGGCAGCACCGGCAACTTCTATGCGACTCCGGCACTCGCCTACGGACGGGTCTACGTCGGCGCGACCGACGGCAAGATGTACTCGTTCGGCGCAGCGAGCGGGAAGCTGCGCTGGTCGCAGTCGACCGGAGGATACGTCTATTCGTCAGCCGCGGTGTGGCGCTCCCGGATCTACGTCGGCTCCTACTCCCATACGTTCTTCTGCTTCAACGCGGCGACCGGTGACGTCGTGTGGCAGTTCCACGCCGACGGGCCGATCTCCGGCTCGCCGACGATCGTCGCCGGGCGCGTCTACTTCGCGACGCTCGCGGGCACCACCTATGCCCTGGACGCGAGGAACGGCGCGCTCTCCTGGACGTTTCCGGACGGGCAGTACTCGCCGGTGGTCGCCGACAAGCAGCGCCTCTACCTCGTCGGGTCGGCGCGGCTCTACGGGCTCGGCGAGCGGCGGGTGAAGACGGTGCGCACACTGAGCGCGCCCGCGGCGCTGCGCGCGCTCCGCCGCGCCGGCCTTCGCCACGTGCGCGTCGTCGGCACGAGCCCGCCCGCGATCCGGGTGGGCACGGGGCGCAGCGTCGCCGTCGAGCATGTCTGCCACATCACGGTGACCGGCGCCAAGGTGGGCGTCCGCTGGGCGGGCGGAGTGCTGCAGCGGGTGTGCCGGTAGGTTTCCGCGGTGCGCTATCTCGTCACCGGTGCGGCCGGCTTCATCGGTTCCCACCTCACCGAGTCGCTGCGCGCCGACGGGCACGACGTCGTCGGCCTCGATGCCTTCACCGATTACTACGACCCGGCGCTGAAGGAGGAGAACGCACGTGGGCTCGACGTGCGGCGCGTCGATCTGGCCGAGGACCGGCTCGACTTCGGCGGCTTCGACGCCGTCTTCCACCTCGCCGGCCAGCCCGGGGCGCGCAGCTTCGGTGACGTCTTCCCGCTCTACCTGCGGCGCAACGTCCTGGCGACGCAGCGCGTGTTCGAGGCGGCCGTCGCCGCCGGCGTGAAGGTCGTCTGGGCGAGCTCCTCGTCGGTGTACGGCGATGCGGAGCGGTACCCGACGCCCGAGGACGTCGGGCCGCGGCCGAACAATCCGTATGGGATCACGAAGCTCGCCTGCGAGCAGCTCCACGAGACGTACACGCGCGTCTTCGGGCTCCAGGCGGTGGCACTGCGGTTCTTCACGGTCTATGGCCCGCGGCAGCGGCCCGACATGGCGTTCGCGCGAATCGTGGCCGCCCTCGGGGCAGACGAGGCGTTCGAGCTGTACGGCGACGGTTCCCAGTCACGGTCGTTCACCTATGTCGCCGACGTCGTGGATGCCACCGTGCGTGCGCTGGACGCGTCACCCGGCGTCTACAACGTGGGGGGCGGCGAAGAGGCGACGATGCTCGATGCTCTCCGCGTGCTCGAGTCGGTGGCCGGCCGCCCGTTGCGCGTGACGTACGGCCCGGCGCAGACGGGAGACATGCGGCGGACGAAGGCCGACACCGGCAAGATCGAGCGCGAGCTCGGCTGGCGGGCCGCCACCCCGCTGGGAGACGGCCTCTCGAAACACTGGCAATGGGCCGAACGCGCTAGGCTCACGACCCGATGAGCGCCGCACCCGACGAGGAGCGCGAAGTCGACCTCGCCCGCTGGCGCCGTGCGGTGGTCGCCTTCTGGTGGCTGCCGGTCGCCGGTCTCGTGATCGGCGCGATCCTCGGTGTCCTCTATTCGTTCCGGGGCGGGACGACCTACAAGGCGACGGCCCTGATCTCGCTCGGCCAGCCGACCTCTCCGGGCGGCGTGCTCGTCAACGGCTTCGGCACGAACCCGCGGGCGATCTCGCTGATCGTCAGCTCGGCCGCCGCGCAGGAGCAGGCGGCGAATCGAGCCGACATGCGGCCCGGCGCGCTCCGCGGCCACGTCTCGGTCGCCCAGGTGGGCACGGTGACCGGCGCCGGAGCTGCGCGGGCAACCCCCCTCATCGCGCTCACCGTCACCGGCTCCCGTCCGCTGACCACCGCGGCCGCCGCGAACGCGCTCGCCAATATCGTGGTCGGCCAGACCACCGCGTCCTATGTCGGCGTGAAGATCCGTACGTTCCGGTCGACGCTGGACAACGTGAACGTGCAACTCCAGTCGGTCAAGGATCGGCTTGCGGTGATTCAGCGGTCGGAGAGCTCGGCGAAGAGTCTCGATCCGCTCCAGCAGCTCGTGATCGTGAGTCAGGAGGACAACGCCGAGACACGGCTCGGCAACCTGATCGCGCAGCAGGAGACGCTGCAGCAGCAGCTCGCGTTCGCGAAGGAGGTCGAGAGCGCAAAGGTCGTCGTGCCGGCGCGGGCGGTGAAGGCCTCGGCGCACTCGCGGAACACCTCGCTCCTCGTCGGTGCGCTGATCGGCCTGATCCTCGGCGCGATCGCGGCGATCGTCGCCGACGCGCGGGCCGCCAAGCCCGCCAAGCCGTAGCCCCGCGCCAGAGGCAAGCTCGCGGCGAAGGCGAATACCATCTCATGCTCGAAGGCAAGACGGTCGCCGTCGTCGTCCCGGCGCACAATGAAGCAGGGCTGATCGCAGCCACCCTGGAGGGGATCCCGGGGTTCGTCGACCGGATCTTCGTGGTCGACGACTTCTCGAGCGACGAGACCGCCGAGCGCGCGCGGTCCGTCGACGACCCGCGGGTCGAGGTGATCATCCACGAGCAGAACCGCGGGGTCGGGGCCGCGATCGTGACGGGGTACAAGCGCGCGCTCGCCACGCGGATGGATGCGACGGCGGTGATGGCCGGCGACAACCAGATGGACCCCGACGAGCTGGAGGACCTGGCGTTGCCGATCGTGCGCGGCGAGCTCGACTACGCGAAGGCGAACAGGCTGTTCACCGGCAGCGCCTGGAAGCTGATCCCGCGCAACCGGTACATCGGGAATGCGATCCTCAGCCTGCTCACGAAGGTCGCATCGGGCTACTGGCACATTGCCGACTCCCAGGCCGGCTATACCGTCATCTCACTGCGCATCATGCAGCTGCTCGACCTCGACCGGATCTACACGTCGTACGGGTTTCCGAACGACATGCTCGTGCACCTGAACGTCTGGAACGCGCGGGTGCGCGACTTTCAGTCGCGCCCGATCTACGGCGTCGGCGAGCGCTCTGGTATCCGCATCCGCCGGGTCGTGCCGCGCATCTCGTGGCTCCTCTGGAAGGGCTTCTTCTGGCGCATGCGCGAGAAGTACGTGATCCGCGACTTCCACCCCCTCGTCTTCTTCTACTTCTTCGGCTTCCTCATGACCACCGTCGGCCTCGCCCTTGGCATCTTCGAGACGGTTCGCCGCGTGGGTGGTCACACGATCACGCCCGCGACGATCGTGCTCGTCGCGCTGCTCCTGATCTCGGGCAGCCAGTTCACGTTGTTCGCGATGTGGTTCGACATGGAGTCGAACAAGGACTTGCGCTAGGAGACCGTGAACGAGAGTGCGGACTTCGTCGGCGAGGTCAGCGTCACGACGAGGTTGATCACGCCCATGCCCGTGCCCTTCGCAGCGCGGAGCACGGTGCCGCCCGACGGCTTGCCGACCCCTGTCGGCAGGACGCAGGTCGAGATCGCCGAGCAGCGCGCGGTGATCGAGACCACCGACACGGCGGAGGCGCCCGTGACCCTCAGTGTCCAGCCGTTGCCGTGCCCGCGTCCGTCCGCGACCGTCACCGGCACCGAGATTGGCCCACCGGCAGGCGCCGTCACCGGCGCCGCCTTCACCTTCAGCGTCCCCGGCGTCAGCGACAGCCCGACCGAGATCGTGCCGGCGGCCGCAGGGGCCGCCACCAGGAGGGCCAGGACCGCACCGATGAGCAGCTGCCGCAGCACTGCGCTCATGCTCGTCCCGCGCCGGGCCGCGGGCCAGTCCCGGCCCGCGAGCGACGTCGTCCCCGTGTTGGGTGAGCCGGTCCCACCACCTGCATGCACTCCTCCCTCGGAAGGGTGAATGCTGCCTCACCCGTCTGGGGGAGAGGGGTAGGTTTTCAGGCCGTTCGGCGGCGGAGCCGCCAGAACAGGACGAGCACGACGATCAGGGCGCCGATCGCGACCGCCGCGATCACGGCCAGGATCGTGGTGGAGCTGCTCGAGCCGGACGACGGCGCCGACTGGGTCGGGCTCGCCGACGTGAACACCTGCTTGACGTTCGCCTCTGAGATCGAGAACGAGCGTGTGGCCGAGAACGTCCTGGCCCCCGGTACGCGCAACGTGACCGCCGCCCGGTAGTCGCCGGCACCCAGCGCCGTCTTGAGCAGGAGCGGATAGTCGATCGCCGTCTGGGGCAGGAACGTGTCCATCGTGAACGGCAGCGTCTCGACGAGCTTGTTGGCCGAGTCGAAGATCGAGACGCGCCCAACCGGCTTGAGGAGCACGTTGCCCTTGCTCGCAAAATGCACGAACAGCTGCTGGAAGCCCTTTCGGCCGCCGGTGGTGACCGACCCGATCCGGAAATCGACGACACGCGGGCCCGGCACCTTCGACTCGACGGCGACGATGGTGAGATCACGGATCTTGATCTGGACGTTCGCCTTCTGCTTCGAGCTCGAGCTCGCAAGCTGGTGGGAGGCCTCCGCAACGACGCCGCCGACCCACTCGCCCGGCGGCGTGCCTGCGGGCACGTGCACCGTGAAGGCGACCTGCCGGTGCGCGCCGGGCGCGAGCGTCACCGCGGTCGAGCTGAGCGTGATCCACGATCCGGCCCGCGTCGGCTGCTTGTTGGTCTCGTAGACGGTCCCGGTCGTGCGGCCCGTGGTCGCATCCGTCGTGAAGAGCTTGGCGGTCCCGGTCGCGGTGCCGACGTTCGAGACGATCACGGCGCCCGTGCCGGTCCCGTCGGGGGCGACCGTGAAGACGAAGTACCCTCGCTGGTTGCTGCCGACCGCGCGTAGCCCGAAGACGGGCTGCTTCGCTGCCGCGTGAGCCGCCGGAGCGATGGTCAGCGCGACGAACGCGAATGCGGCAAGACGGCGCATCGGTGAGGCTACGGCCCGGCGACCGCGGTCACGGTGACCGTGGCCGTATAGGTGCCGGGAAGGGCGTTCGCGGGGTAGGTGAGCTGATAGGTCGCGGTCAAGATCACAGTTCCCTTGCCGGTGTTCGCGGCGGCGTTGAAGATCTTCACGCCGGTCGTGCCGAGCGTGACCGGCCAGGTGATGCTGTTCGTCGGGTTGACGCAGCCGCCACCCGTGCAGTTCGCGCTCGTCACCCCCGTCACCTGCAGCGCCGGCAGTGTCTTCGTGCCCGACGTCAGCGTCGTCGAGGCCACCTGGATGTTCCACCCGGCCGTGTTGCCGGACCCGGTGTTTTTCACCGTGTGCGCCATCGTGAACGACTTGGTCTGGTCGTCGCCGTTCAGCGTCACTCCGGGCACGGTGGCCGTGCCGGGCGCGGTGACCGACAACGCCGCCAGCGCGGTCGACGGGACCGCGAGGGCCACCAGGATGACGAGCAGTGTGCGCACGGCTCTCCTAGCCTACGGCCCGGCTGCGACCGCGACGGTGATCGTGCTCGTGTAGGTGGCGGCGATCGTGTTCGCGGGAACCGCGACGGACACGGTCGCGTTCGCGTCGATCCGGCCGAGCCCGGTCGCGGTGGCGGCGTTGTAGAACTTGACCGCGGTGGGCGCAACTGCTCCGGCCGGGAGCGCGAGGTTCGTGTTGCCGACACTGTTCGTGGGGAGCGTGCAGGTCGAGCCGGCGTGGCAGCCCGAGGTGACGCCCGTGATCGTCGACGCCGTCGTCGGGAGCCTGTGCCCGGCTCCGTCGCTGAACTGGGTGGACGTCACGGTCACGTTCCAGCCGCCGCCCACGGCCAGCCCGCGCGCGTCGACGACCTGGATCGGCAGGGTGTACGAGGTCGTCTGGTCGTCGCCGTTCAGCGTCAGGCCGAACGACGGTGTGCCGGTCCCCGCCACCGAGAGCGTCGTCCCGGCGGTGACGGTGGCGTTCACGGTCACGGTCGCGGCGCGCGCCGCGGCGACGGCCATGAGGGCCGCCAGGGTGGCCGCAGCCCCGATGGCAACTGTCCTGCGCATCTCGCTCCGAGACATCATCGCCTCGGGCCGGGAGGTCCCACAGCGGGAAACGGTAGGAAAAGGGTTGGAGCGGCACCCGCCTCCCGCCGGGCCGGGGGATGAAAAAGGTTCGTAAGGAGGAGCCGAACAATCCGCTTGGCCCAGTACGATCGCGGGGATGCCGACTTCAGTGGTCACCGGCGGAGCCGGGTTCCTCGGGTCGCATCTCTGCGACCACCTGCTCGCCCAGGGGCATCGGGTGATCTGCGTCGACAACCTGGAGACGGGCTCGCTCGAGAACATCGCCCACATCAAGGGCGACGAGTTCGCGTTCCTGAACCACGACGTCGTCGAGCCGATTCACGTCGACGGGCCGGTCGACTACCTCTTCCACCTCGCGGCGCTGGCGAGCCCGGTCGACTACCTGCGTGCGCCGCTCGCGTCGTTGAAGGTCGGCTCCTACGGCACGCACAACGCGCTCGGCCTCGCCAAGTGGAAGCGCGCCCGCTTCCTGATCTCGTCGACGAGCGAGGTCTACGGCGACCCGCAGGTGCACCCCCAGCCAGAGACGTACTGGGGCAACGTGAACCCGATCGGGCCGCGCGGAGTCTACGACGAGGCGAAGCGGTATGCCGAGGCCCTGACGATGACCTACCACGCCCAGCAGGGAGTGGACACGTGCATCGCGCGGATCTTCAACACGTACGGGCCGCGGATGCGCCGCAACGACGGCCGCGCCTCCGTGAACTTTCTCAACCAGGCGATCGAGGGCAAGCCGCTCACGGTGTACGGCGACGGGTCGCAAACGCGGTCGCTGTGCTACGTCGACGATCTGATCCGCGGCATCTACCTGCTTGCCATGAGCGACGAGCACTTGCCGGTGAACATCGGCAACCCGGATCACGAGGTGACCATGCTCGAGCTCGCACAGACGGTGATTCGCGTGACCGGCTCGACGAGCGAGGTCGTGTTCGAGGCTTTGCCGACGGACGATCCCCAGGTGCGGCGCCCCGACATCACCCGGGCCCGCCAGGTGCTCGGCTGGGCCCCGGAGATCGACCTCGAGGAAGGGCTCCGCCGCTGGGTGAAGGCGCTCGGCCGAGAGCCGGCGACCGTCTAGGGATGCGCTGGGCGGGGGTCATCATCGCCGTCTGCCTGACGGCCTTCGTCGCCGCGACCGCGAGGCCGGCCCAAGGGTCGCGCTATCTGCGGGTCGGGATCTACGACGAGGCGCAGACCCTCTACGGCCCGGTCGACAAGACGTTCGCGCTCTTCAAGCAGCTGCGCGTCCAGGAGGTGCGGCTGAACCTCTACTGGGGCGGCAAGTACGGCGTCGCGAAGAGCCGGCCGCGGCGGGCGACGAACCCGGCCGACCCCGCCTACGACTGGTCGCTGTACGACCGCACGGTCGAGTACGCCGCGCAGAGCGGCGTCCATGTGCTGTTCTCGGTCTACGGCACGCCCACGTGGGCGAACGGCGGCAGGGGGATGAACGTCGCTCCGAAGCGGGCCGTCGACCTGCGGAACTTCGCCCTTGCCGCAGCCAAGCGCTACAGCGGCACCTACAAGGGGCCGGACGGGCAGATCCTGCCCGCGGTGAAGGAGTGGCTCGCCTGGAACGAGCCGAACAACCCGATCTTTCTCGCACCGCAGTACCGCAAGACCGCCAAGGGCTGGGTGATCCAGAGCGCGAGCGACTACGCGCGGATCTGCAACGCGATCTACAACGGCGTGCACGCGACGCTCGCGGGGAACGAGCGGGTCGCATGCGGCGGCACGGCGCCGCGGGGCAATAACAACCCGTCGAGCTCGCGGCCGTCGGTCTCCCCGCTCGCGTTTCTCCGGGCGGCCAAGCTGGCCGGGTTGAAGACGTTCGATGCCTGGGCCCACCACCCGTACTACGCAGGCCCGAGCGACACCCCGACGAGCAAGCCGGTCACCACCAAGGGCGCGCCGGCGACGGCGGTCACGCTCGGGAATCTCAGCGACCTGATTCGCGAGGTGACGCGCCTCTACGGCAACAAGCGAATCTGGATCACCGAGTACGGCTACCAGACGAACCCGCCCGACCCGATCTTCGGTGTCTCGTGGAAGAAACAGGCGGCCTATCTGACGGAGGCGTTCGGGATCGCGCGGCGGAACCCGCGCATCGACATGATGCTCTGGTTCCTGCTCAAGGACGAGCCGAACCTCTCCGGCTGGCAGTCGGGGCTGATCACCTACAGCGGCGTGAAGAAACCTTCGTTCGCCGCCTTCATGAAGATGGCGGCAGTGCTAAACCCCGCGCCGTGAGCAGCTCGCGGTACAGCTCGTCGACGTCGTCGACGAGCCGTTCGACGCGGTAGCGCGGGACGACCCGCTTCCGGCCGGTCCTGCCGAGCCGTGCGCGCAGCTCCGGGTCGCGTGCAAGCTGCTCGAGCCGGTCCGCGAGCGCCTCGATGTCGCCGACCTCCACGAGGAACCCGCTCTCGCCGTCGTCGACGACGTCCGGGACTCCACCGACGCGCGAGGCGACGACTGGTCTCTCGGCCGCGAGCGCCTCGATCGCGACCACCGGCGTCCCCTCGTTCGCCGACGGCAGCAGGAGCGCGTCGAAGAACGCGTAGTACGGGGCAACGTCCCGCTGGTAGCCGACGAGGAGAACGTCACGGACGATCCCGAGGTCGGAGGCCAGCTGCTCGATCGCGTCGCGGTCTGGGCCGTCCCCGACGAGGCACAGGGTGGCCTCGACGCCGCGGTCGCGCAGCGCCTTGAACGCAGCGAGAATGTCCGGGACGCGCTTGATGGCAGTCATCCGGCCGATCCACCCGACGACGAACCGGTCCTCGGGAATGCCGAACAGGTGCCGGAACTCGGCGCGCCGGTCGACGGTCAGGACACGCGACTCGAGATCGATGCCCAGTCGGATCACCGAGAACTTCTCGGGGGGCGCAACTCCGAGCGCGACGAGATCGTCGCGAACCTCAGGCCCGACGGCGACCAGGCGGTCGGTGTGCCGCGCGAGCGCGCGTTCGGTCTCGCGGAAGAACTGGGTGCGCAGCGGGTCGAAGTAGCCGCTCAGCACGTGCCCGTGGTAGGTGTGCACGATCACGGGCGGCCGCGCGTCGCCCGCGAGGAGAGCGGCGGCGCGGCCGACGGCCCCGGCCTTCGCGGTGTGGGTGTGGAGGATGTGCGGCCGGACGCGCCGGATCTCGCCCACGAGGCGCGTCACCGCAATCGGGTCGTAGACGGGCGACACCTCACGGTGCATCGCGGCCAGCGGACGTACGTCCAGCCCGAGGGAGTCGGCGACGTACGACATCGAATCCTCCCCGCGGGCGAGCTTCCCGGCGACGAGGGTCGTGTCGTAGCCGCGATGCGCAAGGCCCCTGGTGAGGTACGAGACGTGAAGTGCGGGACCGCCGACGTTGAGTCGAGCAATCACGCGCAGGATGCGCGTCTGCTCAGACAAGGGCCTCGACGGTCCGGCTGCTGCGCAGTTGCATGAGGCCATTCTGGACACATCGGCGGCGGCCCAGCGAGGAACGCGTCACAAGGACCGTCGGGATAGTCTGACCGGCGGTGCCCAACGATCTTGCAAACTGGCCGGGAGCGGAGCGCCGCGACCCGCCTCGATCGTCCCCCACGTGGGTCGTGCGGGCCGCGCTTGCCGACTGGCTGCGCACTCAGGCTGTTGAGCTCGAGAGACACGCGCCGGTTCGCGTCCTGGACGTCGGTTGCGGCGTGAAGCCCTACTACCCCTACTTCGCAGGTGTTGCATCCGACTACATAGGGGTGGACGTGGTCGAGAATCCCGCGGCCGATCTCCGTGGCTCTGTCGAGTCACTGCCCGTTGAAGACGCGAGCTTCGACGTCGTTCTATGCACGCAGGTGCTCGAGCACTGTGACGATCCGGCGGGGGCGGTGCGCGAGTTGCGACGGGTCACCGCTCCGGGTGGTCGTGTGCTGTGCTCGACCCACGGGGTGCAGGTCTACCACCCCTCTCCGGTCGACTACTGGCGCTGGACGCACGAGGGTCTCCGGCGGCTCTTCGAGCAGAACGCGGAGTGGTCTCTGCTGACGATCGAGCCCGGCGCCGGAACCGCCTCGGGGCTTGCCATGCTGCTCGGCACCTTCATCCGGCTCGCGTTGCGGCGGAGCGTTCTCGCGCGGCCGCCGGTCTGGCTGCTGAACACCGCCGGTGCCGCTCTCGACGCCCGAAGTGCTGCGCTCCGCAACCCGGTTCCGGGATCGCTGATCCCGAACTTGCACGTCGTCGCGACGGTTTGAAGCGATTCCCTCTGGGGCGGTCGCCTGTCGTTGCGTCAGAGGAGCGCCTCGACCGTCAGGCGTAGTCCTTCCTCGAGACCAACAGTCGGCTCCCAACCAAGCACCTCGCGAGCAGCCGAGATGTCCGCCCACGAATCGCGGATGTCGCCGACCCGAGGGGGCTCGAAGCTCTTCCTCACCGGCTTGTCGAGGACCTGACCGATTGCCGCCGCCACGTCGTTGACACTTGCCGGCGCACTTGCCGCAACGTTGAAGATCCTGCCGTTCGCGTCTGGTGCCTCGGCTGCCAGGATCGTGCCGTCCACGGCGTTCGTGACATAGGTGAAGTCGCGTCGCTGTTCGCCGTCTCCGAAGACCGTGATCGGATCCCCCGTCGAGATCGCCGTCACGAACAGCGGAATCACGGCGGCATACTGCGAGAAGGGGCTCTGGCGAGGCCCGAACACGTTGAAATAGCGGACGACGACGCTCTCGAAGCTCTCGTACACGCGCGAAAACGAGACGCAGTAACGTTCGGCGGCCAGCTTGGCCACTCCGTACGGGGAGATCGGGTCCGGGGGCAGATCCTCGCGAACCGGCAGGTCGCGCCGAGGGCCGTACACCGAGGAGCTCGACGAGTAGACGACGCGGCGGACGCCCTCGTCGCGCGCAGCAAGGAGGACGTTCAGCGTTCCTTCGATATTCACCGCGCTCGACGTCAGCGGGTCCTGAACCGACCGCGGCACCGAGCCGAGTGCACCCAGGTGGAAGACGATCTCCCGACCTCGCACGGCATTGTGCACGCGTTCGTATGAGCGAAGCTCGCCTTCGATCACCTCGATGTCGAGGCCCGAGAGATTCGCCCGGTTGCCGGTGGAGAAGTTGTCCAGCACGCAGATGTCGTCGCCGCGCTCGAGGAGCGCACGGACGAGATTCGAGCCGATGAAGCCTCCGCCTCCGGTGACGAGCACGCGGCTCACTCAGGACTCCACGCCGGGTGACACGGCGGCACCTTACCTCGCACTGGTGAGCGAATCGTGAAGTGGCCTGGCCGAGACCGCGACGGCGAGCCCGATCGAGATCCAGAGCAGCGTGTCCACCGCAGCTCCTGCCAGAAGGCCGGTGCCGGTGAACACTGCGAACGACACCCACAGCCATGTGAGCGAGACGAGTGCGGACTCGGGTGGGTCCCGGGTGCGATCGAGCGCCGCGTGTAGTGCGAGGCGGAATGCCGAGGCCAGCGTGGCGAGCAGAAGAACGAGGCCGACGATCCCGAGATCGGCGGCTGTCTGGATGATCCCGTTCTGAACGCCCCACTTGTGAGCCGGCGCAGGGAATGCCAGAGGCGGCTCTGTCGGGAAACGGCGGTGCGCGGCCGCGAGGTGCGGCGTGAAGGCAGCCGGCTCCATCGACTCCTGCCAGCCGACGCCGATGATCGGATGGTCGAGCCAGATCTCCAGCCCGATGTACCCGAGCAGCGTGCGGTGCGCGTACGTCTGCACGTGGGTCTGGGTCTGCTGGGTCTCGGCCCGGACGCCGAGAAACTCGAGGAACGCCGTCACGGCCCTCCCGCGCAGTGAGACCGCCGCCAAGCCGACTGCGACGACGATCACACAGAGGGCGATCGTGCGTCTGGCCGGCACCGGCCCGCGGAGACGCATCACGCCCCAGATCGTTGCCGTCGCGACCGCGATCCCACCGACGCTGTCGAGCGCAGCGGCGAGCGCCACGCCGAGGCCTCCGGCGACGGCGGCGACAGTGGACCGTCGCCTCCAGCGGCCGACGAGCAGCGCTGCCAGAGCGAGGGTCAATGTTGCGCCGGACAGGGCTCCGAGCTCATGCACACCGACGTACGACGGTTCTCGCTGCAACGGCCGTCGACCCTGAAACTCGTCCACGAGGCCGATGAACTGCAGGAAAGCAATCGTGGTGATGAACGTGCACCACACGGTCATGCCAGCGAACAGCACCCGGATGTCTCGTTCACGCCGAAGGAGGAGCGGCACTGCGGGCGCGAGCAACGCGAACTCCACGAACTTCAGCGCGCTCACGATGTGTGATCCCGTCGCGTAGGTTCGGTCGTTGCTGCTCGCCCAGATGAGAGACGTCAGGATCCAGGCGAGAAACAGCGCGAGGAGGCCCATGGCCCAGCGGGCACGCCTGAGGGGTGCGAAGCCGTTCCGCCGGCCGTCGAAAGCCGCTGCGGCGACGACCGTCAGGAGTGCAACGTCCGCGAGTGTGATCGTCACGCCGCCGGTGGTGACCGCGGGCTGGTAGTGGCGGTGGAGAAACAGAAACGGCAGCGCCGCCGCGAGGACGAGCGGCCCGGCGCCGGACCGCGCACCGAACGTCCTGAGTGGGCTCGCCAACGCCGCCACTATACTCGCGCGGTTAGATGGCCTCGCGCCTCCTCAGGCGTCGCGCGACGACGGCTTTCGGGATCTACGGGTCCGCGGTCCTCGGCTTCGCAGCCACGATCGTTGCGGCGCGTGAGTTGTCGAAGCACGACTTCGCACGCTTCGCGCTCGTCTTCGGCGTCACGAGCCTCCTACAGCTCTTCGTCGACCTGACAATCGACGAGGTCGTCGTGAAGTACGGCAACCGCTATGCGGCGCGTGAGCAGTGGGGCCGTTTCCGGAGGCTGTTCCAGGTCGGGCTGGCGATCAAGATGCTGGGAGGCACGGTGGGCGCGGTCGCTGTGGCCGTCGCCGCAGTGCTCTCGCCGTACATCTGGACGACCGGCGGCCTCCGGACGCCGATGCTGATCGCCTCGCTCATTCCCCTGATTCAGCAGCCGGAGGGCATGGGTGGCGCCGTGCTGCTCGTGCGCAACCGCTACGACCTGCGCGGCCTGTTGCTGCTCTGGTCGATGCTGTTGCGGCTCGTGGCGGTCGTGATCGGTGCCCAACACGGCCTCGACTGGCTGTTTGCGGCCGTGGTGATCGCGCAGGCGATCTCGACTCTCTCGGTCGGCAGCGTCGCACTGGCGGTCTTCCGGCGCTGGCCGTCGGCCCCGGTTGAGCCGCTGGGAGAGGATCGGCCGGAGATCAGGTCGTTCGCGATCCAGTCGACGATCGCGTCGGGGCTCATGTCGGTACGGACGAGCATGCCCGTGGTGTTGATCGGGATCGTTGCGAGGCCGGCACAGGTCGCGAACTTCCGGGCGGCCCTCGCACCGCAGACGGCCTTCGCGGCGTTGTCCGCGCCCGTGCGGCTCGTGCTGCTCGCCGAACAGACGCGAGACATCGAGTACGGCCGCATCGACCGTGCCTTCGCGTTGCTGCGCCGGTACATCGTCTCGACCGTCTCGATCGGCCTCGTCGTGACACCGATCCTGTGGTGGGCCATGCCGACACTGATCAGGTGGATCCTGAAACCGAAGTACGTCTCCGCCACTTCTGCGTTCCGCGTCATGCTGCTGGCGGCCGTGGTGCAACTCGTGTTCGCGTGGACGAAGTCCTTTCCGGTCTCGATCGGGCGCCCGGGCATGCGCACAGCGGGGCAGGTGATCGAGATAGCGGTGCTCGTTCCCGCGGTGCTGCTTCTCGGCGCGCGCTACGGGGCAACGGGGGGTGCCGGTGGCGTGCTCGCCGGCGCCGTCGCGCTCGGTCTCTACTGGGTCGGCGGCCTGGCGCGCCTGCGCCGGAGCGTCGCGTGAGGGTCCTCGTGGTCTCGGGCATCTGGCCGCCGGACGTCGGCGGCCCGGCGAGCCACGCGCCGGAAGTGGCCGGCTGGCTGCGCGACCATGGTCACGAGGTCGAGGCGATCGTCACCGCCGACGCGGCACCAGCTCCCGTGGGCTACCCGGTGCGCTGGGTGGCGCGCTCGCTGCCGCCCGGGCTCCGTCATCTCGCTGCACTGCGTGTGATCGCCGCTCGGGCCCGCCGGGCCGACGTCGTCTATTCGACCGGCATGTTCGGGCGTTCGTCGCTCGGCGCGCTCCTGGCGCGCACGCCGCTCGTGCTGAAGCTGACCGCCGACCCGGCGTTCGAGCGGTCCCGCCGCCGCGGGCTCGTCTCGGGTGAGGTGGGCGACTTCCAGTCGGGCGGCGGCGGTCCGCTCGCCGGGCTCCTCCGCTCAGCCCGCGACGGCGCGGTCGCGCGTGCAGCGCACGTCGTGTGCCCGAGCGCGTTCATGCGCGATCTCGTCGTCTCGTGGGGCGTTCCTCCGGAGCGCGTCACCCTGCTGCCGAACCCGGCTCCGCGTGTGACCGACGCAGCCGAGTTCGACCCGGGCCCGCGTCCCGTGCTCGCGTTCGCCGGTCGCCTGACCGCGCAGAAGGATCTCGGCGTCGCGCTCGCGGCGGTGCGCGAGCTCGACGGCCCCCGGCTGCTGATCGCGGGCGAAGGACCGGAGCGCGCACGGCTCGAGGCCGCGGCAGGCCCCGGCGTCGTCTTCCTCGGGCCGTTGCCTCGTGGCGAGGTGCTCGGGCTCCTGCGCGCGGCCGACGCGGCGATCCTGACCTCGGCGTGGGAGAACTTCCCGCACGGCGTCGTCGAGGCGCTCGCCGTCGGGACCCCGGTCATCGCAACCCGGACCGGCGGCGTCGCCGAGGTCGTGATCGACGGGGAAAACGGCCTCCTCGTCGAACCGGGCGATGCGGCCGCGTTCGCCGTAGCCGTCCGGCGCTACCTCGGCGATCCAGAGCTGCAGGCCCGTCTGCGGTCGGCTGCGAAGCAGTCGGTCGCCGCCTACGGTGCCGACGCGGTGTACGGACGGCTCGAGTCGATCCTCGCCGAGGCAGCTCGATGACGCGGGTCCTCTTCGTCGCGCGCAACCGCTACCGCGTGCCGCTGTCGCCGAGCCTGCGCCTGAAGTGGGATGCGCTCGCCCGGGTGTTCGAGGTTCGCGTCGTCGCCGCCTCGCCCGACGCGTCGCGTGGTGACGAGACGTTCCGGCTCCGCCCGCGGAGCGCGTTCGACGGGCCGCGCTTCTGGCTGTCGCTGCCCGCGCGCATCCGGCGTGAGGCGGGTGCGTTTCGTCCGAGTGCGATCGTCGCGCAGAGCCCGTTCGAGGCGGCGGCGGCGCTGCTCGCGCGCACCGGTGTGCCCGTGATCGTCGAGCTGCACGGTGACTGGCGCACCTTCGGCCGTCTCTACGGGTCGGCGGGCCGCAAGGCGATCGCGCGCGTCGCGGACGCGGTGGGCGCCTGGGCGGTGCGGCACTCCGCGAAGGTACGTGCGGTGTCGCCTTACACCGAACGGCTCGCGCGGCAGGCCGGGCGCGTGCCCGACGCGACCTTTCCGGCGTTCATGGATCTCGCGCCGTTCGCAGGCCCGACCGCTCCGCTGCCGGGCAGCACGGTCGCGTTGTTCGTCGGCGTGCTCGAGCCGTACAAGAACATCGACGGGCTCGCCGAGGCGTGGCGGCTCGCGCGTCCGAACGCAGAGCTGCGGATCGTGGGGAAGGGTACGCGGACGGACGTTGTCGCCGCCCTCGTCAGCGACGGGCTCGCGACCTGGCAGCCCGAGCTCTCGACGGCGGAGGTGGTGGCCGAACTCGATGCCGCCTCTGTCTTGATCCTCCCGTCGCGCAGCGAGGGGATGGGCCGGGTCGTGATCGAAGCCCAGCTCCGCGGCCGGCCGGTGCTCGGCTCGAACGTCGGCGGGATCCCCGATCTCGTCACCGCCGGCGTCGACGGTGTTCTCTTCGAGCCGTCCCCAGAGTCGATCGCCGACGCTCTACGCGTGCTCGACGACCGCGCCGAGCTCGCCCGTCTGGCCGGCAACGCGCGCGCGGCGGGAGAACGCTGGCTCGCCTCGCCCGACGTGTACGCAGAGCGGATGCGCGAGCTGGTCGAGTCGTGAAGCTCGTGGTCGTGACTCAGCGCGTCGACCCGCTGGACCCCGCGCTCGGCGCGACCGTCTCGATGCTTCAGGCGCTGGCCGAGCGGGTCGACGAGCTCGTCGTCCTCACGCTCGTTGCGCGTGAGGCCGGGCTGCCGGCGAACGTGAGTGTGAAGACGATCGGCGGCCGCACGCAGGCAGAGCGGGGCGCGCGGTTCGTCGCAGCGCTTGCTCCCGAGCTGCGTCCCCGCCCCGCTGCGGTCCTCGCGCACATGTCGCCGATCTACGCCGTGCTCGCGGCGCCGCTCGTGCGGCCGCTGCGTATTCCGCTGCTGCTTTGGTTCACCCACTGGCGTTCGTCCAGGCTCCTGCGCGCCGGTGAGCGCGTCTCGACTGCGGTGCTGACGGTCGACCGGCGCTCGTTCCCGCTCGACTCGCCGAAGGTGCACGCGATCGGCCACGGGATCGATGTCGCAGCGATCCCTTGCGTTGCGCAGTCGGGCGGCCCTCTCCGGCTGCTGGCCCTTGGGCGAACCTCGCCTGCCAAGGGACTCGACACGCTCGTCGCGGCCGCCGCCCTCGTGGACGGAGTCGAGCTCGAGCTGCGCGGGCCGTCGCTGACCGACGAGGAGCGTGCCTATCGCGCGGCGCTCGCCCATCCCGTGGAGGATCCGGTCCCCCGAAGTGAGATCGCAGCGGTGTACGCGCGTGCCGGAGCCCTCGTGAACAACATGCGGAGCGGCGCGCTCGACAAGGTCGTCTTCGAGGCGGCCGCGTCGTGCCTGCCGGTGCTCGTCTCGAATCCCGGCTTCGACGCGCTCGTCGATGGCATCGAACCGCCGCTGATGTTCCCGCAGGACGATGCAGAGGCGCTCGCCCAGCGCATCCGCGGCCTGATCGATGCGGGGCCGGAGGCGCGCGGGCGCATCGGCCGCGAGCTCCGGGCGCGGGTCGAGCGCGATCACTCGGTCGGCCACTGGGCCGACGGCGTGATCGAGGCCGCGCGATGAAGGTCGTGCACGTCCAGAAGGTCTCGGGAGTCTCCGGGTCGGAGGCGCACCTGCTGTCGTTGCTGCCGCGCCTTCGGTCGCGAGGCTGGGATGCGCGCATGCTCGTCCTGCACGAGGGCGAGCCGGGCGCGCGCGAGTTCGTCGAGGCGATGCGTGCACAGGAGGTGCCGACCGAGACCGCGCGGATGCGCTTCGATCTCGATCCGACCGCCCCGATCCGTCTCGTGCGGAGCCGGGCGACGATCGTGCACACGCATCTCGTGCACGCCGACGTGCTCGGGCTTCCCGTCGCAGCGCTTGCGCGGGTGCCCGTGCGAGTGAGCACGAAACACGGGTTCAACGAGTTCCGGTCGAGCCGGGCGATCGCAGCGGCGGATCGCGCCGCCGGACGGTTCGCTCACCGGCAGATCGCGATCTCGCGGGGCCTCGCGCGCTACCTGGCGGACACCGAAGGCTTTCGCGAGGACGACTTCACGGTCGTGCACTACGGAATCGAGCCGGGACCTGAGCCGCCTCCGCCGCCGGCCTCCCTGCGGCTCGCCGCGGTCGGCAGGCTGATCCCGATCAAGGGCTTCGATCTCCTGCTGCGTGCCTTCGGCCGGGCGCGCGACCGGTTGCCGGCGCTGACCCTGGAGATCGCAGGCGCCGGCCCGCTCGACGCGGAACTTCGGGCGAACGCGCCCGACGGTGTCACGTTCCTGGGGCGCGTCTCGCCTGCGACCGAGGTCTACGAGCGGAATGCGATCGTCATCGTGCCGTCGCGAGGCGAGGGGTTCGGCATGGTCGCGCTCGAGGCGGCCGAGCGCGGACGGCCGGCGATCGTCACCGCGGTGGGGGGCCTGCCTGAGATCGTCGCCGACGCCGAGACGGGAGCCGTCGTGCCGCCCGAGGACATCGAGCTGCTCGCCCGCGCAATCGTCACACTCGCGGGCGACGAGGAGCTCGTGCGCAGTTACGGGGCCGCAGCCCGTCGGCGCGCGCTCGATCAGTTCTCGGCCGAGGCTGCCGCCGACGGTGTCGAGCTCGTGTACCGCGACTTGCTCAACAAGCGATCGATGGCGGCGCCCGCGAGCATGACGAGCAAGAAGTCGAACGGAACGCGGTAGCGCGTGGTCCCGGCGAAGATCATCGCAGCGATCGTGTTGTAGAGGAGCAGGCTCGCGGCGAGCACGGCGAATATCTTGTCGACGGCCAAGAAGAGGCCGGCCAGGGCCAGAAGCATGATCGGAATCGCCCAGACGGGCTCGACGATGCGGCGCGCCGAGTCGCGCCATGTGCCCTTGCCCGATCGTCCCTGGGTCTCGTGCGAGCGCGGATCCCACAGAAGCTGTGTGGCCTGCAACGCAAGCTTGGCCTTCTCGTCTGGATGGTGGACCATGAACTTCACGCTGAGGTGCTCGAAGTAGCGCATCTGGGCGCATTCGTTCACTGCGGGATAGTGACCGGTCTCGTGGTAGATGGTCGCGGCGTCCTGGGGCGACGGCGGAAACGACGAGGGCTGAGGCACATCGTCGATCCATTTCCCGTCGGCCAGCGTCGTGTAGGTCTGCGCGTTGTTCGCTTTCCAGAGAGCGCGTGCATCCGTCGTGATCGCGAAGCAGCCAACCTGCGCATCGTTTCGAATGAGCCAGGGTGAAACGACGATCACCGCCGTGGCTATGACGAGCAAGGCGCCGACTAGCTTGCGCCCAGGCGTGAAGACGCCGACGAACACGGCGAGGACGATCGGCAGTGCGGCAAGCCGGGAGTTGCCCAGGATCGCCACTCCACAGAGTGCGCCGAGTAGCACCGGGAGAGCGAGTGAACAGCGTCGTACTGCAAGCATCGCGACGAGTACGATCGCGGCGAGGGCGACCTGATCCGTGATCTCCCGATTGACGTGAACGTCATGCCAGATCAGGTACGGGTTCCAGGTTGCGACCACGGCGATCGGAAGCGCGAGGCGTGGGACAACGAGACGCGAGGCGAAGTAGACGAGGACGGCGGTCGCCGCCGCGAGGCCGATCTGGGCGAGACCGACAACCTCCCAGGAGCGCCCGAGCACCCAGTAGAGCGGAACGAGGAAGAAGCCGTAGAGCGGCTGAGTGGAGGCCGATGGATGGCCTGCGACGAATCCGAATGTCCCTGACGCGACGAACGTCCTCGCGAAGTCGTCGCTCTTCTCGGTATAGGCCGTGAGGATCGACCCGCGCTCGAACGCCAGTACCGCGAGACGCGGCAGGACGGCGGCGACGATCACGGCGGCAACAGCGGTCGCCTGCTTGGGTGCGAAGATGCGCATCGTGGACGAGTTTGAAAGCTACGCGGTCGTCTCGTGTCACGTCGAGCGACCGCTTGACGATGCAGTCTGGCATGCGTTCGAGCGGCTGCTCGAGCGACGGCCGGGGGGATTCATCGTCACGCCGCTGTTGCGGCCGCCGCATGCCGGCTCCGGAGAGGACGAAGAGCTCTGGCTCGAGCGTGCGCAGCGGGCTGCCGCGCTGGCGCCCCTCGGTCACCATACGCATTGGGGTGGGCCCACCCAGGCGCGCCCACTGGGCGGGTCCGACCCGGCCGCAATCGTGCGTGATGAAGCCGAATGGCTGCGCGCCCACGACCTGGCGCCACGGTACTTCTGCGGCGGCGGCTGGTACATCGACGAGCCGCTTGCCGAAGTGCTGGCCACGTTTGGCTACGTCGACTGCACATCGACGACGTTTCAGCAGCAGTACCTCGCCGGGGAGTCGCCTCGGCTCCAGCTCCCGGGGCCCCGCAGGGTGGGCCTTCCGAGCGGGGCAGAACTGCTCGAGCTTCCGGCGACCCACTCACTCGGG
Organism: uncultured Thermoleophilia bacterium; assembly: GCA_963722065.1. Classification (GTDB taxonomy): domain Bacteria; phylum Actinomycetota; class Thermoleophilia; order Gaiellales; family Gaiellaceae; genus PALSA-600. The sequence continues at coordinate 285,806 of CAVRMI010000005.1, read as the reverse complement.
ATGTTGGCGCGCGGATTCGTCCGGCTCGACGGCCTGGTTCACCTGCACTTCCACGACTGGGAGCTCATCGATCGCCGCCGTGCGCTGTCGCTCGGGGCGGCGATGCGCGCTCTGCGCCTGCGGCGGCGTCCGCTCTCCGTCGCGGAGCTCGCTGCTCGAGCGTCCGCCGCGCCGATGCTCGACTGGCACGAGGCTACGATCGCCCCGTGAAAGCACCTCGCCCGGCCGAGGACGTCCGCGCTTCCCGCCCGTATCTGCTGTCCTCATCGCCGATCAAGACGCTGCTGCGCCGGCTCGGGAGCATCGCTGCGCTCGTGGCGATCGACATCTGCGGGCTCCTGATCGGCCTGTACGGCGCGCTCTCCCTGCGCGCGCTCGTCGTGGACCCGAAGCCCATCCTCTGGGGCCTTCTCTGGGACCAGGAGACGTCATGGCTCGCGTTCCTCATCCTCCTGCTCGTGCTCGTCTTCTGGCGGGCGGGCCTGTACGCGCCGCGCGAGCTGCGCGAGGGCGCGGGCCGGGTCGTGCCGAGCGTGTTCCTCGTTGCCGCGCTCGCCCTCGCGTTTGCAATCGGGACCGGGCAGCACTTCACCACCTTCGGGCTCTACATCGTCGGTGCGGTCCTCGTAGCGGCCTGCATCGGCCTGTTCCGCGCGAGCTATGAGCTCGTCACGGGGTCGGTCATGGCTGCGGTCGGGGTGCGCCGCAAGGCAGTCCTCGTGGGCGAGGTGGCCGCCCGGACTCACCTACGCGAGTCGCTCGGCGCGCGGCGCGGCGGGATCTACTACGAGTTCTCCGGTGAGATCGATCCCGGCCCCGAAGTCGAGGAGACGCTCGCCGGACCGCATATCGACGAGTTGATCGTCGCCGACTCCGGTCTCGACGAGGGCCGGCTGCTCGAGATCGTCGATGCGGCGCACCGCAGAGGCGTGAAGGTTCGGGTTGCGCCGCGGACGACGGAGCTCCTTATCGAGCGCGGTGAGTACGTGCCCGGGCAGGGGGTGCCTCTCTTCGAGCTGCGCCCGCCGATCTTTGCCGGCACCGACTTCGCGACGAAGCGCGTTTTCGATCTCGTCGTCGGCGTCATGATCGTCGTGGTGGGTCTGCCGCTCTGGCTCTTGATCGCCGCCGCGATCAAGCTGACCTCGCGTGGCCCCGTGTTCTATGCCGATCGCCGCATCGGGCTCGGTGAGCAGTCCTTCGAGATGCTCAAGTTCCGAACCATGGTGCGCGGCGCCGACGAGCAGAAGGAGTCGCTGGCACGTGCGAACGAGGCGAGCGGCGCGCTGTTCAAGATCCGGGACGATCCGCGCGTCACGGACGTCGGCCGGTGGCTCCGCAGGTTCTCGATCGACGAGATCCCGAACGTCGTCAATGTGCTCCGCGGCGAGATGTCGCTGGTCGGCCCGCGTCCGCTGCCGCTGCGCGACTACGAGCAGCTCGAGCCGTGGCACCGGCGCCGGTACAACGTGCTCCCGGGCATGACCGGCCTCTGGCAGGTCGCCGGACGGTCCGATCTGACCTTCGACGACCTCGTGCGGCTCGACTTCTACTACCTCGAGAACTGGTCGATCTGGCTGGACGTATCGATTCTCTTCAAGACCCCGTGGGCCGTGTTCTCGCGGAGGGGCGCCTACTAGACGCTTCGTTTGGCAGTCGGGCCGGCACGGGAACCCCCACGTAGGATGAGTCGAGGTGCAGAGATCGGCTGCTCGCCAAGCCCGCCGGTTGGAGAACGAGTCGGCTCCTGACGGCACGAGTTGCGCGACGGCGTTCTCTCCGTGCTGCTCTGGATCATCGCGGCGACGTTCCTCTCCGAGCTGACGTCGCGCTCCTTCGACTGGTTCGCGAAGGACGACGAGCTTCGCTACGAGCGGCTCGCGATCAGCATCGCGCGGACACACTCGCTCGTCCCTCGCATCCACGGCGTCAACATCGGGAGCTACTCGCAGCTCTACCCGCTTGCTGATCGCGCCGTTCTTCCGGCACGGGCTGGTGCCGCAGGACGTGCACGCCGTCCACCTGGCCAACGCGTGGATCATGTCCTCCGCCTCCATTCCCGGCCTTCTTCCTCGCGCGTCGGGTCACCGGGCGGGTCTGGGCCGCCTGCCTCACCTCGGGCCTGACCGTCGTCATGCCGTGGATCGTTCTCTCGGCCATGATGATGACCGAGGTCGCGGCGTATCCGGCCGCGGTCTGGGCGATCTACGCGATGCAGCGGGCGACAGTGTCTCCGTCTCGTCGCAACGACCTCTTTGCGCTCGCGATGATCGCGATCGCGTACCTCGCGCGTGGCGAGCTGCTGGGCTGCTGATCGTGTTTCCGCTGGCCGTGATCGGGTACGAGCTGCGCGGCGGGGAGCGCAGTGTTCGTAGCCTGCTCCGGAGGCACGATCTCCTGGCCGTCGCTCTGTCGTGGTGGCCTTCATCGTCGCTCTCGCGCTGCGCGCGACTCGGGTGAGCTGTCGAGCGCTCGCCGGCATCTACGGCAGGTACGCGAAGCATGAGCAGTTGCTGCCCCACGGCATCGCCGGATCGTTCGTGGAGCACCTGGCGACGTTCTCGCTGGCGTTCGGAGTGCTCCCGTTCGTCGGGGGCGTCGCCTGGCTGCTGGCGAACGCCGCGAGCGGCCGCGCGAACAGGCGAGCGGCACGCGTTCGCCTGGGTCGGATCGGTCACGATGGCCGTTGATGATGTTCCAGAGCACGAACTTCGACGTGCTCTACAACACGTACGTCCACGACCGCTTTCTGCCGTACCTCGTCCCGATCGTCGTGATCGCAGTCCTCTGCGCGGCGACTCGATGCCAGGACGCTGCGCTGGTCGCTGTGTCTACCTGCGATGCTCGTCGCTCTCGGGTTCGTGGTCGGTGCGATTCCATGGTTCGACCTGGGGGCGAGTTCGAGCCGATCGACGCGGACACCCCGATCGCGGGCGTCTACCGGCCGCTCGCGCATGCATTCGGCAGCCTGACGGGCGCACGCGTCGCCTTGTCCTCTTCACGCTGGTCGGGAGCGCGCTCGTCCTCCTGGCCGGTCGCCTGCGACCTCGGCTCCGGATCACCGCTGGCGCTCGCGGCCATGCTCGTCGTGGCGCTTGTCGCAACCACCACGTACGTGTTCACCCGGTTTTTCGGCACCAACGACTGGGCGACTCGGCCGATCACCAACCCGCAGGTCGGCCAATTCACCTGGGTCGACGAGGCCGTGCACAGAAACGCGAGATGTCACGATTGCCACCTATCCGCTCTCCAGCGACTGGTTCCTCAACTTCCGGATCTGGCGCGACTACCAGTACTGGAACGCATCGATCGACCGCGACGTCGAGCTGCCGCCTGGTGCGTTCACCTACAGCAGCTTCTGGTTCCCGAAGGTGGACTGGCACTTCAACCCCAAGACCGGTCGCGCCGACGTATCGCTGACCCGGTACGTGCTCGAGGCCGATCAGGAGTCGCGCTTCAGGGTCTCCGGCAAGGAGATCGCGAATCAGCAAGGGCTGAACCTGATCGACGCGGCGCAACCGTGGCGGACCGACTGGCTCTCCTTCGGGCTCTACGACGACGGGTGGACTCGTCCGGGCGTGACCACTCGTGTGCGCGTTTTCGCGAAGCCGGGTCAGCGTGGCCCCGTTCTGCGCACGATCACCTTCGGGATTCGCGCGTCCGAAAGGCGTCACATCGCGGTCCGGTCGAGCTGTCGTCGAACCAGGGCGGCATGCACGCCCTCGTCTCTCAGGACACGGCGTTCCATCCGATTCAGGTGTGTGTTCCGGCGCATGGCTATGCGGACGTGCGTCTGCGGGCTTCCGAGTCCTCGGCGATTCCCGGCGACCAGGCGACTCCTCGCGAGCTCGCTGCTCCCGCGCAAGGGCGGTGTGTTCCTCACGGAGATCGGGCTTGCCGACGAGCTCGGCGGCGCCTGCAAAGTGCCGGCCGGACGGTAGCTCTTTGCGTCAGGCGCCGGAGAAGACCCAGTAGCGCTCTTCGCGACCGGCTTCGAGCTTGGCGAGCTGCTCGCGGTGAATCTCCCGAACGCGGGCCGGGGTGATCGCCTCGTCCGGGCTCACTCTTCGATCGCCAGGCTCGTCTTGTCCTCGTAGAGATGCTCGCCTGCGGGTCCGCACCGCGGGCGACCTCCAGTCTCGTCAGGTCGCGGTGGGCGTCACACGACTTCCGGGTCGGGGTGTTCCCCGCGGGTGAACTGGTAGGCGAGCCCGCCGATCGCGGCCCCGAGGATCGGCGCAACGATGTAGAGCCAGAGCGCGTGCAGGTCGCCGGAGACGAGCGCTGGGGCGATCGAGCGGATCGGGTTCATCGAGGCGCCCGAGATGGGGCCGCCGAACATCGCGTCGAGGCCGATCGTGCCGCCGATCGCGATCGCGGCCGCTTCTCCGACTGCGCGCGTGTCGGTGGCGACGGCGAGGATGACGAACATCAGAAACGCGCTCATCACGAGCTCCCAGAGAAACGACTGCGCCTGCGACCCCGACGGCTGCGTGGCGCCGACGTGGGCGATGTTGCCGAGCGACCCGCGCAGGATCAGCGCCGCAGCGAGTGCTCCCGCCAGTTGTGCCGTCCAGTAGCCGGCAGCGCGCGGCCACGGGAAGTGCCGCGTCAGCGCGAACGCGAACGTGACCGCGCCGTTGAAGTGGGCGCCGGAGATATGTCCGACGGCGTAGATCATCGCCATGATCACGAGCCCAAAGGTGATCGCGACCCCGATGTGTCCGAGCTGATGTGTCTTGGCGTCGACCATGATCGCGCCGCAGCCGGCGAAGACGAGCGCAAACGTCCCGATCGCCTCGGCGACCAGCGAGCGCAGGTAGGAGCGGCTCACTCGGCCGGGAGGAGCTCGGCGATCAGGCGCTGGACGCGTTCGTCGATCTGGTCGCGGATCGTCCTGACCGCGTCGAGGTCCTGGCCGGCGGGGTCGTCGAGCTCCCAGTCCTCGTATTTCTTGCCGGGGAAGATCGGGCAGGCATCGCCGCAGCCCATCGTGATCACGACGTCGGCGGCCTGCACGAACTCATCGGTCAGCGGCTTCGGGAACTCCTCGCTCATGTCGACGCCGAGTTCTTCCATCGCCACGATCGCGGCCGGGTTTATCTCCTCTCCCGGTGCGCTGCCGGCGGAGCGGACATGGACCCGGCCTTGCGAGCGAAGTTTCACGAGTCCCGCGGCCATCTGGCTGCGACCGGCGTTGTGGACGCAGACGAACAGCACCTCGGGCTGATCGGTGACCACCAGATGCTCGGCCTGGGCGAGCGCCTTCAGCCGTTCGCGCGCGAAGCGGTGCGCGAGCACGGGCACGAAGACGTCGATCCTGGAGCTGCCGAGCAGGTCGAGCGACTCGCCGACGTAGCGCTCGATCGTCTCGACCGAGAAGACGCCTGCGAACTCGGCCTTCAGCTGGTCGGCGGCATGGCGGACGTGCCGCTGTGTGACCGGATCAAGTGCCTGGCTCATCCCACCTCTCCTGGTATCGACGGCTGTCTATGTGCACGCCAGTGTGACAAGGACATAGATCTCTGTCAATGTGTTGCCCGTGAGACCGATCGCAACACTCACCGGTGACTGTCCGCCGCTCCTCGCCGGGCCGCTCGACGCCGACGAGGCAGCGGGTCTCGCGCAGGCGTTGAAGGTGATCGCCGACCCGGCGCGGCTGCGCCTGCTCAGCCTGATCCAGGCGCAGCCGACCGGTGAGGCGTGCGTCTGCCACCTGACCGAGCCGCTCGGGCTCACGCAGCCGACTGTCAGCCATCACCTGAAGGTGCTGCTTGATGCCGGTCTCGTGGAACGCGAACAACGCGGCAGTTGGGCGTATTTCCGCGTCGTTCCCGATCAACTCCGGACACTCGGCGAGCTGCTCGCCTGAGCGGTTCCGGCCAGGCTCAGCAGCAGCCTGCTCTCGCGGCAGGCTGAACCACCGGCAGCTCGTTCCCCGTCGGCTTGTCGGCCTTTCGCGCCCTGACGATCGCGCCGTGCATCCCGTCGGCCACCTGGTGGGTGAAGTCGACCGAGACGTCCTCCAGCCCGGCCGCCTCGAGACCCGCGAGGTACTCGCCCTTCGAGAGCGCGCCGGCGATACAGCCGACGTATGAACCACGCTCTGCCCGGTCCTCGGCGGTGAGTTGATCCTCGGCGACGACGTCGGAGACAGCGAGCCGGCCGCCCGGCTTGAGGACGCGGGCGGCCTCGGCGATCACCACCGCCTTGTCGGTCGAGAGATTGATCACGCAGTTCGAGATCACCACGTCGACAGAGCTCGCGGGCAGCGGGATCTCCTCGATGATTCCCTTCAGGAAATGGACGTTCGTGACACCCGCATCGGCCGCGTTGCGCTGCGCGAGCGCGAGCATCTCATCGGTCATGTCGAGGCCGTAGGCAGTGCCGGACGTCCCGACTCGCTTGGCCGACAGGATGACGTCGATCCCTCCGCCCGAGCCCAGATCGAGCACGACCTCGCCCTCGCGGAGCTCAGCGATGGCGGTTGGGTTGCCGCAGCCGAGCGAGGCGAGAACCGCTGCAGCAGGGAGCTCACCGCGCTGCTCGGCGTCGTAAAGCGCCTCGCCGAAACTTGCCGCGTCGCTTTCGCCGTCCGCGCAGCACGAGCCGCTGCCGCAGCCGCCGGAGCTCTCTGCGACTGCGTGCGCAGACTCGGCGTAGCGGCGACGAACCTCTTCACGGAGCTCGTCCGCACGAGTGGCCATCAGCAACACGCTCCTTTCAGGTCGGTCACGGTCGCGAGTATCCGCAGCGCGTCGGCGTTCAGCGAGAAGTAGGCCCACCTGCCGCGCTGCTCCCGTTCGAGCAGTCCCGCATCGGTGAGCTTCTTCAGATGATGGGAGACGGTCGGCTGTCCGAGCCCGAGCGGCTCGATCAGCTCGCAGGCGCAGACCGGCCCGGCGGCGGTCGCGAGCAGATTCACGATCTTCACGCGATGCGAATCGGCGAGCGACCGGAAGATCTCCGCCGTCGCCTCGGCCTCTGCATCGGAGATGACCGGTGCCGCAAGCGGCGCGCAGCAGGCGATCGGTGCAAGTGGGGCGCTCACGCGAGCCGGACGGAGAGGCGAGAGATGGGCAAGGGGGCCTCCGAGATGCTTCGACGATTGTCGATATGACAATACATCGAATCCTGTCGATACGTCAAGTGCTCGGGTACTGCGCTCTATCCGAGGTAGGCGGGGTAGTCCGTCCATGTGCAGTTCGAGGCGTTGCAGATGACGTCGAACGACGCGAGCTTCACCAGGTCCGTCCGGTCCTTCGCGAGGCACGTGAACAGCCGGCCACGATCGTCGAGCCTCGTGCACGAGTAGTCGAACGAAGGCGATCCTTTCGTCGTCCCCCACGTATCCCGGAGGAGTGTGGCCACCTGGTGCGGCGTCTCGATCGGCTTCGGCTTCCCCGCGGCGCAGGCTGTCACCCCGGCCAGTGCGAGCAGGACGAGCCCCAGTCTCAGCACCGTCATCTCCCTGGGAACGGTCTACCGGCCTGCAGCCGCCGCGGGTCGGTAGATGACGATCTTGGATCGCCCGCCGCAGCGATACTCCCTCCGGATGGCCACGAGCCCGGAGAGCGTCAGGTGACGAGGGCGCGGCGATGGGCGGCCGGCGCGCTCGCGACCCTCGCCGTACTGCTGCTCCTCTACTCGGGATGGATCGACGTGCCGCACTCCTGGCGGCTCCTGCGCACGCAGCACGACGCGTATGCGAACGATACTCGCGACCAGCGAGACCGCGCATTCGGGACGGCGATCCCGATGACGATGGACACCTTCGACTGGTGGCGCTACTACCTCCGGCCGTGGGACCGCTACTTCATCCAGATGCCTCACGAGGCGTTCAGTTCGAACGGCGACAAGAAGTACGTCGCCAGGCTGATCGCGCATGTCTTCCTGCTGCCGGCGATCGAGACGACCGACCTGAGGAAGGCAACGGTTGTGCTCTCGTGGGACGCCGACCCGGGCGTGCTGCCGCTGAAGTACTCGGCTCAGTGGCGCAGCGGGCTCCAGCTGATCTTCGTGTCGAGGGTGGCCGGTGACACATGAGCTAACCGGCCTCGCGCTCGCGAACCTCGGCTACTTCGCCGTCGGCCTGGCGGCGCTCGTTGCCGCCGGCGCGGTCGGCGGGGATCGCGGCGGCTGGTATCGCGCCGGAGCGGCCTACCCGCTCGGCATCGTCGTGGTGGTCGTTCCCGCGTCGTACGTCGCGCTGTTCGGCGTGCCGGTTGCGATCACGGCGGTCGTCATCGGCTCGCTCGTCGTGCTCGCTGCAGCCGTGCGCACCCGAGCGTGGCGGAGAGTCGGCCCCTTCCGCGGGCGCGTACGGCGCCCGGGGCTCGACGGCGCTCTGGGAGGTGCGTTGTTCGTCGTGCTCGCGGTGCTTCTCGTCTACGCGGCGCGCACGTTTGCTGTTCGGCCCGACATCGAATGGGACTCCTGGGCGGTCTGGCTCGCCAAGGCCCGGCTCCTCTATGCCGATCCGGGGGCCGCGCCGGCCGCGCTTCGCTCCGGCAACTACGGCCGGACGCCGTATCCGCTCGGGTTCCCGACGTTCGAGGCCCTCGGCTTCAAGGCGATGGGCCGCTACGACTCGACCGCGATCGGCCTCCAGTTGCTCCTCCTCGCCTGCGGCTTTCCGCTCGCCCTCTGGTCGCTGCTCCGCAACCACGCCCGCTCCTCGATGATCGCGGTCGTCTCGATCGCCCTGCTCGGCGCACCACAGTTCCTCTACCAACTGCTGACGCGGTACGCCGACGTGCCGCTCGGCCTCTTCGTCGGTCTCGGTGTCGCAGCCGGCGCCGCCTGGCTCGTCGGGCGTCCACAGGAGTCGTGGCTGCTCGGCTGTTTCGCGGCGTTCCTCGGCATGGCCGGTGTGACGAAGAGCGAGGGCTTCCTCTTCGCGCTCGCGGGCTGTGTCGCGCTCGCGGTCGGAGTCGTCTCCACCCGGGACCGGACCCTGGTGCGGCCGGCGGCGAAGGCCGTTGGCGCCGTTCTCGTTCTGATCGTTCCGTGGCAGCTCTACTGCTCTGCCTACGGCCTCAGCACGCCCGACTACAACCTCGCGGATGCCGTGAGCCCGTCGTATCTCGGTGCGCACACCGACCGCGTCGAGCCGGCCGCACACGAGATCTGGGTGCAGCTTGGCAAGACCGGAAGCTGGGGACTGCTGGTCTGGGTGATCCTGCTCGCGCTCGTCGTCGGCCTCCTCGCCCGCCGGTGGGTGCTGCTCGCCTTCACGGCGACCTGGCTCGGGCTCGCGACGGCCGGCCTGCTGATCATCTACTGGATCTCGACGCTCCCGCTCGGGAGCAACCTGACCAACTCGAGCTACCGCACGATCGTCTCCCTGCTCGTCGCCGGAGCGGCCGTCGTTCCACTGTTCGTCTTCCCGCGCCCGGCCGACGAATGAACTCGTCCAATGTTCAGGGCACAACCCGGCGCATCACGCAGTTCCTCGTGCCCTTGGGGCGGACGTAGGTGAACCCGGCTCGTTCGTAGAGGGACCGTGTGCCGTTGTAGAGCACGGAGACCTTCCTGCCGGCGGTGTCGTGCGGGTAGCCCTCGACAACACCGCCGCCGCGCTGCGCGATGAGATCCACGGCACCGCGAAGAGCTGCCGCCGTCACCCCTCTGCGCCGGTATTTCTTGTCCACGAAGATGCACGTGATCCGGTAGTCGGGCGGAGCGTCGAGGGCGGCCTCGTACTCCTTGCGGTGGTGGATGTTCGGCAGCTCCTCCGGGCTCCCGAACTGGCACCACGCCACTGCCTCGTCACCGTCGAAGACGAGTGCAGCGTGTGAGCGGCCCTCCTCGACCAGCCGCTTCTTGAGCGCGCGGTTGCCCTCGGCGGTGAAGGTCTTCTCGGCGTGGACCGTGTGAAACCAGGTGCACCAACAGCCGCCGAACACACCGTTGTGGCGCTCGACGAGCCGCGCAAACGCGTCCCAGGTGTCCGGAGCGAGCGGTTTGATCACGTAGTCCGTCATCGAGTCAACCCTGGCTCAGCGACGACCGGTTCGCAAGTCCGGTGCGCGGGGTGGCAATCGAGGGTGCCTTTCGGCTACCTGGCGACGACGACGCTCATGGCCGTCCTCACGCTCTTCGCGCCGCAGCGTCCTGATCATTCGAGCCCGTCGAACGTCGGCTACTGGATCGGCTTCCTCATCAACGAGCGGCCGTTCATCTTGCACCGCTGCTGCTTGCACCGTTCTCCGTCCGCAGCGGCAGTGTCGAGCAGATCGCGAACGTCGAGAACGGAGACGCCGGCAAGTGGAACCTGCTCGACGTCTACCGGCACCGCGCTCTGGGGCCCGCGAGCCCGATCTCCAGCCGGGCCTCGAGCCCGCGGACACCTTGGTCTCGGCCGCGGTCTGCCTCTACGGGTAGTACATCGAGGCGTTTGTCGGCGACCTGATCTGATGCAGTCATGGAGCTCCGTGGAGTCATCCTCGTCGAGGGGACGAGCGACCGCCGCGCCGTCGAGACGCTCGCGCGCCGTCGCGGCCGCGACCTGCGGGCCGAGGGCATCGCCGTCGTGCCGATGGGCGGCTACGGGAACCTGCCGCCCATGCTCGTCCAGTACCGCGGCTTCCGCGTCGCCGGGCTCTATGACGCTGGTGAGGAGCGGCACTTCCTGCGTGCGCTGGGGTGCGACGACCGCGATGGGCTCGAGCGTGCCGGGTTCTACGCCTGCACGCGCGATCTCGAGGATGAGCTGACGCGGGCGGTGGGGCCCGCTGGGATGGAGCGCGTGCTGGTGGAGCAGGGCGACCTGCGGGCGTTCCGGACGTACCAGAAGCAGCCTGCGCACCGCGCCCGGCCGCTCGAGGAACAGCTGCACGGATTCATGTGGAACCGCAAGCAGCGGTACGCGGTGCTCCTCGTGGAGGCACTCGACCTCGAGCGCGTGCCGCGGCCGCTCGACCGCGTGCTGGCGCACCTCTAGCCGGCACAGGAGCAGTCGCTCGCGCGGCACTGTGAGGCGATCTCAGCCGCGGATCGCGGCGGCGCTGACGCCGATCACGAGCGCGAGTGCCGCGAGCGCGCCTGCAGCCTTCGGCAGGTCGAGCCCGAACGGGCCGGCGTGGGCGACGACGGTGGATGCGATCAGTGCGAGCGGGAGCGCGACGGAGAGCACGACGAGCGCGCCGCGCGCGATGCTGACGGCGCGGTTGCCGCCGGACTTCCGGTCCGCGCGGGCCATCGCAACGGCGATGTCCATCCCCTCGTCGCCGTAGTGGGTCAGCACACGTTCGCCGAAGCGGCGGGCGTCGCTCTCGCACGCCCAGGACATGACGATCATGAACGTGATCGGCACGACCCACGTCAGGACCCAGATCGTCGCGGCCACCACGAAGCGCACTGCCCGCAGCACCTGCTGGCCGCGGCTGCGGCTCTTCGCTCCACCCTCCTCGGGAGCCTGCATGAAACCCGCGAGGATCAGGATGCTGACGACGGCCTCGTACCACGACTTGAGCGGGGTGCGCTCACGATGCGGCGGGACCGGGTTGGCGCGCACCAGGGCCAGCTCGGAGAGCGCCCGCTCGGTGTCCTTGTGGACGCGCCGCAGAACGAGGAAGTCGGCGGCGATCCGCGGATCGGACGGGTCTTCGCCGTACAGCGCCGCCACCCGCAGGTGAAAACGCACCTCCTGCCGCAGGAACGCAATGTAGGCGGGGACGAGTGCGATGAAGAACGGCGTTCCGGCCACGGCGCCGTCGATGCGCGCCGTGCTGACCGTGCGACGACGCTGGGTATCGGCGAGCACCGCCACGTGGGCTCCCGGCTCGGCCTCGCGGGCTTTCTCCGCCCAGGCTCTGGCGCTGTCCGCCTGCTTGTCGACCGAGTAGATCGTGAGCCGCTCCGGAATGTGGGCCGGGTCGTACAGGGCAAGCCGCACCAGGGCGCCCGGGGCCCGGAGGCTGTTGCGCGCGAGCGCCCACCAGCGGCGCGGCGCTTCGGCCGAGTCCTCGGCCGACTCCTCAGCAGGCAGCTGCGCGACGGGGCCGCCGAGCGCCTTGCTCATCGGCCCGACTCGGTTGGCTGCACGCTGTCGACCGGCTGGCCGGCGACGAGCTTCGCGCTCATCTTGATCGTCTTGACGGCGCTGGTGGCCCCGGCTTCGAGCACCAGGCCGACGGCCAGGAGCACGATCCCGAGCAGGAACAGCGTGTTGGAGCCGAGCAGCAGCAGGCCGATTCGGCCGAGGAGATACGGAGGCGAGCAGACAACGGCTCCGAGGATGCCGCCGACCGCGGCCGCCTTCACCTTCTCACCTCGTGGCGCCTTGGTGTTCATCCCGATCAGGCGGGCCGGGATGGTCACGTAGGTGACCATCATGATCGCCACGACGATGCCGAGGCTGAGGGTGAACCACGCGAGCCCCCACCGGACCACGACGACCGTCGAGAACCCCAGGAGGAGCCCGATCACTGCACCGGATCCGAGCACGGTGCGGTGATGCTTGCGGGCCTCGGCGAACGCCGGGTGGATCTCGGGATGGCCGGGTTTCGAGATCGCGAAGGCGAAGACCGCGTTGAGGAAGAAGCTCGCCGCGGTGATCGCCGTGATCGCGAGCACGATCGGGATCAGGATCGGCCCGCGGAGCACGTGGAACGACTTGCCGTGCAATACATGGGCCTTCAGATCGATCATGGCCACCCAAATCCACATGGCGGGCAGCAGCTGGACGAGGCTCAGCCGCCAGTTGGTGACGAGGAGCTTCACGCCCTCGAACAACATTGCGATCGTCCCGACCACCAGAGCGAGCGGCGCAAAGATCCAGTGCCGGCGGCTCAGGTCGACCACGAGGCGCTGGACGGCCTCGTCGTCGCCTTTCCTGATCGCGTCGATCACGCGCCAGAACTGCCCGAGGACGGCCCCGCGGCGAGTCTCGGCCGCGCGACCCTCGCCCTGGTGAGAATCGGGCGGCTCCGAACGGGCACGTTCCCTCTCAACGGATCGCACGACTGCTCCTCTTCCGGTCTCGAGGGAGCATACGTCTGCCCGGGGCAAACCCACAGCCTGGAGCACTACTCGACGTGCTGCGTGCTTCCCCCGCGCACCTCAGAGCAGGAGCGCCGCCGCTCCGGCGAGGGCGCCGGCTGCCAGCACGAGCAACGCCGCCACGACTGTCTTCTGCTGGCGACGGGCGAGCCATCGCCCGGCCCTGTCGATCGTCTGCAGCGCCCGGTCGCCGAAGAGCTCGAAGGTGAGGACCGGCGCCCAGACCAGGACCGTCGCGGCGGCCGTGTAGACGGCGAGCTGCAGGACGTCGCCGTGTGCGTCGTTCGGACTGGTCGCGATCGCTGCCGCCGCGAGCGCCGTCAGCACGAGCCGTTTCGGGCCGCCGATCCCGAGCAGGAGCCCGGCGAGAAGCGCTGTCCCGGTGTGGACGCGCTCGAGCCGGGCGAGGACCGCTTTTGCCCGTGGGCTGGAGCGCGGCTGGGGTCCGGGCGGGCGACGCCGGACCCGGGCCGCGAGCAACAGGAGCCCGGCTGCGAAGGCCACCATGAGAATTCCTCGCGCGGTCGGATAGGCGTGCCCGTGGTTCGGAACCGACCAGCCGCCGATCGAGACCAGGATCCAGCCGACGAGGAACTGGCTCACGATGATCGCAACCGCGAACGCGAGTGCTTTCAAGCGGCCGGCCTTGATCACCGCGAGCGTCGCTGCGAAGGCCATCGGGCTCAGCGCCGCGACGAGCGCGAACAACACGAGGCTGAGATCGACGCTCACGAGGCGCCCGTCGCCCCGATGCTCCAGGACTTCGCGGGTGGTTCGCCGATCGCTATGCGGTCAGCGCCTTCTGCTTCAGGGTGTCGTACTCCGCCTGCGTGATCGCGCCGCTGTCGAGGAGCTCCTTCGCCGAGGCGATCTCCGCCGCGGCGCCGGCTCCGCCGCCGCCGGCCGCAGACTGGTAGCTCTGCTGGGCGGTTGCGCGCTGCACACTCCGCTCGGTCATGCCCTCGTTCTGGCTGATCAGGTAGATGAACACGCCCAGGAACGGGAGGATGATCACGAAGATCAGCCAGCCGGTCTTGCCCCAGCCGGAGAGATCATGGCGGCGGAACACGTCCGCGAACACGCCGAACAGAAGCCAGAACCACAGGATCCAAACGAAAAACACCAGCATCGTCCACATCACGTTGAGAAACGGGTAACTACTCGCAAGCATCGTGCCTCTCCTCTTGTTCTCTCTCGGACTTTGGGATTTCGTGTTGAACCTAGCGCCTCGTCGAGGCGCCGGATGTCCCTTTACGTTGCCACCGTGCAGATGAACTTGCTCGACGACGACGGCTGGCGGCCTCGCGCCCAGGCTCACGCCGAGGTGGTCGCCGGCGAACCTCTTGCGCCGCCACCGGGACCCGGGACGCTCCGGCGGCGACGTTCCCCTATCACTACGAGCTCGGCAACGATGAGCTGCTTTCCGAGTGGCGAAACGGGCGCGATGACCGGGCCTGGTTCCCGCTCGGTTCATCGGCCGACTACTGGGACGGTGAGCCCGCGCCGGACGATGTCGAGTAGTGCAGTTGGACGAGACCGCTCGGATAGGGGCGCGCGGCGATGACTTCTCGGTGCACTGGCAGTCTCTACCCGGTACGGATCCGTCAAGCGCGAGACGTCCCCGCCTGCAGTACCGACTCCAGGAGGCAGCATGAGGCTTCTTCTCACTTCGAGTGGGATCAGCAACACGAGCATCCACGACGCATTGGTCGACCTGCTTGGCAAGCCGATTGCCGAGTCCAGCGCCCTCTGCATTCCCACCGCGGCGTACGGCACGGGCAGCGGCGGGGCTTCGATGGCCTACGGCTTCATCACCGGATCGGCCTTCAGCCCCATGTGCGGTTTGGGCTGGAAGTCATTGGGTGTGCTGGAGCTCACCGCGCTCCCGAGCATCAAAGAAGAGCATTGGGTGCCGCTGGTCGAGGAGGCTGACGCCCTGCTGGTCTGGGGCGGCGATGTGATGTTTCTGTGCCACTGGATGCGGCAATCCGGGCTGGCGGACCTGTTGCCGTCGCTGCCGTCCGAGAAGGTCTATGTGGGGGTGAGCTCCGGGAGCATGGTCCTGACGCCGCACTTCGGAACGCCCTACGACGACTGGTTCTGTCGCGAGCCGCCGGCCGGTGATCTGCCCGCCGCCGATGACAGAGCCCTCGGGGTGGTGGACTTTTCGCTGTTCCCGCACCTGGATCACGAGCGATCGCCGGAGAACTCCATGGCCAACGCAGCAATCTGGGCCGCCGGCGCGCCGGTGCCGACGTACGCGATCGATGATGAGAGCGCCGTCAAGGTGACCGATGGAGCAGTCGAAGTCGTCACCGAAGGGCACTGGAAGCTGTTCACCCCGTAAGGCCCGGAGCAGTCGACGCCCCGTAACGTTCTCCGGACGGGCGGGGTTTAGGCTGGCGGAATCACTATGAACGCGCACCTGGGCGCAGATCCGGTTTCTCCGCTCGGCCGCTTCCGGTTGCTCTCGCCGCTGACGGCGCTCGTGCTCGGTGCTGCGGTGCTGCTGCTGGTCGCGGCCGCGGTGCCGATGGACATAGCGGGACGCAATCTCTCGCAGGGGGTGATCGTTCTTCCCTTTGGGGTGGTCGGGTTCGTCGTAGCCTGGCGTCAGCCCCGGAATCCGATTGGTTGGATCTTGCTTGGGTCGACGCTTGCGTTCCTGCTCTCAGCCGACGGCGGCAGCTACGCGGTTCTCTTCTACCGGCAGGGTGAGCATGGCCTGCCGTTTGCCCGGGTCGGGGTCTTCTTGGCCGCGTGGTGGATCTGGCTGCTGTTGCTGTTGCCGCTGCCGATCGCGCTCTTCCCCGACGGTCGCCTCTCGCGGCGCTGGCGGTGGGTCGTCTGGGCGTACCTGGCGGTCTGCGCGATCCTCGTCGGCGGCTCGACATGGCAGGACGCGACCGGGATCGTCGCCGCGCACATCAGAGTCGACTCCAACGGCGAACTGGTGTCTGCGGCCGGCTCGACTCCGGTAGCCGTCAAAGCCGCGGCGGCTCTCTGCTACGTGGCGTTCTGTCTCGCCTCGATCGGACGGCAAGTTGTGAGCTACAGGCGGTCGGCGGGCGAGCACCGCCAGCAGCTGAAGTGGCTGCTGACCGGTGGCGTGATCTCGATCGGCGGTCTCTTGCTCGCCATGACGATCAGCGGCAGCAATGTGGCGGTCCTGCAGGTCGTTGGCTTTCTCGGCTTCATCAGCATCGCCGCGCTGCCGATCGGGATCGGCGTCGGGATCCTCAAGTACCGGCTGTACGAGATCGACCGGCTGATCAGTCGCACGATCTCCTATCTGATCGTCACCGGCGTGCTGGCAGGTGTGTTCATCGGAATCGTCGTCCTCGCGACGGATGTGCTCCCGTTCTCCTCGCCGGTCGCGGTAGCCGCGTCGACACTGGCTGCTGCGGGCCTGTTCAACCCGTTGCGACGGCGGGTGCAGCATCGCGTCGACCGGCGCTTCAACCGAGCCCGCTACGACGGTGAAACGATACTCGCCGGCTTCACCACCCAGCTCCGCGAGGCGGTCGACCTCGAAACCATCCGCGACGAGCTACTGCGCGCGGTCGACGGCGCCGTCCAGCCGGCGCACGCATCGCTCTGGATCAGACCGGCGATCAGCTCCTCCAGCGCTTGAGACCGCACGAGTGCCCCGTGAGGTGACGGCATGGGTCGTCTCGAGGGTGGCGTGTCGCCGGCTGTAACCGGCGCCTCCTTTGCGACATAGACGGGGTGAGATGCAGCGGTTCGAGCAGATCTACGCGGCGCACTATGAGGCGGTACGTGCATACGTCAGGCGCAGGGCGCCCGAGGCGGTCGTCGATGACGTCGTGTCCGACACCTTTGTCGTCTGCTTGCGCAAGATCGAAGGTGTGCCGGCCGAACCTTTGCCGTGGCTCTACGCGGTGGCGCGGAAGACGCTTGCAAACGAACGCCGCAAGCGCGCACGGGCCGCCCAGCGGCACGAAGTACCGGCCGCCGGACCTTCCCCTGTCGGCGATGGTGCGCTCGCGGCGGCGTTCAATGAGCTGAGCGAAGGGGACCGCGAGGTCCTGCGGCTGGTCGCGTGGGAGGGACTGTCGCTCGCGGAGGCGTCGACGGTGCTCGGCTGCTCGGCCGTCGCCTGCCGCGTTCGCTTCCACCGTGCGAAGTCGCGTCTCGCGTCGAGGCTTGCCGCCGCTGCCTCCTTTCAACCACAGCCCAAAGGAGTGACGAGATGAACAACGACGTCATCGCGCGCCTCGCAGCGGCGAACCCCGTCTCGACCGGCAAGCAGATCCAGCCACCCGAAGTGATCCGACTGCGACCTCGCCGCATCGTGGTCGCGGTCGCGCTCGTTGCGGCGATCGCGATCCCGGCAACCGCGTTCGCCGGCCGCCTCGGCGCCCTGCTCGGCATCTCCAACGGCGGCAGCGCAGTGTCCGTGGGCACGGTCCTTCCCGGTGAGACGAAGCTCGACGCCGCGATGCAAGAGCTGAAGGTGGGCGGAACAATGCAGTCCCTCGGCACGCTGAACGGCGTCGCGTTCTACGCGACGCGCAATGCCGACGGTTACTTCTGCTTCGCGATGGTTCGGGTCGACCAGCAGTTCGGCAAAGGCTTCGGCTGCGACCTGAACGCCAACGGCTTCCCCTCGGCGACCGTCCAGGCACTGACGTTCCCGAACCTCGTCCGCCTGCAGGGGGTGGCGGCGAACGGCGTCGCAACCGTCCAGGCACTCGATGCGAATGGCAAGGTGATCGACTCCGCCCCGGTCGAGAACAACCTCTTTGCCTCGACGACGGACCTGCCTTCCGGAGCCGCTGTTGCCATCCGCACGCTCGATGCGAACGGCACCGTTACCGCGACTCAGCAGCTTGACAAGGTGGCCCAGCCGGCGAACAAGCCGGCGATCCCGGGACAGCCGACGAACAAGTGAGGCGGGCGGGGTCACGAGCGCATCCCGAGGAAGCCGGGGGCTCGAAGGATTGGTGCCTGGCACCTGCGGCACCAGGCACCTGACTTGCAACGCGGCGTGGACCGTGGGCCTGCGCGAGTGCTTCGCAATTGCCCCGAACGGACCGACCCGGGCTGTTCGGAGAGCAGTGGCGCCGACGGCTTGCCACGAGTGAGATGCTGATCCGATGAGCGACCTGCAGACGGCCCTCGTGACCGGCGGAGGGCGGGGCATTGGGGCGGAGATCGCGCGCCGGCTCGCATCCGGCGGCTGGCGAGTAGCGATCGCCGCGCGCAGCGAAGGGGCACTTGCCGAGGTCGCTGCGGAAACGGGCGCACTGCCGTTCGTCCTCGATGTGACCGACGCGGGGTCGGTCGAGCGGGTCGTCGCGAGGGTCGGCCAGGTCGATCTTCTCGTCAACAACGCGGGCACCGGCGGGACGGGCGGCGCGAGCTGGACGAAGGATCCAGCGGCGTGGTGGCGGGTGCTCGAGGTGAACCTGCTCGGCCCGTTCCTGTGCTCCCGCGCGGTGCTCCCCGGCATGTGCGGGCGCGGCAGCGGACGCATCGTCAATGTCTCGTCGAACGCAGCGTTCTTGCGCCTGGAGCAAGACTGGGACGCCCGCATCGACTCCGCCTACCAGGCTTCCAAGGCAGCACTCGTGCGGCTCACCGAGGCGCTCGCGGCCGAGGCTCGCGGCTTCGGCGTTTCTGTGTTCGCGATCTCACCCGGGATGGTGAAGACCGAGATGACGGAGCCGGTCTTCGCCGACGTCTGGGACGACGAGTCGGTCTGGACGCCGCCCGAGCGGACAGCCGAGCTCGTCGCCTTTCTTGCATCGGGCGCTCTCGACGCGTTGAGCGGCCGCTACATCCACGCGGCAGCCGACGACTGGGAGACGATGCCGGCCGATGCCGGGGCGATCCTCGCCGAGGATCTGCACACGCTTCGGCTGCGGCGTCCAATCTGAGCCGCGAGTGCGCCGGCGTGGCTTGCGCGGACGGTTCATGGTTGGGCTCTGTGCTTCTGCGCCTGCGGATGTACCGTCTCGCCGCGGGCGAGCATCGCCACGAACTCGGCGATCTTGCGAGCCCGAGTCTCGGGGCGCTTCACCGCCTCGATGCGATGCAGAATCGCGTAGCGATTCTGGCTGGTGAGCCCACTGAACATCGTCTTCGCCTTCGGCTCAGCCGCAAGCGCAGCTGCCAGGTCGTCGGGCACGCGGGCCGTCGCGGGGCCGGCGTAGGCAGCCTCCCAACGCCCGTCGGCCGTTGCCCGCTCGACCTCGGCGATCCCCGAAGCCTGCATCCGGCCCTCGCCGATCAGCCGCTCGGCGAGCATCGTGTTCCGCTTCGACCAGCGGCTCCGTGGCCGCCGCGGCGTGAAACGCTGAAGGTATGTTCGCTCGTCCCGGCGGCGAACCTGACCGTCGATCCACCCGAAACAGATCGCCTCCTCGAGGGCCTGTTCGTAGGTGAGGCTCGTGGGTGAGGTCGTGCCCTTCTTCGCCAGTACGAGCACGACGCCCGCCCGATCGACGTGGTTGCGCCCGAGCCACTCGCGCCACGCGCGCACGTCAGCAACAACCAGTTCGCCGTCCTCACCGCTGATCCAGTACTTCTAGCATCGCTCGGCCGGCCCAGAGTCGTTCACGAACTCCGTAGCCTCCGTGTGCCGGCGTTCGAGAGTGACCCCGAGAAGAGCAGGTAGCGTCTTGCGAATGGCTCGGCTCGTCATCGACTGCGAGACACTGCTGCGGCTGGGTTCCGGGGACATTGAGGTTGCGGCGGGTCACCAGCTCTTCGCGCCGACACTCGTTCGGTCGCAGGCGCTGGCAGCGCTCTACGACGCGGCGCGCAGCGGCGAAGTCTCAACTGCCGAAGGACTGGAGCGGGTCTCGCGTCTCAATGCCGCGTCGCTGAAGGTTCGCTTCCTCGGAGACCGAGTGCTCCAGCGGCAAGGGTGGAAGGTCGCGGATCAACTCGGGTGGGAGACGACGCATGACGCCGAGTACGTGGCGCTGACCACGCTCCAGGCAGACGCGCTCGTCACGTCGAATCCGAGGTTGGCAGGAGCTGTGGCGGGGCTTGTCAAGACCGTAACGGTCGACGCACTGCGCACGCCTGGCGCCGGGCCGACGACTCAGTAGATGAACCAGAGCAGCGGTCGGCCGCGCCCCTCGATATTGAAGAGATGCGCATTGCACGCGTCGCAGTGACGGCCGGATCCAACCTGGCGTCGCTTTGATCGGCGCTGATGGAGCGCATCGAGGTGCCTCGCATCAACCGCTCAAACCGAGACGAGGGCAGCCACAAGGAGAAACACCGCGGCAGCTCCAACGAACCGCACCACGTTGAGCTCTTCTGCTTCGGGCGCGCCGTCCTGGTGATGGAGAGCCCAAGCGACGCGAACGTGGTCGATGTGGCGAGCGCCTTAGGTGACGTCGCGACGTGCGGCGAGCGCGGCACCGGCGATCGCGAGCGCGATCGTCCAGGCGAAGAGGGTGGCGCCACCGGCGGCTGCGGGTAGGAGGTGGCTGGTGGTAAGTCCGATGAGGGCGTCTGAGGCGTGGGCGGGGCCGAAGCGCCCGACGGACGGGACGAAGGCGAACAGAAGATTCTCGGCGACGAAGCCCCAGGCGAGCAGGCCGATGATCGCGCCCACTTGGTTGCGGACGATCAAGCCGAGGCCGACGCCCAGCGCACCCCAGAGCGCGACCCCGGCAAGCGTGCCAAGCAGAAGCAGCGTCGTCTGGCTTCCGTTCAACGCGTAACCGACGCCGCGCCCGGCGAGGGCCGCATACCCGATTGCGAAGCCGAGTCCCTCGCCGAGGACACCAAACAGAATCCCCGCGAGCAGGCCGGCCGCGAGCTTCGCGCCGACCACCCGGGAGCGTCTCGGTGTGAAGAGGAAGGTCGGGCGGATCGTGCCGAAGCGGTATTCGCTCGTCACGAGCATGATTCCGGCCAGAGCCGAGAAGACCCCGGCGAGGCTGCCGACGCTCAACAGCCCGCGTTGATCCTCGGTGCTCGTCAGGTTCGGCGGCTTCGTCAGCAGCCCTGAGAGCAGCGAGAACAGCAAGATCAGGCCGATCATCCCGAGCACGATCCCGATCGTGGTCCGCGTCGAGCGGATCTTCAGCAGCTCGGCCTTTGTCTGGGCAATCACGGCTGCGCTTCCTGCCCGGTCGTCAGCTCGAGGAACACATCTTCGAGTGACGAGCCTTCGGTGGTGAGCTCGTGGATCGGCACGCCCGCGGCGAACGCGAGCTCACCGAGCCTGTCGCTCGTCACGCCATGCACCAGCAACGTCTGTTCGTTCACGCCCGTCGCCTCGATCCCCTCATGGCGCAAGACGCCCTCGAGCTTTGCCAGTAGCGGGGTGCGGACCCGCACGGATCCGCCGACACGCGCGGTCAGCTGCTCGAGCGACGACTCGACGACGAGCCTGCCGCGGTTGATGATCAGCACTTGATCGACTGTCTGTGCGACCTCTGCGAGGACATGGCTCGAGATCAGCACCGTCCGGCTGCCGGCAGCGAACGCGCGCAGGAAATCACGCAGCCAACGCACACCCTCCGGATCGAGCCCGTTCGCCGGTTCGTCGAGAATCAGCAGTTCGGGATCGCCCAGCAGCGCCGCGGCCAGGCCCAGCCGTTGCCGCATCCCGAGTGAGTACCCCTTGACGCGCCGGCCCGCCGCCCCCTCGAGCTCAACCAGGCGCAACACCTCGTCCACGCGCCCGTCGGGCAAGCGAGCAGCTCGGCTCAACATCCGGAGGTGATCGCGACCGGAGCGGCCGGGGTGGAAGTCCGCCGCCTCGAGCACCGCACCGACGCGCAGGGCAGGCTCGTCAAGCTCGCGATACCCGCGACCAAGAATCCGGGCGCTGCCACCACTCGGCTCCGCCAGCCCCAGCAGCATTCGCAGGGTTGTCGTCTTCCCCGCACCGTTCGGGCCAAGGAAGCCGGTGATCGTGCCCGGCGCGAGCACAAACGACAGCGAATCGACCGCAAGCACCGAGCCGAACCGCTTCGTCAAAGACTCCGCCACCACCGCCGCTTCGGAGGCAATTGCCGTTCCGGTCGAGGTCGGCTCAGACACGACTACGGCGCACCTGCAAGTCGGCGACGGCAAACCAGATGCCCGTCTCGATCAAGTCGTCCATCGCTCAGCACGATAGAGCCGATCGGCTGCTGCTGGGTTGCGTGTGTGTCCGAGTCTGGGAGCGGTTCGCCAGATGCCGGCCGGATCCGTGGTTTGAATCCGGCTCGTTCGGTACTAACCCGGTCCCCGTCGAATCCGGTCCGGCTCACTATCCACTTGTATGTAGGTCGTACCAGGCCTGCTCCCAGGCATGAGCGCAGGGGTGCGCATTGCCGTAGGCGTCGTAGTCCTTGTCGGTACCGCCAATAGCTGCTCGTAGTTCGTCGGGTGTTGCAGCTTGGTGTCCGTTGTAGGGTACGACGGCTTCGTAGAGTGTGGTGGGCGTCCCATGGTGGGGACGCGCGAAAACTTGAATCGGTCGCCAACCAAGACCGTCTGTGCGGTGCCGCAACGGTACTTGCGTCTCGACCGCGTAGAGGGACGCGCAGATCGAGGGCGAGTTCTCATCGACGAACTTGATGTTCGGGCTATTCCGGAACGTGAGTTGGAACCACGCTGACGTGAACTCGCCGAGGACAATCGTGGCAGGACGGCTCCCGGTAAGTCCGACCAACTCGCGGTCGAGCGCCTTGTACGGCTGAAGAGAGGCGCCGCCTGTGACGTACTGGACGTTGTCAATACCTGGGTAATGGGCTGTCGTTGGTGCTGCAAGAACGCGCCCGTCGAATACGCCAGCCGGGAGAAGAAGAACGGTAGCGCCGACCGCGACGCTGACACGCCGCATCAGCAGAGTTCGGGTTCGTGCGTTGATCCAGTCGTAGGCTGCAACCACGCCCAGCGCGGCGAGGATGAGCAAGGGCGGCACCGTAACGAGCATGTAGCGCGGATATTGAGTGTTCGTGAGGAGCAAGACGACCCCGAACGGGACGAAGAACCAGAGGGCTACAAATGTGGTCATGCGAGGGTTGCGGCGAAGGCCAACGATGAAGCCGAGCAGCGTCGCGACGAGCACCGAAACGGTGACGTAGTGGGCGAGTTCAGAACTGTCGTTCGGCCAGTTGAGAGCTAACCAATGCCATGGGCGGGCAAGCCCAGCGCTGATCGTGTGTGAGGTCATCCCCGCCGCTGGGCCTGCAGAAAGGGCTTTGCTCGTCCGAAGGTAGAGATGCCAGTACGGGCTCAGCTTCATGATCGAATACAGCCCCCCGGTAATGAGCAGGGCCACGCCGACACCGCCAATCCAACGGAGAAGGCGATGCAGTCGCCCGGCCGGCGACCAGTCGAAGACAAGCAGGCCGAATGGCAGGAGTGCGATGGCCGGGTAGGTAGTTGGCTTGGTCAGGACGCCGGCACCAAGAACGATGCCGAGCAGCATGGCTCCGGCCAGCGTCGGCCGGCGCGCGAGCCTGATCTGCAAGAACAGGGCCGCCGTGACCGTCGCTTCTGCAAGAGGATCGTAGATGCCGATAACGTCGTGGACAAGAAAGAAGGGTGTGATCGCAACGAGCGTGCACGCCACGAGGGCGGTGCGGATTCCACCCACTTCACGACCGATGAGCCCGGTGAAGGTGAACGTTGTCAGCCCTGAGAGGAGGGAGATGACCCTTACCGCGGTGAGCGGAGCAAGCCCCGCCCAGATGCCAATCATTCCTCCCCAAGTGAGCAGGGGCGCGTAGCCGATCGTCATCGAGATGAAGCGTTGAGCAGGATCGGCGGCGCCTGTCGCCGAGAGGGCTGCATAGAGAACCTCGTCGTAGAACGGGGGAAAGCGCCAGAGGAGGAGCAAGCGAAGCGCGAGAAAGAGAATGAGTGCGCCGGCGAAGCTCAGGAGGTAGCGGCGCGGCACCGTCCGATGCTAACCCGTCATCCAAACCGATGCGACATAGTGAGTTGCCTGTGGAGCCGCTTCGCCGAGATTGCGAACTGACGCTGATTCGTAGCGGCCGAGGCGCGCCCGTCATCGGCTCGGATGCGTCTGGGCGGTCGCGAACACGGTGATCGACCAACGGCGTCGCGAGCGGATCTCGGACGTGTACAGAGGCGGTGCAGGAATCGCCGTTCTCGCGTTCCTCGCTTGCGGTGGTCTTCTCGCGATCACGCTGCCCTACCACGACTACGACTCGTTTGCGTTCGGCAACTGGTCGCGCGCGATCGCAGAGCACGGCAAGGTCGATCCACTCTGGCCGGGTCCACTCAGCTCATCCAGGCCATTGTTCTATGAGCTTCAGGGTTCACTTTGGGCCGTTACGGGAATCAGCTTCGCCGCGGGGCGTCTTCTCTCTCTGGCGTTCGGGCTCCTCTTGATCGGTTCGACGGCCCTGTTGATGAGGGCCCTCGCCCGGTCGGTGCTCGAGCTTGCACTGGCGGTTGCCGCCGTCCTCGCGATCGATGCGCTTGCGCAGGAGGCGTTGGCCGGCAAGACCGATGTGCCGGCGGCTGCAATGGTTGCGATCGTTGCGGCCTTGGCGTTGCGCCCGCCCCCCCGATTCGGACGAGCGGCGATCGCGCTCGCCGCCCTTGGTGCCGTGCTGACGAAGCAGACAGTGTTGGTTCCTCTACTGCCGCTCCTTTTCGCGCTTCTTGTGTGGGGGCGAGGCGGATTGAGAGCACGATTTCAAGGACCTGCGGGAGCACTCGCGGCTGGCCTCGCGCTTGGTCTCACCTATGACTTCGTCATGGCTCTTCGTTTCCACGAAGGGCTCATCGCGTACCTGCGCACCGGCAGCACCGGCGTCTATGCACAGTTTGCAGCGCAAGCACGCGGTGACGCACTGCTCCGGGCCGACGTTCTCGGGCCTGGTCTCCGCTTGCCGCTCACCTTCGGCCTTCTCTATGCCGGTGTGCGCGTGGCTCGGGTTCGCCACCGGCCAGCAACCGCGGTCGCACTCGCAGGCGGACTCCTGTGGAGCATTGCCGGTCCGCTAGCCGCCGGAGTCATCAACGGACCGTTTGAGACCCCGGAGGCAGGATTCACATTGGTCGGGTTCGCGCTCATCCTCGCCTCGGCCCTCGTTCTGCCCGACGACCAGGCGCCGGACCGGAGAGTTCTCTGGGTTGGTCTTGTCCTCGCTGTCCCGCCCCTTGTCGTCTGGATCGATGCCTCCGCGTACGCGAACCGGCTCGCTGCCCCCGCTTGGCCTGGGCTGGCGGTTCTGGTGGCAGTCGTCCTCGCTGCCGGGGTCAGAGGCCTCGCACGGGGCGGGGTCCCGATGGCTCTCTCACCGATCCCAGTCATTGCGCTGGCGATCTGGATGTCCATGTCCACATTCGACGGGTTGCACGGACCGATTTGGCAGGAGTATCGAGCGCTTGGCTGGAGCGGACTCAGCAATCGGACGCTCACGATGAATGTTGTCCTGCCAGCTGCACAGTCAGCATTGGCTACGGCCGAGCGGAACCTCGGCAACGGCCGGCTCATCTCCGAAGACCCGATCTTCCCGTTCTTCTTGCCGGGCCGGGTCACGACTTTGACACCTCTGCATTGCCGGGATCTTCGCGGTGCACGGGTATTCATCTTGCTGACCGCCGACGAGGCCGAGCTCTATGCGCGCGAGAACCATGGACTTGCCACACCCCAACAATGGGCACGCTGTAAAGCGCCAACTCTCCATCAGTTGACTGACGGAAGCAACGGCTACGCCGTCTTCTCGGTGGGCTCGCAGTTCAACCCTCCTAGTTCAACCGGCAACGGATGAGCGTGCGCACGACCCTCAGGCCATCAATCGCACTCAACTTCTTTCCGGCATCGCGCGATCGCGCACGATAGTCGATAGGAACCTCATAGATCCGCTCGCCTGCGCGAAGAACGCGCGCAGCGATCTCAGGCTCGATGCCGAATCCGCGCTCACGTAGGCGGAGAGTACGAAACAGCTCGGTCCGCATCATCTTATGACAGGTCATGACGTCCGAAATCCAACAGTCGAACAGAAAGTTCGTTACGAACGTCACGGCCTTATTGCCGACGACATACCAAAAGCTATAGGCGGAATGCGACGACCACGCGCGCGTCCCAAAGACGACCGTCGCTTCGCCCGCGAGCAACGGACTTAGGAGGACGGCCAGGTCAGCCGCCCGGTACTCGAGGTCGGCGTCAAGCACAGCTGTGTAATCGCCGGTCGCATGAGTAAGGCCGGTGCGCAGGGCCGCACCCTTACCGAGGTTGCGAGAGTGAGTGTGAAGACGCACGTGGTCTGGCAGGTCGGCAGATCGGAGCAGATCTCCGGTCCCGTCTGACGAGCCGTCGTCGACGACGATGAGCTCGCAACGCTCGACGGGCAACGCCGCCGTCAGCACATCGTCGATCGCCGCCAGCACAGTCGCCGCCTCGTTATAGACAGGCATCACCACGGTCAGCGACGCGACGTTGACCAGCCCCCAGCGCCTTCTAAGAAGCTGCCACCCCCGATGTGCCCACGTAGTTCGATCATCTCGGGTGTGCAAGCTATCGAGTTCGCGACCCAATCACATGATCGAGAACGCGGGGCGACCGTGTGAGCACGACTCCGGAGGCGTGACGAGTCGAGAGCCGGTCGGCAACCATTCGTGCAATTTGGAGTTGCTGCTGGGTCAGCCTGTCGCGCCGCCAGAGCTGGAGTCTTGTCGAGTTCCATCCGCGGCCTGACGCCTCCCATCGTGGCGCCGGCTGCCTCGGCGCTTCACCCGCTCGTTTTGGCCCGGCAGCTCATCCGCGCAACACGCAGGTAGTTGAGACACGCGTGGCCGGGCCGGTCGACGCTCGGCGAGGCCGCCACAACGGGCCGGTTGTGCGGGCCGCTGCTCCCGGTCTACCTCGTGCGGTTCACTCGGCCCGTCCCCCTGGCGCTCGCCGCCGCCTGGCTTGCGTGTCCAGTCTGCCTCCAACGCGACTCGGCCAAGCTGGACGGGCCAGGCCGACAGCCCTGCAGTCGCGCCGCCGCTCCGATCCAGTAGCCGACGCGGCGGTAGCCCATCAGGCCGACGAGCGTGACCGCGGCCAGGACGAATCGGCGCCGATCCCGCGTGGACGCCGTCACTCGTGCCGAAGACGGCGATCGCGGGGAGCCAGGCTTGACCGTCAGTTGTCACCTTGGCGGCGTTTCGCCGGGCCCTATCTCTTAACCCGGGAGGCCGCTTACCGCTCCGTAACGCACCCGTGAGACACTTCCAGGCGTGAAGCTGCTCGTCGCCGCCTCCGCCGTCGACCTCGACTTTCGCTATGGCTGCACGCCCGCGTGGTGGCAGCTCTGGAAGGGACTCTACGAAGAGGGCGTCGATCTGGTGGTGACGCCGTACCGTGGGCGGGCAGTCGAGTCCCCCTGGTGGCGGACGGCGCCGAACCCGACCTTCGTCGAAGGCGAGTCGTTCGCCCGCGCGCGCGATGTCGTCGCGCGCCTGAAGGGCGACTCGTACCTGCGGCGCGCCGAGGACAACCCCGAGGACGGGCTGGGAGAGCGGATGACCCGCGAGGTGATCTGGCGCTGGGTCACCCCGCGCTGGCGCAAACATCTCGACGGGCTCGTCCGCGACGAGCGCCCCGACGCGCTCGTCGTCTTCACCGTGCCGATGGCCCACCTGCGCGGCGTCCCGACATACCTGCGCGAGCGCTACGGCCTCCCGATCGTCTTCTACGACGGTGACGTGCCGATGAGCCTGCCCGAGTTCGGTGGGATGGACACCGGCTTCAACTGGTACCACCAGGCCGACCCGTCCGAGTACGACCTCGTCGTGTCGAACTCCGAAGGGGGCCTCGAGCGCCTGCGCGAACTGGGCGCGCGCCGGGCCGAAGCCGTCTTCTGGGGCGCCGACCCGGACTTCTTCGCACCGCGCGACGTCGAGAAGGAGATGGACATCTTCTTCTACGGCTACGGCGACAAGTTCCGCCGCGAGTGGATGCAGGCGCTCGTCGGCGAGCCCTCGCGTGCGCTGCCCGATGTCGATTTCGCGCTCGGCGGGCGCGATTTCCAGGGCGACGTGGGAAACGCCCGCAGCACCGGCGATGTTCCGTTCAACGCGTTCTCCCGCGCGATCTCGGCGGCCCGCGTCAACCTCTGCATCACGCGCCGGTCGCATGCATCCGTCTATGCGTCGTCCTCGTGCCGGCCGTTCGAGCTCGCCTCTGCCGGCGCGGCGATCGTCGCCAACCCGTACAACGGCATCGACCGCTGGTTCGAGCCCGGAACGGAGCTCATCGTCGTGGAGGACGCCCGGCAGGCGATCGACGCCTATCGCGATCTGCTCGCCGACCCGGCCCAGGCCGAGGAGATGGGCCGCCGCGCGCGCGAGCGCGTGCTCGACGAGCACACCTACCGGCATCGAGCGCGCCGGCTGCTCGAGCTGATCGGCCTTCGAGAGCAGGCTCATGTCGGCTGACGGCATGCGCCGCATCGCGATCGTCCCCGCCTTCAACGAGGAGCGCAACGTCGGGCGCGTGCTCGACGAGCTGCATGCGTTCGACGCGGGTCTCGACGTGGTCGTCGTCTCCGACGGCTCGGTCGACCGGACGGCGGAGACTGCACGTGAGCACGGCGCATTTGTGCTGCAGCTTCCGTTCAACCTCGGCATCGGCGGCGCGGTGCAGACGGGGTTTCGCTTCGCGCGGGACAACGGCTACGAGCTCGTCGTGCGCTGCGACGGCGACGGTCAGCACATTCCCTCGGAGCTCTCGAAAGTGCTCGCACCGGTGCTCGCCGGCGAGGCCGACATCGCGGTCGGCTCGCGTTTTGCCGGCGGTGAGGGCTATCGCTCCTCGGCGACGCGCCGCATCGGCATCCGGCTGCTCGCGCTCGTCGTCTCCGCGATCGCGCGCCAGCGAGTCACCGACACCACGTCTGGCTTCCAGGCGCTGAACAGGCGGGCGCTCGAGCTCTTCGCCGCCGACTACCCCCATGACTACCCCGAGGTCGAGGGCATGGTGATGACGATCAAGCACCGCCTCACGCTCTGCGAGGTGCCGGTGCAGATGCGCGAGCGCGAGCACGGACGCTCGTCGATCACGGCGCTGCGCTCCGTCTACTACATGGTGAAAGTCTCCGTCGCGCTCTTCGTCGGCCTCTTCCGGCGGAGTGTGGTGCCTGTGGAGGACGTGTGACGCTCGCAGCGCAGACACCGCTGAAGGTCTCGATCGCGGCGACGATCGCGTCGCTCCTCCTGCTGCTCGTCGTCTTCGAGCTCATCCGCTCGCGCCGCCTGCAGGAGCGCTACGCGCTGCTGTGGCTCCTGACCGGCGTCACGCTCGTCGTGCTGTCGGCGTGGCGTGGCGGCCTGAACACGATCGCCGGCTGGTTCGGCGTGCGCGGCTACCCGCCGGCCGTCCTGTTCGCGGTCGGCCTGCTCTTCGTCATCCTCGTGCTGCTGCACTACTCGACCGTGATCTCGCGGCTCTCGGACCAGAACGTGATCCTCGCCCAGCGACTCGCGCTGCTCGAGAACCGGGTGTCGGAGTCCCAGTGCGACCGGGGTGCTGACGTGCCTCGGGCCACTCGGCCGAGCTAGTTTCGCACGTCGACCGCTGTGCCGGTCAGCATCAGATCGGTCGACGTCAGGAGGTCACGGTAGTCGGCGACCGCCGCCACTCGATACCAAAAGTGCCCATGGCCTGGATGGTCGGTGGCCGTGAGGCCGCGGGTGAATGCCGTGACCGGCACCTGGAGGTCACAGATCCGTGCGCCGTGTGGAGGAAGCGTGCAGCCGTCGTTGCCGGTCGTCCGAAAGATCGCGTACGAAATGCGCGTGGAGCCGGCATGGGGGGCCGCGTGCCAGGTCAACAACACGCTTGTCCCGGCCTTGACGACGTGAAGGCCGAGGTCCGGGGTGATCGGTGCCTCCGTCGAGGACTTCTCGAGGCGGACGGTGTGGACGCTCGAGGTCGGATGTTCGAGGAGGACAACACAGAGCGGGAAGAGTGCGACGACCACCGCGCTGAGCGCGAGAGGCGTTCTCGGGAGCGCCCGGGACTCCACGGGGAGCTCGATCCGTTCCCGGCCAACGCCGGGCCACAGGAACCCGATTGCCGGGACGAGCAGCACAAAGGCGCCGAGACCCGGGAGCGTGAGCCGAAAGTAGCTGGTCGTTGTGACATCCGCCTGGGATGACATGCCCTTCAGCACGTAGAACGACGCGAACCAGACGATGAGGAACAACCCTGAGCGGTAGTTGCGTCGCAGCGCTCCGAATGCACCGGCGATGATCAGGAATTCGAGCAACCTGAGATCCCAGAAGACGTGACCGAGCTCCGACCACTCGACCGAGAGGTGGTGCCAGTCGAACGGGAGATAGCGACTCGCAGGCAGAGTGGCGAGGTTGGAACCGGCCGCCTCGTGCCGCGTGTCGGATGCAGCAAACAGAGGGAGTGTTCCCAGGCCTCGTTGTTTCCAGATCGCGAGGGTGAGAACGGCCGGGAGTGAGCCGACCGCCCACCCGAAGGCCATCAGCGGACGCCGCCAGGCGATGAAGAGGACAACGAGCGCCAGCAGGAAGAAACCGTTCGCGGGCTTGAGGCCGATCAGGACCCCGCCGAGCACCCCCGCGCCCAGTGCGGATCCAAGGCGGCCGTTTCGAACCGCCCGTACCGATGCCCACGCCGTTGCGAGCACGGCGACAAGTGACGGGAAATCGGCCATGTCGGTGAGTCCGGCCCAATGCGGTGCAAGCACGTATTGCTCGAACTTCGGGCGAAAGTCCGACGAGAAGCCCCAGATCGCGAGGATGGGCCAGAGCACCCAGAACAGGGTTGCTCCCCATGCGTAGACCCGGCCGTACAGCTGATCTGCGAGACCCCAGACGAGCAGGAGCGCAAGCGGCCCGAGCACGAGTGCATTGACGAGGACGACAACCGGCAGGCCCGACAACAGCGACGGGCCTGCTGCGATGGGTGCCCAGGCCCAGAGGATCGGGAGGCCCCAACCGACGAGTGCCTGCGGGATCAGCCCGTGCGCGATCGTCCACTGTGCCGACCAGTACTCGGTCGCGTCTCCTCCGCTGTACCACACCCAGCCGTTATGAGGTGTCGCGAACGCAAGCCATGCGACGACGCCGAGTTGGATTGCGATCAGGACCGAAAGCAGGGGCGCCGGCCGAACTGCCCTCAGCCAGGAGGCTCCCGCGGCGAGCGTCCTACTCGGGCGCATCGGAAGGCGCGGATGCCCGATACCAGGCGATCGTCCGTTCCAGGCCGTCACGCAAGGAAGTGCGCGCGTGGAAACCGAGCAGTTCCTCCGCGCGGGATGTGTCGAGCTGACGGCGCGGTTGGCCGTTCGGCATCGAGGTGTCCCAGCTGAGCTCTCCGCGGAAGTCCGTCAGCTCGGCGATCAGCTCTGCGAGTTCGCGAATCGACGTCTCGACCCCGGTTCCGAGGTTGACCGGTTCCGCACCCTCGTATCGCTCGGCGGCAAGGACGAGGCCGTCGACGCAGTCCTCGACGAAGAGGAACTCGCGGGTCGGCGAGCCGTCGCCCCAGAGGACGACCTGGCCGGGAGCGTCGACCATCTTGCGGATCAAGGCCGGTATCACGTGCGAGGAATCGAGATCGAAGTTGTCGCGCGGCCCATACAGATTCGCGGGCAGCAGATAGATCGCGTCGAGGCCATACTGTTCGCGGTAGGCCTGGCCGCCGACCAGGACCGACTTCTTCGCGACGCCGTAGGGCGCATTCGTCTCCTCGGGATAGCCGTTCCACAGCTCGTCTTCACGGAACGGGACCGGCGTGAACTTCGGATAGGCGCACACCGTTCCCGCGATCACGAGCTTGCGCACCGCGTGGATCCGTGACAGCTCGAGCACGTGCGCGCCCATCATCAGGTTTGCGTACCAGTACCGGCCGGGATTGGCGCGGTTCGCACCGATCCCACCGACCTCGGCTGCGAGGTGAAACACGACGTCCGGCCGGGAGGCGGCGAAGAGCCGCTCGGCATCCTCGAACCGTGTCAGGTCGTAGTCCCTCCGGCGTGCGACGTGGACGTCGTGCCCCTGGGCCTGGAGGCGCTCGACCAGGTGCGATCCGACGAATCCGCCGCCTCCTGTGACCGTGATGCGGCTCACAGTTGCTCGGCGAGGTCGCCCAAATGCCAGTCGACCCGTCCGATCCATCGCCCGCGGTTCTCCGCGTACCAGCGGATCGTGCGCAGGACCCCCTCCTCCCACGAGATCTTCGGTGCCCAGCCGGTCTCGCGATGCAGCTTCTCGTACCCCACGCGCAGCGCCATCACGTCGGTCACGCCCGGCCGGAGCCGCTTCGGATCGGTGACGACATGGCGGTCGGCCGGCCAGAAGCCGTGCTCGGCGCCGGTCGTGAGGATCAGGTCGCTCCAGTCGGCCATGGAGATGTTCGCGCCCTGGCCGTAGACGTAGAGGTCCCCTGGCACCCCGCGTGCCGCGACCGTCAGATGTCCCCGGACGCCGTCCGTCGTGAAGCAGAAGTCGCGCAGCGGCTCGAGCGCCCCGAGTTCGACCTCCGGCCGGGTGAGGGCCTGCGTGATGATCGTCCCGGTGACGTAGCGCGGGTTCTGGCGCGGCCCGTAGTTGTTGAACATGCGCGTCACGACGCCGGGGACGCCGTAGGCGTCGTGGTAGTTCATCGTGAAGAAGTCGGCGGCCACCTTGGCGGTCGCGTAGATCGACTTCGGGTTGATGGGCGAGCGCTCGTGCAGGATCAGGCCGCCCGACTCGTCGAAGTCGTGCTGGTGCGCGACCGACTCGTGCACGTTGCCGTACTCCTCCGACGTGCCGGCCGTATCGAACTTCTCCAGCTCGACGCCATAGTCGACGATCGACTGCAGGAGGTTCAGCGTCCCGATCGTGTTCGCCATCACCGTTTCGTAGGGGCGGTGCCAGGACTCGCCGACGTGCGCCTGTGCGCCGAGGTGGAACACGTACGGCTTGTCGGGCGCCTGCGCGAGGTCGCGCATCAGGTAGTCGATCGACGTCTTGTCCGTCAGGTCGGCGAAGACGACACGCAGCCTGCGGCGTAGATGGCCGATGTTGTTCAGCGCCCCTGAAGAGGTGGCGCGCACGAACGCGACCACGTTCGCGTCGAGATGGACGAGCGCCTCGGTCAGGTGAGACCCCATGAAGCCGTCCGCTCCGGTGACGAGCACAGTCCGGCCGGCGTAGGCATCTCCGAACTCGACGCGCAGTGCGTCGAGCTCTCCTTCGGACCAGGTCGCTGTATCGTCGCCGAGCACGGATGGAGGGTAATCGTTCACGCGGTCAGGGGGCTGTTCGCAGCGGTCTGCTGACGGGAATCTCCACCGTGGCCGTGAGTGCGTCGGCCGCGGTGCTGGGGATCATTCTCTCGCGCAAGTTTGGGCACGGCGTAAAGACCGACGGCTTCTTCGCCGCCTACGGCGTCTATCTGGCGCTGGTCCTCGTCGCCGGCTCCCTGCGCGTGATCGTCATGCCGCGCTTCGTCGCTGCCCGCCGGGACGGCCGGCTTGCGCACGAGGTCGGGGCGTGGTCGGCCGCGCTCGTCCCGCCGCTCGCCGCCATCACGGCGGTCGCGGTCGCCTGGCCGCACGGGCTCGCAGACGCGCTCGCGGCGAGCCACGACACGCGCCGCCAGGCGGCGGCGCTCCTGCCCTGGGTCGTCGTCTCCGCCGTGGCGCAGATCTACGGCGGGCTGGTGGCGAGCGCGCTCGCCGCGCTCGACGACTATCAGTGGGCGGCCTTCGGCTTCGCGGCCGGGTCGGTCGGCGGCGTCGCGCTGACACTCGCGCTGGTCGGGCACGGTGTGATCGCGTTCGGCTGGGGGCTGGCCCTGAACGGCGCGCTCTCCCTCGGGATCCCGCTGGCGGCGCTGCTCGCGCGGACGAGGGTCGCTCTGCCCGACGTCCGGGTCTGGGGGAGGCTGCTCGAGCTGGGCGAAGGTGTCTCGCTCCCGTTCGCGCTCCAGGGGCTGTACCTGATCGCGTACCGCTTCGCCTCCGGGCTCGGCCCCGGCCGGGCGACGACGTTCTCGTACGCCTATCTGATCGCCGCCTTCCTCGTCTCGGTCACGGCGGCGTCGATCGCCCTCGTCGCAACCGTGCCGTTCGCGCGTGGTGGATCGTCTCCCGAGCGAGTCGCCAAGCACGTCGTGGCGAGCTCGTGGCTCTCGCTGGCGCCCGTCGCGGCGGCCGCCGGTGTGTTCGCGGTCGCCGGCGAGACTGTCGCGCGGCATGTCCTCGGGCCGAGCTACGGCGGCGGCACCGGTGCCGAGCTCGGCCGGCTCGTCGTCTATCTCTCCCCCTGGATGGTCGCCTCGGTCGCCGTGACGGTGACGTATCCGCTGATCTTCGTCCGTGGCCGCGCCGGGTGGCTCCCCGTGCTCGCACTCGCGGCGCTCGTCGCGCAGGTGGCGATCGACTGGGCGCTGCGCGCCGCGTTCGACCTCGGCGGAGTGGCGGCCGGGCTCGCCGTGACGACCGCGCTCGTCCTGGCGGTCCTGCTCGTTGCGCTCGGAGCCGTCCGCCGGGTCGTGGTGGGCGTCGGGCTCGCGGCGCTCGTGTGCGGAGGGCTCGCGGTCGCAGCCTTCGGGCTGCCGCGGCTCGTCATCTCGCCCGTTCCGGCCGCCGCGGTGGGGCTCGTGCTGTACTGCGGCGCCCTCGCGGTCTGGCGGCCCGCGGGACTGCGCCACGCATGGGCGTACCTGCGCACGTTGCAGTAGCGTCCGTGCCGTGCTGAACCTGAAGCAGCTCGTGCGCCGGGCCGGCCGGACGTCGCCGGGCAAGAACCTGATCCACGCGTCCGTCCTGAACGATCCGGCGACCATGCGCTTTCGGAATGTCGAGCGGTGGCCGGAGGGCCTGCACGGGTTCGAGGATCTGGCCTTTCTCTTCTCGTCGAACCAGCTGAACCACGGTGTCGCGTCGCTGCAGATCGACGAGGCAGCGCTGCTCTACCGGCTCGGCCGCAATGCCGTCACCGGCCCGATCGCGGAGATCGGGCGCTTCAAGGGTGGGAGCACGTTCATCTTCGCCACGGCGATGCAGGAGGGAGTCGAGCTCTGGTCGTACGACTTTCACGTCGCGCTGCGGCCCGACATGCCCGGCGCGCAGCTCGATGCCGAGCTGCGCGAGGCGCTCGACCGCTACGGGCTCGCGCACAAGGTGCATCTCATCGTCGCCGACTCGCGCACCGCGATCCCGCCGGACAGCCCGCTCGAGGTGCTGTTCATCGACGGTGACCACTCCTACGAGGGCGCCAAGGCCGACTTCGAGCGGTGGGGCGCCTTCGTGCGCAAGGGCGGCGGCCACCTGCTCTTCCACGACGCCGTCGACAGCGGCGGCTACGGGAACTTCTACCCCGGGATCGCGCAGCTGATGACCGAGATCGGCGCCGGCTGGGAACGGCAGGCAGGGGCGGGCTCGATCGCCCATTACATCCGGTCGGCGTGAACCTCGTCGCGGTCGTTCTCAACTGGAACGGCGGCGACGACACGGTCGCCGCCCTCGCCTCGCTCGGCGCGGTCCCCGCGATCTGCGTCGACAACGGGTCGACGGACGGCTCCGACCTCGCCGTCGAGGAGCGCTGCCCGGACGCGGAGCTGATCCGGACCGGCGCGAACCTCGGCTTCGCCGCCGGCAACAACGTCGGCATCCGCCGTGCGCTCGAGCGTGGCGCCGACTGGGTGCTCCTCCTCAACAACGACGCCGTCGCCGAGCCGGGTCTGCAGGAGGCCCTGGAACGCGCGGCGGCAGCGCGGCCCGACGCGGGCCTGCTCGCCTGCCTGATCCTCGACGGCGACGGCAGCAAGGTGCAGTACGCCGGCGCCACCTACCACGCGCGGCTCGGGTACTCCGGCCGCGTCGAGACGACGCCGCCCCCGGCGCTGCGGGATGTCGACCGGGCCGACGGCGCGGCGGTCGCAGTCTCCCGCGCGGCGGCCGAGCAGGCCGGGCTGCTCGACGACGAGCTCTTCCTGTACGTCGAGGATGTCGATTGGTCGCTTCGCCTGCGGGCGGCAGGCTTCGCGGTCGTGCTCGTGCCCGACGCCCGCGTCCGGCACAAGGGGTCCGCGGCGAGCGGCGGCCGCGCGTCGACGGTCAATCTCTACTACGACACCCGCAACACGATCGTGGTCGACGAGCGTCTCGCTCCGCTGCCGCCCGGTCTGCGCGCGCTGCGCCGCGCCGTCGTCGTCGGGGCGCACCTCGCCCAGGCGGCCAGCCACCCCGCACGCGGCGAAGCGGTCCGTGCGGTCCTGGCGGGCTGGCGCGATGCGCGTGCCGGGCGCCTCGGTCAGAGAAGCTCGCGGTAGACCGCGTCGGTCGCCCGGGCCGTTGCGTCCCACGAGAACTGCGCCGCGCGCGCAAGGCCACGCTCCCGCCACGCGTCCGGATCGGCGAGCACGTCGAGCACTGCGTCGGCGATCGCGCGCGGGTCGCCCGGGTCGAACAGGCGAGCGGCACCGCCGACCGTCTCGGGCAGGGCGGCCGCGTTCGACGATGCGACCGGGCAGCCGCACGCCATCGCCTCGAGCGGCGGCAGGCCGAAGCCCTCGTAGAGGGACGGGAACACGAGCGCCGAGGCGCTCTGCAGCAGGCCCACGAGCTCGGCTCCGGGGACCTGGCCGCGCGCGTCCACCCCGTCGGGGACGCCGGAGAAGTCGCCGCCGCCCGTGAGGACGAGCCGCAGCTCGGGCCGCTCGCGGCGGAGCAGCGCGAACGCGTCGAACAGGCGCTCGTGGTTCTTGTGCGGCCAGCGGCGCGCCGGGTAGAGCAGGAACGGCTCGCGCTCGACTGCGCCGGGCGAGAAGGTCGAGTGATCGAGCCCGAGCGGGACGACGCGGATTCGGCCGGGGTCGAGCCCGAGCTTCGCGACGGCGCGTTCGCGCACGAACTCGCTCATCACGATCACGCGGTCCGCACCGCGCACCGAGCGGTGCCACGCGAGCTTGCGGAAGAGCCGCTCGGAACGCGGGAACATGTTCGGCAGGTCGAGGTGCTGGACGTCGTGGAGCGTCACGACGCTCGGTGAGAGCGGAGGGAGCCTGAGCGTCAGGGGGTAGTGGACGACGGCCGCTCCGCGCAGGCGACGGCGCAACGGTTCGGGGCGCGCGGCTGCCTCGGTCATCGCGAGCAGTCGCTGCGGGATCGTGCGCGCGCTCCGGTACTCGCCCGCGGTCTCGGCAGGCAGCCCCTCGGCCGCGTCGGGCGCGACCGGCGGCAGCAGCACGCGGTAGGAGAGCTCGCCGACGCGCCCGAGCCCGCGGAGGAGCTCGCGCACGTAGGTCTCGCTGCCGCCCAGCTCGTCCGGCACGAGGGTGAGAAGTGAAATCCCGACCATGCCCCTAGGGAGCGGTGATGTCGACGGTTGCGGCTGCGCTGCCGTGCGTCGGCGCAAGCTTGAGCAGGACGCCCGCGAACGGAGCCGGCCGCCACTCCCAGCCCGTGGCTGCCCCGCGCAGCGCGCCGGGCTTCGCCTCGAGCACGGGCTTGCCGTCGATCGTGACCGAGCTCGGGCGGGCCGAGGTGAGCACGAGCACCTGGAGCTCGCCGGGCGCGCCTGTCGCCTGCAGCTTGGTCGTCGAGCCCTTGGTGTCGGCGACCAGCGTCCCGGCCGAGCTCGACCCGGCCCGGGTCGTCCCCGGGCCCGGAGCAACCAGCCAGCCGGCACGGCCGGGCCGGATCAGGTCGCTCAGTCCCCACGGCACCTTCCAGATGTCCGCTCTGAGGTTGAAGGGGACCACCGAGCCGCTGCGGAGATAGAGCGGAAACTCGCTGTCGGGAGTCGGCCGGGTGAACGTCGTCGGGCCGGTCACGACGCTGCCCGTGAAGAGATCGATCCATTGCCCGGGCGGCAGATAGACACTCGGAGTCGTGCCGCCGCCGGTCACGGGGGCTGCCAGTAGCCCGTCGCCCACCATGAACTCGAGCTCAGCGTGCCAGGAGCCCTCGTCCGACGGGTACTCGTACGCAAGCGGCCGGACGATCGGGACACCGGTCGCGGTCGCCTGCCGGGAGAGATCGACGAAGTACGGCACGAGCTCGTAGTGGAGGATCGCCGCATCGCGGAACGCGTCCACCGTCGGCTTGCCGAAGTCCCAGAAGTGACTGCTCGCGCCGATGCCGCCGACCTCGAAGATCGGCGAGACCGCGCCGAACTGCGCCCAGCGGGTGAAGATCTCGGCAGTCAGGCCGGAGTTTTCGTTGGCGTAGCCGCCGATGTCCGAGCCCCAGACGGGAAGGCCACTGATGCCGGCGGTCAGTCCGGCGCGGATGGCCACCTGGAGGCCGCCGAAGCTTCCCGGCTCGTCGCCGAGGAAGATCCCGGGAAGCGTCGATTGCGTCCCGAGTGAGCCCGTTCGGAAGATCGTTGCGAAGTTCTTGCCCCAGACCGCGCGGAGGGCCGCGGTCACGGCGCGCGCATAGATGACCGGATAGGCGTTTTGATAGGCGACGCCGCTTCCTGCGTGGAGCGTCGAGCTCTCGAAGTCGAGGTCGTCGCCGCGGTCTCCCTTGATGCCCTGGATGCCGAGCGCGAAGACACGCTTGAGCTTCGTCTCGAACAGCTTGCGGGCGGCCGGATTGGTGAGGTCGACCATGGTCGAGTCTCGACCGGTGCCGATCAACTGGCCGGCCTTGTAGCCGGTTGCCGGGCACTGCGGCAAT
Organism: uncultured Thermoleophilia bacterium; assembly: GCA_963722065.1. Taxonomy (GTDB): domain Bacteria; phylum Actinomycetota; class Thermoleophilia; order Gaiellales; family Gaiellaceae; genus PALSA-600. The sequence goes on along the minus strand of CAVRMI010000005.1, from coordinate 247,200 downwards.
CGGGCGACGAGCGGTGAGACCCAGATCATGACGTGCAGTCCCTGCGCGCGCAGTGCACGGACGAGCCCTGCGGGATCGGGGAACCGCCTTGAATCGAACGTATCGGTGCCCCAGCACGTTGCGGTCTCCCACGGGTCGTTGATGTGGTCCCACGTCAACGGGATCCGCAACTGCCGGTACTTCGCCGCATCGGCGAGGATCGTCTTCGCGTTGTTGTCGGCCCAGAGGCCGCGCCATTTCTCACCCCCAAACTGGAGGGGCGTCGTCGGAGCAGGGCGGCCCGCCGCGCCCGTATAGGCGGTCGTGATCTGCGCAGGCGTCCCTGCATAGACGTCGTAGCTCAGGCTGTCGGCCTTGAAGCAGAGCTCGACGCGGTCCGCAGCCGGGGTGACCGGGCAGAGTGGGGGGCCGGTCGTGCAGCCCTCGCTGGAGGTTGCTCCGGGAAAGGCGAAGCGGCCGATCCGCAGGGTCGGCACGAAGATGCCGTAACCGGCCGAGCTCTGGAAGTACGGCATCGGGAACTCGTTGCCACAGTGGTAGGAGACCTTCAGCGAGACGACGTGGCCGCGCAGGTCGACGAAGTCGCCTCCTTCGCCTGCCCCGAGGAAGTGCTCCTGGGGTGCAGCCGTGAAGCTGTCGAAGACCGCGTCGACTCCGGATGAAGGCACGAACCCGACGTGCACCTGCGTGCCGGACCGGCCGTGCGTGACGACGACGTTTGCGCGGCGCCCAGGCTCGTCGGTGGCGACGATGTACTTCTTGCCACCTGCCACATCCTGGCTCGAGACGACATCGGTCACCGTGTGGGCCACCCCGGCGGCGAGAAACCCGAGCCTCTGTGCGGGGCCGCTTCCGTTTGCCGTCTCGCTCGTCAGCACCTTCCCGCCCGACGTGAACGTCAGTCGGAAGGGCTTCTTCGTGACACTCCACGAAACCCCGGTGGCTCGACCCGTGTGCCGGTGCAGCACGGCGAAACCTGAAGTTGCCAGCGCGACGACTGCGACAACTCCGGCGATGATCTTCAATGCTCGCGGGCGGAGGGATATACGCTGCACGGATACGTCGAGGCGAGGCAGCGGGGCCACACCTGCCTGGGGCGAGTGTAGCGGCACTCCGCGGCGCCCCTGGGAGGGCTGCGGCGGAGCGGGACCTGACGTTTCGCACACAGAGCCGTAATGCCCGCTCTCTAGACTCCGGCCAGTGGCGGACGACACCTCAGACGTCGCTGCGCTCTTCGCGCGGCTGAAGGAGGAGCTCCACGCGGCCGGCCCGCGCGGCGCAGACGTGCCGCCGGCTCAGGTGCGCCTGTCGATCCGCGACCAGGCCGAGCGGCTCTGGCCGATCTCGGCCGAGCGGCCGATCGTCGGGAAGGGCGGCCCGCTGAAGGCCGTCCTGCGCCGGATGATGCGGTGGTACGTGGAGCCCGCGTTCGCCGACCAGCGCGCCTTCAACGACGCCGTGCTGAAGCTGATCGACGACCTCGACGAGCGCCTTCAGAAGCTCGAGCAGAAATGAGAGTCGCCGTCTGCGCGCCGCAGGTGCCGTTCGTGCGCGGCGGCGCGGAGCTGATGGCCGAAGATCTCGTCGAGGCGCTGCGCCGCCGCGGCCACGAGGCCGAGCTCGTGACCATTCCGTTCAAGTGGTACCCGGGCACGCGCGTGCTCGACCAGGCGCTCCTCTGGCGGCTCGTCGATCTGAGCGAGTCCGACGGACGCCCCATCGACCGCGTGATCGCCACGAAGTTCCCGGCCTACTGCGTGCGTCATCCGAACAAGGTCGCCTGGGTGCTCCACCAGTTCCGGCAGGCCTACGACTACGACCGCACCGAGCTCGGCCAGTTCGACGAGTCGCCGGTCGACCGCGCGACCCGCAGGGCGGTGGAGCGCCTCGACACGGTCTCGCTCGGCGAGGCGAGGAATGTGTTCACGACGTCGCAGAACGTCGCCGCCCGGCTGCGGCGATTCAACGGGATCGACGCGCAGGTTCTCCCGCACCCGCCGCAGGCACTTCCCTATCGGACCGCCGAGTCGGAAGGCTTCGTCCTGTCGGTGAACCGGCTCGACCGGGCGAAGCGCATCGACCTGCTGATCGAAGCGGCCAAGCGCGAGCCGGGGCTGCGCGTCGTCGTGACGGGCGAGGGGCCCGACGGCGACCGGCTCGAGCGACTCGCCTCCGGGCTGAACGGGCAAGTGGAGTTCGTCGGACGCGTCGACGCCGAGCGGCTCGCCGATCTCTACGCGCGCTGCCTCGCCGTCTACTACGCCCCGCTCGACGAGGACTTCGGCATGGTGCCGTACGAGGCGTTCCTCTCCGGCAAGCCGGTGGTGACCACGCTCGACGCCGGCGGCCCGCTCGAGGTCGTCCGCGACCGGGAGACCGGGATGGTGGTCGCACCCGAGCCCTCCGAGCTTGCCCGTGCCTGCGCGTACCTCGCGAGTCACCTCGACGAAGCGACGACGTGGGGGCGAGCGGGACAGGCGATCGCCGAGCGCGTCACCTGGGACGCCTGCATCGACGCGCTTCTGTCGTGAGAGTCGCTTACTACTCGCCGTTGCCGCCGTCGCGCTCGGGGATCGCCGACTACTCGGCGCTGCTCCTCCCGGCGCTCCGCGAACGCGTCGAGGTCGTCGTCGCCGAGCAAGGCAAGCGCGCGCCCGCCGCGGACGTTGCGCTCTACCACATCGGCAACGACCCGGACGCCCACGGCTGGATCGTCGACGCGCTGAACAAGCGACCCGGTGTGGTGGTGCTGCACGAGTACGTCCTGCATCACCTGATCGCCGGGATCACGATCGGCCGCGGAAACGGCCGCGGCTACCTCGACGCGATGGAGCGCGACTTCGGCGTCTCCGGCCGGCTGCTCGGTCTCGGGGTCCTCGACAACCTGCTGCCGCTGCTCTGGGAGACACAGCCGGAGCGCTTTCCGCTCTCCGGCGTCGTGCTCGACCTGGCGCGCGGGCTCATCGTCCACTCGCACTACGTCGGCGACCGCGCGCGCTCCGCCGGCTACGAGGGCCGCCTCTGGCACATCCCCCATCCCGTCTGGCCGTCCGTGCCCCACGTGCCTGCCGACGACGTCGGCGGCGCCCCGCTGATCGGCTGCTTCGGCTTCCTGAACATGAACAAGCGGATCCCGCAGCTCCTCGAGGCCTTCGCGTCGCTCCGGAGCCGTCTCCCCGGCGCCCGCCTGCTCCTCGTCGGCGCGGCGGGCGAGCGCTTCGACGTCGGCCGGCGGCTCGAGCGGCTCGGGCTCACCGAAGGCGTGCAGCGGCTGGACTACGTGCCCGAGGAGCGGATGTGGTCGCTGATGGCGGCCTGCGACGTGCTCGTCAACCTGCGCTACCCGACGATGGGGGAGACCTCCGGTTCGGTGATCCGCGCGCTCTCGGCCGGGAAGCCGTTGCTCGTCTCGGACGTCGGCTGGTTCAGCGAGCTGCCGGACGGCGTGGTGCTGAAGATCCCCGTCGACGAGTACGAGGTCGTCACCCTCGACGCGGCTTTCGAGTTCGCGTTCGAGCACCGAGCTGCGCTCGGCGCGGCAGCGCACGAGTATGTCGAGCGGGAGCACGGTCTGTCGAAGGTCGCCGACGCGTACGCCGCTGCTCTCGAGGTGGCAGCCGGCGGGGACGTCGTCGACGATGCAGTGCTGTGGCGTGTGGCCGAGGCGGCTGCGGAGGTCGGAGTCGACGACGTCGCCGAGCTCGCCCGCGCAGCGCGCGCTTCGGGGATCGTCGAGTGAAGGCACGCGCCGCGGCGATTCCGCCGTGGGTGTGGCTCACGGCGATCGTCGTGCTCTCGGCTGCGCTCCGGATCGCGCTGGCGCGCCGCATAGCCGCGCCGTGGATCATGGTCGACGAGCTCATCTACTCCGAGCTTGCGAAGTCGTTCGCGGCGAACGGCCACTTCCTCGTCCGCGGAGTGGCCAGCACGGGCTACGGCTTCGTCTACCCGGTGCTGATCGCTCCGGCCTTCGGGCTCTTCGCCGCGGTTCCCAGTGCATACCACGCCGCGAAGGTCATCAATGCGGTGGTCATGTCGCTGACCGCGGTGCCGGTGTACTTCCTCGCCCGGCGGCTCCTGGCGCCGGGACTCGCGCTCGTTGCGGCGGCGCTGAGCATCCTCGTGCCCTCGATGCTCTACACGGGCACGCTGATGACCGAGAACGCGTTCTATCCGCTTTTCGCGCTCGGCGTGCTGATCCTCGTGCTGACACTCCAACGGCCGACTCCGAGGCGACAGCTGCTGCTGTTGGCGGTCTGCGCGGTTTGCTTTGCAACCAGGGCGCAGGCGGTCGCTCTCTTCGGTGCTGCGTTCGCCGCCCCGGTTCTGCACGGCCTGATCGAGCGCGACCTGCGGCTCCGCCTCCGGCGCTTTGTGACGCTCTACGCGATCGCAGGGGGTGTGATCGCAGCCGTACTGGCTGCGACGTTGGCGCGCGGCCGCTCGCCGCTCTCGCTGCTTGGCGCCTATCGAGCCGCAACGGGGAGCGAGTACTCGGTCCACGACATCGCGCACTACCTCCTGTGGCATGTCGCCGAGCTCGACCTCTACGTGGGTGTGATCGGCTTCGCGGCACTGCTTGCGATGTGGTTCGCGCCAAGAGGGCTTTCACCCGCAGCGAGGGCGTTCGTTGCCGCGACGTTGCCCGTTGCGGTGCTCCTGGTCGCCGAGGTCGCCGTCTTTGCGTCGCGCCAGTCGTTTCGCATCGAAGAACGCAATGACTTCTATCTGGCGCCGCTTGCGCTGATCGCGATGATGGGCCTTCTTGCTCGGGACGTCGTCCCTTCGTCCCGCAGGGTCCGAGTCGCAGCGGCGGTGGTCGCCGGCGTTCTCCCTGTGTCGATTCCGTTCGCCCGCTTCGTGAACACATCGGCGATCTCGGACACGCTCGGGCTGCTGCCGTGGTGGTGGTTGCAGGATCAGGGCGTCCACTTCGGTTCGCTGCGGTTCATCGCCCTCGGAGTCGGGCTCGCCGTCGGAGCCGCCTTTGTGCTCGTGCCCCGGCGCTACGCGGCCGTGTTCCCCGCGCTCGTGCTCGTCTACCTCGTCCTGGCGTCGGCCGTCGCCGAGAACGGACGTCACGGCATCCACGAGGCTTCGGCGGGCGCCCTGTTCGCCGGGATTCGCAAGGCGCACCCGGATTGGATCGACCGCACCGTCGGCCGTCAGGCGGACGTCGCGTTCCTCTGGCACTACGCCGGGGAGACGCGGCCGCTCTGGAACAACGAGTTCTTCAACCGGAGTGTGGGCACGGTCTACACCGTGAACGGTCCCGATCCGGCGGACGGCGGCTTGCCCGAGACGCCGGTGCTCGCCCGCAGCGACGGCGTGCTCGCAACGGCCGCCGGAGCCGTGCCGCGGGTGCACTACGCCGTGTCGTACGCAGACATCGCAGGGACACCGCTCGCGCGGGACTCCCAAATCGGCCTCACGCTCTATCGTGTCGACGGGCCGCTCGTGATCCTGACGAAGGTCAGCGGCGTCTATCCGGACACGTGGGCCGGTCGCACCGTCACCTACCGCCGCTTCAGCTGCGACGGCGGAACACTCTCGGTGCGCCTCGGAACCGACGAGCATCTGTTCGCAGGCGACCAGACTGTGTCGGCGGCCGAACTCGGCCGTGTGATCCGCACGATCCACATCGCTCCGACCGACCAGCCGACGCTGCGCGTGCCCCTGCACCCCGATGCCCACAAGACGTGCACGGTGCGGTTCACCGCGGCCAAGCTGAGAGTGCCCGGCTCGGGTGACGAGCGCCGGCTCGGAGCCCACTACTACTCGTTCGACTACAGCAAGTGAGAATCGCGTTCGACGTCAGTCCCCTCTCGCACGAGCGGACCGGCGTGAACAACTACATCCGCGGTTCGCTGGGCGGGCTCGCCGAGGTGGCGAGGCCGCTCGGCCACGAGATCGTTGCGTTCGCGCCGACCTCGCCGGCCGGGCACCGGGCGATCCCGGAGGCACTTGCCGGGATCGACGTCGAGCTGAAGCTCGTGACGCTCCCCGGCGCGCACGCCTGGCGAACAGCCTGGTCGCGGGCCGGCTACCCGCCCGCCGAGCGGTTCATCGGGCGGTTCGACGCCCTGCACTTCACCGACTGGATGTACCCGCCGCAGAAGGGCGGCGTGCGCGCCACGACGATCCACGATCTCGTGCCGCTGCACCACCCGGAGTGGACGACCGGCCGGACACGATCGATGCATCGGCGCAAGTACCGGAACGCGGCACTGACCTGCGACGTCGTGTTCGCCAACTCGTCGTTCACGGCCGACGACTTCGCGGCCACGCTCGACTTCCCGCGCGAGCGCGTGCTGGTCGCGCGGCCCGGCATCGCGCCGGAGTTCACGGTCGACGGCGACGCGTCCGAGCTCGGCGGCCCCTACCTGCTGACGGTCGCAACGCTCGAGCCGCGCAAGAACCTGGGGACACTCGTCGAGGCGTTCGGACTGCTCGGCGATACGGGGCTCTCGCTGGTGGTGGCCGGCGGCCAGGGCTGGGGGGAGCAGCCACAGCTCGACCGGCCCGGTGTCGTCCGGCTCGGCCGCGTCAGCGACGAGGAGCTCGCCCGGCTCTACCGCGGAGCGGCCGTCGTCGCCTACCCATCTCGCTTCGAGGGCTTCGGCATGCCGATCACCGAGGCCATGGCTTCCGGCGCTCCGGTCGTGGCGTCGTCGCACCCGTCCCTCGACGACGCCTCGGGCACGGCAGCTCTGCGGGCCGACCCGGAGAGCGCCGCGGCACTCGCTGCGGCGATTCGGGAGGCGCTGGCACGGCGCGACGAGCTGCGCGCGGCGGGGATCGAGCACGCCCGCGCCTTCTCGTGGCGCCGGGTCGGCGAGATTCTGCTCGAGGGGTACCAGCGATTCGCGTAGCGCTCGATACGACGGCGCTGGTGCAGACCCGCGCGGGAACGGCGCGCTATGTCCGCGGGCTGCTGGATCACTTGGAGGTGAACGAGGTCGCGTTCCCCGCCACCTCGCGCGCGCGGACGCTGGCCGCGGACGTCGTCTGGTATCCGCGCCTGCAGCCCGACGCGGACCTGCTCCACTGCCCGACGTTCCGCGGCCCGTTCCGGTCCGCGATCCCCCTCGTTGTCACCGTGCACGATCTCGCGGTCCTGCGCCATCCCGAGTGGTTCAACCGGTGGACGCGGACTTACTCGCGCCTTGCGGTGCCCCGGGTCGTCGCGGCGGCGGACCGCATCATCGCGGTCTCGGAGTTCACCGGACGCGAGCTCGGCGCGCTGCTCGGCGTGGATCGCGACAGGGTGAGGGTGATCCCGAACGCCGTGGAAGACGTCTTCAGGCCAGAGGGCCCGCGCGCTGAGGGCGACTACGTGCTCGCGGTCGGCACGCTCGAGCCGCGCAAGAACCTGGCGCGTATCGCGGCCGCCGTCGACGGCGAGCTCCGCGTCGTCGGCGCGCGCGGCTGGGGCGGGGTCGCGCCGCCGCGGCAGGTGACGTGGCTCGGTCAGGTCGCCGACGCCGAACTGGCGGCGCTCTACCGCGGCGCCCGCTGTCTCGTGTACGCCTCTCTCTATGAGGGATTCGGCATTCCCGTCGCAGAGGCGCTCGCATGCGGCTGCCCCGTGGTGACGAGCCGCGACTCGCCGATGGCGGAGCTCGCAGGTGCGGCCGCGGCGTACGTCGACCCGGAGGACGTCGCCTCGATCCGCGAGGGCATCGAGCGGGCGTCGCGGCCCGAGCCGCGCACGTTCGCCTCGTGGGCCGACGTCGCCGAGCGGACGCGGACCGTGTATGAGGAGCTCGCGTGATCGTCCTCGACGCCGACGTCCTCGGGCGCAACCGCACGGGCGAGGAGACCTACGTGCTCAACCTGCTGCGGCAGCTGCCGCTCGTGGCGCCCGACCTGAGCTTCGCGGCGGTGACGCGGCATCCCGGCCTCGTCCCCGCGGGCGTCGCGCCGGTGACGCTCGAGGCGCACCTGCAGGAGGTGCGGATGGCCTGGTCGCTGCCGCGGCTCTTGCGGCGGCTGCACCCGGAGCTCGGGCATTTCCAGCACGCGCTGCCGCTCGGGTGGAGCGGCCCGAGCATCGTCACGCTGCACGACCTGCACTTCGAGCGCGACCCGTCCGTGATGGGCGTTGTCGACCGGCTCACGTTCAAGACGTTCGTGCCTCGGGCGGCGAAGCGCGCGACCCACGTGATCGCCGTCTCCGAACGCACGAAGCGGGATGCGATCGAGCTCTACGGGATCCCGCCCGAGCGGATCACGGTGACGCCGCACGGCGTCGATCCGGCGTTCTCGCCGGCCGAGGGGCCGCACGGCGGCTACCTGCTCTTCGTCGGCGCGGTGCAGGCGCGGAAGGACCCGCTGGCCGCCGCCCGGGCGGCCGAGGCAGTCGGACTGCCGCTCGTCGTCGCCGGCCCGGAGAAGGAGCCGGCCCTCGCGCGCGAGCTGCGCGCCCGCGGCGCCGACGTCCGCGGCTTCGTCGCGACGGAGGAGCTCGCAGGCCTCTACCGCGGCGCGGCCGCCCTGCTGCTCCCGTCACGCTACGAGGGGTTCGGCGTGCCGGTGCTGGAGGCGATGGCGAGCGGCGTCCCGGTCGTCCTCACGAACGATGCCGCCCTGCGTGAGGTGGCCGGCGACGCAGGCGTGTTCGCCGACGGCGGCGACTTCACGGGCGCCGTCCGGCGCGCTCTCGCCGACCGGTCGCGGTTCGTGCTCGCCGGGCTGGAGCGCGCACGGGGCTTCACGTGGGAGCGGACGGCGCATCTCACCGCCGAGGTCTACCGCGGTGCGATCGGATGAAGGTCGCCGCCATCGTCGTCTCGCACGGCCATCCGCGCGAGCTCGAGCAGTCGCTACCGGCGCTGCGCGGGCAGGTCGACGAGCTCGTCGTCATCGCGAACATTCCCGGCTCCGTGCCGCCTGGCGTCGAGGCCGTGCACAACAGCAAGCCGCTCGGCTTCGGTGCGAACGTGAACCTCGGCGTCTCGCGCACGACGGCCGAGCTCGTGGTGAGCGCGAACCCCGATGCGGTCCCCGGGCCGGGCGCGGTCGCCGTGCTGAGGTCATTCATGGACGGCCACCCACGCTGCGGGATCGCCGGGCCGCGCATGGTGTTCCCCGACGGCACGTGGCAGCCCTCGCGGCGGCGCTTTCCGACGGTCGCCGGAACGATCGTGCGCCGTACGCCGCTGCGCCTCGTGCTGCCGCAGCGTCACCATTTCCACCTCGACGAGTCACCGCCCGACCGGCCGGTCGCGGCGGACTGGATGCTCGGCGGCTTCCTGATGCTGCGGCGGACGATGCTGCAGGAGCTCGGCGGCTTCGACGAGGGCTTTCGCTTGTACGGCGAGGACATCGATCTCGCCTACCGCGCGCGCAGCGCCGGCTGGGAGCGCTGGTACGTGCCGGAGGCGGAGGTCCGGCACGAGCACAAGGCGGAGACCGACAAGAAATGGCTGACTCGCCGCACCCTCTGGCACTGGGCCGGGATCGCCCGCTTCGTGCGCAAGCATCCCGAGACGCTCCGGCTGCGCTGAGCGGATTGCGCGCGGTCAGCGCTTCGGCTTGAACGCGAAGCCGACCTGCACGCCGAGATGGCGGTTGTCCCCGTGCCCGTAGTCGAGCGGGCTGAACGTCGGGGAGGCGGTGACCTGCACCGCGACCGGTGGAGTCACGGTCAGGCGGATCGTCTTCTGCGAGCAGTTCGGCAGCACGAATCGCACGGTCCTTTGCGCGTGGGCGACGATCGGCGCGCGCTGCTGGTCGAGCGCGACTGGGCCGACACGGACGACGACGTGAGCGCGTGGGGCGGTCGACGAGCAGAACCCCTTGCGGCTGGCCACCACCGTCAGCGTCCCCGGTGTGCGCTCCGGGCCGAAGTAGGCGAAGCGGCCCGCGGCGGCTCCCGTCGCCTCCGGCGCCGAGATCCAACCGTCGTTGGACACGCCGTAGACAGACTGGCGGAGCGCCCAGGGATGGTGGGCGATGCGACGGAGGGTGAGGCCCGGCCGATGCGCGACGACAGCCCCGACGAGGTCCACGTCGTTCGTCGTGAGGGCGTAGTCGAAACCGGGATCGCTCGTCAGCGTCCCGTACCTGTTCGCCAGGTCTGGCGTCACCGTCCCGCCCGGGCCCGGCGCCGTACCGTCGAGCGACCAGATGTTCTTGAGCGACCGGTTCCAGAACTCGAGCATGTCGATCCCCAGTGCGTCGCCCGACGAGATGTTCTGGCCGATGAACGTCGTCGGTGCACGTCCGGTCGCACGGTCGACCCAGTCGAGCGGTTTCGCGAGCCCGTCGGCGTAGGCCTTCGAGCCGCTCGCCGATCCGTTCGCGCTCGTGATCTCGCCGGCGAGCATCCACGTGACGACCACCGCCGCCGTGACCACGATGATCGCCGTTCGTGCCCGCGTGCGCACGCGAGGCGCGTGGATGGCGAGCAGCACGAGGAGCAGCAGGCCGCTCGCGACCGCGAGGCCGATGCGGATCGTCGGCTGGTCCCAGTGCCATGAGCGGTTCGCCAGCGTGGCGATGCCGTAGCCGGGGGCTTCGAAGTACGGATAGTCGAGCTGGTAGCCGTAGTAGAGGACGAGCCAGGTCGTGAACGCCCAGGCGGCGAGCGTCCCCGGGAGCCAGCGCCGATGCGAGCAGAGCCAGACGACCGTGCCGACGAGGAACAGCGGGGCGAGGTAGATCAGGTTGCGCTCCTCGACGCGGGTCGCGAACACGGTCGAGAGGTACGCCGCCTTCACCGCGGTGTACGTCCAGACGGTGACGATCGCGGCAGCCGTGAAGGCGGCGAACGCCCGCCAGGAGGGGTCGTGGCGGCGCTCGGGGATCCAGAGCGAGGCCAGCCCGCAGACCAGCGGGAACAGTCCCAGGCCGAGCGCGAGCGCCTCGGTGGCCTGCATCCCGAGCGACCACATGCGCCCGCGCCACGACGTCGTGACCGTGTGCCACTGCGAGGCGTGCGGGCCGAGTATGCGGTTCAACACGAGCAGCAGGGCCACCAGCACGAGCGCCGCGGCGATGTGGTCGAGCACGCTCCAACCTCTCCTCAGCCGCTGCCCGCGCGGCCCGACCACCCAGAGAACCGCTGCCGAGAGCGCGCACGCCGCGGGCAGTGTGACGAGCTCGCTGCGGACCTCTGTCGCGACGACGTTCACCACGACCGCTGCGGTGATCCACCATCGTCCCCCGCCTGCGAGCGCGCGAACCGAGACCCACGCGCAGAGCGCGAACATCGGGTACGCGAGCACCTCCGGCAGGAGGAAGCCGGCGTAGAAGAAGGCGCTCGTGCACAGCACCGCCAGCCCCGCGATCGCGGCGGCCCGCCTCGACACCATCGTTCGGGCGAGCAGATAGGTGGGGACCGCTGCGAGCGCCATCACGATCGTGTTGGCGTACTTGATCGCGGCATATGCGGCACTGACGGAGTGCATCCACCAGAACGGCGCGATCAGATACGCATAGAGCGACTTGAAGCCGATCGGCTCGCCCCGGCGGGCGGCGTGGCCGGTGGCCGCGATCGCTCGAGAGATCTGCGTCCACTCGAACTCGTCCGTGGAGATCGTCGGCGTTCGCCTGATCGACGCCTCCCAGAGGAGCAGCGACAGGAGCGCGAGTGCCGCGATCGCAAACGGAAGGACCGCGAGGTAGCGGTCGAGGAACGACCGCCGGCGCGGCTCTGTGGGGCTCACTCCGCTTCGGCTCCGAGCACGACGCGCGGATCGAGGTCGATCTCGCGTCGCACGAACCGGCACTCCACCCCGGCGGCGTCGCACGCGCCGACCACAGAGTCGAGTCGCTCGCGGGCCGCGTCGGGAATCGTCACGAGCACGATGTCCGGCGCGAACCGGTCGAGAAGCCGCGGGAGCTCGTGTGTGCCTCCGATCACCGCTACGCCGTGCACGCGCCGCCGCCGCAGCTTCGGATTGTCGTCGACGAGGCCCACGACCCGCTCTCCGGCTGTCTCGCGCAGCTCGCGCATCAGACTGCGGCCCGTGCGTCCGGCGCCGACGATGATCGTACGCCGCCCGGTTCGGCTGCGATAGGACCGCACCCTGGTGACGATCGTGCGCTCGGCCAGGCGTGAGAATCCAATAGCCGCTGTGCAGATGAGAGCGTCGACGACGAAGAAGGAGCGAGAGAAGTCGCCCATCGTCTGGGTCAACGCGATGTAGGCGAGCGTGACGATCTCGGAGACGGCTACCGCGCACGCGATCGCAGCGATGTCTCGGCTCGAGGCGTAGCGCCAGATCGACCGGTAGAGCCCGAAGGGCACGAACGCGAGATACCGGGCGGCGATCAGGATCGGAAGCGTCACCTCGGCGATGTGGCGCTGGTTGGTGGTTCCGGGCCATCCGAAGCGAACCGCATACGCAGCGGCAAATGCGGTCGTTATCAGCACGAAGTCGACGGCGACCTCGACGAGCCTGCGCGAGTGCACGGCGAACGCGTTGAGGGGCGCCTCGTCACCGCCCGGCGAGACGCGGCGCTCCACGTCCGCAAGGAAGCTCGCGAACTGCACGAGCAGGAAGAACGTGACGAGCATTCCGACCAGCGCGAGCTTCTGGTCGTCGAGGACGTTGTACGCGAGGCTCGTGCCGCCGAGCGCCGTGGCGATCAGCGCCAGGAGCAGCACGGCGTACTTCTCGGAGAGCCCGAAGCGCACGAGGCGGTGCGAGCTGTGGTCGCGGCCGCCCTGGTAGACGGGCCGTCCCTCGAGCAGCCGCACGATCGTCACGAGCGTCGTGTCGAGGATGGGGACGGCGAGCACGAGGATCGGGAGCAGGAACGTCGCGACGGTCGTCCCGGCCACCTTCCAGCTCGCCGAGAGACCGAGCGCCGCCAGGGTGAAGCCGAGCACCTGGGAGCCCGAGTCGCCCATGAACACGAGCGCCTTGCGGTGCGGCCGGAGGTTGAACGGCAGGAAGCCACAGCAGGCGAGAGCGCCGGCGAGCGAGAGGACGAGCACCGAGTCGTTCGGGTGGACGGTGACGGCGTCGATCGCGAAGAAGCCGAAGGCGATCGCGGCGAGCGTCGCTGCGAGCCCGTCCATGTTGTCGAGCAGGTTGAACGCGTTCGTCATCCCGACGAGCCAGAGGAGCGCGACCAGGGTGGCGACGATCTCCGAGTGGATGATCTGGACGTCGGTGCCGGTGGCGAGCACGAGACCGGCGGCAGCGAACTGCAGGGCGAGCTTCGCAAGTGGGGGCAGCGCGTGGATGTCGTCGATCAGCCCGGCGGCGAAGAGCAGAACGATGCCGGCATAGATGCCGCCCAGCTCCTTGGTGAGCGGGATTGCGTTCACGGCGACCGCGAGCCAGAGGCCGGCGGTGATCCCGAGGAAGATCCCGACGCCGCCGAAGAGGGGTGTGGCGCTCTCGTGCCAGCGGTCGGCGGAGGGCGTCGCGACCAGTCGCCGCGCGAACGGCCAGCGGAGCAGCAGGTACACCGTCAGCGCTGAAGCGGGGAAGGCGGCAGCCGCCGTGAGGGTGCTCACGCGACGCGAGGGTAGTGGAGCGGTGTTAGGGCTGTGTTTGCCCGCACAATCCGTCCCTACACTAGTCCGCGACGATGACGGTCTACGCCGATCTGCTGCGCTACCGCGAGCTCTTTGCGAACCTCTTTCGCCGGGACTTTCAGGCGAAGTACAAGGGCTCGCTCCTCGGGGTCCTCTGGTCGCTCCTCAACCCGCTCGTCCTGCTGGGCGTCTACCTCGTCGTCTTCGGGCTGATCTTCCCGAACAAGAGCATCTCCCACTACCCGGTGTACCTCCTTGCCGGTCTCGCCTGCTGGATCTTCTTCTCGGTCTCGCTGCAGTCCGCCTCGCGCTCCATGGTCGACAGCGCGGAGCTGATCCGGAAGGTGCGCTTTCCGCGCCAGCTCGTCGCGTTCTCGATGGTCGCGACGCAGGCGGTCACCTTCGGGGTGATGCTCGTGATCCTCATCGTGCTGTCGCTCGTGTTCATTCCCGAGGGCCGCACGACGGTGTGGGTCGCGATCCCGCTGGCCGCCGTGTTCGCGGGTCTGGTCGCAGGTCTCGCGCTCATCGTCGCCTGCCTCAACGTGCTCTTCCGCGACATCGAGCACGTCCTCACGGCGGCGCTCCTGCCGTGGTTCTTCCTCACGCCGATCCTCTGGAACGCGGCCTCGCCGCCCGACAAGGCGAAGAGCCATCCTCACCTGCTCGAGCTGCTGCGCTGGGGCAATCCGATCGCGCCGCCGATCGCGGCCGTGCGGGACGCGATCTGGTCGGGCGGCCTCCCGGGCGCCGCCGAGGTGATCTATCTCGTCGTTGCCGCGGCGCTCGCGCTCGTCCTCGGCGCCGTCGTGTTCATGCGGGTCGACGACCGGATCGCGGTCGAGCTCTAGGTCCGGCGTGCGCGGAGCACGATCCGGCCGTCGTAGACCCAGGGCTCGCTGCGCGGGGCGGCGAAGGCCGGCAGCCCGGCGACGTCGTCGAGCCGGTCGAGCTCGATCCCTGGGAGCACCGACGGGCAGAGGAGGGGGGCGCCGAAGCCGGGGATCCGGCCGGGCCCCGGCTCGTAGCCCGCGAGCGCGTGGGGCCGCCGCCGGCCCTCCCAGGCGATCGCGCCGGCGACGACCGCGAAGCCCTCGGCGTGCGCCGCACGCACCCGCTCCTGCCAGTCCGGCGCGGGCTCGATCCCCTCGGGCCAGTGCGACCGCGGCTCTCCCGGGCGCTCGCCGACCAGGACATCCTGGACGAGCATCGGGCTGCCGAGCTCCGAGAACCAGGCCCGGTTCTCGGCGACCATGTCGAAGGCGAGCCGGTAGGGGCCGGGCGGGATCGGGGCGCGCACCTTCGCGTCGACCGTGCCGCGCTCACCGGGCAGGAGCGCGGGGGCGGCGGTCCGGTCGCCGTCCCAGACGATGGGATTGTCCCGGTCGTCCAGCCAGTGGTAGGCGAGGTTCACGCCGGCGCGCCAGGCGATCGTGCCGGCGTTCTCCACCTCGACGCGCACGTCCGCGACGGCGCCGGCGTGCGGGACGATCGCCGGGGGAGCGCCCCAGCGGACGGCGAGTGGCCCTTTCGACACGGCGGCTAGCCTAACCCTCGATGGAACCGCTTCTCGTGAGGGCCGCCAGGCGCGAGCCGGTCGAACGCACGCCGGTGTGGTTCATGCGGCAGGCAGGCCGGTCGCTGCCCGAATACCGCGCGATCCGCGAGCGCCATTCCTTCTGGGACGTCGCGGGGACGCCCGAGCTGTGCGCGGAGGTGACGCTGCAGCCCGTGCAACGGCACGGCGTCGACGCCGCCGTGATGTTCGCCGACATCATGACCCCGGTTCTCGGCATGGGCCTGCAGGTCGACCTCGTCGAGGGCGTCGGCCCGGTCGTCGAACGGCCTGTTCGAACGCTCGCCGACGTCGAGGCGCTGCAGGTGCCCGAGCCCGGCGAGGCGTTCGCGCCTGTGCTCGAGGCGATCCGCATCGTGCGGGGGGAGCTGGAGCCCGCCCAGGCCGTCGTCGGCTTCTGCGGCGGGCCGTTCACCGTGGCCGGCTATCTCGTCGAGGGCAGGCCGTCTCGCGAGTTCTCAATGGTGAAGGCCCTGATGTACAGCGAGCCGGCCGTCTGGCAGGCCTTGATGGAGAAGCTCGCCGACTGCTTCGCGTCGTACCTGTCCGCGCAGGTGCGCGCGGGCGCCGACGTCGTGCAGCTCTTCGACTCGTGGGTCGGAGCGCTTTCGCCCGCCGACTACGAGGAGTTCGTCGCGCCGTGGTCGGCCCGCATCCTGGCGGCCGCCGGCGCGCCGACGATCCACTTCGGCACGGGTGCGTCGACCTTGCTCCCGGCACTGGCGCGAGCGGGTGGGGACGTGATCGGTCTCGATTGGCGCATCGGCCTCGACGACGGATGGGCGGTCGTCGGCCCGGACCACGGCGTCCAGGGGAATCTCGACCCCGCGGTGCTGCTCGGGCCGTGGCAGCGCGTCGAGTCGGCGGCCCGCGACGTGCTGGCCCGGGCCGGCGGCCGGGCCGGTCACATCTTCAACCTCGGGCACGGTGTCCTGCCGCAGACCGATCCCGACGTCGTGTCCCGGCTCACGGCGCTCGTCCAGGGCGCGACCGTCGAGGCGCCCGTCTGACGCCGGAGCCGAGCGGCGCTCGCCTCGGCGGCAGCCGCTCGGCTACCGTCCTTGCGATGAGCGAGACCGCGGTGATCCTGATGGCCTACGGCTCGCCCGAGCGGGTCGCCGACGTCCCCGCCTACTACTCGGACATCCGCGGTGGCCGCCCGGTCTCCCCCGAGAACCTCGACGATCTCGTCGCCCGCTATCGCGCGCTCGGGATCGAGGACTCGAACCCGCTCAATGCGATCACCGAGGCGACCCGCGCCGCGCTCGAGCGGGAGCTCGGGCTGCCCGTCTTCACCGGCATGAAGCACTGGGACCCGCGCATCGCCGACGCGGTGCAGGCCGCCGTGTCGGCGGGCGCCTCGCGCCTCGTCGGCCTCGTGCTCGCGCCGCACTACAGCCGGCTCTCGGTGGCCGGCTACCGGCGCCTGCTCGACGATGCGGTCGCCGGCCGGACGGGCGTCGTGTTCGTCGAGAGCTGGCACGACGATCCCGGGCTGATCGCGTTCCTCGCCGACCGCATCCGCGACACGGATGCTCACGTCGTCTTCACGGCCCACTCACTTCCCGCGCGCATTCTCGAGGAGGGTGACCCGTATCAGGACCAGCTGCTCGAGACCGCCCGCCTCGTCGCAGACAGCGCCGGAGTCGAGGACTGGTCGTTCTCGTACCAGAGCGAGTCTCCGACCGGTGAGCCGTGGCTCGGCCCGGACATCCTCGACCATCTCGAGGATCTGAGCGGGCGCGGCGTGGAGAGCGTCCTCATCTGCCCTGTCGGGTTCGTGTCGGATCATCTGGAGATCCGCTGGGACATCGACACCGAGGCGCAGGACAAGGCGCGCGAGCTGGGGCTCCACCTCGAACGGATCGAGATGCCGAACGACGACCCGGCCTTCGTCCACGCTCTCGCCGAGATCGTCCGCGGCGCCGTCGCATCGGTTGCTGCATGAACGACGCCGGCCGGATCGTCGTCGACCGTGTCTCGCGCTCGTTCCGCGTCTATCCGAAGGCTCAGCGGACGCTGAAGGACGTCTTCGTCTCGCGCGGCCGATTGGGTGTGCGCGAGGTGCAGGCGCTGCGCGACGTCTCGCTCACCGTCGAGCCGGGCGACGCCGTCGGGCTCGTCGGTCGCAACGGCTCCGGCAAGACGACGCTGCTGCGTGTGATCTCGGGGATCATCAAACCGTCGTCCGGACGCGTCGAAGCGGGTGGGCGCATCGCGTCGCTGCTCGAGCTCGGCGCCGGGTTCCACCCCGATTTCAGCGGACGCGAGAATGTCTACCTCAACGGCTCGATCCACGGCCTCCCGCGCGCGCGCGTCCGCGAGGTGATGGACGAGATCGTCGCATTCGCCGAGCTCGAGAGGTTCATCGACCTGCCGGTCCGCACCTATTCGTCGGGCATGTTCATGCGGCTCGGCTTCTCGGTCGCCGCGCACATCCAGTCGGACGTGCTCCTGCTGGACGAGGTGTTCGCCGTCGGCGACGAGCAGTTCCAGCGCAAGTGCTTCGGCAAGATCGCCGAGTTCAAGAACCGCGGTGGAACGATCCTGTTCGTCTCGCACGACGCACAGGCCGTTGAGCGGCTGTGCGACCGCGCCGTGCTCCTGCGGCAGGGCGAGGTCGCGTTCGACGGCGACACTCGTGAGGCGATCGGCGCCTACCGCCGGCTGCTCGCGGCCGATGCGAACCCGGAGGAGCTGGAGGCCGGTCTGCGCGAGTGGGGGAGCGGCGAGGCCCGCATCGTGTCGGCCCAGCTGGTCGACGACGACGGTGAGGAGCGCACGCAGCTCGCCGCCGGTGAGCCGGTGACGGTCCGGCTCGTCGTCGTGGCGGAGCCCGGCCTCGCGGCGCCGCGGGTCTCGGTGGAGCTGCGAGACGACGGCGGCCTCGTGCTCGGCACGGCCGCGCAGGAGACGCAGGCCCTGGGCTGGTCGCCCGACGGCGCGGAGCGCGAGCTGCGGTTCCGGCTCGGGCGCCTGCCGCTGGCGGATGGGAGATTCCATCTGCGGTTCGCGCTCGCCGACGCGGAGACGGGCGGTCTCCTGCACACGCTCGACGATGCGTTGCGGTTCTTCGTGTTCCCGAGCGGCGAGGAGACGGGTGTCGTGCTGCTCGACGGCGAGTGGTCGATGCAGGAAATCGATGCAGGCGCGCCAACTTCGCGGATATGAGCACGCGATCCTGCCCAGACTGGCCGATCCTGATGGAGCTCGCGCCCGATCTGCAGTTCCGCCACTACACGCTGGGCGAGGTGCAGATTCCCGTCGACGCGTTCGTCCAGCTCGAGGGACTGTCGTCGGACACGGTCGCGGTGTGCTGCGATCTCGACTCGCACGTGTTCAATCCGGCGCACACCGACCCGCGCATCGTCGAGGCGCTGCGCGGGACGCACTGGATCGACGTGCACGAGTTCCGACGGCCTCGCTAGAGGACCCGGGTATCGTCTTCGGGCGATGACGACCGTGGTCGTCCCCTTCCGCAGTAGTGACCCGAAGCGCCGCCTCGCGACGTTGTCCGAACGCGGGCGGGTGCTCCTGGCCGAGGCGATGCTGGCGGACGTGCTGGCCGCCGCCGTCGGGGTCGGCCCGGTGCTGGTCGTCTCGCCGCAGCCGATCGGCCTGCCGGAGGGCGCGACACACGTTCCCGACCCGCACCGCGGCCAGGGCGCGGCCGTGCGCGCCGCGCTCGATGCGGCAGCCGCGACCGGGCTGCCCGCTCCCTATCTGGTCGTCAACGCAGACCTGCCGTGCGCGACCTCCCGCGACCTGCTGGCGCTCGTGGGGGCACTGCCCGGCGGCGGCCTCGCGCTGGTCGCAGCCGCCGACGGCACGACGAACGCGCTCGCACTGTCCGACGAGCGGCTCTTCGAGCCGGTCTACGGGCCTGGGAGCGCCGACCGGTTCGCCGCGCTCGCCGAGTCGCGCCGGCTGGACTCCCCGAATCTCGCCGATGACGTGGACGCGCCCGACGACCTCGTGCGGCTCGGCGCCCGGCTCGGTGAGCACACCCGGCGTGTGCTCACCACGCTTCGACTCGAGACCGCGGCGTGAGGGTCACCGTCCTCTCGGGCGGCGTCGGCGGCGCCCGGTTCCTGCGCGGACTCGTCGGTGTCGTCGATCCAGGCAACGTTTCCGTCATCGGCAACATCGCGGACGACATCGAGGTGCTCGGGCTGCGCATCTCACCCGATCTGGACAGCATCCTCTACACGCTGACGGGGCTCTCCGACGACGAGCGCGGCTGGGGCCGGGCCGAGGAGACGTGGCAGGCGCTCGGATCGGTCGCGCAGCTGGGCGGCGAGTCCTGGTTCAAGCTCGGCGACCGGGACATCGGCCTCCATCTGGTGCGCACGGAGCTGCTGCGCAACGGGATGCCGCTGAGCGATGTGACCGACCGGATCGCGCGCGTGCTCGGGCTGGAGGCCCAGCTCCTGCCCGCGACCAACGATCCCGTGCGAACGTTCCTGGAGACCCCTGCGGGGACGTTCGGCTTCCAGACCTGGTTCGTGGCGCGTGGGCACCGCGACGACGTCGATGCGGTCCACTACGCGGGTGCGCCGACGGCCGTGCCCGCCCCCGGTGTCGTCGAGGCGATCGACGCTGCAGATGTGATCCTGATCGCACCGAGCAATCCGTACGTCTCGATCGGCCCGATCCTCTCGGTCGGCGCGATCCGCAGCGCGCTCGAACGCCGGCGCGCGCCCTGTGTCGCGATCAGCCCGCTGATCGACGGGCGTGCGGTCAAGGGCCCCGCCGACCGCATGCTCGCGCGGCTCGCCGGCGGCACGACGCCGACCCACGTCGCGTCGTGCTACGAGGGGCTGATCGACGTGCTCGTGATCGACGAGCTCGACGAAGCGCGCGGGCCCGTCCGCGGGGTGAAGCACACGCTCGTCACGAAGACGCTCATGTCGGACGAGAGCGCGGCCCGCAAGCTGGCTGCCGCGGCGCTCCACTCCGCCGGGGCGGTCGCGTGAAGATCGCGATTCTCGGCGGCACGGGCAGCTTCGGCCGGGCTCTTGCCGGCCGGCTGGTCGCGCTCGGCGAAGACGACATCGTCATCGGCTCGCGCGACGGCGCGCGCGCCCAGGCTGTGGCGGCAGAGCTCGGCGGCGCGAGGATCACCGGAACGACGAACGAGAATGCCGTGGCAGGTGTCGACCTCGCCGTCCTCGCGGTGAAGGCGGACTCGGCTCTGGAGACCGCGGCGTCGGTCGGGCACGCGCTCGGGTCGACCCCTCTGCTGAGCGTGGCGAGCGCGATCGAGTTCCGCAAAGGAGCCGGGATGGTCCCCGACCCGGACGCCCTGAGTCTCGCGGAGCGGGTCCAGGCCGTGGTCGCCGCGCCCGTGGTCGCCGGCCTGCACTCGATCGCCGCGGCGAACCTCGAGGCGCATCCCCCGGATGAGGATGCTCTGATCTGCGGCGACGACGACCGGGCGAAGGAGCTCGCGCTGCAGTTCGCGGGCCGGCTCGTCGGCGGTCGCGCGCTCGATGCAGGCCCGCTCGCGAGCGCCCGGGCCCTCGAGGGGATGACCGCCGTGATCGTGAACCTGAACCGGCGCTACAGGGCGCACGCCGGCCTGCGCATCATCGGCGTCGACGGCCCGGAGTGATCTCGCTCATCCCCGTACGCGGCCTGCCGGAGATCCGGGAGGGGGACGACCTGGCGGCGATGGTCGTGGAGCTGATCGAGCTCGCGGACGACGACGTGCTCGTCGTCGCCCAGAAGGCGGTCTCGAAGGCCGAGGGACGCGTGATCAGGATCGACTCGCTCGAGGCGTCGGCTCACGCGATCGAGCTCGCGGGCGACGAGCGCGACCCACGTGAGGTCGAGGCCGTGCTGCGCGAGGCGAAGCGCATCGTGCGAGAGCGCGGTCCGCTCGTGATCGCGGAGACGGCTCACGGATTCATCTGTGCCTCCGCCGGTGTCGACCACTCGAACGCGCCGGAGCCGGGGACGCTCGTGCTGCTCCCGGTCGATCCCGATGCGTCGGCCCGAGGCATCCGCGAGCGCGTGCGCGAGCTGATCGGGCGCACGGTCGGCGTGCTCGTGACCGACTCGTTCGGCCGGCCGTTCCGGCAGGGGACGACCGACGTCGCGATCGGTGTTGCGGGGCTGCCGGCGATCGTCGACCTGCGCGGGACGACCGACCGGATCGGTTACGAGCTGCGGGCGAGCCGGGTTGCGATCGCGGACGAGATCGCCTCGGCGGCCGACCTCGCCAGGGGGAAGGCCGAGGGCATTCCCGCCGTGGTGGTCCGGGGCCTGCGGCTCGAAGGTGACGGAACGGCGCAGGAGATCGTGATCGAGCACGAGCTCGATCTGTTCTCTTAGTGCCTCATATGCAGGGAGTTTTGATCTTAAAAGGACGCTTACAGAATCCTTAGCGGTTCTCCGTCCTGACAACCGGCCGAGCCGGTACCGTCCCGCGGTCGCTTGCGGCGGTGCTGCCCTACCGTCGCGAGGTACCCCCTTGATGCCATGCGGACCAGGGCCAAAGGAGGACAGCACTCTTGCGCTTCACCCTGCCGTTGAGCCTGCTCGGGCTCGCGTTCATCCTGACCTTCACGCTCGCCGGCGGGGCGCACGCCCGGCTCGGCCTGCGCCCGGATCAGCCCGGCCGGGTCAGCGCGATGAGACTGCTCGTCGGGCACTACCGGGAGCTCACCTGGACGTATCAGCGCGCGGCGCATCAGAGACGCACTCCCAGCTCGCTGCGCGATCGCCGGACGAACGATGTGAAGTACCTCCAACGGTCGGTCGACACCTGGACGCGCCGCGCGTACGTCGCGCAGCGGCGTGCCGTCGCCGTCATCCACCGGCGGCTGCTCGTGGAGCTGCCGCAGGCGCCCGCCCTGCACGCCCGGCTCTTTGCGCGCGTCAGCTACAGCCGGCGGCTCGCTCTCAGCCTGCGCCGGATCTATCCAGGGCATGTGACCACGAAGTTCGCACGCGCCGAGGCACCGACCGCGCGGGCGACCCTGAGGCTCTGGCAGCGCCGGAGCGCCGCTGCCGCGCTCGTCGTCTCAACGCACGAGCCGGCGATCCCGGCCTGGCTCCACGACTCGTTCCTCTGCATCCACCGCTTCGAGGGCTCGTGGACCGCGAACACCGGCAACGGGTACTACGGCGGTCTGCAGTTCGACGTCGCCTTTCAGCGCCTCTACGGCCCCGAGTTCGTCGACCGCTTCGGCACCGCCGACAACTGGCCGGTCTGGGCCCAGATCCAGGCCGCGGTGAGGGCCTATCAGTCCGGGCGGGGATTCACCCCGTGGCCGAACACGGCCCGCGTCTGCGGGCTCCTCTGACCGCGATCTGACGCTCAAGGGGGGCGCCCCGGGCGCCGATGAACCCTCGGAATGATCCGTCAGACGACTGCGGCGCTCGGGCCGGATCTCGGTGCGGGCGAGGACGGGAGCGGCCGGCCGGAGAACCTGGTCGAGTCGTATCGGCGCCTGGCCGAGGTCTTCCACCTGGTCCTGTCCGAGCAGAGCCTCGACGCGCTCCTCGATCGCATCGCCGAGACCCTCGCCGACCTGATGCCGTACGAGGCCCTGCACATCTACGAGGTCGACGAGGACCGGCGCGAGCTGATCCCGGTGCTCGCCCGCTCGCAGGCCTACGAGGACGAGATCATGAAGAGCCGCCCGCGCTTCGGCGAAGGGATCACGGGCTGGGCCGTCGAGCACCGGCGGCCGGTGTGGACGAACCAGGCGCATCTCGATCCGCGCGTGATCACCGTCCCGGGAACGCCGGTCGAGCCGGAGGCGCTGATCAGCGTGCCGCTGATCGCGCGCGGGGCGCTCAAGGGCGCGTTGAACATCTACCGGATCGGCGAGGAAGCCGGCTTTGCCGAGCACGAGTTCGAGCTCGCGAAGTGGTTCGGTGACGCCGCTGCGCTCGCGGTCGACAATGCCCGGATCCGGGCCCGCCTGGAGCATCTGGCGCAGACCGACTCGCTCACGGGCCTCTACAACCACCGGTTCTTCCACGACCGGCTTCGCGCAGAGCTGACGCGCGCGTCGCGCACTCACGACTCGGTCGCCGTCCTGATGTTCGACCTCGACGACTTCAAGCGTGTCAACGACGTGTACGGCCACGGAGCCGGCGACCAGCTGCTGCTGCAGCTCGCCCGTCTGGCGCGCGAGACCGTGCGAGATTCCGACGTCGTCTGCCGGATCGGGGGAGAGGAGTTCGGCGTGATCATGCCCTCGTGCGACGCAGGTGACGCACTCGGGCTTGCCGCGCGCGTGACCGAGCGCCTGAAGGAGGTCGACTTCGAGCCCGCGGGCCGCATGACCGTCTCGATCGGGATCTCACAAGGGCCGCAGCACGCGATGAATCCGCGCGAGCTCGTGGCGTGCGCCGAGTCGGCGATGATGGCCGCGAAGGCGCGCGGCAAGAACCAGACCGTTCTCTACGACGACGGCGCGACGGAGCGGCCGGCTGCGGGAGCGACCGCCGTGGCGCGCGACGTGCGCTCGATCGCGCATCTCAAGATGCTCCAGTCTCTCGCCGGGAAGCTGAACCGGTTGAACGACGTGCAGCAGATCGGACAGACGATCGCGACCGAGCTCCGCCTCTTGATCGACTACCACAACTGCCGCGTCGTCATGCGGGACGGCGACCAGTTGCGGCCGATCACGTTCGTCGGCGAGTACGACTCGAGCGTGCACTCGGCGGCCGACGCATACACGTCGCGAGTCGGGGTGGGCATCACCGGGCGCGTCGCCGAGACGGGCGAGTCGCTGCTCGTGCCGAATGCCCTCGAGTGCGAGTTCGGGTTCAGGATCCCGGGCACACAGGAGATCGAGGAGTCGCTCGCACTCGTCCCGCTGCGCTACGGGTCGCGCGTGACCGGCGTGATCGTGATCTCGAAGCTCGGCCTGAACCAGTTCGACGACGACGACGTCCGTCTGCTCGAGGTGCTCGCCGGCCAGGCCTCCGTCGCGCTGGAGAACGCACGCCTCTACGAGCAGCAGCGACGGGAGGCAGAGGGCGCCAAGGCGCTGCTCGCTTTCGCCGACGTGGTCTCGCGAGCGCACACCGTCGAGGAGATCTGCGAGCAGATGGTCCAGACCGCGGTATCGCTGTTCGAGACCGAGGCCGCCTCCCTGTGGCTGGGCGACACGTGCGCCGCGAGCGTCGGGCCGCCGCTCACCGAGGGCACCTGTGTCCCGCTCGCCGAGGGCGACGGGATCGAGGGCCGGCTGGTGCTCGCCTCGGCCGCGCTCGACGAGCACCGCGAGCGGCTGCTGGCGTCGTTCTCGTATCAGGCCTCCGCCGCCCTGCAGAAGGCGTATCTGTACGGCCGTCAGCTCGAGTCGGCCGAGATCGCGAACTCGCTGCTCGAGGCGAGCCGTGAGCTCGCCACCGCGGAGACGCCGGATGACGTGCTGGCGCGGAGTGTCGAGGTGGCCGCCCGGGTGCTCGGGACGGAACGTGCCGCACTCTGGATCGAGGAGGACGTGGCACCCGGCGACCTCGTTGCCCGTGCCTCCAAGGGGTACGAGGCGGAGGTGGACCCGGCGGGCGGCCGACGCTTCCCGGGGGAGCTCGCGCACGAGTGGCTCGACGGCCGCAGTGCGCCCTTCGTGCTCGAGCCGGACGTGGTCGCGCACATCGACGGGGTCGAGGACGGCCGGGTCGCCCGCTTCGTCGTCGCTCCGCTGCGTCTCGAAGGGAATCGTGTCGGCGCGCTCACCGTCACGACAGGAGACCGCGACCTCGACGACCGGCAACTCCGGCTGCTCGAAGGTCTCGCTCACCAGGCGAAGCTCGCGATCGAGAGCGCGGAGAACTTCGAGAGCCTCGAGCACACCTTCGTCTCGACGGTCGCGTCGCTCGCGAACGCGCTCGAGGCGAACGACGCGTATGCGTCGTCTCACGCACGTTGGATCAGCGACATGTCGCTGCTCGTCGGCCGGAGGCTGCACCTCGACCGGGACACGCTGAAGCGGCTCGAGCTCGCAGCGCTCTTCCACGACATCGGCAAGATCGGGATCCCGTCGGAGATCCTGCAGAAGCCGGGGCCGCTGACCGAGGAGGAGTTCGAGATCGTCAAGCAGCACCCAGAGCTCGGGGAGAAGATCCTGGCGCCGATCGACCGCCTGGCCGACGTCCGCCCGATCGTGCGCGCCTGCCATGAGCGCTGGGACGGGCTCGGCTATCCGGACGGCAGGAAGGGCACCGAGATCCCGCTCGAGGCGCGCATCGTGCTCGTCTGCGACGCGTTCCACGCGATGGTCACCGACCGCCCGTACCGGCGGCACCTGCCCGCCGACGAGGCGGTCCGCCGTCTGCGCGAGGCGGCGGGCACGCAGTTCGACCCGGCGGTCGTCGAGGCCTTCTCGCGCCTCTTCGAGGCCGGCGAGGTGCTACCGCTGTAGCCGGCCGCCTGTTCAGCCGGCGGCGTTGGCCGCGTCGTCGGACGGCAGCACGTCTCTCGCCCACTCGCGGCGCTTCCAGTCCGGCACCGGAGTGTCGCAGTTCGCCCTCGGCACGAAGCGCGAGTGCTCGACCAGCGCGTAGTGGTGGATGTAGCGCGGACAGTTCGGGAACACCTCGGTCGCCTGCACGCGCCAGAGGAACTGTGCCTCCGGGTAGTCGGCGAGCAGTGGATCGTCGTCGACGTGCTCCGCGGTCCCGTTCAGGCGCAGGCGCTTGCGCTCTTCGAAGTTGATGAAGAGCAGCCCGATGTGCGGGTTGACGAGCGCGTTCCCGGCAGTCAGGAACATGCCGTTCCCGTCGTAGTTGGGGAACACGACGGTGTGCTCGTCCACGACGCGCACGAAGCCGGTGTCGCCTCCCTTGTACGAGCACTGCGGACGCCCCTCGGTGTCCGCCGTCGCGACGAAGAGCATGTCGCAGCGCTCGATGAACGCGCGGTCGCCGTCGTCGATCCAGTCGCGCACGAGCCGTTCGTCGATCCGGTCGGCGAGCCGCCGGGTGTCGAAACGGTCCTGATAGCTGCGGCTGCCGTCGTTGAACAGCGTCATCGCGGGTCCTTCAGTCGCATGATCGTGCAGACGTCCTCGAAGCCGCATCGTTTCAGAATTGGATAGGAGGTGTCCGGGAGCGCCTCGGTGACGAGCGCCGGCGTGCCCCGCGCCACGGCGTCGTCCCAGCGGGCGCGGACGAGGGCACGGTAGACGCCGCGGCCCCGCGCCCACTCGGCGACCGAGCCGGCGATGAGGAAGACGCCGCGGTCCGAGTAGATAGACCTCCCGACGCCCGCCGGGCGGCCGTCGACCGACGCGAGGAAGGTGACGGGCACACCCGCCGCCAGCGACGCTTCGAGCTCGCCACGCAGGTGCGGCTGCTGCGCCTCCCGCTCCTGCTGCGGCGTCGCGAATGCGTCCCACATCACCTGCGTCGCCGTCAGCCAGTCGTCGAACACTGCGACACGGCGCACCTCGACGTTCTGAGGTCCCGGTGGCGGTGGCTCCACGCAGGCCAGGGCGTGCATCAGGCTGCCGTGCTCCGGAACGTCGAAGCCGAGCGCGAGCAGCCGCTCGCGCAGGTCCTGCGGCTGTGTGCCGGGATCGAGCCACCAGGCGACCGCCTTGCCCGGACGGATCCACTCGCGCGTCTCCGCCACGAGAGCTTCGACCTCGTCCTCCTGGATGCGAACGCCGCACACCCCGGCCCAGACGCTGCCCTGGATCATGCAGAGCCGCTCGTCGACGAACCGTTGGACGTTGCCCGGGATCAGCGTGTAGCGATCCGGCGTCTGCGCGAACTCGCGCAGCTCGCGGCTGAGCGCCCTAGGAGACGAACTCGTCGGCAACCGAGAGGGCGTCGTCGAGCACTTCCATCGCCTCGTCGAGCTCCTCACGCGTGATCGTCAGCGGCGGGCAGCACATGACGACGTTCCAGTGCGTCATCAGGTACAGGCCGCGGTCGAGGGCTCGCTTCATCAGCGCGGCCATCGGCTTCGCTGCATCGCCGGATCCGTTGAACGGCACGAGCGGCTCGCGCGTGCCGCGGTTCTTGACGAGCTCGAGGCCCCAGAAGCAGCCCAGGCCGCGGACCTCGCCGATCGACGGATGTCTCTCGGCGAGCTTCGCGAGCTCGACGCGGAACACGTCGCCCATCGCGGCCGCGTGCTCGACGATGCCCTCTTCCTGGAACGCTTCGATCGAGGCGACCCCCGATGCGCACGCGAGTGGATGGCCGCTGTAGGTCAGGCCGCCGGCGAACAGCTTGTCGCGCGTCCAGTCGGCGATCGGCTCGCGCACGACCATCGCTCCGAGCGGCACGTAGCCCGAGTTGATCCCCTTCGCCACGGTCAGGATGTCGGGCACGACGTTCCAGTTGTCGACGGCGAACCACTTGCCGGTGCGCCCGAAGCCGGCCATCACCTCGTCGGCGATCAACAGGATCCCGTGCCGGTCGCAGACCTCGCGGATCGACTTCAGGTAGCCGTCGGGCGGAACGATGATCCCGTTCGTGCCGGTGACCGTCTCGAGGATGACCGCCGCGACGGTGTGCGCGCCCTCGTACTGGAGGATCTCCTCGAGGTGCGGGCCGCCGGTGCAGACCGGGCACGGATCGGGATGGCCGGCGGGGCAGCGGTACGTGTACGGGTCGAACATCCGGACGATGCCGGGGATCCCCGGCTCGGCGGGCCAGCGGCGCGGGTCGCCCGTGAGCGAGATCGACCCTGCGGTCGCGCCGTGATAGCTGCGATACCGGGCGATGATCTTGTGGCGGCCCGTGTACCAGCGGGCCAGCTTGATCGCGTTCTCGTTTGCCTCCGCGCCGCCGTTCGTGAAGAACGACATCGTCAGGTCGCCCGGCGTCACCTCCGCGAGCAGCTTGCCGAGCCGCGAGCGCGATTCGGTCGCCATCGGCGGCCCGATCGTCGCCAGCGTCTCCGCCTGGTCCTTGATCGCCTGCACGATCTTCGGGTGCGAGTGGCCGATCGAGACGTTGACGAGCTGTGAGGCGAAGTCGAGGTAGCGGTTCCCGTCGTAGTCCCAGAAGTAGCGGCCTTCCGCGCGCTCGACCGCGATCGGGTTGATCGCGTTCTGGACGCTCCACGAATAGAGGACGTAGCGCTTCGCGTCCTCGACGATCTGCCGGCCCAGCTCCGCGTTCGTCTCGGTCGTGGTCACGGGTCGATCCTACAACCGGTCGACATAGAGCTGGAGGTCGCCGTGGCTCTCGAAGCCGAGGCCGGTGAGGATCGGCCCCGACATCGGGCCGGCCTGGACGACGAGGAGCGGCGTTCCGCGCCTCACGGCGTGCTCCCAGCGCGCGTGGACGAGCGCCCGGTAGACGCCCCGGCCCCGCGCCTCGGGCAGCACGGCGCCGCCCATCAGCGCGATGCCCCGGTCCATGAACTCGCCGCGGCCGAAGCCGACGATCCGCCCGTCGAGGTACGCGGCGTAGTGCTGCGAGACGGCACGAAGCGCCTCGAACCGTCCTCGCTCCACCTGCCGGCGCTTCACCCGCTCGTCCTCCGGCGTCCCCCAGACGTCCCAGTCGATCTCCAGCGCCGCGAGCTGCTCGTCGATCGTCTCGATCAGCCGGATCTCGACCTCGGCCGGCCCGGGCGGCGGCGCGGTCGTCGAGGTCATGCCGCTCAGGAGGGGTGGGTCGTCGGGCTCGAGCCCGAGCGCGAGCAGCCGCTCGCCCAGATCGGCCGGCTCGGCGTGCCAGCCCACCCACCATTCGACCGTCGCGAGGCCGCGCCGACGGCCTTCGGCGCGCGTCCAGGCGACCGCTGCCTCAACGTCGCCGAGCCGGATCCGGTGCACGGCGGCGCGCATGGGGCCGGCCTCGAAGAAGTACTCGCCACGGTCTGTCTGGTCGAAGCCCGCGCGCGGCAGCAGGTAGGTGGCGGTGTCCTCGGCGAGCTGCTCCAGCGACGGTGTCACGGTACGCTCCTCTGTATCACGCGAGGAGGGAACAGCCATGACCGACGTCGTCGACGCACCCGTCACCGTCAAGCCGATCAACCACTGGATCTCGGGAGCCCGGTATCGGGGTCAGTCGGGCCGCACCGGCTCCGTGTTCAACCCGGCAACCGGTGAGCAGTCGGGCGCGGTCGATTTCGCCACGGTCGAGGAGGTCGACCGGGCGGTCCAGTCCGCGCGGGCCGCGCTGCCCGCATGGCGCGCGCTGTCGCTCGCGAAGCGCGCCGAGCTCTTCTTCTCGATCCGTGAGCTCTTCCACGCGAGGCGCGAGGAGATCGCGAAGCACCTGACGCGCGAGCACGGCAAGGTCCTCTCGGACGCGCTCGGGGAAGTGACGCGCGGGCTCGAGGTGATCGAGTTCTGCTGCGGGATCCCGCACCTCTTGAAGGGCGGGATGAGCGAACAGGCTTCGGGAGGTGTCGACGTGTACTCGATCCGCCAGCCGCTCGGCGTCGTCGCGGGGATCACGCCGTTCAACTTCCCGGCGATGGTCCCGATGTGGATGTGGGCGCCCGCGCTCGCCTGCGGGAACACGTTCGTGCTCAAGCCGTCGGAGAAGGATCCCTCCGCGTCGTTCTACACGGCCGAGTTGCTGAAGGAGGCCGGGCTCCCCGACGGCGTCTTCAACGTGATCAACGGCGACAAGGTCGCGGTCGATGCGCTCCTCGGCCATCCCGACATCGCCGCAGTCTCGTTCGTCGGCTCGACGCCGATCGCCAAATACGTCTACGAGACGGCGACGGCGAACGGGAAGCGCTGCCAGGCGCTCGGCGGGGCCAAGAACCACATGGTCGTCCTTCCGGACGCCGACATCGACATGGCCGCCGACGCCGCGGTCTCGGCCGCCTACGGCTCCGCCGGCGAGCGCTGCATGGCGGTCTCGCTGCTCGTCGCCGTCGGGGATGTCGCCGATCCGCTCGTCGAGGCGATCAAGCAGCGGATCCCGAACGTGAAGGTCGGGGACGGCATGGACGCTGCGTCCGAGATGGGCCCGCTGATCACCCGCGAGCATCGCGACAAGGTCGCGTCGTACATCGGCGCCGACGAAGGCGCGACCGTGGTCGTCGACGGACGCGACGGCTGCCCCGAGGACGGCTTCTTCCTCGCGCCGACGCTGATCGACGGCGTCACGCCCGGCATGAAGGCCTACGAGGACGAGATCTTCGGGCCGGTGCTCAGCGTCACCCGGGTCTCGACCTACGACGAGGCCGTGCGGCTCGTGAACGAGAACCCCTACGGCAACGGCACCGCGATCTTCACCCGCGACGGCGGCGCGGCCCGGCAGTTCCAGTTCGAGGTGCAGGCGGGGATGGTGGGGATCAACGTGCCGATCCCGGTCCCCGTCGCCTACTACTCGTTCGGGGGCTGGAAGGCGTCTCTGTTCGGTGACCGGCACATCTACGGGCCGGAGGGCATCGACTTCTACACCCGCTCGAAGGTCGTCACGTCGCGCTGGCCGGACCCGGCCACGTCGAGGGTCGATCTCGGTTTCCCGCAGACGCGCTAGCGAGCCAGCGCGTCTGCGGATTTCAGTTCCTCGCGGAACTTCGCGCGTTTGACGAACTGGCCGCTGCCGGGCTCGGCGAGCAGCTCGTCGCCCTCGACGATCACGTTGCCGCGCAGCAGGACGATCTCCGGCGAGCCCTGCACCTCGGTGCCTTCGAAGATGTTGATGTCCGAGGCGGAGTGATGCGTCTTGGCCGAGATGGTGGCGCGGCGCTCGGGGTCGAAGACGACGACGTCCGCGTCTCCGCCGACCGCGATCGTCCCCTTCTTCGGATACATCCCGAACAGCTTCGCGGGATTGGTGGCGAGCAGCTCGACCATGCGGTTCAGCGTGATCCGCCCTTCGCGTACGCCGAAGTGGTGGATCATCTGCAGCCGGTTCTCCATCCCGACCGCACCATTCGGGATCTGGCGGAAGTCGTCCTTCCCGAGCGCCTTCTGCTCGAGCGTGTAGGCGCAGTGATCGGTTGAGATCGCCTGGAGCGCGTTCGTTCGGACGGCGTTCCAGAGGATCTCCTGGTTGTGCTTGGGGCGTGGCGGAGGGGTGTACACGTAGTTCGCGGCCTCGAAGTTCTCCAGTCGCTCCAGGAACGACGTGTCGACGAAGAAGTACTGCGTGCAGGTCTCTCCCCACACGTCCCAGCCCTTCTCGCGCGCGGTCACGATCGGCTCCAGCGACTCGGCGCACGAGACGTGCACCACGTAGAGCGGTGAGCCTGCGACATGCGCGAGCTGGATCGCACGGTTCGTCGCCTCGCCTTCGGTCTCCGGTGGGCGGGTCAGCGCGTGGTAGATCGGGTCGGTGTTCCCGGCGGCGATCGCGTCGGCCATCAAGACCTCGATCGCGTCGCCGTTCTCGGCGTGCACCATCACGCACGCTCCGGTCTTCGCCGCGACCTGCATCACGCGGAACAGGTCCTCGTCGCTCACACGCAGCGAGTCGTTGTACGACATGAACAGCTTGTAGGAGGAGACGCCGTGCTCCTCGGGCAGCGAGCCGAGCTCCTCGAGCGTGCCGCCGTTCTCGCTCAGGTCGGTGACGATGATGTGGAAGCCGTTGTCGATCAGCGCCTTTCCTTCCCGCTTGGCGTGCCAGACGTCGAGGGCCTCGCCGAACGTCTGCCCCTTCGCCTGGATGCAGAAGTCGACGTGCGTCGTCGTGCCGCCGAAGGCCGCGGCGACATGCCCGTGGTAGAAGTCGTCGACGGTCGTCTTGCCGCGCCAGGGCATCTCGAGATGCGTGTGCGGATCGACGACGCCCGGCAGCACATACTTGCCCGAGGCGTCGATCACCTTGTCGGCGGCCAGGTCGAGCGACTCGCCGATCAGGGAGATCCGCTCGCCTTCGATGTAGATGTCGGCGACATAGTCGTCCGCCGCGGTGATGACGCGGCCACCCTTGATCAGCACTGACATCGCTTCCGCTCCTTTCACTCGTTCCGGCAGCCTTCACGCTACTACGTGCCGCCGTTTAGGATCGACGGCGTGGCGCTGGACACCTCGCGCACGGTCGCCGAGCTCGACGAGCTGCGCTCGCTGACGGGCGACGAGAACGGCGCTCAGCGAGTCGCCTGGACGGACACCTGGGAGCGGGCGCGAGCGTTCCTCCGCGCGAAGCTCGAGGGCACCGGCGCGGTGGAGGAGATCGACGAGGCCGGGAACCAGTGGTTCACGCTGCGGGGCAAGTCGGAGCGCGCGCTGCTGCTCGGCGGGCACCTGGACTCGGTGCCGAACGGCGGCTGGCTCGACGGCTGTCTGAACGTCCTCGCCGGCGCAGAGGTGCTGCGGCGGATCGCCTCGGAGGGCGAGCCTCCCGTCACCGTGCGGCTCGTGTCCTGGGCCGACGAGGAGGGCGCGCGCTTCGGCCGTTCGCTCTTCGGCTCGTCGGCTGCGGCAGGCTCGATGCGCGACCAGAACGAGCTGCGCGCTCTGGTCGATCGGGACGGCGTGGCGCTGCCGGACGCGTTGCGCGAGCACGGCGTCGAGCTCGACAATGCGCTTGCGGCGCGCTCACAGCTGGCCGACGCCGCTGCGTACCTCGAGCTCCACATCGAGCAAGGCCCGGTGCTCGAGGCGATGGACATCCCGCTCGGCGTCGTCCTCGGGACGTTCGGGGTCGAACGCTCGCGCTTCACCTGGCGCGGCCAGGCGGCGCACGCCGGCTCGACGCCGATGGACAAGCGCCGCGACGCGCTCGCGGGCGCCGCGAAGCTCGCGCTCTACATCCGGGAGATCGCTGCCGAGGTCGGGCACGGCGCGGTCTGCACGTCGGGCGGTGTCGTTACGAAGCCGGGCATCGTCACGTCCGTCGTCGAGACAGCCGAGCAGCTGCTCGACCAGCGGCATCTCGACGCCGGCTCGCTCGCGCGCATGTTGCAGATGGCGAGGGATGCAGCCGATCGGTTTGCCGCGGAGGAGAACATCGAGGTCGAGTGGGAGCGCATCTGGCGCATCGAGCCGATCCTCTTCGACGAGAGGCTGATCGGCTTCGCGGACGAGGCGATCCGCGAGGTGGCGGGCACGTCGCACCGGCTCCCGTCGGGGCCCCTGCACGACGCCGCGGAGGTCTCGCGCGCGGGCATCCCGACGGTGATGGTGTTCGTGCAGAGCCTGCGCGGCCTGTCGCACACGAAGCTCGAGGACACGAAGCGCGAGCACCTCGAGCTGAGCGTCGAGGCACTTGACCGCCTCGCGTCGAAGGCGCTCGCGTGGCTCGCCTGACCGCGCACAGGTCAGCGCACGGGGTCAGACCCCAGCCGTGTCCGCCGGAGACGGGTGAGTGGGATGGTTGAGCGCTTGCGGGGTGCGACCGCCTGCTCGGACGCGTCCCGAAGGGCGAACGGCGGGGTCAGACCCCAGACATGTCTCGGGAGGACAGTGGCGTGGTTGCCGCGGGCCGCCCCTGCTTCACCCGGCGATTCCGACGGAGTAGGCTCACCCGCGTGGCTTTGAGCTTCGGCGTCACCGTTCTGCCCGACCCGCCCTACAGCCGGATGATCGAGCTGATCCAGTTCGCCGAGGAGCGTGGTTTCGAGTACGCCTGGACGTACGACTCGCACGTGCTCTGGCAGGAGTCGTTCCCGGTGCTCGCGCTCGTCGCCGATCGGACGACGACGATCAAGCTCGGCCACATGGTGACGAACCCCGGGACGCGCGAGCCGACCGTGCTCGCGAGCGCCTACGCGACGCTGCACGACATCTCGGACGGCCGGATGATCATGGGCATCGGGCGCGGCGACTCGGCCGTGCGCTACATCGGCCGGCAGCCCGTCAAGATCGCCGATTTCGAGCTGGCGCTGAAGATGATCAAGCCGTTCATGAACGGCGAGCTCGTCGACTGGAACGACAAGGACCTCCAGCTGAAGTGGGTCCGTCCGGAGCTGCCCGAGCTCGAGATGCACGTCGCCGGGTACGGCCCGAAGGCGCTTGCCGTCGCCGGCCGGCAGGGAGACGGCGTGATCATCCAGCTCGCAGACCCCGACATCATCCAGTGGATCATGGCCACGGCCCGCCGCGCTGCGGAGGAGGCCGGGCGTGACCCGGCCGCGCTCAAGTGCATCGTCAGCGCGCCGAGCCACGTCACCGACGATCTCCAGGACGCGCGCGACCAGGTGCGGTGGTTCCCGGCCATGGTCTCGAACCACGTCCAGGATCTGATCGACCGCTACGGCACCGACGGCAGTTCCGTCCCGAAGGCGCTCACCGACTACGTGCAGGCGCGCAAGTTCTACGACTACGACGAGCACTCGCGCGTCGGGGCCAAGCACGGCGAGTTCGTGACGGACGAGATCTGCGACCGCTTCTGCGTGATCGGAGATGTCGATCAGTGCACGAAGAAACTGCGCGAGCTTTCAGAAATCGGCGTCGACCAGTTCAACATCTATCTGATGACGCACAGCCAGGAGGAGACGCTGCAGGCCTACGGCGATCACATCATCCCCGGGTTCGCCGGCGCCACCACCTAGGACCAGGGTCGAATCAGGGTGGTACCCCATGGCGCGCTCGCGCGCGCCGGTCGGTAGCCTCGGCGACCAATGAAACGACACAAACGGCGCAGTTGTCAGCGCGACTGACGTGACGCGGCGGTACGGCGAGGGCGAGGCGGCGGTCGAACGCGCTGCGCGGAGTCTCCCTGGCCGTTCAGCCCGGCGAGCTGGTTGCGGTCATGGGCGCCGTCGGGCTCCGGCAAGTCGACGTCTGATGCACATTCTCGCCGGGCTCGACAAGCCGACCTCCGGCGACGTGCAAGTCGACGGCAAGTCGATCACCTCGATGGGCGACACCGAGCTCACCAAGCTGCGGCGGCGCAGTATCGGGTTCGTGTTCCAGTTCTTCAACCTCCTGCCGATGCTGAATGCGGAGGAGAACGTCGTCCTGCCGCTGTCGATCGCGGGCGAGAAGCCGGACAAGCAGTGGCTCGAGGACCTGATGGCGAAGACGGGCCTCGGCAGCCGCCGCACGCACCGGCCGTCCGAGCTCTCCGGCGGCCAGCAGCAGCGCGTTGCAATCGCGCGCGCGCTCGTCTCCCGACCGGCGATCGTGTTCGCCGACGAGCCGACCGGCAACCTCGACTCGAAGACGAGCGGCGAGATCCTGAGCTGATGCGAGACTCGGTCAGAAGAGCTCGGGCAGACGACGGTGATGGTCACCCACGAGCCGCGTGCCGCCGCGATCGCCGACCGCGTTCTGTTCCTCGCCGACGGTGTGATCGTCGAAGAGCGCAAGGGCATGTCGGCGTCCGACGTGGTGTCGGTCATGCAGTCACTCGACAGCTGATGCTCCAGGTCGCGCTCAAAGGGCTGGCCGGCCGGAAGATGCGGGCGTTCCTGACCGCATTCGCGATCGTCCTCGGCGTCGCCATGGTCAGCGGCACGTTCGTGCTCACCGACACGCTGAAGGCCGGTTTCGGCGAGATCTTCACCAGCGTCTACAAGTCGTCCGACGCCGTGATCACCGGGAAGAGCGCGATCGGCAACGGCAACAACGGCAACATCGCGCCGTCGATGCCGGAGTTCGCTCCTCGTCAAGGTCAGAAGCCTGCCGGACGTCTCCGCGGCGCAGGGCGGCGTCAGCGACCAGGCGCAGCTGTCGGCCGCGACGGCAAGGTGATCTCCAACGGCGTCGCTCCCGGGCTCGCGTTCAGCGTCAACCCGAACGGCACGCAGCAGTTCAATCCGCTCGTGCTCACCGCCGGGACCTGGCCGCGGAGCCGAGCGAGATCGCGATCGACAAGAGCACGGCGGAC
The DNA here is from genome assembly GCA_963722065.1 of uncultured Thermoleophilia bacterium. GTDB lineage: Bacteria > Actinomycetota > Thermoleophilia > Gaiellales > Gaiellaceae > PALSA-600. The sequence goes on along the minus strand of CAVRMI010000005.1, from coordinate 211,450 downwards.
AAGAAGCACTACGCCGTCGGCGACACGATCGGCGCCGTCGCGCGCGGCCCGGTGCAGCAGTACCGGATCACCGGGATCGTCAAGCTCGGCGACGTCTCGTCGATCGGCGGCGCGACGATGGCGATCTTCGACCTCCCGACCGCACAGAAGATCTTCGGCAAGGAGGGCAAGCTCGACGGCATCGACGTGGCCGCCCGGCAGGGGGTCTCGCCGGCGCAGCTCGTTGCGGCGATCAAGCCGATCCTGCCCCCGACAGCCCAGGTGCGCAGCGGCACGCAGGAGGCCGCGAAGCAGGTGCAGGACACCAGCACGTTCACCGGCATCCTGCAGAAGTTCCTGCTCGCCTTCGGCGGGATCGCACTGTTCGTCGGCATCTTCGTGATCGCCAACACGTTGTCGATCACGATTGCGCAGCGCGCGCGCGAGTTCGGCACGCTCCGCACGCTCGGCGCCACGCGGCGACAGGTGATGATCTCGGTGATCGTCGAGGGCGGTGTGATCGGCATTCTGGCGTCCGTCTCCGGCCTCTTCATCGGCCTCGGGATCGCGAAGGGCCTCGAAGCGCTGTTCGTCTCGTTCGGCATCGACCTACCGCACGGCAACACGATCTTCGCGACCCGCACGATCATCGTCTCGCTGGTCGTCGGCACCGTGGTGACGGTGCTCGCGAGCCTGCTGCCGGCGCTCCGAGCGACCCGGGTCGAGCCCATCGCAGCGGTCCGCGAGGGCGTGCTCCCCGCGTCGCGCCTCGCACGCTTCGGGATCCCCGCGGCTCTCGGCACGCTCGCGCTCGCGCTCGCACTGCTCCTCTTCGGCGGCCTGGCGACCGGCGCCTCCGGCGTCCAGCGGCTCCTCGCGATCGGTCTCGGCGTCATCGCCAGCTTCATCGGGATGGCGCTGGCCGCACCGAAGCTCGTGCCGCCGCTCGCCTCGACGCTCGGCTGGCCCGGTGCGCGCGTCGGCGGCGTCTCGGGCTCGCTCGCCCGGGAGAACGCCATGCGGCACCCCGCGCGAACCGCGTCGACTGCGGCCGCGCTGATGATCGGGCTCGCACTGGTCACCGCCGTCGGCGTGCTCGCCTCGGGGATCAAGGCGACCTTCGAGCATGCCGTCGACGCGCATTCCTCGGCGACTACGCGCTGACGTCGGAGAACGGCTTCACCCCGACCGGTGTCGCCTCGGAGCAGGCGGTCCTGCGGCAACGTCCCGGGCGTCCACGTGGTCTCCGGCGTCCGCGCCGGCGAGGGGCGGGCGTTCGGGAGCCACATCAACGTCACCGGGGTCGAGCCCAACGTCGGCCGCGTGATCAAGATCACGTGGAAGTCGGGCGGCCCGGGCGTGCCGGCGGCGCTCGGCAGCACCGGCGCGATGCGTTCGCTCGACGCTACGCGAAGGATCATCACCTGGTGCTGGGCTCTCCGGTCCCGGTCGAGCTGCGCCGACCGGCGAGACGGTGCCGCTGCGGGTCCGGGGCATCTTCAAGGCCCCGAGCGGCGGCTCGCCGTTCGGGCAGTCACGATCTCGACGAGCCTCTTCGACCGCGATCTACCAGGAGCCGCAGAACGTCTTCGCGTTCATCAACATGGCAGGGGGCGTGACGCGCGGCGAACACGCCGCGCTCGACCGCCGCGCTCGCAGATCGTACCCCGACGCGAAGATCCAGACGCGCATCGGCGTTCAAGAAGCAGCATCAGTCGGGCATCAACGTCGTTCCTGAACTTGCTCTACGTGCTGCTCTCGCTGTCGATCCTCGTCAGCCTGTTCGGGATCGTGAACACGCTCGTGCTACTCGGTCTTCGAACGGACTCGCGAGATCGGCATGCTGCGCGCGGTCGGGCTGACGCGGCGCCAGGTGCGGCGGATGATCCGGCACGAGAGCGTCGTCACGGCGCTGATCGGCGGTCGCTCGGCATCCTGCTCGGCATCGGGCTCGGCGGCTGCTCGTCGGCGAGGGCTCGGCTTCATTCAGTTCGCGCATCCCGTGTCACTCCCTGATCGTCTTCGTGATCGCCGCGGTCATCGCCGGCATGCTCGCCGCGATCTTCCCTGCGAGACGAGCAGCACGGCTGAACGTCCTCCAGGCGCTGCAGTACGAATGACGAAGCGAGACGCGCTCGTCCGGCTGCTGCAGATGCACGTCGCGCTCGACGCACGCGAGGAAGCGGACCGCATCGCGATGCTGCGGCTCGCTCAGGAGCTGGCCGAACCGCTCTCACGTGACGAGCCGTCGGCGCACTTCACGGCTTCGGCGTTCGTGATCGACGAAGCATGCGCCCGGATGTGCCTCGTCGAGCACGTCAAGCTCGGTAGGCGCCTGCAGCCGGGCGGCCACGTCGAGCCCCACGACGGCTCGCTGGAAGCCGCAGCGCTGCGCGAGGCGCGGGAGGAGACCGCGCTCGAGGTGGACCTGCACCCGACCGCCCCGCGCCCGTTCGACGTCGACGTCCACGAGATCCCGGACCGGCCCGGAGAGCCGGCGCATTTCCATCTCGACGTGCGCTACCTGCTGATCGGTCGTGGCGAGCCGTGTGCGGGCGCGGCCTGGCACGAGATCGGCACGACCGGTGACGGCTCGGTCGACCGGCTGGCCGAGAAGGCGCTCAGGGGACGAGGCCGAACTCTCGGCCGACCGTGACGAACGCGGCGAGCGCCTGCTCGAGGTGCTCGGGCTCGAGGGCCGCAGACATCTGGACGCGGACGCGGGCCGTGCCTTCCGGCACGACGGGGAAGCCGAAGCCGGTCACGAAGACGCCCTCCTCGAGCAGGCGCTCGGAGAAGCGGATCGCGACCGCGGTCTCGCCGAGGACGATCGGGATGATCGCCGAGTCGCCCGGGATGGGGGCGAAGCCCGCGTCGAGGAGCATCGCGCGGAACCGCTCCGTGTTGGCGCGGAGAGTCGCGACGAGCGAAGGATCCTCCCGGAGCGCGGCGACCGCCGCGAGCGCGCTGCAGGCGACGGTGGCGGGCAGGGCGTTCGAGAAGAGCTGCGGGCGCGACCGCTGGGCGAGGAGCTCGCAGATGTCGGCGTTCGCGGCGACGTAGCCGCCCGCGGCACCGCCGAGGGCCTTGCCGAGCGTGCCGGTCACGACGTCGACCGCGCCGCGGAGGCCGAAGTGCTCCGGCGTCCCGAGCCCGCGCTCGCCGAGCACGCCGACGCCGTGCGAGTCGTCGAGGATCACGATCGCGTCGTGCTCCTGCGCGAGCTCCAGGATCTCGGGCAACCGCGCCAGGTCGCCCTCCATCGAGAAGACGCCGTCGGTGACCACGAGCTTCCGCTCTCCCGGGTCGCAGGCCGCGAGCTCGCGGCGGAGCACCTCGAGGTCGGAGTGGGGGTAGACCGCCTTGCGGAGGGGCTTCGCCAGCCGGATCGCGTCGACGATCGAGGCGTGGTTGAGCGCGTCCGAGAGGATCACCGTGCTCGCATCGGTGAGCGTGGGGATGAGCGCCTCGTTCGCATTCCAGCAGGAGACGTACGTCAAGGCGGCCTCGGTGCCCGACAGGTCGGCCAGCGCGCGCTCCAGCTCCGCGTGCGGTTCGAACGTGCCGCAGATGAAGCGCACCGACGCTGTTCCCGCGCCGTAGCGCCGCAGGCCCTCGATTCCCGCGGCGACGACGCGCGGATCGTTGGCGAGGCCAAGGTAGTTGTTCGACGAGAGGACGATCACCCGGCCGCGGCCGGCCATCTCGACGACCGGCCCCTGCGGGCTCAGCAGAGTGTTGAAGTGCTTGAACGTACCGGCGGCGCGGAGCGCGTCGAGCTCCAGCCCGAAGGGCCGGGTGCTGCTCACCGGTGGACCCATTTGCCGAGCCCGGACAGCATCGGCTCCGGTTCGGCGGAGAGCGCGGGCGTCGCGCTGACGAGTGGCATCGCAGGCTCGCCGCCCGGATGGAGGACGATCTTGCAGGCGTTGCCGGACTCGAGCTCGGCGAAGGCGACCTCGAACTCGGTGATCGGGTAGCGGTGCGTGACGAGTGGCCTGAGATCGACCACGCCGTGCTCGAGCAGCCAGCGCGTGCGGTACCACGTTGCGAACACCTCGCGGCCGTTGACGGCGGTCACGTGCAGGTTCTTGAAGATGAGCGACTCGGCGATGTCCAGCTCGACCGGCGAGCTCGGGATCCCGAAGAGGACGACGTCGCCGCCGTTCCGCACGATCCGGAACGCGTCTCGGACTGCTCCTGCCGCACCCGACATCTCGAAGACGACATCGAGACCGGCTCCCTCGTTGGCATCGTGGAACCAGCCCGAGACGTCGGCGACCTGGTCGACGTTGGCGATCTCGGCGCCGAGCGCCTCCGCGAGCGAGAGCCGGAACGGCACGTGATCCGAGGCCAGCACGCGCCCGGCGCCCGAAGCTCGCGCGATCGCGATTGTGAAGAGCCCCACGGGCCCGCATCCGAGCACGGCGACCGTGCGCCCCGGCAGGTCCTGCGTCGAGGTCGCGAACACGGCGTTTCCGAAGGGCTCCTGCAGCGTGGCGATCTCCGGAGGCAGCTTCTGGCGGTCGTTCTGCCAGATCACGGACTCGGGAACGACGACGAACTCGGCGAACGCTCCGTCGCGGTCGACGCCGAGGATCTGCGTGCGCTCGCACATGTGCGCTCGGCCGGTGCGGCAGTGGAAGCACATCCCGCACGTGATGTGGCTCTCGGCGGAGACATAGTCGCCGCGAACGACGGTGCGCACGTCCTCGCCCATCTCGATGACGGTGCCGGCGAACTCGTGTCCGAGCGTCAGTGGCGGCTTGATCCGTGCTTTCGCCCAGTCGTCCCATTTGAAGATGTGGAGGTCGGTGCCGCAGACGCTTGCGGCCTCGACCTGCACCAGCACGTCGTGCGGGCCGGGCTCCGGAACAGGGACGCGGTCGAGCACGAGCCCGGGCTCGCGGTGCAGCTTGCGGATCGCCCACATCGTCTCCACGCTCGGAGAATCGCGCCCCCGGCCGGGGCGGCCATCAGACCCTGCCCCGATCGCAACTAGGGGGTTTCCCCGATGATCGCGGCACGTGCCGGCCGCACGATCCGAGTCGTGGTGCTTCCTCCGTACAAGGTCAAGGTCGTGGAGCCCATCAGGCTGCCCGACTCCGCCGCCCGTCGCCAGGCGATCATCGCGGCCGGCTTCAACACGTTTCTCCTCTGCTCGGACGACGTCTACATCGATCTACTGACCGACAGCGGCACCTCGGCCGTCTCGCAGGAGCAGCGGGCGGCGATGGAGCTCGGCGACGAGTCGTATGCCGGCTCACGCAGCTTCTTCCGGCTCGAGTCGGCGATGCGAGAGGTGTACGGCTGGCGGCACCTGATCCCGACGCACCAGGGGCGCGGCGCGGAGCATCTGCTCTCGCGGGTGCTCGTGCAGCCGGGGCAGCTCGTGCTGTCGAACCTGTACTTCACCACCTCGCGCGTCCACGCCGAGCTCGCAGGCGGCGTGTGGACGGACGTCTCGATTCCCGAGGCGCGCGATCCCGAGTCGCGCTACCCGTTCAAGGGGAACATCGACCTCGGCAAGCTTCGCGACCTGATCGTGCGCGAGGGCCGCGAGCGCATTGCGTTCGTGCGCCTGGAGGCCTGCCTCAACATGGCGGGCGGCCAGCCGTTCTCTCTCGAGAACCTGCGCGCGGTCCGCGCGCTCACCCGCGAGCTCGACGTGCCGTTCTACCTCGACGCCACCCGCTCCTCCGAGAACGCCGTCTTCATCGCCGAGCGCGAGCCGGGCCAGGGAGGCCGGCCGATGCCGGAGATCCTCCGTGAGATCGCATCGCTCGCTGACGGGGCGGTGTTCTCGTCGAAGAAGGATCACTTCGTTCCGATCGGCGGCTTCCTCGCGACCGACGACGACGACGTCGCGCGCCGGGCGCGCGAGCTGGTCGTCGTCTTCGAAGGCTTCCCGCACTACGGCGGGCTTGCCGGGCATGACATGGAGGCGCTCGCGCAGGGGATTCGAGAGGCAGCCGACGAGCAGACGGTCACGCACTACGTCGGCCAGGTCCGCTACCTCGCCGGGCTGCTCGAGGAGGCCGGCGTCCCGATCGTCGAGCCCGTCGGCGCGCATGCGGTCTTCCTCGACGCGAAGCGTTTCCTGCCGCACCTGACGCAGGACCGGTATCCCGCGCAGATGCTGGCGGCCGCGATCTACGCCGCGGGCGGCGTCCGCGCGATGGAGCGCGGCATCGTCTCGGGCCAGCATGGCAGCGAGCCCTATGACGGCCTCGAGCTCGTACGGCTGACGATCCCGCGGCGCGCGTACAGCCGCGAGCATCTCGACTACGTTGCGGAAACGGTCCTGCGCGTGTTCGCGCACCGCGATCAGATCCCGGGCCTCGAGCTGGTCTACGAGCCGCCGACGCTGCGGTTCTTCCAGGCGCGGTTCGAGCCGCTCGCGCCGCTTCCGTCGTTCGACGACGAGCCCGTCAGGTCCGGAAGCCCGGAGCCGGTTCGATCGTAAGCGGCGAGACGGGCAAGCCCGAGACCGGCTCGGTCACGTTGAAGCCGTTCGGCGCGACGTCGTTCGGCGCGTCGGGATGGAAGAGCGAGGCGAGCAGCTGGATCTGCTCCCGTCCGGGGCCGAGCTCGAACTGCCCGCCCCCGTAGAGCGCGATCCCGCGCTCCTGGCACGCGTCGTAGAAGTCGAAGAGCCGCTTGACCGAGCCGAACCTCGACGGCTTGCAGTTGAGCGCGCGTGGTGCGAACGGCAGAGCTTCGACGTCGCTCCACTCGTGGATCCCCGCGTCCCACGTGATGCGGTCGCGGTGCTCGGCGAGCACCGCCGACGTCGCGGGCGTCAGCGCGGGGTCCTCGATCCACGCATCGGGGAAGGCCGCGACGATGCGGCGGTAGAGCTCCGCGTCCGGCGATGAACCGAACTCGCCCCGGAAGATCCCCTTGAAGTCCACCGTCTCGACCCGGCCGGTCTCCGCGAGCGCGGCCACGGTCTCGTCCGTCCAGTCGGTCCCCGGGTCGAGCTTGAACCGCAGCTCGGGGTAGAGCTCGAGCCAGCGTGGGACGCCGGCCACGCGTGTCGAGACGACGAACCGAAGCGGCTTCGGAGCGCGCCCGATCACCTCGCCGAGCGACTGCCCCGACTGCCTGAGCGCCAGGTCGAGCGCGGCCGACTCGAGGCCCCAGCGGCGGTACTCCGTCTGCCCCGACTGGAGCAGCGAGAAGGACTCCAGCGTGTGCTCGCCGGCGAGCGGCATCTCGCCGCCCTGCTCCTGGAACCGCGTCTGCTGCGCCGGGTCGTAGTCGACCTCCTCGCCCCGGCCTTCCTCGCCGCGACCGTGGAGCACGATGACAGTGCGGCGGAGCGTGAATCCCCGGGCGACCTCACGCTCGAGCGGCTCGAGGTAGTAGCCGTCGATGTGCAGCGGCAGCGTGCGGAGGCTGTCGTAGGTCGCCATCGCCCCGAGCCTAGTGGCCGTTCACGTCTTTCGCCGCTCCAGGTGCTGCGCGAGCGCGTCGAGGCGGTCGTCCCAGTCCGCGCCGTCGGTCGTCAGGCGATACCGCGTCTCGCGGCCCCGGCGCTCCGCCTCGACGAGGCCCGCGTCGGCGAGCGTGGTCAGGTGCTTCGACACGGCCTGGCGCGTCATCGGCAGCTCGCCGGTCAGCTCGGTGGCGGTCGCCGTGCCGCGGGCGGACAGGTAGCCGATCACCTGCCGCCGGCTCGGGTCGGCCAGGGCGCCAAACACCAGATTGAGCGAGTCGGACTGCACCGATTCAACAGCGGACGAGCGCCGAGGCCTGCAGATCGAGCGCCGTGCTCCAGGTGGGCGACGACTCGACGACCGTCAGCCTCGTGCCGTCGGCGTCGTCCTCGAGCGTGAACTCGACCTCGCCCTCGTCGTCCCATTCGAACGCGAGGCGGCGTTCCGGGTCGATCTCGGTCACGGTCGCATGCCGTTCCTCGCCGTTCGACCAGCGGAAGCTCGCACCGCCGCCGCGGCGCAGATCGAGCTCGACGTCGTTGGCGAACCAGTCCTCGAGCCGCTCGGGCTCCGTCAGCGCCTCCCAGACATCCTCGCGCGGGGCAGGGAGCACGATTTCCCTCCGAATCATCTGCAACCTCCTGGTTGCGCTAGAGTGCAACCGACAAGTTGCACATTACCTGAGGAGGTCAGGGTGCTGGTGGGATCGGTCGTTCCGATGGTGGTCGAGCAGGACGGGCGCTGGGAGCGCTCATTTGACATCTACTCGCGTCTGCTCCGCGAGCGCATCGTCTTTCTCGGCCAGGAGGTCGACGATCAGATCGCGAACCTGATCGCGGCCCAGTTGCTGCACCTGGACGCGCAGGACCCGGGCACGGACATCTACTTGTATGTCAACTCGCCGGGTGGCTCCGCGTACGCCGGCATGGCGATCTACGACGCGATGCAGTACGTGAAGTCGGACGTCTCGACGGTGTGTCTCGGGATGGGCATGAGCGCCGCGGCGATGATCCTCTCCGGCGGCGCGCCGGGGAAGCGGTTCGCCCTGCCGAACGCGAAGATCATGATCCATCAGGGCTCCGGCGGGTTCCGCGGCACGCCTGCGGACATCCAGATCGCCGCCCGCGAGATCCTCGACATGACGCGCCGGATGGCCGAGATCATCTCGCGCCACTCGGGTCAGGACGTCGACCAGGTGCTGCGCGACATCGACCGCGACCGCTTCATGTCGCCTGAAGAGGCCGTCGAGTACGGCCTCGTCGATCAGGTCATGGAGCCGCGCTGACGCTCAGAACCAGCTGGTTGGCGGCCAGTAGGTGAACAGCACGGGCCCGATGAGGCTCGACCTCGGCACCGTCCCCCACATGCGCGAGTCGCACGAGTGCACCCGGTCGTCGCCCATGAAGAAGTAGCGGCCCTGTGGCACGTGCCACGTGTTGGTGATCGTGTCGCGCAGCTTCGGGTCGACGTACGGCTCGTGCAGCGGCTTGCCGTTGATCGAGACGAAGCCGTCCTGCTCCGACACCGTGTCGCCCGGCAGGCCGATCAGGCGCTTGACGAACGTGCCTCCGATCCCGCACGCGCCCGACGGTGCATGGAAGACGACGATCTGCCCGCGCTTCGGGTTCGAGAACCGGTAGGAGAGGCGGTTCGCGATCACGCGGTCGTTGAAGCGGCCCTCGCACCAGGCGCCGGGCTTCGCGCAGTGGAGCGTGGGCTCCATCGACGACGACGGGATGCGGTACGGCTTCGCGACCTCGGCCTCGAACACGAGCACGAGGACGAGCGCAACGCCGATCGTCACCACCCAGTCGAGTACCTTCCGCAGCCCCGGCACCCGGGCCATGGTAGTCATGCGCCCCGGGTCGTCCGCGGCGCACGCCGCGCGGCGGCCACGACGCGCTCGACCGCCTGCCTGAGGGGGCCGGGGACGTCCCCTGCCCCCGTTTGAAAGCGCTTCCAGGCGGCGGCGGGCTTGCCGCGGCGGGCGCGCAGCCCGGTCACCCCTTCGAAGTCGGGAACGAGGGTCACCGTCCGGCGCTTCCCGGCCACGCGGAGAATGGTCTCGTTCGCGACCCGCTCGGCTTCGGCCGGTATCGACCCGCGCGGCGCGTCGCGGTCGTGGACGATGACGTACGGGATCGCGCAGACGTTGCAGATCTCCGCGAACAGCGGGATGTTGCCCTTCCCGGCGCAGTCGATCACCGCGATCGCCTCCTGATCGGCGTCGAGGCCGAGCGCCTGGAAGACGAGTGGGAACACGAGCTTCTCGGTCCTTCCTTCGACGAGCAGCACTGCACGTGAGAGGAAGATCTCCGCGCGCTCGGCGTCGAGCTCGCTGACGAGCCGGAACGTCCGCTGCTCGGAGAGCGCCTTCGGCTGCAGCAGTGTCGTGCCGGTGCGCTCGTCGTGCCGGACGAGCACGAGCTCCTCGAGCCGGTCGACCCCGAGGAAGACCGGGGCATGGGTCGAGTAGAAGACCTGGTTGCGGCCGCGGGCGGCGAGCCGCCGCAGCAGGCGGTGCAGGTGACGCTGGGACGGCGGGGTCAGGTAGAGCTCGGGCTCCTCGATCAGCACGACGAGGTCCTTGACGCGCGCCTTGATCAGGCCGGCGATCGACCGCACCAGCGAGAGCCCTCCGTCGCTGGTCGTCTCGTCCCGGACGACCCCGATCGCCCGCTTCGCGGGTGACTCCGTGTGGGCGACCAGGGTCGAGGGACGCAGGTGGGCGGGGAAGAAGAGCGCCTGCGGAGCGCCCTCGCGGTTCAGGTTCAGGGTCGCGGGCGGCCGAGCGTCGAGAAACAGCGTTCGCGCACCGACGACGGCCTCGACGTGCACCCGGGTGTAGCCCCGCGAGACGTCCTCGCCGGTCGGCATCGGCGCCGCCGCTTCCAGCAGCGTCCAGATGGCCGCGAGCACCGTCGACTTCCCCGACGAGGACTCGCCGACGAGGACGCAGGTGCGGCCGGGCTCGAGAATCACGTCGCGCGCGCCGCGATATCCCTGGATCGTGACGCGGCTGATCGAGTCCATCCGGTGTCAGCCGCGCAGTGTGTTCTTCACGAAGAACAGCAGGTTCGCCGGGCGCTCCCCGAGGCGCCGCATCAGGTACGGGTACCACTCGGGCCCGAACGGTGTGGCGACGAGCACCTTGTGGCCGCGCCGGACGAGGTCGAGCTGCAGGTTCGGGCGCACGCCGTAGAGCATCTGGAACTCGAAGCGACCGCGGTCGATCGCCTGCTCGTCGGCATAGCGGATCGCGTGCTCGATCAGCGTCTGGTCGTGCGTGGCGATCGCGGTGTGGCCGATCGTCGAGAGCATCTGCTCCATCAGCCGTCCGTAGACGGCGTCGACGTCCGCCTTGTGCGGGTAGGCGATCCCCGCCGGCTCGAGGTAGGCGCCCTTGACGAGGCGCAGGTTCGGTGCGAGGTCGAGGAGCGATTCGAGATCGTCGGGCGTGCGGTAGAGGTAGGCCTGGAGCACGGTGCCGACGTTGTCGAAGCCCGCCTCGCGGAGCCTCCGATAGATCCGAAGGGTCGCGTCGGCGAACTGCGACTGCTCCATGTCGATGCGAATGAACGACCCGTGCTCGAGCAGGGCGCGGAGATTCTCGAATGCCAGCTCCTCGTCGATGTCGAGCCCGAGATGCGTGAGCTTCAACGCCACGTTCGCCTCCAGTTGCTCCGCGGAGATCCGCGCGATCACCTCGCGATACGCCGTGACGACCGCCTCGGTCTCGGCCGGCTCGAGCACCCCCTCTCCGAGCAGCGTCGTGTTCGCCGCGAGCCCCTGCTCGTTCAGGCGGCGGAGGACGGCGATGCACTCGTCGAGTGTCTCGCCCGCCACGAAGCGCCCCGCTCCGAAGCGGTTGCCGTGCCGCCGGACGAGCCCCTGGACGCGCCGGCTGTCGGCTGCCGCGAGGATCCCCTTGCGGAGCGTCGCGTTGGCCGCCACGCTCAGCTGTGTGAGAGCAGCCATTCGTGTACTTCGCCGACCCGGTTCTGCAGCAGGGTCAGGTGGCCGTTCACGTCGTCGATCCAGGCCTCCGCGCCGGGAATCTGCGCGGCGAGCCACTCGCCGTGCGACAGGGGGACGAAACGGTCGTCGGCTCCGTGCACGATCAGGGTCGGACGCGCGATGTCGCCGACGTCGAAGCCCCACGGGGTGGCGAACGCGAGGTCGTCGTCGATCCAGCCGTCGGCGCTCGGCTCGAGCCCGTGGCGCATCTCTTCGTGCAGCCAGGCGGCGAGCGGCCCGGTGAGGGCCGCCCGGTCGACCGGCCCGAGCAGCGTCCGGAAGATCTCCTCCAGCTGCCCCGCGTCCAGCGCGAGGCTCTGGTCGCGGTCGCGCTCGACCGAGGGCCGAAGCGCCTCCTCGCCCGCGAGCACGAGGTCGAACTCCTTCACGTTGTCCTCGCCCATGCCGGCGTGCCAGTCGAGCCCCTCGGCTCCCCATGGTGCGACGCCGGCGAGCGAGGCGGCCGCGATCAGCCGGTCGCCGCAGAGCGCTGCGCAGGCGAGCGCGTGGGGCCCGCCGCCCGAGATGCCCCAGGTCGCGTACCGCTCGAGGCCGAGTGTGTCAGCGATCGCCTCCACGTCGCGGTCGACGGCGGAGATCGACCGGCCGCGGTCTCGCGCCGAGCCGCCGTAGCCGGCCCGGTCGTAGCCGATCAGGCGAATGCCGGGCGTCGTCCAGCGGTCGTAGAGCACACCCGAGCCGGGCGTGCCGTGGTGGACGATCACGGGGAGACCGCCCGGGTCGCCTGCTTCGTGCAGCTCGAGCGACCGGCCGCCGGCGGTCTCGACGATGGTTGGCATCGCGACAGCTTTCCAGGTTTTGGTGCCGCGGGAAAGCGCGCTGGGGTGGTGCTACCCCGAGAGGTTCGACTGCCACGAGACGCTGAACGAGCGTCCGTCGGCCGACAGGTCGCTCGGCACCGCGCCGACGCCAGAGCCCAGCGGGTCGCCGGTCCCGAGGAACCGGCCCGTCTGGTCGCTGCCGCCGATCAGCTCGATCGCCGTCGGGAGCCAGACCGGGTTGGAGACCGACTGTGGATCGGAGATCGTGCCCGGGTGCGTGTTCCCGATCGCCGCCGCGCTGGTGAACGTGACGTTGCCGAACCGCGTGAGGGGGACCGGCCTGCAGTGGCCGTTCGGAGAGCAGTTCGACGGCGCTTCGGCGATCCACTCGGCAGACGAGACGTCGAGCGGCTGGGTCACCGTCATCGTCTTCGAGAACCGCGTGCGGCGGGTGAGGTCCTTCAGGCTCATCGTGACCGTCTGCCCGCTGACGAGCACGGCTGCGTTGATGCGGTCGCCCGGACGGATCTTGAGCGGGATCGGGACGGCGGCGGCCGGCACGATCTCCCACCATGCCTCGTAGGTCGGCGTGTTCGTGCTTCCGTCGCAGGAGACGCTGGTGCCGAGCTGCTCGAGCGCAGGCGAGGAGGCGTCGTTTCCGCCGAGCCCGACCCAGAACGCGGCTGCATCGACGCGGCCGGCCCCGCACGTCGCCTTGGGCTGGACCCAGGTTCCGGTCACGTCGCTGAAGGCGGTCGCGGCCCCGTCGGGTGCCGCGGCGACGTAGCCCGACCAGTTGGAGCTCACCTCTGGCACTCCGGCGAACGCTCCGCCGGCGGCCACGAGCGCTGCCGCCAGCGCGGTGACGACCGTGATCGATGCCCTCAGCACGGGTCGACCGTATTCGCCGAAGTGAAGAACACCTTAAGAGCCTCGTTACGGATCTGTTAGCGCCGTCGCGAAGCCGGTTCGTCGAGGTGGGGCGGGCGCCAGCCGGAGTCGGCGTCGTTCAGGTTCTTGCCGGGCGGCACGATCACGTCGATTGCGTCGAGCACGTCGGCCGACAGATGCACGTCGACCGCCCCGAGCTGCCCCTCGAGCTGCTCGAGGGTGCGCGGGCCGACGATCGCGGCCGTCACGGCGGGATGCCGGATGACGAAGGCGAGTGCCAGGTGGACGAGGCTGATCCCGGCCTGCTCGGCGAGCTGGGCGAGCTGCTCGACGGCCTCGAGCTTCTGCTGGTTCCCGGGGATCGAGAGGTCGTAGCGGGCCGGGATCCGTGCGGCCCTGTGGCTCGTGACCTCGCCGCCCCTGCGGAATCGGCCGGAGAGCCAGCCGCCCGCGAGCGGGCTCCAGGGGATCACGCCCATGCCGTAGCGCTGACAGAGCGGCAGCACCTCTGCTTCGACGCCACGCACCAGGAGCGAATAGGGCGGCTGTTCGCAGACGAACCGTGCGAGGTTGCGCTGCTCGGCCACCCACTGCGCCGCCACGATCTCGGAGGGCGGGTATGTCGATGAGCCGAGGTAGCGGATCGTGCCCGCGCGTTGGAGATCCGTCAGCGCACCGAGTGTCTCCTCGTGCGCGGTCCAGGGATCCCAGCGGTGGATCTGGTAGAGGTCGATCCAGTCGGTCTGCAGCCGCCGCAGGCTCGCCTCGACCTCCCGCACGATCCACCGGCGCGAGTTGCCGCGCATGTTCGGATCGGTGTCGTGCATGGCGCCGTGGACCTTCGTGGCCAGCACCACGGTGTCGCGGCGGCCCTTGAGCGCCTTCCCGACGATCTCCTCGGACTCTCCGCGTGCGTAGACGTCGGCGGTGTCCACGAAGTTGATCCCTGCGTCGAGCGCATGGTGGATGACGCGAATGGACTCGTCGTGGTCGGGATTGCCCCAGGCCCCGAACATCATGGCCCCGAGGCAGAGAGGGCTGACGCTGACGCCCGTGCGGCCGAGCTCGCGCTGCTCCATGCCGAGACGGTACCGACCGGGCACCGGTCTGCCGCGAGGTCGAGTCACGTCCGGAGGCGCGGATCGAGCAGGACCTGCGCTGCGTCGACGAGCACGTTGACGACGACGACGGCGAAGGCGAACGAGACGACGAGCGCCTGCACGAGGACCAGGTTTCCGCTCATCGCGGCCTGCTGCAGGGCGAACCCGCCGCCCGAGTAGCTGAACACCGCCTCGAGGGCGGGCACGCCGCCGAGCGCGAGGCTGAAGGCGACGGCGAGGCCGGTCAGGGCCGGCAGCAGCGCGTTCCGGCCCGCGTAGTGGAACATCGTCCGCGCCTCCGACAGGCCCTTCGCCCGCGCGAAATGGACGTAGTCGTCGTTCGCGACGCCGAGGGTGATCGTGCGCACGCTCAGGACCCACAGGCCGACGCTCGCGACGACGAGGACGATCAGCGGCAGCTCGGCGTGCCGGGCCGCGCTGGCCGCGAAGGTCCACGTCCACGCCGGCTGCAGATCGATGCCGTAGGCCCACTGCACGGGGAAGAGGTGCCACTTGACGCCGAAGAACTCCAGTGCAAGGCCGGCGAGCGCGAATGCGGGCACCGTCCAGAGGATTGCGGTACCCGTCGTCACCCAGCGGTCGAAGCGCCCGCCGCGCCGCCAGGCCGCGATCAGGCCGAGCAGGCCGCCGATCGCGAAGGCGATCAGCGTCGCGATGCCGACGAGCGCCAGCGAGAAGGGCAGCGTGTTCTCGATCGTCGAGGCCACGCCCGGGGCGCCGAGCCCCAGGTGGCCGGTGGCGATCTCCCGGAGAAACCGCCCGTAGCCGCCCCAGAACGGCCCTGTCGGCGGCGGCGCACGCAGGCTGCCCCGCCAGGCGAGCCGCGGCAGCGCGTAGGCGACCGTGACCGCCACCCAGAGCGCGAGGCCGTAGATCGGCAGTCGCCGTACGAGCTGGCGGCCCACGTAGGGCAACGCGGCGGCGGCCGTCGCGAGCGCGGGCAGCGGCGAGTGGAGCCTCGGCAGAGGCAGGCGGAAGTGGAGACGGAGCCGCGATTGGCGGGGACGCGGGGCCGACGTGTAGGCGAGCCGCGGATCGGCGAGCTGCTCG
This sequence comes from uncultured Thermoleophilia bacterium, assembly GCA_963722065.1. Classification (GTDB taxonomy): domain Bacteria; phylum Actinomycetota; class Thermoleophilia; order Gaiellales; family Gaiellaceae; genus PALSA-600. The sequence goes on along the minus strand of CAVRMI010000005.1, from coordinate 196,168 downwards.
ATCCCGTACATCGTCAGGACGAGGCCGGCCGCGGTCACGAGGAGCGCCAGCGCCGGGAAGGTGAAGATCCACCACGAGCCCGTCAGCAGCGCCTCATCGACCTGTGCCACTGCGAGCAGGGAGCCCCACGTCGAGCCGTTGGTGTCGCCGAGGGCGAACCGGCCGCGCGAGAGCGACGCGAGGAAGTCGAGGGTCGCAAGCGCGACCATCGCCTGGATCGCGATGAAGAACGCCCCGGCGGCGATCCGCCCGGCCATGTTCGGGATGAACTCGAACAGCACGATCCGGGCGCGTCGCTCGCCGATCACCACCGCGCCGGCGACGAAGTCCGTGCTGCGCAGGGCGAGCGCCTGCGCGCGCAGCACCCGTGCCTCCGCCGCCCAGCTGCCCAGGCCGATCATCAGCATCGTCGCGACCGCCGTATGCCGTCCCTGGGGCAGGACGCCGGCGACGACGATCGCGAGCGGCAGGATCGGGAGAGCGAGGAAGATGCCGGTGACGGCGCTGAGCACCGTGTCGGCGCGGCCCGGGAAGGCGCCCGCGGCGCACCCGCAGCCGACGGCGAGCACGAGTGCGATCGCCGTGGCACCGACGATCAACTCGAGGGTCAGGGGAGCGGCGTTCAGCACCTGCGAGAGCACGTCGTAGCCCTCGCGTGTGGTGCCGAACGGATGCGACCACGACGGTGGAGCGTCGCGGCCTGCGAGCATCGACAGGAGTGAGCCGTCGCCGGGGGCAACGAGGGGTCCGACCAGCGCGACCGCCGCGACGAGCCCGAGCAGCGCGAGGCCGACGCACGCGCTCTTGTTCTGGAAGAGAGGTGCGAGCCGGTGCTTCATCCCGCGCGGCATCGTACGGCGACCGCTGGCTATGCTCGGCGAGTGATCGAGTCGGAGTCCCAGCTTCGCGATGTGATCGGCTCGCCGTCCGCACTCGTCGCCGGCAAGATCGCCGGCCGGCTGAACCATCTGACGCGCCAGTTCATCGAGCGTTCGCCGTTCCTGTGCATCGCAACGGCCCGGCCCGACGGCGGTCTCGACGTCTCGCCTCGCGGGGATCCGGCGGGCTTCGTGCGCATCCTCGACGAGCGGACGCTGCTCCTGCCGGACCGGCCCGGCAACAAGATCGCGGACACCCTGACGAACCTGCTCGTCGACGATCGCGTCGCGCTGCTCTTCCTGATCCCCGGCGTCGGGGACTCGTTTCGCGTCAACGGCCGTGCCGAGGTGACCGACGACGAGGAGCTGCTCGCAGCGAGCACGGTCGACGGGAAGCCGCCCAAGCTCGGGATCCTCGTCACGATCGAGGAGGCCTACACCCAGTGCTCGAAGGCCCTCATCCGCTCCGACCTCTGGAACCCCGGGAAGCACGTCGACCGGGACGAGCTGCCGAGCGGGGGCGAGATCCTGCGCTCGACCAGCGACCCCGAGCTCGATCCCGAGGAGTACGACCGCGAACGCGCCGAGCGGTACGAGCGCCGCGAAGGTTTCTACTAGGCCGTTCTAGCGGCGCCGCCGGCGCAGGAGCCGCGCCGCGAGGAGCGTCGCGGTGACCGTGATGACGAGCCGGACGGCCTTCGAGCCTCGGAGCTTCGAGACGCCGCTCGCGCGCTCCTCCATCGTGACGGGGACCTCCTCGAGCCTCAGCCCGGCTCCGGTGATGCGAATCAGAGCCTCCACCTCGGGCGCGCCGCTCTGGAACGTCTGCGCGAGCAGCGGCAGCGCCTTCGCGTTGACGGCATAGAGCCCGCTCGTCGCGTCGCCGAACGGCCGGCCCAGGACGAGCGCCATCGCGCGGCGCAGGGCCGCCGTCCCGACCCGGCGCGCAGGGCTCGGCCGGTAGCGGTAGGCCGCGTAGCCCTCGCCCGACACGAAGCGCGACCCGACCGCCACGTCGCAGCGGTCGGTGCGCACGAGGTCGAGGAGCCGGACGAGCTCGTGCGCCGGGTGCTGGCCGTCGGCGTCCACCCGCCCGCAGTAGGCGTAGCCGTGCTCGAGCGCCCACCGGTAGCCGGCTGCGATTCCGAAGCGCAGGCCGAGGTTGGAGCCGAGCGAGAGCACCGTTGCGCCGTGCGCGCGCGCGATCTCGGCCGTGCGGTCGGTCGACCCGTCGTCGACGACGAGCACGTCGGCGTCCGGAATCTCCGTGCGCAGCGCGTCGAGCACCGCCGGCAGGTTGTCCTCCTCGTTCCACGCGGGGATGAAGACGACGGTGTCCTTCACGTGCGCTCGAGCTCCGCACGTGCCGCCCGCAGCTGCCGGTTCAGGACGGTGAGGGCCCCGAGCTCCCACACCACGGCGCCGGGAGTCGGCAGAACGGGAGCGAGCCGGAATCGGACGTCGACGCCGTGTGTCCCGTAGATCCGGCGGAAGATCCACCGCGCCCGAAAGAGATGCAGCGGCGCGCAGATCACGACGGCCCGGGTCGCGCCGCGCTCGCGCAGGAGCGGGAGTGTTCGTGCGGCGTTCTCCGCCGTCGTCGATGCGGTCTCCTCGGTCACGAGCTCGAGCGCCGGGCCGCGCCAGAGCCTGCGCATCTGCTCGGCCTCGGACGGCCCGCTGTCCGGGGCCCAGCCCGTGAAGACGACCATGCGCGCGTCGACCCTGCGCGCGAACCGCTCTGCTTCGGCGACGAGCCTCCGGCAGGCGCGGCTGATGCGATACGAGCCGTCACGGCCGAACCGGCCGTTGCCGAGCACGACGAGGGCGATGGCGCTCATGGCCCCAGGCTACGCAGTCATCACGCCGGCGCCGCGGGTCGCTCTCCGACCTTCCAGGTCGCCGCTGCGATGAGCCCGACGACGAGCGTCGGGATGACCGTGAGGAAGCGATAGATCAGCGTTGCCGTCACCGCGTCGGCGTTGCCCGCACCGAAAGCGACGAGCACGCCCGTCAGCCCGAGCTCGACGAAGCCGACGCCGCCGGGCGTGATCGGGATCGCGCCGAGAATCCGCGCGAGCGTCCAGGCGGCGAACGCCTCCACGACCGTCACCTCGGCGCGCGGGACGCCGATCGCACGCAACGAGGCGAGCATGATGATGAACACGGTCAGGTGCCCCGCGAGCGTCGCCGTCGTGAGGAAGAACCAGCGGCGGCGAATGAGCTCGATCGTCTCCTCGCGAAACCGCACGAAGGACGTGCCGTTCCACTTCACGGGAGCCTTGCGGACGATCCCTTTCCCCCAGGTGGCGAGGCGGGCGGCGCGGTCGCCGATGCGTCGCGCGAGCCGCTCGCTGGAGAGCCCGACTGCGAACCCCGCGACGATCGCGGCGAAGACGACGAGCCCGATCACGGCGACGAGCTCGAGGGTGCGATTGCGGCCGCCCTCCGCGACGACTCCGGCGACGGCGATGATCGGAAAGCCGAGGATCACGAACTGGTTCCAGACACCCGTGACGACCACGGCGAGCCCGACCGGCCGACCGCTGAAGCCCCACGCGCGCAACATCGCGAACGACGTCGCCATGCCGACTGCGGCACCGCCCGGCGCGACCATCGAGAGCGCCGTCGAGGCGAGGGTGACCCGCGCTGCGTGCAGATATCGCAGGCCGGGAAGCGCGGCGACGAGCGGCGGCGCGTACGTGGCGAGGTTGAGGACGGTCGCGAGCGCGAGCACGGCGAGCCACTCCCACGACAGTGTCTGGACGACGTCCCAGACCTCGCCGTAGTTCGCGATCCGCGGCAGTGCGAATGCGAAGACGCCGCCGATGATGAGGACGGAGGCGATCCCGCCGATGACGCGCGCCCGCCCCGTGCGGCGCTTCCGCTGTGCGTCGTCGAGCTCGACCCGGACGAGCTCGTCCTCGGGGTCGGCCGACAGGCCCGCTTCGATCTCGCTGGAGGTCACAGGTCAGTATCCGTGTTGCTGGACGCCGTTGTCCTGCTGTGCTGAGATGAGCGGGTGATGATCACGTGAGTCTCGGCGGGAGAGAGCGCACACGCGGAACGGTCCTGCGGCGAGTTGCGATCATTGCCGCCGTCCTCGTTGTCCTCGCCCTCCTGCTCCTGGCATCGGGCCACTGGGTGCTCGGGATCATCGTGGGTGTGCTCGCCGCGGCCGCGGTCTGGGGGTATCTCCAGGCGCGCTCGGTTCACTAGCGCGGATCGCGATCAGCCTTCTGCGGAGGAGGCGGCCGGAGACGAGGAGATCGAGGCCCCCGGATCGTTCATGCCCGGATCTCGCGGCACGCTGCTCAGAGCTTCGCAGCGACGACCCTGGCGACCTTGTTCAACGCGGCGAGCGACTTCGTCTTCGGCTTCTGCACGACGATCGTGCAGATGTACTCGCCGGCGAGGAAGCTGACGGCTTCCCTGGTCGGGCCCGCGGCCTCGTAGGCGAGGCTGCCAATTCCGGTCGCCTTCACCGGGGGCCCCGCGATCAGGACGGCCTGCGGGAGCGTGGTCTTCGCCCGCTGCATGTACGCGGACGGGCCGGTGTTGATCTGGAAGCTCAGGTACGGGAGCTTCGGCGAGGCCGGATTCGCCCCCCAGTAGCCGTGATAGTCGGCCGCGCCCGCCAGCGAGACCTTCGGCTCGCGCGTGCACTTGCCGGCCGCGACGACCGTCGCGACCTGCTTGGCGGTGAGCAGCCCGCAGACGTTCCCAGTGAACGAGCCGCCGGCGTTGGCGGTCGCCGCGAAGAGGGCGAACGCGGCGATCCCACTCGCCGCGACCTTCGAACTGCGCATCTGCTGTCCCCCGTTGACCTCGTTCAACGGTGTCTCAACGGGCGCAGATCAAATCAGAATGCGGCACCTGGCACAAGGATCTCGACCACCGGAGCGGGCGCGTGCCTCGCGAGCAAGTGGTGGGCTGGTTTTCATGGACTGCGAGAATGCGCGGATGGATGAGCGCGATCTTTTGGCGTTGCTCCACCATGGTGGTCGTGGTCTCCGAACGGTCCGTCTGACGGCGACGACGCGGACGGACCACGCGGCCCTCGTCAAAGCGATGGAGGAGTGGAGCTGCGGCCGCAACGTTTCCCGCTCGGTCATGTACGCCATCGGGCCGGAGGTCGAGCAACCGCGTTTCTCCGAGGAGACGACACGGCTTTGGGTCGAGCGCCCGGACAAGGTTCGTGAAGAGGTCGACGGCCAGTTCTCCCGGTACGGCGTCAGCGTCGGCGACACCTGGTGGATGTGGAGCGAGCTGCAGGGGGCGATCACGAACGGCGGCTCGCCGAACCACCACGCCGGATTGGGCCAGTCCTTCGAGTTGCTCCTGGAGCCTGCGCAGCTGCTCGCGGACTTCGACTTCGCGATCTGTGGTGAGGAGCTGCAGGCGGGGCGGAAGGCGATCCGGGTTCACGCGCATGCTCGCCCGAAAGGCGACCAGCACCGGTTCATGTCGCCGCTTCCGGTCGGCTGCGAGGAGTGCGAGTTCGTCGTCGATCTTGAGTTCGGCGTCTTGCTTCGGCTGACGGCGTTGTTCGAGAGCGAGCCGGTGATGGACATGCAGATCCAGGAGATCGCTGTCGATCAGCCGATTCCGCCGGAGAGGTTCGAGTTTTCGCCGCCGCCGGGCGAGCAGCTCGAGGACGCAGCGCAGCTGCACGGCTTCCGCGATGAGCCGATCGGCAAGGTCGCTCGGCGCGCCTCGTTCACCGTCTTCATCGCGACCAGGCTTGACGGCCCGTGGCGGATGCGCGCGACGTACCTCCCGAAACGCCGCGGGCAGCCCCATGAGCACGTTCATCTGCACTACCACCGCGACGATGCGACCCACTCGTTCGGGGTCAATCAGCAGCGCGCGGACGCACCAATCTTCACCGCCGTCAGCGAGCCCGAAGAGATCGAACGCGACGGAGAGAAGGTGCACATCGTGCGCCCGACCGAGTCGTTCCCCCTCGGCAGCGTTCGGCTGATCCGCGATGGCACCTCGATCGAGATCACCTCCGACAACCTTCCCATCGAACGCCTGCTTGCAATCGTGGACAGTCTTCAACCAGCTCCAAGCGACGACGAGTCGTAGCCCCGTCGTCCTGTCAGCAGCAGCTCCGATCGGTGTACTTCGGTGGCAGACCAGTCAGGGCAGGTGTCAAAGAACCTGCAGGCGTTGGTCGGGCAGCACGACGACGTACAACGGAGGGGCCGCATATTCCGCAGCCCCTCCGAAGGACATCGAACGTCCACTTCACATCATCAGCCGCAGCCGGTGGACGTGCCGCAGTCGCGGCAGGTGTAACAGGTGCCTGCGCGCACCATGCGGCCGCCGCAGCGGTTGCACTCGATCGCGTCCTCGTGCGGGTTGAAGAGCGCGGTCTGGCCCGGCGCCGGCATCTCGACGTGCGCAGGCTCGCCGTTCGCGATCCGGTCGGCCATCTGCGCACGTACCTCCATCGACAGGATGCCCGCCTCCTCCTGCTGGTCGACCGTCAGGAACTTCTTGCCGAACCAGCGGAAGATGTAGTCGGGGATCGACTTCGCGGCGCGGATGTCGGCGTCGTTCGTGAGCCCCGACGGCTCGAAGCGCAGGTGCGAGAGCTTCGAGACGTACACCTCGGGTGGCACACCGTACTGCAGGCCCATCGAGACCGCGATCATCAGCGAGTTCATCAGCCCCTGCAGCGTCGTTCCGTCCTTTGCGATGTCGACGAAGATGTCGCCGGGGGATCCGTCGTCGAACACGCCGACGTGGATGTAGCCCTCGTACTCGCCGACGCGGAACTTGCGGCCGATCTCGTTGCGGTCGTCCGGCAGGCGCCGGCGCTTCGGTGCGGCCATCGCACCGCCCGCGTGGGTGAGGGTCGTCTGCGCGCCCTTCTCACCCTTCCCCGAGAGCGGCTGGGCGACCTTGCAGTTGTCGCGATAGATCGCGACAGCCTTGACGCCGAGCTTCCACGAGTCGAGGTAGAGCTGGGCGACGTCTTCGATCGTCGCCGTCTCTGGCAGATTGACCGTCTTCGAGATCGCGCCCGAGATGAACGGCTGGATCGCGCCCATCATCTTCACGTGGCCCCGGTAGTGGATCGCCCGCTCGCCGACCGCGCAGTCGAACACGGGATAGTGCTCGCTCTTCACGTACGGCGCGCCGACGACCGTGTTGCGCTCGTCGACGAACGCGATGATCTCGTCGACCTCGCTCGGCGCATACCCGAGCTTCTCGAGGCCGCCGGCGACCGTCTTGTTCACGATTGTGATCTCGCCGCCGCCGACCAGCTTCTTCGACTTGACGAGCGAGAAGTCCGGCTCGACGCCTGTCGTATCGCAATCCATCATGAAGCTGATCGTCCCGGTCGGTGCCAGCACCGTCGCCTGCGCGTTGCGGTAGCCGTTCACCTCGCCGAGGTCGAGCGCGTCGTCCCACGACTTGCGGGCCGCACCGAGCAGGTCGGTCGGCACCGTCTCCGCGTTCGCGATGTTGCCGACGGCTGCGCGGTGCTTCGCGATCACGCCGAGCATCGCCGCCGCGTTCGGGCGGTAGCCGGCGAACGACCCCATGCGGCCCGCGATCTCCGCCGACTTGCGGTAGGCCCGGCCCGTCATCAGCGCGGTGATCGCCGCTGCGTAGGCGCGGCCCTCGTCCGAGTCGTACGCAAGCCCGCGCGCCATCAGCAGGGCGCCGAGGTTGGCGTAGCCGAGGCCGAGCTGGCGGTACGCCTTGGCGTTGCGCTCGATCTCGGGCGTCGGGTAGGACGAGTTGCCGACGAGGATCTCCTGTGCGAGGAACATCACGTCGCACGCGTGCTCGAACGCCTCGACGTCGAGCTCGCCGTCTTCGCGCCGGAACTTCATCAGGTTCAGCGACGCGAGGTTGCAGGCGGAGTCGTCGATCGACATGTACTCGGAGCACGGATTCGACGCGTTGATGCGCCCGGTGTTCGGCAGCGTGTGCCACGAATTGATCGTCGTGTCGTACTGGACGCCCGGGTCGGCGCAGCGCCACGCGGCCTCGGCGATGTCGTGCAGCAGCTTGCGCGCCTTCATCGTCTCGACCACCGTGCCGTCGGTGCGCGCGGTCAGGTTCCAGTCGTCGTCGGCAGCCGCGGCCTCCATGAACGCATCGGAGACGCGCACCGAGTTGTTCGCATTCTGGTACTGGATCGACGCCCAGTCGGGCGAGTCGAGCGACATGTCGTAGCCGGCCGCCTCGAGGACGCGCGCCTTTTCCTCCTCGTGCGCCTTGCACCAGATGAACTCGATGATGTCGGGGTGATCGACGTCGAGCACGACCATCTTCGCCGCGCGGCGCGTCTTGCCGCCCGACTTGATCGTGCCGGCCGACGCGTCGGCGCCCCGCATGAACGAGACCGGGCCCGAGGCGTAACCGCCCTTCGAGAGCTGCTCCTTGGACGAGCGGAGCCGCGAGAGGTTCACTCCCGAGCCGGAGCCGCCGCGGAAGATGACGCCTTCACGGCGGATCCAGTCGAGGATCGCGTCCATCGAGTCGTCGATCGAGAGGATGAAGCACGCCGAGCACTGCGGCTTCTCCTCGAAGCCGACGTTGAACCAGACCGGTGAGTTGAACGCGGCGAGCTGGTTGACGAGGATCGCCTTCAGCTCGTCCTCGAACGTCTGCGCCTCGTCCTCGTCGGCGAAGTAGCCGCCGTCGCGGCCCCACGTGCCGACGGTGTCGACGATGCGGCTGATCATCTGCTTCACCGAGCGTTCGCGCTCCGGGCTCGACATGCGGCCGCGGAAGTACTTCTGGGCGACGATGTTCGTTGCCGTCTGCGACCAGAACTTCGGGAACTCGACGTCCTTCTGCTCGAAGGCGGGGCCGTTCTTGCCGGGGATGTGCGCGTCGCGGATCTCCCACTCGACCTCGTCGTAGGGGTCGCGCCCCTCGATCGTGAACCGCCGCTTCACGGCCAGCGTGGCGTCCTCGTCGACTACGTGGTTGACGAGCTCGTCGGGGTGGATCTGGACGGTCGTTTCGTGCTCTACGGACGCCATCTGTGTCGCCTCCTCCATACGCACGGTCTCCGCGTGCGAACCTCGATAGTTCGGTGATCCGAAAGGGAGACGGAGCGTAGAGCGGTCCTCGGACAGCACATGGTACCGCCGGCCGATGGGCCGAAGCCGGGCTCTACGGGGCCTGTTTTCGGGCCTGGATCCGCTTCGCGGCGAGGCCGACGGCGCCGGCTGCGACGAGCAGGATCGCGAGGCCGCCGAGCACGAGCAGCGGCAGCGGGAGCGACGTCGAGCTCGAGGGGTTCAGCTGCTCGGCGACCCCGCCGAGGCCCTTGTCGGGCTTGCGTCCGGGCGCGACTGCGACCGTCGTGGTCGACGAGGTCGTGTTGGTCGTGGCGGTCTCCGTCGGGCTCGTGGTCGACGTGACTGCCGGCGGTGCAACCGGGCTGTTCGGCTGGACGGTCCCGCCCGCCTTCTTCTCCTTCGCGATGGCGCTCTGCAGGGCGCGGAGGATGTCGTCGTGCGCGCTCGAGTAGGTCTGCACGTCCGCCGGCAGGTGATGGAGCGCGTCCTGGTAGCAGTGAACGGCGTAGGTGTGGTCGATCCGGCCGTCGTACCAGTCGTTCAGGAGGACCTTCCAGCAGGGGGTCGCCGCGGCGGCCGGGGATGCGTGCACGACGGCGGCAAAGAGCGCGGCGGCGACGATCGTCACACGTACGAACAGCTTCAGGGAGGGCACGAGAAAGCCGAGCGTACGACGGCGCTGTAAGGCTTTTGTGAGCGATCCGGGCACGTCGCCGGGGGATGGTAGCTTCGCGCGAGATGCGGGCGATCCGGGAACTGTCGCTCGCCGCGCCGCTCGCCCTCGTCGGGCTCGCGATCTTCTTCGGCGGCGGCCCCGGAAATGCCTCGCTGATGTGGCTCGGCGGCGGCGCGCTCCTGACCATGCTGGTGCTGCTCGCCGCGCAGGGCCTCCCCGGAGGGCTGCTCGCGCTGCTCCCACTCGCCGTGCTCGCCGCCTGGCTCGGGCTCTCGATCTGGTGGTCGCTGCTGCCCGACCGCTCGTGGGACTATGCCGACCGGGCGCTCGTCTACCTCCTGTTCGCAGCGCTCGGGCTCTGGCTCGCCCCGCGCACGCGTGAGCTCGCGAACGGGCTCTGCATCCTGCTCGGAGCAGTCGCCGTCTGGTCGCTCGCCGGCAAGGTGCTGCCGCCCATCCACGACTACGGGCCGCCCGGGCTTGCGCGCCTGAGCGCTCCCGTCGGGCTGTGGAACCAGCTCGCCGTGCTCGGCGCGTTCGCGCTGCCCCTGGCGCTCTGGCGGCGACGGCTCGCCGGGACGCTCCTGGCCTTCGGCTGGATCGTCGCACTCCTGCTGACGTACTCGCGCGGCGGGATCCTGACGGCGGTCGTCGCGGTCGCAGCGTGGCTCGTGCTGACGGATGAGCGCACCGACAGTGCCGCGACGCTCGTGGCCGCCGCCGTCCCGGCGGGGCTCGTCTCGGCGATCGCGTTCCTGCTGCCGGGGGTGACGAGCGACGGGCAGTCGGTGCACGTGCGGTGGCGCGACGGTCTCATTTTCGGGGTGCTGCTCCTCGCCGGGGGCGCAGCCGCCGTGGCGCTGGAGCGGCTGCCGCGTCCCCGGGTCACGCCGGCTCTGCGCCGAGGCCTGCTCGGCGCAGCTCTGCTCGTGGCGATCGCTGCGGTGGTCTTCGTCGCCGTGAAGGGCGGCGGGTCGGGCGCCGTCGGAAACGGCGGCGGCCGCCTGGGCTCGACCAGCTCGAACTTCCGCTTCGTCTGGTGGCGTCAGGCCTGGCGGGAGTTCACCGGCCACGAGCTCCTGGGCACCGGGGCAGGCACGTTCCACCTCGCCAATCTGCGCTTCCGCACGAGCTACCTCGACTTCACGATCGAGCCGCACAACCTGCCGCTGCAGTTCCTCGCAGAGGCGGGCATCGTCGGGCTCGTCCTGCTCCTGCTGAGCGCAGCGTCGCTCCTGCGCGGCAGCCTTCATCGCCGCGGGCACGAGCTCGCCCTGGCGCTCGTCCTGCCCGCATACCTCCTGCACTCCCTCGTCGACGTCGACTGGGACTTCGTCGCCGTCTCGGCGCTCGCGTTCCTCGTCGCGGGCGCGCTCGTCGGCGGGCCGCCGGTGCGCCGGATGTCGCTGTCCCCGATGCTCGCCGCGGCCGGTGCCGCGCTCCTCGTGCTCGGCGTCCTCCTCCTGCCGTGGCTCGGCGAACGCTGGTCGGGCCAGGCGGAGGTGGCCGTCTCGCCGCACCACGCGATCGCGCTGGCGAAGCGGGCCCGCTCCGTCGACCCGCTCCTCGTCGAGCCTCTGCTCACGCTCGGATTCGCGTCGGACATCGCAGGCAGGCCGCTCGACGCGCGGGCCTACTACGCGCAGGCCGTCCGCGCACAGCCGAGGAACCCCGACACCCTGCTCGGCGCGGGGCTGTTCGAGCTCGCCCACGGTTGTGCGCGGCATGCGTATGCGTACCTCGAGCCCTTCACGGAGCTCGATCCGAACGCGCGCCCGGAGGACGGGCCGATCGCCTACCGGCGGGCGCTCCGCCTCGTCAACTCGGGCAGGCCGACGTGCTAGCGCTCGGAGCGGCCTAGTTGGCGCCGAGCACGATCGCGAGCTTGCCGCCGTGCAGCGCCGACGGCTTGAGGCCGTCGAGTGGGCCGACGACGCGCACGTGGAGATCGTGGGCGAGCCGCACGCCTTCGGCCGCGTAGCCGCGCTTGTACATCACGACGCTCGTCGCGTAGTCCTGCCGTGCGGCATTGCCCTTCCCGCGGATCTGGTAGCCCAGGCCCGAGAGCCGAGCGGCGGCGGCCGATGCCGCGCCGGTGCGGCCGTTGCCGTTGAGGACGAACACGCCGGTCGCAGCCCGGCTGAGCTTCGGCTTGCCGATGGGCACCTTCTTGGCGTGGACGACCTTCGCGTGATGCTTGGCGGCGGGAGCGAGCGCCGCCGCCTCCGCATGGTGCTGCACCGCGTGGGCGAGGGGCTTCGCCAGCAGGAAGAGCACGAGCGCGACGAGCACGATCAGCTCGATCGCCGCGACGAGGCTGGCCACGAGCGTCGCGGTCCGCCAGGGACGGATCAGGGCGTCGGCTGGGATCGGCGCATCCATCGGCGGGACCCGATTCGCCCTTCGCGCGGCGTCTCCTTCAGTTAGGCCGTCGCGTGCTCCTGCATCCAGATCCACGTCCGCCCGAGGCCGTCGTCGAGCGAGATCTGCGGGCGCCAGCCGAGCTCGCGCTCGATCAGCCGGGCGTCGAGCACCGAGCGCTGGACGTCGCCGAGCCGCGGTGGCTCGTGCCTTGGGGCCCGGCTGCTGCCGGCGACGCGCGCGCACGCCGCGTGCAGGTCGGCGACGGTCGTGTCGCGGCCCGTCCCGACGTTGTACGGCCCACCGGTGCGCCCGACGGCTGCGAGCAGCGAGCCGACGATGTCGTCGACGTAGACGAAGTCCCGGGCCTGTGCTCCGTTCCCGAAGATCACCGTTTCCTCTCCGCGCGCCAGGCGCTCGAGGAAGATCGCGACCACGCCGCCCTCGAGGCCGGAGTCCTGACGCGGCCCGTAGACGTTCGCGAACCGGAGGGCGATGTGGTGCGTGCCGTGGATGCGGTTCCACCCGGCGAGGTACTCCTCGCCGCACTTCTTCGCGATCCCGTAGGCCGACAGGGGCAGGAACGGCGTCTGCTCCGTCGCGGGCTCGGCGCATTCGCCGTAGCCGGCGCCGCCCGACGAGGCGAAGATCACCTGGGCGTCGGGTGCCGCGCCGAGGACATTGACCGTGCCGACGACGTTGACTGCGGCGTCGTATTCGGGGCGCTGCATCGAGGTCTGGACGTCGGCCTGGGCTGCGAGATGGAAGACCACGTCCGCCTCGATGGAGAACGGTTCACGAATGTCCTGCTCGAGCAGGACGGCAGCCGGGTTCAAATTCTCCCGCTTGCCGGAGGCGAAGTTGTCGACCACGGTGACCGAGTCGCCGCGTGCGAGCAGGGTGTCGACGAGGTTCGACCCGATGAAACCTGCGCCCCCTGTCACGACCGTCCGCATGGAGGCCGTAGATTAGGCGCGGAATGTTTGTCACGTTTGAAGGTGTCGACTGGTCCGGGAAGAGCACGCAGGCCGAGCTGCTCGCGGCCTGGCTTCGCGAGCAGGGGCGGACGGTGCTCTCCACGCGGGAGCCCGGCGGCACGGCAGTGGGCGAGGCCGTGCGTCAGGTCGTCCTGCACGGGCACGACATGACGCCGTGGGCGGAGGCCGCGCTCTACGCGGCCGCGCGTGCCGACCACGTCGAGCAGGCGATCAGGCCCGCGCTCGAGCGCGGGGAGGATGTCGTCTGCGATCGCTACCTCGACTCCTCGGTCGCCTACCAGGGCGCTGCGCGCGGGCTCGGCGAGGACCGGGTGCTCGAGCTCAATCTCACCGTCACGCGCGGCCTGCTCCCGGACCGCACCTTCCTCGTGCTGCTCGATCCGGAGGAGGCGCTGAGCCGCGGCAGCGGCGATCCCGATCGCATCGAACGTGAAGGAGAGGACTTCATGCGCCGCGTCGACGCCGCCTACCGCTCGCTGGCGGCCGTGTCCCCGACGCGGATCATCGCGCTCGACGGCGCGAGGCTGCCCGAAGAGATCGCCGAGGAGGTTCGTGAGCACGTCCGCGAGCTTCTCTGAGCACGCCGAGGCGGCCCGGCTGCTCGACGCCGCGCTGCGCGAAGGGCCGGCCCACGCCTATCTGTTCCACGGTCCGCCGGGGGTGGGCAAGCGGCAGGTCGCGAAGGTGTTCGGCCATGCGCTCCTCGGCACGACGCGCGAGTTCCACCCCGATCTCTACGAGCTGGACGCGCTCGGCGAGATGATCCGGATCGACGCGATCCGGGAGCTGCGGCGCGACCTGCACATGCGGCCGTTCGAGGCCGACCGGCGCGTGTACCTCGTGCACCGCGCGCACCTCATGAACGAGGACGCAGCCGACGCGCTGCTCAAGGACCTCGAGGAGCCGCCCTCGTACGCGGTGATCATCCTGATCGCCGACGACCTCGGACCGCTGCCGGGGACGATCCTCTCGCGCTGCCAGCTCGTTCCGTTCCACCGCCTCTCGGAGCGCGCGATCCGCGAGCTCGTGGACGCGCGCGCGCCGCAGCTCGACGAGGAGAGCCGGGCCACGCTCGCGCGGGTCGCCGCCGGACGCCTCGACCGGATGGAGCGGCTGCTCGATCCTGCCGCCGCCGGGCGGCGCGACGCGCTGATCGACCAGGCCCGGGCCGTGTACCGCTCGGAGCCGTTCGACGCCGAGGCGGCCGCCGGTGTGCTGCTTGCGAGCGCGCAGGGGCGTGCGGCGGAGGCGCGAGACACCGAGGAGGCGCGCATCGCGGACCTCGAGCTGAGCGCGCGCGACGCGGAGCAGCGGGTGAAGCGCGCGGCCCGCGGCGCGGAGCGGGAGGAGCTCCTGGCGCAGCTCGAGGAGCTCGGCGCGTGGTATCGCGATCTCGTGGCCGTCGCGGTCGGGGCCGACCGCGCAGCGATTCACCTCGACAAGCTGGCGGCGCTGCACGAGGACGCGACGCGCGAGCGGCTGCTGGGAGCGGAGCGGGCCGCCGAGGCCGTGCGGGAGACCTGGCGGGGCCTCGAGGAGCTCAACCTGGCGCCCCAGCTGGCCCTCGAGGCGTTGTTCGTCCAGCTCGCTCGCGAGCTCGCCGCCTGAATTCGTCGATCGTTCGCCGGGGCCGCGCCGCCGTGCGTCAGTCCAGGTGCTCGGCGGTGCGCCTACGGTCGACGATGTAGGCGACGAGCCAAACGGCGCCGAACACGAGAACGATCGCCATGATCGGCCCCCACGTGTACCAGGCCCACCCGAGGAAGAGGAAGACCAGGGCGCCGGCAACGCACACGCCGACGATCACGCCGAACATCTTGAACCAGAATGATGCTTCCATGCGGGCAACTCTCCGGGCGTGCCGGCTGAGGGGCATCATCCCGACCGGATGAAGTGGCGAGGCAACGAGCCGTCGTTCGCTCAGGTCAAGCGAGACGGTCAACCCCCGAAGAGTGATTGCGTCAACCGCCCCGCTGCAGTCATGGTGCGGTTGTCGAAAGGGCCCGATGCGGCGAGGCCCCACCGACTTACAGACGTGTTGATGAGCGGGGCCGCGGCGGCCCCGCTCTCCACGTCGGAGACCTCGGGTTGCGGCGGAGCCGACCGGGGAGACTCGGGCTCCCGACCCCCTCATGACGGACAGTCGGGGCAGTGGGACTGAACGATGTTGCCCAAATGACCCCACGGTGGCTTCGTGGTTGGACACTTCCCGGCTGCTGCGATCATGCGTGTGTGGCCTCGGGCCCGATCGTCAGCACTGCTTGTGCAGATGCGGACCCACCCGACGAGTCGGAGACGGCGAGCCCGATCGCGACCTGTCCAGGCTTTGTCGGCTTGCCGGTCAGGACGCCGTTCGCGAGGAGGTGCAGCCCCCGCCCGAGTCGTCCCGTGGTGACGCGCCACCGGTAGGGCGGTGTGCCGCCGCTGACCGAGAGGGGCATGGTGAACCTGCGTCCGACCCGTGCGGTGAGAGCGGCGGGAGAGATGACCAGCGGTGGCGGCGGCGCGCTCGCATCGACGAGGGCGTTGTGGATGAGCTGTGCGATTGCGACAGCTCCGCTTGCTACGAGATGGATTGCGTCGCTTTGAAACCAGGAGTAGCGATTGAGTGAGTCGGCCTGCCAGTCGACGATCGTGACCTGCGGGTACGGCTTGACGGCCAGGGCGAGAGCGTCGTTCATCTGCACGTATTGGGGAACCCAGTCGTGGTAGTTGAGCCAGAGGATCCGCTGGACGCCGGCGGCGATCAATGTCCGGATCGAGGCGTCCACGGCGCCTGCGAACGTCTCGATCGGATCGTTGTAGCCGACCTCGACAACGACCGTTGCCCCGATCCGATCGCCAAGTGCGTGAACCGTGTCGACCAGGTTCGGCGGCCGCTGCCCCTCGAACGGGCAACTGTCGCCCGTCAGGCGTCGGCAGACCGCGATCTGAAGATCCATCTTCGGCAGACCGTGCTCGAGGATCGAGAGCGGCTGCTCGTTCCACTGGACCGCGGTCAAGACGGAATCGCCGATGACGGTGATTCTGTTCGGCTGCGAGGCAGAGGCACCCTGGGCGGTCGGCGCCAAGGCGAGCAGAGCGCAGAGAAGACCGAGCAGTCCGAGCTGCCATGGCTGGAATGAAGGTGATCGGGGAGTGCATGTACGTGGCACGACGAACCTTCTGTCGAAATTGGCGTTTGCGGGTGGGCCTGGCAAAGACCAGGCCCACCCGGGGCCTCAGCGGCCGCTATTTGACGACGATCTGGATGAGTCGGCGGTTTGAGACGCCGCCGAGGATGTTTTCGCCTGGTTTGCGGGCGCGGAGGAACATGACGAGCGAGGTGCCGTGTGTGAGCGGCAGCTGGGCGGTCGGTGTGATCAGGATGGTTGCCCAGCCGTCTGCGTCGGTTGCGACTTCGGGGCTGCCGTTCATCCAGCTGTAGGGGAGCCCGAGTGCGTAGACGAGCGCGCCCTGCACCGGCTGTCCTTTCGTGTCGGTGACGCGGAAGCGGCCGATGAACGATGCGTGGCTGCTGATGGACGTCGGCTGGAACTTGACGCTGGAGATGACCAGCCGGTCGGGGAGGGAGAGGGCGCTGATCGGTGTTGCCGCGTTGTTGAAGGGTGCGGCGGTGAGGTCGCTTCGGGCGGCCGAGGCGACGCCTCGGGAGCCGACGACGATCTGGACGAGTCGCCTGCTGGAGACGCCTGCAAGCAGGTTGTCGCCGGCCTTGCGCGCGCGGACGAACATGACGAGGGAGGTGCCGCGGCTGAGCGGCAGCTGGGCTGTCGGATTGATCACGATCGTTGCCCAGCCGTCCGCGCCGGTTGCGACTTCGGGGCTGCTGTTCATCCAGCTGTAGGGCAGGCCGAGCGCGTAGACGAGTGCGCCTTGCACCGGCCTGCCTGTGGCGTCGGTGACGCGGAAGCGGCCGATGAAGGGCGCGTGGGAGCTGATCTTGCTCGGTTGGAAGTTGACGCCCGAGATCACGAGTCGGTTGGGGAGGACGACCGAGCCGACCTGAACGGTCGTCGAGACGCCCGTGCCGGATGCCGTCGGCCTCAGCCGGGAGGAGTTCGCGAACGCGGACGCCTGCCGGGTGATCGCCTTGATCTGGACGAAGAGCGGGTGGCCGACGTCAGCCGCAGCGATGGTGTAGGTCGCCCGCTTGGCGCCGGCGATCGGCGAGCAGGCAGCCCCGTTCGTCGAGCAGCGCGTCCACTGGTAGGTGTAGCTGACCGGCTGCGCCCCGACCCAGGTTCCCGGGTGGGCAGTCAGGGTCGAGCCGAGGACGGCTGCCCCGGTGATCGTCGGCGGCGCGGCGAGCCGCAGCTGCAGGGAGATCCCGGCCGGGGTGGGCTGCGAGTTGACGAACGCATCGCCGCTGCGGTTGTCGGCCTTGATCTGGACGAAGATCGGATGACCGACGTCCGCCTTGGTGATCGTGTAGCTGACCCTCTTGGCGAGCGGAATCGGTGAACAGGAAGGGTAGACCGAGCAGCGATTCCACTGGTAGGTGAAGCTGATCGTGGGCTCGCCGAGCCATGATCCGGTCGAGGCGGTGACGACGTCGCCTTCCTTCAGTGTCGTCGAGGAGGCGTAGATCACGGGAGCCGCGATGTTGTACGGGGCCTTGTACGCGACCGGGCCGGCAGCGGCGGAAAAGGCGCTCGTTGCGCCGAAGCTGTTCGACGCGACGACCTGAACGCGGAGTTTGTGCCCGACGTTTCCGGACGTGGTCGAATAGGACGGTGAGTTGGCGCCGGCGATCGCGGTGCAGTCGCTGCCGCTCGCAGCACACGACTGCCAGACATAGGCGAACGTCAACGGCGTCGAGCCCGTCCAGGTCCCGGCGGTTGCGGTCAGCTTGGCTCCGACGTCCGCGGTCCCGGTGATGGCCGGAGCGGTCGAGTTGGCGGGCGCGTTGACGTTGTTGGAGGCGACGACGTCGCTGGCTTCTGTCAGCGCGTCGGCGCTGCCTGCGGCGTTCGAGGCTGTCACCAGAACGCGCAGGGTGTGCCCGACCTCTGTCGAGCCGGGGGTGAACGCCGACGTTGTTGCACCGAGGATCGGCGTGCACGACCCGCCGGAGAGGTCGCAGCGCAACCACGAGAACGTGAACGCGATCGGCTTTGTGCCGGACCAGGTGCCGGTCGCGACCCTCAGCGCCTGACCTTCCTTCGCCGTTCCCGAGATGGCCGGCAGTGTCGAGACGGCCGGAGAACTTGCAGAGGCAACCAGGCGGGTCGGCCCCGAGAAGGCCTTGTTGATCCCGTACGAGTTGCTCGCGGTGATCGCGACCCGGACCGTCGCGCCTGTGTCGGCGGCGGTGAGCAAGTACGTCGGCGAGCCCGCACCGGCAATCGCAGCGCAGGCGCTACCGGCAGCGGTACAGCGTTGCCACTGATAGCCGAACCTCATCGGCAGAGTGCCGTTCCAACTGCCGGGTGTCGCGCTTACCGTCTGGCCCTGCTGGAGGGTGCCCTGGATCACGGGCAGGTCCGCGTTGGCAGGGCTCTTGCCTGCCGGCGCGACGACGCCGCTCAGGAACGAGCGCGCGACGGTCGACCCGGCCGCATTCGCAGCCGTCACGACGACGCGCAACGTCGTTCCGGGAGCAGTGTTCGGCAAGAGATAGCTTGCACCAGTGGCTCCAGGGACCGGGCCGCAAGCCGAGCCGCTCGAGTCGCATTTCTCCCAGCCGTACGAGAAGGTGATCGGGACGTCGCCGCCCCAGACGCCGGGATCCGCTGTCAGGGTCGCGCCCTCACGAGCGACTCCGCTCAGTGTCGGCAGCGCCAGGCTGGACGGCGCAGACACCCTCGTTGCCGCCAGCGCGCTCGACACGGACGCCGCGAGAATCCCGATCAGGAGCCCCACCAGCAGCGCCCCGGAGAGGAACATCCCCCGGCGTTTGATCTTCGAGCCGGAATGGCGGCGCAAAAACAGGGTGGTCTTCATGGCAGCGCTTTCTCCTTGCCTCATCAACAGTCACTCGGGGCTGCTCGCCGAATCTTCCGATCCGTAGGAGATCGGCTGAGGCGCGGTGCCAACACACGCCGGGCAAGAACCCTCCTGTCGAGATGTGTGGTGAACTAGAACGTATCACAAACTAAAGTGTGATACACTAATGTTTTACATGGCCTTACATTCCCTAACAACGTCCACCATCGACCAAGTAGAGGTCCAGTTGATGCCTACGAACTCGACGCTGGCCACGACCCCGAAGCGGCGGAAGCCGACAGCAGCTGAGTACGAGCAGACCGCCGCGTTGCGGCAGGCACTCCAGCACTACATGCGATCAAGCGAAAAGACGCTTCGACTGCGAGGGCTGACAGTCGAGCGCTACCAACTACTACTGACGATCAAGGTCGCCCAGCTACGCAATCAGACGATCACCGTGAGCCAACTCGCGACCACACTCCAGCTCGCCAAGAGCACAACGACGCAACTCGTTCGGCGAGCCGAGAACCTGCGCATCCTCCGGCGAGAGATCTCCGACCGCGACGCACGCGTCCGCTACCTGCACCTCACAGAAGACGGCGAGGCGAGACTCGCTGCCGCCGTCAGCGACCTTCGCGAGGATCGCACCCGCTTCCTGGAATCCCTCGCCTAGGGAGCATCACGTCGCGCTCACGCCCAAGTCGCAGGCCGATGTGTTGCTGGTCCTGAAAACGCCGAGCCAGACAACCGAACCGTCGCTCGGAGGAACTCTGATCGTTGGCGACCCGGGAGGGGTCGGCCGCACGCTTCAGCTTGCGGCGGCGATCGGAGTCCTCGACGTTGACAGGCTGGCTTCGCTGCGGTTCGTGCTCGGCGTCAGGCCGGCGAGGGCGAGGTCCGCCTGAATGGCTTCCCGGGCTTTGAAGATGCGCCATTTGACGTTGCCGATGTCGATCCCAAGTACTTCTGCGATTTCGCGATAGGAAAGCCCTGCGACGTCGCGGAGCAGGACGGGGTTCTTCAGGCGATCGTCGAGCGCCGCGACGGCCTGCCAGATCGCCGAGACAATCTCTCGCGTCTCCATGGTGGGCTCAACGCTCTGCGAAACGAATCGCAACCCGTCGGGCTCGGGAACCTGAGGCGGCCGTCGTGTCCGGGCGCGATGCTCGTCGACGATCCGGTTCTTCGCGATCTGGAACAGCCAGGTCGTAAAGAGCGACTTCCGGTCGAAGCGCGCCAGCGATCGGTGCACGCGGATGAAGATCTCCTGCGTGACGTCCTCGGCGACCAGATCGTCGTCGAGCATGCGGCTGACGTAGTTGAAGATCGGTCGGCGATACGCCTCGAAGATCCATCCGAATGCCTGTTCATCGCCGCGCTGAGCCGCCTTGAGGATTGCGGGCTCGGGTTGTTCGAGTGCCACAGCTCACCCTGGGACGCGAACCCCGGCGCATTGTTGAGTTCTTAACCTGAATGCTTACAGCTCGCGAACCTGCGGCCCAAACAAAGCAGCGCTGGAGAGACTCGAACTCCCGACTCTTCATTACGAGGTCTGCGGAGAGTCGGCCTGTGATGGTCGGACGAGGTGGAAGGCGATCAGCGTGCTCGGATCGGCCCGTTAAGGAACTTCTCGGCCCGTTCGAGGCTGCCAAAGGTTGTCAGCAGGTGCTCCGAGGATGCATCGAACACAAGCACGCGGGTGGACCAGCCCTTGAGCGAAGGTCGCCGCTTGATCTTGACCCGCAGACCCTTCACTGCTGCGAGGCGATGAACGCGGGCTTCGATCGTCTCGGCCATCAGTGGCCGGGCAGCATCACGAACGTCCCGCTTCGCCGAGCCCGGTCGTATCTGTCGTGGCTGAGCAGGAACCGCTCGTTGCAGTTTGGGTCGAGGCACTCGCACACAAACGACGAAGGAAAGTTGTCTGTGCCCCAGCGTCGGTTCAATGCGGCAACCCGCTCGTTTGCTTCTCGCGCAGCCGCTTGGTGGTGCGCGAGGTTCGCAGTGCGGGGATCGACCTTGCCGCTCGTGTCCATGACCCTCCTCAAGGTGGCCGGCTGGGTGTACCGGGGGAGTGGCCTCGGATACTCCGCAAGAGCGGGATCGAGCCAGATGAGGGGTACAAAAGGGGACGCCTCGGCACACCGAGGATACACCCGTCGACGAACAACCCGGAGCGCGCCGTCTCGGTCTTGTCGGCTCAGCCGACCAGACCGGGGTGTCCGAAGGGGGTTCCGGACGCCCCGCCCGACCATGCGGTCCGCGGCCATCCGCGGCCTCGCTGATCAGGGGGCAGGGAGGCAGGAGAACGAGCCGCCGGCCGATTCTCTCCCAAAGCGCGAGCCAAATCGGGCCGAACTGCCCGGAGGGTCATCCGAGGCAGCCCGACCGCGGCAGTACCGCCATCAGCCCCTTAGCGGCGGGGCGAAGCAGACCGGGCCGCTTGCTGATTGTGAGACAGCTTCGGGGAAGCGCAAGTCATGAGCGGTTTGCGAACCTTGAGCATTACCTAGCTTTTACGTGCACTTGCAACTACGCGATTAACGTCCCTCTTTGTCGGGAGCGACTTGGTGGGGAGACCGCTTCCGACTCCTCGACCATCGGTCGGAGAACCTGTTGGTCGTCTTGTGGGGCCGGGGTGGCTGACGGGGTGTCGCCCCGGCCTTACGTTTCTCGGCATTTGACTTCACGGCTCCGCGAGCTCGACAGGCGTAACGACGAACGCAGCCGGAGCGGAGTTTCGCGGGGACCTCGACTCCAGGATGCTGTCCTGCGGAGAGGAGATTCTCCGCTGCCGGGTCGAGACCCAGGAAGTACCCCGAGGAGCTGCTCGTCGAGGCCGACCTCGGGGTCGAATGTTGCGAGCAGCCATGTCCCGAAGGGCCGTCATGGCATGTTCGTTCGCGGCCCCGCCGCATCCTCGATCGTGGCCTCCGTTTGTTGCTCAACGTCGAATCCGCGATGGTCAAGCCGCCGCGCTCGACCGCCCGGTTGAAGATCGCTCTCGGATGTCCCTGTGCCGTCAACAGCCGCCTTCCTCGGGGCCGGACGGTTCGGCGACTCTACTTGCCCAACCTTCTTCAACGGAGAGTTTGCTCGTTACAGAGGTGCTTCATAGGTCCGCTGCGTATGTTCGAGTGAGTGGCGCCGGGGAGCATGGCGGCGACCCCCCTCTCCCCGGCTCCCTTCCCCCTCTCGAGACCTTGTCGCTGCGCCAGGAGCACGTGAAGTCAGCACGTGAGGTCAGTCAGCGGAGAGTGGCGTCAATCGTTCGCCGGGAGCGCCTGGCTTTTCGATTCTGCCAACTTCTGCCAGGGCCTCTTCGGGCCCTCCGTGTCTCGCAAACCCAGAGCCGACGGGGAGACTCGAACTCCCGACCCCTTCATTACGAGTGAAGTGCTCTACCAGCTGAGCTACGTCGGCGTCTGCTCCGTGGAGCGCGCCCAGTGTAGCCGCGCCGCGGCGGCCTCCTGGCCCTCCGCGCGGTGGCGTTAGGGTGCCCGCGTGGAGCTCGGGCTCGACGGCAAGGTCGCCCTGATCACCGGCGGAAGCGCGGGGATCGGTCTCGCGACGGCGCAGGCGATGGTCGAGAGCGGAGCGACCGTCGTGACGGTGAGCCGCAACGGCGCGCCCGGTGTCGGCGAGGTCCTCCACGTCGCCGCCGATCTCAGCGAGGCCGGCGAGCCGCAGCGGGCCGTCGCCGAGGCCCAGGCGCAGGTCGGGAGCATCGACTGCCTGATCAACAACGTCGGCGTCGCGGTGATCCGCCGGCTGGAGGACGTGACCGAGGACGACTGGGACCTGTCCGTCCGGTTGAACCTGTTGAGCGCGATCCGGGCGACCGCCGCGGTGCTGCCCGGAATGCGGGAGCGGCGAGCCGGTTCGATCGTGAACGTCGCGTCGACGGCCGGGCGGCGACCGAGCCGGATCATGCCGGACTACTCGGTCGCGAAGGCCGGGCTGCTCGCGTACTCGCGTCAGGTCGCCGACGCCTACGCCGCGGACGGTGTTCGCTGCAACGCGGTCATCCCCGGGCCGACGCTGACGCCGGCGTGGACCGGGCCGGAGGGGCTCGCCGCGCAGCAGGGGGATCGCGAGAGTGTCCTCGCGAAGTCCGAGGCCGCGCGCCCGCTCGGGCGGTTCGCGACCCCGGAGGAGATCGCGAACGTGATCGTGTTCCTCGCCTCCGACGCGGCCTCCTACGTCACGGGCGCCGAATGGAGCGTCAGCGGCGGCACGGTGCCGTAGGCCTGCTCATCCCGTTCGGAGGATGCGGCGGGCTGGGCCGGCGCGAATAGTCGAGGCACCAAAACCGAAGGAGAGCACCTCATGTGCCGCTGGTTGGCCTACTCGGGAACACCGGTCCTGATCGAACAGCTCCTCTACGAGGGACACCACTCGCTGATCGACCAGAGCCTCCATTCGAAGCTCGGCGCGGAGACGACGAACGGCGACGGCTTCGGTCTCGGCTGGTACGGCGAGGGCGAGCAGGCCGGCGTCTTCCGCAGCGTCGAGCCGGCCTGGAACGACCAGAACCTGCGCGAGCTGGCCGCGCACGTGCGCTCGCCGCTCGTCTTCGCGCACATCCGCGCGTCGAGCGGTGCGCCCGTCCAGCAGACGAACTGCCATCCCTTCCGCCATGGCCGCTTCCTCTGGATGCACAACGGGCTGATCCACGACTTCCACAAGATCAAGCGCGAGCTTCTCTTCGAGGTCGACCCGGCGCTCTTCCCGGTGATCGGCGGCACGACGGACTCGGAGACGCTGTTCTTCCTCGCGTTGACGTTCGGCCTCGAGAACGACCCGCCCACGGCCGTGGCGCGCGCGATCGGCCTCGTCGAGGAGGTCGGCCGGCGGCACGGCGTCGAGCATCCGTTCCAGGGGACGATCGCGACGACGGACGGCGTCCGGCTCTGGGCCTTCCGCTACTCGAGCGAGGGCGCGACGCGCTCGCTCTTCTACAGCAGCAACGTCGAGGTCCTGCGTGCTCTCTACCCGGACAACCATCGCCTCGACGGGGTCGGCGACGAATCGCGTCTCGTCGTCTCCGAGCCGCTCGGCGATCTGCCCGGCGTCTGGAACCAGGTGCCCGAGGGGACCTACGGCGTCATCCAGCCGGGCGCCGACGAGCTGCACCCGTTCGTGCCGGTCGCCCCCGTGTAGGAGCGGCTACGGCACCGAGACAACGCGGGCACCGTCGGCGCGTCGCTCGACCTCGGCCGCGACGTCGGAGCCGAAAACACGGCCGAGAAAGCTGTGATGGTGCTCTCCGAGGACGATCAGGTCGGCGCCGTTGTCCCGCGCCGCGTCGACGATGGTCGTCGCGGCCGAGCCGGCCGCCCACACGTACTCCGCATCCAGCCCGGCCGACTCGATCACTGTGCGGGCCCGGCCGAGGAGGCCCTGGATGTCGGCCGGCGGCCCGAGCGCGGTCGCGTCCGGGGGGCTGTAGTCGAGCGAGCCGAAGTTCTGCAGGCCGGTCGGGTCGAGCGGGAGCTCCTCGACGGCCACCACGATGAGCTTCGCGCCGCCGTCTCGCGCCTCCGTGATCGCGCGGTCGAGCGCGCGACCCGCGGCCGGGCTGTCGTCGTAGCCGACGAGGACGGCCTTCATCAGTGGTGGAACCCCGCGGCAGCCGCCGTCTGCACCGGCGCGACCTGCGTCTTCAGTCGCGGCAGCTGTCGTTCCAGGTCGCGCATCAACAGGTCCGCGACGTCGTGGCTGAAGTCCTGCCGGACGACGATTCGAAGCGCCGCCAGATCGGTGCGGTTCGCGGGGAAGGTGTAGGCGGGCACGAGCCAGCCACGCTCGCGCAGCGCGCGCGAGACGTCGAAGACGTTGAAGTTCGTGATCGCGTCGTCGAGGGTGAAGGCGAGCACCGGTAGTTCCTCGCCGCGCGTGAGCATCCGAAACACGCCGAGCTGCTCGATCTCGCCGGCGAGTCGCGTCGCCACGTCACGTGCGGCGCTCTGCACCTGGCGGTAGCCGTCGAAGCCGAGCCGGAGGAAGTTGTAGTACTGGGCAACCACCTGCGCGCCCGGGCGCGAGAAGTTGAGCGCGAACGTCGGCATGTCGTCGCCGAGATAGTTGACGTGAAAGATCAGGTCGTCCGGCAGCGCAGCTGCGTCGCGCCAGACGATCCAGCCCACGCCCGGATACACGAGCCCGTACTTGTGGCCCGAGGCGTTGATCGAGGCGACGCGCGGAAGCTGGAAGTCCCAGACGAGCTCCGGGTCGATGAACGGCGCGACGAACCCTCCGGAGGCTCCGTCGACGTGAACCGGCACGTCGAGCCCCGTGCGTTCATGGAGATCGTCGAGGGCGGCGCAGATCTCCTGCACCGGCTCGTACGAGCCGTCGAACGTCGAGCCGAGAACTGCGACGACACCGATCGTGTTCTCGTCGCAGAGCTTGACCGCCTCTTCCGCGGAGAGGTGGTAGCGCTCGCCCTCCATCGGCACCAGCCGCATCTCGACGTCCCAGTAGTTCGCGAACTTCTCCCAGCAGACCTGGACGTTGATCCCCATCACGAGGTTCGGCCGGTCGGCCGGCCGGCCCGCATGCTGCCAGCGCCGTTTGAGGGCGAGCCCGGCGAGCATCGCTGCCTCGCTCGAGCCCGTCGTCGAGCAGCCCGTGGCGCGGTCGGCCTCGGGTGCATGCCAGAGCTGAGCGAGCATGTTCGTGCAGCGCATCTCGAGCGCCGCCGTCTGGGGGTACTCGTCCTTGTCGATCATGTTCTTGTCGAGGCACTCGACGATCAGGCGCCGAGCCTGGGGCTCCATCCAGGTGGTCACGAAGGTCGCGAGGTTGAGGCGCGCGTTGCCGTCGAGCATCAGCTCGTCATGGACGACCTGGAAGGCGACGTCGGGTGGCAGCCCAGGCCCGAGCTCGTGGCGCGGGACGGCTGCGAACTCGCCCGCGAAGAGCGGCGGGACCTGCACGGTCGAGCGGCTTTCGGCTCGGTTCTTGGGCTGGATGACGGTCACCTCGAGGGACGGTACGCACCCGGAGGTGCCGCCCGCGTCATCCGGTTCGGGTGATTCCGGCGCGGCCCGGGCCGCGCCTCTGGCTGGAAAGGCCCCCTGGGTATGATTCGACGACGATGCATGCGCGGCTCCTTCCCCGGCGTGGGTTGGCGGCGTTCGCGCTCCTCGTCGTGGTCGCCGAGGTTGCCGGACGCAGTCTCACGGCGCGCGTCGACCGGGTCTTCCACGTCGCGCCCCTGGCTCCGACCGGGGCGACCTACTACCCGTTCCTGCTCGTCGTGGTGAAGGTCCTCGCGGCACTCGCCTGCGCCGGGCTGCTCGCCAGATCGACGCGCGCCTGGGCGACTGCCGATGCCGGCGAGCGCCTGCTCGCCGCGATCGGGCACCGCGAGGAGCGGCGTGCGCCCCGATTCCGTCCCGGCCTGTCACCGCGGATCTGGCTCGCGGCGTTCGCGGCGACCTCGGTCGTCTACCTCGTGCACGCGGATGCGGAGGAGGCGGCCGCCGGGCGCTGGCCGCTGCTCGGTCCCTGGCTCCACACCTACGCGCTGCCCACGTTCGCGGTGCTCGCGGTGGTGGTCGCCGCGCTCTGGCGCGTCGCCGGCTGGCTCTACGACGTCGAGGACTACGCCGCCAGCACGATCGACCGCGCCCGCCGCATCCTGCACGCCGCCTTCAGCGCGCTCGCGTCGCCCCATCCGCCCGCAGGCGACAACGACGGCGATCCTCGCCGCCGCTTCGGGCTCGCGTTCGAATCGCGTCCTCCTCCGCTTCGGGCCTGAGTCGCGGCACGGCCTAGGGGCCGGGGCCGCGGACGCCCGACGTCCCTCAGGACCCGGAGGAGGAAATGGAACCACCGTTGGTCTCTCGCCTACCGGCGACCGTCGCCCGTACGGCACGCATGCGAATCGTCTCGTCGATCGGCCCCACCGTCGTGGCCGGCGGTCTGATCTGGGCGATCCTGCAGCCGTACCGCGTCACGCTGCTGCATCCGCGCGGCCAGGGGCTCTGGTGGCTCCTGATCGAGCCGCCGCTGCTCGTGATCGGGGCCGGGATCGTCTTCGCCCTGCTCGTCGCCCGGCCCCTGCTCTCCGACCTGGAGGAGCACGATGCTGCCGCACGCTGAGATGGTCCACTGGGCCTTTGCGGCCGGCATCCTGCTCGTCGGCCTGTGCCTCCTCTGCGAGGCGATCGTCGGCCAAGAGGTGTGGCGGATGCGCCCCTGGCGCAAGTACCTCTGGCCCGGGCTCGCCTTCACGCTCGGCGTGCTGCTCTGGCTCGTGATGGCGTTCTTCACCAACTCGGCGATCCACATGTACGCGCACGGCTCCTGGGCGGAGGTGCTGATGCTCGCTGGCGGAGCCGAGCTCGGGCTCGTGCACGGGCGGCTCAAGTCGCCGCTCTGGCGGCTGACGTGGCCGCTCGCCTTCGTCGTCACCGGCACGGCGTTCATCGTCCACGAGCAGAATTCGTGGCTCTTCGCGCGCTCCGCGTTCCTGCATCACCTGCTCGGGTGGACGTTCATCGTGGCGGCGATCTTCCCGCTGCTGCTCGTCTGGCGGCCGCGCTCCGTCGTGCTCCAGGCCGGGTTCGCGCTCATGATCGTCACCGTCTCGGTGATGCTCTTCTCCGACCGCGACGTCGCGCCTGTCTTCGGCCATCTCTCGACGCTCGCGGGGACACCGCACCGGTGAGACGCGCTCTGCCGTTCGTGCTCGCGGCGCTCGTCTTCCCGGCGGGAGCGTCCGCGCACGCCACGCTTCAGTCGACGACCCCGAGGTTCGGCCACGAGGTGCAGCGCGCGCCGACCCTGATCCGGCTGCACTTCGACCAGGAGGTCAAGGTCCTGCCCGGGGACATCAAAGTCCTGAACGGGGTCGGCCGCAACTTCGCCGGCCCGCCGCATGCGGTTGGGACCGACGCCGTGGCATCGGTCGGCCCGCTCAAGCTCGGGGTCTACACCGTTCGCTGGCAGGCGATCTCCGCCGACTCCCACGTCGTGTCCGGCGTCTGGACGTTCGGCGTCCGCGTACCGGCGCCCTCCGTGAACGATGCCTACGGTGCGGGCGGCCCGACCCGGACCGAGGATCTCGTTCGTTGGGTCTGGTTTCTCGGGATCGCATTGACGATCGGCGCGCTCGGCCTGCGCTTGATCGTCCTCCGCGGCCTCGAAGTGCCGCTCGAGCTCGAGCGGAAGATCGCCGTCGCCGCAGGGATCGGCGCAGTTGTGACGCTGCAGGCGGGGATCGCGGCCTTCTCGCTGCGGGCGGAGGATGCGTTGCAGCTTCCGTTCACGCGGTTCCTGTACGGCGACCTGTCGCCGATGACCGCGACGCGCTTCGGCACGGCGTTCGTGACGATGACGCTCGCCTTCGCCCTCGTGCTCGCCCTCGTCTACCTCGCGTGGCTGCTCGACCGCGTCGCGTTCCTCGTGCCTGCGTTCGCGCTGTCGCTGCTGTTCGCGGGCGGGCTCTCGGTCTCGGGCCACGACGCCGTCGATCCAGGCTCGTCCTGGAGGACGGAGCTCGCCGACTGGGTGCACATCTCCGCGGCGTCGCTCTGGATCGGCGCGCTCGCGACGATGGCCGGCCTGCTCTGGTTCGGGGCGCCGCAGCTGCGGCGCCAGGCGTTCATGCGCTTCTCGCGCCTCGCGACCGTGCTGATCGTCCTGGTCCTCTCCGCAGGGATCTATCTCAGCATCGTGCGGCTGCCGCATCTCGCCGATCTCTGGTCGCAGCGCTACGGCCAGGTGCTGCTCGTGAAGATCGGCCTCGTGTGCTTCGCCCTGCTCTGGGGCGCGTTCCATCACTTCGTGGTCAGGCCTGCGCTCGACCGTGCCGACACAGGCTTCCTGTCGCGGATCGGCCGGAGCCTCGTCGGGGAGAGCCTCGTCGGCATCGCGGTGCTGCTGGTGGCGGCCGTGCTCGTCGACTCGCGGCCGCCGCCGAGGCCGATCGGAACTTCGAATACGTCGGCCCCGGCGGGAGGATCTGCGGCGACACTCCGCCCGTGAAGATCCTCGCTGCGGCCGTGGCCGCTGTGCTCTTGGCGACACCCGCCGTCAAGGTCGACGTCGGTGAGCCGACCTACGGGCTCGCCTCGAGCGGCGGCAGCGTCTGGGCCGGCGGCCTCGGCAGCGGCAACGTGCTGCGCCTCGACCGTGACTCGGGCAAGGTGCTCGAGCGCATCTCGATCGGCGCGCGCGTGTTCAACCTCGCCGCTGCGCCGGGGGCGGTCTGGGGGATCGCCAACCTCACGAACACCGCGGCGCGGATCGACACGGTCACGGGCAAGGTGACGGCGTCGGTGCGCGTCGGCAACGGGCCGTACGACATCGAATGGGGCTTCGGTTCCGCGTGGGTCTCCAACTCGCTCGACGGCACCGTCTCTCGGATCACGGGCACGAAGGTGGTGAAGACGATCAAGGTCGGCGTCGAGCCGAACGGCCTTTCCGCGATCGGCCGCTCCCTGTGGGTGACCGATCACACCGCCGGCAAGCTGCTGCGGCTCGACCCGCGGACAAACCGGGTCACCGCCCAGGTGCCGCTGTCCGGCGCGGACTGGGTCACCGGTCTTCACGGCTCGCTCTACGTCTCGCAGGAGACGAACGTGGTCACCCGCGTCGACGCGCGCACGCTGAAAGTGCTCGGTCGCGTCAAGGTGCATCGCAACCCGCTCGGCTCCGCGGTCGTCGCCGGGAAGCTCTGGGTCCCGTGCATCGATTCCAACGACATCGTCGTGGTCGACCCGGCGACGATGAGGGTCGTCAGGACGATCGCCGCCGGGCCCGGGCCGATCGTCGTGCTTCCGGCCGCCGGTCACGTGTGGGTCTCCCACACGACGGGGACGGCCGTCTGGCGTTTGTAGATACTCCAGACGTGGAGCTGACCGGCTACCGGGATCGCTTCCCGATCCTCGCGTCGACGACGTATCTGATCAACCACTCGCTCGGCGCGATGCCGGCAGAGGCCGAGCGCCGGCTGCAGCAGTTCGCGCGCGAATGGGCGACCCGCGGCGCGCGGGCGTGGGGTGAAGGCTGGTGGAGCTCCGTGTTCACGACCGGCGATCTGATCGGCGGCATCATCGGCGCGCCGCCCGGCTCGACCGTGATGCACCAGAACGTGACCGTCGCCGAGGCGATCGTGCTCTCCTGCTTCGACCTGAAGCCGCCGCGCAACCGCATCGTCTTCGAAGAGGGCCTGTTCCCGTCGGTGCGCTACGTGCAGCAGGCGTGGAGGCGCTTCGGCGCCGAGGTCGTCGTCTGCGAGGACGCGGACGGGGTGATCGATGCGATCGACGAGCGCACGCTGCTCGTTCCCATCTCGCACGTGCTCTACAAGTCGGCCGAGATCCAGCCGGTGGAGCGGATCGTCGAGCGCGCGCACGCGTTCGGCGCACACGTCTGTCTCGACGCGTATCAGTCGGCGGGAGCAGTCCCGCTCGACGTGACCGCCCTCGGGATCGCCTTCTGCGTCGGCGGCTCGGTGAAGTGGCTCTGCGGTGGCCCGGGCGCCGGCTGGCTGTACGTCCGTCCCGACCTCGCCGACCGGCTCGAGCCCGCGTTCGCCGGCTGGCAGGGCCACGCGCGGCCGTTCGCGTTCGAGACGGAGATGGATCCCGCTCCCGGCGTGGGGCGGTTCCTCACCGGCACCCCGAACGTGGCCGCCAACTACGCGGCCGGTGCGGGCTACGAGATCATCGCCGAGATCGGGGTCGACCGGATCCGCGAGAACTCGATGCGCCAGACCGCGCTCCTGGTCGAGCTCGTCGACTCCGCGGGCTTCGAGCTCACCTCGCCGCGCGAGCCGGGCAAGCGGGGCGGCTCGGTCGTGTTCCGCGTGCCCGACTTCCAGGCCGTGCATGCGGAGCTCGCCGCACGCGAGATCATCTGCGACACGCGTCCCGACGCAGGCATTCGCTTCGGGCCGCACTTCTTCACGACCGACGACGAGCTGCGCTTCGCCGTCGATCAGGTGAGTGAGATCCTCGCCTCCGGCGCGCACCTCGAACGCGCGCACACCGCGGCCGGCTACTAGATCAAGACGCCGACGACGATCACGACGAGGCCGCTGAGGAAGAAGGCCGCGCCGGGCGACAGGGTCGGATCCTCCGGGTTTCGCTTCGCCGCATCGAAGCCGGGGATGGTGCCCCAGGCGACCTTGGTCACGTTCCGGTCCATGTAGCGCTCGAGGTTCGAGCCGCTGCCGACGCCGGCCATCGCGAGGAGCATGCAGCCGATGACGATGCACAGGATGCGCGCGTCGAAGGCGAAGCCCTGCGCGCTCACGGCCGCCAGGAGCCCGGCGAGCCCGAGCGCGACGACCACGCAGACGGCGATCCGCACGACGAGTCGAACGAGTTCGCGCACGACCCACACGGCCTTGACTATAGAAACGCCCGGAGACGGGCGGCCGCCTCGGGCGCGGTCGGGGCATCCTCGTGCCGCACGTAGACGTAGCCGGGATCGCGGATCGTCGCTGCGATCGCGCGCAGGTCGTCGTCCGAGTACGGCGGCTCGCGGAGCCGCAGGTAGCGAAACGGCTCCGAGCCGGCATCGTTCACGCGGAGCACGCCGTCGACGCCGGCCCACGACTCGTCGCGGAGATCCCAGGCGAGCCGTACATGCGGCGGGGCCGACCCCTGGACGAACGAGACCGTCCCGTCGTCGCGCGGCCCCTCGTAGACCACGCGCACCGGGCCGAGCCGGTCGCCGAGCGCGAGCACGCGCTCGAGGAACGTGGTCACCCGGTCGAGGCGGACGAGCGAGAACTTGACGGCGAACTCGAAGCCATCCGGGACGCTGTCCGCCCAGCGGCGGAACTGGTCGGCGCTCGGCAGGCGGTAGCCGGTCGAGTTGAGCTCGACCGTGTCGAACCGCTCGGCATAGAACCGGAGGAACTCCGCCGGCTGGAGGTCGGCCGGATAGAACCCCGGCCGCCACGACGGGTACGACCAGCCGGAGGTGCCGATCCTGGTCGCCATGGCGATACGGTACGTCCGGGGACCGAGCTAGGGTCCGCCGTCCGTGACCGTGACAGAGGTGATCCCAGACCACACCATCCGGGTCCTCGACCACGGCTTCGTGCGGCTCGACGACGCGATGGCCAACGACCTCTCCGTGGTCAACGGCGCCCGGGTCAGCTTCGCGCGCCGCAAGACCGAGATGGAAGAGTCCGACGAGGGGCTGATCCGCTTTCTGATGCGAGACCGGCACGGCTCGCCGTTCGAGCACAACGCGTTTCGCTTCCACGTCCGCTGCCCGATCTTCGTGGCGCGGGAATGGTTCAGACACCGTATAGGTTCGTTCAACGAGTTTAGTTTGAGATATGCGAAGGCGACCGACGACTTCTACGTGCCGGAGCCCGGGGACGTTCGCACGCAGGTCGGGAAGCCCGGCGCCTACAGCTTCGAGCAGGTCTCGCCCGAGCTGGCCGAGGAGACGCGCGAGGAGCTCGAGACGGTCTACCGTGAGGCCTACGCCGCGTATGCCCGCCTGGTCGAGAAGGGCGTCGCCCGGGAGCTCGCCCGCTCAGTGATCCCCGTTGGGGCCTATACCCAGTTCTACTGGACGGTCAATGCGAGAGCCCTGATGAACTTCGTCTCGCTCCGGAACGCCGAGTTCGCCCAGCTCGAGATCCGGCGCTATGCGGAGGCGGTCGAGGCGTTCTTCGCCGAGAAGATGCCGGTGACGCATGCGGCATTCGTTGCAAATGAGCGCATTGCGCCTTAATATGACTCCGGGGCGCGTCCTAACATCTTTGTAACAGGCTGTTACTAACTTCTGGGTTGCCCAGTACGACAGAGGGAATGGATTGCCCGTTCCCGGCGTTGAAAAGGTTGACGGATGACGCGCAAACCGCGCGCCCGTTTACCTCGAAGACTGAAGGAGTTCGTTGACTGAAATCAGCATGACCGCGGCTGTCGCCGATGCGCTTGAAGCGCTGCTTGCCCTCCGGACCGAGCACGGGTCGATCACCCCTGCCGATGTTGCGGATGCCGTCCTGACCCACGATCTCGACGAGGCCGAGGCGGAGGCGCTCGCTCAGGAGCTCGCCGTCCACGACGTCGCCCCCGACGCGGAGGACGAGGACGAGCTCGAGCTCGACCTGTCGATCGGCACCAGCCTCTACACAACCGATTCGTTCCAGATGTTCCTCAACGAAGCCGGCCGCTACCCGCTGCTCACCGCCGCGGAGGAGGTCGAGCTGGCCAAGCGCATCGAGAAGGGCGACATGGTCGCCAAGGAGCGCATGATCAACTGCAACCTGCGCCTCGTCGTCTCGATCGCGAAGCGCTACCAGACCCAGGGGATCACCCTCGGCGACCTCGTCCAGGAGGGCGTCCTCGGCCTGATCCGCGCCGCGGAGAAGTTCGACTGGCGCAAGGGCTTCAAGTTCTCGACCTACGCGACCTGGTGGATCCGCCAGGCGGTGCAGCGCGGCGTCGCCAACAAGGCGCGCACGATCCGCATCCCGGTGCACGTCGTCGAGCGCGAGCAGAAGGTTGCCCGCGCGCGGCGCGAGCTCGTTGCGACCCTGGAGCGCGACCCGACTCCCGAGGAGATCTCGCTCCACTCGAAGCTTCCGATCACCCATGTTCGCGAGGTGATGGAGGCGGCCCGCGCGGTCGCGTCGACCGACATGCCCGTCGGCGACGACGGCGACGCGTCGTTCGGCGACCTGATCGCAGGCACCGGCCCGTCGACCGAGGAAGAGGCCTCGGCCTCTCTCCGCGATCTGGCCGTGCGCCAGGCGGTTGCGAACCTGCCCGACCGCGAGCGCGACGTGATCGAACTGCGCTTCGGGCTCGTCGGCGAAGGCCCCGCCTCGCTCGAGTCGATCGGCAAGCAGCTCGGCCTGACCCGCGAGCGCGTGCGTCAGATCGAGACCGAGGCTCTGCGCAAGCTGGCGCAGAACGAAGACCTCGCCGACGCTGCCTAAGTAACCGGGTGTCAGACACCGCGTAGCGGTGTCTGACACCTTTAACCTCGAGGCGGTGCAGTTCACCGCCCACGCCGAGCTTCAGCTGTTCGCGCTGCTCCTGGCGCTGGCCGTCATGCTCGTCGTGGCCGCGCGCGGGCGGATGCCGGTTGCGGTCTTCCTGGTCATCGGCGGCCTCCTGCTCGGCTTCGTCCCGGGCCTGCCGCAGGTGCAGCTGCCGCCGGACCTCGTGCTCGTCGCGATCCTGCCGCCGCTCCTCTACTCGGCGGCGTTCTTCACCGGCCTGCGAGATCTGCGGGCGAACCTCAGGCCCGTCTCGCTGCTCGCGGTCGGGCTCGTCGTCACGACCACCTGCGTCGTCGCGCTCGTCGCACACGGCGTGTTCGCGGGCATGTCGTGGGCGGCCGCGTTCACGCTGGGCGCGATCGTGTCGCCGACGGACGCCCTCGCGGCCGCAGACGTCGTTCGCCGGTTCAACGTGCCGCGCCGGCTCGTCTCGATCCTCGAGGGAGAGAGCCTGGTCAACGACGGCATGGCGCTCGTCCTCTACAAGACCGCCGTCGCGGCCGCGGTCGCGGGCACGTTCTCGCTCTGGAACGCCTCGTTCCACCTCGTCCTGAACGTGATCGGCGGCATCGCCGTCGGGCTCGCGGTCGGGTACATCGTCCGGCAGGTGCGCAGGCGCGTCGACGACACGCCCACCGAGGTGGCGATCGCGCTCCTCTCGGGGTACCTCGCCTACTTGCCGGCTGCCGCGCTCGGCGTCTCGGGCGTCCTGGCCGCCGTCACGATCGGCGTCTACATGGGCTGGTACACGCCCCAGCTCACGACCGTCGAGACGCGCCTCTCGGGGAACGCGTTCTGGGAGATCCTCGTCTTCCTCGTCAACGCATTGCTGTTCGCGCTCGTCGGCTTCCAGCTGCACCTGATCGCGAGCCGGCTCTCGATCACGGCGTCGCTGCTCGCGGACGCCCTGCTGGTCACCGTCGCCGTGATGGTGACGCGCCTGGTCTGGGTGCCCGTGTTCGCCTACGTGCCGCGCTGGCTCTTCGCGGGCGTCCGTGCGCGCGATCCCTATCCGCCCTGGCAGTGGCCGGTCGTGCTCGCGTGGGCGGGTGTGCGCGGCGCAGTGTCGCTCGCAGCCGCCCTCGCGCTGCCCATCGACCTGCCGTACCGCGACACGATCGTCTTCGTCACCTTCGTCGTCATCCTCGGGACGCTCGTCGGCCAGGTGCTGACGCTGCCGGTCCTGATCCGAGTGCTGCAGGTCGAGGACGACGACGGGGCCGACCGCGAGGACGCGAAGGCGCGGATCAAGGCGGCGCAGGCGGCGCTCGCCCGGCTGGAGCAGCTGGCGGCGGAGGAATGGGTCCGCGAGGACACCGTGGAGCGGATGCGCGGGGCCTACAACTTCCGCACGCGCCGCTTCCAGGCCCGGTACGAGGGAGTCGACGGCGACGGCGAGGAGGAGCGCTCGCAGGCCTACCAGCGTCTGCGGCGCGAGCTGCTCGACGCCGAGCGCGGGGCGGTGCTCGAGCTGCGCAACGAAGGCATGATCACCGAGGAGGTGATGCAGCGCGTCCAGCGCGACATCGACCTGGAGGATTCACGCCTCGACGTCTAGATCAGCCATCTACGTCTTGAGGACGACCGGGCCGACCGAGCGGTCGTTGGCGGGCTGTGCCGTGACCACCCAACCGTCGAACTGCGAGAACCTGTACGGCACCGAGAGCCGGACGGTGGTGTTCTCGCCGCTGACCCGGAACGAGCCGCAGGGCGCGACCGGCTTGCCGTTGCGCGTCAGCCACAGCTCGTAGTAGGCGCGCGGGTCCTTCTGGGCCGGCAGCCCGCTGACGAGCAGCTCCATCGGCCAGTTGCCCGCCTTGTCGGCCTTGCCGATGCGCAGGACGGCGAGCGAGCCCCGGCCCTGCATCGGCACCACGCGATGGGCGGCGAAGGACGCCGACTTCCCGTGCGCGTGGCCGAGCAGGTAGCCGCCGCCGAGTGCGACGGCCGCCAGGGCCGCCGCTGCGATCGCGACCGCCGCCCACCGCCGGGGCGGCATGAGCGGGAAGTCGATCACCTGCGCCTCGGCCGGATCGGCGGGTTGCTCGAGAGCGGGCGGCAGGTCGGCCGGAGGGCCGGCCTCGACGAGCAGGTCGTGCACGCGGCGAAGGCGCGCGACCTCCTCGGGTGAGAGCCCCGTGGTGTCGACGATGTCGTTGAACTCGTTCATGCCAGCTCCTCTCCGAGCAGGTCGGCGAGGTGCGCGAGCGCGGACCGCGTTCGCGTCTTGACGGTACCGAGCGGGATGCCGAGGAACTCGGCCACCTCGCTCTGCGAGAGGCCGCTCCAGTAGGCGAGCGCGATCACCTCGCGCTCGTAGTCCGGAAGCTCCCCCAGGGCACGGTGGACGCGCCAGGCGACCCAGCCCTGCTCGGCCGCCTCCGGCGGCTCGGGCTCGCGCGCCGCCCGTTCCGGGATCTCCGCCGGCACGTCGGTGCGGCTGCGGGCACGATCGACGATCGCGTTGCGCGCGACCGCGTACAGCCACGGCGCCCCGGGCCCGCGGTCCGGCTTGTAGGAGCCCGCCGACCGCCAGATGGAGGCGAAGGTCTCCTGGACCGCGTCCTCGGCCCGGCCGCGATCGCCGAGGCGGCGCAGCGCGAGGCCGAACACCGGACGGGCGTAGCGCCGATAGAGGTCGTCGAAGGCAGACCGGTCGCCGTTCGCTGTGCGCTGGATGAGCTCGCCGTCCGACGTCACGAGGGGAATCGTACGGAGTGTGATCGCAACCGCCACAAAGGTGTTCTACGGCTTGGAGCGGGGGGCGGATTGCAGGAGCAGGCCGCCGTCGACGACGAGCGTGGTGCCCGTGACGAACTCCGCACCGGCCAGGTAGACGACGGCCTCCGCGATGTCGGCCGGCGAGCCGACGCGTCCGAGGAGCGTCTCCGCCGCGCGGCGCTCCTCCTGGCCCGGCTCCACCGCCACCGGCCCGGGCGCGATCCCGCAGACCCGCACCTCAGGGGCGAGGGCTCGCGCGAACACCCGGGTCAGCATGGCCTGGGCCGCTTTGGCCGCGCTGTGCGGCCCGAACGAGATCCAGGGGTCGAACGACGCCGCGTCCTCGATGATCACGAGAACGCCGTGGGATTCGCGGAGCGCCGGGGCGGCGGCCTGTGCGAGGAAGAACGTTCCCTTCGCCGTCACGTCGAGCGCCGCGTCCCAGTCGGCCTCCGTCACCTCCGCGACCGGCTTCGGCGCGAAGCCCGCCCCTGCTGCATGAACGACGAGCTCGAGGCCGCCGAGCTCGTCGATCGCACCCTGCACGAGCGCGGCCGCGCCGTCGCGCGTGCGGAGGTCGCCGCCGGCCCGGCCGGCGGCGATCACCGACCACCGGTCGGCGCGCAGGCGCTCTGCGACGGCGTGCCCGACCCGTCCCGTTCCCCCTGCGACGAGCGCCCGGCTGTGTGCTCTGTGTAAGGACATGATCGCCCTGAGTAAAACAGAGAGCAGTGCGGCTTCGAGTCTGCTGTCCTTGGGGACAACACCGCGCGAAACCGAAAATGAAGAGAGAGGCAGGTCTCCGATGCGCAAGCTGTTCCTCGCACTAGCGGCGGTCGCGGCCCTTGCATTTGCGGGGCAGGCGGGCGCAGCGTCGAATGCGACCAAGACGGTCAACATCTACGGCTCCGGGTTCAGTCCGAGCTCTGCGACGATCACGGAAGGCGACACCGTCACCTGGGTGAACAGGGACAACGCGAACCATCAGGTGCTGGCCTCCAAGGGCTCGTTCGTCTCGCCGATCCTGAAGCCGAAGCAGACGTTCTCGTTCACCTTCAAGGCGGCGGGGACCTACAAGTACAGCGACGAGCTCAACCCCAAGCACACGGCGAAGATCGTGGTGAAGGGGCTGCCGCCGACGGTGACCCTCGCCATCTCGGCGCCGATCGTGACCTACGGGACGCAGGCGACACTGAGCGGCGTGGTCTCGAATCACGCGGCCGGCGAGCAGGTCGCGATCTACTACAAGCCGTACCCGCAGCCGAACCTGATCCAGCGGACGACGGTGCTCACGGCGACGGGCGGCACGTTCAGCTTCATCGTCGAGCCGCAGATCCTCACGACGTACGAGGCTGCCTGGAAAGGTGCGTTCTCCGCGCCGATCACGGCGCAGGTGGCGCCGAAGCTGACGCTCGGACGCAACAACGGCTGGATCATCCACGCAGCGGGAGGGCGCTCGTTCGCGGGGCGTGCCGTCCAGTTCCAGCGGCTCAACTCCGTCACCGGACAATGGGTGACGCTCAAGAAGGTGCTCCTGAACTCCAGGTCGTCCGCGCGGGTGCCCTACGTGCTGCCGAAGGGCATGAACCACCTGCGCGTCACGATGTCCGTCAACCAGGCGGGTGCCGGCTTCCTCGGCGTGATCAGCCCGACCGTCAGCTGGCGGATGACCTGACAGCGCGCGCGAGGCGCGCGCAAGTTCACCTTGCGCGCGCCTCGTCGTAGCGCCGTGCGACCTCGTCCCAGTTGACGACGTCCCACCAGGCGTTGAGGTAGTCGGGCCTTCGGTTCTGGTACTGCAGGTAGTAGGCGTGCTCCCAGACATCGATGCCGAGCAGCGGCACGTCGTCCTGCAGCCAGGGGCTGTCCTGGTTCGGGGTCGAGTACACGGCGAGGCCGGTGCCGTCCCAGACGAGCCAGCTCCAGCCGGAGCCGAAGCGCTTGACGCCCCCGTCGTTCAGGGCCGAGCGCAGCCGGCCGACGTCTCCGAACGCATCGGCAATCGCGTCGCCGAGGGCGCCGCTCGGGTCGCCGCCGCCGCCGGGCTTCATGATCTGCCAGAAGAGCGAGTGGTTCGCGTGGCCGCCGCCGTTGTTGCGGACCGGGCCCTGCTTGTCCTCGGGGAGCGTGTCCAGGATGCCGAGCACGTTCTCGATCGGCCGGCCGTCCCACTCGGTTCCTTCGAGGGCCTTGTTGAGATTGTCGACGTAGGCCTGGTGGTGCTTTCCGTGGTGGATCTGCATCGTTTGCGCGTCGATCGTCGGCTCGAGCGCGTCGTGCGCGTACGGGAGACTGGGGAGTTCGTAGGGCATGCTTCTCCTTTGGTTCGATTCTCCTCTGGAGGATATGCTCCGCGCCGCACCCGAGCATACGAACGAGGAGAGACATGGCCCTTGCCTATAACCATGAGGAAGTCACCCCACGCGAACTGAAGCCGGCGCTCCTGGAGCTCGACGGCATCTCGCGGGAGACGGTCGAGGCCCACTACAAGCTCTACCAGGGGTACGTGAACAAGCGGAACGAGATCCTCGGCAAGCTCGACGGCGCCGACCTCTCGAGCGCCAACCAGGTCTACTCGGAGTTTCGGGCGCTCAAGGTCGACCTGACCTTCGCGGTCGGCGGGATCAAGAACCACGAGATCTACTTCGAGCATCTCGGCGGCCACGGCGGCGATCCGGCCGGGATCTTCGGTGACCTCGTCAAGCGCGACTTCGGGTCGGCCGCCGACTGGAAGGCCGACCTCAAGGCAACGGGGCTCGGCGCCCGCGGCTGGGCGTGGACGGCCTACGACTGGGACGAGGGTCGCCTGTTCAACTACATCGGCGACGCGCAGAACACGTTCCCGGTCTGGAACGCGACGCCCCTCGTCGCCCTCGACGTCTACGAGCACGCCTACTTCATCGACTTCGCCACCGACCGAGGGTCGTACATCGACTCCTTCTTCAACAACCTCGACTACGACGTCGTCAACGACTGGGCCCAGCGGTACGGCATTCGTCTCTGATTTGCACGGGTAAGCCGTTCCTGCGGCTACCCTGCTCTCGCGTGGCGTTCGCGGGACTCGTCGTGGTCGGCTACCTCCTGGGTTCCTGCCCTTGGGGGTACTGGCTCGTGCACCTCTTCAAGCACGAGGACATCCGTAAGGTCGGCTCCGGCAACATCGGCGCGTCGAACGTCTGGCGGACGTACGGGCGCTGGCTCGGAGTGCCGGTCGTCGTGCTCGACACCCTGAAGGGATTCATCCCGGCCGTGCTCGGGATGCTGTACGTCTACCCGCACCATCTGTCGGGCATCTGCGCCGGTGCCGCCGCGATGCTCGGCCACTGGCGGCCGCTCTTCCTGCGGTTCGCCAAGGGCGGCAAGATGGTGGCGACCTGCGGCGGTGTCTTCCTCGGCGTCGCGATCTGGGTGGCGCTCGTCGCCGGCTTCGTCTGGCTGACCGTCTTCCTGACGACCCGCTACGCGTCGGCGGCGTCCGTCGTCGCGGGGATCGCGCTGCCGGTCGCGGCGGTCGTCCTCGGCTATCCGATCTCGGTGATCGTCTTCGGGGTCGGCGCCGCGGGCGCGATCGTCTACCTGCACTGGGGGAACATCCGGCGCCTGCGCGCCGGGACCGAGCATCGCTTCCGCCTGCGCCGGACCGCGAGTGCGTAAGGCTCTCTTCGTCGCCGCGTTCGCCGCGGCGCTCTGGCTCGCGCCCGGGGCGCTCGCTGCGGGCTGGTGCGGCGGCTCGGCCGAGTCGTCCGCCGACCGCCCGGACATCGTCACGGGCGCGCAGCTGCACGCGGTCGTCGCGACGCCCTCCGACTCGCCCGATCAGTTCGCCGCCGTCGCCAACCGGCTCCAGGACGACGTCGACTCGATGAGCGCCTGGTGGACCGGCCAGGACCCGACGCGCGCTCCGCGCTTCGACCAGGCGACGTTCCCCGGCGGCACGTGCCTCGACATCTCGTTCGTCCATCTGCCGCAGCCCGCGAGCGCCTACGCCGGCGCCCAGAACGGCTACGACGGGATCGCGAACGCGCTCGGGGGCGCCGGTTTCCTGAACCCGTGGAAGGACTACCTCGTCTACTACGACGGCCCCTCCGTCGAGCCAGACGTCTGTGGCGCCGGTGCAGGCACCTTCAACGTCGGCTCCCAGTTCGCCATGGTGTTCCTGAACGGGTGCCCCGGCGTGCCCGACGACAGCGTGCAGGCACACGAGCTGCTGCATGCCTTCGGAGCGCTCCCGGCCGGAGCGCCCAACGCGTGCACGCCCGCGACCGACCCTCTAGGTCTCGCTGACCCCGGGCATCCGTGCGATTCGGCGAGCGACGTCCTCTATCCGTACACCGACGGCCGGCCGCTGCAGCAGCAGGTCCTCGATTTCAACCACGACGACTACTACGCCCACAGCGGCTCGTGGCCCGACGTCCAGGACACGGTCTTCCTGCGTCACCTGAACACACCGGAGGAGGCGCTCGGAGTAACCGTCTCCGGTCGAGGCCTTGTCACGAGCGACCTGCCCGGCGTCGACTGCACCGCGTCGTGCAGCTCGCAGTGGGACCAGGGGACGGTCGTGACGCTCTCCACGACACCGACCTCCACCTCGCGGTTCATTCACTGGACGGGCGGCTGTGCCGGCAGCGCCGACTGCGTGCTCGACCTGAGCAAGGCCGCCGCGGTGACGGCGGTCTTCGGGCCCTCGATCGTTCCGGTCAAGGTCTCGACCACCGGCCAGGGCCGCGTCGTCTGCACACCGAGGTGCTCCAACCGGTTCTCGGCCGGCACCCGGTTGACCCTGCGAGCGGTTGCCGCGAAGGGCTGGAAGTTCGCGCGGTGGGGCGGAACCTGCACCGGCACGCGGCCCACGTGCACGCCCAAGACGGACTATGCAGTGACCGTCCGGGCGAGCTTCAGGAAGAAGAGCTGAGCCAGTCGCGCAGCTCGGTGTGATTCGCGGCGGCCGCCCGGCCGTCGAGCTCGGCCCGCAGCTCTCCGACCGTGCCCGTTCGCTCCGCGACCACGTCGTGCCGGTGGATCGTCTCCAGGTTCACCTGCTGCGAGAAGACGAAGTCGCCGTCGCCCAGCTCGCCGTAGCGATCGAGTGTCTCCTTGAGCGCGAACCGCACGGAGTCCTCGACGAAGCGCGGCTGGAGATGCGCGTGCTCGACGACGAACAGCTCGTCGGGCCTCTTCATGAGCGCGTAGACCGGTGAGCTCATCGAGCGCTCGACGATCCCGACGAGGTGCTCCGCGTTGATCGAGGCCGCCGTGCCGATCAGCAGCGTGCCTTTGCCCCGCTGGTTGTGCGTCGCGAGGGGGACGAGCTCGAGGATGCGCTCGATGTCGCCGTCGCCGAACCCCGCTTCGAGGAGGCGCTCGCTCGCCGCGCCCCGGACGAGGCCCTGGGCGCACGGGCACGCGTTGATGCCCCACGCCTCGACGCCGACGACGCGGCGTACGCGGTCCGGCGACGCCGCGGCGATCCCGATCAGCTTGGCGATCTCCTGCGTGGGGAGCCCGGTCACCGGCGTCTTGCGCTCCAGCGGATACTGGGCCTCGATTCGCACCTCGGCGCGGAGTGCATGCTGGCGTTCCACGATGTGGCCCGCGATGTGCTCGGCGAGGGTCTCGACGAGGAAGGCCTCGCCGATCACGACATGGTCGATCGCCTCGCCGAAGAGCTCGGGAAAGCGCGACATGTGCACGCCTTTCTGTCCCGGATCGAGATCGACCGTGCACGAGATCTCCGCCGCGAAGGTCTTCTCGTGCCCCTCGTGCCGGATTCGGATCGCCTTCTGGACGCCGGTCACGCCGGCTCTCGTCAGGCCGAGCTGAATCTCGGGGACGGAAGCCTGAAGATCGCCGGTCGGGCTGTTCCGCGTCTCTGTCATCGGGTACAACCGTACCGCGTCGATGCCGGATAGCCCCTTCCCCCGTCTCGTCTCGCTGGCCTGCCACGACCTGCGCACGCCTCTGGCGACCGTCTACGGCTTCGCGCGGACGCTCTCGCGCGGCGACGACCTCGACCCGCGGAGCGCCCGTTTCGTGGCGATGATCGAGGAGGCGAGCGAACAGATGACCGCGCTGCTGGACGAGCTCGGAACGGCCGCGCGGATCCACGCCGGACGCTGGGAGCCGCTCATGCGGTCGGCGGACACCCTCGAGCTGGCGCGCGCCGACGACGACGATCGAATCGCCGTCGAGGGCGTGGGCGAGCCGATCGAGACCGACGCGGACGCCGTGCAGCGCTCTCTGAGCGCGCTGGCGGTTGCGGCGATCCGTCACGGGCGCGTCGAGCGTGTCACGTGGCGCGTCGAAGGCCGGCTGTTCGAGCTCTCGCCGGTGAGCGAGGCTGCCGCACCGGTCGTGACCGGTGCCGAGCAGAAGGACTTCGGGGCGCTGATCGCGCGCCTCGTGATCGAGGAGCTCGGCGGGGGCCTCGAGCTCGACGGTGAGACCCTGCGCGTCCGCCTCTAGGAGAGCTGCGCGCGGAGCCAGCCCTGGAAGGCGGCCAGGAGAGGCTCCGCGTCGAGGAGCAGGCGGCCGTGGTCGAGCATCCCGGAGGACACGCCGCGCTGCACCGACTCCACGAGCCCTCGGTCCTCGCGTCCGACCTGGTCGTCGAATGCGAAGAACTCCTGCCGCCAGTCCTCGCCGACGTCCGGCGCGAAGAAATAGTCGAGGTAGCGCTCGGTCCGGTTCGGCCCGCGCGGGTGCATCGGCCCGATCGAGAGGTTGGCCGGGCCCGGGAAGACGTTGATCCCGGTGTTCGGGTAGAGCAGGTGGAACTGGCCGCGCTCGCCGGTTCCCTTCGACCTGCAGAACTGCGCGCCGAACGTGGGGTGCGCTTCGAGCACGTAGCGGTCGGGATGCACGTCCACCTGCTCGCTGAAGGCCGCGTGCGCAGTCGGGCAGTGGTAGCACTCGAGGAAGTTCTCGGCCACGATCTTCCAGTTCGCGTCGGCTCCGAACTCGACGCGCGAGTGGAACACGAGGCTGTCCACGTCGAGGTCGCGGGCGAGGATCGACGGCAGCTCGCCGAGCTGCTCCGCGAGCGGAGCCGCCCGCGGGGCGGGATTGACGAACAGAAACGGCCCCCACACGGCGACGCTCGCGGGGAGCAGAGACCAGTCGGCCCTGTCGAACTCCGGCTCGCGGTCTGCCCGTGGGGCGGCGCGGAGGTTGCCGTCGAGCCCGTAGGTCCAGGCGTGGTAGTGGCACTGGATCGAGCTTCTTGCCCCGCAGCCCTCCGCGAGCACGGCGCCACGGTGACGGCAGACGTTGATGAACGCGCGCAGCGCTCCGTCGTCGTCGCGGGTCACGAGGACGGGGATCCCGGCGGCGTCGGTCGCGAGGTACGAGCCGGGCTTCGCCACATCCTCGCTGCGGCCTGCGTACTGCCAGGACCGCGCGAAGATCCGCGCACGCTCGTGCCGCAGCTGCTCTTCGTCCGTGTACCAGGAGAACGGCAGCGTCCGCATCTCGCTCACAGCCGCTTCGCCTCGATGATCCGCTGGAGGAACTGCTGTGTCCGCGGTTCACGCGGGGCGCTGAAGATCTCCAGCGGCGGCCCTTGCTCGAGGATGCGACCCTCGTCGAGGAAGCAGACCTGGTCGGCGATGTCGCGGGCGAAGGACATCTCGTGGGTGGCGATCACCATCGTCATGCCGCCCGCCGCGAGCTCGCCGATCACCGCGAGCACCTCCGACACGAGCTCCGGGTCGAGCGCGCTCGTCACCTCGTCGAAGAGCATCAGCTCGGGCTGCATCGCGAGCGCGCGCACGATCGCCACGCGCTGCTGCTGCCCGCCCGACAGGCGGTCGGGATACTCGGCGCTCTTCTCTGCGAGCCCGAATCGCTCCAGCAGAGCGGTGGCGCGCTCGTCCGCCTCTCGCTTCGGGAGCCCGAGGACGTCGCGTGGTGCGAGTGTCACGTTCCGCAGGACGCTCATGTGGGGGAACAGGTTGAACGACTGGAAGACGATGCCGATCCGGCGGCGCACGGCGTTCACGTCCTGACGCCGCGTGAGCTCCTCGCCGTTCAGGAAGATGCGGCCTGCGTCGATCGGCTCGAGCAGGTTGATGCACCGGAGCAGTGTCGACTTGCCCGATCCCGAGGCTCCGATCAGTGCCACCACCTCGTGCTCGGCGACGGTCAGATCGATGCCGCGCAGGACCTGGTGGCGGCCGAACGACTTCGAGAGGCGCTCCACGACGAGTGCGTCGCTCACAGCGTCGCTCCACCGGCCTGGCGCCGGCGCCGGTCGCGCAGGATCAGCCAGTCCGTGAACCGCGCGAGCGGGATCGTGATCGCG
This sequence comes from uncultured Thermoleophilia bacterium, assembly GCA_963722065.1. Taxonomy (GTDB): domain Bacteria; phylum Actinomycetota; class Thermoleophilia; order Gaiellales; family Gaiellaceae; genus PALSA-600. Next base: position 151,258 of record CAVRMI010000005.1, on the reverse strand, counting down.
ACGAAGAGAATCGCCGCGCACAGGTAGGCCGTGAAGTTGAAGGTCGCGTTCGTGTCGATCTGCGACTGCTGGAACGCCTCGACCGCGCCGAGTGTGCCCACGAGCGCCGTGTCCTTCTGCAGGCCGATGAAGTCATTCAGGAGGGGCGGGACGACGCGGCGCACTGCTTGCGGCAGGATCACCCGGCGCAGGGTCTGCCAGCGTGAGAGCCCGAGCGAGCGTGCCGCCGCCTCCTGGCTCGGGTGGATCGACTCGATCCCCGAACGGTAGACCTCGGAGACGTAGGCGCTGTAGATCAGGACGAGCGACACGATCCCCCAGAAGACGACCGACGTCGGGACGTAGCTCAGTCCTAGGGCCGGGGCGCCGAAGCCGAGCATCGCGATCACGAGGATGGTCGGGATGCCGCGGAAGAGGTCGGTGTAGACGATCGCCAGTGCGCGCAGCGGGAAGAAGACCGGCCCCGGCAGGCTGCGCAGCACGGCGAGGAAGAGCGCGAAGATGAGGATGAACACCTCGGCGATCGAGAAGATCTTGACGTTCAGGAGGAAGGCCCGCGCGATCTCGGGCATCGACGACTTGAACTCTTGCCAGTTGAAGAACTGGCTGCGCACCTGCGGCCAGCCGGGCGCGTTCGTGATCGCGAAGAAGACGACCCCGAAGAAGATGAACGTGCTCACGAGCGCGATGACGACGCTCCGGCGGCCGTCGCCGCCGGAGCGCAGTCCGTCGAGCAGGCGCGAGCGCCGCTCTACTTCAAGATCGGCGCGCCGGTCGCCTTCGCCAGCCACAGCTGCTGAAGCCGCTTGAGCGTGCCGTTTGCCCGCAACGACGTGATCGCGCGATTGACACACGCCGTCAGCGGGTTGCCCTTCGCGAGGACGACCCCGAAGTGGTCGGTCGAGGTCCCGCTCGGGTTCTCGAACTGGCCGAGGATCTTGCTGTTCGGCACCTGCACCGCCGTGACGTAGAACGCCGTCGGCAGGTCGACGACGAGCCCGTCGATCTGCTTGTTCTTCAGAGACAGCACCGCGGCGGCGTTCGAGTTGAACACGGCCGGCTCCTGGGACGGCTTGATCCGGCTCTTGATGAACTGGTAGCTCGTCGTGCCGAGCTGCGCTCCGAGCTTGTAGGAGGCGAGCCCGCGGATGCTGCGGACCGACGCGATCTTGGTGCCCTTGTTCACGACGATCGCCTGGTTCACGTCGTAGTACGACTTGCTGAAGTCGACGACCTTCGCACGCGCGGGCGTGTAGGAGATCTGGTTGATGTCGAAGTCGAACGACTTCGGGCCCGGCGCGTACGAGCGGTTGAAGGGCACGTAGGTCCACGACACCTGGGACTTCGTGTACCCGAGCTTCTTCGCGATCGCGTACGCGACGGCGGACTCGTAGCCCTTGCCGGTGCCAGGATCGTTGATCTTCCACTTCGAGCTCTTCGTGCCGCCGGCATACCAGGGCGGATAGGCCGGGTTGTCGGTGCCGATCGTGAGTTGTCCGCTGTTCACGGTCGGGCAGTTCGCGCCGGCGGCCGCGGAGCCGGTCGGATGCGCGGCCGCCGAGGCGCCGACGGCAGCCGCCGCGAGCGCCGCGACGGCAACCAGGAGTGGGATGAGCTTGGTCATGTGGGCTGTGGCCTTTCGGTCTCGGTCCAGGGGGGTCGCGCAGCGCGCGGAGCCAAGCGTATCGCCCGGACGGTGCCCCGCCGGGTCAGGCAGTCGCGGCGGCGCGCTCCGCGACGAGCCCGGGCTCGAAGCAGGCCCGGCAGCGGGCCTCGTAGGAGTCGAGCGCGCCGACCTGGATCGTCTCACCGTCGAACGGCGCGGGTGCACCGTCGACGAGCCGCTGCGTCATCGTGGCAGGGCCGCCGCAACGGTGGCAGACCGCCTCGAGCTTGTCGACGAACTCCGCCACACAGAGGAGCGTCGGCATGGCTCCGAAGGGCAGACCGCGAAAGTCCTGGGCAAGCCCGCCGGCGACGACCCGGGCGCCGTTCCCGACGAGCGCGTCGATCGCGTCGACGATCCCTTCGTCGAAGAACTGCACCTCGTCGATGCCGACCGCGTCGTAGCCGGCCGCGAGCCGGCGCACCTCGTCGCTCGACTCGGCCGTGACGGCGCGCATCTTGGCGCCGGCGTGCGAGACGACGTGGCCGACGTCGTAGCGGTCGTCGATCAGCGGCTTGACGATCAGGGCGCGCTGCCCGGCGATCTCGGCGCGGCGCAGGCGGCGGATCAGCTCCTCGCTCTTGCCGCTGAACATCGGGCCGCACACGACCTCGAGCCAGCCGCCCGCATGTGGCTGTGTCCTGATCACGGAGGCAGGCTAACCGTCGCGCCAGACGTACCGCCGGAGTCGAGGCCGAACCAGATTCGTTCGTTGAATCTGGTTCGCGAGTTTCTGGGGAGGTCCCGGCAGTTCGGAACTCTTGAACCTGGTTCGGCTGCGCCGAACCAGGTTCAGTCCTATGGGCAGGCTCACCGTCGCGCCAGAGGTACCGCCGGAGTCGAGGCCGAACCAGATTCGTTCGTTGAATCTGGTTCGCGAGTTTCTGGGGAGGTCCCGGCAGTTCGGAACTCTTGAACCTGGTTCGGCTGCGCCGAACCAGGTTCAGTCCTATGGGCAGGCTCACCGTCGCGCCAGAGGTACCGCCGGAGTCGAGGCCGAACCAGATTCGTTCGTTGAATCTGGTTCGCGAGTTTCTGGGGAGGTCCCGGCAGTTCGGAACTCTTGAACCTGGTTCGGCTGCGCCGAACCAGGTTCAGTCCTATGGGCAGGCTCACCGTCGCGCCAGACGTACCGCCGGAGTCGAGGCCGAACCAGATTCGTTCGTTGAATCTGGTTCGCGAGTTTCCGGGGAGGTCCCGGCAGCTCGGAACTCTTGAACCTGGTTCGGCTGCGCCGAACCAGGTTCAGTCCTACGGGCAGGCTCACCGTCGCGCCAGACGTACCGCCGGAGTCGAGGCCGAACCAGATTCGTTCGTTGAATCTGGTTCGCGAGTTTCTGGGGAGGTCCCGGCAGCTCGGAACTCTTGAACCTGGTTCGGCTGCACCGAACCAGGTTCAGTCCTACTTGAGCAGCCGCGACATGCGCCGGTCCTTGAGCACCCGGCCCTCGGTCTGGCACTGGGGGCAGTAGTAGATCGTGTGCTCCTCGAAGTCGACACGCGCGATCGGTGTGCCGCAGCGGGCGCACGGGACGCCCAGCTTGTTGTGCACCCGGTAGGTCTTCTCGTCGTTGGCGCCGGCGATCCTCAGCTCGAGGCCGCGCGCGAGCTCGTCGTGGATCGCCGCCGCCAGCCGCTCGGTCCCGGCGGTGTCCACCTGCGTGGAGAGCGAGTACGGTGAGAGCCGGGCCGCCCAGAGGATCTCGTTGGCCCAGGCGCGGCCGATCCCGGCGATCAGCCGCTGGTCGCGCAGCAGCGAGTGCAGCCGCCGCGAGTCGGAGGCGAGGATCGCTGCCACGTCGTCGGCCGTCAGCCGGTCTGCCTCGGGGCCGAGGTGCGCGAGCTCCGCCTGCAGCGCCTCACGGTCCAGCAGCCAGACTCCCGCTCGCTTCTTCGACCCCGCCTCGGTGAGCTGCAGCTCACCGCCGTCGGCGAAGCGCACCCGGAACATCGGCGTCTTCGCGCCCTTGCCGCCCGGTGCCACGTACTTCAAGCGACCCGCGCTCATCAGGTGCACCATCACCACGAGCTCTCCATCCCCGGCCGGGAGCAGAAAGCGCTTCGCTCGTCGCTCGACGCCTGAGAGGGTTGCGCCGTCGAGCACCGAGAGGGGTGGCTGGATCGTCTTCAGGGTGGCGATGTGCGCCGGACCGGCGCGTTCGATCGGCGAGCGCTTGACGAGCGGGTCGAGGGTGAGCCGCCACGCTTCGACCTCGGGCAGTTCGGGCAACTACTACGCTCCTTCGGTGGACGCAATCAGGGTAACCGTGCGGCGCGGCGACGTCGTCGAGGCGGTGCATCGCGTCCACGTCGCGACGACCGGCGGGGAGCGGTGGGGCGACGACCTGCGCTTCTTTCTCCGCTCGTCGGCGAAGCCGATCCAGGCGATTCCGTTCGTCGAGGGCTACGACGACCTCGACGACGACGAGATCGCGATCGCCTGCGCGTCGCATCACGCGGAGCCGGCCCAGCTGGCAGCAGTCCGGAAGGTGCTCGCGCGTGCCGGAGCCACGGTCGACGATCTCGAGAACGGCTTGCAGGAAGGCCGTCCCGACGGGAAGCTCGGCCACAACTGCTCCGGCAAGCACGCGGGCATGCTCGCCGCGTGCGCGGCGCACGGCTGGCCGCTGCATCCATACCGCGACCCGTCGCATGCGCTGCAGCAGCGGATCGCCGAGGCGATCGGCGGCGGCGAGACCGCGGTCGACGGCTGCGGCGTGCCGACGTTCGCGCGGACGCTCGGCGGCGCCGCCGAGCTGCTCACCGAGACGCCGGACCGGATCCGCAGCGCGATGCGCGCCCGGCCCGAGCTGGTCGGCGCCTCGACCGGCGCACCGGACACCGATCTGATGCGGCTGCGCGAAGGCTGGATCGCCAAGGGCGGAGCCGAGGGGCTCTTCTGCGCTGCGCATGACGACGGGCGAGGCATTGCGCTGAAGGCGGAGGACGGCGCGTACCGGGCGATTCGGCCTGCGCTCGGCCTCGTGCTCGGGGTCGACGAGTTCCGGGAGCAACCGGTGCGCAACAGCCGCGGAGAAGTGGTCGGCGTCGTATCGTTGGCTGCATGAGAGTCTTCGTCGTCAGCGACATGGAAGGCGTCGCGGGGATCGTCAGGTGGCAGCAGGTCACCGGCGGTCACGCGATGTACGAGGAAGGGCGCCGCCTCTACACCGGCGAGATCAACGCGGCCGTTCGCGGCGCGAAGGCCGCCGGTGCGACCGAGATCGTCGTCATGGACTGCCACGGCGCCGGCGAGGGGTGGACGTTCAACTCGCTGCTCCCGGAGGAGCTGGACCCCGACTGCGAATACGTCGTCCAGAACGAATGGACCGAGTACGTCGATTACTTGGAGAGCGGCATCGACGCGGCTCTCTTCGTCGGCATGCACGCGATGGCCGGCACGCGCGACGGCGTGCTCGCACATACGGTGAGCGGCTCCTCGTGGTGGCGGTTGCGGTTCAACGGCGTCGAGGTGGGCGAGACCGGGATCAACGCGGCGCTCTGCGGGACGTGGGGCTGTCCGGTGGTGCTCGTCACCGGCGACGAGGCGGCGTGCCGCGAAGGCACCGGCCTGCTCGGGGCCGGTCTGACGACCGCCGCGGTGAAGCGCGGCCTCGGGCGTTTCAGTGCGCGTCAGCTGCCCGCTGTCCGCGCCCGCGAGGTGATCGAGGAAGCGGCGAAACGCTCGCTGGCCGACCTCTCGGCCGTCGCGCCCTACGACCCCGGCTCGCCGTGCGAGATCCTCGTCGACTTCAACACCTCCGATCACGTCGAGCGCTACCGCTATCGGACGGGCGTCGAGATCACCGGCTCGCGGCAGGTGGCCTCTCGCGCCGCCGACTGGTGGACCGCGTGGCGGCAGTTCTTCTTCTAGACACGGCGGCTACCTTCTCCGTTCATGGCTCTGCTCGCCGCACGCGGCATCACCAAGAGCTTCGGCTCGCGGCTGATCCTCGACGGGCTCGACTTCGACGTCGAGCCCGGCGTTCGCATGGGCGTGATCGGCCCGAACGGCGGGGGCAAATCGACCCTGGTGCGCATTCTCGCCGGCGACGAGCTCGCCGACGCCGGGGACGTGACCCAGCGGCGCGGGCTCGTCATCTCGTATCTCCCGCAGCAGCTCGAGGGAGACGAACGAGACGCGTTCGCGACCCTGCGGGCCGCACGGCCGGACCTCGACGAGCTCGAGCAGGAGCTCGAGACCGTCGAGGCAGGGATCGGCGCTGCCGGCGGCGACCTCGATCGAATGTCCCGGCTGCTCCGGCGGCAGGAGGAGCTGCTCCAGCGCTGGACGGCGGCCGGCGGGCCGGGGTTCGAGCCCCGCGCACGTGCGCTCCTCGTCGCGGTCGGGCTGGACGACGACGACCTCGCGAAGCCGACGCGCATCCTCTCGGGCGGGCAGCGGAAGCTCGTCGGCTTGGCGGCAAGCCTCCTGCGCGAGCCCGACGTGCTCCTTCTCGACGAGCCCGAGGCGCACCTCGACGTCGAGGCGCGCGAGCGGGTGGAGCAGCTGATGCGCGGCTTCGACGGTGCTGTGGTCTCCGTGTCGCACGACCGCTATCTGCTCGACGAGACCGTCGCGGAGATCGCCGAGCTGAACGGCGGACGCATCCGCATGTGGCCCGGCAACTACTCGGCGTACACGATCGCGCGAGAGCTCGAGCTACAGCGGCAGCAGCAGGCGTACGTCACGCAGCAGAAGGAGATCGCGCGGCTCGAGGAAGCGATCCGCCGCTTCAAGGACTGGGCGCGCCGCGTCGTCGACGAGCGCCACATCAAGCAGGCTCGCAACAAGCAGCGGCAGATCGACCGGATGGAGAAGATCGACCGGCCGGCGCTGGAGCGCCGCAAGATCGCGCTCGATCTGCGCCCCCACACTCGCGGCGGCGAGCGCGTCGTCGAGCTCAGCGGCGCCGCGATCGAGCTCGGCGGCTTCCCGGTGCTCGCCGGGGTCGATCTCACCGTGCTGCGCGGCGAGCGCGTCGGGATCGTCGGTGAGAACGGTGCCGGCAAGTCGGTGCTGCTCCGCCTCCTCGGCGGAGAGCTCGAACCGATGGAGGGCGAGCGCAAGGCCGGGCCGTCGATTCGCTTCGGCCGGCTCGCGCAGGACAGGCGCCCGGACGACCCGAAGGCGACGCCGCTCGAGCTCGTGCGCCGCGCGGCGCCGATCTCCGAGGGAGAGGCCGTGTCGAGGCTGATGAAGTTCCTGTTCGGCTACGAGCAGGTGCGGAGGCCACTCGACAGCCTGTCGGGCGGCGAATGGACCCGGCTCCAGCTGCTGCTCCTCATGCTGCAGGGTGCGAACTGCCTGTTGCTCGACGAGCCGACGAACCACCTCGACATCGAGTCGGTGGAGATGCTCGAGCTCGCGCTCGAGGACTTCGACGGCACTGCGATCTTCGTCTCGCACGACCGCTACTTCCTCGACCGGATCGCCGACCGGATCCTCGAGGTCTCGGGCGGCGGCGTTCGCTCGTTCGAGGGCGGCTGGTCGACCTGGCGCGAGCGGCAGGCGCTCGTCGGGTTCTAGGCGGCCGTCGAGGGGAGTGAGGTGAGCGGCGCGGCGCTTTCGATGCCGGCGGTGATGTCCACGAGGAAGCCCTGGAGCACCATGGGGCGGTAGTCCGTGTCGCGGACGACGGTCGTCTCGTCGAGCACCCAGACGACGCGTCCGTCGGCGGCGATGAGCCGGTACTCGAGCCGGAAGTCCTCACCCGCCGTGTGGGTGCGCTCGACCTCCGCGAACACCCGCTCTCGGTCGTCCGGGTGCACGCGGGTCGCCAGGAAGTCGGGCTTCAGCCAGTCGCTGACGGGGAAGCCGAACATCGCCTCGATCTGCGGGCTCATGTACGTCGTCTGCACCGGCAGGCCGACCGAGTTGATGTAGGTGGCGAGCGGGATCTGTTCGACCAGCGTGCGGTACTTCGCCTCTGCTTCCCGGAGCCGCTCTTCACGGTCGCGGCGCTTCGTGACGTCGTGCAGCGAGACCGCGAAGAGCATCGGGCCGGGAACGTCGACGCGCGTGATCGCGATCTCGGCCGAGAAGGTGCGGTAGTCGGAGCGGAGGGCCGCGATCTCGAGGCGCGAGCCGAGCAGCGGCCCGCTGCCGTTCGCGAACACCCCCGCCAGGTCGTCCCGGTGCTCCTCCACGACCGCCAGTTCGAGGAACGGCTTGCCGAGGACGTCGTTGCGCGCCCACCCGAGCGTCTCCTCGGTCGCAGGGTTCACCTCGGCGATCAGGCCCTCGTGGTCGACGATCACGATGCAGTCGAGCGATGCGCGCAGGACCGCGTCCTTGCGCCCCTCGCTGGCGGCGAGCGCGCGCTCGGAGCGCTTGCGGGCGGTGACGTCGACCATCGAGGCGATGATCGCGACGACGTCGCCGCGCGAGTCGCGGATCGGCGCCGCCGATGTGCTCACGTCGATCGGTGAGCCGTCGCGGTGCACGCGGCGCAGATCGAGGTCGCGGATCATCTCACCCTGCGCGATCCGAGCGAGGGTGGCGAGAAAGCGGTCGTGCTCGCCCTCGGGGACGATCGGGCTGATGCGGCCGATCACCTCTTCGGCCGTCCAGCCGAAGATCTCGCACGCAGCTGCGTTCCACGAGCGCACGCGGCCGTCGATGCCGAAGTCGACGATCGCCACCGGGGAGGCGTCGATCAGCGCCCGGTGATGCTCGTAGGCGTTCTGGATCTCCTCGAACTGCGCGGACTGCTCGAGCGCCGTCGTCGCCTGGTTCGCGAAGGCGCGGAGGATCTGCAGGCGGTCGGCGTCGGGGCGCAGCCGGTCGGTTGGATCGTCGGCCCAGATGTAGCCGATCCGGCGGGCGCGGCGATCGTGCAGGGGCACGAACAGCCAGTGGTTCTGCCACGCGTCCGGCCCGCGGCCGTCGAGCTGCGAGCGGTACCCGGAGCTGCGGTCCGGCAGGATCTTCCGCGCCTCCTCGTGCGGCAGCAGGAAGCAGCCTTCGATCTCGAACTCCGGCCGCAGCAGCTGCTCGAGCTCGTCGGCCGCGAGCGGGGCGCCGATGTTCTGGCCGTCCCCGAACCCGACCGATGCGGCCGTGCAGTGGCGGCCCTCGTCGTTCAGCAGCTGCACCGCGACCTTGTCGAACGCGAGCGCCTCCGAGATCGCTTTGCAGACCTGGGCGAGCAGCGCCTCCGCGTCCCACGTCTCGTTCAGGCGGGTCGATACGTCGAGCAGCCGTTCCAGCGCGTCGCGGTTCGACTTGGCGCGTGCGGTCTCCTGCGCTGCCTCGACGGCGATCGCGGCGTGCTCGGAGACGGCGACGAGGACGTCGATCTCGTCCCCGCTCGGCTTGCGGCCGGACAACGGCTCGTCGACGGAGAGGATGCCGAGCAGCCGCCCGTCGCTGCCCCGCATCGGCACGAAGAGCGCGTCGTCGGGGTGCCACGCACCGGGGTCGTCGCTCACCTGGAGGTTCGGTGTGTACACGCTGCCGGAGTACTCGTCCCAGTTGAACTCGCCGGAGGGAACGACGTAGGCGCCGCGCTGCAGGAAGCGCTGGTCGAGCAGCGGCTCCCAGTCCTCGACCTGGCGGACCTGGCCGAGCAATGTCTCCCGCGCCCCTTCGCTGCCGTAGACGGTGCTGACCACGAAGTCGTTCCATTCGCGCCGGTAGAGGTTGACGACGACGGTCCTGAACGCGAGCGAGTCCGACACCGTCCGCGCAACCGACAGGAGCAGGTCGGGCAACTCGTCGCCGGTTCGGACCAGACGCGTCACCTCGAGCAATCCGCGCAGACGCGAGAAGATCGTCGATTGACGCAAATCGAGAGTCGCCACCGCACATCAAGCATCGGTTGCCTAGAGGCAGCCGCCGTCCCCCGAACGAGGGAGCTACGAAAGTGAGATTTGGCTCTCGGCCTGCTCGATCACGAGCGGGTCGTGGGTCGCGCAGACGACCGCGGCACCGGTGGATCGGGCGAGCCGCGCGAGCAGGAACGCGACCGAGATCGCGTTGGCGCCGTCGAGCCGCGAGGTCGGCTCGTCCGCGAGCAATACCGCCGGCCGCGAGGCGATCGCGCGGGCGATCGCGACCCGGGCCCGCTCGCCCTGCGACAGGCGGTCGACCCGCTGGGTCGTCCGCTCGCCCAGGCCGACCGACTCGAGCGCCTCGAGTGCGGCGAACCGGCTGCCGTCGCGCCCCCTGAGCGCCAGGGTGAGCTCGACGTTCTCGAGCGCCGAGAGATGTGGGACGAGCCCCGCCTGCTGGCCGACGTAGGCGATCTTCGCCCTGCGGAGCTCCGCGCGCCCCGCGCGGTCAAGCGCCGTCAGGTCGACGCCGTCGATCGCGACGCTGCCGCCGTCGGGCAGCTCGAGCCCCGCCAGTACGTGCAGGAGGGTCGTCTTCCCGGACCCGGACGGACCGGTGACCGCGTGCAGCCGGCCGGAGCCCAGCTCGACGTCGAGCCCGGTGAGGACCTGAGCGCTGCCGTAGGCCTTGTGCAGTCCGCGCGCGTCGACGACCACACGCGCTGCGGCAGAGGTGTCAGCCACCGGAACGGCGTCAGACACCCGTTCGGGGGCTTCGCCGACCGGGGTCACGAGCACGCCGTCCGCGGCGATGCGGGCCGTCGCCTTCTCCCCGATCCCCGCGCGCAGCAGGAGCTCCTCCGGAAGGCGCAGCCAGCCGCCTCGCCCCACGACGATCGTGTCGCTGTCCCCGGTCTCCCGCGACCACTCCTCCGACACGCGGCCGTCCCTGATCCGCACGATCCGGTCGGCGATCCGGGCCGACTCCGGGTCATGGCTCACGACGACGGTCGTGCAGCCATGCTCCCGGACCAGCTCGGACAGCACGTGGTAGACCTGGTCCGCGGTCGCCGCATCGAGCTCGCCGGTCGGCTCGTCTGCGAGGAACACCGCGGGGCTGTGCGCCAGCGCGGCGCACAGCGCAACCCGCTGCTGCTCTCCGCCGGACAGCTCTCCCGGGCGGCGCGAGCGCTTGTCGGCGAGGCCGACCCGCTCGAGCAGCGCGTCCGCCCGGCGCAGGCGCACGGCGCGCGGCGTGCCGCGGAGGCCGAGCTGGACCGCCACCAGGTCCCGGGCGGTCAGCTCCGGCGCCAGGGCGCGCGCGTAGTGCTGGTCGGCGTAGCCGAGGAGGTCGGACCGGTAGCGCGAGAGTCCGCGCGCGGGCAGCTTGCCGAGATCCTCTCCGTGCACCCGCACGACGCCCGCCGAGGGCCGTTCGAGCCCGGCGAGCAGGCGCAACAGGGTCGACTTGCCCGACCCGCTCGGGCCGAGCACGGCCAGCACCTCGCCCTCGGCGACGCGCAGCGACAGGCCCTGCAGCGCGGCGGCGTCGCCCTCCGGGGTCGAATGCACGCGGAAGACGTCCTTCAGCTCGATCGCGGTCTTGGCGGAGGTCACGCCGCCACCTCGGCTGCGCGTTCGGGCGCGCGGCCGCGCAGGCTCGTCGCGGCGCCGACGAAGAGCACCGAGAGAACGATGTAGCCGAGCGCCGCCAGTGCCAGCAGCGGCACGTCGAGTGAGAGCTGAAGCGGCGGCTCAGGCTCGGCGGCGCTCGCCGTCACCGACACGAGCGCGATCACGAGCGAGCAGAGAATCGCTCCGAGCACGAGGCCGCCCACCACCCCGAACGCGGCCACGAGCAGCGCGCGAAGGCGAAGATGCGCGCGAATCGTCGCCGGCGACGCGCCCTGGGCCTCGAGGTCGAAGAGCTCGCCCCGGTCGTCGCGCACGTCGCTCACGACCGACAGCACGAGCCCGAGCAGCGCGAGGAGCAGCGCGACCGCCGCGGTGCCGGCGAGCGTCAGCAGCGCGCCGCGCGCGAGCGGATCGGACTGGAGCCGGGCGAGCGTGTCGGCGTGCGACTGAACCGAGAGCTGCGGCACGTGCGGCCGGGTGGTGCTCGAGAGCCACAGCTCGTCGGCGGTGCCGAGACCCGCCGACAGCGTGTCGAGCCGCGTGCCTGCCTGCTCGAGGTCCGCCACCACGGCGTCGCCCGTGATCGACGGGAAGCGCTGCACGACGCCGACGACGCGGCCGGCCACCGATTCGCCCTCGATGTCGAGCGGGATGATCCCGCGCGGACCTGCGACGGCGGCGAGCCTCGGTGTGACGAGCACCGGCATCGGCAGGCCGTCGGTCGGCTGCACCGGCCGGAAAACCCCTGTCCGGTCGGGCGTCAGCACGTAGCCGAGCTTGGCCGTGCTGCCGCCGACCCCGCCGGTACCGGTCCAGCGCGCGAAGCCGCCGCGGACCGGCCGGCCGTTGACGCGCGGCGTGCCGAACACGAGCGCTCCCCTGGCGCTCGGCTGGATGCCGGTGCCGGCGTTGGCCGTGAGCCGGCCGCCGTTCAGGATGTCGAGCTCGAGCTCGGCCAGCGTCGCGTGGCGGAACGGGATGCGCCCACGCAGGATCACGCGCCGATCTGCGCGCGTGTTCCCCAGTGAGACCGCGACGTAGTCGCCGAGGCGGGAGCGGAAGAACGCGCGGATCCCCACGTCGTCGCCGGTCGCGGCGACGGGCAGCGTGAACCGGCGGCCGGCGGGGAGAGCCAGCAGCTGCAGTCCGGCGTAGCGAGGCGTCAGCCTGCGGCCGAGCGAGGCGAGCGACTCGTGTGCGAAGTCGGATCGCCACCCCTGTACGGCGGGCAGCGAGCTTCCCGGGAGGGCGAGGAAGCCGAAGGTCGTCCCCGATGGGACGTTGCCCGTGAGGCGCAGGACCTGCGTCGGCGTTGCGGGCAGCGATCCGGGCGATGCGCCGTGCAGCACCGGGACGAGCTGGGAGAGGTCCTCGGTGAGGACATACGGCGCGGGCACGGCGAAGGCGGCTTCGTCGCGCTGGCCCTGGAGGAGCGTCGAGCGGTAGGCGACCGCGAACAGCGCCAGGCCGAGGCTCGCGACGAGGAACGTCGCCACGATCGCGGCGTGCCCGGGATTCCGTGCCAGGGACGCAGCCGCGAGGCGCAGCGAGATCGACCCGCGGCGACCTGCGCGGCCGAGCGCCCGGAGCGTGGGCACGAGGAGCCTTGCGGACAGAACTGCGACGGCGAACACGATCAGCGCCGGCACGAGCAGGAGAAAGGCGCTCGTCCCGCTCCCCCCGGCGAGCTGCTGCGCGTCGACCGAACCGCGCGCCCAGCCGACGAGCACGACGGCGACCGCGCCGAGGGCGGCGACGTCGAGCGGCGTGAGGCCGAGCCGTCCGAGCTGCACGGCGGGTGCCCGCACGGTCGCGTAGAGCAACAGCCCGGCGGTCGCGGCGACGGCGGCCGCCGTCATGAGCCCGCTCGTCGAGAGCAGCGAATGCTCGACCACGGCGCCCGCCGGCGAGCCGGCACGAGACGCGATCACCGCGGCGACCGCGCCGCCGAGCACCCAGCCGGCGACGGTGCCCGCCACGGCGAGCGCGCCGGACTCGGCAAGCGTGTGCAGCTCCACCTGCCAGCGGCGCGCGCCGAACCACGTCAGGCGCCGCCGGGCGTCGGTCACGTCGCGGCGGAGCGCGGCGGCGGCCAGGATCGTGAACGCGAGGAGGAGCGCGCCGCCCTCGCCGCCGAGGAGGAGCAGGCGGCGCGACGCACCGCGCGAGGATGCCGTGGCCGCGGCGAGCTGGTCGGTCGGCGCGGTCACCTGGAACTCGTCGGAGCTCGACTCGATCTCCGAGGTCAGCCGGCGGACCTGACCGGTGAACGCGTCGATGTCCCACGGGTGCAGGTCGCCGCTTCCGAGCGGGAGCAGCCAGGCGTACGACCGGTAGAAGGTCTGCAGCTCGGGCGTCGCCGACAGGCCCGCGACGCCGTTTGCGATCACGACCGGGGACGGCTGCGGCGTGTGGTACCGGACCGCCCGCGCGACCTGCTCGGTCGGCGGCGTGGGCAGGACGAACGGGGCGATCGACGCGCCCGGCTTCAACACTGCGCGGCCCACCTCGATCAGGTGCAGGGCCTTCGTCGACGGGATCGGCCCCTTTCCTTTCAGGCGCAGGACCTCGCAGTGCGACGGCACGCACGTCGTCGGCAGGCGGCCGGAGACGAGGCGGACGAAGCGGCCGAGGTTGTTCGCCGCGCGGAGATTGACGAGCCGCCCCTGGATGGACGCCTCACGGAAGAGCATGGCCGCGTCCGGCTGCTCTCCGGTGACGGCGCGGATCTTCGGCGACACGGTCGCATCGAGCTGCGAGAACCGGTCGACCGCACCGCTCCAGACGACCTGCACCTCGCGGTCGCCCGGCGAGAGCTGCGCGGTCGTGAGCGCCAGCGCCCGGTCCTGCATCACGAGCCGGCCCGCGAGCACGGCGGCGAGCACGGCCGCGCCCGCGATGACGCCGATCGCGACGAGGGCGACCCGTTCGCCGCCCGCGCCGAGGCGCGCGCGCACGAGCCGGAGCGGGAAGCTGATCCGAACGAACTGCGACACCAGTACAGCGACTCTACCGGTGTCTAGACTGTCCGGCAACGATGAGCCCGCGCTACGACATTCCGAAGGCAGCTCCCGAGCCGCTCCTCGGGGTGCAGCAGTTCCTGAACAGCGTCGATCTGGAGAACGAGGTCGACTGGCTGCCGGGCTGGCTCGAGGAGCGCGGGTTGAGCTCGGAGCGCGAGCGCGCGGAGGAGCTGCGGAGCGCCCTGCGCGAGCTGGCGATCGCCAACGGCCACGGTCCGCCCGCACCGGCGGCGGTCGAGGTCGTGAACCGGGCGGCGGCCAGGCTCGCGCCCCGGATCGACCCCGACGGCCGGGTCCGCATCGCGAGCGAGGGCGACGAGCTCGACGACCTGGTCGCCGCCGCGTTCGGTGCGATGCTCGACGGCAGCTGGGCGAGGCTCAAAGCCTGCCGCAACTGCCACTGGTCGTTCTACGACTACTCGCCGAACCGATCCGCCGCCTGGTGCTCGATGCAGCTCTGCGGCAACCGCGCGAAGACGCGCGCGTATCGCAGACGCCGACGCTAGGGAAGCTTCGAAGGAGCGGTACCTGGTACCTGCCTTGCCAGGCTCCCGGCCGCACAGTCTTGGACGCCACTCGACGGCACCGGAGGTCTGCGCGACACTTCCGTCACGGTGACTCCGAAGGCTTTCATCCAGCGCCAAGGACTCGTGGCTCTCCTCGCCACAGCGCTGCTCTCAGTTATCGCTCTGCGGTGCTCGGCTGCTGCGGACGGCGCAAACCGGGCGACGTGTCCTGTGAGTCATGTGCACTACTCGCCCGATACCAGCGCGACGGGCGGTCTGCGGTCGATCCCGTGGATCGCGACCACCCCAACCGGGATCTTCCACGCCCATCTCTTCTTGTACGGCGGCACGCCCTGGCCGAAGCAGCACCTTCTCGGCGCTCGGATCTTCACCACCGTGAAGACCCGTTCGACCAGCCCCAAGGTGCTCTGGACAGCCCAACGTCCCGGTGCAGGCACGACGCTTCTGATCTCCGGGAACCGACTCGACAAGCCGGGTCATTTCTCAAGCCGCTACCCAAGCGTGTCGCCAGGGAACCAGTTCCCGTCGTATGTCGAGGTCCCCCAAGGCGGCTGCTGGCGCGTCACCGTCAAGAGCGGAAGGCTTGTCGGGGCCGTCACCTTCGCCGCAGTCAACTCGTTCTAGCCGCCGCCCCACAGAGGCGACCGCCGCCTGGGCGACCGCGCTCCCGCCGGAACTTCCGCTGAGTGGCGGCCGGGGCCTCATCCACGTTCGAAGAGCTAGACGTCGAGGAGCAGTGCGAGCAGCGCCTTCTGGACGTGCAGGCGGTTCTCGGCCTCGTCCCAGATCGCCGAGCGGTCGCCGTAGAGCAGGTCGGCGGTGATCTCTTCTCCCGCGTGCGCCGGCAGGCAGTGCATCACGAAGGCGTCCGGTGCAGCGAGCGAGAGCAGTGTCGTGTCGAGGCGGTACGGCTCGAGGTCACGCAGCCGGGTCGCGCGTTCGTGCTCCTGTCCCATGCTGATCCACGTGTCGGTGACGATGACGTTCGCTCCGGCCACCGCCTCGCTCGGCTGAACGACGTTCTTCACACCGGGTGCCTCGTAGCCCGGTGGGCACGCCGAGACGACCTCGTAGCCGAGGAGCTCGCCGAGCGCGGCGAGGGAGACGAGCACGTTGGAGCCGTCGCCGACCCACGCGACGCGCACACCTTCGAGCCCGCCCAGACGGTCGCGGATCGTCAGCGCGTCGGCGAGCGCCTGGCACGGATGCTCCTCGGCGGTCAGCGCGTTGATCACGGGAACCGAGGCCCATTCGGCCCAGGCCTCGAGCTCCTCGTGCGCGTGGGTGCGCACCGCCAGCGCATCGATGTAGCGCGAGAGGGCGCGCGCCGTGTCGGGGAGCGACTCGCCGCGGGAGATCTGCAGCTCGTCCGGGCTGAGCGCGATCGCGGTGCCGCCGAGGTGCGCCATCGCGACGGAGAACGAGACGCGCGTCCGCGTCGAGTGCTTCGAGAAGTAGAGGCCGAGCGTCGCCCCGGGCGCGAGCTGCCGGCGCGGGTCGGCTTTCAGGTCGACCGCGAGATCGAGGATCTGCTCGGCCTCGGCGGGCGCGAGGTCCGAGATGCGCAGCAGGTCGCGCCCCGCGAGTGAGATGGACAACGGTGTGGTCACGACCAACGCTCCTTTGCGGCTTGAACGGCGATGGAGACGGCGCCGAGGCGGTCGCCCGGCGGGGGCGCCTGGAAGGTTCCTGCGCGGACCTCGCCCGCGATGCGCTCGTGTGCGTCGCGGAACGGGACGCCCTCGGCCACGAGCGCCTCGGCCGCGTCGGTCGCACGCAGAAGCGGGTCGGCGGCCGCCGCCGCGAGCCGTTCACGGTCGAACGCGAGGCCCGACACGAGGACCGTCAAGGCGCCGAGCGCGCCGGTGATGTCGGCCCGCGCCGTGAAGACCGGCGGCTTGTCCTGCTGCAGGTCCCGGTTGTAGGCGAGCGGCAGCCCTTTGACGGTGACGAGCAGCGAGACGAGCCGTCCCACTGCCGTGCCCGCCTTGCCCCGCGCGAGCTCGGCGACGTCGGGGTTCAGCTTCTGCGGCATGATCGACGACCCGGTCGCGGCTTCCTCGGGGAGGCGGGCGAAGCCGAACTCGCTCGTCGTCCAGAGCACGATCTCCTCGCCGATCCGCGAGAGGTGCGTGAAGAGCACCGCGCTCGCGTACAGGTAGTCGAGCGCAAAGTCGCGGTCCGCAACGGCGTCGACCGAGTTGCGCATCTGGTTCGGCGGCGCGGGGAGCGGGAGCGTCGAGCCGGCGAGGGCGCCGGCGCCGAGCGGCGAGGGCGCCGCCTGAGCGGCTGCGAACGAGAACCGCGCGCGGTCGCGCTCGAGCATCTCGGCCCAGGCGAGCAGGTGGTGCCCGACGGTGACCGGCTGTGCGCGCTGCAGGTGCGTGTAACCCGGCATGGGTGTGTCGGCTTCCGTCTCGGCGCGCGCCAGGATCGCGCGCGCGAAGGTGACGAGTGCGGCGTCGGCCTGCGCGCACGCGTCGACGACATAGAGCCGGAACGCGGCTGCGACCTGATCGTTGCGCGACCGGCCCGCGTGGATCTTGCGGCCGACGTCGCCGAGCTGGCGCTCGATCGACGAGTGCACGTCCTCGTCGGCGGGATCGATCTCCTCGATCGCCGACAGTTTCTCGGTGACCTCGGCGAGCTCGGCGTCGTCGAGGATCCCGGCGGCGTGGAGCCGCTCTGCGTGCAGGAGGGTGCCCTGGAGGTCGTATGGGAGCAGCTCGCCGTCGTGGGCGTGCAGGAAGTCCCACACCTCGGGCGCGAGCTGCCCTTCGACGCGGCCGGACCACAGGGTCATAGCGTCCAGCCGAGCTCGGCGAGCAGCTTGCGCGCATCGGTGATGTCGTTGATCTTGACTGCGAGCTGGCCGATGCGGTCGGCTGCGGTGAACGCGGTCGCGCTGCGCTCCATGCTCAGCCGCTCCGGGCTGTAGCTGAACGTTTCGCCGCGCGTGTCGAGGATCGTGTAGTCGTCGCCCCGGCGCAGCTCGATCTCCACCTCCCCGGTGACGACCGCGGCGACCCAGCGCTGCAGCGCGTCGCGCAGCATCAGCGCCTGGACGTCGTACCAGCGGCCCTCGTAGAGCAGGCGGCCGAGCCGCCGGCCTTCCTCGGTGTACCGCTCGAGCGTCGACTCGTTGTGAATCGCGCTGAGAAGGCGCTCGTAGGCGATGTGCAGCAGGGCGAGGCCCGGCGCCTCGTAGATGCCGCGGCTCTTCGCCTCGATGATGCGGTTCTCGATCTGGTCGGACATGCCGAGGCCGTGGCGGCCGCCGATCGCGTTCGCCGTGCGGATCAGCTCGACGGGATCGTCGATCGCGGCGCCGTCGATCGCGACGGGAAGGCCGCGCTCGAACGCGATCGTCACGGACTCGGGCTCGATCCTCACCGCCGGGTCCCAGTGCGCCACGCCCATGATCGGGTCGACGATCTTCATCGACGTCTCCAGCAGCTCGAGGTCCTTGGCCTCGTGGGTCGCGCCGAGCAGGTTGGCGTCGGTCGAGTACTCCTTCTCGATCGAGCTGCCGTGAGGGAGGCCGCGCTCGAGCAGCCACTCGCTCATCTCCTTGCGGCCGCCGAGCTCGCCGACGAAGGCGCTGTCCAGCCACGGCTTGTAGATGCGCAGGTTCTCGTTGACGAGCAGTCCGTAGCGGTAGAAGCGCTCGATGTCGTTGCCCTTGTACGTCGAGCCGTCGCCCCAGATGTCCACTCCGTGCTCCGCCATCGCCTGCACGAGCTTGGTCCCCGTGACGGCGCGCCCGAGCGGGGTGGTGTTGAAGTAGCGCTTGCCCGCCGTCTGGATGTGGAACGCGCCGCACTGCAAGGCGGCCAGGCCCTCGCGCGCGAGCGCCTCCCTGCAGTCGACGAGCACGGCGTCTTCGGCGCCGTACAGGCGCGCCTTGTCCGGCACCGCGTCGATGTCCGGTTCGTCGTACTGGCCGAGGTCGGCGGTGAACGCGTAGGGGATCGCGCCGTGCTCGCGCATCCACGCGAGCGCGCAGCTCGTGTCGAGGCCGCCGGAGAACGCGATCCCGACCCGCTCGCCGACCGGCAGCGAGCCGAGGATGACGCTGCTGCGCTCGACCACGCTCACTGGAGGTGCTTTCTCAGTTCGCGCGCCAGTTCCGCGCCGCTCAGGCCGTCGCGCGCCGCGACGAAGACGGTGTTGTCGCCGGCGATCGTCCCCGCGACCTCGTCGAGCTCGGCTGCATCGATCGCGTCCGCGAGCGCCGCTGCGAATCCGCGTGGCGTTGCGATCACACAGAGATTCCCGGCAGGTGTGAACCCACCGGCCCAGCGCCGCAGCGCGAAGGTCAGCTCGTCGAGGCGGCGCAGGTCAGCGGCGCCCTGCAGGGCGTAGACGAGCCGCCCCTCTTCGTTGCGCACCTTGACGAGGCCGAGCTGGTGGATGTCGCGGGAGACCGTGGCCTGCACCGCGTCGATGCCGGCCGCGCGCAGGGCCTCTGCGACATCGGCCTGGGTCGAGAGCGGCTGCTGCTGCACCAGGCGCAGGATCGTGCCCTGGCGCTCGAACTTCGTAGTCACGACAGAACCTCCGAGAGCAGGTCGACGGCGAGGACGGCCTCGTCGGCCGAGAGGGTCAGCGGCGGCGTCAGGCGGAGCGTGCGCTCGCCGGCACTGCCGATCACGAGCCCGTGCTGCAGGGCGGCCTCCACGACCGGGCCGGCAGGCTGATCGAGCTCGACGGCGAGCAGCAGGCCGAGGCCGCGGACCTCGCCGAACTGCGCCAGTTCGCCGAGGAAGAACTCGGAGGTCGAGCGGACCTGAGCGAGCAGCTCGGCGTCGATCGTCTCGAGGACGGCGCAGGCGGCGGCACACGCTACAGGGCCGCCGCCGAACGTCGACGCGTGGTCGCCCGGCTCGAAGCCGGTGGGCGCATTGTCGGCGACGAGCAGCGCGCCGATCGGCAACCCGTTCGCGAGGCCCTTGGCGAGCGTCACGGCGTGCGGCTTGACACCCAGACGCTGCCACGCGAAGAACTCTCCGCTGCGTCCGACGCCGGTCTGCACCTCGTCGAGGATCAGCAGCGCGCCGTGCGCATCGGCGAGCGTGCGTGCCTCGGCGAGCACCTCCGGGGGAAGAGGATGCACGCCGCCTTCGCCCTGCACCGGCTCGAGCAGGATCGCGGCCGTCTGCGGCCCGACGTGATCGGCCAGCGTTCCGGGCGTCGCGAACACGGCGCCCGGAACGAGCGGCTCGAACGCAGCGCGCTTCGCCGGCTGCCCGGTCACCGACAGCGCGCCGAACGTGCGGCCGTGGAACGAGCCGTCGAGCGCGACGACCTCGCTGCGCCCGGTCGCCTTGCGCGCCCACTTGAGCGCCGCTTCGATCGACTCCGCGCCCGAGTTGCAGAAGAACGCCCGCGACCCACCGAAGACGTCCGACAGCTTCACGGACAGCTCCTGCATCGGCTCGGTCGAGTAGAGGTTGGACACGTGCCACAGCCGGTCGAGCTGTGCGCGCGCGGCTGCGAGCGGCGCGGGGTGGCGGTGGCCGAGCCCGACCACTGCGATCCCGGCGAAGAGGTCGAGGTAGCGCTTGCCGTCTGCGTCGACGAGCCACGAGCCTTCGCCGTCGGTGAACGTCACGTCCAGCCGCGCGTAGGTGGGGAGAAGCTTCGAGAGCGAGGCGACGTGTGTCATGCGATCACCGCCGTGCGGCCGATCTCCGCGGCGATCCCACTGCCCGCGGCGAGTGCGGCAGCGCGGAGCTTCGGCACGATCCCGCCTTCGAACTCACCGGCTTCGAGCATGCGTGTCGCGCGGTCGACGTTGATCGCGTCGAGCACCTCGTCGTCGACGTACAGCCCTGCCACGTCGGTCAGGAAGACGAGGCGCCGTGCGCCGAGCCCGAGCGCGAGCGCGGCGGCCGCGTCGTCGGCGTTCACGTTCAGCGGCCCTACCGCGAGCGGCGCGACGACCGGCACCCTGCCGGCCGCGATCGCGGCGAGGATCTGCCTCGGGCGGCACGGGAGCGGGTCGCCGACCCAGCCGAGCGGCGGCACCGGGACGGCATAGAGACCGGCCTGGTCGCCGAAGACGGACACCGCGACCTCGCCGAGCGCCTCGCAGAGGCAGGAGTTGACCTCTGCCATCGATTCGCGCACGACCTCGAGCCCGGCGCGCGACGTGCGCCGGCGGCCGTTCACGAACTCGACCGGGATGTCGCGCCGGTTCATCTCCTCCGTGATCTGTGGGCCGGCGCCGTGCACGACGACGAGCTCGTGACCCTCCTCGCGCAGGCCGAGGATCCGGTCGACCGACTCGGAGGCGACGGCGCCCCCGACCTTCACGACGAGCCGTGTCATGAGCGGTACTCCGCGTTGATCCGGACGTAGTCGTACGACAGGTCGCTGGTCAGGTACCCGGCCGACCCGTTGCCCAGGCCGAGGTCGAGATCGATCGTGCAGGTCGCGCCGTCGACCGGCGGCTCGACGTTCTGAGGCGCGCCGGCGACGAGCACCGGCGTGCCGTTGTACGCGAGCGAGACGAGCGCAGGCTCGAGCTGGGCGTAGCCGCCGTTGAACGGCGCCGAGCCGGCAGCCATCAGCACGCGGCCCCAGTTCGCGTCGCGGCCGAAGAGCGCAGTCTTGACGAGCGGCGAGGTTGCGATGCGCTGCGCGATCGCCCTCGCCTCGTCGTCGCTCGCGGCGCCGCGGACGGAGATCTCGGCGAGCAGGGTCGCTCCTTCGCCGTCGGCGACGATCTCGTGCGAGAGCTCGGCGCATACGGCCCGGAGCGCGGCCGCGAACGCGGCGTCGGTTGCCGGTGTCCGCTCGATCTCCGCGCCGCCGGAGGAGAGCAGCACGACGGCGTCGTTGGTCGAGCACTCGCCGTCCACGGTGATCGCGTTGAAGCTGACGCCGACGGTCGGCTGCAGGAACTCGATCGCCTCGCCCGGCTCGAGCGGGTAGTCGGTCGTCACGACGGCGAGCATCGTCGCGAGGTTGGGGTGGATCATTCCCGAGCCCTTCGCCATGCCGCCGACCGTGAACCCCGCGCCCCGCGAGACGGCGGTCTTCGGGCGTGTGTCGGTCGTGAGGATCGCCTCGGCCGCGTCCGCGCCGCCGTCCGCCGCCAGCGCCGCGGCTGCGTCGTCGAGCCCGGCGAGGATCCGCTCCATCGGCAGCGGTGCGCCGATCACGCCGGTCGAGAGCACGATCACCTGCTCGGGCGCGAGCCCGAGCAGCAAGGCGGCGTGCTCGGCCGTCGCGGCCGCGTCCGCGAGGCCCTGCTCGCCGGTTGCGGCGTTCGCAACGCCGGAGTTCACGACGACCGCCTGCGGCTGCGCGAGCTCGAGGTGCTGCTTGGAGACGACGACGGGGGCTGCGAGCACGCGGTTCTGCGTCCACATCGCGGCTCCGGTGGCGGGCGTGAGCGAGCGGACGAGTGCGAGGTCGCGCTTCTCCTTGCGGATCTTCGCGTGCACGCCCGCGGCGACGAACCCCTGCGGCGCCGTGACCGTCAAACCAGCACTCCTGCCAGCCTCAGTCCCGCGGTCTCGTCGATGTCCAGCGCGAGGTTCGCGTTCTGGACCGCCTGGCCCGCGGCGCCCTTGCCCAGGTTGTCGAGTGCGCAGATGACGATCGTCGTTCCGGTCTCGCCGTCGGTGAAGACGCCGATCTCGGCGGCGTCGGTGCCCTGGACGCGGGCGAGCTCGGGGGTGACCCCATCGGGGAGCACCCGCACGACCGGGCTCGAGGCGTAGGCGTCCTCGAGCAGCGCGCGGGCGTCGGCGTCGGTCTGCACGTAACACGTGGCGAGCAGGCCGCGGCGCACCGGCAGCAGATGCGGGACGAAGCACACCGGCAGTCCGAGCTGCTGGGAGATCTCCGGGGCGTGGCGGTGCGCACCGACCGCGTACGGGGTCAGGTTCTCGAGCACGGAGCCCGCATGCGACGACGCCTTCAGGGACCTGCCTGCGCCCGAGACGCCCGACTTCCCGTCCACCACGGCGCCGGAGATCGACCCGGCGAGCGGGGCGAGCGCGAGGAGGGCGGCGGTGGCGTAGCAGCCCGGGTTCGCGATCAGGAGGCCTTCCGGCGGGAAGAGCTCCGGCAGGCCGTAGCTCCATGCGCCCGGCGCGGTGCCGTACCACGCGGCCGCAGCCTGCTCGTCGGTCAGGCGGTGCGTGCCGGCGAGGTCGACGACGACGGTGTCGGCGGGCGGCTGGAACGCGGCGGCCTCGTCGTTGTCGAGGCAGAGGAAGATCACGTCCGCCTCGACACGCTCCGCCTCGGCATTCGCCAGAAACGGCGGCAGCGATCCGTTGAGGCGCGGATCGAGTGCGCCTGCGGCCCGGCCGGCGAGCGAGTCCGAGCCGAGGGCCACGAGCTCGAGCTCGGGATGCCCGAGCACGCGGTCGAGTGTCTCCTGGCCGGCGTAGCCGGCACAGCCGAGGATGACGGCGCGCTGCATTCGGAGAACTATACAGAAGAGTGCAAATTATGCAAAAGTGATGTAGCTGTACATCTACGTCGTGATCGAGATCGACGCGCCGGGCCGGAGCTGGCGCAGCAGCTGGAGCAGCTCCCCGCGCGGCAGTGAGATGCAGCCGTTCGTGGCATGTCCCGTGCCGTCGTGGAGGAAGATCCCGCTTCCGCGGCCGGGCACCGCCGGCGCGACGTTGTACTGCACGATCGCGAGCTCCCGATAGGCGACTCTGGCTCGCCAGAGCGCCTCGCTGCCGCCGTCGAAGGGGGGCGTGGCCCCGCAGGCGACGTGCTGAAAGCTGTTGTACGACGGCGAGCTCGGGTCCTCGTCCCACCAGTCGCCGCACCGCAGGCGGTGGTAGGCGAGCCGCACACCCGGGTTCGGGTCGAGGCCGTAGACGATCGGGCCGAGGGCGAACGTGCCCGTGGGCGTCGTCCCGTCCCCCTCGCGGTGGTGAGACGAGACGCCCCGGTGGCCGACCCGGGCGCGCCACGGACCGAGCGTCTGCCGCCCGCACTCGGTGACGGTGAGGGTCGCGACGGTCGCGCGAGCGCTCGGCGCGACCACGTGGATGCGCTGCGGACAGGCGACGAGGAGGACGAGCGCAAGCGTCAGCATCGCGGCAGCCAGAGTACGCTGCCTGCCTCATGGCCGCCCTTCCGCCGTTTCACACGTCGGTTGCCCCGGTGACGGCCACGGAGCTCGGGGCCTCGTGGCGCCCCGGCTGCCCCGTCGGGCCCGAGCAGCTGCGCACCGTGAGCGTCTCGTTCGTCGGCTTCGACGGCCGGGCGCACACCGGCACGCTCGTCGTCAACCGGAGCGTCACGAACGACGTGCAGGCCGTCTTCCGCCGGCTCTATGCGGCGCGGTTCCTGATCCACAGGATGCAGCCGGTCGCCCGGTTCGGAGGAAGCGACGACCGCTCGATGGCGGCGGACAACACCTCGGCCTTCAACTGCCGCTATGCGGTCGCCCCGGGCCCCAGGCGCTGGTCGGTGCATGCCTACGGGGAGGCGATCGACGTCAACACGGTCGAGAACCCCTACATCGAGGGCGGGCGCGTGCTGCCGCCCGCCGGGCGCGCGTTCACGGACCGCGGGCGCGTGCGCCGCGGGATGGCGGTCGCAGGCGGCGCCCTCGTCCGGGCCTTTGCGTCAGTCGGCTGGCTCTGGGGCGGCCGCTGGACCGCCTCGCCCGACTGGCAGCACTTCTCCAAGACCGGAGGCTGAGGGCTTCACGTCCTCCAGTCGGTCGACGTGCGCGAGGTCGGGGAAGAACCTCGGCCAGACCACGGCGAGCAGAATCGTCAGCGCCCCGCCGAGCACCACCGCCGGCACCGCACCGAGGAGCGCCGCAGCCGTGCCCGACTCGAACGCCCCGAGCTCGTTCGAAGCGCCGATGAACACGCCTTCCACCGCGTTGACGCGGCCGCGGAGCGAGTTGGGCGTCGCGAGCGCGACGGTGGTCGAGCGGATGTTCATCGAGATCATGTCGACGAAGCCGCTGACGGCGAGCGCGAGCGCCGAGACGAGGAACCAGCGCGAGAGGCCGAAGACGACCATGCTCGCGCCGAACGTGCCCACCACGAGCAGCAGCGTGCGTCCTGCCCTGCCGCCGAGCGGCCTGTGGGCCAGGCGGATGCCGGCCACGAGTGCGCCGATCGCGATCGCGCTTCGGAGCACGCCCAACCCGAGCGGGCCGGTGTGCAGGATCGACTTGGCGAAGAGCGGGAGCAGTGCCACGGCTCCGCCGAAGAGCACGGCGAAGAGGTCGAGTGTGATCGCGCCGAGGATGATCGGCGTCGCGCGAATCAGTCGGATCCCTCCGAGCAGGCTCTCGAGGCGCGGCGGCTCGGGCCCGATGCGCGTCACGGCCTCGGGGCGCGTCATGCGCAGGAGCAGGAGCGACGAGGTGACGAGCAGGACGATCCCCACCACGTAGACCGCCTCGGGCCGGATCGCGAAGAGGAGCCCGCCGACCGCCGGCCCCGCGATCGTCGAGATCTGGCCGCCGATCGACCGCAGGGCGATCGCGCCGGTCAGGAGCTCCGCAGGCACGAGCTCCGGGACGAGCGAGCGCCCGGCGGGGTTTCCGAAGGCGGCCACCGTGCCGGTGGCGAGGGCCAGCGCCAGGAACGGCCAGAGCTGGTCCGCGCCCCTGATCGTGACGACGAGGAGCAGGCCGAAGACCGCGGCATCGGCGAAGCCCCAGACGAAGACGACCGCCAGCCGGGGCAGCCGGTCGGCCAACTGCCCCGCGGGCAGGGCGAGCAGCGGCACCGGCGCGAACTCGGCGAGCCCGATCAGGCCCAGATCGAAGGCGCTGTGGTGGATCGAGTACACCTGCCAGCCGATCGCCACGGCCGCCATCTGCATCGCGACGCTCGAGCAGAGCATCGATGTCCAGAGCCGGCGGAAGTCGCGGTGATGCAGCGCTGGCGGGAGCGAGGGCACGGCGCACACTCTGCCTTCTTCGGTTCTTCCTAGGTCCCACAGAGGCGCCGCATAGCGCCGGATGGTCAACTGGAGGGAGACAACAGACCAGGAGGACGGAATCGCATGCCCAGGAAGACCAATCGAGTCGTCGCCACGGTCGCCGTCGCGGCGCTCGCCGGCGCGGGGGCCGGCGCAGGAGCGCTGGCGCTCTCCCGCGGGCCGGCGCACACGACGACCACCGTCGTCGCGGCGTCGACCAACAGCGCGAACATCGCCAACTCGACCCTCACCGTCGGCCAGATCGCCAAGGCGACCACGCCCGGGATCGTCGAGATCGACGTGGTCACGACGGGGAGCGGTTCGACGTTCCCCAGCGGCCAGGGCTCGACCGCGTCCGCCGAAGGAACCGGCTTCGTCTACGACACCAAGGGTGACATCGTCACCAACGACCACGTCGTCTCCGGCGCGAGCTCGGTGACGGTCAAGTTCTCCGACGGGTCGACCACCAAGGCGACCGTGGTCGGCACCGATCCCGACACCGATCTGGCAGTCATCCACGTGGACGTTCCGGCCTCGAAGCTCGTCCCGCTGACGCTCGGGGACTCGAGCAAGGTCGCGGTCGGCGACGGCGTCGTCGCGATCGGCAACCCCTTCGGGCTCGACAACACCGTCACGAGCGGCATCGTCAGCGCGATCAACCGTGAGATCACCTCACCCGACAACGCACCGATCGAAGGGGCGATCCAGACCGACGCCGCGATCAACCACGGCAACTCGGGCGGCCCGCTCCTGAACCTGAATGCTCAGGTGATCGGCATCACCTCGCAGATCCAGAGCGACTCCGGCGGAAATGACGGCATCGGCTTCGCGGTCCCGTCCAACACGGTCCGGACGATCGCGACGGAGCTGATCGCGAGCGGCAAGGCCCAGCACGCACTGCTCGGCGTCCAGGTCAAGACCGCCTCGAGCGGCAACGGCGTCGCCGTCGCCACGGTCGAGAGCGGGAGCGCCGCCGCCGACGCGGGCCTGAAGGCCGGCGATGTGATCACCGGTGTGAACGGCACGACCGTGACAACCGCGGAGCAGCTGCGGGCGATCATCGACTCGCACCAGCCCGGCGACAAGCTGACGCTGACCGTCCTCCGCGGGGGATCGTCGAAGACCCTCTCCGCCACCCTCGGTACCCGGAGCTAGGGCACGACAGAAGACGCCACCGTCAGCACGGCCTCAGCGGCCGTGCCGGCGGTGGCGGCCACCGCTGCGACGATCGTGTGGCCCGAGTCGTCGGCGGTCAGGGTGTAGCTCGCGGCCGTCGCGGCGGCGATCGGCGTGCACAGCCGGCCGTTCGCGTTGCAGCGCAGCCAGGTGTACGTGAAGGCGGTCGGCGCCGCCCCCGACCAGGTCCCGGGCACGACCGTGAGCGCCTGGCCGGCCGCAGCAGTGCCGCTGAGCGTCGGCTGGGCGGTCGCCGCGAGCGTCGAGGCCTTCGCCGCGACGAGACCGGCGAGGGAGGCGTACGCCGGTGTCGTTCCCGTCGAGTCCGTCGCGCGGACGGTGAGCCCGATCGTCTTGCCGACATCGGCGGCGGCGAGCGTGTACGTCCCCTTCGTCGCGCCGTGCACCGAGCTGCAGTGAGCGCCGTTCGGGTCGCAGCGGTACCACTGGTAGGCGTAGGTGATCGTCCCGCTCCCGGCCCACGTCCCGGCGGTCGCGGTGAGCTTGCTCCCCTGCTGCAGCGCGCCTGTGACGGCCGGCCGCGCGCTCGCGACCGGCCCGGGCGCCGCCCGGACGACGCCGGCGCTGAGGCTGAGCACCGTCTGCTGTCCCGCGGTGACGGCCGCGAGCAGCACGTGTCCTGTGTCCGCGGCGGTGACGGCGTAGGTATCCGTCGTCGCGCCCGCGACGGCAGTGCACAGCCGCCCGTTCGCGTTGCAGCGGAGCCAGGCGTACTTGAGCGCCGCCGGGGCGGAGCTCCACGTTGCCGCTTCGACCTTCAGGCCCTGGCCCACGATCGGCTCGCCGCTCTCCGGCGGTTGCCTGGTCGCGACAGGCGCCGTTCCGGGTGCGGCGACGAGACCGGCGAGCGGTGCGTACGCCGTGGTCGTCCCCGACTTGTCGGTGGCCCGCACGGCGAGGCCGATCGTCTTGCCGACGTCCTTGCGCACCTGCGTGTACGTCCCTCGAGTCGCGCCGTGGATCGAGCTGCAATGGGCGCCGTTCGCGTCGCACCGGTACCACTGGTACGCGTAGGTGATCGTTTCTGAGGCCGTCCACGTCCCTGCGGCCGCGGTCAGCTTCGCGCCCTGCTGCAGCGAGCCCGTGACGGACGGCGGCGAGGACGAGGTCGGCCCTCCGAGGAGCACCGCCAGTCCGAGGGCGATTCCGAGCACGGGTCAAGGATCCCATCAACGTCGGCTAAGACCGAACTAAGAGTCGCTTCGTGCTCAGCCAATTCCCAGAAACCCGCTCTACGTTGTGGCGATGACCGGTATCGCGATCCCACGGGGCGAGGCGCGCCCCCGGGTGGGCGCAGCTGCCCGTCGTCGCGCGGCGGCCGTCGTGGTCGCTGTTCTCCTCGTCGGCAACGCGCTGCTGATCACCTGGCTGTGGGTGCACGGCGGCAATCTCACGATTCGCTCGACGGGCGACCTCTTCACCTCGATCGGCCGGCTGACCGGCCTCTGGAGCGCGTACCTGGCGCTCATCCAGGTGATCCTGCTCGCGCGTATCCCCGCGCTCGAGCGGATCGCCGGGTTCGACCGGCTGACACGCTGGCATCGCTGGAACGGGCACGTGTGCATCGATCTCGTGATCGCGCACGTCGTGTTCACCGTGTGGGGCTATGCGCTCCTCGACAAGTTCACCGTCGGCAAAGAGCTGCGGACCATGCTCGGCGGCGGCATCTACCCGGGGATGATCACCGCCACCGTCGGCACGGCGCTGCTGCTCGCCGTGGTCGGGACCTCGCTCGTGATCGTCAGGCGCCGCCTCTCCTACGAGTGGTGGTACGCCGTGCACCTGATGGCGTACGCCGGGATCGCGCTCGCGTGGTTCCACGAGATCCCGACCGGCAACGAGCTCGTGCTCGACCGGCTCGCCGCCGACTACTGGCGCGGCCTCTTCATCGCCACGATCGTCGTGCTCGTCGGCTTTCGCATCGCCGCTCCCCTGGTCGCCGCCTCTCGGCACCGGCTCAGGGTCTCGGAGGTGAGAGAGGAACTTCCCGGAGTCGTCTCGCTGACCATCACCGGGCGAAAGCTCGATCGTCTCGGCGCCAAAGCGGGGCAGTTCTTCCTCTGGCGCTTCCTCGACCGTCACCGCTTCTGGACCGCCCACCCCTTCTCGCTGTCTGCTGCGCCCGACGGCCGATCGCTCCGAATCACGGTCAAGGCGCTCGGCGATCATTCGGCGCGGCTCGCCGCGGTCAAACCGGGGACGCGGGTGATTGCCGAAGGCCCCCTCGGCGTCTTCACCGAGGAGCGGCGCCGGCGAGACAAGACGGTGTTGATCGCCGGCGGGATCGGGATCACCCCGATTCGCGCGCTGCTCGAGCGGATGCACGGTGACGCCGTCGTGCTCTACCGCGTCGTCTCCGTTTCGGATCTGATCTTCCGCGACGAGCTCGAGCGGCTGGTTGCCGACGGGCGCGCAACGCTGCACATCGTCGCCGGCGACCACCGCGGGGTGGGCCGCGAGCTGCTGTCGCCCTCTCACCTGCTCGAGCTCGTCCCCGACATCGCAGAGCGCGACGTCTTCCTCTGCGGCCCCCCGGCCATGATCGACGCAATCCGAGACAACCTTCGCCGTGCTCGCGTGCCGAGGAGAAATGTCCACGCCGAACGCTTCGCCCTGACCTGAGAAACGAGGAGAACCAATGCGCAAAGCTCTGACCATCGCCCTCACCGTCACGGCAATCGCCGTGCCGAACGTCAACGCCTGGGCTTCCGCCACTTCACTGCGGCCGGCGGTGAAGAAGAAAGTCGTCATTGCGACACGATCGTTCACCGGTGCGCCGGGATCGGCGGGCCGCTGGGGCGACGTGCAGGTGAGGATCGTCGTGCGGAGGACGACGACCACCGTCCTCAAGACGAAGCACAAGACGGTGACCCGCAAGATCACCGCCGTCACGGTGCCCGTGTCGCCGAATCACACCGATCGTTCGGTCTTCATCAACCAGCAGGCGCTACCGATCCTGATTCAGGAAACGCTGCAGGCGCAGAGCACCGCGGTCAACATGGTCTCCGGTGCGACCGACTCGAGCTACGCGTTCCAGTCGTCGCTGCAGTCGGCGATCCTCGCGGCGAAGGCCTGGTGACGAGCGCGGTGACGACGCGAGTCGAGCACGTGATGGGCATGCCGGTCGTCGTCGACGTCCGCGACGAGGACGTCGGCGATGCGGCCGTCGATCGCGTGTTCGACTGGCTCCGGTTCGTCGACGCGACCTTCAGCACGTACAAGGACGAGAGCGAGATCAGCCGCCTGAATCGCGGCGAGCTCGCCCTCGCCGACGCGCACGAGACGGTGCGCGAGGTGCTCGAACGCTGCGAGGAGCTGTGGCGGGAGACAGCCGGCTACTTCGACGCCCGTGCGGCGCTCGCGGGCGCGATCGACCCGTCGGGGCTCGTGAAAGGCTGGGCGGTCGACCGGGCCGGAACGGTTCTCGACGGCTGCGGCGCGCGGAACTACGCGGTCAACGCCGGAGGCGACATGGTCCTCCGCGGCGCTGCTCTGCCGGACGACCGGTGGCGCGTCGGCATCCAGCATCCGCGGTTGCGCGACCGGATCGCCAAGGTCGTCCAGGCGAACGATCTCGCCGTGGCCACGTCGGGCGCGTACGCGCGCGGGGAGCACGTGGTCGATCCTCACACCGCCCGGCCGCCGGCCGGCGTTCTCTCCGTGACGATCGCGGGCCCCGTGCTCGCGACCGCCGACGCGTATGCGACCGCTGCGTTCGCAATGGGCGAGTCCGGCCCGGCCTGGACGGCGCGGCTCCCGGCCGGCTACTCGGCGATGACGATCCTCGCCGACGACCGGGTGCTGTCGACGCCCGGTTTCCCGGCGCTCTGATCAGAGCGCGTGGTGCATCCAGACGTTCGGTTCCCAGTAACCGCCACAGTCGGCTTCACGGTCGATCGCGACCGTCGCGAGCCCGCCGGGAAACCAGTACTCGCCGCTCTCGGGGAACGCCGTCTGCGTCCACTCCTCCCACTCCCCGACCGTGCCGGTGATGCGCATTGAGCGGGTCTCGGCCTTGAGCACGTTCGCACCGAGGCGTTCGTGGACGCGCATCCACGGGTCGAACAGCAAACCGTCGGGGCGGCGCCATCCGGCGTAGCGTTCGATCGGGATCAGCGGATAGCGGTCCTTCCAGCTCGGCCGCACCGGTGCGATCAGCGAGCCGAAGTCGTGCGCACGGGCGATCTCCCGCATTCCCTCGACTGCAGCCGCGCTCAGTCCGCGATTCTGCAGGTCACGCGGCACCATGATCACCAGGGCGCACAGCGCGTTCGCGCCGCCCTCGTCGAAGCCGCGGGCGATCGCACCGTCGATGCCCGTCGGCAGATCCTCGACCGTCCCGTCCCAGCGGAGCGCGACGGAGCGCGCGCGGGCCAGGATCTCGTCTGCCTCCCCGATCAGGTGGAACTGGTACTGCGGCTGTTCCTCGGTGAGCCGGCCCCAGTAGACGTTGAGCACGTCGCCGTGGTTGTTGTACTCGGGCATCGTGTCGCGCGTCCGCTCCCACGCCGGCCCGGCGAGGTCTGGCCGCTCTGCGACTGTGGCTGTCTGCATCGCCCCAGGAAAAAGAAATCCCGCCGGGTCGGTGGCGCTTTCGTCCACCTCACCGACCGACCGATCAAGACTTGCGTCCGTCACGACCGCTTGGTGGGGCTTCGACCTACTCGCGCTCCGCGCCCGGCGGGATCCGCAATGTATGCCGGAGCTGGCCGGGCGCGCAAGAGGCGCGTTGCGGGAAAACGTGCACGTTGCGCACGAATCAGATCAGCGCGCGCGAAGCGCCCAGATGAGACCGGTGTCGAACTGGGCGCGCCACTCGCCGCGGGCGTTCGCGTACACGTGGTAGCTCACCGGCACACCGAGCTTGCGCAGCTCGCGTGCGAAGGCGAGCGTCTGCTTCGGCTTGAACCAGTGGCTGTGTCCCGGGCCGGTGGAGAGGAAGAACTGCGTGCCGTTCCGGCGCAGGGTCGCCGCCAGCGGCGGTGCGAGCTTCGTGGGGTCGTTGGCGGCCAGCACCGGCTTAGGCGCGTGTCTGAACGGCCCGTCGTGCAGCGGGGAGAAGTAGGCCGACCAGGCTTCGACCGCGCCGAACACGTTCGGGTGCCGAAGCGCGATGTCGACCGCGCCGAAGCCTCCGGCCGAGAGGCCGGCGATCACGCGGCCCCTGCGGGCTGCGACAGTCGGCAGGTGCGCGTCGACCCACGGCACGATCCGGTCGACGAGCGGTGCGGCGATTCGCCCCGCCCATTCACCGTTGTAACCCGGGTCCGGCCCCGCGGCGGGCAGCACCGCGATGAACGGCTCGATCGCCCCCTGCTCGATCTCGGTGTCGGCCCAGCGGGCGAGATCCGTGCCGGCGAGATATTCGGTCGGCGCCCCGGGCATGCCGTGCAGCAGGTAGACGACGGGGTACCGCGCGGAGCGGCTGAAGCCGGGGGGCAGGTAGACGAAACCGGCCCTCTGCTCGCCCGGGAAGATGCCGGTCTGCACCGAGCCGCCGGCCGGGCCGGTCGCAAAGTGGGCGAAGCCCGGAAGCAGCGCCGCTGCGGCGAGAATCGAGACCAGCGAGCCCATGGGGAGCGACGGTAGCGGGGCGCAGATGAACTCTCGGTTACGTCTTAGCTCGTACGGCTACAACTGATCTGTGAGACGCGTGGGGATCGCGCTGCTCGGTCTCGCGGTCGCAGCGTCGGCTGCCGCGGTCGCGCTTGGTCGTCAGTCGCACGAGGTGGACGAAACCATTCGGTCCATCGCCCTCGGCGGCAAGGCGCACGCGCTCGTCATCCTCCCCGACGGCTACGCGACGAGTGGCGAGCGCTATCCCGTCATCTACTTCCTGCACGGACTGCCGGCCGGCCCCGACGCCTACCGGAACAGCGTCTGGCTCGGCGACACGCTCGAGCGTGCCGGGTCGCCCGCGATCCTCGTCATGCCGCAGGGCTCCCGAGCCGGGGACACGGATCCGGAGTATCTGAACTGGGGGGCGGGCCGCAACTGGGAGACGTTCATCGCGGAGGAGTTGCCCACCGCGATCGACAAGCGCTTCCGCACGATTCGCTCGCGTCGCGGACGCGCGTTGATCGGGCTGTCCGCGGGCGGGTTCGGCGCGACCGTCCTCGGGCTGCACCACCTCGGACGGTTCTCGGTCGTCGAGTCCTGGTCGGGGTACTTCCATCCGACCGACCCGACGGGGACACGCGCGCTCGCGCGCGGGCCGCTGACGAGCGCGCACAATCTGATCTCGGTGTTGAAGGCGGACGAGCGCCGTCGACCGACCTTCTTCGGCTTCTACGTGGGTGACGGCGACTCGCGGTTCCTTGCGGAGAACCTTCGGCTGAATCGCGAACTGAACGCCGCCCACGTCAAGCATCTCTTCGCGGTCTACAGCGGCGGCCATACGACGAAGCTCTGGCAGGCCCACGCGCGCGTCTGGCTCGGGCTGGCGCTCGACCATCTCGCTCCCGCCGCCTGACGCGCGCTGAACCTCCTGCCGAAGCGCGAGCTGCTACTCGATCGGGATCTCGAAGCGGGCGATGGACACCCGCGGTGCGGGCGTCGGCAGCGCTGCGCCTGCCTGCTCGCGACGGCTGGAGCGAACGTTCAGCCGACCGGCCAGATGATCCGGGTCTCCGGCACCGGGTCGTGCTTCTCGTAGAGCTCGATCGGCTCGCCCTGTTCCCTGTGCCCGTCGCGCTGGAGCTGCTCGTAGAGCTCCTGGTAGACACCCGGCAGCCCATCGTAGGGGCCGACGTAGAGGTGCACCGCCGCCCGCTGCGCGGGCCGCGTCACCAGGTCGAAGCCCTCGGGCGGCTCGACCGCGTCCCGCTCGACCTCGACGCCCGGCGCGAGGTTCAGCCGTCCGTCCGGAGTCCTCGACGAGATGCACATGTGCACGCCGTGGGGGACAGTGTCCGCCCAGCTCTGCACCATCCCCATCAGTTCCGCCATCACGCTCGGAACATCCGCGAACGCAACCGTTCGCCTGATCACCGCGTACGTCCCCTCGGGGACCTCTTGGATCTCGTAGTCCATCTCACTCCTCCTTGGGTTCGAGCGGCCACACGAGACGTGTAGCGCGTCGTCGCCGAGCAATACGTCGGCGGTCTCGTCGAGCGGCAGATCGAAGGCGCGGAGACTACCTGAGCAGCGCAGACGGCTAACTGCCGCTTAACCGCTCCTTTAGCGGGCGTGGCGTACAACCAGGCTGTGTTCGGGACGGCTCTGACGGTTCCCACCCGCGCGCGGCTCGGCGCCTTCGCGCTGACGGCGTTCGTCGCCGTCGGGCTCGTCGGCGCGTACCGCTACGTCGACAACTACTGGATCTATCGCGGCTTCGCGCCACCCAGGGATCCGGCCTTCGTCCACGCGGCCGGCGTGTCCACCCATTTCAAACTGGCGAGCGCGGCGCTCGGCGGTCGCAGTCAGCCGGTCGACGTCTACCTGCCGCCCGGGTACGCGGCGAGCCCGCACCGGCGCTACCCGGTCGTGTACCTCCTCCACGGTGTGCCCGGCCGCCCCGCCGCGTTCATCGACACTGTCAGGCTCGGTGTGGTCGAGGACGAGCTGGTCGCGCTGCACAGGATCCCGCCCGCGATCCTCGTCATGCCGTTCGGGTCGACGAGCTCGTTCACCGACGAGGAATGGGCGAACGGCGTCCGGCCGAAGTCGGACTGGGAGACGTTCGTCGCGCGTGACCTCGTCCGTGCGGTCGACGCTCGCTACCGGACGATCCCGCACGGGAGCGCCCGCGCGCTCGCCGGCCTCTCGGAAGGCGGCTACGGCGCGCTGAACATCGGCATCCATCACCCGGGTGAGTTCGCCGTGCTCGAGAGCTGGTCCGGCTACCAGCGCGCCGACCCGATCCGCGCGATCTTCGGGGCCGACCGGGCGGCGCTCCGCCGGAACAGTCCGAGTCTGACTCTCCGCGCTGCCGCCGCGAAACTGCGGCGGGCTCACACGTTCGTCTGGTTCTACAGCGGCACCGGCGACCACTTCGTCAAGCAGAACACCGCCTTCGCCGCAGAGCTTCGTCGTTACCACATCCCGTTCCACTACTTCGTCGTGCACGGCGGCCACAACTGGGGCATCTGGCGCGGCAACGCCTCGCGCGCCCTGCTCGCGATGTCGAGGAGGCTCAATGCTGCGTAAGCTCGCCGCGGTGCCGCTGCTGCTCGTCGTCGCGTTTTCGACGAGCGGCTGGTTCTATCTCGTCAACCCGGCGTTTCCCGGCCCCCGCGTGCGTCTCGCACTGCCGCTCGACGAGCTCTCGCACCACGCGTCCGCCTCGCTCTTGTGGTTCACGTTGATCTGGTGCGCCGCGGCTGTCGCGCTCGGGCTGTATGCGCGCTGGGCCGGCATCGAGCGTCTGGCCGCGGCGCTGCTCTTCGCCGTGGGGATCGGAGCGCTCGCCTACCTCGAGACCGGCGTCTCGGTTGCCGTGGTGCGGCAGGTCTCCGCGCGGGAGGCCTTCGACGTTGCCGCGCGCCTGCCCGCGATCTATCTGCCCGCGATGCTCGTCGGTCTCGGTGCTGCGGTTCTGGCGGTCGGGCGCCGGAACAGCCGTGCTCCCGTCGTCGTCGGCAGCCTCGTCGCCGTCGGCGCGCTGCTCAACCTCCTCCACACCGTGCTGCCCGGAGAGAACTCGGGTCTTCTGCACAACCTCACCCCCGACGCCGTCGGCCCGTTCACGCACGCCGTCGGCGTCGTCGCGTCGGTCGCGTTGCTCGTCGCTGCGCGGGGCCTCATGCGGCGCCGGCACCGTGCGTGGCAGGTCGCCGTTGCCGTCGCTGCGGTCTCGGTGACGCTCCACGTTCTGCACGGCGTCAACGATGGAACGCTTGCCTCGGTCGTCATCCTCATGCTGCTGCTTGCACGCCGTCACGACTTCGACCGCCCGGGCGACACGGCGACGAGGCGGGCGGCCCTGCAGCGGCTCCTGCTCTCGCTCACCGTGATCACCGCGTACGCCTTCGCTGTGCTCTGGATCAACCGCATCGACGCCGACCAGCCGCTCACATTCCGCTTCGCGCTCCAGGAGACGGCGAGGGGCCTGGTCGGACTGCACGCCGGTGGCTCCCCGCACCTGAACGGCCACTTCGGCGAGTGGTTCCCGCTCTCGCTCTTCCTGCTGGGGATCGCGGCGACGCTCTGGGTGGTGGCGGGCTGGCTGGCACCGTGGCGGCATCGCGTGCACCAGGAGCTGCACGAGCGAGAGCTCGCCTCGGCGCTCGTGCAGTCGTGGGGGGTGGACACGCTGGCGCCGTTCGTCCTGCGCGCCGACAAGTCGTACTTCTTCGGCCCCGGCGAGTCGGCGTTTCTCGCCTTCCGCGTGGTGGGCGGGGTCGCGATCGTCTCGGGCGATCCGATCGGGCCACCTGAGACGTTCGACGGGCTCCTGCAGCTCTTCGTGGCCCACGCTCACGAGCGTGACTGGCGCGTCGCGATCCTCGGCGCCTCGGAGCGCTTCCTTCCGCTCTATGCCCGGCATGGGCTGCATTCCCTCTACCACGGCGACGAGGCGGTCGTCGACGTCGCATCCTTCTCGCTCGACGGTCGCGCGATCCGCAAGGTGCGGCAATCGGTTCATCGGCTCGAGCGCGCGGGCTACACGGCGCGCGTCATCCGCCCCAGCGAGCTCGACGACGCCTTGCGCGACGAGCTCGAGCACGTTGCAGGCGCCTGGCGCGGCGCCGAGCCGGAACGCGGCTTCGTCATGGCCCTCGACCGGCTCTTCCGGCTCGGCGACCGCGACGCGCTGTTCGTCGTCGGCTTCGATCCCGCGGGAAGCGTCGCCGGATTCCTGCACTTCGCCCTGTCGCCGGCCGGCCGCGCGCTGTCGCTCTCGTCGATGCCGCGTCTCAGGGACAGCCCGAACGGGCTCAACGAGTGGCTGATCTGCGAGACGATGACCTGGGCGAGGGAGAACGGGTACGAGCGGGTCTCGCTCAACTTTGCGCCGTTCGCCGCGCTGCTCGCGCCGGAGGCCGAGCTGTCGAGCCTGCAGGGGATCCAGCGGCGCGCGCTGCTCTCGCTCAAGGGCCACTTCCAGCTCGACAACCTGCTCCTGTTCAACCGCAAGTTCGCGCCGCGGTGGGAGCGGCGGTTCGTCGTCTACGAGAAGCGTCGCGACCTGCCGCGCGTCGGCGTCGCCGCGCTGGCCGCCGAGGCGTACCTGCCGTTCAAGAGCAAGCGTTGAGCATCGCAGCCGGGCTGCTGCTCGCCCTGGGGTCGTCCGTCGCGCTCAACTGGGGCTGGGTGGCGCAGCATGCCGCCGCCTCGGAGCTGCCGGAGCTGGTGCCGCGCCACCCGTTGGCGTCGCTGCGGCTGCTCTTCCACGACCTGCGGTGGCTCACCGGCTTCCTCGTCGGGCTCGCCGGCTGGGCTCTCTACATCGGTGCTCTGGCCGTCGCGCCGCTCTCGCTCGTCCAGGCGGTCGCGGCCGGCGGGATCGGCGTGCTCGCGCTGTTCGCACACCGGGCCGGTGCACCGCTGACCCAGAGCGACCGCGTCGCGATCGCCATCTCGACGGGCGGGCTGCTGCTGCTCGCTGTGTCGCTGGCGGGCGGTGCCGGGGCCGGCAGCCCGCCGCACGGAGCCGCCGTCGCCGGCTGGCTGGCCGCGTCCCTCGCCGTCGCGTCGCTCGGCGTGCTCGGCAGCGCAGCACTGGCGCCGGGCGCCGGCCTCGGACTGGCCGCCGGCGTCCTCTACGCCGCGGGGGACGTAGCGACCAAGGCCGTGTTCGCGGGCGGTCTCTGGCTCCTCCTCGTCGTGGCGATCCTGGCGGCGCACGGCGCCGCCTTCGCGGCGCTCCAGCTCGGCTTCCAGCGCGGGCGGGCCCTCGCGACGGCCGGCACGTCGACACTGCTGACGAACGCGCTGCCGATCGTGGCCGGCCTGGCCGTCTTCCACGAGCACCTGCCCGGCGGGGTGTACTCGGTGCTGCGGGTCGTGTCGTTCGGGGCTGTCGTCGTCGGCGCCGCGCTGCTCGCTCACGAGCCCGAGCCTCTAAATGATCACGATCCCGTCAGCGTCGCTGTAGAGCAGATCGCCCGGCGTGAAGGTCGCACCCCCGAAGCTCACCGGGATATCGACCTCGCCGGCGCCGTCCTTGCCGCTCGGACGCGGGTTCGCCCCCAGTGCCTTGATCCCGATCGCAAGCCCGGCGAGCGCGTCCACGTCGCGAACGCAGCCGTTGATCACGAGCCCGGCCCAGCCGTTCTCGAGCGCGAGCCCCGCGACGTTGTCGCCGAGGAGCGCACAGCGCAGTGAACCGCCGCCGTCCACCACGAGCACGCGTCCCTCACCGCGCCCGCCGGCGAGCTGTTTGAGAAGGACGTTGTCCTCGAGGCAGCGGACGGTCGCGATTTCGCCCGTGAAGGCGAGGATCCCGCCGAACTGGCGAAGTTGAAGCTCGCACGCGACGGCGGTGTCGCTGTGCGCGTCCCACACATCGGAGGTGGACATCATGCGTGGACGCGGACGAGCTCGAAGAAGCCCTGTTCGAACAGCTCGCGTGCGACCTGCACTGCGTCGCTGCGCAGCTCGGCGGCCTCACGCTTGCCGAGGTCGAGGCGCCGCACCATGCGCTCGATCGCCTGGTCGAGCGTCCTGTGCCCATCCAGGGTCGTCAGCAGCTCGGCGGTCTCCGGCTCGAGCTCGAGCTCCGGGCAGGTTCCCTCGTCGAGCACGATGCGAACCTCCTGCACCTCGCCGCGCCGGTCGAGCTCCTGGTCGAAGCGCACCTCGTCTGCGAGCGTGAGGCGCGCCTCGAGGATCGCAGCGGCGCCCTCGTCGGCGATCAGGGCCAGCGCGGCGAAGACCCGCTCGATCTGATCGCTTGCAAACTCGAGCTCGTCCTCGTCAGCGGGGTCGGCGCGCACGAGGTGATGGTCCCCGTCCCGCTTCCGCATCAGTACTGCGCCCTCGCTGATCCAGCCCGCCTCGAGCGCCGCGAAGTAGCCCGCCCACTCGTCGAGTGCCGTGCCCATCGAGTCCGGGTCGCCGGTGAAGTGCTCGTTCCAGCCGGCTGCGTGATCGAGCGGATCCGCGGCGCTGAGACCGAGCACCCAGGCGTCGCAGCCGTTTCCGGCGAGCCAGTCGTGCACCCGCTCGTCCGGGTCGTCCTCCGACTCCGCGAGCCAGCTCACGAGCACCGATGCGTGGCCTCCGTCGGCGAGGTGCCGCGCCGCCTCGCGCACCACGCGCTCCGAGAGCTGGTCGCCGGGCAGGCCGCCGTCGCGGTATTGCCAGCGGCGCTCGGGCGAGATCACGTAGGGCGCGTTGCAGGTGATGAGGTCGAACGTCTCGCCCGCGACCGGCTCGAAGAGGCTGCCGAGCCGTGTCTCGACGTTGTCGATCCCGTTCAGGGCGGCGCTGATCTGCGTGAAGGCGAGCGCACGCGCGTTCACGTCGGTCGCGATCACGTGATCGGCATGCGCAGCCGCGAGGAGCGCGTGCGCGCCGTTCCCGGTGCCGATGTCCAGCGCGTGCTCGACGTGGCGGCGCGGCGTCAGCGAGGCGAGCCAGTACGCCGTCGGCGTGAAGCTCGAGACCCAGCCCGGGGGATCGTCCTGGCCGCGCGAGAAGCCGTCGACGGCCAGATAGAGGCCCTCGGCCGGGACGAGCCTGGCCCGTGGCACGACCTGGTCGCCCTCGGCCTGCACGAGCCCGATCGCGAGCAGGGCTCCGACGCCGTCCGGCCCGAGCGCGGCCGCGGCGTCGGTCGCACCGACGGGCCGCTGGAGCAGGAGCAGCCGGATCACCGTCGCCAGCGCAGAGCGCGGCAGCCGCCGTTCGAGGACGACCGACTCTGCGAGATCGGCCGACGGGCCGTCTTCCCCGAGCAGCTCCTCGATCGCCTCGGTGGTGTAACCGACGGTGCGTAGAGCGGCCCCGAGCGCCGCCGCAGCGTCGAGGTCGGGGTGCGGGTCCCAGGCGTTCATCGGTGCCACTCCTGTCTCGGCTAGCCGTGGATTGTCAGTGCATCGAGGTCGCGCGGATAGTCCGTGAGGATCTCGATCCCGTCGGCCGTCACGACGACGGTGTCCGAATGGCGGAAGCCGCCGAGCTCGCTCGAGTAGACGCCGGGCTCGATCGTGAACACCATCCCTTCCTCGACCTGCGTGTGGTCGCCGGTGTCGAGGAACGGCGCTTCGTGATTGCGCAGGCCGATCGCGTGCCCGACGTGCTGCCGCCAATATGGCATCAGGTCGTTCGCTGCGAAGTAGTCGAGCACCGCGTTGTCGACGTCGGCGCACGTCACACCGGGGCGAAGCGCGGCGAAGGCCGTCTCCTGTGCGGCGAGCATGTGCGCGAACAGACGCCGCATCTCCTTCGTCGGCTGCCCGATCACCATCGCCCGTTCGAGCTCGGCGTTGTAGCCCCACACCGGCGCGCTCGTCTCCGTGACGAGCACGTCGCCGCGTTGGAACTCGATGTTGTGCGCGACCGCGTGCGCCCAGGAGCTGCGCTTGCCGATCTGTCCGCGATAGCCCGCCGACGCACCGTCGGACGATCCCTGCTGGCCGCCGAACCTCGGTCCCAGCTCGGCCAGCATCGCAAGCGTCGCCTCGTGGCCGGCGCGGAGGCTCGCCTCCGCCTCGGTTGCTCCCGGCAGCGAGTAGTCCTGCAGCAGCCTGTGCGCGTGCCCGCACCAGCGTGCGCTCTCGCGGATCAGCTCGACCTCGGCCGGGCTCTTGCGCACCATCAGCGACTCGATCCGCTCCGCGAGCGGCGCCACGGCCGCACCGGCCGCCTCGCTGAGCGCCGGGCCGGCGTAGCCGAGGATGCCGGGATAGCCGTCGCTGTCCGCGGCGACCCGCCGCAGGCCGAGGCTCTCGAGGACGCGCGCGAGAATGTGCATCGGGTGCTCGCGCCCCGGGTACTCGGGATACGACTCGACGCGCGTGAAGTCGGTCTCCGCGCGGACACGCTCGACCTCGAACTCGGGCACGAAGACGACCAGCTCGCCTCCGGCGCCCCCAATGAATGCCACGGGACGCTCCGTGGCGAGGAAGCCGAAGCCCGTGAAGTACTGGATGTACTTCTCGTCGAAGAGCACGTAGCCGTCGAGCTTCTGCTCGACGACCTGCTCGAGCAGAAGCTCTCGGCGCACGTTCAACTCGTCGGGGTGAATGCCGGTCTTCACCCGAACGACTTTACGCGTTCTCGACCGCGACCTCTCCGGGCGCGCGCTCCTCTTCCTGCGACGGCAGGAAGAGCGCCGTCCGCGCCCAGTTCGGCATCCACCAGTTCGCCTGCCCGAGCAGGCGCATGAGCGACGGCACGAGCAACGCGCGGATCACCGTCGCGTCGAAGATGATGCCCGCCGCCAGCCCGATCGCGAACTCCTTGATCTCGAACCCGGGGCTGGACGACAGGACGAGGAACGCGAACATCAGGATCAGCGCGGCGCTCGTCACGAGCTTTCCGGTGCGTGCGAGGCCGAGCTCGATCGCCTGGGTCGTCGAGCCGGTCTCGTCGTAGGCCTCGCGCATGCGCGAGAGCATGAAGACCTCGTAGTCCATCGAGAGGCCGAACAGGAACGCAAAGATCATCAGTGGGATCCACGCGGTGATCGCCTGCGTGGCCGTGATGTTCCACAGGCCCGATCCGTGGCCCTCCTGGAAGATGATCACGACGATCCCGAACGCAGCTCCGAGCGAGACGAGGTTCAGGAGCACGGCCTTGATCGGCAGGACGATCGAGCGGAAGGCGCGTGCGAGCAGGATCAGCGTCAGGATCATCACGAACGCGAGCACGTAGGGGAAGTTGCCGTAGATCGCGTGCACGAAGTCGCGGTCCGTCGCCGCGACCCCCCCGAGCGTGCCGTCGGTTCCCTTCAGGGCGTTGTTGACGCGGTCGACGATCCCCTGGATGCCGGGAGCCGCCCCGTCGGTCTTCGGGAACGCCTCGACGAGCGAGTTCGAACCGCGCTGCCAGCCGGCGGGAACGACTCCACCCGTGACGCCGTCGACCTTGCTCACCTTCACGGCGATCGCCCTGCCGTTGCCGCCGTCCTCGACGAGGACGTTGAGCGGCTTCATCACGCCGGGGCTGATGCCGGCGTCGGCCAGCATCTGCCGGCCCTCGATCGCGGTGCCCGTCCCCGGGAAGTTCTTGAGCTGCGACTCGTTCGGGTTCAGCTGCAGGCCGAACGCGACCAGGATCGCGACGATCACGATTCCCGCGGCTGCGATGGGAACCGGGCGCCGGTTGACGAGCCTCGCCCACCGGCCCCAGAAGCCGTCCTCCGGATGGCCGTTGTCGGCGAAGCGCTTGGGCATGACGCGCACGCTGTTGATCCGCTCGCCCAGCACCGCGAGCAGCGCCGGAAGCAACGTGATCGCGGTGATGACGGAGACAGCTGGGATCAGCATGCCGCCGATGCCCATCGAGCGGATGAACGGCAGGGGCAGGATCACGAGCGAGAGCAGGCCGACCGCCACGGTCGAGCCCGAGACGATCACCGAGCGCCCCGCGTGCGTCATCGTCTGGACGATCGCGGTCTCGACGTCTTCGCCTTCGCGCAGCTCGTCGCGGAAGCGGAAGATCATCAACAGCGCGTAATCGATCGCCACGCCGAGGCCGACGAGCGCGATCAGGAACTGGACGATGATCGAGACGTTCGTGATGTACGTCAGGATCCAGATCAGGGTGAAGGTGTTGAGGATCGATGCGACCGCGACACCGATCGGCATCAGCACCGCCGGCAGCGTGCCGAAGACGAACAGCAGGATCACGAGTGCGCCGAGTGCGCCGATCACCGCCTCGAGCAGCACGCTCGGGCCGCCGCTCGAGCCGTGCGTCGAGGCTTCCTCGAGCGGGTCGTGCCCGGTGACCGCGACGGTCGTCCCGGCCGGCAGGCCGGCGGCAGCGACCGCCCGGATGTGCTCGGCGCCGCTCGTCGTGTCGAACTTGGCGACCCCCGCCGGATAGATCTCCTGGAAGATCGTGTGCCGGTCCTGCGAGACGTAGGCGGGATTGTGATTCGTCGAGAAGTACGAGCTCGTCAGTGCGCCGGGGCTCGCCGCGGCCGTGCGCGCCATCGACGCCTTGATCGCCGCGCTCTGTGTCGCGTCACCTCGCGTGTGGTAGACGACGACGGTGGGCGGCCGAACTCCGACGCCGAACGCCTTCAACGTGCGCTGGCTCGCCTCGTAGGCGGACTTGCCGGGGATCGAGAAGCTCTGGTACCAGCGCTTCGAGACGCGGCCTGCGGCGAAGCCGCCGAAGATCGTGAGCACGACCCAGGCCCCGATGACGGCGAACCGATGACGAGTGACGAAATGCGCGAGGCGTGCGAGCACGTGATTCTCCCTTCCGGCGACAGCTGAATCGACAAACTTACAGGCGCAGTATTATTTCTGCAACTGTACATATTTGGCTACACTGGTCATGTGGGCCTGCGGGAGTCCAAGAAGCTCCATACCCGTCAGCAGATCGCGGACGAGGCCATGCGCCTCTTCGTCCCGCGCGGCTTCGACCACGTCACGGTGGCCGAGATCGCCGTCGCAGCGGGTGTCTCGGAGAA
This sequence comes from uncultured Thermoleophilia bacterium, assembly GCA_963722065.1. Classification (GTDB taxonomy): domain Bacteria; phylum Actinomycetota; class Thermoleophilia; order Gaiellales; family Gaiellaceae; genus PALSA-600. Next base: position 107,971 of record CAVRMI010000005.1, on the reverse strand, counting down.
GACCGTCTTCAATTACTACCCGACGAAGGAGGACCTCTTCTTCGACGAGGTGCCGAAGCGCGAAGAGCTGCTCGTCGAGACGATCCGCGGACGAGAGCCCGGCGAGTCGATCCTCGGCGCGCTGCGGCGACTCCAGCTCAGCGAGTGCCCTCGTCTCTGCAGCCCGAGCTTCGCGACGTTCGCGCGGATCATCGAGGAGTCGCCCGCGCTGCAGGCCAAGGAGCTCGAGGTGATGGCGCGCTTCGCACAGGTGCTCGCGGAGGAGATCCAGCGCGAGCTCGGCGTCGACGAGCGGGACGCCCGGATCGCCGCCGGCTTGCTGATCAGCGTCCATCGCCAGTTGTTCCGGGGTGCGCGCCGGCAGGCGCTCGCCGGGAAGCACGGGCCTGCGGCGATCAGACGGCTGCGCGGGGATCTCGAGCGGGCCTACGACCTGCTCGAGCACGGGCTCGCCCAGCTCGAGGCGCCGGGCCTGCAGCGGCAGGCGGGCTAGCGGTCCTCAGAAGACGCCTCCGGCGAGGCTCTTCGTGCGCGTGCGCACGGCTTCCCGGCTCGGCGGGTCGAATCGCGACCAGGGCGATCTCGAGCGAGGTGCGGGCGGCGTCGAGGAGCCGGATCAGCTCGTCGCGGCCGAGCGGCCCGTCCGCGCCAGTGGTTCGCGTCTTTCCGGATGTCGGGGCCGCCCGGCGTTCATCCAAACGGGGCGATGCCGACCCGCGGCAACACGGGTTTGCTGAGAGGAGGCGCGTTGCGCCGGAAGCGAACCACCGACAGAGCTGGAAGGGAGATCGGATGGACGAGATCGGTCCCGTCGACTACGCAGTGATCGCGTTCCCCGGCAATCGGTTCAACGGCGCGATCACCCCCGCGCTCGCCGACCTGGTCGAGGCCGGGACAATTCGCCTCATCGATGCCGCTTTCGTCAGCAAGGAGGCGGACGGCGAGGTGCTCGCGTTCGAGTTCACCGAGCTCGCGCCGGACGTGCAGGAGGCGCTCGCAGCGCTCGACATCCAGGTGGAAGGGCTGTTCAGCGACGACGAGCTGATCGCGGCCGGGGAGGAGCTCGAGCCCAACACGTCGGCAGCACTGCTCGTCTGGGAGAACGTCTGGGCTCGCACCGTCGCCCAGAGCATCCGCGACTCGGGGGGCGTTCTCGTCGCGTTCGAACGCGTGCCCCACGACGTCGTTCAGGCCGCGCGCGAGTTCGCGCTGGCCGAATCCGCAACCTAGGAGGAACAAGATGCCGAGGATGGGAAGACGCAGGGGCCCGGGCCTGATCGGGACAGCAGTGGTCGTCGGCGGCGCAGCTCATATGGGTGCGAAGAGCGCCCAGCGGAGCCAGGCGGCCGCGCAGCAGGAAGCAGACCAGAACGCGCAGATCGCGGAGCTGCAGGCCCAGCAGCCTGCGGCGGCACCCGTGCCCGCCGCGCCGGCCGAGGTCGACGCCGCCGCCGAGATCCAGAAGTACGCGTCGCTGAAGGAGCAGGGGCTGATCACCGAGGAGGAGTTCGCGGCCAAGAAGAAGCAGATCCTCGGGATCTAGGGCTAGACGATCCGCAGAATGCCGCGCACGATCGCGTAGATCCCGATCGCCGCGAGCGCCCAGATCTCCAGGCGGCGACTGTTGCGGTCGAGCCAATCGTTGAAGGCCGCGGTCCAACGTGCCGTCCGCGCGGGCGCGAAGAGGTAGCCGAGCAGCGGGATCTCGATGAACATGAACATGATCAGGTAGAAGCCGAGCACGAGCCCGAGCGTCTCGACGAAGCTCTTGTCGAGCTCTGCGATGTCCTTCAGCGCGATCACCGGCACGAGCCCCGGGACGATGTTGAAGAGGACGCCCGCGAGGAAGGCGAGCGGTGCGCCGTGGTCGAGCATGCGCTCCATGCGGCTCGGCCCGGTCTTCTCCGGTGGCGGGTGCGGCTTCACCTTCCGGGAGCGCACGCGCAGAGTATGCGCCGCCGCGAGCGCGAGCACGCCGACTGCGATCTCGACCCCCGGGCCGAACCACGAGTTCGATCGGGCGGTGAGCGACGAGTCCTTCAGCACGTAGATCACGAGCAGCCCGATGCCGACCGTGGTGAGGAGGCCGGCGATCAGGAAGCTCGCCATCAGCCGTCCCGGGTGCGGTGCGCGGAGCGAGATCAGAACGACGGCGAGCAGGATCGGCCAGAAGGCCGACGCAACGGCGAGCGGGATAAGGTCGTTCATGTGCAGGGCGACTGTTGCAGCCAGATCGGATGATGAATCGCGCCTGCGCTCTCGCTTCGCTCGGCCTCGCCGTGCTCGTCTTGATCGCCGGCTCCGGGCGCGCCGCGGCGGCGACCGATCCTGCGTCCAAGCTCGCTCTGAAGTACGCCCCGGTCGTGAGGCTCGTCGAGCAGGAGAAGCCGTGCGGGCACGGCGAGCCCTATCGACCCGACAGCGTCGACCTCGTGCTCGGCAACGACGAGGTCGCCCTGCGAGGTCCTTGGGCGGGCTCGAATCTGGTGAAGGTCGCACCGACGGCGCAGGATCTCTCCCACGGGCTCGTCGGCTATCACCTCGACTTCCCGGGAGACCCACTCTCGCCCGGCTGCGACTACGAGGAGTGGGCCCGTCGGATCGAGGCCGGGAGCGTCCCCACGATGTACGCACGGGTCGTCGGCGAGGGGGCGCATCCCGATCAGCTCGCCCTGCAGTACTGGTTCTTCTACCTGTTCAACGACTACAACGACAAGCACGAGGGCGACTGGGAGATGATCCAGCTCGACTTCGCCGCGGGGGACGCCGCGCAGGCCCTCACCATGACGCCCGCGGAGGTCGGCTACAGCCAGCACGAGGGAGCCGAACGCGCCCACTGGGGTGACGCGAAGCTCGAGCTCGTCGACGGCACGCATCCGGTCGTGTACCCGGCTGCGGGCTCGCACGCCAACTACTACGAGCCGGCTCTGTACCTGGGCCGAAGTGCCGCGCAGGGCGTCGGCTGCGACGAGACGACCGGGCCCTCGCGGGAGCTGCGGCCGACCGTCGCCGTGATCCCTACCGACAAGGCCGCATATCTTGCCGCGTTCCCCTGGCTCGGGTTCGACGGCCGCTGGGGCGAGGAACAGCCCGGCTTCTACAACGGCCCGACGGGACCGAACACGAAGTTCCAGTGGACGGAGCCGATCACCTGGGCGGAGACGGCATGGCGCGACACGAGCTACACCGTCCCGGCCGGGACCTCCATCGGCTCGACCGCGACGGACTTCTTCTGCGGCTCCGTCGCGGCCGGCTCGAACCTCCTCACGAGGTTCGTGGCCGACCCCTGGCCCGTGCTCCTCGTCCTGGCCGGTCTCGTCGTGTTCTGCCTGTGGCTCGGCTCGAGGACACGCTGGGACCTGAACGCGCCGCTCCGGCTGCGCCGCCGGCGGCCGTGGGGCTCGCTGATCACGTCGGGGTGGCACCTGTACCGCTCCCAGTTGCGCCTGTTTCTCGGGATCGGAGTCGTCTTCATTCCCCTCGGCGTCGTGATCGCCCTGATCCAGTACCTCGTTTTCCGGATCGCCGGTCTCGGCGCGCTCGTCGACACGGTCGGCGCGTCGAACGCGTTCGTGGGCGTGCTCGCGTTCGCGCTCGGCGCGATCTTCACTCTGTTCGGTCTCGCGGTCGTGCAGGCCGTCACTGCGCTCGCAATGGTGGAGATCGACCAGGGCCGCGCGATCGGTGCGTGGGCCGCGTACAAGCTCGCGGCGCGCCACTTGCGGCTCCTCACAGGCGCACTTGTCCGCGCCGTGCTCGTCGTCGCGGTACTGGATCTCTCGGTGGTCGGGATCCCGGTCGCGGCGTGGCTGACCGTACGCTGGTCGCTGCTGGCGCAGGTCGTCGTGCTCGAGGACGAGTCCCGGCGGCACGCACTCCGGCGGAGCGGGCGGATCGTCCGGGGGCATTGGCTACGGGTGGCGTCGATCGTCGTTTTCGTCAGCGGCCTCGGACTGCTGCTCGGGCCTGTGGTGGGAACGCTGCTGCTCTTGCTGACAAGCGCGTCCTTCAACTTCGTCAATCTCGCATCCGGGTTGATCTACGCGGTGACGATGCCGCTCGTCGCGATCATCACCACCTACCTCTACTTCGATCTGCTCGTCGGGGAAGCGCTGGAGCCGGCGAGGCCGAAGCACGCGCGCGTGTTGCCGGCGGAGGCCTGATGGACGAGCCGTCTTCGGCGACCGGGCGAGCCCGCGCGCGGCTCGCGGCGCTGCAGGCGCGCGCCGACCGCGTCACGGAGCGCGCGCAGGCCGAGCGCAGCCGGCACGCGAGTGTCGATGCGCTGTTCGAGATGATCGACCGGGACGCCGAGGTGGGCGGCGGGATCATGGCGGGCGCGCTCGCCTACCGGCTCTTCATCTGGTTCCTGCCCCTTGCGCTCGTCGCGGTCGCGGGGCTCGGGATCGCGTCGAGTGCCGACTCGCGGTCGCCGGAGTCGGTGGCGAGGTCGAGCGGTCTCGCAGGTCTCGTGTCGAGCTCGGTCGCGAGTGCAGCCCACAGCTCCGCCCGCTGGTATGCGCTGCTGGTCGGGATCCCGATCCTGATCTACGCGACGCGTTCTGTCCTCCGTACGCTGATCGTCGCGCACCGGCTCGTCTGGACCGACCTGCGCGCCCACGCGCCGCGGCCGACCCTCAAGGCGTCGGTCAGGCTGCTCGGGATCCTGCTCGCCATGCTCGGGGTCTCGGTGCTCGCGGCCGCGGCCCGCCGGCAGTCGGGGCCGGGCGGCCTGTTGGTGACGCTGGTCATGACGCTGCCGTACGCGGCCCTCTGGCTCCTTGTCGCGATGCACCTGCCGCACCGTGATGCGACATGGCGGGCTCTCATCCCCGGCTCCCTGCTGTTCGGCTTCGGGATCGAAGCGCTCCACCTGGTGACCGTCTACTTCATCGGGCCGTTCGCCGGCAACAAGCAGGGCACCTACGGCTCGCTCGGTCTCGCAGCGGCGCTGCTGCTCGAGCTCTTCCTGCTCAGCCGCCTCGCGGTGGGAACAGCGGTCGTGAACGCCACGCTGTGGGCGCGGCGCTCAGGGAAAGTGAGAGCCGTCGAGCCCTAGGTCGAGACTACCTCCGCGTGTGCACCCGGAGGGCACGACGTACTGCGGCGAGTCGGCGAAGTCGGAGGGATTGTCCGCCAGCTGCTCGCGCATCAGCTGCCGAGCAGTCGAAGCCGCGAGCCCGAGCGCCTCGCCCACCGCGACCCCCGACTGGTAGGCGTAGCAGTTGGCGAGCGCCTCGCTCGACTCGCCCTGCAGGTGCCAGGCCTCGTGCGCGAGTACCGCGATCGCCTGTCCGGAGGCCGGGCCGTTGGCGTGCCCGTTGTGGTGGATGAAATAGATCTGGTAGCAGATCTGCGGTGTCAGCCAGGCACGACGGCCGCCGACCACGGCCAGCCCGTCGGCGTCCTGGACGTACCCGACGTGCCGGCCCGCGACGTCGCAGGTCACCTCGGCGGGGTGACCTGCGATCCGCGATGCCTGGCGATCGAGCACGCGGATGGTCTCCGCGCGCGCTGTCGCCGACAGACTCTGCCAGTGCTCCCCTCGCGAGTCGAGGAAGAACAGCCCTGCGAGGAGCGCCGGCACGACGATTGCCTGCAGAAGGCGTGCACGCGTCCGCCTCCTGCCCGCCTGCCGCAGCGGAGGAGCGTGCAGCACGACGGGGCTCGCCGAGTTGTCGATCGCGGCGAGCTCGTGGCGGCCGGGGCCGAGCTCTGCCAGCTCCTCGTCGTGCAGGTCGAGCCAGTTCGCGATCTCCTCGTCGTCCAGCCGGCCGGGGCGAAGCACGAGCTCCGCACCGCCTTGCGTGACGGTGACGGTGCGTGCGCTCCAGCCGAGCTCGTCGAGATCTCGCTGCTGGGGGCCCGGGTCGCCGAACGTCCGCCGCTGACGGCTTGCGCGGACACCGGCCAGGAAGAACTGCGCCTCGACAGCTGCAGCGGCGAGGAACGGCACGAGCGGCGGCAGCCACAGCTGCAGCTCGGCGCTCGCCAGATAGACGATCGCGAACGCGAGCAGGAACAGGCGCCAGGCCCAGAGGGGACGAAACGACATGCAGCGACCATGCTGCCGGTCGGTCGGCGGCTGTGCGCGTCCCTCTAGTGCCAGGCGACGACGAGCAGGACGACGCACGTCGCTGCGGCGAGCGCGACGACGACGGCATTCGCGAGCAGCGCGAACCGCAGTGATCTCGGCGGCGCCGACGGGGGGCCGGCGGCGTCGGTCTTGCCTTCGCCCTCGAGCGCGCGGGTCAGCGTTTCGACGATGTACTGGTTGAGGCTCTGCCCCGAGGCGTCGGAGCGCGCTGCGAGCTGTGCGTGCAGCGCGCGCGGCATCCGCAGCAGCAGGCGGCCGCTGTGCGTCGACTCGCGGGACGACTCACGCGAGCCGGTCGGCTTGCCCGTGGCCGTGCTCATCGTCCCTGAGAGTAGCGGCTCGTGCGGGTCGTGACAAAGTGGGGCCCTGAAGCCGGCGGCGCATCTTCTCGACCGCCCCGCCGAGCAGCCGCGAGACCTGCGCCTGCGAGACGCCGAGCCGGGAAGCGGCGTCGGCCTGCGTGTAGTCGCAGAAGAAGAGGAGGAGCACGATCCAGCGCTCCCGGTCGTCGAGGCAGCGCGCAGCATTCGCAACGGCCGCGCGGTCGAGCAGCACGTCGTCCAGCGACGCGTCCGAGGACGGGAGCTCGTCCCCGTTCAGGCCGGCGGTGGGCGGCGCCGGCCGGGCGTGACGCGGAACGCGCACCGTCGCCGCCCGGTCGCGCAGGTGATGGCGGATCTCCCCCTCGACGCACCGGGCCAGGTAGGCCGGGAGCTCGGCGCGCGAGGGATCGCACCGGTCGACCGCCCGGACGAGCGCGAGCGCCCCGACCTGGGCGAGGTCGTCCGCGCGCTCCCCCCGGCCGGCATACCGGCGTGCGACGCGCCGGGCCAGCGGCAGGTGAGCCTCGATCAGGCGGCGCCGTTCGTCCCCTGCGCTGATCACCCTTCGATCGTAATCCCGGCCGGAGAAAAAAGAAAGACATTTTCAAAAGATTTCCGTATCGAGATCAATCACACTGGGTATCTATCTGTTCTAGATGGACCAGCGAGCGCGTCGGGAGGGGTGCGTGGCCAGGTGGGCGACCGTCGCCGCCGCTGCGTTCGCGCTCGGCGCGGCCGTCGCGCCGTCCGCCTTCGCCGCCGACGGCGTCGTTGCACCGGTTCTGCCGCCGGCGCCGACGCTCCCCGCGGTCGTCGTGCCCGTACCGCCTGCGCCGCCGCAGCCGACCGTGGTGGTCGCAGCCCCGAGCGTGCCGCTTCCGGCGGTCACGGCCACGCCGAATGTCCCGTCGAGCACGGCTTCAACGGTGATACCACCCGTGGTATCGGCCGGTGGCCCCACTGCCGACGCATCTCCGTCAGCACCTCCGGCGCCGGTGGAGACGGTTGCGCCGCCTGCCCAGAACGCCGTCGCGCAGGGCGCTCCCACGGCAACCGGGCCGGCTCCGGCAGCAACGGGATCGGCCGCCCCGGTGCCCGACCCGCCGTCGTCCGGGCCGGTAGCAGCTGATACCGGCGGTAATACTGCCGGTGATAATTCACCGGACATTACGCCTGAGCCGACAAAGACCTCGCCGGACAACCCGCCGAACGTCTGGATCTGGAACTGGAGTTGGAACTGCGATCCGAGCTCGGCTCCGGGGGCCCCGGCTCCACCGGCGGGGTCGACGATCTGGATCTGGAACTGGCAGTGGGACTGCCCGGCCGGAGCTCCGGCCCCGGCCGCGGTCCCCTCCGTCTGCGTGCAGTGCAACGTCGCCGTTTCGATCCGGATCGCCAGCCCGGGGAACGACGGTGACGTGACCCAGTCGAACCTCGCGGCCTCGAGCGCCTCCGCGGTCGATGCCGCCGCCACTCAGGCCGCCGCCGTCCAGCAGCTGCTGCCTCCGCCGCCGGTGCCCTCACCGGTGCCGGTGGTCGTGCCGCCCCCGCCGGTGTTCACCATGCCCCCGATCCCACCGCCGCCGGTCCTCGACGTGCAGCGGGAGCTCGCAGGCGTGGTGCCCGGGGTGCCCGTGCTGCCTGCGCCGGCGGGGGCGGCCTCCGGTCAGATCGACGATCAGCCTCCGCAGGCACTTGGAACGGAGCAGCGCGGGCCGTTGCGGCGCCGCCCGGCGCTGCACGGGCACTCCGCCGTCCAGGTTCGGACGCCCGTGCAGCTGGAGTCGCAGTCGCGGGTCGTCACCCGGGCGGCGACAGCCGAGACGGGCCGAACGCAGGCCGGCCACACGACGAAGCCGACGCGCCGCCCGGCGGCCGAGACCTCGGCTCCGCTCCCGAGCTCGCCGCGGGCCCCGTTCCTTCCCTCGAGCCCCGCCGCCGCGGGTGCATTCGGTGCGTCGGCGCACGGCGGCGGTGCGTCCGCGCTGACGGTCTCCCTGACCGGCGCGCTCACGTTCCTCGTCTTCGCTTTGCTGAGCAGCATTCTTCCGGCCACGCTGCCGGGCCGTCGCAGACTGAGCGACGACCGGCACGCGCGGCCCGGCTAGGTCCCGGCTCGTGTCCACGTGGGCTCCGGCAACCGCCGCAGCCCGGTCCACGAGTTAGGAGGAGTGATGAGAAAGTTGATTCTCGCGCTCGTGCTGACGACGGCCTTGTGCCTTGCTCTTGCCGCCGTCGCCGCGGCCGACCCTGGGAGCATCCAGGTGTCCGGCCAGTCGGCGACGACGTCGCAGCAGGCCGCGGCCGCGTCCAGTGCGACGCAGGTCGACCCGAGCAACACCAACATCTCGATCCGCGTTCTGAGCCCCGGTGACGACGGTAGCGTCTCGCAGTCGAACACCGCGGCGTCCTCGGCGCCCTCCGGCAACCAGGCCGGCACGACGCAGAGCGCGGATCAGACGGCGGCGGGCTCGGGCATCCAGACCGCCCAGCAGCAGGCCGGGACCGACCAGCTCTCGCTGGCGCTCTCGGAGGCTGCACAGCTCGGCGCGTCCAACGTCAACTCGCCGGTTCGGGTGCTCAGCCCGGGCAATGACGGCTCCGTGACGCAGGGCAACAGCGCCGGCTCGCAGGCGATGTCCGGCAACACCTCGACGACCGGCCAGACGGCGGCTCAGGACCAGAGCAGTGCGTGCAGCTGCAGTGGTTCGGGCACCGGCGTCCAGTCCGCAACTCAGTCGGCGGGCACGGGCCAGGCGTCGGGGGCTGCCTCGACGGCGACGCAGGATCACCCGTCGAACACCAACGTCTCCATCCGGGTGCTCAGCCCCGGCGGCGACGGTTCGGTGGCGCAGAGCAACACCGTCGGCTCGACCGCGACGTCCGGCAACACCGCGACGACGGGTCAGACGGCCACACAGGACCAGAGCAGCCCCTCGTGCGGCTGCAGCGGTTCGGGCTCCGGCATCCAGTCCGCAAATCAGTCGGCGGGCACGGGGCAGGAGTCGGGAGCGCTCTCGACGGCGACGCAGGATCATCCGTCGAACACCGACGTCTCGATCCGGGTGCTCAGCCCCGGTGACGACGGTTCCGTGTCGCAGGCCAACACCGCCGCGTCGACCGCGACGTCCGGCAACTCGGCCTCGACGACCCAGAACGCCACGCAGACGCAGGCCGGCAGCGGCCGCGGCTGCGGCTGCGGCCCCGCTCCGGTGCTTCAGCCGGCCGCGGCCCCGCAGGCCGGCGGAAGCGACGCCGCCCCGGCGGGCGGCGTGAGCCAGTCGAACGGCGCAGGTTCGTCGGCAGATGCCGGCAACCTGGGCTCGACCAGCCAGGACGCCTCGCAGAACGCTCCGGGGACGGGGATCCAGACCGGCGATCAGTCCGCCGGCACGGATCAGTCCTCTGTGGCGCTGTCGAGCGCGAAGCAGATCGACCCTTCGAACACGGCCGGCTCGATCCGGGTGCTCAGCCCCGGTGACGACGGTTCCGTGTCGCAGGCCAACACCGTCGGCTCGACCGCGACGTCCGGGAACTCGGCCTCGACGACTCAGTCGTCGACGCAGTCGCAGGGCGGCACGTGCGGGTGTCACGAGCCGATCCGGAGCGACGTGCCCACCTCGGACGCTCCGTCGGGGGCGTCGGCGATCCAGGTCGCCGGCCAGCAGGCGGAGACGAAGCAGGGCTCGTTCGCCGGTTCAGCCGCCGAACAGGTCGGAGCGTCGAACGACGCCTCGCCGGTTCGCGTCTGGAGCCCTGGTGGCGGTGGCGACGTCTCGCAGTCGAACACCGTCGGCTCATCGGCGACGTCCGGCAACGCCGCGACGACGACGCAGACGGCCGATCAGTCTGCCGCAGGCCACGGGTGTGGCTGCGGCAGCGCGATCCAGGTGGCGGGCCAGAAGGCCGGCACCGACCAGGGATCGCTCGCGCTCTCGGACGCCCTGCAGGTCTTCGGGGGCGGCAAGTCCGAGTGCGGGTGCGGTGGCGGCGGCTCGTCGGGCAACGATGCCTCGCCGGTTCGCGTCGGGAGCCCCGGCTCCGACGGGATCGTGACGCAGTCGAACGGCGTCGGCTCGTCGGCGAGCTCGGGCAACACCGCCTCGACGAACCAGGCTGCCACGCAGGACGCCTCCGGCTCCGCGATCCAGGTGCTCGGCCAGGAGGCGAAGACGTGGCAGGGATCCTTCGCAGGGTCCCTCGCTGCGCAGCTCGGCGCGTCGAACCACGCCTCGCCGGTGCGGGTGAAGAGCCCCGGCGGCGGCGGCTCCGTCGGCCAGTCGAACACCGCCGGCTCCTCGGCCACGTCGGGCAACACCGCGGGCACCACGCAGAGCGGCACCCAGGACGCGGCCGTGAGGTGCGGCTGTGGGCTGCCGATCCAGGTGCTCGGCCAGCAGGCCGACACCGGGCAGCTGTCGAAGGCCCTGTCGGCCGCCTTCCAGCTCGCCCCGTCGAACGACTCCTCGCCCCGCAGGGTGTGGAGCGGCGGCGGCGGCGACTCCCTGGCGCAGGGCAATACGAGCTCCTCGCTCGGCAACTCGGGCAACAGCGCATCGACGGATGGGGAGGCGATGCAAGCGAGCTGATCCAACACACCCCCGGGAGGGCCACCCCCGTGGCCCTCCCGGGAGAACTTCCCTGCACTTGACCCATTTCCAAGGAGGTGTAATCTGCGCAGCCACAAGGGTGCATCGACCCGGGGGGTCGAATGGGAGGGGAGCGGAACGTGCTCCTGCGGCGCACCTCACCGCTGGCGGCCGCGGCGGTGCTGGTCCTCCTTGCGCCCGGATCCGGGCGCGCATCGTCCTTCTCGCCCGATCCACCGCCCGGCGCGAGTGCGCTCCGCCCGGATCCTGCTCCCACCGCGCCGCACTCATCGCTGCCTGCTTCACGCGGGACGGCCGTTGCGCCGCCGTCCGCGCCGGTGCGCGTCGTGACGACGCCGGCCCCGGTTCGCAGCACGCCGCGTCCGCCGCGGAAGCAGCCGGTCGAGCGGGTGCGCCCGCACACCGGCCGGCTCGCGCTTCCGAAGCTCGAGCTTCCGCCCGTGGTCGTCCCCGCGTTCGTCTCGGCACCGCTTCGGCACCGCCCGCAGTTCGCCGAGCTCGCCGCGCTCGCACTTGCGCTCGCGGCGCTCACTGCGGGCTCCGGCGCCGGGCTCGTTCGCGCCTGGAGCAGACGGTGATGCGCACCGGAGCCGCTCTGCTCGCGGTCGGGCTCGCGCTCCTCGTCGCCCGCTCGGCAGGCGCAGCCGGCCCGGTCGTGTCGTACACCGTGACTGCCGGCACGAAGGGCGACAACGGGTGGTACAGGAGCGCCGTCACGGCGCAGCTGTCCGTGCAGGGCGCGACCGACTCCAACTGCCCGCTCGTCAAGACCTTCCGGACGAGCTCCGACGCCGTCGACTGCACGGCGACCGACGGCTCCTCGACGGTCGACTTCCACCTGCAGTTCAAGATCGACACCGACGCGCCCGTGGTCACGACGGCGACGCCCGACCGGGCGCCCGACGCCGGCGGGTGGTACAGCCACCCGGTATCCGTCACGTTCAGCGGGAACGACACCACGTCGGGGATCGCGAGCTGTGCCACTGCGTCCTACTCGGGCCCGGACTCCGGTTCGGCGTCGGTCTCCGGGACGTGCCGCGATCAGGCGGGCAACATCAGCGCGACCGCGACGTTCGGGCTGCGCTACGACACCACAGCGCCTGTGGTGACTGCGAAGCTCTCCCGCGCGCCCGACTCGAACGGGTGGTACTCGCATCCCGTCACCGTCACGTTCGCCGGCACCGACGACGGGTCGGGGGTGAGCTCGTGCACCGCTCCCGTCTCGTACTCCGGCCCCGACAGTGCCAAGGCGACGATCTCGGGCGGCTGCGTGGATGCCGCCGGCAACCGTGCGTCGGCGTCGGTGAGTCTCGAGTACGACTCGACGGCGCCTAAGCTCGCGGACGTTGCCGTCTCGGTCGTCTCACGCAGCGCGACGCTGAGCTGGCGTGCGCCTGCGGACACCGCCGTCTCGATCACGCGCACTCCCGGCCGGGGAAAGCAGCGTGCTCCGGTTGTGTACCGCGGTCGCGCCTCGAGCTTCCGCGACACGCGGCTCGAGCCGGGCGTCACCTACCGCTACCGGCTCGCGGTGACGGACGCCGCGGGGAACACGACCGACGAGTCGGTCGCGGTGCTCGTTCCGACGCTCTACCTGCCGGCGGCGGGGGCGCGGGTCAAGGCCGGCGACCTGCTGGCCTGGGCGCCCGTCAAGGGAGCGTCGTACTACAACGTCCAGATCTACCGCGGCTCGCACAAGGTGCTGAGCGTCTGGCCCAAGCGGTCGAGGTTCGTGCTGCCGCGGACGTGGAGCTACGAGGGCAAGCACGGCCGGCTCGCACCGGGCCGCTACCGCTGGTACGTCTGGCCCGGGCGCGGGCCGCTGAAGGCAGCGCGCTACGGGCGGCTGCTCGGCGGCAACAGCTTCGTCGTTCGCTGACGGCGACCCGCCCGCCTGCTTTACCGGCCTCTTACACCCCGCTCGCAGAACGCCCACGACGGGGAGACATCGTCAGGGCCGGAAGCGGAGGGGGGAGCAGGCGATGTTCAGCAGGACGAGCACGTGGAGGTGGCTTGCGGCTGCGGGTGCGGCGGTGCTCGCGCTCACGATGCTCGCGGGGAGCGCGCTCGCCGCGGCCCCGAGCGCGACGACAGGCCCGACGACCGCGGTCGGGTCGACCTCGGCGACGGTGACCGGCAGCGTCGCTCCGGGCGGGCAGGCGACGACCTGGGACGTCGAGTACGGGACGTCGACGTCGTACGGGTCGAAGACCGCGTCGAAGAGCGCGGGCTCCGGCACGGCCGCGGTGGACGTCTCCGCCGCGCTGACCGGGCTCAAGGCGGGAACGACCTATCACTATCGCGTCGTCGCGACGAACGGTGCGGGCACGAGCCGCGGCACCGACGCCGTGTTCACCACGACGGTGCCGCCCGACGTGACGACGGGAACCGCTTCGGGCGTCACCGCCTCCGCGGCGACCCTGAACGGGACCGTCGACCCGAACAGCCGCGACACGACCTTCTACTTCGAGTACGGGACGTCGGCGAGCTACGGGACGAAGACGCCCGCGAAGAGCGCCGGCTCGGCGACGACTGCGCGCGCCGAATCGGCCGCCGTCTCCGGGCTGCAGACCGGCCGCGTCTACCACTTCCGCATCGTCGCCTCGAGCGACGCCGGCACGACGACGGGCAAGGATGCGACGTTCACCACGAGCTCGGCCCCCGCGGTCGTGACGGACGACGCCTCGTCGGTGACGCCCACGTCGGCCACCCTCCGAGGGTCCCTGACGCCGAACGGCCTGTCGACCACGCGCTGGTTCGAGTACGGGACGACGACGGCCTACGGCTCGAAGACCTCGTCCGTGTCTGCCGGCTCGGGCACCGGTGCGACCTCGGTCTCGGCGGCCGTGAAGAACCTCAAGGCTGCGACCACGTACCACTTCCGGCTGGTCGCGCAGAACTCGAGCGGCAAGGCGTTCGGTGCGGACAAGACGTTTGCGACCGTCGGTGCACCGGCGGCGCAGACCGCCGCGGCCCAGGGTGTCGGGCCCGACACCGGCGTTCTCACCGGCACGCTCGACACCAAGGGCCGTTCGACCACGTGGTGGTTCGACTACGGCACGTCGACCAGATACGGCAAGGCGACCTCGTCGAGGAGCGCAGGCTCCAAGGCAGGCCCGCAGAAGGTGAGCGCGACGCTGACCGGGCTGACGCCGGCCACGACCTACCACTACCGCCTGGTCGCGAAGAGCGACGCGGGCACGACATATGCCGCTGACGCCACGTTCACGACCGTGGGCGTGACCCTCACGACGCTCGCGCGGCAGGTCGTCTTCGGCGGACGCGTGGCCCTGTCGGGAATCGTCCCGACGCATCGGACGGGTGAGCAGGTGGTCGTCTATGCACAGCCGTACGGCGGGGGCTCGTTCCAGGCGAGGGCGACGGTCCTCACCGGCGTGAACGGCTCGTGGTCCTTCCTCGCGGCGCCGGGCATCGGAACCGTCTACGAGGCGAGCTGGCGGGGCGGGGTGAGCGCGCCGGTCTCGATCGGGGTGCATCCCTTGCTCACGGTGCGCCAGACGGCCGCGAAGACGCTCGTCGTGAAGGTCGCGGCGCGCCGCTCGTTCGCCGGTCGCCTCGTCCAGGTGCAGCGCCGGTCGAACGGCCGCTGGTCGACGATCAAGCGGGTGCGGCTGGGCAGACGGTCGCGGGCGGAGATCCACCTCTCGCTGCGGAAGGGTCGCTCCACCCTGCGCATCGCGCTCAGCGTCAATCAGGCGGGGGCAGGCTTCCTCGGCGGCCTGAGCCGCGCGATCACCGTCAGGCGCTGAGCGCTCAGCGGGTGTGGCGGCCCTCGACCGCCGCGCGCGCTCGCTCGACGGCCGTGACGGTCGTGTGCCGGATTCGCGGCGCGAGCCACCGGGCTCCTTCGAGGGCGTAGCGGGCTGCGAGTCGCGTCCCGGCGGCGACGGCGACGCCGGCTGCGGCGATGCGGGGACGAAACCACGAGACCCCTGCGGCGGTAGACGCGTGTGTCCAGCGCAGGGCGGCTGCACCGCCCAGCAGCGCGGCGCGGCCGCCGTCGTCGACCCGCGCGCGTGCTCCGGCGATGCGTTCGGGAGTGAGCAACCGGGGACGCGTGCTCTTCTTCCGCGCGTCCAGCAACAGGCGGCCGCCCGACGGCTCGACCGCGGCGATCGCAGCCGCCGGGATCGTCCTGCGGCGCCCCGTGATCGAGGAGCGGACGATCAGGGCCTCGGCGCGACCGGCCGGCAAACCGACCACCACGCGCTCGACGCGGCCGCCGTGCGGTTGCACGACGAGCCCCTCGGCGTGGACGAGCCAGTACTCGAGCACAGCACTTCCGCGCGGGAAGCTGTGCGGCTGGCGGGGCACGGCGGCCATCTGACCTCGACCGTTCCCCGATCACGGGTCATCCAACCCCGCGCTGCCCGCCGCCGGTCGGAACCGCTGCGCTAGAGCGACTTGCAGGCCGGAGCGTTCTCGAACGGCTGGGCGCTTTCGCCGCTCGGCAGCGAGCGAAGCTCCTTTCCGGCCGCGGCGATCTGCTGGCGCATCGTCGCGAGGCCGGTCTTGACCATCGACGCCGCCTGGGAGGCCCCGGTCGTGCCGGCGGGCACGCTGGCGACCGTCCGCTGGATCACGACGACGTCGTTCTGCAGCTGGCTCTTCAGCTGCTGCAGCTCTTGCTTCGCCTGCGTGCCGGCCGAGCCGGTCGGCGCCGGCAGCGCCTTCAGCGTCGTCTTCAGCTTGGTCGTCGCCGCCTTGGCGTTTGCGAGTGCCTGGTCGACGGTCGTCTTGGTCGGGCTCGCGGCGACCGACTTGCCGGCCGCGGTGACCGAGGAGCGCCAGGTCACGAATGCGCTGCACACGCTGTTGGCCCAGGTCGACGAGACCGCTGTACCGGCCGACGTCGACGTCGTCGACGAGTTTTTGCTGGAGCCGCAGGCCGCCGTCGAGAGGATGAGCGCGGCCGCCGTCGCGGCGAGCGGAAGCAGCCTGGAGGCCCCGTTCATGTGTCAAGCAGAGCCGTTCGGCGGCATTGGCACCTCACCCAAACCGGATGAACCTCGAAGCCCACCCCAGGCCCGGGCCGCCAGATACCTCTGTCACAGAGGTATTATGCAGGGATGACCACTTCTGCAGAGGAGCTGCTCGGCGCGCTCTCCGCGATCCGGCGCGCGCTTCGGCGGTATTCCGACCGTCCGGTCGAGCTCTCGTCCCTCACGGGCGCCCAGCTCGAGCTCGTGCGCCTGCTGCGGCGCCGGCCGGGCGCCTCGATCGCCGACGCTGCGCTCGAGCTCCGCGTCGCGCCGAACACCGTCAGCACGCTCGTCGGCCAGCTGGGCGAAGCGGGCGTCGTCGCGCGCGCGGTGGACGGCGCCGACCGCCGCGTCGCCCGCCTGACCCTCGCGCCCGCGATCTCCCGCAAGGTCGATGCCTGGCGCGATCGCCGCTTCGACGCGCTCGGCGCGGCGCTGGCGTCGCTCCCTCGAGAGGACCGCGACCGCCTGGCCGGCGCCCTGCCCGCGCTGGGTCGTCTGGCGGAGGCGCTCGAGGCCGCGGGAGCCGGCGGATGACGCCTCCGGCGGTCGACTGTCGGGGGATCCGGCACGTGTTCGGACAGCACGCGGCCGTCGACGGCGTCGATCTGACCGTGGTCCCCGGCGAGGTCTTCGGCCTGCTCGGCCCGAACGGGGCTGGGAAGACGACGACGATCCGGCTGCTCAACACGCTCCTGCCGCTGCGGGAAGGAACGATCGAGGTGTTCGGCCACGACGTCCGCCGCGAGGCGATGGAGGTGCGCCGCCTGCTCGGCTACGTCCCGCAGCAGCTCTCGATCGAAGCGGCGTTGACGGGACGCGAGAATGTCAGTTGGTTCGCGCGCCTCTTCGACGTGCCGCGGCGCGAGCGCAAGCAACGTGTGGCAGACGCGCTGGAGGTGATGGGCCTCGCCGACTCCGCAGACCGCCTTGCCTCGACGTTCTCGGGCGGGATGGTGCGGCGACTCGAGCTCGCCCAGGCGCTCGTCAACCGGCCGGCGCTGCTCGTGCTCGACGAGCCGACCGTCGGGCTCGACCCGATCGCCCGCGACAGTGTCTGGCAGCGGGTCGAGGAGCTGCGCTCGGCGACCGGCATGACCGTGCTCCTGACCA
Organism: uncultured Thermoleophilia bacterium; assembly: GCA_963722065.1. Classification (GTDB taxonomy): domain Bacteria; phylum Actinomycetota; class Thermoleophilia; order Gaiellales; family Gaiellaceae; genus PALSA-600. The sequence goes on along the minus strand of CAVRMI010000005.1, from coordinate 90,825 downwards.
CGCACTACATGGAGGAGGCGGACGCGCTCTGCGACCGGGTCGCGCTGATGGACCTCGGCAAGATCAGAGCGGAGGGCTCGCCCGCCGACCTGAAGGAGGGGCTCGGCCACGAGGCCACGCTGGAGGACGTGTTCCGGCATTCCACCGGCTCGACGCTCGACGGTGGGGAGTTCACCCCGGGCGGGCTCCGCCAGATTCGCAGTACGCGCAGGACGGCGCGCCGTGTCGGCTGAGGCGTTTCGCCTTCCGCCGTTCGCGCTCTGGCGCCGGTATCCCAGCCGCGTCGCAACGCTCTGCCTCGTCGAACTGCAGAAGCTGAGCCACGACCGTAGCGAGCTTCTGACGCGGGCGGTTCAACCGGTGCTGTGGCTCGTCATCTTCGGCGAGACGTTCAACCGCATCCACGCGATCCCGACCGGCAGCAACGCGTATCTCGACTTTCTCGCGCCGGGGATCATCGCCCAGTCGGGCATGTTCGTCGCGATCTTCTACGGGATCATGATCATCTGGGAGCGCGATTCGGGCGTCCTGACGAAGCTGCTCGTGACGCCGACACCGCGCTCCGCCCTGATCCTCGGCAAGTCGTTCTCCGCCGGGATCCGGGCGCTCGCGCAGGTGATCGTCGTCCTGTTCGTGTGCGCGCTCCTGCGCATCTCGCTGACGCACAACCCGCTGAAGATCCTCGCGACGTTCGCGGCGGTCGTGCTCGGAGCAGCGTTCTTCTCGTGCCTGTCGATGACGATCGCCGGGGTCGTGCTGAAACGCGACCGCCTGATGGGCATCGGCCAGATGATCACGATGCCGCTCTTCTTCGCGTCCAACGCGCTCTACCCGATCGCGATCATGCCGGCGTGGCTCCGGGCGCTCAGCCGCATCAACCCCCTCACCTACGAGGTGAACGCGCTGCGCGGCCTCCTGATCGGAACGCCCGCCAACCTGCCGCTCGACTTCGGCGTGCTGCTGGTCGCCGTCGTGGCCGGTGTCGTGACCGCCTCGTCGTTGATCGGCCGGCTCGCCCGCTGACCTCGCCGGCGGTCACGGCCGGGCCGGCCCCCGGCAACCGCGCCTCCACGAGCTCGACGATGTAGCGGCCGCCGCGATGCCGCCGAACCACGCCGGCATCGAGCCGCCCCTTGAAGCTCTTCGCGCGGCGTCGGGCGGCGTCCCCCTGTGCTCTTCGCGATGGGCCGGGCAGGGATCGAACCTGCGACCTTGGGATTAAAAGTAGCTTCCGCGATCTCGGCCTAGTTCGGCCGGTCGACGGGATCCTCGGTTTCTAGCGAACCGCGCCCCTGCGGTCGCGGTCGCTTGCGGCGGGTCGAGTTGCCACTTCGTTGCCGCGTTGCCGCCAGAGACGGTCGTGGAACCGCAGGCCGCTTAGCGGGAAACTGATGGGTATGGGGCCGTCGTTTGATGAGATCTTCGCGACCGAGTTCGCGCCCCTTCACCGCTACTTGCGGCGGCGTGTCGGGGCCAGTGCGGCCGAAGATGTTGCCGCTTCGACGTTCGCAACGGCGTTTAGACGATGGGAGAGCTTCGACCAGGCGCGGCCGGTGCGGCCGTGGCTCTACGGGATCGCGGCGAACCTCATGCGCCATCACTGGCGCGACGAAGAACGGAAGTTGCGGGCCTACGCGCGCACGGGAGTTGACCCGATCTTCGAGGAGGACGAGGACTTGCTAGAGCGGGTGGACGCCTCAGCGCGCGCCCGAGAGCTTGCCTCCGCACTTGCAGCACTTCGGCCGCGCGACCGGGAGGTTCTGCTTCTCCATGCATGGACCGACCTCTCCGACCAGGAGATCGCGGACGCGCTCTCGGTTCCGTTGGGAACCGTCAAGTCGCGACTGCATCGGACGCGCGAGCGGCTCCGGAACCGTCTGGCGATCAGCGGGCAAGTACCTGACAGGACGACGACAGCGACTCGCGAGGAGTGACCGATGGTGACGACGGACGATCTTGACCTGCTTCGCAGCTTCCGCGCAGACGTACCGCTTGCTGACACGCCGACGACGGAGCGTGTGCGACGTTTAGTCGCCTCCCGCGCATCGGCGTCCCCGAGGGCGCGGACGGCGCGACTCCAACGTCCGCGCGCCGCGCTTGCGCTCGCCGTCGCTGCGCTCGCGATCGCGACCGGCGCAATTGCCGCGATCAAGGAGGGGCCGTGGTGGGATACTGGCGCGCCGCCTGTCGATCCGCAGGCCGTTGCGTCAGTGGCACGCGACAACCTGCCTGCGAAGACGGACCTTTCTCGGGCGCGCACCGTCGCGCGTGACGGCACAGCCGCCCTCATCGCGGTGCCGATCCAGGAGTCCGGTTACTGTCTCATCCCGACACTCGACGGCCGGGGCGGCCTCGGAGCGCAGTGTCAGTACCAGGTCCGCAACCCCGAGCAGGGCGACGACGATCAACTCGTCAGCCTTCCGTACGTCGCTCGAAGCGGAGCCTCCTCCTGGATCGTCTACGGCCGGGTCACGGACAGTCGCGCGGCCTCGATTGACCTAGGTGCACTCACCGTGAGGCTTCAGCCCGGCGGGTTCTTCATCGCCCGCGTTCCGAGCGACGACTGGACGAAGCTCTCCGGCACTGCGAACGTCGGAACGATCAACGACGGCTCCAACTCGACGCTTAGGAGCGGGTGCGTCAATTGGGGCCTGGCGCCCAACGCCCGACCAGCGGAAACGGTCCGTGACCAGGTCAGCGTTCCTCTCTGGACGGGTGGAAACGGCCCGTGCAGGCCGCTTCCAGCGCCGCTCACGTTGCCGACGTTGTCCTACTCCGATGCCCACACGCTCTTCTCAGTGACGCTTATCCGCCCGTACTCGATCTGGAAGGCCGGGGATACGATCCGCTTCGACCGAGTCGGGAACTCCGCAGGCGAAGAGTGCATCGTGGCGGTCGCCGACGACTTCCACCCGCCGAGCGGCGGCGACTGCTCAAACGGGACGCAAGTCCTCTCGCCCGGGATCGCAGCGCAACTCGTTCACGACGGCGGCGGGCGATCCTATGTGTGGTCGATCCAGGGACGAGCGGCTGGCGACGTCGCGAGAGTCGAGCTTCGGTCGCCAACAGGCGACGTGTCGCTCGCGTTCGGCGGCGGCTACTTCTTCGCCCAGCTTCCCGCGATGTCTCGGAGCGCCACGGACTTTCCGACTGGCCCGTACGTGCTGAGCGCGTACGACGCGCGCGGCACTGCGCTCGCATCCGTCGACCTCAACAAGGAGTTCGCGCAGGCGCAGCCCCACTAGCGGTTCGCGAAGCGGCCTCCGCCCCGAGTGGGACGGAGGCCGCTTACATGCCTCAGGCCGCCGCAGCGACCGACGGCAGCGCGGTGATCTCCGGCAGTGCGGCTACCTGACCGTCCGACGTGCCGCCGAAGAAGTCGATCGCGGGCAGGTCGTCGCTCAGGAGGTGGACATAGGTCGAGAGCGTGAACGCGGGCGAGTGATGGCCGAGCCACATCTGAACCTGCTTCGCGTTCAGACCGCGGTGGAAGAGGATCGTCGCGCAGGTATGGCGGAACGAGTGGAACCCGACCCACGCGACGCCTGCACGCAGCGCGGCAGGCTTCAGAACGCGCCGCCGGAGGTTCGATGTATCGAGGCGCTCGCCCGTCGGGGTGGTGAAGGCCAGGGTGTCCGCCTCGATCGTCCCGGCGGCTTCCCGGGCTTTCCAGAGGTCGCGCAAGAGGGTCGTAGACAGCGGGATGCTCCGAACGCCGTACTTCGACTTCGGCAGGCCGTACGAGCCGCGGTGCCACCGTCGCTGAACCTTGATGCGGCCCCGGTCGAAGTCGATGTCCGTCCACCGAACCGCGATCGCCTCGCCGATCCGCATCCCGCTCTCGGCGAGGACACGGAAGAACAGCCGGTACTGCTCCGGGATCTCGGAGACGACGGCCGCGAGTTCGGTAGGACTCATCGTCCTCACGTCTTCCGTCGCTTCGTGCTTGCGCGTCTGAGCGAGGCGGAGGTTCGCCGCCGGGTTCGACCGGATCAGGCCTTCCTCGAACGCCGTCGCGAGCATGGCGCGCAAGGGGGCGATGACGAGCCGGACGCTTGCAGGCGAGAGATTGCGCTTCGTCGCGAGGTACGCAGCGAACTGCTTGATGTCGCGCGGTTCGATCTCAGTCAACCGCTTCTTCCCGAAGTACGGGATGATGTCGCGTTCGAGGTCGCGACGGTACTCCTGACGAGTCGTCTCACGGAACCCGCGCGACGTGCGCCCCTGATACGCCTCGATCCACTCGGCCGCGTACTCGCGGAGAGTCGTGCGCGACAGAACGCGGAACTCGCCGCGCGCGACGTCGGCGGTGAGGGACGCCTTCACCGCGCGGGCCTCGGCCATGGTTGCGGCCGACTGCTTGCGAGACTGTCCCTGAGCATCCCGGAACGTGACGACATAGCGCCCTCCCCGCTTGAAGATGCCGGGGACGTTGGTCTTCACCATCGGGGCGCTCATGCGCGTCCCTCGTAGAGTGCGTGGTACATCGGAATCTCCTTTCCGGTGTCACGGCCCCGGGCGTTGCAGCGTCGCGGGGCCCTTTTCAGAGAGCATAGGTCCGTTGAGGCGCAAGGTCCAGTGCCTATTGCGATTGAGTTGCGAGGTAAGCGTCGAGTTCGTCACGGCAAATCAGGGTGCGGCTGCCTTCCTTGTGGCGCGGAAGCTTCCGCTGCGACAGGAGGGCGTCGATCCGGTGGCGCGGCGCGCGGATGTATTCGGCCGCCTCCGGGACCGTCATGAACCGCGATGCGTGCTTCTTCGCGCCGAAGTGCGGTTCGAGCGCGGCGACGAGCGCGGAGACGGCGTCCGGCCCGAGCGTCAGCGTCGTCTCGCCTCCCCCGGTCGCGAACTCGACGTCGGTGAGCGTCAGCGTCATCACGGCGTGTCGCCCTTCCAGCGCAGCCGAAGCGCGGCCTCACGCTTCCGGATCCGGTCGGCGACCTCCGGCCGCTCCGCAGCCTCCCATGCCTCTACGCGGCGCTGAAGCTCGACGAGCGCCCGCTGGCGCTCCTTACACGGACGAGCAGTCTGCGGGCAGTAGAGCCGCGCCCGACCGCGCGGCTCGTCGCGAACCGGGAGTGGCCGGCCTCAGACGAGACAGTTGACCGGGTGCTTGCTCGGGTCCCTCATTGTCCGGTTTATCGGAGACGGGACCTAAGCGCGTGCAGTTATCGCGTCGGATGACTTCGCTTCATCGCGTGCGTGTGTGACCGCCTGCACATGGGGTCGTCGCCCGGAACAGGGAGATGCCGACCCGCCCTCCCCCTAGCCCCGCCCGGGGGAGGCGCGCGAAGGTTGAGGGAGAGGACGCTCGCCCAGCCGAGCGCACTGGCTAGTTCGAGATCGTTCCTTTCCTCGCGTAGTAGATCCTGATCGCGACTCCGGCCGGGATTACGAGCAGAGGCCACCAGTTGTCCATCTGCAAGCAGACCCCTACCAGGAGGACAACCCCGAGGACGAAAAGAGCGATCTGGCTCCGATTCGCGAACACCGCGCTCAGCGTAGGCGGTTGCCTCGCTATTTCAACCCTCGCTTCGCAACGTCTGCTCAGGGTCAATTTCCGGAACACTGGCCAGCCGTGGCCACCTAGACTCTGAGCTGTGATGGTGGCTGGACTTCGGTGTCTGGCGCTCGTAACGGCTTTGGCTGTCGCACTCGGTTTGTCCGCGTCAACCGAAGCACGTTCGTCCGAGAACGCCTGCCCCATGAGCCACGTCCTCTATCGCCCGTATACCGGCGTCGACGCCCAGGGCCTGCGAACACTTCCTTGGATCGTTTCTGCACCCGCCGGACGATTCACGGCGCATCTGTTCTTCTACGGATCGGTTCCGTGGGGCAGACAGCATCTGTTGGGGGCGCGGATCTTCACGACCAGAAAGTCGCGCGACGTCAACCCGAAGGTGTTGTGGATCACGCGAACACGCGGATACCGTCAGACGCTGACGATGCGTGGACAGCGCCTCGACGCACCCGGTTCATTCACGGATACGTATCGAGGCTTCGGTGACTACCCGTCCTACGTGAACGTGCCAGCACCCGGGTGTTGGCGTGTGACGGTCACAACCGGCCACGCCACCGGCAGCGTGGTCTTCTCGGCAACCGACTGACCGCGTCCTGCACGGCTCGGCTCAGGGGTCTGTAAGAGTCGGCGGGTCGGTCCGTCAGGGGCCGTTGCCAGGCTGGTTGTTGTCGTGTCGCTCGTGACTCATCAGGTGTCGGACCGCTTCTTGTGTGTCTTGGGAATGAATCGTCCGGGTGTGCACGGCGACGCCGGCCTGGTGCCCGCTGTTGGCTTGATCAGGAGCCTGTCCGCCCTCGAGGCGTGACTCATTACAGACCTGCCGCGCGGTTTCCCTGCTCCAGACCGGCGTACCGGACCCTACGAGTCGGAGGATCAGTGGGATGCTTGCAGACAGGCTGGACTACGTGGTCGGCGTCGATACGCATCGCGATGTGCACGCGGTCGCGATCGTCGACGCGCACACAGGCGCGGTGATCGCGCAGACGACGGCAGCAGCCGGTGCGGGCGGCTACACGGACGCTCGTCCGCTTCGCAGATGGGCACGCGCCCGGCGCTCGGCTCTGGGCGATCGAGGGTGCCGGCCACTACGGCGCCGGGCTTGTCCGTCACCTACAACGCCGGGGCGAGCAGGTGCACGAGGTCGAGCGGACCAGCCGCGGAGAGCGGCGGCTGCGCGGCAAGGATGACCAGCTCGACGCAGTCCGCGCCGCCCGGTCTCCGCTCGCACATGAGCGTTGGGCAAGACCGCGCGCCGGCGAGCATCAGGAGGCGCTGCGGCTTTTGCTGCTGGCTCGGCGTACCGCGGTCGAGACGCGCAAGGTCGCGCTCGTGCAGTTGCGCAGCGTGATCGTCACCGCACCCGACGGACTCCGGGACGAGCTGCGTCGGCTACCGCTTGGCGAGCTGCTCAACCGCTGCAGCCGCTTCCGCCGCTCCAGCTCGCGGACGCCCGCTCAGCTCGCGACCATCCTCGTGCTGCGCACGCTCGCCCGCCGCATCCAGACCGTCACCGCCGAGGCCGAGACACTCGAACGCGAGATCCTCAACCACGTCCGGGCGCTCGTCCCCGAGCTGCTCGACGAGCCCGGCATCGGCCCGATCGTCGCCGCCCAACTGATCGTCACCTGGTCCCACCACGACCGCATCGACTCCGAGGCCTGCTTCGCCCGGCTCGCCGGCGTCGCACCACTCCCAGCCTCGAGCGGCCAAACAACACGGCACCGGCTCAGCCGCGGCGGCGACCGCCAACTCAACCGAGCCCTCCACACAATCGTCCTGCACCGACGCCAACACGACCCGGCAACACGCGACTACATCGCCCGCCGCCTCGCCGAAGGCAAGACCAGCCGCGACGCCACGCGGCTGCTCAAGCGCTACCTCGCCCGCCACCTCTACCGCGTCATGCAGAACTCAACCCCGCTGACCACTTGACAGTCATAGGAGCTTCACTCCCGCACGCTGCCCGAGCCGATGGCCCTGAGGCACTAAGGGCACGGAGCCTCAGGGAACGGGGTGATGACCGAGCCGTCGTTGAGGTGGGCGACGATGCATCGCCCGAGCGTCGCGTGTGAGTTTGGTTCCGAGTACACCCAGACGTTGTTCTCGACCGGCACCTCTACCGACTTGCCGCTGATGGTGAATGAGACGGCCTTGACGTCGTCGGTCGCGAGGCCGCTCGCGATGAACGTGCCGCCGGTCGTCGAGGAAGGATTGAAGGTGCCGAACGTGATCGGTTGTGACTTGCTGAGCGCAGGACCGCAACCCATGCCGTCGCCTCCTTGGAAGAGGGTGCAGAGATCGCCGCGCGTGTCCGTAACGACGTAGACGTTGCCGAATGAGGGGACATGGCTGACGAGCCGGGCGCTGTCGAGTACAAGGTGACAAAAGGGCATGTAGAAGGCCTGGACGGTCTCCTTGGGGCAGGCGTTTTGCAGCTCGGCGAGCGTCTGTGCATCAAGGACGTCCGCGCCAGTCTGCGGGTGTTGCGCCGCGCCGATGCCATCGAACGCGCCAAACCCGTCCGCGATCCCCACACCCGCGCCGACGAGCGCGACCACCGCAACGGCAACTAGCAGCACGTACCGGAAGCGCGGCAGCCCATGCCGGGTTGGGTGCTCGCGGGGGTCGTCCGGCCCTGCATACGTGTTGAGTGCGGACCGAATCTCGTCTAGCGAGACGAGATCTTGTTCATGACTGATCATCAGAGTTCTCCTTTCGCTGCTCGACCGTCGGCGCGTAACCCGCCTCGCTGAGCATCTGCGTCAATCGTTTGCGCGCGTCGTGGAGGTTCGACTTCACGGCACCCACGGAACACCCGAGCACGGCCGCCGTCTCGTCCTCACTCAGCCCCGCCTGCAAGCGCAAGACCGCTGTCGCACGCAACCGTGGCGGCAGACTGTCGAACGCCTGCTTCAGCGCGACTTGACGCTCGTCGCTCGGCGCGGATTCCTGCAAACCCTCAGCACTCGGAGCGTTCCAGAACCGGAGTAGACGCTCCCGACGCGCAACCTTCAGCGCCCGACGAACCGCGACTCGCAGCGCCCACGTCCTCACGGCCGCCGGGTCACGCAACCCGCTGATTCCCCGGCTGATGTCGAGGAGGGCCTCCTGCGCTGCATCCTCAGCGGCCCACGACCCGGAGCCGACAACCAACCGCGCCGTACGCACGACCAACGGCCGTAGCTCGGCGAGCAGATCGTTCAGCGCGGCAGCGTCACCCCCGCGAGCGCGGCTGGCGAGCGACACCGTGGCCGGTGCGACTTCCATCGTCATCTACCTAGAGCACATCGATCGGCAAGAGGTTGGGTGCACCGCACATCCTCGTCCGTCCACGGGGCGGCGTAGCGTCGTCAGGCGTGAACGGAGAAGAGGTCCTCCACGGTGTCCGCATCTTCCTCGAAGTCCTCGGGGGCGTCTCGCTCGTCGTCGCTCCGATCCTCGCGGTCGTCCGTCGATCTCGCGTCGAGATGGAGCCGAGCGAGTGGTCGGATCCGGCCGCACCGTGGCGCTTCGCCACGGTCGCGGTACGAAACGCTCCGCCGCCTCGTTGGATCCCGCTCGCGTCGCGCGACCCGGCGCTCGGCTGCCGCGTATCAACGCGCTTCTACCGTCAGGGCGAGGCTGTAACACCCTCGATCCCCTGCCGTTGGTCGGATCGTCCAGAGCCGCTCCGGATAGACCTCGTCGATCCCGCCTCCCTCGGCGCGCCGCCGGGGCCACCCGTCCAGGTCGCGCTACCCGATCCGACGCTCGTCCCTCAGTCTCAGGTTTATGACCTTCAGGCAGGCGGACGATGGGAAGAGGTCGCGGTTGCGGTATTGCGTGACGGCCGCGCGTCTGGATGGGGTGCTGAGTCGTACTTCTACGGCTGGCATCACCCCGACTGGCGGCTGGATCGCGGCGTTTACGACGTAGAGGTTCAAGCGGAGTGGCAGGGTCGAACGAAGTCATGTCGGTTCCGTCTCGAATACCTCTCCGACGATCTTCGGTCGTTCAAGCTTCTGCGTGTGTAGATCGAAGTAACGACTTCCGATCGGCGTGTCCCGTAACGACGAGCTAGGAGTGGTCGGAACCGCCTAAGCGGTTCCGACCACTGGAAGGTCCCCGTCGCTGAGAGCCATACGGTCTATCGGCGACTACGACGTTCTCGGATCACCTATCTCGTCGATCTCTCGTCGCGGCGCGCTGAGGCGCGCCGCTTAGGCCCGTTTGTGGACGCACCTCCCCCTTGCGGGAGAGGGAGAAGCATGGAAGCTCTCTGCGCTAGTCAAACGTCCCCGGGCCGTGCGTTACGACTCCTAGCGCCTCCCCTCGGCCGAGGCCGAACACGGGCGGTGTCCCATCAAGGGTTCCGGGCAGGGTGAGCTACCCCATCTGACGGTTAGTGCCGCCCTCTCCGGGCGCAGGGTTCAGGCGTATCCCTATGAAGCCTCAGCGACGTGGACGGGCGTTCGCGCTTGCCCTATGACCTTCACTGCTCGGTCTATCGGAGCGTCGGACATCGCCCGCGCAATAGAAGTGCGGCGACCGAACGAAGGTCGTCGATCTGCATCGGGGGCCGCCTGCGGACGGGGCAAACCGTGGCCCGCGTTCCCACTCTCGTTGCCACCTTGGCTCTCGCGATTGCAGCGAAGACAACGCGAATGGCTTGTTTGCAGGACCTTCGTGAATGGGCCGGGCAGGGATCGAACCTGCGACCTTGGGATTAAAAGTCCCCTGCTCTACCAACTGAGCTACCGGCCCTGGATTGTCGGGAAAGGAGGGTGGAGTACCCTTCCACGATGGGCAAAGGGTACGCGGAAGGGAGCGCGGTCGAGGAGCGGCTCGCGGCGCTCGAGCGGGGAGACGATCTCCACCTGCAGCCGGACACGGGGCGGACGGCGGTGTACGGCTCGACCGACGACGATCCCGAGGAGCATTTCCTCGGCTGGCTCGGCGAGGTCGATCCCGACGAGCTGTTCGCCTCCGGCGCGGCGTGGGGCATCCACACCGTGCGCCGGACCTCCTAGCCGAGCGGCGGGCTCTCGAGGGTGGTCATCGGGCCGGGGTTGACGGACGCCACGAGGCGCACGCCGACGCGATACGGCCCGGTGCCGAGCTTCGCGGCCGGCAGCGCGATCGTCGCCGGAGCGGCTCCGCCGCGCAATGCGCCCCGGCGGGCGACCACCGGTCGGCCGCCGGGGCCGTCGAGCGTGGCGAGGTAGAGGCAGTCGACGCTGCAGCCGAACTGCACCGAGACGGGCGCGGCCGCGACCGTGGGATAGGCGAGGCCGGTCGCCTCCACCTGCGTGGCGACGCCCGGGCAGACCAGGGCGCCGCGCTGCGCCGAGACCGCCGCCGCGGCGATCGCGGCTGTGGCCTGGCTCAACCGGTCGAGCAGCACGCCCGCGACCTGCGCGCCGCAGCCGAGCGACGAGATCAGCGCCGCGCTCGGCGCCGGCGGTCCGTCGAGCAGGATCGGCGGTGCGGTTCCGGTCACGGCCGTAAGCGATGCGGCGAGCTGCGGCAGCTCTGCGGTCGTCCAGAGCCCCTTGCCGGCCGCCGGTGCGGGGTGGAAGGCCACGAGGTCGGGCGTGAGTGGTCCGAGCGCAGCCAGCGTCGCCTTCGGTGCGAGCGCGCCGTCGAGTCGCACGCCGACCTGGACGTCCGGCAGCACCGCCTGCACGGCGGCGCGGATCTGATCGAACGCGAGCCCGTAGTCGCTCGCGGTCGCGGTGGTCGGTGCCGGCGCGAGCACGAGGGACTGCAACCCGGGTGTCTGCTGCGCGAGCGTCGCGGCGTACTGGGCGAGTGCCGCGCGTCCCGCGTCGTCGAGCGGGAGAGGTGCGGCCGTCAGTTCGAGCACGCTGCCGAGGCCGGCGGGCAGGCGCTGCAGCGCAGCGCCGACGCTCGGGTCGGGCACGGCGGCACCGGCCGGCCAGGTGACGCCGATCCTGGCGAGCTGAAGGCCGAGCTTCTGCAGTGTCGCGCCCTGCGCCGGATCGTCGAGCGCGGCGCCGACGACGAACGCCTGGTCGGCTGCCCTCCCCGACGCGGCTGTCGTGCGTGCGGTGGACGCGGTCCCGGCCGCGGTCGCGCGCACGATCGGCAACGCGTCGAACGATGCATGGTTCGACGCCCAGTCGGTGGCGGTGACGTGCACCGGGTAGACGCCCGGGCGCTTCGGCTCCGGCCACGCAAGCGTATGCCAGCCCCCGCCGAGCGCGAGCCGCTTCGTCGGGCCGGCGGCGGTGTTCACCTGCACGGTCGCCGGCTTCGAGAGCCAGAAGCGAACGGTGCCCAGCGACGCATTCGCGAGCCGAAAGGCGGGCGGCTGATGCTGGTAGGCGCCGATCCTGGTCGCGGCGTCGGCGAAGCGCGGGTCGCTCGGCGCCAGCTTCTTGAGCAACTGGACGACGTACTGCTGGTAGTCGAGCGGCGACGGCTCGTGCGGGAGCGAATAGTAGGTCCAGTAACCCGTGTCGAAGCTCGGCAATGTTGCCGCCGCGGCCCGCTGCATCCGTGCAGCGAGCGCGGCCGCGTCCGGATCCTCGGCCGTCGTCGCGTAGGACTGCAACGAGACGACCGCCTGCAGTTGCGCGTTGAGCACCCGCAGCGACTGGAACGAGTAGAGGCGAATCCAGGGACCGGCCGGGACACTCGTGAGCAGATGCCCGGGAATCACCCGGTAGGCGGCGCGTGCTTCTCGCATCAGCGCAGTCTCTTCGTCGGGAACCAGCGCCGCCGTCCGCGCGAACGCCTGCGCGGCAACCGCCTGTGCCATGCCGGAGAGCCACGGCGCGCGCCCGCCCGAGTAGTCGAAGAAGTACTCCCAGGCGATCCCGCCGCCCTGTTGGTACACGCCGCGTGCGATCAGCGCATCGGCGAGCCGCTGCGCGCCCGCCGCATCGTTCGCGGCCACGCGGGCGTTCAGCGCACCGAAGTTCGCAAGCGGGTGGAACTCGAGACAGCGTCCCGGGAAGTAGCGGTAGACGAGACCGTCGGCGTCGGTGATGTCGGTCTTCGGTCCCGGTGCGTAGTGCTTCGCGAAGTAGTCGTCGTTCGCCTTCAGCTGCCCGATCAGCGCGAGCGCACGCGGCTCTGTCAACCGGCCGCCGAACGCAGCGACCTCTTCGAGCGCCACCGCCACGTGCTCGCGGCGCCCGCTCGGGAGTGTCCGGACGAGGTGTGCGGCACGTGCGATCTCGGCCCGGCCGGCGTTCGCGGTCGCACCGTCGATCCGTCCTGCGGACAGCGCCACGCGGATCGCCTTCAGTGCGCCGAGTTGCCCCGGCACGGGCGTCGTCGCCGGCGCTGCGCCCGCAACGGCCAGCGCGGCCGTCAGGCCGATGATGACTGCAAGAACCTTCACCCCTGCATGCACCGACGACGAGACGGCGTCGTGGTTAGTTGCGTGCGTCGTGCTCCCACTGATCGAGCAGTTGCGACACGTGATGCCGCTGTGCGTCGTTGAACGGCATGCGATCGATGATGCGCCGTGCTTCGGCCGGATCGTCGTTCGCGATCGCAGCTTCGAGGCGCTCTCGCTGAGGCGCGGGCTCGCGCAGCTGGCGTCGCAGCCAGCGCAGGAGCGAGACAGTGGGCGAGCCGGCCGTCAAAGTGCGCGCGCCCAGATGCCGTAGCGGCGATCGGTGACGAATCCGACGCGGTCATAGAGCTGCAGTGCCCCGGTCGGGTTGCTGGAGTCGACCTTCAGCCCGACGCGTACGGCGCCGCGCGTCGCGTACGCCTGCAGCGCATGGTGCAGGAGCGCCCGCCCGAGCCCGCGGCCGCGTTCGCTCTCGGCGACGACGATGTCCTTCACCCAGCCGCTCGACTGGTGCTCACGCCAATGCAGTGCGCAGCCGACCAGTTCCCCGTCTCGCTCGACGAGGAACCACAGCGTGGGATCGAACTCGTCGTGGCCGGTCATGAACGTAAGCCACTCATCGTGCGGCACGGCGACGTAGCTCGTGTCCCAGCCAGCGTAGATCTGGTCGAGCAGTGCGTGCACGCGCTCACCATCCTCGTCCTCGTACGAGCGCGCCGAGATGCCGGTCGGCCAGCTCGCTGCGGGTTGCTCCTCGGAGAGCGCGCGCCACATGCGCAGGATGTCCCGGTCGTGCACGAACCGGTGTCGCTCCACGAGCGAGGTCAGCGCCCGGTCCTCCGGCACCGTCGTCACGGCGAGCCGGGCGAACCCGCGCTCCCGGGCGCGGGCTTCCACTCGGGCGAGGAGCGCATCGCCCGTCTCGGCATCTGCGGCCGCATGGACGAGCTCGTGCGAGCTGTCGAGCGCGGCATAGCCGACGATCGCCCTGTCGTCGGCTGCGACCCAGCGGTCTGTGCCGTTCGCGCGCACGAGCGCATGTGCGACGTGCTCGCGCTCGACCTCGGAGATTCCGAAGGTGGCCCGGCTGCGAGTCGACAGGAGATCGAAGATGCCGTCGAGATCGTCGACCCGTGCGGTGCGGATGTCCGCCACGCGGCAACGGTACCGGGTCGGAGACGCGCTCAACCTTGCGTGTCCCTAGGATCGCACTCGTGGACAGGTTGCGGCCTCTGTGGGACTTCGACGATCTCGACCTCAGCGAGCGCCGGTTCATGGAGCAGCTCGACCGGGAGGCCGACGACGCGGGCCGGGCTGAGGTGCTGACGCAGCTGGCGCGTGTCCAAGGGCTACGGGGCGCGTTCGACCGGGGTGGCGAACTGCTCGACGAGGCAATGCAAGTCGGCGCGGGGCACGCCGCCGTCGAGGTGCGCGTCGAGCTCGAGCGCGGCCGGCTGCTGCGTTCGAGCGGCGACCCGGCCGGCGCGTACTCGCTCTTCGTGGTTGCGTTCGAGCGCGGGGGCGCGGCCGGAGAGCACTACCTCGCCGGCGACGCAGCGCACATGGCGGCGCTCGCAGCGCCGGACGACGAGGGCTTTCGCGTGTGGACGACCCGCGGGATCGAGCTTGGCGAGCGCGAGCCTGCGGCCGCCTACTGGCGAGGGCCGCTGCTGAACAACCTCGGCTGGCTGCTCCACGAGCGCGGTGCGCACGACGAGGCGCTCTCGGTGTTCGAGCGTGCTCTCGCCGTTCGCGAGGAGAGACCGGCCGACGAGTACGCCGTCGAGCTTGCGCGCTACGCGGTCGCCGTCGCTCTCCGCGCGGCCGGACGTCCGGCGGAGGCGGCCGACCAGGCCGAGCGCGCCGTCGCCTGGTCGCTCCGCTCGGGCCGCGATGCGCCGTACTTCCACGAGGAGCTGGCAGAGGACTACGCGGCCGTCGGCCGAGCGGAGGCTGCCGCGGAGCAGGCGCGGCGGGCACTCGAGCTCTTCGGCCCGGACGCCGAGCCCGCCCAGCGCACGCGGCTCGCCGAGCTGGCCGGAGGGCCTGGCTCTTCGGGCGGCGCCGGCTGACGGCCGCAGCGGATCCCGGCCCGCGGCGACGGTACCCTCTTTGCGACGCCCCCATCGTCTAGTGGCCTAGGACGCCGGCCTTTCACGCCGGTAGCGCGGGTTCGAATCCCGCTGGGGGTACTCGGCCCGCCCCTCCGCCCGGTTCCGTGTTTTCCCCGGATGAGGACCGAGCCTCGGGCTTCTACCGTGCGGCGATGGTCATTCCGCCCATGAGCTCATGCCCGGGGAGCCTTGATGCGCCTGGTAGCCCCGGGAAGCCCGGCGAGGCAACCACGTGCCCCGTCTGCGGTTCGGCCCTGACGCTCGGCTACGGCGGCCGTCTCCCGCTGCACGAAGCGGGAAGCCCGGCTTCGGATCGACCCGCGGCGGGTGTCAACTAAGCCACAGCTTCGCCACGGGCCGATCGGACGCCTTTTCTCCGGGGCTCAGGGTCTGAAACCCTCGCACCAGACGAACCGTGGGCAGAAGTTCAGCCGAAAGGCCAGAGCCGCCCGCGGGGGGCGGGCGCACCCTGAGCGGGTGCCTGGATACGACCCGTGGGAGACCGAGACGGCTCAGCGGTTGACGGACGCGGTGATCTGCGTGGCCTGCAGCGGCTCGAGCGGCCTCAACTGGCGCGGCTGGCTCGCCTACCGGGTCGAGGATCCGCAGAACGTGGATCCTCCCGAGCTCGGCTTCTACTGCCCGACCTGCGCAGCGAGGGACCTCGGCCGCCGGCCGCGGCGCCCCTGAGCGCGGCCAGACTCGCCCCTCTCTTTGCTGCGGTGCTGAGAGGGGCGAGCCTCCAAGGCGGGTGCGGTGCCACTCACGACGCCTGCCGACGCGGGCGTGTCCGGAGAGCCCGCCGCGCCCGCCTTGGAACCGCATCGGCCGGCCGCGCCAACTTTTCTCCGAATTGAGAATCGAAGTATCCGAAGAAGAGGGGACCTCCCGGTAGTGGCCGGGGCCTCGCTGCAGCGAACTCTCTCCCCGCGCGGCGAGGCTCCGGCCCACTATCGGCGGGGCGGGCCCCCACCGCACCGCCGTCGGCGATAATCGTGCTCTCGATCGACGTTTGCGGGGGGCGGTTAGCTCAGCTGGGAGAGCGCCTGGTTTACACCCAGGAGGTCGGCGGTTCGATCCCGTCACCGCCCACTCATAGCCGAGGCTCAGCAGGTACGTTCGTCCGGTGGAGCCAACCGACGCCGAACTCGTCGCCGCGCTGCGAGCAGGCGACGAGGAGACGTTTCGCCGGATCGTGCGCGAGTGGCACGCATCGCTGCTGCATGTCGCGCAGATCTTCGTGCCGACGCGCGCGCTCGCCGAAGAGGTGGTTCAGGAGACGTGGCTGCGCGTGCTGGGGGCACTCGACCGGTTCGAGGGGCGGTCCTCGCTGAAGACGTGGGTGTTCCGCATCCTCGTCAACACTGCCAAGACGCGCGCGCAGCGCGAGGGCCGGGTGATCCCGTTCTCGTCGCTCCACGATCCGGCGCGGGTGCCCGAGGCGGCGGTCGATGCAGACCGGTTCCTGGCGGACGAACACGAGCGCCGTCCAGGCGGCTGGTCCTCGCCGCCGCCGGAGCTGCCCGAGGACCGGCTGCTCGCGGCCGAGACGCGCGGTGTGATCGCGCAGGCGATCGACGTCCTGCCCGCGAACCAGAGAGCTGTCATCTCGCTGCGCGACGTCGAGGGTTGGAGTGCCGACGAGGTTCGTAACGCTCTCGACCTCAGCGAGGTCAATCAACGAGTGTTGTTGCACCGCGCCCGATCGAGGGTGCGTCAGGCCCTGGAGGAGTATCTCGCGTGATCGACGTCGAAGCATTCAGCTGCCAGGAGCTCGTCGAGCTCGTCACCGAGTACCTCGAAGGCGCGCTCTCGCCGGCCGACCTGCGGCGCTTCGAGGGTCACATCGCGGGGTGCGACGGCTGCACCGAGTACCTGGCGCAGTTCCGGCGGACGATCGAGTTGACGGGGACGCTGACGCCGGACGACGTCACGCCGGCCGCCGAGTCTGCGCTGCTCGACGTCTTCCGTTCGTGGAGAACGGCACAAACCGGAAGCCCCGTGGGCGACGCCTGAGCGTCGTTTTCCCCGGGGCTGGCCGCCTCTTTACACGGTCCTCAAAGCCCCTCGCTACCGTCCCGCTGCCCAGGGTAAACGGAGGAAGGGAACGCGCCCGTGCTGAAAGCAGTCCGTCTCGTACTCGTTGCGCTCGCTGCGCTGCTCGCAATTCCAGCTGCGACGGTCCATGCGGCGCAACGGATGCCGATCGGTTTCTTCGACGACCCCTCGTTTCGCTGGTCCGCGACGCGCGACCAGAACCTGCAGCTCGCCTCCTCGGAGGGAGCCTCCGTGATCCACACGACGGCCACCTGGGCCGCGCTCGCGCCGACGAAGCCTGCGGATCCCTCGAACGGCGACGACCCGGCCTACAAGCTGACCGACCTCGACGATCTCGTCTTCCAGGCCGGCCTCCACAACCTGCGCGTGATGATCAACATCACGGGGACGCCGAAATGGGCAAACGGCGGCAAGGCGCCGAACGTGATGCCCAAGAAGCTGGGCGACCTGACCGCCTTCTCGAAGATGCTCGCGACGCGCTACAACGGGCGCACCGGGCACGGCTCCGTTTCGCTCTTCTCCGTCTGGAACGAGCCCAACCTGCAGCTCTTCCTGACGCCGCAGTTCGCGGGCAAGAAGATCGTCGGCCCGGCCAACTACGCGAAGCTCTACAAGGCGGCCTACGCCGGGATCAAGGCCGGCGACCCGCTTGCGAAGGTCGCGATCGGCGAGACCTCGGCCCGCGGCCGCGACAAGCCGCTCCGGGGCGTCAGCGCCTCGATCGCGCCGGGCACGTTCGCACGTCTGCTCTCGCAGGTGAAGGGCCTCAGGTTCGACGCGTGGGCGCACCACCCGTACCCGACGTCGCCGAACCTTCCGCCGATGCAGAAGGTCCGCTACCCGAACGTCACGCTCTCGACGATGTCGAAGTTCGAGAGCGATCTGAAGAAGTGGTTCCACCGCACCGTGCCGGTCTGGATCACCGAGTACGGCCACGAGACGAAGCCGGCCGAGCCGCACGGCGTCACGCTGTCCAAGCAGGCGGTGTACGCGAAGCAGGCGCTGAACTTCGCGAAGAAGGACCCGAACATCCAGATGTTCATCTGGTTCGTGTTCCGCGACAGCTCGGGCAATCCCTGGCAGAGCGGCCTGATCAGCCAGTCGGGCGCGCCGAAGCCCGCATTCGCATCGTTCGGCTCGGTGGCGCGGCTGACGGACGGCTCGACGGTCACGGCGAAGGCGGGTGCACCCGTGCACGTGACGATGTTCGTGCCCTATCTCGCGCACTACTCGGAGCCGGGCTCCACGATCGGCATGACCTACTTCGCCACCAACGCGCAGGGCAAGACGATCGCCGTCGGCCAGCCGACGGCGACGCTCGCGCCCGACCAATCGGTCACGTTCACGCCGGCGTTCATCCCGGTGAAGGGCCAGACCTACACCGTCGTCGCCACGCTGAACGAGGCCAACGGGCACAACCAGTCACGCACGGCGTACATCACGGTCACCTGAGCTCGTCGGGCACAACTCAGCCGCGCGTCAGTCTCAGGACGACGACGAGCGCACCGACCGCGGCCGCGACGCCGGCCGCGGCGAGGATGACGCTCGCGGACGCCGAGATCGCGGCCGTGCCGAGCAGCAGGAAGTTCATCAGGAGCGCCGCCACGCCGAGGAAGACGAGCGTGGCGATCCGCCGCATGGTGAGCGCGCGCTCCTCTGCGATGCGGGCGTCGTGCTCGATCGACCAGACGGCGAGCTCGGCGGCCAGCAGCAGCAGCACGCCGATCGCCGCCGCCCAGCCGTTGACGACGTTGTCTCCCGCGCGGCCGCCCACGTAGCCGGCGCCCGTGACGAAGATCGCCCACGGCACGAGCGACGGCCACCGCAGCACGATCGCGAGCGCGAGCAGCGCCAGGCCGAGCGTCCCGACGCCGAGCGCGACCGGGGCGAGCCGCCCGTCGGTCGCGACCGCGTAGGCGATCGTCCCTCCGAGCGCGGCGAGCGCCAGGAGCCCGGTGATCAGACGCGCGCGTGCCGGGTGTAGCGCCTGAATTCCCGCACCTCCTCCAGGACGGATTGAAGCGGTCTCTCGTCGCTCCACTCGGCGACCGCAACGCCCGCACGCTGCAGGCGATGTCGAATCGCATCGCGTCGCAGGACCCAGATGTCATGCGCGACCGCGTCGAGGCCGGCCTCCGGACGCGGGACGAACGGCACCGGCGAGACGTCGATCACCGCCAGGTCGTAGCCGCGCGCGCGGAGGTCGAGGAGCGCTCCGACCGAGCGCTGGTCGAGGAGCGGCGACAACGCGATCACGAGGGAGCTCGGCGGCAGCATCCGGCGCGGGATCACGTCGATCTCCTTCCAGTAGTAGGAGAGGATGATCTGCGTGTCGAGCAGCGCATCGACGATCCGGTACAGCTGCACGAGCCCGGTGCCCGGCACGAGCCAGCGCAGGATCCCCCCGAACGAGATCAGGCCGACGCGATCGCGGCGGCGGACGTAGGCATCGGCAATCGCCGATGTGGCGCGCACCGCGAGGTCGAGCGTGCCGTCCTCCCCGAGGCGCGCTTCGGCGAACGAGTCGACGAAGATGATCACGTCGGTGTTTCGCTCCGGATGGCTCTCGTTCACCCAGAGCTCGTTGCGGCGCGCACTCGCGCGCCAGTTGATGCGGTTCAGAGGATCGCCGGGGGCACGGGGGCGGATGTCGGCGAACTCGATTCCCTCGCCCTTGCGCCGCGAGACCTCGTTGCCCGAGAACACCTGCGTCTCCCGTGGCTGCAGCACTCGGCGCAGGACGGTCTCTCGCGGGTACGCGCGCAGCTGCGGTCTCGTCGGTGCGCTCGCCTCCCAGACGAGGAAGCCGAGCGGATCCCGCGCGCGGGTGTTCAGGGGGCCGAGCAGGTGCGCGCCCCAGCGTTTGGCATGGAGCTCGAGGTCGAGCTCCCGCCGCTCGCCGGCGCGGAGCCGCAGCGCGACCGGGTTCCGTCCGTCGGCCAGCTCAACGCCGTCGGGCAGTTCCAGGTAGAGCTCGAGGCGGTCGACGGGCGTCTCCGACTCGACGACGAGCTGCGCCGCCACGTTTTCCCCCTCCAGCGTGCGGTCGTGGTCGAGCTCGACGTGGGCGCTCAGCCGCGGTGCCGTTGCGAGTGCGAGCCCTGCGGTCACTGCGAGCAGGAACGGCGCCGTCAGCGCGACGAGCTCGGGCTGAGCGAAGGCGAGGGCGCCCAGCAGGCCGACGGCTGACAGGCCCGCGTAGCCGGCCAGCTTCGGCGTGGAGTAGCGCGTCAAGTCTTCGCGAGGTCTTCGGCCGCCGGCGTGGGGACGGTGTCGAGCCGCTCGCGCACCACGTCCTCTGCCGAGATGCGCTGGACCCAGAGCTCCGGACGCAGGGTCAGGCGGTGGGCCAGCGCCGGGACGGCGACCGACTTGACGTCGTCCGGCGTGACGTACTCGCGGCCGTCGAGTGCGGCGCGGCAGCGCGACAGCTTGAGCAGCGCCAGCGAGCCACGCGGTGATGCGCCGACCTGGATCGACTGCGACTCGCGCGTTGCGGCGACGATGTCGACCATGTACAGCCCGACGGGCTCGGACACGTAGACGCTCTCGCACGCGCGCTGCATCTCGAGGAGGGCCTCGCGGTCGATCAGCGGCGAGAGCACGACCTCGTCGGTCTGCCGTTCTGCCCGGTCCGCGAGCACCTGCCACTCGTCCGCGCGTGTGGGGTACCCGACCGACATCCGCAGCAGGAAGCGGTCGAGCTGCGCCTCGGGCAGCGGGTAGGTGCCCTCGTACTCGATCGGGTTCTGGGTGGCGAGCACGAGGAAGGGCGGACCGAGCCGCCGGGTCTGGCCCTCGGTCGTCACCTGGCGCTCCTGCATCGCCTCGAGCAGCGCGGCCTGGGTCTTCGGCGGGGCGCGGTTGATCTCGTCCGCGAGCAAGAGGTTGGCGAAGATCGGCCCCGGCCTGAACTCGAAGTCCGCCTCTCGCTGGTTGAACACCGACGAGCCGGTGACGTCCGACGGCATCAGGTCGGGTGTGAACTGGATGCGCGAGAAGTCCATCGACGCGACCTGCGCGAACGAGCGCGCCATCAGGGTCTTTGCGAGGCCGGGGTAGTCCTCGATCAGGACGTGGCCGTCGGCGAGGAGCCCGAGCATCAGCAGCTCGAGTGCGTCTCGCTTGCCGACGACGGCCTTCTCGACCTCGTCGATGACCGCGCTCGCCTGCGCACCGACCTCGGAGACTTCCAGCGCCACGCTCACATCCTTTCAAGATCGGCGACGAGCGCAACGAGCTCGTCCCGCGGGAGGCCTGCGGCGAAACGGTCGAGAGGCTCCTCCCGGTCCGCGCGCAGCAGCTCCCACCAGCGTCCGAGCGTCTCGGGGCTCGCAGAGCGGCCGCTGCGCTCGAGCCGGCACTGCGCGATCTCGCGCAGATGGGGGAGGAGGCGCACGTGCAGGTCGTAAGCGGTCGCCACGCCCAGGGTGACGGCACGTTCGATCTGCTCGACCTGCGCCGGCGTTCGGCCGGTGCGCGGCGGTTCGACCAGGGCTTCGTCGAATGGCGACCGGCGTCGTCGGGGGAGCGCGTCGCCGAACGACGAGACGATCGCGAGCATGACCAGTGCTCCTACGATCAGCACGTAGGAGTACAGCGCTGCGTTGCGGATTCCCGGTTGGGCGATCGCGAGGTAGGAGCAGGCGATCGTGGAGAGGCCGAGCAGGATGGCGAGGTCGAGCAGATGCCTCCTCACGCCGGCGCTCCCGTGAGCCCGTCGCGGATCTCGCGCAGGGCACCGATCGCGTCCTGCTTCATCGTGCCGTCGATCTCGTTCTTGCTGAACTTGGCGCGCTGGAAGAGGTCCGTCAGCCTGGTGACCGCGTCGCCGCGCGAGGTGAGGCCCAACAGGATGCGGCGAAGGTACTCGATCGCCGTCTCGCTCGGAACGCGCTGGAAGCCGTTTCGGCCGAGCACCGCCTCCATCCGCGCATAGGCGGCGATCACGGCGCGTCGCGCGTCGGGCTCGGCCTCGAGGTCGTCGATGGCGTCGTCGATCGTCGCGGCGAGATCCTCCGACACGGTCGGCTCGTGTACGAGCGGCCGGAGCGCCGGCTTACTCGTTCTCCAGCGGTAGGTGCCGAAGGCGGCGACCCCTGCGAGCAGGACGAGCGTGATCCACAGAACCGACCACTGGAACTTCGGGTTGGAGACCTGGTGCGTCTGGTCGTGCGTGTGCGGCACCTTCGTGTTGGGCTGCCGGAACGGGTTGAGGTTCTGCAGCAGATGCGGGTGCCGGTCGTGCAGGTAGAACAAGACGAAGACGATCAGCCCGAGAGCCGCCCAGCGCACCGCCGTGGCATAGAGGCGTGCCTTGAAGCTCTTCGCACGGCGAGACTCCGCCGTCTGCCGAAGGCGCAGCACGACGGCGTAGACCGCCACCGGGATCATCACGACGAACAGGATCAGGAACACCGTCAGGGCGTAGCTCGTGTACCGGTCGCTCGGGGCCGGTCCGCTGCGGTGGGTGATCCCGCTGCGGCTTGCGAACGCGACGACGCTGAGCAGCAGCAGCAGCCCGAGTCCGAGCAGCGACAGCCGCGTTCCGCGGCCCGATCCGGGTTGGGGCTGCATGGGTGGTGGGAAGTTAGACGCCGGAGGCCCGAATTCGTTGATTCGGGATCGAGCGGCGCCGCACCGCTAGATTCCGGGGATGGCCGATCTCGAGGGCAAGCGGGCGATCGTGACCGGAGGGTCGAGCGGGATCGGCGCCGCCACGGCGCACGCGCTGGCCGACGCGGGCGCTCGGGTCGTGACGGGCGCCCGCAGCGACGGCACGCTCGATGTCACCGACCGCGCCTCGAGCGAGCAGTTCGTGGCGCGCGCACTCTCGGAGCTCGGCGGCCTGGACATCCTCGTGAACAACGCAGGGCTCTCCCGCGGCCGCGACCCGGTCTGGGAATCCCACGAAGAGGACGAGCGCGAGGTGATCGAGACGAACGTGCTCGGCCTGATGCGCATGACGCGGCTCTGCGTCCCGGCTCTCGTCGACGGCGGCGGGCACATCGTGAACCTCGGCTCGGTCGCAGGCATCTGGGCCTATCCGAACGGCTCCTCGTACGTCGCCTCGAAGTTCGCCGTGCACGGGTACACCCGGGCCCTGCGTGACGACCTCCACGGCAAGCCGGTTCGGATCACGAACGTCGCTCCCGGGCTCGTCGAGACGAACTTCTCGAATGTGCGGTACAAGGGCGACGAGGAGAAGGCGGCTGCCGTGTATGCGGACGTCGCGCTGGGTGGGCCCCTGCACGCAGAGGATGTCGCCGACTGCATCATGTTCGCGCTCACGCGGCCGCCGCACGTGAACATCGACGAGATCGTCGTGCTGGCGCTCGCGCAGGTCTCCGGCGCGAACGTCGTTCGCGAGACCTAGTCTAGGCGCGCTTGTCCCAGTAGCGCCGCAGTCCGTGCCACGACTGCCAGAACGGCGCGACCTGGTCATAGACCTCCGCATCCGGGCCGAGGTCGGCCCGCGCGGCCGCCACGAACTCCTCCTCGTCCAGCCCGTCGCGCACACGGCCGGCCCAGCGGTCGAGCTCGAGGTCGAGCCGATCGAGATGCGCACCGACATCCTCGTGTACGCCGAAGTGGATCAGGGCGAGGCGTTCGGGCCTGCGCGCGCGGATCGCCTCCACGGTCGCATGCCAGGTCGCGACGTCGATGTCAGGCGGGGGTGACACGGGCACGACGTAGCTCGCACCCGGCATCCGCACTCCGGCTGCATCCCCGGCGAGCAGCGTTCCGTCCCGGAAGTAGCTGATGTGGTGCGACGCGTGGCCCTGGGTCGGGAACGACTCCCATCCGAGCACGTCGTCCCCGGCGACCCGCACGTTCTCCCCGGGCACCGGAGCGAGCTCGCCCCAGAGCGGGTCGAAGAGATCACCGTAGAGCCGTCGGGCCGAGCGCTCGAGCCGGGAAGGGTCGACGAGGTGCGGTGCGCCGACTGCCGAGACCCAGACGGTGAGCTTTGGGTGCCTGCGCACGATCGACCCCGCCGCGCCGGCGTGGTCGAGGTGGATGTGCGAAAGGAGGAGGTGCCGGATGTCCGTCAGCTCGAGCCCCTCCTCCGCGAGTCGCGCCTCGAGTGACGGGAGCGTCGACGAAGGCCCGCAGTCGAAGAGGGCCGGGCCGTCGTTCGTGTCGAGCAGGTACACCCCTACCGCCTCCGGCCTGCCGCCGAAATCGAGGTCGAGGAGCCGCAACGAACTCATAACCGCATCTTTGCAGTCGCGGTCGTAGCGTTCTCGCGCGTGAAACGGCTGGCCGGCGTGTTGGCGCTCGCGATCCTGATTCCGGTCGCCGCGGCGCAGGGGACGGCGGCTCCGGCGACGCGGGCGATCCGCTTCCTCTACCGGGCGCACGACGGCCGGGTGCGTCCGGCCTGGCTGCTGTTGCCCTCGTCGTACGACGGCGGCTCGATCCCGCTCGTCATCTCGCCGCACGGTCGTGGCGTGAGCGCAGCCGTCAACACCCGCTTCTGGGGCAACCTGCCCGGCGAAGGCGACTTCGCGGTCGTGAATCCCGGCGGCGAGGGGCGGCGGCTGCACCAGTACTCGTGGGGCGACCCCGGACAGATCGACGATCTGGCCCGGATGCCCGGGATCGTGCGGCGGCTCGGCGTGCGGGTCGACCCTCGCCGCGTCTACGCGATCGGCGGGTCGATGGGCGGACAGGAGACGCTCCTCCTCGTCGCGCAGCATCCCGAGCTGCTCGCCGGGGCGGTCGCGTTCGATCCGGCCACAGACATGGCTCGGCGGTACCGGGACTTCGCGCATCTGCGCGGCGGGCGGACCCTGCGGCGGCTCGCCCGCATCGAGTTCGGCGGGACGCCGTCCGAGGTTCCCGCCGCCTATCGCGTGCGGAGCCCCGACGCGTACGTCGACGCGCTCGCCTTCTCGGGCGTGCCGCTGCAGATCTACTGGAGCGTCCGCGACCGCATCATCTCCGACCAGGTCGACGAGGCGGCGCTGCTCGCCGCCGACATCCTCACGATCAATCCGGCGGCGAAGCTCTGGGACTTCGAAGGCGCGTGGAATCACACGGCCGAGATGCAGTCGCGGCACAGACTGCCGCGCGCACTCGCGCGGTTCGGGCTCGTGCGGAGCACCGATGTGCCGGCGCCTACGCCCGCGCCTACGCCCGCGCCGGTGCCGACCGTCTGACGAGCGCGGCCTCGAGATCGGCGAGCAGATCCTCGGCCGACTCGATCCCGACGGAGAGGCGGACGAGGTTGCCCGGCGGTGCGAACGGGGCGTCGGCCGTCGATGCGTGCGTCATCCGTGCTGGGTGCTCGATCAGGCTCTCGACGCCGCCGAGCGACTCCGCGAGCTGGAAGATGGTGGTGCGGGCGACGAAGTCGACGGCCTCGGCCTCGGACTCGAGCTGGAAGGAGACCATGCCGCCGAAGTCGCGCATCTGGCTCCGCGCGACCGCGTGGCCGGGGTGGTGCGGCAGGCCGGGATACAGGACGCGCTCGACGCCGGGATGCCCGTCGAGGAACTCGGCCACCTGGCGCGCGTTCTCCGAGTGCTGGCGCATCCGGACCGCGAGCGTCTTGATCCCGCGCAGGACGAGCCAGGCGTCGAACGGGCCGGGCACGGCACCGAGCGACTTCTGCAGGAAGGCGAGTTGCTCGGCCAGCGCGTCGTCGTTGGTGGCGATGAAGCCGCCGACGGTGTCGCTGTGGCCGCCGAGGTACTTCGTCGTCGAGTGCACGACCGCGTCGGCGCCCAGCTCGAGCGGCTGTTGCAGGTACGGGGTCGCA
This sequence comes from uncultured Thermoleophilia bacterium, assembly GCA_963722065.1. GTDB lineage: Bacteria > Actinomycetota > Thermoleophilia > Gaiellales > Gaiellaceae > PALSA-600. The sequence goes on along the minus strand of CAVRMI010000005.1, from coordinate 65,056 downwards.
AACGTGTTGTCGACGACGAGCAGCGCGCCGACCGCGTGTGCCGCGGCCGCCGCCTTGGCGATGTCGACGACGTTCAGCATCGGGTTCGACGGCGTCTCGACCCATACGAGCCTGACCTCTTCGTCGAGATGCGACGCGAGGTTGTCGTCGAACTCGCTCGCTGGGACGTAGGTGAACCGGTAGCCCTTCGGCTCGTAGACCTGCGACGTCATCCGGTAGACGCCGCCGTACACGTCGGCGATCAGGACGACCCGCTCGCTCGGGTGCACCAGGTGCATGAGGGTCGTCGTCGCGCCGAGCCCCGAGCTGAATGCGACGCCGTGCTTCGCGTTCTCGAGGCTCGCCAGTGCGACCTGCAACGCCGTGCGGGTCGGGTTGGCGACGCGTGCATAGTCGTATCCCTTGTGCACGCCGACCGCTTCCTGCACGAACGTGGAGGTCTGGTAGATCGGCGTGATGATCGCCCCGGTGGCGGGGTCGGGCTCCTGCCCCGCGTGGATCGCGCGCGTCTCGAAGTCCATGTGCGGAGCCTATCCGCCGACCGGACACCGTCGGCGCCAGCCGCGTCCGAGCGCGACACGTCCGGGGTCTGACCCCAGTACGTGGCCCAACCAGACAGTTCCGAGGCCCGAGCGGGTGACAGCGCGGAGCCGTCGGCCGTTCTTCATGGCGATTCCCGACCTCGAGGCAGTGTCCGAGAGTGTCCGGACGAGACACGGCTGGGGTCTGACCCCGAACCTGTCGAGTCCGGACCTGTCCGGGGTTTGAGCCTCGCCGTTCCAGGTCACGGGACACGGATGCAGCTAGGCCGGGACGACGTGCGCGTTCAGGAAGCGCGCGAGGCGGCGAAGCGGTGCGTCCAGCGAAACGGGACGCACCCCGTCCTCCCACCAGGTGCCGAGCACGCGCAGCTCGCCGCTTCTGCGGTCGTGCACCGGTTCGATCCGGCCGATCAGGCGGTCGCCGCGCAGGATCGGCAGGACGTAGTAGCCGTGCACGCGCTTCGCCTTCGGCACATACATCTCGAGGCGGTAGAAGAAGTCCCACAGCGCGAGCGCGCGGTCGCGGTCGTGGATCAGCCGGTCGAAAGGGGAGAGGAACGTCGTCCGGCTGCGGGGCGGCGGCTCGGCGGCGGCCTCGGGGTGCGCAAAGAGCCTTCCTCGCTCGAGCCGCACACCGAGCGAGCGGAACTGCTGCTCCTCGAGCTGACGCTTCGCCTCGGCCCAGGGGATCCGCTCCGTCTCCGGGTACCACCGCTCCGCGAGGTCCCAGACCCGTTGGTTGCCGCGCCGCCCGACGACGGCGACCTCGCCGCGGGTGTTCAGCACGCCGAGCATCAGGCCCATCTTGCGCTCGCCCCACCATCGGTGTGGATCGCGGCCGCTCGGACGATGGTCCTCGATCTCGCGCGAGAGCAGCGGGCCGCGGCGTTCGAGCTCGCGGAGGACGTACCGTCGATACGACGCGTTCACCTTCAGGTACTCCATGAGGCGAAGGTCGAGCGGCCGGTCGCGCCGCCGCATCCGCGAGCGCAGCAGCGGGAGATTCTCGGCGGGCCAGATGTACGCGTTCCATTCGACGAGCTGCCGCTCCACCCACAGCAGGCGGTCGAGCTCGCCGCGGTCGAAGGGGCCGAGACGGCTCCAGAGCACGAGGTGCTGCGGCGGGGCGACCGTCGAGATCGGATCCAGCTGAAGGAAGCCGAGTCGGCGCACCGTGCTCAGCACGTCCGTCGCCGAGCCGTCGAGGAGCTGCGAGTGCACCGCGATCCGCCGAGCCTCCTCGACGCTCACTTCCCTCGGCTTCATGCGATTCGCTCCACCCGCTCGAGGCCGAGGACGCGTGCAAGCCGCGCTGCCGCCTGCTCGAGCTTCGCGTCGACGTTGCCGCGCACCTTCGGCTCGCGTGAGAAACGGCGGATGCGCAGCACCCCCTCGGCGCGGTCGGCCTTGAGATCGGCCCGACCGAGGAACCGGTCGCCCGCGAGCAGCGGCAGCACGTAGTAGCCGTAGACGCGCTCGTGCTCGCGCTTGTAGACCTCGATCACGTGCCTGAAGCCGAACAGGCGCTCGAGCAACGGCCGGTCCCAGACGAGATTGTCGAACGGGCAGATGAGCACCGGGGGCGCAGGCGCGCCGTCGAGCTCGGTGTCCGGCAGAAGGTAGAACGGCGGCCCGCCGTCGTCGACCGCGACCTCGCGCAGCTGTCCCTCTGCGACGAGCGCGACGAGGTGACGGTGCAGCCGCGCCTTCCCGCCCTTGAGCCGCCAGTGCTCCCGGATCGCGGGCTCGGTGAGCGCGCCGCGGGCGGAGACGGCGAGCAGCGCCAGGGTGCGCAAGGTCTCGTCCTCGGTCGGTGTCGGGGCCTCGAGCCACCGCGCCGGGACGACACGCTCGGTCAGGTCGTACGCACGCTGAAAGTTCCGCCGCTCGCCGATCACGAGCACCCCCTTGTCCCACAGCGCGTCGAGCACCATCTTCGCGGGCTTCCAGTTCCACATGCCGCCGTGGCCCTGCCCCTCGAAGTCACGGGACGTCAACGGCCCCTCGGCCCTGATCCGCTCGAGCACCGGCTCGACGAGCTCGGCGTGCAGACGGAGCGCGCGGTCGTGCTGGCCCCAGTGGCCGTCGCCCTCCATCACGGCCCGGCAGTGCGGCCAGAGCTCGATCGGAAGCAGCGATGCCTCGTGCCCCCAGTACTCGAAGATCCGGCCCGCGCGCAGCAGGGCGGGCACCGTGTCTCGTGGGTAGGCGCCGACACGCGCGGTGAGTGTCAGGCGGTGCGCACGGTCGACCGTCGAGATCGAGTCGAGCTGCACGGCCGAGAGGCGGCGGATCGTGGCCTCGACCTCGTCGGCGCCGGCCCGCCGAAAGCGGCCGCTGTACCCTTGCGCCGCGACGACGACGCGCCGGATCGCTGCCACGCTCGCCGCCACGGGTCAGCGGCGCGAGAGGTACTCGAGCAGGTCGGAGCGCGTGACCACGCCGACCGGAGCGCCGTCGTCCGCGACGACGACGGCGTTCGTCCCGCCCGTCAACGCCGTGACGATCTCGTCGACCGATGCGTCGGCGTCGACGGCGGCGAGCGGCCCCTGCATCGCGACGGCAACGTCCTCGTGCAGCGCATCGGAGTTCTTGAACACGAGGTCGAGCAGCGCGCGATCCTCCAGCGACCCGATCACGTCCGTGAGCGACGCCACATCCCCGTCCCGGACGACCGGCAGCTGCGAGATCGAGTAGCGCTCCATCAGGCTGATCGCCTCCGCGACCTTCTGGTGCGACGAGATCGTCACGAAGGCGGGGGTATCGCCCGGCTTCGCTGCGAGCAGCTCCCGGACCGTCGGCGCGGGCGCGCCGCGCTCGAGGAAGCCGTGCTCGATCATCCAGTTGTCGTCGAGGAACTTCGAGAGATACGACCGCCCGGAGTCCGGCAGGATCGTGAGCACCTGGGAGTCGGGGCCGAGCGCCCGCGCGTAGCGCAGTGCCGCGGCGATCGTCGAGCCCGAGGAGCCGCCGACGAGGAGCCCTTCCTCGCGGGCGAGGCGCCGCGCCGCGAGGAACGAGTCGCGATCCGAGACCCGGACCCATTCGTCGACGACCGTGAGGTCGATCGTCTCGGGCCACGTGTCCTTGCCGATCCCCTCGACGAGGTAGGGGTGCAGGTCGGCGTCGCTCTTCGCGGTGTAGATCGAGCCTTCCGGATCGACGCCGACGATCTTGACCGTCGGCTTGCGCTCGCGGAAGTAGCGGCCGACGCCGCTGATCGTGCCGCCGGTCCCGACGCTGATGACGATCGCGTCGAGCTCGCCGCCGGTCTGCTCCCAGATCTCCGGCGCCGTCGTCTCGTAGTGCGCGTCGGGGTTCGCCATGTTCGAGTACTGGTCGGGCTTGAAGCCGCCGGGGATCTCCTCCGCGAGCCGTGACGAGACGGAGTAGTAGGACTCGGGGGAGTCGTGGTCGACGGCCGTCGGTGTGATCACGACCTCCGCGCCGTAGCCGCGGAGCATCGAGATCTTCTCCTGGCTCATCTTGTCCGGCATCACGAAGATGCAGCGGTAGCCCTTCTGCGCGGCCGCCATGGCGAGGCCGACGCCCGTGTTGCCGGAGGTCGGCTCGACGATCGTCCCGCCCGGCCTCAGCTTGCCGTCGCGCTCGGCGGCCTCGATCATGGCGAGGCCGATGCGGTCCTTGTTCGAGCCGCCCGGGTTCAGGAACTCGAGCTTCGCGAGAATCGTCCCCGGCACGTCGCGGGAGATGCGGTCCAGCCGGACGATCGGCGTCGAACCGACCAGGTCGATGATCGTCGGATACTGGCGGGCCATCGCGGCGGGAAGCCTACAGCGGCCGTTCTAGGCCTGAACGGCCGCCTCCTCCATCGCGCCGATCTCGTCGGTCCGGATGAGCGCCACGCTTGCGATCAGCCCCGCCACCGCGATGCCGACGGTCACCCAGAAGGCCCACTGCGTTCCGGACGTGAACGCCTGAGGCACCGGCGTGCCCGACTTGACCAGGTGGTTGAAGTGGCTGATCGAGATCGAAGATGTCACGGCCACCCCGATTGCGCCGCCGACCTGCTGGGCCGTGTTGATCAGCCCCGAGGCCAGACCCGCCTCGTGCCGCTCGACGCCCGCGAGCGCCGCGATCGACACCGGGACGAACGTGAACGGGAGCGCGAAGCCGACGAGCAGGTACCCCGGCAGCAGGTCGGAGGCGTACGAGGCGTCCGCCGGGATCTGCGTGTACCAGAGCATGCCTGCGATCAGGGCGATGAAGCCGGCGGCCATCACCGGTTTGACGCCGATTCGGGTGACGAGCGCCTGCGCCAGCCCCGCCCAGAGGATCGCGGTGCCGGCGGTGGCGACGAACGTCACGCCGGTCTTGAGCGCCGACCACTGGAGCACCTGCTGGACGTACAGCGTCAGCAGGAAGAAGTTCGCGAACACGATCGCGCCGAGCAGGAGGCCGGCGACGTTCGCGCCCGCGACGGTGCGCACGCGGAAGATGCGGAACGGCATCAGCGGGTCCTTCGCCCGCGACTCGATCACGAGGAACGCGACCAGGAGCGCTGCGGCGACGACGAGGCGCGAGATCGTCCAGGCGGTGCCCCAGCCGTGGTTCGGCGCTTCGGAGACGGCGTAGACGAGCAGCGCGAGCCCGGCGGTGATGGTGACCGCGCCCGCCACGTCGTGCGAGTGCTCGCGGTCGGAGCGGCTCTCGCGCACGAACCGCGGTGCGAGGGCCAGCGCGAGTGCGCCGACCGGAACGTTGACGAAGAAGATCCATTCCCAGCCGAGGTACTTCGTGAGGATCCCGCCCGCGAGGACTCCGACCGCCGCGCCGGAGCCGCCGATGGCGCCCCAGATTCCGAGCGCCTTGTTGCGCTCGGCGCCCTCCTCGAAGCTGGTCGTGATGATCGAGAGCGCCGCGGGCGTGATGATCGCCGCACCCAGGCCCTGGACGGCGCGGGCCGCGATCAGCACGCCCTCCGACCAGGCGAGCCCGCACAGGAACGACGCGATCGTGAAGACCGCGACGCCGACGTAGAAGACCCGGCGCCGGCCGAGCAGGTCGGCCGCGCGCCCGCCGAGCAGGAGGAAGCCGCCGAAGGTGATCGCGTAGGCGGTGATCACCCATTGGAGGCCCTGCTCCGAGAAGTTCAGCGACCTGCCGATCGAGGGAAGGGCGACGTTCACGATGGAGACGTCGAGCACGGTCATGAAGAACGCCGCGCAGACGATCGTGAGCGCCTTCCAGCGGTTGGGGTCGAGCTCGGGCATCGAAGATCCTCCTACGGCGAGAACGGACGTGGTGTTGCCGAGACCTTTGGAATGGAAACGCGCGCGACCGTCGAGAATTCCTGCGGCCGGCAGGCCTGGCAGATATTGGCATCGCAGGCCACCGAGAGGAAGATGAAGGCCTCCTCCATCGAGAAGCCCCACTGCTCCACGAGGAACCGCGCTCCCTCCTCGACCGCCCGGTCGAGCGCCTCCATGAAGTCAGGCCCCGCCGTGCCGTGGACGACCCAGCGGTCGGCGAGCTCCGTGACAGGCCAGGTTCCCTGCTTGCCCTTGAGCAGGCCGACGCGAATCGTCACCTCGCCGGCGATCTCGACGCCGGTGAAGCAGACCTCCCCGTCGCCCATCGACGCGTGCATGTCTCCGATCGCGAGCATCCCGCCCGGCTGCCGCACCGGCAGGTAGACGGTCGCGCCCGGGCCGTGGAGGTGGTTGTCGAGGTTGCCGCCGTGACGGCCGGCGTATCCGTTGCCGATCGTGTCGCCGCTCGTTGCGACGCCGATCACGCCCACCATCGGGCGAAGCGGGAAGGAGATGCGGTCGTTCATGTGCACGGTGTCGCCCTCGACGCGGAACACCTGGGTGAGCGGCGCGTGCACCTGGTCGATCAGCTGACCGATGCCGGGGATCAACGTCGCGAAGCCGCGCTCGGCGGGCCGGACCTGCAGCAGCTCGACGACGAGTGAGTCCCCTGGCTCGGCGCCGCGGACCGCAATGGGCCCGGTCGCAGAGTTGACACGCTGGAAGTCGATCTCGGTGACGAGGTCGGCCTCCGTCTGGATCTGCCCGGTGAAGCAGTCGTTCGTCTCCAGCGTGACGATCGAGCCCGGTTCGACCTCGAGCACAGGCTCCATGTGCGGGCCGAACGCCCAGACGACGTGGTCGCGGCCGATCCGGTGTGAGGCGGTGGCGGCCATCAGTGGCGGAAGTGCCTCCGGCCGGTGAGGACGAGCGCTGCGCCGGCCGCCTCGACCGCGGCCACGGTCTCGCCGTCCCGGATCGAGCCGCCCGGCTGGATCAGTGCGGCGATGCCCGCATCCAGGGCGAGCTGCGGGCCGTCCGCGAAGGGAAAGTACGCGTCGCTCGCAAGGACGGAACCGGCGGTGTCGTGGCCGTGCTCGCGGGCCTTCTCGATTGCGATCCGGACTGCGTCGACACGGCTCATCTGGCCGGCGCCGATCCCGATCGTCTGCAGGTCGCGCACCAGGACGATCGCGTTCGAGGAGACGTGCTTGCAGACGCGCCAGGCGAACAGGAGGTCATCCCACTGGGTCTCGTCGGGCTCGCGGGTCACGACCTGCATCCCCACGCGATCCTCCGCGCCGCTGTCGCGCTGCTGGACGAGGACGCCGCCGAGCACGCGCTTGTAGTCGAGCTCGTCCTCCGACCCGGTCGCCGGCTCGCGCTCGACCAGGATGCGGAGCGCCTTCCTCGCGCGCAGTGCCTCGACCGCGGCCGGGTCGTACCCCGGGGCGAGCAGCACCTCGGCGAAGTGCCCGCCGATCCGCGCACCGAGCTCGGGCCCCACCGGCCGGTTCAGCACCGCGACGCACCCGAACGCGGAGACCGGATCGGCGGCGAGCGCGCGCTCCCAGGCCTCGTCGATCGTCTCGCCCACCGCCACCCCGCAGGGATTCGCGTGCTTGACGATCACAGCGCCCGGCAGCGTCAGCTCACGGGCGATGCGCCGGGCTCCCTCGAGATCGCCCAGGTTGTTGTACGAGAGCTCCTTGCCGCCGAGCTGCTCGATCCCCGACAGCAGGTGCCGGCGGGCGCCGAGCTCGCGGTAGTACGCCGCTGCCTGGTGCGGGTTCTCGCCGTACGAGAGGTCGGTGACCTTGCGGAGCGTCAGTGCCAGCTGCTCCGGGAAGGGCTCGGTGGCGCCGAACCAGTTCGAGATCGCCGCCTCGTAGGCCGCCGACGTCGCGAATGCGTCGCGCGCGAGTCGCCGCCGTGTCTCGGGCAGGGTGTCGCCGTGGTCGCGCAGTTCCGTGAGGACGTCCTCGTAGTGCGAGGGGCTGGTGACGACGGTGACGTGCGCGAAGTTCTTCGCCGCGGCGCGGAGCATCGACGGGCCGCCGACGTCGATCATCTCCACGATCTCGGCCTCGGAGGCGTCGGGCCGTCCCGCGACGAGTGCAAAGGGATAGAGCGAGACGCAGACGAGGTCGATCAGGTCGATCTCCTGCTCCTCCAGGGCCTCGGTGTCCTCGTCGAGGTCGCGTCGCGCGAGGATGCCGGCATGGATGCGGGGGTGCAGCGTCTTGACGCGGCCGCCGAGCATCTCGGGAGCCATGGTCACCGCCTCGACCGTGGTCACGGGCAGCCCGGCGTCGGCGAGGAACGATGCGGTCCCTCCGGACGAGACGAGCTCCCAGCCGAGCTCGACGAGGCCCCGCGCGAACTCGTCGACGCCTGCCTTGTCGTAGACGCTGATCAGCGCGCGGCGAGGCACAGCTCTCTCACCACCTCGGGCAGCAGGCGGTGCTCCGCTGCCTGGACGCGCGCGCGCAGGGTCTCGACCGTGTCGCCGGGTTGGACCGGGACGCTCTCGACGGCGATCACCGGCCCCGTGTCGACGCCGCCGTCGATGTAGTGGACGGTTGCGGCGGTCCGGGCGACCCCGGCGGCGAGCACGTCCTCGATCGGGTGCGGGCCGGGAAACTCCGGCAGCGGTGCCGAGTGCGTGTTCACGATCCGGTTCGGAAAGCGGTCGAGGAACGGCTTCGTCAGCAGATGCATGTAGCCGGCTGCCACCACCAGCTCGACGCCGTGCTCCTCGAGCCAGGTGGCCATCACGAGATCGCGCTCCTCGCGGTCGGCGTGGCACTTCAGGTTGAAGGTCGCGGTCGGGATGCCGGCTGCGCGGGCGCGCACGAGTGCGTACGCGTCCTTCCGGTTCGACGCCACGGCGCTCACCGGCAGCCGGGCGTCGATCAGCGCCTGCAGGTTCGTGCCGCTGCCGCTGACGAGGACGCCGATCACCGGATGCGACCGATCACGAGGTCGTCCGGCTGCGGCTCCGCGACGACCGCGCACCAGCCGATGCCGAGGTTGAACACGCGCCGAAGCTCCTCCTCGCCCACGTGCCGGGCGAGCCACTCGAACACCGCCGGGCGCTCCCATGAGCCCCAGTCGAGCTCGGCGCTGCAGCCGTCGGGCAGGACGCGTTCCAGATTGCCCGGAAGGCCGCCGCCGGTCACGTGCACGAACGCCTTCGCGCGGCCCCGCAGCCTCCGCGCCGCCTCGAGATACAGGCGGGTCGGCGCGAGCAGGTCGTCTCCGTCGTAGTCCTCGGTCTCGAGCACGCTGCGGACGAGCGTGAAGCCGTTCGCGTGGACGCCGGCGGACGCGAAGCCGATCACGGCATCCCCCGGAACGATGCAGCTGCCGTCGATCACCTCCGCCCGCGCCACGATCCCGACGCAGGTACCGGCGAAGTCGAGCTCGCCGGAGGCGTAGATGCCCGGGAGCTCGGCCGTCTCTCCGCCGACCAGCGCAACCCCTGCGCGGCGGCACACCTCGGCCGCTCCGTCGACGAGGTCGGCGACCTCGTCGAGGCGGATCTCGTTGGCCGCGACGTAGTCGAGCAGCAGGAGCGGGGTGGCGCCGCACGTGAGCACGTCGTTGATGCAGTGAGCGGCCAGATCGGCTCCGCAGTCGCGCAGCCGTCCGCGGGCGCGCGCGAGCACGAGCTTCGTGCCGACGCCGTCCGTCGAGGCGGCGAGCAGCCGCTCGTCGTCGAGCGGATGCAGCCCCGCGAACGCGCCGAAGCCGGTCGCTCCCGTCGACTCGACGGCTTTGCGCAGCCGTTCGACGACGGAGCCGGCAGTTGCCAGCGAGACCCCCGCTGCGTCGTAGCTGTGCTCCGTGGCCAGAGCGGCAGTGTACGACGCCGGGCGGCGGGCCGACCTAGCCGAACCGTTCGGCGTACAGCTCGGGGCGTCCGTCCGGGCCGTCGCGAAGGAACGTCACGGTGGCGCTGCCGACGTCGACGCTCGAGCCGTGGACGTGGAGCCCGAGCAGGTCGGCAAGTGCGCCCGCCTTCGCCCCGGGATCGTCGGCGCGCAGCTGCAGCTCGGTCAGGTGGAACTCGTCCTCCTCGGAGAGCAGGTCGTCGATCCAGTCGCGAGGCGGATGAATCTCCAGCCGGTAGCCCGCATTGGTCGCGACGAACGTGCGGCGTCCCCCGTGCTCCTGCACGCGCAGGTGCCACTGCATCGCGCGGCCGAGCACCGACTGGAACTCGTCCTCGTCGAGTGCGACCCCGAGGTGGTCGACCCGCGGCACGCGCCAGTGGCCGGGCTGCACCACCACGTTGATCGAGCCCCGCTCGAGCTCGGACAGCCGCAGCTTGAAGCCGTCGCGGTCGAGCTGCTCCCACGACACGCCGGGCTCCATCGCCACGTGCTCGTCGCCGACTCGCCCGTGCCGCGCGACGAGGTCGAATCCGAGCTTCGCGAGGTAGCGCGCCTCGACGTTCCGGACCTCCGACGTGACCAGGTGGTAGTGGAAGAGACGCATCCCTCTAGTGTTCCAACGTGGTGGCAATCGCGCCGAGCTTGACCTGGAGCTTCGAGCCGCTCCAGACCGTCCCCACCGTCCTGGTCGCGCTCCTGTACTGGCAGCGGGCGCGCACACTCGCGCGGAGCGGCCGGCCGGTGCCGGGCTGGCGGCAGGCGGTGTTCTGGCTCGGGATCGCGCTCGTCGTCATCGCACTCAACTCGCCCGTCGACAAGCTGGGCGAGGACAACTTCTTCTTCATTCACATGACGCAGCACGTGATCCTCGGCGATCTCGCGCCGCTCTGCTTCGTCGTCGGCCTGACCGGCCAGATGCTCCGCCCGCTGCTCGCGATCTCGTGGGTCGAGCGCCTCCGAGTCCTCACGCACCCGCTGGTCGCGCTTCCCATCTGGGCGGTCAACCTCTATCTCTGGCACATACCGTTCCTCTACGACGCGGCCTTGCATCACGACGCGGTGCACGCGTTGGAGCACTTCGGGTTCTTCACCTGCGGCTGCCTGATGTGGGAGCCGGTCGTCGAGACCCTGCCCGGCCCTGCCTGGTTCGGCACGGGCTGGAAGCTCGGCTACGTCGCGCTCGTGCGCCTGATCGAGACGATCCTCGGCAACGTCTTCATCTGGTCCTCGAGCTCGTTCTACACCGTCTATCAGCACGCCCCCGAGTGGGGGATCACACCGGTGCATGATCAAAACCTCGGTGGGATCGTGATGATGGGCGAGGGCTCGGTGGTCACCCTGGGGGTGCTCGTCTGGCTCTTCCTGAAGCTCGCCTCGGAAGGGGAGCTGCGACAGCGGCTCCTCGAGCAGGGGCTCGATCCGCGCCAGGTGAAGCGCGCGGTGCGCTACGGCCGCGCCCACGACCTGGGCACGTAGCTCTCGATCGAGCGCTGCGAGCGCTAGACGCGTTCGAAGCGGTGCTTCGCCGCGTCGAGCGGCACACGGGTCGGGTACTCGCGCGTCAGGCAGGCGCGGCAGAGCGCATTCGCCGGCCGGTGCGTCGCCGCCTGCAGCCCCTCGAGGGAGATGTAGGCGAGGCTCGTCGCTCCGATCGCCTCCCGCACCTCCTCGATGGTCGAGTGGGCGGCGATCATCTCGTCCTCCGATGCGAGGTCGATCCCGTAGAAGCACGGCGAGACGACCGGGGGAGACGAGATGCGCACGTGCACCTCGGCCGCGCCGGCGTCGAACAGCATCTGCACGATCTGGCGCGTCGTCGAGCCGCGCACGATCGAGTCGTCGACGACGACGAGGCGCTTCCCTCTCACCTCGGCGAGCGGGTTGAACTTCATGCGGATCCCCTGCTCGCGCATGCCCTGCTCCGGCTGGATGAACGTGCGGCCGACGTACCGGTTCTTGATCAGCCCTTCGCTGAACGGGATGTTGGCGGCGCGCGCGAAGCCGATCGCGGCCGGCGTCCCCGAGTCGGGAATCGGCAGCACGAGGTCGGCCTCGACCGGCGACTCCTGCGCGAGCCGCTCGCCCATCCGCACGCGCGCGCCGTGCACCTCGACGCCGGAGAGGCGGGTGTCGGGCCGGGCGAGGTAGAAGAACTCGAAGATGCAGAGCGCCCCGTGCTCGGCCGGGTCGATCGCCTGCAGCGAATGGAGCCCGTCCTCGTCCGCGATCACGAGCTCACCGGGCCGCACCTCACGTTCGAACGTCGCGCCGACGAGGTCGAGCGCGCACGACTCGGAGGCGACGACCGGGTCGTCGCCCAGCCGGCCGAGCACCAGCGGCCGAAAGCCGAACGAATCGCGGAATGCGAAGAGCTTCCCGTCGGCGAGCCCGACGACGGTCGCCGCGCCCTCGAGCAGCGCCATCGTGGCTGCGACCGCGCCCTCGAGCGGCCGCTCGTCGTCCGCGATGAGGGCGGCGATCACCTCCGAGTCGGACGACGAGGCAAGCTGCTTGCCGGTGCGCTCGCGCAGTTCCTCCGGGTTCACGAGGTTGCCGTTGTGGCCGAGCGCGACGGTGCGAACGCGCCCGTGGTGGAGCAGCGGCTGCGCGTTCTCCCAGGCGTTGCCGCCGGTCGTGGAGTAGCGGGTGTGGCCGATCGCCAGCTCGCCGTGCAGGCCCGAGAGGCTCCGCTCGTCGAACACCTGCGGCACGAGCCCGAGATCGCGCAGCGCGGTCAGCCGGCCGTCCTCGCTGACCGCGATCCCCGCCGACTCCTGGCCGCGATGCTGCAGCGCGTAGAGGCCGAAGTACGAGAGCCGGGCGACGTCGCGTCCCGGTGCGCGCACGCCGAAGACGCCGCACATCAGGCGACCTGCCCGAGCTCGACCACGTCGTCCCACGGGATCTCGGTGCCGGGCAGTACGGCGACGATCACGCCCACGCCCTCGACGATGTCGTAGTCGGCGCGGAGCGCCGACCACGTTTCGGCTTCGTGCAGAGCTAGTGCGACGCCGCCGTCGGAGACGTCGTGGGCGAGCGTCCACAGGTCGGCGTGCCGCCAGACGAAATGCACGAACCCGTGACCGACGCCACGCAGGAGCGCGATGCGGTCGCCCCGCTGCCACCGGTCGGGGATGATCGTCACGTCGCGCACGAGGCCGACGCAGCCGACGACCGGCGTGGGCGGGATCGGGCTGCCGCCGGTCTCGTTGTAGAGCGAGACATTCCCCGAGACGACGGGGATGCCCAGTGACTCGGCCGCCTGCGAGATCCCTTCGATCGCGCGCTCGAGCTCCCAGCCGATCTCCGGCTTCTCCGGGTTGCCGAAGTTGAGGCAGTCGGTGAGCGCCAGCGGCTCGCCGCCGGCGCACGCGACGTTCAGCGCCGCGTCCATGACGGCGCGCCAGCCCGCCTCCAGCGGGTTGCGGCAGCCGAGGGGCGGACCGTCGAGCGACACGGCGATGCCGCGCGTCCCGTCGATCCGGAGCACGGCGGCGTCGAGGCCGGGGCGGCGCACCGTGCGCGAACCGACGAGCTGGTCGTACTGCTCGAACACCCACGTCTTGGGCTCGTGGTTCACGCGTGCGACGGGCGCCGCCTCGACGTGGCGCTCGCGGGTCTCGAGCGGGTAGCGCGGGCATTCGTCGGTGAGGAGCGCCGCGGGGATCGAGCCGACGATGTCTCCCTCGAAGAACGCGCGCAGCTCGCCGTGGTCGGTCACCTCGCCGATCACCGTGCACGGCAGCTCCCAGCGCTCGCAGACGTCGCGCACCTCGCCGAGCTGCTCGGGTGCGACGACCGCGACCATCCGCTCCTGTGACTCCGAGATCATGATCTCCCACGGCTCGAGGTCGGCCTCGCGGAGCGGCACTCGGTCGAGGTGCACGTCGACCCCGACGTCGCGGGCCATCTCGGAGAGCGACGAGGCGAGCCCGGCAGCGCCGCAGTCCTGGAGCGACAGAACGAGCCCGCGCTCGACGAGCTCGAGCGAGACCTCGATCAGCGCCTTGCCGCGGAACGGATCGCCGATCTGGACCGACGGTCGCTTCTCGTCCGAGCCCTCGAGATCCTGTGAGGCGAGCACCGACGCGCCGCCGATCCCGTCGCGGCCGGTGAACGCGCCGTACAGGACGAGCGCATTGCCGGGCCCCTGGGCGCGGGCGCTCAGCACACGCTCGGTGGGGAGCAGGCCCACGCACATCGCATTCACGAGCGGGTTCGCCTCGTAGGCCTCGTCGAAGGCGCACTCGCCGCCGACGTTCGGGACGCCGACGCAGTTGCCGTAGTGGCCGATCCCGGCGACCGCGCGCCGGAACCGCCAGTCGGGCTCGCCGAAGCGCAGCCCGTCCAGCAGGGCGATCGGGCGAGCCCCCATGGCCACGATGTCGCGGAGGATCCCGCCGACGCCGGTCGCCGCGCCCTGGAACGGCTCGACCGCGGAGGGGTGGTTGTGCGACTCCGCCTTGAAGGCGACGGCGACACCGTCCCCGAGGTCGATCACGCCCGCATTCTCGCCCGGGCCCTGGAGCACCCGTTTGCCGTCCGACGGGAGCCGGCGCAGGAGCGGGGCCGAATGCTTGTAGCCGCAGTGCTCCGACCAGAGGAGCGAGAAGACGGCGAGCTCGAAGTCGTTCGGGCCTCGTCCGAGCAGGGCGCGGATACGGTCGAACTCCCAGTCGGTGAGACCGAGCCTCGTGTGGAGTGGTTCCGCGACCGAGCTCAGGGGGGCAGTGTAACGAGGGCCTCCGACGTCCCGTGCAGGCTCGACACCGGCCGGCGTTCGGTCTCACGCCCGCGGCTACGTTTTCGTTTCAACTGTGATGCTCCGCCGCCCTCTGCCCATGCTCGTGCTGCTCGCCCTGATCTGGGGGAGCTCGTTCATGTTCATCAAGGTCGCGGTCCGCGACCTGCAGCCCGCCACGCTGATCCTCGGGCGGATCGGCCTCGCCGCGCTCGTCCTCGCCGTCGTCGTCCCCGCCCGCGTCGGCCTGCGGGAGACGGTGGCGGAGGTCCGGGCGCACTGGGGCTGGCTCGTCGTCGTCGGGCTCCTGAACACGGCCGTTCCGTTCTGGCTCCTCTCATGGGGCGAGACGCGCATCGACTCCGGGCTCGCGTCGATCATCCAGGCGTCCGTCCCGATCTTCAACGCATTGCTGGCCTTCGCCTTCTTCCACGACCAGCGTGTGACCGGACGCCCGCTCGTCGGGGTCTTCATCGGGTTCGTCGGTGTCGCGCTGCTCGTCGGGGCGCAGCCGGAGGGCCAGATCCTCGGGGCGCTGGCCGTCGTCGGCATGGCGGTCTGTTATGCCGCGGGCGGGCTGCTCGTGCGGCGGAACCTCTCGGCCGCCCGTCCGCAGGTCGTCGCCTTCGGCACCTCGGCCGTCGCGGCGGTGCTCGTGCTGCCCGCCGGCGTCGCCCAGGCGCCTGGGAGCTTCCCCGGCTGGGAGACGGTCGGCTGCGTCGTCTTCCTGGGGGTCGTCGGGACGGCCTTCGCGTACCTCCTCTTCTTCACGATCATCGCGAAGGCGGGAGCCGGTTACGCGTCGCTCGTCACCTATCTCGTGCCGCCGATCGCGCTCGCCTACGGGGCGATCTTCCTCGGTGAGAGCGTCGGCGGGGCGGCGCTCGCCGGCCTGGCGCTGATCCTGGGCGGCGTCGCGCTCGGCACGGGGCTCCAGCGGCGCCGCCGGCTCGTCCCGGCGACCAAGCCGACGTGATCACGCTGCGGCGGGCCACGCAGGAGGACGTCGGGTTCCTCGTCGAGCTCTTCAACCACGAGGAGGTCGAGCCCTTCCTCAGCGGCCGCCGCGTCCGCGACGCGGAGACGATCGGCGCCGAGGTCGAGCGCTCGCAGCGCGAGCCGCGGAAGACCGGCCGCCTGATCATCGAGGTCGACGGCGAGCGCGCGGGCACCATGTCCTTCGACGAGCTGAGCGAGACGAACCGGATCGCCCAGCTCAGCGGCTTCGCGCTCGAGCCCGCGTTCCGCGGCCGCCGGGTCGCCGACGAGGCCTCGCGGCTTCTGCAGCGCCACCTGATCTTCGAGCTCGGCTTCCACCGGCTCGAGCTCGCCTGCTACGGCTTCAACGAGCGGGCGATCCGCCAGACCGAACGGGTCGGCTTCGTTCGGGAAGGCGTCAAGCGTCGTGCCTACCTCCGGCACGGGGAGTGGCAGGACGCCGTGCAGTTCTCGCTGCTGCGGGAGGATCTCGAGCATTGATCATCGCCGTGGCTCCCATCAGGCCTCTAGCCCTCGTCCTGCTCCGTCGCCCAGAACTCGCGCACGTCGATCGCGCCGAAGGCGGCCACGGGGTGCCTCGACGCGATCTCGACGGCCTCCTCGAGGCTGCCGCACTCCAGCACGTCGAAGCCGGCGATCAGCTCCTTCGTCTCCGCGAAGGGGCCGTCGGTGACGAACGGCTTGCCGCCGCGGACCCGGACCACCTTCGCCTCCTCCTGGGGGCGAAGCTGGTTGCCGAACAGGCGGGTCGACTTCGTCTCCTCGAGCCAGCGGTCGATCGCGCCGGGCTCCTCGGGGGTGTCGACGGACGGATCGACGCAGACGAGCATCAGGTACTTCACGGTTCCCTCCTTGGTGGTGGTCGACCAAACGACGAGCCGCGGTGGCCGGAATCGACACTTCGCCTGAGAGTCTTCTGCATGACGACCTTCCTACACACGATGGTGCGGATCACCGACCCGGCCGCACGTACGACCTCGGCACGGGCTACGGCCACATGGCGATCGGCGTCGGCGACCCCGACGGGACGCTTGCACGGCCCGCCGAACAGGGGATCGAGCCCGAGCGTGCGCCGTACCAGGTGAGCGAGGGCGGATCGCGGCTGTGCTTCGTCCGCGACCCAGACGGGTACCGCGTGGAAGTAATCCAATCTGCACCCTGATGGACGGCGTGACGCGCGGTCAGGCCTGCGGACGCTCGCTCATTCCAGCGCCGAGTGCACCGCGGATGAGAAGAGCCAGCTTCTGCGAGACGGGGTTCAGCTGCTTGTCGTTGGCGGAGGCCAAGCGGGAGCGCTGACGACGCCCGGCAGTGCTTTCTCGAAGAGCCGGGCGAGGCGCTTGAGCTCCTCGCTTGTGAGGCGATCGAGGTAGAGCTCGCGCACCGTAGCGTGGTGGACGACTTGTGCTTGCCGCAGCGCTTGGAGGCCTGACCGGGTCAGCACGGCGAAGGCGGCGCGCCCGTCTGCTGGGTCCGGTTCTCGGCGAACGAGACCCTGGTCCTCGAGCCGAACGACTACACGCGTGATCCCGCTCGGTGTGAGCATCCGCTGAGCGCCGAGCTCGCTCATGCGCAGTCTCAGACCGGGGGCAGTGACGAGCGTGATCAGAACGCCGTAGTCGGCGAGTGAGATCAGACCGTCCTGGCCGAGGCGGCGGTCGATCTCGCGCATTGCGGTCTCTCGCAGGCGGATGAGACCGCGCCAGGCGTCGAATTCCTCAGACGTGAAGGCGTCCGGCTCCGGCAGCTCCTCGAGCCAACGCTCCGGTGCTTGCGGATTACTTGACACAGTCAACTAAACACGTCAGCATCTATTTGCGAGTGTGAAGTATATCCTGCGCCGCGGCGTTCTGCCGGGCGCGTGACGAGGAGGAGCCGCGATGACGGTTCTCAAGACCAAGGTGCTGGCGCCCGGCGAAGGACTGCGACTCCAGTCCGGCCCCGGGCGCGATCTCGTCTTCAAGGTCACGGGCGATGACACGGGCGGCGCCTTCGACTACTTCGTCGTCGAGGTCGCTCCACGAGGTGGGCCGCCGCTCCACGTCCACCACAACCAAGAGGAGGCGATCCACGTTCTCAGGGGTCGATACAAGATCCAGCTCGGCGGCGAAGCGTTCCACTGCGAGGAAGGCGGTTTCGCCTATCTGCCGTCGGGCGTCCCACATGCCTTTCTCAACCTCACAGACGAACCGGGCGAAATCGTCGTCGTCTACACCCCCGGCGGCGGGCACAAGTTCTACGAAGAACTCGGCCCGCTCACGCGGAACGGGACACCCGACCCCGCTGCAGTCGCAGCCGTCTTCGAGAAGTACGACATGACACTGCTCGGACCACCACTGGCCGCGGACTAAGCACCGGCCCGCGACCGGCTCAGCGCTGATGCGTGGCACGATCGACCCGCGTCGAGGACGATGGGTTCGCCAGGCGGACACTTCGTCGGGTGCTGGTGGAACATTGCCATGACCGGAGTCGAAGCTTCGACCTCTCCCCCTGCCCCGCCGCGGTGGTTTGGACCTAGAGCCAGCCCAGATGATCCGGCCGTCTCGGGCCTGATCGACCGCGTCGCGCGCGGGGCCGGATGGGCAGACATCGGCGGTGGCTTCAACCTCAACCTGCGGATAGACGCTGAGCCGCCGGTTGTCCTCAGGGTTCACAGGCCCTGGGTCCGCCGCGGGCGGGTCGCGGGACTGCGGCGCCTGCGGGAACGGCTCCAGCGGACGCAAGTCCGCGTCGCTCGGCCGATTCGGATTTCCGGCTGCGACCTCCTGAGGGTCGCTGATCGTTGGGCTGAGCTCGAGGAGTTCATCGATCATGTGCAGCCACGGGCGGACGAGGACGCCTACGTCCGTCTCTTCGAGGAGCTCGGACGCGTTCACACTGGGTTCAAAGCAGTCTGGGAGCCCAGTCCGCCTGAACCCCTCGACGACCACAGAACCTTCGGCCAACTGCGTTACTCGGTCGGCTTCACACGCCGCAGGCTCGGACCCCTGAGCGAGCCGGTCGTGCATCGGATGCGCCAACTGACCAGCGAGCTCTCCAAGCTCCGGAAGGAGGTCGAACTGCCATGCGCTCCGATTCATGGGGACTACAAATTGGGCAACATGGGAGAACTGTCAGACGGCTCGTGGGTCACCTTCGACCTGGATTTCGCGAGGGTCAGGGAGCGGCTGTACGACATCGCGGCCAGCCTGCACCACGTCGCACCGAGCGGCGAATTGCTCGAGCCGCGACGCCTGCTCGACGCATACGAAAGCACGGCTCCGGAACCGCTGACCTGCGACGAGCACCGATGGCTCCCCGGGGCTCTAGCCCTTGTGCCCCTGCACTGGGCTGCCACCGCAGGGCTCGTGGGCGACGGCATCCGCGAGGCCGAGAGCGCGATGACCGCCGCCGAGGCCTGGTGGTCGCACCGGGCCGAACTCTCGTCGTAGTCGGGCGGTCGCGCCAGGGGGACTGGAGTTGCAGCCGACCCGCTTGTCTGGCGAGCGTCGTATCGTTCCCTCTCGCGGACGGATGTCGCGTCGAGGTGATCGGCCGCACCGGCTGGTAGCGCCGTCGGCGCCGGCCACGCGCAGAGTGTTCGACCATCGGTTGAGGCGGGCCAGCACGGCGTCCTCGGTCGGCGGGAGGGAACGTGGACGGCCAGCCGGTCGCGCTGACGCCGTCCGAGTTCCCGATGTCGTGGGACGAGGTCCGCGCAGCGGCGCTGGGCAACCGTCAGACCGGTGATGGGTTTGCGTGCTGAGCTGGGGTCTGCTCTTCCGGGTGCGGCAGAGCCTGAAGGGGAGCCTGTGGGCGATTCCGCTCGCGGGAGCCCTCCTCGGGGCGCTCCTGGGGGCGCTCGGCATCCTGCTCGACGAGCATCTCTCGGTGCCGAGTCACTGGCAGTACGCACCCTCGACGGCGGTCTCGATCCTCTCCGCGATCCTCGGCGCGTCTGCTGCGCTCGTCGGCTTCGTCGTCACCGTCAGCGTGCTTGTGGTGCAGATCGCGATCGACTCGCTCTCGCCCCGCTACATGCGAATTTGGCTCCGCGACCGGCTGCTGAAGGTCGCGCTCGCGATCCTGCTCGGTACGCTGACCTTCTCGCTGCAGGAGCTGCGGCGGGTCAGCGGCACCTTCGTGCCAAACCTCGCCGTCACGATCGCCGGCGGCCTGCTCGTTCTCGGCTTGGTCTTCTTCCTGCTTTTCCTGGATCGGGCGCTGCACCGGGTGCGCCCCGTCGCCGTCGCCGCGATCGTCGCGGACCGTGTCCGCGGCACGACCCGGGAAGCCGAGAGAGCGGCAGCCTCGGCCGATGCGCCCGACTTCGTCGTCGGTCACTACCGCACGGACGAGTCTCTCGCCCATGTGGTGCGCAGTGTCAAGGCGGGCGCACTCCAGGCGGTGGACGCGTCCGGGCTCGTGCGGTTTGCGCGCGCGAACGGCTGCGTGTTGGTTCTCCTGCCGATCATCGGCGACTTCGTTTCGGTCGACGCGCCACTGTTCGAGGTGTACGGGACGGACGGCGCGCCTTTCCTGCTCGAGCGACGGCTCCAGGGGATGGTTGCTCTTGGGAACGAGAGGACGATCGACCAGGATCCGGCGTTCGGGATCCGCATCATGGTCGACATCGCGAACAAGGCGCTGTCGCCCGCTGTGAACGATCCGACGACAGCCGTTCAGGTGATCGACCACCTCGGAGAGACACTGCGGGTGATCGGCAATGCGCGGCTGACACATGAACCGCGCTCGGAGCGGCCCTACGTGGTCCTCCCGACCCGAAGTTGGGACGACTTCGTCGCGCTCGCCGTCACCGAGATCCGCGAGTACGGCGCGCACTCGGTCCAAGTCAACCGGCGGCTGCGCGCCATGCTCGAGTCCGTGCGCGACTCGGTGCCGAGCGACCGCCGCCCGGCGTGTGACGAGGAACTCGCCCGGCTCGAATCAAGCGTCGCCCAGGCCTTCGCGGACTCCGTCGACCGCGACCGGGCCGAAGAGGCCGACCCCCAGGGCCTTGGAGGACAGTCCCACCGGTCTTGAGCAAGCCCGCGCCCCCGCAATTCATCGGTCCGACATCATGCACATGCCCGACAAAGGCGCGACGTTGAACGTGGACATCAAGATTCCCGAAAACGGTGATCGTCTCGACGGCCTGTCGGCGAAGAAGATGACGCCCAACCACGTCAGCCGGCACGGCAGCCGACACGTCAAACCGAAGCGTGGCAACCGCTACCGCCGGTGCGGGCAGAGGCATCGTTCTGAACTCAGCTCGGAAAGGGGACCATGATGGCTACCACTGAAACCGCTCCGCAACCGCTGTAATGGGCACGGAGACTCCCATGCAGCTCGGAATGGTCGGGCTCGGCCGCATGGGCGCGGGCCTCGTCCGGCGCCTGATGCGCGACGGGCACCGTTGCGTAGGCTACGACGTCTTCCCGAAGGCGGTCGAGGCGCTCGAGGCCGAGGGGGCAGTCGGAGCGACGTCGCTCGAGGAGTTCGCGTCCAGGCTCGAGAAGCCGCGAACGGCGTGGGTGATGGTGCCCGCGGGCGAGATCACGGACAAGACGATCACGGCGCTCGGAGAGGTCCTCGAGCCGGGGGACGCGATCATCGACGGCGGCAATACCCATTACCGCGACGACCTCCGCCACGCGGCCCTGCTGAAGGAAAAGGGCATTCACCACGTCGACGTGGGGACGAGCGGCGGCGTTTGGGGCCTCGAGCGCGGCTTCTGTCTGATGATCGGCGGCGAGAAGGAGGTTGTCGACCGCCTGAGTCCGATCTTTGCGTCGATCGCCCCGGGAGTGGACGCGGCACCGCGTACTCCGGGTCGAACCGGTGAGCCGAGTCCGTCGGAGCACGGCTACTACCACTGCGGCCCGAACGGCGCGGGCCACTTCGTCAAGATGGTCCACAACGGCGTCGAGTACGGCCTCATGGCTGCGTACGCCGAAGGTCTCAACATCATCAAGAACGCCGACGCCGGAAAGCGACAGCGAGAGGTGGACGCCGAGACTGCCCCGCTCGAGCACCCCGAGCTCTATCAGTTCGAGATCGACACGAGCGAGGTGGCGGAGGTCTGGCGGCGGGGCAGCGTCATCGGCTCGTGGCTACTCGACCTGACCGCGCAGGCGCTGCAGGAGTCACCGGCACTCGAGGAGTTCTCAGGACGCGTCTCCGACTCGGGGGAGGGGCGTTGGACCTCGATCGCCGCCATCGAGGTAGGTGTTCCGGCACCCGTCCTCACGAACGCGCTGTACTCGAGGTTCGCCTCGCGGGGCCTCGACGACTTCGCCGACAAGCTCCTGTCGGCGATGCGCAAGCAGTTCGGCGGTCACGAGGAAAGGAAGGCGTAACGCCCGTGACGCTCGAGTTCGAGATTCTGCGGCCGCCTCGCGTTCGCCGAGGTGGGGACACGGTGGTGAGATGACCCGTCACGACGACCGCCCGGCTCCGGCCGAGGCCTCGGCCGGAGCCATCCTCGTCGTCGACGTCGGCGGATCGCACGTCAAGGCGCTCCTGAACGGCGAGAGCGAGCGGCGGCGGTTCCTCTCCGGGAGGGAGTTGACCGCAGCCGAGATGGTCGCCGGCGTGCTCGAGCTCACGCGGGACTGGAGCCACGACGCCGTCACCGTTGGCGTACCGGCCCCAGTTCTCTCAAATCGTGTTGTACGCGAGCCGGCCAATCTGGGCAGGGGCTGGGTCGGTTTCGACTTCGAGGCGGCGTTCGAGAAGCCGACCAAGATCGTGAACGACGCCACCATGCAGGCTCTTGGCAGCTATCACGGAGGGCGCATGCTCTTCCTCGGGCTCGGCACCGGGCTCGGATCGGCCATGATCGTCGACGGGATCATCGAGCCGATGGAGCTGGGCCACCTCCCGTTTCGGAAGTCGACCTACGAAGACTACGTGGGCGCCAGGGGAATGAGGCGGCTCGGGCGTAAGCGCTGGCGCAAGGCCGTGTTGAACACGATCGAGCAGCTGACGGCCGCGCTCGAGCCCGACTACATGGTCCTCGGCGGCGGGAACGCCGAGGAGGTCGGCGAGCTGCCTCCGAATGTGCGGCTCGGGCACAACGAGGACGCCTTCCTCGGCGGGTTCAAGCTGTGGGTGGAACAAGACCCGATCTGATCTACCTCGACGCTGCTCATCTGGATCAGCACTCGACCTCTTCTCTCGCCCGAGCGAGGTCGGAGTGCGACCGGCTCGAGCTCTACCGGCTCCCGCTCAGGCGACCGCGGAGAGGAACTGCGTCCAGCGCTCGCGGTCGACGAAGCCGTAGTGGCCGGCGCCGGGCCAGGCGTGGCCTGTCGCGTTCGGGAGCTCCTCGGCGACGCGTTTCGGCATCTCCGGGGAGATGATGTCGTCCGCGTCACCGTAGAACACCGTGAACGGCTGCTTGACGTCCTGAAGGTCGAAACCCCAGTCCCAGAGCGCGAGTGTCATCTCGTAGGTGCCTTCCCCGTCCTGCGCCACGCCTTGTTCGAAGCTCGCCTCGAACATCGCGCGCTGAGCAGGGTCGTCGAGCATCGTCGCCGCGTCCGACGGATCGTCCTCGACCACCGATTCAACGTAGGAGGGAACGTCCTTCAAGACCTTCTTGGCCGTGTACTTGTTGGCCCAGCGAAGCAGATGGTGGAGCCGGTGGATCTTCGCGATCAGCTTCAGGTCCTTCATCACGAGCTGCTTGCGCATGAACGCGTCGTCGAAGTCGCCGACGGGTGATGCCAGTACGCCCCGTGTCACGCGCTCGGGAAGGTGGTAGGCGACTGCGAGTGCGTGAGGGCCGCCGCCCGAATGGCCGGCGACCGCAAACTCACCGATCCCGACCCGGTCGGCGAGCTCCTCGATATCAGGGCCCCAATCGACCATCTTCCTGCCTGGGTGCGGCGACGACGCGCCGATGCCAGGCTGGTCGGGCGCGAGCACACGGAGGCCCAGCGACGCTGTCAGACCATTGTCGGGGTTGCGGATGAGACGCGAGTCGCCGAACCCATGCGTGAACACGACGGGCTGACCATCGGGGTCACCGTAGTCGTCGTAGGCGAGGACACGGCCGTCCGCGAGCGTGATCGTCTTCGTCGCGCTGATCTGCGCGGCTGTCATGTACATCCCTCCTTCAGTGCGAGCACTCGCTCGCGTCGGTCAGGCACGGCTTCTGGGCAGCCGCCGCTTCGATCTGGTCGAGCGCCACCGGCGCCGTGGCCCGGGTTTGCCGTGAGGAAGCGCTCATTCGTACGGGAAGGCGGCGGGCTACCAAGCAGAGCCACACCTCTCCGTGTCTCCACGCCCCGCCCTTGGCTTCCCGCGCACCTGCCTTCCGCCCAAGAAAGCATCCAATCTACCGACGACCGCACAAACTATCACGATGTGATGCAGTTCCATGCGCCGCCGAAATGGGTCGCGCTCCGATATGGACGGCAGGCCTATTCAGTGGCTGGGCTCGGTCTCGGCGACCTCGAGCTCGCCCTCGTCCACCGCGAGCTCCGCCAGGCGAAATGCCTTGGTGTCGGGCAGTGCGAGGCTGAGGTGGGTCGTCTCGTCGGCCATCAGCGTGCCGCGCTCCGTTTCCCTGCAGGCCGCTCGGCGGCTCGGGGAGTCTTACATCGTCATGTGGTGTATTGTCGGGCACCTCTTGGAGGTGGGCATGCGCGTATGTTCGGTCGAGGTCGTCTCGTCAGATCCGGTGCAGGCATCCCCGAAGGACTGCCCGAACAGATGAGCCGCCCCGGGTACCTGGTAGGGCTCCTCGCCGCCGTCGCGATCGTTCTTGTCGTGACGCCGCTCTCGCCCGCGTCGCCGAGCGCTCGGAGCTCGACGCCGGCGTGCGCGACCTCCGGCCTGGTCGTCTGGCTGAATACGAACGGCAACGGCGCCGCCGGAACCACCTACTACAACCTGAGATTCACGAACCTCTCCGGCCACACCTGCACGCTCCGGGGCTTCCCCGGCGTCTCGGCCGTGAACCTCACCGGCCACCAGCTGGGCAGCGCCGCCGGCCGCAACACTACGACCGCCGCCAAGACAGTCAGCATCGCAAACGGCCACTCCGCGAGCGCGTCCCTGGGGATCGTCCAGGCCGGCAACTTCCCGAGCTCCAAGTGCGCTCCGACGACTGCTGCGGGCCTGCGGATCTACCCCCCGAACCAGACCGGCTCGAAGATCATTCCCTTCCCGTTCAAGGCCTGCTCGCATTCGGGCCCGATCTTTCTCAAGGTGAAGGTGGTTACCTGACAGGACCTCTGGGCCGCGGCGCGGAGTGCCGTCCCGGCCCGCTGGCCCGAAGATCTCGGCAACGGTGAGCGCCGCGATCGCCGCGACCACCAGAGCGAGCCGGCGGCACGTGCTCAGCGCATCCGCGCGCACCCGACGAGTATCGCGTCTTGCAGGGGGTCTTGCCCGAGTATGAGCAGATCCTGACGCGGCTCTCACGTGGGACTGATTTCTCTCTCACACACTCGGGGCCGTGGCCGACGTCATCATCCTCGGCGGCCTTACGCCGACGAACGTCGCGCTGCTCGCGGCCTACCGCGACGCGGGCCAGCGGGCTCACCTATTACCGCCCACAGAGGGGCTGTCGTGCACCCGTCGGACCGACGTCGTGATCGGCCGCATCGACATTCGGCCGGGGCTGAACGGAGGCGAGCCAGGGCTCGGCGCACTCCGCGGGCTCGGCGTTCTCCGCAGGCTCGAAGAGTCCGGGGTACGCGTTCTCAATCGCGCCAACGCGCTGTACACGGCGCACGACAAACTCGCGACTGCACTCACCCTTGGCCGTGCGGGCATTCCGCACCCAACGACGGCTCACGTCGGCGTGCGCGATCCGGAGCTGCCGTTCGATCCGCCCTTTGTGGTGAAGCCGCGCTTCGGCAGCCGGGGGCGCGAGACATTTCTCTGCGAGACCAACCGGGACCTTCGCGCAACACTTCGCTCGGTTGCCGAACGCGGCTGGTTCCAGGCTCAGGGAGCGCTCGTCCAGGAGCTGATCTCGCCGTGCGGGTTCGAACTGCGGCTTGTCGTTGCCGGGGGAGAAGTCGTCGGCGCGGTCACGCGAAGCGCAAGGGCCGGCGACTGGCTCACGAACATCGCCCCCGGCGAATCCCGGGCAGCCGTCCTCCCATCCGTCGAGGCGTGCCGCATTGCTGTCGCAGCGGCCCGAGAGGCCGGTGCGGACTTCGTCGGCGTTGATCTCCTTCCCCGAGGCGACGGTTACACCGTGCTCGAACTGAACGGCTGCGTCGACTTCACCGACGGATGCTCGATCCGGGGCGAGGACGTCTTCGCACGCACAGCGAGAGCCCTCCTCCAGCGGCCGTTGGCCGAGCAGGCAGCCGGACTCATCTCGGAATCCAGAGCGCGCGGATCATGAAATGCCGCCGCAGCCGTTTGGTTGAGGCAAATTCAGGTGTCGCGAGGGCGTCACGGGGCTTCATCATTGGCGCCCGGCCCTAATGAGGAGCGCCTGGCCAGGCCCCGTTGGGGCAGTACTTGCGCGAGATCACAGCCCGGAGGTGCAGAGCGCGATCCTCGCCTGGGCCGTCCAAGGCGCACTCGACTGGCAGCAACACGCCGGTTCGGCTATTCGCGGCTGAAGACGACCTCTCGGTCGCCGCCCAACATCGGCAGATAGCGCCGGTTACGATCAGCCGATGACTCTCTACCTCCACACGATGTATCGGATTACGGAGCCGGATCGGAGCCGGGCGTTCTATGAGGCGCTTGGACTGGAGTTCCGTCGTGAGTTGCCGATCATCCGCGACGGCCAGCACGAGGCGACCAACTACTTCTTCGGGGTGCCGGGGCAGGATGAGGAGCTGGAGTTGACCTGGAACACGGATGGGCGGACGTATGAGCTGGGCACCGGCTACGGCCATATCGCCCTTGGCGTCGATGACCTGGATGAGACGCTTGCGGCGCTGCGGGAACAGGGGATCGAGCCGGAGCGGGATCCGTACCGTGTCCGTGAGGGCGGGTCGCGTCTCTGTTTTGTGAGGGATCCTGACTCGTATCGGATCGAGCTGATCGACCGGTCCGGCAAGTAGCGCCCGCAGGCCCGCCAGCGCAGAGTGTTCGACCATCTCGAGATCTCGGCGTCCGATCCGGCGGCCTCACGCCGCTTCTACGAGCTCGCGCTGGGCGCGCCGACGTACGACGGTGAACTGGTGGAGTGGGGCGACTTCGGAATCGTGCCCGCCTCGGCCGGCCATCCCGTCACCCGGCGCCTGCACCTCGGCTTCGGCGTCGAGGATCGCCAGGCGGTCGACGCCTGGTGGCAGCGCCTGACCGGCGCCGGCTACCGGAGCGACGGCGAGCCGGGCCCTCGGCCCCGGTACACGGAGACCTACTACGGCGGCTTCGTGCTCGATCCGGACGGGAACTCGATCGAGGCCGTCCACCACAGCCGCAGCCGTACCGGCGAGGTCGACCACGTCTGGCTGCGCACCACCGATCTCGAAGCCGTCAAGCGCTTCTACTCCACGGTCGCACCGGCGGTCGGCATCGAGGTCGTGCAAGACCACCCGGATCTGGTGCGCCTCTCCGACGGGGCCGGCTCGTTCACCTTCGTCCTCGGCGACGAGCCCACCGAGCACGTCCACCTCGCCTTCGGCGTCGATGGTCAGGACGCTGTCGCCGATTTCCACCGCCGTGCCACCCGAGCGGGCTACCGGGACAACGGCCCGCCCGGCGAGCGACCGCAGTACCACCCCGGCTACTACGGAGCCTTCGTGCTCGACCCGCACGGCAACAACGTCGAGGCCGTCTTCCACGACCGGCCCTGAGGCTCGGCGGGAAGGCTGGGGAGCGCGCTCCCGTCCGCCCGATAGGTCGTCAGGTGAATATCCTCGCGTGATGTCGAAGCCTCCGGTCGCGCCGTACGCGCCCGACGTCGACGAGGATGCCGCCGACGTCTCCGAGCTCCGCGACCTCGTCGACGTCGTTGCAGCCGATCTCGACTGGGCGAACGAGCAGGCGCGAGGCTGGTCCGCCCAGCGCGTCGAGCTGCGGCAATGTCGGCTGACGGGAGCGGAGCTCGCCGAGGCGGTCCTCGGCGATGTCACGTTCGCCGACTGCCGGATCGACCTGGCGGGGCTGCGCCATGCGCGGCTCGAACGCGTCGTCTTCCGAGACTGCCGCATGGGCGAGTGCGACTTCTACGGGTCGATGCTCAAGGACGTGCTCTTCGAACGCTGTGAGCTGCGCGAGGCGACGTTCTCGGCCTGCACGCTGGAGCGCGTCGAGCTGCGCGGCTGCGACCTCGCCGGCGCACGCGGCCCCGAGGCGCTCCGCGGAGCGCGGATGACGTGGAACGACCTGATCGAGAATGCGGCGCTCTTCGCGACCGCGCTCGGGATCGAGGTCGTCGACTAGTTGTCCTACCCACGGACGTTGTGAACGCGGCTGATTGGTGGCCGGTCTGCGAGTGAGCTGTGCGGTCTTCGCGTGTTGTAGTGGTTGAGCCAGTGTGGCAGCGCCTGGTTGCGCTCGCGGTGTGAGCGGTAGCTGAGCCCGTATGCCCATTCGCGTGTCATCGTCTGGTGGAAGCGCTCGACTTTCCCGTTGGTGCGTGGCCGGTAGGGCTGCGTGGTGAGGTGGCGGATGCCGTTGCGGGCCAGCAGCTCGCGTAGCGAGCGGTTCTTGACGTAGCTGAAGGCGTTGTCGGTCATCAACCGCCTCGCGGTGATCCCGTGCTCGGCGAAGTAGTCGAATGCACGCTCGACGAAGCCGGTCACGGTCGCGGCTTTCTCGTCGTCGTGGAGCTCGACGTAGGCCAGCCGGGAGTGGTCGTCGACGATCGCGTGCGCGTAGTCGTAGCCCACCCTGGTCTCGACGCTGCGGCCCCGCCGAGCCTGAGAGCGGTCGCCGGTGACCCGGTGGCCAGGCCGCAGGAAACGCGCGTAGCTGCAGACATCCATATGCAGCAGATCACCGGGGCAAGGCCACTCGTACCGGTTGGCCGGCTCCTTGACGGCCGCCGACCGCCGCGAGAGACCATGCCGACGGAGCACCTTCCAGACCGTTGAGTGCGCGAAACCGGTCGCGCCCGCAACCAAGCGCGGCCCCCAGCCGGTCCGGCGGCGACAGTCGCAAATCCGCCGCTGCAGCTCCGGAGCAAGCAGCCGTGGCGAGCGGTGCGGCCGACTCGAGCGATCACGCAGTGCGGCCGCTTGCCGGCCACCATCCAGCCAGCGATGCCACCAACGATGCGCCGTCGCCGGCGACACGCTGAAGCAGGCTGCAGCCTGCTTCAGCGTCATCCCCTGATCAATCGCGCGCACCAGCGCAAGACGGCCAGCCAGTCCGAGCTTGGCGTTAGCGTGCAACACCATCCGAGCCCTCCTTTGAGCGTGAGTCCGGGAAGACCCACAGCCTCAAAGGAGGGCCGGATAGAACCTCAGCCGTTCACAACCTCTGTAGGCAGGACAACTAGTCACCCCACGGCGGCAGTTCGAGCGCTCGCTCGAACGCGGCCCGATCGTGCACGGGCTCGCCGTGGGACACGATCACGTGCTCGAACGGCAGGTCGAGGAGCGAGCGCAGCGCGGGCAGGACGCGCTCCGCGTGCCACGGCGTTCCCCAGACACGCAGTCGGCCGTCTCCCTGTGCGGTCAGGCCGTCGGCGAACACGAGCGCGCGCTGCCTGGGCAGCCAGAGCGGCGTCTCGTTGCGCCCCCTGCCGTCGAACAGCGCCACGAGCCCTCCGGGCAGTTCGCTCCCGGGCTCGATCCCTTCGAGGCGTGTCTCGGGGACGTCGCCCGGCCAGAAGAGGAAAGGCCCGTAGGCGCGTGCGCCGTAGCGTCGGACGAAGAGGTCGACGTCGCGCACGTGGTCGGGCTTCAGGATCACGACGAACGTGGGTGGCGCCGCGTCGAGCCGCTCCCACACCTCGGACGCGTCGTCGGGCGGCGCGAGCGGGTCGAGCAGGCCCACCTCTCCGCCTGAGGTCACGCAGGTCGACGCGACGGTCGGCTCCCAGCCGGCCTCGGGCCGCCAATCCGGATACTCGCGGCGCCACAGCCAGAGGCCCGGCGCCACGTCTCGCAACTCCACGCGCACGTGCGAATCGTGCCACGCCGCGTAAGGTCTCCTCTCCGATGATCCTGTACGAGAACGCGGCGTCCGGCAATTGCTACAAGGTGCGGCTGCTCCTGGCGCATCTCGGTCTGGCATACGAGCGCCGGGCGGTCGACGTGATCGACCGCTCGAACCGTCCGGAGCTGCTCGGTGGGCTCAACCCTGCGCTTCGCGTGCCGACGATCGTGTTCGACGACGGGCGCTCGCTGGGCGAGTCGGGGGCGATCCTCTGGTACTTCGGCGAGGGCACACGGTTCGTGCCGGACGATCGGTACGACCGCGCGCAGGTCCTGCAGTGGATGTTCTTCGAGCAATACGACCACGAGCCCGCGATCGCCGTCGCGCGGTTCTGGCTCGCGCTCTCGGGCGAACCCGACGCGCACGCCGAGCGGCTGCCCGAGAAGCAGGCGGCCGGCTACCGCGCGCTCGATGCGATGGAACGGCACCTCGGCGGACGGGAATGGCTCGTCGCCGGCCGAATCTCGCTCGCCGACATCGCGCTGTACGCCTACACGCACGTCGCCGGCGAGGGCGGCTTCGATCTCGGCCGGTACCCCGCGATTCGCTCCTGGCTGGGCCGAGTCGCCGCCGAGCCCGGTCACGTCCCGATCGACGTCTAGCGAATCGGGAGCGCCGGCCCCGTGACGCTGCCGGCGCGGAGGCGGACCACTGCACCGCGCGGGAGCACGCCCGTCCAGTGGATGAACCCACCGGTGCCGGCGAGCAGGCGGGCGAGCGGGCGCCACGTGGCTCCCACTCGGCGCTCGAGGCGGGCCTGCCCGTGCGCGGCCGCGGGGGCGCGCAGCTGGCCCCAGAGGCTGACGCGGCCGCCGGTGCGGGCCGTCTCCGCGAGCGGTGCTTCGAACGCGTTCAGTGCGGGCTTCGGCTTGTTGCCGAGCGTCACGAGCCCGCTCTGGAAGCGCGAGATGTTGGGTTCGTCGCGGTACAGGAACTGGATCAGGAGGTCGACCCGCGCGGTGCGATGCGCGACGTACGCACCCTCGGAGAGATACCGCGCCTGCAGCGCCGGCGACACGCCGAGCAGGCGGTCGGGCGGGTTGCTCTGGTAGCCGTACTCGCTCAGCCAGATGCGGGCGCGCGGAAAGTTGCGTGCGACGAGGCCGACGAGCTTGCCGATCGTCGCCATGGTGATCGTGGCGCACCGCTTGCAGCCGCCGGTGAGCGGTGTCTCGCGTTTCGGGTCGAGCGGATAGGGGTTGTGGGCATAGGCATCGAGCTTCGCGTGGGCTGCATGCATGCCGAGCAGCCAGGCGACGGGTGAGACGCCGCCCGTCGAGCCGCGCGGAGCGGTTCCGCCTCCGGCGACCTCCGCGTCCGGGATCTCGTCGTGGATCGCGGCGTAGGCGGGGTTGAGGAGCCGCTTCGTGTACACCGCCGGTGAGGTCGGGCGCAGCCAGCGGATCTGGTTCGGCTCGTTCCAGATCAGCCAGCGGCGCACCCACGAGTACCTGGCGGCGGCCGCAGCCGCAAAGGCGCCGAAGGTCGTCCCCGAGCTGGGGGCGTAGTTGGCCGGCCGCCCGCCGTTCGCCCAGGGTGGTGCGCCGACCAGTTGGAGCACGACCTCGATCCCGTGCGCGCGCAGGCCGCTCAGCAAGGCGTCGTCCGCCTCCCAGCTGTACGCGGGATCCGAGGGATCCTCCGGCGAGGCAGGCTCGGTCGGGGCGATCTCGTCCCAGTGCAGGCTGAAGCGCACGGCGCGGACGCCGAGGCCGTCGAGCGTCGCGAGCCTCGACTCGAGCGTCCCGGGCCCGTCGAGCAGCCACGCGTCGTCGGTGAGGCCGTACCTGATGCCCGCCGACGCCGGAGCGGGGGGCGCCGTGGCGAGCCCGGTGAGGACCGTGGCGGCGAGGGTGGCGCAGGCGAGGACGGCGCGGCTCATCCCGGTCAGCATCGACGCGGAGTGCAAGCGCCAAACGTCCTGGGGACGAGCTTTCACATTTTCGTCACAGGCCCGTTTCCCACGCGTTGCACTTTTGGCCGTAGCGTCGAGGCATGACGAAGACAGTGACACCCTGGGGAGCGGCCAGCCTCGTCGAGCAGCTGGTGCTCAGCCAGCGGGTGGGCGACAAGCGGTTCGCCTCGGTGGTCGAACTGCTCGAGACGGACCGCGGCGAGCGGCTCGTTCGGTTCGCCTACTCGACCGGCGGCGCGGTGCGGCGCGGCCCGGTCACCCTCCGAGCGGCGGATCTGGTGCGGCTTCGCCGCTCGCTCGGGAAGACCCCTGAGCTCGCCGCAGCACTCGGCCTGGAGGCGGCCTAGACGGTGGCGGCGAGCGACAATCGAGCGGCGTCGACGAGCGATCCGAGGATCAGCGCGCCGTCGGCCGAGCCGAGCATCCGGTCGACCGCGTGCTCGGGGTGCGGCATCAGGCCGAGCACGTTCCCTTCGGCGTTGAGGACGCCTGCAACGTCGGCGACCGCGCCGTTCGGGTTGGCCCCGGCGCCATAGCGGAGCACGAGCTGGCCGTTCGCCTCGAGCTGACCGAGCAGTTCGTCGTCGGCGAACCAGCAGCCGTCGCCGTGCTTGACCGGCACCGTGAGCGTCTGGCCGGGCGCGCACCGCGACGTGAAGGGCGTGTCGGTGCGCTCGACGGTGAGCGGCACGTCGCGGCACACGAACGAGAGCGTCTCGTTCGGGCGGAGCACGCCTGGAAGCAGGCCTGCCTCGGTCAGGATCTGGAAGCCGTTGCAGATGCCGAGCACGAGGCCGCCGCCTGCGGCAAAGTCCGCCACCGCCTTCATCAGCGGCGAGAATCGCGCGATCGCTCCACAGCGCAGATAGTCGCCGTAGGAAAAGCCGCCGGGCAGCACGACGCCGCTCGTGTCGGCCGGGAGGGCCTCGTCGGTGTGCCACACGCGCGGGCTTTCTGCGCCGAGGTGCTCGAGCGCCTGCTGGGCATCGCGGTCGTCGTTCGACCCCGGGAAAACGACCACCGGGACGACCGGCCGTGGTCCCGTGCTCTCCGTCACGCGTGCTCCAGCTCGATCGCGTAACTCTCGATCAGCGGGTTCGTCAACAGCTGCTCGCACATCTGGTGCAGCTGCGCGAGCGCCTCCTCGCGGCTCTCGGTCGCGAGCTCGACGTCGACGAGCTTGCCCACGCGCGCCTCGCCGACGGCGAAGCCGAGGTGGCGGAGGGAGCTCTCGACCGCCTGTCCCTGCGGATCGAGGATGCCCGGCTTCGGACGAACGAGCACCGTCGCCCTCATGCAAGCACCACGCTCGGGTCGGCCAGATAGGCCGTGAAGGCGATCCCCGTCAGCTGTTCGAACGCCTCCACGTAGCGCGCGCGGGTGCCGGTGACGACGGCTTCCGGCAGTTCCGGGCCCGGCGCGGTCTTGTCCCAGCCGAGCGACTCGCAGTAGTCCCTGACGAACTGCTTGTCGAAGGACGGCGGGGTGGCGCCGGGCGCGTAGGCATCGGCCGGCCAGAACCGTGACGAGTCGGGAGTGAACGCCTCGTCGCCAAGAACGAGCCGTCCGTCCGGGTCGAGCCCGAACTCCAGCTTCGTGTCGGCGAGGATGATGCCCCGCTCGCCGGCATAGTCGGAGGCGAGCCGGTAGAGCGCGATCGCCGTCGCCTCGACCTCGTCGAAGCGCTCCTCGCCTACGAGCTCGACTGCAGCCGCCCGGTCGATGTTCTCGTCGTGCCCCGTCTCCGCCTTCGTCGCGGGCGTGAAGATCGGCTCCGGCAGCTGCTGCGACTCGATCAGTCCGGCGGGGAGCCGGTGCCCGCAGACCTCGCCGGTCGCGGTGTAGTCCTTCCAGCCCGAGCCGGACAGATAGCCGCGGACCACGCACTCGATCGGGAGCATCTCGAGCCGCCGGCACTCGGTGGATCGCCCGTCGTCCCCCAGCGCGAGCAGATGGTTGTCGACGAGCTCGCGTGTTCGCGCGAACCAGAAGCCGGACAGCCCGGTCAGCACACGTCCCTTGTCCGGGATCTCGGTCGGCAGGATGACATCGAACGTCGAGATCCGGTCGCTCGCGACCAGCAGCAGGCGCTCTTCGTCGAGCGCGTAGAGCTCGCGGACCTTGCCGCTTCCGACGTGCAGGGCTTCAGACATGGGCTGGCTCCTCCTTTGGGACAAGACGGCTGAGGCGGTCGAACGTCGCGTCGAGGTTCGCGACGGTGGCACCGAGATCGAAGACGTGGTCGAGCGCGGTGTGGTCGAGGTGGGCGGTGATCGCATCGTCCGCACGGACGAGCTCGGGGAAATCGCGCTCGTCGTCCCAGGCGCGCATCGCGTTTCTCTGGACGAGCTTGTAGGCGTCGTCGCGTTCGACTCCGCTCTCGACGAGCGCGAGCAGAAGCCGGTGCGAGAAGAAGAGACCGTGCGAGGCCCACAGGTTCCGCTCCATGCGTTCCGGGTAGACGACGAGGCCGTCGACGATCCAGGTGAACTTGTCCAGCATGTAGTCCAGCGCGAGAAACGCATCGGGAATCACGACGCGTTCCGCGGACGAATGCGAGATGTCCCGCTCGTGCCAGAGCGGCATGTTCTCGAGGCCCACGATCGCCCCCGCGCGCACGACGCGCGCGAGGCCCGAGATGCGCTCGGCGATCTTCGGGTTGCGCTTGTGCGGCATGGCCGAGGATCCCTTCATCCCGGCTGCGAACGGCTCCTCGACCTCGCGCACCTCGGTGCGCGCCAGGTGGCGGATCTCCGTCGCGAATCGGTCGAGCGACGTCGCGACCAGCGCGAGCGTGCTGAGCAGCTCGGCGTGGCGGTCGCGGGCGATCACCTGGGTCGAGACGGGGTCGGGCTCGAGGCCGAGGCGCTCGCAGGCGATGCGCTCGACCTCGGGGTCGATCGCCGCATACGTCCCGACCGTGCCCGAGAGCTGGCCGACCCGGCACGTCTCGAACGCCTGCTCGAGCCGTGCGCGGTCGCGGTCGAGCTCGAACGCCCAACCGGCGAGCTTCCAGCCGAAGGTGGTCGGCTCCGCGTGGATGCCGTGGGAGCGCCCGATGCACACCGTCCGGCGATGCTCCTCGGCTCGACGCACCACGGCGCCGAGCGCCCGCTCGACACCGCGCAGGATCAGGTCGCCCGCGTCGCGGATCTGGAGCGCGAGCGACGTGTCGACGACGTCCGACGAGGTGAGGCCGAAGTGGACCCAGCGGCCCTCCGGCCCCAGCTGCTCTGCCACCGCATCGACGAAGGCAGCGAGGTCGTGGTCGGTGGCCCGCTCGATCTCGGCGACCCGCTCCGGCGTCGGGGCCGAGGCGCGGTCGCGGATCGCCGAGACGTCCACGGCCGGCACGGCGCCGACCTCGACCCAGCCGTCGAGCGCTGCCAGTTCGACCTCGAACCAGCGCGCGAGCCTGCCCTCCTCCGACCAGATCCGGCTCATTTCCGGACGGGAGTAGCGAGCGATCACTCCGATCAGTCTAGAGCCGGCTCAGGAGGGAGCGCAGAGCGCGAGGATCCGCGCGGCGAGCACGGCCGCATTCTTGGCGTTGTCGACACCGACCGTGGCGACCGGGACGCCGGGAGGCATCTGGACGATCGAGAGGAGCGCGTCGAGGCCGTCGAGCACCGACATCGACGAGCGCAGCGGCACGCCGATCACCGGCAGCTCGGTGTGTGCGGCGACGACGCCCGGCAGGGCCGCCGCCAGGCCGGCGCCGCAGATCAGGACCTTGAGGCCGCGGCTCTGGGCCGACTTCGCGTACTCGGCCACGGCGTCCGGCATCCGGTGCGCCGACCGCACCTCGAACTCCCATGCGATCTGGCGCGCGTCGAGCTCGTCGAGCGCGGCCTGCATCCGCGCGCGATCGGATTCCGACCCGACCAGGATCCCCACCACGGGCTCAGCCACTCGCCACCGCCGCGATGTCCCGGCGGAACTGCACACCCTCGAACGAGATCAGCTCGACGGCCGCGTAGGCGCGAGCGCGCGCATCCGCCACGGTTGTCCCGGTCCCGGTCACGGAGAGGATTCTGCCTCCGTTCGTGACCACCGTGCCGTCGCGTACCGCCGTTCCGGCGTGGAAGACGAGCGCGCCGGTGGCTGCCGCCTCCTCCAGGCCGGCGATCCGCGCGCCGGCGTGGTCGCTTCGGGCGGGATACTCCGGACCCGCCAGCACGACGGTGACCGCCGCGTCCTCGGACAGCGTGAGGGTGGCGCCCGAGAGGTCACCGACCGCCGCCGCGAAGAGCAGCTCGAGCAGGTCGTTCTCGACGCGCGGCAGCACCACCTGCGTCTCCGGGTCGCCGAAGCGGGCGTTGAACTCGAGCACCTTCGGGCCGTCGGCGGTCATCATCAGGCCGGCGAAGAGACACCCCGAGAACGGTGTTCCGCGGCGGGCCAGCTCCTCGATCACCGGATGGTGGATCTCGGCCACGAGCTCGTCGGCGCCCTCGAGCCAAGCGACGGGCGAGTACGCGCCCATCCCGCCCGTGTTCGGCCCGGTGTCTCCGTCGCCGATGCGCTTGAAGTCCTGCGCCGCCCCGAGCGGGACGACGCGCGCTCCATCGGCGAGTGCGAACAGCGACACCTCCTCGCCCTCGAGCAGCTCCTCGATCACGAACTCGCCGCCGAACGCAGCGACGGCACGCAACGCCTCGTCGACCTCCTCGGAGGTCCGGCAGACGAACACTCCCTTCCCCGCAGCGAGGCCGTCGGCCTTGACGACGCAGGGCGGCCGCGCGACGGACAGCGTCTTTGCCGTCGGCACCCCGGCCGCCCGCAGCACCTCCTTCGCGAAGGCCTTCGATCCTTCGATCTGAGCTGCAGCCGCGCTCGGCCCGAAGACGGCGATCCCGTTCCGCCGCAGGCCGTCGGCGATGCCCGCCACGAGTGGGCCCTCGGGGCCGACCACGACCAGATCGGCTCCCAGAGTCTGCACCAGGCTGAGCAGGCCGTCTGCGTCGTCGGCGCGAACCGGGTGACAGCGCCCGAGCGCCGCGATCCCGGGGTTCCCCGGTGCGGCGTGGAGCTCGGTCAGACCGGGGCTCTGCTCGAGGCGCCACGCGAGCGCGTGCTCGCGAGCACCGGAGCCGACGACCACCACCTGCACGGGGCGAGGATACTTGCGTCGTGAGCGTGCCGCCCTATTCGACCGCGCGGGTGAGCGTCGTCCGCTTTCCGGACGGCGACGTCGACGATGTCGTCGCCGTCGAGGAGCCGCTCGAGATCCGTATCGGTGGAGCACCGGTCGCGGTCACCATGAGGACGCCGGGCCACGACGAGGAGCTCGCACTCGGCTTCGCGCTCTCCGAAGGCCTCCGGCCGGAGGGCGCGCGCCTGCCCGACGACCTCGCCGCGAACACGGTGGAGCTCGACGCGCCGGGGCTCGATCCCGCCCGGCTCGCGCGCAGCTTCTACACGACCTCTTCGTGCGGTGTGTGTGGCAAGGGCGCGCTCGAAGCGGTCGCGGTCGAGGCGCCGCGCGTCGAGAGCGACCTCCACGTGCCGGCAACCCTGCTCGCGCGGCTCCCCGATCTGCTCCGCGAGGCGCAGCCCGCGTTCGAGGCGACCGGGGGCCTGCATGCCACGGGGCTCTTCGACGGTGTCGGGACGCTGCTCTGCCTGCGCGAGGACGTCGGTCGTCACAACGCGATGGACAAGGTGATCGGGTGGGCGTTCACCAGTGGGCTGCTGCCGCTCGCCGGCTCGGTTCTGTGCGTGAGTGGCCGCCTGTCGTTCGAGCTCGTTCAAAAGGCGGCCGTTGCGGGCTGTCCGGTCCTCGTCGCCGTCGGCGCGCCGTCGTCGCTCGCCGTGCAGCTTGCCCAGGACCGCGGCGTGACGCTGTGCGGCTTCGTGCGAGGAGGCCGTCTCAATGTCTACACGGAGCCGTGGCGCGTCGAGCTCTGACCGGTGTGCTGCTCGTCGGCGGTGCCAGCCGGCGCTTCGGCTCGCCCAAGGCCCTGATCGAGCTCGACGGCGAGACGCTGCACGACCGTGGCCGGCGCGTGCTCGCGGCGGCGTGTGACGAGGTGCTCGTCGTCGGCAAGGCGGGTGAGCTGCCCTTCGACGTGCTCGACGACGGAGCGGACGTTCGAGCGCCGATCGCGGGCGTGGTCGCGGGCCTGAGGGCCGCCGCCTGCGACGTGGCGGTGTTCCTGCCGGTCGACTGCCCGCGGGTCACGCCGGAGCTCGTCGCCGCCCTCGGAGCAGCGTGCCGCGACGCGGCGGTCCCGCAGACGGGCCCTCTTCCCGGCGCGTGGGCGAGATCCGCGCTCCCGCTGCTCGAACGCCGCCTGCGGGACGGCCCCCTCGCCCTGTATCGCACCTATGCCGAGCTCGACGTCGTCGAGCTGGAAGTCGACCCGGCCCTGGTCGCGGACGTCGACACCCCGGGCGACCTCGCAAGCCTGTGAATCGTTCGTCTTGGTTCGGCCTCGGGCAGGCCGGGATGGCTACGCATCGCGGTCGGCGTTTCGGCGCTGTTCGGCGAGGCGCCGCCAGCGCTGCTCGTCCGGGTCGTTCTTCTGCCCGCGCAGCACGAAGACCGCGAGCACGACTGCGACCACGACCGGGACGAAGATCGACAGCCCGACGATGATCTGCGTCCACGCACTCGGAGAGACCGCGGCTGCGATCACGCCAGAACGCGTTCGCGCGCGGCTCCGACGCCGACCAGCTCGATCGGCACCTGCAGGTCACGCGAGACGAACTCCACGTACGCCCGCGCGGCCGTCGGCAGGTCGTCGAG
The DNA here is from genome assembly GCA_963722065.1 of uncultured Thermoleophilia bacterium. Classification (GTDB taxonomy): domain Bacteria; phylum Actinomycetota; class Thermoleophilia; order Gaiellales; family Gaiellaceae; genus PALSA-600. Next base: position 26,863 of record CAVRMI010000005.1, on the reverse strand, counting down.
CGACGCTGCGTCGTCCAGCGGTTGCGACCAGCCGGGGAGGGTCTCCCACACCGCGGTCGCGTGGTGGAAATCGGACTGGTGGGCGGGGAAGTGCTCCGTCTCGGAACCGTCGCGCAGGCGGTAGCGCACACAGACCGGCAGCTCGTCGAACCCCGAGAGCACGTCGAGCTTCGTCAGTGCGAGCGAGGTCATGCCGTTGACACGCACGGCATAGCGCAGCGCGACCAGGTCGAGCCACCCGCACCGGCGCTCGCGCCCGGTCACCGTGCCGTACTCGCCGCCGAGCTCGCGCAGGCGCTCCTGGTCGGCGCCGACGATCTCCGAGGGGAACGGGCCGGCGCCGACCCGCGTGACGTACGCCTTCGAGATGCCGAGCACGCGGTCGATGCGCGTCGGGCCGATCCCGATCCCGGTGGCCGCACCCGAGGCGATCGGGTTCGACGACGTGACGAACGGATACGTCCCGTGGTCGAGGTCGAGCATCGTCGCCTGCGCGCCTTCGAAGAGCACCCGCTTGCCGGCGCGCAGCGCGTCGTCCACGAGCAGCGACACGTCGCCGACGAACGGCGCCAGCCGCTCGGCGAAGCCCGCGTACTCCGACCAGACCGACTCGAGGTCGAACGGCTCCGACTCGTAGATCCGCTCCAACCAGAGGTTCTTCTCGGCGAGCGCGACCTCGATCTTCTCCCGCAGGATCTTCGGGTCGAGCACGTCCTGCACGCGGATCCCGATCCGCGACGCCTTGTCGGCGTACGTCGGTCCGATCCCCCGCCTCGTGGTGCCGATCTGCAGCGAGCCGAGGCGCCGCTCCGAGGCCTGGTCGATCGTGACGTGCCAGGGCATGATCAGGTGCGCGTTGCCCGAGAGCACCACGATCGACGGGTCGATGCCGCGCTCCGCGAGCAGATCGACCTCGTCGACGAAGACCTGCGCATCGACGACGCAGCCGGCGCCGATCACCGACTGCGTGCCCGAGACGACACCGCTCGGCATCTGTCTGAGCTTCCACGTCTCGCCGCCGACGACGATCGTGTGCCCGGCATTGGGCCCGCCTTGATAGCGGCACACGACGTCCGAATCCTGGGCGAGCAGGTCGACGATCTTGCCCTTTCCCTCGTCGCCCCACTGCGCGCCGACCACGACGGTCGATGGCACTCGGCCGAGTCTAGCTGGCGAGCGTGCCGGCGCCCCAGATCCAGCGCACGACCAATGCCGCTGCCAGAGCGAGCAGGAACGACGTGGGCGGGCCGGTCACCCAGCCGCGCACGATCCCGGCGAGCGTCTTCGCGTGGACGGTGTGCCGTCCGCGCGCGTAGCCGGCGCCCGCCATCGCGCCGACGAGCGCCTGGTTCATCGAGGTGAAGTACCCGAACGCAACGGCGACCAGGATCACCAGCGCCTGCACGAACTGCGCCGCGGTCGCCGTGACGCGATCGAGGTCGACGATGTCGAACGCGACGCGGTCGAGCAGCGGCCGGCCGGTGATGAGGACGCCGGCGGCGAGCCCGATGCCGCACAGCAGCCCTGCCGCGTGCGGCCCGAGCACGTTCGGTCCGACGAGCGCGCCGCTGGCGAGCGCCACGTCGTTCGCGCCCATCGCGAACGACGCCAGGCAGCCGACGAGGAGGAGCGCCCCGCCGACCCGCGTCACCGAGCCGAACGCCTTGGCGCCGCCGAAGCCGACGGCTGCTGCGACCGGCGGCGCGAGCACCCAGATCACGGCGAGCGTCGCGATCGTCGCCCAGTGCACCCCGACCGAAGCCCCGACGGCGACGCCGATCACGGCGCCAACGAGGATCTGGATCGTCGAGGTGGGGATGCGGATCCGGTTGTAGATCGCCGTCACCCCGAACGCCACCGCGACGATCACCGCCTCGCCGAGCCGGGTGGGCGTCCCGTCGATGAGCTTGCGCCCGACCGTCGTCGCGACCTTGCCGCTCGCGAGCGCGGCGCCCGCGAGCGCGAGCGGAGCCATCAAGCCGAGCGCCACGCGCGCCCGGACCGCACCGAGCGCGTAGGGCATCCCCATGCACGCGCCCGTGTAGTGCGACCCGATCGACCACGCGAACGAGAACGCGAGCGCGACGAGGAGCAGAGTCACACGGCGATCTGGAGCTGTCTGCCGTCGGGACGGGACAACCCCGGCGGCCGCTCGACCCGGCGCAGCGTGATCTCGTGCCCGGACGCGCAGCGCGCGACTGCGACGTCCGCCTCGGCGGCGATCGAGCCGCGGACGCTCGAGGCCATCAACGCGTCGGAGAAGAGCAGCCCGTCCTCGCGCGCGACGTCCATGCACTGTTCGCAGAGGCACGAGTACGCCGTCGCGGAGGGCGAGATCCAGACCGTCGTCATGCCGGCACGTTCGTCAGGTCCTGGAACTTCGCATAGCGCTTGGTGAAGTTCAGCTTGATGCCGTCGGTCGCGCCGTTCCGGTGCTTCGCGAGGATCAGCTCGGCGATGCCGGCCGAGTCGGTCTCCTCGGGGTTGTAGTACTCGTCGCGGTAGACGAACATCACGAGGTCGGCGTCCTGCTCGATCGAGCCGGACTCGCGGAGGTCGGAGAGGATCGGCCGCTTGTCGTGGCGCTGCTCGACGGCGCGCGACAGCTGCGACAGCGCGATGATCGGCACCTCGAGATCGCGCGCGAGCACCTTCAGGGCCCGCGAGATCTGCGACACCTCCTGCACGCGGTTCTCGACCGACGTGCCGCTCGTCATCAGCTGCAGGTAGTCGACGATCACGAGCCCGAGCCTCGGCTCGCGCATCTTCAGGCGGCGCAGCTTCGAGCGGATCTCCATCATCGTGATCGAGCCGGTGTCGTCGACGTAGATCGGCGCCTTTGCGAGCTTGTCGCAGGCGGCGGTGAGCCGGGGCCAGTCGTCGACGGCGAGCTTGCCGGTGCGCAGCCGCTGCGACTCGACCTTGCCCTCGGAGCACATCAGGCGCTGCGTCACCTCCGACTTCGACATCTCGAGCGTGAAGAGCGCGACCGGCGTGTCGTGCCGCACCGCGACGTTCGCCGCCATCCCGAGTGCCAGCGCCGACTTCCCCATCGACGGCCGGGCGGCGATGATGATCAGGTTGCCGGGCTGGAACCCGGCCGTCAGCCGGTCGAGATCGCGATAGCCGGCTGCGGTGCCGGTGATGTCGCTGCCCGCCTCGTAGAGCTTCGTGATCGTCTCGAACGATTCCTTGAGCAGGTCGTCGATGTGCGCGAACTCCGTCGACACGCGCTGCTGCGACAGGTCGAACACGATCTTCTCGGCGCGGTCGACGAGCTCGATCGTCTCGCCGGGCCGGTCGAACCCGAGCCGCGCGATGTCGTTGCCGGCGCGGATCAGCCCGCGCAGCGTCGACATCTCCGAGACGATGCGCGCGTAGTGCGCCGCGTTCGAGGCGGCCGGGACGAGCGCGGCCAGCTCGTGCACGCGCTCCTGGCCGCCCGCCGCGTCGAGGGTCGAGGAGCGGTCGAGCTCGTCGACGACGGTGATCGCGTCGACGGGCTCGCCCTTCGCATAGAGCGAGAGGATCGCCTTGAAGATGTGCCCGTGGCTCTCGCGGTAGAAGTCGGAGGCGCTCAGGTTGGTCGACTCCGTGACCGCCCCGATCGCCAGCGGGGACAGCATCATCGCCCCGATGACCGACTCCTCGGCATCGAGGTTCTGCGGTGGGACCGGGGCGGTCTGGAGGGCCTGGGCAGGCACGGCCATGCGCTGCCTAGTAGACCCGGTGTCGAGCGGGGCCGATAGGGTGTGGAAAGCGTGCGCCCGGTGGTCGAAGCTGCCGTCCATGCAGGGAGTATAGAACACCTGTTCGTGTCTTCGTAGTGGACGAAACGGCCGCTCTTTGCGACAACTTTGCGGCCAAATCCACAGGCCCGGAGCGCCTGTGGACAGCCCGTGGATCGTCGTCCACAGGCCCGTGGAGAGCCTGTGGACGAATCCGGTGCCCTATTCCGCTTCGGCGGGAAGCTCGGAGCCGCCGGCGGCCTCGGAAGCCGCTGCCTCGTCGCCCGGAGCGGCGGGCGCGACGGCCTCGTCGGCGGGCGCTTCGGTCTCGTCGGCGTGCTCCGGCACGTCCTCGTACTCGATCTCGGGCGGCGCGGCGGCGGCAGCGGCCGCCTCGGCCGCAGCCTGCTCCTGTGCCTCGAGCTCGGCGAGCTCCTCCTCGGGCGGCAGCTCCTCGCCCTCCGGAGCAACCACGAGCTTCAGCTGCGCGGTCACGTCGGGGAACAGCTCGAACGGGACGGTGTACCGCCCGATCCGCTTGATCGTGTCCATCTCGAGCTTGCGGCGGTCGACCCGCAGCTTCTCCTGCTCCCACAGCCGGTCGGCGACGTTCGTCGCGGTGACAGAGCCGAAGAGCGAGCCGGTGGGGCCGGCCGTCACGTCGAAGCGCAGCTCGAGCGCCTCGAGCCGTGAGGCGAGCGCGCGCGCCTCGTCGACCGTCTGGGCGTCGTGGCGGGCCCGCTGGGCGTCGCGCTTCTCGAGCTCCTTGACGAGGGCGGGTGTCGCCACCTCGGCGAGCCCGCGCGGGAGCAGGAAGTTCCGCGCGTAGCCGCGGGCGACGTTGACCACCTCGCCGCGCAGGCCGAGCTTGTCGACGTCCTGCTTGAGAACGACTTCCATGGCCTACTTGTCGCCGACGTACGGGAGAAGGGCGATCTCGCGGGCCCGCTTGACCGCGACCGCGACCTGCCGCTGGTGGCGCCGGCAGGCGCCGCTGATCCGGCGGTTGCGGATCTTCCCCTTCTCCGACACGTAGCGCCGGAGCTCGTTGACGTTCTTGTAGTCGACCTCGTCCACCTTCGACTTGCAGAAGAAGCACGACTTGCGGCGGCCGGGGCCGCTCGGCACGTTGCGCTTCCTGCTCGACGAGGAGGAGTTGCGATCGCGATCGGATTTCTTCTCTGCCAAGAAACTCTCCTTAGAACGGAATGTCGTCGTCCGAGCCCTGGAAGTCGGCGTCGGATCCGCTCGACGCGCCCGCGGGCACGAACTGATTGGCCCCGCCACCGCCGCCTTCACCATCGCCACGGCTGTCGAGGAACTGCACGGACTGCGCCACGACCTCGACCTTCGAGCGCTTGGAACCGTCCTGGGCCTCCCATGAAGACCAGTCGAGCCGACCGTCGATGCCGACGCGCCGGCCTTTGGACAAGTGGTTGGCGAGCATGTCCGCCTGGGCACCGAAGACCTTCACGTCGAAGAAATTTGGCTTGTCGACCCAGTTTCCGGTCTGATCCTTCTGGCGCCCGTTGACGGCGAGCCCGAGGCTGAGCACCGAGGTGCCGGACGGCAGAGCCCGCAGCTCGGGGTCGCGTGTCAGGCGGCCGACGAGGGTTACACGGTTGATATCGGACATGGTTTCTCGCTCCTCTCCGAAGGTCGATCCAGGCTACTCGGAAGCCGGGTCGATGTCATCGCCGTCTTCGGCCGGGGCCGCGGAGGGCGCGCCCACGGCGACCTGCGCCGGGGCCTTCGTGTGCGTGGAGCCCTTCACGCGGCGGTACGCGCCGTAGCGAATGACGCCGTCGGTGATCTTGAGGACACGCGTGATCTCGGCGAGGGTCTCCGGCGGGCAGCTGAAGAGCAGGAGGTGGTAGACCGCCTCGGTCTTGTGCCCGATCTCGTAGGCGAGCCGGCGGCGGCCCCACGGCTCGTGGCCGTCCCAGGTGCCCTTCGCACCGTCGACCGAGTCGCGAATGCGCTGGATGATCTCGTTCCCGCGCTCTTCGGCGAGCTCGGGGTCCAGCAGCAGCATGATTTCGTAGTCGTTCACAGGCCCGAATTCTCCCTTCTCATGGACTGAATCGGCCCCACCTCACGAGCGCCGCTTCGGGGAACGGCGCGACGGGCGTGGCGAGAAGCGGCGGCAGTGTAGCATCGCCTCGGTTTTGAAAAGCACATCGAAGCGCCTGCTTGCGCTGCTCGCCGGCGGTCTCGGCCTGGGGGCGGTCCTGCGCCGGCGCACGCGCCCCGCGCCGGCCCCGTCGCCCGCGGACGAGCTGAAGGCCAAGCTCGCGGTCACGAAGGAGCCCGAGCCCGAACCGGCGCCCGCGCCGAAACCGGCGCCTGAACCCGAGCCCGAGCCGGTGCCCGCCCCCGATCCGGTCGCCGCCCAGGACACGGTCGACGAACGGCGCGCCGACGCGCACGCCAGGGCGAGGCACGCGATCGAGGAGCTACGGGAGCGCGAGTAGGAGATCGGCCCGCTCGGCGTCCGTCAGGCCGCGCAGCGGGCCGCGCACGTCCTCGCCGACCGCCACACCGCGCGCCCGTACGACCGCCTTGAGCGCGGCGTGGCGGGGATAGCGGTCGACGATCGCCCGCAGCTCGCCTGCGGCCGTCGAGTCGCCGGTCCGTACCGCCTCGACGACCACCTCCGGAAACGCCGCCGCAAGGCCCGACACCGCGCCCGCGGCGCCCGCGGCGAGGCCTTCGCCGATCAGCGACTCCGCCCCGATGTAGACGTCGAGGCCCTCGAGCAGGTAGGGCTCGACCTTCGCAAACGGCGAATCGCTCACCTTCATGCCCGCCACATTGTCGACCGCCGAGCGCAGGCGCTCCACGACGGAGACGGGGATCGCGTAGCCGGAGGCCTTCTCGAGCTCGTAGACGTAGAACGGGAGCGGCGCACAGGCCCGGGCGGCCGCGACGAAGTGGGCGAGCAGCGCGTCGTCGTCGAGCTGGAAGTAGGGCGGAGCGATTACCGCGACCGCCTCGACACCGGCCTCGGCGGCAGCGGAGGCAAGCGCTACGGTATCGCGGGTCGTCTGCGCGCCGCAGTGCGCAAGAACCGGCAGCGGCCCCGAAACCGCGTTTGCGATGGCCTTCTTTCGCTCAGACAGGGACAGCAGGATCCCCTCCCCGGTCGTTCCGAGGAGCAGGACGCCCTCGATCCCGGCGTCGCTCAGGAAGCCGAGGTACGGCGCGAAGGCGTCGTCGTCGAGCTCACGTCCTCCGTCGCGGAGCGGGGTCAGTGCGGCTGCGATCGTTCTCGCCATTGCCGCGATGCTAGTGCCCGCGGCAGCGCATGCGTCCGATCTGCTCGATCTGAACGCCCAGCAGGTGACGCTCGAGGTGCACGGGACGCGCGCGCTCGTCCAGTACACCGCGAACGGACGGGCCCGGCGCGTGCTGGTGTGGGGCGCGATCAACGCGCGCACCCCCGACTCCGGGCTGCCGCAGGTGCGCTTTCAGCGCGACTTCTCTGGCGGCCTGAGGCTCGAGCACCGGGCCGTATGGAAGACCTTCAGGGACCAGTGCCGTCCGTACGACGGCCCGCCGCTCGCCTATCTCGTGGCCGCGTGCACCGCGCCCGACGGTACGTACTGGGCGCTCCAGAGCTGGCAGCGCGACCTGCCTCACCGCGGCTTCCCGCCGTGGACGGCGGAGCAGGCCGGCTCGGAGCTTCGGGTCTCCCACTGGAGCGGCCCGGTCGCCCGTGCCGAGCTCTATGCCGACTGGGCGTTCCACGGCCAGGCGCACGACATCTTCGGCCGCCTGAGCTACGGCGGCTCGCCCGTGTACGGGTTCCACTCGACGTCGCTCGGCCTGCCGACCGACGGCTACGGGCGCGGCGTGTACATCGACACGTTCGACTCGGCCTACGGGCCCGGCTGGACACGCGAGACGTCGATCCTCGCCCGCAAGCCGACCGGCGCGTTCTGTTACTCGTTCTGGCCGACGCACGACGGCTCGCTCCCGGGCAGTCCCGCGCGGCCGGCCGGCAACGGCACGAAGTACCGGATCAGCGTCGTCGGGCCGGGCGTCACGCCCGACGTCGTCGCCGAGACCCGCGACCTCGGCGCCTACGACCCCCAGGTGGAGAAGCGGCAGGACGCGCTGTTCACCGAGGTGACCGCCGGCGACAGGTTCTGCTCGACCCAACACTAGGATCCGGGGGTGATCCTGCCGACCGGCGCGGAGCTGCGCATCACCGGAGACGGCGGACCGGCAGTCGTCTGCGTGAACGGCGGGCAGGCGGCGGCGGTGCCCGGCACCTGGAGCGCCACCGTCGAGTGGCTCGTCGGCCGGCTCGCCCCGCGGTTTCCGCAGCTTCGCTTCGCCGAGGTGCGCTACCGGACGAAGTCGTGGCGCTATCTGGACGAATGCATCGACGATGCGCTCGCCGGGATCGCAGCGACCGGCGCGCCGCGCACCCTGCTGCTCGGGTTCTCGATGGGCGGAGGCGTCTCGGTGGCCTGCGCGGCCGAGCCGTCGGTCGAGGGGGTGCTCGGGCTCGCTCCGTGGATCCCGGACCGGCTGTCCGTCGAGCCGCTGCGTGGGAAGCGCCTCCGGGTCGTGCACGGATCGCTCGACCGCGCTCTCCCCGGCATTCCGGGTGTCAGCCCGGAGCTCGCCCGGCGCGGCTTCGACCGCGCCCGCGCGCTCGGCGCCGACGGCGAGTTCACCGTGATCCGAGGCGCTGTGCACGGCGTCGCGCTCCGCGCGCCGTGGGGCGCGCTCGTCCCGCTGCCGCGCGCCGAGCGCTGGGTCGAGCTGGTCGCCGACGAGCTCACGCGGTTCACGCGTAACGGTGGAGCGGGCGCGGGGTCTGAGGAGGGATGAAGGGCGACGAGGCACGCCCGTACGGGCGGCGCGCGTTTCTCGGCCTGCTGGCGGGCGGGCTGACGTCGCTTCTCTGGGCCGGCCCCGCTGCGCGCGCGCTCGCGCCCGTCACCTCCGGTTTCTCGCAGGCGCTCGGGAACCTCCTGCCGGTGGGCGGCTGGCGGATCTACACGATCTCCGGCTCGATGCCGATCTTCGACGAGAACAGCTACCGGCTCGAGATCACGGGCCTCGTCCGCAAGCCGGTGCAGCTGACCTACGCGCAGCTTCGCGCGCTTCCGCAGGCACACCAGGTGAGCGACTTCCACTGCGTCACCGGCTGGTCGGTCGACAACGTGCGCTGGGGCGGCGTGCGGTTCCGCGATCTGCTCGCGCTCGCCGAGCCGTTGCCGTCCGCCCGCGCGATCCGGTTCGTCTCGCTCGAGCAGCCCTACAACGACTCGCTGACGCTCGACCAGGCGCGGCTCCCGAACGTGCTGCTCGCCCTCGAGATGGACGGGCAGCAGCTCTCGCGCCCCCACGGCGCGCCGGCGCGTGTCGTGATCCCCGAGATGTACGGCTACAAGGGCGTCAAGTGGCTGACGAAGATGGAGCTCGTCGACCACCAGCCGACGGGGTACTGGGAAGGGCTCGGCTATGACCAGGACGCCTGGGTCGGACGCTCGAACGGCTATGGCTCGTGAGCCTCGGCGGCTGCGCCGGTTCACGCGCACCGAGCGTGCCGTGCACTGGGTGCACGCGACCGCGTTCCTGATCCTGCTCGGCTCCGGACTGTGCCTCTACCTCCCGAGCCTGGCGGAGGTGGTCAGCCGCCGGCCGCTCGTGAAGGCGATCCACATCTACACCGCGGTCGCTTGGGCGGTCGCGCTCGTCGTGATCGCCGTCGTCGGCGACCGTCGCTCGCTCGTGCGCACCGCGCGCGAGATCGACCGCTTCGATGCCGACGACCGCGCATGGCTCGCGCGCCGGCCGGCGCCGCAGGGACGGCTGAACGCGGGGCAGAAGCTGAACGCCGTCGTCACGGCGGCGTTCGCGCTGCTCTTCGTCGTCACCGGCTTCTTCCTCTGGTACGGCGAACGCAACACGCGCTTCCGGCTGCCGAACGCCCTGCTCGTGCACGACTGGCTCATGTACGTCTCGTTCGTTCTCTTCATCGGCCATCTGTTCCTCGCCGTCATCTATCCGAAGACCCGGCACGCGCTGAACGGGATCACGCGCGGCTGGGTGAACGAGGACTGGGCGCTGCGGCACCACCGGAAATGGGTAGAACAGGTGCATGAGCAGGAAGCCGCCGCTCTCGAGCCGTAGCGTCGAGAAGCTGAGCGAACGCGAGCGGGCTGCGGGCCTCGACCCGGCAGACGATGCCGCGCGCTGGCTCGAGGAGCACGATCCGAACCCGCCGCCGGCGGTGCCGAAGCGCGTCGCGAAGAACAAGACGCTGCATCAGTGGCGCCGCCGCTCGGGCAACTGAGCGCCCCGGGGGTCGATCTGCCCCCTGAAAGGACGAAGCCCGCCAGGGCAATCGGCGGGCATCGTCCGCGATGAGCGATCTGCCGGGTCCTGGTCAGAGGATCAGCCGGCACGACATTCCTCGGCAGGTGGGATCGATCAGGCGATAGCCCCAACGAGGGGGTTGCCGGAGCAAGTGCACGCCCTTTCACGAGGCCCATAAGCCCTGCTCGTTCGGCCTATTTGCTTCCCTCAGTCCGGCCCATTGACTCGGCACCACGGAGGAGTAGCGTTGGCCCACGTTTGCGGCGCCTTCGACGGGGGAGTGAAGGCAAGGCGACCAAGGCGGCGGCCCCGGGGAGAGTCAAGGGGCCGACCGCCGAGGCCGCCCAGGCGCCCGGTCTGCGGAGCACCGGGACGCCACGATCTACGTTCGCGGGCGCCGTGCTCGAGTCCTCTCGCGACGACGGAGAAACGTGGCCGTGCCTCGGAGATCCGGTTCAGGAATGCGCCGGGCGGCCATGCCCAGGCGGGGAGCCCGATGGAACCTCGCATTCATGTCCTCACGCTCGCGGTGGGCGACCTCGAACGCGTCCTGGCGTTCTACCGCGATGGTCGGGCTACTTCCGCGACCCGGATGGGCATCTGTGGGAGATCATCGCCGACGAGCCTGGCTACACGGAACTCCCTGGGTGGGGGCGTATCCGGTCCCGGCAAGTCCTCTGACGGACACGTGGTGCCGCGCTTTCCTTTGCACGGAGCGGCCCCGGAGTCGAACCGAGCCAGCCTGGGGCTGCCAGACCTGACGGGTTTTGAAGACCCGCTGGGGCACCGGCCCCCGCCGCTCCACGACAAGGATCGTACGGTGAACAGGTTTGGCTTCGTGAATCCGGGAGATCGCGGATGGCGAGGGACCGCCGGCAGTGGGATGCTGGTGGATCGGTCGAGAGAAAAGGAGGAGCCATGGAGCTGCAAGAGCTCATTTCGGGCGCGCGTGATGCAGTGAGCGTCAAACGCGTCTACGGCGAGCCCTACGAGAAGAACGGGCTCACCGTGATTCCCGCGGCGACCGTTCGCGGCGGAGGCGGCGGCGGAATGGGCGACCACGAGGGAACCGACTCCGGCGGAGGGGGCGGCTTCGGCCTGATGGCCCGCCCGTCCGGAGCGTGGATCGTCGAGGACGGCCGCGCGACGTGGAAGCCGGCGGTCGACGTGAACCGGATCGTGCTCGGCGGCCAGGCGATCGCGCTCGCGGCGATCCTCGTGACGGGCCGGATCCTGCTCGCCCACACCCGGCGCAGGCATTCGCTGCTCGAGCTCGTTCCCGAATTGCCGAAGTTGTCGCAGCTGCGACTGCCGAGCTTCGGCCGCTGAAGATCGGGCACCGAGCCGTTCGGATCACGACGGCTGAAGAACGGCTCGGTGCCCGCTGTGCGCTCAGCGCCGTCGCCGCAGCGTGCGAACGTCGCCGCGCCGCAGCGTGATCCCGTCTGCGTCGTAGCGTTCGAGCAGCAGCTGCGCGGTGCGGCGACCGACTTCCAGCGCGTCGCGAAAGGCCGCGAGTGTGATGGCGTCGAGTGAGGGCAGCAGTTCGAGTCCCCGCTCGTACAGCGCCGGCGAGACCGCGTACCCGTCGCCGACACGCCGGATGCGACCTTCTTCCTCGAGGAACGCTGCGAGCTGCTTGTCGTCGATCTTCGCGATCTCCTCGACTGCGAGCAGCGATTCGAGTGCGGCAGCGGCGTCGGCACGTTCCCCGAGCGCAGCGGTCGCCCCCGGCAAGTAGGCCTTCGCGCCCCGGCGTTCGACGTCGAGGAGGCCGAGGACAGTCGGCGCCCACGGCTCGTTCGGGAGGAGCTCGGCGAGCGGCAGCCCGGGATCGAGCGGGCTCGACCCGGCGCGGGCGGCGAGCCGTTCGTGCACGCCCGCTCGTGTCTCGTCGAGCCACGCCGTGGAGAAGTAGTAGTCGCCGGCCGAGCGCACCGACGACAAGCCCTCCGCGAGCTCGGCGGGAGACAGCAGGCCTCGCGCCTGGAGCTCGGGCGCGGTGATTGGCTCGTGCACGAGGGCGCTCACGATCTCCGCCGGCGTTCCGTGGTCGAGCGACGCGAGCCGTGCCGGTTCGAGGCGGCGGGCCGGCGCAGGGTCGAGCACGATCCCGCCGCCGACGGTCGTGTCGGTGCGCAGGACGACGTGATCGCCGCGCGCTGCCACCACCGGCTCCTGCAGCCGAAGCTGCGCGTACTCGCCGTCACGCACCACACGCGCCGGCACGGCCTTCGTTCCCACGTGCACCGTCACCGCGGGAGGGATCTCCTGCAGCGGCTCGAGCCGGACGTCGAGGCGGTACGAGACGGGGTAATGGCCCGGCTCGACGAGCACGTCGCCGCGCGCGAGGTCGCGGCGTTCGACCGCCGGCAGGTTCACGGCCACGCGCTGCCCCGCTTCGGCTCGCTCGACCGTCGTGTCGTGCACCTGCACCGATCGCACTCGCACGGTCGAGCCGCGCGGCTCGACCCGCACCAGGTCGCCTGCGCCGATCGAGCCCGACCAGAGCGTCCCCGTGGCGATCGTGCCGACACCTTGCAGTGTGAACACCCGGTCGACGTAGAGACGGGTCGCGGCTCCGGCGTCTCGCGTCTCGACCGGGACGAGTGCGATCGCCGCCCGCAGGTCGTCGAGTCCGGCGCCGGTCTTCGCGGAGACGGGCACGACCTCCGCGCCCGGGACGAGCTCCCGCGCCTCGTCGAGGGCGAGCTCGAGCGTCTCCTCGTCGACCAGGTCGGCCTTCGTGACCGCGACCACACCGCGGTCGACGCCGAGCAGTCGCAGGACGGCCAGATGTTCGAGCGTCTGCGGCCGTGCCCCCTCCTGTGCGTCGACGACCAGCAGGAAGAGGTCGATGCCGGTCGCACCGGCGATCATCGTGCGGACGAACCGCTCGTGGCCCGGCACGTCGACGAGCGAGACCTGCCGTCCGTCCGGCAGCTCGAGCGCGGCGTAGCCCAGATCGATCGAGATGCCGCGCGCCCGCTCCTCGGGCAGCCGGTCGGTGTCCTTGCCGGTGAGCGCCCGCACGAGCCACGTCTTGCCATGGTCGATGTGGCCGGCGGTGCCGACCGTCAGCGGCATGCGCGAACCGCGGCGGCGACCTCGTCGACCTCGCCGTCCGCGAGGGTGCGGCAATCGAGCAGGAGGCGCCCGTCGCGGACGATTCCGATCACCGGCGGCTCGTTCCTGCGCAGCGGCTCCGCCAGCTCCTCGGCGACCGAGCAGGCGAAGGACGGCAGCTCGGCGAGCGGCAGCGCTCCGCCGCCGACACGTGCGACGGTCTCCTCGACGTCGCCTCCAACGGCGGCCGCGAGACGCTCGGCGCGTGCGCGCACGGTGGCGGCATCCTCGTGCAGCATGCGCAGCACCGGGACCTCGCGCAGCGCGCGCTCCGGCTCGAGGTAGAGCAGCAGCGTTCCCTCGAGCGCGGCGAGGCCGAGCTTGTCGATCCGCAGCGCGCGGTGCAGAGGATGCCTGCGCAGCTTCTCGATCAGCCCGGCGCGGCCGACGACGATGCCGGCCTGCGGGCCGCCGAGCAGCTTGTCGCCGCTGAAACAGACGAGGTCTGCGCCGTCCGCGAGCGCTCTCCTGACCGTCGGCTCGTCGGAGAGCTCGAGCAGCGCGCCGGAGCCGAGGTCGTCGAGCAGCGGCACGTCGTGCCGCCGCGCGACTGCGGCGAGCTCCGGCATCGTCGGCTGCTCGGTGAAGCCGACGACGCGGAAGTTCGACTGGTGCACGCGCAGGAGGAGCGCGGTTTCCGCGCGCACTGCGCGCTCGTAGTCCTCGGCACGCGTCCGGTTCGTCGTGCCGACCTCCACGAGCCGCGCGCCCGACCGCGCGAGCACGTCGGGGATGCGGAACCCGTCGCCGATCTCGATCAGCTCGCCGCGCGAGACGAGCACCTCACGTCCTTCGGCAAGTGCCGCGAGGGCGAGCAGCATCGCGCCCGCGTTGTTGTTGACGACGACCCCGGCTTCGGCACCGGTCAGCCGGCGCAGGATGCCGTCCACGTGATCCTGGCGCGACCCCCGCCCTCCGGCGTCGAGGTCGTACTCGAGATTCGAATAGGCGCGGCCCGCTTCGTCCACGCGCGCGAGGGCAGCCTGGGGGAGCGGGGCCCGGCCGAGATTCGTGTGCACGATCACGCCGGTCGCGTTCAGCACGCGCCGCAGCGCCGGCCGGCGCGCCGCCCCGATCTCGTCCCGGACCCGCGCGGCGAGATCGCCGGGATCGGCGCCGGCGCGCAGCTCGTCGCGCGCCCGGGCGATCACGGCCCGGGCGGCGTCCACGGCGAGCGGGTCGTCCACGGTGCGCGCGAGCTCGTCCACCGACGGCAGGTCTCTCAGCTCCACGGCGTGCAGGTTACGCCGAGAATCAGGCGGCCCGCCGAGCCCGTTGCTTCACTGTTGAAGATGAAGCGGGGGGTCGTTCTCATCGGCATCGTCGTCGCGGCGCTCGTCGGCGCCGTCGCGGTCCGGGCCGTGCAGTTCCACGGAGCCGCGAAGCCGGGCGTGCACGTCCTCGGGATCGACGTCGGCGGCGAGAGCATGGCCCGGATCGAGCAGCGCCTGCGGGCGTGGTCGAACCGGCCGGTCACGATCCGCGCAGCGGGGCGCGCCTACCACGTGCGCCGGGGCTGGCTCGTCGCGATCGACAGGCGGGCGACCGCGACGCGCGCCCTCGCCGCCGGATCCCTGGGATCGCTGCTCGTCCCGCGCCGCGTCGACGTGGCTCCGGTCGTCGCGCCGACGCGAGACGCGACCAACGTCCTGCAGCAGATCGCACGCTCCAGCCGCGCCCCGGTCGCCGCCACCGTCGCGGTGCACGGGACGACGGTCGCGACGACCCCGGCCCGCACGGGCCTCCGGCTCGATCGCGCGGCGCTCCTCCGCCGCCTCGAGCTCGACCGCTCGGTGCTCGCTGCGCCCTATGTCCGGCTGCGGCCGAAGCTCGGCGACGCGGCCGCGCGGGCTGCGGCCTCGGAGGCGCGCGCGCTACTGACGCGGCCGGTGGCGATCGACTACCACGGTGCCCGTCTCGGTGCGCTCGCTCCCGTCCAGATCGCGCGCGCTCTGCGCATCGACGTGCCGGACGTCCGGCTGGACGGCGAGCCGCTGGCCCGCACGATCCGCCCGCGCCTCGGGCGGTGGATCGTCCGTGCGCACAACGCGCGGTTCGCCGTCGTGGGCGGCCGCGTGCGCATCGTGCCCTCACGTCCCGGCCACGACGTCGACGGGAAACAACTCGCCGCCGCGGTCGTTGCGGCTGCGCGCGGCAACCACGTCGCTCACGTCGAGCTCGGCCCCCGCGACCCCGACCTGACGACCGTCAAGGCGAAGAAGCTCGGGATCCGGCAGGAACTGGTCTCGTACACCACGCAGATGGGCGAGTCCTCGTCGAACCGCATCCACAACGTCCACCTGATGGCCGACTTCATCGACGGCACGATCGTCGAGCCCGGCGAGGTCTTCTCGTTCAACGACATCGTCGGCCCGCGAACCGCGGAGCGCGGGTTTCTCGAGGGCCAGGAGATCATCGGGTCGCTCGTGCTGCCCTCGATCGGCGGCGGGGTCTGTCAGACGGCGACGACGCTCTTCAACGACGCGTTCGAGATCGGGCTGCCGATTCTCGCGCGCACGAACCACAATCTCTATCTCGCTCACTATCCGATCGGCCGCGACGCGACGGTGGCGTGGGGCGGCCCTGATTTCCGCTTCAAGAACGACCTGAAGCACGCGATCCTGATCAAGACCTCGTACACCGATGCAACGTTGACGTTCACGTTCTACGGCACCTCGGAGCACCGCCGCGTCGTCTCGCACACCGGCGCGCTGGTGAACTGGACGAGCCCGTCGATGAACTACGCGGTCGACCCGAACGCGCCGCACGGGTCGATGAAGGTCGTGCAGGGGACCGGCGAGAAGGGCTTCGACGTGACCGTCGACCGCACCGTCTATGCCGCGGACGGCAAGCAGCTGCGTCACGACACGTTCAAGTCGCACTACATCCCCGACAGCCCGACCACGGTCTACGGACCCGGCAAGACGCCGCCCGGCCCGTACATCGTCCTCCCGACGACGCTGTAGCCGGTCAGACACCCTTTCGCGGGTCGTCGGCGCGGCGTTCCTCGTACTGGGCGAGCACGTGCCGGACGGCGTCGTCCGGGTCGTCGGTCACGTGCAGGAGCTCGAGGTCGGCGGGAGAGATCATCCCGTCGGCGAGCAGCTGCCGGTGGATCCATTCGATCATCCCGCCCCAGTAGTCCGAGTCGTAGAGGACGACCGGGAAGTGGCGGATCTTCCCCGTCTGGATCAGGGTCAGCGACTCGTACATCTCGTCGAGCGTCCCGAATCCGCCGGGGAAGATCACGAATCCCTCGGACGGGCGGACGAAGCACACCTTGCGCGCATAGAAGTGGTTGAACGTGTGCTGGACGTCGAGGTAGGGGTTCGAGCCCTGCTCGTGCGGCAGCTCGATGTTGAACCCGACCGAGACGCCGCCGCCCTCCTGCGCGCCGCGATTCGCTCCTTCCATGACGCCGCCGCCACCGCCGGTGACGACCGTCCAGCTCTGCTCGCCGAAACGCCGGCCGACCGCACGCGCGTCCTCGTAGGGCGTGCTCCCCTCCGGCACGCGCGCCGAGCCGAACAGGGCGACGGCCGGGCGCGGGACCTCGGCCACCTTCTCGAACCCCGCGCGGAGCTCGGCGCTGATCTTCGCGATCGACGCTTCGATGTCGTTCGCGGGGTGATCGAGGATCTGCCGGTCGTCGGTCATAGCCGGTGCTGGGTGACGTGGGATGCGAACATCCCGAGGACGCACACGAGCGCCGTGCCGAAGTAGAGCGCGTAGATGAAGAGCGCCTTGCTCTGCCCGCCGCCGTGGCGAAGGAAGGTCGCCGAGCGCCAGACGGCGCCGCCGTCGAAGAACCCGATCGGGATCAGGTTGAACAGGTTGAGGAAGAACCCGAAGTAGGCGAGTGCGAGGAACAGGTTCGAGCTCTGAGACTTGCCGATCAGGTAGCAGACGAATGCGGCGGCCGCGCCGAGGATCGGCCCGGCAATCGCAACGCGCCCGGTCTGCCACGGGTTGCCGCGCGTGTACCGAACGTAGGCGCCTGCGAACGGGATGAAGACCGGCAGCTTCGGGTGCAGCCCCTCGCGCTGCGCCTCGACGAAATGGCCCATCTCATGGACCAGGATCAGCACGACGAGACCGATCGCGAACCTCCAGCCGAAGATCAGCGCGTACGCGGCGACCGAGATGAAGATCGCCGAGAACTTGAGGAGGACGAAGGAGAACTTTGCGAGCGCGAGCACCGCCGCGATGAGCGGTGCAAAGAGCTTCTTCAGGCGTCCGCGCCAGTCGGTCCCGCGAGGCTGGATCGGGTCGTAGCCGCGGTAGTCGAAGTCGGGATCGTCGGGGCCGGAATCCGTGTTGGTCATGAGCCCTGGCCGATCCACTGTTCGCCGCCCTCGTAGACCTCCTTCTTCCAGAGCGGCACGCGCTCCTTCAACTCGTCGATCGCGTCCTTGCACGCCGCGAGCGCGGCCTGCCGGTGCGCGGCGGAGACGGCGATCACGACCGACGTCTCACCGATCCCGACCCGCCCGACACGGTGGTGGATGGCGATCGCGCGGAGCTCGTAGCGGGCGTGCAGGCCGTCGGCGATCTCCGCCATCACACGTTCGGCCATACCCTCGTACCCCTCGTAGTCGAGGTGGGTGACGGTCCGGTCGCGGGAGTGGATGCGGGTCGTGCCGGTGAACGTCGCGATCGCGCCCGCCTCGTCGTCGCGCACCTCGTCGACGACCTGGTCGAGCGAGAGCGGCTCGTCGCTGAGCCGGAACGCGCCGCCGGAGACCGGCGGGATCAGTGCGACCTCGTCCCCGTCGGCCAGCGCCCGGTCGGGGGTCGCGTACTCCTTGTTGACCGCGTAGAGCAGGCCGCTCGGCTCGTCGCCCAGCCCCAGCGCCGGCCACACCTCGGCGACACTCGAGACGTCGATCTCCCGCTGCGCCCAGCCGGCGCGCTCGCGGAGGCCGGCGAACAGGCGGACGCGGACGGTCATCGCCACGAGCATACTTTCGGCGTGGCGGCGACGGACGGGCGCGAGACCGAGAGCGGCATCGAGGTGAAGCCGGTCTACACGGCCGCCGATGCGCAGACCGGGCTCGAGCTTCCCGGCGAGTATCCGTACACCCGCGGCCCGTATCGCGACATGTACCGCGGCCGCCCGTGGACGATCCGCCAGTACGCGGGGTTCGCGTCCGCCGAGGAGTCGAACGAGCGGTACCGCTACCTGCTCGTGCGGGGCCAGACCGGGCTCTCGATCGCCTTCGACCTGCCGACGCAGCTCGGCTACGACTCCGACGATCCGCTCGCTCAGGGCGAGGTGGGCCGGACCGGCGTCTCGATCGACTCGCTCGCCGACATGGAGATCCTGTTGGCCGGGATCCCGCTCGCCGACGTCTCGACGTCGATGACGATCAACGCACCGGCGTCGCTCCTGCTGCTCCTGTACGAGCTCGTCGCCGAGGACCAGGGTGTCCCGGGGACCGCGCTGCGCGGGACGGTGCAGAACGACATCCTCAAGGAGTACATCGCGCGGGGGAACTACATCTTCCCGCCGCGGCCGTCGATGCGGCTGACCACCGACCTGTTCGCGTACTGCGCGGAGCGCATCCCGTCGTGGAACACGATCTCGATCTCCGGCTACCACATCCGGGAGGCCGGGTCGACGGCCGCACAGGAGCTGGCGTTCACGGTGGCGAACGGCATCGCCTACTGCGCGGCCGCCGTCGAGGCAGGGCTCTCGCCGGACGACTTCGGCGCGCGGCTCTCGTTCTTCTTCAACGCGCACAACGACTTCTTCCAGGAGGTCGCGAAGTTCCGGGCCGCGCGGCGCCTGTGGGCGCGCGTGATGCGCGAGCGGTTCGGCGCGACCAATCCGAAGGCGCTCGCGCTGCGCTTTCACGCGCAGACGGGCGGGTCGACGCTGACGGCGCAACAGCCCGAGAACAACATCGTGCGGGTCGCGATCCAGGCGCTGTCGGCGATCGCCGGCGGTGCGCAGTCGCTGCACACGAACTCGTTCGACGAGGCGTTGGCGCTCCCGACCGAGCACGCGGCCACGATCGCGCTCCGGACACAGCAGATCCTCGCCAACGAGGCGGGCACGACCTCGACGGCCGATCCACTCGGCGGCTCGTTCTACGTCGAGGCGCTCACCGACGAGCTGGAGGCGCGCGCCTGGGAGCTGATCGAGCGCGTCGACGAGCTCGGTGGGGCCGTGAGCGCGGTCGAGCAGGGTTTCGTGCAGGGCGAGATCGAGGCTGCGGCCTACCGGTGGCAGCGGGAGGTCGAGTCGGGCCAGCGTGTGATCGTCGGTGTCAACGAGTTCGTGGCCGAGTCGGAGCAGCCGATCCAGCTGCAGGCGATCGACCCCGCAGCCGAGCGGCGCCAGCGTGCGCGCACCGCAGCCCTGCGCGCCGAACGCAACCCGGAGGACGCGTCGAGCACACTCGCAGCGGTGCGGGCCGCCGCCAGGGGAACGGAGAACCTTCTGATCCCGATGCGCGCCGCCCTGCGCGCCCACTGCACGATCGGCGAGATCTGCGGCGTGCTGCGGGATGAGTGGGGCGAGCACGACCGAGACCGCGCGCCGCGCTGACGGCGATGCGGATCCTCCTCGTCTCCCAGATGTATCCGGGCCCCGACGACCCGGACCTCGGTGTGTTCGTCGCGCAGGGCGAACGAGCCCTGCGGGAGCGGGGGCACGACGTCGAGCTCGCAGTGCTCGACCGCCGCGCGGGCGGAAAGGCGCGCTTTCTCGAGCTGCGCCGGCGCGTGCGCCGCGCCGCGCGGCCCGACGTCGTGTGGGCCCACTTCCTCGTCCCCGCCGGGCTGTTCGCCTCGGAGGTGGACGCGCCGCTCGTCGTGACCGCGCACGGGCGCGACGTTCGCAACATCGGAGAGGTGCCGGGTGTGGCGCTTCTGACCCGGCGCGTCGTGCGCCGTGCGGCGACGGTCGTCGCCGTGTCGGCGTACCTGCAGCACGAGCTCGAGGAGCGTGTTCCGGAGGCACGCGGCAAGACCGAGGTGGTCGACTCGGGTGTCGACCTCGAGCGCTTCAAGGCCGTCGCCCCCGCAGCCGAGCTCGAGTCGCCGGCGTTCGTGCACGTGGGCTCGCTGACCGAGCGGAAGAACGTCGTCCGGCTCGCGGATGCGTTCGCGGCGCTCGGCCGAGGCTCGTTGACGTTCGTCGGCGACGGGCCGTTGCGCGGCGCGCTCGAGGGGCGCGCAGGTGTGCGCGTGGTCGGTCGGGTCGCACACGACGACGTGCCCGGCTGGCTCAGCGCAGCCGACGTTGTGTGCGGGCCGGCGCTGATCGAGCCGTTCGGGCAGGCGCTGCTCGAGGGAATGGCCTGCGGGCGAAGTGTCGTCGCGACCCGCGTCGGCGGACCGCGCGAGTTCGTGCCCGACGGCGCGGGCGTCCTCGTCGACCCGCTCGACGCTGCTGAGCTCGTGCGCGCGCTCGAGGCGGCGGCCGCGCTGCCGTCCCCCAACGAAGCGGCCCGGCGCGCGGCCGCGGAGCACGACGTCAGGCGGCAGGCGGAACGGGTGGAGGAGATTCTCCTGCGAGCCGTTCGAGATCGGCGAGCCTGATCGCGACGAGCGGCCCCACGCTGTCCTCCAGGCCGTGCTCGCGGGCGACCGCGAGTGCCTGCTCATAGCTCTGGCGGATCTTCTCGGCCGAGACTCCCTGCTTGAGCCGGTTGTCCCCGGTCAGGAGCAGGTCGTGAATCTTCTGCCTGGCCTCGTCCGTGTCCACGGCGGAATCATGCTGGAGCGGCAGGTGGCTGCGCGCCGGTTCTCGCCCGCGCTCCGGCGTTAGCTACCCTACGGCCGCGATGCTGCCTCTCTTCGCCGTCATCCAGGTCATCCTCAGCATCTCGCTGATCGGGTTGATCCTCATGCATTCCGGGCGGGACGCCGGTCTCGGCGGCATGGGCTTCACGCCTGCGTCGCAGGGCGGCACGCACATCGTCGAGCGCAACCTCACCCGCGTGACGGCCGTGATCGCGTTCCTGTTCTTCCTGAACTCGATCGTGCTCTTCCGACTGCTCAAGTAGTCGACGCTCTAGACTCGATCGCATGCAGTTGTTGGGCCTGCACCACATCACGTGCGTGTGCTCCGACGCGCAGCAGACGCTCGACTTCTACCGCGACCGCGTCGGTTTCACGCTGGTCAAGAAGACCGTCAACTTCGACGACCCGCACAGCTACCACCTCTACTTCGGCGACGCGGTCGGCAGTCCCGGAACGCTGATCACCTTCTTCGAGTGGCCGCGCGCCGAGCCGGGACGGCTGGGCCGGGGCACGCTCGAGTCGATCGGGCTCGAATCCCCGAACGTGGCCGAGGAGGTCGAGCTCGACGATCCGGACGGCCTGCACCTGCGGCTCTACCCCGCGGAGACGCCGGGTCTGCGCGATGTCGCAGTGATCGGCAACCCCGACCTCTATGCGGGGCTGTTCGCTCCCGACGCTCCACTGTTCTTCGCGGAGCCGGTCGAGGAAGCGGCGCTGATCGGGGCCGGGACGACGCACCACATCGCCTGGCGCACGGCAGACGCGGCGGACCAGACCGTCTGGCTGCAGCGGCTGACCGAGGTCGGGCTCCGGCCCACACCGGTTCAGGACCGCAAGTACTTCCAGTCCGTCTACTTCCGCATGCCCGACGGGGTGCTGATCGAGATCGCCACCGACGGTCCCGGCTTCCTCGTCGACGAGCCGGCCGAGACGCTCGGCCGGGGACTGTCGCTGCCCGCCTGGCTCGAGGCGGACCGCGCGACGCTCGAGCGCGAGCTGACGCCGATCGATTGAGTCGCGGGTACAATCCCCGCTCTCACGCGCTGGTGGCGGAATTGGTAGACGCGCTAGGTTGAGGGCCTAGTGGCCATTGCGGTCGTGGAGGTTCAAGTCCTCTCCAGCGCATCGAAAGCCGTCCCACGCGGGGCGGCTTTTTCTTTTCTCCGTTGACGGCGTCCGCAGGAGTCTCTACCCTGATGGCGAACACACGTTCGTCCTCGTCAACGAAACCCCAAGGAGCCCGCGTGCTCACGGCCCGCCAACAGGAGATCTGGAACTACCTCGTCGAGTACGTCGACCTGCACGGCTATCCGCCCACCGTGCGCGAGATCGGCGAGCAGGTCGGCCTGGCCTCGCCCTCGACGGTCCACGCACATCTCGCGAACCTCGAGCGGGCAGGCTTGCTCAAGCGCGACCCGACGAAGCCGCGCGCGCTCGAACTCATCGGCCGCGAGCGTCACGAGGTGGCGTCGGCAGCCGTCGAGCCCGCGGACGTCACACGCCTGCCGGTGCTCGGCGAGATCGCAGCCGGCGGCCCGCTCCTCGCAGAGCAGAGCATCGAGGGCTACGTGCCGATGCCGGCCTCGACGAAGGGCGATTTCGTGGTGCGGGTCAAGGGCGAGTCGATGATCGACGCCGGTATCCTCGACGGCGACCTGGTGATCGTGCAGCGCGCGCAGGATGCGCGGAACGGCGAGATCGTCGTCGCGCTCGCCGGCAGCGACGAGGCGCTGGACGAGGCGACGGTCAAGACGTTCTACCGTGAGCAGGACCGCATCCGGCTGCAGCCCGAGAACTCGAGCATGGAGCCGATCTACGCGCCGTACGTACAGGTCATCGGCCGGGTCGTCGGGGTCTTTCGCGAGCTGTAGCCGTGAACGTCGCGCCCCTGCATCGGACCCTCGACCAGGAGCTGGCCGCACTGCTGCGCGGCGCGTCGCTCGAGTGCCTCACCTGCGGCGAGTTCGTCATGCATGCGCGCGGCGGCGTCTTCTGTCCCGAGTGCGGCAGCCAGCTCGCCGCCGAGGGCGCGTTCGTGGCAGGCGCTACGATTCCCGCGCAGGCCGGGTGACCGCGGCCGGCCGTCGCAGGACGGTCGGTCGAGGAAAGTCCGGACACCGCAGGGCAGGACGCTGGCGCAAGCCAGGCGGCGAAAGCCGACGGAAAGTGGAACAGAAAGCAGACCGCCGCCGGGATGTCTCCGGAGGTCCCGGCGGTAAGGGTGAAACGGTGGGGTAAGAGCCCACCAGCGTCGCGGCGACGCGGCGGCTCGCCAAACCCCGTCCGGTGCAAGGCGAACAGGGCCCGCCATAGGCTGCCCGCCGAAGGGCCCGGGTAGCTGCCAAGAGGGATGGTCATCCAAGACAGAATCCGGCTTACAGGCCTGCTACGGAAAAAGCCCTGGAAACGGGGCTTTTTCTATGGGCGCTGATTCGCCGGCGACTCGTCAGGCTCACCCCGCGGCGGGCATGACTGCGGTCTCCGTGGAACCGCTCGGCGCGGTCGCCCGGCGCTGCCGGCTACGAGCCGCTCCGCGCACTGAAGGCTACACATGCGCTCGCGAGCCGGCTTCAGCCGCATGATGGCGCGTCCGGCGCCTGACCGAGCGCGGGGGGAACTTCGCCGCTGGCGTTGATGTTGAGGTGCCCGAGCTCCGTTCCTCCGCTCCCTCGGGCGACCAACGTCGCGGAGGTTGAGCCCGAAGCTGCCGCGGGGTCAACCCAGGCGAGGAAGTAGCCGTTGGAGAGAGCCGCCGGCGTTGAGTGGCCGTCCGAGTACACGACGTCGATAGATGTGACGGCCCGCGCAGCCAGGCCGGTGAAGTAGGCCGGCGTCTTCCCTGGCCGTTCGACCATCGAAGGCCCCGCTTCGAGCGCCCAACCGGTCGAACACGGCTGAATGCCCCAACCCAATGCCCCAACACCTCCGGTCGCTGAGCTGATCAAAGCGATCCCCTTCTGGCCGCTCGAGAACCCAAGCGCGTACACGCCGAACTCGCCTTCAGGGGTGGGCGCTGTCACCACGCGCTGAACGTCTGTCAGCGTCTGATGGGTCGAAAGCTGACCCTGATCGATGTACCTCTCGATCACGCGCCTCGCATTCAGAGGCTGGTTCACGTCGCTGATGAACTGCTGCGGCGTCTCGGAGAACGCGCCGACCAGCGCGAGTGACCCAGGAACCAGCACTCCGAGTACAAGCACCGCCACCGCAACCGGCACGAGCGACCGGCGCGTTGTGCGGTGGCGCCGGTTTCCCGCTGAGGGGACGGGCTCCGGCGGTCCTGAGAATGCCTGCAACATGCGGCTGATGTCGGCGTCGGAGATACCCGACTCGGCATCACGTGTCTGCAGATGGCTCATCGCAGTCGTCTCCTTCCGTGCGCGCGCCCGCGCGGTCCGAGAGGGAAGCCGCGAGTGCGCGGCGGGCGTCGTGGAGTTGGTGCTTGACGGTTCCGAGGGAGCAGTCGAGGGCGTCGGCGGTCTCCTGCTCACTGAGGCCCACGTGGAGCCGCATGACCGCCACGGCACGTTGGCGAGGCGGGAGCCGATCGAACGCCTCTTTCAGCTGCAGTAGTTCGAGGGGCTGCTCCCGCGCGAACGGTTCGCGAGCCTCACCGGCGCGGAGGCCGAGCAACCGGAACCTCCGCTCACGCCCGGCAACTCGAAGCGCGACTCGGGTCGCGATCCGTGCAGCGAAGGCTGGAGCGGCTCGAGGGTCTCGGAGGTCCGGCAACGACCGGCTCAGTTCGAGAAGGGCCTCCTGTGCAGCATCCTCGGCCACTGCTGAACCTGCACCAACCACGAGTCGGACGGTTCGTACAACAACCGGCTGAAGTTCCGTCAGCCGATCCTCGTACGGTTGACTCCGCGCCATGTCCGGGAGCAGATCGTTCGCGGATACCTCGCTCATCACCTATAGAAGTGTCGGGGAAGTCTCGAAAGGTTGGGCCACGACACGGGCGGTTGCGTTTGGGGGCGCCGAAGGGCCGACACGCGACGTACGGCTCGGCCGTTATCCGTCGTGCGGAACGAGCGATCGCGCCGCTCCGATCAACGTGTCGGCGGCCGATGCTTCGAGGAACAGGTGGATGCCGTGGCTCTGCATGACGCCGATGTTTCCGTCGCCGAAGATGAGGAGCTTGCCCTCGGGGGGCGTGTAGTTGCGGACGCCGCGCTGGAACTGATCGTCCGGCGTCAGCGTCTCCGAGATCTGCAGGTACGCGCCGGAGGGTGCGGGCTGGCCGATGCCTCCACCGGTCGATGGGCCGTAGAAGAGGGTGATGCCGGTGTGGGTCGTCGCCCACGTGCCGGTTGATCGGTCGTAGCCCTGGCTGCGGAGCTGCTTTGCGATCCGGCTGAGCGGCAGGCCGTCGAACGTCGGGCCGGCCCAGAGCATCGTCCTGCCGAGCACGGCGTTCGCTTCGTCGGCCGTGAGTGACCCCTCCAGCTGGAAGCGCATGGCATCGCCGCTGCCGTTGACGGCGGGAGAGGCCGTGAAGTCGCCTTGACCGCTTCCGAGTGTCTCGACCGAGAGGATCTGCGAGATCCCGTCCGGGCTCAGTTGCCCGTCGCGAGTCTCGCGCGTCGCGACGGGCTTCAGCGTCGTGGCCGAGACGGCGACGTCGTGTGCCCATTCGTGGAGCTTCCCGTCGGCGACGTCGGGAAGCATCTGTGTGTCGACGCGGATCCAGTACACGGGCTGGCCGTCGACGGCGTCTTCGCCGAGTACTTTCGCGGTTCCGTTTTTGAGCGCCTGCCGGTAGTCGATCGCGAGGAACGCGAGCGTCTTGTCGAGATACGCGACGCGCCCCGGCGGATAGAGCGAGTTGCCCTGGACGACGCCGGCGAAGAGCGTGATGTCGTGGACGCCGCGCTGCGGGTCGTACCAGAGTTCTTCCTCACCGTGCACCGCGACCTTGGCGCCGGTGGCGAGGTCGACTTCGGTTCCGCCCCAGCCGCTCTGGATCACTGCGTGGACCACCGGACCGTCGCCGATCGCTGCGGCCGCACGTTCGAGCAGCGTCCCGTGGGAGCCGCCGGAGAACGGCCAGGCGAGTACGGCGACGGCGATCAGAGCGGCGACGGCAACTGGCGTCAACGCGATCGACACCATGCTGCGTCTCGAAAAGCGCCAACGAGGGTGCAATGCCGCCCGCTCGATCTCGTCCCACCGGACGGGCTCCGGCCGCGGCGGGGCGAGTTCGTCGAGGGCACGCTCGACCAGTGGGGTCAGATCTCCCATTCCTGAACCTCCTGCAAGTCGTGAGCCAAGCGTGCGTGCGCGGCGTTCAGGGTTGCCGCCACCGTTCCAGGCTTGATCTGGAGCGCCTCGCCGATCGCGGCGTAGTCGAGATCGGCGTAGTAGCGAAGGAAGAGCGCGAGCCGCTGTCGCTCGGGCAGCTCCGCGATCCGCGCTCGGATGAGCGCGCGGTCTGCGGCTCCACCGTTCGACCGCGCGTCGACATCGAGATCGTCCGGCGAGAACGGCGTCTCGCGTTGCGCGTCCCGCCGGCGGTGGGCTTCGTTGATGACGATCCGCCACACCCATGCCTCGGCATTGCCGCTGCCGCGAAAGCAGTCGCGGTTCCGAACCGCGCGCACGAACGCCTCCTGTACCGCATCACAGCCGAGTCCCTCGTCGCGTGTCAGCGCGATCGCGACCCGCTCGAAGGCAGCGCCCTTCGTCCGGTAGAGCCACTCGAGCTCGTCGAGCGTTAGGCCCTTGGAACCAGGCCGTGGAATCCGCACACCCATACGACCCCGCACAGCACTCAATTCTTTAGCCGCCGCCCTGGAGCCGCGAGTCACCGCCTGAACCGGCTCACGATTGAAGCCGCTCGAGTCGCTAGCGAACCGTCAGGCTCGCGGGTTCAGCATCAAAGGATGCATCTGCGTCTCGCTGGCTATGCGGCTCAGTAG
>CAVRMI010000004.1:0-23842 GCA_963722065.1 uncultured Thermoleophilia bacterium | reverse complement strand
CGGCGGCGGGCATCTCGGGATCGGTCCTGTATGGAGCCGCTCGATGGTGATTTCGGGGTAGAAGCCCGTTCGCTCGTGCGCGACGTCCATGTGTTTGGGGTCTGGGTTTGGGGGTGGGCGGCGTATCATCTCGCCGGATGCTGATTGCGACGACGAATGAGTTGCCGGGGTACGTGATCGATGAGGTGCTCGGCGAGGTTTTTGGTCTGACCGTTCGGTCGCGGAACTTCGGGTCGCAGATCGGGGCCGGGTTCAAGTCGCTTGTAGGGGGCGAGCTCAAGGGCATGACGAAGGGGCTGATCGACAGTCGGCGGCAGGTGATCGAGCGGATGGTTGAGGAGGCCGAGCTGAAGGGTGGGAACGCGGTCGTCGCGATGCGTTTCGATACCTCTGAGATGGGTGGAAACTGGACCGAGATTTGCGCCTACGGAACGGCGGTACGCGTGCGTAAGGCCTGAGACACGAGTCAGGCCACCCACTCGAAAGAAGCAGCGGATCTACCGGCCGGCGCTCGGGCAGCTGGCTACCCTTCCGCGATGATGGAGCGAAGGTTGAACGATCCGCCGCGGGCGGAGGACGCGATCGAGGAGACGCGCCGGCCCAGGGGACGCTCCCTGGCCCTCGCCGTGGTCGTCCTGATCGGTCTCTTCCTCGTCGTCGGCGGTCCGGCGCTCGCGCGGGTCGTGCAGGCCCGCCTCGTCAGCACGGTCGAGCACGGCATCTCCGGATCGGTCACGTACAAGATCACGAACCAGGGCCGCGATAGCGGGCAGACAACGACCGGCGTGGTCGGCCAGGGAACGATCGCCGGGAACCTCAGCCTCGGAGCGCAACTCGCCGCAACGCTCCTCGGAGCAGTGAAGGGCGTCCCGATGACCGGGATCGCGAAGGGCGGCTCGTACGTCGTTCGTTATGACATCGACGCTCAGGGCGATCACAAGGGCACGGTCGTGATCCGGTTCAAATCTGCCGGCGTCGGCTCGCTCTGCCTCGGTTTCACCGCCAAGTACGGCAAGTTCGCTCCCGGCAAGGACTACGTCCCGTCGAGCGGCACGTTCTCCACGGCGGGAGGCTCAGGGGCGATCGCCAAGGTGCACGCTTCCGGGCGGTTCGACCAGGGCGAGGTCAGCGGAAGCACGATCGAGCAGATTCTCGGCCACGGGGCGCTGGTGTCGCTCACGACGGGGCCGGCGTCTCCACCGAGCAGCGCCTGCGCCGCGGTCGCCCGGCTCGCCAAGCCCTGACCTGAGCGAAGTCCTCTACTTGCCGTCGCAGGCGTCGCCGGCCAACTCGGCATGGAAGCGGCGATCTGCGGCTTCCCGTCCCGCGACCGAGCCTGTTTCGTTCATTTACACGGCTGTTACGTAGTCACAAAGAACGCTTACCCGCGGATGACGGTCGGATGACACGCGCGGGTTAGAACCATCTCCGGAATCGAGATGCCTTTAGCGAAACGCAGGGGGGATGGCACATGAGTTCGACATCAGCCATGAGGAGCGTCAAGATCGCAGCCGGAGCCGCGCTCGCATTGTTGGGGTTGGCGGTGGCCACATCAGTCGCGGCCGCTGCCACGAGCGGATCGTCAGCCGCGCAGCACACGAGCGTCCTGCTCCGGGTGGCCCACCGCCACTCGCCGAACCTCGCGCTGCGGCTGTCGGCGTCGGCGGGCACCGTCGACACCGGCCAGCAGGTGACCTACACGGCCACGGTCGTGAACACCGGCGGCCGGACCGACCACAACGCAGGGTTCCGCGACCTGCTGCCGGCCAAGGCGTCGCTCGTCTCCACGAGCCCGAGCCAGGGGACCTGCGCAGGCAACCACGTCGTGAGGTGCAACCTCGGGTCGCTCGGCCGCGGCGCGTCCGCGACGATCACAATCGTCGTCACCGCGAACAGGCCGGGGTGGATGACCGACTACGCCTGGGTCGCCACGAACCCGCCGGGTGGCTGGGTCCATCGCCATGCCGTCTCGACGAACGTGCAGGGCGTCGACTCGAACGTCGACCTGAAGCTGACGAGATCGTCAGGCCGCATCGACACCGGGCAGCAGGTGACCTACACGGCAACCGTCTCCAACTCGGGGAACGGCACCGCCGGAAACGTCGCCTTCCAGGATCTGCTTCCGGGGAAGGCGACCCTGGTGTCCGCGAACGCGAGCCAGGGCACCTGCAGCGGCAACCCGACGGTCCTGTGCAACCTCGGGCCGCTGAACGCGGGTGCCTCGGCCACGGTCACGATCGTCGTCACCGCGAACCTGCCGGGCTGGATGACCGACCGGGCCTGGGTCTCGAGCAACCCGCCGGGAAACTGGCGTCATCAGCGCGTCGTCTCCGTCTACGTCCACAACGTCAGCCCCAACCTGAACCTGAAGCTCTCCGGCTCTCCCGGCGCGGTCGACCCGGGCCAGCAGGTGACCTACACGGCCACCGTCTCCAACTCGGGGAACGGCGCTGACGGCAATGTCGCCTTCCAGGATCTCCTTCCGGGGAAGGCCACGCTCGTCTCCGCGACCGCAACGCAGGGGAGTTGCACCGGAAGCCCGCTGGTTCTCTGCAACCTCGGAGCGCTGAACGCGGGCGCCTCGGCCACGATCACGATCGCCGTCACGGCCAACGTGCCGGGGAAGATGACCGATCACGGCTGGGTCTCTGCGAACCCTCCCGGGAACTGGCAGCACGGGCGCGCCGTCGACACGTACGTTCGCAATGTCAGCCCGGCCCTTGCGCTCCGGCTCAGCGGATCGCCCGGAGCGGTGAACGCAGGCCAGCAGGTCACCTACACCGCGACCGTCACGAACACAGGCAACGGCAGTGACGCGAACGCCGGTTTCCAGGACCTGCTGCCGAACAACACGACGCTCGTCTCGGTCACGACGAGCCAGGGCACCTGCTCGGGTAACCCGACAATCGAGTGCAACCTCGGCGCGCTCGACCGCGGCGCCTCGGCCACGATCACGATCGTCGTCACGGCCAACCAGCCCGGCAAGATCACGGACCGCGCCTGGGTCTCCACGGCTCCGCCCGGCCACTGGGAGCACCAGCATTCGGTCGACATCCAGGTTCGCCCGGCGCCGCCCACCACCACCACCACCACCACAACCGGGACGACGACGACCACGCACGCTTGATCGCGTCTCCCGGTTGAACGAGGACGAGTTGAGGGCCCGGCGACGGGCCCTCAACTCTTCGCGCCGCTAGGCGGGCCAGGGTGACGCGGCGGCGGCGAAGCGCCCGACTATGCTGGGCCCGGGTTGCGGCTGTCGAGTCCATCTGGAAAAGGAGTTGCTGATGTCGAGCCCGTTGGTTCTTTCGGACGTCCAGGCGGCGCTTCGCCGCCTCGTTGGCGAGGGGGTCATCTCCGAGGAGGCGAGCGGGCTCGTCCTGGAGGCGATCGGCGGGCTGAATCGAGACGAGGGGACGCTCGTTGTCGGCGGCACGAAGGTGCAGGGCGGGAC
Organism: uncultured Thermoleophilia bacterium; assembly: GCA_963722065.1. Lineage (GTDB taxonomy): Bacteria > Actinomycetota > Thermoleophilia > Gaiellales > Gaiellaceae > PALSA-600. Next base: position 20,388 of record CAVRMI010000004.1, on the reverse strand, counting down.
AAAGGTGCCTCCGCGCGGAAGCGATGTCATCGGCGACGTCTCGCTGCCTGCGGAGGTGGATCTCGGCGGCGAGGTCTTCGATGTCATCGTCGGCTCGACGCGCGAGGATGGAACGCTCGTACCCGGTGGCACGAAGGTTCCGGGTGGTACGAAGGTTCCAGGAGGCACGAAGGTGCCAGGCTCCGTGAGCCTCCCCGGCGAGACAGAGCTTGGCTCCGCCTACGGCTTTCCGGCGGGAACGCTCATCTTGATCGACGACACAGCCGTGAGCCCCATCGAGCGGCTCCAGCCGGGCGACGCTGTGGCGGCTCGCGGCTCCACACGCTCGATCACCAGGGTCTTCGTCCACACGGACGAGCCGAGCGTGACAGTGACGCTTGCCGACGGCACGTCGTTCTCCGGGGCAGGCCGGCACCGGTTCGAGCTCGCAGGCGGCGACCTCGTCTCCGCCGACCAGTTGGCGGTCGGGACACGGCTTCGCGGGGCTGGGGGCGAGGAGGTCGAAGTGGTCGGAATCGAGTTGCGCACGCGTCGCCTCTATCGGCTCCAGGTCGAAGGCGACGAGCCGTACCACGTCGGCGAGGCCGGCATCACCGTCCACAACTGAGAAGCCGGGTGATCTCTTTCGTCGTGATCGTCCGCGACGAGCCGCCGCTGATCCTGCAGCGGACGATCGACGGGCTGCTCGCCACATCCGGCGCATTTGCGAGCGAGGTCGTGGTCGTCGATGACGGGAGCCGGGTTCCCGTCATCGACGACCGGGATGTCCGGGTCGTCCGTCACGACGTGCCGGTGGGGGTGTGCCGCGCCCGCCGATCCGGCGCGGCGGCTGCTGAGGGCGACGTGATCGTCTGGCTCGACTCGCACATGACCTTCGCAAGCGGCTGGCTGGAGGCGATGGTCGCTCACGTAGGTAGCGGTTCGCTGCTCTGTGCCGCCTGGTCGGATTACGCAACGCTCGAGCCTCTCTGCTGGGGCGCCACCTTCTCCTGGTGTCACGAACGTGACTACGCCAGATCGCTCTCGCCCGGGATCTGCTTCCAGCACCGATTGGTCGCACCGGTGCCCGGCTCAGGTGCTGCGGATGTCCCCGTCGCGATCGGGGCGTGCTACATGATGCTCCGCAGCGCGTATGACGCGATCGGCGGGTTCTCGCCCTACTTCGGGATCTGGGGGAAGGCCGAGGAGGACATCTCGGCCCGCGCCTGGATCCTCGGGAAGGGAGTGAAGTGCGTGACGGACGCGCACGTCGGGCACTGGTCCCGACCGAAGCTTCCCTATCCGGTTAGCTGGGCGGGCGTGGAGCTGAACCAGGCTCTGATCATCCGCAGCATCTTCGGAGAGCGCGTGGCCGACGCCGCAGAGCGTGCACTCGAGCCTCTGCCCGAAAGTGTCCGCCGGCGCCTCGCGGAGTTCGACCTCACCGGCTGGCGGGAGCGGATTCGCGCCGGCCGCTGCATGAGCGACCGCGAGTTCCTCGACCGCTTCCTGCCTGACGCCCCCTCTGCCGTCTTCGCCGCGGCCTGATGACCTTGCTCGGTTAGTCACGGCCGCTCTGAAGGCGCAGGCCGGCGAGGGAGTAGAAGACGGCGTAGGCAACGGTCAGGAAGCCCGTGAGAGCCACGAGCGACGCGAAGAGGCGTGGATGCCGGAAGGGATTCTCGACCCGTGTGTCGATCACGTGGGCGACCCTGAGCGGATGCAGCAAGGCATCCCAGCTGTTGAACCCGATGAAGCGACCGACGTAGACGCCGAGGCTTCCGAGCGCGAGCACGACCACGACGCCGAACCAGCTCACGAGCGACCCTGCCGCGCGCTGCCACAGCGTCTGCATCAGGAAGAGCGAGAAGAACCCGAGCAACAAGGCAGTCCAGGCGAACGCGGAGAGCATCAGGCCGTCGTACCAGAGCGGCGTCGTGGGGGACTCGTGCAGGTGAATGAAGTCCGTGAGCATGTACGGCGCATTGGGAAAGAACAGAAGCCAAAGGACACCGAGGGCCGCCGCAATCAGACCGAGGCGGTGACGAGCGCACACGTACGCCGAAAGCGCGAACGCCACCGGAACCCAGGCCAGGAAGAGATTCCAGTTGAGAAAGCGGTAGAACGAATCGTGGTTGTACCGGCTGCGGAACTCGACGAGGGAGACACAGAACGCAGATGCAACGGCCAGCACGAGTATCAGGCCGAGCATGCTGAGCGTTCGACGATCGCGCATTTCAGCCCCCGATCCTCAGCAGGTCGAGCCGCGCAGCCCGGCGCAGCGAAACTGTCACCAGCTAGACCTTATTCGCTCGAAACCATCTTGACCTCCATGATCGAGTGCACGGATAACGGTTTTTGAGACTGGTGCGCGATCGACTGCGCGGAGCGTTCTTGACACCGCGGGTCCCGCTGGTGAGACTCCCAGGCCCCTCCTTCCATAACGACGCCAGGGAGACCGAAGAACATGCGGACAATCAAGGGTGCAATCGCGGCGGCTGCTCTCGGAGCCTTCGTACTCGTCATTGCAGGCCCGGCGGCCTCAGCGAGCGGCGGGAAGATCTACATCTACGTGACCGGTATCAACAGCGCTCATCAGCCGATTCTGATCGCGGGGGCGATCGGCGACCACGGGATCGCAACCAGCGAAACGAAATCCGGGAAGGTCGACCAAAACGGCAACTACGTGCATATCGCCCTCAAGAAGGGAACGTTCTTCGTCGACGCGACGAAGCTGAACGGCAGCCAAAACGGGAAGGTCGTAGTACGGAACAAGACCAGTTGCTCGTTCGCCTTCAGGGTCACGGGGCCAATCACCATCTCGAACGGAACCGGCGCGTACAAAGGAATCAGCGGAACGGCGAACATGACCGTCATTTTCGCTGGGGTCGGGCCGTACTACACGTCCGGAGCGAAGAAGGGCCAGTGCAACACGAGCCAGAACGCGAACCCCTCCGGCGTTTACCAATCAATCACTGGCACCGGGATCGTCAAGTACAGCTGACGATGCCGCTCGTCCGACCGGTGCATCGTCGCGGCGTTTGATTCCTCGTGAGTCGGTTCGGCGCGGGGCTGCCCAGGCCCGACGGGCCGGCTCACAGGACACCGCTTCCGATGGGTGCCGAGCGAGTCGGCGCTGTCAACGAGCCACGCGCGCCCCGGATAAGAATCGAACTCGTGCACGCGGCCTAGGAAACCGCAGCCTGCCCAAGGGCCGGCCAAGACAACGTCCACGAACGCCGGATAGCCCGAGAGGCCGCTCTACTAGACGGCTTCGGGCTTCCAGAGAACGGAGGGGAGAGGATTTGAACCTCCGATCCGCTTGCACGGATAACGGTTTTCGAGACCGCCGCATTCGACCGCTCTGCCACCCCTCCGGAGTGGGTTTCAGCCTAGCGTGCGGCGTTCCGCGGGTGCCGGGGTTCCGATCCAGCGTGGACAAGTTGCCACGTGTTCGATCGCAAAGTCGATCGCGCACGAGTCCAATCGTCGGTTCGGTGTCCCCGTCAGCGCCGGCGCTCCGAAACAAGAAATACAGGCGGTGGACGACCGCGATCTCGCCGCGAACCTGTCCACCGAGTTTCAGTGCTTGAGGATCTTTCCGGTTTTGAGGTTGAGATGGACGGTGTCGTGAGTCTTGGTGTTCGTGCGGTCGTTGAAGGTGATGGTGAGGTGGCCTTGGGTGGTGCTGAGGTCGACAGTGATGCTCAGGTAGCCGAACTCAACAAGTGGTTTCGCGACGAGGGTGTACTCGCCGAGCGTTATCGGGGCGTCCGGTAGGCCGGCTTGAGGTGGGGTGGTGGCGAAACCGCCGCTGCCAGCGACGACGTAGGGGATCTCACGGCCGTTCGGGGTGAGACGGGTGTAGCGCTGGTAGAGGTGGGCGTGGCCAGAGAGGACTGCGTCGGGCCAGAAGCCTGCTTCGGTGGCTGCGGTGTCGATGTCTGTGGCGAGTCCGCTGCTGCCGCCGTGGTTTGCGTCGACGGAGGCGGGCGGGTGGTGGCAGGCGATGATCACTGCCCGTTCGCCTGCTTTGCGGGCGGGCGCGAGGCGTTGCAGCTCCGCTTTCAGGAAGTCGAGCTGGTGGTCTCCGACCGGGTAGTGGTCGCCTTGTGACGAGATGACGCCGGGGCCTTCGAGGACGTTGGTGTAGAGGCCGATGATCGAGACGAACGGGGCGTCGAGGGTGAAGTAGACGCCAGGCTGGGTCATGGTTGAACGGACGAGCGTGCCGGCATCGGGCGATTGAGCGGGGGCCTCGGCGCAGAAGTTCCGCAGGAAGGCGGTCAGGGTCGGCGTGCTCGGCGTGTCGGGATCATCACCGAAGACCATCCCGTCATGGTTGCCCGGGATCGCAAAGATCGGCCGGTCGTAGCCGCGGAACGGCTCGTAGAACTGGTCGTAGTAGTACTGTCCCTCACCGAAGTTGTAGACGACATCACCGAGGTGGAGGAAGAACATCGGCCCTGTCATCCCACCGGTGCGGATGTCCCAGGCCATCGCGTCGGCAACAGCTGCCTCGTTCGCAATCGCCTCCGAGACTGTCTGACGCGCCTTTACCTTCGCGGCTCCGGTATCCCCGACCGCATGAAAGGCGATCCTCTTCGCGGTCACTGTTGGCTCCAGGAACGCCTCGCCGAGGATCGCGGTGAGATCGATCCGCGACCCGGGCTCCCGAGGCGGCGGGATCGGCTGGAGGTCGTCCCGGTGCCGCTTGAAATAGACGCTCTCGTAATAGGCCGCGCTCGTGTTGTCGACCTGGAACGACGTTTCATCCGCGTCCGGCTGCGGGTCCGCGAACAGCCGACCGCCGGGCGCCTGAAACTTCCAGTAGGCAGGGTCGAGCCCCATCTACCTGGGTGACTGGAAGACCTGGTTGAACAGCGCGAAGACGAGCCCGACGAAGGCCGAGGCGACCGCCTTGACCGACTCCGGGGAGCTGCCGGACTTGAAGAAGACCGTCACGATCGCGGCACCGCCGACAGCCGCGTACGACCAGATCGCGAGTGTCGTGACCAGCGTGAGAGCGACCTCTTCCCGGCTTCCGCTGGAGACCGTGATTCCGAGTGCCTTCTGCGTCGGTGAGCTCACCGTTCCGGTCGGTGCGGACGCGTCGGGGCCGGTGCCGACACGGATCCCGAGCGTGAACGCGAAGAACCCGCTCAACGTCCCTCCAAGGGCGGAGCCCGCGTAGATCGCGGCCGCGTTGATGTCGGCCGAGTCACCGTCCCAGATTTGCCAGATGACCCAGCCCCAGATCGCGAGGTACGCGACCAGGGTCACGAACAGGATCGTGAACAGCAGCGCGTTGATGCCGAGCGGCTTGCCGGAGTGGACGTTCACAGGCTGAGAAGCGTGCAAAGGGCGTCGATCCTGTCGTTGTTGGCGGTGACGAGTGCCAGTCCAGCCTGCTTCAGCGTCTCGATTCGCGCCGGGCTCGTGTCGTCCATGGATCCCATCCCGGGTGGAAGCTCGGTCTGGAAGCGGAAGTAGCGGGGCATGCCGTCCTTGTCGGGTAGCAGCCACCCGGCCTGGTGCTCGACGGTGTCGCTGACGCCGTCCATGAAGACGCTGATCAGCTGCCTGGCCCAGCCGAGCAATCCCCATGTCCGGGCCTGTAGGTAGTGGATCGGCGTCTTCACTTGCCCAGTGCCGAGCGAGACGACGACGACGTCCGTGTAGCCGTGCAGCTTGATCGCCTCGACGTAGGCGCACATCGTCGGGTTGTTGGCGAACACACCGCCGTCAACCATTGCCGTCGGCGGTTGAACCACCAGCCGTTCCGGCCGAAAGTAGGTCGGCGCGGCTGAGGTGGCACGGGCGACGTGCCTGACGGCAAAATCGCTGCTTGCGTCGGCGCGGGCCTTGTGGCGGGCGAGGAACCACGAGTCGCGGCTCTCGAGGTCGTACGAGGTGATCAGCACCTCGGTGACTGCATCCTTCAGCCGAGCTTCGTCGAAGTAGCCGCCAAGTGTCGTGTCGAGGCCCTTGACCGCGTACTTGCTCCCGAACAGCCCGAACAGCGTGACGAGCCGGTACCAGAGCGAGCTCTTGAAGATCACGTGCCCTTTGTCGACGTAGAGGTCGACGAGGTCCTGCGCGCTGTAGCGCGGGCGGGTGGGATTGGCAGGATCGGGGGTGGTCAGCCCGAGCGCTAGGATGCCGCCGGTCGAGGTACCCGCGATCAGGTCGAACATCTCGCTGATCCGCCTGCCGCAGCGGCGCTCGAGCTCGGCGAGGAGGGTCGCCGGGATGATCCCGCGGATCCCACCCCCGTCGAGCGCGAGCACCCGTAGCGGTCGCTCCGGCCTTACTGGATCAGCCACGCGGTGGACGTGCTCGCGCGCCGATGCAGAACGTCACCTCCGGCAGGAACTTGTCGGAATCGTCGTCGATCCCGTCGGTCAGGTTGCGCCGCGTGTGCAGCCGGATCGCGTACGAGCACGTCGGCCAGCCGTGGATGTCGCGGTGGTAGTCGCCGGCTCCGCCGCGCGCTGTGCCCGGAGGAGGCGGCGGGCCCGGGGGAGGCGGCGTGAACGTCTGCCCCGAGGCCGTCACAAGCTCGAGAGACCAGGCGCCGAGCAGCTCGTGGTCGACCGTGTACTGGACGTCGAGGTCCGTCGAGAGCGGCGAGCACGAGTTGGCGCCCGGTCCGTGGAACTGCGCGAGGTCGAGCTGGCGCACCTCGGCCCAGTTATTGACGTGGATCTTGGTGAGCTCGTTCGTGTAGTCGGGAAGCATGGTCCCGTTGTTGACGTCCGAGACGGTGCTCGCACGGGTCGCCTGGAAGACGATCGACGCGTCGGTGCCGTTCTTCTGGTCGCCCGCGGGCACGGGCGTTCCGGCAGCCGGTGGCGCGGGTGCCGGTGAGCCCGGGAAGGCGACGTACGACGCGAAACCGACCAGCGTGCCGTCGAACGCGTCGCCCTGAACCTCCGACGGGATCGTCACCCAGCCCTGAGGGTCGGGGATGATGTACTGGTCGGGTGGCGTCGGATCGGGTGTGGGCGCCGGCGGGTCGGGCGTCGGGTTGACACCCCTGACGTAGACATCCTGGCGCTTCAGCGAGCCGTTCCAGAGGATCCACCGATAGCCGGCGTAGACGTCGCAGACGAAGCCGCCCTGGACCGGCGTGGGCGCGCCCCCGCTCGGCGTGAACACGAAGCGGTAGGACATCGTCTGGGACGCATCGATCGGAGAGGTGCGCGGGCAGTAGCCGCGCAGCTGGAGGCAGCCGAAGAACCCGTAGCCGGGGCCTCCGTGCAGGCCCGCATGCCCGGTCCGCTGCTTGTTCGTGAGCCCCCCCGCATCGAAGTCGACGTCGATGTCGAAATCGCCGACGTGGGTGAACATCGGCCTGTAGATGATTGGCGGGCAGACCCGGATGCAGAACCGCCGGCAACGGAGGAAGCAGAGCCAGTGGCAGAGCTGGAGACAGAATCGCTGCAGCTTCAGTTCGTTCACGATCGCGGTGAACGTTTTGGCGTCGGCGGCCCCGACCGCGGCGCTGAGCCGCTCGAGCTCGAGGGGCTTCTGCGCGAGCATAGCCGTCGCCTCCGAGAACGCGAACGCCTCCTCGAGCTCCTCTTGTGGGAGCTTGAACGGGAACTCGCGGCAGAGGGTCAGGCACGCGAAGACGCACCGCCAGCTGCAGAACCACTCGCAGAGGAAGATGCAGAAGCGATAGAGCTCCGGAGCCTGCAGCACCGCGCTGAGCTTCGCGCTGTCGCCCGCTTGCGACGCCGTCACGGCCTCCTTGTAAGCGGTCGGGTGCTCGAGGAGCTCGCGCAGAGCCAGTCCGGCGGCCCTCAGCTCGGCGGCAAGGTCGGGCCGCGGCCCGATAGGCCCGCAGAGCCACCGGCAGATCTGGCGGTAGTGGACCATGCAAACCCAGTGGCAGAAGAGGTGGCAGAACGGCTGCAGCTTCTCCGCCTCGACGAGCTTCGTGAACGCGGCGCGATCGCGTTTCTCGACTGCCGCGACGAGCAGCTCGAGGAGTTTGGGATCGCTGGTGACCCGGATCGCGGCTTCGATCACCTGCCGCGGATCGGGCTGCTTCGCCTCCGCAGGCGGAGGGCCGCACAGCTCGAGGCAGAGAAACACGCACTCCTTGCTGCGGATCCATTCGCAGACGAGGCGGCAGCGGCCGAGCAGACCGAGGCGTTGCAGCTCGGCCTCGAACAACTCGCGGTTACCGGCCCTGAATGCCTGATACGCGGCGAGGAAGAGCTTCTCGTTCTTCGCAAGGTCGCCGACGACCGCAGCCTCCTCGAGCAGGTCTCGCAGGACGTCGAGTTCGAATGCCCGGTCTGCCACGGTCCGCCTCCTAACAGTCGAGAAGCGTCAAGGTGACAGAGGCCCGTCACGGCCACGTCACCGGTGCGTCACGCCGCTGCGGAGCCCGTCAGGAATCGGTCGAGCCAGCTGCGGACCGCCGTCAGGATCTCCTCGCTGCCCGAGGCAAACTGGACGGTCTCTCCGGCGCTCGAGAGATCCGGCGAGGAAGTGATCCGCGCGCGGAGCCCCTCCAGGTGATCCGCTCCAGGCTCGATCCAGACCCTGACGACGATCGCGCCGGCGCGCTCACGCGTCTCGGCACACACCACGCCCGTTGTATCGCCGCGGCGTCACAGCGACGTCACCACGGGGACATCACCTGATCGGCAGGGATTGGATCACCCGCTGCATCTCCTCCGACGGCTCGAGCCCCAGCTGCTCGAGCACCAGCCTCCGGAAGAGGCCGTACTGCCGGATTGCCTCTGCGGGATTCCCCTCAGCGAGGTGGGTTTTGATCAGCGCCCGGTGGCCGCTCTCCCGTAACGGCTCGGCGGCGACGCAGGCGAGACCGGCTTCGACTGCTGCGGCGTACGACCGTGCTTCGGTGAGGTCTTCGCAGAGGGCCTCGAGCGCGTGGAGCCGGAGCTGCCGGAACCGCTCGCGCACGAGCAGCACCCAGTCGTCGTACCAATCGGTGAGCACGTCACCGTCGGACAGAAGCCTGTCGAGCGGCGCGACCGAGGCCGTGCCCTCGTGTCGAAGCACCTCTTCGGCGCGGGCGGTCAGCTCGTACAGATCGACCGAGACCGTCGGCGCGAGCACGAGCCGGCTTCTGGTGGTGACGATCAGGGGGAGGTTCAGTCGGCGCAGTCGCCAGAGCGCTGTTCTGAGGCTCGCGTTCGCGTGCTCCTCGCTCCGGTCGATCCAGAGGCTCCCGGCGACGAACAGGCGCTCGAGTGGGCGCCGGTGCACCGCGACGAACGCGACAAGCCGCTGGGTGCCCAGCGACAACACGATCTGGCGCCCGTCACGCTCGAGCGAGAAGCCGCGGAGGAGCGAGAGCTCGAAGCCGGGGTCGGGCCTAGGTGCCGCCGGTTCGGCTTGCTTTCGCCGCAGAGTCGATCCGGGTCGTGCTTCGACCATCGGTCACTCCCCCTGCCCCCCTTGCTCTGAGCCAGCGACGGTATGCGTCGGCGCAAGCTCGGTCAATGACCCGTTCGGGCGAACTTCAGGTGACGCTGCCGGTGACGTCGCGGTGACGAATGGCTGAGACGCTTGTCGTCTCTAGATCCCGGAGGTCGCTCTATGACACGACTGACAACAAGGTTCTGGGTCGAGGCAGGACTTGCTGCCTTCAGCGCTGTGCTACTGCTCGTAACGCTCGTGACTCGCGAGTGGATCGAGCTCGTCTTCCGCGTCGACCCGGATCATGGCAACGGCTCGCTCGAGTGGCTGATCGTCGCAGTAGCGATCGTGGCGACAATCACGTTTTCCGTTCTGGCCCGGCTCGAATGGCAAAAGATTCAGGAGGCGACGATATGAGCGACGACGAAGTTCGCAAGCTGTTGCGGGAGGCGCCGTTCAGCTTCCTCGGCACCGTCGAGCGCGTCGGCGCGGCTACGACCGGAGACGTACCGATCGACAATCGCACCGCGATCGTGCAGGTCGACCAGGTCCTCCACGCGCCGGACGCCTTCAGCCAACTCGCCGGGACCCGGATCACCGTCCAGCTCGCGGAGGATGCGAAGGAGGGGCAGGAGTACACGTTCTTCGCGGACGGTCTTTCGTACGGCAGCAGTCTCGCCGTCGGCGAAGTCGCACGCTTGTCGGCCGCGCAGACGAGGCCGCTCCTGGCTCGCGCCGACGCGGTCGGCGCCGCACCGTTCGCCGACCTGCAGGCCGGGATCGACGCGGACAACCTTCGCGAGCACGCGAAGGAGGCGACCGCGATCGTCGTCGGACGGGTGACGGCGCTATCGAAGGCGGGGCCGGCCGGTTTCAGCGAGCACGACCCCGACATCTGGAAAGCCACGATCGAGGTGACCCACGCCGAGAAGGGGCGAATCAAGGCCGGAACCGAGATCGAGGTCCTGTACGCGAACAGCCTCGACGTCCAGTGGCACCAGGTGCCGAAGCCGAAAGCCGGCCAGGAGGCGCTGTTCCTGCTGCACGCGCCCGACAAGGAGAACAGATCGCTCGGGAAGTACCAGCTGCTCGACCCCGAGGACCTGCGGCCGGCGCAGCAACTCGATGTCCTCACGGCGGACGGGAGCTAGGAGATGGCCATCCAGATCGTCAACATGATTCCGAACTCGCTCAGCGGCGAGACGCGCCAGGACAGCGAGCCGAACATCGCGGTCAACCCGCAGAACACGAAGGCCATCGTCGGCACGGCGTTCACGCCCAACCCGATGGGCGGAGCCAACGCGCCGATCTACGTCTCGTCGAACGGTGGCTCGACCTGGGCGCTGAACCCGATCGTCCCGGGCAACGGCTTCGTAGGGACGTCGGACATCACCGTCGCCTACGCCGACGCGGGTGGGCACCTGTACGCCGGCATCCTCAACGGCAACACGATCCACCTGCAGATCCTGCGCACGGCGAACCCTTTCGGGGCGGCGCCGATGTCCGTGCTTCTCGACCGTGCGAACGAGGATCAGCCGTGGACAGTCGCAGCAACTGTCAAGGTCAAGACGGCGTCCCGAGATCGCGTCTACATCGGGAACAACAACTTCAACACCTCGCCGAAGACGGCCACAGTCGACCTGTCGTTGAACGCGGCCACAGCGGCGGCACCCGCTGGGTTCGGGCCGCACCAGATCGAGCACGGGCCGGCGAGCCCGCAGGATGGCCCGCCGACTCGGATCGCGCTCCACCACGACGGGACGATCTACGCCGCCTTCCATCGCTGGAAGGGCGGCACGTTCCCGAACCTGAACATGGACGTGATCATGACCCGCGACGACGCGTGGGGAGCCGGCGCGACGCCGTTCACGGCTCTCACCGCCAACGGCGCCGTCGTGGCGCCGAACCGCTTCATCCAGTGGAACGCGATCATGGGCCAGGAGCGGCTCGGCGGCGATCTCGCAGTCGCGGTCGACCCGAACAACTCGAGCACCGTCTGGGTCGCGTGGTGCGACCGCGTCGGCGGTGCGACGGGGACCGACTGGACGATGCACGTCCGTAGGTCGACCGACCGCGGGAAGACATGGTCGAAAGACCTGCGCACGATCAAGAACGCGAAGAACCCTGGGCTCGCGGTCAACTCGAACAGCGAGCTCGGGCTGCTCTACCAGGCGTTCACCGGCTCGCGCTGGGTGACGACGCTCGAGCTGACGAGCAATGCCTGGTCGACGGCCGCGACGACGCTCGTGCTGCAAACGGCACCGTCGGGGACACCGGCGCGGACGTTCTTCCCGTACATCGGCGACTACGTCCGGATGATCACGGTCGGGACGAGCTTCTACGGCGTGTTCTGCGGGAACAACACCCCGGACCACACGAACTTCCCGAACGGGGTCACCTACCAGCGCAACGCGAACTGGACGACCAAGACGCTGCTCAACCTCGACGGCGTAACATCGGTGGCGGTCTCGATCGACCCGTTCTTCTTCCACTACACGCCGGGGTTGATCGTGCGGCGGCCCATCATCGCCCCTACGCCGATCCTGCGCGAGCCGATCGCGACGCAGCCCACGCCGATCACGCGGGACCCCGGACCGATCCTCCCGGCGCCGACGCCTGCGCCGATTCAGGAGCCGAACGAGATGGACCTCTGAACGTGAGGCCGGTGCGCGACGAGAGGGTGCTGCTCGTCAGCATGCCGTTCGGTGCCCTCGAGCGGCCCTCTCTCGCGCTCGGCCTCCTTCAGTCGCATTGCCGGAGAGCCGATGTCCCGTGCACGACGCAGTACCTGAACATGCGCTACGCGGAGCGGATCGGAGTCGACGAGTACCTCTGGCTCGACCGCGACGTGCCGTACACGGCCTTCGCGGGAGACTGGATCTTCGCCGAGGCACTGCACGGGCCCCGACCAAACGACGACGAGCGTTACGTGGCCGACGTGCTGTGCGGCACGTGGCGGCTCGACGACGCCGACGTCGGCCGGATCCTGAGAGCCCGATCGCTGGTCGAGCCCTTCCTCGACGAGTGCCTCGCCACGGTTCCCTGGGGCGAGTACAGCTTCGTCGGCTTCACCTCGGTGTTCCAGCAGAACATCGCCTCGCTCTCTCTTGCCGCGCGGGTGAACGTGGCGTTCCCGGGCAGCACGATCGCGTTCGGCGGCGCGAATTGGGAGGAGGCGATGGGAATCGCGCTGCTACGGCAGTTCCCGTTCGTCGACCTCGCGTTCTCCGGCGAGGCCGACCAGTCCTTTCCGGCGGTGCTCGCGGCGCGGGCGGCCGGCATCGGAGTCCGCGGCATCCAGGGCGTCACCCAAACCAGGGCTCCCAGGAGGTCGCGGGCGGCGCCTGCGACCTCGGTGGCCGTGCTCGACGATGTCCCGACGCCCGACTTCGACCCGTTCTTCGAGCAGCGTGCGGCCGGGGCCGTCTCCGGCGTCGCGCCGACGTTGCTTGCGGAAACGGCGCGCGGGTGCTGGTGGGGAGAGCGCTCGCATTGCACCTTCTGTGGGCTGAACGGGGCGACGATGGCCTTCCGGAGCAAGAGCCCGGAAAGGGTCGTCGACGAGCTCGCGTTCCTGCGCGACCGCTACGCGGTTGCCTCCTTCAGCATTGTCGACGACATCCTCGACATGCGCTACTTCAAGACCGTCGTGCCGATGCTCGCCGCGGCGGATCTCGGCGTCGAGCTCTTTTGGGAGGTCAAGGCGAACCTGACGCACACGCAGGTTCGCCAGCTCCGCGACGCGGGCGTCGCGCACGTCCAGCCCGGGGTCGAGAGCCTCAGCGACCACGTACTCGAGCTGATGCGCAAGGGGACGACCATGCTCCGGAACGTCGAGATGCTGAAGTGGTGCAAAGAGTACGGCGTCAAGCCGCTGTGGAATTTCCTCTACGGCTTTCCAGGCGAGACCGCTGCCGACTACGCGGAGCAGATCGAGACGATCCGGACGATCTGGCACCTCGACGCGCCGACAGGTTACGGGCCGATCCGGCTCGATCGCTTCAGCCCGTTCCACGCCGACCCAGCCAGGTTCGGGATGACGAATGTGAGACCGATGGCGCCGTTCCTCCACCTCTACCCGTTCGACCCGGCTGAGGTGCTGGAGATTGCGTACTACTTCGACTTCGACTATGCCGACGGCCGCCGCGACGACACGTTCGGCCGCGAGGCCGTCGACCTCGTCCGGGCGTGGATCGCCCAGCCGGCGACCGGAGCGCTGACTGTCATGGCAGGCGACGACGGCACCGTGTTCGTCGAGGACACGCGACAGACGACCAGCACGAGCCCGCGCACGGCACGGCTCCAAGGGTGGAAGGCCGAGGTATTCCTCGCGTGCGACCGCACGCAGACCTTCCGCAAGCTCGCCGATCTGCCTGCCGTGCGGCGCGGCCATGTCTCCGACGGCGAACTCGAGGCGTTTCTCGGCCGTTGCACCGACAACCGGCTCATGCTCCGCGGCGAGCACTCGTGGCTCGCCGTTGCGGTGCACACGCCGGCACGCAACGATCTGCAGGCCGAGCGTCGCGAGCGCCGCCGAGCGACCGTCTACGCTTGATTCAGATGAAGGTGGGGGCGTCTAGAGCCCGGTCAGCTTCTCGTGAGGCTCCGAGACCCCGCGTGTGCTGAAGGGCGCGGGCATCGCGTAAGCCACAAGGACATCCAAGTCCGTCGCGTGCAGCGCGACAGTTTCTGAGGCAGGGTCGGTAGCTGGCGACTCTTGTGAGAGCATCCAGGTACTCAAGGTTCCGGAGAACCTCAGCGATGGTTGCGTCGTTTCCGACAACGATCCCGTATAGCCGGATGGCTCCGGCGTTCAGGATGTTGCCGAGGATGTGTTTCGATGATCCGCACCGGCCACAGCTTCCCCGACGAGGATCATCGACACGAGCGACGGTATTCATCGCACACATCGTCCCCTTCGAGGAGCGCAAAGCAGTGCCGTCGCGTTCCGATCGCAGCCCGGGTCAAGTAGCGGTCCGGCCCCGCCGGAGAGCAACGATCTCGTCGACGAGATCGGGGTCGACTCGCCGGTGCGTGATCAGGAGAACGCCGAGCGCGGATGCGCGAGCCGACGTCAGGAGCTCGTGGATCAGCGCATCCGCCGTCTCGTCGTCGAGGTGCGCGTCCGGCTCGTCGAGAATCAGGAGCCGAACGTTGGCGAGAAAGGCCCGCGCGAGTGCCAGCCTCTGGCGCTGCCCACCCGATACTCGCGAGCCGTCCTCGCCGACAAGGGTGTCGAGGCCCGCGCGAAGCGAGACGACCCAGTCCCAACAGCGGGCTCGTCCGAGCGCGTCCGCGAGCTCGGCGTCGGTCGCGTCGGGCCGGGCGATGCGGAGATTCTCGCGGATCGACGTGGGGAAGAGGTGCGCGTCCTGGCCGGCGAGGCCGATCACGCGCCTGACGTCGGCCTGGGCATAGACGCGGAGGTCGCGCCCGTCGAGCAGCACGGTGCCCTGATCGGGATCACGGAAGCGCACGAGCAGGCTCGCGATGGTCGACTTTCCGGACCCGCTCGGCCCGACGAGCGCGACGATCGCCCCGTCGGGAAGGTCGAGGTCGAGACCTTCCAGCGCTGGCGAGCGCCCCGCGTTGTACCGCACGGTGACTCCGCGAAGCGAGACGTCGGCCGTCGCAGGCGGGGCGCAGGGGCGGTCGGGATCGCGCACGGGGGCACTGCGGTCGGTCAGCTCCAACACGCGGCCGGCCGCAGCCCGCGAAACGGTGAGCTGCTCGGCGGCGGCAGGGAGTGCCCGAACCGCCTCGAAGGAGGCGAGGGCCAGAAGCGCGAGCATGCCCAGCAGGACGCCGTCGAGCGTGCCGGTCCGCACGGCCGGAGTCGCGACGACGATGACACCGACGACCGCCAGCCCGGCGAGCATGGTCAGGGATGCCTCAGACGCGGCGGCGACCAAAGCGGTCCGGCGGCGCGCGCGCGAGAGCTTTCGGTCCGCGGCTTCGATACTCGCCGAGGCGTCGGCGGCGACGCCATAGGCAACGAGCTCGGGTGCCGCTGCAAGCGCTTCGAGCAGCTCTGCGGTCAAGGCCGCCCGCGCCGGAGCCTCGCGGCGAATCGCCCGACGCGCGAGCGCGCTGCCGGCGACCGGCACAACAACTCCGGCCAGGACGAGCGCGACCGCGATGACGGCACCGGCGGCCGGAAGCGCGATCGCCGCGATCCCGGTCGCGATCACAGCGGCCAGGCCGCCCATGACGATAGGGCTCACGGCCCGGAGGTACAGACCCTGCAGCGAATCGACGTCGGCGACGAAGCGGCCGAGCAGATCCCCGGTGCGGAGGCCGACCAGCCCGCCGGGGACGAGAGGCTCGAGGCGCACGAAGAGCTTCACCCGCAGCGTCGAGACGGTGCGCAGCGCCGCATCATGGGAGACGACACGTTCGAGGTAGCGGAGGACGCCGCGTGAGATGCCGAAGAAGCGCACGCCGACGATCGCGACCCCGAGCTCGAGGATCGGCGGATGCTCGGCGGCACGCGAGATCAGGTAGCCCGAGGTCGCCATCAGCCCGATGCCGGCCGCGATCGCGAGCGCGCCGAGGAGAGTCCCCAGCGCGAGGCGGCCGGCGTGCGGTCGCGCGAGCCGGGTGATCCGCACAAGCGGGTCGCTCGCGCCGATCACGCCGGAGCCACCGAGGGTGTGAGGATCCGGCCGCCCTCGATCCTGAGGATGCGGTCTGCAACGCGACGGGCGAGGCGCTCGTCGTGGGTGATCAGGAGCCAGCTTTGCGTCCGCGGCAGCCGCTCGAGCGCATTGCTCACCGCGTCGGCGGTCCCCCAGTCGAGGCTCGTCGTCGGCTCGTCGAGAATGAGCAGAGACGGGTCGCGCAGGAGCGCGCGGGCGATGGCAATCCGGCGCACCTCGCCGGCCGAGAGCGATTGCCCGCCGTCGCCGACGGCCGTCGCGTAGCCGTCCGGCAGGTTCGCGATGAACTCCTCCGCACCCGCCCGCCGAGCTGCGTCCGCGATCTCCTCGCTGGAGGCTCCGGCCGAGCCAAGCGTGATCGAGCCGGCGATCGTGCCGGCATGGAGGTGGGGCCGCTGCGGCACCCACGCGATTCGGCGGCGCCAAGCCTCGATGTCGACCGCGGCGAGGTTGGTGTTGCCGACGAGCAACCTGCCGGATGAGGGCTGTTCGAAGCCGAGGAGCAGTCGGGCGACCGTGCTCTTGCCCGCCCCGCTCGGCCCGACCAGAGCCACCCTCTCGCCCGGGCCGATCGCGAGTGAGACATCTTCGAGCACGCGCCCGGAGCGGCCCGGGTACTCGAACCCCACCCGGTCGAGCCGAACGGGCACGTCCCGCGGGTCGAGTGGGGGCTCCAGGCCTCCTCCGGAGCCCGGCTCCGCGGTCTCGAGCCGGGCCAGGATGTGGTCAGCGGCTGCCATCCCGTCGGCGCTTGCGTGGAACTGGGCTGCGGCGTTTCTCAGAGGGGCGTACAGATCGGGGCAGAGGACGAGGATCGTCAGGGCGGACGCGAACCCGATCCCGGCGCTGTCGAGGCGGATGCCGATCTCGACGGCGACGACGGCGGTTCCGAGCGTCGCGGCGAGCTCGAGCGCCAGCGCGGAGAGAAAAGCGATCCGCAGGGTGCTCATCGTCTCGCGCCGATGGGCCTCACCCGATTCCGCGAGTCGCTCGGCCTGGATCGCGCCGCGGTTGAACGCGCGCAGCGTCGGCAGGCCGCGTACGACGTCGAGGAAATGCGTGGAGAGTGACGCGAGGGCGCTGTAGCTGGCGCGTGCCCGCTCCTCGGTCGTCCGGCCGACGAGGATCCCGAAGATCGGGATCAGCGGCACCGTCAACGCCATGATCACCGCCGAGGTGAGGTCGAGCGTGGCGACGCGAATGAGGATGACGACCGGGACGATCGCACCGAGGACGAGCTGTGGGAGGTAGCGCGCGAAATAGGGGTCGAGCGCGTCGATCCCCGAGACGGCGGCGGTCGCGACCTCTCCGCTCGTGGCCCCGGGGTCTCCGGGGCGGTCGCCGAGGGAGTAATCGACGAGGCGCCTGCGCAGAGCGCCGGCCGTGGCACTCGCCGTCAGGTGCCCACCGGCTTCGAACGCCCACGCGAGCAGGGCCCGAACGACGGCCAACGCGGCGAGGAGGGCGAGCGGCGTCGCGACCCCGCCGAGGCCGCGGTGGCCGAGGAAGACGTCGTCGACGACCCGGCCGAGCAGTGTCGCCTGGGCGACGATTGCGACCGCCGTCAGGAGCGCGAGCGGCACGCATACCGCGAGATACGTGCGCGCGGCTGGGGACACGCGCAGGAGGCGGGGATCGACGGGCCGCATCCGGCCTGGTCAGTTGAGTGAAGCGGAGTCCGGCGGGGTCGGAGCGCGGGAGAGCAGCTCGATCGGGTTCTTGAGCGGCGTCAGGTCGTCGTTTCCGATCCGGTGGCGGAACACGTGGTAGCTCCAGCCCTGGTACAGCAGCACGACCGGCGTGAGCAGGAGCGCAACGACGGTCATCACGACGAGCGTGTAGTGCGTCGAGCTCGACGACCAGATCGTCAGGCTGTAGGCCTTGCTCGTCGACGACACGAGCACGCGTGGATAGAGATTGAGGAAGAGGGTCGCGGTGATCAGGCCGATCGTGAGCGCCGTCGCCGTGAAGGCGAGCCCGTCGCGGCCCGCGCGCACGAGGAAGGGCACCGCAAGGACGAGGCCGAGCGCCGTGAGCGGGATCACGCCGGGGACGATCCCCTTGGAGTGGGCGGAGACTGCGTTCAGGTACGTCCAAAGCAGGAAGGCGAAGACGAAGAACGCGGCCACGATCGAGAGCGGCCGCGCCGCTGCCCGCGCCCGCTCGACCAGGTCGCCCTTGGTCTTGAGCGAGAGGTAGATCGCCCCGTGGAGCGTGAAGATCGTCAGCGAGGCGAGGCCCGCCAGCAGGGCGTACGGGTTCAGGAGCGTCAAGAGGGTGCCCGTGAAATCGCCCTTTGCGTTGATCGGGACGCCGTGGACGATGTTCGCGAACGCGACGCCCCAGAGCAGCGCCGGGAGTGCCGAGCCGAGGAAGATCGCGCGGTCCCACCAGGCCCGCCAGCGGTCGGAGTCCTTCTTGCCGCGGTACTCGAAGGCGACGCCGCGGACGATCAGCGCGACGAGGATCAGGAAGAGGGCCAGGTAGAAGCCGGAGAAGAGCGTCGCGTACCAGATGGGGAACGCCGCGAACATCGCGCCGCCGGCGGTGAGCAGCCAGACCTCGTTGCCGTCCCAGACCGGGCCGATCGTGTTGACGATCACGCGGCGGTCGTCGTTGCTCTTCCCGAGGAACGGCAGGAGCGTCCCGACGCCGAAGTCGAACCCCTCGAGCACGAAGTAACCGATCCAGAGGACCGCGATCAGCGCGAACCACAAGACCTGCAGATGCCAGTAACCGTGCTGGGTCAACATTCGTCGGCCTCCTAGTAGGTCATCGCAAGCCGGCGCGGTGCGTCCGGCTCGGCCTGTTCGGGGAGCTCGGGAGACCGGCTCTTCGAGTAGCGGAACATCAACCAGCCGTCGACCGCCGCCAGCACGCCGTAGAGGAGCGTGAACCCGGCGAGGGTCACGCCGACCTCCCAGGCAGAGACGGTCGGTGAGACCGCATTCGAGGTCAGAAGGAGACCCTGGACAACCCAGGGCTGGCGCCCCAGCTCGGTGAACATCCAGCCTGCGATGTTCGCGAGGATCGGAAGCGCGATCCCGTAGGCGGCCAGCCGCAGATAGCGGGGGGACCGTTCGAGCTTGCCGCGCCAGAGCAGGTACAGGCCGAGCCCGCTGAGCAGGATCACGAGGAACCCGATCCCGGTCATGATCCGGAATGACCAGTAGGTGACCCCGATGATCGGGGCGTAGTTCCCGGGGCCGTACTTCGCCTGGTAGGCCTTGTTGAGGTCGTTGACTCCGAGAACCTTCCCGTTCCACGAGTTCGTCGCGAGGATCGACAGGCCGTGAGGGATATTGATGTCGATCGTCGATCGCGTCGGGCGCCTCTCGAGCGGCGCGACGGCAAAGAGTGAGAACGGGGCGCCCTTCTGCGTCGTGTAGAGAGCCTCTGCCGCCGCCATCTTCATAGGCTGCTGCTTCGTCATCAGCTGCGCCTGGCCGTGGCCGACGAGCGTCGTGAGGATCGCCGCGACGAAGACGACGGGCAGCGCGAGCCGGATAGCGGCCGAGAACATCGCAACGTCGGAGCTGCGGGCCAGATGCCACGCCGAGACGCCGACGACGATCATGCCGGCGGTCATGAACGCAGCCCCGATCGTGTGCGGGAACGCGTAGAGCACGGTCGAGTTCGTGAGCACCTTGCCGATCGAGGTCAGCTCTGCTCGGCCGCTGACGTTGTTGATCTTGTAACCGACCGGATGCTGCATCCAGGAGTTCGCCGCCAGGATGAAGTAGGCGCTGAGCGTCGACCCGAACGCCACGATGTAGATGATCGCCAGATGGAGGCGCGGCGCGAGCTTGTCCCAGCCGAAGATCCAGAGCCCGAGGAACGTCGACTCGAGGAAGAACGCCGCGAGCGCCTCCATGGCGAGCGGCGCGCCGAAGATGTCGCCGACGTATTTCGAATACGCGCTCCAGTTCATGCCGAACTGGAACTCCTGCACGATCCCGGTGACGACGCCGATCGCGAAGTTGATCAGCATCAACTTGCCGAAGAATCGCGTCAGGTGGAGGTACTTCTCGTCCCGGGTTCGATACCAGAGCGTCTGGAAGATCGCGACGAACCAGGTGATCCCGATCGTGATCGGGACGAAGAGGAAGTGGTAGATCGTGGTGACGCCGAACTGCCAGCGTGCCAAATCGAGGGCGCTCACAAGAGCACGTCGCCGGAAGGACGCCTGAAGGCCATGGCGCCATCTTTGGCGAGGTCGCGGCTTCTCGACCTCCGCGTGCTTACGGAAGATCGATGCGGAAAAGCCGCTGACCGCGGCCAGACTGTCGCACGGAGCTCAACCGCGGCCGAGTCAGCGGCCCGTGAAGATCATCGCCCCGACCGGTAG
>CAVRMI010000003.1:0-21371 GCA_963722065.1 uncultured Thermoleophilia bacterium | reverse complement strand
ATCGGCAAGTCCGGGAAGTGGTTCTCGGTCGAGGAGGCGCCTGACTACATCGGCGGATACGTGATCTTCAACGACATCACCGCGCGCGACATCCAGCGGCGCGAGATGAGCTCCGGCGTCTTCTCCTTCTGCAAGTCGATCGACACGTTCTGCCCGCTCGGCCCCTGGATCGTCACCCCGGACGAGGTTCCGGACGCGAACAACCTCGAGATGATCCTGCGCGTGAACGGCGAGCGCCGTCAGGTCTCGCACTCGAGCAACATGTCGGTCACGATCGCCCAGATCCTCAGCCACTACTCCCCGCTCGGCTTCAGCGCGGGGGACGTCGTGTCGACCGGGACGGTGTCCGGCGTCGCCGGGTTCAGCCTCGATGCTGCGTCGCTCTATCTCAAGCCCGGTGACGTGATCGAGGCCGAGATCGAGCGGATCGGCGTGCTCCGCAACCCGGTCATCTCGTGGCAGGAGGCGCACGGCGAGCCGGCGCTGCCACGGGTTCGCTGGTGACCTGGCTACCGGACGACCAGAAGCTCGACCGGGTTCGGGCCCTGATGGCGGAGAGCGAGCTCGACGCGCTCGTCGTCCGGGCCCCCGACAACGTGCTCTACCTGACGAACTTCTGGGGC
The DNA here is from genome assembly GCA_963722065.1 of uncultured Thermoleophilia bacterium. Lineage (GTDB taxonomy): Bacteria > Actinomycetota > Thermoleophilia > Gaiellales > Gaiellaceae > PALSA-600. The sequence goes on along the minus strand of CAVRMI010000003.1, from coordinate 20,748 downwards.
ATGAAGGGCTACGACGCCTGTGTCTTCCCCCGGGAGGGCGAGCCGATCCTGCTCTGCCTCGAGGCGTCCGCCGAGGATGCCGCGCGGACGGCCTGGACGAAGGACGTGCGCTACGTGCGCGGCTACGACGAAACCGACCCCCGGCCGCCGCCTGCTCGCACGCTCGCGCTCGCGCTGGAGGCTGCGCGGCCGTATGAGCGCGTCGGCCTCGAGCTCTCGCTCGGCACGCAGGCCTCCGACCGTATGGTCGGCGAGCCGACGACCTTCACCGCCGGCTGGTTCGGCGCCTGGCCGGGAGCCAGCGACGCGACGCCGCTGCTGGCGGCGGCGCGCGCACTCAAGACGCCGCAGGAGATCGAGCGGATCCGGCTCGCGAACGAGATCTGTGCCGCGGCGATGACCCACGTCCAGGCCGAGCTCCGGCCCGGAATGCGAGAGAGCGAAGCCGCTGCGATCTGGCTGGGGTTCGTGCACGGCGAGGGGACCGGCTGGCGCGGTCCGTCGAGCTCGCGCTCGGCTTCTCGCTCGTCTGGTCGGGCGAGGGGATCAAGACCTTCACCGCGACCGGAAACCGGCCCGTGTCTGCCGAGGAGCCGACGCTGTTCGAGATCTGGGTCTGTGCCGACGGCTACTGGTGCGACCACACGAAGCTCCTGTGCCCGGGCGAGCTCCGCGCCGACTACCGCGAGCTCGAGGCGGCGCTGCTCGAGGTCTACGCAAAGGCGATCGACCATTGCCGCCCGGGCGCGAGCCTCCCCGAGCTCGACCGTCTCGTTCGAGACGGGATCGCAGCCGCGGCTTTCCCGGGCCAGCCGACGCACCCGATCTGCCACGGCGTCGGCGCGCGCGCACACGAGCCGCCCTACGCCCACCAGGCGGGCGGCGGCACGGTCGAGGAGCACATGGTGCTGGCGATCGAGCCGGGCTGTTACCTGGAGGGCGGCGGCGGCCTCCGGCTGGAGGACAACTTCCTGATCACAGCTACAGGGGCCGAGAAGCTCTCCTCGTTCCCGGACGGGGTGGTGAGCGCAGCATGACGGATCTGATCTGGACCGGCTCGTTGAACGACCCCTACCGCCTCGGCGGGAAAGTCGGCCTCTACGACACGACGCTCCGCGACGGCGAGCAGACCGTCGGCGTCGTCCTCGACCCGCCTGAGAAGCTCGAGATCGCCCGGCTGCTCGACGACCTCGGCATCGACCGGATCGAGGCAGGCTTTCCGCGCGTCTCGGCCGACGACTGGGCCGCGGTCGAGCTGATCTCCGCCGCAGGCCTTCGCGCCGAGATCTGGGGGTTCTCGCGCGCCGTCCCGGCCGATCTCGAGGCGCTCGTCGAGCTTGGCGTCCGGTTCTCGGTGATCGAGTCGCCGATCTCGGATCTCAAGCTGACCGCGATCGGAGTCTCGCGCGAGAAGATGCTCGACCGGATCACGAGCGCGATGCGCTTTGCAACCGACCATGGCATCCACGCCGCTTTCTTCGGCGTCGACTCGACGCGCGCCGAGCCGGACTTCTACCGCCGGGTGTACTCGAGCGCAATCGAGGCAGGAGCGAAGGAGGTCGTGGTTGTGGACACCGTCGGCATCGCCTCCCCCGAGGCGGTGGGCGAGCTGGTCGCCTCGACGGTCGAGCTCGCCGGCCCGGACGTGCCGGTGCATTTCCACGGCCACAACGACTTCGGGGTAGCGACGGCGAGCGCCGTTGCCGCCGTGCGTGCCGGCGCCTCCTACGTGCACGGCACGATCAACGGGATGGGCGAACGGGCGGGCAATGCGAACCTCGGCGAGGTCGCCCTGACGCTGCGAGCGCTGTACGGCGTCGAGTCGAACCTCCGCCTCGACCGGATCCGCGCCGTCTCCGAGCGGGTGCGCCAGCTCTCCGGCTACGCGCTCGAGCCGTGGAAGCCCGTGACAGGTGAGACCCTCTTTCGCCGCGAGAGCGGCGCCGTCGCCAGCCAGTTCCATGACCCCCCGTCGATCGAGCCGTACTCATCGGAGCTCGTCCACACCGAGCGCGCAATCGTGCTCGGCAAGAAGAGCGGCGTCGACTCGATCCGGATCAAGGCCGAGGAGCTCGGGCTCACGGTCGACGAGGAGCGCATTCCCGCGCTGCTGGCGGAGGTCAAGGCGCTCGGCACGCGCAAGCGCGGGATCCTGACCGACGAGGAATTCGCCGAGCTCGCCGGCCGGAGCGACGGTTGATCGAGCGGGTCTGCGTCGCGGGAGCCGGCGTGATCGGCAGCCTCTTCGCCGGGCATCTCGCCCAGGTCGCGGATGTCTCGGTGCTGGTGAGGCGCGAGGATCACGCCCGCGTGCTGAACGACAAGGGCCTGCGCGTCTGTGGACGCTCCGAGCTGCACGCCTCGCTGACCGCCTCGACCGACCCCGGCGCCCTTCCCGAGCCCGGACCTCGTGCTGGTCTGCTGCAAGGGCACGGACCTCGAAGAGCTCGGGACCCGCCTCGGCGGGCACTTCCCGGGCGGCGACCGTGATGACCGTGCAGAACGGCCTCGGTGCGTGGGAGATCGTCGGCTCCCACGGCTCCTGGCCCATGCTCGCTTCGGTCACCTTCATGAGCGGCACCCGCCACTCCGACGACGACGTCGAGTACATCCTCGATACCGCGACGTGGATCGGCCCGATGCGGGACACGAGCCACGCCGACGCCGAGGCGGTCGCCGCGCTGATCCGCACGTCGGGGCTGAAGGCCGAGGCATTCGACGACCTCCGCCCCGCTCTCTGGTCGAAGCTGATCTTCAACGCCACGGTGAATGCGGTCGCCGCGCTGACCGGCCTCCCCCACGAGCCGCGCTTCGCCGCAGCTCGAGCGACCCTTCGGATCTTGGGCATCTCGTGCTCGCGCTGATGGACGAGGGCAAGGCAGTCGCCGCCGCCGCCGGCGTCGAGCTCCGCGAGGATCCGTGGGAGATGAACGTCCACGCCACCCAGCGCGGCTCGCGCCACTACCCCTCGATGCTCGAGGACGTCGAGGCCCATCGTCCGACCGAGATCGAGCTGATCACCGGAGCGCTCGTCCGGGAGGGCCACCGGCTCGGTGTGCCCGTTCCGCTTCATACCGCCCTGTACCAGCTCGTCAAGGCCAAGGAGGCCTCCTGGGAATGAAGGTCTGCATCGTCGGCTGCGGCGCCGTCGGCTCGCTGTTCGCCGCCAATCTGGGGACGCTCGACGACGTCGAGGTCTGGGCCTACGACCTTGCCGGGCGACCACGTCGACGCGATCAACCGGGACGGGCTGCGCCTGACCGGTGCGGGTGACGTGGTCGGCCGGGTGCGCGCGACCACCGACGCCGCCGAGCTGCCGCCCTGCGACTTCGGCATCGTCGCGACGAAGGCGATGCACACGGAGGGCGCGATCGCCGCGACCGCCCACGCCTTCGCGAACGGGTCCGTCGCCACCGTTCAGAACGGGATCGGCAACGAGGAGGTCCTCGCCCGCCACTGCGAGCGCGTGATCCGCGGGACGACCTTCCCGGCCGGGAAGGTGACGGCGCCGGGCGTCGTCCAGTGGGACGTGAAGGGCGACACGACGCTCGGCCCCTTCGAGCCCAAGCCGGCATCCGCCGCAGCGATCGAGCAGCTCGCCGACGCGTGCACCCGAGGCGGCATGCCGACCCTCGCGGTCGCGGACGCCCGCGGGCCCCAGTGGCGCAAGGTGATCTTCAACGCGGCGACCAACCCCCTTGGCGCCCTGACCGGGCTGACGCACGGCCGGGTCTGCGAGCAGCCGGCGCTGCGGCGTCTCGCGTCGCAGCTCGTCGACGAGGGCAAGGCGGTGGCGACGGCGCAAGGCATCGAGCTCGATTCCGACCCCGAGGAGCTGATCGACTACGCCGCCCGCCCGGAGGTCGCCTACGGGCACAAGGCGTCGATGCTCCAGGATGTCGAAGCCCGGCGACAGACCGAGGTCGACTACCTGAACGGGGGCATCGCCGATTTCGGGGAGCGCTACGGTGTCGCGACGCCCGGGCACGAAATGATCAGAGCCCTCGTGAAAGGAGTGGAAGCATCGTGGATGGAGCAACCGACGAGCTACTGACTGCCGTCCCGGCAGAGGACATCGCGCGCCGCTATCGCGTGATCCGGGAAGCCATGGCGCGGGACGGCCTCTCCGCCGTGATCGTGGCCGGTTCCGAGTACACCGGTTTCGAGGGCGCTGTCACGTACATGTCCGGGTTCGTGATCGTCCACCGCTACGGCTACGTGCTGCTGCCGCTCGAGGGTGACCCGGTGATCGTCTTCCCGCGCGAGGCGCGTTACGTCGGCGAGCACGGGACGACCTGGATCGAGGAGCAGGTCTTCGTCGACTGCCCCGGCGAGTGGCTCGCAGAGGAGTTTCGCGGCCAGCGTGTCGGCGTCTATGGCCTCGAGTACGCGATGACGGTGCGCGACTATCGCGCGCTCGCCCCGTCGGTCGAGCTCGTCTCGTGGGACGAGCCGTTCGACCACGCAAGGGCCGTCAAGAGCGACTACGAGCTCGCGTCCGTCCGCAACAGCGTCCGGATCAACACGGAGGGCTTCTGGCGCTTCCTGGAGGCATTCGAGCCAGGCCGCTCGGAGCGCGAGATCCTGGCGCCTCCCGAGGAGTACTTCATCGAGGAGGGCTGCGGCCGGCAGACGATGGACATGGTCCTGGTCGGCGAGAACGGCGCCGCTCTGCCCGAGTTCAAGATCGCGGGTGCGAGGAGGGTGAAGCCGACCGACATGATGCTGCCGTCGCTCGAGGTCGCCGGCCCGGGTGGCCACTGGGTCGAGGTCTCGCGCGCGATCTGCCCGGGAGAGCCCAGCGACGACTCGAAGCGGATGCTGGACGCCTACCACGAGTACTTCGCCGCGGCCAAGGACGCTCTTCGCGACGGCGCGACCGCGCGGGACGTCCACCGGGCGGTCGCCAAGGGCTTTCTCGACCGGGGCTTTCAGCTCGGCCATGTCACCGGTCACTCGATCGGCATGACGATGATCGAGTTCCCGAAGATCGGCGAGGCCGACGAGACGGTCCTGCGGACGAACATGATCCTCTCGATGCACCCGCACGCGATCTCCCAGGACGGAAGCACGTGCCTCTACATGCAGGACACCTGGCTCGTCACGGCGGACGGAGGCGTGCCGCTCGCCGACCTTCCGCTGCGGATCTACGACGGCACCGAGCAGCGGCGATGACCGAGCCGAAGCTCTCCGAGCCAGTGCTCCCCGGCGACGGCGGCTCCGACTACGAGCGGTACCTGCGGACCGACGAGCTGCTCGCGCTCCAGAAGGGGCCAGGCGAATGGGCTCATCGCGACGAGCTCCTCTTCCAGACGGTGCACCAGTCGTCCGAGCTCTGGCTGAAGCTCGCGACCACCGAGATCCAGGAGGCGACACGGCTCATCGAGGCGTCGGAGCTCGGCGGAGCGATCCGGCTGATCCAGAGGGCAGTCGACTGCCTGAAGATCGTCACCGAGGCGCTCGACATGCTCGAGCACCTCGATCCCTGGGAGTACCAGGAGGTGCGGAAGGTGCTGGGTCACGGCAGCGGCTTCGACTCGCCGGGCTTCCGGACGATTCAGAAGGCCACCCCGCCGCTCGGAGCGGCCTTCCAGGCGGCCCGCGAGGCCGCGGGCATCAGCCCGATCGAGGTGTACACGCGCGGCCGCGAGCACGAGGAGCTGCACCGGCTGGCCGACCTGCTGATCGAGTGGGACGAGCGCATCGTCACGTGGCGGGTGCGCCATTTCGTCGTCGTCGAGAGGATCATCGGCGGCGCGGTCGTCGGGACGCAAGGGACACCCGTCGAGGTGCTCGGAAAGCTGATCCACAAGCGCTTCTTCCCGGACCTCTGGGCGCTCAGGAACGAGCTCACGGCCCTGTCTCAGTCCGAGCAGTGACGCCGCCGCGGGTCTCTCTCGGGTGCGGCAACTTCGGCGGTGTCGGCTCGTCGCCCGCGTTCTTCGGCAAGGGGAACAGCGAGGAGGAGGCGCGCGCGATCATGGACGCGGCCTGGGCCGCGGGGATCCGCTGGTTCGACACCGCCGACGCGTACGGAGGCGGAAGAAGCGAGACCTTCATCGGCCGCTGGCGGGCCGATCGACAGCCCGAGGGGCTGATCCTCACGACGAAGGTCTACAACCCCGTGTCCGGCGACCCCACCGACCGTGGCCTCTCCCGTGACCGGATTCGGCGCAACGTCGAGGGCAGCCTCGAACGCCTCGGGGTCGACCGCATCGACTACTACCTGACGCACGCCCGCGACGAGGCGACCCCGCTCGCCGAGACGGTGGGGGCCTTCGAGGAGCTCGCCGCCGAGGGAACCATCGCCGCCTGGGGACTCAGTAACCACGATGGGCCCGCGATCCAGGAGTCGCTTTCGTACGGGCGTCCGGCTCTCGTCCAGAACGCGTACTCGCTGCTCGACCGTGAGGACGAGGGCGAGGTGCTTCCTCTCTGCGGTGAGCACGACATCGCCTACGTGCCGTTCGGGCCTCTCTCCGGGGGCTGGCTCGCAGGCAAGTACACCCGTGACGCCGATTTCCCGGCCGGCTCGCGGATGACGATGCGCCCGGAGCCCTACGAGCATCTCGTCAGCGAGCGGGTCTTCGACGGTTTGGAGCTGCTCGCCGAAGAGGCCACCTCGCGCGGCGTCGACATGGCGACGCTCGCGTTCGCCTGGGTGCTCACGCATCCCAACGTCACCGGGGCGGTCTGCGGTCCCTCCCGCCCCGCCCATCTCGACCCCGTCCTCGCGGCGCTGGAGCTTCCGCTCGCGCGCCGAAGAGCGAGACCGCATAGGCTCGTTCTTCGCATGACTGTCAGGATCCTGAGCGAGGACGACGTCTACCGACTGCTGCCGGTCGCCGACTGCATCGAGCCGATGGAGCAAGTGCTCGCTGCGCTCGCGCGCGAGGAGCTCTACAACCCGCTTAGGTTCGTCGTTCGCCCGCCAGAGGCCGAGACCCTGATGGGGCTCATGCCGGCCTACCGCAGCGGAGCAGACTCTGTGTACGCGCTGAAGACGGTATGCGTCGTCCCAGGAAACGCCGCCCGGGGCCTGGACAGCCACCAGGGGTTCGTCGCGCTCTTCGACGGCGAGACCGGTGTGACGCTGGGGCTCGTCAACGCGGGCGCGATCACCGCCATCCGCACCGCAGCCGTCACCGCGGTAGCCACCCGCCTGCTCGCGCGCCCGGACAGCCGCACGCTCGCGATCCTCGGCTCCGGCACCCAGGGACGCTCGCACCTGGAGGCGATGAGGGCGGTGCTGCCCTTCGAGGAGGTGCGCGCCTGGAGCCGCACGCCCGGCAACGCGGCGAAGCTCGACGGCGTCGTCGAGGTGGCCACGGCCGAGGAGGCCGTCCGGGGCGCCGACGTGGTCGTGACCGTGACCGCTGCCCGTGAGCCCGTCGTCCAGCGGGAGTGGCTCGCCGAGGGCGCGCACGTAAACGCCGTCGGATCGAGCATTCCGACGACGCGCGAACTCGACAGCGCCACGATGGCGGATGGGACGCTCTTCGTCGACCGCCGGGAGTCGACCCTGAACGAGGCCGGCGACTACCTCTTCCCGATGCGCGAGGGCGCAATCGGCCCCGAGCACATCCGGGCCGAGATCGGGGAGCTCCTGATCGGCTCGGCGGTCGGGCGTAGCTCCGACTCGGAGCTGACTGTCTTCAAGTCGCTCGGGCTCGCGGTCGAGGATCTCGGGGCCGTGGAGACGGTGCTCGCCCGGGCCGCGGCCGGAGGCGTCGGCGTAGAGGTCGACCTGTGATCCCGATCGAGGAGATCCTCCTGGCCCGGGAGACGATCGCCGGGATCGCCGTTCGAACGCCGCTTCTCCCGCTCGACGTCGATTCCGACGCTCGCATCCACCTCAAGCTCGAGACGCTCCAGCCCGTCAACTCGTTCAAGATCCGGGGCGCCGGCAACGCGATCCTCCAGGCAACCGACGACGACCTCGCCGGCGGGGTCGTGACTGCCAGCGCCGGGAACATGGCGCAGGGTGTCGCCTACGCTGCGCGACTGCGCGGGGTACAGGCGACGATCGTCGTCCCGGAGGGCGCGCCCGAGACGAAGGTGGCCGCGATCGAGCGCTTCGGCGGCAAGGTCGTCTCGCTCCCCTACGACGAGTGGTGGCGGATCCTCGTCGAAGGCCGCTACGAAGGCTCGGATGGGCTCTTCGTCCACCCGGTCGACAACCTTCGCGTGATGGCGGGGAACGGGACGATCGGCCTCGAGATCCTCGAGGACCTGCCGTCCGTCGACGCGGTGATCGTCCCCTACGGCGGAGGTGGGCTGATCACCGGCATCGCGAGCGCGATCAAAGCCTCTCGCCCCGACGTGCGGTTCTACGCCGTCGAGCCGGAGACCGGAGCGCCCGTCTCGGCGACCCTCGCGAGCGGCGCACCGGCAGAGGTCGACTACGTCCGGTCGTTCGTCGACGGCGCCGGCAGCCGTTCCCTGATCCCCGGCGTCTGGGAGCACGCCTCGACGCTGATCGACGGCGCGTTCGCCGTGCCGCTCGTCGACGCAGCCTCGGCAATCCGGACGATCGCCGAACGCATGCGCGTGATCGCCGAGGGCGCCGGCGCGCTCGCCGACGGCCGCGGCCATGGCCGGCAAGGCAGGGTCGGGCAATGTCGTCTGCATCGTCTCGGGCGGGAACATCGATGTGCGCGTGCTTGCCAGGATTCTCGCCGGCGAGACACCCTGACCTCCTTGCGCACTCACCGGCACGACGCGTCGCTCGGCCAGCGATACTGACGCCATGTTGCTCGACGCAAAGCCGCTGACCTCATGACGATCGGCGTCTTCGACGTCGAGGCCGCGCGGGCTCGTTTCTCCGCTCTCCGCTTCGGCTTCGCGTTCTTCGACGCGCCGGGCGGGACGCAGGTGCCCGACGAGGTCGGCGAGGCGATCGCGCGCGCCCTGCGGGACGCATCGGGCAACCTCGGCGCCCCCTACGCCACGGGCCGAGCGGTCGAAGCGATCCTCGAAGGCGCCAAGGAGGACGCGGCCCGGTTCCTCGGCTGCTCCCCGGCGAGATCGCGTTCGGCATGAACATGACGACGCTCAACTTCGCACTCACTCGCGCGGCGGCCCGCGACTTCTCGGCCGGCGACGAGATCGTGACGACTGCGCTCGACCACGACGGAGGCGTCGCACCCTGGGTCGAGCTGGCGGCGGACAAGGGAATGACGGTACACGTCGTCGCCGCGACCGACGATCTGCTCGTCGACTATGACGATCTCGAGCGCAAGCTCGCCTCGGGCAAGACCCGCGTCGTCGCGTTCGCGCTTGCGGCGAACGCGACCGGCTCGGTTGCCGACGCGAAACGGATCTGCAGGCTCGCCCGCGAGGCCGGCGCGCTCTCCTGGATCGACGCCGTCCACTACGCAGCCCACGAGCCGATCGATGTCGAGGACATCGGCTGCGACGTGCTCCTCTGCTCCCCGTACAAGTTCTGCGGCCCCCACCTCGGGATCGCCTACCTGCGGGCGGCCGTCGCGGAGACCTGGCGGCCCTACAAGGCGCGTCCCTCGTCGAGCAGCCCGCTCGGACGCCGGTTCGAGACCGGGACACTGCCGTACGAGTTGCTCGAGGGCTTCCGCGCCACCATCGCCTACCTGGACTCGCTCGGCGGGATGGCGACGCTGCGCGAGTACGAGCGATCGCTTGGCGAACGGCTCCTGGCCGGACTCCCGGACAATGTCACGCTCTACGGCCCGCCCGGGATGGAGGACCGGGTGCCGACCTTCCTCGTCAACGTCGCGGGCGTCGAGGCCGAGCATGTCGCCCGATGGCTGGGCGAGCGCGGGATCGGTGTCTGGTACGCCGACAACTGGTACTGCGTCGGTCTCGAAGACCGGCTGCCTCCATCCTCGCTGCGGATCGGGCTGATCCACTACAACACGCCCGCCGAGGTCGACCGGCTCCTCGAAGAGCTCGCCTCGATCGGATAGGCCCGTGGCCCGCTTCGACGCAGTCATCGTCGGGAGCGGGATCAACTCGCTCGCCTGTGGCGCGCTGCTCGCGCGGGGCGGCTGGAGCGTCTGCGTCCTCGAGCGGAACGACTGGCTCGGCGGCGCGATCAAGACAGCCGAGATCACCGAGCCCGGGTTCCACCACGACGTCTTCTCCGCCTGGCACCCGCTCTGGGTCGGCGGCGGCGCGCACGCGATCCTCGGCGACGAGCTCGCGAGCACGGGGCCTCGAGTACCTGAACACCGAGCTTCCGACGGCACGCTCTTCCCGGACGGCGAGGCGGCCTTCCTGCTGCGGACGGCCGATGCCAACGCCGCGGAGCTCGACCGGCACGCGCCCGGCGACGGAGCAGCCTGGCAGGAAACCCTCGCCGGCGTTCTCCCGAACGCCGACCTCTCGTTCGGGCTTCTCGGCACCGAGCTCTGGTCGGGAGCAGGCGCCGCGTTCGCGCGCGAAGGCGGCTCGGCGCCTCGGACGCCGCGGCCTGGCCGAGTTCGCCGGCAACGTGCTCATCTCGAGCCGCGACTGGCTCGAGGAGACGTTCGCCTCCGAATACGCGCACGGGCTGCTCGCGCCCTGGGTGCTCCACACCGGTCTCGGGCCGGACGCCGCCTCCTCCGGGTTCATGACGCAGGTGATCGCGGTCGCGATCCAGGAAGGCGGCATGCCCGTACCGAAGGGCGGAGGCGCCAAGCTCGCCGAAGCGCTCGTCCGCCTGATCGAGGACAACGGCGGCGTCTGCCGCACGAGCGCCGAGGTCGAGTCCGTCCTCGTCGCGGACGGCGGCGCCGACCGGCGTGCGCTCGGCCGACGGCGAGACGAGTCGAGGCCGCCCGCGCCGTGATCGCGAACGTCACGCCGACCCAGCTCTACGGGCGGCTCCTCGGCGATCCGCCGCGGCCGCGTCGCGCAGGCCGGACGCCGGTTCCGCTACGGACGCTCCGAGATGCAGATCCACTTCGCGCTCTCCGAGCCGCCCCGCTGGACGGGCGACGAGCGGCTCGGAGGAACGGCGATCGTCCACGTCACGCCCGGGCTCGACGGCGTATCTCGGGCCGTCAACGAGGCCGAGCGCGGCCTTCTCCCAGCCGAGGCGACGATCGTCTGCGGCCAGCCGCTCACGATCGACCCGAGCCGCGCGCCCGACGGGCAGGGGAATGCTCTGGATCCAGCTCCAGGAGCTGCCCTGGCAGGTGAAGGGCGATGCGGCCGGGCGAGATCGACACCGGCGACGGGCCCTGGACGGAGGATCTCCGCGAGCGCTACGCCGACCGAATCCAGGCGCGACTCGCGCCGCCACATCCCGAACCTCGAGTCGTCGATCCTCGCAGCGCGTCTCCCTCTCTCCGGCCGACCTCCAGGCCGCGAACCCGAACCTGCACCACGGCGACCCCTACTCCGGCTCCCTGGCGCTCGACCAGAACTTCCTCTGGCGCCCATTCGCCGGGCGCCCCGGCCATCGGACGCGGATCGACGGGCTCTGGCACATCGGCGCGAGCACCTGGCCCGGCCCCGGCCTCGGCGCGGGCTCCGGGACGATGGTCGCCGCAGGAGCTGCTGAAAGCTCCGGCCGTCGAGCGGCTGCGCCGACGGCTCTTCCCGGCATGAGCGTCTCCTTGCCGGGCCGGGAGCGCTGTGGGAAGATCCCGCCTGCTCCGCTGAGAGGGCGGGGCCGAGCATGTCGACGACCCCAGAGACCACCCGCCGTCGGAGCGCACCGCGCTTCTCGATCTCGCAGATCTCGACGCTCGGCGCGAGCTTCGACGAGGACATCGCCGCCTACACCGCCGCCGGGCTCGACGGGATCGGCATCTGGGAGCTGAAGCTGCCCGAGGACGGCGATGACGCGCAGCCGCGCTGGAGGCGTTCGAGCGGCAGCGGGCTCGAGCCCGCGTCGGCCGTGCCTGCGATTCCGTCGATCCTCCCGCTGCCGCTGCTCGGCGGACCCGACCGACCCCCAGGAGCGCATCGACGCCCTCTGCGCATCGGTCCACCGCCTGGCGGCGTTCGGTCACACCCGCGATCGTCTGCCTGACCGGGACCGGGCAGCGGGCTCGAGCCGGATCGCGCCCGCCAGATCGTCATCGATGGGCTGCGCACGCTCGCCGCCGAGGCCGAGGCGGCCGGCGTGCGGATCGCACTCGAGCCCTATCAGGCCGACAGCGCGCCGACTGGTCGATCGCGAGCGGCATCCCCGAGGCGGTCGCGCTGATCGCCGATGCGGGCGGCCACCACGCGCTCGGCCTGCAGTTCGACGTCTGGCACCTCTGGAACAGCCCGACCGCCGCCGCCGACGCGATCCGCGAGCATCGACCGCATCGCGGGCGTCCACATCTGCGACGTGCGCAGCGAGACACGCGGCTGGGCCGACCGCGTGCTGCCCGGCGACGGCATCGCCGACGTGGCCGCGCTGATCGGGGCACTCGACGCCGCGGGCTGGGACGGCCTCTACGACCTCGAGATCTTCTCCGACGACGGAACGTTCGGAACCGCGTATCCGGACTCGCTCTGGGACATCCCCGCAGCCGACCTGGCGCGACAGGGCCGCACAGCTTTGCTCGCGGCGTGGCAAGGTAGACGGATGCTCGTCCCCGCCCGATCAGACCCCCAACGCAAGGAGGCTGCATGAGGCTCGCAAGAGTCCTTCCGGTCACGCTGGTCGCGTGCCGCGCTGCTCGTGCTCGGCACAGCCGGGGCGACCAGCGCCGCCACGCAGCAGAAGGCAGCCGGATCGCCGATCGTGATCGGTGCGGCGATCGACCTGACGAAGAACATGGCGCCGTTCGACGCGCCCGCGCTCGCGGCGGCGCAGATCGAGATCAAGAAGATCAACGCGGCCGGCGGCGTCGACGGCCATCCGCTCGAGCTCAAGTACATCAACGACCAGCTCGACCCGCAGCAGACCAAGCAGGCCGCGCACGAAGCTGATCAGCGAGGGCGTGAACATCGGCTGGGTCACCTGCGACGTCGACTACGCGACGCCGGCGATCCAGGCGTTCCTGCAGGCGAAGCTCCTGACGGTCGCGCCGTGCATCGGCACCGACCAGATGGGGCCGTCCCGCTTCGGCTCCGCCGGCAACCTCGCGTTCACGTTCGGCAACGCCGCCCAGGACGAGGGCGCGGCGATGGCCGAGTGGGCCTACGCCCACGGCTGGAAGACGGCCGACGTCGTCACCGACAAGCTGCTCGTGTACTTCCAGAACGTCTGCACCGGCTTCACCGACCGCTTCAAGCAGCTCGGCGGCAAGATCGTCGACTCGGAGTCGTTCACGCAGGGCGACAAGACGATCAACAACGTCGCGACGCGCGATCAACGGCAAGCCGGCGACAGATGATCGCGTTCTGCACCTCGTTCGGCGCCGACCAGCCGGCGTTCGTCGACGCCTGCGCACGCTCGGCAACAAGACGCCGATCATGAACAGCTGGGCCAGCGACGGCAACTACTGGTGGTCGAAGAACCCGAAGGTCACGAACTTCTACTTCGTGACCTACGCGGCGCGCGGTCGCGAAGGATCCGGACGCGGCCGTCCGCGCGTTCGAGGCGCAAGATGAAGGCGGCCGGCAAGCGCCGGCGCAGACCGGCGGCTTCATCACCGGCGCCGACGCGATCGACGCGATCGCCTACGCGATCAAGAAGTCACGGCGGCTCGACGGACGGCGCGAAGCTCGCCGCGTCCTCTCGCACCTGACGAAGTTCAAGACGCTCGGCGGCCCGATCAGCTTCACGCCGACGTTCCACAGCGTCGACGGGGCGGCCGTACCGGGTCATCGAGGTGAACAACAACGTCGCCAAGGTGATCGGCGAGCACACGACGAAGGTCATCGCCGAACATCCACTGACGAGTTGGCGGGTGCAAGATCGACGGTCAGGCCTCGCACGGCGCGAGGCCCGAGGGCCCGGCTCGCTCCGGGCCCTCGGCGTCTCCCGCGTCTTCGAGGGCGTCCAGGCGCTCGAGGACGTCGATCTCGAGCTCGCGCCCGACGAGGTGCTCGGCCTGATCGGCCCGAACGGCGCCGGCAAGACGACGCTCGTCAACCTGCTGACCGGCTTCGACCTGCCGACGGGCGGGCGGATCGAGCTCGGCGGCGACCGACATCACCCGCTGGCCGCCGCATCGCCGCGGCCGCGCGGGCCTCGCGCGCACGTTCCAGCACGGGCGGCTCTTTCGCGGGCTGACGCGTGCGCGAGAACGTCGAGGTCGCCGCGCTCGGCGGCGGCGCCTCGCCGGCGGAGGCGCGGCGGCGCGCCGGCGAGCTGCTCGACCTGCTCGGGCTCGCGGCCCGGGCCGAGCGGACCGGCGGCGGTGCTCCCGCACGGCGACGAGCGGAAGCTCGGCGTCGCGCGCGCGCTCGCGCTGCGGCCGCGGTTCGTGCTGATGGACGAGCCCGCGGCGGGCCTGCACGAGGCCGAGATCCCGGCCTTCGCGGCGGTCGTGCGCTCCGTCCGCGACGACTTCGGCGCGGCGTGCTCCTGATCGACCACAACGTCGCGCTGATCATGGAGGTCTGCGACCGCGTCCACGTGCTCGACCGCGGCCGCACGCTCGCCGAGGGGACGCCGGACGAGATCCGCCGGAACTTCGACGTCGCGACCGCCTACCTCGGCGCCGGGACCTCGAACGTCGAGGCCGTCGATGGCTGACGCCATCCTCGAGCTCGCGCGACGTCGAGGTCCGCTACGGCGCCGTCGCGGCCGTGCGCGGCCTCAACCTGCGGCTCGAGCCGCGGCGAGATCGTCGGCCTGATCGGCCCGAACGGCGCCGGCAAGTCGACGACGCTGCACGCGATCATGGGCGCCGTCCCGCTCGCGGGCGGCGAGATCCTGCTCCGCGGCGGCGCGCTTGCGCGGGCGGCCCGAGGACATCGCCCGCTCCGGCGTCGCGCTCGTGCCCGAGGGCCGCCACATCTTCGCGCTCGCTGACGGTCGAGGAGAACCTGCGGCTCGGCCTCGCCGGCGCGGCGCACGCAAGGACGGCGTCGCCGACGATCTCGACTGGGTGCGCGGGCTCTTCCCGGTCGTCGCCGAGTTCGCGAGCCGCCACGCGGGCTCGCTCTCGGGCGGCCAGCAGCAGCAGCTCGCGATCGCGCGCGCGCTGATCGCGCGGCCCGACGTGCTCCTGCTCGACGAGCCGTCGCTCGGGCTCGCGCCGAAGATCGTCGAGACGCTCTTCGAGACGCTCGGCCAGATCCGCGACCACGGCGTCACGATCCTGCTCGTCGAGCAGCGCGGCGTGATGACGGTCGCGTTCGCCGACCGCACGCACGTCCTCTCGAACGCCGAGCTGCGGCTGACGCTCGACACGCAAGGACGCCGCCGACCCGGACGAGCTGACCCGCCGCCTGAGCCACGCCTACCTGTCATGAGCTTCCTGCAGTCGGTGATCGACGGGATCGCGCTCGGCGCCGTCTACGGCGTCGTCGCGGTCGGGATCGGCCTCGTCTTCGGCGTGATGCGGCTCGTCAACCTCGCCTACGGCGAGCTGATCACCGCCGGCGCCTACACGCTCGCCTTCCTGAGCGGCCAGCCGGCCGTCGTCGCGATCCTCGCCTGCTTCGCGGTCGTGATCGCGATGTCGCTCGTGCTGGAGCGGGTCGCGTTCCGGCCGCTGCGCGGCGCCTCGCCCGGCGACGATGCTGATCGCCACCTTCGCGATCAGCTTCCTGCTCCAGAACGTCTACCTGCTCGCGTTCGGCTCGCGGGGCAGCACGGTCGGGACGCTCGGCGGGCTGAACACGGCGATCGCGATCGGCTCGCTGCGGATCCGCTGGATCACGATCGTCGCGGTGATCGTCGGCGCCGTGCTCCTGCTCGGCGCTGACGCTGCTCCTGAACCGGACGACGATCGGGCTGCAGCTGCGCGCCGCCGCCGCCGACTTCCGCACCGCGCGGCTCCTCGGCGTGCGGGCCAACCGGGTGATCGCGTTCTCGTTCGCGATCTCGGGCGCGCTCGCCGCCGCCGTCGCGGTGCTGCTCACCGTGCAGTCGCCGCTCGTGACGCCCGACTTCGGCGTCCAGGTGACGATCTTCGCGCTGGTCGGGGTCGTCGTCGGCGGCCTCGACCGGCTGCTGACGGCGACCGCTCGGCGGCTTCGCGATCGGCTTCGCGACCGCGTTCGTCGGCGACGAGCTGCCCTCCTCGAGCAGCGTCTACCTGCCGTCGGTCGTCTACGGGCTCGTGATCGTCGTCCTGCTCCTGCGGCCGGGCGGCCTCTTCGCGAGCGCCGGGCGCTGAGCGCGGAGCGCGTGTGAGAGGCCGGCTCGACTCGCTGCGTGACGCTCGCGGTGCCCGCGGTGCTGGTGCTCGCCGTCGCGGCTGCTCGGCTCGCAGGTCGGCGCCGTGCGCCAGCTCGAGTTCGACGACGCGCTCGTCAACACCGCGATCGTCGTCGCGCTCTACGTCTTCATCGGCAACTCGGGCGTGCTCTCGTTCGGCCACATCAGCTTCGTCGCCGTCGGCGCCTACCTCTCGGGGATCCTGACGCTCGGCGCCGAGCAGAAGAACTTCGTGCTGCCGACGATGTTCCCGTGTCCTGCGGCACACGCACGTCTCGACCGTGCCCTCGCTCGCGCTCGCCGCGGCCGCCGGGCGCGATCTTCGCGCTCCTCACCGGCGTCGCGCTGATGCGGCTCTCGGGCCTGCCCGCCGGCATCGCCACGTTCGCCGTGCTCGGGATCACCGCCAACATCATCAGCTACTGGGACGAAGATCGGCCCGGGCGTGACCGCGCTCGCGCTCGTGCCCGAGAGCGGCACCTGGACGCTCGCCACCGGCGCGCTGATCGCGATCGTCGTCGCGTTCGCCTACCAGCGAAGCCGCTTCGGGCGGCGGCTGCGGGCGACGCGCGAGGATCCGCTCGCCGCCCAGGCGTCGGGGATCCACGTGCACCGCGAGCGCCTCTATCGCGTTCGTGATCAGCGGCGCGCTCGCCGGCTTCGCGGGCGGCCTGCTCGTCCACGAGCTCGGCTCGATCACCGTCGACCAGGTCTACCTCGAGCTGACGTTCATCACGCTCGCGATGCTCGTCGTCGGCGGCGTTGCAGAGCCTCTGGGGCGCCGTGCTCGGCGCGCTCCTGATCAGCGGCCTGAACTCGTTCCTCGCCGACGCCGAGCAGGGCATCCACCTCGGCTTCTACCTCCACCTCCCGACCGGCACGCGGCTCGTCGCGATCGGCGCGGTGATGGCGCTCGTGCTGATCCTGCGCCCTCCGGGCTCACCGGCGGCCGCGAGGTGACGGTCGGACGCGCTGCGCCGCGCCGGGCGGCTCTGGCGGCCGAGTGCGCTCCCCGTCCCTGAGCTCCCGGCCGGCGGCGAACCGAGGCGGTCGATCCCGTCCCAGACGTCCGTGAACCGGGTCGTGAGCGGAGAGCATCCGAGCCTGATCGCGTCGGGCATCCGGAAATCGGTGATCACACCCGTCGTCGGCGAGGGCGTCGCAGAGCGCGCCGGCGTCCTGGCGGCACACCGACACGTGGCCGCCGCGGCGGCCGGGTCGCGCGGGCTGCCGAGCGTGAAGCCGAGCGGCGCCAGTCGCTGGTCGAACAGCTCGATCGCGTACCCGGTGAGCGCCCGGGCCTTCGCCTGGACCGCCGGGATCCCCGCCTCGGCGGCGAGCCGGGCGCCCTCCTCGACGGCGCACAGGCCGAGCACGTTCGGCGTGCCCGAGAGCCAGGCGGTCATGCCGCGGCCCGCGCGTAGCCCTGCTCCATCAGGAACTGGTCGCGACGGCCGAACCAGCCCCAGACCGGCTGGCGCAGCAGCGCCTGGAGCTCCCGGCGGACGTAGAGGAACGCCGGCGCCCCCGGGCCGCCGTTGAGGTACTTGTAGGTGCAGCCGACGGCGAGATCGGCACCCGCCGCGTCGAGGCCGACCGGCAGGGCGCCCGCGCTGTGGCAGAGATCCCAGAGGACGAGTGCGCCGGCGTTGTGGACGAGGCTCGTGATCTCGCTCGACCGGCGTCACGGCGGCCGACCGGTAGTTGACGTGCGAGAGCACGACGAGCGCGGTGCGCGGCCCGAGGAGCGCGGCCAGGCTCCCGGAGTCGGCCGCGACCGGATCCGCCTCGAGCCAGCGCAGCTCGAGCCCGCGGCTCGTCGCCAGGCTCTCGAGCACGTAGCGGTCGGTCGGGAACTCGTCCGCGGGCGATCACGATCTCGGTCCGACCGGGGTCGAGATCGAGCGCAGCCGAGGCGAGCTTGAGAGGCAGACGGTCGTCGAGTCGGCGACGATCACCTGGCCCGCAGCGGCACCGACGAGCTCACCGACGAGATCGCCGACCTGCTACCGGCAACTCGAGCCAGGGCTCCAACCAGCCGCGGATGAGCCGCCCGCCCCACTCCGCGGCGACGACGTCTCCGAGCCGCTCGAGCGTCGCGCGCGGCAGCCGGCCGAGCGAGTTGCCGTCGAGGTAGACGAGCCCCCGTCGGGGATCACGAACCGTTCGCGGAACGGAGCGAGCGGATCCGAGATCGCGCGCAACCGCCTCTTCACGGGTCAACGGGAGGCTCGGTGCCATCGCCCGCGAGCATAGAGCGAGATCGGCGGTCGGTCAGCCGCGGCCGCGCCGGCGGGCGCGCAAGCCTTCGACGTCCCGCTCGCACTCGGAGAAGAGATGGACGGTCACACCGTCGCGATCCTCGCGGTCGTCCATCGCCCACGTCTTCCCGTCGAACTCGAGCTGATCCCCTCTGGTCAGGGGCCCGACGGTGTACTGCTCGCAGTCGTGCGTGACAACTGTCCCATCGGCGTACCGAAACTCGACCAATCCCCTCGACTCCATGATTCACGGTATCTGTCGTAGGCAAGCGGCCGCGCCCTCGTCAGCTCGAGAGGTCGGTTCCGGCACGACCTCGAGGCAGTCGGGCAAGCCGCCCTAACCGCGCAACACCAGGCGGATGATGATGAGCAGAACTAAGAACGCCACGAGGCCGAACTCGACCATGCCGTGCCAGTTCGGTGTCACAGTGCTGAGATCGGCAGTTCGAGCGTGCCCGCGAATAACTCGCATGAGCGTTGCGGGGCGGCTCCGATCGGAGCTGACGGCTCGAGCGCTGAAGCGGGCGCTATTCCCAGTCGTGCGGGGTCGGTCTGAGCGCGATGGCGCTAAGTCCGGCTTCGTACGTGGCGTACCCGCGTGCACGCCAGATCAACCCGTCACGACCGACGACGACACGGAACACCGTCTCGTCGGCTATGCCTCCCGGCTGGAAGCTATGACGAGCGCCGACCGTCACGAGCACGATCTCGGGCGTGTGCACCTCGTATTGCCACTTCCGGATCGAGTAGACGCCGTCCACGAGCGCCTTTCGGATCAGCTCGGCGGTCGCGTCCGGCCCCAGCGGCACGGCCGTCGGAGGCCACGGACTCGATGAGCGCATCATCGTGGAAACAGCTGCGCAGGAGCTCCCCGTTGTGCTCGACATGGCTCTGCTCGTAGCGAGCGAGCGTCTCCCCGAGAGTTCGATGGCCTCCGTCGGAGCCCGCTGGATAACGGTTCCGATCATCCCCGTTTCCATCCAAGTCTCGTTCCTCACGCTTGCCAGCCCCCCCCGAGAGGACACAGACGCTACCTCGGACGGCGGTAGGGACTGCGGTAGAGAAAGCAAGGATTTATGAGGCCCCCCCGCCGGATTCTCCCGACCCGTTCGCGGGGCCGAGCGGCCCACCCACTCACAGCCTTACCGATGGACGGCGGCGACGATCCCAGAGGCGGCTTCGAGAAGGCCGCCGCGCCGGGTGTTACAAGGCGAAGACGGAGCGCAAGCTCGTCCAGCCCGACCTAGAGCCCTTCGCCCGTTGTCGCCCTAAACCGAACCCTCGACCCAAGCCTTTGTCACGGCGTATCCGAGTGCAAAGACCGATGCCCAGCGTGATGCTGGTCGCGGCCAGACGTGTCTTCACCCTTGCGATGCTCAACATCTTCACCCCCCGGGGGAGTCGAATATCCGCAAGGCTTCAGGGAGGTTATCGGCCGAAAAGGAACAACCTTTCGCCTATGTCACCCCTTACGCTGGCTCGATCGCCGATATCTGGCTGATGAAGGACGGATCGTGCCCAGCCAGCTGTCAGGCGTGGGTGAGCTAGCGCGACTGTGAGGGGCTAACGCCCTCTCTTGAACCAGTCGGTGCCTTCCAGCCAGTGGACGGCCTCATTCCATGCGGTGAGTCTCAGCGACCCGGCGTCCAGCCGACGTGCGAATTCGCCGGCGAGGTTGGCCGGAATGTCGGGATACCGTGATCTCATCGTCGCGAGCATCTGAAGCTCCACATCGAGATACGCCTCGCCTTTGAGCTCGGCGTTCATCCGAACCTCGATCTCTTTCTGCAACGAGCCGGATCCACGGCGCAGGCTGATCGTTGCGTCCCCGGGGATCCGTCATCTCGCATCATTCCCCGTCCCGTCGGGGGGAAGATATCCCCCGCCGTCAATTTGGGCAAACGCCGAGCCACAGATATGTGGTTTCGAGGTGGTGCGGAGCCTAGGCGCGCAGTACCGCCCCGGACGGGCCCGGGAGCCGCGAGGGTGTCCGACCTGCCGAGGACACCCGAACCTGTTCTCTGCCGCGCTAAGGGGCACCCACCTCCAGAGGGGACGTAGGCCGTAGAGCCCAACCCGACCCGTGGATCATTTCAGAGCCTCAGCCCCCCGCGCTCGGCCATGCGGGCCGGTCCATCTCGATCCTTGGAAGCACCCGCGTGTGCACCGGACCCGCGTCTGCCGCATTCCTCGCAGAGAAAACCCCTGTAGTAGAGGTATTTTCGGCTTTGCTAGGAGGGGTTCTAA
>CAVRMI010000002.1:0-4582 GCA_963722065.1 uncultured Thermoleophilia bacterium | reverse complement strand
GTCAACGAGCTACGGGTCGAGGTCGGCCACCGTGAACGCAGGATCGGGCACGAAGTCGGTCAACGTGTCGGCCACCATCACCGGCCTCGGCGCCGGGATCTACCACTTCCGCGTCTCCTGCTCGAGCACGGCGGGCACCTCGGCGGGAAGTGACCTGACGTTCGGCAGCGTCGGCCCCCCCGTCGTGCAGACCGGTTCGGCCCAGGGCGCCTCGACGAACGGCGCGACCCTCACCGGCTCCGTGAATCCCCAAGGCAGCTCGACGACCTGGTACTTCCAGTACGGGCCGAGCGCCTCGTACAGCTCGAAGAGCTCGACGAAGAGCGCGGGATCCGGCACGGCGGCCACGGGCGTCTCGGCCGCGATCACGGGCCTGAAAGCCGCTACCACCTACCACTATCGGCTCGTCGGCACGAGTAACGCCGGCACGACGTACGGCAGCGACGTCACGTTCACGACCGTCGCCGCCGTGACGATCGCCTCGTCGACGGTCCAGCTCGTGTACGGCCACTCCGCGACGCTATCCGGCGCCGTCTCGAGCAGGCAGTCGGGAGTGACCGTGATGGTTCTCGCGGAGGCGTTCGGCACGAGCTCGTTCAAGACCGTCGGCACGGCGCTGACAGGCGCCGGTGGGTCGTGGACGTTTCAGGCGAAGCCGAAGATTCAGACCGCCTATGAGGCTAATACGCCCGACGGCACGAGCTCTGCGGTGACGATCGGCGTGAGGCCCGCGATGTCGCTCCGCGTGATCACCCAGCGCCGCCTGACGACCAGGGTCGTCGCGGGCTCCTCGTTCCGCGGCAGGCAGGTTCAGCTCCAGGTGCTGCTCTCGGGAGACCGCTGGAAGACGGTCGCCAAGGCCCGGCTGAACAACAAGTCGTCGGCGACGTTCGCTGCGTCGAAGCTGCCGCACGGCTCGTCGACCGTTCGGATCGCAATGAGCGTGAACCAGGCCGGACGCGGCTACCTGGGCGCGTTCAGCCGCACGATCAGTTACCGCCGTCCGTAGTCCAGCCGCCTAGCCCTGCGCCGCGAGAGCGGTGTTGAGCGCAGCGGATGTCTGGGTGCCGACGATCCCGTCGACGGTCAGCCCGTTGGCCTGCTGGAACGCGGTGACCGCCTGCTGCGTCAGCGGGCCGTAGATTCCGTCAACCTTGAGCTGAGCTGTACCGAGCTGGTTCAAGGCCTCTTGCAGGGTTTTGACCTCGGGGCTCGTGTCGCCCGGCTTCATCTTTCCGGCGGCCGGCAGGGTGACGGTGATCGTGCCACCCGTCGCCGGCGTGGTGGTCGTTGTCGTCGCCGGCGTGGTGGTCGTTGTCGTCGCGGGTGTCGTCGACTCGGCCGGTGTCGTGTTCGCCGGCGTAGTCACCGGCGTCGTCGGCGCAGGCGTGTTGCTTCCACCTGAGTCGATGACGAGCAGCCAGACGAGCACCACGGCGACGATGACGGCGAGCCCCGCCAGGAGGGCGATCGCCCGCCGCCGGCGGATGACGTCGTCGACCGGTGGCGGGCCTTCGTGGGAGGCCGCCGCTGCCACCGTACCGGCCTGAAGGGCTGCTCGCGGCCGGGGTGCACGCCCGGGGTCGTCGAACCAGTCGAGATCGGAGGCGTCGGACAGCCAGTCGTCGGCAGGATCTGCTGCGACCTCGGCATGGCTGCCGGTCTGAGAGCTGATCACCGTGCGGGCATCCTCCTCGGGCATCGAGGAGAGTTTGCCTCTTCGCGCGGATCTTATGCGTGCCTCTCCAGGAAACACCGGGAAAAGCCTCGTCGATATGCGAGAGCGCGCTAGCCGGAAGCGTCGAGCGCCGGCTCCGGAAGCTCGCCGTGACCCATCGCCGGCATCGCCGCACGGATGAACGCGAACGCCACCCCGGCAGCGGCAAGCGCAAAGACGGCGGCGAGCGCGAATGCCAGGTGATAACCGCCGTTGAGGGCCGAGACCGCACTGTTCCCCGCCGTCTCGAGGCTGTCGGTGCGGTTCGCGGCCAGGCTGACCAGCACCGCGAGCCCGACGGCCCCGCCCATCATCTGAGCCGTGTTCACGACGCCGGAGGCAAGCCCCGACTCCGCCGGCTCGACGCCGCTCATCGACGCGAGGAAGAGCGGGTTGAACGAGATCGCCCCGCCAAAGCCGAGCAGGATCATCCCCGGCAGCACGTTCATCACATAGCTGCCCCCGGCAGGCGCCCGGGCGAACAATGCGAGGCCGGCCGCGAAGAAGAGCATCCCGGTGACGAGCGGCCACCGGATCCCGAACCGCATCACGATCTTCGCCGAGACCCCCAGCGAGAGCGCACCCATGAGCAGCGTCGCCGGCAGGAACGCGAGACCGACCTGAAGCGCGTCGTACCCCATGATGTTCTGGAGGTAGAGCGCGGAGACGAAGAACCAGCCGAACATCGCGGCCGACATCAGGATCGCGACGATGTTCGCGCCCGAGACGTCGCGAATCCTGAACAGCCGCAGCGGGACGAGCGGCGAGGAGGCCCGGGTCTCGATCAGCAGGAAGATCCCCAGGAGCACGGCCGACGCGAACAGAAGCCCGAGCGTCCGAGCGGAGCCCCAGCCGCTGCTGTTCCCGTTCAGGATCGCGTAGACGGCAAGCATCAGCGCCGACGTGACCGTCACGGCCCCCGCGATATCGACCGGCCCATGGTGGACATGGTCTTGCGCCCTGGGCAGGAGCCGCAGCGACAGGATGTAGACGACGACCCCGATCGGAATGTTCACGAGGAAGATCCAGTGCCAGTCGAGCGCGTCCGTGAGCACCCCTCCGAGCACGACGCCGAGCGATCCGCCGCCCGAGGCGACGAAGCCGAACACGCCCATCGCCTTCGCGCGCTCACGCGGCTCGGTGAAGAGGCGCATGATCAGCGCGAGCGCGACGGCCGACACGGTCGCGCCGCCGATCCCCTGCACAGCGCGTGCGCCGATCAGCATTCCCTTCGACTGCGCAAGACCGCAGACCAGCGAGGAGATCGTGAAGAGCGCGATGCCGGCAAGGAAGACGCGCCGAGGGCCGAACAGGTCACCGGCGCGACCCCCGAGCAGCAAGCAGCCGCCGAAGGTCAGCACATAGGCGTTGACCACCCACGCCAGCGTCGACGCGCTGAAGTCGAGGTTCGCCTTGATCGAGGGCAGCGCGACGTTCACGATCGTCACATCGAGGACGATCATCAGATCGCCCAGGCAGAGAACGAGTAGGGCGAGCCACTTCGCACGGCTGCTCGAAACCATCGTCCCAAACTAGTCATCGCCTGCCGGCTCACGTCGTGGGGACCGGGAGCTATTGTCCGCCGATGGCCTACCAGCCGCCTCCGGAGATCATCGACCGGTACGCCGATGTGCTCGTCAACTTCGCACTCAACGAAGGGCGCGGCATCGCTCGAGGCGATGTCGTGATGATCTCGTCGGGCGATATCGCCAAGCCGCTGTACGTCGCTCTCCGTGACGCGGTGCTGAAATCGGGAGGTACGACGCTCGGCGACTACTCACCGAGCGGAACCTCACGCTCGGCGCTCGAGATCGCCTCGATCGAGCAGCTCTGAGCTTCCCCCGTGCGTATTACCGCGGGCTTGCCGCGACGATCGACCATCGCATCGCCGTGATCGCCACCGATGACCCCCATCAGCTCGAGGGCGTCGACCCCGAGAAGCTCCTGGTCGGCCGGCGGTCGATCCGCCCTTATCGCGAGTGGATCGCGAAGAAGGAGGCGGAGGGCCGTTACTCCTGGACACTCGGCCTCTACGGGACACCGGCGATGGCCAAGGAGGCGCGGCTCTCGCACGAGAAATACTGGGGCCAGATCATCGAGGCGTGCTTCCTCGACGATCCCAACCCGATCAAGCGCTGGCGCGAGGTATTCAAGGAGATCAGCCGCATCAAGCAGCGGCTGAACAAGCTCCAGATCGAGCGCCTGCACGTCGAGGGCGACGGGATCGACCTCCAGTTCACGGTCGGGCCGACGAGACAGTGGCTGGGCGGAACCGGTCACAACATCCCGAGCTTCGAGATCTTCACCACGCCCGACTGGCGCGGAACCGAAGGCACCGTCGCCTTCACCGAGCCGCTCCACCGTTACGGAGAGCATGATCGACGGGGTGCGGCTGCGGTTCGAGCGCGGCGTCATCGTCGAAGCCTCGGCGAAGCCGCAGCGAGCACCTGCTGCACGCGATGATCGCGAGCGACGAGGGCTCGAAGCGCGTCGGCGAGATCTCGCTCACCGACGGCCGGCTCAGCAGGATCACGCGATTCATGGCCGAGACGCTCTACGACGAGAACCGCGGCGGGCCGCGGGGGAACTTCCACCTCGCGATCGGCAGCACTACCGGCCAGGCGTTCACGGGCGATATCGCGGTGCAGAGGAAGAGCGACTGGAAGCGGCTCGGCTTCAACGAGTCTTCCGTCCACACGGACATCGTCTCGACTGCGCGCCGCGAGGTGACGGCCACGCTCCCGAGCGGACGGACGAAGACGATCTACCGCGACGGCCAGTTCACGGTCTAGTCGCCGCCAACCGTGCCGGTCGCACGCTCTCTAATCGATCAGTGCGGCAACAGCCGCCGCGACGAGGGCGATC
>CAVRMI010000001.1:0-9651 GCA_963722065.1 uncultured Thermoleophilia bacterium | reverse complement strand
CCTCTCGCTTTCGTACTACACGGACTATCCGGTCGGCTTCTTCATCACCTCGCTCGGGTTCGCCGCCTATCTTGCGGCGCTGGGAGTCGGGGGGCGGCGCTGATGCTCGCGCAGGAGTTCATCCGCAATGCGCTCGTCGCGGGCTCGGCGATCGCGATCGCCTCGGGTGCGGTCGGATACTTCGTCGTGCTGCGCGCGCAGGTGTTCGCCGGCGACGCGCTCAGCCACGTCGCGTTCACAGGCGTCCTCGCGGCCGCGCTCGCGGGGATCGACCTGCGCGTCGGCCTGTTCGCCGCGACGATCGCCGTGGCGCTTCTCTTCGCCGCGCTCGGTGACCGGATCCGCGTAGACGACGCCGCGATCGGCGTCGTATTCGCCTGGGTGCTCGGGCTCGGGGTGCTGTTCCTCTTCCTCTTCAGCCGCGGAGCCGGCGGGAGCAACGGCGCGATCGCCGCCCGCACGCTCTTCGGATCGCTCTTCAGCCTCAGCGCGAACCAGACCGAGCTCGCAGCGGGGATCGCCGCGCTCGTCGTGGCCGGGATCGTGGGGATCTCGCGGCCGCTTCTATTCGCAACGATCGCGCCGGACTCCGCGGCGGCCCGCGGCGTTCCGGTCGGGGCGCTCGGAGCCGCATTCCTGGTCTTGCTCGCGATCGACGCGGCCGAGGCCACCCAGGCTGTCGGCGCGCTGCTCCTGCTCGGGCTGATCGCCGCCCCCGCCGGCGCCGCGATGCGGCTGACGGCCGAGCCCGGCTCGGCCTCGCAATCTCCGGCGCGGCCGCGCTCGCCTCGATCTGGGTCGGGGTCGCGCTCGCCTACGTGGCCCCGTCGGTCCCACCGAGCAGCGCAATCGTCGGCGTGGCCGTCGCGATCTACGTCGCGGCCTTCGCGGCGACCTGGCGCAAGGCGTTCTAACGGCAGTCGCCGCAGGCGCCGTGCAGCACGACGTCGTGCCCGGCGACCGCGTAGCCCGATGTCGTCTCGACCCGGTGGATCGCGGTCTCGAGCTGCGTGTCCTCGAACGCCTCCACCTTCCCGCAGCTGTCGCAGACGAGATGATGATGGTGGCCCCCGCCGGAATGAACCGGCTCGTAGCGCGAGATGCCCGAGCCGAGATCGATGCGCTGGACGCAGCCCTCGGAGGTGAGCAGCTCGAGAACGCGATACACGCTGCGATGCCGACACGGCGATCGGAGACGCGTAGCCGGTCGAAGATCTCCTGCGCCGTCAGGCAGCAATCCTGGCCGGCGAGCAGGTCGATGACGGCTCGACGGGCACCGCCGTTGCGCAGCCCCTTGCGCTGCAGCGCCTCGAGCGTGGCCTCCGACCACTCGGTTGCGGCGACACCTGCCATTACTCGATGATAGCGATTCTCAGGAACCTCGGTCCGAATTTGAGATTTTTAGTTCGGATAGGACTACGGGCGATTACGCTACGAAAAGAGCGGCAATAGGGCTTCCGCAGTCGGATAATCGGTTCAGCTCGATGCAGGCGGCGAACCCAGGGGGCACTTGACGATGTCTGCGACACAGCTCGGCCTACGTCAACGCAAGAAGCTGAGGACGAGGGCGACGATCATCGACGTCGCGTTCAAGCTCTTCGCGGAGCAGGGGTACCACGAGACGACGCTCGTCCAGATCGCCGAGATGGCTGAGATCTCGCCGAGCACCTTCTTCAACTACTTCCCGGCGAAGGTCGACATCGTCTTCGGCGTGATCGACGCGATCACCGAGAGCGCGCGCCTGCGTATCCAGGAGCGAGACCCTGCCGAGCCAACCGTGACGACGATCGTGTCGTGGGTCAGGGAGGACCTTCTGGAGGTCGAGCGCCCGTATTTCGAGGTTCTGCGCCTGCTCCCGATTGTCGCCGAGTCGGTGCCGGAGCTCGTTGCCGAGCAACGGCTCAGGCTCGCCCTGCTCGAGGACGTCTTCGCAGAGGCGTTCGCCACCGAGCTTTCCGAGCCGGCAGACGGGATGAAGGCTCGAGTCATGGCGGCAATCGCGGTGCGCGGGATGACCGAGGTCTGGCTCGCGTGGTACGAGCACCACATGAGCGATGCGACTTTCGACCCCACGGAGGTCGTTGCGATCAAGGCCGAGTTCCTCGAGCGCGCGCTGAACGCCGGTCTCGCCGCGATTCAGACGCTGCCCGCACCGCCCGAAGACGCCTGAGCCGATCCGCCCGGCCGCTCAAGGCCGGCCACCTCTCCCGCGATGATCCGGGGCCTACCCGTCATCAGGGCGTTCGCGCGCCCGCGAAAGGAGACGTCGTGAAGGACTTCAAGGCATTCCTGCTCCGCGGCAACCTCGTGGACATGGCCGTCGGAATCGTGATCGGCGTCGCGTTCGGGGCCGTGATCGCGGCGTTCGTCGCCGACATCGTCACGCCGCTGATCGCGGCGATCTTCGGCAAGCCGGACTTCTCGCAGCTCTCGTTCACGATCAACGGCAGCCGCTTCGACTACGGGCTCTTCCTGAACGCGCTGATCGCCTTCGTGCTGGTCGCGATCGTCCTCTTCTTCCTCGTGATCAAGCCGGTGAACGCACTCGTCGCCCGCTCGCGCACCGAGCCGCCGGCCGACCCGACGACCCGCAACTGCCCCGAGTGCCTGAGCGAGATCCCGATCGCAGCGAGCCGCTGCGCGTTCTGCACGACGGAGGTGGGCCCGGCCGCCGCCTAGATGTGGCGCCGATCGGCGCGGTAGGCAGCCGCTTCTGCGACGAGCGCCTCGAACAGGCGCAGGTCCTCGCCTGCCTCGGGGTGCCAGAGGACGCCGACCGTGAACCGACGGGCGGGGTCTTCGAGCGCCTCGATCTGGCCATCGGCGTCGCGGGCGGAGACCCGGAGGCCGGCGCCGAGGCGGGCGTGGCCCTGATGGTGATGCGACTTCACGTCGACCTGGGATCCAAGAACGCCGGCGAGGCGGCTCCCCGGCTCGATCTCGACCTCGTGCTCCGAGAACTCACCGGGCGACTCCTTGTGCTTCTCGTGCCCGACGAGGTCCGGCAGGTGCTGGATCAGATCGCCGCCGAGCGCGACGTTCAGCACCTGCGAGCCGCGGCAGATGGCGAGTACCGGCAGGTCGCGTTCGAGCGCGGCGGTGAGCAGCGCGAGCTCGGCCCGGTCCCGCTCGGGCACGATCCCGTTCGTCTCCGCATGGGGCTCCTGCCCGTAGAGATCCGGGTCGAGGTCGGAGCCGCCGGAGAAGATCAGGCCGTCGAGCGCGTCGAGCGTCTCCTCGATCCCGTCTTCGGCCGGCGGCACGAGCAGCGCCCGGCCGCCCGCACTCTCGACGCCGAGCACGTAGCTCTGAGGCACGAGCACGACCGTCGTCTCCCAGACGCCGAACGACGCGGGCGTCAGGTACGTCGTGATCCCCACAACAGGCTTCGCCACGGCAATCCCATTCTTACCGCGTGGCCGAAACCTCGCAACGGAGCGGTGAACGACCCTTGCGGCCGACCCGAGCCGCACGCACAGTGGCGGAGCACGCTCGCAGCTAAGGGAAGGCTTGCGGGAGTCGGAGCCGGGCGACAAGGAGTACGTCCCCCAGAGCTCCAACGGGCGGAGGAGAGGTCTGACTCGTCGGGCCTCTCCTCACACGTCGAGGCGGCATTCTGTTGCCATTTGACAGCGGCTCTGTCAGACTCCCGGCATGGATCGGCTGCTGCTCGTCACGAGCCCGCTCCTCACGGGGCCCGATGTGCTCGCCGTCCAGCGGCGACTCGCCGCGCTCGGCTTCGACCCCGGCCCGGCCGACGGCGAGTACGGCCCGGCAACCGAGCACGCCGTTCGCGAGTTTCAGGCGGCGGCCGGGATCGAGGTCGACGGGATCGTCGGGCCGCAGACACGCGCCGCACTCGCGAAGGAGCCCGATCGGCCGGTGCCGGCCGGGGGAAGCGCGATCGGCCGGCGCGCACTCGCCGAGGCGGCGAGATGGCTCGGGACGAGAGAGGACCCGCCGGGGTCGAACCGCACACCGTTCGGCGCCTGGTTCGGGCTCGACGGCGTCCCCTGGTGCAACATCTTCGTCAGCTACTGCTTCGCCGTCGGCGCCCGCACGATCATCGCGGCCGGGTTCGACGCCGCCGGGTGCACTCCGCGCGGCTGCGCCTATGTTCCGTCGACCGAGGCCTGGCTGCGCTCGACCGGCATGTGGCTCGGGCACCGGCCCCCGCGGCCGGGCGACCTCGCGATCTACAACTGGGACGGCGGAGCTCCCGACCACATCGGGATCGTCGAGAGCGCCGGCGACGACGGCTCGTTCACCGCGATCGAGGGGAACACCGCGCTCGGCGCCGACTCGAACGGCGGTGAGGTGATGCGGCGTGAGCGCTCCCTCGACGACGTCGACGGGTTCGGCCGCGTCGCACACACTCTCCGCACGAGGCCCGAACCGGATTCTCAGGTTTCGCCCGTACCGTGAGGCGATGGCAAGGAGCGCTGCGGCGCGCAGCGAAGTACCTGTCATGCGCTGGTTGAGCTCAGCGCGCGCTTCAGGGGTTCGCAGGAGCTGGAGACGATTGGGTGGCGTCGCGCTTGCGGCGGGGCTCAGCTTCGTCCTGGCCGGCGGCGGGTCTGCCTCGTCGGGCGCGTCCAAGGCGTCCGCCTTCGCGGGCTACGCCTTCGACGCGTGCAACGCGCCCAAGCTCGACACGCTGAACGCCTGGCTCGCCTCGCCCTACCGCGCGCTCGGCATCTACGTCGGCGGCGCCAACCGCGCCTGCTCGAATCCCCAGCTCTCGCCGGCCTGGACGGCCGGCGCCGTCGCGACCGGGTGGAACCTGATCCCGCTCTACGTCGGCCTGCAGGCGCCCTGCATCGGCCGCTCCGACGTCGCAAAGATCTCCCCCACGCTCGCGGCGAGCCAGGGAACAGCCGCGGCCGACGACGCCGCGAACGACTCGAACGCGCTCGGGCTCCCGCCGGGCAGCCCGATCTACTTCGACATGGAGGGCTACTCGGTCAACAACCCGGCGTGCAGCCAGGTTGTGCAGGCGTTCGTCTCCGGCTGGGTGAACGAGTTGCACGCGCTCGGCGACCTCGCGGGCGTGTACGGCAGCGCCGGCTCGACGATTCGCGATCTGCAGGCGCTTGCCGCGACGGGCTCCTCGCCCGATGACGTCTGGATCGCCGACTGGAACGGCAACGAGAGCGTGTTCGGCAACCCTTACGTCTCGGACACGCTCTGGACGAACCACCAACGCATCCATCAATACCGCGGCGCGCACCACGAGACCTGGAACGGCGCCACGATCGACATCGACTCGAGCTACGTCGACGCCGCCGTCGTCGGCTCGACCGGCGCGCCGCCGATTCCCGGCCCGCCCGCCACGACGCCGCTCCTCGGTGAGTCCGCCGCCGGCTCCGTGACCTCGGTCGACGGCCTCTCGACGGTGAACTGGCCCGCCGGCGCCTTCCGTCAATCGGTCGTCGTGACGCTCACTCCGGCGCTGCCCACCGAGCCCGTCGCCGGGTTCGCGACCGGCGGCTACGGCGTTCAGCTCCAGGTGCAGCAGACCGCGACGGCTCAGCTTCGAAGCGGATTCGGGGTCCCGCTGACCATCCACATCCCGCCGCGGCCCGGGCCGCTCGCGCCGATGACCTCGACCGACGGAGCGACCTGGACGCCGCTCCAGCCGCTCTTCTCGGGGACGCTGCCGAAAGGCGCGCGCGCCGGCTACTCCCGCAACGCCGACGGCTCGCTCGACATCGAGACCACCAGCGGCGGCTTCTTCGCCATGCTCCCCGAGCGCGCACGGCCGCCCGCTCCCGCCGACCTCACCGGGCACTTCTCACATGGTGAGCTCGTGCTCTCGTGGGGCAAGTCGACCGGGCCGAGCGGTGACGCCGTCTCCTACCAGGTAACGCTCACCAATCACCCGCTGCTTGCGATCCCCGGACAGACCACCGCTGCCGTCGCGCGGATTCACCACGCGGCGCCGAGCGTCTACCGGGTGATCGCCACCGACGCCGCCGGGAAGATGAGCGAGCCCTCCAAGCCACTCGTCCTGATCCCGTCCAAGCGGCCCTCGAAGCTCCCGAAGGCCCTGCCGAGGTGGTCGTTCGACCTGTTCAACTGGCTCCAGAACGGCAAGGCCGGTACGCGCCCGCACGCACCGAGGATCGTTCCGGACTGGTTCTGGCGCTGGTACGACTGGCGCGCCGCGCCGTTCCACATCCGTAACTGCAGCCGGCCCGGGCCCCCTCCAGCCGGTTTTCGGTTTATGCTCGCGAGTACCCGCCAAGAACGCGGGTCATTGGCCGGCAACGACACGGAAAGGGCGTTGGAAACATGGATGCCATCATGAAACTGCCCCGCGAGGTCCAGGCAACGCTGGCGGGCTTGATTCTTTTCATCATCCTCTCGTTCTTCAACTGGCAGGAGTACACGTTCGGCCCGCTATAGCGTCGGGCGAAGCCTCTGGCATGGGTTCGGGATCATCACGATCCTCGTCGCCATCGCCTACCTGGTCTGGGAGATCGGCCGCGCGATGAACTACGAGGTCAAGCTCGGGGAAGTGACCCCCGGGATGACCTCGGCCGGGCTCGCAATCGCTCTGCTCGTCTGCACCGTGATCGTGTTCCTCGACTGGAGCCAGTACCGCGCGTGGCCGATGTACGTGGGCTCGATCATCGCGATCCTGATCGCGGTCGTCGCATTCCCCCGGGCAAGAAGGAAGGCGTCACGATGCCGAAGATGCCCGAGAACATCACCGTCGGTAAGTCCGCCGCCGCCGGTGGCTGCCGCCGCCGCGGCACAACCCCGGCTCCGCCGCGCTGCGGCGCCGGCTGCTCCTGCCGAGCCCGCGACGCCCCGGCCCCTCCGGCCGACGACGCCGGCGCAGATCCGGAATCGGCCGAGGCACCGCTCTGTCGTAACCGGCGAATGTCGAGCGGGGCGCCCACGGGCGCCCCTGCTGTGTTTCTCTAACCTCGCTGGGTGCTCCTACGACTAGCTCCGAAAGCGGCCGCCGCTTCCGACGCCGCGGCGATCCTCATCTTCGTCACGATCGGGCTGCTCTCCCACGAGCACGGCCTGCATGCAACCGGCTACGCGCGCGATGCCCTGCCGTTCCTCGGTTGCTGGTTCGCTGCCGCGCTCGGCTTTCACCTCTACACGCGACCGAGCTTCGCCCGGCTCGCCGCCACCTGGGCGGTCGGTGTGCCGGCGGCGGTCCTCATTCGCGCGCTGGTGCTCGGCCGGACGCTCGGGGGCAAGGAGGCCGCGTTCCTCGTCGTCTCGCTGGTCACCATCGGCGTCCTCGCCACGGCGTTTCGGTTGGTGCTCACGCTGCTTTCGTCGCGGGCACGCCTCGCGCGCTCATGATCCCGTCGATCAGGCCGTAGTCGACCGCCTCGGCCGGGCGTCATGAAGCGGTCGCGGTCGATGTCGAGCATCACCTGCTCCACGGCTCGCCCCGAGTGGCGCGAGATGATCTCGGACATCTGCCGCGTCAGCTCGAGGATCTCGCGCGCCGCGATCTGGATGTCGGCCGGCGTGCCTCGGAACCCGCCGGATCCCTGGTGGATCATGATCTTGGCGTTCGGGAGCGCGAAGCGCTTGCCGGCCGCCCCGCCGCAGAGGATCATCGCGGCCGCCGACATCCCCATCCCGAGGCAGACGGTCGCGATGTCCGGCTTCACGTACTGCATCGCGTCGTAGATCGCCATGCCCGCATAGGCGGAGCCGCCGGGCGAGTTGACGTAGAGCCAGATGTCCTTTTCCGGATCCTCGGCCTCGAGCACCAGTAGCTGCGCCGCGATGAGGTTCGCGACGGCGTCGTCGACCTCCTGGCCGAGGAAGACGATCCGCTCCCGAAGGAGCCGCGAGTAGATGTCGAACGAGCGCTCGCCGCGCCCGTCGGCCTCGAGCACCATCGGGATTACCTGACCAACCAGCAGACACCTCCTGTAATGTGCAACCTGTAGGTTGCTCACCATACACGCAACCAGGAGGTTGCCGATGATTCGCAAGGAGATCGTTCTGGAGGCGACCCGCGACGAGGTCTGGGCGGCGCTCACCGACCCGTTCGAGCTCGAGCGCTGGTTCGCGAACGACGTCGAGCTCGACCTGCGTCCGGGCGGCGAGGCGAGCTTCCGCTGGTCGAACGGCGAGTCGCGGCACGCGACCGTCACCGAGGTCGAGCCCGGCGAGCGGCTCGCGTTCGAGTGGGACGACGAAGGCGAGGTCGAGTTCATGCTCGACGACGACGACGACGGCACTCGGCTGACCGTCGTCGAGACCTCGCCGGCCTGGACGACCGCACTCGACCTGCAAGCCTCGGCGCTCGCCTTTGCCTGATCCACCGAGCAGCGACAACCTGAGCCACGTCTTCTCGGCGCTCGCCGATCCGAGCCGGCGGCACGTGCTCGGCTACCTCGCCGAGCACGGCACCGCGACGCCGACGGAGCTGACGGGCGAGCTGCCGATGACGAGGCAGGCCGTCTCGAAGCACCTCGCCACCCTCAGCGACGCCGGGCTCGTCGAGTCGGAGCGCAGGGGCGCGAGACGCGCTACCGGCTGACGGACGCCGGCGAGGAGTGGGACGACCGGCTCGACGCGCTTCGCCGCCACCTGGAGGGCCGCAGCTAGGTTAGGCGCGATGGGGCTGTACGACCACGTCCGCGACCTGCCGCTCGAGATCGACGGCGCGGACTACGAGGTCGCGAGCGTCGAGATCTCGCCCGAGTTCACACGGAAGACGACCACGTCGCGATCCGCGGCGGCGGCGCCGAGGGACGCGGCGAGGACGTCACCTACGACGCGGCCGAGCACCACCCGTCGGTTCCCGCGCCCGACGCTCGCGGGCTCCTGGACGCTCGACTCGCTCTCGAGGCACCTCGACGCGCTCGACCTCTTCCCGGCCGGGGAGCCGGGCCAGGCGGCCTATCGCGACTACCGGCGCTGGGCCTTCGAGTCCTCGGCGCTCGATCTCGCGCTCAGGCAGGCCGGCCTGTCGCTCGGCGACGCTCTCGGACGCGAGGCTCGGCCGCTGACGTTCGTCTCCTCGACCCGCGCCGCCTCGCTCGACGGCTGGCTGGCGCTCTATCCCGAGCTCCGCTTCAAGCTCGACCCGACGCCGGACTGGACCGACGAGTTCGTCGCGGAGCTCGCGGCGCGCGGCAACGTCGACGTGGTCGACCTGAAGGGCGCCTACCACGGCACTGTCGTCGACAATCCGGCCGACCCGAGCTGTACCGGCGGGTACCGAGGCCTTCCCGGACGCGTGGATCGAGGATCCCGACCTGACGCCGAGACCGACGCGCTGCTCGAGCCGCACCGCGGCCGGATCACCTGGGACGCGCCGATCCACTCGTGGGCGGACGTCGAGGCGCTGCCGTTCGCGCCCCGCTGTCCTCAACTCCAAGCCGTCGCGCTTCGGTCCGGTCTCCCGGCTCTTCGAGTTCTACGACCGCTGCGCCGAGGAGGGGATCGCGCTCTACGGCGGCGGCCAGTTCGAGCTCGGCGTCGGACGCGGGCAGATCCAGCTGCTTGCGGCGCTGTTCCATCCGGACGGCTCGAACGACGTCGCGCCGGGCGGCTACAACGCCCCCGAGCCGCTGCCGGGCTTGCCGGTGAGCCCGCTCGACCCGAGCCCGGCAGCAAAGGGATTCAGCCGAGCCGAATAGCGGCTACTCTGGCTTCGGT